>CAVUNE010000004.1:0-621048 GCA_963742775.1 uncultured Actinomycetota bacterium | reverse complement strand
GCCCTGGGCGAAGCGACGTAATTGTCGACTGGCCCACAGTAGTTTACGGCGGGCCGGGGGTGTGCCAGCGACGCCCACGGCGCGCAGATGGTTAGTCACGGCCGTAGATGTCGCGGGTGTAGACCTTGTGCTCGGCGTCGGCCAGCGCGTCGGTGCGGCGGTTGGCGACGATGACGTCCCGGCGCCTCTTTGAAGGCGTCGAGGTCGTCGACCACCTCGGAGCCGGACTTCATGAGCAGCCGGTAGACGCCGACGGTGGTCAGCGTGTGGCGCAGACGTCGGGTCGCAGAGGGCGCGGCCGTCGCAGAGGGGCTCGGAAGAGAAGGCAACGTGGCGCCCGGGTGCTCCTCCCGGACGCGCTGCGCGAAGCCGACAGCCGCCGTTGACTTCACGAGAATCGCACCCTGGGTCGAGGACCTCGGTGCTATCCTCTGATATCGGAGGTGGCGGCGATGACCGACGTTCTTATCCGCGACGTGCCTGAGGACGACCTTCGGCGTATCGACGAGAAGGCGGCCAAACTTGGACTGTCCCGCGGGGAATTCCTGCGCAGGCAGATCGCTCAGGAGGCCGCTCGCACGACGCAGCCGATGTCTGTTGACCAGTTCGCGAAGTTTGCCGATCTCGCGGACGAGGATCTGATGCGCGACGCATGGTCCTGAGAAGCGCGGCGCGCGGGGGTGTCCGTCCATGATCCGGCGGTGGCTCATAGACAAGTCTGCGCTGGCCCGCATGGGTGCAAGCGTCGAGGCTGACCGGTGGGCTGATCGCATTCAACGTGGCCTCGTCCACGTGGCGACTCCGACTCTGCTCGAGATCGGTTACTCCTCGTTGTCGGCGACGGATTGGGCTACTCGGCTGCAGCAGCCACCGGTGACGCTGATGCCTGTCGCCACCTCGACGCCACGTGCCGAGCAGCGGGCCGTCGAGGTGCAGGGCATCTTGGCTCGCCGCGGCCATCACCGGGCACCGTCCGTGCCGGACCTGCTGATCGCAGCCGTGGCAGAGACCGAGGACTTGATCGTGCTGCATCTCGACAAGGATTTCGAGCTCATCGCCGAAGTGACAGGGCAGCCGGTCGAGCGACTTGTTCTGTCTGTCTGACTGCTTTAGTCGCGTCCGTAGATGTCGCGGGTGTAGACCTTGTCGGCGACGTCGGCCAGGACGTCGGTACGGCGGTTGGCGATGATGACGTCGCAGCGCTGCTTGAACTCGTCGAGGTCGTTGACGACCTCGGAGTTGAAGAACAGGTCGTCGGTGAACTCCGGCTCATGGATCACGACCTCGATGCCCTTGGCCTTGATGCGCTTCATGACGCCCTGGATGCTCGACTCGCGGAAGTTGTCGGAGCCGGACTTCATGATCAGGCGGTAGACGCCGACCGTGGTCGGGTTGCGGCGCAGGATGTCGGCGGCGATGAAGTCCTTGCGGGTGGTGTTGGCCTCGACGATGGCGCTGATCAGGTTCTGCGGCACGTCGCGGTAGTTGGCCTGAAGCTGGCGGGTGTCCTTCGGCAGGCAGTAGCCGCCGTAGCCGAAGGAAGGATTGTTGTAGTGCGACCCGATGCGGGGGTCGAGCCCAACGCCTTCGATGATCTGCGTGGTGTCGAGGCCGCGCATGGCGGCGTAGGTGTCGAGCTCGTTGAAGTAGGCCACGCGCAGGGCGAGGTAGGTGTTGGAGAAGAGCTTGATGGCTTCGGCCTCGGTCGGGTCGGTCAGGAGCACCGGCACGTCGGCGTCGTCGGCGCCTTCTTGGAGGAGGGCGGCGAAGGTCTTGCCCGCCTCGGTCGTGTCTCCGACGACGATGCGCGACGGGTGGAGGTTGTCGTAGAGAGCGCGGCCCTCGCGGAGGAACTCAGGAGAGAAGATGATCGTGGCGTCGGGGTGGTCTTCGCGAACGCGGGCGGTGAAGCCGACGGGGACTGTCGACTTGATGACGATGGCGCAGCCGGGGCTGATCGCGAGGATGTCGTCGATGACTCCTTCGACCGAGGTCGTGTCGAAGTAGTTCGTTGATTCGTCGTAGTTGGTGGGAGTCGCGACGATCGCGAAGTCGGCGTCTGTGTAGGCCTCGTGCTGGTCGGTGGTCGCTGTCAGGCGGAGCGGTCGGTTGGCGAGGTAGTCCTCGAGCTCGGGGTCCTCGATGGGGGACTTCTTCTGCTGGATCAGCGCGACGCGGGGGGCGTCGACGTCGAGGGCCACCACGTCGTGGTGCTGGGCGAGGACGACGGCGTTGGAGAGTCCGACGTAGCCGAGGCCGACGACTGCGATCTTCATGGGTGGACCTTACGGCGGGGTTGTGGTGGTCGGGTGCGACTGTGGGTGTGGGTCTCGATACGCCGGGCGGCTCGTTCCTCGCCTGCCTGGCTACTCGACCACCGGGGTGGTCGCTGGGCTTCGTCGACGTCCTCGCCCAGGGGCTCGGACTGCTCAGCCTCCGGGTGTGGCTGTGGGGGGTCTCGATACGCCGGGCGGCTCGTTCCTCGCCTGCCTGGCTACTCGACCACCGGGGGTGGTCGCTGGGCTTCGTCGACGTCCTCGCCCGGGGCTCGGACTGCTCAGCCTCCGGGGCGGTTGGGGTCTCGATACGCCAGGCGGCTCGTTCCTCGCCTGCCTGGCTACTCGACCACCGGGGTCGGGGACTATTTCTTGATCTTCTTGGTGGGTTTGCTGATCTTGGTCACGGTGACGAAGCCGGGCTTGGTGGTGGTGGTGCGGACCTTGAGGTGCTTGCCTTGCTGGGCCTTCGTGACCTTCAGGCGCTTCGACGTGGCGCCGCGGATCGGCTTCTTCGCGGCGAGCCACTGGTAGGTCGTGGTGGTGTCGGAGTCGCGCTTGCCGACGATCGCGCGCAGGGTGCGGCCGACGCGGGGTTGGCCCGCGATGTGGGGGCGCTGGTGGTGGGTCTGCTTCTTGAGCTTGGTCGGCCAGGCGGGCTTGTCGGTGTCGTAGAGCCAGTCCTGGAAGAAGGCGGACAGGTCGCGGCCCGAGATCTCCTCAGAGAGGGCGATCCAGTCGGCGGTAGAGGCGTCGCCGCCGTCGTAGCGGCTGATCCAGGTCGCCATGATCTCGTCGAAGACACGCCCGCCCAGTGTCGAGCGCATCGCTTCGAGCGTCATGGCGCCGCGGTCGTAGGTCGGGGCCCCGAACAGGTCGGCGGGGTCGTCGAAGCCGGCGACCGGCGTCTTCCAGAACTTGCTGTCGGCGGGCTTCGAATCCCACAGGCCGTAGTAGGTGGTGTAGGTCGAGGGGCCGTCGTAGAGCTCGGCCTCGATCTTGGTGGCGATGAAGGTGGCTGGGCCTTCGTTGAGCCAGATGTCGCTCCAGTCGGACGGCGAGACGGCGTTGCCGAACCACTGGTGCACCAGCTCGTGGATGAGGGTGTTCTGGTCGATCGAGGTCTCGAAGTACGGCCGGTCCTGGGTTTCCAAGGCGTAGCCGAGCGTCGAGGAGTCGATGACCACGCCGGTGCTGACGCCCGGGTAGGTGCCGTAGTGACCCTCCAGGGCGCGCAGGATCGGGGAGAGCTGGTCGCGGCTGGTGTCGAACCCGGACCCGGCGGCCAGGAGGGCGTTGACGTAGCTCCACTCGTGCGTGCTGCCGTCGGTCAGCGCGATGTCGGACTCCGCCGCCGTGTAGTTGCCGATCGCGACCAGCGAGAGGTACGGCGCCTGCTGGTTCTCCTGACGCCACGTGAAGGTGCGGGTGCTGGAGGTGGTGGTGACCGCTTCGAGGACGCCGGTGCTCACCGCCGTCTGGTTGACCGGTGCTCCCGGGAGCGGCAGCGCCGTGTAGGGCACCGTCAGCCGCGTGGTGAACGTCGCCTTGTCGCGCGGGGTGTTGTTGTTGGGGAACCACGTCATCGCGCCGACCGGCTCGTTGAGGGCGACCACGCTGCCGCCCGCGGTGCGCGTCCAGCCCTCCATCGAGTCGTCGGGGTCGGTGTGCGCGACCGGGGTGCCGGCGTAGGACACGACGGTGGTGAAGGAACCCGACACCGGCGTGGACGGCGTCACGACCAGCTTGTAGGTGGAGGTCGCCTCGTTGTTGACGCGGGCGAAGGCGGCCTGCACACCGTCGACTGCGACCGCGGAGACGGTCAGGCCTTCCAGATCGAGCGAGAAGCTGCTGAGCGGCGCGGAGGCGGTGGCGACGGCGCTGATGGTGGCGGTGGCCTTGATCGAGCCGTCGGCGGCGTAGTCGATGGCGAGGTCGTAGTTGCCGACGTCGTACCCGCTGTTGCCCTGGTGGGGGAAGAGCGTGTCGCCGTTGGTCTGACCGCCGGCGACTGCGCGCTCGATCGGGCGTGCTGCGGTGGGACGGCGTCGGCGTGGGGTGCGGCGAGGAGACCCGCGCAGACCAGTCCGGCCACGAGCGTTGCTGTCGTCGGCTTCATGACGGGTAACCCTAGTGGTGGGAGCGGCGTTACGGCGGTGCTGGTGCGGGCCGGGTCAGTGGCCAGGTGCGGGGTCTCGATACGTCGGCCGCTCCTTCGTCGCGTGCCGACTACTCGACCTACTTTCCTGGCCGGGTGTGGGGTCTCGATACGTCGGCCGCTCCTTCGTCGCGTGCCGACTACTCGACCTACTTTCCTGGCCGGGTGCGGGGTCTCGATACGTCGGCCGCTCCTTCGTCGCGTGCCGACTACTCGACCTACTTTTCCTGGCCGGGTGTGGGGTCTCCCGGGGGCGTGACCGAGGACCTGGGCCGATTGCTCCTTGAGCACCGAGCGTCTACGGCGTGCGGTCGTCGTGCCTGACCTTGGCGTTGCGCTTGGCCTGCTGGGCGACGTACTGCGGGTCCTCGAGCTGGGCGACGGTCGGGGCGCCGTACATCGGCAGGCCCTGGCCCTTGCGGAGGAAGCCCCAGACGACCGGGACGAGAATCAGGGTGACGATGCCGACGCCGGCGATCAGGTAGGGGTGGGTCTCGTCCTTGCCCAGGGGCGCCCAGCCGGCCTTGTCGAGGAGCGCAACGCCCGACATCGTCAGGACGACGACGATGCCGCGACGGATGTAGGACTGCGGCACTCGGGGCGCGAGGCGGCTGCCGATGATCGTGCCGGGAACCGAGCCGATGACGAGCGGGATCAGGAGGTTCCAGTCGAGGCCGTGGAGAGCGACGTTGGAGATGGCCGCGGCCATCACCAAGGGCACCGCCTGCACCAGGTCGGTGCCGACGAGCTTCACTGCCGACAGCCCGGGGTAGAGCATCAGCAGCGCGACCATGATGATCGAGCCGGACCCGACGCTCGTGACGCCGACGAGCAGTCCGCCGGCAGCGCCGACGAGCAGCGTGATGAGCGGACGGATGCGCGGGTCGGGGTCGCCCAAGGCGCCACCGCTGCGGACCAGGCGCAGGTTGATGTAGAGGCGCAGCGCGTAGGTGGCGGCCGCGAGGAGGAGGGCGAACCCGATCGACAGCTTCAGCACGAAGTCGAGCTGGTCAGGATCGCTGGTAACGGCCTTGACGAGGTAAGGCCCGGCCAGCGCGAACGGCACCGAACCGAAGATCAACCACTTGGCCAGCGTCAGGTTGGGCGAGCCCTCCCGCGCGTGGACGATCGCGCCGCCCGACTTGTAGATCGCGGCGGCTGTGAGGTCGGCGGCGACCACGGTCGCGGCCTCACCCGACCCGGCGCCGAGGAAGAGCAGCGCCGGCGTCATCAGGGCCCCGCCGCCCATGCCGGTGAGGCCGACCACGATGCCGACGAGGAAACCGGCCGCCATGATCGAGAAGAACGCGGTGGTGATCAGGTCTTCCATGGCGTGATCCTGTCTGATCCGGCGAGAACTGGGACGACAACGCGCAGGAGCGAGTCGATGTGATCGGCGCAGCGCTGGGCGGCCTGGCGGCCGCGGCGGTAGGGGTCGGAGACGTCGAGCTCGGTGGCGGCCGTGCCACGGCGCTCGCCGAGGGCCTGGAGCAGGGCGTCGCGGTCGAGGCCGGCGTCGAGGTCGTCGACGGCCTCGGCCAGCTGGCCGAGGGTGAAGACCTTGCGGAAGGCCCCCGGGTCGTCGTCGAGGATGAACGAGCGATGAGACGCCTCGGCAGTGATGACGAGGTCGGCGTCGGCGATCAGGTCGCGGGTCAGAGGCCGGCTGCGGAAGTCGGTGGACTGGACGCCGGTGGCGTCGGCGAGCGCGGCGGACATGACGTCGTCCATCTGGCGGTCGACGAAGCCGTGGGTGCCGGCGCTGCTGATCTGCAGGCTCTCGGCGTGGCCGGACTTGGCTACGAGGTCTCGGGCGGCGAGCTCCATGTAGGGGCTGCGGCAGATGTTGGCGGTGCAGACGAAGAGGAGCTTGAGGGGTGGTGGGGGTTGTTGTCGGGTGCGGGGGCTTCGTCGACGGCCTCGCCCAGGGGCTCGGCCTGCTCAGCCTCCGGGGGTCCGTCCGGGGCTTCGTCGACGGCCTCGCCCAGGGGCTCGGCCTGCTCAGCCTCCGGGGGTCCGTCCGGGGCTTCGTCGACGGCCTCGCCCAGGGGCTCGGCCTGCTCAGCCTCCGGGGGTCCGTCCGGGGCTTCGTCGACGCTCGCTGGCGCTTGCTGCTCAGCCCCCGGTCGGCGGAGGTCGAGGTAGCCGGACTCGGCGAGGGCGGTGAGGACGTCGTCGAGGGCGGCGTCGATGGTGCGGCCGGTGGTGTCGACACGGACGTCGGCGTCCTCGGGCTCTTCGTAGGGCGAGGAGATGCCGGTGAACTCGGGGATCTCGCCGCGGCGGGCCTTGGCGTAGAGGCCCTTGCGGTCACGGCGCTCGCACTCCTCGAGCGGCGTCGCGACGTGCACGAGGAAGAACGCGCCGCCGGCCTCGTCGACCATCGCGCGCACCTGCTGGCGGGTCTCGTCGAAGGGTGCGATCGGGCTGACGACGGCCACGCCGCCGTGGCGCGAGATCTCGGCGGCCACCCACCCGATGCGGCGGATGTTGGTCTCGCGGTCGGCCTTGGAGAAGGTCAGCCCGGCGGAGAGGTTCCGGCGGACGACGTCGCCGTCGAGGCTGGTGACGGTGCGGCCGCCCTGCTCGAGCAGACGGTCCATCAGGGCTTGGGCGAGCGTCGACTTGCCGCTGCCGGAGAGGCCGGTGAAGAAGAGGACCAGGCCCTGGCGGTCGGCGGGGGGCTGGTCGGCCTCGACGATGTCGGCGACCAGGTCGAGTGGCTCGCCCGCGTCGACCAGGCCGACGACGGGGTCGCCGGCGGCGTACGCGTGGACGACCTGGACGCCCAGGTCGTGGTCGACGTCCGGGTCGTCGTGGCTGGCGAGCGGGACGGCCACGACGGTGGCGTCAGGCAACGTGGCTGCGACGCGAAGGGTGGCGCGGAGGAGGGCGACGGGGGAGAGGTCGGGGGTGCCGTGGCCGACCAGGGCCAGCAGGACGACCGGGCCGAGGCTGTGGAGCTGCTCGAGCTGGGCGTCGGTGATCGCGTCGGTGACGGGCACGAAGGTGCGTCCGGCCAGGTCGGAGGCGCGGATCTCAGCGGGGGAACGACGGAGGCGGCGGAAGGGGCCGTATTGCGCCGGGCTCAGGGAGGTGATCTCGTGCGCGCCGTCGGGGCGGGTGGTGATGCGAGCGAGGGGGAGGCCCTCGGGGTCGACCAGCTCGATCTCGTCGTTGGCTGCGAGATCTGCGGGGACTGACAGGGTGATCGGGCTGCCCGGTTCGTTGAACGCTGTGATCGGTTCCAGCGCTCCGGAGGTCAACAGCTCCAAGTCGTCGAGCTCGCGCGGTGACGGGGAGAATTGGGGCACGGGGGTCGACACGGCGGCAATACTGCCAAAGTCCAGCGCAATACTCGACATCGGAGTGTCGGGGAGTTTGGTGGCAAGCGCGTCGGAGGCTGAGCAGCGAGCGAAGCGAGCGTTGACGAAGCCCGGTAAGCGTGGTTGCGGTCTGTGCCCGGCTCACGAGGCTTCGTCGACGGCCTCGCTGGCGCTCGGCCTGCTCAGCCTCCGGGGGTCTCGCTGGCGCTCGGCCTGCTCAGCCTCCGGGGTGGCGGTGGTGGTCGGCTCGCGGGGCTTCGTCGACGGCCTCGCTGGCGCTCGGCCTGCTCAGCCTCCGGGGGCCTCGCTGGCGCTCGGCCTGCTCAGCCTCCGGGGGTCTCGCTGGCGCTCGGCCTGCTCAGCCTCCGGGGGTCGGCCGGCTCAGCCGCCGCGGGTCAGACTCAGGGAAACTTCCTCCTATCCCAGCGCGACGGCACTACGGTTCGGTCCATGGGAGCTACATCTGAGGATCGTCCGTGGGGCAGCTGGCACGTCATCGAGGACGGGCAGGGCTACAAGGTGAAGCGGATCGTGGTGCATCCGGGGAAGCGGTTGTCGCTGCAGACCCACAAGCACCGCTCCGAGCACTGGGTGGTCATCTTCGGGATCGCGACCTGCACGGTGGGCGAGACCGTCATCGAGGCCGGGCCGGGGGCGTGCATCGACGTGCCGCTGGGTGCGCAGCACCGGCTCTCCAACGAGCACTCCGAGGACCTGCAGATCATCGAGGTGCAGCAGGGCGCCTACACCGGAGAGGACGACATCACCCGCATCGAGGACGACTTCGGGCGCAGCGCGTGAAGAGTGCGCAGCCTGTCGTCGCCGAGATCGTCCGCTCCGGGTTCGTCGAGGGCCATCACTACGGGGCCCTCGTCGCACTCGCGCGTGACGGGTCCGTCGACTGGTCGGTCGGAGACGCGACCGGTGCGATCCTGCCGCGTTCGTGCAACAAGCCGATCCAGGCGCTGGCGATGGTGCGGCTCGGGCTGCGGCTGCCGCCCGACCTGCTGGCGCTGGCCTGTGCCTCGCACTCGGGCGAGGAGATGCACCAGGCCGGTGCCCTGCGCATCCTCGCCGGTGCCGGGCTCGACGAGACCGCGCTGCAGACGCCGCCCGACTACCCCATCGACGAGGTCGCGCAGGAGGCGCTCATCGCCTCCGGCGGCGCCCGCACGTCGCTGGCCATGAACTGCTCGGGCAAGCACTCCGCGATGCTCGCCACCTGCGTGCTCAACGGCTGGGACACCAGCACCTACCTCGACCCCACGCACCCGCTGCAGGTCGCGATCGCCGAGACCTTCGCCGAGCTGACCGAGGAGCCCATCGAGGTGAGCGCGACCGACGGCTGCGGCGCGCCCCTGCTGTCGGCCTCCCTGGTCGGACTGGCGCGCGCCTTCCGCACGGTGGCGCTGGCCGAGTCGGGTCCGGAGGCCGAGATCGCCTCGGCGATCCGGGCCCACCCCGAGATGGTGTCCGGCACCCGCCGCGACGAGCTGGCGCTGCTGCGCGCGCTTCCCGGAGCGATCGGCAAGGCCGGAGCGGAGTCCTGCTACGTCGTCGCCCTGCCCGACGGGCGCGCCTTCGCGCTCAAGACCGACGACGGTGCGACCCGGGCGTGCCCGGTCCTGATGGCTGCGGCCCTGGCTCGGTCGGGCGTGGACGTCGAGGAGTGGGTCGACGGTGAGGCCGTACGACGCACCGGTGTCGCCGAGCTGCTCGGCGGAGGCGTCCCGGTCGGGATGGTCCGAGCCGTGTTCTGATGATGCCGTCTAGACCGCGCAGGGCCCTGACCTGCTACTTTGTGATGCAGCGCATACCCCCGGGTGGATTTGTGGTTGCTTCTTGGAAGACACGTGTTCGGGCCGTTACTCCGCGTCGGGGAGACTCGTGTCAGAAGCGAACCGGCCCATCGGTGGTCGGTCACCACGTAGGGAGTCGATGATGGAGCACCAAGGCGCGGCCGCCGGCGGTCAGGTCGCTGGTTCCGGGAGCGGCGACGCGCGCACGCGCACCGCGCCGGTCGACGCCCTCGACGTCAGCGCTCACGACCTCGAGAAGCTCGTCAGTGGCCCGCGCCGCCGCAACTGGAAGCGCACGGCTCGCCCCTACCTCTTCCTCACCGACCTCCTCGCGGTGACCGGCGCCCTGCTGCTGATCCCGACGCCCCCGATGCTCACCATGATCGGCATGTACGTCGGCCTCGTGGTCGCGCTCACCGCACTCGGGGCCTACCGCTCACGCCTGACCCTCTCGGCCCTCGACGACCTGCCGAACTTCTTCTTCGCCGCCCTCGTGGGCGGCTTCGCCCAGATGGCCACCCGCTCGATGGCCGGCGAGACCATCCCGTCGGTCCTGGTGATCCAGGCCCTCGTCGTCGCCATCGCGGTGACCCTCGGCCGCTCGGCCGCCTACATCGTCGTGCGCGAGGCGCGGCGTCGCGGCCTGGTCCAGCACCGCGCGTTGATCCTCGGCGCCGGGATCATGGGTCAGCAGGTCGCCACGACCATGCTCGCCCACCCCGAGTACGGACTGCGGCCGGTCGGCTTCCTCGACACTCACGTGCCCGCCGTGGCCGAGAACCTGCCGGTGCCGCTGCTCGGCGTCTACGACGACCTGGCTCGCTGCGTACGCCGGGAGGGCGTCAGCGAGGTCGTGGTCGCCTTCGGCGCACCCGACCCCAGCGGCGGCGGCGGCAACGACGCGACCCTGGTCACCACCATGCGCGAGTGCGACCGGCTCTCCACCGAGATCTTCTGCCTGCCGCGCTTCTTCGAGCTCACCCACCGCAGCCGCGACATGGACCAGCTGTGGAGCATCCCGCTGATGCGCCTGCGTCGCAAGACCTGGCGCTCCAGCTCGTGGCGGATGAAGCGCGCCTTCGACGTCCTCGTCGCCGGCACGGCCCTCGTCCTGCTGGCCCCGCTCATGGCCTTCGTGGCCCTGGCCGTGCGCATCGAGAACGGCCGCGGCGTCCTCTTCCGCCAGACCCGGGTGGGCCTCGACGGCGAGAACTTCACGGTGCTGAAGTTCCGCTCGGTGCGGCCTGCCGACCTCGGGATGACCGACGACAAGCCGGTCTTCTCCGTCAACGGCCACGCCGCCCTCGGTCCCTTCAGCCGCTTCATGCGCAAGGCCTCCCTCGACGAGCTGCCCCAGCTGATCAACGTCGTGCGCGGCGACATGAGCATCGTCGGCCCGCGACCCGAGCGCGATGTGTTCGTTCAGCAGTTCGCGCAGACGGTCCCGCGTTACGCTGAGCGCCACCGCACCCCGGTGGGGCTCACCGGCTGGGCCCAGGTCAACGGGTTGCGGGGCAACACGTCCATCGAGGAGCGAGTTCGCTTCGACAACTACTACATCCAGAACTGGTCGTTGTGGTTCGATCTGAAGATCATCGTCCGCACCGTGTCGGCGGTCCTCTTCACCAAGGGGTCCTGAGCGACACGTCGCCCGGTGGTCGCGACGCACCGCTACCGGTCGGCACGAGGCGCTCGTGATCCCCAGCTCACCAGCAGGCGTGGTGCTCACGCTTGTGCTCGTCCTCCCGGCGTTGGCCTACGTCGGCGCGGCCCTGGTGACGCGCCCGCAGCGCGGGCTGCTGCTCCTCGCGGCCTTGCTCCCGTTCGACGGGCTGCTGCTCGTCATCCCCGGCGGCGACAGCTTCGGCCCGTGGAAGGAGGCGCTGCTCGCGGTGACCTTCGCCGCGGCCCTGGTCTCTCCTCGCTCGGCCCGCGCGCAGGGCAAGGTCGACCTGCCGGTGTGGGTGCCGGCCGCGATCGCGTTCGTCGCGCTCGGCATCGTCTCGGCCGTGCTCACCGGAGGCACCGTCGCGTTCTGGGGCCTCAAGATCAGCTACCTCTACGCCTTGGTGCCCGCCATCCTGTGGCGTTGCCCCTTCACCGCAGCCGATCGTGACCGACTGGTGGGCATCCTCATGGCCACTGGGGTGGTGACCGCCCTCATCGGGCTCGCCCAGCAGGTGGTCGGCCCGGCTCGGCTCAACGGGCTCGGCTACGAGTACAACACCGCCATCCGCTTCTCCGGCTCGCTGCTGCGCTCGTTCTCGACGTTCACCCAGCCCTTCTCGTTCGGTCTCTTCCTCAGCCTGGTGCTGCTCGTCGCGCTCCCGGTCGCCCTCGCTGACGCGAAGCGGCTGCGCAACGTCCTCTTCCTGGTGGCGACCCCGGTGCTCGTGGCGGCCATGGCAGCCTCGGTGGTGCGCGGCGCCACGCTGGCTCTGCTCGTCGGGTTGCTGGTGCTCGCCGTCTGGCGCTTCCGGATGATCTTCCACGCCTTCGTGCCCGGGCTTCTCGTGCTCCTGCTCATCCCGACCAGCGTGCTGACCGACTACTTCTCCTCGAGCAGCCTGGAGCAGCGCACCAGTGGCTGGGCCACGATCTTCGACAGCCTGCTCACCGCGCCGCTGGGCAACGGGATCGGCACGACCGGCGCGGCCGCCGAGAAGGCCGTCGAACAGGGCGCTGCGGTCAGCGACGTCGTCACCTTCCGCGGCACGACCGACCTCTACCTCCCTGACAACCAGTTCGTGAAGACCGTCATCGAGCTCGGGCCGATCGGGCTGTGGCTCTTTCTGGTGCTGGGCGCAGCGATCGTGTCGGCCTCGATCAACGTGGCGCGCCGCTCCACCGGCCGCGACCGCGCCCTCGCCCAGGGCATCGCAGCCTCGATCATCGGCGCCGCGGCCGCCTCGCTGGTCTCGACCTACCTGGAGATCTTCCCGCTCGACTTCTACTTCTGGCTGCTGGTCGGGGTGCTGATCAGCCTCGGTGGCCCGGGATCGACGGAGGACGAGGGCGATGAGGGAGTCGACGACAGTGCCGACCTCCTCCCAGCAGCACCGACGGACGACGACGCCCGCACCGCGGTGGTCTCGTGGTGAACAACTTCGCGGCCCGACGGCCCCGCGCTGAGGCGTCGGTCGTCCCCGGGGAACGGGGCCTGCTCGCCAACACCAGCTGGCTGATCGGCAGCCGCCTCGTCATCGCCGTCCTCGGTTGGGGCGGAACCGTGTTGATCGCTCGCAACCTCTCGCTCGACCAGTTCGGTCGCTTCACCATCATCTTCACCGTGCTCGGCCTGATGTCGGTCGTGACCGACATGGGCATCGGCCGGATCGCCTTGCGCGGGATGCTCGGCTCGGCGCAGGCCGACCCGAGCGCCTTCGCGGGGGCCTACATCGCGCTGCGTGGCGTCATGGGCGTCGTCGGTTATGGCCTGGTGATGCTCGTCGTGACGTTGCTCGGCTACCCGGGGGAGGTGGTGCGGGCCACTGCCGTTGCCGGTGTCGTGGTCGTCCTCGCCACCCCGTCTGCGGCCCTCGACGTCGTCTTCCAGTCGCGCATGCGCATGGGGGTGGTCAGCGTCGCCAGCGTCTCCGGGCAGACCGCGCAGTTCGCCCTCACTGCCGCCCTTGCGGCCGCGGGCGGGGGCGTCTTGTGGTTCACGGTCCCAGCCGTGCTGGCCGAGGTGGTGATCCTCGCCATCAAGATCCCCGCCGCTCACAAGATCGTGCCGCTGCGGCTGCGCGTCGACCTGCCCGTGTGGAAGGCGATGCTGCGGGAGGGGGTGCCACTCACGCTCGGCATCGGCCTGGCCACGATCTACTACCGGGTCGACTCGGTGATGCTCTCGCGGCTCGACACCTTCGACGCCGTCGGCATCTACGGCGTCTCCTACAAGTTCATCGACATCGTGCACTTCGCGGCCACCGCGGTGACGGTGCCGTTGTTGACCCTGCTCGTGCGGGCCTGGCCCGACGACCTGCCGGCCTTCCGCGACACCATGCGCCGTGGCGCCTGCTTGCTCGGCCTGCTCGGCGGCCTGGCGGTCGTGGGGCTCTTCGGTTTCGCGGCCCAGCTCACCAGCGCGCTGTACGGCGACTCCTACGCGGTCGGCGAGCATGCCACCCGGCTGCTCGTTCTGGCGCAGTTCCTGACCCTCTTCGCCAGCCTCGCCCTGACGTGCCTGATCGCGATGGGTCGTCACCGTGTCTACCCGGTGGTGATGCTCGTCGGACTGGTGCTCAACGTCGTCGCCAACGCGGTGCTGATCCCGCGGTTCTCCTACGAGGGCGCCGCGGCCGCCACCTTGGCAGCCGAAGTGGTCGTGGTCGTCTCGATGTGGGTGCTGGTGCGTCGTGCGAGCGAGATCTGGCCGATCGGGCTGCGCACGCTGGGCGTCGTCCCGGTCGCCGTCGTCGTCGCCCTCGGCGTCGGGTGGGGTGTCGACCTCCTGGTGCCGTGGGTGCTGGCTGCAGCCGCGGCCAGTGCTGCCTTCGTCATCGTGGCGCACCTGGGTGGTGTGACCGCCGCGGCCGGCATCCACCTGCCCCACCGGCAGCAGGTCGACTCGTGATCGGCGGCGGGGGTCCACGGTTGGTCGCGATCTCCAGCACCGGCCAGGTCTCGGGCGCGGAGCGGGTGCTGCTTCGCATGCTCGCGGCGGCCGTCGACGCCGGCTGGACCGTGACGTGCCTGTGCCCCGAGGGGCCGCTCACCGCGCAGCTGCGCGAGACGGGCGCACGTCACGTGCAGATCCCTGAGCTGAACCTCGCCTCCGGTCCGGCACCCCTGGCAGCGCCGACGACGATCGCGCGCTGGATCCGGGCGGCCCGGGCGCTTCGCGTTGCGGCCCGCACGGCGGACGTCGTCCTCGCCAACACGTTGCTGTCGCTGCCGACCGTGCGCCTGGCCCGCCTCGGCCGCCTGGCCGGTGGCCCGGTGCCCGCGCTCTGGCTCGCTCACGACGTGGTGGTGTCGTCGGGTCGGCTGCACCTCTACCGCTGGTCGAGCTCGGCCCTGACGACCGTGGTGGGAGTTTCGGCTGCGGTGGTCGAGCGGTTGCGACGCACGGACGGCGAAGGTCCCACGCTCGAGGTCGTGCACAACGGTGTCCCCTGGCCGGTCGAGCCAGTGAAGCCGGTCGAGCCGGCCGGCGCGGCTCCAGTCGTCGTCGGGCTCAACGGCCTGCTGACCCCCTGGAAGGGGCAGGAGGTGCTGATCGACGCCGTCCCGCTGATCGAGGCGCCCGTGAGGGTCGAGCTCCTCGGCGGGACGCTGCCGAAGGACGCGGAGTACGCCGCCGGCCTCCAGCGTCGCGTCGACGACCTGGGTGTCGGCGAGCGCGTCACCGTCCTCGGCCACCACCCCGATCCGTTGGCTCGGATGCGCACCTGGACGATCGCCGTCAGCGCGAGCACCGGCCCGGAGGCCTGCCCGCTCGCCGTCCTCGAGGCGATGAGCATCGGGTTGCCCGTCGTGGCGACCGACCATGGCGGTTCACCGGAGGTGCTCGACGGCGCTGGGCTGCTCGTACCACCGAACGACGCCGCCGCGCTGGCCGAGGCCGTGAACCGGATGCTGAACGACGCAGACCTCAGACGAGCGAGCTCGTTGGCTGGGGTCTCACGCGTCGAGCACGCGCACCGGCTCGACGCCCAGACCGACAAACTGCTCGACGTCGTGGCGACGCATTGTCGGGAAGGGGCTGCCCCGTGAGAGTGCTCTTCGTCAACGAGAACATCGGTGGGCACGCCACGGTCCACGCCAACCTGCGAGCCATGCTGCCGGCCCACCCCGAGGTCGAGGCGGAGTTCCTCGACGTGCCGAAGGCGTCCGGCTGGCGGCGCCTGGCCGGAACGTCACTGCCGGGCCTGGGAGGGCTCGACCTCGACCTCCAGGCGCTGCGCGCCCAGCTCGCGCTCAGCACGTGGGTACGCGGCCAGGTGCGCCGGCGCATGCACCGCTTCGACGTGCTGCACGTCTACACCGGCAACGCCGGGCTGCGCAGCGCCGACCTGCTGGCGTCGATGCCATCGGTGGTCACGACCGATGCCACCAACGTGAGCAACGGCTACCGGCTCCCCGGCCGGGTGCCCACCCGCTTCACGCCCGGCGCGGTCAGGGCTGCCAAGCGCTGGGAGACCCCCGTCTACGGGGCAGCCTCGTTGGTGGTCGCCAACACCGACTGGATCGCCCGGTCGCTGCGGGAGGACTACGACGTCCCCGACAGTCGGCTGCGGGTCTTCCCCTTCGGCATCGCCGCGCCGGACTTCGCGGACGGACCGGCGCCGGGGGTGGTGCGCTCCGAGACACTGCCGCAGCTGGTCTTCGTGGGGCGCCAGCTCGAGCGCAAGGGCGCCCTCCGGTTGCTGCAGCTGCACCAGCAGTACCTCGCCGATGACTGCGAGCTCGTCATCGTCTCGAACGAGGTGGTGCCCGAGGGACGCAACGTGCGCGCCGTCAACGACGTCACCGTCGGGTCGGGCCGGTTGTGGGAGGTCCTGCGCGACGGCGCGGCCTTCGTGTTCCCCAGCATCATCGACCAAGCCCCCAACGCGGTGCTGGAGGCGATGGCGGCGGGCCTGCCCGTGGTCGGACTCACCGTGGCCGCGATGCCCGAAACGGTGCCGCCGTCGTGCGGCATCCTGGTCGAACCGAGCGACGACGCCGCTCTCGTCGCCGTCCATCCGCAGACTCATCGCGCGATCCGCAGCTGCGGGCCGAGCTGGGGGCTGCCGGGCGCCGCCGGTTCCTGTCGGAGTACGACGCCGCGGTCTCGACCGCGCGCCTCGTCGGCACGCTGCACGAAGCGCGCGCCCAGTTCGCCGAGCGGCACCGCGTCCCATGAGGAGGTTCGCGGCCCCGCTGGGAGCCGTTGCCCGCCTGCTGTCCGGCCGCGCCGGTCGCGGTGGGGGAGTGGTGCTCGCCTACCACGACGTGGTCGAGGGGCCGGAGGTGGATGATCCGTGGAACGTCACCGCGGCCCAGCTGCGCACCCAGCTGCGCGTCGTACGACGTCTCGGCTTCCGCTTCACGACCCTCGCCGACCTCACCGCCCGGGCGCTGCAAGGCCAGTCGGTCGACGGGCTCGCTGCCGTTGCGTTCGACGACGCCCTCGCGGGCGTCGCGCGACACGCGCTGCCGATCCTCACCGAGCTCGAGGTGCCGAGCACCCTGATGACCGTCAGCTCTGCCTGGGGCTCGCCGCCGGCGTGGTGGCCGGGCTCGGACCGGACGATGACGCGGGCCGAGCTCGTGGAAGCGGTGGCCCACGGCGTCGACCTCGCGGCCCACACCCGCACCCACGGGTCCCTGCCGGCTCTCGCCGACGGGCCGCCCGGGCCGCTGCGCGACGAGGTCGCGGGGTGCCGCGCCGAGCTCGAGGACATCACGGGTGCGCCGGTGACGCTGTTCGCCTATCCCTACGGCCACCACGACCCGAAGGTCCGCGAGGCGGTCAGTGCGGCCGGCTACTCAGCCGCGTTCACGTTTCTCAACGGTCGGGTCGAGACCGGACTCGACCGCTACCGGCTGCCACGGCTCACCATGGGAGCGCACCAGAGCAGTGCCCGGCTCGCCTACCACCTGGCCCGCCCCCCGGGCTCGTGGCCCGACCACCAGCTCGACCGTGTGGCCGGGGGGCCGGCGCTGAGCGGAGACGCCTGATGTCCGACGCCGTGACCTGCGAGGTCATCCACGACGTCGCCCGGGCGGAGGTCCTCGCCGAGGAGTGGGACGAGCTGGCCGACGCCACCGGTGCAGGCCCGCTCGTGCGCCCGGCGTACTGCCTGTCGTGGTGGCGACACATGGGCCCCGGCCGTCTGATGTTGGCCGTCGTGCGAGACCAGGGAGACGTCGATCGACCGGGACGCCTCGTGGCGCTGGCCCCGTTGCACGGCAGACGCATGGGACCGATCGACGTGCTCAGGTGGCTCGGCCACGGCCTGGGCACGGTGTCGGAGTGCCTGGTGCTACCAGGTCGACCGGACGCTGCCGCGTTGCTCTGGAGGACCGTCGCCGGGCCTCGGGTGGTGCTCGACCTGGTCGAGTCGCGGGCCGGCAGCCCAGCCCTGGCTCCTCTCGTGGCGCTCGATCGTCGGCGCCGACGCACGAGCGTCGAGCCGCGAGACGAGTGCCCGGTGATCGCCCTGGAGGGTGACGGTCTCGAGCACGTCCGGCAGCCCGGGGCGAAGAACCTACGCAGGGTGCTCAAGCGCGCCGACGCCGCTCTGGTCGACGCCGGACGCAGCTACCGGGTCGAGGTCGCGACCGATGTCCCCGCGTTCGAGCGGCTGCTCCCCGACGTGCTCGCGGTCTTCGACGCCTCGGAGGCCACCAAGCCGCGCCAACACCTGCTGCGGGCGCCGTACGACGGCTTCGTGCTCGAGTACCTGCGCCAAGAACTGCCCTCGGGCCGGGCCGTCGCCCTGGTCGGCTACCTCGACGACGAACCCATCACGTTCCTGCTGGCCATGATCACGCCGGTGACCTCGACACTCTCGACCTGGATCAGTCGGTACACACCGACGAGCGCGTCGTTCAGCCCCGGTCACCTGCTGCTGCGCAGCGCCTTCGAGTGGTCGGCCGGGCATGGTCTCCACCGCGTCGACCAGCTGCTGGGGGTGTCGCAGACCAAGCGTCAGTGGTCTGAGGAGACCTACACCACGGTCGATGTCCGGCATGGTTCGGCGACAAGTCTGGCACTGCTCGACGGCGCCACCCGTGCTGCCGCGCGTCTCGGTGGACTGCGTTCGGTCCTGAATTCGTGATCAGTGGGTACGGAAGTGTCATCATGGGGCATCTGCGTTCAGGCGAGGGCGGATCCATGGGAGCACCACCAACGGTCATCGGGAGTGAGCACGTGAGCACTAAGTCCATCCAGTCGCGCCGAGGACGTCGCGCTTCGCGCGCCCTCACCGCGGCGCTGCTTGCCGGTCTCACCTTCAGCATCGCGGAGGTGCCCACCACGTCGTCGGCTGCGATCGCTCCCGATACGGCGCGTGCCGCGGTAGCCACGCACGCAGGAGAGGCGGCCGCGCCACTCGCCCCGGCGACCTTCAGGAAGAACAAGAAGCGTGCGTTCGGCCCCCTGCGCACCGGCGTCAGCACCGGCTTCAGCACGGTCTACGCCCCGGCCGACCGGCAGAACAAGGACCTCGCGATGGCCAAGCAGATGGGCGTCGGTCAGATCCGTGTCGACATCAGCTGGGCGTTGATCCAGCCGGAGCCGGACATCATCAACTGGGGCCTGACGGACGCGCTCATCAACGCGACCAGGCGCAACAAGCTCAACGTCCTCGGCGTGGTCGGGTTCGCACCGCCGTGGGGACAGAACTCCGACGGCTCGGTCAAGCCCGAGCTCTTCGCCGACTTCGTCGATGCCGCCGCCCAGCGCTACGGCCCGAAGGTCGCCGCCTGGGAGATCTGGAACGAGCCGAACCAGCAGCACCGCTGGAACGCCAAGCCGAACCCAGCGGCGTACGCGCGTCTGGTGGAGGCTGCCTCGGCGCCGATCCGTCGCCGCGACCCCAAGGCGAAGATCCTCATGGGCTCACTCGCGCCGGCCGTCAACGACCCCAACGGCGTCGAGATCTCGCCGATCACCTTCCTCCAGGGCGTCTATCGAGCAGGTATCGACCGCTCGGCCTACGACGTCGTCTCGATCCACCCCTTCAGCTACCCCGCGCTGCCCAGCGGCGACGAGGAGTGGAACACCTTCAACCGGCTTCCCGACATCCACCAGGTCGCGATCAGCAACGGCGACGGCCGCAAGCCGTTCTGGCTCACGGAGTACGGCGCGCGCACCGGGAACACCTCGAACTCGGTGAGCTTCGCGCGTCAGAAGCGCTTGATCCTCGATGCCTATCGCGAGACCAAGAAGCTGAAGTTCGTGCAGGCACTGTTCTTCTACTCCCTGCGCGACGCCTCGAGCAACCGTGCGGAGCCGGAGGACAACTTCGGCGTGCTCACCTACGACGGCACCCCCAAGCCGGTCTACGCGGCTCTGCGCCGCGCGCTCACGAAGCGCTGACCCATGGACCTGCTCGAGCACGCGGCCGGCGTCTGGTCGCGGCGGTACGCCTTGGTCGGGGTGGCGGTCCTCATCGCCATCGCGGTCTTCGGCGTGCGGTCCACCGCTGCCGAGCAGTACGACGCCACCACCACGATGCAGGTCCGACTGCCCGACACGCTGAGCAGTGACGCCGCCAACCGGGTGTCGTTCTACGCCGCGACGACCACCGGTCTGGCCACCAGCCGCGGGGTGGTGGCGCAGGCGCTCGACGACGCCGGACGCAGCGACGCGGTGGACGACGCGGTCGGCGAGGTCTCGGCCAGCGAGGGCACCGACCCTGGGTTCTTGACCGTCCAGGCATCCGGCCCCACCCCGCGAGCAGCAGCCGAGCTCGCTGACGCGCTCGGGCAGGTGCTCATCGAGCAGGTCGCCGCCGACCAGGCTGCCGACCTCGCCGACCAGCGCAGCGCCCTCACCGACGCGATCGCTCAGCTGGGACGGGTTCGCAACGCGACGCTGGCGGGCAGGGACAAGGATCCGTTCGAGAAGGCCGCCCTCGATCGTGAGCGCGAGGCCCTGCTGGGTTCGCTGCGCACCCTCGCGGAGAAGGTTCCCTGGCGCCTGGCCGTGGTGGAGCCGGCCACCCTTCCGACGTCTGCCTCGGCGCCTGCCCCCCTGCGCGACGCGCTGCTGGCGTTGATCCTGGTGCTCATCGTCGGCGCCGAGCTGATCGTGGCCGGGCGCGCCTGGCGTGGTTCGCTCTCCGCACGCGATCCAGGCAAGGACGCCGGCGGCGTCGCCGGCGTGCCGGGCTTCCTCGTGCGACCCGACCGGTCGGCCGCCGCCCTCACACCGATCCTGCCCGCCGTCGGAGCGGCGCGAGTGGTGAACGTGATCCAGAGCGGGCGAGCTGCACAAGCCCGCACCGCGAGCCTGCTCGCCGAGCTGCTGGCCGCGCGCGGGGACGACGTCCTGCTGGTCGACGCGGGCGTCGAGCGCCCTACGGTGCACACCGTCTTCGGCCTCGACCGGGCCCCCGGACTGGCCGAGCTGCGCCAGGGCGACGACGACCTCGCAGCCCAGCTGACGGCCCTTCCACGGGTGCGCGATGTCTCGGTGCTCACGGCCGGTGGGGCTGCGGCTGCCGACGACGACCGCCGCCTCGGCGAGATCCTCAAGGCCGCGCCTCAGGCCCGCGTCTGCGTGACCACCAGCATTGCCTCGGTCGACGACCTGCTCGACGTCGTGCGCGAGCTCGATGGTCCGGTGGTGCTCGACGTCGAGGCCTCCACGACGAAGCGCCGACTGCGCAACGAGGTCGAGACGCTGCGCGGCCTGGGTCTCGACCTGGTCGCGGTCACCGTCTCGTCCGGTTCGCGTCGGGCCCACTCGCGCGGGGCAGAGCCCGACGTCGAGACGCCTGTCGCTCGGGCCTGACGGCCTCGACCCTCGCCGGCCGCGTGGTCGCGTGGGACGGGTGTGCCCGAGGTCACGCTAGCTGAGTTTGCATTATGCTAACTCCAGCAAGCAGGATGGGCACATGGCCAAGAGCAAGGTAGGGCAGACCGTCGAGTCGCTGGGTGACTACCTCAAGGAGCAGCGCACCGAGTCGCGCCTCTCCCTGCGGCAGCTCGCCCTGCAGGCCGGCGTGTCGAACCCCTACCTCAGCCAGATCGAACGTGGTCTGCGCAAGCCCTCGGCCGAAGTGCTGCAGCAGATCGCCCGTGCGCTGCGGATCTCCGCCGAACAGCTCTACGTCCGCGCAGGGATCCTCAGCCCCGACGACGGTGTCGGGGGGTCGGTCGAGCTGGCAGTCCTGGGCGACACCGGCCTCACCGAACGGCAGAAGTTGTCCCTCCTGGACGTCTACTCGTCGTTCATCGCGATGAACTCAGCAGAGCTCGTCGGCAACGACGACACAGATCAGCTCGACAGCACCTCGTCCACCACACCTGCACCACAACCCAAGGAGAACTGACATGGCCAAGGCCAAGTTCGATTTCAAGTCCATCGAGGTCCCCGCGGCCGCGCAGAAGCCCCTCTATGCCGGTGTCGGCGCCGGTGACCTCGCCGTCACCGCCGTCAAGGAGTACGTGGCCGACGCCCAGAAGACCGTCACCGACTTCAACGCGAAGAAGCTGCGCGACTCCGCGCTCTCGGCCGCCAAGGCCCGTCGCTCCGCCGTGGAGGCTCGCGTCGCCGAGCTCCAGGCCGAGGCCAAGGCCATCCCGACGAAGGTCACGACCACGGTCAACGACAACGTCGCCACCGTCACCGGCACGGTGCTCGGCACCTACGGCGACCTCGCCAAGCGCGGCGAGGCCGTCGTCCGCGGCACCAAGCTGCCGTCGACCGCGACGATCGAGGTCAAGGTCAACGAGACCAAGCCGTCGGCCAAGAAGGCTCCGGTGCGCAAGCCGGCCAGCAGCACCGCCGTGAAGCCGAAGCCCGTGGCGAAGAAGGCCCCGGCCAAGAAGGCTCCCGCCAAGAAGGCTGCCGCCACGAAGAGCTCCCGCGAAGAAGACTGCTTCTCCGTCGGCCGCGACGTCCACCAGCACCACCTCCTCGGCCAACAAGGCCTGAAGAGCACCTGGGGAGGACGACCACCAGCTGACCTTGTTCTGACTGGACGTTCCTTCACACCGCCCGGCCCTCGCAGGTAGTCCTGCGGGGGCCGCGCTGCGTTCCGGAGGCTGAGCAGTCCGAGCCCCTGGCGAGGCGTCGACGAAGCCCGCACCGGAGGCTGAGCAGCCGAGCCCCTGGGCGAGGCGTCGACGAAGCCCGCACCGGAGGCTGAGCAGCCGAGCCCCTGGGCGAGGCGTCGACGAAGCCCAGCGAGCCGGGTACAGACCCCAGTCACAGTCGCGGGGCTTCGTCGACGCTCGCTGGCGCTCGCTGCTCAGCCTCCGGGGTCGGCCGGGTGCTGGCGCTCGCTGGCTCAGCCTCCCGTCGGCCGCGAGCCAGTAGGCTGTAGCCACCATGGGAATCTTCGCCGCTGAGTCGTACGTCAGCCTGCTGGTCGCGTTCGCGATCCTGGCGGTGGCGATCTTCGCCTTCGTCAACTCGCTCCTGTACTCGGCTGAGGCCTACGAGGCGGCCGGCAAGCTCACCAAGACCACCTGGTGCGCGATCCTCGGGATCGGGGTCGTCCTGCAGTTCGTGCCGCTGGGGTTGTTCATCATCAATATCGCCCTGCTGGTGGCTGCGCTGGTCTACCTCGCCGACGTGCGGCCTGCCCTCGGCAGCCTGCGCCGCCGCTGACCCGCGTCGCCCAGCAGCGACGATTTGCGCTGCCTCGGACACGGGCCGGGGCTGTAGGTAGGATTCGCCACGACATCGGGGCGCAACATGTGACAGGCGGAGCTTGTGGAACTGAAAGACTACTGGCGGACCATTCGTCGGCGGTGGCGCCTGGTGGTGCTCGCCGTGGTGCTGACGACTGCTGCCGCTGGCCTGCTGACCCTGCAGGCGACGCCGCAGTACTCGTCGTCAGCTCGCCTGTTCGTCCAGACTCCGTCGTCAGACACTGGCGAGGCCGCGACCGGCGGCCAGTTCGCCGCGACCCGCGTGCTGTCCTACGTCGACAACGTCAACAAGTCTCGCGCCCTGGCTGCGACCGTGGCCGACAACCTCGGTGGTGAGCTCGACCCCGACGCTCTCCTCGGCCAGGTCTCCGCGTCAGCGGTGCCCCAGACCGTCAACATCCTCATCACGGTGATGGACCCGGATCCGGTCGAGGCGCGCGACATCGCGCAGGCCTATGCAGAGGCGCTGAAGGCGCAGGTGGCCGGCTTCGAGGCCCCATCTGATGGCGGGGCGGCGCCGATCCGTGTCGAGGTGTCGTCGGACGCCGTGATCAACATGAACCAGGTGAGCCCCAACGTCACCCGCAACCTCGGCCTCGGGATCGTGCTCGGCATTCTCCTGGGCATCGGGATCGCCGTGTTGCGCGAGCTCCTCGACACGACCATCTCCAGCACCGAAGACGTCGCCGACGTCACGCCGGTGCCGATTCTCGGCAACATCAACACCGATCCGGTGGCCGTCAAGAAGGACCAGGTGCTCGCGCTCTCCGAGGCGACGCCCTGGGCGGAGGCTTTCCGTGTGCTGCGCACCAACATGCAGTACGTCGAGGTCGACCAGGACCATCGTGTCTTCGTCGTCTCCAGCTCGCTCCCCGGCGAGGGCAAGTCGACGACGTCCGCGAGCCTGGCCATCACCCTGGCCATGGCGGGCGAGAGCGTTGCGCTCGTCGAGTGCGACCTGCGCCGCCCGACCATGGCCAAGCGTTTCGGGCTCGACGACGCTGTGGGCACCACCAGCGTGCTCATCGGCAAGGTGTCGCTGGACGACGCGCTGCAGGTGCAACGCGAGTCGGGGATGTCGGTGCTCACCTGCGGGCCGCGGCCTCCCAATCCCTCCGAGCTGTTGCAGTCGCACGCCATGGAGCTGCTGGTGAAGGACCTGCGCAGCCGTTTCGACGTGGTGATCCTCGATGCTCCTCCGTTGCTCCCGGTGACCGACGCAGCGCTGCTGGCTGCCCGCGCCGACGGGATGCTGGCCATCGTGCGGCACGGCAAGACGACCCGAGACCAGCTCGCTCATGCCTTGGAACGCGTCGACTCCGTCGGGGCGAAGTGTCTCGGCGTCGTGATCAACCTGGTTCCGCCGAAGCGTGGCGGGGACCGCGGCTACGGCTACGGCTACGGCTACAGCTACAGCTACGCGCCGGAGGGCGACAACGCTGCCAGGGTCAAGAAGTTCGGCAGGGCAGCGAAGGCATTGCAGGACGAGCGCGCCGTCGAGGTCGACGACGAGTCCACGGGCAAGCGCCGAGCCTGACCCTCACGGTCGGTCCTGCGCCTGGTTGAGGTAGTCGGCGAGCCTTGACTGCGCCGTCGGGGCGCGAGAACCCGGTCGCCTCGATCTTGGCGAGATCGAGCGTGCTGTGGGCCGGCCGCGGCGCCACCTGCTCTACCGTGCGCGTACTCGTCGGTCGAGATCCGTCGGATGTCGCTCCGGTTTCGTCCTGAGTGCGTGAAGATGTGCTCTGCCACGTCGGCCCAGGAGGTCGGCTGCCCTGAGTTGCTGACCTGGTAGATGCCGCTCGGGGCCTCGGTCTCGATGAGGTGCCGGGTAGCAGCGGCCAGGTCGACCGTGAAGGTCAGGCGGCCTACTTGGTCGTCGACCACAGAGGGTGAGACTCCGTCGTGAGCGAGTCGGAGCATCGTTCGCACGAAGTTGTTGCCGTCACCGATCAGCCACGACGTGCGCAGCACGAGGTGGCGCCTCGCGGTGGCGACCGCGAGGTCGCCGGCCGCCTTCGACTGGGCGTAGACACCCAACGGCGACAGCGGCTCGTCCTCGGTGTGCACCTCGCGGGTGCCGTCGAAGACGTACTCGGAGGAGTAGTGCACGAGCTTGAAGTGATGCTCGTCGGCGGCCCGCGCGAGCGCGGCCGGCGCTTGCGCGTTGGCGGCCCACGCTGCACGGCGCCCATCGGGCGTCTCAGCGGCGTCGACAGCGGTGTAGGCAGCGGCATTGAGGACGACGTCATGCTGGTGCCACGGCCATCGGGCCACCGCACGTGGATCGGTCACGTCGAGCACGTGCTCTGCTCCTGAACCCGGCAGGTCGACGCCCAGCGCTCCAGGGAAGGCCGCGAGCAGGGCCCGCCCGAGCTGGCCGCGCGACCCGATCACCAGGGGGCGCCGCGGCGCCATGGGCGTCACGTCGTGCAAGGACGGCTGCGCCGCGTCCTTGGCCGAGATCTCACACTCGGCAAGCGGGATGGGCCACGGGATGTCGGCGGTGGCGTCGTCCAACGCGAGGGCCGGGTACGTCTCATCGGCACGCCAGTGGTCGTTGACGAGGTAGCTGTAGGCCACGGACTCCTCGAGGGTCTGATAGCTGTTGCCGACGCCACGGGGGACGAAGACCGCGACACCGGGATCGAGCTCGAGATGGAAGGACGCGCCGAAGGTGTCGCCTGCGCGAAGGTCGACCCAGGCCCCGAAGGCCCGTCCGGTCGAGACCGAGACGAACTTGTCCCAGGGTTCGGCGTGGATTCCGCGGGTGGCGCCGCGGGAGGAGTTGAACGAGACGTTCTGCTGCACCGGCCCGAAGTCGGGGAGTCCGAGCGCCGTCATCTTCGCGCGCTGCCACCCCTCCTTGAACCAGCCGCGGCTGTCCTCGTGCAGCGGGAGCCGGACGACGAGCAGCCCGGGGATGGCGGTGGCCTCGACAACGAAGCTCCCTCATGCCTGGCCCTTGAGGGCGTACGCCGCCTCGGTGGCCTGCTTGTGGGGACGCCACCATTCTTCGTGCGAGCGGTACCAGTCGATGGTTCGGGACAAGCCGGCCTCGAAGTCGGGGTAGGTCGGTCGCCAGCCGAGCTCGTCGCGAAGCTTGGTCGAGTCGATCGCGTAGCGCAGGTCGTGTCCGGCGCGGTCGGCGACAAGGTCGTAGTCGTCGGGTGAGCGTCCGAGGTGGGAGAGGATCAGTGCGACGACGTCGAGATTGTTGCGCTCGCCGTCCGCCCCGACCAGGTACGTCTCACCGATGCGGCCCTGCTGGAGGATCGTCCACACTGCTGAGCTGTGGTCCTCGGCGTGGATCCAGTCGCGCACGTTGGTGCCCGTGCCGTAGACCTTGGGCCGCCGGCCGTCGAGCACGTTGGTGATCTGGCGTGGGATGAACTTCTCCACGTGCTGCCAGGGGCCGTAGTTGTTCGAGCAGTTGCTGATGGTCGCCCTCACCCCGAAGCTCCGCACCCACGCTCGAACGAGGTGGTCGGACCCTGCCTTGGCGGCGCTGTAGGGGCTGCTGGGGTTGTAGGGCGTGTTCTCGGTGAACCGCTGCGGGTCGTCGAGCTCGAGGTCGCCGTACACCTCGTCGGTCGAGATGTGGTGCAGACGCGTGCCGTGGCGGCGCGCTGCCTCGAGGACGCAGAAGGTGCCGACCAGGTTGGTCTGGACGAACGGGCCCGGCTCGGTCAAGGAGTTGTCGTTGTGGGACTCCGCGGCGAAGTGGACGATCGCGTCGTGGTCGGCGGCGAGTCCATCGACCACTGTCTGGTCGGCGACGTCACCGACGACGAGGGTGACCCGGTCAGGGGGCAGGTCGTCGAGTGACTCCCGAGACGCGGCGTAGGTGAGCTTGTCGAGCACCGTGACCACCGCGTCGGTGTGGTTCACGAGGTGGTGGACGAAGTTGGAGCCGATGAAGCCGGCCCCGCCGGTGACGAGAACACGCTGCATGAGCGGGACCTTACTGTCGGTCGAGGGTGGTCGACGTGAGGGAGGAGAGATCGGCTTCGACCATCGCGCCGACGGTGTCCGCAAAGCTGTGCGTGGGATGCCAGCCGAGCACCCGACGAGCCTTGCCTGCGTCTCCTACCAGCTCAGCGGCGTCGGTCGGTCTCGTCAGTGACGCATCCACGTCGAGGAAGGGGGCGTAGTCCGCGATCCCGACGTGGGCGAACGCCGTCGCCACCAGGTCGCGTACCGAGTGCGCCACGCCCGTGGCGATGACGTAGTCGCCGCTCGACTCGGCGCGGGCAGCAAGCACCATCGACTCGACGAAGTCCGGCGCCCAACCCCAGTCGCGGCGAGCGTCGAGATTGCCCAACGTCAGTCGATCGGCACGGCCGCGAGAGATGGCGGCCACTGATGAGGTGATCTTGCGGGTGACGAAGTGGCGGGGGCGTCGCGGTGACTCGTGGTTGTAGAGGATCAGGCTCGAGGCTCGAAGGCCGCGCTCGCGGTAGACGCCCACCATCAGGTGCGCAAAGGCTTTGGACGCTCCGTAAGGATTGACCGGCCGGATGGCTGTCAGCTCGGTCTGCGGCGATTCTGTGGGCTCCCCGAAGATCTCCGCGCTGGAAGCCTGGACGAACCGCACCTCACGCCCAAGACGTTCCTGGACCTGGTGTGCGGACTCCAGGAGCCCCACGGCACCCGTCCCGTTGACGGATGCCGACAGGTCTGGACGCTTCCACGATTGCTCCACGGAGCTCAGCGCCGCGAGGTTGTAGACATCGTCGGGGGCGAGGTCGAGGACGAGTCGCCGAGTCGCCTCGACATCACTGATGTCACCCGTGTGCACCACGACATCGGTGCTGTTCCCGGATGCCTGCGCGTCATCGGGGAGCAGAAGCGCGTGCACCTCGGTGCCGGCGGCCAGCAGTGACTCGACGAGGTAGCTACCGTCCTGACCGTTCGCGCCAGTGACGAGCGCGCGCGTCACCAGCCGGTCCTGGTCGCATCGAGATCAGCGTCGACCATCAGATGGACGAGTTGCTCGAAGCCGACCCGCGGCTTCCACCCCAGGACCTCGCGAGCCTTGGACGCATCACCGATCAGGTGGTCGACCTCGGCAGGACGCATGTAGCGAGGGTCCTGACGTACCAACGACGACCAGTCGTCGATGCCCACGCGCCCGAAAGCGACGTCGAGCAGCTCACGCACGGAGTGCGTCTCTCCCGTCGCGATCACGTAGTCGTCGGCCTGCTCCTGCTGAAGCATCATCCACATGGCCTCCACGTAGTCACCGGCGAAACCCCAGTCGCGCTCGGCGTCCAGGTTGCCCATCACGAGATCGTCTTGCAGCCCGAGCTTGATGCGAGCGACAGCGCGGCTCACCTTCCGGGTCACGAACTCCTGGCCGCGCCGCGGGGACTCGTGGTTGAAGAGGATGCCGGAGGAGGCGTGCATGCCGTAGGACTCGCGGTAGTTGATGGTCATGTGGTGCCCGAAAACCTTGCTCACCCCGTACGGCGAGCGCGGCCACAGCAGGGTGCGTTCGTGCTGCGGACTCTCCTGTACCTGACCGAACATCTCCGAGCTCGAGGCCTGGTAGAAGCGCACGTGCTCGGGTCGGTCGCCGGTGTGCAGCCGCAACGCCTCGAGGAGGTTCAGCACCCCCTTCGCGGTGACGTCGGTCGTCAGATGGGCGTTCTCCCACGAGTAGGCCACGAACGACACCGCGCCGAGGTTGTAGACCTCGTCGGGCTCGGAGTCGCGCAGTGCGCGAATCAGGCTCGACATGTCGGTGAGGTCGCCGTTGTGGAGGGTGACGCTCGGAACGAGCTCTCTCACGAGGTCGCGTTTGGGGTTGTTCTGTCCGCGGATCAGGCCGTGCACGTCGTAGCCCTTGGCGATCAGGAACTCGGCGAGGTAGAGACCGTCCTGACCGGTGATGCCGGTGATGAGCGCAGTGGGCATGGGCGTCAGTTTGGCAGGATCGGGCTCCGGTGCGGCACCGGCTCTGAAGCTCGGGTGCGGCCCGCGCGTCAGTAGGCGCCGCGGGAGCGGACGACGCGCGCCCAGGGTCTTGAAGAGGATCGAGAGGTCCTGGAACATCGACCAGTTGTCGACGTAGTAGAGGTCGAGGCGGACGGCCTCGTCGTAGGACAGGTCGGAGCGTCCCGAGACCTGCCACAGGCCGGTGAGGCCCGGGCGTACGTGCAGGCGGCGCGACGTGTCGCCCCGTAGTGCCGCGACCTCGAGCGGGCAGCGGCGGGCGCGGTCCGACGAGGCTCATCTCGCCCCGCAGCACATTGACCAGCTGGGGCAGCTCGTCGATCGAGAAGCGACGCAGCCAACGGCCCGGGCTTGGTGATGCGCGGGTCGTGCGCCATCTTGAACAGGCCGCCGGCATAGCCCTGCTGCGCGTGCAGCGCGGCCAGGCGCGCCTCGGCGTCGATGACCATCGTGCGGAACTTGAGGCAGCGAGAACTCCTCGCCGTTGCGTCCGGTGCGGACCTGACGGAACAGGATCGGGCCGCGGTCGTGCAGCTTGACGCGCAGTGCGGCCGACGGCCAGGATCGGCGGAGTCACCAGCAGGAGGAGCCCGATGGAGCCGACGATGTCGAGGAGCCGCTTGCCCCACCGAGCGGCGTCGGTCGCTCGCGGCGGGTCGAGGTGGATCAGGGGCAGGCCGCCGACCGGGCGGATGCGGACCCGGTCGCCCGACACCTCCGAGATGCTGGGCGCGACGACCACGTGGACGTCGTGGTGCTCGAGGTCCCAGGCGATGCGGCGCATCTGGCCGGCCGAGGTGAGGCCGCCGTTGGCGAAGAACACGATGTCGGCGCCGGAAGCCACCACCTGCTCGGTAACGGCATCGCAGTTGCCCGACGACCGGGATGCCGGCGTCGGTCTCGGGGGCGGGGTCGTTGGCGGGGGTGAGACAGCCGATAACCTGGTAGCCCAGGCGCTTCTCGCGGCGTGATCACCGCCGCGACCTCGTCGACGCCGAACCGGCTGCCCGACGATCAGCACGTTGTGCTGCAGGCCCCCCAGGCTGCGCGCGGTGTGGACCAGGCGGCGCAGGGCCAGACGGGCGAGGAAGCAGAGCCGCGATGCCGACGGTGAAGGTGACGAAGAAGAACCCACGCGAGAGCGGAAAGTTGAACAGGTAACAGCCGACGCCGACCAGCGCGGCAGCGGTGAGGCTCGCGGTGGCGACCCGTCGGAACTCGTCGGTGCCCAGCTCGAACAGCGCTCGCAGCGTAGCCGCCGCGCAATGACGCAGGCAGAGCATCCAGGCGAGGACGATCGCGGGGCCGGCAATCAGCACCGTGGTCGAGATCTCCGCGCCGGAGTCCCAGAGTGACCATCGCTCGCGGATGCAGTCCCGCGACGGACGGTGCTGCAACGATGATCACCGCCAGGTCCAGGACGAAGCGCGGTGGCGGGCAGGTAGGAGAGAGCGCGCGATCGCGCCGCGGAGCGGTACCAGGTCTGTCGCTGTGTCATCAAGCTCATCGCGCTAGCCCCATAGCTGTCGCGCGTGTCGATCGTGCTGCGTCGTTGCAACCCCGAGAAGTCGACGTCCGCGTGGCCGAGTTGCGGACCGACGTAGCGGAGTAGCACAGCTAAGCACGGATCGGATCATCAAGCACCTTGCGAAGGTCAAATTCTCGGCGACGACCGAGCTGCCACATCGAGGACGACATGGCGCGCATGCGGGCATGCTGGCGCCGCCATGAAGGGAATCATCCTCGCCGGGGGCACCGGCAGCCGGCTGCACCCGATCACCCACGCGGTGAGCAAGCAGCTGATGCCCGTCTACGACAAACCGATGATCCACTACCCGCTCTCGACGCTGATGCTGGCCGGGATCCGCGAGGTCCTGGTCATCACCACCCCGCACGAGGCGGGGCAGTTCGTCCGGCTGCTCGGTGACGGGTCCTCGCTCGGCATCGAGATCACCTACGCGACCCAACCCGCGCCGGACGGCCTGGCTCAGGCCTTCCTCATCGGGTCCGACCACATCGGCACCGATCGGGTGGGGCTCGTCCTCGGCGACAACATCTTCTACGGCTCCGGCCTCGGATCGCAGCTACGGCGCTTCCAGGACCTCGACGGCGCGGCTGTCTTCGGCTACCGCGTCGCCGATCCGTCGGCGTACGGCGTCGTGGAGTTCGATGCGGACTTCCGGGCCGTGTCGCTCGAGGAGAAGCCGGCCGAGCCGCGGAGCAGCTTCGCAGTGCCCGGCCTCTACTTCTACGACAACGACGTCGTCGGGCTGGCCCGCGAGCTGAAGCCGTCGGCGCGCGGCGAGCTGGAGATCACCGACCTGAACCGGCTCTACCTCGAGCAGGGGCGGCTGCAGGTCGAGGTGCTGCCGCGCGGCTCTGCCTGGCTCGACACCGGCACGTTCGACGACCTCAACGACGCCAGCAACTTCGTACGCGCGATCGAGGCGCGTCAGGGCACCAAGGTGGGCGCGCCGGAGGAGGTCGCCTGGCGGATGGGTTACATCGACGACGCCCAGCTCGCCGTCCTCGCCCAAGGGTTGCTCAAGAGCGGCTACGGCGGCTATCTGCTCGGCCTGCTCGACGAGGCCGTCGAGCGTGGCGCTCGCGGCTGACGCCGTCGCCGGTGACCGGGGCCGCGACCCACGACCGTCAGCCGGACCTCATCCCGCGCAGCGGCACGCGCCCCGGCCCATCGGCTGACGCCCGGCGTAGTAGTCCGAAGTGACCAGGTGGGCCAGCCCGCGCGGCGGATGCCGGCGGCACACCCGGTGAACAAGACTGCGACGCGCAAGGAACGCATGGTGTGGCGCCGACGGCCGGAGGGAGGCCGTCGGTGACCCTCCCCAAAGCGCCGCTGGTGAGATACTGTGGGGGTATCCCCCCTTGCTAGGAGCCCCCCATGACTCTCATCTGGTTCGCCATCATCGCGACGGCATGGATCGTCGTGCCGCTTCCGCTCGCCATGCTCGTCGGCCGGGTGTTCGGCCGCGAGGACGGCGACTTCGAGAGCGCCCCGTCTGCCCGAGGCCTGGTCTCGATGACCGCGGCCGACGCCGAGCCCGTGCGGGTCGGCTGACCCGCTGAACGAGTCCGGCTAGCCTGCCGGGCATGAAGGTTCTCATCACCGGCGGTGCCGGCTACATCGGATCGACCACCGCCAAGGCCCTCGAGGAGGCCGGGCACACCCCGGTCATCCTCGACTCGCTGCTGAACGGGCCGCACGCCTTCGTGCGCGACCGGATCTTCTACGAGGGCGACATCGCTGATCGCGCGCTGCTGCGCCGCGTCGTCGACGAGCACCCGGACCTCGACGCCACGATCCACATGGCGGCGCGCATCGTCGTGCCCGAGTCGGTGCAGGAGCCCTATGAGTACTACCGCGACAACGTCGCCAAGTCGCTCGAGCTCTTCGACGAGCTGACCGCGCTCGGTCAGACCCGGGTGCTCTTCTCGAGCTCGGCCAGCCTCTACGCCACGAAGGACGGCTTCGAGGTCACCGAGCAGGACGCGCTCGCGCCCGGGTCGCCGTACGCCCGCACCAAGCTGATGATCGAGCAGGTGCTCACCGACCTCGCTGCGGCCACCGACCTGCGCGCGGTCATCCTGCGCTACTTCAACCCGATCGGCTCCGACCCCGACCTCGAGTCGGGCATCTACGCCAAGGAGCCCTCGCACGTGCTCGGCCAGCTGGTGCTCGCGGCGCGCGGTCTCAAGCCGGCGTTCACCATCACCGGTACCGACCTGCCCACCCGCGACGGCACCGGCCTGCGCGACTACATCCACGTCTGGGACCTCGCCCGCGCCCACGTGCGCGCGGTGGAGAAGTTCGACGACGTACTGAGCGAGGCCGGCGCCACCAGCACGATCATCAACGTCGGCACCGGGGACGGCGTGACGGTGCGCGAGCTCGTCGCCTCGTTCGAGAAGGTCTTCGGTTCGTCGGTGCCGTTGGTCGAAGCCCCACCGCGCCCCGGTGACGTCACCGGCGCCTACGCCAACGTCGACCGGGCGGCGTCCCTGCTCGACTGGCGCGCCGAGCTCAGCATCGACGACGCCATCGCGTCGGCCCTGGCGTGGGCGGACCGGCGCCAGGAGATCCTGGGCTACGAGTGACGCGACTCGGGACGGGCGCGCTGGTCGGTGCTCTGCTGCTCGGCGGTTGCTACGGCCAACCGCCGGACGTGGTGGCGGGACCGGGCGTCGCGGTGGAGGCGCCGTTGAGCGGCGGTGTGCTCCCACTCGAGGGCCGGACGGTGGTGGTCGACCCGGGTCACCAGCTGGGCAACAAGAACTTCCCGGAGCAGGTCAACCGCCCGGTGCCGGCAGGCGGGTTCACCAAGCCGTGCAACACGACCGGCACCGCGACCGACGCCGGCTTCCCCGAGGCGACCTTCACCTGGAAGGTCGCTCGAGTGGTTCGTCGACAGCTCGAGCAGCAGGGCGCCGAGGTGCTGATGACCCGGTCGGTCAACTCGGAGGAGCGCTGGGGCCCGTGCGTCGACGAACGTGGCCGGGCCGGCAACGAAGAGCACGCCGACCTCAAGCTGAGCATCCACGGTGACGGGTCGTACGCCGCCGGGGCGCACGGCTTCCACGTCATCGCTCCGACCAACCGCCGCCCCTGGACGCACGACATCTACCGCTCATCTCGTCGTCTCGCGCTAGCGGTGCGGGCGGCCCTGCACCGCCGCGCCGGTCTCGACTACGCGACGTACGCCGCCGGTGGCGACGGCCTCGACTTCCGTGCTGACCTGGGCACCCTCAACCTCTCCGACGTGCCCACGGTCGTCGTCGAGCTGGGCAACATGCGTGACACCGGGGACGCCGCGCTGATGTCCGGTGCGAGCGGGCGGAAGGCGTACGCCGAGGCGTTGGTCCGGGGAGCGAAGCGGTTCCTGGCTCACGGAGGCTGAGCAGCGAGCGCTAGCGAGCGTCGACGAAGCCGGGTGACGGGTGGTTGCGGTCCGTGCTCGGCTTGCGGGGGCTTCGTCGTCGGCCTCGCCCAGGGGCTCGGCCTGCTCAGCCTCCGGGTGGGTGGCGGTCCGGGGAGGCTGAGCAGCGAGCGCTAGCGAGCGTCGACGAAGCCGGGTGGGGGTGGTTGCGGTCTGTGCTCGGCTTGCGGGGGCTTCGTCGTCGGCCTCGCCTAGGGGCTCGGCCTGCTCAGCCTCCGGGTGGGTGGCGGTCCGGTGGAGGCTGAGCAGCGAGCGCTAGCGAGCGTCGACGAAGCCGGGTGAGGGTGGTTGCGGTCTGTGCTCGGCTTGCGGGGGCTTCGTCGTCGGCCTCGCCCAGGGGCTCGGCCTGCTCAGCCTCCGGGTGGGTGGCGGTCCGGAGGCTGAGCAGCGAGCGCTAGCGAGCGTCGACGAAGCCGGGTGGGGGTGGTTGCGGTCTGGACTCGGCTGGCGGGGGCTTCGTCGTCGGCCTCGCCCAGGGGCTCGGCCTGCTCAGCCTCCGATGCGGCTCGGCCTGCTCAGCCTCCGGCTTTCCACAAGTAGTTGACCTGCGGTTGCGAGCCTGGCGTGATGCGCCCAGGCTCGGACGATGGCTTGGGTCTACATCCTCGAATGCGCTGATGGGTCGTTCTACACGGGTAGCACCACCCGGCTCGACACGCGCGTCAGTCAGCACAACCTCGGCGAGGGGTCGGCGTACACGCGTCCTCGTCGGCGTCGTCCGGTGCGATTGGTGTGGTCGGTGGAGTTCGCCCGGGTGGACGACGCGTTCGCGTTCGAGAAGCAGGTGCAGGGGTGGAGTCGGGCGAAGAAGGTTGCGTTGATGGAGGGTCGGTTCGACGACCTACCGATCTTGGCGCGGGGGAGGTGTCGGCGGGTGGTTTCCTCGGAGGCTGAGCAGCGAGCGCCAGCGAGCGTCGACGAAGCCGGGTGAGGGTGGTTGCGGTCTGTACTTTCGGCTTGCGGGGCTTCGTCGACGGCCTCGCCTAGCGGCTCGGCCTGCTCAGCCTCCGGGGGTGGCTCGCGGGGCTTCGTCGACGGCCTCGCCTAGCGGCTCGGCCTGCTCAGCCTCCGGTGCGGCTCAGCCTCCGGTGCGGCTCAGCCTCCGGTGGCGGTGGGGTGGAGGAGGGTCTTGGTGCGGGCGACGACGTCGAGGAGCGCCTCGGCCGCGGCGGGGCTCATCAGGCCCATGTCGATGAAGCCGTGCACGAGTCCGTCGTAGCGCACCCGGTCGACGCTGACGCCGGCCTTCTCGAGGGCGTCGGCGTAGGCCTCGCCCTCGTCGCGCAGGGGGTCGAACTCCGCGGTCGCGATGACGGCGGGGGCGAGGCCCGCCAGGTCGCCGAGCAAGGGTGAGTGGCGGACGTCGTCCAGGTCGATGCCCTGCGCCTCGAGCTCGGCGGCGTCGCTGACGCCGAGGTACTGGCCGCTGAACCAGAGCATCGTGGCCATGTCGAGGAAGTAGCCCTCGGCGTTGTCGACGCGCGAGGGGTAGTCGCCGACCAGGTGGGTGGCGGGGTAGATGAGCACCTGAGCCGTGACGCGGTCGCGCAGCGACTGCGCGGCCACGGCGGCCAGGTTGCCCCCGGCGCTGTCGCCGCCGACGGCCAGGACGTCGTTGCCGCCGAGCTCGGCGAGGTGGTCGGCGGCCCAGGTGACGGCAGCCAGGGTGTCGTCGACGGCCGCGGGGAAGCGCGCCTCCGGGGCCAGGCGGTAGTCGATGGCCAGGACGACGGTCTCGGCGCCGGAGCACAGGCTGCGGCAGGTCTGGTCGTGGGTGTCGAGGTCACCGATCACGAACCCGCCGCCGTGCAGGAAGACCAGCGTCGGGAAGGGACCGTCGCCCTCGGGGCGGTAGAGCCGCGCCGGGAGGCCGGCCACCTCGACGTCCTCGACGGACCCGACGGCGATGCGGGACTCCGTGGTGACGGTGTCGACGGTCATCGCGCGGAAGACCGCCCGTGCGGCCTGCGGGGTGCTCTCGTGCATCGGCGGGTAGGGGGCGGCTTCGATCATCTGGAGGAGGGCGGCGGTGCCCGGGTCGAGTGGCATGGCGCCAACCTACGACCCGTCCCGTCCGGACCGTTGCCCGGCTGTCACCGTCGGCCAGACCCTCAGAGCGGCGCGTCCAGGACGACCCTGCCCGACGCGTTCGTGATCACGACCTCGGTGGCCTGGGCCCGCATCAGCGCCGACTGCAGGTTGCAGGTCATCTGGTTGCGGCCGGTGCCGATGAAGGCTCCCGCCGTCTCGAGGTCGCCGGTCTCGCTGCTGCGGAACGCGGCCTGGAACACCACGCCCTTGTCGAAGCCCCTGCCGCTCATCCGCAGCTCGACGCCCCAGGTGTGGGCGACGAGCCCGGAGGTCTCGATCGTGATGCCGGGCTCCTCGACGGTCAGCGCGACCGCCTCGATCGTCACCGTCGGCGCCGGTGACGGTGACGGCGCCGGTGTGGGAGCCGGGGAGGTCGAGGGCGTCACCGTCACGGTGGACGGCGCCGGGGCCGACGGCACCGGCGCGACGGTCTCGGGAGCGGTGCCGCGACCGAGGACGACACCGCCGACCAGCACGGCCAGCACCACGGCTGCGGCCACGCCCCGCCAGCGCGGCGCGGGTGGCGGAGCGACGTCGCGACCGGTCGCGGCGCTGCGCGAGCTCGTCGGACTCCTTCAGCTCGCGCTCACCGGCCACCTGTTCCCTGATGGCCGCACCGAGGTCGCCCGGAGGGGAAGCCGGTAGGTCGAAGTGTGCGGGAGTCGACCGTGGCGAGCAGCCCGGCCAACGGACCGATCTCGGCGAGGTCGGCGCTGCACGCAGCGCAGCCGTCGAGGTGCGCGCGCACCCGTGCCGCGTCGACCTCGTCGAGGTGTCCGAGCGCGTACGAGCCGAGCAGCTCGCGCAGCCGCCGGTGCTCTTCGTTGGTGCCTTCGGTCCAGCTGGTCACGGTGTCACCCCCATCTCGTCGATCGCCACTCTCAGTGCTTTCAGTCCGTAGAAGACCCGGCTGCGCAACGTGCCGACCGGGATCGCGAGCTCGGCGGCGACCTCCTCGTACGGACGCTCCTGCAGGTGGGTGCGCACGATCGCGACGCGGTGGTTCTCGCTCAGCTGGCGCAGGGCCTCCTCGACGACCCAGGAGACCATCAGCGACTCCATCGGGTCGTGCTCGGAGGTGCCGGCGAGGTCGTGCAGCGTGGGCGGGTCGACCAGGTTTCCCTGCCACGGTCGCACCTTCGCGGCCCGGGCGTGGTCGATCATCGCGTTGCGGGCGATGCCGAACAGCCACACGCGCAGCGACGACAGCGCTGGGTCGTACCGCTCGCCCGAGCGCCAGGCCTTCACGAACGTCTCCTGGACGACGTCCTGCGCGGCGTGGGCGTCGCCCAGCCCGCGCAGCACGAAGCGGTAGAGCTCAGGGCCGTGCAGCAGGTAGGCGGCGTAGACCTCGTCCTCGTCGCGGAGGCCGGCGACCTTGGCGTCGTCCATGCCCTGCCTCCTCCGCGTCGGCCCGGACCTGGGCGCTCTGTCGTCGTACGTCGTGTGTACGGCGCCGCTTCCGGCGGCGTTCATCGGACGACGACGATCATCGCAGTGGTCTGGTCCACGTGCTGGACAGGCTCGGATCCGGGTGAACGGGCCCCCGGCGGGGACCGTATGCACCGTCGAGGCCGCCCCCGGGCGGCCACGACAGGGGCTTGCTGACTGCCCGAGGAAGAGCGAGAGGAACACGTAGTGACGAACCCATCGAGGACCCGAGTGGTCCGCCTCCTCACGGGAAGTGCAGCCGGCGCCCTGGCGCTCGGCGCGCTCGCCCTGGTGCCGGCCCCCGTTACGGCTGCCGCACCCGACCAGGCTCGCCTGACGACCGCGGCCCCGGGCGCGGTCGCTGCAGCCGAGAAGGGCGTCGCGGCACGCAAGCCCGTGCGCACCACGACGGTCAAGAACAACAACCAGCTGCGCGCGGCCGTCGCGAAGGCCAACCGCCGCTCCGGCACCGACAAGATCGTGCTGTCGTCGAACGTCCGCCTGAAGAACGGCAACGGCAGGGGCACCGGCCCGCTCGTGGGTGACCTCGACGTCACCGACGACCTGCTCGTGGTCGGCGCCGGCAAGACCATCGACGGCAAGAACAACGACCGCATCTTCGACGTCGGCCCCGGCGTGCGCCTGGAGGTCCGCAACGTCACGCTCCGCAACGGCGCTCCCGCCGCCGGCGAGAGCGGTGGCGCTGTCCGCGGAACCCAGGCGACCGTGGTCGCCAAGAACGTCACGGCCGTGAACAACCAGGTCGACGGCGACCTGGCCTCCGGCGGGGCCTTCTTCAACGACCAGGGCACGCTCAGGATCAAGCGCTCGACGGTCTCGAAGAACACCGCGGTCCGCGCCGGTGGCGCGATCGAGGCCAACGCGGGTGACACGAGCGTCGTCACGTCCGACCTGCTGCAGAACGCCGCGGGTGCCGGGCCGGGCAACGGCGGGGCGATCCACCTGACCGGCGACGGCACCGTGAGCGTCGACAAGAGCACCGCCAAGGGCAACACCGCCGCAGCCGAGGGTGGTGCCTTCTGGAACTCCGACATGGGCATCTTCACGGTCAGCGAGACGACGATCTCCAGCAACGTCGCGGCCGGCGTGGCCGCCGACAACGGTGGCGGCGCGCTCTACAACGACGGTGGCGTCATGAGCGTCGAGACCAGCCAGCTCAACAACAACTTCGCCAACGGCACGGCCGGCTCGGGCGGCGCGATCCTCAACAACGCCGGCGACCTGACGGTCAAGAACACCCAGATGATCGCGAACAACGCGAACCGCGCCGGTGGTGCCGTCGAGGCCAACCTGGGCTCCACGCAGGTCACCGACTCGGTCATGCGCGCCAACACCGCGGGCTCGGCGCCGGGCAACGGTGGCGCCCTGCACCTGACCGGTGCCGGCGACGTCGCCGTCTCCGGCGGCCGCGTCGAGGACAACACCGCGACCGCCGAGGGCGGCGGTCTGTGGAACTCCATGACCGGCACGATGAGCGTGACGCGGGTCAAGATCACCGGCAACAGCGCCGCCGGTGCGGACGCCGACCAGGGTGGTGGCGGTCTCTACAACGACGGCGGCTCCCTGTCGGTGACCGGCTCCGAGCTCGACTCCAACGACGCCACCGGCGCCGCCGGCTCCGGCGGCGGCATCCTCAACAACGGCGGCCAGCTGAGCATCGACACCACCAAGGTCAACAGCGGCACCGCCCAGCGCGCCGGTGGCGCCCTCGAGGCCGTCGCCGGGACGACGACCATCACCGGCTCGTCGTTCGAGTCGAACACCGCGGGCCCGATGCCCGGCAACGGTGGTGCCGTGCACGTGACCGGCGCCGGCTCCGTCGACGTCACGTCGAGCTCGTTCGGTGCCAACACCGCGACCGCCGAGGGTGGCGCGCTGTGGAACTCCGCGACCGGCACGATGAGCATCGACACCAGCCAGATCCTCGGCAACACCGCCTCCGGCGCTGACGCCGACCAGGGTGGTGGCGGCGTCTACTCCGACGGTGGTGCGCTCACGATCACCGGCTCCACGATCGACGAGAACGCTGCTGACGGCACCTCCGGCTCCGGCGGTGGCGTGCTCAACAAGGGCGCGTCGCTCACCATCGGCTCCACCACGTTCACCGGCAACGACGCCAAGCGCGCCGGTGGCGCGATCGAGACCGCCGGCGGCTCCGTCACGTTGACCCAGGTCGACCTCGCTGCCAACACCGCCGGGGCCAACCCGGGCAACGGTGGAGGCTTCCACGCCGGCGGCGCCAACACGGTCGTCTACACCGGCGGCACGGTGTCGAACAACACCGCGGCCAACGAGGGTGGCGGTCTGTGGTGCGGCAACGCGGGCAACTTCATCGCCACGGGCATCACCTTCATGGGCAACGTCGCCCCCGACGGTGCGAACGTCTACCACCAGGACCCGGCCACCCCGGCCACGACGAGCACCTGCACGATCAACGGCACCCCGATCGCCCAGGGCAGCGGCACCCCCTGATCATCACGCCGTAAGACGAAGTAGCACGACGTAGTCCGGTCGGGCCCCGGCGACCTCGGTCGTCGGGGCCCGCTGCGATCAGAGCCGCCGCAGTGCGTTCAGCACGGCGACGATCTGCGGCACCTCGTGGGTGCGGTAGACGCCGGTGCCACCGAGGCTCGCGAGCACGGTGAAGAAGCTCTCGGCCACCCGGAACTGGTCCTCGAAGAGCTCGAACGAGTGCGGCAGCGCGTGGCAGACCGGCAGGCCGAGGCGGCGAAGCCGGAACGAGGTGAGCAGCATCTGCGCCTGGTGGCGCGCACGCTCGCCCAGGTCGGTCATCCGGAACTCGAAGCCGAGGCCCGGGTCGATGGTCAGGTCGCGGACGCCGGCCGCCCGGGCCGCGGCGATCCGTCGCTCGAACTGCTGGATCATGGCCGGCACCGGGTCGCCCGGCGCGTCGGCGTCGCCTGCGGAGGGGCCAGCGGTGTCCCGATCGGTGGCACGCGCGTGCGAGCCGTAGACGTGGCAGAGCACCACGGTGGCGTCGTGCTCGGCGGCCAGCGCGAACATCGCGTCGTCGTCGTCCGACCCGGTCAGGTTGAGCACCTGCGCACCGGCCTCGAGCCCGGCGCGCACCGTCGAGGCGGCGTAGCTCTCGATCGAGACCGCGATGCCGTCGGCGGCCAGCGCCTCGATCACCGGCACCAACGTGTCGGCCTGCTCGTCGGCGCCGACCCGCGCTCTCGTCGCGTTGGTCGACTCCGCCCCCACGTCGATCAGGTGCGCGCCCTGGGCCGCCAGCACCCGGCCCTTGCGGATGGCGCTCTCGGTGGTCGTCGCCACGCTCTCGCGGTAGGTCGAGTCGCGCGAGAGGTTGACGACGCCCATCACCACCGGCCGGTCGTCGGTGTCAAAGGTCTCTGCACCGATGCGCAGCGGCGCGACCGGGTGGTCGAGGTCGTCGGCGTGCTCGTTCGCCAGCGCGAGCAGCTGGGCCAGGCCGATCACGTCGCAGTGGCCCTGTCGTCGTGACTGGCCGTCGTGACCGGCGTCGTGACGGCGTCGTGACCGGCGCGCAGGTAGCGGCACATCAGGAAGCTCTCGGCGGTGAGCACGTGCGCGAGCTCGAACCCCGCGACGGCGTCGAGCCCGGGCGTGCGCGGCGTCTCGGCGGTGCCGGCGAAGGTCGGCGAGACGGTGATGTCGGCCTCGTCGAGCAGGTCGGCCGCCACGAACGACTCGAGCAGGGTCGGCCCGCCCTCGCAGACGACGTGGGCGAGGCCGCGGTCGTCGAGGATCTGCAGCACCGACGCAGCGCTCGGGCGGTCCTCCTCGGTCGCGACGAGGTCGCAGTGTGCCCGGGCGGCGGCTGCCCGCTCGGGGTCGGGCCCGGCTCCGGTGATCACCAGCGGACGCATCGTGGAGTCGGTGAAGAGCTCGTCGTCGAAGTCGAGGTCGAGCGATCCGGTGACGATGGTGAGCACCGGGGCGGGCGCGAGGCCCGCAGCAGCCCGGAGCTCGGCGTCCTCGGGCTTGGCCCTCATCGGCCCGTAGCCCTCGGCGCGGATGGTGCCGGCGCCGACGAGCACCGCTGCGGCGAGCCGTCGGACGGCGTTGAAGACGGCCTTGTCGACGTCGGAGGAGATCGACCCGCTGAGTCCGTCGGGGCCGGCCGCCGCGCCGTCGAGGGTGGTCACCATCATCGCCCGCACCCATCGTCGCCCCGACGGCCACGGGTAGGCGTCCCGGACGTCGTCGTCGGAGAGGTCGCTCGCCGGCGTTCCTGCTGCTCCGTCACGACTCCAGATCAGGTCCACCCGGCTGAACCTAGTGCGTGGCTGCCACCCCCTCGGTGGCGGCGGGGCGTGGGTGAAGATCGCGTCGACCCCGCGGATCGGCCTCCGTCGGGGGCGCCGACGATCTAGGGTTCAGGCACGCCACCGCCCTCTCGGGGCCTCCTTGAAGGACGATCGCCTTGTCATCACGCCTGCGCCGCACCGTGTCCGTCGCCCTCGGGGCCCTCGCCCTCCCGCTGGTCGCCTTCGTCGGCACCCCGGTCGTGGCCGCGCCGGCCGGGCCGGCCACGCCCGGCCACGACCGGCCGCGCGGCGGCGCCCGGGAGTCCGTGGACGCCGTCGCTGCAGCGGCCCGGCGCCCGGTCCGAGCGTCCGCGCACGGTCAACCCGAGCGGTTACCGCGCCTTCACCCTGAACGACCTCGCGCTGGCGCGTGCCCTGGCCGCCGCCCCCCTCGACGGGGCGAGGAGGGCCGCCGCTCGCGCGGTCGACGTGGTCGTGCCGTCACCGACCGGTGAGCTGGTGCACTTCGCGGTCGTCGAGTCGCCGGTGATGGACGACGAGCTGGCCGCCGCCCACCCCGAGATCACGACGTACGCCGGCAACGCCGCGGACGGCGCCCCCCTCGACATCCGCCTCGACGTGACCCCGGCCGGCTTCCACGCCTCGGTGCGTGGCGACGGCGCCTCCTGGTACGTCGACCCGGCCTACGTCGGCGACGACAGCCTGTATCTGTCGTACTTCGGCGCCGACCTGCCGACGCCCGAGCAGCGCCTCGTCGAGCCCGAGGTCGTCGGGGAGCCCTCGGACCGACCGGCCGGCAGGGCCGACGGCTCGGCACGGGTCGGTGAGGGACCGGGCGGGCTGGTGAAGAAGCGCACCTACCGCGTCGCGCTCCTGACCGACAACACCTACGCCGAGTACGTCGCGCCGGGGCTCAACACCGGCAGCCAGGACGCGGCGTCCAACGCCGCCGTGCTCGCGGCGAAGGTGACCCTGATGAATCGGGTCAGCCAGGTCTACAACGCAGACCTCGGCATCACCTTGCTGCTCATCAACGGCACCGACCGCCTCAACCTCAACACCGTCGCGAAGGTCACCGGTGCCAACGGCCCGTGCGGCCTGGAGGCCTGCTTCACCGCCGACGAGGTGTCGACCTGCAGCGGCGACACCCTCACCCGCAACAAGTCCGTCGTCGGGCTGCTCGCCGGAACCGACAACTTCGACATCGGCCACATCGGAGTCGGGGTGAACGGCGGCGGCATCGCCAGCCTCGGCGTCGTCGGGCGCGCCAACAAGGCGCAGGGCTGCACCGGACTGCCGTTCCCGACCGGCGACTTCTACGCCGTCGACTACGTGGCGCACGAGATGGGCCACCAGTTCGCCGGCAACCACACCTTCAACGGCACCCAGGTCAACTGCTCGGGGCTCAACCGCAACGGCGACACGTCCGTCGAGCCCGGCTCGGGATCCTCGGTGATGGCCTACGCCGGCATCTGTGGCTCCGACAACCTGCAGCCGCACACCGATCCCTACTTCTCGCAGCGCTCGCAGACCGAGATCGGCGACCACGTCACGGCGAGCCCGAGCACGCTCAACGAGGTGCAGGACGTCGGACTGGCGAGGTTCAACGGTTCGGACTCGTTCAAGCTGTCGTTCAACGGCGTCGAGACGACGGCGATCACCGCCGGTGCCGGCTACACCTCGGCGGCCGTGAAGGCGGCCGTGCAGGCCGTCGTGGGGGGCACGGCGACGGTCGGCGCGTTCTTCGGCAGCGGCAGCTTCGATGCTCGCGGCTTCCAGATCACCTGGAGCGGTGCGCGCGCCGGCACGGACATCGCGAACCCGGTCGTCGTCCCGGTCTCCGGCGACGTGACCGGCATCGGCGGGTCGGTCGTCCAGGGCGGCCCGACCACCAACGGCGGCAGCAGCGTGAGCACGACGACCAACCACAACCCGGTGGTCACCGCGCCGGCGGCGAGGTCGATCCCGCTGCGGACGCCTTTCGCGCTGCAGGGCTCGGCGACCGACGCCGACGGCGATGCGCTCGTCTACCTGTGGGAGCAGAACGACCCGGGCTCCGCAGTGGGCACCGACCTGGTGAGCAACACCAAGGTCGAGGGTCCGCTCTTCCGCGTCTTCGGCACCTATGCCGACGTCAGCAGCGCGAACGCGCTGGTCTACGGCTCGCCGGGCCAGAACCTCGCGACCGCCTCCGCGGCTCGCAGCTTCCCCGACCTCGCCCAGGTGCTGGCCGGCACCACCAACGCCGCCACCGGGTCGTGCCCGACGCCCGCGCCGTCCGACTACGCGAACGGCACCGACGGCACCCTCAAGAAGGGCGGCCTGCTCGACTGCTACTCCGAGTTCCTGCCCACGGCCTCCTACCTCGGCACCCTCGGCACGCTGGACTTCCGGCTCACCGCGCGCGACCTGCGCGCCAACGGCGGCGGCTCCGACTTCGACGACGTCCAGCTGGCGCTGGTGCCCGGCACCGGCCCGTTCCAGGTCACCAGCCAGGCCACCCCCACGACGTACGCCGGCGGCAGCAGCCAGACGATCACCTGGGCCGTCAACGGCACCAACACACCCGCGCTGGCGCAGAACGTGAAGATCACGCTGTCGAGCGACGGGGGAGCGACGTTCGACCAGGTGCTGCTCGCCAGCACGCCCAACGACGGCAGTCAGGTCGTCACGATCCCCGACCTCGCCTCGACGAACGCGCGGGTCAAGATCGAGGCGGTCGGCAACTACTTCTACGACGTCAACGACGCGAAGGTGACGATCACGTCGACGACTCCGACGCCGTCCCCGGTGCCCGGCGGGCCGACGCCCAGCCCGACGCCCAGCCCGACGCCCAGCCCGACGCCCAGCCCGACGCCCACTCCGGTTCCCGGCGGCCCGACGCCCACGCCGACGACCACTCCCACGCCGACCTCGACACCCACCCCGGCACCGGGGCCGCCCGACACGACGATCATCTCCGGACCCGCGAACGGATCGGTGGTGCTCGACACGAGCGTGAGCCTCGCCTACACCAGCGACGCACCGGCCGGCGTCGACGTGACCTACGCCTGCACGCTCGACGGGCGCGACACTCCGTGCGGCGACGGGTCGACCACCCTCACCCCGTCGCTGAGCACGCACCTGTTCACCGTGGCCGCGGTGGTCGACGGCGCCGCCGACCCGACGCCGGCGTCGCGCACCTTCACGCTGCCGCTCAACGACACGCAGCTCACGAAGGCGGGTCGCGGCTTCTCCGCGTCACAGAGGTCGGCCGGCGCCTACCGTGGCAGCTACCGTCAGGCGCGCCGGAAGGGTGCCACGCTCGGTCGGCGCGTCTCCGGTGCCCGGGGCCTCGCCCTGGTCGTCTCCCGTGGCCGCAACGACGGCACCGTGTTCGTCGGGCTCGACGGCCAGCTGCTCAAGAAGGTGAGCCTGCGCGGAGCCTCGAGCACCAGGACCGTGCTACCGATCCGGTCGACCGGGTCGCCCCTGTCCGGCCTGCTGACGATCACCACGAAGAACGCCAGGCGCGTGCGGATCGAGGGCCTGGTCGTCGTGACCGACCCGCTCTCGTGAGCGGCGAGGGGTGCGGCCCGCGCGTCGCTGGGGAATGCGAACGGCCCGGCGGAGGTTGTCGCCCCTCGTGACCACCGCCGGCCGAGACGACTCCCGACGGGTGTCCCTCCTGCTGGGGCTCCTCTTCGGCGTCGCCGGCATGGGGTCGTCGTCGGCGGCCATCGCGGTGCCGCTGATCGCCGCCGACCTCGGGGTCGGCCAGGGCGCGGCCACCTGGACGATCAGCCTCTACGTCTTGATGCTCGCCGTCACGACAGCCGTCTACGGGCGGGTCTCCGACCTGCTCGGCACTCGCATCCCGCTGCTCATCGGGCTCGGCCTGATGGCCGGCGGTGCGCTGGCCGCGGCCCTCGCCCCGTCGTTCGCCGCCCTCCTCGCCGCCCGCCTCGTGCAGGGCGCCGGCGCCGCGGCGGTGCCGACGCTGGGGGTGGCGATCATCAACGGCCGTTACGCCGGCGGCGAGCGTGGCCTCGCCCTGGGCCGCCTGGCAGCGATGGCTGCCGCCGTGAGCTGCCTGGGTCCGCTGTTCGGCGGTCTGGTCGAGTCGGCTCTGGGTTGGCGCGCGGTGCTGGCCCTCCCCATCCTCGGTGCGCTCGTCGTCCCGTTCCTGTGGCGAGCGCTCACCGACGAGCGCAGCGTCGCTCGCCTCGACGTCGTCGGAGCCCTGCTGGTCGCGTTCACCGCCGGCGGGTTCGTGCTGCTGGTGCAGTCGCCCTCGACCGGTCGCACCGTGCTCTTCGCCGGCCTGGCGCTGGCGTTCGTCGGCGTGCCCGTCACGGCCACGTGGGTACGCCGCCACCCCGCCGGGTTCCTCCCGCTGGAGGTCGTGCGCAACCGCACGGTGCTGCGCAACGCCGCCGCGGGTGCGTCGGTGCCGGCCGGCTGGTTCGCCCTGCTCGTGGCGGTGCCGACGGTGCTGATCGCCGAGGGCTGGGAGCCCTGGCAGGTCGGCCTGCTCCTCGTGCCGAGCGCGGCGATCGCGCTCTTCATCCCGCGCGTCACGGGTCCGCTCATGGAGTCGGTCGGCGCCACCCGTTCTCTCGCGTACGCCGCCGTGATCGCCGCCGGCGCGCTCGTCGTCGCCGCGCTCGGCGCCTGGCTCGTGTGGCCGGCGCTGCTCGCGATCTCGGTCGTGATGGTGACGATCGCGTTCGGCATCGGGCAGCCGGCGCTCAGCGCGGCCGTCGCGGACGCCGTCGAGCCCGAGGTCCGCGGAGTGGCCCTGGGGGTGTCGACGCTGGTCTTCCTCGTCGGCGGGTCGGTCGGATCAGCCGTCGTCGGCGGACTCGGTCAGTCCTGGGGGCTGGGCGCGAGCCTGCTGCTCCTCGCCCTGCTGCCGGTCGTGGCGCTGGTGGCACTGCGCTCGGAGCTCGCCGACTCCGCAGTGCCGGCGCGCGTCGTCACGGCCGACTGAGCGCGACGCCTGCCCCGGTGGGGCCGCTCTGTCAGAGTTGCGGGCATGCAGATCGGGATGACCTTGCCGGTGATGGAGCCTGACCTCTGGCGTGACGGGCCGGGCGTCCTCGAGGAGTGGGCCCGGGCGATCGACGAGGGCCCGTTCGCCTCGCTCTGCTTCGGCGAGCGGGTGGCGTTCGACAACCCCGAGACGCTCACGCTGCTGGGTGCGGTGGCCGCGTGGACGGCGCGGGTGCGGCTCGTGACGACGGTGATCGTGCCGCAGCTGCACGACCCGGTACTGCTGGCGACGTCGCTCGCCACCGCAGACCAGCTGTGCCGTGGGCGGCTGACCGTCGGGTTCGGGGTCGGTGGGCGCGAGGAGGACTACCGCGCCGTCGGCGCCGACCTGGCCACCCAGCGGATGGCTGACCTGGCCGAGCGGGTGGCCGTGATGAAACAGGTCTGGGATGGCGAGCACATCACCGACTCGGCGCGTCCGGTCGGACCGCCGCCGGCCCAGCCCGGAGGGCCCGAGCTCCTCGTCGGCACGATGGGTCCGCGCACGATCCGGCACGCGGCCGCCTGGGCCGACGGCCTGGCCGGGGTGACGCTCGACCTCGACCCGGGCGCTGTCGGTGCGTTGTTCGACCTCGCGCGCGCTGCCTGGGCCGAGGCCGGGCGCGGCACCCCGCGGCTGACGACGTCCTTCTGGTTCGCGCTGGACGACGGCTCGGGTGCCGCGCGCGAGCAGGTGCACCGCCACCTGCGGCACTACCTGAACTGGCTGCCCGAGCAGCTGGTCGAGGCGATGGCGCCGACGACCGGGTTCGCCGGCACCCTCGACGACCTGCGCGTCGTCCTCGACCGGCTCGCCGACCTCGGCACCGACGAGGTGCACCTGATCCCGACGTCCTCCGACGTGGTGCAGGTGCACCAGGTCGCCGAGCTGGCTGCCGGGCACGTGGGGGGGCCGGTCGCATGAAGGCCTTGCTGCGCCGCCCGAGCGGCACCGACCGGCCGTCGACCTGGGTGAGGGCCGCCGTGCTGTCGGCGTCCTTCGTCGTGCTGCTCTACGTGATCGAGCTCGCCGACGTCATCGCCGACCACCGCCTCGACCGTCTCGGCGTCGAGCCGCGCTCGGCGGACGGGCTGTGGGGTGTCCTCTTCGCGCCGGTGCTGCACGGCAGCTGGACCCACCTCGAGGCCAACACCCTGCCCGCCCTGCTGCTCGGCTTCCTCGTGCTCTTCTCCGGCATCGCCAAGGGCCTGCAGGCGACGGCCGTGATCTGGGTGGTCGGTGGGGTCGGGGTGTGGCTGTTCGCCGGGTCGAGCTCGATCCACCTCGGCGCGTCGGTGCTGATCTTCGGCTGGCTCGTCTACCTGATGGGGCGCGGCATCTGGACCCACAAGATCGGCCAGATCCTCCTCGGGCTCGTGCTGTTCCTCGGCTACGGCACCCTGCTGCTCGGCGTCCTTCCCGGGGAGCCCGGCATCTCGTGGCAGGGCCACCTGTTCGGGGCGGTCGGTGGTGGCCTCGCGGCCTGGCTCGTCGCGCTCGAGCGCGAGTGAGCCTCCACGTCGCCGGTCGGGGACTCCCTCGACCGTCGCGTCACCTGCCCGTCATCCGCGCCGACTATCGTCGCCGGACGATGACGACACCCATGATCCAGACCGGCGACGCACCGATCCGGTCCGCGCGCTGCCTGCCGACGACGCCCGCTCACCTCCGGTGAGGAACGAGGCGCCCCCCGGGCTGATGGATGCGTTCTGGAGCTACGAGCGGGCGCTGATGAGCAACGACCTCGACGCGCTCGACCGGCTCTTCGCCCCCGGCCCCGACACCCTGCGTGGCGACGCCGCCGGACTGCTCGTCGGTCATGACCGGATCAGCGCGTTCCGCGGCAGCCGAGGCGGCGCCCCGGAGCGCGCCGTGGTCGAGACCCACGTGCAGACGATCGACGACGACCACGCGTTGGTCGTCGCGATCACCGAGCCCGCGCGCGGCGGACGCGGTCAGCAGACCCAGCTCTGGGAACGACAGGGCGTCGGGCCGGGGGGCTGGGTGGTCACCGCCGCGCACGTCGCCGTCACCCCACCGGCGTACGACGCCCGCATCTGGCGGGTGCTCGGCTCACCGCTCGCGGCACGCACGGCCGAGGGCCCGCTCAGCGGGGAGAGCCTCGCGGTCAAGGACCTCTACGCGGTCGCCGGGCAGAAGGTCGGCGCCGGCAACCCCGCCTGGGAGGCCGCCGCGACGCCCGAGAGCGAGGACTCTGCGGTCGTCGCCGCCCTGCGCGCCGCCGGCGCAGAGGTGAGCGGCATCAGCCGCACCGACGAGTTCGCCTACAGCCTCGCCGGCACCAACGCCCACTTCGGCCATCCGCCGAACCCGAAGGCTCCGCGCCGCATCTCGGGAGGGTCGTCGTCCGGCTCGGTCGCCGCGGTCGCCCTGGGCCACGTCAGCATCGGGCTCGGCACCGACACCGGCGGCTCGATCCGCGTGCCGGCCGCCTACCAGGGCGTCTGGGGCATCCGCACGACCCACGGCGCGATCGACCGCACGGGGCTGCTCCCGCTCGCCGACACCTTCGACACCGTCGGCTGGTTCGCCCGCACCCCCGACCTGCTGGCCGCCGTCGGCGACGTCCTGCTGCCCGCTGTCGAGCCGCGCACGGCCGGCGAGCTGGTCGTCGTCCCCGAGCTGCTCGCCCTCGCCGACCCCGACGTCGCCGCCGCGGTCGGCGCCCGCGCCGTCGAGCTCGGCGCCACCGCCGAGAGCTGGGACCTCGCCGACCTCCCCGCCTGGCGCGCCGCCTTCACGACCTGGCAGGCGTGGGAGGCGTGGCAGGCCCACGGCCCCTGGTTGTCGAGTCGTCTCGACACGCTGGGGGCCGACGTCCGCGGCCGCTTCGAGATGGCCTCGCGCGTCACCGAGCCCCAGGCCCTCGAGGCGTACGCCGACGTGCTCGCCGCGCGTCAGCGGATCCGGACGTTCGTGGGGGAGCGCGTCGTCGTCCTGCCCTCGGCCTCGTCGGTCGCGCCGCTCGTGGGTTCCGACCTGAACGTCGTCCGCGAGGCGACGCTCCAGCTCACCTGCCTGGCCGGCCTCGCCGGGCTTCCTGCGGTCACCATGCCGGTCACCACCGCCGCCGGGCTGCCGGCCGGCTTGTGCCTGGTCGCCGCCCCCGGGCGCGACCGTGACCTGCTCGCGCTGTGCCGCGAGGCGGATTGACGGCTCGTACGGGTGCGCGTGCGCCGCGGCCCCGAAGCGGCCGCGATCTCCCGGCGCGTGCGAGAATGCCCGGGCGTCGGTGTGCCGCTCGGGAAGACTTCCGGGCACCTTCGGCAGCGGTCCACCCCGTCACCCACTGTCGTCGAAGCCGAGACGGAGCATCAACCATGACGCAGGCCATCCACTCGAGGGGCCTCGACGACCGGCAGCTCAAGCGGGCAGGTGACATCGCCGCCGCGATCGCCGATGCGTTCTCGACCCGGGTGGTGGGCCAGGAACGACTCCGGACGGCACTTCTCGTGTCGGTGGCGACCGAGGGGCACGTGCTCCTCGAGAGTGTCCCCGGTCTCGCCAAGACCCTGGCCTCCGCCACCCTCGCGCAGGCCATCGGCGCCGACTTCGCCCGGATCCAGTGCACACCCGACCTGTTGCCGAGCGACGTGATCGGGACGCAGGTCTACGACCCCCGAACGCACCAGTTCGACACCCAGCTCGGGCCGGTGCACGCCAACGTCGTACTGCTCGACGAGATCAACCGCTCGAGTGCCAAGACGCAGTCGGCGATGCTCGAGGCCATGCAGGAGCGCCAGACGTCGATCGCGGGCGTCGTCCACCGCCTCCCGCGGCCGTTCATCGTGCTGGCGACCCAGAACCCTCTCGACGACGAGGGAACCTATGTGCTCCCACGTGCTCAGATGGACCGGTTCCTGCTGAAGGAGATCGTCAACTACCCGACGGCCGAGCACGAGCTGGCGGTGCTCGACCGGATCGCGGATGGTTCGTTGAGCCGGTGGGGGACGCCCCTCGAGTCCGTCGTCGACCTCGACGACGTCCTTGCGCTCCAGGCGGCGACGACAGCGGTTCACGTCGAGCCCAGCCTCAAGCGCTACATCGTCGAGCTCGTCCGAGCCACTCGTGAGCTCGGCCGTCTCACCGGAGACCGGATGGCCGACTACGTGGAAGTCGGGGCCAGCCCGCGCGCCACCATCGCCTTCTTCGACGTCGCTCGGGCTCTGGCGGTCCTGCACGGGCGGGCCTACGCGACGCCGGACGACGTCCACGAGCTCGCTCACAGCGTGCTGCGGCATCGAGTGCACCTGAGCTTCGAGGCCCAGGCCGATCGGGTGAGCGTCGAGACGGTCATCGACGCGGTGCTCACCAGCGTGCCGACCCCCTGACATGGTGCACCTGCCCCGCGTGAGAGCGCGTCTCACGCTGCACTCTCGCCGTCCCGCGACCGGGCTTCTCGACGGTGAGCACCTGACCCGTCAGGCCGGCCGTGGCATGGACTTCAACGACCTGCGCACCTACGTGCGCGGGGACGACACCAAGGACATCGACTGGAAGGCCTCGGCCCGGACCGGCAGTCTCCTGGTCAAGCGCTACGAGACCGTGCGTCAGCACACTCTGCTGCTGGTGCTCGCGTCCGGGCGCAGCATGGCCACCCACCTGACCGAGGACTGTGTCAAGCGCGACGTCGCGGTGCTGGTGGCTGGTCTTGTGGGCCTCAGCGCGGTGGGGCGCGGCGACCGGGTCATGCTGGTCCACGGGAGCGCTCGGGATCATCACCTGATCGAGCCGGCGGCGGGCGAGCTCCACCTCGAGCGCTGCCTCGGCGCCTACTTCGACGCGACCAGGCTCGACTCGCCGGCGGGAGACCTCGGGTCTCTGCTGGCCCACGTCGGGCGCGTGGTCCGTCGACGCACCATCATGCTCGTGGTGTGCGACGAGGACGAGCTGCACGACGAGATCGTCCCGGTCCTGCGCCGCCTGGTGGTTCAGCACGAGGTGCTGCTGGTCGTGCTCTCCGACCTCGACCCGACCGGCCCGGGGCGGGCCAGGGTCCACGACGTCGACAACGGCCTGCCGCTCCCCGACTGGGTGCGCAACGACCGGGTCCTCGCCCGAGAGTACGCCGCAGCCCGCGCGGCGGCGCACGAGGTGTTCGCGGCGCGCCTGGACTCACTGGCGATCGTGCACGAGCGCGTCCACGACGAGCCCGGTGCGGTGGCGGCGGTCCACCGGCTCCTGCAGAAGCAGCGTCGTGCGCCCCGCTGATCTCTACGAACCGGTGGGCTACTCGCCCGTCTGGGCCATCGTCGCCGCTTCAGTGCTCGCCGCGGTGCTCGTGTACTTCGCCGTGGTCCTCTGGCTCACGCGTGCGCCGCGCCCGGTCTCGGTGAGTCGCGAGCGACGGCGCCACCTACGCCGGCTCTCAGGGGTGGTCCGCGACGTCGGGGCCGGCGCGCTCTCGGCACGCGAGGGTCATCAGCAGGTGAGCGTCACGGTGCGCTCGTTCGCCGAGGCGGTCGGCTCGTGGCCCGCCTCGTCGATGACGCTCGGGAGTCTTCGCCCGGTCGTCCCGGAAGAGCTCACCGAGCTCCTCGACTTCTTGTACGAACCGGCGTTCTCCGGCGACGAGGTGCTGGCGGTGAAGCACTTCGACACGAGTGTCGAACGCGCTCGCGAGGTGCTCTCGTCATGGACCTGAGATGGCCGTGGGTGGGGCTCGCGCTCGTGCTGGTCCTCCTCGGGCTGCTCGTCGTCTGGTCCCGCAGACCACTGCACCGCAGCGGGCCGGACACCCGACACATGGCGCACGCGTCGCGACTCCGCGGTCTTCCGCGCTACCAGCGGCAGCTCCGCCGTCAGTCGGTCCTGCTCGCCTGGATGACGCTGGGCAGCCTCGTCGCCGCGACGGGGGCGATCCTGCTCGTGGCCCGTCCGCAAGTCGTGGAGCCCCGCGAGGGCACGCAACGGCAGCGTGACGTGATGCTCTGCCTCGATGCCTCGGTGTCGATGTACGACGACAACGAACAGGTGCTGGCGCAGGCCCGGGCGGTGGTCGCAGACCTCCGTGACGCCCGCGTCGGGCTGACCGTCTTCAGCGGCGCGGCCGTGACGTTGGTTCCCCTGACGTCCGACCTCGGCTACGTCGACGGCCAGCTCGAGCTTGTCGAGCAGTCCTTCAGGACCGGAGGGTTCGGCGGCTACCTCGCCATCGCGGGTATCGACCTCGCCGGCGATCCGCGATCGTCCCTCCTGGGTGACGGAATCGTCTCGTGCGCCCAGCGGTTCGACGACCTGGACGCCGACCGTGCGCGATCGATCATCGTAACCTCCGACAACGACCCGATGGGCCAGGCGGTCTACTCCCTGCAGCAGGGGGCGGACTTCGCCGGCGAGCACGACGTCGTCGTCCACGCGATCGCGGCTCCTCGCGTCGGAGACGGCGCCCGGGCCGCCGAGTTCGAGGACGCCGCGCTCTCCACGGGTGGTTCCTTCGGCATCCTGGGCCAGGACGGCACCGCGCGAGAGCTGGTCGAACGGATCGAGGGCCAGGACGCCCAGCGCGTCGAAGTACCTCCGAGGCAGGTGGTGACCGAGTCCCCGCGTGCGGGCACCTGGGTCGCTACGTCGGGGCTCGGCCTGCTCGCGATCGGCTGGGTCTGCCAGGCAGGGGCCTGGCGTCCCCGCCCGAGCAGACGGCGTGTCCGCCGATGAAGCCAGTGCTGACCATCGCGCGCCGCGGGGCGATCGTCGCGCTGCTGGCCCTCATCTGGCTACGACCCACCTTCGGAGCCGTCGAGCTCGAGTCGGAGAAGACAGGGATCGCCGTCCTGCTGCTGGTCGATCGCACGAAGTCGATGGACGCGACCGACGTCGACGGGGGCCCGCGCTTCGACCTCGTGCGCGCCGATGTCGACACCCTGATCGGGTCGCTGCCCGCCGACACGTTCACCATCATCAGCTTCGCCACCACGACGGTCACCGAGCTCCCGCCGACCTCGGACCGCGCGCAGGCGCTCCGTGTGCTCGACGCAATCACCGTCGAGGATCCAGCCGACGCCGGTGGGTCGAGCCTCGAGCTCCCGTTGCCCGAGGTTCGGGCTGCCATCGCTTCGCTGCGCGACGGCGACCCGGAGCGGCGCGTGGTCCTCGTCCTGGCGAGCGACGGCGAGAACACCGCACGCACGGAGCCGGGCACGCCTCGAGACGGCCTCACCTACGCAGCGATCGAGCCTGAGATCGACGACGGAGCGGTGCTCGGGTACGGCACGCGAGCCGGTGCATCGATGCCTCTGCGCAAGGCCGGCAAGCTCACCGGCGGCTTCGTGCCGGATAGTGCGACCGGTCGTCCGGCGGTGTCGCGACTGGATGGGCGTCACCTCCAGAGCGTGGCCGACGACCTCGGCGTTCCCTACGTGCACCGTGATCAGACGAACGGGATATCCACGATCGTCGCGCAGCTGTCCGCCGTCTCCTCGGAGGCAGGGGGCGCGACCTCCACGGCTGGTGGCACGACAGGGGGTCGGGAGCTCACCTGGATGTTCGCCCTCGCCCTGCTGGCCCTCGTCGGCGGCGAGGTCCGCTCGGGCTGGAGAGGGCTGCTGGCCAGCTCCCGCGAGTGGAGGATGAAGCCATGAGCAACCCGGGCGCGCGCCGCCCCCTGCTGCTGCTCGGACTTCCCCCGTTGCTCGTGGCGCTGCTGCTGGTCGCCTACGCGACGTCCCTCTACGTCCGCTCGAGCTCCGGGTCCGAGGCGCTGGCTGCGGGCGACAGCAGCCGGGCCCGCCAGTGGTTCGCAGCCAACAACACGGCCCTGAACCTGGTCGAGAGGTGGGTCGCGCCGTTCGACGAGGGCGTTGCGGCCGCCGCTCAGGAGGACCACGCTGCAGCGATGTCGTTGTTCGACGATGCCCTGCAGGTCGTGCCTCCCACCGAGGAATGCCGGGTGCGGACCAACCTCGGTCTGGCAACGGAGGCGCGCGCCGACCAGCTCCAGCCGGGGGACGTCGATCGGGCACGGGTGCTGCTGCAGCAGGCGCGCGCCGTGATCGCGCCGTGCGTCGAACCCGACCGGGTCGACACGTCACCCGCCCGCACCGTCGGAGCGCCGGACCCGCCGACGCAAGCGGCCGCCCGAGCTGCCCGATCAGCGCTGTCGGACGACGGACGCACGGTCCTGGTCGCTCAGGACGCGCGGCTGGTCGAGAAGCTCGTGGCCGTGGCGAGGGCGACGGGTCCGCCGACGCCGGACCCCGACCGCCCGGTCACCGGACGCGAGGCGAGCTTCGACGACCTCACCGAGCAGGAGCAGCAAGACGCCCTCGACCAACGCAACGCCGAGGGGCGTCAGAGTCGCCAACGACAGCGGGAGGTCGCGAGCTCCCGGCGAACGTCCTCCTCGAGCGGCGCTACGGGCACCTACAACTGGTGAAGGACGACCCGGCGCCGCTGGTCAACGACACGACCTGTGCCAGCCGACGCCGCACGTGCGTCACGAAGATCCGGTGAGCGGCGGATGTGCGGTGGATCGCACCAAGCTGGCTGATGTGATCCACCGCGCTCGCACAGGCACCTCTGCCGAGCTGCCTGTCCACACCCCCCGCGATCCCCCTGATGACCTGGTCGCTGTCGCGCGTCTCTCCGACGCCGTGGGCTCGCGTCGTACGACGGCAGCGCGGCTGCTCACGACCCTCGACTCCCGCCCCCGGGTTCGTCGCAGGGCCTGGCTCGTGGCAGTGCTCGGTGATGTCGCTTCTGGGACCTGCTCGGTGCTCGAGCATGGCTACCAGACCCAGGTCGTCCGATCGCACGGTCTGCCGCCGGGCGTTCTCCAGCAGCTGCGGCGCACCCAGAGTGGATCGGTGGTTCGCGATGTCGCACTGCCCGAGCACGAGATGCTCGTCGAGCTGGACGGCTGGATGTTCCACTCCGACCCGGCGGCGCGGTCGCGTGACCTCGATCGTGACCTCTACGCGGCAGCCGAGCAGGCGGCGCTCACCGTCCGGCTCGGCTACGAGCAGGTCTTCGGTCATGCCTGCTGGACTGCCGGCCGGCTGGTGCGCATCCTCCGCCGCCGCGGTTGGACAGGCACCCCCCTGTCGTGCCACAAGTGCGGTTGATCGCATCAACCCACGTCACGCGATCGACCGCCCACAGCGCGACCTGACGCTCGTGAGACATCCTGACGTGATGCCGACGAAATCTGAGGTCCACTACCGTCCCGAGTCGGGAGGAGGGCAGATGACGATCGATGACTTCAACGCACTCGGGCTCGCCGAGGTGCGCGCCCTGCTCGAGGGCTGCGCGAAGATCCCCGAGTGGGCCGCGGCCGTCGGCGCCGCCCGCCCGTACGCCGACGCTGAGGCGCTGCACCTGCGAGCCGCGGCGCTCGCCGACACCTGGACCGACGACCAGGTGAAGCACGCCCTCGCCGACCACCCACGCATCGGCGAGAGGCACTCGGAGGAGGGGGCCGGCGCCGAGCACTCGGCGCGCGAGCAGGCCGGCGTCGACCCGCAGGACGTCGACGTCCAGGCTCGGCTGCTCGCCGGCAACCGGGCCTACGAGGAGCGCTTCGACCGCATCTACCTGGTGCGGGCCGCCGGGCGCAGCGCCGAGGAGATCCTGGCGCTCCTCGAGGAGCGGCTGACCAACGATCCCGCGACCGAGCGAGGTGTGACGGCCGATCAGCTGCGCGAGATCGCAGCCCTGCGCCTGCGAGGGTTGGTCGCATGACGACCCTCAGCACCCATGTCCTCGACTCCGCGCTGGGCCGGCCCGCCGCCGGCATCGACGTCGTCCTCACCGGCCCCGACGGCACCCGGCGGGCCGGCGCCGTCACCGACGCCGACGGCCGGGTTCACTTCGACGAGCCGATCGCGGACGGCATCCACCGACTCTTCTTCGCCACCGGGGCCTGGTTCGCCGCCGCCGACCGGGCGACCCTCTACCCCGAGGTGGTGCTGTCGTTCGTCGCCGATGCCGCCCAGGAGCACTACCACGTGGCCCTGCTGCTCGGGCCGTGGTCCTACACCACCTACCGAGGGAGCTGAGCATGGCGGAGGGCGACATCGTGCTGGGCGCCAACCAGTACGGCAAGGCGGAGGTCCGCCTCGTCCGGATCACCCGCGACACCGACGTCCACGAGATCGAGGACCTCACCGTCAGCAGCCAGCTGCGCGGCGACTTCGCGGCCTGCCACACCCACGGCGACAACAGCCACGTCGTGGCCACCGACACCCAGAAGAACACCGTCTACGGCTTCGCCAGGGAGCACGGCATCGGCTCACCCGAGACGTTCCTGCTCACCCTCGGGCGGCACTTCGTCGACGACTTCGCGTGGGTCAGCGGCGGCCGCTGGGCGGCCGAACAGCTCGGCTGGCAACGGATCCTCGCCGGCGGCGCACCCCACGACCACGCCTTCGTGCGCACCGGTGCGGAGACCCGCCGCGCCGTCGTGCAGATCGACGGCGACCAGACCCACGTGGTGTCGGGGTTCACCGACTGCACCGTGCTGAAGTCGACCGGCTCGGAGTTCGGCGGCTTCCCCCGCGACCGCTTCACCACCCTGGCCGAGACCGACGACCGGATCCTCGCGACCTCCGTCACCGCCTGGTGGCGCCACGCCGACCCCGAGGCGGCGGACCTCGACTTCAACTCGTCGTACGACGCCGTCAAGGCGCTGCTGCTCGAGACCTTTGCGACGCACCACTCCAGGGCCCTGCAGGAGACGCTCTTCACGATGGGCAAGGCCGTGCTCGAGGCATTCCCCGGGATCGCCGAGGCGAGGTTCTCGATGCCCAACAAGCACCACTTCCTGGTCGACCTCGCGCCGTTCGGGATGGACAACCCGGGCGAGGTCTTCGTCGCCGCCGACCGGCCCTACGGGCTGATCGAGGCCACCGTCGAGCGCGAGGGCGCCCCGGCGGCGCCCGCAGCCTGGGCCGGCGTGCCCGGGTTCTGCTGAGGTCCGCGCGGATGCGTGTCGATGCGGTCCGAGCCCGGCGGGTCCTCGTCGACGGCGAGTTCGTGCCCGCGACCCTCGAGCTCCACCGCGGTCTCATCGAGGCCATCCATCCGCTCGACCACCCCGTCGAGGGGGTGGTGCTGACCGCCGCCGACACCGCCTACGTCGTCCCGGGCATCGTCGACACCCACGTGCACATCAACGAGCCCGGTCGTACCGAGTGGGAGGGGTTCGTCTGCGCCACCGAGGCGGCGGCGCTCGGGGGCGCGACCACGCTCATCGACATGCCGCTCAACTCGATCCCGCCGACCACCACGACTGCGGGACTGCGCGCCAAGCAGGACGCCGCCACCGACGAGCTGATGGTCGACGTCGGCTTCTGGGGCGGCGCCGTGCCGGGCAACCTCGACGACCTCGAGCCGCTCTGGGACGCCGGGGTCTTCGGCTTCAAGTGCTTCCTCAGCCCGTCGGGCGTCGACGAGTTCCCGCCGCTCGACCCCGCCCAGTTCCGCGAGCACCTCGCCGAGGTGGCCCGGATCGGCGCGCTGATGATCGTGCACGCCGAGGACGCTGCGACGCTCGAGGCGGCGCCGTCCCCACCGAGCCGTGCGTACGCCGACTTCCTGCTCTCGCGCCCCGACGCCGCCGAGACCGCGGCGATCCGCCGGGTGCTCGCCGGCGCGCGCGAGACCGGGGCGCGGGTGCACGTGCTGCACCTCTCCAGCGCGCGCGGTCTCGACCTGATCGCCGACGCGCGGGCCGAGGGCCTGCCGGTGACGGTCGAGACCTGCCCGCACTACCTGTGCTTCGCGGCCGAGACCATCCCCGACGCCTCGCCCGAGTTCAAGTGCTGCCCTCCCGTCCGCGACGCCGGCAACCGCGAGGAGCTCTGGGCGGCCCTGCGCGACGGCATCATCGACACGATCGTCAGCGACCACTCGCCGGCGACCGCCGAGGAGAAGAACCGTGGCGGGGGAGACCTCCAGCTGGCCTGGGGCGGTGTCTCCGGGCTGCAGGTCGGGTTCAGCGCCGTCGCGCACGAGGCCCGGCGTCGCGACATCGACCTGCGCTCGGTCAGCCGCTGGATGTCGAGCAACACCGCCGACCTGGTCGGGCTCACGCAGAAGGGCCGCATCGCCGTCGGCGCCGACGCCGACCTGGCGGTCTACGACACCGGCGTCGACTTCCGGGTCGAGGCCACCCGGCTGGCGCACCGCAACCCGATCAGCGCCTACGACGGGGCTACCTACGACGGGCGGGTCACCCGCTCGGTCGTGCGCGGCAACGCCATCGACGTCGAGCGGCCCGACCACGGGTGGGGCCGGCAGCTCGAGCGAGCCTGACCGCGCGGGAACCGACGACACCTGGCGACAACCAAAGGTCCTCGGGCGGGGTCTCACTCCCGAGGGCGCACCCGGCGCCCGATTCCGAGGAGAGATCATGAACCCCGCCACCGCCACCCCCTCCACGTCCGGTCGTACGACGAGCGGCACGCCCCGTCGTCGTGCCAGCCGCGCTGCCGCGCTCGTGGGCCTCGGCCTCGGGCTCGGCCTGCTCGCCACCGCCCCGGCGATCGCCGGTGGGCAGCGGGAGGCGGGTCGCCTCGCGGGCACCGAGGGCAACGACCGGCTCGTCGGCACCGGCTCGGGGGAGGTCATCGAGGCGTTCGGCGGCAACGACCAGGTGCGGGCGAGGGGCGGGATCGACACGGTGCTCGGCAACGCGGGCAACGACCGGCTGTACGGCGGGGCGGGCGACGACCACCTGCGCGGCAACGGCGGCGACGACCTGCTCCTGGGCGCGGGAGGCGCCGACCAGCTGATCGGTGGACCCGGTGACGACAGCCTCGACGCGGGGGCCGGCGACGACTACGCGAAGGGCGGTCGCGGCCAGGACGAGTTCGTGGACGCCCCCGGCAGCGACCTCGTCACGCTGGGCAAGGGCGACGACAGCTTCTGGGCCTGGCAGAGCGACGGCGACGTCGACCGCATCGACTGCGGCCCCGGCCTCGACACGGTCGGCTACTGGGGACCGCCCGACGCCGCCGACGTGCTCACCGGGTGCGAGAACGTCGTCGACATGGCGCACTGACCGGCACCGGCGGTGAAACGCAGGCGAAATGCTCGTTTCATACACTCGCCCGGTGAGCGCCCTGGGACCCGTCGACCCGCCGCCCCGTCTGCTGATGGGGCCGGGCCCGATCACCTGCTACCCCCGCGTGCTGCAGGCGATGGGCTCGCAGCTGGTGGGGCAGTACGACCCGTGGATGCGCGCCACGATGGCCGAGACCAGTGAGCTCTACCGCCAGGTGTTCAAGACCGCCAACGAGCAGACCCTGCTCGTCGACGGCACCTCGCGCGCCGGCATCGAGGCTGCGCTGGTGAGCCTGGTCGAGCCCGGCGACCGGGTGCTCGTGCCGGTGTTCGGTCGCTTCGGCCACCTGCTCACCGAGATCGCGCAGCGCTGCGGGGCCGAGGTGCACACGATCGAGGTGCCGTGGGGCGAGGTCGTCACCCCCGAGGCGGTCGAGGCCGCGGTCGAGAAGGTCCGGCCGAAGGTGCTGGCGGTCGTGCAGGGCGACACCTCCACCACGATGTGCCAGCCGCTGGCCGACCTCGGCGAGATCTGTCGCCGCCACGGCGTCCTGCTCTACTGCGACGCCACCGCCAGCCTCGGCGGCAACCCGTTCGAGACCGACCTCTGGGGCGTCGACGTCGCCACCGCCGGGCTGCAGAAGTGCCTGGGTGGGCCGTCCGGCTCGGCGCCGATCACCCTCTCGCCCGCGGCGGTCGACGTCATCGACGCCCGCAAGGCGATCGAGGCCGGCATCCGCGAGGACGACGACCCGCAGGTCGCGCCGGAGCGTCGGATCGCCTCCAACTACTTCGACCTCTCGATGGTCATGGACTACTGGGGGCCCCGCGCCCTCAACCACCACACCGAGGCGACCACGATGCTCTACGGCGCCCGCGAGTGCGCGCGGCTGCTGGTCGAGGAGGGTGTGGACGCGTGCGTCGCGCGGCACCGGCTGCACGGTGAGGCCATGCTCGCCGGCGTCCGCGGTCTCGGCCTGACGGTCTTCGGCGACGTCGCCCACAAGATGACCAACGTCGTGGCGGTCCAGATCCCCGACGCGCTGTCGGGCGACGCGGGCAACGGTGCGCGCGCAGCGATGCTGGAGGAGTTCGGCATCGAGATCGGTACGTCGTTCGGCCCGCTCGCCGGACGGGTCTGGCGCATCGGCACGATGGGCTACAACGCGCGCAGGGACGCCGTCCTGCTCACCCTGGCCGCGCTCGAGCAGGTGCTGCGCGGCGGTGGCGTTGCGGTGAGCGCCGGCGGCGGCGTCGGTGCCGCGCGTGAGCACTACACGCAGGCCGGACAGTGAGCGAGCCGAGCGCGAGCGACGCCGAGGCCGCCGCGCCGTCCGAGCTGCACCCGGTCGCCGGCGCCGGCGAGGTGCTCGCCCGCTGCGGCATCCTCGACCAGTACTCCGCGCGCCTCTCCGGGCTCGAGCGGGTGCACCTCTCCTCCGAGCACGCCCTCGCCAACGCCGCTGCGGCGCGTTGGATGCGGCGCGCGGGCCTCGAGACGTGGCAGGACGCTGCCGGCAACATCTGCGGGCGGCGCGAGGGCCGCGAGCCGGGCCTGCCGGCCCTGCTCCTCGGCTCGCACCTCGACACGGTGCCCGACGCCGGCAGCTTCGACGGGATGCTCGGGGTGGTGATGGCGATCGCCGTGGCCGAGCGGCTCGGCGCGCGGGTGGAGTCCGGCGCGCTCGCGCCGCTGCCGTTCGCCCTCGAGGTGATCGGCTTCGGCGACGAGGAGGGCACCCGCTTCGGGGCGGCGCTGCTCGGCAGCTCGGCCGTCGCCGGGGCGTGGGACGAGGACTGGTGGGACCTGCGCGACCGCCGCGGCACCAGCCTGGACGACGCCTTCACCGCCTTCGGCCTCTCGCCCGGCGAGGTCGGGGCGGCCGCGCGGCGCCCCGACGAGCTCGTCGGTTACCTGGAGGCGCACATCGAGCAGGGCCCGTTCCTGGAAGAGGCCGACCGCTCGCTCGGCTACGTCACCACCATCGCCGGCGCGCGCCGGTTCCGGCTGAGCGTGCTGGGGGAGGCCCGCCACGCCGGCGGCACGCCGTACCCGCGGCGCAAGGACGCGCTCGTCGGCGCGAGCCTCGCGATCGCCGCGATCGAGCGGATCGCCCTCGACGCCCAGGGCGGCAGCGACGCGATCGCGACCGTCGGACGGATCGAGGTGACGCCCGGGGCGGTCAACGTGATCGCCGGTCGCGCCGACTTCAGCCTCGACCTGCGCGCTCCGCAGGACGCCGACCGCGACGCCGTCTGGGAGGAGGTGCAGGCCGAGATCGAGGCGATCTGCGCGGCCCGAGGGCTGCGGTTCGAGTGGCTCGAGACCCACCGCGCCCCGGCGGCGCCGTGTGCGGCCTGGCTGCAGGACGCCGTCGCTGTCGGCATCCGGGCGTCCGAGTCGGGAGGCGACGAGCCGATGGGGCTGTGGAGCCGGGCGGGGCACGACGCGATGGCGCTCGCCCGCATCACCGACATCGGCATGCTGTTCGTCAGGTGCTTCGACGGCGTCAGCCACCACCCGGACGAGAACGTCCGCGAGATCGACGTCGAGCGCGGGCTCGACGCCCTCGAGGCGACCGTGCTCGCAGTCGCCGAGTCGTACGCGTCCAGGCAGCCGGCCGCGTCATGAGCCTGGCGACGCCCGGCATCGAGGAGCGCATCGTCGCGCGCCGGCACGAGCTGTCGCCGCAGGAGCGCAAGGCCGCCCAGACCGTGCTCGCCGACCTCGCCCGGGTGTCGAGGGCGACGATGAGCCGGCTGTTCGGCTCGCTCGGCTTCGGCGGGTTCGACGAGGTGCGCGACACCTGCGGCCGCCCGGCCCGCGCCCGCGTCAGCACCATCGTCGCCGGCTACCGACGACTCGGTGAGATCGAATGAGCCGCCTACGACAGGAGACGTCATGACGCACGCAGAGCGGGACGAGACCTGGCTGACCCGGGCGATCGAGCTCGCCGTCGCCAACGTCGCCGACGGCGGTGGTCCGTTCGGCGCCGTCATCGTGCGGGACGGCGCCGTGGTCGCCGAGGGCCAGAACCGGGTGACCCGCGACCTCGACCCCACCGCGCACGCCGAGGTGCAGGCCATCCGCGCCGCCGGTCGCGCCCTCGGCGACTTCTCGCTCGCGGGGTGCGTGCTCTACGCCTCGTGCGAACCCTGCCCGCTGTGCGTCTCGGCGTCGCTGTGGGCCCGGCTCGACCGGGTCGTCTTCGCCGCCGACCGCCACGATGCGGCCCGCGGCGGCTTCGACGACCGCGCGTTCTACGAGCTGTTCACCCAGGACCGCTCGACCTGGCCCACCGTGGTCGAGCGCGGGGCCGGCCGCGACGCCTCGGCCCCCTTCGACGCCTGGCTGGCCGACCTGGAGCGCACGCGTTACTGACGTTCGCACGGCTGCCGGGAACCGGAGGCTGAGCAGGCGAGGAACGAGCCGTCGACGAAGCCCGCACTGGAGGCTGAGCAGGCGAGGAACGAGCCGTCGACGAAGCCGAGGGAGCCGGGTGGCGACCGCAGGCAACTCGCGGGGCTTCGTCGACGCTCGCTGGCGCTCGCTGCTCAGCCTCCGGTGGGTGCGGGTGGCGACCGCAGGCACACTCGCGGGGCTTCGTCGACGCTCGCTGGCGCTCGCTGCTCAGCCTCCGGTGGGTGCGGGTGGCGCTCGCTGCTCAGCCTCCGGTGGGTGCCGGTGGTGCTCGCTGGTCAGCCTTCGGTGGAATGTCGGGGCGCCGAGCGTGGTTCTCCTCGTGATGACGACCGACGTGATGCCCCGACTGTCCGTGCTCGACCTCGTGCCGGTGCGCTCCGACCAGACCAGCGGCGACGCCGTGCAGGCCGCGATCAGCCTGGCACGCACGGCCGACGAGCTCGGCTACGAGCGCTACTGGGTCGCCGAGCACCACAACATGCCGGCCGTCGCCTCGACCAACCCGCCGGTGATGATCGCCCTGCTGGCAGGTGCGACGCAGCGCATCCGGGTCGGTAGCGGTGGTGTCATGCTGCCCAACCACGCGCCGCTGGTGGTCGCCGAGCAGTTCGCGCTGCTCGAGGCGGCCTTCCCCGAGCGCATCGACCTCGGCATCGGCCGTGCGCCGGGCACCGACCCGGTCACCAGCTGGGCGCTACGCCACGGGGCCGGCGGCGTCGACGACGAGGCCGTCACGCGCTTTCCCGAGTACGTCGAGAACGTGCTCGCGATGATGGAGCCCGAGGGTGTCGGCCTGCAGCTGCGCGGGAGCGTGCACACGCTCACCGCCACCCCGCGTGCGTCGTCCGTGCCCGCGATCTGGTTGCTCGGCTCGTCGGACTACTCCGCGCGCCTGGCGGCCGAGAAGGGCATGCCCTACGTCTTCGCCCACCACTTCTCCGGTCAGGGCACCGCGTGAGGCGCTGGAGCTCTACCGCAGCGCGTTCCGGCCTCGGGCCGTCCGGGCCAGCCGACCGAGCCGCGCACGTTCCTGACGCTCAACGCCTCGGTGGCCGAGACCGCCGAGGAAGCCCTGCGCCTGGCGACCCCGCAGCTGCAGATGATGCTGGCGCTGCGCACCGGCGCGCCGCTGACCGCTCAGCTGCTCGTCGAGGAGGCGGAGAAGCGCGAGCTGTCGACCGAGCAGCAGGACCTCGTCGACGCGATGGCGCGCCGCTGGGTGATCGGCGACCCCGAGAGCTCCCGGTCCCAGGTGCGCGACTTCGCAGCGACGTACGACGTCGACGAGGTCATGATCAGCCCGGTCTCGGCCTCCTGGGTCGGCACGGACCCGGCGCAGTCACCGGCCCGCGAGCAGACGCTGCGGCACCTCGCAGCCTGATAGCTGCTCGATTGGCCTTCCGTCAAGGCAGGACCCTAGACTGGTGTGTCGGCCCAACGTGGGTCTGTTTCGTGGCGCCTAGCGGCTGTCCGGACCAGCGCTGCTCCCTCTCGCACGAGAGATCAGTGCTGCGCCGGGACGAGGGGTCACGCGGCGGCCGCACGAGGTCCACCGGTTCGCCCACGCGTGGGGGAGCCGGAGGTTCGCGGGCCGAACGGTAGAAGACGTCAGAGGTTCACACGAATTCGATCAGATTGTGAGTACATGCCGAAGAAAGAAGGCGTGATCGAGATGGAGGGCACCGTCTCGGAGGCCCTCCCCAACGCGATGTTCCGGGTGGAGCTCTCCAACGGCCACAAGGTGCTCGCTCACATCAGCGGCAAGATGCGTCAGCACTACATCCGGATCCTCCCCGAGGACCGCGTGGTGGTGGAGCTCTCGCCGTACGACCTGACTCGCGGACGCATCGTCTACCGGTACAAGTAATTCTGCTCGAGCGTGTCGCCTCCGGCGCCACGCTGCCGAGCGGGAACCAGCCGACCAACCAGGAAAGGGCTGACATGAAGGTCAACCCGAGCGTCAAGCCGATCTGTGACAAGTGCAAGGTGATCCGTCGCCACGGACGCGTCATGGTCATCTGCGAGAACCCCCGCCACAAGCAGCGGCAAGGCTGAAGCCACACGCGACGAAGTCGCGGGTGGCGTCTCAGCCGAAGATCGAGCAAGCCCTCTTGCCGAGCTCGCGAGGCAAGAACGGGCGCATCGAGATCCGGTGAGACGGAAGCCAAGCTGCACCGCACCACCGCACCACAACTGAATACACACACAACGTGATCGCTAGGCGCCGGGAGACCAGCGCTGAAGCACCTCCGGAGCAGAAGGCCGGGGCCGTACGCCGTACGGATGCCTCACGTCGACACCTCTGCAGAATCGAAAGGCCATCACATGGCACGCCTCGTCGGCGTCGATCTCCCGCGCGACAAGCGCATCGAGATCGCGCTCACCTACATCTACGGCATCGGCCGTACCCGCTCCCAGAAGCTCCTCGAGATCACTGGTGTCGACCCCAACATGCGGGTGCACCAGCTGGGGGACGACGAGCTGGTCAAGCTCCGCGATGCGATCGAGGACCAGGAGATCAAGATCGAGGGCGACCTCCGTCGTGAAGTCCAGGCCGACATCCGTCGCAAGATCGAGATCGGCAGCTACCAGGGTCGCCGCCACCGCCAGGGCCTCCCGGTCCGCGGTCAGCGCACCAAGACCAACGCGCGTACCCGCAAGGGTCCCAAGCGCACGGTTGCCGGCAAGAAGAAGACCAAGTGATCTCTCGCCTCACGGCGTGACCACTGCTTCTTCCCTCATCAGACCAGCTCATCCCCGTCTCGTAAGGAGATAACCGATGCCTCCCAAGGCTCGCGCGGGCGCCAAGAAGGTGCGCCGCAAGGAAAAGAAGAACATCGCTCAGGGCGAAGCCCACATCAAGAGCACGTTCAACAACACCATCGTCACCATCACCGACCCCACCGGCGCCGTGATCTCGTGGGCCTCTGCCGGCACCGTCGGCTTCAAGGGCTCGCGCAAGTCCACGCCGTACGCCGCCCAGATGGCCGCCGAGGCCGCCGGTCGTCGCGCGATGGACCACGGCATGAAGAAGATCGACGTGTTCGTCAAGGGTCCGGGCTCGGGTCGCGAGACCGCGATCCGTTCGCTGGGTGCCATCGGCCTCGAGGTCGGCACCATCCAGGACGTCACCCCCGCCCCCCACAACGGATGCCGCCCGCCCAAGCGCCGGCGCGTCTGACCCGACACTGAGATAGAAGGAGACTGAAACCATGGCCCGTTACACCGGACCCATGACCCGGAAGTCGCGCCGTCTCGGTGTCGACCTCGTCGGTGGAGACGCAGCGTTCGAGAAGCGTCCCTACCCTCCCGGCCAGCACGGCCGCGCCCGCATCAAGGAGAGCGAGTACCGCTCGCAGCTGCAGGAGAAGCAGAAGGCCCGCTTCACCTACGGCGTGATGGAGCGCCAGTTCCACAACTACTACGTCGAGGCCTCGCGCCGCACCGGCAAGACCGGCGACAACCTGCTCCAGCTCCTGGAGTGCCGCCTCGACAACGTCGTCTACCGCGCCGGTTTCGCGCGGAGCCGTCGTCACGCCCGCCAGCTCGTCGTCCACGGTCACTTCGTGGTCAACGGTCACAAGGTCGACATCCCCTCGTTCCAGGTGAGCGCCTACGACATCATCGACGTGCGCGAGAAGTCGCTCGAGACGACCCCCTTCATCGTGGCTCGCGAGACCCACGGCGAGCGGATCGTCCCGGCTTGGCTGCAGGTCCTGCCGAACCGGATGCGCATCCTCGTGCACCAGGTGCCGGTGCGCGACCAGATCGACATGCCGATCACCGAGCAGCTCATCGTGGAGTTCTACTCCAAGAAGTAGCCCTCCGAGGGGCTTCGCCCCACGGAACCCCCTTGCGGGGGCTTCGCCCCCAGACCCCCGCTCGGTGGTCCGGGGCCGAAGCGGGACAACTGAACAACCGGTCGGGCTTCGCCCGACCTTGCGAACGGGCTTCACCCGTTCACCTTCCTTTTCACCTCTGCAGTTCGGGCCCGTCATATAGCGGGTGGGCCCGGAAAGGAAAACACCAGTGCTCATCGCACAGCGCCCCACCCTTTCTGAAGAGACCGTCGACGAGTTCCGCTCGCGCTTCGTCATCGAGCCCCTCGAGCCCGGCTTCGGCTACACGCTCGGCAACTCGCTGCGTCGCACGCTGCTCTCGTCGATCCCCGGTGCCTCGGTCACGAGCATCAAGGTCGACACCGTCCTCCACGAGTTCTCCACCATCGAGGGAGTCAAGGAGGACGTCACCGAGATCATCTTGAACCTCAAGAGCCTCGTGGTCTCCTCCGAGCACGACGAGCCGGTCACCATGTACCTGCGCAAGTCCGGTGCCGGTGACGTCACCGCCGCTGACATCGCGCCGCCGGCCGGCGTCGAGGTGCACAACCCCGACCTCAAGATCGCGACCCTGTCCGACAAGGGCAAGCTCGAGATGGAGCTCGTCGTCGAGCGCGGCCGCGGCTACGTCTCGGCCGTCCAGAACAAGGGCGGCGACAACGAGATCGGCCGGATGCCGGTCGACTCGATCTACAGCCCCGTGCTGAAGGTGACCTACAAGGTCGAGGCGACCCGCGTCGAGCAGCGTACCGACTTCGACAAGCTCGTCATCGACGTCGAGACCAAGCCGTCCATCCTGCCCCGTGACGCCATCGCGTCGGCGGGAAAGACGCTCGTCGAGCTCTTCGGCCTGGCCCGCGAGCTCAACGTCGAGGCCGAGGGCATCGACATCGGTCCCTCGCCCGTCGACGAGCAGCTCGCCGCTGACCTCGCCCTGCCGGTCGAGGACCTCCAGCTGACGGTGCGCTCCTACAACTGCCTCAAGCGCGAGGGCATCCACACCGTGGGTGAGCTCATCAGCCGCTCGGAGCAGGACCTCCTCGACATCCGCAACTTCGGTGCGAAGTCGATCGACGAGGTCAAGGCCAAGCTCGTCGAGATGGGACTGTCCCTCAAGGACTCCGCGCCCGGCTTCGACCCGCACGCTGCCCTGGCGGCGTACGGCGACGACGACGACGACGCCTTCGTCGAGGACGAGCAGTACTGATCTGCGAGGTGCCGGTCCCACCAGCACCTGAGAACCCGCGACACCCTCATCACCTCTAACCCGAGTACCTGACACGGCTCGGGAGAATCGAGAAGCACCATGCCTCAGCCGAAGAAGGGCGCCCGCCTCGGCGGTAGCCCCGCCCACCAGCGCCTGATCTTGTCGAACCTCTCGACCCAGCTGTTCGAGCACGGCCGGATCACGACCACCGAGGCCAAGGCGCGCACGCTGCGCCCGCACGCCGAGAAGCTCATCACCAAGGCGGTCAAGGCCCACAACGGGGAGAACCCGCTGCACCAGCGTCGCGAGGTCCTCAAGACCATCCGCGACAAGGGTGTCGTGCACATCCTCTTCACCGAGATCGCCCCGACCTTTGCGGAGCGCCCCGGTGGTTACACGCGCATCACCAAGATCGGCCCCCGCAAGGGCGACAACGCGCCGATGGCCGTCATCGAGCTCGTGACCGAGGCGTTCTCGCCGAAGGCCCCGACCTCCAAGAAGGCCGCCCCGGCTGCCGAGCCCGCCGCAGCTCCGGCTGACGCGGCTCCGGTTGACGCGGCTCCGGCCGACGAGACGGCCGGCACCAGCGACACCACTGACACCAGCGAGGACGCCGCGGCGCCCGAGGTGGAGTCGGACGTCGACACCGAAGCCGAGGCCACCACCGAGCTCGAGGCCGAGGCCCCCCAGACGGAGGCGGCCGAGGTCGCCGACGACGAGGCTGCCGTCGACGACGAGCCCCAGGCCTGATCCGGCTCACCCGCCAGATCGCGCAGCAGCGGTCCGCCACCCCTACCCGGGGTCGGCGGGCCGCTGTGCTTCTACTCCCCGGTGCGCGGCGCCGGCGCGCTCGAGCCGGATGACCGTCTCCCGCACCTGCTCGATCGCCGGCGTCGGTACGCCGTGCAGCCGACCCAGCAGGATGATCTCGCCGGCGCGGTAGTCGATCTCGGAGGCCAGCCCCCGCGTCAAGCTCTGACGCAGCGAGTTGCCCGGGAAGCGGGCCGCGTCGGAGCGCAGCTGCAGGACCTCGCCGCGGCGTACGTCGTCCTGCTCGGCGGTGACGACCGTGATTGCGGCGGCGGCGAGCACGGCCTCGCCCTCGGCTCGCACGCGCCCGCGCAGCACGTCGCGCTCGTCCGGGTCGCCCACGACGGCGGAGACGTCGCCGACGGCGTTGACGATCAGCTTGCGGTACTTCCACGCCATGATGTCGGGGCGTGGCTCGGAGGCGAAGCCGGCAGCTCGGAGGTCGGCAGCAACGGCCTCGGCGGTTGCCCCGACCCCGTGCGGGAACGCCCCGAGGTCGAGGATCCCGGGGGTCGGGTGGCACTTCTCCACGACGGTCCCGGGCTCGAGGTGCAGCGAGGGCAGCATCACGCACAGCCCGTAGGTGCGGGCGAAGCGGCGCAGCACCTCGGGCTCGTTGGCGACGCCGTTCTGGGCGCACACCACCGGTGTGCTGCTCGGGGCGTGAGCGACCAGGTCGGCCAGCGCCGCGGGGGACTGGTGCGCCTTCACGCACAGCAGCACGACGGTGTCGTCGGTCCAGGCCACGTCGGCGACCGAGTCGCCGGCAGCAGCGCGGACGACGCGGGAGCCGGCGGCGCCGTCGAGCACCAGGCCGTCGCGGCGGATCCGCTCGAGGTGCTCGCCGCGCGCGACCAGCGTGACCTCGCGACCCGCGAGGTGCAGCCGGGCGCCGATGACGCCGCCCACCGCCCCGGCGCCGTAGACGACGTACCTCATCGACATCTTCTCCTCGGGCAACCATCCGGCGGTGCCGGCTGGTCCAGGAGTACATGATCGACACCACGGCGCGCGACTCGGCGGTGCCCGGACCCAGGAGGGAAGCGGGTGTGAGCAGCTCGGCACCAGGCGCCGCGAGCACCCCGGGCCCCGGCTTCGACGAGTTCGTCGCCGCCCGCTCCACCGCCCTGTTGCGCACCTCCTACCTCCTCACCCACGACCACGCCCTCGCCGAGGACCTGCTGCAGACCAGCCTGACGAAGGCGTGGTTCGCCTGGAGCCGGATCTCCGACAGCCCTGAGGCCTACGTGCGCAAGGTGCTGTTCAACACCTACGCCACCTGGTGGCGCCGCAGGTGGAACGGCGAGCACGCCACCGAGGTCCTCCCGGACGCCGGGGTGGGTGACGACGCCGACGAGACCGGAGCCGGGATCGACCTGTGGACTGCCATGGAGCGACTGCCGCGCCGGCAGCGCGCGGTCGTCGTCCTGCGCTACTTCGAGGATCTCACCGAGGCGCAGAGCGCCGAGGTCCTGGGCTGCTCGATCGGCACCGTCAAGAGCCAGTGCAGCAAGGCGTTGGCGAAGCTCCGGATCGACCCGGCGCTCGCCCCCGACCCCGGCCCCGGCCCCGGCCCCGACACCGGTCTCGACCTCGACCCCAGCACGACGAAGGACGCGTCATGACCAGCCTCGACGACCTGCGAGCCACCCTGCAGGACCACTCCTGCGGCATGACCGACCGCGACGTCGCCGTCCGAGCGGCGTCCGTGCACCGCCGGGTCGGGGTGGTCCGGCGCCGCCGTCGCGCCGCGATCAGCGGCGCCGCCGCCGTCCTGGTCGTGGCGGGAGGCGTCGCGCTGCTGCCCGGAGGGGACGAGAACGTCGCGCCCGAGCCGTCGACCGACGACGTTCTCGTCGGTGTCGACGTCCCGCCCACGATGGAGTCCCTCGGCTTCACCTACGCCTTGAACCAGAGCGCCGAGGGGGGCCTCGGCCGCGTGAGGGTGGCGCTGTCCGCCTCCTCCGAGCCCCGGCTCGTCTCGTGGGCGACCGCGGGCGACGAGCAGGGCGTCACCGTCGAGGCGCCGACGCTGTCCGGGCCCACGGCGTACGACGTGCCCGACTTCGGCGACTTCACCTACGTCCCGGCCGGCAGCCGGGCGACGGTCGAGGTCAGGGCTGACCAAGGCGAGCCGGTGCTCACGCTCGCGGTCTACACGCTGAGCGACGACCGGCCTGCCGGCACCACCAAGGACGGCGTCACCTTCCGGCGAGACGTCGCCGAGGGCACGCTGCTCGGCGCCGCCGTCGGCGACCCCGGCCAGGAGGAGCTCTCCGTGCCCGCCACGGCCACCGGGCCCGGCGTGAGCTATCGCTACTTCTGCTCGGGCGGCCCCGCGGACGCCTACCTCCACATCGCCTACCTGCGCGACGAGCGGCAGGAGCTCGTCGATGGTGCCGGGTGCGACGACGACACGCCGGTCGACGCTGCCGCGATGGGCGGGACCGGGAGGGCGACCCGCCCCGGCAACGACGTCGGCGTCCGCTTCTACGTCACCGAGGGCCCCGACGGGCCACCGCTCTCGAGCCCAGGCCTACGCCTCGGGATCGGTGTCTACGGTCTCGACCACGACCCGGTCGGTCCCGAGGGCTTCCTCCCCGCCACCCTCGAGCACGGCGGACACGTCTGGCGACGCGTCGACGTGCTGCGCTCGACCGACGGGTCGCGAGAGGTCACCGGGACGGCGCCGGCGGACGAGGGGGTCGTGCTGGCCGTCGTCTACGGCAACGTCGTCGACGGCAGCGTCGTCGTCCGGGCCGACCTCGGTGGCAGCCCGGGGGTCGGCCTCGGCGGGGGTGGGGCCACGCAGCAGGTGATGCCGGCGGGCGGTGACGTCCGGGTGTCGGCGACCGGCGGTGTGCTGGAGCCGGACGACGAGTTCGGTGCCGCGCTCTACGTCGTGGCCGACTGAGGGTGCCCCGTAGACTCGGAGCCATGAGCACCGACCTCGGCACGCCCCCGATCCTCTCGCCCGAGGATGCCAAGGCGGTCCTGCTGGCAGCGCCCCGCGGCTACTGCGCCGGCGTCGACCGGGCCGTGGTGACGGTCGAGAAGGCTCTCGACCTCTACGGCTCGCCGGTCTACGTGCGCAAGCAGATCGTGCACAACAAGCACGTGGTCGCCGACCTGGAGTCGCGTGGGGCGATCTTCGTCGAGGAGATCGCCGAGGTTCCCGAAGGTGCGACCGTGGTCTTCTCCGCGCACGGTGTCTCCCCCGAGGTGCACCGCCAGGCCGAGGAACGCGAGCTGAAGACGATCGATGCGACCTGCCCGCTGGTGACCAAGGTGCACCACGAGGCCAGGCGCTTCGCCGACGACGACTACGACATCCTCCTCATCGGCCACGAGGGCCATGAGGAGGTCGAGGGCACTGCCGGCGAGGCGCCCGAGCACATCCAGCTGGTGCAGAGCCCCGCCGACGTGCCCGGCATCGTCGTGCGCGACCCGGCTCGCGTCGCGTGGCTGAGCCAGACGACGTTGTCGGTCGACGAGACCCTCGAGACGGTGGCGGCGATCCGTGAGCGCTTTCCGCTGCTGCTCGACCCGCCCAGCGACGACATCTGCTACGCCACCCAGAACCGTCAGCTGGCGGTCAAGGAGATCTCCCCGGACGCCGACCTGGTGATCGTGGTGGGGTCGGCCAACTCCTCCAACTCGGTGCGGCTCGTCGAGGTCGCCCTCGAGGCCGGTGCGACGTCGTCGTACCGCGTCGACGACGTCAGCGAGATCGACGAGGCCTGGCTCGAGGGAGTCTCGACGGTGTCGGTGACCTCCGGGGCCAGCGTGCCGGAGGAGCTCGTCGACGGCGTCCTGGCCTTCCTCTCCGAGCGCGGCTACCCCGACGCCAAGGCCGTGCACTCGGCCGAGGAGTCGTTGATCTTCTCGCTCCCCAAGGAGCTGCGTCGCGACCTCAAGGCCGCCGGTCGCACCTGAGACCGCCGGTCGCGGTGGTGGTCCCGTGGGGGCCGGCGTCAGGGACCGGCGTCAGGGACCGGCGTCCGGGTCCTCGGGCTCACGCTTCTTGCGGTCGAGGTCGCGCAGGAAGTCGTCGTCGTCGTCCGGCGCGACCATCTTGCGCGGCGGCTGACGCTTGGGCCGGCTCGGCGTCTCGGGCATCAGACCGCGCGCCTGGAACGCGCGGATCAGCAGGTACGTCGCCACGGCGAACAGGACCAGCACGAACGCGAACTTCAGCACCCCTCCAATGTAGGCCCCCGGTGGTCACCGCCTACCCTTGACCTGTGAAGGAGTTCTGGGTCTACACACTTGCTCGTCTCGCGCTGTTCGCCGTGACGTGGGTGGCGCTGACGGGTCTCGCGGCGCTGCTGTTCGGCGGGCCGTACCCGGTGATCACCCTGCTGCTGGCCTTCATCCTCAGCGGCATCGGCTCGTACTTCGTGCTCAGTGGCCCGCGTGACGCCCTCGCCCGCAAGGTCGAGGACCGCGCCTCACGAGCGACGGCGAAGTACGAGGAGATGCGTTCGCGCGAGGACGTCGAGGACTAGTCCGATCGCGCTTGAGCGCGGGGCGATCGCAGGCGGGGTTACTTCTTGCGCTGGTCGATCTGACGCTGGATCCGACTCTGCGGCTGGCCGAGCACCTTGGCCAGGATCGGCACCCGGAAGCGCCAGAGGACGAAGCCGAGGACGACCAGGAGCAGCAGGATCTTGACCATGGCTCGAGCCTACGTGGGTGGGGTAGGTCGGGTGCGGTGGCAGTTTCTCCGCTTAAGCGGAGAAACTCCCGCTGCTGTCGAGAATTCTCGCGACGTCGGCCAGGGATGTGAGGCAGGACGACGCCGGCGGGCGGCGGGCGGTTGGTGGGCCGGTGGTGGGCGGTTGGTGCGACAAAACTCCCGCTTCTCGTACGAAGGTTCATACAAGAAGCGGGAGTTTCTCCGCTGAGGCGGTGAAACTCCCGTCAGGCCACGACCAGCGCGGCAGCCACCAGAACGGCCCACACCAGCTCGGCGACGCCGGTCTGCTGGAGCACCGGGATGAGGGCGGGCCCGCTCGCTCCGCCCAGAACCGTGCGCAGGCCGGGCAGCGCCGGCCCGAGGAAGCCGAGCCCGAGAAGCGCCCACCACGTCGTCGAAGCGGCGACCAGGACGACGCACAGGGCGGCGACGACGACGAGCGCGGCGTAGAGCTGTCGGGTGTGCGTCGACCCGAGGCGGACGGCGAGGGTGCGCTTGCCCGCCTCGGTGTCGGTCGGGATGTCGCGCAGGTTGTTGACCACCAGGATCGCGCAGGCGAGGGCGCCGATCCCGATGCCGGCGTACAGCGCCGGCGCCGACCATGCCTCGACCTGCACGTAGGTGGTGCCGATGACGGCGACCAGGCCGAAGAACACGAAGACCATCACCTCGCCGAGGCCGAGGTAGCCGTAGGGGGTCGAGCCGCCGGTGTAGTACCAGGCAGCGACCACGCTGAGCGCGCCGACGGCGACCAGCCACCAGGCCGTCGTCGCCGCCAGCACCAGGCCGGCAGCCCCCGCGACGCCGAAGGCGACGAACGCGGCGCGCTTGACCGCGCCCGGGGTCGCGACCCGCGAACCGACCAGGCGCATGGGCCCGACGCGGACGTCGTCGGTGCCGCGGACGCCGTCGGAGTAGTCGTTGGCGTAGTTGACCGCCACCTGCAGGGCCAGGCTCACGACGAGGGCGAGCAGGGCCTTCCACCAGACGGCCGCGTCGGCGTACGCCGCCACCCCGGTGCCGGCGAGCACCGGCGCCACCGCTGCGGGGAGCGTGCGCGGACGCGCCCCCTGGACCCACTCCGACGCTGTCGCCACAACAGACGATTCAAGCAGGGGCGTCACCCGGCACGGTCCGGGGGCGGTCCGGGGGCACTCGGGGGTGGCTCACCCAGGACTAGCCTCGGTCAGGTGAGCGTGTCGTCGTCCCCCTTCGCCGAGAGCCTCGAGCCGCTGCGCGCGTGGCTGTCGGCCGCAGGCGAGCCGGCGCCCTGGGTGGTCGAGACGTCGGGGTCGTCCGGGCGACCCAAACGGGTGCAGCTCTCGCGCCGGGCCGTGCTGGCCTCCGTCGCCGCGACCGGTGCCCGCCTCGGTGGCTCGGGCCAGTGGGTGCTGCGGGTGCCGGCGGCGTACGTCGCCGGGCTGCAGGTGCTGTGCCGCTCGCTCGTGGCCGGTCGTGAGCCGGTCGGACCCGACGATCCCTGGCCTGCCGGCGACGGCTGGTTCACCTCGCTCGTGCCGACCCAGCTGCACCGCCTGCTCGACGACACGGGCGCCGGGGCCGACCTCGCGGCGCTGCGTCGAGCGCACACCGTGCTGCTCGGAGGCGGCCCGATCGACCCCGCGCTGCGAGAGCGTGCCACGGCCGCGGGCGTGCGCGTGGTGGCCACCTACGGCTCGGCGGAGACCTGCGGCGGGTGCGTGTACGACGGCGTCCCGCTCGACGGCGTCGAGGTCGCGCGCGACGACGACGGGCGTCTGCGGATCCGCGGCCCGGTGCTCTTCGACGGCTACGAGGGTGACCCTGCGCTGACCGGGCAGGCGCTCGTCGACGGGTGGTTCGTCACCGCCGACGCCGGCGAGGTCGACCCCGACGGTCGGGTGCGCGTGCTCGGTCGCCTGGACGACGTCGTGGTCTCCGGAGGCGTCAACGTGCCCGGACCGGCTGTCGCCGCGCGCCTGCGTGCCCATCCCGGCGTCGTCGAGGCCGAGGTGCTCGGAGTACCCGACCTCGAGTGGGGCAACCGTCTGGTCGCGTTCGTCGTCGCGGCCGCCGGCTCCTTGGCGGCAGACGACCTGCGTCACTGGGTGACCGACGTCCACCCGCGCGCGTGGGCGCCGCGCCAGGTCGTGACGGTCGCTGCGATCCCGCTGCTGGCCAACGGAAAGCCCGACCGCCTCGCGCTGCAGTCGCTCGCGGGGTCGTCGACGTGAGGGTCCTGTCCATCCCCCTGCGCACGCGCTTTCGTGGCATCACGGTGCGCGAGGTGGCGCTCGTCCGCGGCGCCGACGGCACCTGGGGGGAGTGGAGCCCCTTCCTCGAGTACGACGCCGAGGTCGCGGCCCCCTGGCTGGCCTGCGCGCGGGAGGCGGCTGCCGGCGACTGGCCGGAGCCGTTGCGCTCGACGATCCCGGTGAACGTGACCGTGCCCGCCGTCGGTGCGGAGCAGGCGCACGCCATCGTGCTGCGCGGTGGCTGCCGCACCGCCAAGGTCAAGGTCGCCGAGCCCGGCCAGAGCCTCGCCGAGGCCGAGGCGCGGCTCGAGGCGGTGCGCGACGCGCTCGGACCCGACGGACTGATCCGGGTCGACGCCAACGGGCTCTGGTCGGTCGACGAGGCGGTGCCGGCGATCGCTGCGCTCGACCGCGCGGCCGGTGGCCTGGAGTACGCCGAGCAGCCGGTGATGAGCGTCGAGGACCTCGCCGTCGTACGCCGACGTGTCGACGTGCCGATCGCCGCGGACGAGTCGATCCGGCGCGCCGCCGACCCCTACCGGGTGCGCGACCTGGAGGCCGCCGACGTGGCGGTGCTCAAGGTGCAGCCGCTCGGGGGTGTCCGGGCGTGCCTGCGCATCGCCGAGGACATCGGCCTCCCGGTCGTGGTGTCGTCGGCGCTGGAGACGTCGGTCGGCATCGCCGCCGGGCTCGCCCTGGCCGCCGCCCTGCCCGACCTGCGCCACGCCTGCGGGTTGGCCACCGTGCAGCTGCTGACCGACGACGTCGCCATCACCCCGCTGGTCCCGGTCGACGGCGTGCTGCGGGTCGGTGCGCCGGTCGTCGACGAGGCGGCGCTCGACCGGCTCGCCGCCTCGCCCGACCGGGTGGCGCACTGGGAGGCGCGGCTCGCCGAGGTGGAAGAGTCACGTCATGCCTGACCCCGCGGTGCCCGACCCCGCAGTGCCCGACCCCGCAGCCCCGGATGCGACCCGCCTGGCCCGAGCCGTCGTCCAGCAGCTCCTCGACGACGGCGTCGTCGAGGTCGTCGTCGCCCCCGGGAGCCGGAACGCCCCGCTGACCTTCGCCTTCTTCGACGCCGCGCAGGCCGGGCACGTGCGGCTGCACACCCGTCTCGACGAACGCTCGGCCGGCTTCCTGGCGCTCGGGCTCACCAAGCAGGGCCGCCGAGCCGCGGTCGTGTGCACCTCCGGCACCGCCGTCGCCAACCTGCACCCGGCCGTCCTCGAGGCGGCGCACGCCGGGGTGCGGGTCGTCGTCGTCACCGCCGACCGACCGGCGCGGCTGCGGGGCACGGGCGCCAACCAGGTCACCGACCAGGTGGGCGTCTTCGGTGCGCTGGTGCCGACGTACGACCTCGTCGACGACGTGCCGCAGGACGACCCCGCCGCGACCGGACCGCTCCACCTCAACGTGCAGCTCGACGAGCCGTTGCTGGCGCGTCCCGGCGAGCCGTGGACGCCGCGCGCACCCACCGTGCCGGCCGGACCACCTCAGGCGCGGCCGGCGCCCACCCTCCTGCCGCTCGGCCCGCGCACCGTCGTCGTGGCCGGGGACGACGCCGCCCAGGCCGCGCGCCGTCTCGCCGAGGCCGCCCGGTGGCCGCTGCTCGCCGAACCGTCGAGCGGCTCACGCACCGGAGACCTGGCGCTGCGTTGCTACCGGCTGCTGCTCGGCGAGGGCTCCGACCTGGCCGCCGACGTCGAGCGGGTCGTCGTCCTCGGTCGACCGACCCTGTCGCGACCGGTCACCCGACTGCTCGCCCGTGACGACGTCGAGGTGATCTCGGTGCCGACCCGCGGCGTGTGGACCACCCGACCCTTCCCGGTCTCGGCAGTCGTGGCCTTCCCCAGCGTCGACGGTGTCGACCACGACCACGAGGGTTGGCTCGCCCGCTGGCAGGACGCCGACCGAGTCGTGTCGCGGAGCCTCGACGCGCTGCTCGCCGCCGAGCCCGACCTCACGCCGTACGCCGTGGTGGGCGCGGTCAGCCGGGCGATGCCGCCCGAGGGTCTGCTGGTGGTCGGCCCGTCCAGCCCGATCCGCGACCTCGACCTGATGGCGCGCCCGACACCGGTCGGCTCGCGGCGCAAGACCGTCGCGAACCGCGGTCTCTCGGGCATCGACGGGGTCGTGTCGACCTCGATCGGCGTCGCCCTCGCCCGCGCCGAGCAGCACCCTGCGGGCCGCAACGTGGCGCTGATGGGTGACGTGACGTTCGTGCACGACGGCAACGGCCTGGTGCTCGGACCCGGCCAACCGACCCCCGACCTGACGATCGTGGTGGTCAACGACGACGGCGGGTCGATCTTCACGATGCTCGAGCAGGGCGGGCCGGAGCACGCCGACCGCTTCGAGGCGCTGTTCGGCACCCCGCACGGCGTCGACCTCGCCGCGCTGTGCGCCGCCACCCGCACCCCGCACCTGCGGGTCACGAGCCTCCCCGAGCTCGAGCAGGCTCTGGGTAGCCCGAACGGTGGCATCGAGGTGGTCGAGGCCGTCGTACGCCGTGACAACCGGCGTGAGCTCGACGAGCGGATCCGCGCGCTGTATTCCCCATCGAGATGACGTTCGCCGGGTTGCGCTGACTGCGAACGCGTTACCGCAGCGACTCGCGCGCGCGGCATGATCATCGGCGTGGAGATCGCCCTGCTGCTCGTCGTGCTGGCTGTCGGCGTCCTGGCGGTCACCGCGGTGGCCGAACGGATCGGGATCCCCGCGCCGCTCGTCCTGATCGTGGCCGGCGTCGTGGCGTCCTACGTGCCAGGGGTCCCCGAGATCACCCTGGAACCGGACGTCGTCCTGCTCGGGCTGCTGCCGCCGCTGCTCTACGCGACCGCCATCCAGACCTCGCTGGTCGACTTCAACGCCAACCGCCGCTCGATCCTGCTGCTGTCGGTCGGGCTGATCCTGTTCACCACCGCCGGCATCGGCGTCCTGGTGCACTGGTTGATCCCGAGCGTGGGCTGGCCCGCGGCGTTCGCCATCGGCGCGGTCGTGGCGCCCCCGGACGCCGTCGCCGCCTCCGCGGTCGGTCGCCGGATCGGGCTGCCGCGCCGCATCGTCACGATCCTCGAGGGCGAGTCGCTCCTCAACGACGCGACCGCCCTGGTGTCGCTGCGCACCGCCATCGCCGCCAGCGGACTGGGCGCCGAGGCCGCCTCGCAGGGTCGCATCACGGCCGGCGGGGTCGCTGTGGACTTCGTCGTCGCGGCCGGCGGTGGCGTCGCGGTCGGGGCGCTGATCTTCGTGGCGGTCGCGCAGCTGCGCAAGCGCCTCGACGACCCCCTGATGGACACCGCCATCTCGCTGATCGTCCCCTTCGGCGCCTACCTCGCCGCCGAGGAGCTGCACGCGTCCGGCGTCATCGCGGTCGTGGTCGCCGGGTTGCTGCTCGGGCACAAGGCGCCGATCATCCAGACCGCGCAGTCGCGCATCGCCGAGCGCATCAACTGGCGCACCATCGCGTTCGTGCTGGAGAACGTGGTCTTCCTGCTGATCGGTCTGCAGGCCGCGCGGCTCTTCGACGATGTCGGCAGCAGCACGCTCGGCGGCGCTCGGATCGCGGCCGTCTGCCTGTTGTCGCTGGTCGGCGTGATCGTGCTGCGGCTGGTCTGGGTCTTCCCGGCGCGTTACCTGCTGGTGCGCCCGCGGTTCGGCGAGGGCGGCAAGCCGCCGGCGTCGTACACGTTCCTGCTCGGGTGGGCCGGCATGCGCGGGGTCGTGACCCTGGCAGCCGCGTTCATCATCCCCGAGGAGACCCCGCACCGAGACGTGCTGCTGCTCATCGCCTTCACCGTCGTGGCCGGCACCCTGCTCGTCCAGGGCCTCACCCTGCCCTGGCTCGCGCGTCGTCTCGAGGTGCCCTCGCCCGACCCGATGGACGACGCCCTGGCGCGCGCCACGCTGTTGCAGCAGGCCTCGAAGGCCGGGCTCGAGGAGCTCGACTCCCTCGAGACCGACGACCTGCACGGCGTCGTCGGCCTGATCCGCGAGCGGGTCGACCAGCGCAACTTCGCCGCCTGGGAGCGGCTCGGCACCACCGCCGACGTGGAGACCCCCAGCGAGCTCTACTCGCGCCTGCGGCTGGCGATGATCGAGGCCGAGCGCGAGCGGGTGCTCGAGATCCGCTCGTCGGGCTCGACGCCGTCGGAGGTCGTCGCCGACGTGCTGGCGATGCTCGACATCGAGGAATCGATGCTCGAGCGGGCCGGCGACGAGCGGGCCGAGCTGCGTACCTCCGCCTCGGTCCGCATCCCGGGCGAGGAGTGCGAGCACCTCGAGGCGCACCCCCACGTCGAGACCGGCGGCGACGGCACCTGCGAGGAGTGCCTGCGCGACGGCACCCACTGGGTGGCGCTGCGCCAGTGCCTGGCCTGCGGCGGCGTCGCCTGTTGCGACTCCTCGAACGGTCGTCACGCCGAGGCGCACTTCCGCGAGAGCGGCCACCCGGTCATGCAGTCGGCCGAGCCGGGGGAGGACTGGCGGTGGTGCTACGTGCACCACCTGACGGCGTGAGCTGTGGTGCACCCAGCGCCCGCGCGCTTGGTCGACCGGGTCTCGCCGTCGAGGACCGCCTGCGCCTACGAGGGTGGACGACGTCGATCGGTCACAGACGACACACTCGGGCGCCTGGAACCTGTCGTTTCCGACCGATCGACAAGGCGGTGTGACCCTGGGACTGCAGCGACGACTGGGGGCAGCGCTGAGCGCGCGGCCCCACGGGTCCAGCCCGAGAAGGGCCAACCCCTCAGCCCAGCAACGCCTCCTCCAACGTCCGTGCGTGGTGGCCGGTGAGGCGCTCGACATGGTCGGTGACCTCGGCGCACGACCCGTCGGCGATGGCCGTGTAGGTGCTGACCCAGGCGTCGAGCTGCCAGTCGGCGACATCGGGGTAGGACGCCCGGCGTGAGGCGTAGGCCTCGGCGACGCTCTCGTCGACGTAGGAGAACCGTCGTCCGGTCGCCAGGCCCGCGCGCTCGACGACCTCGGGGAACGAGAGGGCCTCCGGCCCGGTGAGCGCGTACGCCGCGTCGCGGTGCGAGCCCGGGTCGCGCAGCACGGCCGCGGCGACGTCGGCGACGTCGGCGCGCGCCACGGCGGCGACGCGACCCTGGCCGGCCGGACCGCGGATGACGCCGGCCTCGTCGGCGAAGAGCGGCAGGATGTCGAGGTAGAAGTTGTCGCGCAGGAACGTGTACGCCATGCCGCTCTCGACGATGGCGGCCTCGGCGTCGGCGTGGTCGCGGCCCAGGGTGAAGGTCGCCAGCGGATCGGCGCCGGAGAAGGACGTGTAGACGACGTGCCGGACGCCGGCGCGGGCCGCGGCGCCGATGAAGCAGCGGTGCTCGGCGCGGCGGTCGCCCGACTCGGCGGCCGAGACCATGAAGAGCACGTCGACGCCGGCGAGCGCGGCCTGCGCCGCGCCGCTGTCGGCGTACGACGCCTGGTGGACGGCCAGGCCGAGGTCCGGGGCGCGCGAGGGGTCACGCACCACCAGGCGCGGCTCGAGGTCGACGAGGGCGGGGGCGACGAGGCCACCCAGGGCGCCGGTGCCACCAGTGAGCGCGATCATGTCCCGATGGTGGCACCACCGCGGCCGTCGGGCGAGCGCCGCCGCACCATCCGGACCTGTCGCCCGGCCGGCTGGTCGTCGGTGACGCCGTCGGCGCGGTAGCCCTGGCGCTCGTAGAAGGCGCGCGAGCGCTCGTTGCCGTCGAGGGTCCACAGGAAGGCGTCGCGCTCGCCCACTGCGGCCTCGTGCAGGGCGTGACCGACCCCGGTGCCCCATGCTGCGGCCCGCGTGTAGAGCGCGTAGAGCTCGTGGTCGGTCGGGGCGTCGGCCGACCGGGCCGGACCCGACGAGGCGAACCCCACGAGCCGGCCGTCGAGGTCGGCGACCCAGGTGTCGCTCCCTGCGGCGAGCTGCTCGCGCCGTCGTACGACGTGCGCCGCGGGGTCGGCGAACACCTCGTCGATGAAGCCCGCGGGCATCAGGTCGGCGTACGCCTCACGCCAGCAGGCCTCGTGCAGGACGACGAGCGCCTCGAGGTCTTCGGCGCGCCAGCGCCGGATGGCCGGAGGCGCTTCGCCATCCGCCGAGGTCACCGCGCCGACACCCCGGGCGTGAAGCTGATCGGGAACCGCACCGCGCCGGTGTTGCCGGAGACAGGCAGCCACTGGCCGGGCCCGTCGGGCTCCGCGTCGGGCATCCGTCGGGCGAGCAGCGGCAGCGCGACCGCCATGTCGGTGCGGGCGACGAAGTGGCCCAGGCAGTGGTGGATGCCGGCGCCGAAGCCGTGGTGCGGGGGACGCTGCACGGTGATGTCGAACGACGGGTCGGGCATCGCGCTGGGGTCGGTGCCGGCCGCGTGGGAGAGCACCTGCACGATGCCCCCGCGCGGCACGTGCAGCGGCGCGCCACCGGCGGGGTCGGTGAGCTCGACGTCCTCGAGCGCCTCGCGCGTCACCCACGTCACCGTCGGGTTCACCCGCATGACCTCCTCCACGGCGTTGGCGCCGAGGTCGGGACGCTCGCCCAGGAGCCGCCACTGGTCGGGGTGGCGCAGCAGGGTCTGCAGCGCCAGGCCGAGCTGGTTGCGGGTGGTCTCCATGCCGGCGAAGGCAAGGAAGACCAGGGCCACGCCCAGCTCATGCTCGGTGAGGCCGTCGGGCAGGTCGAGGGTGGCGACGAGCTCGGAGACCAGGTCGTCGCGCGGTGAGCGTCGGCGATCGGCGACGACGTCGTCGAGGTGATCGGACAGACCCGCCAGTGCTGCCTCGATCGTGGGCACCCGGTGCCCCACGTCGACCGAGAACGACGCCCCGAGGTCGTCGGCCCAGTGCGCCACCTGCTGCCACGACGACTCCTCGAGGCCGAGCAGCACGCAGATGATCCGGGCGGCGTACGGCTCGGCGAACTCGGCGATGAACTCCACCGACCCACGCTCGGCGAACCCGTCGACGAGCTCGTCGGCCAGCGCGGTGAAGCGCGGTCGGAGCGCGGCGATCGTCTTGTTGCGGAACGCCGGCACCAGCAGTCGTCGCACCCGGGCGTGGTCGTCGCCCTCCAGGCTCAGCAGCGTCTCGCCCCACCAGGTGGCGAACGGACCGTCGTGGACGCCGTTCTGCTCGGGCCAGCGCGCGTTGCCCTGCCGGAAGCGGCGGTCGCGCAGCACCGCAGCCGCGGCGTCGTGGCGCAGCACCGCGTGCCCCCAGGTCGTGCTCACCCACCAGTGGTCCTCCCGCGCAGCGAGGACCTGCTCGGAGGTGACGTCGAAGGTGGGGTCGGACAGGTCGAGGCGCACCCCCGCATCCTAGGAACAGCGACCGCTGTCGGCGCCGGGTGGGAGACTGCCCGCATGCTCGAGTTCCGGTGCGCGGCCGCCAGCCACGTCGGTCTGGTGCGCTCCCACAACGAGGACTCCGGCGTCGTCGGGCCCCTCCTGGTCGTGGTCGCCGACGGCATGGGCGGGGCGGCAGCGGGCGAGGTCGCCTCGTCGACCGCCGCCCACGCGGCCGACGTGCTCTCGCAGCGGCACGCCGGGTCGCTGGCGCCGCGCGACCTGCTGAAGCGGGCGGTCGCCCGGGCGGCGGTGCAGATCACGCACCTCGTCGTGGCAGACCCCACGGTCGCCGGCATGGGCACGACCTTCACGGCCGTGCAGACCGACGGCGTCCGCGTCGCGCTGGCCCACCTGGGTGACTCGCGGGCCTACCTCCTGCGCGACCAGGCGCTCACCCAGCTGACCGACGACCACACGCTCGTGCAGTCACTGGTCGACGCCGGGCGCCTCAGCCGCGCGCAGGCGCGACGCTCCGCGCACCGCCACATCGTCATGCGCTCCCTCGGCGGCGCAGGGCCCTCCGAGCCCGACCTCCTCGACCTCGACCTGGTCGCCGGCGACCGGCTGCTGCTGTGCAGCGACGGGCTCAGTGACCTCGTCGACGACGACGCCCTCGCGCTCGTCGTCGCGGTGCCCGACCCGCAGGCAGCCGTCGACCTCCTGGTCGCGGCCGCGCTCGACGCCGGCGGCACCGACAACGTCACCTGTGTCGTCGTCGACCTGGTGGACGTCGTCGTCCCGGTTGCTGCGGTCGGGGGGACCGCGGGTGGTGCGCCGCACAGCGGCTCCCTGCTCGGAGCCGCCAGCGTGCTGCCGGCGCCGTCCACCGGCTGACGCCCGCTGACGTGGCGGCGCTCGACCACCCGACGCGCAGCGTCGTAGGTTCGGGGCATGCGGATCACCAAGTTCGGCCACGCGTGCGTGCGCGTGGAGCACGCCGGCGTGCGTCTCGTCCTCGACCCGGGCTGCTTCACCGACCGCGAGGCGGTCGAGGGTGCCGACGTCGTCCTGATCACCCACCAGCACGCCGATCACTACGACGCCGACCACCTGCGGGCGGTAGGGGCCCCGATCGTCACGATCGACGCGGTGGCCCGGGTGATCGCCGAGCAGGCGCCCGACCTGTCCGAGCGGGTCGTCGTCGTGACCCCCGGCGAGCTGCTCGACCTGGGCGTGCCGGTGCGCGTGGTGGGGGAGAAGCACGCCGTGATCCATCCCGACTACCCGCGCTTCGACAACTCCGGCTACCTGCTCGCGCTGGGCGACGAGCGGGTCTACCACCCCGGCGACTCGCTGCTCGCCCCCGGCGAGCCCGTCGACGTGCTGCTGGCGCCGATCTCGGCGCCCTGGCTCAAGCTGAGCGAAGCCGTCGACTTCGTGCGCGAGGTGGGCGCACCACGCAACCTCGCCATCCACGACAAGGTCTACAGCGACGTGGCGCTGGGCATGGTCGACACCCACATGGCCAACCTCGTCGGCGAGCTGTCGTTCGTGCGGGTGGCCGATGGCGACGACCTGGAGTAGCGGCGTCGCGAGCGGTGGTGCCGGGTCAGCCGCCCAACGAGTCGCGCACCGGGACGAACTTCGCCTGCGTCTCGGCGAGCTCGGACTCCGGGTCGGAGTCGGCGACGATCCCGCAGCCGGCGAAGAGGCGCACCGTCGAGCCGACGATCTCCGCCGAGCGCAACGCGATGCCCCACTCGCCGTCACCGGCGGCGTCCATCCAGCCCACCGGGCCGGCGTAGCGCCCGCGGGGCATGCCCTCGATCTCGGTGATGAGCTGGAGGGCGGCCTCGGCCGGGGTGCCGCCGACGGCGGCGGAGGGGTGCAGCGAGGCGGCGAGCTGCAGCGAGGAGACGGTCTCGGCGTCGTGCACCACTCCGGCGACATCGGTGGCGAGGTGCATCACGTTGGGCAGGTGCAGCACGAACGGCGCCTCGGGCACGTTCATCGACGAGCAGTGCGGCGCGAGCGACTCCGCGACCGAGCGGACGGCGTACTCGTGCTCGGCGAGGTCCTTCGACGAACGCGCCAGGGTGGCGGCCAGGGCGAGGTCGCGGCCGTCGTCGCCGGTGCGGCGGATGGTGCCGGCCAGCACGCGTGAGGTGACCAGGCCGCGCTCGCGTCGCACGAGCAGCTCGGGCGTCGCCCCGAACAGGCCGTCGACGTGGAAGGTCCAGCAGGTGGGGTAGAGCTCGGTGAGGCGGCGCAGCGGCCAACGGACGTCGATGTCGGCGTCGGCGGTCGCGATCAGGTCGCGCGCCAGCACCACCTTCTCGAGGTCGCCGGCGGCGATCCGGGCGACCGCGTCGGCGACCGTGCCCATCCAGGCCTCGCCGTCGAGCGCGCCGTCGGCGAAGCGCACGCCGCGGGGGGCCTCGGGCGGGTCGGCGACGTGGACCGAGACGTCGACGAGATCGAGGCCTCCCGGCGAGACCGTGGTGATCCAGGCGGTGTCGCCGCGGCGTCCGACCAGCACCCGCGGCACCACCAGCATCGACCCGCCGGGGTGGTCGGCGAAGGCCATCGAGCCGAAGCACACCAGACCGGTGCCGGGTGCGGCGAGGTCGCTGCGCACGACCGCACGTCGAGTGAGGTCGGCCCACCAGTCGTCGGCGTCGGAGAAGCGGGTGGGGCCGCTGGTGTGCACCTGTGCTGCGACGCCCCAGCCGACGAGGCCCTCGCCACGGCGCAACCAGGCAACGGGGTCCGCGAGCGGGAGGAGGTCGACCAGGGCGGTGGCTGCCTCGAGGTCGAGCGCGGTGGTGCGGACGACGAAGGGAGCCGACTGCTCACCGCTCACCGCGCCCATGCTCACGACCCAAGCCTACCGAGCCACCCGACGGGTCGTTCTCACCCGGATGTCACTATCGAGACATGAGCACGTCGTCAGCCAACCCGGTGCAGCCCTCGACCCGCACGACCCTCCTCGCGGCCGGCGGCGGGGTGGTCCTGCTGGCGTTGGTGCTCGGGTTCGTCGTGGGTCTTCCGAAGGCGGAGGGTGGGGAGACCTCGGGCTCGGGCGGGTCGGACTCGCGGGTGCTCACCGACCTCGCCCCGCTGCCGGACACCCTCCCGGGCGACCTGGTCTCGCTGAGCAGCCCCGACATGCCGCCCGAGCTGGTGGCGCAGACCGGCGGCGCCGATCGCCTGGCGGCGGTCACGGGCTCGGCCGCGGAGAACCTGACCGCGCTCTTCGGTGGTCCGGCCGACTTCGAGATCTACGGCAAGGTCGACGGGTCCGCACTGCTGACCGTGACCGTCGGCCCGGGGGAGCCCGGCCTGTTCGTGCCGGACGGCGCCCCGGTCTCCGCAGACGTCCAGGGCGTGACCCGCTCCGACCTCGAGGTGGTCCGGGTCGCCGATGACACGGTCTGCTCCGTCCTCTACGCACAGGCCGCCTCGGCCGATGCGCCGGCCGATCCTGCCGAGCAGCCGTCGAGGGTGCATTGCCAGCTGGGGTCGGCGGGACTGCTCTACGACGTCACCGGCCAGGGCCTGAGCACCGACGACGTGGTCGCCGCGACCAACGCGGTCCGCGACCTCGAGGAGGACCCGGCCACCTGAGCTCCGCGCCCGGACCATCGCGCCGAGGAGTCAGGAGCGGTAGACGATCACGCTGTCGCCGACCTGGACCTGGTCGAAGAGAGCCGCCAGGCCGTCGTAGTCGCGCACGTTGACGCAGCCGTGCGAGGCGCCGGCGTACCCGCGGGCGGCGAAGTCGGAGGAGTAGTGCACCGCCTGGCCGCCGGAGAAGAACATCGCGAAGGGCATCGCGCTGCCGTAGAGCGACGAGACGTGGTCGCGGCTCTTGGAGTCGACCGAGAAGGCGCCCTCGCGGGTCGGGGTGTACTCCGCGCCGAAGCGGACGTCGAGCGTGGTGCGGACCTTCCCGTCGACGACCCAGCGCAGCGTGCTGCTCGACTTGTCGACGCAGAGCACGTGGCCGGTGGTGCAGCGGGCGTCGAGGGCGCCGGGGACGTTGGACGCCGAGGGGGCCAGGCGGTTGGCGAGCTCGTCGGCGGTGGGCTCGGTCGTCATCGCGAGCAGCCGGTCGAGCGTCTCCTGGTCGACGTAGCCGGTCTCGGGGATCTCGCGCTTGGCCTGGAAGCCGGTGACGGCTGCGGTGGTGACGTCGCCGTAGTAGCCGGTGACGTCGGTGTTGAACCACTGGATCTGACGCAGCCTGGCCTGCAGCACCTTGATCGCGTCGCTGGTCTCGCCGGGCGACATGAGCGGGGGGCCGCCCTGCGGCTCGGGCTCCGGGGTGGGGGCGGGGGCCGGCGCGGAGGTCGGCGCGGGCGTCGGGTCGGGCGTCGGGTCGGGCACCGGGTCGGACCTCGGGTCGGGGGTGGCCGCGGGTGCCGGCTCCGAGTCGGGGGCCGGTGTGGTCTGCCGGGTCGAGCCCGGCCCGGTCCCGACTCCGGCGCCGCCGACGACCGGCGCCGGGTCCGACTCGAGGCCCGCTACGCGCTGGGCCGTGTCGCGGACGTCGCCGAGGTCGAGGGCGTAACCCGTGCCGATGCCGATGGCGGCCAGCAGGGTGAGGACCAGGACGGTCGACGTGAGGCGGCGGACGATGCGCATGGGGGACTCTCCTGGGATCTGTGACGCGTGTGACGCGTGTGGCTCATGGTGCCATTCGCTCGCCCCGTTCGGGGCCACACTGGAGAGACGCACGCCAGGGCGGTGAAGTTGCGGTCCTGAGGAGAATCTGGGTGTCGGCCCAGGCGGTCGGTGGTCGCAGCGGCCCGGGCTGCAGTCGAGTCGGCGCTTGTACGCGCCGACTCGAGGCCGGGCAGCAGCCGAGTCGGCGCTTGTACGCGCCGACTCGAGGCCGGGCCACAGCCGAGTCGGCGCCTATACGCGCCGACTCGACCTCGGGGGACCAGGATCGGCCGGTCCGACCCGTCGGTAGACGCGGGCACGCCCTAGGCTCGCCGCGTGGCCCGTGCACAGCTCGACAAGCAGCCGACCGACGTCCAAGGCATGTTCGACGCGGTCGCGCGCCGCTACGACATCACCAACGACATCCTGTCGCTGGGTCAGGACCGCCGCTGGCGACGCGACGTGATCGACGCCGTCGACCCGCAGTACGGCGAGCGCGTGCTCGACCTCGCGGCCGGCACCGGCACGTCGTCCGAGCCCTTCGAGGACCGCGGGGCCTTCGTGGTGCCCTGCGACTTCTCCCTCGGCATGCTGCGCGTGGGCAAGCAGGCGCGGCCCCAGCTGCCCTTCACCGCCGGCGACGGCACCCGGCTGCCGTTCGCCGACGACAGCTTCGACGCCGTCACGATCTCCTTCGGGCTGCGCAACATCGTCGACCCGCTCGCCGGCCTGCGCGAGCTGCGCCGCGTCACCCGCCCGGGCGGGCGCCTCGTGGTGTGCGAGTTCAGCCAGCCGACCTGGTCGCCCTTGCGCACCGTCTACCTCGAGTACCTGATGAAGGCGCTGCCCTCGGTGGCCCGAGCGGTCTCGTCGTCCCCGGACGCCTACGTCTACCTCGCCGAGTCGATCCGGGCCTGGCCCGACCAGCAGGACCTGGCCGACCTCGTGGCGCAGGCCGGCTGGCTGCGCCCGCAGTGGCGCAACCTCACCGGCGGCATCGTCGCGCTGCACCGCGCCACGGCCCCCTGAGCCCGTGCCGGCCTCGCTTCGGGCGGCGCAGGGTGCGGCGCACCCGTGCGTCGCGGGGTCGACGGGCTGACCCACCCACGGTGATCGAGGCGACGGGCTCCTGCGCTAAATCTCGTGGGGAGCGGACGTCCCCGGCCTCCACACCCGGGTGTGACGCGGCTCGCCAGGAGTGGCAGTATGACGTGTGCGCCACTCGTGATTCAGTTCACAAAGTCACAATCGCTGGGCCGCTCATGCGTCGCCCAGTCTCGGCCGGGGGCGCGACCGGACCTGCGGAAGGAACGCCCATGGAGCTCTACACCCCGGTGCTCGCCCTGGTGGCCCTGGCGACCCTCTTCGCGGTCGGCTCGGTCGTCACCAGCATGGTCGTGGGGCCGAGCCGCTACAACCGGGCCAAGCTCGACAGCTACGAGTGCGGCATCGAGCCCACGCCGCAGCCGGTCGGCGGCGGCCGGTTCCCGGTGAAGTACTACATCACCGCGATGCTCTTCATCGTCTTCGACATCGAGATCATCTTCCTCTACCCCTGGGCCGTGAACTTCGACGCCATGGCCCTCTTCGGGCTGGTCGAGATGGTGCTCTTCATCGCGACCGTCTTCATCGCCTACGCCTACGTGTGGCGACGCGGCGGCCTCGAGTGGGACTGACCGAGCGCTCCGTCGTCATCCCCTGACCTCCCCTGACCTCCCCGGCCACCCGAGACTTGAAGGAGCCCGACATGGGTATCGAAGAGAAGCTCCCCAGCGGCGTCCTGCTGACCTCGGTCGAGGGCCTCGCCGGCTACATGCGCAAGGCCAGCTTCTGGCCCGCCACGTTCGGCCTGGCGTGCTGCGCGATCGAGATGATGACCTCGGGCGGCCCGAAGTACGACCTCGCCCGCTTCGGCATGGAGGTCTTCCGGGCCAGCCCGCGCCAGGCCGACCTGATGATCGTCGCGGGGCGGGTGAGCCAGAAGATGGCACCGGTCCTGCGTCAGATCTACGACCAGATGGCCGAGCCCAAGTGGGTGCTCGCCATGGGTGTGTGCGCCAGCAGCGGCGGCATGTTCAACAACTACGCGATCGTCCAGGGCGTCGACCACGTCGTCCCGGTCGACATGTACCTGCCCGGCTGCCCGCCGCGCCCCGAGATGCTCATCGACGCCATCCTCAAGCTCCACGACCAGGTGCAGGCCACCAAGCTCGGCGCCAACCGCCTGGCCCAGATCGCCGACCTCGAGAGCGAGGCGCTGCGCGCCCTGCCCACCTCCGAGCAGCACGGACTTCTCCGATGAGCCACGAGGACAAGACCACCGGGCCCGACCAGTCCGGCCCGCAGGACCCCAAGGTCCCGGCCACACGGGACCCCGAGGTCAAGACCGTCGGCACCCGCACCGGCATGTTCGGCACCCGCGGCACCGGTGACACCAGTGGTTTCGGCGGTCTGGTCGCCCCGATCGTCTACCCCGGCGCGACGCAGCGCCCCTACGGCGGCTGGTACGACGAGGTGGCCGACGCCCTCGAGCCGGCGTTCACCGCACCGTGGAGCGTCGTGGTGCACCGCAAGGAGATCACCTTCCACGTGCGCCGCGAGGACCTCGTGGCTGTCATGGCGCTCCTGCGCGACGACCCCAAGCTGCGCTTCGAGCTCTGCACCGGCGTCAGCGGCGTGCACTACCCCGCCGACACCGGCGCCGAGCTGCACGCGGTCTACCACCTGCTCTCGATGACCCACAACCGCCGCGTGCGCGTGGAGGTGTCGGTGCCCGACGCCGACCCGCACCTGCCGTCGACGATCGCGATCTACCCGACCAACGACTGGCACGAGCGCGAGACCTACGACATGTTCGGGCTGATCTTCGACGGTCACCCGGCGCTGACCCGGATCCTGATGCCCGACGACTGGCCCGGGCACCCGCAGCGCAAGGACTACCCCCTCGGCGGCATCCCGGTCGAGTACAAGGGCGGCACCATCCCGCCCCCGGACGAGCGTCGCGCCTACAGCTGATGGCGACCTCGACCCCATCCCACAGCAGCCCCCTTCGCACGCGGAGAGTGATTCGATGAGCACCACCGACGACATCTACGCCGGCAGCACCGAGACGACCGACGGCAAGGTCTTCACCGTCAGCGGCCGAGACTGGGACGACATCGTCGAGGGCCTCTCCGGCGCCGAGGGCGTCGAGGAGCGGGTCGTGGTCAACATGGGCCCGCAGCACCCCTCCACGCACGGCGTCCTGCGCCTGATCCTCGAGATCGACGGCGAGACGGTCACCGAGGCCCGCTGCGGCATCGGCTACCTCCACACCGGCATCGAGAAGAACATGGAGTTCCGGTCCTGGGTGCAGGGCACGACGTTCGTGACCCGCATGGACTACCTCTCGCCGTTCTACAACGAGGCCACCTACTGCCTCGGCGTCGAGCGCCTGCTCGACATCGAGGACGACATCCCCGAGAAGGCCAGCGTCATGCGGGTCCTGCTCATGGAGCTCAACCGGCTCTCCTCCCACCTGGTCTGCATCGCCACCGGTGGCATGGAGATCGGCGCGCTCACCGTGATGACCATCGGCTTCCGCGAGCGCGAGCTGGTGCTCGACCTCTTCGAGCTGATCACCGGGCTGCGCATGAACCACGCGTTCATCCGCCCCGGTGGCGTCGCCCAGGACCTCCCCACCGGCGCCATCGAGGAGATCCGGTCCTTCCTCACCTTGATGAAGAAGCGCCTTCCCGAGTACGCCGCGCTCTGCAACGCCAACCCGATCTTCAAGGGCCGCCTCGAAGGCGTGGGCCACCTCGACCTCGCCGGCTGCCTGGCGCTCGGCATGACCGGGCCCGTCGTCCGCTCGACCGGCTACGCCTGGGACCTCCGCAAGACCGAGCCGTACTGCGGCTACGAGGACTACGAGTTCGACGTCCAGACGTGGGACACCTCCGACGCCTACGGCCGCTTCCGCGTGCGTCTCAACGAGATGTGGGAGTCGCTGCGCATCATCGAGCAGGCCACCGACCGGCTGGCCGGCCTCGAGGGCGCGCCGGTGATGGTCGCCGACAAGAAGATCGCCTGGCCCAGCCAGCTCGCGATCGGCAGTGACGGCATGGGCAACTCCCTCGACCACATCCGCCACATCATGGGGGAGTCGATGGAGGGCCTGATCCACCACTTCAAGCTCGTCACCGAGGGCTTCCGGGTTCCCGCCGGCCAGGCCTACGTGCCGATCGAGTCGCCGCGTGGCGAGCTCGGCGCCCACGTCGTCTCCGACGGCGGCACGCGTCCGTTCCGGGTGCACTACCGCGACCCGTCCTTCACCAACCTGCAGGCGACCAGCGTGATGAGCGAGGGCGGCCAGGTGGCCGACGTCATCGTCGCGATCGCCTCCATCGACCCCGTCATGGGAGGAGTCGACAGATGATGAACACCCCACGACGTTCTCCACTCCCTCGCTTCGCTCCTGCGCGAACCATGCCGCGGGGACCCCGGAAGGCGGTTGCGGCCGATGTTGACTGACTCCACGATCACCGAGCTGCGTGAGATCGCCGGGCGCTACCCCGAGAAGCGCTCGGGCCTGCTCCCGATGCTGCACCTCGTGCAGTCCGTCGAGGGTCGCGTCACCTCCGAGGGCATCGAGACCTGCGCGGAGATCCTCGAGATCAGTCCGGCCGAGGTGAACGGCGTGGCGACGTTCTACACGATGTACAAGCGCAAGCCCGTCGGCGACTACCACGTCGGCGTGTGCACCAACACGCTGTGCGCGGTGATGGGTGGCGACGAGATCTTCACCCGCCTCAAGGACCACCTCGACGTCGGCAACGACGAGACCACCGCGGAGGTCGAGGGCCGCAGGAGCATCACCCTCGAGCACCTCGAGTGCAACGCGGCCTGCGACTACGCCCCGGTGATGATGGTCAACTGGGAGTTCATGGACAACCAGACCGTCGACTCAGCGGTCCAGCTCGTCGACGACCTGCGCGCCGGCACGGAGGTCACCTCGACCCGCGGCCCGCGCATCTGCACGTGGCGCGAGGCCGAGCGGGTCCTGGCCGGCTTCCCCGACGGCCGCGTCGACGAGGGCCCGGCGGCCGGTGCGGCCTCCCTGCTCGGGCTGCGCATCGCCGACGAACGCGGCTGGAGCGCCCCCGACTCCGGGAGCGACGACGCCACGACCGAGGCACCCACCGCGGACGGCGACCCGTCGCCGCAGGTGCCCGAGGAGAAGTCGGAGCGCTCGCAGGCGGCACGCGAGACCGATGACGAGCACGTCGAGGCAGCCGAGGTCGAGGACGCCGATCCGGCCGACGCGACCGCGGCCGAGAAGAAGGAGGCGAAGTAGCGATGAGCACTGTCGACACCCTCACCCCGGTCCTCACCAAGGACTGGGGCACCGATCGCGCGTGGACGCTCCCGGTCTATGAGTCCCGCGGCGGCTACGCCTCGCTGCGGAAGGCACTGACGATGGCGCAGGACGACATCATCGCCGCCGTCAAGGACTCCGGCCTGCGCGGTCGCGGCGGCGCCGGCTTCCCGACCGGCATGAAGTGGTCGTTCATCCCGCAGGACAACCCGAAGCCGAAGTACCTCGTCGTGAACGCCGACGAGTCCGAGCCGGGCACGTGCAAGGACACGCCGCTGATGATGGCCTCGCCCCACGTGCTGGTCGAGGGCGTGATCATCTCGTCCTACGCGATCCGCGCCAACACGGCCTTCATCTACATCCGCGGCGAGATCCTGCACGTCATCCGCCGGGTCCAGGCGGCCGTCGCCGAGGCGTACGCCGCCGGTCACCTCGGCAAGGACATCCACGGCTCCGGCTACGACCTCGACATCGTCGTCCACGCCGGTGCCGGTGCCTACATCTGTGGCGAGGAGACCGCGCTCCTCGAAGGCCTCGAGGGACGTCGCGGCCAACCACGGCTACGACCGCCGTTCCCCGCGGTCGCCGGGCTCTACGCGTGCCCGACGGTCATCAACAACGTCGAGTCGATCGCCTCGGTGCCCAGCATCATCGAGCACGGGGCCGAGTGGTTCTCCTCGATGGGCACCGAGAAGTCCAAGGGCTACGGCATCTTCTCGCTCTCGGGCCACGTCACGAACCCCGGTCAGTACGAGGCCCCGCTGGGCATCACGCTGCGCGAGCTCATCGACCTCTCCGGTGGAATGCGGGAGGGCCACCAGCTGAAGTTCTGGACCCCTGGTGGTTCCAGCACCCCACTGCTCACCGACGAGCACCTCGACCTCCCGCTCGACTTCGAGGGCATGGCCGGCGCCGGCACGATGCTCGGCACGCGCGCCATCCAGCTCTTCGACGAGACCACCTGCGTGGTGCGAGCCGTCCTGCGCTGGACCGAGTTCTACAAGCACGAGTCGTGCGGCAAGTGCACCCCGTGCCGCGAGGGCACCTGGTGGCTCGTCCAGACGCTCTCGGCGATCGAGCAGGGCAAGGGTTCGGAGTCCGACCTCGACCTGCTCCTCGACCAGTGCGACAACATCCTCGGGCGTTCGTTCTGCGCTCTCGGTGACGGGGCCACCAGCCCGATCTCCAGCTCGATCCAGTACTTCCGCGACGAGTACGTCGCCCACCTCACCCACGGCGGCTGCCCCTTCGACGCAGCGGCCTCCACCGTGTGGGCCTCCTCGCTCACCACCTCCGGAGCCTAGAGACATGACGACCACCCCCGAGAAGGCGGCGCCCAGCGCCGTCGAGACCGTCTCGGTCACGATCGACGGCGTCCAGGTCGACGTCGCCAAGGACACCCTGGTGATCCGCGCCGCCGAGCAGGTCGGCATCCAGATCCCGAGGTTCTGCGACCACCCGCTGCTCGCTCCGGCCGGTGCCTGCCGGCAGTGCCTCGTCGAGGTGCCCGACGCCGGCAACGGTCGCGGCTTCCCCAAGCCGCAGGCCTCCTGCACGCTCCCGGTCGCCGAGGGCATGGTCGTCAACACCCAGCTCACCAGCGAGTCCGCCGACAAGGCCCAGCAGGGCGTCATGGAGTTCCTGCTGATCAACCACCCGCTCGACTGCCCCGTCTGTGACAAGGGCGGGGAGTGTCCGCTGCAGAACCAGGCCATGAGCAACGGTCGCGGCGAGTCGCGCTTCGTCGGCTCCGGGTCCGGCGGGGTGAAGCGCACCTTCCCCAAGCCGATCAACCTCTCGCCCCAGGTGCTGCTCGACCGCGAGCGCTGCATCGTGTGCCAGCGCTGCACCCGCTTCGCCGAGGAGATCCCCGGTGACCCGTTCATCGCCCTGGTCGAGCGCGGCGCCCAGCAGCAGATCGGTATCGCCGAGGATGCCCCCTTCCTGTCCTACTTCGCCGGCAACACGATCCAGATCTGCCCCGTGGGCGCACTCACCTCGGAGTCCTACCGGTTCCGCGCCCGCCCCTACGACCTCATCTCGACCCCCGCGGTCGCCGAGCACGACGCGTGCGGCTCCGCGATCCGGGTCGACCACCGTCGCGGCAAGGTCATGCGCCGCCTCGCAGGAAACGACCCCGAGGTCAACGAGGAGTGGATCACCGACAAGGACCGCTTCGCCTTCACCTACGCCGTCGAGCCCGACCGCCTGACCTACCCGCAGGTGCGCGACGAGGACGGACTGCTGCGGCCCGCGTCGTGGCCCGAGGCCTTCACGGTCGCGGCCGAGGGACTCGCTGCCGCACGCAAGGCCGGCGGCGTCGGGGTGCTCACCGGTGGTCGCCTGACCGGTGAGGACGCCTACGCCTACGCCAAGTTCGCCCGGGTCGCCCTCGGCACCAACGACATCGACTTCCGCGCCCGTCCGCACTCCGCCGAGGAGGCCGACTTCCTGGCCGCCCACGTGGTCGCGACCGGGCCCGAGGGAGGAGCGGTGACCTACACCGACCTCGAGCACGCCGCCACCGTCGTGCTGGTCGGCTTCGAGCCCGAGGACGAGGCCGGCGCGATCTTCCTGCGCCTGCGCAAGGCCGCACTCCACCACGGCACCCGGGTCCTCGCGATCGCCCCGTTCACCACGCGGGGTCTGACCAAGACCCACGGCACCCTGCTCCCGACCGCTCCCGGCGACGAGCCGGGCGCCATCGCCTCGCTCCTGGGTCACGCCGAGCACGGGGTCGACGCGACGTCGATCGTCCTCGTCGGCGAGCGCCTCGCCGGCGTGCCCGGCGGCTTCAGCGCGGTGGCCGACCTGGTCGCCAAGTCCGGCGCCCGCGTCGCCTGGGTGCCTCGTCGCGCCGGTGACCGCGGTGCCCTCGAGACCGGCTGCCTGCCGACCCTGCTCCCGGGCGGTCGCCCGGTCGGCGACGCCCAGGCGCGCGTCGACGCCGCCACCACGTGGGGCGTCGACTCGCTGCCCGAGACGCCCGGCCGCGACGGCGACGCCATCGTCGCGGCGTTGCACGGCGGTGACCTCGCGGGCCTGGTGATCGGTGGGGTCGACCCCGCCGACACCACCGACCCGGCAGCCACCGCCGCCGCGATCGAGCGCGCGCAGTTCGTCGTCGCGCTCGACGTCCGCGCCAGTGACGTCACGCGCGTCGCCGACGTGGTCTTCCCGGTCGCCCCGGTGATCGACAAGGCCGGCACCTTCATCAACTGGGAGGGCCGCACCCGTCCTTTCGACGTCGTCCTGGGTGGACCCTCCTCCCTGCCCGACCTGCGCGTGCTGGCCGGCATCGCCGACGAGCTCGGCTCGCCGCTCGGCTTCCGCACCGTGGCCGAGGTCTGGAGCCAGCTGGAGGACCTCGGGCCGTGGGACGGCCCGCGCGCGACGATGACCCCCGTGACCGCACCGGCTGCGTCGTCGCAGGGCGACGGCCTGGTGCTGTCGACCTGGAAGCAGCTGCTCGACCAGGGCACCATGCAGGTCGGCGACAAGCACCTCGCGGCCACCGCCCGCCCGGCCGTCGCCAAGGTCAGCCGGGCGGTGTTCGAGGCTGTCGGTGCGACCGTCACCTTGACCGGGGAGCGCGGCTCCGTCACGCTTCCGGCCGAGGCCGTCGACGACATGGTCGACGGCGTCGTCTGGGTGCCGACGAACTCGAGCGGCCTCGGGCTGCTCACCGACCTCGCACCGCCCGGATCGCGGGTCACGATCTCCGGAGGGGACGCCTGATGGACTCCATCGCCGGCTTCGGCAACGACCCGCTCTGGGTCGTGCTGCTCAAGGCAGTGCTGATCTTCGTGATCCTGGTGCTGCTGACGCTCTTCAACATCTGGTGGGAGCGGCGTGTCGTGGCGCGCATGCAGCACCGCATCGGACCCAACCGCAACGGTCCCGGCGGCTCGCTGCAGTCGCTGGCCGACGGCGCCAAGCTGATGTTCAAGGAAGACCTCACGCCCAAGGCTGCCGACAAGGTGGTCTTCATCCTGGCGCCGCTGATGGCGGTCATCCCGGCCTTCGTGGCGTTCTCGGTGATCCCGTTCGGCCCCGAGGTGACGATCCCGTTCACCGATACCAAGACCATGCTCCAGCTCACCGACATGCCGGTGGCGGTGCTGTTCGTGATGGCGATCGCCTCGATCGGCATCTACGGGATCGTGCTCGGCGGCTGGTCGAGCGGGTCGACGTACTCCTTGCTCGGCGGCCTGCGCTCGAGCGCCCAGATGATCTCCTACGAGGTCGCGATGGGGCTCGCGCTGGTGGCGGTCTTCCTCTACGCCGGCTCGCTGTCGACGTCCGAGATCGTCGCCGCCCAGGACGACCTGTGGTTCGGGCTGATCCTGCTGCCGTCGTTCGTCATCTACATCATCTCGATGGTCGGCGAGACCAACCGCGCGCCGTTCGACCTCCCCGAGGCCGAGGGCGAGCTGGTCGGTGGGTTCCACACCGAGTACTCCTCGATCAAGTTCGCGCTCTTCTTCCTCGCCGAGTACATCAACATGGTCACCGTCTCGGCCCTGGCCACGACGCTCTTCCTCGGCGGCTGGGCTGCCCCGTTCTGGATCGACGAGCTCTGGGCCGGCGCCAACCAGGGCTACGTGCCGGTCATCTGGTTCATCGGCAAGGTGCTGGCGTTCGTGTTCTTCTTCATCTGGCTGCGCGGCTCCCTGCCCCGGATGCGCTACGACCAGTTCATGAAGCTCGGGTGGAAGTACCTCATCCCGATCTCGCTGGCCTGGATCGTCGCGGTCGCCACCCTGCGCGTGGCTCGCCTCGAGGGCTGGTTCGACAGCACCAACCTGCCGATCATCATCGGCGTCGTGCTGGTGCTCTTCTTGGCCCTCTTCTTCTTCGGTGGTGACTCCGCGGCCGACGACGAGACGCTGGACGTCGTCCCGGCCGAGGTGCCGGGTGGTTTCCCGACCCCGCCGATGCCCGTCGGGGGAGCGGTCCGCGGCGCCGCCGTCCCGATCTCCTTCGAGCGATCGACCCCCATGTCCACCGTGTCTGGAGAGGACACCTGATGGCTGAGCCCAAGTCCTTCAAGGAGCAGTTCATCGACCCCGTCGCCGGGTTCGGTGTCACGTTCAAGACGATGTTCCGCAAGGTCGTCACCGAGCAGTACCCCGACGAGAAGTTCCCGACCGCGCCCCGCTTCCACGGCCGTCACCAGCTGAACCGCTGGCCCGACGGGCTCGAGAAGTGCATCGGCTGCGAGCTGTGCGCCTGGGCCTGCCCCGCCGACGCGATCTACGTCGAGGGCGACAGCAACTCCGACGCCCCGGGCGGCGAGCGGTTCAGCCCCGGCGAGCGGTACGGCCGCGTCTACCAGATCAACTACCTGCGCTGCATCCTGTGCGGCCTGTGCATCGAGGCGTGCCCCACCCGCGCGCTGACCATGACCAACGAGTACGAGCTGGCCGACAACAACCGCGAGGACCTGATCTACGAGAAGTCCGACCTGCTCGCGCCGATGCTGCCCGGCATGGAGCAGCCGCCGCACCCGATGCGGCTCGGCGACGACGAGGCCGCCTACTACCGCAACGCCTACCTGGCGCCCGAGTCCTTCACGACCGGCGCGGGCGCCGCATCGGCCCCGGCTGCCGAGGGAACCACCGCATGATCGCCTTCTGGAGCCTGGCACCGATCATGGTGCTCGCGGCCCTCGGGCTGCTCGTCGTCCGCAAGGCCGTGCACGCGGCCCTGCTGCTCGCCGTGGTGATGATCTCGCTCGCCATCCAGTACGCCGCCCTCGACGCGCCGTTCCTGTTCGCGGTGCAGATCATCGTCTACACCGGTGCCATCTTGATGCTGTTCCTCTTCGTCGTGATGCTCGTCGGCGTCGACTCCGCCGACTCGGTGGTCGAGACGATCAAGGGCCAGCGGCTGATGGCGATCGCCACCGGCCTGCTCGTCGGACTGGTGCTGGTCGTGGGCCTGGGGCAGCTCAGCCTCGGCACCGCCACCGGCCTCGACACGGCCAACGCCGGCGGCAACATCGAGGCGCTCGCCGACATCATCTTCTCCCGCTACGTCTTCGCCTTCGAGGTCACCAGCGCCCTGCTGATCACCGCCGCGGTCGGCGCGATGGTGCTCGCCCACCGCGAGCGCCTCACCCCGCGCCCGACCCAGGCCGACCTCGCCGCCAAGCGCGTGCGCGACTACGCCGAGAAGGGCACCCACCTCGGGCCGTTGCCGGCCCCGGGCGTCTACGCCCGCCACAATGCCGTCGACACCCCGGCGCTGCTGCCCGACGGCACCGCGGCCGAGGACTCCATCTCCCGCGTGCTCGCCGCCCGCGGCACCGTGCGCTCGGCGCCGGCGATGGCCGACGACATCGAGGAGCTCAAGCGTCAGCTCGGCCTCGACGCCCACGGACGGGAGCAGGACCAGAAATGACCGAGTACATCATCTTGTCCGCGATCCTCTTCACGATCGGCTCCATCGGCGTCCTCGTGCGGCGCAACGCGATCGTGGTGTTCATGTGCGTCGAGCTGATGCTCAATGCCTCCAACCTCGCGCTCGTCACCTTCGCCAAGCAGAACGGCAACCTCGAGGGGCAGGTGGCGGCGTTCTTCGTGATGGTCGTGGCCGCCGCCGAGGTGGTCGTCGGGCTGGCGATCATCATGACCATCTTCCGCACCCGTCGCTCGGCCTCGGTCGACGACGCCAGCTTGTTGAAGTTCTGAGGTTGAAGGACTGATGTACGTATTCGAGGCCGGGGTCGTCCCGGTGGTCGCACCCGAGAGCGCCGGCGGCGTCTTCTCGTTGCTGTGGCTCGTCATCGCGCTCCCCCTCGCCGGGGCCGCGATCCTGCTGCTCGGCGGCCGCTACACCGACAAGTGGGGTCACTGGCTCGGCACGGCCATGCCGGTCGGCTCCTTCCTGCTCTCCGCCGTGCTGCTCGCGCAGCTGCTCGGGCGCGGCGAGGAGGAGCGCCAGGTCGGGCAGCACCTCTACGACTGGATCCAGGTGGGCGGCCTCGACATCGGTGCCGACCTGCTCTACGACCAGCTCGCGGCGCTGTTCCTGCTGCTGATCACCGGTGTCGGCTCGCTGATCCACGTCTACTCCATCGCCTACATGGAGCACGACGAGCGGCGTCGGCGGTTCTTCGGCTACCTCAACCTCTTCGTCGCCGCGATGCTCACGCTCATCCTCTCGGCGAACTACGTCGGTCTCTTCCTCGGCTGGGAGGGTGTGGGGCTGGCCTCCTACCTGCTCATCGGCTTCTGGCAGCACAAGCCGTCGGCAGCGGCGGCCGCCAAGAAGGCGTTCGTGATCAACCGCGTCGGAGACATGGGTATGGCCTCGGCCGTGTTCTTGGCCTTCGTCACCTTCGGCACCACCGACTTCGCCGGCATCAGCGAGCTCGCCGACCAGGCCCCCGAGGCCACCATGACGGTCTTCGGGATCCTGCTGCTCGTCGGCGCCTGCGGCAAGTCCGCTCAGGTTCCCCTCCAGGCCTGGCTGCTCGACGCGATGGAGGGCCCGACCCCGGTCTCGGCCCTCATCCACGCCGCGACCATGGTCACCGCCGGTGTCTACCTCGTCGTCCGGTCGAACTTCGTCTTCGAGTACGCCCCGATCGCGCAGACCTGCGTGGTCGTCGTGGCCGTCGTCACGCTCTTCTGGGGCGCGATCATCGGGTGCGCCAAGGACGACATCAAGAAGGCTCTGGCCGGCTCGACGATGAGCCAGATCGGCTACATGATGCTCGGCGCGGGGCTCGGTCCGGCCGGCTACGCGTTCGCGATCTTCCACCTCATCACCCACGGCTTCTTCAAGGCCAACATGTTCCTCGGCGCCGGGTCGGTCATGCACGCCATGGACGACGACGTCGACATGCGTCACTACGGGCTGCTCAACAAGGCACTGCCGGTCACCTTCCTCACCTTCGCCATGGGCTACCTGGCCATCATCGGCTTCCCCGGGTTCTCCGGGTTCTGGTCCAAGGACAAGATCATCGAGGCCGCGCTGTCGGAGAACCCGCTCGTCGGCATCGCCGCGATCCTGGGGGCCGGCGTCACGGCGTTCTACATGACCCGCCTGATGATCTTGACCTTCTTCAGCGACAACCGCTGGCGCAAGGACGTGCACCCGCACGAGTCACCGGCGCTGATGACGATCCCCCTGGTCGTCCTGGCAGCGTTGTCGGTGCTCGGCGGCTTCCTGCTGCTGAACGGCTGGATCGTCCACTGGCTGGAGCCGGTCACCGGGCCCGAGCCCGAGGTCGACCTGCCGTTCGCCCCCATCGTCTTGACCCTCATCGTCGTCGCCACCGTGGCGGTCGGGGTCGGCACCGCCGTCGCGCTGGTGCAACGTCGCCCCGTTCCCGACACGGCGCCCGCCGACGTCCCGTTCGTGGTCACCGCGGCGCGCAACGACCTCTTCGGCGACGCGATCAACGAAGGCCTGGTGGTCCAGCCGGGTCGCCGGCTCGTCTCAGGGCTCTTCACCTTCGACCGCAGCGGCGCCGACGGCACCTTCATGGGCGGCGGGGCTGCGGTGAAGGCGATCGGGGGCCAGCTGCGCAAGGTCCAGACGGGCTACGTCCGCTCCTACGCGCTCTCGGTGCTCGTCGGCGTCCTGATCGTCTCCCTCGCGATGCTGGCGGTGAATCTCTGATGCTGACGACCCTCATCCTGGTGCCTCTCCTCGGCGCTCTCGTGATCGCGTTCCTGCCCGCCGCGAACGCGCGGTCCGTCGCGCTCGGCGTCACCGCCGGCACGCTCGGCCTGGGCGTCGCCGTCGCACTGCTCTACGACGTCAACGGCGGCATGCAGATGACCGAGCAGGTCAGCTGGATCAGCGCCTTCGGAGTCAGCTACGCCCTCGGCGTCGACGGGCTCGGACTGCTCCTGGTGCTCCTGACCGTCGTCCTGGTGCCGATCGTCCTGATCGCCGACTGGGACGCGGGCGACTCCGACCCGAAGTCGTTCTACGGCTGGGTGCTCGCCCTGGAGGCCCTCTCGCTGGCGGTCTTCCTCGCCACCGACGTCTTCTTGTTCTACGTCGTCTTCGAGGCCACGCTCATCCCGGCGTACTTCCTGGTCGGTGGGTTCGGCAAGGTCGGGCGCAGCGCGGCGGCGCAGAAGTTCCTGATGTTCCAGCTCGGCGGCGGTCTCGTCCTGCTCGCCTCCGTCATCGGGCTCTACGTGGTCTCCGCGCAGCAGGGCACGCCGTCCTACCTGCTCTCGGACCTGATGGCCCTCGACATCGGGCAGACCGCAGGGCGCTGGCTCTTCGTCGGGTTCTTCGTCGCCTTCGCCATCAAGGCCCCGCTCTTCCCGGTGCACACCTGGCTGGCCGACACCACCGAGAAGGCGACACCGGGCACGAGCGTCCTGCTCGTCTGCGTGCTCGACAAGATCGGCACCTTCGGCATGCTGCGCTTCTGCCTCGGCATCTTCCCGGAGGCCTCGCAGTGGGCGACGCCGGTCGTGGTGACGCTCGCGGTCATCTCGATCATCTACGGCGCCCTGGTCGCGATCGGTCAGGACGACGTCCTGCGACTCATCGGCCTGACCTCGCTGAGCCACTTCGGATTCATCACCCTCGGCATCTTCGTGTTCAGCAGCCAGGGCGGCTCCGGAGCGATCCTCTACATGGTCAACCACGGGCTCGGCACCGCTGCGCTCTTCCTGGTGGCCGGCTACCTCGTCAAGCGTCGCGGCACGACGCTCATCTCCGAGATGGGCGGCATCGAGAAGATCACGCCCGTGCTGGCCGGCCTGATGCTCGTCGCCGGCCTCGCGACCCTCGGCCTGCCGGGCCTGAGCCCCTTCGTCTCCGAGTTCCTGGTGCTGCTCGCAGCCTTCGACTACGCGTGGTGGGTCGGCGCGTTCGCCGTCACCGGCATCGTCCTGGCCGCCATCTACGTCCTGTGGATGTACCAGCGGATCATGACCGGCCCCACCCCGACCGGCCCCACCTCCAGCGGCGTCGAGAGCACGCCCGACGGTTCGCGGCGCGAGATCCTGGCCGTCGCGCCGCTGATGGTCGCGCTGGTGTTCCTCGGGTTCTTCCCCAAGCCGCTGTTCGACGCGGCCAACCCCTACATCGGTGACCTGATGGAGCACGTCGGCGTCACGGACGACGAACCCACCGTCGCCACGCCCCCGGCCGAGGAAGCGGGTCGCTGACATGGACGCCATGACCTACATCAAGCCCACCATCGAGTACGGCGAGCTCTCACCGCTGCTGATCGTCCTGGCCATCGCCTGCCTCGGTGTCGTCGTCGAGGCGTTCCTGCCCCGTGAGCGCCGCCACGTCGCCCAGACCGCACTGGCCGGGGTCGGCGTCCTGGCCGCCCTGGGAGCCACCGTCGTCGTCGGGCTCGGCCTCGACCCCGTCGGCACCGGGCAGGGCATCGTCGGTGCCGAGGGGTCGGTCGTCGTCGACGGCCCGACGATCTACCTGTGGGGTCTCATCCTCGTCTTCGCCCTGGGCGGCGTCGCACTCTTCGCCGAGCGCAAGCTCGAGGCCGGGGTCTCGGCCTTCGCCGGCCAAGCCGCTGCGCTTCCCGGCACCGAGGCCGAGCGCGAGGCCTCCACCAAGGGGCTGGCCCACACCGAGGTCTACCCGCTGCTGATGTTCGCGGTCGCCGGCATGCTCCTCTTCCCGGCGTCCGGCGACCTGCTCACGATGTTCGTGGCCCTCGAGGTGCTCTCCCTGCCGCTCTACCTGCTCTGCGGACTGGCACGTCGGCGTCGCCTGCTGAGCCAGGAGGCGGCGATGAAGTACTTCCTCCTGGGAGCCTTCTCGTCCGGGTTCTTCCTCTACGGCCTGGCGCTGGTCTACGGGTACGCCGGATCCATGGACTTCGCTGCGATCAACGAGGCGGTCGTCAACGGCGCCGACAACCAGATCCTGCTGATCCTCGGCATCGCGCTGCTCTCGGTGGGCCTGCTGTTCAAGGTCGGCGCCGTGCCCTTCCAGGCCTGGACGCCCGACGTCTACCAGGGTGCGCCGACCGCGGTGACCGCGTTCATGTCGGCCGGCACGAAGGTCGCCGCCTTCGGCGCGATGCTGCGGCTGTTCTACGTCGCCTTCGGTGCCGACCGCTGGGACTGGCAGCCGATGCTCTGGGTCATCGCCATCTTGACGATGCTCGTGGGCGCCGTCGTCGCCATCGTCCAGACCGACGTGAAGCGGATGCTGGCCTACTCGGCGATCGCGCACACCGGGTTCCTCCTCACCGGCGTGCTCGGGCTGCAGTCGATCGGCGAGCTGGCCGACGGCCAGGTCACCTCGCTCCAAGCCGTGCTCTTCTACCTCACCTCGTACGGCGTCGCCTCCCTCGGCGCCTTCGCCCTGGTGACCGTCGTGCGCGACGCCAACGGCGAGGCGTCGTCGTTCGTCCGCTGGGTGGGCCTGGGCAAGCGCTCGCCGCTGGTCGCCGGCACCTTTGCGTTCTTCCTGCTCTCGATGGCAGGGATCCCGCTGACCGCCGGGTTCGTGGGCAAGTGGGCGGTCTTCACCGTGGCCATGTCGGCCGGAGCGTGGCCGGTGGTGCTCGTGGCGATCGGCTCGAGCGTCATCGCGGTCTACTTCTACGTGCGCTTCATCCGGATCATGTTCTTCACCGACCCCGAGGACGGCGTCGCGATCGGCGAGGTCACCACGGCTTCACCGCTGACCGGCCTCACCATCGCGCTGTGCGCGGCAGCGACGTTGTTCCTGGGCGTCGTACCGGGTCCGGTGCTCGACCTCGCCGCGCATGCCGGAGACTTCATCAGGTGACGACGTCCTCGCCCTCGACGGGTCCTGCGTCCGGGGGGCGCCGAACCGCGATCGACCTGGCGTTGCCGATCACCGACCCCTCCCTGGCGCAGCGTCTGGGGGAGCGGCTGGCGCAGGTCGAGGAAGCCCTGGTCGGCCACGCCGTCAGCAGGGCGCCGTACGTCACCACCGCGGCACAGCACTTGCTCTCGGCCGGCGGCAAGCGCTTCCGGCCGCTGCTGGTGCTCCTGGCCGCCGAGGCGGGCAGTCGTCCTGACTCCGACGACGTCATCACCGCTGCGTGCGTCGTGGAGATCACCCACGTCGGGTCGCTCTACCACGACGACGTCATGGACGAGGCCCAGCTCCGGCGCGGCGCCGACTCGGCGAACGCGCGCTGGGACAACCTGGTGGCGATCCTGACCGGGGACTTCCTCTTCGCCAAGTCCTCCGAGCTGACGGCGCTGCTGGGCGCCGACGCCGTTCGCATCCAGGCCGAGACGTTCACCCGGCTGGTCGAGGGTCAGATCCTCGAGACGGTCAAGCCCGGTCCCGCCGATGACCCGCTGGCGCACTACCTCGACGTCGTGGCCGGCAAGACGGGCTCGCTCATCGCGACCTCGGCTCGCTACGGCGCTCGCTTCGGCGGCGCCTCGGCCGAGGTCGAGGAGGCGCTGACGGCGTACGGCGAGATCGTCGGCACCGCCTTCCAGCTCTCCGACGACATCCTCGACGTGAGCTCGGAGTCCGACGAGTCGGGCAAGACGCCCGGCACCGACCTGCGCGAGGGCGTGCCGACCCTGCCGGGCTTGATGGCCCTCGCGTCCGGCGACCCGGCCGATGCCCGCCTCCACGACCTGCTCGGTGCCCCGATCACCGACGACGCCGAGCTCGCCGAGGCGCTCGGCCTCCTGCGCGCCCACCCGGCGATGGCGCAGGCCCGCGACTACGTCGTGGCCCGCTCGAACGAGGCGAAGGCCTTGCTCGACGTCCTGCCGCACGGCCCGGTCCGTGAGGCCCTCGAGGCCTTCGCCGACGTCGTCGCCATCCGCTCCACCTGACCCCGTCGGTGGGGGGCCGAGTCGGCGCGTAGACGCGCCGACTCGACCCGGAATTGAGGCAGGTGGGGTGAGTGGGGTGGGTGAGGGCTCAGGCGGCGGGGGAGGCCGTCACGGCCAGCTCGAGCTGGCGGGTGCGGTGGTGGCGCACGGCCTCGGCGGTGAAGAGGGCGAGGGCTGTCCACACCAGGGCGAAGCCGACCCAGCGGCCCGCCGTCATCTGCTCGTCGAAGACCAGCAGGCCGAGGACGAACTGGAGGATCGGGGCGAGGTACTGCAGGAGTCCCAGACTCACCATCGAGACCCTGACCGCAGCAGCCCCGAACAGGATGAGCGGGACGGCGGTGACGATGCCGGTCGTAGGGATCAGCAGGGCGTGCCCGAGGCCCTCGGTGGCGAACGTCGAGCGGCCGACGGCGGCGAGCCACACCAGGTAGGCCAGCGCGAACGGGGCGATCACCGCGGTCTCGAAGGTGAGGCTCTCGAGGGGCCCGACGTCGGCGGACTTCTTCGCCAGCGCATAGGTGCCGAACGAGAACGCCAGGATGAGGGCGATCCAGGGCGGGCGGCCGTAGTCGACGGCGAGCACGGCCACCGCTACCAGGCCGACGGCCACCGCCACCCATTGCGGACGACGCAGGCGCTCCCCGAGGACGACGACTCCCAGCAGCACGGTGACGATGGGGTTGATGAAGTAGCCGAGCGAGGTCTCGATGACCCGCCCGCTGTTGACGCCGTAGATGAAGGTCGCCCAGTTCGACGTGATCGTGAGGGCGGCGACCACCAGGAGGAGGCTCGTGCGGCGGTCGGCCCAGATGGCTCTCAGGGCCTCTCGACGGCGGAACGCGACCAGCAGCACCCCCATGACCAGCAGCGACCAGACCATTCGGTGCGCGAGGATCTCGGCCGCACCCGACGGCTCGAGCAACGGCCAGTAGAGCGGGAAGGCTCCCCAGAGGGTGTAGGCACCGACACCGAGCAGGAGGCCACGGCGGGAATCGGGCACGCCTGAGCATAGACGCGCCTACGATGGTGGCGCCGGGCAGGATGCCCGGCCGCGACCACCACCGCCCCGAGGAGACCCCCGTGCGAGCCAGTCGCTTTCTCGTCGCTGCTCTCGTCCTTGCGTTGCTCGGCCTGCTGCCCGCCGCCCCGACGGTGGCGGCTGCCCGCCGCGTGGACGCGACGACGAGCCGGTCGGCGTCGGCGCCCCCGGTCGCGGCGCGCGCCGGGCGGCTGACGGCCAAGATCGTCAAGCGGGCCGGCGGCGAGCTGTTCCTCACCGGGGTCATCCGACCCAAGAAGGGCCCCGTCATCGTGCAGCGCGCCACGAGCTGCAACCGGAAGCGGATCTGCAACTTCACGAAGTACCGCGCGGTCAAGCTGGACGAGAAGGGCCGCTACACCGTGCGCGTCCACGCTCCCCGCAAGGGCTCCTGGGCCTTCCGGGCCACGAAGGGCAGGCTGAAGAGCCAGATCTGGCTGACCTGCGTGAAGCGGCCCGGCGAGAGCTGCCCGATCCCCTGAGCTGGTGACGAGGACGGGCCCCACCGCATCGCGGTGGGGCCCGTCGTGTCGCGCGAGGCTGGGCGCACCCGTCAGACGACGGTCCAGGTGTCGGCGCCGCGGATGAGCGCGGTGAGGCGCTCCTGGGGGGTGCCGGGGGCGGCATCCTGCGAGGAGCGAATCTGGGCGCGGGCCTGGTCGTCGTACGTCGGGCGCTCGACCTGGCGGAAGATGCCGATGGGCGAGGTGTTGAGGTAGCCCGAGTCGGTCAGGCGCGAGAGCGCGAAGGCCGTCGAGGGGTCGGGGTTGTGGGCGTCGTGGACGAGGAGGTTCTCCTCGCCGACATCGGCGATCAGGACGGTCTTGACCCCGCCGGTCTCACTGTCGCGCACGACTCCCTTGTCGCCGCCGACCCCGAATCGGACGGGCTCGCCGTGCACCAAGGGGATGAGGGCGTTCTCCTTGGTGTCGCGGTCCTTGATCGCGTCGAAGGCACCGTCGTTGAAGATGGGGCAGTTCTGGTAGATCTCGACCAGCGAGGTGCCACGGTGCGCCGCGGCTGCCGAGAGGACGGCGGTGAGGTGCTTGCGGTCGGAGTCGATGGTGCGCGCGACGAACGAGGCCTCGGCGCCCAGGGCGAGCGAGACCGGGTTGAAGGGGTGGTCGAGGGAGCCCATGGGGGTCGACTTGGTGATCTTGCCGGCCTCCGAGGTGGGGGAGTACTGGCCCTTGGTCAGTCCGTAGATGCGGTTGTTGAAGAGCAGGATCGTCATGTTGATGTTGCGGCGCAGCGCGTGGATCAGGTGGTTGCCACCGATCGAGAGCGCGTCGCCGTCACCGGTGACGACCCAGACGTTGAGGTCCTCGCGCGCGGTCGCGATGCCGGTCGCGATCGACGGGGCGCGGCCGTGGATGGAGTGCATCCCGTAGGTGTCGAGGTAGTACGGGAAGCGGGACGAGCACCCGATGCCCGAGACGAACACGATGTTCTCCCGGCGCAGGCCGAGGTCGGGCAGGAAGCCCTGCACGGCCTTGAGGACGGCGTAGTCCCCGCACCCTGGGCACCAGCGGACCTCCTGGTCGGAGGTGAACTCCTTGCCGGTCTGAGCGGGGGCGTCGGGGTCGACGGTGGGGACGAGGTCGGTGCCTGAGCGCAGGCCCGGCACGCCGAGGTCGACGCCGGCGGAGAGGGCAGTCATCGGACGGTCTCCTTGTGGTCGGTGGTGTCAGCGGTAGGGGTGGGGGTGAGGTCGAGCTGGTCGGCGGGGATGCCCTCGGTCTCGGCGACGAGGGCGCCGATGGCCTCGGCCAGGTCGGCGGCCTTGATGGGCATGCCGTTGACCTGGTTGAACCCGACGGCGTCGACGAGGTACTTCCCGCGGAGCAGCAGCCGTAGCTGTCCGAGGTTCATCTCGGGCACGAGCACCTTGTCGTAGCGACGCAGCACCTCGCCCAAGTCGGCCGGGAACGGGTTGAGGTGGCGCAGGTGCACCTGCGCGACGTCGTAGCCGGCCTTGCGCACGCGCCGGCAGCCCGCGCCGATCGGGCCGTAGGTCGAGCCCCATCCGATGACCAGTACCTTGGCCCTGCCCTCACCTGGGGCGCCGCTGGGGTCCTCGACCTCGAGCGGCGGCAGGGAGTCGGCGATCGCGTCGACCTTGGCCTGGCGGGTGCGGACCATGACGTCGTGGTTGGCGGGGTCGTAGGAGATGTTGCCGTGCCCGTCCCCCTTCTCGAGGCCTCCGATGCGGTGCTCGAGACCGGCGACGCCGGGGACGGCCCAGGGTCGGGCGAGGGTCTTCTCGTCGCGCAGGTAGGGCCAGAAGTCCCTGACCTCCGCGGTGACGTTGCCGTCGTCGTCGACCGCCTCGGCGGACTTGACGTGGTTGGGCTCGGTGGCGAAGTTCGGGTCGATCACGGGCAGGTCGGCGAGCTCAGGGACCTGCCAGGGCTCGGAGCCGTTGGCGAGGTAGCCGTCGGAGAGCAGCACGACCGGCGTGCGGTAGGTGACAGCGATCCGGGCGGCCTCGACGGCGGCGGCGAAGCAGTCACCCGGTGACTGGGCGGCGACCACTGGGACCGGCGCCTCTCCGTTGCGCCCGAACATGACCTGCAGCAGGTCGGACTGCTCGGTCTTGGTGGGCAGGCCGGTGGAGGGCCCGCCGCGCTGGACGTCGATGACCAGCAGCGGCAGCTCGGTCATCACGGCCAGGCCGATGAACTCCGACTTGAGCGCGATGCCCGGCCCCGAGGTGGTGGTGACGCCCAGCGAACCGGTGAAGGAGGCCCCGATGGCCGCGCCGATGCCGGCGATCTCGTCCTCGGCCTGGAGCGTGGTGACGCCGAAGGCCTTGTGCTTGCTGAGCTCGTGGAGGATGTCGGAGGCCGGGGTGATGGGGTAGGAGCCGAGGAAGATCGGCAACCCGGACTGCACCCCGGCAGCCACCAGGCCGTAGGAGAGCGCCAGGTTGCCGGTGATGTTGCGGTAGGTGCCCGGTGCCATGGTGGCTGGCTTGATCTCGTACTGCACGGCGAACGACTCGGTCGTCTCGCCGTAGTTCCAGCCCGTGGTGAACGCGGTGATGTTGGCGTCGCGGATGTCGGGGACCTTCGCGAACCGCCTCGACAAGAACGCCTTGGTGCCGTCGGTGGGTCGGCCGTACATCCACGACAACAGCCCGAGGGCGAACATGTTCTTCGCCCGCGCGGCGTCCTTGCGCGAGAGGCCGAACTCCTTCACCGCCTCGACCGTCATGCCGGTCAGGTCGACGGCGTGGACAGCGAAGCTGCCCAGCGGGTCGTTGACCTCGCCCCGGTTGTCGAGCGGGTTGACGTCGTAGCCGGCCTTGTCGAGGTTGCGCTTGGTGAAGTCGTGGGTGTCGACGATCACCGTGGCGCCCTTGGGCAGGTCGCTGAGGTTCGCCTTCAGCGCCGCGGGGTTCATCGCGACCAGCACGTCGGGGGCGTCGCCGGCGGTGAGGATGTCGTGGTCGGCGAAGTGCACCTGGAACGACGACACCCCGGGCAGGGTCCCCTGAGGGGCGCGGATCTCGGCGGGGAAGTTCGGCAACGTCACCAGGTCGTTGCCGAAGACGGCCGACTCCTGGGTGAACCGGTCACCGGTGAGCTGCATCCCGTCGCCGGAGTCGCCGGCGAACCGGATGACCACCCGATCGAGCTGCTTGACCTGCTTGGACACGTCTTCCACCTTCATCCCTGCCGTGTGGCTGCGCTGTGAGGGCCGGCTCGCGTTGCGCGGCTGAGGCCGAGACCCGAACGAGTTCTGGACAGGTGTTCAGGACGACGCGCGAGTGCCTCTCCACGATAGTCCGCCGCTCGGGGTGAACCGGGCCGTCCTGCCTGCTGAGCGCCTGGTCAGCAGGTGAGGTGCGCCACGTCCGCCGCGCAATCCAGGCGGCAGGCACGAGCAGACACGCCCAAAACCATCGTAATAAGTATCTTTATAAGATTGATTGAGTTAATGTTCCGATCGCCCGCCCCCCTCCGGCACCGGACCGGACACGACCTGCGAAGGAATCCCACGATGCGCTCGAACCCATCCCTGGCCCGACTGGCCGCACTCGCCCTGCTCGCCACGGCAGGCCTGACCGGCTGCTCGGAGGCCACCGCCGGCGGCGGCAGCGCTGACGGCGCGACCGACGTCACCATCGGCTACTTCCCCAACATCACCCACGCGACCGCGATCGTCGCCGAGCAGGAGGGGTTCTTCGCCGACCGCCTCGGCGCGGTCGACGCCGCCCCCAGCTACGCGCAGTTCAACTCCGGCACCGACGCCTACCAGGCGGTGCAGGACGGCTCGCTCGACATGAGCTTCATCGGCCCCGGTCCGTCGTTGTCCGCGTTCGTGCAGGGACCCGACTCGGTGCGGGTCATCTCGGGCGCCGCGTCGGGCGGCGCCGCCCTCGTCGTCCAGGACGGCATCACGAGCCTCGACGACCTCGCCGGCGAGCGCGTCGCGACCCCCAGCCTCGGCAACACCCAGGACGTCGCCGCCCGCGCGTACTTCGCCGACCAGGGGTTCGAGACCGACCTCGAGGGCGGGGGAGACATCTCGATCGTCCCGACCGACAATCCCGTGACCGTCAACGAGTTCAAGGACGGCAACATCGCCGGGGCCTGGCTGCCCGAGCCCTGGGCCAGCATCCTGGTCTCGGAGGGTGGCACGAAGCTCGTCGACGAGTCCGACGTCTGGCCCCGGACCGACGGCCAGTTCGTCACCACCCAGCTTCTGGTCAACGCCGAGTTCCTCGCCGACCACGCCGACCTCGTCCGCGCGGTCCTCGAGGCCACCGTGCAGGCCAACTCCTACATCGCCGATGAGTCGGACGCCGCTCGCGACGAGGTCGGCGCGCGGGTCACCGAGCTCACCGACGCCCCGCTCGACCCGGCCGTGCTCGCCGACGCGTGGAGCAACCTGACGTTCACCAACGACCCGATCCCCGCGAGCCTCGAGGAGGACGCCACCGACGCTGCCGGCGTCCAGCTGCTCGACGGGCTCGACGCCGCGCCGCCGGTGACCGACATCTATGACCTGACGATCCTCAACGAGGTCCTGGCCGACGCCGGTCAGCCGCAGGTCGAGACGCCATGAGCACGATGACCGACCAGGCGACCGTTCCCGCAGCGGCCACGCCGACGGGCTCGACGCCCGCCATCACGATCAGCGGGGTGTCGAAGGTGTTCGGCCGCGGCGCCGACGCGCACGTCGCCCTCCACGAGGTAGACCTCGTCGTCGAGCGAGGCGAGTTCGTCTGCCTCCTCGGCGCCAGCGGGTGCGGCAAGTCGACCCTGCTCAACCTCGTCGCCGGTCTCGACAGCCCGACCAGCGGCACCGTCGACACCGTCGGAAACCGGATCGCCTTCATGTTCCAGGAGTCGACCCTCTTCCCGTGGCTCACTCTCGGCCAGAACGTCGACCTCGCGCTGCGGCTGAACGGCGTCGCGCGCCACCAGCGTCCGGCACGGGTCGAGGAGCTGCTCGAGAAGGTCCGCCTCGGCGGTCGCGGACACCGTCGTCCGCACGAGCTGTCCGGCGGCATGCGTCAGCGCGGTGCCCTGGCGCGCGTGCTGGCCCAGGAGGCCGACATCGTGCTCATGGACGAGCCGTTCGCGGCTCTCGACGCCATGACGCGCGACGCGATGCACGACGAGATCGAGGGCCTGTGGTCCGAGCTCGGACTGACCGTCCTGTTCGTCACGCACAACGTCCGCGAGGCGGTGCGCCTCTCCGACCGGACCGTGCTGATGGAGTCCGGCCCCGGCCGGGTCAAGGAGATCTACTCGATGAGCGACCTCGAGCGGCCGCGTCACCTCGACGACGCTCGCGTCACCGAGCGCGCCGGACGCCTCACCCACCTGCTCAAGTCGGAGGTGGCCCGCCATGTCCGTTGACGTCTCCTCGCCCGTGTCCATCACGTCGACGTCGACCCCGACGCCGCCGGCGGCCGGCAGCAGGTCGCGCGACGTCACCGAACCACGGATCACCGTGCGAGGTGTCGCCGAGGCTGTGTGGCCCAAGGTGCTCGCCGTACTGATCGTCGTCGCGTTGTGGCAGGCCGTCTACCTGTCCGGCTGGAAGCCCGACTACCGCTTCGCCTCGCCCGCCCAGACCTTCGACCGGCTGTGGTTCGTGATGACCGGGAACGGGCCGTTCCACTTCTGGATGGGTGTGCAGAACACGCTCCTGCGCGGCATCCAAGGGTTCGTGCTGTCGCTGGTGATCGGCACCGTGATCGGCATCGCGGTCTCCCAATGGACGCTGCTGCGCAACGCGATCGGCGCGATGATCACCGGTCTGCAGACCATGCCGTCGATCGTCTGGTTCCCGTTCGCGATCCTGCTGTTCGGCCTCGACAGCTCGGCGATCTACTTCGTGATCCTGATGGGCGCGATCCCGTCCATCGCCAACGGCATCATCAACGGCATCGACGACGTGCCGCCGTCCTACCTGCGGGCCGGACACATGCTCGGCGCCCGCGGCTGGCGTCGCTACCGCTACATCGTGATCCCAGCCGCGCTGCCGGCGTACGTCGCAGGGCTCAGCCAGGGCTGGGCGTTCGCGTGGCGCGGACTGCTGGCCGGAGAGATCATCGTGTCGATCCCCGAGGTGCCGGCTCTGGGCACCCAGCTCAACCAGGCAGCCGTCAACGGCCAGTCGGCCAACTTGCTGGCGCTGATGGTCGTGGTGCTCCTGCTCGGCATGATCGCCTCGTTCGTCTTCTCCTCGATCGGGCAGCGCGTCCGCGCCAAGCGCGGGCTGACCGGGTTCACCGCCGCGAGCTGACCAGCGGCCCGAAGCGTGCGTACGGCGCGGTGATCTGCCCCGAACCGCCGGGCGCAGGTCACCGCGCTCTCAGCGGTAGTTGGTGAACGGATCTGGGGGCCTGTTGGTGACTTGCGGTGGTCGCTGGCCAGAGTCGAAAAGCCCATCTGACCTGCACAAACGCGGCCTTCTCAATCATTGGTGGTCGTCGGTCGATCGCGGCCCTCTTCGGCCTTTTGCGGACTTTCTGCGGACTAAGTGCGGACTAAACCGGCCAACCCGCCTCGCGCTGATTGACCGCATAGTAGTTGCTATAGTGATGTCATGACGACCAGGCTGGCAGACGTGGCTCGCCACTGCGACGAGGTGACGGCACGTGCCCGCGTCGACCTCGTCCGCGCGGTGCGGGAGGCCTCGGCTCAGGGAATGACGCAATCGCAGATTGCCGTGATGATCGGGAGGAGTCAGCCGGAGGTGTCTCGGCTGCTGCGCTTCCACGGAACGACGCCGTTGGCGCGCCAGCTGCGACGTCACTCCGAGGCGATCCGTCAACTCGTGACTCAGGCCGGCGGCACTCGCGTGCGTGTCTTCGGCTCGGTTGCTGTCGGAACCGACGAGCCTGACTCCGACGTCGACCTGCTGTTTGCGATGCGGCAGCCGCTGAGCTTGATGCAGTTGGGTCGATTGGAGCATCAGATCGCCGCACTGTTGGGTGCGCCGGTGGACCTGGTGCCCGAGTCGGCTCTGCGGCCAGACCTGCGTGAGCGAATCTTCTCGGAGGCGGTGTTGCTGTGACGAGGTCGACGCAGGAGTTGTTCCGCGAGGCGCTCGTGCACCTCGACCTAGCTGCCGCCTATGCCGACAACGAGAACCTCGACCAGCTGATCATCGACGCCATCTGCATGAGGCTGTCAGCCGGCATCGAGGTGCTGGCCAGGATCGAAACACCGGCGCGGACCGATCTGTTCGGTGACAACTGGCGGTTCATGTGGGGGATGCGCAATCGCATCGCTCACGGCTACCTCTTGGTCGATTCCGACATCGTTCGTCAGACCGTCGAGGTGGATCTGCCCGACATTATCGGCGTGATCCGAGATGAGATCTCCGACAGCTGAGTCCGGCCGCGACCTGCCGGGGGAGCGCCCTACGCGGCAGAGTCGGGCGTTGGGTTCGCTGAAACCGCCCGTGTGTCTGGCGAGTCGAACGAGCATGATGACCTTCATGACCACCCACCGCCGCACGCGATGTCTATTGGCGATGGCTTTTCTCGCGCTGGCTTCGTGCGGCGAATCAGGCGAAGTTCTGACCAGCGGAGATGCTCGGGTACTTGTCGGCTCTGACTACGGCAACAACTCTGCCGGCGTTGGGTTCGGGGGGAAGGTTGCCCTGGTGGGCGACTGCCTCGGGCTTGGCGACAGCGTCGTTGTCTGGCCTCCCGGCACCAAAGTGGTCTCAGGTGACCCATTGACGATTGACGTTCAAGGTCTCGGAGCAGTCGCCGTCGGCGAATCCATCGAGGGGGGCGGCCTTGACTATGGACAGGGAGAACCGCCAGACGGAGTCACCGTTCCTGAATCCTGTGCGGGCGAGAGGCTCATTAGCTTCTTCCCGGACCAATAGGTGCGGTACCGACGCACGGCTGATGAGAACACCGCGCGGACAGAGCGCCCCCGTCCCTCTCGCCATCCAGCTTGAGCGGCACCACCCCACAGTGCGGCATGGTCAGGCGGAGCCCGCGGGGCGGCATGGTCGGGCGGAGCCCGTACGTCGGACTCAACCTGCTCCGGTCGAGCTCACCGGCTTATGCGCAGCCACCACGCTGACACAAGGGCTACCAGGAGCGCGTTGAGCAGGGCCATGGTGCCGGCGGAAGGAGCACGGCGCGATCGAGATTTATACCTTGCCGCCGAAGAAGCGGCTCAGGAAGCCGGAGCCGGCCTCACGTCGGTGACCCGGGCAGCGGTCGGCGCGCGGAACGCGGGCCAGGACCTGGTCGACGTGCTGGCCGCAGCCGGCCCAGGTGGTCTTGCCGCACTTCTTACAGGTGACTGCTCGACACATGGTAGAGCTCCTTCTGGTTGGTGGTGGTGCAGGAACGGTGAGGGTGGTGTGCGGTGATCGGGGGGGGGTGTCGTCCGGACGCCCGTGGGGAAGGGGCGCCCGGACCACGTGCCGACGCAGGGGGGTGCGCCCGGCGGTCGAGGGGACGCTCAGCCGTGGGAGAACGTGACGGTGGGCAGCACGCGGCGCAGCCAGGCCGGTGACCACCAGGCTGCCTTGCCCGTGAGGCGCAGCATGACGGGCAGCAGCACGAGCCGCACCAGGAAGGCGTCGAGTAGGACGGCGACGCCGAGCACGATGCCCATTTCCTTGGGCGGCAGGGGGCCGGAGAGCGCAAAGGTGAAGAACACCGCGACCATGACGGCGCCGGCGGCGAAGATCACGCGACCGGAGTGGGCCAGTGAGCCAACCATGGCGTTCTTGGGGTCGCCTGAGTGCTCGTAGTGCTCCTTGGCAGAGGCGAGCAGGAACACCGTGTAGTCCATCGCGATCGCGAAGATCATCGCGAAGAAGAACACTGGCGCCCACGCGTCCAGGAATCCTTGGCTCTCAAAACCGAGCAGGCCGGCGCCGTACCCCTCCTGGAACACCAGGCGCGCTACGCCGAACGCTGCGGCGGTCGAGAGCAGGCTGGCCAGCGTGCCGAGCAGCGAGATCAGCGGCGCTTGCAGGGCGACGAGCAGCAGCAGGAAGCCGAGCACCAGCACGACCCCGATCACCAACGGCGTTGAGTCGTCGAGCTGGGTCTTGAGGTCGAGGTTCTCCACCGCGGCCCCTCCGACGAGCGCGCTGGCGGGGAGGTCGGCGCGGAGCCGGTCGACCGTGGCGCCGAGGGCGGGGTCGGACGGGTCGACAGTCGGAACGGCCGAGATGAGCACCAGGCCGGAGTCGTCGGCGGCGGGCATGGGCGGGAGGGCAGCGGCGATTCCGGCGTCCCTGGAGATCACTGCCACCGCGGCGTCGGCGTCGCTCGCCTTCATGATGACCTGCAGCGTGCCGGGTGCGCCCTCGCCGAAGGACTCCTGCACGAGGTCGTAACCCACGCGGGCGCTGGAGTCCTCGGGCAGGACCTTGATCGAGGGCATCGCGGTCTTGAGTCCGATGATCGGCGCGGCCAGGGCGAGCAGCACGATCAGTGAGCCCAGGCCCCACACCATGGGCCGCTTCCAGAGCCGTTCGCCCCACGCGGCGAACCGTGCGGATCGGTGCTCGCCGGTCTTGATCCACGGCAGCGACAGCTTGTTGATCTTGTGATCGAGCTTGAAGAGCACGAGCGGCAGCAACGTAAGCGTCGCGGCGAGGACGAAGACCACCGCAAGCATGATCCCGCCGGCCATCGACCTGAAGGACGGCGACGGCACGAGCATCACAGCCGACAATGAGATCAGCACGGTCGCCCCGGAGAGCAGCACGGCCTTGCCGGCGGTGTCCATCGTCTCGGCGACGGCCTGGCGTGCGGAGCTGCCGGCACCCATCCGGGAGGCTCGGTAGCGCACGACGAGGAAGAGTGCGTAGTCGATCCCGAGCGCGAGGGCGAACATCATCGCGAAGTTCATCGCCCAGATCGAGACCGGGACGAGCTCGTTGATGAGCACCAGCGAGCCGGCCGAGGCAATCAGGCCGGCGAGGGTTAGGAGGAGCGGGAGGCCGGCGGCGACGAGGGCGCCGAAGGCGAGCACCAGGATCGCCATGGTGACGGGCCAGGAGACCAGCTCGGACTTCAGCATGGCCTCGAGGTTGGCCTCGTTGAAGTCCGACCAGAGCAGCGAGGAGCCGGTCGGGTTGACCTGGATCCCGTCGACGGACAGGTCCTGGAGGTCCCCCTTGAGGTCGGTGGCGACGCGGACCATCTCGTTGGTGTCGGCACCGGCGCCGGCAAGGATGATCGCGGTGCTGCCGTCCTGGCTGATGGTCGCGCCCGGCATCGGCTGGACCACGTCCGCGATGCGGGGCTCGGCCTCGAGCATCCGGGTCACCTGGGCGAGAACCTCGGCGCCGGGCCCCTCGGTCACGGGTCCGTCGGTGGAGTGCACGACGACCTGGATGGCCGAGGAGGCGTTGCCGCCGAAGCTCTCCTGGGCGAGCTCGCGCGCAGCGACGGACTCGGAGCCATCGGCCTGCCAACCGGCGCCGGAGAGGTTCTGCTCGACCTGCGGGGCGAAGGCACCCAGGCCGATGATCAGCAGCACCCAGACGCCGGTGACGAGCTTGGCGTGGTTGGTCACCCAGACGCCGAGGCGTCCGAGGGGACCGGGCCGGAAGCCTGGCGGGAAGTCGGAGGAGGAGGAGGCGCGCGAGCGGCTCGAGGTCGTGGTGCTCATGAGCAGTCCGTTCTGGGGGTGAGGGGTCAGAGGAGGGTGGGCAGGGCCTGGGTCGCGGTGTAGCCCGCGACCGCCAGGATCAAGACGGTGAACGCTGCCGAGAGGTGACGCGTGTCGACGCGGTCGGCAAGTCGGGCGCCAGCGACGGCGGCGAGCGCCGAGGCGAGGGTGAGGACCAGGACGACGTCCCCGTCGGGGGCGGAGCCGACCCCGGCGCGCGTCGCGAGGGCAGCGGCGCTGGTGATGGTGATGACGACGAGCGACGTGCCGGCGGCATAGGGCAGGGGGAGTGCGAGCGCGAGGAGCAGCGCGGGCACGACCAGGAACCCGCCGCCCACGCCGAGGAACCCGGTGAGCAGCCCGACGAGCGTCGCGGTGACGAGCACCTTGAGGGCGCGGGGGCACTGGCAGGCGAAGGTGGGGCTGAAAGAGATGATCGGGTCGTCCAGGGTCGGCCGCGCGACGTGCGCCGGCCCGGCGTCGCGGTGGTGCAGCAGTCGCCAGGCCATGACGGCTCCGACCAGCAGCATCAGCGCGGCGAACGCCGCGAGCAGGACGTCCTCGTCGACGTGCGCGGAGGCCTTGGCGCCGAGGACCGCGCCGCCGATCGCGACGACCCCGAAGGTGGCGCCCCGCGCGGGCAGCACGTTGCCGGCCCGGTGGGCGGCGACCGCGCCGATCAGCGAGGTGGTGCCGACGACGACCAGCGAGCCGGTCGTCGCCTGGGTCGGGGACTGGTCCAGCAGGTAGACGAGCACCGGGACCGCGAGGATGGACCCGCCGCCGCCGAGCGCACCGAGGCTGAGCCCGATGAGTGCTCCGGCGGCGAGCGCGATGACGAGGGTCACGCGTCGGGCCCCACCAGGTGCAGCCCTACCTTCTCGGCGTTGTCGAAGGTGTCGTCGATCGCGACCAGGGTGCGGCCGTGGAGGTCGAGCATGGAGGCGGCCACCGACGCTCGGTAGCCACCGGCGCAGTGGACCCAGACCTCGCCCGACGGCACCTCGTCGAGACGGCTCCACAGCTCGTGCAGCGGGATGTTGACGGCGCCCTTGATGGCGGCGGAGTCGTGCTCGTCGGCACGGCGTACGTCGAGGATCACCACCTCGCGGTGGTGACGGACCTGCTCGAGGTCGGCAAAGGTCGCGGTCTCGAAGCTCGAGAGCTCGCCGTTCGCCCAGTCCGACGGCGTGCCGGTGGCGTGGGCGGCGGGGCGGTCGATGCCGATGCGCACCAGCTCGCGCTGGGCCTCGGCCACGTCGTCGGCGGACTCGCCGAGCAGCGTGACCGCGGTGCCCCAGGGGATCAGCCAGCCGACGTACGTCGCGAAGCCGCCGTCGAGCCCGAAGTTGAGCGTCCCGGGGGCGTGGCCGGCGGCGAAGGCGGTGCGGTTGCGCAGGTCGATGACCCACTCGCCGGCCTCGATGCGGCTGCGCAGCTCGTCGGCGTCGGCCAGCGCGGGCTCGCTCAGGTCGGGCGCCGACGGGCCGGCGGCGTTGGCCGACGACATGTGGACGTAGTAGGCCGGCCAGGCACCCAGGCCGTCGAGCAGCTCGCGGACGTAGGTCTCCTCGTCCTGGGTGAGGACGGGGTTGGACTCCTTCTCCTGCCCGATGGTCGACTCGGTGGCGTCCGACTGGGTCGCCGCGCAGAACGAGCCGAACCCGTGGGTCGGGAAGACCTCGGCGGTGTCGGGGAGCAGGTCGGCCAGCCGGTGCGCCGAAGCGTGCTGGTGACGGGCGAGGGCGTCCTGGTGCTCCTCACCCATGAGGTCGGGCCGACCGGTGGCGCCGAAGAGCAGGGAGCCCCCGGAGAAGATGCCCAGGTCGGCGCCCTCGGCGCCGGTGTCGGTGTCGGTGTCGCGCAGGGCGTAGGAGAGGTGGGTGAAGGTGTGGCCCGGCGTGGCGAGCGCGGTAAGGCGCATGCGCTCGCCGACCTCGATCACGTCGCCGTCGCTCACTGGCGTGCGGTCAAAGGAGACCTCGTCGGCACCGTTGACGACGTAGGCCGCCCCAGTGGCCTCGGCGAGCGCGAGCCCGCCGGTGACGTAGTCGTTGTGGATGTGGGTCTCGAGGACGTGGGTGAGCCGGACGTCGTGCTTCTCGAGGAGTGCCAGCACGCGGTCGATGTCGCGCTGCGGGTCGATCGCGAAGGCCACCTCACCGTCGTGCACGAGATAGCTGCGGTCGCCGAGGGTCTTGGTCTCGATCGGGAGGATCGTCAGGTCGCTCATCGGGTCGATCCCGTCTCGACGGGCCGGCCGGAGCCGATCCAGGCCTGGGTGCCACCGCGCACGTTGACGGCGTCGAAGCCCTGCGCGCTCAGCACGTCGACCATGGCCGAGCTGCGGTTGCCGGAGGCGCAGATGACGTGCACCGGGGCGTCGCGGTCGAGCTCGTCGAGCCGCGAGGTGAGGACGCCCATCGGGAGGTTGACGGCGCCGGGCACGTGACCCTCGGCGTACTCCTCGGCCTCTCGCACGTCGATGAGCGTGCCTCCGCCCTCGAGAGCGGAGGCGGTCTGGTCGATGTCGATCTCTCGCATGTCGTCGTTCCTTCCTGGCTTCACGGCCCGGTGGACTGATCGGGAACAACCCCCGGGAGGGTTACGTCGTGGACGGTATCAGAACCCCCAGGGGGGTTGTACAGTTCAGGCACGGGGAGCCTGGACGGGCCCCCCGACACGATGGAAGGAACGACGATGGTCGACTACACGCTCGCGATCACCACGGAGCGCCCCTACGAGGAGACAGTCGCCGCGGTGCGCAAGCAGCTCGCGGAGGCCGGCTTCGGCGTGCTCACCGAGATCGACCTGAAGGCGACGCTCAAGAAGAAGCTCGACGTCGACGTCGCGCCTCAGATCATTCTTGGTGCCTGCCGTCCCGAGCTGGCGCACCAGGCGCTGCAGGCCGAGCCCTCGATCGCGGCGCTGCTGCCCTGCAACGTCGTGGTCCGCTCCGTCGGTGACTCGACCACGGTCGTCGAGGCCTTCGACCCGGCCGTGATGACCTCCTTCGCCGGCGACTCCGAGGCGCTCCGCGCGGTCTCCGAGGACGCCCGCACCCGCCTGTCGGAGGCCCTGGCCGCGGTCGCTGCCCTGGAAGCAGGAGAGTGATGGAGCTCGAGCCCACCGACATCAAGCCGATCATCACCCGGATGAAGCGCGCCAACGGCCACCTGGCCAGCGTGATCCGGATGATGGAGGACGGGTCGTCCTGCGAGGACGTGCTCACCCAGCTGGCCGCGGTCAACAAGGCCCTCTCGCGGGCCGGCTATGCGATCGTGGCCACCGGTCTGCAGCAGTGCCTCACCGACGCGGGCGACGACGGGATCGACAGCGTCGACGTCAAGAAGATGGAGAAGTTGTTCCTCTCACTGGCATGAGCGGCTTGGCTGGTGTCGAGCGGCGCGTCAGGCGATGCCCTGACATCGGCACTTGCGCGCGGATCGGGGCAGAAGCGGGCGCTAGCCGCCACCGTTGCTGTCCGACGCGACAATGCGCTGGAGTGTCGCCCACCCGCGCGACGTTGCCCTGACGCCGGTCGCGGTTTCCAACAGACGGTTCACGTGCGGCCGCTGACCGCCTTGCGTCGGCCGCGCAGCGAATAACTCTCGATCACCCAGCCGCGGGAGAAAGGTCCGTTGCGCATCCGGGAGGCGAGATGGATCGAGAGGGGAAGCATCGTGTCGCAGGAACGCCACCTCGAACCCCCACCCTGCCAACTCGAGGCCCTCGAAGGGGTCGCTCATCACCAGGCTGGCGAGCCAAGGCAGAGTCCGGATGGCGACCATCTCTTCGCGGCCGACGACGCGTCCGACCCCCGTCTCGAGGCGTTCCGCGATAGCCCGCGGTGAGACGCCATCGGCGGCGAACGTGAGGTTGCCGGTGGTCAGGTGCGAGCGCACATTCGTCCCGCCCGCCTCGCGAGCGATCTCGATGAGAGTTTCGCGATCCAGGCCCTCACGTCCCACCATCACGTTCCGGACGAACGCTACCCAGCGCATGACTCGGACTCTCTCACGCCTTGACCACACATCGGCACGACCGCGCACTATGGAGCCATGAGCGGGCGCTATCTCAGCTGCCGCCGTCGCCAGACGATGGCGCTCTTCGGCGACTCGCCGGTCGGGGCCGCGTCTGTCCGAAAGACTTTGAAGCCCTCGCGTTCGTAGAACTTTGCGGCTCCGGTGTTCCCGGCGAAGTGCTCAACATCGACGCGATCGACTCCCGGCGGAAGCGATGCGATCGCTGCGCGGAGCAACTCCACCCCGAGCGATCGGCCTCGATACTCCGGAGCGAGATACATCTTCCAGATGACTTGCTCGCTGGCCAGTTCACCGGTCTCGCAAACGCCCACAACGTTGCGATCCGTCGAGGCGACGTGGACTCGGTTCGTCTCGACGGCGGGCGCCATGCGATCGAGCGACCACCAGGCCAGTTGCGCTTGCGCAGCATGCTCGCCGAGTATCGGGGTGTAGTACGGAGGAATCACGGCTGACCCGAAGGCGACGATCGCGTCAAGATCGTCAAGTTCGGCCTGCCGCACATCCACCCTCACGCTTGACACGATAAGGCTCCAACCGCTCGTCGGCAGAGTCAGGCTGATCGTCGCGTGTCAGGTACCTGACGCCATGTAGGCAGCGAGGATGTAGTTGGGGTGGCGGTCGAGGTTGTTGCGCGCTCGGTCGTAGCGCATCGTGGTGCGCGGGTCGGCGTGGCGGGCAGCGATTTGGACGTCTCGCAGGTCGACTCCAGCGTCGAGCATGGTGGTCACGAAGGTGTGGCGCAGCATGTGTGGGTGCATCCTCGCTGTGGTGACGCCGCCCTGTTTGGCGAGGTCGCGTAGGCGGCGGGTGGCGCAGTGCCGGTCCATGCGGTGTCCGGTCCGGCTGCGCAGGACCGGTCCGGACTCTCGTTCGCCGACGGCGCGGTCCACAGCTCGCGCGACAGCCGGCGGCAGCGGTACGAGCACGACCTTGGTCCCCTTGCCGCACACCTTCAGGACTCGGTGGCCGTGGCTCTCGCCGAGATGCTGAACGTCAGCACCGGTGGCCTCGAAGATCCGCAGGCCGAGCAGTCCGAGCATCGCGACGAGAGCGAAGTCGTTGGGGTTGTCCGAGTCACGTGCTGCGGTGAGCATCGCTTCGAACTGCAGGTGACTCAACCCCAGTGTTGGCGATTCGGGAGGGACGTGGGGTCGGCGTACGTAGTCGGCTGGTGAGTGCTCCAGGACGCCGTCGATCACGCAGGTCCGAAAGAAGCCGATGACCACGGAGAGTCGGCGCGAGACCGTTGAGGGTCGGTAGCGGGCTTGTTCTTGCATCCATCGGACGTAGAGCTCGATATGGGGCCGCTGGGCCATCAGCGGTTGCAGGCCCCGTTCTTGGCACCAGGTGGTGAAGGCCCGCAGGTCGGTGGCGGCGTGCTTGCGTGAGAGATCTTTGTACCGGGCCAGGTAAGCAGCGACGGCGACGTGAAGCCGGTCTTCGACAGGAAGCGCAGTGGGAGAGAGGCAGATGGTGTCCATATCTCATGGCGCCACCAACCGATCGTGACGTCAAGGGATCGCCGCAGCACTGGGCGGTCGATCAACCCGACTCTGCCGATGAGCGGGTCAGGACCTCAAAGACGCAGGTGTTCGGGGAACCCGGTCCACTGGAGGTCCGCAGGGAGGTGCGCCATGTCGTTGGCGACAACGACGGACGGTGGGGAGCCGACCTCGTACCTGATCACGGTCAGTCCGGCATGACACTGCATCGGAGGGAACCAGCGCCAGGTCGGGGCTGACAAGGCGTGTGCCACGAGCCACCCGATCGTGAACGCGTGCGTGATGACGACGTCCACAGGTGCTCGGCCATCGACAGCGGGACCAGCCAACAGGTCAATCGCGTCTGCCCCTAGAGCCGCGCCACGGGATGCCTCATCTTCTGGCACCTCCCCCAAGAACGACATGACGGTGTCAGCCCAAGCGTCCGGAATTTCTTCACGGCGTGGCAGACGGGGGACGTAGTCGCCCGCGCAATCATCCCCCACCAGTGCGAGGCTCTGCTCGAACTGTTCCGCCACGACCCGCGCCGTCTCGGCCGCGCGCGGGAGCGGCCCATGGGTGATGTGTCCCACCGACAGCGGTGCGAGACGCTGGCCCAGGTGCTGTGCCTGTAGGGAACCGATGGAGGTAAGTCCAGTCTCGTGTGCATCGGGCTCCGCATGGCGGGCCAGGTACAGCAAGCGTGTGCTTCCCCGAGACATGGTGCTCATGAAACACCATCCGGCAGAGCGCACGCTCATGCCGCCAGGAGGGCTCCGCCCGACCATGCCGCGAGGTGTGCGGCTCTGCCGAGATGAGTGCGCCATCGCGCTGGTCCGGTTGCCCCCCCACCGGAGGCCTCGCCGGACAGGTCTTGCGGGACGAGTGGGAGTCGCGGACGGCTGACCGCCAGTTCCCCGCAGAAGGTTCGGCTTTCGGGACCCACGTGAAGTTGGTACACCTGGTGTGGCAGGAGGCCCATTCCCCGCAGGATGAGGGGTCAGTCATAGATGACCGCGCGTCCTTGGCACTTCAAGTCGGCCAGTCCGTCTCGCATGGACTGCAGCTTCTCAGGTGAGTGGCCGACCCAGTTGAGGAGTTCCTCGCGGACCTTTACTGGTTCCCGAGTTCGGTAGGACCCAGTTGGGTTGCCTGGGAACTTCTTGTCCGTGACGTTCGGATCGTCTTCGAGTGTGCCGAGCGGTTCCACGATGTAGATCCGGCCGGGTCCCTCGCCCAATGCGAGTTCCGCGCCCCAGGTCGCGGCGTCCAGGGTGTCCGTCACGTAGACGTGATTGGCTATCCGCCCTTCCTCGAAGTTCGAGCCGTGACCGGGCACCAGCAGATCGCCCGCCGCGAGATCTGCTTTCGTCCCGTGCAAAAGCGTCTCCGACTGGTAAATCTCAAAAGGCTTGGGCTCGCTCATATCAACCACTGCAACTCCTTAGGTTCTCGACCGACCTGTGCCAGCAACCGGAGCAGTTTGGGCCACGACGGGGGCCTTGCGACAAGCCCCCCTGAGCGCTATAACTTGGAAGTGGCAAGGAGCAGGTACTCCTTGCCACTTGCTATTTCGGCCGCGAGACCGGACCACTGCTTGCTCCGAACACCGATCCGTTTCCGGCCTGGTCCGACAATCATCTGCAGCAAGCCGCTACCGCACCGGCGGTGGGTGACAGGGCCATTAGCGTGGGCTCGTGATGTCCCACGAAGAGTCCGTCCGCCTCTACGGACCCTGGCAAGCACGCACCCCGCATGAGGCGGCCGACCTGCTCAGCAACTACCCCGGGCGATGGTGGATCGCCGGCGGGTGGGCGATCGGGGCCTTCAGCGGCGTTCACCGCCCCCACGATGACGTCGACCCCAGCATCCCCCGATCCGATGTGAGCCTCCTGCGAGAACACCTCGCCGGCCGCCTCGACGTGTGGTCCGCAGACAGCGGCACCTTCCGACCCCTGCTCGGCAAGGCCGATGACGAAGCACTTCCCGACACCTGCGAGAACCTCTGGCTGCGCGCCAGCGGTGCCGATGCGTGGCAGTACGACGTGATCCTCATGGACACCACACCCACCACCTGGACGTTCAAACGCGACGCCCGAATCAGCCTCCCGATCGAATCCATCCTCTGGACCCGCGACGGCATTGACTACCTACGACCCGAGGTCCAGCTCCTGCACAAGGCCAACAGCCTGCGGCCGAAGGACCGGGACGACTTCGCGGTCTGCGTCCCGCTCCTCGACGCACCAGCGCGCCAGTGGCTCAAGAACACGCTCGAGGTCGCACACCCCGGCCACACTTGGCTCGTCGAGCTGTAGACCGACCGGTGCCGCGACGGCACCGGTCTGCGGCACGATGTCGACCATGGACCTAACCACCGGGGAAGAGCACCTCGCCGGTGGCAACGTAGGCACGGAGGTTGTACGGGTAGGCGACACCGTCCGTCGCCCAAGCGGACCCTGGTCTCGCTCAGTCGACGCGCTGCTCAGCCACCTCAACGCAGTGGGCTACGACGGAGCTCCTCGCACCCTTGGCTTCGACGAACTGGGGCGCCACGTCCTCGAATACATCGAGGGGAGCGTCCTCATGCCGTTCGAGCCTGGAGACCACCTTGCAGCAGCCCACCGGCTCGGGACGCTGATCCGGGACTTCCACGACGCATCCGAGGAATTCACACCGCCTGCGGACGCACGATGGAACGTCGTCATCCCTCCTGATACGGAGGATCTGGTGATACATCACGATCTGGCTCCCTGGAACCTGGTGCTGAGTGGCGATCGATGGGTCTTCATCGACTGGGACAACGCCGGACCGGGCTCGCGCCTGTGGGACTTGGCCTATGCAGCACACGGCTTCATACCGCTTACGCCTGACACCGATGCCACCTCGGCAATCCAACGGCTGACGGCACTAGCCGACGGCTACCGCCTCGACCAGAACGGGCGCAGCAACCTCGCCGAGATGCTCGTTCCTCGCATCATGAGCATGTACGACCTGCTCCGCGAGGGGCACGACCTCGGTACGCAGCCTTGGGCACGGTTGTGGGCGGAAGGACACGGCCGCGTCTGGCTCGACAACGCCGAGTACGCCGAGCGGCATCTCGAGGATCTCCGGGAAGGCTTGATGCGCTCCGAATAGGGAACGGCACGCGGAGCGTGCCACAAGACGAACCCCGTACGGCGACCGAGACGATCACGAGCTGAGGGGCGTTCGAACGGCGAAGGCTGACCGCAGAGCGTTCGGCTAACGGGATGGGCCGCAGCGTGCGTTACGCCCGACCATGCCGCCAGGAGGGCTCCGCCCGACCATGCCGCCAGGAGGGCTCCGCCCGACCATGCCGCCAGGAGGGCTCCGCCCGACCATGCCGCCCGGAGGGCTCCGCCCGACCATGCCGCCCGGAGGGCTCCGCCCGACCATGCCGCCCGGAGGGCTCCGCCCGACCATGCCGCCAGGCGGGCTCCGCCCGACCATGCCGCCCGGAGGGCTCCGCCCGACCATGCCGCCCGAGGGCTCCGCCCGACCATGCCGCCAGGAGGGCTCCGCCCGACCATGCCGCCAGGAGGGCTCCGCCCGACCATGCCGCCTGTAGGGCAGCACCCGACGCTTGCTTTCAAAGTTCGACGAGGACCGGCTGGCGCAGAACGCGAGGGCAAGGGTCGGTCCACGTTCGGCGTGCTCAGCCTGACAACCTTCGATCTGCAAGCACTCGATGCTGACCAGCGCCGCAGACACGACACGAAACGTTGAACTTTGCTGATCGTCGCTGGCCGCTCAACTTTCTCTCACAAAGACTTTCCGGCTCACTCTTAAAGCCTTACAAACCGTCGGCACGCATGCTACGAAGGATCGTGTTGGGTCGCCTGGGGACAGGCGGCCCAGAGTCGATTTTCAGGGTAGTTGTTGGACGTTGCTGGCAGTGACTGTGGCGGCGTCCGGACGTGATTCGGGGTGGTCGGGGTGCGTGGTGGGATGAAGTTCTACCGCGGCAGTACCGCTGCGGCGCGCGCCTATGTTGAGGCCGATCACTCCCGTGCTGATGACTACTACCTCGGCGAGGGCGCCGGGGTCGCGGCCCGGTTCGTCCTCGATATGAGGGACTCGGTGAGCCCCACCGTGCGCCAAGCCGCGGATCTCGACGGTGAGACCTATGAACGGTGGGTCGGCGGCTACGACGTCGGCACCGACCGGGCCAAGGGGCGGCTGCGTGATGATGCGAACGCGTTGCGGTTCGTCGAGGTCACCGTCAACGGTCCGAAGACCTGGTCGCTAGCAGCGGCTCTGCATCCGGAGATCTCGGCGGCGTTGGATGCCGCGCAGGATCAGGCGGCCGCCCAGATCATCGGCTGGTTCGCTGGGCATGCGACGACCCGGGTCGGTCCGCGTGGTCGTCAGGTCCAGGTGGCGGTGGAGCAGATCGAGGCGGCGGTGATCCGCCATCACACCTCACGTGCCGGAGACCCACACCGTCACCTTCACCTCCAGATCAACGCCCGCGTCTTTGCCCAGGGTGGGTGGCGAGGCATCCACTCGGTCGGAGCCCGGGACTCGCTCGAGGCGATCAACGGGATCGGCCACGCAGCGGTCTCTACGGACCCACGGTTCCGGGCAGCACTCGCCGCACACGGGTTCACCGTCGACGCGGCCACCGGCGAGATCAACGAACTAGCCCCCTACGCCGGCCGGTTCAGCGCACGTGCGGGGCAGATCGGGCGCAACGTCGAGGCCTATGAAGCGACGTGGCGTGCGGCGCACCCTGGCCAGGAACCCGGACCCAAGCTGCGGCGGACGTGGGACCGGCGTGCGTGGTCTCAAGCACGACCCGACAAGGTCGTCCCGACCGACGGTGCGGCCATGGTCGAGGCGTGGAACGACGACCTCCACGACCTCGGCTACCGCGACCCGCGCAGACGCGTCCCGCTCTCGCCGCCAAGTGTGGGCAGTCTTGATCGTGACGCGGCCGTCGAGGTGGTGCTGTCGAGGTTGGGTGCGAAACGCTCGGCCTGGAACGGCGCCGACATCCGGGGTCAGGTCGAGCAGTGGATCTCCGGCACCGGGGTCGTTGCTGAGGCCAGCGTGCGCCTCGAGCTGGCCGAAGACCTCACCGCCCGCGCTCTGTCCGCCTGCACGCCGTTGCTGGATCGTGGCGACGTCCCTGAGCACATCAGGGCCTGGTCCTCGCCGAGGGTGATCGGGGTCGAGGACCGCATCACCGGACTGCTGGGGGTGCTGGCCTACAGCCGCGGATGGGACGCCGACCTCGATCCGCGGGTGAGCGCAGGTCTCGACCCAGCCCAGCAGAACGCTGTCGCTGCCCTGGCGGGCACCAAAAGTCTGCTAGTTGTTGAGGGTGCAGCCGGGGCGGGGAAGACCACCACCCTCGCAGCCACCAAGGCAGCACTCGCGTCTCAGGGGCGCCAGGTGATGGTCGTGACACCGACCCTGAAGGCGGCCGAGGTAGCGGCCGCCGAGATCGACGCACCCGCGTTCTCTGCAGCGTGGTTGGTGCATCAGTGGGGGTGGCGCTGGGATGAGGACGGCTACTGGACCCGCACCCGCGAGAGCCCCACCAACCCCGCCGCACGACTCGACCGGGGCGACCTGCTGGTCATCGATGAGGCCGGGATGCTCGACCAAGACACCGCCCGCGCCCTCCTCGACATCGCCCTCGAAACCCAGGCGCGGGTCGCGTTCCTGGGTGATCGTCACCAGCTCCCCGCTGTCGGGCGTGGTGGGGTCCTCGACCTCGCCTCCCAACACGCCGGAGCTGAGGCGACGGTGTGCCTCGATGTGGTGCACCGCTTCGCCGACCCGACCTATGCCGACCTAAGCGTCGCGATGCGACGTGACGAACCCGTCTTCGACCAACTCTGGGAACGCGGCCACATCGTGCTGCACGCCAGCGAGGCTGAACGGACCCAGGCCCTCGCCACCCAGGCCGCGGAGGCGATCCTCGCCGGGCACACCAGCCGCGCGCTCATGGCTGACACTCGCGAGGAAGTCACCGCCCTGAACGCCGCCATCCGCGACCGCCTCGTCGCAGCCGGTCTCGTCGATGACCACACCGTCGTGACCACCCTGGCCGGAGGACGACTCGGTGTCGGTGACCGGGTCGCGACCCGACGCAACGACGTCCAGCACGGTCTCGCCAACCGCCAGACCTGGACCATCACCGCCATCAACCCCAGCACCGGTTACGTCCCGCGCACCTCGTTGGACGGCGCCGCGGCGCAGGAGCTGACGTTGCGCAACGAGCACGGCATCACCCGGCAGGTGCCGTCCTGGTACGCCGAAGCGTGGGTCGAGTCCGCCTACGCCACCACCGTCTACGGCGCCCAAGGCGAGACCACCGCGGTCGGGCACCTCGTCCTCGGGCAGAGCACCACCGCTGGGTCGGCCTATGTCGGGATGACCCGCGGTCGGCACGACAACACCGCCCACATCGTCGCCGAGACCCCAGCACAAGCCCGGGCCATGTGGGAAGGCGCCTGCTCACGAGAACGCGCCGACCTCGGCGTCGCCCACGCCCGCCTACAAGCGATCGATGACATCGACAGCTACGGCCCCGTCGGACACCCCTCGACCAAGAAGATCCCGCGGCAACCAGAGACCGAGCGCAAACGTGCCCACGACCCCGCCCACGACACAGGTCCCTACCGCTCGCGGAGCTCCTCGAGGTCGGGTCCCAGCATCGGGTTCTGACCCGCCAACGGTTCTGCAGACCCTATTTCGAGTCCTCATCGACATCTTTCGAAAGTTTCTTCAGCTTTCGGACGGGCGGTCGCTGACCTGCAAAAACACCACCACCAGGGCTCCGCCCGTCCTGCGCCCGTCCCAGGACGGGCGCACCCAGGACGGGCGTTTTTTGGTGCGCACCCTGAGGAGAGTTGGCCCTGCAATGTCCACTCAGCGCCAATCGCGCGCTTGTAGTGGATCCACCCGCATCGAAGGAGTGACCCATGAGCAGCCAGCCCACCCCCGACAGAGCCACGTCTGAGGAGTATCTGGGCCGTCTGACAGACGGCGACGAGATCCTCTACCTCAAGGAAGCAGCAGCCTTGGTCCGCAAGCCCGAAGGCACCATGCGTGTCCGTGGCCATGAAAAAGTCCCCACTGGTGGCCAGGTAGCGGTCCCCAGTGGTGGCCAGTAGAAAGTCCCCACTCTTCGTCGTGTCGTAAGAGCCGTTGAGGTCCTGCGTGGTGACGGTGGCGGTAACCAGCCAGCCGACCGCCACCACGCAGGAGCCTCCATTGAAGAGCGCGAGGGAACGTATGGACGTCATTTCGGCCTATCGAGAGGTAGGCACTTATCGAGGAGCGGCCGCGTTGTGCGGCACGACCCACAAGACCGTGAAGCGGATCATCGAGGCCCACGAGTCTGCTGGGGCGCCGGCGGCGCCGAAGGTGCCGCGGGCGCGGAACTACGACGAGGTCACCGACGTCGTTGCCAAGCGTGTCGCTGACACTGCGGGTCGGATCAGCGCGAAGCGATTGCTGCCCGAAGCGACCGCCGCCGGGTACGAGGGTTCGGCGCGGAACTTCCGCCGTCTGGTCGCAGATGCCAAGCAGGCTTGGCGAAACGAGCATGCGGGGCACCGTGGACGCAGGCCGGCGGTGTGGTCGCCGGGTGAGACGTTGATGATCGATTGGGGCGAGCTGCGCATCGACGGGGTGCTGGTCCACGTGTTCTGCGCCGTTCTGGCGTGGTCGCGGTTCCGGTTCGTCCGATTCGCGGTTGATCAGAAGTCGACAACAACGTTCGCGATGCTCGCTGAGTGCTTCGAGGAGCTCGGTGGGGTACCTAAGGTCGTCCTGGCCGACCGGATGGGGTGTTTGAAGGCTGGTGTCGTGGCCAACGTCGTTGTTCCTACGCCGGACTATGTCCGCTTCGCGTCGCACTATCGGTTCCGGCCCGACTTCTGTCACGCCGCTGACCCGCAGTCGAAGGGGATGGTCGAGAACCTCGTGGGTTACGCCAAGTCCGACCTGATGGTCCCGCTCACCGGCGCCACGTCGACCTCTCTGGGCGACCGCAATGTCGCCGCCGCGGCGTGGTGTCGTCGAGGTCAACGCCCAGGTGCATTCGGAGATCTGCGCAGTGCCCGTCGATCGCCTCGTCATCGAGCAACCTCTGCTCGGCGCGCTGCCGTCGCTGCGCGCTGAGTTCGGGGCCCGGCCGACGACCAGGAAGGTCGACAAGCTCTCGTGTGTCCGGTTCGGCTCAGCGCGGTACTCGGTCCCGAACCGACTTGTCGGACACACGGTCACCGTCCTCGTCGAGGACACCTTGTTGCGCGTTATCGAGCCCGTCACCGGTCAGATTCACGCCGAGCACGACCTGGTCGCGCCAGGTGAGGTCAGCATCGAAGACGCCCACTACGACACACCCCGCCCGGACAAGCCGAACCGGGCCGCGAGGCCCAGAACCCAACAGGAGAAGGACTTCCTCGCACTCGGACCCGTCGCGGAGGCATTCCTGACCGGTGCTGCCGCGGCCGGGGTGACGAAGCTGCCCTCTGAGATCGGGATCGTGTTGGACCTGGCTGCAGCCCACGGCAACGACGCCGTCGTCGTGGCGCTCGAGCGGGCTGTGGAGTTCGGCCGGTGGCGCGCCGGCGACATCCGCTCGATCCTCGCCACCCACGGCCAGGCACCCACCCCACGACCCGCCGGTGAACCACTCGTCCTGACCCTGCCCAGTGTGCCGACCCGGTCACTCGAGGCCTACAAGATCACCAGCGCCATCACCAGCGTCGAGGGTGGTGAGTCGTCGTGACCGCCGCGGCGCCACCGGTGCTACCGGCCGATCTGACCGAGGGGCTGAAGCGGTTGAAGATGTCAGCGATGCGCCGTATCGCACCCGAGCTCCTCGTGACCGCGAAGACCCAGCGCTGGTCGCCCGAGGAGTTCCTACGCACGCTCATCGAGGCCGAGATCACGGCGCGCGACGAGTCCAACGCCCGCACCCGGCTGCGTGCGGCCGGGTTCCCGGTCACCAAAACCCTCGACGGGTTCGACGTCACCGGATCCTCAGTGCCAGCCGCAACCTTCGACTACCTCTCATCGCTTGAATGGGTCCGCGCCGCCGAGAACGTCTGCCTCATCGGCCCCGCCGGGACCGGAAAGTCCCACCTGCTCGTCGCCCTGGGCCACGCAGCCATCGACGCCGGGCACCGGGTCAGGTACTTCACCGCCGCCGACCTCGTCGAGACCCTCTACCGAGGCCTGGCCGACAACTCCGTCGGCCGGCTCATCGACACCCTGCTGCGCAACGACCTCATCCTGCTCGACGAGCTCGGCTTCGCACCGCTCGACGACACCGGCGCCCAGCTGCTGTTCCGCTTCGTCGCAGCCGCCTACGAACGCCGCTCACTCGGCGTCGCGTCCCACTGGCCCTTCGAGGCCTGGGGACGGTTCCTACCCGAGCACACCACCGCGGTCAGCATGCTCGACCGGCTCCTGCACCACTGCCACACCGTCGTCACCGACGGCGACTCCTACCGCATGAAACAAGCCCGACAGAACGGAGGAACCCGACTCAAGACCACCTGAACGTCGACGATCGAGTGGGGACTTCTACTTGGCCACCAGCGGGGACCACGAACTGGCCATTGACGATGCGCTACTACCGCCATCTGGGGATCGGCCCGCGCAGTTCCCGCCACGGCCGCAACGTCGCTTACTGGAAGACCGACCTCATCCTCTGGCTCGCCGAGGAGGCCGCACAACCAGCCGGCCGCTCCGATGGTGCCCACGCGCACGCCCGTCCACAGGTAAGCCGGTCGAGCGGGTCAACACCCCGGACACGCGAGGCAAAGTGAGCCATGGCCGGAAACGTCGCAAAGCGCTCGGACGGCCGGTGGCGAGCCCGCTTCCGCGATGAGTCGGGCAAGGAGCGAGCCCGCCACTTCGCGCGCAAGATCGACGCCCAGCGTTGGCTCAATGAGATTGCATCGTCGGTGCTCACCGGCGACTACGTAGACCCCGAGCAAGGAGAGATCACGTTCGCTGAGTTCTACGACGAGTGGTCGGCGCGGCAGATCTGGGCGAACGGTACGCGGATCGCAGCCGATGCGGCGGCCGGCGCCGTTCCCTTCGCCGCCGTGCCCCTGGCAGCCCTACGACGCTCGCACGTGGAGCATTGGGTGAAGTCCATGTCGGTTCGACTCGCGCCCACGACGGTGCGGACGCGCTACAACTATGTCGCGATCTGCCTCCGCGGGGCCGTCGGCGATCGGATCATTGCGCACTCACCAGCCGACGGTGTGCGCTTGCCTAAGGTGCGTCGTGCAGCCCTCGCCATGGTCATCCCCTCACCACAGCAGGTCGGAGAAGCCATCGCCGTTGCACCGGGGCCTTTCGGCGCCTATATCGCTGTGTGCGCCTTCGCCGGGCTGCGTCAAGGCGAGGCGAACGGACTCCAGCTGGGAGACATCGACTTCCTGCGCCGGACCCTGTCGGTGACGCGTCAGATCCAGGGAAACACCTCGACAACCGCGCAGGTGACCATGCCGAAGGCCGGGTCCGAGCGAGTCGTCTACATCCCGGAGGCGCTGACCGCACTGCTCAGCGATCACGTCGCAACCCATGGCACCCACGGACCTGACGCCTGGCTCTTCGGGGACGACTCGTCGAGGCTGAACCGCAACCGCTCCGGTCATCTGTGGCGCAGCGTGCGGGCGGCATGTGGAATGGACGAATTCACCCTCCACGACCTCCGGCACTTCTACGCCTCAGGCCTGATCGCCGCCGGCTGCGACGTCGTCACCGTGCAACGCTCACTCGGCCACTCCGCGCCCAGCATCACCCTCGACGTCTACGCCCATCTGTGGTCCACCGCGGAGGACAGGACACGAGCGGCAGCGTCCGGCCTCATGGACGCTGCTTTCGACGGACGCAGTCAGCCGGCCCGCTGACATAGATCGCGACCGCGCTGTTCGCGACCGCTGCTTCGACGGACGCTTACGTTCGCCACCTGCCTAGTCAGGTCGGGTCCAGCTGGCCCAAGCGTCGCCGTACCAGGACGACTTCATTCACGTCCGGAACTCCCGTAATTCCCGCCCTGATCGCCGCCATCAACTCGCCTCGCTCGGCGTCGCGCGCGCGTACGCGCAGACCGTCGAACCGACCGCAACGCGGAGCGAGTTAGGAGAACCTAACAAAAATTTTGCGGACTAGGTGCGGACTAAACGGACCCCACACCCGCTCTGACCCGCGGAAACAGGTCCAGATCAGCGGTAGTTGGTGAACTGCACCGCGAACTCGTAGTCCTGGGCCTTGACCAACGAGATGATCGTCTGGAGGTCGTCACGCTTCTTGGACGACACCCGCAGCTCGTCGCCCTGGATCTGGGCCTTGACTCCCTTGGGGCCTTCGTCGCGGATCAGCTTGGAGATCTTCTTCGCGTCCTCCGAGCTGATGCCCTCCTTGAGGGCGATGGCGATCTTGGACTGCTGACCCGACTGGCGCGGCTCCGAGGCATCGAGCACCTTGAGACTGACGTCGCGCTTGATGAGCTTGCCCTTGAAGACGTCGAGGACTGCGGTGGCGCGGTCGTCGGCGGAGGCGCTGATCTCGATCGCCTCGTCACCTTGCCACTCGATGGTGGCTCCGGTGCCCTTGAAGTCGAAGCGGGTGGAGATCTCCCGCGCGGTCTGGCCGAGCGCGTTGTCGACCTCCTGGCGGTCGATCTTGCTCACGATGTCGAAGGACGAGTCGCCCATGGGTGTGTGCTCCTGTTGGCTGGTAGCGATTCCGGGATCGGGTGGGGCCTGCGCTATTGTTTCCCCTCGTTGCCGCACGGCCAAGCCGGCCGAGACGTGCGTCGACACCCTGGCAGGTTGCCCGAGCGGCCAAAGGGAGCTGACTGTAAATCAGCCGGCACAGCCTACGCTGGTTCGAATCCAGCACCTGCCACTGAAGCCGCGTGACCCCAACCGGTCCGCGGCTTCGACCTTTTCGTCTCGACGCCGCCGGGGACGACCGGAGTCACGCCACGAGCAGGTTCTTACGGCGCCGAACGCCGGTTCGTTCACCGGTTGGTCAGGCATTTTCGCTGTGGGCTAGACCACTTCTCACGGTTTCTGCCGCCGGCAATCCAGCGGTCCTACGGTGACGGATCCAGCACGCGTGGATCCACGGCGGGCCACGTCACATTTCCCGAAAGGCTCCTCCATGTTCTCTCGAATGAAGCGTCCCAGCGGTTCGATGGCGGTCTCGGTTGCCGCGCTCGTCATCGCGCTCGGCGGCACGTCCTACGCGGCGGCCACGATCAACGGCAAGGACATCGCCAAGGGCACCGTCGCCAGCAAGCAGATCAAGGACGGGTCCATCAAGCTGAAGGACCTCAAGAAGAACGCTCGCGGGACCGACGGCGCCGACGGCGCCGACGGCGCTGATGGCAAGGACGGCGCAACCGGTCCTGCCGGCCCGGCCGGCCCTGCTGGCCCCGCCGGACCTGCTGGCCCCGCCGGCAGCGGTGGCGGCGGCGGTGGACCCGCCGCCCGCCGGGCCTGCAGGTCCTGCTGGCGTCAGCCGCTGGGCCCTCGTCGAGACCAACAACACGACGAACACCACCACCATCACCGCGCAGTCCGGAGGGTTCTCGATCGTGGCGGCGTACCCCACGTTGCCCAACACGGCCACGGCGCCGGCACCCGACAACTCGTTGCGCGCCAACGGCAACGTCTACATCAACTCGGGTGAAGACCTGGCGAACAACGGGATCATCAGCACGATCGCACTGCAGAACACCGTCGACACCGACGGCAACGGCATGGCTGGTCGCACGCCGGGTAGCGACTCGAACGCCGAGTTCTCCGGCGAGGTCACCGTGAGCCGTTGCAACTTCACCGGCGCGACGGGTATCCCCACGAACTGTGCGCCGGCCGGCGCCCAGAACGCGACGAGCTTCGTGGTCAGCCCGCGCAACTCCGACGGGTCCTTCACGACCGACGGCAACCGTAAGCGCTTCTACGTCATCCTCACGGGCGACTCGAGCGAGTACGTTCCCGTCCCCTGATCCGCCGCAGCACCCGCAGTAGCAGTACCGCTTCACCGACAACGGACCCTTGAAGCCCGCTGTCACCGCTACGGGCGTCGACCACCTCGGTGGTCGGCGCCCGTGTGTCGTGCCCGGCTCGAACCCGTGCGGCGCCTCAGGAGGTTCCGGCGACCGGCTGGAGGTAGAACACCGGGATCAGCCGATCGGTGCGCTGCTCGTACATCGCGTAGTTGGGCCAGACCTCGAGCATCACCGGCCACAGGCGGGCACGCTCGTCGCCCTCGACCTCGCGGCGACTCACGGTGTGCTCGACGCCGTCGACCGTCGCCGTCACGGTCTCGCAGGCGCGCAGGTTGCCGACCCACAGCGGCATCCTCGGCCCGCCGAAGTACGAGCCGGCCACCAGCCAGCCGCCGTCGTGCGGCACGCACAGCAAGGGGGTGGTGCGCGCGATGCCGCTCTTGCGGCCCGGCACGGTGAGCGTGAGGTTCGGCAGTCCGGCGAGGTCGAGCACGCTCACCTTGCCACTGGTGACCTTCTGCAGGCGGGTGTCGAACCAGACGATCTGCGGCAGCAGCCTCGGCATCCAGGAGATCGCCCCGATGCGGACGGCGAGCGGTGTGAGCAGACCCATGCACGCAGGGTAGGGGAGCGTCACCGGCGCGCGGGTTCGACGCGACCGACGACCTCGCCGAGCGCGATCCGACCACCGGACACGCTCGGCGCCGAGTAGCGCAGGACCACCGTCGAGCCATCGACGAGGAAACGCTCGCCGCCGTAGAGCTCGAGCAGCGACCCCACCTCGTCGGGTCCGGGCCCGCTGATGGTGCCGGAGCCGAAGAGGTCCCCGGTGCGCACCGAGGCACCGTTGACGGTCAGGTGGGCCAGCATCTGGGCCGGACCCCAGTACGTCGTGCGGTACGGCGGGCGGCTCACCACGCGGCCGTCGATCTCGACCTCCACGGCGATGTCGAGCCCGCGTGCGTCGTCGGGCGCGAGGTAGTCGGCAGGGCGGGGTTGCTGCACGGGGAGGTCGCACCACGCCGCCGCGAGCGCAGCGAGCGGGGTGACCCAGTGGCCGATCGAGGTGGCGAACGACTTGCCGAGGAAGGGGCCCAGCGGCACGTACTCCCACGCCTGCAGGTCGCGAGCCGACCAGTCGTTCAGTCCGACGACGCCGAAGACATGATCGTGCAGCGCCCCCGCAGCGACCGGTTCTGCCGGCGTGGACGCGACGCCGACGACGAAGCCGAGCTCGGCCTCGAGGTCGAGGCGCCGGGTGGGGCCGACGTCGCCGGGTCCGCGCTGGCCGCTCGGGCGGACGACGGGCGTGCCCGACGCGACCACCGTGCCGGCCCGGCCGTGGTAGCCGACCGGCAGGTGCCTCCAGTTGGGCAGCAGGGCCTCACCGTCCGGGCGGAAGAGTCGCCCGACGTTCGTCGCGTGGTGCTCGGAGGCGTAGAAGTCGACGTAGTCGGCGACCTCGAACGGCAGGTGCAGAGCGACGTCGCGCAGCGGCACGAGCGCCGCGGCGTCGACGTCGTCCTCGAGCAGCGCGACGACCTCGGCGCGCACCTCTTGCCAGACCTCCGGACCGAGCGACAGGAACGCGTTGAGGGACGGCGAGGCCAGCTCGGGTCGCCCGACCGCGACGGCGAGGTCGAGGACCGCCGCGCCGTACCGGACGCCGACCCGCCGCGGGCCGCCGTCGAGGGAGAAGACGCCGTACGGAAGGTGGTCGAGGCCGAAACCGTCCGCGACCCCCGCCGTGCTCGGCGCGCCCGTCACAGCGACTGCAGATGGTCGAGTGCGGCGTCGGGCTCGGACGTCGCCCAGCTGTGGACCCAGCGCCGGGCGCGGCGCAGGTCGGTGTCGCCACCCCACAGGCGAGCAGCCGTGGCGACTCCGGCGACCGCCTGCTCGACCGTGCCTCCCACGAACGAGACCTTGGTGTCGCGGTCCATGGCCGCGTCGATCCACGACTCGGGATCGAGCCGGTCGAGGGGGAGCGCCACGACCCACTCGCGCTCGGCAGCGGCGTCGATCGCCGACAACCAGGCGGGGCTCAGCTCGCCGCTGACGCGCAGGTGGACGACGGTGTCCTCCTGCAGGACGCCCGCGTCGAGGACGGCGTCGACCGCTGCCACGAGGCGCCGGGTGCTGCCCGCCGGGTCGGCGAGGTCGCGCACGGTCAGGTCGAGCGCGCTGACCTCGAGCCCGCGGTCGTGGCAGTACCTCGCCGGACCGGCGACCTGCCCGGCACCCGAGGTCACCACCAGGCGCAGGTCGCCTCGGTAGGCACCGAGGCGCGGAAGGTCCTCGTCGTCGACGAGCCGGTCACCGCGGGAGGGCGAGGCACGCCGCGGCGGACCACCGGGCAGGTCGGGGCTGCTCGCTCAGCGGGCTGGCGTCGTCGACGAACCGGTCCCAGGTGTCGGTGGTCACTGCGGCGTCTCCACGGGGATAGCCTGCCAGGCATGGCGTACTACCGACGGCTCGGCACGGTCCCGCCGAAGCGACACACCCAGCACCGCGACCCCGACGGCGCCCTCTACTACGAGGAGCTGATGGGGGAGGAGGGGTTCTCCTCGGACTCCTCGCTGCTCTACCACCGCGGGGTGCCGTCGGCGATCACCGCCTCCGAGGTCTGGGACCTGCCCGACCAGACGCGCATGCCCAACCACCCCCTCAAGCCGCGCCACCTCAGGCTGCACCAGCTCGAGACCGGCACCGACGCCGTCCTCGGCCGGCGGCTCGTGCTCGGCAACAACGACGTGCGGATCTCCTACGTCGTCACGGCCGGCGCCGAGGCGGGCCCGAGCCCGCTCTACCGCAACGCGATCGGCGACGAGTGCGTCTACGTCGAGCTCGGCGCCGGCACGGTCGAGACCGTGTTCGGCGTGCTGAGCTACCGCACCGGCGACTACGTCGTGATCCCCCGGGCGACGACCCACCGCTGGGTGCCGCAGACCCCCTCACAGCTCTACGCGATCGAGGCCAACAGCCACGTCGCCCCGCCCAAGCGCTACCTCTCGCGCTACGGCCAGCTGCTCGAGCACGCGCCGTACAGCGAGCGCGACCTGCACGGCCCCGACGACGTGCACCAGCTCGACCGCGAGCAGGCGTCCGAAGAGGTGGAGGTGCTCGTGAAGCACCGCGCGCAGGGCCAGGTCGTCGGCACCCGGCTCACCTACGCCACCCACCCCTTCGACGTCGTCGGCTGGGATGGCTGTCTCTACCCCTACACGTTCAACATCGACGACTACATGCCGATCACCGGCAAGGTGCACCAGCCGCCTCCGGTGCACCAGGTCTTCGAGGCCCAGGGCTTCGTGATCTGCAACTTCCTGCCCCGCAAGGTCGACTACCACCCGCTGGCGGTCCCGGTGCCCTACTACCACTCGAACGTCGACAGCGACGAGGTCATGTTCTACGTCGGCGGCGACTACGAGGCGCGCAAGGGCTCGGGCATCGGGCTCGGCTCGATCTCGTTGCACCCCGGAGGCCACGCGCACGGTCCGCAGCCGGAGGCGATCGAGGCCTCGTTGGGCGCGGAGTTCTTCGAGGAGTCGGCCGTCATGGTCGACACCTTCGCCGCACTCGAGCTCGGCGAGGGCGGGTTGGCGTGCGAGGACCCGGCCTATGCCTGGACGTGGGCGGGCGGGCGTCCCTGACCCGAGCCCGCGGGGCCCCGGTCCTTCCCAAGGGGTGTGCCGGTCGAGGCGACGGAGGGCTCCACTGGGGGTCCGACGCGACCACGTGCCGCACCAGCAGGAGGAGCCCGATCATGGCAACCAGCAGCTATTCCCTCGACGGCCAGGACGACGACGTCCTCGACTGGACCGACCTCGGCCAGAGGATGTGGGACTTCCTCACCGGCCGCCAGGCCGCGATCCACTACCGCTTCGAGGAGGTCTCGGTCGAGGTCCCGCGCGACACCGGTGTCGACGCACCGCGCGCGACGTGGAAGATCGACGGCACCCTCACCGTGACCACCAGTGACAGCGTCAGCGCCGCCCAGGCCCCGGCGGTGCGTCGCGCCCCCGGGAACGGTCAGGCCTGACCGTGGCCCGCGCGACCAGCACCACGGTCGACGCCGACCTGTCCTTCTCCCTCGAGCGCGACGGCACGGAGCCGGTCACCGGTCGCCTGCACGGCTCCGACAACCGACTCACGCTGGAGGTCAGCGACCCCGGTGCCTTCGCCGGCGCGGGGGACGCCGCCGGCATCCGCGCGCTGGCGGAGTCGTTCGCCGAGCGCGGCATCCGGGTCCGCGTCGAGCACGAGCAGGTCCACCTGGTCACGCTGGGAGCCGTGCGCGCCCCCTGGTGGCAACGTCGCGCCACCGGCTCGAAGCGCATCCGCCTGGGCAGCCTGCGCGGCGCCTGGACGTCGGCCCGCTCGCGGGTCCGCGACAGCGAGCCCGTGCTGCCGACGGCGGCGATGTTCCCGCCGGCGACGCTGTGGCCCGTCGCTCCGACCTTTGCACCTCGGGCGCGGCGCGTGGTCACCACGACGCACGACCCGGGTCGTGGCGGGAGCGCGCGCCTGGTGCTGGAGAAGGCGAGGGTGTGGGGCGGGGAGAGGCAGCCGGTCTTCTGGCTCGAGGACGGACTGACGATCGGCTCGCGCCCGGGCAGCGGGATCGAGCTGGCCGGTCTCGAAGAGCTGCACGCCACGGTGCACCACGACCAGGACGACGAGTGGGTCGTCGTCGCCGCCTCCGGCACCACCCGGGTGCACGGCGCCGTCGTCGAGCGGCAGATCCTGCGCACCGGGGCGCGGGTGCAGGTCGGTGGGCACGTCCTGGCCTTCCGGCGCGACGAGCACGCCGACCACGGGCGCCCGTACTACGGCCGTATCGGCGGTGAGCTGGGTCGCCAGCTGCCGCAGAAGCCGCGTCCTTCCGGGCGTCCTTCCGGGCCTCCTCCGGGGCCTCCCGCAGGGCCTCCTCCGGGGCGAGGCGCAGAGTTGACCGGACGGGACAGGATGGAGCCATGACCTCCCCGCTGCGCCGATCCATCAGCCCGCTCAGCAAGGCCCCAGCCGACGACATCGACGAGTCCGACGTCACCGTGAGCGGGGAGTCGCACGCCGCCGCCGGCGCGACCGCCGTCATGGTGTCGATGAAGCGGGCGATGGGGCAGATGGGTCCGGTGCGCACCGCACAGACGCTGCTTCGCCTCAACCAGGCGGACGGGTTCGACTGCCAGGGCTGCGCCTGGCCCGACCCCGACCCGGCGCACCGTCACACCGCGGAGTTCTGCGAGAACGGCGCGAAGGCGGTGACCGAGGAGGCGACCCTGCGCCGGGTCGGGCCCGAGTTCTTCGCCGAGCACTCGCTCGCCGAGCTGGAGGAGCGCACGGAGTACTGGCTGGGGCAGCAGGGCCGGATCACCGAGCCGATGGTGCTGCGGGCCGGCGCCACGCACTACGAGCCGATCTCGTGGGAGGACGCCTTCGCGCTGATGGCCGAGCGGCTCAAGGGGCTCGCGAGCCCCGACGAGGCGATCTTCTACACCTCCGGCAAGACGTCCAACGAGGCGGCGTTCGCCTACCAGCTCTTCGCTCGCGCCTTCGGCACCAACAACCTGCCCGACTGCTCGAACATGTGCCACGAGTCGACGTCGGTGGCGCTGGCCGACACCATCGGGATCGGCAAGGGGTCGGTCTCGCTCGAGGACGTCGAGAGCGCCGAGCTGATCATCGTCGCCGGCCAGAACCCCGGCACCAACCACCCGCGGATGCTGAGCGCGCTCGAGAAGGCCAAGCGCAGCGGAGCGAAGATCCTCGCCATCAATCCGCTTCGCGAGGCCGGCCTCGTCAACTTCCGCAACCCGCAGAAGGTCCGTGGATGGGTCGGCAACGGCACGGACCTCGCCGACCTGCACCTGCCGGTGCGGATCAACGGCGACCTGGCCCTGTTCCAGGGAATCGCCGCGCACCTCGTGTCGGTCGACGCGATCGACCGCGACTTCGTCGAGGAGCACACCGTGGGCCTGGAGGCCCTCGTCGCGCACCTCGCGCAGATCGACTGGGCCGAGATCGAGCGGGCCAGCGGACTGTCGCGAGCCCAGATCGAGGAGGCCGCCGAGATGTTGCGCAACTCCTCCGCCACGGTGTTCTGCTGGGCGATGGGCATCACCCAGCACCGCAACTCGGTGGCGATCATCAAGGAGATCGTCAACGTCGCGCTGCTGCAAGGCAACATCGGCAAGCCCGGCGCCGGTCTCTGCCCGGTGCGTGGTCACTCCAACGTGCAGGGTGACCGCACGATGGGCATCTGGGAGAAGTCGCCGCCGGAGTTCCTCGACTCGATCCAGGCGGAGTTCGGCTTCGACCCGCCGCGCGAGCACGGCCACGACACCGTTGATGCGGTGCGCGCCCTGCGCGACGGCCGGGCCCGCTTCTTCCTCGGCATGGGCGGCAACTTCACCGCGGCCGTCTCCGACACCGCGGTGACCGAGCAGGCGATGCGCAACGCCGACCTGACGGTGCACGTGTCGACCAAGCTCAACCGCTCGCACGTCGTCCACGGCACCGAGGCGCTGATCCTGCCGGCCCTGGGGCGCTCCGAGCGCGACCGCACCGGTGGCCTCGAGCAGCGGATCACCGTCGAGGACTCGATGTCGGCGGTGCACGCCTCGCACGGACCGTTGACGCCGGCCTCACCCCACCTGCGCTCGGAGGTCGACATCATCTGCTCGCTGGCGAAGGCGACCCTGGGTGAGCGCCACGACATCCCGTGGGAGGAGTTCCGCACCGACTACACCGCCATCCGCGACCGCATCGCGCGCGTCGTCCCCGGTTGTGAGGAGTACGACGAGCGCAGCCGCCGCCCCGGTGGTTTCGTGCTGCCACACCCCCCGCGCGACTCCCGTACGTTCGTCACTCCCTCGGAGCGCGCCGTCTTCAGCGTCAACCCGCTGCAGGTGATCGAGGTGCCCGAGGGTCGGCTGCTGCTGCAGACCCTGCGCAGCCACGACCAGTTCAACACCACGATCTACGGCCTCGACGACCGTTACCGCGGTGTCAAGGGCGGACGCCGGGTCGTGTTCGTGCACCCCGACGACCTGCGCCACCTCGGTCTCGACGACGGCGATCACGTCGACCTGGTCAGCGAGGCCGCTGATGGCACCGAGCGCACCGCCCCCGACTTCCGGGTGATCGGCTACGAACAGCCCCTGGGTTGTGCAGCGGCGTACTACCCCGAGACCAATCCGTTGATCCCTCTCGACTCGACGGCCGACGAGAGCAACACCCCGACCTCGAAGTCGGTGATCGTGCGCCTGCAGCCGCGCCGGGTCTGACCGAGGTCGTGATCGAGTCCATGAGCGCGTTGCCCTGACCAGCGGGTCGGGGAGTGGGACGATGAGCTGGTGAGCAGTGTCGAAGGGGTGTCGCGCGCCGTGGCGAGCGCGCCCCGGGAGCCCGTCGGGGCCGGGGTCGAGGTGCTGACCCCTCGCGAGGTCCCCCTCGGCGGGCCTCGGGCGATGACCGTTCGTCGTACCCTTCCCTCGCGCTCGCGCACGTTGATCGGTGCGTGGTGCTTCATCGACCACTACGGGCCGGACCCGGTCGCGAGCACCGGCGGCATGAGCGTCGCCCCGCACCCCCACGTCGGCCTGCAGACCGTCAGCTGGCTCTTCACCGGTGAGATCACCCATCGCGACAGCGCCGGCAACCATGCCGCGGTGCGGCCCGGTGAGGTCAACCTGATGACCGCGGGCCGCGGCATCAGCCACTCCGAGGTCTCCACCACCGAGACCACGGTGCTGCACGGCGCCCAGCTCTGGATCGCGCTCCCCGAGCACGCCCGCGACGGTGATCCCGCCTTCGCCCACCACGTTCCCGACCCGGTCGTCGGTCCGGGTCTCGAGGCGCGGGTCTTCCTGGGCTCGCTGCTCGGCGAGACCTCACCCGTGGCGACGGCCACCGCGGTGCTCGGCGCCGAGCTCCGCATCGAGGCCGGCGCGACCGTGCGGCTGGGCGTCGACCCCGGGTTCGAGCACGGCGTGCTGGTCGACCACGGTGACGTCGACGTCGACGGGGCTGCCGCAACCGCCCACGACCTCGTCTACCTGCCGACGGGGCAGGAAGTACTGGTGCTCGTCGCCGGCGACGAACCCGTCCGGCTGCTGCTCCTGGGCGGTCCACCCTTCGGCGAGCCCATCGTCATGTGGTGGAACTTCGTCGCCCGCACGCACGAGGACGTCGTCGAGGCGCGCGAGGCCTGGCAGGCTCAGCTCTTCCCCGACGGGCCTGCAGGGCCCGCCAGGCTCGGCGATGGACGTTTCGGGCGCCCGGTCGGTGAGTCGCTGGCCCCGATCCCCGCGCCCGCGCTGCCCGGCGTCCGACTCAAGGAGCGCCGGTGAGCGCACCTCTCGACGCGGACGCAGCGGTGCAGGGGCGTGAGCTGCGCGAGGTCCGGGCCAGGCTCGAGGCCCTCCTCGAGCACCACCCGCACGGCGCCTTCTCGCTCGACCTCGAGGGCAGGTTCACCGCGGTCAACCCAGCGGCGCGGTCGCAGGGTGGTGGTTACACCGAGGCCGAGCTGATCGGTGTGCCGTTCACCGACATCCTGGCTCCCGAGGACCGGAGCCGGATGCTCGAGCACTTCGCGGCAATCCTGAAGCGGGAGTCGAAGCGGCTCGAGGCCCGCTTCCGTCGCCGGGACGGCAGCTGGGGTGAGATCGACGTCTTCTGCCTCCCGATCGTCGTGGACGACGAGGTGATCGGCGTCCAGGGGACCTCCGAGGACGTCACCGAGCGGATCCGGGTGCAGCAGGTCCTGGACGAGGCCGTCCGGGCCGCCGAGTCGGCGACGATGGCGAAGTCGATGTTCCTCGCCAACGTGAGCCACGAGATCCGCACCCCGCTGACCAGCGTCCTGGCGGCCCTCGAGCTCCTCACCGAGACGACGCTCGACGCCCAGCAGTCGACCCTGTGGTCGATCATGAACCGGTCGGGCCAGCGGTTGCTCTCGCTGGTCGACGAGATCCTGGACTTCTCGCGCATCGAGGCCGGCAAGGCCGAGCTGGTGCTCGAGCCGTTCTACGTGGCGGCGCTCGTCGACTGGACCACGACGGTGATGGGTCCGGCCGTGCGTGACAAGGGGCTGGAGTTCGTGACCAGCTGCGACCCCAGCCTCGCCGGACCGTTGATCGGCGACGCCGATCGCATCCACCAGGTGCTGGCCAACCTCGTCGGCAACGCGGCGAAGTTCACCACGTCGGGTCGGGTGACGCTCAAGGTGTCGAGCTTCGGCGCCACCGCCGACTCCATCGGGGTCCGCTTCGACGTCCTCGACACCGGCATGGGTCTCACCGGCGAGCAGCAGCGGATGGTCTTCGAGTCGTTCCGCCAGGCCGACTCCTCGATCACCCGGCAGTACGGCGGCACCGGCCTCGGTCTCGCCATCACGCGACAGCTCGTGGCCCTCATGGGCGGCACCATCGAGGTGGCGAGCATGCCCGGTCGGGGCAGCACCTTCACCGTCCTGCTGCAGCTGCCGCGTCAGCTCCTGCGCGGGTGAGCGGTCCACTGCCGGGGGACGACGGCGTCCTGCGCTGTCCGTGGGCGGGCCGTTCGGCCGGCGAGATGCGCGACTACCACGACACCGAGTGGGGCACGCGGGTCCACGGTGAGGCCGCCTACCTCGAGCGCCTCACCCTGGAGGCCTTCCAGTCGGGCTTGTCGTGGTCGACGATCCTCCACAAGCGGCAGGCCTTCCGCGAGGTCTTCGTCGGCTTCGACGCCGACGCGGTCGCTGCGTACGACGCCGCCGACCACGCGCGACTGATGGGCGATGCCCGGATCGTGCGCAACCGTCTCAAGGTCTCGGCTGCCATCACCAACGCCGCGGCCACCGTGGCGCTGCGCGAGCAGGAGGGGCTCGAGGCCCTCGTGCTGTCGTTCGCGCCCGCGGTGGCACCGGCGCCGGTCGACACCACGTCGATGGCGACGACGTCCGCCGAGTCGACGGCCCTGTCGAAGGAGCTCAAGCGTCGCGGCTTCGTGTTCGTCGGGCCCACCACGATGTATGCGCTGATGGAGGCGATCGGCCTCTTCGACCCCCACCTCGTCGGCTGCCACCGGCGCGGTGCCTGACCTGTCGGCGGTCTGCCGGATCCGCTCCCGTCTGCTCGCGCTCCTCGCCGGATCTGCCCGGGCCCGGCAGCGGAGCCCACTACATTCGGCGTCATGACTGACCTGCACCAGGTGACGGCCGTGACCGACGACGCCCTCGGCGAGCACGACGCGGTCGGACTCGTGCGTGCGCTGCACGCCGGGGAGGTGTCGGTGCCGGAGGTGGTCGAGGCGTCGATCGCGCGGGTCGAGAAGGTCGACCCCGTCCTCGGAGCGATGGCTTTTCGGACCTTCGACCGCGCTCGCCTCGAGGCGGCGTCACCACGTGACGGCTACTTCGCCGGCGTCCCCACCGTCATCAAGGACAACGTGGCCGTGGCCGGCATGCCGACGCAGGACGGCGCGGACGCCTGGGCGCCGCGACCCGAGAAGCGAGACGGTGACTTCGCGCGGATGTACCTCGCGACCGGCTTGATCCCGCTCGGCAAGAGCCAGCTCTCGGAGTACGGGTTCTCGGCCGCCGCCGAGCACCCACGGTTGGGGCCGGTGCGCTCGCCGTGGTCGACCGAGCACGTCGCCGGGGCGTCGTCGGCCGGCTCGGCCGCGCTCGTGGCGTCCGGGGCCGTTCCGATCGCGCACGCCAACGACGGCGGGGGATCCATCCGGATTCCGGCGTCGGTCAACGGGCTGGTGGGGCTCAAGGCGACGCGCGACCGGATCGCTCAGGACAAGCTGATGCGCGACATGCCGGTGCGCATCGTCGCCGACGGCGTCCTGACCCGGTCGGTGCGCGACACTGCGGCGTTCGTGCGCGAGGCCGAGCACGTCTACCGCAACCTGGCGTTGCCGCCGGTCGGCGACATCACCCGTCCGAGCCACAAGCGGCTGCGGATCGGGTTCAACACCTCCGGCGTCGGCGTGAGCGCCACGCCCGAGGTCGCCAGACTGACCCTGGACACCGTCGCCCTCCTGGAGCGGATGGGTCACCGTGTCGAGGAGGTCGACCCCCCGGTGCCCGACGGCTTCCGCGACGACTTCCTCCTCTACTGGTCGGTGCTGGCGCTGGTCATGGTGCGCACCGGTCGTCGCACCCACGGCACCTCGTGGGACCGCCACCGCCTCGACCACCTCACCCTCGGCCTGGCGCGGCATGCCCTGCGCAACCTGCACCGGGTGCCGGGCACGATCGGCCGTCTGCGCAAGGCGTCCACGCTGTCCGCGGTCCACCACGAGTCGTACGACGTCACTCTCACGCCGGTCCTGGCAGCGCAGACTCCGCGCGTCGGGTACCTCGACCCCACCCAGGACTACGACACGATCATCGGACGCCTGCAGGAGTGGGTGGCCTTCACCCCGCTGCAGAACGTCACCGGCGACCCCGCCCTCTCCCTGCCGCTGTGCCAGACGGCGGCCGGGCTGCCGCAGGGAATGATGTTCGCCGCCGGCGCGGGCCGCGAGTCCACGCTCCTCGAGCTGGCCTACGAGCTCGAGCAGGCCCAGCCGTTCGCGCGCATCGGGTCACCCCTCGGCGGCTGAGCCGGCCGAGCGCCCCGGAGGCTGAGCAGGCCGAGCGCCAGCGAGGCCGGCCGGAGGCTGAGCAGGCCGAGCGCCTGCGAGGCCGGCGACGAAGCCCCCGCGAGGTCGGCCGGAGGCCGTCGACGAAGCCCAGCGCGTCATCAGCGGCGGGCCACGAACAGGGCCTGGGCCGACCGCGCGACCAGCCCCAGCTCGTCGTACACCGTGGACGTCGCGATGCCGACCGAGCCCGGCCCCAGGGTGGTGTCGGCGTCGAGGCAGACCCACTCGCCCACGGGTGGTCGCAGCACGTGCACGGTGAGGTCGGTGTTGAGGAACGCCCAGTCGGCGACGTCGAGCGCGGCGCCGGCGCCGGAGGCGGAGTCGACGCAGGCGAGCAGACGCTGGACCGGTGAGATCACCCGGCCGTCGAGGAGGTCGGGAGAGCGCATCCAGACCACGCCGCGGCCGGGGGTGTCGACCGCGCCGGTGATCCAGCGCCACTCGATCGCGTCGAGGTAGCCACCTCCCCAGGCGCTCGGACGCTGGTGCGGGACGCCGTCGTCCGGTCCGTGCTCGAGCCTGCCCGAGGGCGCTGCCGGCCCGTCCGGCGTCGCCGGGAAGAGCCAGGCCTGCGCGGTCGCCACGACCCGGTCACGGGCGATGTCGACCAGGTCTGCGCGCACCAGACGCACCGACCGCCCCGAGCGGACGACGCGCGCGGTGACGCGCAGCTTCGTGAGCGGGATCGGACCCCAGAGCTCCATCGTGAACCGGCCCACCACCGCGCCGGACGCCTCGGGGAGCGACTCGATCGACCACGCCAGGAGGGCCGCCGGCGGGCCGCCGTGCTGGGCCTCGGAGGTCCACGGGCCGGCTGTGGTGAGCTGCGGATCGACCGTCGCGGAGAAGCCGTCGGAGGTCGCCTGGGGGGCGGCGACGAGCCCGTAGAACGGGCCCCCTGCATCCGATTTCTTCATTCGTCTACCCCCTGTGTATCGTTCTTCGTCGTTGCCCCTTTAGCTCAGTCGGCAGAGCGTCTCCATGGTAAGGAGAAGGTCTACGGTTCGATTCCGTAAAGGGGCTCTGGGTGTGATCCAACCGGAGTCACCACCACATCGCGGCGGGGTAGCTCAGGTGGTTAGAGCACACGACTCATAATCGTGGTGTCGCGGGTTCAAGTCCCGCTCCCGCTACCGCACCGACCAACCGCACCAGTTACTCAAAGGACAGACCGTGGCCAGCAAGAGCTCCGACGTTCGCCCCAAGATCACGCTCGCGTGCGTGGAATGCAAGGAGCGCAACTACATCACCAAGAAGAACCGCCGCAACAACCCCGACCGCATGGAGCTCGCGAAGTTCTGTCCGCGCTGCCGCTGCCACCAGGCGCACCGCGAGACCCGCTGACGCTGCTGGTCGGCTGACGCCGGCGCACCCGCACTCTCAGATCGAGCCCGTCCCCTCCGGGGGGCGGGCTCGTCTGCGTTACGTTCGACCCTGTGGATGCCTCGATCATCGGCCGGACCTATCCGTCCCCGCCCGCCTACGAGGTCACGGCGGAGGCTGTCGCGGCTTTCGCGGCGTCGCTCGGCCAGACCTACGACGGCGGTCCGGCGCCCCTGACCTTCCCGATCGTGCCGGCCTTCGCGGCGATGATGGGCTTCCTCGAGGCCGAGCACCTCGACCTCTCGCGCATCGTGCACGGCGAGCAGAAGTTCGCCTACGAACGCTCGGTCGTGGCCGGCGACCACCTCACGGTGGCGCTGAGTGTCGCGACCCTGCGCCAGATCGGCGGGAACGACATCGTCGCGACGACGAGCACGGTCACCGACGCCGACGGCGCGCTCGTCTGCACCGGCACGGCCACCCTGGTGCACCGCGCCGCCACCGGCACCGCAGACGAGGAGGCGTGAGCGACGTGGAGCTCGAGCCGCGCACCTACCGGATCACCCGCGCCGACCTGGTGGCCTACGCCGCCGCCAGCGGCGACCACAACCCGATCCACCAGGACGAGGACCTCGCTCGCAGCGTCGGGCTGCCCGGCGTGATCGCGCACGGCATGTTCACCCTCGCCCTCGTCGGTCGCTACCTCGCCGAGTGCGGGGTCGCCCAGGACGACGTCCTCGAGCTGGGCGGCAAGTTCGTCAAGCCCGTCGTCGTCCCGGCCGACGGCGTCGAGGTCTCGATGAGTGCCGTCAGGCGTACCTCCGGCGACCCGGACGCCACGGGCTCGGTCATCTCGGTCGCGGTCCGCTGCGACGACGCCTCGGTCTTCGGGCCTCGCGGTGCGCAGGCCCGGCTCCGTGGCTGACCCCACCGGTCCCACGCGGCTGTCCGACCACACGACCCTGCGCCTGGGTGGGCCCGCGCGGACGTTCGTCACCGCCCACACGGAGGCCGAGCTGCTGGAAGCCGTCACCGAGGCGGACGCCGCCGGCGAACCGCTGCTCGTGCTCGGTGGCGGCAGCAACCTGGTGGTCGCCGACGCCGGGTTCGCCGGCACCGTCGTCCGGGTCGCCACGCGTGGCATCAGCGCCGACGTCGACGCGGGTGCGGGCGACGCGCCCGGGTGCGGGGGAGCCCTGGTCACGGTCGCCGCGGGGGAGGGCTGGGACGACCTCGTCGCCACTGCCGTCGCGCGCAGCTGGGTCGGTCTGGAGGCGCTGTCGGGCATCCCCGGCTCCACCGGGGCCAGCCCGATCCAGAACGTCGGCGCCTACGGTCAGGAGGTCGCCCAGACGATCGCGCGTGTGCGGGTCTGGGACCGCCGCGACGGCCGACTCCGCACGCTCGCCGCAGCCGATTGCGGGTTCGGCTACCGTCACTCGCGCTTCAAGGCCGAACCCGGCCGCCACGTCGTCCTCGACGTCACCTTCCAGCTGCGGCAGGGCACGCTCTCGGCGCCCGTCGGGTACGCCGAGCTGGCGCGCACCCTCGGCGTCGCCGTGGGGGAGCGGGCGCCGCTGGGCGCGGTCCGTGACGCCGTCCTGGGCCTGCGCGCCGGGAAGGGCATGGTGCTCGACCCCGACGACCACGACACCTGGAGCGCCGGGTCGTTCTTCACCAACCCGGTCGTGGCGGCCGCAGAGGTGCCGGACGGCGCCCCGGCCTGGCCGGCCGACGGCGACCTCGTGAAGACCAGCGCCGCCTGGCTGATCGAGCACGCCGGGTTCGGCAAGGGCTACGCCGGCGACGACGGAGTCCGGGTGTCGCTGTCGACCAAGCACACGCTCGCGGTGACCAACCGCGGCGGCGCCAGCACCGACGAGCTGCTGAGCCTGGCGCGCACGGTGCGCGACGGCGTGGAGGCGGCCTACGGCATCCGGCTGGTCAACGAGCCGGTGCTGCTCGGCTGCGAGCTCTAGCAGCCGTTGACCGAGCGGCCGACACTCAGCGAGCGGCCGGCTCGGCGGCGAGCCAGGCGTCGACGTCTGCGAGTGCGGCGTCGCGCAGCTCGGTGGGTGCCCGCGAGGCGCGTAGCGACATCCGGGCCAGCTCGGCGAGCGTCTCGTCGGTGAGCTCGTGGGCGGCGCGCATGGTGGCGTACTGGCCGGCGAGCTGAGAACCGAAGAGCAGGGGGTCGTCGGCGCCCAGGGCCACCGTCGCGCCGGCTTCGAGCAGCGTCGGGAGCGGCACCGACGTCAGGTCGCTGTAGACGCCCAGCGCCACGTTCGAGACCGGGCAGACCTCCAGCGCGACCCCGGCGTCGACGATGCGGGCCAGCAGGTCGGGGTCCTCGGCGCTGCGGACGCCGTGACCGAGGCGGTCGGCGCCGAGCTCGTCGAGGCACACCCGCACGTGCTCAGGCCCCCTCAGCTCCCCGCCGTGCGGCACGAGGGCGAGACCGGCGCGCTCGGCGATCGAGAAGGCGCCCGCGAAGTCGGAGGTGCTGCCGCGGCGCTCGTCGTTGGAGAGCCCGAAGCCCACGACCCCGCGACCGGCGTACTGCGCGGCGAGCCTGGCCAGCGTACGAGCGTCGAGCGGGTGGCGCGTGCGGTTCGCCGCGATCACCAGGCCGATCCCGAGACCGGTGCGGGCCGAGGCATCGGCCACGGCGTCCAGCACCAGGTCGGTGAAGGCGGTGATGCCGCCGAAGCGGGCGGCGTACCCGCTGGGGTCGACCTGGATCTCCAGCCACCGACCGCCGTCGCGCACGTCGTCCTGCGCCGCCTCCAGCACCAGGCGTCGTACGTCGTCCTCGGTACGCAGCACCGAGCGAGCGACGTCGTAGAGGCGCTGGAAGCGGAACCAGCCCTTCTCGTCCGCGGCGCTCAGCTGGGGCGGCCACTGGCTGACCAGGGAGTCGGGCAACGCGATCCGGTCGCGCTGCGCGAGCTCGGTCAACGTCTCGTGGCGCATCGACCCGGTGAAGTGCAGGTGCAGGTGCGCCTTGGGGAGCGCGAGGAGGTCTCGCATCGGCCCATCGTAGGACGGCATCGGCGGGCCGGCCGGCGGGGGCGTTTTGGACCTCTGCTTCGTTGTGGTCGTAGACTCCCCGGCGGTGGATCTTCCCCATGCTTTGCCGTGCCCTCGTGCAGTGCGCGAGCAGCCAGGCACCGGCACGGGGCCGATCGACGAAGGGCACTAGCTCAACTGGCAGAGCATCGGTCTCCAAAACCGAAGGTTGGGGGTTCAAGTCCCTCGTGCCCTGCACGAACCAGGTCAGCAGCTCAAACCATGACGACGCAGACAAGAGGTGAATGGCGTGTCGGACAGCAGTGTCGTACGCGGTGACCGGGACGACAGGTCCGGTGACGCGCCGAGGCGCACGAGCATCCCGACCTTCTACCGTCAGGTGGTCGCCGAGCTCCGCAAGGTGGTCTACCCGACCCAGGAGCAGCTGGTCACCTACTTCATCGTGGTCATGGTCTTCGTGATCGTGATGATGTCGCTCGTCTCCGTGCTCGACCTGGGGTTCGGAAAGCTCGCCTTCGCGATCTTCACCGGCGGCGACAACATCTGATCCGCTCGCCGCCGGCGCCCCGGCAGCACGCGCCCGCCTCCCCGGTGTGGTGCGCCCACCAGCTAGACCAGCAATCGATGGAGCAACACGTGTCTGAGCAGTTCCCCGAGTCCACCGAGGCCACAGATGGCACCGACGTCGTCGGTGACGACCTCGAGCCGAGCGAGACTCCGGAGATGGTCGACGACGTCGTCGAGGCCACCGAGGGTGCTGCCGAGGGCACGGATCCTCTGAACGTCGACACCGACGACGACCCGGTCGACGACGCGATCGACCCCGAGCTCGACCCCACCGCCGAACCGATCGAGGACATCGTCGCCGTCGAGGCCGACCTCGCCGACGAGGCCGCCGCCGAGACCACCGACGCCGTCCTGGACGCCGGCATCGAGGGCGAGGCCGAGCTCGACGCAGAGGCCGGCGAGGTCGTCGACGTGGACCCGCTCGAGGCGTTCCGCCGTGAGCTGTGGGCCAAGCCGGGCGAGTGGTTCGTCGTCCACACCTACTCCGGCATGGAGAACCGGGTGAAGTCGAACCTGGAGAACCGGATCGTCTCGCTCAACATGGAGGACTACATCCACGAGATCGTGGTCCCCATCGAGGACATCGTCGAGATCAAGAACGGTCAGCGCCGCACCCGCAAGAAGCCCTCGCTGCCCGGCTACGTGCTGGTGCGCATGGACCTCACCGACGAGTCGTGGTCGGCCGTGCGCCACACGCCGTCGGTCACCGGCTTCGTGGGCAACAGCCACCAGCCCGTGCCGCTGAGCATGGACGAGGTCGAGAACATGCTGAAGACCGAGGTGATGGCCGAGGCCGAGGTCGCCGCTGCTGCCGCCGGCACCCCGTCGCCCTCGGGCGGCTCCGGGTCGCTCAAGAAGCAGATCGAGGTCGTCGACTTCGACATCTCCGACTCCGTCATGGTGGTCGACGGTCCGTTCGCGACGCTGCACGCCACGATCACCGAGATCAACGCCGAGTCGCAGCGCGTCAAGGCGCTCGTCGAGATCTTCGGCCGCGAGACCCCGGTCGAGCTCAGCTTCAACCAGATCCAGAAGGTCTGACCGCACGAGCTGCCGACCGCGGTGGGAGCCGGTGCGATTTCGTCCCGCGACCACCGACGGTCCACACTCATCAGAAGCAACACCCAGTGGCAGGGGGCGACGTACGCCCTCGTCATGACCACAGATCGAGAGAGAGATAGAGAATGCCTCCGAAGAAGAAGATCGCTGCGCTGGTCAAGGTGCAGCTCCAGGCCGGCGCCGCGACGCCCGCCCCTCCCGTCGGTACCGCCCTCGGCCCGCACGGCGTCAACATCATGGACTTCTGCAAGGCCTACAACGCCCAGACCGAGTCCATGCGCGGCAACGTCATCCCCGTCGAGATCACCATCTTCGAGGACCGCTCCTTCACCTTCATCACCAAGACGCCGCCCGCGGCCGAGCTGATCAAGAAGGCTGCTGGGCTGCAGAAGGGTTCGGGCGTCCCGCACACGGACAAGGTCGGCAAGCTGACCAAGGACCAGGTGCGCGAGATCGCGACCACCAAGCTCCCCGACCTCAACGCCAACGACATCGATGCCGCCATGAAGATCGTGGAGGGCACCGCCCGGTCGATGGGCGTCACCACCGACTGATCACCGCCTGACGTGGAGGCGGCCCGACGGCCGCTTCCGAGCACCTGTGGCAGAGCCGCGCTGGCTCACGACGACCACACCTTCGGTTCAACGAATGAGAGAAGAGTTCCCATGCAGCGCAGCAAGACCTACCGCGCGGCGATCGAGACGTTCGACCAGGACGAGCTCCACGCCCCGCTGGCCGCGATCAAGATCGCCAAGTCCACCGCCAAGAAGAAGTTCGACGAGACCGTCGACGTCGTCATGCGTCTCGGGGTCGACCCGCGCAAGGCCGACCAGATGATCCGCGGCACCGTCAGCCTGCCGAACGGCACCGGCAAGACGTCACGCGTCCTCGTGTTCGCCAACGGCGACAAGGCCGAGGCTGCCCGCGAGGCCGGCGCCGACGTCGTCGGCGGCGACGAGCTCATCGAGAAGGTCAACGGTGGGTGGCTCGAGTTCGACGCCGTCGTCGCGACCCCCGACATGATGGGCAAGGTCGGTCGACTGGGTCGCGTGCTCGGTCCCCGCGGCCTCATGCCGAACCCGAAGACCGGCACCGTGACGCCCGACCCGGCCAAGGCCGTGACCGACATCAAGGGCGGCAAGATCGAGTTCCGCGTCGACCGTCACGCCAACCTGCACTTCATCATCGGCAAGGCGTCCTTCACCGAGGCCGCCCTCGCCGAGAACTACGCAGCAGCGCTCGAGGAGGTGCTGCGGCTCAAGCCCGCCAGCTCCAAGGGCCGCTACCTGAAGAAGGTCACGTTCTCGACGACCATGGGACCTGGCGTCCAGGTCGACCCGAACCGCGTCCGCAACGTCACCGGCGAGGACGACTCGGCCGAAGGCTGAGCCCCGCGCCGCGCACGCCGGCCCGCTGCCCTCACGGGTGGCGGGCCGTCGTCGTTCGCGGCCTTGCCCAGCGCCGGAGCTCTCAGAGGCCTTCGAGCTTCTCCGCTGCGGCCAGCGCCACGCACGTCGCGACTCCGGCCATGGCCGCCTCGACCTCGGCGAGCACCGGGAAGGTGGGCGCCAGGCGGATGTTGCGGTCGCGCGGGTCGTGGCCGTGGGGGTACGACGCTCCCGCCGGTGTCAGGTTGATGCCGGCCCCCTTGGCCAGCTCGACGACGCGCGAGGCCGTGCCGTCCATGACGTCGAGGTTCACGAAGTACCCACCGCTGGGCTGGGTCCACTCGGCGATCCCGAGCCCGTGCAGCGCCGAGGTCAGCGCGGCGTCGACGGCGTCGAACTTCGGCGCGATGATCTCGCGGTGCTTGCGCATGTGGTCCCGCACGCCGTCGGGGGAGGAGAAGAACTGCACGTGGCGCAGGTGGTTGATCTTGTCGGGACCGATCGAGGCCATGGCGAGGTGCTCGAGGTACCACGCCTTGTTGGCCGCGGAGGCCGCGAGCACCGAGACCCCCGCTCCGGCGAAGGTGATCTTGGAGGTCGAGGCGAACATGATCGGGCGGTCGGGGTGTCCGGAGGCCGCGGCCAGGCTGAGGGCGTCGGCGCTCTTCGCCTCGTCCTCGGTCAGGTGGTGGAAGGCGTAGGCGTTGTCCCAGAAGACCCGGAAGTCAGGAGCCGCCGTGGGCATGGACATGAGCGCCGCGGCCACCTCCTGCGAGCACACCGAGCCCGACGGGTTGGCGTAGGTCGGGACGATCCAGATGCCCTTGACCGCCGGGTCGTCCTTCACGAGTGCTGCAACCGCCTCGACGTCCGGGCCGTCGTCGTGCATCTCGACGCTCACCATCTCGATGCCGAGGTCGGCCAGCATCGAGAAGTGCCGGTCGTAGCCGGGCACGGGGCAGATGAACTTGACGACCGGCTCGTCCTTCCACGCCCGCTCCGAGCCGGGTCCGCCGTGCAGGACCAGGCCGGTGAGCACCTGGTGCATCAGCGTGAGGCTGGAATTGCCCCCGCAGACGACCTGGTCGACCTCGACCCAGAGCAGCTCGGCGAAGATCTCGCGCAGCTCGGGCAGTCCCTCGAGCCCGCCGTAGTTGCGGACGTCGGCGCCCGAGCGGTCCTTGGTGGTCGTCGGCAGCGTGAGCAGGGCGTTCGACAAGTCCAGCTGGGCGCTCGACGGCTTGCCCCGGGTGAGGTCGAGCGTGAGGCCCCGGGCCTTCAGCGCGGCGTACTCCTCCTGCTTGCTCGCGCGGAAGGCCGCGAGGTCGTCGGGGGAGAGCGTGTCGAGACGTCCGGTCGGGGTGTGCTGCGCGCTGGTCACCCCCTGATCTTGCCAAACGGTCGATATCTAGGATCGTGGGGTGGTCGCTTGCTCCTGGGCCGTGCTGGTCCGCCCCTCCGCCAACCGTGTCTACTCCGCCGCCGCCCCGGCGCTGCTGGAGGCCGAGACCGCTGTCCTCGACGCGATGGTCCTCGGGGGCCGGCTCCGAGACGTGACGACCCGGACGCTCGGAGGGGTCGACTACCTGACCTTCTCGAGCGCCGAGGACCTCGATGCGCGCGACATCGCCCACCTCTCGACGCTCTCCGGCGCCTACGCGCTGTTCCGTCGTGACGGCTCCCTGCTGGAGCCGGTCACGTTGCAGCCGCTGCGGCACCTCGACGACGACCTCCTGACCATCCAGAAGTACGTCGGCAAGACCAACGAGCTCTTCACGCGGCTGCTGCTCAACGTCACCCTCTGGGCCTCGGGCGTCGGCGGCGACCTGGTAGCCGGTGCCGAGCGGGAGCGACCCATCCGCGTTCTCGACCCGCTCTGCGGGCGGGGATCGACGCTGCACCAGGCGCTCGTCTACGGCTGCGACGCAGACGGGCTCGACGTCGACGCCAAGGACTTCGACGCCCACCGGGCCTTCCTCACCACCTGGTTGCGCCGCAAGCGGCTCAAGCACAGCGCCGAGGTCGTCCCGATCCGCCGCGAGGGCGAGCGACTGGGGCGCCGTCTCGAGGTCACGGTCGGGGCCGACAAGGACGCCTGGAAGGTCGGCGACGTCCGCCGACTGGGTTTCGTGCACGCCGACACCACCCGGGCCGCTGAGCTCTTCCGCAGCGCCTCCTTCGACGCCCTCGTCGCCGACGCGCCGTACGGCGTCCAGCACGGCGCTCGCGCGCGGGGACGCCTCGAGCGCAGCCCCCTCACGTTGCTGGGGGCCGCCCTGCCGGGATGGGTCTCGGTGCTCCGACCCGGGGGAGCGCTCGGGCTCTCGTGGAACACCCGTGTCGCGCCCCGCGAGCGTGCTGTCGCGCTGCTCGTGGACGCCGGCCTCGAGCCGCTCGACGAGGGGCCGTGGCGAGGCTTCGTGCACCGGGTCGACCAGGCGATCGAGCGTGACGTGCTGGTGGCCCGACGTCCGGGCTGAGCGGCTCCGCCGGCGCGATTTGGCGGCCGCGGCGCCGCGTGCGTAGAGTCCGGTCTCGAAACCAGAGACCGCCGGTTGTCGCGCTGTGCATGCAGCTCGACCGAAGGTGCCGCGAAGCTGCGGACGGCCCGCGCAGGATTTCAGAGCAGGATGTGCAGCAGTGCAGATCCGTTCCACGCCCTGAGCCTGCGCTCGGGGCGTTCGTCATTCTCCACGGTCCACCGGGCGACGGTCTCCCAGTCCGGAAGGAGACCCATGGCGCGGGCAGACAGGCAAGCAGCCGTCGACGAGATCGTTGAGCTCTTCAACGTCGCCGACGGTGCAGTGCTGACCGACTACCGCGGCCTCACCGTCAAGGAGCTGCAGGATCTGCGCCGCTCCCTCGGCGAGGACGCCAACTACGCCGTGGTCAAGAACACGCTGGCCAAGATCGCCGCCAACAAGGTGGGCATCTCCGGCTTCGACGACCTCCTGGTCGGCCCCACCGCGATCGCCTTCATCAACGGTGACGTGGTCGAGGCGGCCAAGGGTCTGCGTGACTTTGCCAAGGCCAATCCCGCCCTGATCATCAAGGGCGGTGTCCTGGACGGCAACATCCTCGACGCGAAGGAGATCGCCAAGCTGGCCGATCTCGAGTCGCGCGAGGTCCTGTTGGGCAAGCTGGCCGGCGCGCTTCTCGCGTCGCTCAGTCAGGCCGTCTACCTCCTCAACGCCCCGCTCGCCCAGGCTGCCCGGCTCGCCGGCGCCCTGGAGGCGAAGGCGACCGAGGACCCCTCGATCCTCGCAGGTGGTGCCGGTACTCCGGCGCCCGCCGAGGAGGCCCCGGCAGCAACCGAGGACGCCGCGGAGGAGGCCCCCGTCGAGGAGGCCGCCGACGATGCTCCCGAGGCTGCTGCCGAGTCCACCGACGCCTGATCCCCAGGCACCGACCACCACCTGTAACCCGGGCCCGGCGCATCCGCGACCGGTCCACCTGAAAGAAAGGTTCGCATCATGGCGAAGCTCAGCACCGACGAGCTCCTTGAGGCCTTCAAGGAGATGACCCTGATCGAGCTCTCCGAGTTCGTGAAGCAGTTCGAGGAGACCTTCGGCGTCACCGCCGCCGCTCCCGTGGCCGTGGCTGCTGCCCCGGCCGCCGGTGGCGCTGGTGGCGGCGAGGAAGCCGCTGCCCAGGACGAGTTCGACGTCGTCCTCGAGGCCGCTGGTGACAAGAAGATCAACGTCATCAAGGAGGTGCGCGCCCTCACCTCGCTGGGTCTCAAGGAGGCCAAGGAGCTGGTCGAGGCCGCCCCCAAGGCTGTCCTGGAGAAGGTCGACAAGGCCACGGCCGACAAGGCCAAGGAGGCGCTCGAGGGCGCCGGAGCCAGCGTCTCCCTCAAGTGACCGACCGGCGCTGACCATCCGGGGCTCCGCCTCGGTCACCAGCGCCACCCCACAGCTGCCGTCCCCCGCGCTCGGGGGGCGGCTGCTGCGCTTTCCGGCTGCCCGCTCCATCGCGCCACGATCGGTGGCGGTTCGCGCGAGAGGTCATGTCACGGGTGGGTATCGTCATGTCGAGACGGCGTGACGCAGGACACTTTGCCGCGTAACCTCTCCTTGACTGCTGCGTTGTTACCCATGGGTGTTGATGAGCAGGCCGGGTGCTCCGCAATCTCCACGCTGCGCGGGCGCACGGCAAGGCGTGTCGAGAAGTTCCAGGTCGAGAAAAGGACAGTCATGGGTGTAGAGATCAAGGTCGACAACCTGACCAAGAGCTTCGGCAAGAGCCTGATCTGGGCGGACGTGTCGCTGACGATCCCGGCTGGTGAGATCTGCGTGATGCTCGGCCCTTCCGGCACCGGCAAGTCGGTGTTCCTCAAGACCCTCATCGGCCTCCTCAAGCCCGACACCGGTTCGATCGTGATCGAGGGCACCGACATCGCCTCGTGCTCGGAGAAGGACCTCTACGAGATCCGCAAGCTCTTCGGCGTGCTGTTCCAGGACGGTGCGATGTTCGGGTCGATGAACCTCTACGACAACATCGCCTTCCCGCTGCGCGAGCACACCAAGAAGTCGGAGTCGCAGATCCGTGAGGTCGTCCTCGAGAAGATGGACCTCGTCGGACTGCTCGGCACCGAGGACAAGCTGCCGGGCGAGATCTCGGGCGGCATGCGCAAGCGTGCAGGCATCGCCCGTGGTCTGGTGCTCGACCCGGAGATCGTGCTCTTCGACGAGCCCGACTCGGGTCTCGACCCGGTCCGTACGGCGTTCCTGAACCAGCTGATCGTCGACCTGAACGCCCAGATCGACGCCACGTTCCTGATCGTGACCCACGACATCAACACCGCCCGCACGGTGCCCGACAACATCGGTCTGCTCTACCACAAGCACCTGGCGATGTTCGGCCCGCGCGAGATGCTGCTGAGCTCCGAGGAGCCGGTGGTCCGTCAGTTCCTCAACGCCCAGCGTGTCGGTCCGATCGGCATGTCGGAGGAGAAGGACGCCGACGAGCTCGAGGCCGAGAAGGACCAGGACCTGCCTCCGCTGCCGCCGATCCCGCTCCAGATCGAGCCCTCCAGCGGCATCCCGCGCCGCAGCCAGCGCGAGCCCGGTGGGTGGTGCCGCGACAACAACATCACCCCGCCTCCGGGGTCCTTCGACGCCGACATGAACATGACCGTGAAGGTCTGAGGGTCCCTGCCCGTGGCAACCTCCCTCACCTCCCGGGTGCTCAAGCCCATCGGGACCGCAGGCACGCTCTTCGCCTTCGCCCTCGACGTGCTGCGTGCCTTGTTCCGCAGGCCCTTCCAGCTGCGGGAGTTCATCCAGCAATCGTGGTTCATCGCCTCGGTCACGATCATCCCCACCGCGCTCGTCGCGATCCCCTTCGGCGCGGTCATCGCCCTGCAGGTGGGCGGCCTCATCAAGCAGTTCGGCGCGCAGTCGTTCACCGGCTCCGCCTCGGTGCTGGCCGTCATCCAGCAAGCCGGGCCCATCGCCACGGCACTGCTGATCGCCGGCGCGGGCGGATCGGCCATCGCTGCCGACCTCGGATCGCGCAAGATCCGTGAAGAGCTCGACGCCATGATGGTGCTCGGCATCGACCCGATCCAGCGCCTCGTGGTCCCGCGCGTGCTGGCCGCGATGATGGTCGCCTTCTTCCTCAACGGCCTGGTCAGCGTCGTCGGCGTCGCCGGCGGCTACGTCTTCAACGTGATCCTCCAGGACGGCACCCCGGGCGCCTACCTGGCCAGCTTCACCGCCCTCGCCCAGCTGCCCGATCTCTACATCGGTTTGGTCAAGGCAGTCATCTTTGGTCTGATCGCCGCGATCGTCGCCTGCTACAAGGGCATCAACGCCGGCGGTGGTCCCAAGGGCGTGGGTGACGCGGTCAACGAGTCGGTCGTCATCACCTTCCTGCTGCTCTTCGTGGTCAACTTCGTGCTGAGCACGATCTATCTACAGCTCGTTCCACCGAAGGGGGGTTAGTGCAGTGGCCAACGTCAAGGACGTCTACCAGGTGCCGCTGAAGTCGCTCGACGGCCTGGGTGAGCAGCTCAGCTTCTACATCGGCGTGCTGCGCGCTGTGCCGCGCTCGATCACGCGCTACCCCAAGGAGATCCTGCGGATCCTCGCCGAGGTCACGCTGGGCTCCGGGTCGCTGGCCGTCATCGGTGGCACCGTCGGCGTCATCCTCGGGCTCACCTTCTTCACCGGGGCCCAGGTCGGCCTGTCGGGCTATGCCGCGCTCAACCAGCTCGGGACCGCTGCCTTCTCCGGCTTCGTCTCGGCCTACTTCAACACCCGCGAGATCGCTCCGCTGGTCGCCGGCATCGCGCTGGCTGCCACGGTGGGCTGCGGCTTCACCGCTCAGCTGGGCGCGATGCGCATCTCCGAGGAGATCGACGCCCTCGAGGTCATGGCCATCCCGTCGATGCCGTTCCTCGTCGCCACCCGTGTCGTCGGTGGGCTCATCGCGATCATTCCGCTCTACGTCGTGGGGCTGTTGGCCTCGTACTTCGCGAGCAGGCTCGTGGTCACGCAGTTCTACGGCCAGAGCGCCGGCACCTACGACCACTACTTCAACCAGTTCCTCCCACCCGGCGACGTCTTGTGGTCGTTCGGGAAGGTGCTCGTCTTCGCGATCGTGGTCATCCTCATCCACTGCTACTACGGCTTCAACGCCAGCGGCGGTCCCGCCGGGGTCGGCGTCGCGGTAGGCCGTGCCGTCCGCACGAGCATCGTGGCCATCAACGTCATCGACCTCTTCCTCTCCATGGCCATCTGGGGCACCACCACCACCGTGAGATTGGCGGGTTGAGATGCTGAACCGCCTCCTGGCGATGCACAAGGTCCTCGGCGTCGCCTTCCTCGCGCTGCTCGTCCTGGGTGTCTATGCCACCTACGCGATCTTCACCAAGCAGTTCGTCGACTACGACGAGGTCACCCTGAAGACCTCCAGCATCGGCTTGCAGCTGCCCAAGCGCGGAGACGTCAAGATCCGCGGCGTGCTCGTGGGCGAGGTGCTCGGGTTCGACGCCGACTCCGACGGCGGCGCACAGATCACCCTGGGCCTCTACCCCGACAAGATCGACATGATCCCGGCGGACGTGAGCGGATCGATCCTGCCCAAGACCCTCTTCGGCGAGAAGTTCGTCTCGCTCATCCCGCCTACCGACTGGAACCCCACCGAGGACCCGCACCTCGAGGCGGGCGACACCATCGACCGCACCCGGGTGAGCACCGAGGTGGAGCAGGTCCTCTCCGACCTGTTGCCACTGCTGCAGACGGTGCAGCCCGCCAAGATCTCGATGACCCTCAACGCCATCTCGAGCGCTCTCGAAGGACGCGGCGAGCAGCTCGGCGAGACGTTCGAGACGTTCAACGCCTACCTCAAGAAGCTCAACCCCGAGATCCCCCAGTTCCTCGAGGACCTGCGCAAGACAGCCGACGTGTCGGCGATCTACACCGACGTGCTGCCGCAGCTCGGTGACATCCTCGACAACACCGTGACCACCACCGGCACCCTGGAAGGGCGCGAGCAGAAGCTCACCGACCTCTTCCTCGACGTCGCCGGCTTCTCCGACACCACCCGGACCTTCCTCGCCGACAACGAGGACAACATCGTCCGCGTGGGCGAGGTCAGTGCGGCCCAGCTCCGAGTGCTCGCGCGCTACTCGACCGAGATCCCGTGCCTGACCGCGGGGATCGTCACCGCGGGGCAGTACCAGGCAGAGGCGTTCCGCAACTTCACCCTGCACATCGTGCTGGAGACGATTCCCCGCCAGCCGCGGCCCTACGGCCCGCAGGACGCCCCGCGCTACGGCGACGACCGCGGCCCGAGCTGCCTCAACCTGCCCAACCCTCCGTGGAACCAGGACAACCCCGTGAAACGAACCCCCAACTTCGACGACGGTGTCGACGAGCCGACGGGGAAGGGCACCGATCGCGTCGCGACGTCCTACGCGTTCAAGGACGGCCGCGGCTTCATGGGGGGCGACGCGGAGTCCTCGCTCTACCGCAAGCTGATCGCCCCGAGCCTGGGTGTCAGCGCCGACCAGGTCAGTGACCTCGGCCCGCTGCTCGTCGGACCGATGGCTCGGGGGGCCACGGTGAGCCTCGAATGAAGCTGCTCGACAAGAAGACCGGCATCGACCTGACGAAGCTGCTCATCTTCATCGTCGTCACCACGCTGGCCACCGGAGTCCTGATCGTCACGATCGGCAACCTGTCGTTCAAGGGCAGTCAGGACTACAAGGCGGTCTTCGCCGACGTCACCGGGATGAACAAGGGCGACGACGTCCGGATCGCCGGCGTCAAGGTCGGGACCGTCAGCGACATCCAGGTCATCGACTCCGACCAGGGCGACGCCCACGCAGAGGTCACCTTCTCGGTCCAGAACGGCACCTCCCTCACCCAGTCCACCCACGCCACCATCCGGTACCGCAACCTCGTCGGACAGCGCTACGTCGCGCTGACCCAGGAGATCGGTGGCACCGGCGTCCTCGACGCCGGCGCCGAGATACCGCTCGACCAGACGACGCCGGCCCTCGACCTGACGCTGCTGTTCAACGGCTTCAAGCCGCTCTTCCAGGCACTCAGCCCCGACGACCTCAACAAGCTGTCGTTCGAGGTCATCCAGGTCTTCCAGGGCGAGGGTGGCACGTTGGAGAGCCTGCTCTCGAGCACGGCCTCAGTCACCCAGACGCTCGCTGACCGCGACCAGGTGATCGGCCAGCTGCTCGACAACCTCGACTACGTCCTAGGACACCTCGCCGATCGTGACAAGCAGCTGAGCAGCCTCATCATCAGCTTCCGCGACCTCGTGGCGGGCCTCAAGGACGACCGCGGCGCCATCCTCGACTCGCTGCAGGGCGTGACCGACCTGTCCGTCCGCACTGCTGACCTGGTCACCGACCTGCGTCCTCCTTTCGTCGAGGACATCGCCCAGCTGCGCCGGCTCTCCAAGAACCTCGACGACGGCAAGGGCGAGCTCGACCGCGCCCTCCAGGTCCTGCCGATCAAGCTCGAGAAGGTCGGCCGCACCGCCATCTACGGCTCGTGGTTCAACTTCTACCTCTGCGACTTCAAGGGCCGGGTCACGCTTCCGGGCGTGACCATCCCGGTCGACTACAACGTCAACGCCCCCAGGTGTGATCTGCAATGAAGCCGTTCCGCGAGCGCAACCCCGTGATCATCGGCGCCATCAGCATCACCGTGCTGGCGCTGCTCCTCGTCGCGGCGTTCCGAGCCCAGGACCTCCCGCTCATCGGTGGTGGGGAGACCTACTACGCCGCCTTCGAGGAGGCCGGCGGGCTCAAGGCGGACGACGCCGTCCTGTTGGCGGGCGTACGTGTGGGCGCGGTCGACGCGATCAGTCTCGAGGACGGCAAGGTGATGGTGCAGTTCTCCGTCAAGACCGATGCCCCGTTCGGCGAGCAGACCGGCGCTGCGATCCGGGTCAAGACCCTGCTGGGTGCGAAGTTCCTCTCGCTGGTACCGGCCGGCGAGGGACAGCTCGAGGCGGACTCGGTCATCCCCACGAGCCGCACCACCTCGCCCTTCGACGTGACCTCGGCCTTCGAGGGTCTGGCGAACACCTCCAACGAGATCGACACCGACCAGCTGACCAAGTCGCTCGGCGTGCTGGCCGACCTCACGCGCAACACCCCCGACGAGTTCCGTGACGCGCTCTCGGGCGTCTCGGCGCTGTCGAGCAACCTGGCCGCGCGCGACGGCCAGATCAACTCGTTGCTGGTGAACCTCAAGCGGCTCTCGACGGTCCTCGATGCTCGCGACGAGGACATCATCTCGCTCATGAAGGACGCCGACGTGCTCTTCGGGGCTCTCGTCCAGCGCCGCGACCAGATCCATGACGTGCTCGTGGCCACCCAACAGCTCTCCTCCGAGCTGACCAAGCTCGTCCGCCAGAGCCGGGACGACCTGAAGCCGGCGCTCGACCAGCTCGACAGCGTGCTCCAGGTGATCAACAAGAACGAGGACAACCTGGACACCAGCCTGCGGCTCCTGGCGCCCTTCTACCGGGTCTTCGCCAACACCCTGGGCAACGGCCCCTGGTTCGACACCTACATCCAGAACCTGCCGCCGGTCCCGAACCTCGGCTCCGGCGTCGACGTCGTGACAGGAGCGACCCCGTGATGAACACCCTGCAGCGAGTGCTCGTGCCGGTCATCGTCTTGCTGTTCGTCGTCGTCGCCGCGATCGCGGTCTTCGGCTCGGGCACCGACGCCAAGCTCGTCACGGCCTACTTCCCACGCACTGTCTCGCTCTACGAGGGCAGCGACGTACGGGTGCTCGGAGTACCGATCGGCACCGTCGACCAGGTCGTGCCCGAGGGCACCCAGGTCAAGGTCGTGATGTCCTACGACCCCGACATCGAGGTGCCCGCCGACGTCAAGGCGATGGTGATCTCTCCCGCGATCGTCGGTGACCGCTACGTCCAGCTCGGGCCGGCCTACACCTCGGGCGACGTCCTGCCCGACAACGCCATGATCGAGGACGGCAACGACGTTCCTCTCGAGCTCGACGAGATCTACAGCGGGCTCGACCGGTTGACGGTCGCGCTCGGACCTCAGGGCGCGAACTCCAAGGGCGCGCTGAGCGACCTGCTCGAGGTGACGGCGGCCAACTACGGCGGTCAGGGCGAGTCGTTCAACACGACCATCAAGAACTTCTCCAAGCTCAGCACGACCCTCGACAACAACAAGGACGAGCTCTTCGACTCAGCACGCGAGCTGTCGCAGTTCATCACCACGCTGGCCGACAACGACGACGTCGTGCGCAGCTTCAACACCTCGCTCGGACAGGTCTCCACCGTCCTGGCCGGCGAGCGCCAGGAGCTGGCGGGCGCCCTGAAGAACCTGGCAGTCGCCCTCGACGAGGTCGGCAGCTTCGTCCAGGAGAACCGCGACGTCCTCGGCAGGGACATCAGCGGCCTCAACCGGGTCATCAAGGTCTTCGTACGGCAGCGTGACAACTTCGACGAGACGCTGCGCACCGCACCACTCGCGCTGAGCAACCTCGCCCTCACCTACAACCCCGACGCCGGCACCCTCGACACCAACGCCAACGTCGGTCAGCTGTTCAACGACATCACGAGCGACCCGGCGGCCGTGCTGTGCGCCCTGGTCAGCTCCAACGACCCAGGCGGCAAGACGTGCTCCCTCATCCAGTCCCTGCCGCTACCGAGGGCAGCCACCTTCGGTCCAGGCACCGGCTCGTCCTACGGCGACCGCTTCGACCCCACCCTGGGCGGGCTCACCGCAGGTGCGCTCCGATGACGAGGACCCCTGGTTCGCTGCCGCGGCGCCTGCGTCTTCTTGCCGCCCTGGTGATCGGGTCCGTCGGCCTGACCGCCTGCAACTTCGACATCTACTCCTTGCCACTCCCGGGTGGCGCCGACGTCGGTGACCAGCCGATCCACGTCAGCGTCGAGTTCGCCGACGTGCTCGACCTCGTCCCGCAGTCGTCGGTCAAGGTCAACGACATCTCGGTCGGACAGGTCACCGACGTCGAGCTCACCGGACAGACCGCCACGGTCACGCTCGAGCTGCGCAACGACACCCAGCTCCCGGCCAACGCGATCGCCACGATCCGCCAGACGAGCCTGCTCGGCGAGAAGTTCGTGTCGTTGGCCGCGCCGACCGACGAGGCGCCCGAGGGCGTGCTGGGCGACAACGCCGACATCCCGGTCGAGCGGACGGGGGCCAACCCCGACGTCGAGGAGGTGCTCGGCGCGCTGAGCCTGCTGCTCAACGGTGGCGGTCTGCCCCAGCTGCGCACCATCGCCCAGGAGGTCAACCTCGCCCTCGACGGGCGCGAGGAGTCCGCCCGGTCCCTGCTCAGGCAGGTCGATGCCTTCATGGGTCAGCTCGCCTCGAACAAGGGCGACATCGTCGACGCCATCGAGTCGATCAACCAGCTCTCGCTGGGAGTGCGCGAGCAGCAGGGCAGCATCGACCGAGCGCTCGAGCAGCTGCCGGCCTCACTCGACTCCCTCAACCGTCAGCGCGACGACCTGATCACCATGCTCCAGGCGCTCGACCGGCTCAGCACGGTCGGCGTGCGCGTGATCAACCGGTCGAAGGCCGTCACGATCGAGTCGCTGCAGCAGCTGCAGCCGTTCCTGACCCAGCTCGCCAACGCCGGCGACTCGTTGGTCGACTCCTTCAACGTGATCTTGACCTACCCGTTCGTCGACGACGTCGTCGGCCGCGACCCGCAGGTCGCACGCAACTTGCGGGTCGGGGACTACACCAACCTCTCGGTCCGCCTCGACCTCGACCTCAGCGACCTCGCCGACGCGCCTCAGGTGCCCTGCACCCCCCTCGAGGCGATCCCGGAGAACCTGCCGATCGGCGACATCCTCGATCTGCCGAACCTCTGCCAGGCCTCGCAGGACGCGCTCGCGACGTGCATCAACAACCCGTCGAACGCCACCTGCTCATCGCTGCCGGCAGGCGTGGTCGCCGCAGTCTGCGACAGCGTCGGGCTTCCCCTCGGCGGGCTGTGCCCGGGCAACGGCGGGGGCGGCAACGGCGGCGGTGGCGGTGGACTGCCCGACCTCCCGATCCCGGGTGCTCCCAGCCTTCCCGGAGGTCTCGGTGGACTCAACGGCAACGGCGGCGGGGGTGGCAACCCCGGTGGTGGTGGCAACGGCGGCGTCCTCGGCGGTCTGCTGAACCGGCCGGCCCTGACGGGCACCGCGCCCCTCGCGACTCGCGTCGACGGCAACGGACCGATGTTCGACGAGCTCCTGGAGATGTTCGACCCCGGTCTCACGAGCCTGCTGGCACCTGGGATGGTGATCCGATGATCACCCGCCGTACCCGCCTGCAGCTCGTCGCGTTCGTGGTGATCACGCTGCTCGGTGTCACCTTCGTGGGGGCGCGCTACGCCCGGCTCGACCGGCTCGTGCGCGACGACGCCTACACCGTGCAGGCACACTTCGCCGACTCCGGCGGTATCTTCGCCGGCGGCGAGGTCACCTACCGCGGTGTCGGCATCGGCACCGTCGAGAGCCTGGTCCTGACACCGGACGGTGTCGATGTGAACCTGGCGATCCAGAACAAGTGGGACGAGATCCCGGCTCAGACCAAGGCGCTGGTGGGCAACCGCTCGGCAGTGGGCGAGCAGTACGTCGAGCTCCAGCCCATGAGCGACTCCGGACCGTACCTCGAGGAGAGCTCCGAGATCGCGCGCGAGAACACCGAGATCCCGATCCAGACCGACACCCTGCTGACCAACCTGTCGGCAACCGTCAGCTCGGTCGACAAGGAGGCGCTGAAGACCACCGTCGACGAGCTGGGCACAGCCTTCGCCGGCACCGGAGAAGACCTGCAGACGATCTTGGACGCCGGCAGCTCCTTCATCGACGCCGCTGACCGCAACTTCGACGTGACGCAGCGTCTGATCAACGACAGCAACATCGTGCTCAACGGGCAGCTCGCCTCAGAGAGCTCGCTGCGCACCTTCGCCGACCAGCTCTCGCTCTTCAGCGGCACCCTCGCCGACGCCGACCCCGACCTGCGCAAGGTCATCGACGACGGGTCGTTCGCTGCCAACCAGCTGCGTGGGTTCATCGAGGACAACCGGATCGAGCTCGGCGACCTGCTGAACAACCTCGTCACGACCGGCGAGATCATCGTCAAGAATCTGCCGGGCCTCCAGCAGGTCCTGGTGATCTACCCCTTCGTCGTCGAGGACGGGTTCACCGTGGTGTCGAAGTCCAAGGACACCGGCCTCTACGACGCGCACTTCGGCATGATCATCAGCGACAAGGCGGCCTGCACGCAGGGCTACGACCCCGCCGAGCGTCGGCCCCCGAACGACCGGGACAACAAGGCGATGGACGAGGATGCCCGGTGCACCGAACCGCCCGAGGTCAGCAACGCGCGAGGCTCACAGAACCTGCCGCGCGCCGCGACGGGTTACAGCGACGACAACGTCGTCGCCTCCTACGACCCCGACACCCAGGAGCTCACCTGGGGCAAGCCGGACCCCGCGCTGGCCTCGCCGGGTAGCGTTGCGCCGGCAACGCTCGGAAAGGACTCCTGGAAGTGGCTGTACATCCAGCCGATGACGGCTCGCTAGTCGTCGACGGCGCCCCACGCCGGGCCACTTCCACCTTCACGCTCCTCTCGATCCTGTTCGTCGTCGTCATCGTGGCCGCCCTCGGGGTGCTCGCCTACGGGCTCGTCCCAGGTCCTGACGCCTCGTCGACCACGCCCGACGACCAGGCGGTGCGCGACGAGGTCATGGGCGAGGCCGACCAGTTCGTGCTGCGCTCCAACACCTACGGTCCCGCCGACCTCGACGAGAACAACACCCTGCCGGGTTATGCCGACAGGGTCCGCGAGGTGATCACGCCGAAGTTCGCGGTCTCCTTCGACGACAGCCTGACGCTGGCGGAGCAATCGGTCGCAGAAGCCGGCTACGCGCGCGACGTCGATCTCTACGCCACCGGAGTCGAGTCCGTCGACGCCGACCAGGCCACGGTGCTGGTGGCCGGGGTGATCAACGGCTCCTACCCCGACTCCAGCGCCCAGGCCGCGGACGGCGACCGCGTCGAGTTCGAGCCGCAACCGTTCCGCTTCGAGGTGATGCTGGTGCAGAGCGACGGGGGATGGCTCGTCGACGACTTCTCGCCGTTGACCAGCGAGCTGACCAACCCCACCGGCGAGCCGACGGAGACCCCGAGCTCGGCTGCACCGACGAAGCCGTCGACGAAGCCCTCGACGAAGCCCCCGACGAAGCCGTCGGCGCCGGCCCGCTCGCCCAGCCCCACGTCCGGTCGCACTCCGAGCCGGGCTCCCAGCCGGACACCCAGCAGCGGGTCGGGCCGGTGACCCCCAGCTGGTACGACGTGCTCGGTGTCGAGCCTGACGCCGACACCTCCGAGATCCGCGCGTCCTGGAAGGACCAGGTCGTCGACCTCGACCCGACGGATCGCCGGTTCAGGATGCTGAACCGGGCCGCAGAGGTGCTGCTCGACGACGAACGACGGGCGGCGCACGACCGTGAGCTGGCAGACGACGAGCACGATGACCTCGTCGACGAGGTGTCCCGCTCGTCCGGCGCCGAGCAGGTGGGCGGCGTCGCGACCCCCGTCGACCTCCGCAAGTCGCCCGCCACTGCGTCGAACGTCGAGCCGACGGAGGGCGGTCGACGGCCGCTGCTGATCACCGCCGCCCTCGGGGTGGTCGCTGTGCTGCTCCTGATCGCCGCGGTGATCTCCGTGGCGGGTCGCGACGACACCACCGCGCCGGTCTCGTCCGACGGGCTCCCCGACGCCCGTTCGGTGGCGGCGGCCCGAGCAGCGGCCGAGGCCGCCGTGGTGCCCGTGCTGTCCTACGACTTCCGTCAGCTCGAGCAGGACAAGCAGGCGGCGCTGAGCTACATGACGCCTGCGTACGCCGCCGAGTACGAGCAGCTCTTCGAGAGCGTGATCGCGGTCAACGCGCCGTCGACGGAGACGGTCGTGAGCGTCGAGGTGCTCGCTTCCGGCATCGTCCGCACCGGGCCGGACCTCGTCGACGTCCTGCTCTTCGTCAACCGGCCGACGGTCAACAAGCAGCAGACGACGCCGGAGATCTACAAGGACCAGGCCACGTTGCGGATGCGCGACGTGGGTGGCGACTGGCTCGTCGACTGCGTGATCTCGGGCTCCGGGAGCACCTGCGAGGGCTGAGCCCGACCCTCGCAGGTGGACCCGATCGGCGCGAGGTGCTTGACCTGGCGGCGTTGGCGGGGTCATCATCGTCGCAACACACGCCGTCGACTCGGTCGCGGACCGGTGGCGACACCGGGACGGCCCGACTCGACAGGCGCTCGCTGAGGTTGAGTCGCGCCTGCAGTTGGGGTAGCGTAGCGCTTTGCGCCTGCCCTCAGATACTCATCCGCCTGCCCGGTGGCCGATGACGTGGTGGTCGGGCGCTCTCCACCAGCGTTTCTGTCGAAGGACGTCTCTTGGCCGCGCGCAGCACCTCTGCATCCACCCGCACCCCCAGCCCCACTAGTGTCTCATCCTCGCGGCGTATCAGCTTCGCGAAGATCGACGAGCCTCTCGAGGTTCCCCAGCTCCTCGCCCTTCAGACCGACAGCTTCGACTGGCTCGTCGGCAACGAGAAGTGGAACGCCGTCGTCGAGCGTCGGCTCGCCGAGGGCGAGGACGTCTCGAGCAAGTCGGGACTCACCGAGATCTTCGAGGAGATCTCGCCGATCGAGGACTTCTCCGAGACGATGTCGCTCTCGTTCGAGAACCCGGTCTTCTACGACCCCAAGTACACCGTCGACGAGTGCAAGGAGAAGGACTTCACCTACTCCGCTCCGCTCTACGTCTCGGCGGAGTTCACCAACAACGACACCGGCGAGATCAAGGGCCAGACGGTCTTCATGGGCGACTTCCCGCTGATGACCCCCAAGGGCACCTTCGTCATCAACGGCACCGAGCGCGTCGTCGTCTCCCAGCTGGTCCGCAGCCCGGGCGTCTACTTCGAGCGCACGGCCGACAAGACGTCCGACAAGGACATCTACACCTCGCGCCTGATCCCCTCGCGCGGCGCCTGGCTCGAGTTCGAGATCGACAAGCGCGACCTCGTCGGCGTGCGCCTCGACCGCAAGCGCAAGCAGAACATCACCGTCCTGCTCAAGGCCCTGCAGGCCGTCGCCGAGGACATCGGCGAGGAGTACGACTACGACGCCGTGATGACCGAGCTGCGCCAGTTCGAGTCGATCCAGCTGACCGAGGAGAAGGACCACACGCAGGGTCCCGACGACGCACTGCTCGACATCTACCGCAAGCTGCGCCCCGGCGAGCCGCCGACCCGTGAGGCCGCGCTGACGCTGTTGAAGAACTACTACTTCAACCCCAAGCGCTACGACCTGGCCAAGGTCGGTCGCTACAAGATCAACAAGAAGCTCGGTCTGGTCGAGGCCTTCGACCACCAGACGCTGACGATCTCCGACGTCGTGGCCGCCATCCGCTACATCGTCGTGCTGCACGACGGTCGCGAGGAGGTCGAGGCCCCCCAGGGCAGCATCGACGTGAGCCCTGACGACATCGACCACTTCGGCAACCGCCGGATGCGCACGGTGGGTGAGCTGATCCAGAACCAGCTCCGCACCGGCTTGGCCCGCATGGAGCGCGTGGTCCGCGAGCGGATGACGACCCAGGACGTCGAGGCCATCACGCCGCAGTCGCTGATCAACATCCGTCCCGTCGTGGCAGCGCTGAAGGAGTTCTTCGGAACCTCCCAGCTGAGCCAGTTCATGGACCAGACGAACCCCATCGCCGGGCTGACCCACAAGCGTCGACTCTCCGCGCTGGGGCCGGGCGGTCTCTCCCGCGACCGTGCCGGCATGGAGGTCCGCGACGTCCACCCCTCGCACTACGGCCGCATGTGCCCGATCGAGACTCCTGAGGGCCCCAACATCGGCCTGATCGGCTCGCTGGCCTCCTACGGCCGGATCAACCCGTTCGGTTTCGTCGAGACGCCCTACCGCAAGGTCGAGAACGGCACGGTCACCGACAAGATCGACTACCTGACCGCCGATGACGAGGACCGCTACGTCATCGCCCAGGCCAACGCCCTGCTCGACGAGAACATGACGTTCAGCGAGGAGCGCGTCCTGGTCCGTCAGCGCGACGGTGAGGTCTCCGAGGTGCTCGCAGCCGAGGTCGACTACATGGACGTCTCGCCGCGCCAGATGGTGTCGATCGCGACCGCGCTGATCCCGTTCCTCGAGCACGACGACGCCAACCGCGCCCTCATGGGCGCCAACATGCAGCGTCAGGCCGTGCCGCTGATCACCAGCGACTCGCCCTTCGTCGGCACCGGTATCGAGTTCCGTGCCGCCGTCGACGCCGGCGACGTGGTCGTCGCCGACAAGGCCGGCGTGGTCAAGGCGGTCTCGGCCGACCTCGTCGAGACCCTCAACGACGACGGCACCTACACCACCTACAAGCTGGCGAAGTTCCGTCGCTCCAACCAGGGCACGTGCATCAACCAGCGCCCGATCGTCGCCGAGGGCGACCGCCTCGAGGTCGGGTCGCCGGTCGCCGACGGCCCCTGCACCGACGACGCCGAGATGGCGCTGGGCACCAACCTGCTCGTCGCCTTCATGCCGTGGCAGGGCCACAACTACGAGGACGCCATCATCCTCAGCCAGCGCCTGGTGCAGGAGGACGTCCTCACCTCGATCCACATCGAGGAGCACGAGGTCGACGCCCGCGACACCAAGCTGGGTCCGGAGGAGATCACCCGCGACATCCCCAACGTCTCCGAGGAGATGTTGGCCGACCTCGACGAGCGCGGGATCATCCGGATCGGCGCCGAGGTCACCACCGGCGACATCCTGGTCGGAAAGGTCACGCCCAAGGGCGAGACCGAGCTGACCCCCGAGGAGCGCCTGCTTCGTGCGATCTTCGGTGAGAAGGCGCGCGAGGTGCGCGACACCTCGATGAAGGTGCCGCACGGTGAGTCCGGCACGGTCATCGGCGTACGTGTCTTCGACCGCGAGGACGGCGACGAGCTGCCGCCCGGCGTCAACCAGCTGGTCCGCGTCTACGTGGCCCAGAAGCGCAAGATCTCGGTCGGTGACAAGCTCGCCGGTCGTCACGGCAACAAGGGCGTCATCGCCAAGATCCTGCCGATCGAGGACATGCCGTTCATGGAGGACGGCACCCCGGTCGACGTGGTGCTGAACCCCCTCGGTGTGCCGCGCCGGATGAACATCGGCCAGATCCTCGAGCTCCACCTCGGGTGGCTGGCCAAGCAGGGCTGGGACATCGACCTCTCCGAGGACAAGTCCGACAGCGACTGGAAGCAGCGGCTGATCAAGATCCACGCCGAGAAGGCGGACGCCGGCTCCAAGGTCGCCACGCCTGTCTTCGACGGTGCGCAGGAGGACGAGATCACCGGGCTGCTCGGCTCGACGATCCCGAACCGCGACGGCAACCGGATGATCGACAAGACCGGAAAGGCCGACCTGTTCGACGGCCGCTCCGGTGAGCCGTTCCCCGACCCGGTCTCGGTGGGCTACATGTACATCCTCAAGCTCCACCACCTCGTCGACGACAAGATCCACGCACGCTCGACCGGCCCCTACTCGATGATCACCCAGCAGCCCCTGGGCGGTAAGGCCCAGTTCGGCGGCCAGCGGTTCGGCGAGATGGAGGTCTGGGCGATGGAGGCCTACGGTGCCGCCTACGCCCTGCAGGAGCTGCTGACGATCAAGTCCGACGACGTGCCCGGGCGGGTGAAGGTCTACGAGGCCATCGTCAAGGGCGAGAACATCCCCGACTCCGGCATCCCGGAGTCGTTCAAGGTGCTCGTCAAGGAGATGCAGTCGCTCTGCCTCAACGTGGAGGTGCTGTCGCAGGACGGCACGGCCATCGAGATGCGCGACGCGGAGGAAGACGTCTTCCGCGCCGCCGAGGAGCTCGGCATCGACCTGTCGCGCCGCGAGCCCAGCTCCGTCGAAGAAGTCTGAGGCTGACGCGGCACGCCGGCCCTGCCGGCGTGCCGCCCACCTCGGTCCCTGTTTGCACCACTTCAGAACCAAAGAAAGCGAAGGGCTGTAGCCATCGTTCTCGACGTCAACTTCTTCGACCAGCTTCAGATCGGCCTGGCCACCGCGGAGGACATCCGCGGATGGAGCCACGGTGAGGTCAAGAAGCCGGAAACCATCAACTACCGCACCCTCAAGCCGGAGCGCGACGGACTCTTCTGCGAGAAGATCTTCGGGCCGACCCGTGACTGGGAGTGCTACTGCGGCAAGTACAAGCGTGTGCGCTTCAAGGGCATCATCTGCGAGCGCTGCGGCGTCGAGGTCACCCGTTCCAAGGTGCGCCGCGAGCGGATGGGCCACATCGAGCTCGCCGCTCCGGTGACCCACATCTGGTACTTCAAGGGCGTCCCGTCGCGGCTGGGCTACCTGCTCGACCTCGCCCCGAAGGACCTCGAGAAGGTCATCTACTTCGCGGCCTACATGATCACCTCGGTCGACGAGGACGCGCGTCACCGCGACCTGTCCTCGCTCGAGGCCAAGGTCGCCCAGCAGCGCGAGATGCTCGAGAAGCGCCGGGACACCTCCATCGAGGACCGCACCAAGAAGCTCGAGGAGGACATGGGCGCCCTCGAGGCCGAGGGTGCCAAGGCCGACGCGCGCCGCAAGGTCCGCGACGGCGCCGAGCGGGAGATGAAGCAGCTGCGCGACCGTGCCCAGCGCGAGATCGACCGTCTCGACGAGGTGTGGAACACCTTCAAGTCCTTGAAGATCCAGGACCTGATGGGCGACGAGCTGCTCTACCGCGAGATGAAGAACTGGTTCGGCAAGTACTTCGAGGGCCACATGGGCGCGACCGCGATCCAGAAGCGCCTGCAGGGCTTCGACATCGAGGCGGAGGTCGAGTCGCTGCGCGACACGATCGCCAACGGCAAGGGTCAGAAGAAGGTCCGCGCCCTGAAGCGTCTCAAGGTCGTCGACGCCTTCCGCAAGACGGGTAACAAGCCCGAGGGCATGGTCCTCGACGCCGTCCCCGTCATCCCGCCCGACCTGCGCCCGATGGTGCAGCTCGACGGTGGCCGGTTCGCGACCTCCGACCTCAACGACCTCTACCGCCGCGTCATCAACCGCAACAACCGGCTCAAGCGGCTGCTCGACCTCGGCGCCCCGGAGATCATCGTCAACAACGAGAAGCGGATGCTCCAGGAGGCCGTCGACTCACTGTTCGACAACGGTCGTCGCGGACGTCCGGTGACCGGTCCGGGCAACCGCCCGCTCAAGTCGCTCTCCGACATGCTCAAGGGCAAGCAGGGACGCTTCCGTCAGAACCTGCTCGGCAAGCGCGTCGACTACTCGGGTCGTTCGGTCATCGTCTCCGGCCCGCAGCTCAAGCTGCACCAGTGCGGTCTGCCCAAGAACATGGCGATCGAGCTGTTCAAGCCGTTCGTGATGAAGCGCCTCGTCGACCTCTCGCACGCTCAGAACATCAAGTCCGCCAAGCGGATGGTCGAGCGCGCCGTGCGCCCCGAGGTCTGGGACGTCCTCGAAGAGGTCATCACCGAGCACCCGGTGCTGCTCAACCGGGCGCCCACGCTGCACCGCCTCGGCATCCAGGCCTTCGAGCCGCAGCTGATCGAGGGCAAGGCCATCCAGATCCACCCGCTCGTCTGCACGGCGTTCAACGCCGACTTCGACGGTGACCAGATGGCGGTGCACCTGCCGCTGTCGGCCGAGGCCCAGGCCGAGGCTCGGATCCTGATGCTCTCGACCAACAACATCCTCAAGCCGTCCGACGGCCGTCCGGTCACCATGCCCACCCAGGACATGATCATCGGGCTGTTCTTCCTCACCACCGATCGCGACGTCAACATCGGGGAGGGACGGGCGTTCTCCTCGCCGTCCGAGGCGATCATGGCCTACGACCGGGGCGAGCTGACCCTGCAGGCGAAGGTCAAGATCCGGCTGACCGACACGGTCCCGCCGGAGGGTCACGAGCTCGGCACCGCCGAGCCGCGCACCTTCACCCTCGAGACGTCTCTGGGTCGCACGATCTTCAACGACTGTCTCCCGATCGACTACCCGTTCGTCAACGAGCGCGTCGACAAGAAGCAGCTGGGCCAGATCGTCAACGACCTCGCCGAGCGCTACACCAAGGTCGAGGTCGCTGCCTCGCTGGACGCCCTCAAGGACGCCGGCTTCCAGTGGGCCACGCGCTCGGGTGTCACCGTCTCGATCGACGACGTCACCACGCCGGCGGACAAGATCGCCATCCTGTCCTCCTACGAGGAGCAGGCGGCCAAGGTCCAGAAGCAGTTCGAGCGTGGTCTGGTCACCGACGACGAGCGTCGTCAGGAGCTCATCGAGATCTGGACCGAGGCGGCGTCCAAGGTCGGAGAGGCCATGGAGAAGAACTTCGACCGGTCGAACCCGATCTACATGATGGTCGACTCCGGCGCGTCGGGGAACATGAACCAGATCCGTCAGGTCGCTGCCATGCGTGGCCTGGTGGCCAACCCGAAGGGCGAGATCATCCCGCGGCCGATCAAGTCGAACTTCCGCGAGGGCCTCACGGTCCTGGAGTACTTCATCGCCACCCACGGTGCCCGCAAGGGCCTGGCCGACACGGCGCTGCGCACGGCCGACTCGGGCTACCTGACGCGTCGCCTCGTCGACGTCTCCCAGGACGTCATCATCCGTGAGGACGACTGTGGCACCGAGCGCGGCCTGCCCAAGGTCATCGGTGTGGTCGGCGACGACGGGGTGGTCCGCAAGGACGACAACGCCGAGACCGCCGCCTACGCCCGTTCCGCGGCGACCGAGGTCACCCACCCCGACACCGGCGACACGCTCGTCGAGGCCGGCGGCGACCTGGGCGACGTCAAGATCGGTGAGCTGATCGCGGCCGGGATCCCGACCGTCAAGGTGCGCTCGGTCCTGACGTGCGACGCCAAGACCGGCACCTGCGCCAAGTGCTACGGCCGCTCGCTGGCCACCGGCAAGCTGGTCGACATCGGTGAGGCGGTCGGCATCATCGCCGCCCAGTCCATCGGTGAGCCCGGCACGCAGCTGACGATGCGTACCTTCCACACCGGCGGTGTGGCCTCGGCCGACGACATCACGCAGGGCCTGCCCCGCGTGGTCGAGCTCTTCGAGGCCCGCTCGCCCAAGGGTCGGACGCCGATCGCCGAGGCCGCCGGTCGCGTCGAGATCGAGGACTCCGACAAGGCCCGCAAGGTCCTGGTCACCCCCGACGACGGTTCCGAGGTCCAGGAGTACCCGGTCTCGAAGCGCTCGCGTCTGCTCGTCTCCGACGGGGAGCACATCGAGGTCGGCCAGCCCCTCATCGTCGGCACGCCCGACCCGCAGGACGTCCTGCGGATCCTGGGGGTGCGCAAGGCGCAGGAGCACCTGGTCGACGAGGTCCAGGCGGTCTACCGCTCGCAGGGCGTGTCGATCCACGACAAGCACATCGAGATCATCGTGCGCCAGATGCTGCGTCGCGTCACGGTCATCGAGTCGGGCGAGACGATCCTGCTCCCCTCCGACCTGGTCGACCGGGTCAAGTTCGAGGAGGAGAACCGTCGGGTGGTCTCCGAGGGCGGCAAGCCGGCCTCGGGGCGCCCGGTCCTCATGGGCATCACGAAGGCCTCGCTCGCCACCGAGTCGTGGCTCTCGGCGGCCTCCTTCCAGGAGACCACCCGGGTGCTCACCGACGCCGCGATCCACGGTCGCTCCGACAGCCTGCGTGGGCTGAAGGAGAACGTGATCATCGGCAAGCTCATCCCGGCCGGTACCGGCCTGGAGCGCTACCGCAACATCCGCGTCGAGCCGACCGAGGAGGCCCGCGCCGCGGCGTACTCGGTCACCGGCTACGACACCTACGACTACGAGTTCGGCAACGCCGGCTCGGGTCAGGCTGTTGCCCTGGACGACTTCGACTTCGGGTCGTACCAGAACTGACGGTGTCAGGGTGAGGAACCCTCGCCCCTCCGGGGGCGGGGGTTCCTCCGTTTTTCCCGGCCCTGGTCTGGGGATGGGGGGTCGAGTCGGCGCGTAGACGCGCCGACTCGACCCCCCCGGTTGCCGAGTCGGCGCGTCTACGCGCCGACTCGACCCCGCATGGGCGACCCCGGTCCACCGGGTCGTGCTGGAGCCGGGTGACCGGGTCGGGAGCCAGGTGCGCGGGTGTTGCCCACGAGTCGCTTGGCCTGCGCGCGAGGTCGAGGCCGGTGTGGACGACGTCCGCTGTCACCAGCGCGACGTCGACGGCTTCGGTGTCTTCGTCCCGACGAGACCGCTCGCGATGCAACGCGCACCCGACCACCGGCTGTTCGAACGGGCGGATCCACCTGCTGAGCCACGAGTCCTCTCACTGACCCTCACCCGTTGGCGCTCGGGTGGACTGCGAGACTGAGGCCATGACCTCGCGCCCCACCAGCACGGACGTGCTCGTCGTCGGGGCCGGTCCTGCCGGCTCGGGTGCGGCCGCCTGGGCGGCGCGGGCCGGCCTCGACGTGCTGCTCACCGATGCTGCGGTCTTCCCGCGCGACAAGACCTGCGGCGACGGGCTGACGCCCCGTGCCGTCGGGGAGCTCGCCGCGCTCGGGCTCGAGGACTGGCTGCGCGACCACACCGCCAGCCAGGGCCTGCGCGCGCACGGCTTCGGTCAGACCCTGCTCCTGCCGTGGCCCGGCGGCAACCTGCCCTCGTGGGGCAGCGCGGTGGCGCGCACCGAGCTCGACGACCACCTGCGCACGACGGCGATCACCAGTGGTGCCCTGGCCCTCGACGGCGTCCGGGCGGTCGACGTGCGGCGCGAGGGAGAGCGCGTGACCGCGGTGGTCTTCCAGGACGGTGACGAGACCTTCGAGATCGCCTGCCGGCGCCTGGTGGTGGCCGACGGCGTCCGGTCGCCGCTGGGCAAGGTGCTCGGGCGCGAGTGGCACCGGGAGACCGTCTACGGCGTCGCCGGGCGGGCCTACATCAGCTCCGGACGCTCCGAGGACCCCTGGATCAGCTCGCACCTCGAGCTGCGGGGCGAGGACGGTGAGATCCTGTCGGGCTACGGCTGGATCTTCCCGCTCGGCACCGGAGAGGTGAACGTCGGCGTGGGGACCCTGGCGACGGCCAAGCGCCCCGCCAACATCGCGATCAAGCCGCTGATGAGCTACTACACCGACGAGCGGCGCGAGGAGTTCGAGCTCGCGGGCGACCTGCGGGCACCGACCTCCGCGCTGCTGCCCATGGGAGGTGCGGTGAGCAACGTCGCCGGCTCCAACTGGGCCTTGATCGGGGACGCCGCCGGCTGCGTCAACCCGCTCAACGGCGAGGGCATCGACTACGGCCTGGAGACCGGGCGGATGCTGGTGCAGATGATGGACGAGCGCGGTCCCGGCGCCCACCTCGAGTCGGCGTGGCCCTCGCTGCTGCGCGACCACTACGGTGAGTCGTTCTCGATCGCGCGTCGCCTCGCCGGTCTGGTGACGGTACCGAAGCTGCTGCCGGCCCTGGGGCCGGTCGGTATGCGCTCGGACCTCCTGATGACGCTCGCGCTGCGGTGGATGGGCAACCTGGTCACCGACGAGGACCGCGACCGCGCGGCTCGCGTGTGGCGCTGGGCCGGACGACGCTCACTGGCCCGCGACCACCGACCGCCCTTCTCCTGATGCTGCCCGCCCTGCGGGAGCCGGTCTACCTCGGCGCGATCGCGGCCGGAAAGGTCATGTTCTCCTCGATCGCGCTGACGGTACGGGCCTCGGGCGCCGAGCGACTCCCGGCTTCCGGCCCGGTGATCCTGGCCAGCACGCACGTGTCGTTCCCCGACTTCCTCTTCGTCGGTGACGCGCTGCTGCCGACCGGGCGGCTCGTGCGCTTCTTGAGCCGCAGCGACGTGTGGGACTCACCGATCGGCTGGGCGATGGACGCGATGGGCCATGTGCCGGTCGACCGCGAGGCCCCGGCCGGCGCCTACCTACGCGCGCGGCGCCTCCTGGCCGCCGACCAGGTCGTCTGCCTGTTCCCCGAGGCCGGGATCTCGGCGGCCTACGTCGTGCGCGCGCTCATGCCCGGCGCCGTGGCGCTGGCCCAGGAGACCGGTGCGCCGCTGCTCCCGGTCAACGTGTGGGGCGGCCAGCGCCTCTGGGGGCAGAAGCGCTCGGTCGGCGAACCGCTCCCGCGACCGATCATCACGCGCGGGCGCACGATCGACGTCCGGATCGGCGAGCCCGTGCACGTGCCCCGGTCCGCCGACGTCGTGGCCACCACCCGCGAGCTGGGCCACCGGCTGAACGCCGTCCAGGAAGAGCTGCAACGGCTGCCCGAGCACCGGCCGCGCCCCGGCGAGTACGCGCCGTGGTACCCCGCCCACCTCGGAGGTGACGGCGTCGAGCGGACGGCGTCGTTCGCCCTCGACGCCATGCCGCGCAGCGCGGTCACCCCGACGTGGGGACCTTCCGTCGCGCCGGGCAGGGTTGGCTAACGTGGGGAACATGGCTCAGCAGGTGCAGCGGGTGGCGGCGTACGCCGTGATCATCCGCGACGACCTGATCCTGCTGAGCCGTCTGGCCCCCCGCGTCTCGCGCCACGAGCAGTGGACGCTGCCGGGCGGCGGGCTCGACCACGGCGAGGACCCGCGTGACGCGGTGGTGCGTGAGGTGCACGAGGAGACCGGTCTCGCCGTCACCATCGGCGAGGCCGCGCGCACCTACTCCCTGCACCTGCCCGACACCTGGCGGCGCGGGCGCCGTGTCGACGCCCACTCCCTGCGCATCGTCTTCGACGGCTGGGTGCCGCTCGACTCGCCCGACCCCCACGTCGTGGAGGTCGACGGCTCGACCATCGAGGCCGCCTGGAAGCCGATCGCCGCGGTGCTCGACGGCTCGGTGCCGACGGTGTCACTCGTGAAGGAGGCAGTCGCCGGCTACCGCCCGCACCGCTTCCAGCGGGTGGCGGCGTACGCGCTGATCACCCGCGACGAGCCGACCCCCGCGGTGCTGCTGACCCGCATCTCGGCGCGAGGCTTCCACACCGGCCAGTGGGCCTTGCCCGGCGGGGGCGTGGAGCACGGCGAGGCCCCGGTCGACGCCGTCGTGCGCGAGGTCAGGGAGGAGACCGGACTTCCGGCCGAGGTCGGAGACCTCCTGACCGTCGGTGACGTGGCCGTGCAGGGCACGGCGCCGTCGGGTCGCGACGAGGAGCTCCACTCGGTCGGCATCGTCTACGCGGCTCGGGTGCCCGAGGGAGCCCCGGCCGAGCTCGTCGAGGAGGACGGGACGGCCGACGCGGTGGCGTGGGTGCCGCTCAGCGAGATCGAGGACGGCGCGGTCGAGGTGGTCGACCTGGTGCGGGGCGCGCTCGCGGCGAGCAGGACGCCGTCCGGCGCGGAGCGGGTCGAGCGCGCGTAGCACGTCGAGGCCCGCCCTGACCACGGGCTCCTCCAGCCCCGTCCGGGGCTCCTCATTGCGCCGGGACCTCCACCGGAGGAGGTGCGGGGATGTCGTAGCCGACCACAGGCACCTCCTGCGCCTCGACCGCTGCGCCGTCGATCGAGGCGAACACCGGGTAGGTGCCGTCGTCGATCCACGCGAGCTGGGACGAGAGGTCCTGGGCCGGCAGGCCGATGACCTGCTCGGCGTCGGCGTAGGACCGAGAGCCCTGCAGGTAGCTCCTGAGGTAGTCGGCCACCTCAGGTCGCTTGAGCGAGCGGGTCGTGGCGGTCAGCAGCAGCCGGCGCGAGAGCGGGTACTGGCCGTTCACGATCGTCTGCGCACTCGGGAAGATGCAGTTCTGCTGACCGTCGTCATCGGCCACCTCGATCTCGAACGGTCGCAGGAGATCTTCGTCGAGGACGTAGAAGCTCTGGGGGAAGATGCCCAGGGTCCCCACCGCGGCCTCGACCCGGGCCGCCGACTGCTTCAGGCGCTGGTACCGCGCGTCCACCGGACCGTAGGCCGCCCTGAGGCGAAGGACCTCCGAGAAGGCGGCGCTCCGCGACGCGTAGGCGAGGCGGACGTCGTCGTCCTGACCCTCGACGGCGGCGCTGACCTCGGCGCGGACCTCGGCGCGGGCGTCGTCGAGGACTCGCAGGGCCCGCAGGAGCGCGAGGCGCAGGTGCTCGCGACGCGGCTCGACGATCGACAGGTACGGAGCCTGCTGCTGGTCGCTCGGCGACCCGACGACGAAGTCACGCGTGCCGCGGGAGTCGGGGAAGGTGCGGTAGCTCGCAGCGAAGCTGCTCAGGCTGGGCTCGGGGGAGTCGAGGATGTAGCGACCGAAGGAGCGCAGAAGGTCGCTGTCGATGTCGGGCCCACCGCGGCGCAGCGCGACGTCGTCGAAGTCGGCGCCGACCTGCGACCAGGTGGTGACGGTGCTGCTGGCGCCGAAGATCGCGGCGACCTGGTCGGTGTCGAGGCAGTCGCCACCGACGTCGGTCTCGTTCTTGATGGCGAGCACGAGGGCGTCCGCGGCCACCTGGAACTGGACGATGTCGAGCCCTTGGGCCCGGCACCCCTCCCACTCGGCCGCGGAGATCGGGCGGGTCGAGTCGACGACGTCGACCTCGCCCACGCACAGGCGCTGGAAGGCGCGAGACTCACCGGTCGACACCTCGTCGACACGGTTGCCGCTGTCCTCGACGTAGCCGGCGTTGGCCCTGATCGCCAGCGGGCTCGGCGAGCCGTCGACGCGGACCAGCCCCGGCTCGGGGTCCGGCAGGGTGCCGACGAGCACGGTGCCGTCGAGCACGGTGCCGTCGAGCACGGTGCCGTCGTCGGCCGTCGACGGCGCAGGAGCGGCCGGGTCGGCCTGTCGGTCGGTCTCGTTGATCGAGGCGAGTCCGTTGGCGGTGTCGTTCGGCGCAGTGGTGTCGGTGGCGCACGCGGTGAGGGACAGGCCGAGGGCGAGGACGAGGGTCAGGAGCCGCATCAGCCGGTGGCTCCCTCGGTGAGCCCGGACGCCTGGACGGTGGGGCCGGTGGCGTCGACGAGCTCGTCGGCGGGCGGGTACTCGATGCGGTCGGAGGGGTCGAAGTCGACCACCGCGAAGTCCTCGAGCCCCAGGCTGGTCAGCTCGTAGCCCTGCAGCGGTGGCACCCGGTCGGTCTGCTCGATCCGCTCGACGTAGAGCGTCGGGACCGCCGCCCGGTCGACCACGATCGCGCCGTAGGTCTTCAAGGTGTCGACGAGGTGGTCGGCGTACTCCTGCTGACGCGCGTCGAAGGGGTAAGGACGGCCGGTCCTCGGGTCGACCGGAGCGGTCAGCTCGACGTCGGGGCGCAAGAAGATGCGCGCGCCCTCGGGGAGTGAGCCGGCCGGGCCGTTGCCGTTGGTCGAGGAGGCCGGCTGCACGAAGGAGCCGGCCGCCGCCCCGGGAACGCTGATCGCCAGGGCGTGGTTGACCTCGCCCCGCTCGAGCTCACCGGGGCGGATCAGCCCGCCGAAGAGCGGCAGGCCGGAGCCGCGCGCGCTGACGGCGTACGGCTGCTGGAAGCCGGGTCCGTTGAGGTCCCACTGGCGCATGAACTGGTAGGAGATCGAGCCGTCGTCCTCACGACGCGCCCGCCACAGGTCGTAGGCCTGCTGCTCGTCGGTGTCGAAGACGGTGTACCAGCCGTCGTAGCGGGGATCGGGGTCGATGCCGTCGGGGATGGCCAGCGTGACCTCGTCGGACCCGTCGCCGCACTGGACCTGCCGGCAGGAGACCACGGTGGGCACGCCGTCGGCGACGACCGGACCGGTCCACGCCTCGGTGTTGATGGCCACGCCGGCCTCGACCGGGACGCGCTCGAGTGTGCCGTCGAGCGTGCGCCCGACCTTGCTCCTCGCCTGCTGCAGGAGGTTCGCCGACTGGGGGTGGACCGGGCGGTCGTTCGCCAGCGTGTTCCAGGGGGAGAGCACGCTGAACACGCTTTCCTGTGGCAGCTGCGGGGTGGCAGGGGTGGCAGGGGTGGCAGGGGTGCCGGAGGACGACGTGCCCGAGGAGTCGGTGGACGTCGAGCCGGACGGCGCGGCGCCGGGGGACGCGGCCGGGCCGGCTGACCCGCCGGCGCCGGGGCCGGTGTCGCTCCCACAGCCGGCGGCCGAGAGCAGGGAGATCACGACGAGGACGCCGGCGCTTCCACCACGGAGCCGGCTCGAGCCCGGACCGCGCCCAGCCGTGCTGGTCATGGGTTCCGCAGGGGGTCTGCGGACGTCGGGCCGGAGGCCAGGGTCGTCTCGATGCTCTCGGCGAAACGAGAGAAGGTCTCGCCGATCCCCCTCAGTCGGTCGGCCTCCACCGGCGCCACCTCCCGACCGGCCCGCATCCGCGCCGCGGCGAGGATGGCGTGCGCCTCGCGGCGCGCGTGGAGCCGGATGAGCTCAGCGTCGAGCTCGGCCTGGGCCGTCAGCAGCTCGCAGCGTCGGGCGGCCTCGAGCTCGATCGCCTCGAGGTGCAGCTCGTGGGCCTCACCCACCGCGCGCATCGCGGCGCTCACCGTGGCCGCGACCTCGGCGACCGACTGGTCGACGTCGACCTCGGACTCGTGGTGCTCGACCGCGGGACGGCGTGGAGCGACGGCGCGTGGGGCGCAGGTCGGCCTGCCCGAGTCCGTCAGGTCGTCGGAGTCGAGGTCGTCGAGGTCGTCGAGGTCGTCGAGGTCCACCGAGGCGTACGTCGCGTGGGGAGAGCGCGTCCGCGACGCCGGGCCCGCAGCCCGCGGGACCGTGGCGGCCCCGAGCCTCAGCGCTGCCACAGGATCCTCGTCGTCCTCGTCGTCATCGTCAGGCTCCACGGCCCAGTCGTCGTGCTCGCCGGTGGCGTCGGTGTCCTCCTCGATGCCGCCGGCAGCGAGGTCCTGGTCGGCTGGGTCCCAGGTGTCGTCCTCGATCTTCTCGCCGCGGGCGCCGGCGACCTCGCGGCGGATGCGGGCCGCCTCAGCGGCCAGCGCCTCGTCGACCTTGGCGGGGGGCAGGATCAGCGGCACCGCTCGCGAGCTCCGGCCGCCGGGTTCGGGCCTCGGTGCGACGGCTGCGGTGCGGGAGGTCGAGAGGGTCCGGGTGCCGCGGGTCGGGGCCGGGCTCGTCGACGCGACTGGCCGCGGGGTGCCGGGCCGCGGGGTGCCGGGCCGCGGGGTGCCGAGCCGCGGTGTGCCAGGTCGCGGTGCGCCAGGAGACGAGGTGCCGTCGTCGCGCTCGCCAGCAGGTCTGGCCGAGAAGTCCACCCGGTCCACCCGGCCCACCCGGTCGCCGAAGGACGGCTCGTCGCGGCCGCTCATGAGTCCCTCCCGTCCTCGCCCTGGATGCCGTCGTAGCCGCCCAGGTCGGGCAGGTCGGGCCCGGGGGTGTCGCTGGGGGTGGTGCCGACGAGGTCGCCGGGGGAGACCGTGGCCTCCTGGTCGTCGATGACGCCGTCGCCGTCCAGGTCGACGCCGCTGCGAGCGGTGTCACCGAAGGCGTAGCCGCTGGGCACCGCGACCAGGGAGTAGCGGCGGTTGGCGTGGACGAGGGGCAGCGCCGGGTCCGTCCCGAGCGCGGCCGCCGGGTAGAGCTCGCTCAGCAGGTCGCTGCGCGGGTCGGTCGACATGAGCAGGTAGTCGACGCGGGCGGCCGGGTCCCGAGCGACCTCGCTCCAGGGCCCGTCGGACTCGTCGACGCGATCGACGAAGGTGCTCGGCGACCCCGTGAGGAGGATGACGGCGTAGGTGGAGGCGTTGTCGGTGAGGATGGAGCCGGGGTCGGCCACGTTGTCGAGGATGTAGCGAGCCATGTCGAGCTCGTTGTCGTAGCCGACGACCGATCCGTTGAGGGTGCGTGCGCCCTCCTGGTCGTCACCGGTGCTCACCGCGTCGTGGAAGGCCCGCTCGAGGCCCTGCTGGCTGAAGTCGGTCATCGCGGCGAAGGTCCACGGGATGCTGAGCAGCAGCCCGCCCACCAGGAGAGCGACGACCAGACCGCTCGACGGGGCCGAGCGAGCCAGCCAGATGGCGCCGACCACCGAGACCAGGAGGATCGGCAGCGCATTGTTCATGAGCAGGGGCGAGTCGGTCACGCGCAGGGCGACGGCCGTGCCGGGGGCGATGATCGAGACCCCCAGCATCAGCCCGAGCCAGAAGGCGAAGCCGTTGCGGCGGGCGATCCCGGCGAAGATCAGCGCGGGGAGCACCACGATCGCGATCGGGGCGCCGTGGACGACGAGGTCCAGGGTGCCGCCGACGATGGCGCCGAAGGTGAAGTGGTCGAGGCCGCCGGAGGTCGCCAGGTCGCTGCTGCCGGTGACCCAGGTGAACGGGTCGGTCAGCAGGATCAGGTTGAACGCCGACCAGAGGGCGATGACGTAGACCGTCGGCGCGGCGAAGCCGACGGCGGTGCCCTCGATCTCGCGCCCGTCGGCGCCGAGCCGAGCCAGGATCGCGGCCACCATCACCAGGCTCACCACGAACCAGACCAGCGAGCCGTAGCCGGCGAGCGCCGCGACCGAGTAGCTCAGCCCGGCCACCATCACGAAGCGGATGTCGGCGGTGACGTACCACGCGAAGAGGGCGCCGAGGGCGCCGAGGACGAAGGCCAGCCACAAGAAGCTGCGTGCTCCGATCGAGGCGTACATGACGACCAGGGGGTTGAGGCCCAGGGCCGCCAGGACCGCGAGCCGGAGGGGGAGCGCGACCTGCGCGCGCCGCATCATCGTGTTGATGAACATCATCGTCAGTGCGGCGAAGACAGCGGAGACCATCGAGATGACGACCAGCGAGCGCGCGAGCGCCGCGATCACGGTGAACGGCGTCAGGAACAGGATCGACAACGGCGGGTAGTCGAAGCCGACCGACGACAGCTTCGCGGGCTCGTTGTGGAAGATCATCAGGCTGCGGTCGAAGCGGTCGAGGGTCTCGAAGCCCACGACGTGCATCTGGACCACGAGCCAGTAACCGACGATCGAGTAGCCGACGGTGAAGAACGTGAAGATCGCAGCGCTCTCCCACCACCGCCGCTCGATGTCGGCGGGACGGCGTCCGACCGCTTGGACGGCGCCGGAGAGGCGCGCGCGGTCGGTGCCGATGTGACGGGTGTCGGTGCTCATCGATCAGCCCTGGTCCAGACCGTGCTCGGTCTTCTCCCAGTAGAAGGGATGGGTGAAGAGCTGGAGGAAACCCTTCCAGGCCGCGTAGCTCATCAGGCCCCAGTAGAGGGGAGAGAGCAGGGCGGCGCGGGTGAGCCCGAACTCCCCGCGCTGGAGGCTGCCGACGAGGTTGAGGTAGACGAAGACGAAGTTGCCGACGACGAGCATGAGGCCGGCGGCGTAGAACACCGGGCTCGGGAAGACCTGCTCGATCAAGCCCCACCGGGTGAGCACGTAGATCGTCGTCAGGGCCCAGAAGAAGGGGTTGATGAGCAGCACGAAGGCCGAGGCCATGGTGAGGTTGAAGCCCAGGAAGCCCCGGAGGCCGATCTGGCGCAGCAGCTGCAGGGGGTGGCGCATGTGCACCAGCCAGGTCTGCACGTAGCCCTTGTTCCAGCGTGAGCGCTGACGGATCCAGTTGCCGACGTCGGAGTTGGCCTCCTCCAGGGTGGTCGAGTCGATCATCGCGGTGCGGTAGCCCTCGCGGTGCAGGCGGGTGCCGAGGTCGGCGTCCTCGGTGACGTTGAACGGGTCCCAGGCGCCGAGCTCGCGCAGGGTCCGGGTCCTGAAGTGGTTGGACGTGCCACCCAGGGGGATCGGCGACTGCGAGGCGGCCATGGCGGGCAGGATCAGCTCGAACTGCATCGAGTACTCGTTGGCGAACCAGGCCGTCAGCAGGTTCTGGTCCTGGTTGAAGTGGTTGAGCTTGCCCTGCAGGCACACCACGTCGTCGGCCGCCGAGGCGAACGCGATGAGGGCCTTCTTCAGCTGGTCGGGGTCGGGGCGGTCCTCGGCGTCGAAGATGACGCAGAAGTCACCGGTCGCCAGCTGCAGACCGTAGTTGCACGCCTTCGGCTTCGTCTTGGGCTGGCTGTCGGGAACGACCACGAGGTGGAAGTGCGGTGGCAGCGCGAGGCCGCGGATCGTGTCGATCGTCTCGAGGTCGTCCTCCTCACAGAGGAGCTTCACGTCGAGGCGGGTGCGCGGGTAGTCGAGGTCGTTGATGGCGCGCACGAGGCGCGCCACGATCGTGGCCTCCTGGTAGAGCGGGACCAGGATCGTGTAGACGGGAAGGTTCCGCTCGTCGAGGGCGGCGACCTCTTCGTCGGGGACGTCGGTCTCGAGGTGGGTGCCCAGGGCACGCAGCATGAGGCGGAACTTGTAGACCGACACCAGGAGGTAGATCGTGCTGCAGAACGCGACCAGGCCGATGCAGGTGCCCACCGGCCAGATGACGGCGCAGATCACGAGCGTCACCGCCGACGCGATGAAGACGGCCTTCTGGGCGGGCGAGACCACCACGTGTGCCGACTGCTCGGGGGAGTTCTGCATCAGGTGCTGCGTGGACACCTCGGCGTAGTGGCTGCTGTGGATCCGCTGGATCAGCTGGTCGAGGTCGGCGCGGTTCGCCAGGAGCTGACGGTACCGCTGCCCTCCCAGCGCCTCCTCGACCTCGGCGGAGTCCGCGACGCCCAGGGGCCGGGCGACCGCGAGGAGCAGGGTTCCCTCGGTCTCGGCGACCGGGACCGCTTGCAGCCGGCGCGCCACCGGCTCGGACAGGCGGCGCGCGACGTCGTGGTCGGGCTCGAAGTCGGTCAGGCCGACGCGCTGCATCTGGTGCATCTCCGAGAGGGCTGCCACCAAGACGTCCTCGGAGATGGACTCGTGCGAGACGAGGATGTCGCCGAGCGGGTCGCCGGTGCGGGAGTGTTCCAGCATCGCGCGCTGCAGCTGCTCGCCGCTCACCAGGCCGCTGCGGGTGAGCATCCGGGTCATCTGCCTCCGCGAGCGGCGGGCCTCGGCGGTCTCGACCTCGGTCTCGACAGGCGGGTAGGCCTCGTCGACGGTCTCGAGGATCTCGCGGACCGCGTGCCGCACCAGGATCACCGGGCGGTCGAGACGCTCGGAGACGACGTGCTCGGTGATGGCGTCGTCGGCGTCGGCTGCGGCCACCAGGACGTGGCCCTCGTGGTGGGCGTACGGCATCACCCGGAAGGTGCGGCAGATACCCTCCGGGATCGCGTGCACCAAGCTGTCGCCGATCCCGTCGGAGAGCCGTGGGAGCGAGCTGGTGATCGTCGTGGTCACGGGGCGCCGGACCCGAAGCCGTGCGACGAGGTGCTGCCGGCGCTCGCGGCGGTTCGGCTCGCTGCACGCCTCCTCGCGCGCGGACGGGTAGCGACGCAAGCCACGGCGGCGAGGCCCAGGAGCAGCAGCGGCGCGATGAGGAAGGCCGAGAACACGACCACGAAGACCACGAGGGTCGCCACGAGTCCCAGGACGGCGGCACCGAGCGACGACCCCGCGGGCCGCGGTGCGGACGTGTGGACCGACATGGGGGGTACCTCTCGTGGTGGCAGCTCGTCGGCTGGTACGCCGACCGGCACGACGTTGCGTCACGAGTAGTAAGTCATGGGCCCGCGCCCGCAGACAACTCGTAGGGGGTAACAAACGTTTGGATGGATTGTGTCTCGCTGCGACGCATACATCGCCGCGCGACCGGGACGGAGCCAGGGGCCGTTCGTCGTCCGACGGCCGACGCGACCTGGTCGCGACGGACCCGGGCCGCACCGCCCGACCGGGCTGAGCCCAACGCGTCCTCCTACAGTGACCAGGTGAGCGAAACGGTATTCACCTATGCGGCGCCGGCCCTGAAGTTCGGGTCCGGATCCTCCAGCGAGGTCGGTCACGACCTGCTCGCCCTCACGGGAGGAGACGGACGGCGGGTGCTGCTGGTCACCGACGCCGGGGTGGCGGCGACCGGTCACCCGGCCCGGATCGCCGAGGAGATCGGCGCGCACGGGCTGAGCGTCACCATCTACGACCGGGCCCGTGTCGAACCGACCGATGCCTCGATGATCGAGGCGATCGACTTCGCCCGTGATGCGGGGCCGTTCGACGCGATCGTCGCCGTCGGGGGAGGGTCGGCCATCGACACCGCCAAGGCGGTCAACCTGCTGACGACGAACCCGGGCGAGCTGATGGACTACGTCAACGCCCCGGTGGGCCGGGCCCGACCGCCCGGGGAGCCGCTGCTGCCGCTGGTCGCGATCCCCACGACCACCGGGACCGGCAGCGAGAGCACCACGATCTGCGTGCTCGACGTGCTGTCGCTCAAGGTCAAGACCGGGATCAGCCACGTCGCGCTGCGTCCGAGGCTGGCCGTCGTCGACCCGGCGCTCACCGTGACCCAACCGGCCATGGTCACGGCTGCGGCCGGCATGGACATCTTGTGCCACGCGCTGGAGAGCTACACCGCGCGCTGGTTCGGGGACTTCGACGCCAAGCGGCCCGAGGAGCGGGTGCCGTACTGCGGGGCCAACCCGGTCGCCGACATGTGGTCGGAGAAGGCGCTCTCGTTGCTGGCCGGGTCGTTCCGGACGGCGGTCGGCGACGGCTCGTCGGTCGAGGCCCGCGAGCAGATGGCGCTCGCCGCGACGTTCGCCGGGCTCGGGTTCGGCAACGCGGGAGTGCACATCCCGCACGCCGGGGCCTACCCCATCGCCGGGCGCGTGCGCGACTACCGCCCACCCAGCTACCCCGAGGGCGAGGCGATCGTGCCGCACGGCATGGCGGTCTCGCTGACGGCACCCGAGGCGTTCCGCTTCACCTTCGACGCCTCGCCCGAGCGTCACCTGCACGCGGCGCGGCTCCTCGAGCCGGGGGTCGACGGCGACGGGCCCGACGTCCTGCCGGGAGTCCTGACGCGGCTGATGAGCGACATCGCGATCCCCAACGGCCTGGCGGAGATCGGCTTCGGCGAGGCCGACGTCGACGACCTGGTCGAGGGTGCACTCAAGCAGCAGCGGCTCCTGGCCACGGCGCCCAAGGCCGTCACGCCCGACGATCTCGCGCGCGTGTTCCGCGGGTCGATGGAGCACTGGTGAACCCGCGCCACCGCCGCCTGGTCATCCCGCTCGCCCTGGTGGCACTGCTGCTGGTCGTCGTGGTCTCGGCGGTCGTGCGGTGACCCGTCCGCTCGCTGACGTCCTGGCCGAGGTCCGCGGGCACCTGCGCGACCCCGAGCTCCTGGTGCGCGCCGTCGCCTCCGGGCGGCAGAAGGCGACGCAGCCGCGATGGCGCCGCGTCGAGCTGCGCTACGTCGATCTCAAGGCCGGACGCCACCTGCAGGTCACGGCGTACGACGCCACCCAGGCGCACACCGCCAACCACGCCGTGCTGTCCGATGGGGCGATCGACCCGGCCGGGCTGGAGCGTCACGAGCACCCCGACGGCGCGGGCGCCGCGATCGACGCGTTGCTCGCCGAGCCCTTCAGCAGCTGGCACGTCGAGACCACCACCCAGACCCACCAGGTGCGCGTCACCAAGCGGCTCGACGCCGTCCTCTCGACCAGCAACCGCGTCGACCCGGTGGCGGTCGCGCGTGACCACGACCGCGACAAGCAACGGCTGCTGCCCGAGGACGACGTCGTCTTCCGCGCCCTCGGCCTGGCCGATGCCGCCGGCCGGCTGAAACCGAGCCGCCAGGCGAAGTACCGCCAGGTCGAGGAGTTCCTGCGGATCCTCGACACGACGGTGACGGAGGCCGTCGACAAGGGTCACCTGCGTCGCCCGACCGTGCAGGAGCCGCTGCGCATCGTCGACCTCGGGTGCGGCAACGCCTACCTGACCCTGACCGCGCACCGCTTCCTCACCACGGTGCGGGGGCTTCCCGTGGCGATGACCGGGGTCGACGTGCGTGAGCAGTCTCGCGCGCACAACAGCGAGGTGGCCGCAAGCCTCGGCATCGAGGAGTCCTCCCTGCAGTACGTCGTGGGCGACATCGCCTTCGCCCACCTCACGCCCGCTCCCGAGGTCGTGCTCGCCCTGCACGCCTGCGACACCGCGACCGACGACGCACTGGCCCGCGCGGTCGAGTGGGGAGCTGCCGTCGTGCTGGCAGCCCCGTGCTGCCACCACGACGTGGCGGCACAGCTCAAGCGTGCGCCCACGCCGGCGCCGTACGCCTCGCTGACGCGCCACGGCATCCTGCGAGAGCGCTTCGCGGACACCCTCACCGACGCCGTCCGCTCGACGCTCATGCGCCTGTCGGGCTACCGCGTCGACGTGATGCAGTTCGTCGAGAGCCAGCACACGCCGCGCAACACCCTGCTGCGTGCCGTGCGCACCGGGGACGTCGAGACCCGCGAGACCGACCTGGCCCGCGAGTACGACGACCTGGTCGCCGCCTGGGGTCTGCGGCCCCGCCTGGGCGACCTGCTCGCGCGGTGATGCTCCGGCTGGTCGCGACGCTGCTGCTCGGCCTCGGCCCGGCTGCCGCCCCGGAGTCGGCGGTCGAGTTCACCTTCGCCGACCCCGCCATCGTCGAGTCGAGCGGCCTGGTCGTCGACGACTCGACCGGCGAGAGCCTCTTCGTGACGACCAACGACTCCGGCGACTCCGGCCGGGTGTTCACCGTCGACCCGCGGACCGGGGAGACGGTCGGGGTGACGACCTGGAGCGGGCCGCTGGACGAACCGGTCGACGTCGAAGCGCTCGCCCCCGCAGGGCCCGGCGAGGTGTGGGTCGCCGACATCGGGGACAACGACGCGGTGCGCGAGTCCGTCAGCGTGACGCGGGTGCCGATCGGTCGCGGCGACCTCGCCGCCGGCTCGAGCCCCCGCTACGAGCTGGTCTACCCCGCGGGTGCTCGCGATGCCGAGACGTTGCTCGTCGACCCCGACGGGCGTCTGCTCGTGGTGACGAAGGGACTGTTCGGCGGCGAGGTCTACCGGACGAGCGCGCCGCTCGACCCCGACCGGCCCAACGAGCTGAGGGCGGTCGGCGTCGCACTGCCGTTCGCCACCGACGGGGCGTTCCTTCCCGACGGGCGACACCTCCTCGTGCGCGGTTACGCCTCGGCGGTCGTCTACGCCTATCCCTCGCTCGACGAGGTCGGCAGCTTCGCGCTGCCCGACCAGGAGCAGGGCGAGGGGGTGGCGCTCGACGCGACCGGTGCCCTCTTCGTCAGCAGCGAGGGGGCCGGTTCGCAGGTGCTGCGGGTGAGCCTGCCACCGCGCGTGCTGCGGGCGGCAACCCCTCCGGCGCCGTCCACGCCCGAGCCGGAGCCGTCCCCGTCGCTCCCTGCGACAGCGCCCGGAGCCGACCGGTCGCGGGTGAGCGCAGCCGGGTCGGAGGAGGGGGCGGGGGAGAACTCCTCGCTGAGATGGTGGGCCCTGGGTGGTGCCGCGGGCCTGCTGGGGGCGGCGATCGTGCTCGCGGCAGGACGCGCACTCCGTCCGCGAGGGTGATGGCGGGCGCCGTCGGGGCCTCCTACTCTGTTCGGCGTGCGACTGCGCCGGACCTCCACCGACCAACCGGGCTGGACGCGCAAGCGGGCCGGCTCGGGCTTCACCTATCTCGACCAGCGCGGTGGACGCCTGTCCGCCGAGGACGTCGCTCGCGTCAAGGCGCTGGTGATCCCGCCGGCGTGGCGCGACGTCTGGATCACGCCCCACGCCAACGGGCACCTGCAGGCCGTCGGCACCGACGACGCGGGACGCAAGCAGTACCTCTACCACCCGGAGTGGCGGGCGAGGCGCGATGCGGAGAAGTTCGACCGGATGCTGCTGTTCGGCAAGGGCCTGGTCAAGGCGCGCGAGCTGGTGCTCACCGACCTCGGTCGCGAGGGGATGCCGCTCGAACGCGCGTGCGCCGCGGCCGTGCGGCTGCTCGACCTCGGCTACTTCCGCATCGGCAACGACATCTACGCCGACACCCACGGCTCCTTCGGCCTGACCACCCTCGAGCGCCGCCACGTACGTCGTCAGCAGGACCGGCTGGTGTTCGCCTTCGTCGGCAAGTCCGGGGTGGAGCACCGCATCGAGATCGACGACCAGATCGTCGTCGAGGCGGTCGAGATCATGCGCCGGCGACGCTCGGCCAAGGACCCGGGGCTGCTGGCCTACCAGGACGGTCGCTCGTGGCGCACCATCATGCCCGACCTCGTCAACAGCTACGTCCGGCAGACGACCGGGCTGGAGGCCACCGCCAAGGACTTCCGCACGTGGCACGCAACGGTCCTGGCTGCGGCAGCCCTGGCCGAGACCCACGAGCCCGGGGAGACCAAGGCCTCGCGCAAGCGGGCGGTCTCGGGCGCGATGAAGGAGGTCTCGGACTTCCTCGGCAACACCCCGACCCTGGCGCGCTCGTCGTACGTCGACCCGCGCGTGATCGAGGCCTACGACCGTGGCATCACGATCAAGGGCACCACGCGGCGCACCTACGACACCCCCGACGAGCGGCAGGCCGCCCTGGAGCGGGCGACGCTGAAGCTGATCAAGCAGGTCGCCTGATCCGGGGCTGCTTCTCGACTCGGCTGGCGCGACTTCGCGGGCTCAGTCGCGGCCTCGCTCGATCTTCGCTCCTGACGCGCCCGCGTTCGTGCCTCACGCGTTCGCTAGTCGCTCCACCACGTGGTCGATGCATGCGGTGAGCGCGGCGACGTCGGCCGGGTCGACGGCGGGGTAGGTGCCGATCCGCAGCTGGTTCTGGCCCAGCTTGCGGTACGGCTCGGTGTCGACGATCCCGTGGTCCCGTAGCACCTGCGCCACGGCCGCGGCGTCGACGGAGTCGTCGAAGTTGATCGTGGCGATCACGAGCGAGCGGTGCTCGGGGTCGGCGACGTACGGCGTCGTGCACGACGTCCGCTCGGCCCAGTCGTAGAGCGTCCTCGAGGAGGCGGTGGTCCGCTCGACCATCGCGTCGAGCCCACCGAGGCCGTTCATCCAGTCGAGCTGCTCGGCCATCAGGAAGAGGGTCGCGACGGCCGGGGTGTTGTAGGTCTGGTTCTTCGACGAGTTGTCGATCGCGGTGGGCAGGTCGAAGAACGCCGGGATGTGACGGTCGGTCGCGGCGATGCGGGCCGCTCGTTCGAGGGCGGCCGGAGACATGATCGCGAACCAGATGCCGCCGTCGGAGGCGAACGACTTCTGGGGCGCGAAGTAGTAGACGTCGCTCTCGGCGAGGTCGACCGGCAGGCCGCCGGCGCCCGAGGTGGCGTCGATCAGCACCAGGGCCTCGTCGGCGACGGTGCCGGCGGGGCGAACGACCGGCGCCATCACGGCGGTGGAGGTCTCGTTGTGAGCCCAGGCGTAGGCGTCGATGCCGTCCTCGGCGACCGCGACCGGCCGCGAGCCCGGCGCGGCCGCGATGACGCTCGGGTCGCTGAGCCAGGGCGCAGCCTTGGCTGCCGAGGCGAACTTCGACGAGAACTCCCCGAAGGTGAGGTGCTGGCTGCGCTGGTCGATCAGTCCGAAGGTCGCGATGTCCCAGAAGGCGGTCGCCCCGCCGTTTCCCAGGACGACCTCGTAGCCGTCGGGCATTGCGAAGAAGCTCGCCAGTCCGTCGCGCACCCGACCGACGGTCTTGCGCACGGGTGCCTGCCGGTGCGACGTCCCCATCAGCGAGCGGCCCGTGGCGGCCAGGGCCTCCAGGTGGGCGGGCGCGACCTTGGAGGGTCCGGCTCCGAACCGACCGTCGGCCGGCAGCAGCTCGGCGGGGATGGCGATGGCGCTGATGTCGGTCACGAGCAACCTTCTCGACGGTTGAGGTGGTCCACCTCGGGGAAGGAACCGCGTGCGCGAGCCCCGCCCCTAGTGTGTCAGCGCCGCCTTCCCACGAGCCCCGGGAGTCCACGTGACCAGTCGCCAGCCCGTCCCAGCAGATCGAGCAGTCTCGCCGACGACGCGCCTCGTCCTCCGGGTCGTCGGCGGCGTCCTCCTGCTCGCCGGGCTGTACGTCGCGGTCCGCGGAGGTGTCGCCTTCGTCGACGAGATGAACGCAGCTTCGGTCGACTCCGGCCCCGGATCGATCCTGATGATCGGCGGGGGCGGCTTCATGGTGGTCCTCGGCCTCGGGTTGCTCAATGCCGGGTTCCTCAGAGCTCAGGCCCGCTACGCCTCAGGGGAGGCCGCCCCGGCGGTGCGCGAGCTCGGGGGCGCCTTCCGAGGCGAGTCCGGGTCGACCGGTGACCAGGTCGAGGAGCAGTCGCTCGAGAAGACGACGGAGGGGAGCGGTCCGTTCTGCTCCGAGTGCGGGGTCCGCGCCGATCGCGACGCCCGGTTCTGCGACGCTTGCGGGCATGTGCTCGCCCCACGCTGACGACCTGCCCGCAGCGGCCGCCGCGCTCGAGTCGGGGGCCGCGCTCGACGACGCAGCGGAGCTCCGCCTGGTGCGGGTGCCGTACGGAGATCCCGACGCGCTGCGGCTGGTGGCCGACGTCCAGGCCGAGTACGTCGAGCGTTATGGCAGCCCAGACGCTTCGCCCGTCGATCCCGCCATGTTCGAGCCGCCGGTCGGCAGCTTCTACGTCGGCTACCTCGGGGACGACGCCGTGGTCACCGGCGCCTGGCGGCGCAGCGACGTCCAGGTCTTCGGCACCGACCGCACCGCTGAGGTCAAGCGCATGTACGTCGCCGTCGGCGCCCGTGGTCGTGGGCTGGCGCGCCGGGTGCTGCGCCACCTCGAGGAGTCCGCGGCCGCAGCCGGCTACGAGGCCCTGGTCCTCGAGACCGGGTTGAAGCAGCCCGAGGCGATCGCGCTCTACGAGTCGTCGGGCTACGTGCGGGTGCCGGGCTACGGCTACTACCGCGACTCACCGCTGAGCCGCTGCTTCGGTCGATCGTTGCTCGACGTCGCCGGGGCGGAGGCGCGACGTGAGCACGACCACGGCGTCGGACCGACAGGATGAGCGTGTGCCCGCCGCTGCCCAGACCACTGACGCGCGTCGGTGCCTCCCGCTTCGAGCTCGCCCCCACCATCGGCTCGGTCCTCAGCGCCGGGGTGCACCTCGTCGGCTGACGGGTGCTGATCACAGGTGACCAGGGCGCCCCGACGATCGGGTGGGGTGTCGCTGTTCCCCGGACCCCCGGCACCAGCGCTCCTAGGCTGCTGCGATGCCCACCTCTCCGCCCGGCCGCCCGCGCGCGGTCCTTCGTACGCTGCTCTGCGTGCTGGGGCTCTCGTTCCCGGCAGCGCTGCTGTCGGCCGAGTCGTCGTACGCCGCCCGCTCGATCGAGGACTACGCGTCCTACCAGCCGGCGACCACCTGCTCGCCGCGAGCCAAGCCGGGGACGAAGATGCTCGGGCACTGGCTGGTCGAGACGTACGGCGGCGGGTTCGGCCCGATCTCGCGTGCCTGCGGCGGGAGCACGTCGGAGCACACCGAGGGTCGGGCGTTCGACTGGACCCTCGATGCCACGACGCGACGCGGTCAGCGGCTGGCCTCGCGCTTCCTCGACGACCTGCGCGCCACCAACCGTCGCGGCACCACCGACGCCCTCGCCCGCCGGATGGGCGTCATGTACGTGATCTGGGACGACCACATGTACTCCGCGTGGCGCGGCTTCGACCGGGAGTCCTACCTCAGCTCGAGCTGCACGCGACGCGCTCGGTGCTCGAAGACGTTGCGGCACCGCGACCACCTGCACGTCTCGATCACCCGTCGGGCCGCGAGGGCCAGGACCAGCTGGTACGTCGCCCAGGCGCCGCGGCGCGGCCGGTAGCCGAGCTCGGCGGCGTCCGGCGAGCCGGCGGCAGGTGCCCCGAGCTGAGCGGCTCGATGACGAGCCGCCCAGTCGAGGTGGTGGGTCTGCTCACTCCGCCCAGGCGGCGTTCCAGCCGTCGACCGCGTCGGCCGGACGCGGGGCCGGGCCGGTGTAGACGGCCGAGGGACGGATCAGGCGCCCGGTGCGCTTCTGCTCCAGGATGTGCGCCGACCAGCCGCCGGTGCGAGCGCAGGTGAACATCGAGGTGAACATGTTCGGCGGGACCTCGGCGAAGTCGAGCACGATGGCGGCCCAGAACTCGACGTTGGTCTCGAGCACCCGGTCGGGACGGCGCTCGCGCAGCTCCTTGAGCGCGGCCTGCTCCAGGGCCTCGGCCACGGCGTACCGGGGAGCGTCGAGCTCCTTGGCCGTACGGCGCAGCACCCGCGCGCGCGGGTCCTCGGCGCGGTAGACGCGGTGGCCGAAACCCATCAGCCGGTCGCCCTTGTCGAGCAGGCCCTTGACGTAGGCAGTGGCGTCGCCGGACTCCTCGACGGCCTCGATCATCGTGAGCACACGCGCCGGGGCGCCGCCGTGCAGCGGGCCGCTCATCGCGCCGATGGCGCCCGAGAAGGCCGCGGCCACGTCGGCGCCGGTCGAGGTGATGACCCGGGCGGTGAAGGTGGAGGCGTTCATGCCGTGCTCGGCCGCGCTGCTCCAGTAGGCATCGATCGCCTTGACGTGCTTGGGATCGGCCTCGCCCTTCCAGCGGATGAGGAACTTCTCCGCCAGGGTCGTGCCCTCGTCGACCGTCTTCTGCGGGACGACCGCCTGGTTGAGGCCGCGCGCCGACTGGGCGGCGTACGAGAGCACCATGACGGCGAGGCGCCCGATGTCCTCGCGGGCCTGCTCGTCGGAGATGTCATAGGTCTGGCCGAAGCCGAAGGCCGGCGCGAGCATCGCGACCGCCGCTTGCACGTCGACGCGGACGTCGCCGGTGTGCACCGGGAGGTTGTAGGGCTCGGCCGGCTCGAGGCCGGGGGTGTAGGAGCCGTCGATCAGCAGGCCCCAGACGTTCTCGAACGGCACGCGGCCGACGATGTCCTCGATGTCGACGCCGCGGTAGCGCAGCGCGGAGCCTTCCTTGTCGGGCTCGGCGATCTCGGACTCGAAGGCGATGACGCCCTCGAGACCATGGTGTACCTCGGTCATCGCTTCGTGCTCCTTCGTCGCAGCGGGTGGGCTGTCGCCCGTCGGTCCGTCCGTCCACGGCGGCCGGTCCGATCGGGACCAGCCGGTGGGCGGGCGGGGAGTGGTGCGTCCGGCATTCTGCCGCACGCTACCGCCGCGTAGATTCGCGCACATGGCCAACCTCCCCGAGCAGCCTCCCGGCGGCGGCACCGACCACACTGGCGCCGGCGAACCGCTGGCCGCGCTGCGCCACGAGTACGCCGCGGGCGGGTTGTCGGAGGAGGAGCTCGCCGACGACCCCGTCGACATGTTCCGGCGGTGGTTCGACGAGGCGACCCGGGCCGGGCTGACCGAGCCGAACGCGATGGTGGTGGCCACCGCGTCGGCCGACGGGGTCCCCTCGGCCCGCACCGTGCTCCTCAAGGGCGTCGGTGTCGACGGTTTCCGGTTCTTCACCAACCTGCGTTCTCGCAAGGGTCTCGAGCTCGAGGCCAACCCGGCGTGCTCGCTGCTCTTCCCCTGGCACCCGCTGGAGCGCCAGGTGCGCATCGACGGCGTCGCCGAGGAGCTGTCGCGCGCTGACGTCGCCGCCTACTTCGCCGTCCGCCCGCGCGGGTCGCAGCTCGGGGCGTGGGCGAGCCACCAGTCGAGCGTCGTCGCCGACCGTGACGCGCTCTCGGCGGCGTACGACGCCGCGCGCGAGCGGTTCGGTGCCGAGGACGGCGGCGGCGCGGTGCCGGTGCCCGAGGAATGGGGCGGCTATCTCGTGCGACCTCGAGCCGTGGAGTTCTGGCAGGGTCGCCCCAGCCGGCTGCACGACCGCCTCGTCTACCGGCGCGACGGCGAGGGCTCGCCGTGGCGCGTCGAGCGGCTGGCGCCCTGAGCGCGCTGTTGTAGCGTGCGCGTCGTGCGACCCACCCCGGTGACCGACCCCGCGGCCGGCGACCTCGAGGTCGCGCTGGGCGACGTCCTGCAGCACCGCCGTTGGGTCCGCCGCACGTTGCCGTTTCCGCACGTCGTGGCCCGCGACGTCTTCACCGCCGAGGTGTACGCCGCGCTGGCCGCCGACTTCGAGCGGCTGCTCGCGGCCGGTGCGATCTCGAGGCCCGCGGGGTCGGGCTACGGCGCGAGGCTGACCCGGCTCTCCGAGCACGCCGACGGCCCGCTCGCGCTGTTCCTCTCCCGCGCCTGGCACGACCTGCTCGCCGGGGTCGCCGGCGTCGAGAACCCCACGGGCGACATCAGCGTCGGCCTGCACCACCACGAGCCCGGCGGCGCTCCGGGGTGGCCCCACAACGACCTGAACCCGGGGTGGTTCGACGTCGAGGCCCCCGGGCCGCACGAGGTCGGGCTCGACGGACCTCACCTCGACTACCACCGCGGCCCCTCGGACGGGTCGCCGGCGCGCGAGACGATGCGCGCGGTGTCGGTGTTGTTCTACCTGGCCAACCCCGAGTGGTCCGAGGGCGACGGCGGCGAGACCTGCCTCTACCCCAGCCTCGAGGCCGGTGCTCGGGGCGAGGGCGCCCGGGTGCCCCCCGTGAACAACTCGCTGGTCATGTTCGAGAGCACACCGTTCTCCTGGCACGCCTACGCGGGAGGGTCGCGCAACCCCCGCAACGCCCTGGTGATGTGGCTGCACCGGCCCAAGCGGGACGTCGTCGAGCGGTGGGGGGAGTCGTCGGTTGTCTACTGGTGAGGTCGACGCGACCGTCTCGAAGCGCACCTGCCTGCTCACCGGCGCCGGCGGCCTGCTCGGCTCGGCGTTCTGCGAGCGGTATGCCGCGACCTACGAGATCCTCGCCGTCTGCGGACGCCGCGCCCCCGCGGTTCCCTCCCAGCACGAGTGGTACGTCGACCCGCTCGCGCCCTACGACGACGTCCCCGAGAACGCCTCGGCCGTGCACGTCGTCCATGCCGACCTGACCGACCCGGCGGACGTGGAGCGGGTGGTCGAGCTGAGCCTCGTGAGGCTCGGCGGCGTCGACCTGCTGGTCAACAACGCAGCCCGCCTCGGCGTGCACCACGCCTCGCTGATCGAGGGCGATGCAGCGGTGCTCGACCTGGAGCGCCAGCTCGTCACCAACGTGGTGGCACCCTTCCGCCTCACCTCCCGCCTCGCGCGTGAGTTCTGGCGCGACCGGGCGGCCGACAACCAGGCTCGCTCGCGCAACGTCGTCAACGTCTCCAGCCTCGCCGCGATGAGCACGTTCCCCCTGCTGGGCCCCGGTTACGGGGCGTCGAAAGCAGCACTGAACGCCGTCGGCGGCCACCTGGCCCACGAGCTCGGCACCTTCGGAGTCCGGGTCAACACGATCGTGCCGGACAGCTTCCCAGCACGGGTCGCGACCGAGGCGGTCGTCGACGCGATCGTCGAGCTCGACCGCGGACGCACCACGGGGTCGGTCACCCTGCTCGAGGGTGACTGACGCCGCTGCTGTGCCCATGGGCCGGCCACGGCTCGACAGGACTCAGTCGAGGACGCCCGAGGACCCCTCGTCGTCCAGCCACTCCTCCTCCACGTCGTACTCGCGCTCGCGCCCCGTCGTCTTGCCGTCGTGCTTGCGCCCGCCGCGTCCGCCGGCGCCGCCGGCTCCGCGGGTGCCGCCGGCGCTCTTGGCGGCTGCGCCCTTGCCACCCGCGCCACGGGTGCCGCCGGCCCCGCGGCCGCCGGTGCCACCAGCGCCCCCGGAGGCACCGCGACCGCTCGCGCCACCCGTGAGACCGCCTTTGCCGAGGACGCCGCTGCTGGCGGAACGCCCGCCGGCGCCGAGGGTGCCCCGGCCCACGGTGCCGCCCGTGCCGGCCGCTCCGGTGGTGGCGCCGCCGCTCAGCCGACCGAGCAGCCCCTTGGCACCGATTCCGCCGAGGATGCCGGCGCCCGCGGCCGCTCCGCCGCTGATCGGGCTGAGGGTCGATCCGGAGCCACCGAGCTCACCTGTCGTGGCGCCGAGGGTGCCCGCGGGCATCGACGTCGGTCCTCCCGGGACCGGTCCTGGTCCGGGGGGCAGTCCGGGTGCGGGGCCTGGGGTCGGAGCCGGTGACGGACCCGGCGCGGGCCCGGGTGTCGGGCCCGGGTTCGGACCGGGCGTCGGCCCCGGTGTCGGGCCGGGTGTCGGGCCCGGGGTGGGTCCCGGGTCCGGACCTGGTGTGGGCCCCGGCTCGGGGCCGACCTTCGGACCCGGCCGTGGGCCCGGGTGGGGCCCGGGAACCGCGCCGGGACCGGGCCCGGGCGTGGGACCCGGACCCGGCGTGGGGCCGGGCTCGGGCCCGTCCGGTTCTCCGTGGATCGCCGACATCACCTGTGCGGCGTCGTCATAGGTCTGGTTGACGTGGACGACCTCCTGGCGTGCCTTCTCGTCGGAGTCGGCGTAGGCGGCCGACTGCTGGTTGTAGGCCTGCATCTGGTTGCCGAAGATCTTCAGGGCGGTGATGTCGTCGTGCGTCTCACCTGTTCCGCCGTGGTACGTCGGAGGCGCCCCGGGCGCGGAGTCAGGCATCGAGCTGTGGGTGGCCTGCGCCTTGACCATGGCGTCCCTGACCTTGTTCAGGGCTCCCGTGGCGGCGACCATCTCCTCGGAGCGCGGAGTGATGACGGTGTCGCGCAGGCCCAGGAAGGCATCTGCAGCGCTGGGTCCGATCGCTGAGCTCTCCCCGAAGGCCGACCGCACGTTCGCCGCAGCGGTCTCGAGGGTCAGGGCGAGGCCGGCGAGGCTCTTGCGACCGTCGTCCCACGCCTTCGCAGAGGTGTCGATGTCCTCGGGGCTCATGCCGGCGACCGTCCGGGCCAGTCGCGCGATGTTCTCGCCGGGCATCAGCTGTCCGCCTGCCCGACCTGGTTGCGCGCGCTGTCGTGGGCATGCCGGGTGTTGCGCCCACCGTTGCCGGTGTTCAGGACCTCGACCGCGGACGTGACCGACGCCAGCTGCGCGCCGGCGCTCTGGTCGGCATCGACGATCTCCTGCTTCGCCAAGCGGCACGCCTCCTGGAAGTCGAGGAGGTCCTGCTTGACCCCCATCAGGGTCTTCCAGGTCACCTCGTGCGCCTTGGAGTAGTGGAGTCGGAGGTTGGGGGCGCTCTCGCCACCGCCCCACGACAGGTCGGAGACAGAGCCGCCGAAGGCCAGGGCGTAGGGCCAGAGCTGGTCGAGCTCGCCCTCGATCTGCTTGACGACGGCGTCGATCTGGTCCTCGACCATGTTGATCTCGGAGGCTCCCGACGCTCCCGCCGCCACTGCCTGCTGCAAGAAACTGACTGCCATGTCGCTCGAGTCCTCCGCACGTCGTCGTCGTCGTTCGTTGCCTGTCCTCTGGCTACCCTGCCCCGGCGGCGGCAAACCTGCGCGGTGGGCCGCGATCCGGTTGGTAGTGTCGCGCCTGCTCGTCGAACTCGTCGAACTCGTCGAAAAGGGGTTGAGCTCGGTGCGGTCTCGGGGCTGGCTGGTGGGGGTGGCTCTGGCGACGGTGGTCCCCGCGATGGCGGCGTGCTCGTCGACGGACACGCCGGAGTCGGGGGGCAGCGGTTCGGGGACGTCGACCGCGTCAGCACCCGTGCAGACGGACAGCGAGTCCGCCGCGCCCTCGGAGCCGGTCGAGGCGTCTGTGGCACCGGCGACCGGCGCGGCGCTGACCGCCGAGTCCTCCGGGCGCGAGCTCCTGGCGCTGCGGCTGCCGAACGAGAAGTGGGAGACCAACCAGTTCGACACGGGCATCGGCTCGCTCTTCACCGGTGCCGGGAGCTGGAGTATCACTGCGGACGCCCTGGTCCTCCTCCCTGACAGCTCCGTGGACACCTACGCCACGGGGTCCCAGGGGGCGGCGCTCCCAGGCGACCCACCGCGCAAGCGCGCGGACAACCGCACCGTCGCGGGGGTCGAGGGGTTCGTCCTGGAGAGTCGTACCCGGCGCGGACTCTTCTACCAGTACGGGGCGATCTACCAGAAAGCCTTCGTCAGCGTCACCTTCGAGTTCCCGCGGGACAACGCGCAGGCGGATGCCTGGGTCGAGTCGGTGCTCGCCAGCGTCGAGTGGCAGTGAGGCGTCCTCGGCGCTCTGAGCGGTCGTCGTGCTGGCCGGGGCGCTCAGCCGGGGTGCGGTGCGTCTGCCGTGGTCAGGTCGAGCCGCCGGGCGAGGTCGTCGAGCCTGAGCTCGACGGCAGAGCGCAGCGCCTGGTCGAACGGCTCGTCCTCGTGGACCGCGTGCACGAGGAGCTCGCCGGCCTCGTGGTCGGCCGTCACGTCGGCCTTGCCGGCCAGCCGGTCGCCGTGGAGCACCGGGAGGGCGTAGTAGCCCCACCGTCGCTTCGCCGCAGGCTTGTACATCTCCAGCGCGTAGTCGAAGCCGAGCAGGTCGGTCATCCGCTTGCGGTCATGGAGCAACAGGTCGAAGGGCGCGAGCAGCTCGGTGCGGTCGGGCGCGGGACCGTCGAGCCACCCCCACGCAGTCGTGTCGACGCGCCACGTCCCGCGGACGCCCTCCACCACCACCGGCTCGCCGGCGACGCCGGCCCCGACCGGCTCACCCTGCTGGTAGACGGCACCGGCACGGGCCACGCCGAACGCACGTAGGCGTCGGCGGTCGAGCTCGGCGTCGGCCTCGGCGAGCGGGAGGACCGGTTCGTCGGGATAGACCCGCTCGGCGAGGTCGTAGAGCCGAGCGCGGTTCTCGCGTCCGGCGACGGCCACCTCACCGCGCTGCACGAGCTGAGCCACCAGCATCTGGGTGTTCTTGCCGTCGTTCCAGCCCGACGAGCGCCACGGCTGGACGCACGTGTCGGGTAGCTCGACGACCGGGAGCGGCCCCTCCTGACGCAGTCGCTCGAGGACGTCGCGTCGGCACCCCTCGTTGGCCTCCACCCAGCTGCTCAAGCGGTGGTGCCAGTCCTTCCACGGCCCCGAGGTCGGCCACGCAGCCATCTCGGCCCGGAAGAGGGGGGCGTCGTCGACGGCACGCAGCTGACCGGCCACCTCGACGACCTGCTGGCACGCGATGGCGTCGCCGAGGTCGCCGAGTCGGTGCTCGTCACCGAGCCTGCTCCACAGGACGAGCTCTGCGGCCGGCGCGACGGCGCGGGTCTGGTCGAGGGGCAGCATCGTCAGCCGGCGCGCGGCGTCCATCAGGTCGTCGGGGCGGTCGTCACCCAACAGGGCCGACTGCACGGCGATGCGTCGCGCCTGGTCCTGCGTCAGCCGGTGCGTCGTCTCCGAGGTCACGACACGACGATCCCACGCAGGACCGACATCCGCACCGAGTCGGCATCGACACCGCGCCGGCTGTGCTCGACGGCAGCAGGCAGACACCTCCGGTCCACGTCCTCATCGAGGACTCGGCGCTCCCCGGAGCTCGCTGCTCGACCTCGGCGAGGGGCTCCTCCTGGCGCTCGTTGCTCGACCTCAGGACCGCGACGGCAGCAGGCAGAACTCGTTGCCCGACGGGTCGGCGTAGTGGCGCCACGGCAGGTCGCCCCACCCGAGCTCGAGCACCCGGCCACCCCGCGCGACCACCTGCGCCTCGACCTCGTCGGGGTCCTCACCCGCCTCGAGACGGACGTCGAGGTGCAGCCGGTTCTTCGTCGTGCTCTTGGAAGTCGTCTCGGGTAGCACCTCGAGGAGCGGACCCAGCCCGGAGGCGTGGCGCAGCGAGCGAGGCGCCGACCCGGCTACCTCGGTCCAACCGGTCAGCCAGGACCAGAGCTCCACGTCGCGGTCGGGGTCGGCGGACGCGACGCGGAGCGCCGCGATCGGGCCGGTGCCGGCGTACGACGCCCGCTCCTGCACCACGCAGAACCGGTTGCCCTCGGGGTCGCCGAGCACGACCCCGGCAACGTGGCCCGGGCCGACGTCGAGCCGGGTCGCGCCGAGCCCGAGCAGCCGCTCCACCTCGACCTGCGGGTGGGCGCCGCCCCCGAGGGCGAGGTGCACGCGGGGCGCGCCCGAGAGCGGTTCGGGAACGCGCTGGAAGCAGAGGTCGAGCGCAGGGCCCCCCTCGACGGCGAGGCGGGTCTCGTAACCGTCGGGCTCGTCGGTCAGCTGCTCGCTACCGACGGCGGCCTCCCAGAACCTGCCCAGCACCTGGGGGTCGAGGGCGTCGACGACGACGTTCTCCACGTACATGCGCTCACGGTAGTGGGGCGGCGGGCGCGTGGTGCCCGAGCTGCCCGCGGGGATGGTCAGCGATGGTGAGTGAGCGCTCACTCACGTAGGATCGTCGGCATGTCCCCCCGCGCCCCCGCCATGTCGCCCGCCGACCGGCGCGAGGCGCTGGTCGACGTGACGCTCGACCTCCTGCGCGAGCACGGGCGGGAGGTGACCACCCGCCAGATCGCGGAGGCGGCCGGTGTCGCAGAGGGCACCATCTTCCGCGTCGTGGACACGAAGGAGGACCTCGTCGATGCCGCGGTCGCGCGGTGCTTCGAGCCCGGCGACCTGGTCCACCGCATCGAGGAGATCGATCCCGCGCTGGCGTTCCGCGATCGGCTCGTGCAGCTGGCCTCGATCTTCCAGCAGCGCTTCCGCGCCACCTTCTCGCTGATGCAGAAGGTCGGCCTGGTGCGCCCGCCGGACCACCTCCACGACAGCGAGGGGGCCGTGGAGTGGCGCGCGCGCCTGGAGACCCTCGTCATCGGGGTGGTCGGCGACGACGCCGACCTCCTCGACACCCCCGTCGACCACTTCGTGCACGTCTTGCGGCTGCTCTGCTTCTCCGGGAGCCACCACCACATCGCCGACGGCCGGCTGCTCACCCCCGAACAGATCGTCGACACGGTGCTCTGCGGGCACCTGAGGAGAGACTGACCATGCTGCTGCGCCTGCTGCGCGAGCGACTCGTGCCCTACCGCCACTTCCTGGCCGCCGTTCTCGGCCTGCAGTTCGTGAGCGTGCTGGCGATGCTCTACCTGCCGAGCCTGAACGCCCGGATCATCGACGAGGGCATCGCGGTGGGCGACACCGGCACCATCGTGCGGCTGGGTGGGGTGATGCTGGCGGTCTCGGTCGCCCAGATCGCCGCCTCCGTCGCGGCCGCCTGGTTCGGCGCTCGGGCCGCCATGTCGTTCGGTCGCGACCTGCGCCGCGACCTGTTCCAGCGCGTCGGCACCTTCTCGGCCCGCGAGCTGCAGCAGTTCGGGGCCCCGTCGCTGATCACCCGCAGCACCAACGACGTCACCCAGGTGCAGATGCTGGTCCTGATGGCCTGCCTCATCGCGGCCTCGTCTCCGATCATGATGGTCGGCGGCGTCATCATGGCGCTGCGTGAGGACGTCGGTCTGGGCTGGATCCTCGCTGTCGTCGTGCCCGCGCTCTTCGTGTCGGTCGGCTTCGTGGTCTCGCGGATGATCCCCAGCTTCCGCCTGATGCAGGGCCGCATCGACGAGGTGAACCGGGTGCTGCGCGAGCAGATCACCGGCATCCGCGTGGTGCGGGCGTTCGTGCGTGAGCCCTTCGAGGCCGAGCGCTTCGGCCGGGTCAACGGCGACCTCACCGACGTGGCCGTGCGGGCCGGGCGCTGGCTGGCGCTGATGTTCCCGCTCGTCATGGTGGTGGTCAACGTGGCCAGCGTCGGCGTCATCTGGTTCGGGGGCCACCGTGTCGACAACGGGCAGATGGGGGTCGGTGCGCTGACGGCGTTCCTGTCCTACCTGATGCAGATCCTGATGTCGGTGATGATGGCGACCTTCATGCTCATGCAGGTGCCGCGCTCGGCCGTGTGTGCCGACCGCATCGTCGAGGTGCTCGACACCGACTCCTCGGTCGTCCCCTCGGCCCACCCGGTCGTCCCGGACCCGACGCTGCGCGGTCACCTCGACCTGCGTGGTGCCGGCGTGACCTACCCCGGTGCCGACGCACCGGTCCTCAGCGACATCGACCTCAGCGGGCGGCCCGGTCAGACGGTCGCGGTCATCGGCTCGACCGGCTCCGGCAAGTCGACCCTGCTGAACCTGGTGCCACGACTCTTCGACACGAGCTCGGGCGACGTCCTGGTCTCGGGGGTGTCGGTGCGTGACCTCGAGCCCGGCGTCCTCTGGGACCAGATCGGCCTGGTGCCTCAGAAGGCCTACTTGTTCTCCGGCACGGTGCGCTCCAACCTCGAGCACGGCCGCCCCGACGCCGCCGACGCCGACATGTGGGCGGCCCTCGAGGTGGCGCAGGCGCGCGACTTCGTGGAGGCGCTGCCCGACGGGCTCGACGCCCCGGTGGCGCAGGGCGGCACCAACTTCTCCGGCGGGCAGCGCCAACGCCTCGCCATCGCCCGCGCCGTCGTCCGGAACCCGGCGATCTACCTCTTCGACGACTCGTTCTCCGCCCTCGACCTCGCCACCGACGCGCGGCTGCGAGCCGCCCTGAAGCCGGTGACGACCGATGCCACGGTGGTCGTGGTCGCCCAGCGGGTCTCGACGATCCGCGAGGCCGACGTCATCCTCGTGCTCGAGGACGGGCGCGTCGTCGGCCGCGGCACGCACGACGAGCTGCTCGCCGACTGCCCCACCTATGCCGAGATCGTGTCCTCGCAGCACAGCGCACAGGAAGCAATGGCATGAGCACCCCACGGTGTTCTTCGCCTCCTCCGCTTCGCTCCTCCGTCGAACAACACCGAGGGGACCCCGCATGAGCACCCCACGGTGTTCTTCGCCTCCTCCGCTTCGCTCCTCCGTCGAACAACACCGAGGGGACCCCGCATGAGCACCCCACGGTGTTCTTCGCCTCCTCCGCTTCGCTCCTCCGTCGAACAACACCGAGGGGACCCCGCATGAGCACCCCCGTGAACGCCCCGCCTCCGGGCACGTCGTCCAAGGGCAAGGCCCTCGAGGCCACCGAGCGCATCGAGGCGCCGACCGCCGGGCCCGGCCGCGGCCCGATGGGCGGCGCCATGGTGGCTCAGAAGGCGATGGACTTCGGTCCGTCGGCCCAGCGGATGGTCGCCCGGTTGCGTCCCGAGCGTGTGTCCGCCCTGGTCGTCGTCGCGCTGACGGTCGGTAGCGTCGTCCTGATGGCCGTCGGTCCGCGCCTGCTCGGCCGCGCCACCGACCTCGTCTTCACCGGCTACATCGGGCGCCAGTTCCCCGCCGGCACCCCTGACCGAGACCTGCCCGACGCCGTACGGGGTCAGGGCGTCGTGGCCGGCCAGGGCGTCGACTTCGGAGCGGTCGGCGACGTGCTGCTGGTGGTGCTGGCCATCTACCTGGTCGCCTCGCTGCTGAGCTGGCTGGCCGGGTTCATCCTCAACGGCGTCGTGCAGCGCACGATCTTCCGGATGCGCCGAGACGTCGAGGACAAGATCAACCGACTGCCGCTCGGCTACTTCGACCGCTCGCCCCGTGGCGAGCTGCTGAGCCGCGTCACCAACGACATCGACAACGTCAGCACGACCCTGCAGCAGACGATGAGCCAGCTGCTGTCGTCGGTGCTGACCGTGGTCGCCGTCCTCGCGATGATGCTCTACATCTCGCCCCTGCTGGCGCTCGTCGCGCTCGGGAGCGTGCCGCTCTCGTTGGTCGCCACCCGCGCCATCATGAAGCGTTCGCAGGGCCAGTTCGTGCAGCAGTGGCGGCGCACCGGCACGCTCAACGCTCACATCGAGGAGTCCTTCTCGGGCCACGCGCTGGTCAAGGTCTTCGGGCGTCAGGGTGAGGTCGAGAGGGTCTTCGCCGAGCAGAACGAGGACCTCTACGAGGTCAGCTTCACGGCGCAGTTCGTCAGCGGCCTGATCATGCCGACGATGATGTTCATCGGGAACCTCAACTACGTGCTGGTCGCCGTGATCGGCGCGCTGCGCGTTGCCAGCGGGTCGCTGACCCTCGGCGAGGTGCAGGCGTTCGTGCAGTACACGCGTCAGTTCACCCAGCCGCTCACGACGGTGGCATCGATGGCCAACCTGCTGCAGTCCGGGGTGGCGTCGGCCGAGCGGGTCTTCGAGCTGCTGGACGCCGACGAGGAGCCGGCCGAGGGCGTGGTCGAGGCGGCTGCGGTCACCCGCGGCGAGGTGGCCTTCGAGCACGTGGCCTTCTCCTACGACGAGGACCGCCCCCTCATCACCGACCTGTCGCTGGTGGCGCGGCCCGGTCAGACCGTCGCGATCGTCGGACCCACCGGTGCCGGCAAGACGACCCTGGTCAACCTGGTGATGCGTTTCTACGACCTCGACGGCGGACGGATCACCCTCGACGGTGTCGACGTCGAGACGATGCCGCGCTCGGCGCTGCGCAGCCAGGTCGGGATGGTCCTGCAGGACACCTGGCTCTTCGCCGGGTCCATCCGCGACAACATCGCCTACGGCCGCCCCGGCGCCTCGGAGGAGGAGGTGCTCGAGGCCGCCCGGGCGACGTTCGTCGACCGCTTCGTGCACTCCCTGCCCGCCGGCTACGACACCGTCGTCGACGAGGAGGGGTCGAACCTCTCGGCGGGGGAGCGGCAGCTCATCACGATCGCGCGCGCGTTCCTCACCGACCCCGCGCTGCTGATCCTCGACGAGGCCACCAGCTCGGTCGACACCCGCACCGAGCTGCTCCTCCAGCACGCGATGGCGGCCCTGCGCACCGACCGGACGTCGTTCGTGATCGCGCACCGGCTCTCCACGATCCGCGACGCCGACCTGATCCTGGTGATGGAGGAGGGCTCGATCGTCGAGCAGGGCACCCACGACGAGCTGCTGACGGCCGGCGGCGCGTATGCCCGCCTCTACCAGGCCCAGTTCGCCGCACCAGTCGACGGCGAGGAACGAGCCGTCGGCGTGGGTGCGGCGGGTTGAGCAAGCCGCTCGACTGAGGAACGAAGTCGAGGTCGGCGGGGTCGAAACCGCGTGAGCCGGGTGACGACCGCAGCCGAGGTCGCCGGGCTTCGTCGACGCTCGCTGGGGCTCGCTGCTCAGCCTCCGGTGCCGCCCCTGCTCAGCCTCCGGCGCGCGCGCCGTGCCGTCCGGCGCCGCCGGCGAACCGGGTCGCGCCGGACAGGGTCTCGCCGGAACCGATCGTGGCGAGGCCGTGGGCTAGCTCGTTGCGCTGGGCGTCGTCCTCGGAGAGGTCCCACTGCTCGAGGGCCGAGAGCCGGTCGCTGCGCAGGCACCGCTGCGGCAGGGCGGCGAGTTCGTGCGCGAGAGCGAGGGCCGTCGCCAGGGCCTCGCCGGGCGCAGTGACCCGGTTGGCGAGACCGATCCGCTCGGCCTCGACCCCGTCGATGCCGCGTCCGGTGAGGATGAGGTCCATCGCGCGGCTGTGGCCGATCAGCCGGGGCAGCCGCACGGTGCCGAGGTCGATGAGCGGCACCCCGAAGCGGCGGCAGAAGACGCCCAGGGTGGCGTCGGAGGCCACGACTCGCAGGTCGGCCCAGAGCGCCAGCTCGAGGCCGCCGGCCACGGCCGGGCCCTCGACGGCCGCGATCACCGGCTTCGCGGTGCGCAGCCGGGTGGGGCCCATCGGCCCGCGACCCGCGGTGCTCAGACCGACCGGGTCGTCCACGCGATCGCCCTGCGCGAGCGCCTTCAGGTCGGCCCCGGCGCAGAACACCCCACCGGCCCCGGTCAGCACCAGGACCGACACGGCCTCGTCGGCGTCGGCCGCCTCGATCGCCTCGGCCAGCGACCCGGCCGTGGCGCTGTCGACGGCGTTGCGACGCTCCGGCCGGTCGAGGGTGATCACCGCGACCGAGCCGTCGTACGACGTCGTCACGCAAGGCCGACCGGGGCTGCTCTGGTGGGTGTTCACGGGTTCACCGTAAATCCCCTTGTGAGCGGGACGAGGCCGATCTACGGTGGTCGGACACGGAAAGGAGGTGGTCCTAAACAATGCATTCTTCTAGGACAAGTGAGGTGGCTGCTAGCTAGCAGCCCAGCATCACGGAGGGGGAATCCCCTTCGAGGCTGCTGGCGAATCCCCAGCAGCTACCCGACCCGCAGGTGAACCCGGAATCATGTCCCCGGGGGCGGCGCCCGGATCCACCGGATCCGACGCCACACCTGCGGGTCGTCCGTGTGTGGGGCGTCGCGAGACGCGGGTCACCCCGCGCCCGGTTTACACGTTCGACCTCGACGAATATGGTTGTCCACATCAACCGTTTGCCCCGGACGAGAGCAGAGCCCGTGACCCAGCCCGCCTCCACCGCGTCGTCGACCACCACGACCGGGACGGCTGTGACGATGACGCACCGCCAGGTGATGGAGGCGCTGAGCGGGCTGCTGCTCGCCATGTTCGTCGCGATGTTGTCGAGCACCGTGGTGACCAACGCGCTGCCGCGGATCGTCACCGACCTCGACGGCTCGCAGTCCGGCTACACGTGGGTGGTGGTCTCCACGCTCCTGGCGATGACCGCCACCACCCCGATCTGGGGCAAGCTCGCTGACCTCGTCAGCAAGAAGCTGCTGGTGCAGTCGGCGCTGGTCATCTACTCGATCGGCTCGCTGATCGCGGCGTTCGCGCCCAGCATGGGGGTGCTGATCGGTGGACGCGTCGTGCAGGGCCTCGGCGTCGGTGGTCTCACCGCCCTGGTGCAGGTCGTCATCGCCTCGATGGTCTCGCCCCGCGAGCGCGGCCGGTACTCCGGCTACATCGGCGCCGTCTTCGCCACCGCCACCGTCAGCGGCCCCCTCATCGGAGGCGTGGTCGTCGACAGTCCGCTCGGGTGGCGCGGCTGCTTCTTCGTGGGACTCCCCTTCGCCGGGCTCGCCTTCTACGTGCTGCAGCGTCGTCTGCACCTGCCGATCGTGCGCCGCGCGGTCTCGATCGACTACCTCGGCGCCACGCTGATCATGGGTGGTGTGAGCACGCTGCTCATCTGGGTCTCGCTCGCCGGCTCGTCGTTCGCCTGGACGTCGGTCACGACCGCGATCCTGGTCGCGGGTGGCCTGGCCCTGATCGGCGCCGCGCTCTACGTCGAGGGCTACGTCGCCACCGACCCGATCGTCCCGCTGCGACTCTTCACGGACCGCACCACCGCCCTGGCCACCGCCGCTTCCGTCATGGTCGGCATCGCGATGTTCGCCGCCACCGTCTACCTGAGCCAGTACTTCCAGCTCGCTCGCGGCATGAGCCCGACCCGGGCCGGACTGATGTCGACCACGATGGTCGGAGGACTGCTCGTGTCCAGCGTCGTGAGCGGTCGCGTCATCAGCGCCACCGGCATCTGGAAGCGGTGGCTCGTCGGCGGCCTGGTGCTCGTCGTCGTGGGCATGTCGTTGCTGTCCACGATCGACGCCGAGACGCCGCTGCTCGAGGTGGGGCTCTTCATGGCGCTGGTCGGGGTCGGCCTCGGCTCGACGATGCAGAACCTCGTCCTGGCCGTGCAGAACAACACCCGCGCCGAGGACCTGGGCGCGGCCAGCTCGGTCGTGGCCTTCTTCCGCTCACTCGGCGGGTCGATCGGCGTCTCGGTGCTGGGCGCGATCTTGTCGACGCAGGTCGCCGGCAGCATGCGCACCGGCCTGGCCGAGCTGGGGGCCACCGAGATGCGGCACCGGAGCAGCTCGATCCCCGACCTGGCCTCGCTGCCAGCACCGGTGCGCGACCTCTACGAGCACGCCTTCGGCTCCGCGATCGGGCACCTCTTCCTGGTCGCCGTCCCGTTTGCGATCCTGGCGCTCGTGTGTGTGCTGTTCATCAAGGAGGTCCCGTTGCGGACGACGCTCGCCGATGCTGCCGACCCCACGTCCGCCCAGACCCCCGATTCGGCCGAGGCCGGGCCGGTCGAGGCCCACGCCGGTGGTGCGACGGTCCCGGTGCCTGCTGCGCGCCGAGCCCCTCGGGGCCCGATGTGACCCGGGCCGAGACGTTGCGCTCCCTCGAGCACGAGGTCGGCGTGATGATCCGGCGGGTGCGTCGGGTCATCGGCGTGCGCGCGCAGATGGTGCACCCCGACCTGCAGCCGGCCTCCTACCTGCTGTTGTCGTCGATCGCGGACAGCGGACCGGTGCGTGCCTCGGCGCTGGTCGAGCTGTTCGACACCGACAAAGGAGCCATCAGCCGACAGCTGGGCCACCTGCTCGACCTCGGGCTGCTCGTGAAGGAACCCGACCCGGCTGACGCCCGTGCCTCGTTGATGTCGGTCACCGACGAGGCGTCTCGCCGGATGGCCGACGTGTCCGAGCACCGGCTGAAGCTGCTCGACGAGGGTCTGTCGGACTGGAGCGACGCCCAGCTCGACTCCTTCGTCGACGACCTGGGCCGCTACAACGTCGCCCTCGATGCCGGCGGCGCCACCTGAGCCCAGGTCGTGGCGCGGATCAGGCCAGCCACACGGCGGTGTTGCCCGGCAGCCGGTCGCCGACCGGGCCGCTCGACGCGAGCACCTCGCCGTCCGGCAGGGGTAGGGCATCGGCTCCGCAGTTGAGCAGCACCGTCACGCCCTCGCGCCGCACCGTGAGCAGGTCGCCGTCGACCTCGACGTGCACGGTCTGGGCCACGGGAAGAGCGCGGCGGGCAGCCAGCGCCCGACGGTAGAACTCCAGCGTCGAGGTGTCGTCACCTTCCTGGGCCGCAGCCGTGAGGGGCGCCCAGTCGTCGGGCTGCGGGATCCAGGGCTGGGTGTCGCCCGGCCCGAAGCCGTACGGCGCGTGGTCGCCCGACCACGGGATCGGGACCCGGCAGCCGTCGCGGCCGACCTCACCGCTCGCCCCCCGGTGACGTAGCCACGACGGGTCCTGGCGGTCCTCCGGGGCGACGTCGACCTGCTCGAGGCCGAGCTCCTCGCCTTGGTAGAGGTACGACGAGCCGGGCAGCGCGAGCATCGTCAGGGTCGCCGCGCGGGCCCGGGCGAGCCCGGTCACGCCGCCGCCGTACCGCGTGACGTGGCGGACGACGTCGTGGTTGCTGAGCACCCACGTCGGGCTGGCACCGACCTCGGCCAGCGCGTCGAAGGTGCCGGTGACGACGTCGGCGAAGGAGCCGGCCGACCAGTCGGCGAGGAGCCAGGAGAAGTTGAAGGCCTGGCTCATCTCGTCGCTGCGGACGAACCTCGCCATCGACTCCGGCGTCTGGGTCCACGCCTCGGCGACGTCCATCCGGTCACCGGGGTACGACGCCAGGACGGCGTGCCAGCGGCGGTAGACGTCGTGCACCTCGGGCTGGTCCCACATCGGCTCGTCGCGCACCGTGCGGGCGACCATCGACTCCGGGGCGCCGCTGCCGCCGGTGTCGCCCTCCTCGACGGCCTGGTCCCGCAGGCTCGCCTCCTTGTAGAGCCCGTGGGCGACGTCGACGCGGAACCCGTCGACGTCGCGGTCGAGCCAGAAGCGCAGGACGTCGACGAACATGTCGCCGATCTCGGGGTTGCGCCAGTCGAGGTCGGGCTGGGTGGTGTCGAAGAGGTGCAGGTACCACTGACCCGGGGCGCCGTCGTCCTCGACGCGGGTCCATGCGGGACCACCGAAGACCGACTGCCAGTTGTTCGGCGGCTCGGAGCCCGTGGACCCGCGGCCCTCGCGGAAGAGGTAGCGCGCCCGCTCGGGGCTGCCCGGAGCCGCGGTCAGGGCGGCCCGGAACCAGACGTGCTCGTTCGAGGTGTGGTTGGGCACCAGGTCGACGATCACCTTCAGGCCGAGCTCGTGGGCCGAGGCGACCAGGGTGTCGGCATCGGCGAGCGTGCCGAAGAGCGGGTCGACGTCGCGGTAGTCGGCGACGTCGTAGCCGTGGTCGTGCTGCGGCGAGGTGTAGAAGGGCGTGATCCAGACCGCGTCGACGCCCAGGTCGCGCAGGTAGGGCAGCCGCGAGGTGATGCCGGGCAGGTCGCCGACGCCGTCGGCGCCACGGGTCCCGGAGTCGGCGAAGCTGCGCACGTAGACCTGGTAGACGACGGCGTCGCGCCACCACGTGGGGGTGGTGCTCGCGAGACCTGCGGGCGGGGTGTTCATGTGAAGTCCTCGGGGTCGACGGCGTACCAGGTGTGCTCGGCGCAGGCGAGCGCGCGACCGCTCGCGTCGTAGAGCGTGGAGGCGGTGAACGTGCGGCGCCCCGACGTGCCGCGAGCGCCGCCGACGAGCACGTGTTCCTCGCCGACGCGCGGGACGTCGAGCACGTGGGCGGTCATCGAGCCCAGCACCATCAGCCGCTGCTCGAGGTCGCCGGCCCAGCCGCCGACGCAGTCGAGGGCGGCCCAGGTGACCGGCAGCGTCGCGTGGTCGCCACCCATGGTGCGATCCGGCGTCCAGGTCGCAGCGACCCGGGCCCTCCCAGAGGCGTCGTCGTCGACCCGCCCGGGGAAGATGCGCAACCCGTCGGCCGAGGATCGCTCGGTGCCGCAGGAGAAGCAGGAGGGGAAAGGGTGGAAGTCGAGACCGGCGTAGGTGGACTCGGCGGCGCGCGCGACGTCGCCCGCGACGCCGTCCACCGCGGTGATGTCGTGCTCGCCGGGCCTGGCCACCGCGACGAGGGTCTCGCCGTGGCTCGCGGTGGCGGTCTCGTCGTCGACCACGACGACGAGCGAGGTGTCGAGGGGCGGCGGCGTGCGCAGGGCGACCCGCACCGGGCCCGGCGCGAGGTAGGCCGCCAGAGCCCCGGCCGTCCACCCGCCGTTGCCCGACGTCGCTGGCCCGCGGAAGCGGCGCGGGATGATCAGGGGAGGGGCTGCGTCAGGCACGTCGGGCACACCGAGAACGCTGCCACGTCGGTGGTCGGCAGGTCCAGACGACGGTGTCGACGAACGGTCCCCGAGAGATCCGGCCTACGGCGCGCAGGCGTCTGCCCTCGGCGCCGGCCTCCGGGCGGCCGCCTCAGTCGCGGATCGACTGCCAGCGGTCCAGGGCCTCCTGGCGCTCGGCCTTGTGGTCGACGACCGCTGCGGGGTAGTCGACGAGGTCGCGGACGTCGGCGCTCGGCTCGTGCGGGTCGGGCACCTGGTCGGCGTCGGCGAGCTCGGGCACCCACCGACGGATGTAGGCCCCGGGCGGGTCGAACTTCTTGCCCTGGCTGGTGGGGTTGAAGACCCGGAAGAACGGGGAGGCATCGGTGCCGCTGCCGGCGGTCCACTGCCAGCCGTGCTGGTTGGAGGCGAGGTCGCCGTCGACCAGCCAGTGCATGAAGTGCCGCGCGCCGTGCTGCCACTCCACGTGGAGGTCCTTGACCAGGAAGCTGGCGACGATCATCCGCAGCCGGTTGTGCATCCAGCCGGTGGCGCGCAGCTGGCGCATCCCGGCATCGACGATCGGGAACCCGGTGCGGCCCTCGCGCCAGGCGTCGACGTGACTGCTGTCGGCGGCGGGGTCGGCGTACGGCATCCTCGCGTACTCCGGGCGCAGGTACTCGCGGGCGGTCTCGGGGCGCGCGTGGAGCACGTCGGCGTAGAACTCGCGCCACGCGAGCTCCTTGCGATAGGTCACCGCCCCTTCCGAGCGCAGGCGGGTGAGGTCGGCCAGCATGGTGCGCGGGTGGATCTCGCCCCACTTGAGGTGCACCGACATGCGCGAGGTGCCGTCGACGCCCATCTTGTCGCGTTCGTCGTCGTAGTCCTCGACGTGGTCGAGGAAGTCGTGCCAGCGCCGGCTGGCGGCTGCCTCGCCGGCGTCGGGGAGCGACAACCCGTCGGGAAGGTCGACGTCGGGCAGGTCGACGACCTCCTTGAGGTGGCGCCAGCTCGGGTCGGTCGGCGCGTCGACGGGGGCGCGCCAACCGTGGTCGGCCCAGGCCTTCGAGAACGGTGTGTAGACCCGGTACGGCTCGCCGCTGCCGTTGGTGACCCGACCGGGTGCCACGGCGTACGGCGAGCCGGTCCGGACCAGCTCGATGCCGGCCTCCTCGAGAGCCTGCTCCACGTCGGCGTCGCGCTGCGCGCCGTACGGGCCGTAGTCGGCGGCGATGTGGACCGTGCGCGCGCCGACCTCCTGGGCGGCCGCGACGACGCGCTCGACCGGATCGCCCCGCACGACGCTGAGGGGGACGTCGCGGCGCAACGATGTCAGGCTGGCCACCAGGTGGGCTCGACGAGACGGCCCGGCTGGACCCCAGAGCGCCGGGTCGAGCACGAACAGCGGCAGCGTCGGGCCGTCGTCCAGGGCGTGCAGCAGGGCGGGGTTGTCGCCGGCTCGTAGGTCGCGGCGAAACCACATCACGGACGTCACGTCGGGTCACTGTGCCAGGGCCGGAGCGGTGGTGCCCCACCCCCAGGAACCAATCGGTCGAGGTGGTGGTGGGGCACCCGTCCTGGAGCGGTCCATGAGCGCGTGCGTCACACTGGAGGGGTGAGCGACCTCATCGACACCACCGAGATGTATCTGCGGACCATCTACGAGCTCGTCGAGGAGGGCATCGTGCCGCTGCGGGCCCGCATCGCCGAGCGCCTGCACCAGAGCGGCCCGACGGTGTCGCAGACGGTCGCCCGCATGGAGCGCGACGGTCTGCTCACGGTCGAGGGCGACCGGCACCTCGAGCTGACCGACGACGGCCAGCTCCTGGCCACCCGCGTGATGCGCAAGCACCGGCTGGCCGAGCGGTTGCTCATCGACGTGATCGGCCTCGACTGGGAGCTCGTGCACGAGGAGGCCTGTCGCTGGGAGCACGTGATGTCGGAGACCGTCGAGCGACGCCTCCTCGAGCTGCTCGACCACCCGACGGAGTCGCCGTACGGCAACCCGATCCCCGGCCTCGACGAGCTCGGCGAGAGCGTCCCGCTCGAGGCGTTCATGGACGACGTCGAGCCGCTGTCGAAGGTCGCCGGACCCACCGAGGGGCGGGTGCTCGTGCGCCGCATCTCCGAGGAGATGCAGAAGGACGAGGGCCTGATGAGCGCGATGCGCCGCGTCGGGGCCCTGCCCGACAAGACCGTCACGATCGTCGCGACCGCTGCGGGCGTGCTCGTGGGCTCGGGCGGGGAGAGCGCCGAGATCGAGCCCGAGGCCGCCGACCACATCTTCGTCAAGCGCCTCTGACAGCCCGCTGGGCCGGCTGCGGCACGGGCTCTCGTGACGCGACGAGGCGCTCCAGGAAGCCGGCGACGCCCACCTCGAGCTTGGCGGTCGCCAGGTCGTCGCCGCGGGTCCGGCCCCGGTTGACGATGACGACCGGCGTCCGGGCCTTCGCGGCACGGCGGACGAACCGGAAACCGCTCATCACCGTCAGGCTCGACCCGACGACGAGCAGGGCGCCATCCTGCGCGGGGAGCGCGTCGACGGCGCCATAGCAGCGCTCGACCCGGTCCTTCGGCACGTTCTCACCGAAGAACACGACGTCCGGCTTGAGGACGCCGCCGCAGGCCGAGCAGCCGGGGACGACGAAGCCGGTCGTGTCGTCGAGGTCGACGTCACCGTCGGGTCGCGCCTCGGCCGCCGCGTGGGTCGCGGCGTAGCCGGGGTTGGCTGCCTCGAGCTCGTCGTGCAGCGCGGCACGCCTCGTGGTGCGCCGGCACCCGAGACAGACCACGTCGGCGATGCGTCCGTGCAGGGCCACCATCCGCGCCGAGCCGGCCGCCTCGTGCAGGCCGTCCACGTTCTGGGTGATGAGCAGCTCGGGGTCGAGTGCTGCCAGCGCCCGGTGTCCGGCGTTCGGCTCGGCGTGGTGCAGGCGACCCCAGCCGAGGTGCGAACGCGCCCAGTAGCGCTGTTGCGCCTGCGGGGTGGCGATGAACTCCTGGTAGGTCATCGGCGCTCGCGACGGGCTGCCCGGGCCGCGGTAGTCGGGGATGCCGGAATCGGTCGACATCCCAGCGCCGCCGAGCACCACGAGTGGTCGGTCTCCGAGCAGCGCGAGCGCCTGCTGGAGCGCAGGGGTCACGCGCCGTACCGCAGCTGGGCGCGGGCGCGGGCCTTGTCGGCCTCGACGTCACGATTCTTGGGCGGAGCAGTCGTGACCAGGTCGTCGAGCAGGTGGCCGGTGATGTGGGCGATCTCGGCGACGGCCCGGTCGAAGGCGGCCTGGTTGGCCGTCGACGGCTTGGTCGTGCCGGCGACCTTGCGGACGTACTGCAGCGCGGCGGCCTGGACCTCGTCGCCGGTGGCCGGCGGCTCGAAGTTGTTGAGCGGGCGGATGTTGCGGCACATGCGTCCAGCCTACGTCGGTCCAGATCGCACAATTGTGCCGTCTGGGCAGGTTTTTCGGCCCGAACCGTGCCACAACTCCACAATTGTGGGATCTGGACAGGTTGACCTCACGACGGCTCGAGGAACGCGACGACCGCGTCGGGCGCCGCCGCGACGCGGCGTCACCGACGGTCGGTTCCCTCCGGCGCGAGCGAACTGCCACGATGGGTGCATGGCCGACGACACCCCTGACACGCCCGACACCCGCGAGCTCGACCTGATCCTCTTCGGCGCCACCGGCTTCACCGGAGGGCTGACCGCGCAGTACCTCGCCGAGCACGGCCCCACCGGGCTGTCGTGGGCGCTGGCGGGGCGCAACCGCGGCAAGCTCGAGAAGGTCCGCGCGCGGTTGGCGACGATCCGGCCCGCCAGCGCCGACCTCGAGCTGATCGTCGTCGACGCAGCCGACGAGGACGCGCTGGCCGCCACGGTCGCTCGCGCGAAGGTCGTCATCACCACGGTCGGCCCCTACCTGCAGCTCGGCGGCCCGCTGGTCGCGGCCTGCGCCGCCGCCGGCACCGACTACGTCGACCTGACCGGTGAACCGGAGTTCGTCGACCGCACCTGGCTCGAGCACCACGAGACCGCGGTGGCGAGCGGCGCCCGGATCGTCCACGCCTGCGGCTTCGACTCGATCCCGCACGACCTCGGCGCCTACTTCACGATCCAGCAGCTCAACGCCTCCGGGCCGGTGACGATGCGCGGCGTCGTCCGCGGCGACGGCATGTTCTCCGGCGGCACCTTCCACTCGGCGATGGGCGCGATGTCGCGCGCCAAGCAGATGGCGGCGACCGCCAAGGAGCGCCGCTCGAAGGAGCCCCGCCCGGAGGGCCGCTCCTCACGCGCTGTCTCGGGCAGGCCCGGGCGCGACTCGCTCCTCGGCTACTGGCTGCTCCCCCTGCCGACCCTCGACCCCCAGGTCGTCGCGCGCAGCGGCGCCGCGCTGACCTCGTACGGCCCGCAGTTCCGCTACTCCCACTTCGCCGGCACCAAGACGCTGCGCTACGCCTTCGGTGGCGCGGTCGGTGTCTCGCTGGTCGGCGTCGCCGCACAGGTGAAGCCGGCACGCAACTTCTTGCTGAGCAAGGTGAAGCAGGGCGAGGGGCCCGACGAGGCCAAGCGGGCGAAGTCGTCGTTCAGCGTCGACTTCGTCGCCGAGGGCGACGCTCGCACCGTTCACACCCGGGTGTCCGGGGGCGACCCCGGCTACGGCGAGACCGCGAAGATGCTCGCCGAGTCGGCGCTCTGCCTGGCCTTCGACGACAACCCGACGACGTCGGGCTCGGTGACCACCGCCCAGGCGATGGGCGACAACCTGCTGGGGCGGCTGCGCGCTGCCGACCTGACGTTCGAGGTCGTCGGCTGAGTCAGCCCGCTGCGGGAGCATCGCCCGCCGGCTCGTCGCCGGACGTGCCTGCCCCGGATGTCGCCGGCAGACGGGTGGGGCTCGTCGACTCGATGAGCATCGTCACCGCCGACAGGGCCACCCACACGATCACCACGGTGACGAAGTAACGGCCCAGAGCGTGCTCCATCGGTACGGTGCCGAGGACGAGCCCTTGCCACAGGGTGGGTCCGGCGAGCAGGGCTGCGGCCCCGAAGACGGGCGCTGACACGACATTCATGCTCGGACCTCCATGGTGCGTTGGGCGTTCACGATCCCGGCCGACCGCACGCTCGCGGACCCGGTCAGCTCGGGGTAGGCCAGGACGGGAAGACGGTCGATCGCGGGCCGCAGCAATCGGCGCACGGCCGGGCGCAGCTGAGGGGCGCAGACCAGCACGGGTCGCAGGTTGCGGTTCTCGTTGTCGATCAGCAGCTGGGCGACCGAGCCGATCACCGCCTGCAGGGTGATCGGGTCGAGGGCGATCATCGCGCCGTGCTCGCCGCTGCGCATGGTCTCGAGCATCCGCTGCTCCAGCTGCGGGTCGAGGCTGATGACGTGCACGGCACCCGCGGTGACGTACGGCGCCACGATGGCCGGGCCGAGGGAGGCGCGGGCGGCCTCGACGAGTCCGTCGAGGTCCTTGCTCAGCGGAGCCCGCATCGAGAGTGCCTCGTAGATCCGCACCAGGTCACGCACCGAGATGCCCTCGTCGAGCAGCGACTGCAGCACCCGCTGCACCTCGCCGAGCGAGAGGTGGGTGGGGGTGAGCTCGTCGACGACGTTGGGGTGGGTGCGCCTGACGACGTCGGTGAGCAGGCGCACGTCCTCGCGGCCCAGCAGCCGGGCGGCGTGGGAGGTGACGATCTCGGCGAGGTGCGTGGTGATCACGGCCGAGCGGTCGATGACCGTGGCGCCACCGAGCTCGGCCTGGTGACGCAGCTCGGTCGGGATCCACTTGGCGTCGAGGCCGAAGACCGGCTCCTGCGTCGGCTCGCCGGGCAACGAGCCGAGGAAGTCGCCGATCGCCAGCACGGTGCCCGACGGCGCCTCACCACGAGCGACCTCGATGTCGAAGAGCTTGATCACGTAGGTGCTGGTCGGCAGCTCGAGGTTGTCGCGCGTGCGCACCAGGGGGACGACGACACCCAGGTCGCCGGCGACCTTGCGCCGCAGCGCCTTGACCCGCTCCAGCAGGTCGCCGCCGGAGGCGGCGTCGACGAGGTCGATGATGTCGGCCGACAGCTCCAGGCCGAGCGGGTCGACCTGGATCTCCTCGGCCAGCATCTCGGGATGGTCGCGCGACATCGGCTCGAGAGCGGCGGCCTCGGCGGGCGAGGGTCCCTTCGCCCCCGCCGCCGAGGCGTCGGGCACCCGGCTCGAGAAGAGCAGCAGCACGCCACCGGCGATCAGGAAGGGGATCTTCGGGAGCCCGGGGATCAGGCACAGCGCCATGCCCGAGAAGCCGGCGATGCGCAGCGGCATCTTGTTGGCGGTGATCTGGCGAACGATGTCGGAGCCCATGTCGGAGGCCTCGAGCGGGTCGCCGGCACTGCGGGTGACGATCAGGCCGGTGGCCACCGAGAGCAGCAGCGCCGGGATCTGCGAGACCAGGCCGTCGCCGATCGACAGCAGGGAGTACGTCGTGACGGCGTCCCCGGGCGACATGCCGCGCTGCGCCATCCCGATCGCGAACCCCCCGAGCAGGTTGACCGCCGTGATGAGGATCGCCGCGATCGCGTCGCCCTTGACGAACTTCGAGGCGCCGTCCATCGCTCCGTAGAAGTCGGCCTCGGCGTGCACCTCCATCCGTCGTCGCCGCGCGGTGTCCTCGTCGATGAGTCCGGAGTTGAGGTCGGCGTCGATCGCCATCTGCTTGCCCGGCATCGCGTCGAGGGTGAAGCGGGCGCCGACCTCGGCCACGCGCCCGGCACCGTTCGTGATGACGACGAACTGGATGATGAGCAGAATGACGAAGATGATCAGCCCGACGATCAGCGAGCCCCCCACGACGAAGTGACCGAAGGTGTCGATGACCTTGCCGGCGTAGCCGTCGGACAGCACCAGACGCGTCGCGCTCACGTTGAGGGCGAGGCGGAAGAGCGTCATCACCAGCAGCACGGCCGGGAAGGCCGCGAAGTCGAGGGGCCGCACCACGAACATCGCGGTCAGCAGGATGAGCAGGGCGCCGGTGATGTTGGCTGCGATCAGCAGGTCGAGCACGACGGCGGGCAGCGGGATGACGAGCATGACGACGATCAGCACGATGCCGATGGGCACCCCGAGCTGGGTGAGCCGCTTGAGCGCCATGGCACGGTGCCTTCCGATGGGTCCTGAGAGGGGCGGGCCGTCCTTGGCGTGCGCGACACCGTCCTGGCGTCAGGTGCTTCATCGGCCACTGCGCCATCGACCTGAGGCGGACCTCGGTCGCAGCGGACCGGCCTGCTCAGGTCGGCGCAGGAGCAGGGGGCACCCGGCTGCGGCGCCGCCCGATCGCCGCCACGGCAGGCAGGTCGCTCTCGGTGCGGGGAGAGCGGTGGGTGCCTCCCCGCACGCCGCGGGTGCGGCGGCTGATCACGAACGCCAGCACGTGCGCCACGGCGGCGAACAGCTCGGCCGGGATCTCCTGGCCGACCTCGGTCGAGGAGTAGAGCGCGCGGGCGAGCGGCACGTCTCGCACGACCGGCACGTCGTGCTCGGCAGCGCTCTCGCGGATGCGGGCAGCGATCACGCCGGCGCCCCGCGCCACCACCGTCGGGGCTCCGCGCTCGGCCTCGTAGCGCAGCGCGACCGCGACATGGGTCGGGTTCACCAAGATCACGTCGGCGGTAGGGAGGTCGGCCATCATCCGGTTGCGCGACGCCGCGATCTGGCGCGATCGGATCGCGCCCTTGAGCATCGGGTCACCCTCCTGCTGCTTGTGCTCCTGCTTGACCTCGTTCTTCGACATCCGCGTCTGCTTGCCCGTCCGACGACGGACGACGAGGTAGTCGAGGGCCGCCATCACCAGGCCGGCGATGGCCACGGTGCGCAGCAACGACAGGGCGCGCTCGGCGACCAGCGAGAGGACGACGTCCATCGGCACCATCGCGCCGAGCAGCGGCATCAGCGCCCGCACCGAGCTGTAGACCAGCAGGGCGACCATGGCGCACTTCACGAGCATCTTGACGCCCTCCCACGCCGCCTGCGGACCGAAGATCCGCTTGAGCCCCTTGATCGGGTTGAGCTTGGCCGCCTTCGGCTTGACCGCCTTCGTCGCGAGGTAGAACCCGCCCTGCGCCAGGGTCACCGCTGCGCTGATGACGAGCATGGCGCAGCTCAGCAGGATCAGCGCGACGAAGGCGTGCGTCGCGCCGCGGGCCAGCAGCTCGAGCGCCCGCTGGGGCGTGGGGTCCTCCAGGGTGCCGAGCGCGCTGGACATCAGGTCGTCGAGCGCGGTGATCTCGTGGCGGAACAGGGCGGGGAAGGCGAGCGTCATCAGCAGCAGCGCCGACCACCCGCCGAGCTCCTGGGTGCGCGCGACCTGGCCCTCCTTGCGCGACTCCTTGACCTTCTTCGGGGTCGGTTTCTCGGTCTTCTCCTCGCTGGCCGACATTGCCTCACCCCCCTCCGGCCAGGGTGGCGGTGGCCTCGAGGCTCAGCTCGACCAGCGACTCGACGACGCCCGGCAGCACCGGGAAGGACAACCCGACGAGAAGCAGGGTGAGCCCGATCTTGGCCGGGAACATCACGTTGATGGCGTTCAGCTGGGGCGCCACCTTGGTCATCAGGGCCAGGCCCAGGTCGGCGAGGAACAGCACCGCCACCATGGGCAGCGCCACCTGCACGGCAGTCACGAAGAAGACCCCGAAGGCCCGGGTCAGCACCTGGTAGGCACCGGCGACCTCGGGTGCCCGGCCGATGGGCAGCAGCTCGAAGGTCCGCAGCAGGCCGCCGATGACGAGCAGGTGCCCGCCACTGACGAAGAGCAGCACGGTGGCCAGCATCTGGTGGAACTTGCCCATCACGGTGGTCATGTTCATGCCGAGCGGGTCGTAGCCCTGGGCGAGCGAGAAGCCACCGAACAGGTCCAGCAGGCTGCCGGCTGCGGCGATGGCGGCGAAGAGCAGGGAGGTCACGAACCCCATCCCGAGACCGATGCCGGCCTGGGTCACCGAGGTGGCGACGAACCCCCACGTGTCGACCGGCACCGGGCTCTGCGCCATCGCAGGCGCCACCGTCACGGCGAGGCCGAGGCTGAGCACCACCTTCGCCGCGATCGGCACGGCCTTGGAGGAGAACGGCGGGACGACGACCAGCCAGGCCACGATGCGTACCGACGCCAGGACGAGCGCCAGGACCGGCTGTCCGGCGATGAGGATGTTCACGATGAGGCCGTGGTCAGACCAGCAACGACGGGATCATGGCGAACAGGTCCTGGGTGAAGGCGACCAGCGTGTGCAGCATCCAGTTGCCGCTGACGAGCAGGGCCGTCCCGACGGCGACGAGCTTGGGCACGAAGGCCAGCGTGAACTCCTGGATCTGGGTCATCGACTGGAACAGCGACACCGCAAAACCCACGGTGAGCGCGCTCAGCAGGATCGGCGCGGACAGCTTGAGCGCGACCATCATGGTCTGCATCGCGATCTCGATGACGTCGGTGTCGGACACGGGTCACCCCCCTTCTCTAGGCATAGCTCGAGACGAGGGCCGTGATGACCAACGCCCATCCGTCGACGAGCACGAACAGCAGCAGCTTGAACGGGAGCGACACCATCACCGGGGGCATCATCATCATGCCGAGCGCCATCAGGGCCCCGCTGACGACGATGTCGATCACGAGGAACGGGATGAAGATGATGAAGCCGATGATGAAGGCGGCCTTGAGCTCGCTCAGCACGAAGGCCGGGACCAGCGTGGTCAACGGCGTGTCGTCGCGGGTGGTCGGCAGCTCGCGGTGAGCCACGTTGGTCAGCAGCTCGAGCTCGTCGTCACCGGTCTGCTCGAGCATGAAGTCGCGCAGCGGCGCCACCCCGACGTCGAAGGCTTGGCTCGCTGACAGCTCGCCGTCGAGGTAGGGCTGCAGGCCGACGTCGTTCATCTGGGTCAGCACGGGCGCCATGATGAAGAGGCTGAGGAAGAGCGCCAGCCCGGTGAGGACCTGGTTCGGCGGGGTCTGCTGCAAGCCCAGCGCGTTGCGAGTCAGGCCGAGCACCACCAGGATCTTGGTGAAGCTGGTGCACGTGAGCAGGATGGCCGGGGCCAGCGACAGCACGGTGATGGTCAGCAGCAGCACGACCGACGAGCTGGGTTTCTCGGCCAGCCCGCCGAAGTCGATGGTGACGCCGTCCGATCCCTGAGGCGAGTCCGGGCCGGAGGGCCCGGCAGGACCCGAGGGGCCGGGGGAGCGCTCGCTGCGGCCGCCGGGGGTGGAGGGGACCGTGGGCACGGCGGGCGTGAGACCGGTGCCCGCGCCGGTGGTGGAGCCTGCGGTGGCACCCGTGGTGGGACCCGTGGTGGGACCGGTGGGGGTCGCTGCCGACGCCGTGGCGCCGGAGCCGAGGAGCAGGAGCGCGACGAGGAACGTCACGCCGAGCAGCAGCGCCAGGACCCTGCGGGCCCCTCCGCGACGTGTGCAGTCGTGGTCGTCGCCCTCACGAGGCCCGTCCGGACAAGGCCTGCAGGGCCTGGCGCCAGGTCTGGGGCGAGAGCAGCGAACCGGCGAGCGCGCCGCTCTGGGTGGGCTGGGCGGCGCGGGGCTGCGCGGCGCGGTGCCGTGCGGCGTGCCGGCCGGGGGCGTCGACGCCCGGAGCCGGCGGTGTGCCGGGGTGGTCCTGGGCCTCCAGCAGCACCTGGGCGAAGTCCGTGGTCACCGACGGTTGTGGTTCGTCGGGTGCCACCGCGCTCGTGGGTGACGCGTGGACGCCGGCCGCGGTCGGGACGGCGTACAGCCGCCCCGGTGCACCGTCGATCGGGGCGTCGTCGGCTGCGGTGATCTCAGCGGGGTCGAGCTCGGTGAGCACGCGCACCTGCTGCTCGGTCGTGCCGAGCACGAGCACGCGGTTGCCGACCGACACCACGGTGACGGTGCTGCCCCGGGTCAGGGCCTGGCGCTGCAGGACCTTGATGGTGGAACCGGTGTTGGCGCGGTAGCGCTTTCCCGCGATGCGTGCAGCGAGCAGCAGCAGCCCGAGGACGACGCAGAGCGACATCGCCATCCGCACGACGAGCTCGGTCATCTCAGCCGACCGCGCCCTGGTCGATGATCTCGGTGACGCGCAGGCCGAAGTCCTCGTCGACGACGACGACCTCGCCGCGGGCGATCAGGCGCCCGTTGACCAGTAGGTCGGCCGGGGAGCCGGCGGCGCGGTCGAGGGAGAGAACCGCGCCGGGGCTGAGCGCGAGCAGGTCGCGCACCGCCATCCGGGTGCGCCCGAGCTCGACGGTCACCTCGAGCTCGACGCCGTGCAGCATCTCGAGCCCGCGGCGTCCGTCGGCGAGGGAGACGACGTTGCTCCGCAGGGTGTCCTGCCGGCCCTCCTGCCGGCGCTGGGCCAGCGCGGTCAGGTCGGGGAGGGCAGGGGACGCCCCGCCGACGTCGGACCCCGTGGGTGCCGCGGACAGGTCGGTGTGGCCGCCGGTCGCGACGACCGCCTGGGCCAGGGTGGCGTCCGAGACGAGCACCGCGGCGACGATGCCGGCGCCGAGGAGCGGGACGGCGGTGAACGGGCCACCGAGGTCGTCGACGACGAGCTCGAGGTGGACGTCGGCGGCAGCGTGCGCCGTTGCACCGAGGGCTGCCGCGACCTGGTCGACGACCGGCTGGACCGCTGCCGCCAGGTCGAGGCCACCCAGGGGACTGCTCGCGAGCGCGGCGACCAGCTCGTCGCCGACCAGCACGGTCACCCGACCGCCGACGGCGCCGCCGAGCTCGGCGCTGACGGCTCCGGCGAAGATGCGGACGACGTGCTCGGTGCCGGGCTGCGGCTCGCCGACGGTCAGGGTCTCGGTGGCCGGGAGGACAGCCAGGCCGGCCTCGGCCGCGCGCTGCGCCAGTGCGACGGACGGGGAGACTTCGAGGGCGGCGTCGGTCATCGGAGCTCCTGGGCGAGGTGGTCGGCCGCGGAGGCCGCGAGAGTGGAGTGGGCGGCGCCGGACGGCGTCCCCGGGAGGGTCGAGACGATCAGCGCGGCAAGGCGGTTGCCGTGCGTGCCCGCAGTCGCGTGGGCGAAGACCTGGTCGTCGACGGTGACGTCGAGCGGCGCCGAGGCCGGGTGGTCGAGCCGCAGGACGTCACCGGGCCTCAGGCCGGTGAGCGAGTCCGGGCCGAGCCGGGTGCCACGGAAGCACACCGCGACGTCGACGGGAACGGACTGGAACGAGTCGTCCAGGAGGGCGGCCGACTCGGCGCGCTGGGCGCGCTCGCGATTGGACACCGGGGCCGGAGCAGCCGCGGAGGTCAGGTGCGGGAGCAGCCCGTTGAACGGCAGGCAGACCGACATCCGGTGCGGACGCTCGTCGATGCGCAGCTCGAGCTCGATGACGACCATGACGTCGGCGACGCCGGCCACCTGGGCGAACTGCGGGCTGTACTCCACGCCGGTCACGGCCGGGTCGAGGGCGACGATGCCGGCGAGCGAGTAACGCATCTCGCGCAGGAGCCGGTCGACGAGGCCCCGGATCACGCCGGACTCGATCTCGGTCAGCGGTCGCTGTGGCTGCTCGTCGTCACCCGGTCCGCCGAGCATGTGGTCGATGCACGACATGACCGCGGCCAGCGGCAGGTCGAGCATCCCGCGCCCGGGCATCGGGTCGGTGGTGAAGAGGGTGAGGTAGGTCGAGGGCGCGAGGGAGTCGACGTACTCGGCGTAGGTCCGCTGGTCGATGGTCGTCAAGGTGAGCTGGCAGACGCTGCGCAGCGCGGAGGTGAAGACCGTCGCCGCCTGCCGGGCGAACCCGTCGAACCCGAGCTGCAGGATTCGTTGGTGCTCGCGCGAGAGCTGGATCGGTCGACGGAAGTCGTAGGGTGCCGGGTCCGTGGCGACCGGCCCGCGGCGTCGGCGCGAGAGCCCCGTCGACGACCCCCTCGAGGGCTCGGCTGGGGCGGGCATCGTCAGACTCACACGGGCCGTATCGGCTCCCCGCGGCGGCATCTGAGCAGTACGCGCGCGAAATCGGTCGGCGACCACACCGGCGTGCGGTGTTCCGGGTGAGGAACGGGTGCATCACTGCGTGACGAACTCGGTGAAGTAGATGTCCATCACCTCCCCGTGGTAGTCGTGGTCGAGGGTCTCGAGCAGCTCGGCACGCAGGTCGTTGCGTACCTCGGTCCTCCCGAGGTCGGCCACCTTGCGCCCGGAGAAGAGCTCGATGGTGGCGTCGAGCGCCTGGCTGCCGTCCGGCTCGCCGTGGCCGCCGGCGGTCATCTGCAGGGCGAGGCCGACGCGCAGGTAGTGCCCGGCGGCAAGGTTCACCTGAACCGCCTCGAGCACGACCACCTCGCCCGGCACGGGCTCGGCCGGTTCACCCCCGCTCGGCTTCAGGACGAACCAGTAGCCGGCGAGCGCGAGCGCGAGCACCAGCGCCAGCGCGAGGACGAGCTTCTTCTTCCTGCCGCCCTCCTTCCCGGGGCGGTCGTCGGCGCCCTCGGGGGACGCGGCGGTGTCGGTCGGGGCGCTCGTGGTGACGCTCATCGTTGTTCTCCTGTCGGGTCGGGCGGCGCGGCGGCCTCGCCGATGTCGGTGGGTGCCGCCGCCGGGCTCGGGGGCGAGGTCTGGTCGGCCGTCTCGTCGACGTCCCACCCGGGCGTCGGTGCCAGGGCCGGGATGAGTGCCGCGGTCTCGGGGGCCGCCTCGCTGAGGACGACGATGTCGACGCGCTTGTTGATGTCCTGCGAACCGGGCTGGTCGGGATCGATCAGCGGCTTGGTGTGGCCGAAGGCGGCCAGCGAGAGCCGGTCGGCCGCGATGCCCGCGACCTCCTCCAGGCGGCGCAGCACCGTGACCGCACGTGCTGCGGAGAGGTCCCAGTCGGTGGCGAAGTACGCTGGTCTCACCGGCACCTGGTTGGTGTGCCCATCGATCTCCAGGGGGTCCTCGACGGTGCGCAGCACCCGGGACAGGACGTCGACCACCCGCCGGCCGCGGGGGCTGAGCTCGGCTCGGTCGGGGGCGAAGACGATGTGACGCGACACCAGGCTCACGACCAGGCCACGGTCGTCGAAGGTCGTGGTGACGTCGCGCTCGAGGCCCTCCTGACGCAGGGCGTCGAGCAGCGTGCGGCGCAGCTCCTGCAACCGATCGACCTCGTCTCGGGCCTCGGAGCGCGTGCGGTCCTGGGCCAGGTCGACATGACGGGCCACCGCCCGGGCGACCTCCTCCTGCTGGACCCCGTTGAGGGCGGCGTCGCTCAGCTGCGGGGCCACCGGCCCGATCGCGGCCTCACCGGGTTGCGTCTGGATCGAGGCCGACCCGTCGAGGATCGAGCTCTGCGAGCCGAAGCCTGCGGCCAGGCCCTGACGCAGCTCGTTGAACTTGCGCTCGTCGACCTGGCTCATCGCGAACATGACGATGAACAGCACCATCAGCAAGGTGACCATGTCGGCGTAGGTCACCAGCCACCGCTCGTGGTTCTCGTGCTCCTCGGGTTCCTCGTGGCGCACACGACGCGTCGACATCGCGGCCTCCTAGGCGGCGTTCGCGACCGGCGTCTGCTCAGACGCAGGCACCAGCGATCCGAGCTTCTGGGCGATCACGCGAGGGTTGGCGCCGGCCTGGATGGCGGCGACCCCCTCGACGATCAGCTCCATGCGTGACACCTCGAGCTCACCGAGGCGCTTGAGCCGGTTGCCGATCGGCAAGAAGAGCACGTTCGCGCTGGTCACCCCCCACAGGGTGGCCACGAAGGCGGCGGCGATGAGATGCCCGAGCTCCTCGGGCTGCGCGAGGTTCTCGAGCACGTGCACGAGGCCCATCACCGTGCCGATGATGCCGATGGTCGGCGCGTAGGCGCCGGCGTCGGCCCAGAACTTCGCGGCCTGCTTGTTGGCCCGCTTCGCTGCACTCACCTCGGACTCCAAGATGTCGCGCACCTCGTCGGGGTCGGTCCCGTCGATCGCGAGCGTGACGCCCTTGACCAGGAACTCGTCGTCCATCTCGCGCACGCTGTCCTCCAGCGACAGCAGGCCCTCGCGACGGGCCTTCTCGGCCAGTCCGACGACGGCCGGGACGACCGCGGCGCAGGACTCGGGGCCGCCGGTGAAGGCCCGCTTGAGCGACGCGCCCGCCTGCTTGGCGTCGGCCATGGTGCCGCCGGCGACCGTGATGAGGATCGTGGTGCCGAAGACGAGGAGCATCGGTGGGAGCAGCAGGAGACTGGTGGGGTTGCCGCCCTCGAGGACGTTGCACACGACCACGACCACGAAGGCCAGGCCGATCCCGAGGCCGGTGGCAGCGTCCTTCACAGCGGGTTCCCCAGACGGAAGGACCCACCGGTGGTGGGCTGCGCAGCAGCGGCCGAGACCACGGAGAGGTTGCGGCGAGGTGCTCCACCCGCCTCGGGGTCGAGCTCGGCCGCCAGGGTGGCGACCAGCTCCTGCGGGTTCTCCGCGAGGAGCCCGCCCAACGCGACGATCTCGGCGCGATTGCGGCGGACGGTGGCGAGCACGGTCGCGAGGCTCTCGGCGACGACGTACTTGCTCCCGTCCATGAGGGTGATCACGGTGTCGGGAGTGCTGTCGACGCGCTCGATCAAGTCCGAGTTGAGGGCGAAGACCGATCCGGAAAGACGGGTCAAGCAGATCATGCGGCACCATCCTTAGTGCAGTTGTCACACAGTCATCCGTGACTGTCGAGGTCTTCATTCGGCCGGGTGCGGGCCGACCTGAGGCATCTGGAGGAGAGTCCGCGGCCGTCCCTCCTGCAACAGGACAAGACGGCCGCGGCACCGGCGACGAGGCGTCAGCGCTTGATGTTCACCAGGTCCTCGAGCACCGAGTCGGACGTCGTGATGACGCGCGAGCTCGCCTGGAAGCCGCGCTGGGCGAGGATCAGGTTGGTGAACTCGGCCGCCAGGTCGACGTTCGACATCTCCAGCGCGCCGGCGGTGATCGTGCCGCGCCGTCCGGTGCCCGAGACCTGGATCTCTGCGGCGCCGGAGTTCGCCGACTCCCGGAAGGACGTGTCGCCGACGCGCTCAAGACCGTTGGGGTTGTTGAAGTCGGCGATGCCCAGCTGGGCCAGCTCGCGTTGGATGCCGTCGGAGAAGACGCCGCGCAGCTTGCCGTCGCTGCCGAACGAGAAGGAGGTGATCTCCACGCCCGCCGGCACCGCGGGCTGGGCGGACGCCGGGTCGAGGGTGATGTCGGTGAGCGCCCCGGTCGGGTCGCCGGCGGCGTCGAGGGCGTAGCCCTGCACCCGCGCGCCCGAGGGGGTGACGAGCGTGCCGGTCTCGTCGAAGGTGAACGCACCGGCGCGGGTGAAGAGGGACTCGTTGCCCAGCTGGACGACGAACATGCCGTCGCCCTGGAGCATCAGGTCGGTGGCCCGCCCGGTCAGCTGTGCCGAGCCCTGGCCGAGGTTGCTCATCGTGGCCGCCAGCTGGACGCCGAGGCCGACCTGGATGGGGTTGGTCCCACCGCGGCCGGCGCCGGCGCCGGCCGCTCCGGTGAGCTTCTGGCTCAGGGTGTCGGCGAACACCGTCGAGCTCGACTTGAAGCCGACGGTGTTGGCGTTGGCGATGTTGTTGCCGGTCACGTCGAGCATGGTCTGGTTGACGCGGAGGCCGCTGATGCCGGCGAAGAGTGAACGGAGCATGGGGTGTGTCCTCTCGGGAGTGAAGCCTGGGTGTGCGGTGTGCGGTGTGCGGTGTGCTGGGGTGCGGGGTGCTGGGTCGATCAGAGGTGGATCAAGGAGTCGAGCCGGTCGGCGCTGCGAGCGGCGTACCGGGCGTATCCGGGTCCACCCCAGGGGTCGGGCTGGTGGTGCCGGGAGGTGAGGATCCGCCGGCCGCCACGGTGTGGACCTGTCCGATCGGCACGAGCACGCCGTCGACGTCGAGCATCGGGCCGGCGGCGTCGAAGGTGACACTGGCGACGTTGCCGGAGCCGCTGGTGCCGTCGGCGAGGGTGTAGGAGACGTCGCGACCGACGAGCCCGCTGGCTCCGAACGCCACCTGGGAGCTGAGCACGAGCGCGGTCTGGTCGGCGACGGCCTGCATCTTCTCCAGCGAGGTGAACTGCGCCGACTGCGAGAGGAACTCGCCGGTGTCAGCGGGGTTCATCGGGTCCTGGTAGCGCAGCTGGGCGACGAGGAGCTGCAGGAACATCTCCTTGTCGGCCGAGGTGGTGGTGGTGGCGCTGCCGGCGACCATCGACTGCAGGCCTCCGGCGGGTGTCGCCTCCACGGCGGATACGGACATGGCTCCTCCTCATACGCTCACGTCGAGCCGACGGGTCGGGCTCGAGGCGGGCTGGTCGTCGACGAGCGGCAGGTCTGCCGAGCGCCGTGGGCCGTCCGTGGCGGTGTGGCCGAGCGGCGTCCGTGCCGTCCGTGGTCTGTCGTGGTCGGCGCCCGCGAAGGGTCGCTCGTCGTGAGGCCGGGCGCCGGAGCCCGGGTGTCCCGACGACCCGGAGGCGTCGGAGGACGAGGTGTGGGGCGCGCGCTGTTCAGCCGAGGGGTTGTGCGGCTCGCGCGGGACGTCGGTGACGGTGATCGCGACGGTCTCGAACCGCCCGGGTCGCCCGGTGTGCCCGGTCTGCCCGGTCTGCCCGGACTGCCCGGAGTGCCCGGAGTGCTCGGTCAGCAACCGTCGCAGCTCGGGCATGCCGTCCGCCAGGGCGTCGCGGGTCACACCTGAGCCCGCAGCCAGACGCACTCGTACGGTGCCGCCACGCATGCTGAGGGTCACGCGCACCTCACCCAGGGCCCGAGGGTTCAGCTGGAGGGTCACGTGGCGGGTCGTGTCGTGTCGAGGGCCGGACTCCGCCAGGCGCAGGACCTCTGCAGCCACCTGGTGGGTCGCGGGCGGCGCGGCGGCGGGGGTGTCGACGGCCGAGGTCGGGCTGAGCGGGGCGAGCGAGCTGGGCGCGCCGACCTGGCCGAGCGGGCCGGCCGGGGCGACCTGGCGGAGGTCGAGGTCGATGCTGGTCGGGGACGGCGCGGCGTCGACCGGAATCGCGGCCGATGGGGCCGCCATGGGGGCAGCGGCCCGGGAGCCCGTCGCCGGACGCGCCGACGTGGCTCGCTCACCCCGGCCCCTCTCGTCGGCGGACGAGACCGGGAGCAGGGTCTGCGCGGTCCGACGACGTGTCCCCGAACCGACCTGCGCCGTCGTCTCGCCGGCGGCGGCCGTCGGCGGCAGCGCTGCCTCGCGGGTCAGCGTGCTCGAACGGCTCGCCTCACGGTCCACCGGCACCGGCCGCACGAGAACAGCGGCGGGCAGCAGTCCGAGCAGGCGCGCAGGGTCGAGCCCTTCCTCGTCAGGTGAGGTCTGGTCAGCCGAGGTCTGGTCACCCGAGGTCTCGTCGCCCAGCGCCGGGTCGAGTGCCGCCTGCACGGCTTCGGCGAGCGCGGCAGGCACGAGCGAGCTCGGGGACGTCGTCTGGTCGATGATGGCTGGGGCTGGGGCTGGGGCTGGGGCTGGGGCCGGGTCTGGGTCTGGGGCCGGGGCCGGGTCTGGGGCCGGGGCCGGCCCGCAGCCGTCGGCGTCCCCGCCGTCCGTGACCGGGCCCTCGGCTGGTACCGCTGGCGAGGAGTCCGCCAGCAGGGAGGCGACGAGGTCGGCGAACGCCCCGCAGGCTGAGGACGTGGACCCGGGCCCGGTGGACCCGGTGGGCCCGGCGGGTGTCGAGGTCCCGCAGGACGGCGCGGGCAGCCCGGTCGTAGGAGCGGTCGCGGAGTCCCGCGCGACGGTGCGCACGAGCTTCGGCGGGAGGGACGAGATCGTCATGGTCGGCTCCGCCCCAGGTCGCTCATGACCGAGCGCACGTAGTTCTGGGTCTCCGGGTACGGCGGCACCCCGCCGTAGCGCAGGACGGCGCCCGGTCCGGCGTTGTAGCCGGCCAGCGCCAGGTCGAGCCGGCCGAAACGTCCGATCAGGTCGCGCAGCAGCCGCGCGGCGCCGTCGACGGCCTGCGCAGGGTCGAACGAGTCGGTGACGCCGAGCCCGGCTGCGGTACCCGGCATCAGCTGCATCAGGCCCTGCGCCCCGGCCGGGCTCACGGCGCTCGGGTCGTAGCCCGACTCCTGCTCGGCAACGGCTGCCAGCACAGCAGGGTCGACGCCGTAGCGCGCCCCGGCCTCGCGGAAGAGGTCGGCGTACGGGGTCTCTCCCGGCGGCCTGCTCGCCGCGAGAGGTGCGCCGCTGACGGGGGTCGAGCCGGCGACGGTGCCCTCGGGCAGCACGCGCCGGATGTAGTCCGGCGTCGAGGGCACCGGCACCAGGCGGATGTCGAGACCGGTGCGTGGCGCCTCGACCATCATGGCGTTGCCGGCGTAGATGGCGATGTGGTCGGCTCCGACGTTGCGCCCGGAGTTGTCCCAGGCCAGGAGGTCTCCTGGCCGGGCCTGGTCCATGGAGGTCACCGGGGTGCCCGAGCGGGCCTGGTCGGCCGAGACGCGGGGGAGGTCGATGCCGAACTGCTGGTAGACGTGCTGCACCAGGCCGCTGCAGTCCATCCCGCCCTGGCTCGGGTCGCTGCCGCCCCAGACGTAGGGCATGCCGAGGTACTTCTCCGCCTCGTCGACGACGCGTTCACCGGTGGTCCCTCCACCCGTCGCCGCAGGCGTGCTGCCTCCGAGCCCGGTGGTGGCTCCGACGCTGCCGAGCGACGCAGCGAAGGCTGCGGCAGAGCCCGCTGCTCTCTGGCTGGTCGGCGAGAAGGCCGTCAGCTGAGCCTGGATCTGGTTGATCCGCGACGTCATGTCGGCCACGCTCATCGGGTCACCTCGCCGACCGGCCGGCTGGGCGCGTTACCGGCGGCAGGCGCAGCTCTGGTCGGGGTCCCGGTCGGGGTCCCGGTCGGGGTCTCGAGCTGGACGTCGGTCCGGGCAGCACGGGACCGGCGGAGCCAGAGACGCCCGGAGACGTCGTCCAGCTCCCGCTCCTCGTGGCGCTTCGCCTCGAGCGCCCGAGCCTCGGTGCGGCGTTCCAGCAGCCCCTCGACGGCGCTGAGTCGGGCATGGTCGGAGCGCCAGTGCGCGGCCGCGTCCAGGGCGACGAGACGAGCTGCCTGTTCCTGGCGGCGAGCCTCGGCGAGAGCCTCGCTGAGGCCCAGGTAGACCGCCCGCATGGCGACGAACTCCCCGGCGTGGCCCGTCGGCCGGCTGTCCTGGCGGGCCAGGACCTCGGACAGGCGCCTGACCTCGCTGGTGGCGTCGTGCTCGTCGCGTGCGGCTTGCTGCAGACCCAGCCGGCTGTCGCGCTCGCGGACGTCGCGCACGCGCGCGACGGCGTGCAGGCCCGGGTCGACGCGGCGGCTGCGTCCGCCCCTGGGGGTGGCGCTCACGGGGCGACCAGGTCGTGCAGTCGGCCCCACGTGTCGCCGAGGCCGGTGGAGTCGTCCATGGCTTGACGCAGGAAGGCGTCGATGCGGGGCATCCGGGCCAGGGCGGCGTCGGCGTCGGCGTCGGTGCCGCTCACGTAGGCACCGATCTCGACGAGCTCACGGACGTTGCGGTGGGCTGCGAGCATGCGCCGTAGTCGGACGGCGTCCTCGCGCTGCTCGGTGGTGGTGACGGCGTTGGTCACGCGCGAGATCGACTCGAGCACGTCGATGCTGGGGAAGTGTCCGGCGGTGGCGAGCTTGCGGGTCAAGACGATGTGGCCGTCGAGGATCGAGCGAGCGGTGTCGCCGATGGGGTCCTGCAGGTCGTCGCCCTCGACGAGCACGGTGTAGAGGCCGGTGATCGACCCGGACAACGAGGTGCCGGCCCGCTCGAGGAGACGGGGCATCAGCGCGAAGACGCTGGGCGGGTAGCCGCGGGTGGCGGGCGGCTCACCGGCCGAGAGCCCGATCTCGCGCTGGGCCATCGCGACGCGGGTCAGGCTGTCCATCATCAGCACCACGTGCTTGCCGGAGTCGCGGAACCACTCGGCGATGCGGGTGGCCACGAACGCGGCCCGGAGCCGGACGACCGGCGGCTGGTCGGACGTCGCCACGACGACGACCGAGCGGGCCAGCCCTTCGGGCCCGAGGTCGTGCTCGAGGAACTCGCCGACCTCTCGGCCACGCTCACCGACGAGGGCGATCACCGACACCTCGGCGTCGGTGCCACGCGCGATCATCGAGAGCAGGCTCGACTTGCCGACGCCGGAGCCGGCCATGATGCCGAGACGCTGTCCGCGCCCGCACGGCACGAGGGAGTCGAGGGCCCGCACGCCGAGGCCGAGGGGCTGGTCGATGCGCGGACGGCTCAGCGCCGCGGGCGCGTCGAGATCGACGCCGACGGTCGTCATTCCCGGTAGCCGGTCGAGGGCCGGCCCGTCGTCGAGCGGGCGGCCCAGCCCGTCGAGCACGCGCCCGCGCAGGGCGTCGCCGACCTCGATGGCCAGCGGTCCGCCGGTGTGCTCGACCCGGGCGCCGATCTCGATCCCGGACGTCGAGCCGAGCGGCAGGCAGGTCAGGCCGGAGGTGCGGCTGGCGACCACCTCGGCAAGGACCGGCTGGGCGGGCAGCCGCCCCGCCGCCCGGGCAGCGTCGGCTCCGGGAGGAGCCACGGCGAGCAGGTCGCCGACCGCGCCGCGGACGCCGACGACCCTCAGGTGCAGGCCGACGAGCTCGTCGACCCGGCCGTACGTCGGCACGCGGGCGGCCCGCAGGGCGGCCTCGCGCCGCTCGGTCAGCACGATGCTCACGAGAGCGCCTCGCGGACGCGCTCGAGGGTGGCGCCGATGCACAGGTCGACGACCTGGGTCGCGGTCTCGACGACCGCGTCGTGCCGGTCGAGGGTGTCGTCGGCGACGACGAGGACCCGGTCGCCGAGGCGAGCACCCGCGGTGGCCGCGGCGACGTCCGGGTGGAGGCGCACGGTCGCCGGAACACCGTCGGGCAGCACGACGAGCACGCGGCGCACGACGTCGGCCGCGGGGTCGGCTCGGGTGCTCAGCTCATGGCCCACCACCAGCTCGGCCAGCTCGCGGGCCAGCAGGAGGGCGTGGTCCTCGAGCCGGGCGGCGATCGTGCGGGTCGCCTCGGCGAAACCCGCAGCGGCGCGGGTGAGGGCGTCCAGCTGTGCGCGGTGCTCGGCCTCGCGTCGGGAGTCCTCGGCGGCCAGGGCGGCTTTCGCCACCAGGGCCGCGGCGGTCGCCGCGGCGGCGGCGGCACGCCGTCCCTCGGCCCAGCCCACGGTGTAGCCCTGCGACCGCGCCGCGTGCCGGGTCGTCTCGGCGAGTCCGGCCAGGGCGCGCTCGGTGACGGCGTCGCCCCGCACCGAGCCGGCGCCGAAACGGGTCCAGGACCCGCCCCGCAGCTCGGGGGTGGGGAGCGCGGTGGCACCGCTGGCAGCGCTCCCGCGCAGCACGTGGGAGGGGGCGGCCTCAGTCGACGAACTCAACGTCGCCTCCTCGGCGGACCATGATCTCGCCGCGCTCCTCGAGCTGGCGGATCGTGCGGATGACGCCCTGCTGGGCCTCCTCGACCTGGCTCAGGCGCACTGGCCCGAGCAGCTCGATGTCGTCGACGAGTGCTTCACCGGCCCGGCTCGAGAGGTTGCCGGTGATCTTGTCGCGCACCGCCTGGGTGACGCCCTTGAGCGCCAGAGCCAGGTCCTTGGTGTCGACCTGGCGCAGCACCTGCTGGATCGAGCGGTCGTCGAGGCTGACGATGTCCTCGAACATGAACATCCGGCTCTTCACCTCGTCGGCCAGGCTCGCGTCGAGGGCCTCGAGACCTTCGACGATCTGACGCTCGGTGGAGCGGTCCGAGCAGTTGATGATGTCGACCAGGGGGTCGAGCCCCCCGACGCGCGACATGTCGGCCGGCTGCAACATCGACGACAGCTTGCGCTCGAGCGTGGCCTCGACCTCGCGGATGATGTCGGGAGAGGTGCGGTCCATGACAGCGATGCGGTGCGCGACCTGGGCCTGCTGCTCGGGTGGCAACCCGGAGAGCAGGAGCGAGGCCTTGTCAGGAGTCATGTGGGCCAGGACCAGGGCGATCACCTGCGGGTGCTCGTCGACGATGAACGAGCGCAGCTGGGCCGGGTCGGCCTGGTGCAGGAACCTGAACGGCATCTGCACCGCGGCTGCGTTGAGACGCTCGATGATCTGGGCGGCCCGCTCGGCGCCGAGGGACTGCTCCAGGACCTGTTGGGCGAAGACGAGGCCACCGCGGCTGACGTGCTCGCGGGCGACCATCAGGTCGCGGAACTCGCTCATCACGGCCTGCGACTCGCCGGCGGTGATGGAGTCGAGGCGGGCGATCTCGGCGCTGATGGCCTCGACCTCGTTCTCGTTCAGGTGTGCCAGCACGCTGGCCGCCCTGGCCTTGCCCATCTGCACCAGCAGGACGGCGGTCTTGCGGGCGCCGGCCCCGGTGAGGGTGGTCGTCATCGTCTCAGCCCCGTTCCGTCAGCCAGCCGCGCAGGAGCACTGCGACGTCCTCGGGCTGACGCTCGATGAGGTCGCTGAGCTCGGCTCGCAGCTCCTCGTCCTCGGACCTCTCGGCCTCCTCGAGGGCGAGCGAAGCCGGAGGTGTCTCGATCGCCGCGCGGGCGGTCGTCTCCGAGCGCAGCTGCTCCACGACGTACGACGTCGCCTGCTCGCGCGCCCTGTCGCGGCGACGTCCCTTGAGCAGGGCCAGCATCAGCATCAGCGCCAGGGCGACCCCGAGGCCGACCTTGCGGTAGAGGTCGAACTTCTGCGCGGCCTGGTCTGCTGCCGCAGCGCTGGCGAGCTCGGTGGCTGCCGCCTCCTCCGAGGAACGGTCGAACGGCATCTGCGAGACCCGCACGGTGTCACCGCGGGTCGTGGTGATGCCGATCGTGTCAGCAACCAGGCTGCGGATCTCCCGGGGGGAGTAGGCCTGGGTGTTGGCCGCGTCGAGGGCGACACCGACGTGCAGCGTCTCGATCGACCCCGGTGCGGTCTCGCGTCGCTCGACGACCGTGTCGATCGCGTTGTCCTGGGTCTCGGACGTGTTCTCGTAGCTGCTCTTGCCGGTGCTGCCGGCCGAGGAGCCGCCGTTGAGCTGGCCGTCGGGTCCCACGACGCCCCCGGCGTCGGCGCCGTCGGCCGGCCCCTGGTAGATCTCGCTGCTGGAGCTCTGCGACAGGGGTAGCGCGTCGGGATCGGCCTGGTAGTCGGTGCTCTCGGTGACCGAGGTGTCGAAGTCGAGCGTCGCAGTGACCTGGACCGTGGAGTTGCCGGCACCGACCACCCGGTCGAGCATGGTCTGCAGGCGCGAGTGCAGCTCGTCCTGGACGGCGCTGACCTGCTGGTCGCGCGCCGTGCCGTCCGAGCCGCTGACCCCGTCGGGTGACGACAGCACCCGGCCGGTGGAGTCGGCGACCGTGACGCTCTCGGGGTCCATGCCGTCGATGCTGGACGCCACCAGGTGCACGATCGCCTGCACCTGCTGGGGCTCGAGCGAGGTCGCGGATGCCGTGCTGACGAGCACGGACGCCGTGGGCGGCTGCTGCTCGTCGGCGAAGACCTGACGTTCCGGCAGCGCCAGGTGGACGACGGCGGTGTTCACGGCGTCCAAGGCCTCGATGGTCGTGGACAGCTCGCCCTCCATCGCCCGCTTGAAGCCGGTCTGCTCCTGGAACTGCGAGGTCGACAGGCCTTGGCCGTCGAGGATCGAGTACCCGCTGCTGCTGTCGCCGGGAAGGCCGTCGGCACTCATGTCGATGCGCAGCTTGTAGACCTCGTCCTGCGGCACGAGGACGGTCGAGCCGCCGTCCCCGAGCTCGTAGGGGACCCCGGAGCTGTCGAGCTGGTCGATGATCGCGGCTGCGTCGGCTGAGGAGAGGTCGGAGTACAGCGGGGTGTAGCTCGGCGCCGAGGCCCACCGGAAGACCATGAAAGCGGCCAGGATCAACGCGCCGGTCCCCACGAGGGAGACCATCTTCTGGCCGACGGTGAAGTCGGCGAACGTGCGCTGGTAGCGCGACAGGGTCCGGGTGATCGTGTCCTTCATCGGGCGTTACCCGACCTGCATGCGCATGATCTCGGTGAACGCCTCGACGGCCTTGTTGCGCAACGCCACCGTGACCTGGGTCGACACCTGGGCCTGGGTGGCCGCGATCGTGTAGTCGTGCACGTTCTGCAGCTCGCCGGTGGCGGCCTGCACGGCGAGGTGATCGGCCGACTTCTGCACGCCGTCGAGGCGATCGAGGCCGTCGAGGACGAGGTCGCCGAAGTCGGTGCCGGCCGCGCCGACGCCCGCGGCGCCCGGTGCGGGCGATGCCTGCGGCGGAGCGAGGGGCGCGAACCCGGCCGCCCCGGCCGCCCCGAGGGAGCCGAGGGAGCTGAGCGACTCGATGCCGTTGATGCTCATCAGCGTCCGATCCCGATCGCAGCGGTGTAGGTGTCCTGGGCGAAGGAGACGACCTGCGACGACGCCTGGAAGCCGCGCTGGGCCATGATCAGCTGGCTCATCTGCGAGGCCATGTCGATGGCAGGAGCCCGCACATCGCCGTTGGCGTCGGCCAAGGCGCTCTCCGGGTCGTGCACCAGGATCCCGCCCGGATCGCTCAGCGCCTTGCCGGTGACCTCGACGCCACCCCCGGGACGAGCACCGAGGACGAGCATCTCGGCCTGGAAGGCGTTGGCCGAGGTGGGCTTGACGGTGTTGGTGTTGGCGATGTTGCTGGCCAGCGAGTCGAGCCAGGTCTGGTGGGTGCTGAGCCCCGACCCGGCGATGCTCAGCGCGTCGAAGGCGCCCATCAGGAGGCGCCGGCCGCGGTGCGGATCAGCTCGAAGCGGTCGGAGACCGCTCGCGACAACAGCTGGTACTGGAACTGCGACTGGACCGCCGCGAGGGTCTCGGTACCGAGGTCGACGTTGTTGCCGTTGGCTCCCACCGGTGCGTCGGTGGGGGTGAGGCTCGGCGAGCGACCGGCGAGCACGGAGCCGACAGCATCGCCGGCGGCCACAGCAGCCCGCAGGGTGCTCTCGAAGTCGACGGCGGAGGCACGGAACCCGGGGGTCTCGAGGTTGGCGACGTTGTCGGCGATGGTGCGCTGGCGCAGCGACAGCGAGTCCAGGGCGAAGCCCAGGACCGACGACACGGAGTCGCCCGCGGCGTAGGCGGAGACGGACACGACAAGACCTCCCGCGAGAGCGGAGTTCGTGCCGATCCTTCGGCGAGGGGATGAGCAGTCCGTGCTCAGGTGGTGCATTCGGTCGGAGCCGACCGGAGGTGAGGAGAAGCGTAGGGATTTTGCTTTGGGACTCAGCCTCGAAGCAGGCTCCCGTCAGCTGCTGAGCACGATGGCCAGTCGCCCGGTGCCGTAGCCGGCCACGGTGACGTAGAAGTCCGCGCGCCGACCCAGCACCTGCGTGCGCATCCGGGCGTCTGCCGGCAGCGCGGCACCCGCCAGGTGAGCGGCGTACAGCCGCAGGTGCGGCGCGTTGCCGACGTTGAAGAGCGAGGCCAGCACGCTGCAGGCCTCGCTCAGGGACGTTGACAACGAGCCCGTGACGGCGCCCGCCTGGATCGCGGAGGTCGCCGTGGCGACCGGGACCAGGGCGGCGGCGGCACCGGCGAAGGCCGACAGCGGCAGGTCGAGGGCGACGGCAGCGCGCACCGTCAGCCTGGCGTCGACGAAGGTCGCGATGCTGGCGGGATAGAAGTCGCTCACCGCGAACGGGGGGCCGGGGCGCAGCGTGACCTCCCTGTCGACCAGGTCCCGCAGCAGGTCGCGGAGCTCCTTGGGCGCCGGCAGGTGGGCCGGGGCGACAGTGTCGGTGGCCATCACGCCACCGGCACTGGTGCCAGCGCGTCGCCGAAGACCTCAGGGGTGAACGGCTCAGCGATCGGGAGGAGGGCGCCGCCGTGGGTGGCGCGGGCTCGCAGGATGGAGATCACGTCGTACCCATCGGCGCCCTCGTCGCGCGGCTGAGCAGAACGATCGAACCCGTCACGACGCCGGTCGAGCGTCGCGTTGCCGTGGATGCGTACGCGGCCACGGATCGGGTCCACGGGTCCACGGGTCCACGTCGTGGCTACTCGCTGAGGTCAGAGGTCTGCGCGTAGGCCTGGGCGCGGCGGTGCATGCGCTCGCCGTGGCGACCGAAGAGGCTGAGCACCTCCGCGGGTTCCTGGCCGTTGCTGCCGAACCAGTGCGGTTCCTGCGTGTCGAACTCGGCGACTTCGCCGGGACCGAGGATGAGGTCGTGGTTGCCGAGCATCAGTCTCACCCTGCCGGCGATGACGTAGAGCCACTCGTAGCCGTCGTGAGCGCGTAGCTCGGGAACGTTCTTGGTGATCGGGATGACGATCTTCCAGGCCTGCATGCCTCCCGCATGGCGGGTCAGCGGTACGACGGTGCGGCCGTTGACCCGCCTGGGCTTCAGGCGGATGCGGGGGTCACCGACCTCGGGTGCTCCGACGAGATCGTCGAGTGGAACCCGGTAGGCCTGAGCCAGGGGGAGGAGCAGCTCGAGGCTGGGCCTGCGCTCCCCGTTCTCCAGGCGCGACAGGGTGCTCTTGGAGATTCCAGTGGTGGCCGCGGCCGCGGTGAGAGTGAGCCCGCGTCGGTTGCGAATGGTCCGCAGGCGATCGCCGACCTGATCGAGCGCCGCGGCAATGACCTCTTCGCTCGTGTTCATGGGCCCATGCTCCGTGAGGATTCCCAGTTTCTGCAACAGTCGTTGTCGAAACGGGGACGTCCACCCAGTCTCGACGACATGAACTCCTACGACGTTGCGGTCATCGGCGGCGGCGCTGCCGGCCTCTCAGCCGCCCTGGTCCTGACCCGCGCCCGCCGCGAGGTCGTGGTCATCGACGCCGGCCGGCCCCGAAATGCCCCGGCCGCCCACCTGCAGGGCTTTCTCTCCCGAGACGGGATGCCGCCTGCCGACCTGCTCGAGCTCGGTCGCAGCGAGGTCGCCTCCTACGGCGGTCATCTGGTCGACGACTCGGCGACAGGCATCCTCCGCCTCGCCGACGGCACCTTCGGGTTGCTCCTCGAGTCAGGCCCACCGGTCGCGGCGCGTCGACTGCTGATCGCCACCGGCCTGCACGACGTCGTCGTCGATGTCGCGGGTCTGGCTGAGCGGTGGGGCACGGACGTCCTGCACTGCCCGTACTGCCACGGTCACGAGGTCCGCGACCAGGCGCTCGGCGTCCTGGGTGGGAACCCGATGGCGATCCAGCACGCGCTCCTGATCCGCCAGTGGAGCAACGACGTGGTCTTCTTCGCCCACTCCACCGAGCTGACCGACGACCAGCGCGAGCAGTTGACCGCCAGAGCCGTCGGCATCGTCGACGGCCTCGTCGACCGGGTCCGGGTCGAGGAGGACCGGCTCACCGGCGTCGAGCTGGCCGACGGCAGGTTCGTGGCGCGCAGCGCGATGTTCGTGAGGCCGTCGTTCGTGGGCAGCAACGACTTCCTCGCCGGCCTCGGCGCCACGGTGGACTCGCAGGGGTGGGCGGTGGTGGACAGCACCGGCCGGACCTCCGTCTCGGGCCTCTGGGCAGCCGGCAACGCCGCCAACCCCCGAGCCCAGGTCATCACCGCCGCAGGCGAGGGATCCGCCGCGGCGATCGCGATCAACAACGACCTCACCGACGAGGACGTCCGGAACGCCGTCGTGGCATTCCGTGCCGGCCTCCCGGCCTGACAACCGAGAACAGCGAGAGAAAGAGAACCGCATGCCTGACCAGGACCCCCGCCCCGCCGGCGGGCCGCCGACCAAGCACCAGCTCGCGCTGATGATCTGGCTCTGCGTCTTCCCGACCTTGACGGTCATCAACCTGACCTTGTCCGACTGGCTCGCGCCGATGTCCGCGGTGTCGCGGACCTTCGTCCTCGCCACCATCGCCGTCCCGATCGTCATCTACGGCCTCATGCCCGCACTTCACCTGGTCCGCGCCCGCATCCTCGCCGCAAGGCGTGCGTCGTGAACGACGACGTCCGCCGTGCTGCCCGCTGGGGCGGAATCGCCTACCTCGCCACCTTCATCTTCTCCATTCCCGCAGTCGTCCTGCTGACCCCGGTCACCGCCCACGCCGACTTCGTCCTCGGTGGGGCGAGCAAGGACACCCAGGTCCTCCTCGGGGGGATCTTCGAGCTCATCACTGCGTTCGCCTGCGTCGCCACCGCCCTCGCGCTCTACCCGGTGACCCGCCGGCTCAGCAAGACCGCCGCACTCGGGTTTGTCTCGTCCCGCATCGTCGAGGCCGGTCTCATCCTGGTCGGCGTCGTCAGCATCTTGTCGGTGGTCACCCTGCGCCAGGATGTCGGCGGAGACGCAGATGCGCCCGCCGGGTTGGTCGCAGTCGCTCACGCCCTGGTCGACGTGAGGGACTGGACCTTCCTGCTCGGCCCCGGGATCATGCCGGCGTTCAACGCCTTGTTCCTCGCGACCGTGCTCTACCCGGCCGGGCTCGTCCCGAAGATCCTCCCCGTCCTGGGACTCATCGGGGCACCGTTGTTGATCATCAAGTCGATGATCGTCGCCTTCGGCGGCATGGACGACATGTCCGTGGCCGCGTTCCCGCTGGCGCTCCCGATCGCAGCCTGGGAGCTCGGCCTCGGCCTGTGGCTGACGTTCAAGGGATTCAAGGCCTCATCCGTCCTGGTGGCACGGCGCCAGGAGTGAATCGTCGCGCCCGCTCTCGGGCGGCCCGGGGACCGGCGACCTGGCTGAGCTGAGTGCAGGTGTGAGCCACGGAAGACAGTCTCTGGATGGCGAGATCCGGAGAACAGAAGGTCATTCCGTGGCCCACGAGGACATTGTGTACGACAGGGGTGCCGTTGATCGAGTCCGCAGCCGGAACCGGGATCGTCGGCGAGGCTCGCCGGGTCCTCGGCGTCCCGCGTGAGATCTCCGACGAGTGGGTCGAGAACGCCGAGCAGTACGCGCGACGTACGCGGCGAAGGCCCTGCCATCGACATTCCAGGGGCCACTTTCGCCCTCAACCACGGGAATGGTGGAGAACTTCTTCGACGACTCGGCTGTGGAAGGGTGGTGGGCATCTCGCGGGGTTTCGTCACGCTCGCTTCGCTCGCTGCTCAACCTCCGGAGGGGTTTCGTCACGCTCGCTTCGCTCGCTGCTCGACCTCCGGAGGGCTGGGTCGTCGAGCGCGGGCCGGCCACGAGCACGACCCCCACCTCGGGGAGCGGCGCCGGCTCAGACGGCGATGTCGACGTACCTCGGCAGTCCGTGCGCGCTGGGAGCGACCCGCGCGACGGCCTCGGCGACGGCGTGTTGGCGCAGGGCCGTGCCCAGGCTGGTGGCCAGCTGCTCGAGGCACTGCTGCTGGCGGGAGTGGAGGTCCGCCGCCCGCTCGCGCAGCTCCTCGGGCAGTGGGGTGAGGGAGCGCGGGACGTCCCAGATGTCGGTGCGCAGCTCGCGGCCGAGGGCGAGGTGGTGCTCCATCCTGACGACGTCGAGCTCGAGCCGGTCGAGCGTCACCTCCCAGATGCTCACCGGGTTCCGCAGCGTGGTGTCGCTCGTCACCGCTGACAACACGATCCTCGCGGAGGTCACGCCGCACCAGCCGATGCCATCGCAGCCTCACGCCACACCGAGCACAGGTCGGTGGCGAGGGTCAGGCACGAGTCGGTGATGCTGACGTCCTTGGAGATGTTGGCGCGGATGAGCTGGCGGTGCAGGTAGTCGTAGAGGGAGGCCAGGCCGGCACCACCCTCCCAGGTGGCGTCGACCTTGAGGCTGGCGTGGAGCTCCAGGACGATGTCCTGGGCGTGCATGAGCTGCAGGTGCGCCTCCTGGACCGCGCCACTGCGCTGGGAGTCCCGGGCACGGGTGATGTCGAGGACCAGACGCTCGTAGAGCATGACGAGCAGACGGGCGGGGCTTGCGGTCGCGACCGATGCATCCATGTATGCGGCGCGGGCGTTGGGTGTCATGGGGTGCCTTCCTTAGCGTCCCGGAGTACTTCCCTGTGGGTGGTGCGGTGGAGGTGCAGTGGTGCAGGCGAGCGGTGGTGCGGTAGGACGCCGGTCAGCCGTTGGTGCTCGACAGCGACGCGAGCTGGCCGGAGAGCCAGTTGGACTGGCTGGTCATCTGGTTGAGGGCGGTCTCGAGGCCGGTGAACTGCCTCTCCAGCGAGACCCGACGCAGCTCGAGCCGTCGGTCCCACTCCTCGATGTTGGTCTGCATGCGCGCGACGCCGGTGCGACGTCCGTCGATGGCGGCGCTCAGGGTGCCGCCCGTGGCATCACCGGCGCCGTGCCCGACCTTCGCGAGGCGGTCGGCGAAACCGTTGCCGGCGGTGATGAACTTCTCGGCCACCCCGACGGGGTCGGCGGCGTAGGCCTGGGAGAAGGCGGCTGTGTCGAGCTCCAGCAGGCCGTTGCGGTTGACCTGGATCCCGAGCCCCGCCATCGACGTCCCGTCGGACGGATAGATCGCCTGCAGCAGAGCATCGCGCAGGCTGCGGACGGTGGAGTCTCCGGTGAAGGCACCCCCGCTCCTGTTGGTGGAGCTGTACGCCGACTGTGCGTCGATGTCGCTCAGCAGGGTGTTGAGCGAGTCGACCAGTCCCTTGACCGAGCTGCTCACCGCTGCCGAGTCCCGCTCGACCGTGATGGCCGAGGTGGTGCCGACGACGGCGCCCGCACCGAGGGTGATGCTCACCCCCGGCAGCACGTCGATGAAGGTGTTGGTCGACGAGGTCGCCGTGACGTCCACCCCGAAGTCGATGGCGGCATCGGTGCCGGCGCGCACCGTGGTGCCGCCCAGCAGCGGGCCGCCGTCCTGCGCGGTGAGGTCGAAGTCCTCGGCGGCGCCGGTGGCGGCGGACTCCACGAGCAGCCGGTAGGAGCCCTCGGCGACCTTGACCGTGCTGGCGCGCAGTCCGGTCGCGTTGCCCGTGGCGTTGATCGCCGAGACGAGGCCCGCCAGGGTGCCGTCTCCGGTCTCGATCTCGACCGGGCTGCCGTCGAAGCGGTCGAGCTTGACGATCGTGCCCGCGCCGGTCACGACGTCGGTCGGAGCCGAGGCGTCGGCGAAACCGAGCTGGTGGGTCCGGGCCACGCTGGTCACGGTGGCGCTCACGTTGACGCGACCGGCAGCGGCGGTACCGCTCACCGAGATCGCTGCGCTGGACGACGTCGTCCTGACGACGTCCCACGCCGCCGGCTTGGCCAGGGCGTCGGCCTTCTGGGTCAGCAGCGCGACCTTGGTGTTGAGCGACTGCAAGGTGGTGATGGCCGACTGCTCGCTGGAGACGCGCGACTTGAGCCGGGTCTGCGGGGCGGCCTCCAGCTGCATGAGCTGGCTGACGATGGTGGCGGTGTCGAGACCGCTGGAGAGACCGCTGATGCTGGGCACCTTGTCCTCCTGGTCTTCCTGTGCTGGGGTGCGCGGATCCTGCGATGACGGTGCGGGTGCGGGGCAGGGGCCGTGGATGGGCCCCCGCCCCGACACTCACCGGAGTGGAACGCGCGGTGGCGCGGTCCGGTCGGTCATGTCAGCTCGATCAGCCGCGCAGGAGCGAGAGGACGCTCTGCGGGGCGGAGTTGGCCTGCGCGAGCATCGCGGTGCCGGCCTGGGACAGGATCTGCGAACGCGTGAAGTTCATCATCTCCGATGCCATGTCGGTGTCGCGGATGCGGCTCTCGGAGGCCGACAGGTTCTCGACGGCCACGTTGAGGTTGTTGATGGTGTGCTCGAAGCGGTTCTGGACGGCACCCAGGTTGGCGCGAGCCGTGGAGATGTTCTTGATCTGGGCGTCGATCGCATCGATCGCGTTGCGCGACGACGAGGCCGAGGCGAAGGAGATGCCGCCGACGACTGCGGTGCCGGCGTCGGCGCCGGTACCGGGCGCCGTGGTGGCCACCGTGGAGTTGTCGTTGGCGGTGACGACGAGCTCGTTGGAGTCGTTGACCGTCGCCTTGAAGGTGCCGGAGAACCCGGTGTTGCTGTTCAGGCCGTCGGCCACGTCCTGGACCGTGTGGTAGGTGCCTGCGGCACCGAGGGTGACGGTGGCCGCGGCCCCGCTGCCAGACGTGAACGTCTGGTCGCCGGTCACCAAGGTCGGGGTGGCGACCGCGAACGAGGTGCCGCCACCGGAGGTGAGTGCCGTGGCGACCGCCGAGACGTCGGCGGTGTCGAAGTTGAAGCCGATCACGTTGTCGCCCGATGCCGAACCGGCGCCGACCTGGAACTCCAGGGTGTTGGCCGAGCCGTCGAGCAGCTTGGTGCCGTTGAAGTTCGTCGAGCCGGCAATGCGGGACAGCTCCGAGCGCAGCTGCGTCGCCTCGGCGGTGATCGCGCCGCGGGCGTCGGTGCTGTTGGTGTCGTTACCGGCCTGGACGGCCAGGTCACGCATGCGCTGGAGGATCGAGTGGACCTCCGTCAGCGCACCTTCTGCGGTCTGGACGACGGAGATGCCGTCCTGGGCGTTGCGCACGGCGACCTTGAGGCCACCGGTCTGGGAGCGCAGGCCCTCGGAGATGGCGAGGCCGGCGGCGTCGTCGGCAGCGCGGTTGATCCGGAAGCCGCTGGAGAGCTTCTCGAGTGACTTCGACATCTGTCCCTGCGTGACCGAAAGGTTTCGGTACGAGTTGAAGGCGTCGGTGTTGGTGTTGATACGAAGACCCATGATGGTTCCCCTCCTGGTTGTCGAGTCCAGCGAGCCCGTCCATGGGCTCGCCCCGTTCACATCGGCGATCCCGCAGGAGGCATGAGGCGTTCGGCGCGGAATCTTGAAGAAAAATTGCGGACCCGCCGGAGCTGGCTGCTCAGGCGGGTCCGCTGTGGGGGGACGAGGAGGACGCAGATCGCGTCCAGAAGTCAGGCGGTCTCGTGCATGGTCATCGCCGAGGGGGCGAGCCGGGGGCGCAGGCCGGTGTGCCGAGCGGCGACCGCGTCGAAGTACGCCGTACGGCGCCTGGCGGCCGAACCCTCGGGGCGGGGGTGCGCCGCCACGAGGGAGGGGTCGAGGGCACTGTTCAGCGCGTCGCGCAGGAGGACGAGGGCTTCGGCGCGGATCTGCGAGATCCGTGACTCGGTGACGCCGAGGGACTCCGCGATCTCGGCCATCGGCCGCTCGGCGAGGAAGTACTCGCGGACGACGAGCCGCATGCGCTCGGGCAGCTCCTCGATGGCGGCCACGAGGTACTCCAGACGCTCGTGGCGCTCGACCTCGTCCTCCGGCCCCGGGGTGGGGCTGACCAGCAGCTCCTCGTAGGACGTCTCGGTGCCGGCATGCAGCGACAGCACGTTGGCCCGGGCGATGTCGCCGTCGTTGTGCTCGACCTCGGCGACGCTGATGCCCAGCGCGCTGGCGACCTCGGAGTTCTCGGGGACCCGGCCGAGGATCGAGGCCAGCTGCGAGCGGGTCGCGTCGAGGTCACGACCGCGGCGACGGACCGCTCGTGAGGCCCAGTCGACGCCGCGCAGCTCGTCGAGGATCGCTCCTCGCACCCGGCTGACGGCGTAACGGGCGAAGGGGACTCCGCGCTCGGGGTCGAACGACTTCGCGGCCTTGACCAGGGCGATGAGCCCGGCCGACTGCAGGTCGTCGCGGCTGACGTGAGCGGGGACCCGACTCATGGTCTCCCTGACGATGTGTGCCACCAAGCTCATGTTGGCGACGATGAGGTCCTCGGAGTCGGGGCGGGAGGTGTCGACGGTGGTGTTCATCGTGGCTGCACTGCCGTCCACCGCACGAGGCGTCGTGCTCGGCGACACGCGACTGGATGAGCAGTCACGGCTGTCGAGATCTGTGAGTCGTGCATGAGTGGATCCCTCCGGTGTGGTGATGCCGGCTGCTCTCCCCCGGACGCCGACAGGGCGATCATCCACGGGGGGGTATGGGCCCACACGCACTTCACCCAATCCTGACAAAAACCGTCATGACGGTCATCCGGCCTAGGCACTTGTGACTAGACGGTGGAGGGGTCGTCGCCGACCGAGCGCGCCAGGTTGCTCCTGCGTTTTCCTCAGGTCCGCCGGTGCCGGCTCGATGGTGAAGGTGTAGCGATCCGTGATCGGAGCGCATCCCCTGTCACCGAGTTCCGGGAGCACGACGTGGAGAAGCTGTCCTTCATCCTCTGGCAGGAGCGCGAGCTGCTCGAGACGTTGCTCTACCGGCTCGAGGTCGAGCAGCTCGTGCTCGCCAGTGGCCGCACGCACGGCCTGATGCGCGCGGCCCGCGACGTGGAGTCGACGCTGGAGGACCTGCGCACGACCGAGGTGATGCGGGCGATCGCCGCCGACGAGGCTGCGTCGACCGTCGGGCTGAGCCCCAACCCGGCACTGCGCGAGCTGGCCGAGGCCAGCCCGGAGCCGTGGCGCTCGATGCTGCTCGACCACCGCGAGGCGTTCGGCACCGTCACCCGGCGGATCACCGAGATGGCCGATGCCAACCGCGACCTCATCACCAGCGGCTACCGGTCGGCGCGCGAGACCTTGCTGAGCTTCGGGGAAGGTGAGGCCCAGGGCTACAGCCCCGACGGCAGCGTGGTCGTCGCGCAGAGCTCACCCGGTCTGCTGGACCGGAGCCTGTGAGATGAGCGGGTCGATGTCGTCGCTGAACACGGCGCTGACGGCGTTGCGCTTCCACCGCGTCGCCATCGACGTCGCCTCCACCAACATCGCCAACGCCACGACCGAGGGCTACACCCGCCGCCGGGTGGTGGGGGAGTCGCTCGGCACCTCCTCGGTGCCGGCGCTGTGGTCGCGCTACGCCGGTGCGGAAGGCTCGGTCGGCACCGGCGTGGGCCTGCGCTCGGTCGACCGGCTCGACGACCCCTTCCTCGACGCCCGCGGACGCCGCGAGCACGCGGCCCAGTCGTATCTCGACGTGCGCTCGGTCGTCCTGCAACGAGTCGAGGCCGGGATCGGGGAGCCCGGCGACAACGGCGTCGCCGCGGCGATCGACGACTTCCGCGGGGCCTGGCACGACCTGGCCAACGACCCCGGCAGCGACGCTGCCCGCGGCCAGGTGCTGGCCCGGGGGGCCGCGCTCGTCGACGCCGTGCGCGCTCAGGCGACCAACGTCGACACCGAGATGGCCGACCAGCGCGGCCGCCTGCTGGGCGTCGTCTCGGAGACCAACATCGTGGCCGAGGAGCTCGCTGCCACCAACAAGGCGGTGGCCTCGGCCGCGCTGGACGGCGTCGACACCAGCGTGCTGCTCGACCAGCGCGACCAGCTCGCGCTGCGCCTGGCCGAGCTCGTCGGCGCAACGGCGAGCCCGCGCTCGGACGGCGGCTTGGACGTCGCGGTCGGAGGCGTCCTGCTCGTCAACGGCTCGAGCGCCGGCGTCCTGACCGCGGTCGGCGGCGTCACACCGACCGGGCAGGACGACGGTGCGCCGGTGGCGTTCTCCGTCGTGACCCTCGCCGGCAGCACCGCGGTTCCAGGAGGCCCGCGCGGCGCGCTCGGTGCGATCACCGACCTGCTCACCACCACGCTGCCGGCCTACGCCGACGGCTTGTCCGCCGTCGTCGCGACGCTCGCCGACGAGGTCAACGCGGTGCACGCCGCGTCGTACGACCGCGCCGGCGGCACCGGTGCCGGATTCTTGAGCTACACCCCCGGGGACGCCGCCCGCTCGCTGGCGGTGGCCATCACCTCGCGCGACCGGGTCGCCGCCTCCGCCACGCCGGGTGGCGTCCTGGACGGATCGGCCGCCGCAGCCCTCGGCGCGAGGGGTCAGGCCGAGGGTGGTTATCAACGCCTGGTGGCCGGCTTGGGCACCGAGGTCGCTGCCGTGCAGCGGCTCGCCTCCACTCAGCAGCTGCTCACGACCCAGGTGGACTCGGCCCGCGAGCAGCTGTCCGGTGTCAACCTCGACGAGGAGATGGTGTCGATGCTCTCGGCACAGCGGTCCTACGAAGCCGCGGCCCGGGTGATGAGCGTCGTCGACTCGGTCCTCGACACCTTGATCAACCGCACCGGGCTGCTGCGATGAGCACCACGCGCATCACCCAGAGGATGTTGGCCGGCGGCTCGGTCACCCAGCTCCAAGCCGGCTTGTCGCGCCTGGCCAAGGTGCAGGAGCAGCTGTCCACCGGTCGGGTGGTCAACCGGCCCTCCGACTCCCCGGCCGAGGCCGCGACCGCCATGCGCCTGCGCGGCGAGGTGCGACAGCAGGACCAGTACGCCCGCAACGCCGACAACGGTCTCGGTTGGATGGCCACCGTCGACACCGCGCTGGGCGCGATGTCTGCCTCGGTGCGCCGCGCCCGTGAGCTCGGTCTGCAGGGAGCCAGCAGCGGCAGCACCTCGGTCACGTCGCGCCAGGCGATGGCCGTGGAGGTCGACCAGCTCCGAGCCGGGCTGATCTCGGAGGCCAACACGCAGTACCTCGGTCGCCCGGTCCTCGGTGGGGTCACGTCGGGGGCGACCGCCTTCGACCCGACGACGGGCGCCTACTCAGGAGTCCCGGGCGAGGTGAACCGCACGGTGGCTCAGGGTGTCACCGTTCGCGTGGACGTCGCCGGCACCGACGTGGTGGGACCCGACGGCAGCTCGCTCTTCGACGACCTGGCGGCACTCTCGACAGCCCTGACAGCCAACGACAGCGCCGCCATCCGCACCACGCTCGACTCGCTCCAGCGCCGGCTCGACTCCATCGCCTCTGCGCAGGCGACGGTCGGCGCGGCGTACCACCGCGCGGAGGCCGCCTCACAGCGGGCCAAGGACTCCGCGATCAGCCTCGGCGAGAGCCTCTCGCAGATCGTTGACACCGACCTGCCCCAGGCGATGGTCGAGCTGAAGCTGCAGGAGGTCGCCTACCAGGCGGCCCTGGGCGCGACGTCTCGCGTCATGCAGCCGAGCCTGCTGGACTTCATGCGATGATCGACTCCGTGACCCGCACCCCGGACGCCGGCCAGGCCGCGCCGGGCACCTCCGACAGGATCGACGACGTGCCGGTGATCGAGCTGGTGCACCCGCTGCTCGGCTTTCCGGACGCCAGGAGCTTCGCCCTCGTGGGGCTCGACGACGACGGCCTCCTGAGTGCGCTGCAGTCGGTGGACGATCCGCACCTGCGCTTCCTGGTGGTGCCGCCGCACACGTTCTTCCCTGACTACGCTCCGGTCGTCGACGATGCCACGGTGGCCGACCTGGGCGTCGTCAGCGCCGACGAGGTGCAGCTTCTCGTCATCCTGACGGCGGGCGAGTCGCTCCCGTCGACCACGGCGAACCTGCTGGCGCCCGTGCTGATCAACACCACGAACCGCCGCGCGTGTCAGGTGATCCTCGACGACAGCACCTTCTCGGTCAGCACCCCGCTGGTCGCGTGACGGCGCACGCCGCTGGGCCGGTCGCTCCCGCGTCGGCGCTCCGGGTAGCGTGACGCCATGCTGGTCCTGAGTCGCCGCGTCGGCGAGAGCATCGTGATCGGCGACGAGGTGACCGTGACGATCCTCGAGGTCCGCGGTGACGTCGTCCGTGTCGGCATCGAGGCACCCCGCTCGGTCGCGGTCAACCGCGCCGAGCTGCTGGCGGCCCTGGAGAGCTCCAACCAGGCGGCAGCCTCGCCGAGCGACGACGCCGTGACGTCGCTGGCCGAGGCGCTGCGCGGCTCCGGCCGAGGCTGACCGAGCCCCGCGCATCCCTGGACCCGCAGACGGCGCCTACGGCACCGCCGAGGACCTCGGCCGGGTCGCCGGCACGGCCGAGGACACCCGTCAGGGCGCGCAGGACACGTCGCGGTCGTCGAGCGCGGTGCCGGATCGAAGGTCGTAGGATCCGAGGGGTCAACGCCCGCCTCGAGGGTGCAGCCCCAGAGCTCGTGCGCGAGGCGGGGCCGATCGTCGCGGGTCAGGGTGGGGGAGCGAGTGGAGCTCGTCGTCGTGCCGTTCTCCCTCGCCGACGTGGTCGGGCAGGCCGAGGCCCGCGCCAGTCACGTCGGAGCCGGCCTCGGGCGAGGTCTCGAGCCCGACGAGGAGGTCGTCCTGCACCTCGCCGACGGCGCCTTCTGGTCGGCCACGGTGACCGGCTTCGAGTTCGAGGTCGACGACACCCTCTACCTGTTCGAGCTCGGCGTCCGCCTGCCCCCGGGCGATGCTGCCGTCCGGCTCGGAGTCGAGCTGGCCGACCCGGCGGACGAGCTGCGTGCGGTGACGGTCCACGACGTCCTGGACCTCGTGGGCGAGCTGCGCAGGGCACTGGTCGAGGGCGGCTCGGAGAGCTGACCCGTCGGCGCGGGTGCGCGGGACGCGCGAGGGTCAGACTGCCGCGTCGTCGACGATGAGGTATCCGTCGTCGGTCTGCTCGAGGAACAGTCGGCGCGTCTCGTCCTCGGTGCCGCCGTCGGTGGTGGTGTAGGTGAGGGCCACGTCGACGGTGGTCTCGTCGACGGCGGTGACGTCGCGGACGGTCACGGCGCTGATCGTGCGCCAGAAGCCCTGGTAGCTCTGGTAGGTGCTGCCGTAGGACGGCGCGAGGAGCGCGTACGCCGACGCGGTGTCAGTGGGCAGGTAGCCGTAGTAGAGCCCGCCGAACTCCTCGACGCTCCCCGATGGCGGCGCCCCGGCCGGCGACGGCGGCTCGGTGCTCGGCGCCGGCTCGGTGGTCGGCGCCGGCTCCTCGGACGACTCGGTCCCGGTGGGCTCGGGCGACTCGGTCGGCTCGGGCGACGGGGTCGACGAGGCCTTCGTGGTCGGGGCGCTCGGCGAGTCCGACACCGGGGCTCCGGCCGACGAGGGCTGGTCGCCGCCGCCGAGCAGCAGCGCGCCACCGCCGGCGACCGCGGCGAGCAGCACGATGGCGAGCAGCGGCCACAGCCACGCCGCCCGACGTCGGGCGTCGTCGGTCGAGACCGGGCGGGGGCGCTCACGGGTCGGCGTGGGTTCGATCGGCGTGGAGGCCCCCTCGGCATCGGCACCGGTCGCGGCGGGTGAGGGTACGGCGGCAGCGACCGGGACCGGCTCAGCGGCGGGTGCCGTCAGGGTGACGGTCGCCTGGCGGTCGTTCCCGGCGCCGTGCCTGCCGTGCAGACGCCGCAGGACGTGGACTGCGTCGTCCATCGACCACCGGGCGTCGGGATCGCGGTCCATCATCCGGCTGATCGCCTCGGTGAGGATGCCGGCCTGGCGCGGGGGAGGGGCAGCCTGCGTCGAGATGGTCGTGAGCAGCGCCAGGGCGTTGCCCTGCTCGGCGTACGGCGGACGACCCTCGACGGCGGCGTACAGCGTGGCGCCGAGCGCCCAGACGTCCGCTGGGAGCCCGGGCTCCGCACCACGCGCGATCTCGGGGGAGAAGTAGGCGGGGGTCCCGGTGATCAGGCCGGTGCTGGTCAGGCGGATGTCGCCGTGCGTGCGGGAGATGCCGAAGTCGGTGATCTTCGCGTGATCGGCGTCGGTCACCAAGATGTTGCCCGGCTTCACGTCGCGGTGCATGGTGCCGCGGGCGTGGGCGGCAGCCAGCCCGTCGGCGGCCTGGAGCCCGATCCAGGTGGCCCGTTCCGGACTCAACGGACCGTCGGTGCGCAAGATCTCGCCGAGGTCGCGCGACGGCACGTACTCCATCACCAGCCAGTTGAGGTCACCCTCCTCGACGGCGTCGTAGATCGACACCACGTTGCGGTGGTTGAGCGCAGCCGACGACCGTGCCTCACGCAGCGCCCGGTTGACGTCGGAGGCCGTCTCGCCGGGCATCGCTCCGACCTGCTTCACCGCGACCTGGCGGCCGAGGACCTCGTCGCGGCAGAGCCAGACCTGACCCATGCCGCCGTGCCCGACGGCGCGCTCCACGGTGTAGCGACCGGCGATGGTCCTGGGTTGCACCTGGCGTCTCCCTTCAGCACCTGCTCGGCCCCGCTCCGTACTGCGGGGCCGCGCCGCCCCCACCGGGGCAGTCGGTTAGTCCCGAGGCGTGGATCCGCTCAGCGGCCCATCGTGTCGGCGGGGCCGCCGGGCTGCCACACACCTGGGGGGGAGACGGCGGCGCCGACGCCTCGTCCATCCGCACCGCGGTCCCTGCTCCGCCGTCCCCCGATCGATCGGGACGCTTGCTGCCCACCGTGCCCCAGGCAAGAGTCGAACTTGCGACCTTTCGCTTAGGAGGCGGCTGCTCTATCCACTGAGCTACTGGGGCGTGACGCCGAGGACGTCGTCGCTCATCCTGTCATCCGCGTCGCCGAGTTTGGAAACTCTCAGACCGGTTCCGCACAATGGGTCCCACGACCTGGGCCCCGCTACCCACTCCTGCGTACGCGGCCCACCGGGAAGCGCTCGAGCCTGCCCGGCCCAGCCTGTCTCGAACCCGTCCCACAAAGGTGCCATGACCCAGGACCCGATGACTCCGACGCCCGCGCCGACCGATCGGGCCGTCCCGAAGCGTCGCGGCCGCAAGAACCCGCGCCGCCGCGTGGCGACGGCACTCGTGGCGGGGCTCTGCGGCCTCAGCCTCGTCCTGGGCCTCGGTGGCGTCTACTTCTACCGCCACCTCAACGACAACCTCGACGTCGTCGACGTGGCTGAGCAGCTCACGAACCGACCGGCCAAGGTCGCGGTCGACCACGGTCCGCAGGAACCGATCAACTTGCTCGTGATGGGTTCCGACGCCCGCGAGGGCGACGGCAACAACATCGACGGCCTGACCGGCGAGGGCGAGCGGTCGGACACCACGATCATGTTCCACCTCTCGGCCGACCGGACCTTCGCCTACGGCGTGAGCATCCCGCGCGACAGCCTGGTCGACCGGCCCGACTGCATCGGTGACGACGGCGAGACGATCCCCGGCGCGACCGACGTGATGTGGAACGAGGCGTTCTCGGTGGGCGGCCCGGCCTGCACCATCCAGCAGTTCGAGCAGCTCACCGACGTCCGCATCGACAACTACGTCGTGCTCGACTTCAACGGTTTCGAGGACATGGTCAACGCCATCGGCGGCGTCGAGGTGTGCCTGCCCGAACCGATCGAGGACCCGGCCCACGGCATCAACATCCCCGCCGGCACCCAGCAGGTCGTCGGTCGCCAGGCCCTCAACTACGTGCGCGCCCGCTACACCCTCGGTGACGGCTCCGACCTGGGGCGGATCAAGCGCCAGCAGGCCTTCATCGCCGCGATGGCCAGCAAGGTCGTCTCGGCCGGGACGCTGACCCGGCTCGACCGGGTCGTCGGGTTCCTCGACGCCGCGACCCGTTCGCTCACCACCGACTTCACCTCGGTCACCGAGATCGGCCGGGTCGGCGCCGGCTTCAAGGGCATCGGCCTCGACAACATCACGTTCGTCACCGTGCCCTGGCAGTACTCCCCCGAGGACCCCAACCGGGTCGAGTGGCTGCCGGAGGCCGACGACCTGTGGAAGCGGGTCAGCGGCGACGAGCCCCTGGCGAAGGGCCTCACCGACGGGGTGATCAAGGCGAGCGACGAGGTGAGCGGTTCCGACAGCGAGCCCCAGGGGTCCAGAGCGCGGGCCCAGGCCACCCAGCGTCAGGCCGCTGGTCTCTGTGCCTGACCCCGGCGGAGAAGTCCCCGTCGAACCCGGCCTCAGCGGACGCACCGGAGGCGAGCCGGAGTGGAAGCGCCGGCGTCGCCTCGCAGCGGTCTTCGGCGACGTCCTGCCCGACACCACCGGCGACGAGCGGGACCCCGAGCCGGGTGGTGCGCCGGCAGGAGAGTCGGCGTCGGAGACCTGGCTCAGAGCACAGGTGCCGCCTCACCACGGTGGGTGAGACGGCACCGGGGTGAGGCGTGCCCGTCAGGCGCGAGGCGCCGCAAGCAGGTCGCGGATCTCCTTGAGGAGGGTGATGTCCTCCGGCGTGCCCGCGGCGGGGCTGGGGAAGAAACGCTCCTTGGCCTTGACGTAGGGCGTCACCACGAGGAAGTAGACGACCGCCGCCAGGATGACGAACGCGATCAGGGCGTTGATGAAGCGCCCACCGTAGGTGGCGGCACTGAACACCGAGTCGACGCCCTTGGGGAGCAAGCTGGTGAGCCACTCGGTGAAGGCGGTGACGACCGCGCCGAAGGCGGTGCCGATGATCACCGCGACCGCGAGGTCGACCAGGTTGCCGCGGAAGAGGAAGTTCTTGAATCCGTCCACGATGGACTACTCCTAGATGTCGAACGAGGTGTGGGAGGCAGCCCCGACCGGGGTGACCGGGCAGAAACCTATCGCTCCGACCAGGTGTAGGACACAAAGGCGCCTAGGGTGGCGGAGGCCACAGGCGCCACCTCCGCGGGGGTGAGGCCGACGACGAGCAGGCTTCCGGGCAGCCCCGAGGCGGTCGTCGAGCCCCCCTGGTCGTCGTCCGGCAGCGCCAGGACCGGGACGTCGGCGGCGATCGTCGAGGTGGTGCCGCCGTCGGGGTCGGTCGCGACGAGATCGATGAGGTCGCCCACCGTGAGCAGGCCGACCATGCCGGGGTCGGGTAGTCGCAGGGGAACAGCGCGGCGTCCGGGCTGGGAGGCCGCGAGGTCGGCACCGACCAGGCGTACCGGTGTGATCGACTCGCCGACGGCCACCGGGGCGGCGAGCTGCCGTCCAGCCAGCCTGGCCGGGTCGTCGACGGCGCCGACCGGTGGCGTGCCGGGGCGGAAGTCGACGCGCACCAGGTCTTCCGGTTCGAGCACCGCTCCAGCCGGCAGGTCGCGCGCGGCGACCAGGACCGCCACCGTCGGCGCGGCGGGGGTCGCGGTCGCCGAGAGCCCGGCTCCCACGGCGACGCACGTGCACACCGCAGCCAGGAGGCGCCGGCGCCGCAGCACCGCGCGGCGCACGGTGGCCCGGGTGCGGTCGAGGCGCTCGCGCAGGGTCACGGACGGCGCGTGGTCGACGTCAAGGGGATGGGTGGAGGTCACCCCGCGACGGTAGGCGTCCGGTGACGCCGACCGCAGGCTCTGTCCACAGGTCCGCCGACTCAGGCGTCGGTCAGGAACCGGTGCCGGCGCTCGACGTGCTGGTGCTCGACTTCTGGGAGCCGGACGACGCGCTGCCCGAGGAGCCCGTGGAGCCGGAGCCCGCGGAGCCGGAGCCCGTGGAGCCGGAGCCCTTGGAGCCGGAGTCCTTGGAGCCAGAACCCGTGGAGCCGGACTCCTTCGAGCCGGACTCCTTCGAGCCGGAGTCCTGGGAGCCGGACTCCTTCGCGGCAGCCGGTGCGTCGGAGGTGGTCGACGCGGCGCGGCTGTCGTTGCGGTAGAAGCCGGAGCCCTTGAAGACCACGCCCACGGCGTTGAACACCTTGCGCAGCTTGCCGTCGCAGACGGGGCACACGGTCAGGGAGGCGTCGGAGAACGACTGGACCGCATCGAAGGCGTGGCCGCACTCGGTGCAGGCGTACTGGTAGGTCGGCACGGAAGGCTCCTTCGTCGCGGGGTCGTCACCCGGAGCGAGGAGGATTGGCACTCTGCCCAGGCGACTGCCAATGCTACGTCACGGCACAATGATCGACACCATGCCCGCCGACTGGACCGATCCTCCCGGAGCCCCCGCTTCAGACGAGTCCGGCGACGTCGGCGCCGCCCCGGCGCCCCGGTTCTCCCCGTGGCGTCGTTTCCTCGCGCTGCCGCACGGGGTACGGCTGACGTCGTACGTCGCCTCGGTCGTGGTGATGGCCCTCGTGGTGCTGAGCCTGACCGGGGTCGTGCTGGTGAGACGGGCTTTCCCCCAGACCTCCGGAACCCTGGAGGTGGCCGGCCTCGACGGCCCGGTCGAGGTGCTGCGGGACCGCTCGGGGATCGCCCAGATCTACGCCGACACCACCGAGGACCTGATGTTCGCCCAGGGATTCGTGGCCGCCCAGGACCGGTTCTTCGAGATGGACGTGCGCCGCCACGCGACTGCCGGGCGCCTCGCCGAGCTCTTCGGCCAGGACGCGGTGGAGTCCGACGTCTACGTGCGCACGATGGGATGGCGCCGCGTGGTCGAGGCCGAGGTGCCGCTGCTCGCACCGGAGACACGCACCGCGCTCGACTCCTACGCCAAGGGCGTCAACGCCTACCTCGCCGACCGGTCGACCAGTGACATCTCGCTCGAGTACGTCGTGCTGGGCGCGGCCGGGCTCGACTACACCCCCGAGGCGTGGAGCGCGGTCGACTCGCTGGCCTGGCTCAAGGCCGTGGCCTGGGACCTCAGCGGCAACGTGGAGGACGAGATCGACCGGGCACTGGCGATGAGCTCGGTCGGCGCCGAGCGCGCCGCCGAGCTCTACCCCGGCTACTCCTACGACGACAGCGACCCGATCGTCACCCAGGGCGCCGTCGTCGACGGCGTCTTCGAGCAGGACGCGAGCACCGGCGGCACCCGCAACCCGCTACGGCCGCCCACCGGACCTGCTGTCGACCCCCGCCACCCCGCCGCCCACCTGGCGGGGCTCGCGGGCCTGACCAGCCTCGGCCGCGGCGCCGCCGGCTCGCCGGCCTGGCTCGGCCAGGGCGACCAGGGCAGCGCCGTCGGCTCGAACGCCTGGGTCGTCTCCGGTGACCACACCGACACCGGCACGCCACTGCTGGCCAACGACCCGCACCTCGGTGTCTCCGCGCCGGGACCCCTGCTGCAGGTCGGCCTGCACTGCCGAGACCTGAGCACGGCGTGCCCCTACGACGTCTCGGGCTTCTCCTACGCCGGGGTGCCAGGCGTCGTGATCGGGCACAACGAGCAGATCGCGTGGGGCCTCACCAAGCTCGGCGCCGATGTCGCCGACCTGTACGTCGAGCGGGTGCGGGGCGACACGTGGCGCCGGGCCGGCAAACAGCTGCCGCTGCGCTCGCGCACCGAGACGATCACCGTCGAGGGGGACGACGACGTCATCCTCACGGTGCGCTCGACCGACCACGGACCCATCGTGTCCGACGTCGACGCGACCCTCGCCGACGTCGCCGCCGCGGCGCCGGTGAGACGCAGCGCGGCGTCCGACGAGGAGTACGCCGTCTCGTTGTCGTGGACCGGTCTCACCCCGACCGCCTCGGCCGACGCGATCCTCGAGCTCGACCGAGCCGAGGACTGGACCTCGTTCCGAGACGCGCTCTCCTCGTTCGCCGCCCCCGTCGAGAACGTCGTCTACGCCGACCGCGAGGGTCACATCGGCTACCAGGCGGCGGGGTCGGTGCCGATCCGCAAGTCCGGCAACGACGGACGTCTCCCCTCGCCCGGGTGGCGCCCGGAGAACGACTGGACCGACGAGAGCGTGCCGTTCGACGGGCTCCCCAACGTGCTCGACCCGGAGAGTGGCGTGATCGTCACCGCCAACCAGGCCGTCGTCGGCGAGGACTACCCCTACGACCTGACCGACGACTGGGACCACGGCTACCGCTCCGAGCGGATCTCCGACCTTCTCGATGTGGCGCTGACCCCCGGAGGTGGGTCCGGCGAGCACACCGTCTCGGTCGACGACCTCGTCGCCATGCAGCTCGACGACCGCACCCCGTTGGGCCCGATCCTCACTCCGTACCTGCTGTCCGCAGACCTGCCCGGCGGCTACTACTCCGACGGTCAGCGGCTGTTGGCGACGTGGGACTTCTCGCAGCCGGCCGACGGCGCAGCGGCGGCCTACCTGAACGTGGTGTGGCGCAGGTTGCTCGGGCTGACCTTCCACGACGAGCTGCCCGAGTCCGGCTGGCCGGACGGGGGCCAGCGGTGGGTCGCGGTCATGGCGGGGCTGCTCGACGATCCGACGAACAGCTACTGGGACGACGTCGAGACCGACGAGCGTGAGACCCGCGACGACATCGTCGTCGCTGCCATGCGCGACGCCCGCGACGAGCTCACCAGCCGAGAGGCGGTGCGGGCCGACGAGTGGACCTGGGGAGCCCTGCACCAGCTCGACCTGCGCTCGGCGCTGATGAGCGACCGCGCCTTCGGCGGCCTGTTCGCCGGCGGCGGGCGCGACTCCGCGGGTTCGGGGCTGTCGGTCAACGCGACCTCGTGGGACGCCGCAGCCGGCTACGAGGTGAGCGTCGCGCCGGCGATGCGGATGGTCGTCTCGCTCGCGGGGGCCGACGACCCCGACGCGTTCGACCGGTCGCGGTGGATCAGCCTCACCGGCGCGTCCGGGCACGCCTTCGACAGCCACTTCACCGACCAGGCCGAGGGGTGGGTCGACGGACGCACGCTGCCGTGGGCGTTCTCCGAGGACGCCGTGCGCGCAGCGACCCAGGACGCCCTCGTGCTGACGCCGACGAGGGGCTAGCCGAGGCGGCGGATGCCCGACGGTGTCGCCACGGCGACGACGGCACGATCGTGTGGCTCGGTCGGTACGTCGAGGTCGGCCTCGCCGTCGTGGAGGAGCACGCAGGTGAAGGTACCGACCGGCACCCTCGCCAACGCGCGGTCGTAGGATCCGCCCCCGCGTCCCAGGCGCCTCCCGGACGGCGAGGCGGCCAGGCCCGGCACCAGCACGACGTCGGCGCGCGCGACGGCGTCGACACCCAGCCGCGGTGCGGTGGGCTCGAGCAGGCCGAGACGGCCGGGCGACAGCGCCGACGCGCCCGTGTACGCCGCCCAGTCGAGGTCGCCGTCGGGCAGCAGCACCGGCAGCAGGACCCGCTTCATCGCCGCGCGCAGGCCGTCGAGCAGCCACGACGTCCCCGGCTCGCTGCCGATCGACACGTACGCCGCCACCGTGGCGGCGTCGCGCACCTCCGGCGCCATCATCAGCTGACCGGCGAGACCGCGCGCGTAGACCTCGAGTGCGGCGTCCGACAGCTCGCGCCGCGCGCCCGTCGTCCGGGTGCGCAGGGCGAGCTTCGCGGCCGCGACCCCGGGGGTCGGGTCGGACGGTTGCTCGGGGCGTTGTGACGCGGCCACCGGAGAAGCCTACGATCAAGCGCATGGGTAGCCCTGGCCTGCACAAGGCACGCGACAAGATGATCGCCGCCGGCGTCGACGAGATCGCGATCGAGACCTTCGCGCACTACTACCGCCTCCTCGAGCACGGTGAGACCGGGATGGTCCCGGAGTCGACGATCTCGCCGATCGACATGCCGAGCCTGGCCGACGTCGACGTCGACGCGGAGGTGGCGTCCGAGGCGATTCGTCACACCGCGGTCATCAAGCTCAACGGCGGTCTGGGCACCTCGATGGGGATGGAGCGCGCCAAGTCGCTGCTGTGCGTGCGGCGCGGCCTGTCGTTCCTCGACATCATCGCGCGTCAGGTGCTGCACCTGCGTCGGGAGCACGACGCGATCCTGCCGCTGATGTTCATGAACTCGTTCCGCACCTCCGAGGACACCATGGCGGCGCTGGCCCGCTACGACGACCTCGCGGTCGACGGGTTGCCGCTGGAGTTTCTCCAGAACAAGGAACCGAAGCTCCTCGCCAAGGACCTCTCGCCGGTCAGCTACCCGAAGGACCCCGACCTCGAGTGGTGCCCGCCGGGCCACGGCGACGTCTACACCGCGCTGCGGGGCACCGGTCTGCTCGACCTCCTGATCGAGCGTGGCTTCCGGCACGTCTTCATCTCCAACTCCGACAACCTCGGTGCCGTGCCCGACCCGCGGGTCGCGGGCTGGTTCGCGGCGAGTGGGGCGCCGTTCGCCATCGAAGCCGTGCGTCGGACGCCGTCCGACCGCAAGGGCGGGCACTTCGCACGCCGCACGTCCGACGGCCGGATCGTGCTGCGCGAGTCGGCGCAGACGCCGAAGGCGGATGCCGAGGCGCTGGCCGACCTCGAGCGGCACCGCTTCTGCTCGACCAACAACCTGTGGTTCGACCTCGACGCGATGAAGCAGGCCCTCGACCTGCGTCAGGGCATCCTCGGGCTGCCGTTGATCCGCAACACCAAGCACGTCGACCCCGGCGACGCCTCGACGCCGGAGGTGATCCAGGTCGAGACGGCGATGGGTGCGGCCATCGAGGTCTTCGAGGGCTCTGCCCTCATCGAGGTCGGCCGGGAGCGCTTCGTGCCGGTGAAGACCACCAACGACCTGCTCGTGCTGCGCTCCGACGTCTATGCCGTCGGCACCGACTTCGTCCTCGACCAGGTCGCCGCCGACATCCCCTACATCGACCTCGACGACAGCGTCTACAAGCTGGTGGGCGAGTTCGACAAGCGCTTCCCCGAAGGCGCTCCCTCGCTGGCGAGGGCGACCTCGTTGCGCATCGACGGCGACTTCACCTTCGGACGCGACGTGCAGGTCGTCGGTGACGTCGCGCTCGACTCGACCTCCGCCGAGCGGGTGGGCGCGGGAGCGGTGCTGCAGGGTCCGTCCGGGGCATGAGCGACGCCATCCGCACGGTCGACGAGCACCTGGCCATCATCCTGGCCGCGACCACCGTGCTCGACGACCTCCAGGTCCCGCTGATGGACGCCCTCGACCTCGCGACCGTCGAGGACATCGCTGCCCCCATGGCGCTGCCGCGTTTCGACAACTCCGCGATGGACGGCTACGCCGTGCACCACGCCGACGTCGTGACGGCCGCCGAGGAGGCGCCGGTGAAGCTGCCGGTGATCGGGGAGATCGGTGCGGGCCAGTCGGGCACGTCGGGTCGCGTCGTCTCGTCGCTGCCGCCCGGCACGGCGGCCAAGATCATGACCGGGGCGCCGCTGCCCGAGGGCGCTGACGCGGTCGTGCCCTACGAGTGGACCGACCGCGGGGTGCAGGACGTCTGGATAGCGCGAGCGCCGACGCTGGGGCAGCACCTGCGCTACGCCGGCGAGGACATCGAGACCGGGGACCTGCTCGTGGAGGCCGGCACGGTGCTCGGCCCGCGACACCTCGGTCTGCTGGCCTCGATGGGTCGTGCCACCGTGCGGGTGCGACCGCGCCCCCGCGTCGTCATCGTCTCCACCGGTTCCGAGCTGCGCGAGCCCGGCACCGAGCTCGGCGACGACTCGATCTACGACGGCAACTCGTTCCTGCTCGCAGCAGCGGCGCGACGCGCCGGGGCTGTGCCCTACCGGGTAGGCCTGGTGCCCGACGAGCCCGAGGCGCTGCTCGCAGCGCTCGACGACCAGCTCGGGCGCGCAGACGTCGTCGTGACGTCGGGCGGGATCTCCATGGGTGACTTCGACGTGGTGAAGGAGGCGCTGACCCCGCTCGGCTCCGTGTGGTTCGGACCGGTCGCGATGCAGCCCGGCAAGCCGCAGGGCTTCGGCACGTTGCGACCCCGCTCGGGCAGCGGGCGCGACGTCCCGTTCTTCGCGCTGCCCGGCAACCCGGTGTCGTCCTACCTCTCCTTCGAGGTGTTCGTGCGGCCCGCCCTGCGGCGGATGATGGGTGTGACGCCCGAGTCGCGTCGCCCGGTGACCGCCCGGCTGACCCACCGGGTCGGCTCACCCCGAGGCCGCCGTCAGTTCCTGCGCGGCGTGCTGAGCCTCGACGGTGACGGCGTGAGCGTCGCCGAGATCGAGCCGGTCGGCGGTTCCGGCTCGCACCTGGTCGGCGACCTCGCCGCCTCCGATGCCCTGATCGTCGTCCCCGAGGACGTCACCGAGATCGCCGCCGGGCAGCACGTCACCGTGCTCCGGCTCGACCAGGACTGAGGACTCATGAGTGACCCCACCGCCCCGGCACGCCTGACCCACGTCGACGAGGCCGGTGCCGCTCACATGGTCGACGTGTCGGAGAAGGCCCTCACCGCCCGTACCGCCACGGCGTCCGGGCGAGTGCTGGTGTCGCCGCGGGTGGTCGAGCTGCTGCGTGGCGCTGGGGTGCCGAAGGGCGACACCCTCGCCGTGGCCCGGCTGGCCGGGATCATGGGCGCCAAGCAGACGGCATCGCTCATCCCGCTGTGTCACCCCCTCGCCCTCTCGGCGGTGAGCGTCGACCTGGTGGTCACCGACGACAGCGTCGACATCACGGCGGCCGTGCGCACCACCGACCGCACGGGGGTCGAGATGGAGGCACTGACCGCAGTCTCGGTCGCGGCGTTGACGGTCGTCGACATGGTCAAGGCCGTCGACAAGGCTGCCGTGATCAGCGACATTCGCGTCGAGACCAAGACGGGCGGCAAGTCCGGCGACTTCCTGCGGCCGGGGGTCGACCGTGGCTGAGGGCGCTGCTGGGTTCCGCGGGCGAGCCGAGGTCGTCGTCGCCTCCAACCGCGCCGCCGCCGGCGTGTACGCCGACGAGACCGGCCCGCTGATCGTCGAGGCGCTGCGTGAGCTGGGGTTCTCCGTCGGCGATCCCGTCGTCGTCCCCGACGGGCCGCCGGTGGGTGCCGCCATCGCCGCTGCCGTCGAGGGCGGTGCGCGCGTCGTCCTGACGACGGGCGGTACGGGGCTCACCCCGACCGACCGGACGCCGGAGCAGACCCGCCCGCTGCTCGACCGGGAGGTGCCCGGCATCGCCGACGCGATCCGTCAGGCCGGCGTCGCCGCCGGCATCCCGACCGCGGTGCTCTCGCGCGGCCTCGCGGGCGTGGCGGGCACGTGCCTGGTCGTCAACCTGCCGGGCTCGCGCGGGGGAGTGAAGGACGGGCTGTCGGTGCTGCGCCCGGTGCTCGTGCATGCGGTGGAGCAGATCGTCGGGAGCGACCACTGAGCGGCCAGGGCCTGCGGGGCGCTCGGGGCGCTCCCGGCTGGCCGGTCCGGCTCTCGTCGGGCTCGTCGCCGGTGGTGACCCTGCGGCCGCTGCGCGCCTCGGACGCCGAGCCGTGGCGCGACGCCCGTCGGCGCAACGCCGTGTGGTTGTCGAAGTGGGACGCCACCGCACCGCCGGGCGCCGACGCGCGCCCGGTGACGTTCCGGACGCTGATCCGACGGCTCACCCGCAGCGCCAAGGCCGGTGCGACACTGCCGTTCGCCGTCGAGGTCGACGGACGCTTCGCCGGCCAGCTCACGGTCAACAACATCGTCCGGGGCTCGGCACAGTTCGCGTCGGTGGGCTACTGGCTCGACCAGGAGCACGCTGGGCAGGGCGTCATGCCTCGCGCGGTCGCGATGGCCATCGACCACTGCTTCCTCGCCGTCGGGCTGCACCGGATCGAGATCGCCATCCGTCCCGAGAACTCCAACTCGCTGCGCGTCGTCGAGAAGCTCGAGATCCCCGAGATCGGCTACGCGCCCCGGTTCCTGCACATCGACGGCGACTGGCGCGACCACCGCCTCTACGCGATCGTCCGCGACGACGCGCCCTCCGGGCTGCTCAAGCGGCTCGAGGCCGACTGAACCCCAGCAGCACCACGAGCAATGTGCGACACACGGGTAGACGTCCGACTCACCCTGCGGTGCCGCTTCTAGGCTCACGATCGTGGACCTCAGCGCTCTGATCTTCGTCGCCCTGGCAGTGGCCTGGGCCGTCTACCTGATCCCCAAGGCGCTCAAGCAGCACGAGGACAGCGCTGCCAGCCGCTCCATCGACGGGTTCTCCGACCGCCTGCGCGTGCTTGCCCGACGCGAGCCGGTCAGCTCGACCACGGCCCGCCTCGTCGTGAGCGGAGCCCGGTCCGAGCAGGACACGGCGGTGCGCGTCTCCCTCGACGTGGCGCGCGCAGCGCCGCGCTCCGCGGCCAATAGCCACCGTGAGGTGAGCGCCCGCCGCGCCGCCGCTGCGCTCGCGGCCAGGCGCCGCCTTCGCGTCGTGCTCGCGATCCTGGGCGCGCTCGTCGTCGTCGCCACGCTGGCTGCGATCGGCGTGCTGGCGCCGTCCTCCACCCTGGTGCCCGCGGGACTGCTCGTCGCCTGGCTGGTCACCTGCCGGCTGATGGTGAGGTCGGAGCGTGCTGTCGACACCCTGGCGAGCCCGGCCACCACAGCCGAGTCCTCGTCGGTGCTGGCCGGGCTCACCGGACTGACCGATCTCTCTGGGTCGAGCGCCGACCACGACCCGTCGACCGAGGAGATCGACGTCGTGCACATCGAGGCCGACCTCGTCGTCCCCGCAGCAACGTCTCCCGCACCCGACCCGACCCGCTCGGGAGACTGGGACCCCGTACCCGTCACGCTCCCGACGTACGTCGCCAAGGAGCAGGCAGTACGCCGCACCGTGCGGACCATCGACCTCGACTCGACCGGCGTCTGGACCTCGGGCCCCCTCGCCGCCGACTCCGAGCTGGCCCGCGAGGCCGACGCTGCCGAGCGCACCGCCAAGGACGCCGCCGAGGCCGACCGCCGCCGGGCCTCCGGGTCCTGATCCGGCCCGTCAGGGCGATTCGGACGCGCCGCCACGCTGGTGCTAACGTTTCGATCCGCATCTCCGTGAGCCACGGAGGAGCAGCTGGGGCTGTGGCGCAGTTGGTAGCGCGTCTCGTTCGCAATGAGAAGGTCAGGGGTTCGAATCCCCTCAGCTCCACCACACCTGCAGGTCAGAGGTCACGCCGTCGTCCTGAAGAAGGAGGACTGCGTGGCTTGTCTTTCATCTTTCACTGGCTGCTCCGAGGGCCCTGGACACGCGGATCGGAACGGGTCCAGGTGGTGCGGCGCGTCGTCGGACGACGCAAGAACGCCGAGGGCGATGCTGACCTCAGGCCGACTTGGCCGGCGCTGAGGGCAGGCGCGGGTGCAGCACGGAGTCGGGGAACGGTGCCGGCCACCGGCCGGTCACCGGTGGGAACCTGCTGTGGACGACGAGCCCGTCCGGGGTCTGCTCACGCCAGGAGACGCTCAAGGTGTGCGCGTTGCGCTCGATGGGCACGTTGAGGGCGACGGTGTCCGGGTCGATGCCGTGCTCGGTCATCCACGCGGCAATGGCGACGCGGTCGGCCTCGTCGAGATGCTCGAGTGGTTGCCGCAGAGTCATCTGGGTCTCGGTGGTGTCGACGAACTGGCGTCGGTCGGTCATGGTGCGTTCCCCCCGGAAGGTGCGTGATCAGGCCTCACTCAAGGTGAACGTGATCGAGGCAGTCAGGTGACGCCCGAAGCGCCTGTAAATTCGGGTCAACGGGGGTTGACCGCTCAGGTCGAGGAAAATAGGTCGATCACGGTCGCGGGCGCCACCACTCTGCGAGGCCTGCGGGCCGCAACCCCCGGCTGAGCGATCCGGGGTGTGCCGCACCCCATGACGCGCCGGGTCTGGTCAGACATCGACGTGTGTGAGTATTGATGCATGTCCATGTCATCGGTATCTCGTGGGACGAGCAGTCTCCCCTCGCGTTGCGCCCCGCTGTCCCGTCGACCCATGACGGCGGCGCAGGCGGCCCAGGTCAGCCCGTTGCTCAAGGCGCTTGCTGACCCGGTGCGGCTTCGGCTGATGTCGCTCGTGCTCTCCCACGAGGGCGGCGAAGCCTGTGCCTGCGACCTGTTGCCCGCCTTCGACCTGACCCAGCCCACCATCAGCCACCACCTCAAGGTGCTGCACGAGAGCGGGCTGCTCGACCGGGAGAAGCGCGGCGTCTGGGTGCACTACCGCGCGCGCCCCGATGCCCTCGAGGCGGTGGCCAGCCTCTTCACCGTGGCCGGTCTGGCCCCCGCCGGTCATCCCTCGACCCTCACGACCACCGCGGGGGCCCGGGCATGAGCGACCTCGTCGGTGAGACCGCGACCCTCCCGGAGGACGCCGCGGTGATGCAGCGCCTCTCGACGCTCGACCGCTTCCTACCGGTGTGGATCGTCGCCGCGATGCTGGGCGGGCTCCTCCTCGGCCGCCTGGTTCCGGGCCTGGACGACGCCCTGGCCACGGTCGAGGTCGGCTCGGTGTCGCTGCCGATCGCTGTCGGGCTGCTCGTGATGATGTATCCGGTGCTGGCGAAGGTCCGCTACGACGAGCTCGGCCACATCGCGGCCGACAAGCGCCTCCTCGGCGCCTCGATCGTCCTCAACTGGATCCTCGGCCCGGCGCTCATGTTCGCCCTCGCCTGGCTGACCCTGCCCGACCTGCCGGAGTACCGCACCGGTCTGATCATCGTCGGGCTCGCGCGCTGCATCGCGATGGTCCTGATCTGGAACGACCTCGCCTGCGGCGACCGCGAGGCGGCCGCCATCCTGGTGGCGATCAACTCGGTCTTCCAGATCGTCGCGTTCGCCGGGCTCGGCTGGTTCTACCTCGAGGTGCTGCCCGGGTGGCTCGGCCTGGCCGGCGGGTCCGACCGCGGCAGCGGCGGCCTCGACGTCTCGGTCTGGCAGATCGCCACGTCGGTCCTCGTCTTCCTCGGCATCCCGCTGCTGGCCGGTTTCCTCACCCGCACGTTCGGCGAGAGGGCCCGGGGGCGCGAATGGTACGAAGCCAGGTTCCTCCCCCGGATCGGTCCGATCGCGCTCTACGGGCTGCTCTTCACGATCGTCGTCCTCTTCGCCCTCCAGGGCGACACGATCACCAGCCGGCCGCTCGACGTGGCCCGCATCGCCGTGCCGCTGCTGGCCTACTTCGCCCTGATGTGGGCTGGGTCGTTCGCGGTGGGGGTCGTGCTGAAGATGTCCTACGAGCGGACGGCGACGCTGGCCTTCACCGCGGCCGGCAACAACTTCGAGCTGGCGATCGCGGTGGCGATCGGGGTCTTCGGGGTCTCATCGGGTCAAGCTCTGGCCGGGGTCGTCGGACCCCTCATCGAGGTGCCCGTGCTCGTTGCCCTGGTCTACGTCGCACTCTGGGTGAGACGCCGCTTCTACCCGGGATCCGCCACGGCACCGAACGTGGTCACCTCGTGACAGCCCCCACGAGACCCTTGCCCGAGGTGCTGTTCGTCTGCGTGCACAACCAGGGCCGCTCCCAGATGGCAGCCGCCCTGCTCGACCACCACGGAGCCGGACGGGTCCGCGTGCGCTCGGCCGGTTCCGCGCCGGCCGACACCGTCAACGAGGCGGTGGTCGCGGTGATGGGGGAGGTCGGGATCGACATCTCGCGAGAGCTGCCCAAGAAGCTGCTCACCGAGGACGTCGCCGCGTCGGACGTCGTCATCACGATGGGCTGCGGCGACGCGTGCCCCATCTTCCCCGGCAAGCGTTATGAGGACTGGGTGCTCGCCGACCCCTCCGGCCAGGGACCCGAGGCCGTGCGCGAGATCCGCGACGAGATCGACCGGCGGGTTCGGACGCTGCTCGCAGAGCTCTTTCCCGCCTGAACCCGTCGCGAGATGCAGACGGCCCCACCGACGACGCCGGTGGGGCCTGTCGCCGTCGATCTCCTACACGTTGAACTCCGGGATGTCCGAGAGGTCGATGATGTGGTCGAGCATCGTGGACACCTCGTCCTCGCGCGCCATCAGCGCCGCCAGGTCGAACATCAGGTTGTCGCCCAGCAGGTCGGTCATGGCCTCGTCAGCGAGGTCGTCCGACATCTCGACGACGCGCTTGTCGACGTCGGCGGCCAGCTCCTCGACGAGCTCCTCGATCGCGTTGCTGACCTGCGAGGCGGACTCGGTGGCCGGGTGCGGCTCGACGGATGCGCCGAGCTGGACGCCGGCCACGTCCGGCCCGGGTCCCCTGGACAGATCGCCGACCAAGCCGTCGGCGACCGTACCGACGGTGCCGCCCGACTGGTCGGAGCAGTGCAGGCACGGAAGGTCACGCCCTGCTGCTGAGCGCAGCTGGTGAAGAAGGGCCGAGGCGGCCTTGCCGTGATCGATCCGGTTGTTGTTGCGGTCAGCGCCGGTGGTCGGCTCCGGCATGATCTCGGCCTCCACCCGACGGGCCGCTGCGATCCACTCGTAGACCGCGAGGGTCTCGACGGCCTCGTCGGGCGACGGGTGGTAGCCCATGACGTAGCGCGTGGTCGAGAGCGCGAACATGTCTGGTGCCGCGACCTGGGCGCCGGCCACGGTGGTCCAGGCCTCGACCGGGCCGAGGTCGCCGCCCGGGCACTCGGGGTCCTGGCAGACCTCCGCCCGGTTCTCGGTGAGCCGGAAGCCGTGCAAGTAGGTCGCCGCGGCACGAGGGGTCTCGTAGATGCGCAGGCCGGGTGTCGCGGCCGTGTCGCGCAACATGAACCGGTAGATGGCGACGATGTCCTCGGTGTTCTGCGAGGCCGTGCGGTTGGCATGGCTCGACATCACCAGCTGGGCGGTGGCCACCGCGGTCCGGTCGAGGCTCGCGACGTCGAGGGCGTCGGTGACGACGGCGCTACCGGGCGTACTGGCTGCGCCGGTCTCCTCGCGCCCGCCAAGGGCATCGGGGGGAGAGCTGCTACGGAACTTCATGGGGGGACCTTTCGAGATGTGCCGGCGCCGCCGTGACCTGTCGGTCGTGACCTGGAGGGTCCTGAGGAGGGGGAGGGGAGGGGGTGGCGCAGACGGCTGGGGGGAGTGGGCGCCTCCAGGACTGCTGCCGACGCACGCGACGGCAGAGGGGGAGGCACCCATGCCTATCGGCTGGTGCGCCTCAGGTCTGAGGAATCACCAAAGCTTTTCTTTTCTTGGGCTGGACTCCCCTCACCCGTCGGCCGGCTCCGGCGTCCCAGCGCACGGCGCCGCTCCCGGGTTCGGGAGGCGCGGCCACCGACTCGGGAATCCGGGCGCGACGGCTCGCGTTCAGACCAGCATGACAACGATCGGACTCATCGGAAGTGGCAACATCGGCAGCACTGTGGCCCGGCTGGCGGTGGACGCAGGCTACGACGTCGTGCTGAGCAACAGCCGCGGACCGGAGACCCTGAGCGACCTCGTCGCCGAGCTCGGCGAGCACGCCAGCGCCGCGACAGCGGCCGAGGCGGCCGCGGCCGGCGACCTCGTGGTGGTCACCGTTCCCCTGAAGGCCTACCGGGACGTCCCGGTGACGCCGCTCGCCGGCAAGGTCGTCATCGACACCAACAACTACTACCCCGAGCGCGACGGCAACATCCCCGAGCTCGACGCCGAGATGACCACCACCTCCGAGATGCTGCAGGCCCACCTGCCGTCGTCGTGCGTGGTCAAGGGGTTCAACAACATCTACTTCAAGCACCTCGGCGCGCTGGCCCGCCCAGCGGGCAGCGACGACCGCAGCGCGCTGGCCATCGCCGGTGACGACGCCGCGGCCAAGCAGAGCGTCACCGAGTTCCTCGACCGGATCGGCTACGACACCCACGACGTCGGCCCGCTCTCCGAGGGCTGGCGCTTCCAGCGCGACACCGCCGCCTACGCGCCGGCCTACTCCGGTGACACCTTCGAGGAGGCCCGCCCGGCTGGCGCCGAGCGACTCGCCGAGCTGCTCGCGCAGTCGAAGCGCTACGCAGACATGTGAAATCGCCGGTTGCCCGGACCACCCTTTACACTTCCGGGAGCCGTGAACGTCGGTGCCGCACGGCGCCGACCTGAGTCTGGGAGGACGTCACATGCGGGTGGCCGTGGCGGCGCTCTTGGCGATCATGGTGGGCGTGCTCGTGAGCGTTCTCCTCGGTGCCCCCTCCGGGGAGAGCGCCGGCTCGATCGTGCGCGAGCAGCTCAACGGCCAGGAGGCTCGGCTCACGCTCCCGACCGGTGACCCCAAGGGTCTCGTCGTCTGGTTCCACGGACAGGGCGGCGGCGCAGAGGACCGCGTCGACGGCCCGTTCCTGCGGGCGCTGACCCGCGACGGCTATGCGATCGCCTCGTCGAGCTTCCACTACCAGTCCTGGGGCAGCGAGGCCTCCACCGACGACGCGAAGCGTCTCATCGCGTGGGCCGAGGACGAGATCGACCTCCCGATCACCGTGTGGGTGTCCGGCTCGATGGGCGGGGCGATCTCGCTCAATGCCCTGTTGCACGGAGTCACGCCGCCGCCCTGCTGGTACGGCGTGAAGCCGGCCATCTCGCTGAACCGGATGGACAACGTGCCCACCGCCGACAAGTTCATCGCCGCCGCCTACGGTGGCCCGGTGCCGGCAGATCGCAACCCGGTGAAGAACGTCGCGTCGCTGCCCTCCGACATCCGCTACCGCGTCGTGGCCTCGCCCGACGACACGTGGGTGCCGATCAACGAGAACGGCGGTGCCCTGGTGTCCGAGCTCGACGCACGCGGCGTCGACATCACCTACAAGGCGGCGCACGGTCCGCACGAGGACGCCTCGCACTTCGACTCCGGCGACCTCGTCGACTTCGTCAACTCCTGCGACGGACTCGTCTCCGACCCGACCACCGACGACCACCGACACCGCCTCGGACTGACCCGAGGACTCACGGCTCGAGCAGGGACGCCGAGGCGACGAAGCGCTCGACCTCGATCCGGATCGTGACCCGCGCCGGGTTGACGCGCGGCTGGCGGTAGCGCGCGGCGTACCGCTCGACGGCCCGCGCGACCGAGTCGGGGTCGTCGAGCACGGTGGCGGTGCCCTCCAGGGTCGACCACTTCGCGCCGTCGACCGCGCAGGCCGCGACCTGCCCGCTCATCGTGGGCGAGTCCGGCTCCGCGGCGGCCAGCAGGTTGCGCACCTTGCGCGAGGAACCCGAGGTGATCACCCAGGCGCACTCGCGCTCATGGTCGAGGGCCACCCCGACCGGGACGACGTGCGGACGACCGTCGGGGCGCAGGGTCGTCAGCGTGCAGAGGTGGCGCTCGGTCCAGAAGTCCAGCAGCGGCACCGGGAAGTCACCCCATCCGGGGGTCCAAGCGGTCATGGCGCCACCGTAGTCGTCAGATCCAGCGGTGGAACCACATGCGGTTCAGCCACGAGGCCCGGGGGATCACGTCGTAGGTGAAGAGCGGGTAGAAGTAGGCGAAGTTCAGCAGCACCAGCACGAAGAACGATCCTGCGACCACCACGCCGACGGTGCGGCGCCTCGAGGGCAGCCGGGAGGGCCCGATCAGCCTGCCCACCACCAGGGCGATCGCCAGCAGCATGAACGGCAGACAGGCGATGGCGTAGAAGATGAAGATCGGCCGGTCGTCGTACTGCAGCCACGGAAGCCAGGTCGAGAGGACGCCGGTGAGGGCGACGCCGTAGCGCCAGTCGCGGGTGCCCACCCAGAGCACCGCCGCGGCGACCAGTGCCAGGCAGGCCCCCCACCAGAGCAGGGGGGTGCCGAGGAGCAGCACCTGGCGGTAGCAGACCGAGCCCTTCGCGGCCGTGCAGCCCAGCTCGCCGGGCTGGACGTCGAGGTCGGTGGCGACGCCGACCGGGCGGTTGTCGAGCAGCCAGCCGGAGGGCTGCGACTGGTAGGGATGGCTGCTGCAGTTGAGGTAGTGGGTGTGGAACGTGTAGACGTCGCGGTGGTAGTACCACAGCGAGCGGAGCGACTGGACGACCTCGCCGAGCCCCGAGGCGTCCGGCTCGGTCGCCGTGGGCCACCGGGCGTCGTCGTCGGAGACGTTGTTCGTCTCTCGGTCGTCGCCGCGACCGGTGCACGGCAGCTCCTGCTGGAACCCGGTGTACTGGGTGCTCGAGAGGTTCTGCTCGTACTGGTCGGCATGCACCAGCCAGCCGGTCCACGTGGCGACGTAGACGCAGAAGGCGACCAGCACCAGCTGCACGAAGGCCGGCAGGCCGTCGACGACCGCGGCCTTCACCAGCGAGTGGCGCACGCCGAAGGAACGACGCGCGCCGGCGCTCCACACCCACACCAGCACCCCGAAGGCGGCCAGGGGGTAGGCGGCGGTCCACTTCGTGCCGATGCCCAGGCCGAAACAGACGCCGGCGAGCAGCAGCCAGGGCCGCCACAGGACGCCGAGCACGGGGCCCCACCGGGGCGGCCCCGGCGCGGTCGGGTCGATGAGTCGAGCCAGCCGTCGACGGTGCCAGTCGCGATCGTTGACCACGCAGCTGACCGCGCACAGCAGGAAGAGGGCCAGGAAGATGTCGAGCAGGGCCAGGCGCGAGAGCACGAACTGGAGCCCGTCGAAGGCCATCAGCAGCCCGGCGAACAGGCCGAGCAGCGTCGAGCCGGTCAGGCGACGGGTGAGGCGGACCAGCACCAGCACCATCAGCGAGCCGGCGACGACCGAGGCGATCCGCCAGCCGAAGGCGTCCATGCCGAAGGCCTTCTCGCCGAGCGCGATCAGCCACTTCCCGACCTCGGGGTGCACGATCATCGACGGACCGTCGTCCCAGATGCCCTGGGTGCGCCCGGCCAGGATCGCCTGGTCGACCCGCTGGCCGTCGACCTTGTCGAGGTAGTTCTGCACGAAGCCGTGGTTGGCCATCGCCCAGGCGTCCTTCGCGTAGTACGTCTCGTCGAACGCGAACCGGTCGGGCGTGCCGACGTGCCACACCCGCATGGCGAAGGCGAGCAGAGCTGCGCCGATCGCCGCCAGCCAGCCCCCGAACCGGTCGTCGAGCGCTTCGCCGCGCCGGCGCGCACGCTCCCACGCGCTCGGGACCGCGCGTCCGTGGGCTCTCGACGACAGCGCGTGGGTCGGCGCGTCGTCCAGCGTGGTCACGGGGCGCAACTGTACGGCTGGGCCCCGCGGGGCGAGGCCGCCGAGACCGGCACAGCACTGACATGATCGGCGCATGACGCAGGGTCGAGCAGACGGCGCCGGGGTGCTCGTGCTGGCGGGGACCCCCATCGGTCGCCCGGACGACGCCTCCCCGCGCCTGGCCGCCGAGCTGGCCACCGCCGACGTGGTCGCCGCCGAGGACACCCGCCGCCTCAAGCGGCTGTCCCACGACCTCGAGATCGCCATCACCGGCCAGGTCGTGTCGTACTTCGAGGGCAACGAGCAGCGCCGTACGCCCGTGCTCCTCGACGAGCTGTTGGCCGGCAAGCGGGTGCTGCTCGTCACCGACGCCGGCATGCCCAGCGTCTCCGACCCGGGGTACCGGTTGGTGGCCGCCGCCGTCGAGGCCGGCGTCCGGGTCACTGCGGTGCCCGGGCCGTCAGCGGTGCTGACCGCGCTGGCCGTCTCCGGGCTGCCGGTCGACCGCTTCTGCTTCGAGGGCTTCCTGCCGCGCAAGGCCGGCGAGCGGGGACGCCGGCTGGCCGACCTGGCCGTCGAGCAGCGCACCCTGGTCTTCTTCGAGGCGCCGCACCGCACGGAGGCCGCCCTGGCCGCGATGGCGCTCGCCTGGGGCGATGACCGCCCGGCCGCGGTGTGCCGCGAGCTCACCAAGACCTACGAGGAGATTCGTCGCGGCCCGCTCGGCGAGCTCGTGGCGTGGGCTGGCGAGGGCGTGCGCGGCGAGGTGACCATCGTCGTCGCGGGGGCGCCGCCGGCCGCCGCCATCTCGACCGACGAGGCGTCGCTGCGCGCAGCGGTGAAGGAGCGCGAGGATGAGGGCATGAGCCGCAAGGACGCCATCCTCGACGTCGCCCGACTCGCCGGCGTCCCGAAGCGCGAGGTCTACCAGGTCGTGCACGTCTCGTGAGGGCGCCCGACCGGATGACGTCCTACGGGCGCGACGGCCTGATCTTCGACGTGCTCGACGACGGTCCGCTCGACGGCACCCCCGCGGTGCTGCTGCACGGCTTCCCCGAGCGCGCGAGCTGCTGGCGCGGGGTCGCGCCGCTCCTCCATGCCCAGGGCGTACGCACCTACGCCCCCGACCAACGCGGCTACTCGCCACGGGCGCGACCGTTCGGCCGGTGGCGCTACCGCATCGGAGCCCTGGGCGACGACGCGATCGCGCTCATCGAGGAGATCGGTCGCCCGGTCGACCTCGTGGGTCACGACTGGGGCGCCATCGTCGGGTGGAGCGTCGCGGCCCGCCGGCCCGACCTCGTGCGGTCGTGGACGGCCGTGTCGGTGCCGCACCCGCTGGCCTTCCTGAAGGCCGCGGTGACCAGCAGCCAGGGGCTGAAGTCCTGGTACATGGTGCTCTTCCAGGTGCCGTTCCTCGTCGACCTGGTCGGGCGCTTCCTTCCCGGCGTGATGCTGCGGGCCCTGCGCCGGATCGGCATGACCGCGGAGGAGGTCGACCACGTGCACCGCGAGATCCTGCAGTACGGCGCCCTGCCCGGCGGGCTGGCGTGGTACCGCGCCCTGCCGTTGATGGGCTCGGCGGCGCGTGAGACCGACATCCACGTGCCGACGACGTTCGTCTGGAGCGACGAGGACGCCGCCCTCGGTCGGCGCGGCACCGAGCTCACCCCGCAGCACGTCAAGGCGCCGTACGAGTTCGTCGAGCTCAGCGGGGTCTCGCACTGGATCCCGACCCAGGCGCCCGAAGCCCTGGCCGAGGCCATCCTGGCCCGCCGCGCGTCGGTGACGGAGCGCTGAGGTGGCGCGTCGCGAGGGCGAGCCGCCCCCGTCGCCGGAGCCGTTGCCGCACCCGGTCGTCGACAACCACTGCCACCTCGACATCGCCCACGAGGGTCCCGACGCCGTCCGCGCCGCGATCGACGCGGCCGCTGCGGTCGGCGTGCCGCGGATCGTCCAGATCGGGTGCGACCTGCCGGGCGCACGCTGGGCCGTCGAGGCCGCGGCGGCGTACGACGCCCTGGTCGCCGGCGTCGCGCTGCACCCCAACGAGGCGCCGCTGCTGGCCGCGGCCGGTCGGCTCGACGAGGCGCTCGCCGAGATCGAGGCCCTCGCCGGAGCCCACGACCGGGTGCGCGCCGTCGGCGAGACCGGCCTCGACCACTTCCGCACGGGCGAGGAGGGACGCGCCGCGCAGGTGGAGTCGTTCCGCCGCCACATCGACCTCGCCAAGCGGCTCGACAAGACGCTGGTGATCCACGACCGCGAGGCGCACGAGGAGGTCCTGGCCGTCATCGACGAGGAGGGCGCCCCCGAGCGGTGGGTCATGCACTGCTTCTCCGGCGACGCCGACGTCGCGCGGCGCTGCCTCGACCGCGGCGCCTACCTCTCCTTCTCCGGCACGGTGACGTTCAAGAACGCCCAGCCGCTGCGCGACGCCCTGGTGCTCACCCCGCACGACCGGGTGCTGGTCGAGACCGATGCCCCCTTCCTGACCCCCACGCCCTACCGCGGCCGCCCCAACGCCTCCTACCTCGTGCCCCTGACGATGCGCGCGATGGCCGAGACCCGCGGCGACGACCTGGAGGAGCTCTGCCGGGCCGTCGAGGCCGCCACGTTCGCCGCGTTCGGCGGCTCCTGGTGACGCAGGGGTGAGGGGTGAGGGGTGAGAGTGCCGGGAGCGGTCGTCCGCGCCGCCTCGGTGGGCAGCGGGCCAGTAGGGATCCGTCTTAGGTGAGGTGGCCCACGCCTGCGGCCTCGGTGGTGCGGGCTCGGTTTGCATCTGCTCCGGATCGCTGGTCTTGTGGGGCGCTGTTGGCCGGGATCGGGAACCCTCTCCGGGCGGCGCCGATCGCAGGCGTCGGCCACCCGAGGCCCGGGTAGTACGACGTTCGGAGCACTGTGCCGATTCACGACGACCACGACCCGCTGACGACGACCGCAGAGAGCTCCACGGACCTCTCCTCGGGCGCTGACGCCGCGCCTGCGCGCGGCAGCCGACTGGGTCGGGTCCTGCGCAGCAGGGCGGTCCTCGGGTCCCTGGTGGCCCTGGTGCTCGTCGCCGTGGCCGGCACGACCTACGGCTACGCCGCGACGGGCAACGACCTGACCGTCTCGGTCGACGGCGAGGCCCGCGCGGTCTCCACCCGCGCCGCGACCGTCGGTGAGGTGCTGAGCGCCGAGGGCATCGAGGTCGGCACGCACGACCTGGTCGCTCCCGGTCTCGACGAGCCCGTCCAGGACGGCACCCTCATCAACGTGCGTCTGGGTCGTCCGCTCGAGCTCACCGTCGACGGCGTCACCACCACGCACTGGGTGACCTCCACCGACGTCGACTCCGCCCTCGGTGAGCTCGGCTCGTCGTACGAGAACGCGCGGCTCTCGCTCAACCGTGGCGCCGGCATCGATCGCGGCGGGCTCCAGCTCGAGGTCGTGACCCCGAAGACGCTCACGGTCACGATCGCCGACGCGAAGAAGAAGCAGCGCAAGGTCGCCGCGACAACCGTCGAGAGCGCGCTCGAGCAGCTCGGTGTCGAGGTCGGCAAGCACGACCGCGTGGAGCCGACGCTCGACGCCGAGGTCGTCGACGGTGACACGATCGTCTTCACCGACGTGAGGTGGAAGAAGAAGGCCGTCACGGGCGAGCCCATCCCCTTCGTCACCGAGAGGGAGGACGACGCCTCGTTGGTCGTCGGCACGAGCGAGACCGAGCGCGCCGGTTCGGCCGGCACGCGTGACGTGAAGTACCGCCTGGTCTACGTCAACGGTGAGCTCCTCAAGCGCGTCGAGCTGAAGCAGGAGGTCACCCGCGACCCGGTCTCCGAGGTCGTCCGCGTCGGCACCAAGCCGGCCCCGACCCCGGAGCCGACCCCAGCGCCCGCTGCGCCGAACTATGCCGGCGGCAGCTCGGTCTGGGACCAGCTGGCGCAGTGCGAGTCCGGCGGCAACTGGGCCATCAACACCGGCAACGGCTACTACGGCGGCCTGCAGTTCAACCTGGGCACCTGGCAGTCCTACGGCGGCTCGGGCCTGCCCAGCAACAACTCGCGCGAGACCCAGATCGCGGTCGCCGAGCGGCTGCGGGCCGCGAGCGGCGGCGGCTACGGCGCCTGGCCCGGCTGCGCGAGCGCACTGGGCCTGCCCCGCTGACGCGGAGCACCACCGCCTAGCCTTCCCCTCATGACATCGTCCGCCGGCCCGAGGTACCTCGGGGCGGTGGACGTTCGTCGTCTGGCCGACCGGCTCGACCTGCGGCCCACCAAGCAGCGCGGCCAGAACTTCGTCATCGACGCCAACACCTGCCGGCGGATCGTGCGCGAGTCGGGCATCTCGGAGGCCGACGTGGTGGTCGAGGTGGGCCCCGGCCTGGGGTCGCTGACGCTGGCCCTGCTCGAGGTCGCCCAGCACGTCGTCGCCGTCGAGATCGACGACAAGCTCGCCGGCCTGCTCGGCGAGACCATCACGACGTACGCGCCCGCCCAGGCCGACCGCTTCACCCTGGTGCACGCCGACGCCCTGCGCATCACGTCGCTGCCCGGGCCGGCGCCGACGGCGCTGGTCGCCAACCTGCCCTACAACGTGTCGGTGCCGGTGCTGCTCCACCTCCTGGCCCTGCTGCCCTCGCTCGAGCGTGGGCTGGTGATGGTGCAGGCCGAGGTCGCCGACCGGCTGGCAGCGCACCCGGGCAGCAAGGCCTACGGCATCCCCTCGCTCAAGGCCGCCTGGTACGCCGACGTGCGTCGCGCCGGCTCGATCGGGCGCAACGTCTTCTGGCCGGCCCCCAACGTCGACTCCGGCCTCGTGGCCTGGACGCGGCGCGAGCCGCCGGCCACCACCGCGAGCCGCGAGCAGGTCTTCGCCGTCGTCGACGCGGCCTTCGCCCACCGGCGCAAGGCCCTGCGCGGCGTCCTGCGCGACCTGGCCGGCTCGGCCGACGCCGTCGACGCCGCCCTGACCCACGCGGACGTCGACCCGCTCACCCGCGGCGAGGCGCTCACCATCGAGCAGTTCGCCGCGCTGGCCGAAGGACTCACATGACCCGCCTGTTCGACAGCCCTCCGACCGCCTCGGTCACGGTGCGTGCAGCGGCCAAGATCAACCTGCACCTCGGCGTCGGAGCGGCCCGCGACGACGGCTTCCACCCCCTGACGACGGTCTACCAGGCGATCGGGCTCTGCGACGACGTCACCGCCACGCCCCGGCACGAGGGTGGCGGGCTGAGCATCGAGACGCAGGGCAGCGACTGGGTCGACCTGCCGGCGGTGCCGGGCGACGACCGCAACCTCGCGCACCGGGCCGGTGCGGCCCTCGCCGCGCTGCACGGACGCGAGATCAGCGGCCGGCTCGCGATCGAGAAGGCCATCCCGGTGGCCGGTGGACTGGCCGGTGGCTCCGCCGACGCGGCCGCAGCCCTGGTCGCTCTCGATCGCGCCTTCGACCTCGGCACGAGCGACGACGACCTCTTGCGCATCGCCGCCGACCTCGGCAGCGACGTCCCGTTCGCCCTCATCGGCGGCACCGCGCTCGGCACCGGGCGCGGCGAGCTCGTCGAGCCGGTGGCCGACGTCGGCACCTGGTGGTGGGTGCTGGTGCCCGATCGCCGCGGCCTGTCGACCCCCGAGGTCTACCGTCACTTCGACGAGCTCTTCCCCGACGCCCCCGCCGAGCCGCCGTCCGCCGACCTCCTGCTCGGTGCCCTGCGCACGGGGCAGCCGCTGAGCCTGGCGCGCACGCTCCACAACGACCTCCAGGAGGCGGCGCTCGACCTGCGCCCCGAGCTGGGAGAGCTCATCGAGCGGGGGGAGAGCGAGGGAGCGCTGCGGGGCATCGTCTCCGGCTCCGGGCCCACGTGCGTCTTCCTCTGCGAGTCCGCCGACCACGCCCGCGACCTCGCCGGCGCCCTCCTGCGCACCGGCCACGACACCGTCCTGGTCGCCAACGGCGCCGTCGCAGGCGCCCACCTAGTCAAGGATCACGCGTAAATACATGGCCACCAATCTCCTCAACCTCGAGAAGGTCTCCAAGTCCTACGGCGTCCGGCCGCTCCTGGCCGAGGTGTCCCTCGGCATCGGGTCGGGCGACCGGATCGGCATCGTCGGTCGCAACGGCGACGGCAAGACGACGCTGCTCGAGGTGATGAGCGGCATCGAGCAGCCCGACTCCGGACGCGTCTCACAGCAGCGCGGCCTGCTCATCGGCTACCTCCACCAGGGCGACGAGCTCGTCGACACCCACACGGTGCGCGAGGCCGTGCTGGGCGGCATGTCCGACCACGAGTGGGCCGCCGACGCGATGCTGCGCGAGATCGTCACCGAGCTGTTGGCCGGCGTCGAGCTCGACCGCGCCGTGCTCGGGCTCTCCGGGGGCGAGCGCCGCCGCTGCGCCCTCGCCGCCCTGCTGCTGGGCGACCACGAGCTGGTCGTGCTCGACGAGCCCACCAACCACCTCGACGTCGAGGCGGTGGCCTGGCTGGCGAGCCACCTGCGTCGCCGCTCCTCGGCGCTGGTCGTCGTGACCCACGACCGGTGGTTCCTCGACGAGGTGTGCCAGTGGACCTGGGAGGTGCACGACGGCGAGGTCGACGTCTACGAGGGCGGGTACGCCGCCTTCGTGCTCGCCAAGGCCGAGCGCTCGCGCCAGGCCTCGGCCTCGGAGTCGCGCCGGCAGAACCTGATGAAGAAGGAGCTCGCCTGGCTTCGGCGCGGCGCCCCCGCGCGCACCGCCAAGCCGAAGTTCCGCATCGACGCCGCCAACCAGCTCATCGAGGACGTCCCGCCTCCGCGCGACCGGCTCGAGCTGCAGAAGTTCGCGACCCAGCGACTCGGCAAGGACGTCATCGACCTCGAGGACGTCGACCTGTGGCGCGGTGAGCGCCGGCTCCTGTCGCAGGCGACCTTCCGGCTCGGCGCCGGCGACCGGGTCGGGATCGTCGGCGTCAACGGCGCCGGCAAGACCTCGGTGCTCTCGCTCGTCTCCGGAGCACTGGCGCCCAGCGCCGGCAAGATGAAGCTCGGTCGCACGGTCGCGTTGCAGCACCTCACGCAGGCGCTGGACGACGTCGACCCCGACGGTCGCGTGCTGCCCACGATCGAGGCGATCCGACGGGTCACGACCACCAAGGACGGGGAGATCACCGCCACCTCGCTGCTGGAGCGTTTCGGCTTCACCGGCGACCGCCTCACGGCCCGCCTGGGTGACCTCTCCGGTGGGGAGCGACGCCGCTTCCAGCTGCTCAAGCTGCTGCTCACCGAGCCCAACGTGCTGCTGCTCGACGAACCCACCAACGATCTCGACATCGAGACCCTCAACGTCCTGGAGGACTTCCTCGACGCCTGGCCCGGCACGCTCGTCGTGGTCTCCCACGACCGCTACTTCCTCGAGCGGGTCACCGACTCGGTCTGGGCCCTGCTCGGCGACGGCAAGCTGTCGATGCTGCCCCGCGGCATCGAGGAGTACCTGGAGCGGAGACAGGTGGCCCTGAGGAACGAGGGGCCGTCTGCCGGGAGCGACGGTAGAGCGAGCGACACGACCGAGGGACCAGGTCGTACGAGCGCGTCGAACCCCGGTGCGGCGGGTAGCAGCCGCGAGCAAGCGGGACCAGCCAAGGCCAAGCCCGGCAGCGCCGAGGAGAGGGCAGCCCGCAAGGCGCTGTCGCGGCTCGAGAAGCAGCTCAAGAAGGTGCTGCTGCGCGAGATCGAGATCAACGCCGAGCTGGCCGCCGGCACCGACGACTACGACAGAATGGCTGCGCTCGGCGCCGAGCTGCAGCAGGTCCTGGCCGAGAAGGACGAGCTCGAGCTGGCGTGGCTCGAGGCCGCCGAGGTCGTCGACTGACCAGTCGCCTGACCGGTCGACTGACCTGTCGCCTGGCCGGTCGGTTGGATCACTGTCCGGGCGGGGGAGGCCCGAAGGGGGCGAGCAGGTGGCGCAGCAGGCCGGCGAGGTCGGCCTGGTCGCGCGCCGACAGGTCGGCGAGCAGCGCCCGTTCGGCGTCGAGCAGTGCCTCGAAGGCCGAGTCGACCGCCGACTTGCCCTCCGGGGTCAGGCGCACGATCACCCCACGCCGGTCCTCGGGGTCGGGGGAGCGTTCCACGAACCCGCGCCCGGCGAGCCGGTCGACCCGGTTGGTCATCGTGCCGCTGGTCACCAGGGTCTCGCGAAGCAGCCTGCCCGGCGACAGCTCGTAGGGCGCGCCGGCGCGCCGCAGCGCGGCGAGGACGTCGAACTCCCACGACTCGATGCCGTGGGCGTGAAATGCCGCGCGCCGGGTCAGGTCGAGGTGACGGGCCAGGCGGCTGATGCGGCTGAAGACAGCGACGGCGTCCAGATCGAGGTCCGAACGCTCGCGCGCCCATGCCTCCACCAGGTCGTCCACCTCGTCGCGCATGACCTGGACTGTACGCGCCGAGCCGGGCGGTCAAGAATCTTGACATCGAGAGAGCATCGTGGGCATGCTCGGGAGGCCGAACACCATGGCCGAGGTTGAGGGGTGCTCCGATGCGGCTTCACCACGTTCAGGTCGCCTGCCCTCCCGGTGGCGAGGACGACGCGCGCGGGTTCTACGTCGACGGGCTCGGCCTGGTCGAGGAGCCGAAGCCCCAGGCGTTGCAGGCCCGCGGCGGGCTCTGGGTGCGCCACCGCGACGCGGCCGGCACCGTCACCCTCGAGCTGCACGTCGGCGTCGAGGACCCGTTCGCCCCGGCGCGCAAGGCGCACCCGGCCTTGCTGCTCGACTCGGTCGGCGAGCTGGAGGCGACCACACGTCGTCTCCTCGCCGCTGGCTTCGAGGTCGACACCACCCAACGGCTGACCTTTCCGGGACACGTACGGGTGCACGCGTTCGACGCTCACGGGAACCGGGTCGAGCTCCTGGCAGCGCTGGCGACCTGATACGCCGGGGCGTAACCTGCGCGGCGTCGGGGCGTTAGTCGGACGAGGCCCGCGGAAGGATTGACGTCGGGGGCTTTAATGAGCACGTCGGCATCGGGCAGATCTGCCTGGTGCCGCCTGCGCACACAACTGGGGGGCACGTCATGACGGACACAGCGACGAACGACCGGACGGCGGTCCTCAACCGCATCAAGCGGGCCCAGGGACAGCTGGCCGGCGTGCTACGGATGATGGAGGAGGAGCGCGAGCTCGGCTCGATCCTCAACCAGCTCAAGGCAGTCACCAGCGCGCTCGACCGGGCCGGGTTCGCGATGGTGGCCGCCGAGTGGCGCAGCAGCGTCGACCTGGACGGCGACGTGACGCCCGAGCAGCTGGCGCACCTCGAGAAGCTGTTCCTCTCCCTGAGTTGAGGGCAGGGCCGCCTGGTCACGGGTTACCGATCGGTAATGTGAGTGCCATGAGTCAGGTCCTCTCCCTGTGGCGCACCGCCAGCACGCTTCCCGTCGTCGGCCCGAGCCTCGGACGACGAGCCTTCTCGATCGCCTTCAGTCGAAAGGCGCCCTACTTCTCGACCATCCACGCGCGCTTCGTCGAGCTCCGGCCGAACTACGCCGAACTGGTCGTCCCCAAGCGCCGCTCGGTGCACAACCACATCGGCACCGTGCACGCGATCGCACTGTGCAACGGACTGGAAGCGGCCATGGGCGCCTTGGCCGAGGCGAGCGTCCCAGCTGACAAGCGGTGGATTCCTCGAGGAATGACCATCACCTACACGGCCAAGGCCACCAGTGACATCACCTGCATCGCCGAGACCGACGCGTCGCAGTGGCTCTCCGACGCACCCGAGCTCCCGGTGCGCGTCCGGGGCGTGCGCGACGACGGCACGGTGGTCATCGAGGGCGTCATCACGCTCTACGTCTCGCCCAGGAAGGCCTGAGGCCGCCGGTCCCTGGTCGGTGTCGAGCCCGCTCGTCGACGGGGGCCGAGCGCGGACGTGCTGGGGCGCGAGGGTGTGACTCGTGGGTGCGAGCAGCGGCGGTCTGTTCCCACACGCGTGTGCCGAGGATGATGAGTGCTGGTGCGGCCAGGAAACGGCCCGCGGGCACGAGCAGCAGACTGGTGGCGAAAGTCGCGAGGAGGGCACCGTGTCGTGTGGCGCCTGAGGGAAGCAGGCGGTAGCCGGCCGCGAGAGCCAGGATCAGCACGGGTACCTGCGATGCTGCGGTGACTCCCACCAGGAGCGTCTCGGCGTCGTCGGCGGTTGCGGTGACCACCAGGCTGCCGAGGGCGATCACGGTGGGAACGGTGAGGGGTCCGCCGGCAACGCGACGTGCTCGAGGCAAGGTGGTGCCCAGCGCTGCTAGTGATGCCAGGTAGGCGTTCATGTTGCCCACGGTGAGGACCAGGGCGAGTCCGACTCCCACGACCGCTGCGGCGGGTCCGACAGCGACCTCGAGGAGCTGGGCTACGGGTGCGGGCCCCAGGTCCGGCACCCCGACCACACCGATCATCGCGATCGAGAGCCCCAGGAAGGCGAGTGCCACGATCGCGACGGCGCTGACCACGACGCGGCGCAGTGAGTCCGGCGCCAAGGCGGTCGCGAGGTTGGCCGACGCCTCCCAGCCGGTGAGAACCCACACCAGCAGGAACGTGGCAGGCGCCAAGGTGCCCCAGCCGTGCGGTGCCGCGGGCGTGAAGTTGTCGGTGTCGAGGTGCGGGAGGGTGAGGACCAACGTCATCGTCACGACGAGGAGCAGGATGCCGGTGAGCGCGACCTGGACGGCGGCCGAGGCTCGGAGCCCGGCACGGTTGAGCAACCAGGTGAGCAGCACCAGACCCCCCGCAGTCCCCAGGCGGGTGTGCTCTCCACCGACGATGGCCTGGAGGTAGGCGCCTGCGAAGAGTCCCAGAGCACCGACCCCCGGTGGCACGCCGAGGTAGAACAGCATCGCCACGACTCGGCCGGCCCGTGGTCCGAAAGCGCGTGTCACGTGGGCAGGGATACCGCCGTGGCCGGCGAACTGCCGTCCCAGGGCGGCAAAGGTCGTGGCCAGCGGCCACGAGAGAACGAGCAGCGCGGCCAGCGCGAGGAGGAAGATCGGTCCGGAACGCTGCGCGGCCAGGGCCGGGAGCGTGAGGACCCCCGGGCCGAGCACTGCGGCGACGTACATCGAGGTCCCACGGACGGCGCCGAGGGTGGCGGGTGCGGCTGCTGGTCGAGAGGTGCTCTGGATGCGGGCGTGGGGCATGTTCTCGATGCTGTCGCTTCGGACACGTGCTCGCGCTCCAGCCCCGGCCAGGCATCGCCGAGATCAGGACAACCGGTGGCCGGACAGCCGTGGCGCAGGGCTCGGCAGTCACGACCGCGCTGTGCCGAATGTGCGACGGTAGCCGGTCGGCGAAGTCCCGGCGATCCGAGTGAAGTGCGCCCTCATGGTCGAGGTGGATGCGAAGCCCGCCATGGCGCTGACCTGGCCCACCGAGAAGGTCGTGGTCTCGAGCAGCTCTTGGCAGCGACGCACCCGCTGTTCGAGGATCCAGTCCGCCGGCGTGGTCCCGAGTGAGTCTCGGAACCGCCGTGAGAGGGTCCTGGTGCTCACGTGCGCGGCGACGGCGAGCTCATCAGGACCGACCTCCTCGTGCAGGTGCTCCAGCGCCCACTCCAGCGCAGGCGCGAGCCCACGGTCGGTCGTGGGTGGTGTCGACCAGGCGACGAACTGAGCCTGACCTCCGGTGCGTTGTGGGGCGGTGACCATGCGTCGCGCCACGTCGTTGGCGACGGCTGCCCCTCGCTGACGTCGAACGATCTCCAGGCAGAGGTCCAAGCCGGACGCGGTGCCCGCTGAGGTGAGCACGCGGTCGTCTCCGGCCCACAGCACGTTCTGGTCGACCCTGGAGGTGGGATGGCGTGCAGCGAGCTCGCGGGTGTACATCCAGTGGGTGGTCGCCACCCTGCCGTCCAGGAGCCCCGCCGCCCCCAGCACGAAGGCACCGGTACACAGACCCACGACCTGAGCCCCGCGCGCATGGGCAGTCCGCAGCGCGTCGACGAGGCGGTGCGGCGCGGGGGCGTCCCAGGCTGCCAGAGCCGGGACGACGACCATGTCGGCCGCAGCGAGGTCGTCCCAACCGTGATCGACCTGCAGGACCCCTAATCCGAGGTCGGCACCGCTCCCGGCCGCGCACAGCCGCACGTCGTACGGCGGGTCCACCAGGCCCGGACGCGGTGTTCCGAACACCTCGCACGGCACCGCGATCTCGAACAGCGGCATTCCGGGCAGGACCGCGATCGCGACGACCGGCGATCGAAGGCCTGCATCACTCATGCGGTGATCCTGTCAGGCGACTCGGACCTGGTTCGGGCACGACGTGCTCACCTTCGGTGGGTGCGGTCACGACGAGGACCCGTTTCATCACCAGTGCACCTGCGCTCGGCCTGCTCAGCCTTCGAACGGCCCCCGCTGGGCTTCGTCGACGGCCTCGCTGGCGCTCGGCCTGCTCAGCCTCCGACCGGCCTCGCTGGCGCTCGGCCTGCTCAGCCTCCGACCGGCCTCGCTGGCGCTCGGCCTGCTCAGCCTCCCCGTGCGACCTTCAGCTGTGCGCGGAGCTCGCCACCGGCACGAGGACGCCGGGGACCGGCGGGTCCGGCACCGTCGTCCCGGCGGGGCTGAGGTTGCGGCGGTAGCTGTCGCCCCAGGCGCCCTCCTCGGCCATGTCGGCGATCAGCTCGTTCACGATCGCCACGTCCGGTGAGCCCTCGGGCAGCCCGATGCCGTAGGAGTGCAGCAGGAAGGGCGACTCGACGACCTTCAGCTCGCCCGGGTGCTCGGCGACGTAGCCGTCCAGCACGACGTCGTCGGCGGTCACGGCATCGACCTGGCTGGTGAGCAGGTCGTCGACGCAGTCCGCCAGTGACCCCTCCCGGCGCAGCCGCACGGCGGGGGAGAAGCGCTCCTGCTGGAGCACGGCGGCGTCCGGTGAGCCGATCACCGAGCAGAGGATCGAGCCGTCGAGGCTGTGCGGCCCGGTGATGACGGCGTTGCCGGCCTGCACCAGGAGGTCCTGCCGGCCGATCAGGTAAGGCCCGGCGAAGTCGACGAGGCGCTCGTTGGGAAGGTTCGTGCGGAAGGTGCTCACGACGAGATCGACCTCGCCGCTCTCCAGGGACCTCGCCCGCTCGCCGTTGGGGATCGGGCGGTACTCGACCTCCAGCTGCGACCAGCCCAGGCCGCGCGCGACGTAGCGCGCCACATCGACGTCGAAACCCACCGGCCGACCGTCGGCGTCGAGGGTCGAGAAGCCGGGGACGTCCTCGCCGACGCCGACGACGAGCGTCCGCGGGGGTTGCGAGGTGCTGACCCCGACCGCACTCACCACCTCGCGGACCTCGCCGGAGCAGCCGACCGACGCCGAGCTCAGCAACGCGGCGAGGACGCCGAGGAGCAGGGTCGAGCGCATGGCGTGGGCTCCGGCCGAAGGGCGATGGGTGGTCTGGACCTGTGGGTGTCGGGCGAGTGTAGACGTCGACGCGGACGGTGCCGGACGTCGCGAGTAACCTGCCCGGTGTGGCAGGCCCAGACTTCGAGACCCAGATCAAGCAGCTCCAGGCGACGATGCACACCATCGGACAGGTCCTGGACCTCGACGGCATGCGTGAAGAGATCAAGGACCTCGGCGACCAGGTGGGCGCCCCCGACCTCTGGGACGACGTCGACAACGCCACCGCGGTGACCGGTCGGCTCTCCTACGTCCAGGGCACCCTCGACCGCTTCATGGAGCTGCAGGCCCGCATCGAGGACGCCGGCATCCTGGTCGAGCTCGGCGTCGAGGAGGGCGACGAGGACTCCATCGCCGAGGCCGAGCGCGAGCTCGGCAAGGTCACCAAGGCCGTCGAGGGCCTCGAGGTCCGCACCCTGCTCAACGGCGAGTACGACGCCCGCGAAGCGCTGGTCTCGATCCGTTCGGGCGCCGGCGGCGTCGACGCCGCCGACTTCGCCGAGTCCCTGATGCGGATGTACATCCGCTGGGCCGAGCAGCACGACTACAAGGTCGAGGTCTACGAGACGTCCTACGCCGAGGAGGCCGGCCTGAAGTCGGCCACCTTCGCCATCCACGCCCCCTACGCCTACGGCACCCTCTCGGTCGAGGCCGGCACCCACCGGCTCGTGCGGATCAGCCCCTTCGACAACCAGGGTCGACGCCAGACCAGCTTCGCGGCCGTCGAGGTCGTGCCGGTGCTCGAGCAGACCGACGAGATCGACGTGCCCGACGAGGAGATCCGCGTCGACGTCTACCGCTCCGGCGGTCCGGGCGGGCAGTCGGTCAACACCACCGACTCGGCGGTGCGCCTGACCCACCTCCCCACCGGCACCGTCGTGTCGTGCCAGAACGAGAAGAGCCAGCTGCAGAACAAGGCCAGCGCGATGGTGGTGCTCAAGGCCAAGCTGCTGGCTCGCAAGAAGGCCGAGGAGAAGGCGCACCTCGACTCGATGCGCGGCGACGTGCAGGCCAGCTGGGGCGACCAGATGCGCAACTACGTGCTCAACCCCTATCAGGTCGTCAAGGACCTCCGCACGGGCTACGAGGTCGGCAACCCGACGGCAGTCTTCGACGGCGACCTCGACGGGTTCCTGGAGGCCGGCATCCGCTGGCGCCGGGGCAGCGAGAAGGCGGAGGAGAACTAGTTCGTGGTCGATCGACCGGTGCCCGAGCCCATCCTCGCAGGTGCCCTGGCCGAGCTCGAGGCTCACGGCGGTGTGCCGCCGCACCGCGTCGCGACGTTCCGGGCCCGGCTCGAGCGCTGGTGGCCCGACCTGCTCGAGGCGGTCGCCGACGTGCACCTCGACGCCGCTGAGCGCGTGGCTCAGCGACTGGTCGCGATCGCCGCGCGTGGGTACGCCGAGCGCCCCGACGACCTCCACGCCCTCGACGAGCGACGCCTGCTGCGACCCGACTGGATCCAGCAGCCCGACCGCTTCGGCTATGCCTGCTACGCCGACCGGTTCGCCGGTGACCTGCCCGGCCTCGAGCGACGGATGTCCCACCTCGAGGACCTCGGTGTCACCTACCTGCACCTGATGCCGCTGCTCAGGCCCCGCGAGGGTGACAGCGACGGGGGCTACGCCGTCCAGGACTACCGTTCGGTGCGCTCCGACCTGGGCAGCGTCGACGACCTCCGAGACCTCGCCACCGGGCTGCGCGCGCGGGGCATCAGCCTGGTCGTCGACCTCGTGCTCAACCACGTGGCCCGCGAGCACGCGTGGGCTCGGGCCGCGGTCGCCGGCGACCCGACGTACCGCGACTACTTCCACGTCTTCGCCGACCGTGCCGGGCCCGCGGGACCCGACGCCTACGAGCAGACCCTGCTGGAGGTGTTCCCCGACTTCGCCCCCGGCAGCTTCACCTACGACGACGAGCTCGGCGCCTGGGTCTGGACGACGTTCAACGCCTTCCAGTGGGACCTCGACTGGTCGAACGCCGACGTGCTCGCCGAGTTCGCCGAGCTCGTGCTCTTCCTGGCCAACCTCGGCGTCGAGGTGCTGCGTCTCGACGCCATCGCGTTCCTCTGGAAGCGGCTGGGCACGACCTGCCAGAACCAGCCCGAGGTGCACGCGATCACCCAGGCGCTGCGCACCGTGGCTCGCATCGCCGCTCCGGCCACGCTGTTCAAGGCCGAAGCCATCGTGGGTCCGCGCGACCTGGTGGAGTACCTCGGCGTCGGTCGGCGGGCCGGGCGGGTGAGCGACCTGGCCTACCACAACAGCCTGATGGTGCAGGTCTGGTCGATGCTGGCGGCCGGCAACACCGTCCTGGCCCGCCACGCCCTCGCCGCCCTGCCGGCGCCGCCGTCGACCGGGACCTGGATCACCTACGTGCGCTGCCACGACGACATCGGCTGGGCCATCGACGACGCGGACGCCGCCGCGGTCGGTCTCGGCGGCGGCTCGCACCGCTCGTTCCTCTCCGACTACTACGCCGGCGAGTTCCCCGGCTCCCCGGCCGAGGGACTGGTCTTCCAGGAGAACCCGGCCACCGGCGACCGCCGCATCAGCGGCACCGCCGCGTCGTTGGCGGGGCTGGGCGAGCGTCGTCTGGATCCCGCGGCGGCGTTCGACCGGGTCCTGCTCGGTCACACGATCATCGCCGGCTGGGGTGGCGTCCCGGTCGTCTGGAGCGGCGACGAGCTCGCGCTGCCGAACGACCCGCACTGGGCCGACGAGCCCGGCCACGAGCGCGACAACCGCTGGGCGCACCGCCCGCGGGTGAGCGACGAGGTGGCAGCCTCCCGCCACGACGACGCGTCGGAGGCGGGCCGGATGTTCGCAGCGATCGCCCGTCTCGCGCGGGTGCGCGCCGGGCTTCCCCAGCTGCACGCCTCCGCGGCGGTCGAGGTGCTGAGCGACACCGACGACGCGATCCTCGGGGTCGTCCGGACCCACCCGAGCGGGGTGATGGTCTGCCTCTACAACGTCGCTCGCGAGCACCGGGCCTTCCCGTGGGGGCGGCTCGCGGAGGCCGGGCTCGGCACGCCGTACGACGCCCTGGCCGCGGAGCGACTAGCCCCGGACCACGACGGGTCGGTGTGGCTGGCGCCGTACGCCGCGCGCTGGATCGTCGACCTCGACCTCGACGCCGGGGCCTGAGGGGTCCTGACCGTCTCAGGCCGGCGGTTGCGCCGCGGCCTCGGCCACGCTGACGCACCAGGCGCCGGCCCGCTCCAGCACGGTCCGCTGGGTGCCGGACGCGGTGAGCGAGCACGCGAGCCACGCGTCCTTGAAGAGACCGCGGTACGACGCCTCGAAGCCGTCGCCGACCGGGCAGGTGCGGGCCACCGACACCGAGCCGTAGTCCGGCGCGCCCCGGCGCACGTCGCAGCCGTCGGTCGAGCGGGCGGCCGCGACGAGGCGCGCGGCGTCGGCCGTGGTGACCGGTGGTGCGAAGACCCAGGCCCGCAGGACCGTGCGGCCGCGCTTCCACCGACAGCCGAACTCGTGGGCGATGTCGGTCAGGTCGGGGGAGACCACGACCTTCTCGCCGTTGCCGTAGGTGCGGACGTCGGCGGGCTCGCCCCCCAGGGCCTGCTCGATGCTCGCCGGCGCGACGAGGTCGCAGAACCCGGCCCGCTGCACGGTCAGCGCGGCGGTGTCGACGTCCGACAGCAAGGTGGCGCTCGGAGCGTCCGGGGACGGGGGAGCCGAACCGGCCGAACCGGTCGTGGTGTCGGGCTCCCCGCTCGACCTCGAGCCGGCGCGGTCACCCTCGTCCGAGCCGCTGCCCACCACGAGCACGACGACCAGCACCAGCACCGCCACGACCCCCAGGACGGCGACCACCGGCGCGGTGCGACGCAGCTCGGGTGGGGCGGGGAACACAGCGCTCAATGTACGGCCCGCTCAGGTTCCTCGCGTACCGTCAGGCCCGTGATCCGCTTCGAGAAAGTCACCAAGTCCTACGCGGGGCCCGACAAGCCCGCGCTCAACCAGGTGACCATCAACGTCGACAAGGGCGAGTTCGTCTTCCTCGTCGGAGCGTCCGGGTCCGGCAAGTCCACCGCCCTGCGGCTCCTGCTGCGCGAGATGCGACCGACCACCGGCCGGGTCTACGTGGCCGGCAAGGAGATCAACCGCCTTGCCACGTGGAAGGTGCCGCGCCTGCGTCGCCAGATCGGCACCGTCTTCCAGGACTTCCGGCTCCTGCAGAACAAGAACGTGAGCGAGAACGTCGCCTTCGCCCTGCAGGTGATCGGTCGTTCGACCCGCGACATCAAGCGCACCGTCCCGGAGACCCTCGAGCTCGTGGGCCTGGCCGACAAGGCCGGTCGGATGCCCGAGGAGCTCTCCGGCGGTGAGCAGCAGCGCGTGGCGATCGCCCGCGCGATGGTCAACCACCCGATGATCCTGATCGCCGACGAGCCCACCGGCAACCTCGACCCCGCCAGCTCCGTCGGCATCATGAAGCTGCTCGACCGCATCAACGGCACGGGCACCACGGTGCTGATGGCCACCCACGACCACGGGGTCGTCGACCAGATGCGCAAGCGCGTGATCGAGCTCGAGCACGGCCAGGTCATCCGCGACGAGGCCACCGGGGTCTACGGCTTCCAGCACTGATTCCTGCCTCGTCACCTCGGCACCTCGTCGCCGTCCCACCCCCACCCCACGCCTGAGAGAGACTTTCCTCGTATGCAGCTGCGCCACGTGAGCTCCAACCTGCGTCAGGGCCTGCGTCGCAATGCCTCGATGCACCTGGCCGTCATCCTGACCCTCTTCGTCTCCCTCAGCCTGGCCGGCATCGGCCTGATGCTGAGCAAGCAGGCCGACCTGACCGTCGACGTGATCGGCAGCGAGCTGCAGGTCCAGGTCGTCCTCTGCCTGCCCGACGACCCCCAGAACGCCTCGTGCACCAGCGAGGTCACCAAGGAGCAGAAGTCGGCGATCGCCGCCGCCATCGCCGACAACCCCGAGGTCGCCTCCTACGTCTTCGAGACCAAGGCGCAGTCGCTCGAGAAGCTCAAGGTGCTCCTCGGGCCCGAGCAGTTCGAGGGTCCCGACCCGGTGTTCACCGTCGAGGACGCCCCCCAGGCCGTGCGCATCACGCTCGAGGACCCGAACCAGTTCGAGGGCACCGTCGATGCCGTCTCCAACCTCGACGGCGTCAGCTACATCACGCTGGCCAAGGACGAGGTCAAGCCGATCTTCACCCTCATCGACGTCCTGCAGTACTCCTCGTGGGGGGCAGCGGTAGCGCTGATCCTCGCCTCGATCCTGCTGGTGGCCAACACGATCCGGCTCACCGCGCTCGCCCGCCGCAAGGAGATCGAGATCATGCGCCTGGTCGGGGCGTCCCGGATCTTCATCGCCCTGCCCTTCCTCCTGGAGGCGCTGGTCACCGCGCTCGTGGGCGTCGGGCTGGCGATCGGAGCCGTCGCGGCCTTCACGCAGTTCGCGGTCATCGGAGGTCTGGCCAGCGTCGTGCGCGCCCTGCCGTTCATCGGCTGGGCGGAGTGGCGCGAGACGTCGTTGGTGCTCCTGGTGGTCGCGCCGGTGCTCACGATCGTCCCGACACTCCTACTGACCCGCAAATACCTCAGACTCTGACGCGGCTCGCCTACCGTGGGAGCGTTCACTTCCCCGAACGCAGTAAGGCCCACCAGTGCGCTCCTTCCCCAGCGCCGCTCGACCGCACGTCGCCGCCCTCGTGGTCGGTGTCCTGTCGGTGGCGGTCCTCACCCTGCCCCTCGCTCACGCGGCTGACGACGAGGGCACCCTCAAGGACCGTCGTCGTTCGGTCAAGGGTCAGATCTCCCAGACCGCCTCGAGCCTCGCCGAGGCCAGCCAGGAAGCGGCCCGAGTCGGTCGGGTCCTCGAGCGGGCCGAGGACCGACTGAGCTCTGCCCAAGGCCGGCTCAGCTCCATCGAGGGTCGACTCGCCGAGGCGCGAGCCACCGAGGAGCGGCTCCAGGGCGAGCTCGTCGAGGCGCGGGCCGCGAAGGTCACCGCCGACGCCGCGCTCGCCACCGGCCAGCAGGACGTCGTCGACCAGCGCCTCGACGTCCGCGACAGCATCCTGAAGCTCTACGCCTATGGCGACCCGCAGCTGCGGGCCCTCGGAGCGTTCTTCGACAACGCCACGCTCGACGACCTCCAGCGCCAGGACGTCGCCGACAAGGTCATCGTGGGCCGCGGCTCGCAAGAGCTCGATGCCTTCCAGCAGGCCGAGGAGCGCCTCGCCGCCCAGCAGGAGGACGTCGAGGCCGCCCGCGACGCCATCGCCGAGAAGCAGGCCGAGGCCGAGCGTCAGGTCACCACGATCAGCGGGCTGTACGACGACGCCGAGGCCGCCGAGTCGCAGGTCGCCTCCCTCGTCACCACGACTCGCGGCGCGCGCCGGCAGGCCCTGCGGGTCAAGGCCTCCGACCAGGCCCGCCTCGCGGCACTGAGAGAGCGCGAGAGCGCGATCAACGCGCGCCTCGTGCGCCTCGCGCAGCTCGAGGCCGCCCGGGCCGCGCGCACGGGCACCGGCTTCTCCGGAGCGTCCGGCGGGTTCCTCGACTACCCGGCCGACGGTCCGGTGACCTCGGGCTACGGCTACCGGATCCACCCGATCTACGGCTACTGGGGTCTGCACAACGGCACCGACTTCGGCGTCTCCTGCGGGCAGGACCTCTTCGCCTCAGCGGCCGGCACCGTCATCGACACCTACACCGACGACGTCTACGGCAACCGCCTCTACCTCAACGTCGGCGTCGTCAACGGCAAGAACCTCGTCCTGATCTACAACCACCTGTCGGGCTACCGCGTCTCCGAGGGCCAGCGGGTCGAGCGCGGTGACGTCATCGGCTACGCCGGCGACACCGGCTGGTCGACCGGCTGCCACCTGCACTTCACCGTGATGGCGAACGGCGTGGCCGTCGACCCGATGACGTACCTGTGACACCGGTGCCGCTCCCGCGCGCCTGAGGCCGCGGGCAACCGGGTTGCGCGGGGCTGCGAGAATCCAGTCATGGCCAAGCACCCCGGCGACAAGCCCCCCAAGCCCCGCAAGGTGGTCGCCGCCAACAAGAAGGCCCACCACGACTACGCCATCGACGACACGTTCGAGGCCGGCCTGGTGCTCGTCGGCACCGAGGTGAAGTCGCTGCGCATGGGGCGCGCCTCACTGGTCGACGGGTTCGTCGACATCGACCGCGGCGAGGCCTGGCTGCACGGTGTCCACATCCCGGAGTACTCCCAGGGCAGCTGGACCAACCATGCGGCCCGGCGCAAGCGCAAGCTGCTCCTCAACCGCGTCGAGATCGACAAGATCGAGCGCCGGGTGACCGAGAAGGGCCTGACCGTGGTGCCGCTGTCGCTGTACTTCGTCGACGGCCGCGCCAAGATCGAGATCGGTCTGGGCAAGGGCAAGAAGTCGTGGGACAAGCGGCACTCGCTCGCGGAGCGCCAGGCCAACCGCGAGATCGAGGTCGAGGTCGGACGTCGCGCCAAGGGCATGCGTGACTGAGGCGCCTGCCGTCGCTCATCGCGACACCCCCGCGGTGCGGGCGTTCTGGGAGGGGCTCGGGCTGCCGGGCCTGTTCGACGTGCACGTGCACTTCCTGCCGCCCAACATCCAGCGCGCCGTGTGGGCGGTCTTCGACGCCGCCGGACCGAAGATCGGGCGCGAGTGGCCGATCCGCTACCGCGAGTCGCACGAGGAGCGGGTCGACATCCTGCGCGGCTTCGGCGTGCGCCGGTTCTCGACGCTTCCCTACGCCCACAAGCCGGGGGTCGCGGGCTACCTCAACGGCTGGTCGCGCGAGTTCTCCGCCGGCGTCCCCGAGGTCATCGCCTCGGCCACCTTCTACCCCGAGCCCGAGGCCGGCCGCTACGTCGCCGCGGAGGTCGCCGCCGGGGTCGAGATCTTCAAGATCCACCTGCAGGTGGGGGAGTTCCACCTCGACGACCCGCTGCTCGACCCGGTGTGGGGCGTCCTCGCCGACTCCGGCACCCCGGTGGTCGTGCATGCCGGGTCGGGCCCGGTGGGCAACGACTTCACCGGCCCCGCGTCGATGGAGCGTCTGCTGGCGCGGTTTCCTCGACTCTCGTTGGTCGTGGCGCACATGGGTGCCCCGGAGTTCGAGCCCTTCCTCGCGCTGGCCGACCACTACGAGCACGTGCGCCTCGACACGACGATGGTGTTCACCGAGTTCTTCGGAGCCGTCTACCCGGTCGAGCTCGTGGCGCGCCTGCGCGCCCTGCAGCCCAAGATCCTGCTGGGCTCGGACTTCCCGACCATCCCCTACTCCTACGCCGAGCAGCTCGAGGGCCTCGCGCGCCTCGACCTCGGCGACGACTGGCTGCGTGCCGTCTGCTGGGAGAACGGTCGCGACCTCCTCGGGCCCTGAGTCCTGGCCTCTAGGGTGAGCGCGTGGCTGACGGGACCTGCGCTGACGACTTCGCGCCGCTGAGAGAGCTGCTCGACGCCCACCTCGCCGACGGCTCCGACGCCGGTGCGTCGATCGCGCTCGTGCACGACGGCGAGCTGGTCGTCGACCTGTGGGGCGGGGAAGCGCGGCCCGGCGTCTCGTGGACCCGCGACACCCTGGTGCAGGTCTGGTCGGTGACCAAGACGATGGTCGGCCTCGCCGTCCTCGTGCTGGCCGACCGTGGCGAGCTCGACCTCGACGCCCCGGTGGCGTCGTACTGGCCGGCCTTCGCCGCGGCCGGCAAGGGCGACGTCCGCGTGCGCCAGGTGCTGGGCCACACCTCGGGCGTGCCCGGCTGGACCGAGCCGCTCACCGTCGAGGAGCTGATCGACCTCGAGCACAGCGAGGCGATGCTGGCCGCCGAGACGCCGTGGTACGAGGCGGGCTCGGCGCCGGCGTACCAGCTGATCGACCACGGGCACCTGCTCGACGCGATCGTGCGGGGCGCGACCGGCCGTCCGCTCGCCGACGTCCTGCACGAGGACGTCGTGGGCCCCCTCGGCGGCGGCTTCCACCTCGGCGTGCCCGACGAGCTGCTCGACGACTGTGCGGACCTGATCTCCCCGCCGCGGCTCGAGCTCGACCCGGAGAACCCGCCGACCGACTTCCTGGTGCGCACGATCCTCAACCCGGGCCTCAGCACCCGCACCTGCAACAGCGCCGAGTGGCGCCGTTCGGCCGTGGGTGGGGCCGGTGGCCACGGCACGGCGCGCGGGGTGGCGCAGGTGCAGGCGGTGGTCTCGCACGGGGGAGAGGTCAACGGCGTCCGACTGCTCAGCCCGCCGATGGTCGACCGCATCTGGGAGGTGCAGTCGTCCGGCACCGACCTCCTGCTCGGAGTGCCCCTGACCTTCGGGCTCGGCTACGGCCTGGCGACCCCGGCCGCTCCCGCACTGCCGTCCGGACGGATGTGCTGGTGGACCGGCTACGGCGGGGCGATCGTCGTCAACGACGTCGACACCCGGACGACGTTCGCCTACGCGCCGAACAAGCTCCTGACCCACATGGTCAGCTCGCCGCGCACGGACGCCTACGTGCGCACGGCCTTCGACTGCGTGGTCGCCCGGTGAGCGCGCTGTGGGCGGCGCTGGCCGACGAGCGCCGCGCGATCGCCGACCGCCTCGACACCCTCACGCCGGAGCAGTGGCAGACACGGTCGCTCTGCTCGGCCTGGACCGTGCACGAGATGGCCGCCCACCTGCTGTCCGCGTGCGACTTCACGCTGGGCGAGGTGGCGCTCGCCATGCTCCGCGCGCGCGGCGACGTCGACGGGCTGCAGCTGGCCCTGGTGCGCAAGCGGGCCCGCCGCCCCTCGGCCGAGCTCGTCTCCGCGCTGCGCGAGCACGCCGACGCCCGCAAGGCGCCGCCCGTGGTCGGTGTCCTCGGCCCCTACACCGACACCCTCGTGCACCAGCTCGACATGTGGATCCCGCTCGGGCTCGACGACGACCGTCCGGTCCAGCGGTGGCGCCCGAGCCTGGACTTCCTGATGACCAGGAAGGCCACCGTCGGCTTCCTGCCGAAGCCCGCGCCCGACCTCTGGTACCAGGCCACCGACCTGGAGTGGCAGCACGGCGCCGGCGAGGTCGTCTCCGGCACCGCGGCCGACCTGGCCCTGGCCCTCCTGGGCCGGACGCCGCGCCTCGACGGTCTCGACGGCCCCGGCGCCGAGGCCCTGCGCGCCTACGCCCGCCGCTGACCAACCGACATTCGCTGATCGACCAGTCGGCAGGCGAGCGGGCCGACGATCGCTGATCGAGTAGTCGGTGGGCGAGCGAAGCGAGACGCCGACGTATCGAGATCCCGCACGCCGGCCGACAGTCGCTGATCGAGTAGTCGGCAGGCGAGCGAAGCGAGACGCCGGCCGACAGTCGCTGATCGAGTAGTCGGCGGGCGAGCGAAGCGAGACGCCGACGTATCGAGATCCCGCACGCCGGCCGACAGTCGCTGATCGAGTAGTCGGCAGGCGAGCGAAGCGAGACGCCGACGTATCGAGATCCGTACGTCAGCCGTTGCGCAGGTTGTCGAGGCTGCAGGCCCGGGTGATGGCGGGGCGCGCCAGAGCGGTCGCAGCCAGCACCGCGACCCAGGCCAGCCCGATCGTCGCGACGATGAACGTCGGGGTGATGAGCAGGCCCCAACCGGTCATGCCGGCAATCAGGTTCGGCGGCACCGAGCCGAGCACGACCCCGACGGCGGCCAGGGGCAGCACGGCGAGCTCGATCTCCCGACGGTGGGCGGCGACGACGGTCTCGGGGCCGGCACCCTGCGCCGAGAGCGCAGCGGTGGCCCGTTTGCGGTCCGTGGCGGTCTCGGCAGCGTGGACCGCGAGGGAGACCGACACCATCAGGAGGGCCGTGACGAGCACGCCGAGCACGAGCGTGAGTGGTCCGACGTAGAAGAGGTCCCACCCGTTGCCCGAGCGCTGGACGTCGGTGAGGAAGAAGGCGCTGAAGCCGGATGCCAGCGAGATGACCCCGACCGTGGCTGCCGCCCGTCCGCTCGCGCGCGGGTCTGCGACCAGCCGAGCTGCGGCGATGAGGCCCGGACCCGACGTCGACCGGCGCAGGGCCCACCCGCCCATGAGACAGGCCGCTGTGGAGCCGAGACCGAGGACTGCGACCACGGCGAGCGTCATCGCGACGATGAGCGCGAGCTGCGACTCACCGGAGCCGCCCCCGGACGACAAGCTGACGAGCAGGAGCGGAATGGCCGGGACGACCAGCACGAGGCTCCAGGGGCGTGGTGCTCGCTGCGAGACCTGACGCGTGGTGCCGAGGGGCTCGGTCACCACCGTTCCCAGGGCTCGGGCTCCGACGAATGCGCCGGCCGCGCCGATCACGCCGATCACGATCAGGACCTCCCACCAGGTCGGGGCCACGCTGACGGGGACGATCCGGAGCACCGAGCCCTGCACGCCGAGGCATCCCTGGCGGCACGTGTCGGGGTGGCCGCCGAACACCTGACGGAGGACGAGGAACAGCGGTACGCCCACGGCGCCTCCGAGCAGCGCAGGCAGGGCGACGTCGAGCGCGCCGAGCATCCGCACGTCACCGACGGTGGCTCCCGCGAGGCGTAGTGCAGCCAGGCGGCGTTCGCGCGCCGCGGACCCCAGTCGGACAGCTTGGTGGAGCAGGGCCATGGGAGCGATGCAGGCCAGCGCCAGACCGAAGAGGAAGCCGACTCGAAGGTCGCTCTCGGTCACGAGCGCCGATGCGACCTCGATCGGACGTGACGGGAGTCGGAGGACGGCGATCATGACGAGCGCCAGCGCCGCGACAGGCGTTGTCGCGGCGACCACCAGCAGCGGCCGCACCGGTCCGGAGGCGCGGACCAGCGTGGCGTGGAGCCGGAGCAGGGGGTCGGTCATGCGTCCACCGCCGCACCCACGGACCGTCCGTCTCGCAGCACGACCTCGCGGTCGGCGCTCGCCGCGACCCGGTTGTCGTGCGTGGCGATCACCAGGGCAGCACCGGCGTCACGTGCGGTCGTGATCAACAAGGCGGCGAGCTCCTCGCCCGACACGGTGTCCAGGGCGCCGGTGGGCTCATCGGCGCAGATCAGCCGCGGGCCGGTCACCAGCGCGCGAGCCACCGCCACCCGCTGGCGCTCACCTCCGGACATCTCGCCCGGGAGGGCGTCGGCCAGGTCGAGCACGCCGGCTCGCTCCAGCCACCCGCGGGCGCTGGTGCGTGCGGCCCCGCGGTCATGCTTCTCGAGCAGCAGCGGTAGAGCGACGTTCTGCTCCGCGCTGAGCTCGGGTACGAGCTGCCCGAACTGCAGCACCAGGCCGATCTCGGTGCGCCGCAGGCGGCTCCGCTCCTTCTCGGTCATCATCGTCAGGTCGCGACCCACGACCCTGACGGTCCCGCTCTCGGCGCGGAGAAGCCCGGTCGCGCAGTGGAGAAGCGTGGACTTCCCGCTACCGGAGGGGCCGACCAGCGCGACGACCTCCCCGGACTGCACGCTCAGCGAGGCGCCGCGCAGGGCCCGGTCACGAGCGAAGGACTTGTGCGCGTCGCGCACCTGGAGCAGCGAGTCGGTCATCGGGAGGTCCTGTCGGTTCGGAGAAGCCGTTCGGTGGAGGTCTCGAGCCAGCGCAGGTCGGCGTCGAGGTGGGACACGGCGTGGTCGAGGACGATGCGGGCGGCGAGGTCGCTCGCCTCCGACTGCGCAGTGAGCAGCCGACGCATCTCGGCGAGGTGCGTCTCCCGCTGCTGAGCGAGGACCCCCGCGGCCCCGCCGTCGAGGTGCAGGGCGGTGACGACCTTGCGCACCAGCTCGTCGGCGGCGTACGGGCCGGCTGGCTCTGGGATGCTCACCCACGTCGTGAGCGCGGTGCGCCCGGCGTGGGTGATGGCGTACGTCGTGCGCTCCGGGCCGCCGTCGGAGAGGACCTCCGCGACCTCGACCAGCCCGTCGCGCTCGAGCTTCGTGAGAGCCGCGTACACCTGTCCGAAGGCGAGCGGCTTGGCGCCGGCGAAGCGGTCGTCGTGGATCCGTTTGAGGTCGTAGCCGTGCGCCGGCCCGTCCTCGAGGATCCCGAGCAGCACGTGAGAGACGGTCATGACGACCACTATACACGTCATGAATACACACGGTGAGTAGTTGGAGCGTCACGAAAGCCGGTGGAGAGTGTCGTCCCCCCCGGGTAGAGTCGTGCTCACAACTCAAGAGGGGCTGATCGGTTTCGACTTGGGACGTTTGTCCCAGGGGAAGCGGGTCGAGAAGCCAACGTCATCTCGTAAACGATCGTTGGAAACCTATAACTGCCGAAACCAATCGCAGTTCCTTCGCTCTCGCTGCCTGAGCAGTGACCGAAGCGTCAGTCCGGGCATCCGTCTCCGTCCCGGGTCCTGGCGTCGACTAGGAGACTTGCTGATCACTCTCTGTCAGGAGGGGTGATCGGGACTCAATCCTGACTGGGCCTGTCGGCGACGTGTCTGTGCGAGCGCCGGGGCCGAGAAAAGCGATAGCACTGACTGCACCCGGAGAAGACCTGGTTCGGCGCTCGAGGACGCGGGTTCGATTCCCGCCAGCTCCACACAGCACCACCGCCGGTCGCGGTGGCTCACGCCACCGAGATCCAGCCCTCTTGAACGACAGCCGCCACGACACCACGTCGCGGCGGCTGTCGTGCGCGTGGCGCCACCCCTGTTCCGAGGCCCCCCGATGACTCGACCGCATCGACCACATCGACCGTGAGGTCGAGATGGGCGATCATCGGAGGCATCGACGCCCGCACCGCATCCGGAGGTTCGACATGACCCGCGTACGTCTCGACCTGTTCGCCTCGCTCGACGGTCTCACCTCGGGCGGTCAGACCCCGGAGAGCCCGATGGGGGAGGACTGGGAGCGGCTCACCGAGGCCTACGTCGCGACCCGCACGATGCAGGAGCGCGTCTTCGGCGACACCGGCGGCGGTGGCACCACCGGCCTCGACGACACCTATGCCGCCGCGTTCTTCCACGGTGTGGGCGCCGAGATCATGGGTGCGGGGATGTTCGGACTGCACGCGTTCCCCGACGACCCGGACTGGAAGGGCTGGTGGGGTGATGCTCCGCCGTTCGGCTTCCCGGTCTACGTCCTGACCCCCACGGCACCCCGTGCGCCGATCTCGATGCAGGGTGGGACGACGTTCGAGTTCCGCAGCGCCGCGATCGAGGAGGTGCTCGCCGAGGCCACGCACGCCGCCGGCGGACTCGACGTCCGCATCGGTGGCGGAGTCACGACCGCACGGTCCTTCCTGCGGGCGGGCCTGGTCGACGACCTGCACGTCGCGGTCGCGCCCGTCCTGCTCGGTCGTGGACCACGCCTGTGGGACGACCTGGCCGGCCTCGACCTCACCCACCGGGTCACGACCGAGGTGGCGGAGAGCGGCACCACCCACGTCACCTTCACGCGCCGCCTTCTCGAGGCGGCCTAGGCCCTGCGCCACGACCGCGCAGCCCGTCGACCGGCTGCCGTCACCGCTGACGATCAGTAGGGTCGATGCATGACGCGACTCGACGCCGGCGCGCGGGCCGAGCGCTCGGGCTGCGTGTTCTGCGCCATCGTCGCGGGCGGCTCCGAGGCCGCGGTGGTGCTCGACGAGCCCGCGGTGATGGCGTTCCTCGACGTGCGACCGGTCTTCAAGGGCCACGTGCTGCTGGTGCCGCGCGAGCACCACGAAACTCTGCCCGACCTCCCGCCCGAGCAGCGCGACGGCTTCCTCGAGACCGCCCAGCGGCTGTGCGTGGCTGTGGTCGAGCTCGGCGCCCAAGGCAGCTTCGTGGCGATGAACAACACCGTCAGCCAGTCGGTGCCCCACCTGCACCTGCACGTCGTCCCGCGCACGAAGGGTGATGGGCTGCGCGGCTTCTTCTGGCCGCGCACGAGGTACGACGCCGGCGAGGCCGAGGAGTACGCAGCCCGCCTGCGAGGCGTGCTCTGAGCGCGTGCCCGCCCGTCTACTGTGAACGACGACAAGGACGACGAGCACGAGCTGGACAGAGGAGACACACACGATGGGTCGTTACGACGGACGAGTGGCCGTGGTGACCGGTGCCGCACAGGGCATCGGTTTCGGTATCGCGACGAGGTTCGCCGAGGAGGGCGCGTCGGTCGCGATCCTCGACCTCGACGAGGCCAGGGCCGCCGAGGCCGCCGGCCGGCTGCCGACGACCGGCGACGGCGCCACGCACGTCGGGATCGGCTGCGACGTCGGCAACGGTGAGGCCAGCAGCGCAGCGGTCGAGCGCGTCGTCGCCGAGCTCGGTGGCATCCACGTGCTGGTCAACAACGCCGGCATCACCCGCGACAACCTGCTGTTCAAGATGAGTGAGGACGACTGGGACCTCGTCATGAACGTGCACCTCAAGGGCGCGTTCCTGATGACCAAGGCGGCTCAGAAGCACTTCGTGGAGCAGAAGTACGGCAAGATCCTCAACCTGTCGAGCGTCTCCTCGCTCGGCAACCGCGGCCAGGCCAACTACTCGGCCGCCAAGATGGGCGTGCAGGGCTTCACCCGCACCCTCGGCATCGAGCTCGGCCCCTACGGCATCAACGCCAACGCCATCGCACCTGGCTTCATCGCCACCGAGATGACCGACGCCACCGCGGCCCGGCTCAAGATGGATGTCGAGGAGTTCCGCAAGCTCAGCGCGGAGGCCAACCCGGTCAAGCGGGTCGGCTTCCCCGAGGACATCGCCGCCGCGGCCGCGTTCCTGTGCAGCGACGAGGCGTCGTACATCACGGGCCAGACGCTGTACGTCGACGGCGGCGCCAAGCTCGGCTGACCACGTGACCGAGCGCCCGGGTCGACGACGGTCCTCGCCATCCGGTGCCTCGCGGGCGCTGGGTGCCGCGGGGCTCGTCGGCGCCCTGGCGCTGGCGAGCTGCTCGGCGCCGGGCTCCGACGACCCGTCGGAGCGGCAGGCGCTGCGGCAGCGCCGCGCGGCCGAGGTGGTCGCGACCTGGCCACTCACCGGGACCAGCCCCGGCACGCAGTCCTCGGCGCAGGACCACCCGGTGCTCGTGCTCAAGATGGACAACACGCCGTCCAGCGCCCCGCAGCTCGGCCTCTCCTCGGCCGACCTGGTCGTCGAGGAGATGGTCGAGGGCGGGGTGACCCGCCTCGCGGCGTTCTACTACTCCGACATCCCCGGCGTCGTCGGGCCGGTGCGCTCGATGCGCGCCTCCGACCTCGGGATCGTGACGCCGGTCGACGCCACGATGGTCACCAGCGGCGCGGCGACGCAGACCCTCACCCGGCTCGCGCGCGCGGCTGTCCCGTTCGTCACCGAGGGAAGCGCGGGCTTCTTCCGCGAGTCCGCACGCCAGGCGCCCTACAACCTGATGGCCGATCTCGGGGAGGTGGCCGACGCGCTCGTCACCGCCGGGAGCGGCGAGGCGGTCCGGCCCCCCGACTACCTGCCCTTCGGTCCGGCCTCGAAGCTGCCACCGGGCGAGGCGGCCGGCTCCTTCGCGGCTCGGTTCTCCGCGGCTCACACCTCCAGCTGGAGCTACCGGCCCGGCGCAGGCGGTGGGTACGTCGACACCGGCTCGTTCGCCGCTGCCGACGACGCCTTCCCGGCCGACTCGGTGCTGGTGCTCCGGGTCGAGGTCGGTGACGCCGGCTACCTCGACCCGGCCGGCAACACCGTCCCCGAGACCCGCCTGGTCGGCGGCGGGGACGCGCTGCTCTTCCACGGCGGTCGGCTGGTGCGAGGAGCCTGGAGCAAGGCGACCCTCGAGGCCCCGCTCCAGCTGACCCGGCCGACCACCGACGGCACCCCGGTCGCGCTCACCGTGCCGCCCGGCCACACCTGGATCGAGCTGGTCCCGCTCAGCGGCGGGGTCGACGTCAGCCGCTGAGCGTGGGCACCGGCCCGTCGGGTGGCGTCAGTCGACGACGATGCCGGAGGGCATCTGCACGCCCCCGTCGGCCAGGGCCTGGAAGCCGGCGATGATGAAGCCGATCGCCACCTCCACGCGCTCGGCCGCGGCCATCGCGTCGTCCGAGCCGGCCACGGACTCCCCGGCCGACGACATCGCGCCGAAGAAGATCCGAGCGAACGTCTGCACCATGTCTTCGTCGAGCTCCCACTGACCGGCCTCGAGCACCGCGCGCAGGATCTCCACGACCGTGGCGAAGGTGGAGCGCTCCTCCTGCTCGCGGTAGCGCTCGTAGCCGAGCACCGAGGGGCCCTCCTGCACGACGATGCGCCGGTAGCGCGGCTCCTGGACGACGGCGAGGAAGGCCCGCAGGCCGCTGCGGGCCTTGACCCACGGGTCCTTCTGGTTCTTGATCGCCTTCTGGATCGACTTCGACGACTCCGCCTCGACGCGCTCGAAGACCGCCTCGAACAGCGCTTGCTTGCCGGAGAAGTGGTGGTAGAGCGCGCCCTTGGTGACTTGGGCGCCGGCCACGATGGCGTCGAGGGAGGCGTTGGCGTAGCCGTGGTCGGTGAAGAGGACCTCGGCGACCTCGACCAGCGCCCGCTTGGTCGAGGCGGAGTAGGCGGCACGTCGTCCCGAACCGGGGACGCTCGGGAGCGTCGGCACGAGCTTGCTCACCGAGCTCTTGGAGGACTTGGGCGTCTTCGCCATGGCGCCACCCTAGGGCCGCTCCCGGGAGGCCTCGATGTGACCCAGGTCATCGTGGTCAGGATCACCGCGGATCGACTTGGAAAGACCGTCAGTCGGACTCATACTCGAAGTACGTACTCACAGTATGTGACTACTCGACCAGTGAGGAGCCGACCATGGCCTACACGTCCTTCCACACCCGCAGCGAGGTCCTGCGTGCGGTGATCGAGACCGTGAACACCCGCCTCGACGCCCGCCTCCCGATGGACGTCGACGGCGTCACCGACACCTTCGGCGACGAGCTCGCGCTGGTGGGCGCCCTGCAGCTCAAGTGGCACACGCGCCTGTCCGGCCACATCGAGCAGCAGCTGCTGACCCAGCCGATGGACCTCGAGCGCGCCGTCCAGGCAGCCTGGATCGCCGCCGCCGACGAGCTCCCCGGTGTCCGCGCCGTGCTCGACCACTACCGCAGCCACCCGCTCGACGACGAGATGGCCTGGGCGCTCGCCCGGGCGACCGTCAAGGAGCGGGTGCTGATGGCGATGATGGCCGGTCGCTCCGGCATCGGCGAGCTCGCCGGCGCGCCGATCGGCGCACGCATCGAGGAGAACGCGCGTGCCACCCGGGCCGCCCGCCCGGTGCCCACCGTGCACACGCTCGCCCCGCAGCGCCCGTCCTTCCTCGACCGGTTGCGTTCGGTCCTGGCCGCCTGAGGTCGGGCCTCGACACCCGGGGACCTCGTTCGCGCGTCATGATGGAGGCGTGAGCGAGGTGCAGGCAGGGATGTTCTTGGTGGCGACGCCAGCACTGCGTGACCCCCAGTTCGCCGACAGTGTCGTCCTGCTGCTCGACGTGGCCGAGGACGGCGTCCTGGGCGTCGTGCTGAACCGGCCCACCGGCGTCGCGGTGGGCCAGGTGCTCCCCGCGTGGTCTGAGCTGGTGGCCGAGCCCGAGGTGCTCTTCCAGGGCGGCCCGGTCGAGACCGACGGGGCACTTGCGGTGGTGCTGCGCCGCTCGGACGACGAGACCCCCGGACTCCGGGCCGTCGTCGACCGCTTGGCGCTGCTCGACCTCGACACCCCCGTCGAGCTGGTCGGGCCCGATCTCGAGGGACTGCGGATCTTCGCGGGCTACTCCGGGTGGGGCGGGGGGCAGCTCGAGTCGGAGATCGACGAGGGCAGCTGGTACGTCGTCCCCGGCAGCGCCGACGACATCTTCCGCACCGACACCTCCGGGCTCTGGCGCGACGTGCTGCGCCGGCAGCCGGGCGACCTGGCGATGCACTCGACGTGGCCGACCGACCCCGCACTGAACTGAGCCTTCGCGGTGCGCCTGAACGGGCGGTGGCGGTTCGAGACGCTCCCGGGAAACCTCTAGACTCTCTCCTCGTGACTTCTTCTCCCGGCTTCGGCTTCGGCTCCTCGACCGACACCAAGATCCGCGAGGACGAGCGGACCGTCCCGACCGACGAGGGCGACCACGAGAAGTTCAGCCACTACGTCGCCAAGGACAAGCTGACCGAGGCCATGGTCATGGGGACCCCGGTCGTCGCGCTCTGCGGCAAGGTGTGGGTGCCGACCCGGGCGCCGGAGAAGTTCCCGGTGTGCCCCGAGTGCAAGGACGCCTGGGAGTCCCTCGACGGCGGCTCCGGCGAGTGACGGGCGGCGCCTCGACCCCAGGCCCGCCCGAGAGTGACACCCCCGAAGGTCCCCACCTGACTCCTGCCCTCACCCCGGCCTGGCCGGAGCGTGCTGCGTGGGGCACGGCGCCGTCCCTGCGGGCCTGGCAGACCGCGGCGATGCGCGACTACGTCGAGCGCTCGCCGCGCGACTTCCTCGCCGTGGCGACCCCCGGCGCCGGCAAGACGACGTTCGCCCTCTCGGTCGCCGCCGACCTGATCGGACGTCGCATCGTCGACCGGATCACCGTCGTCGCCCCGACCGAGCACCTCAAGCTGCAGTGGGCCGAGGCGGCCGCGCGGGCCGGCATCCCGCTCGACCCGACGTACTCCGCCGGCAAGGGCAAGATCTCCAGCGACTACCTCGGCATCGCGGTCACCTATGCCGGGGTCGGGGTCAACCCGCTGGCGTTGCGGGTGCGCACGGAGCGGTTCAAGACGCTGGTGATCCTCGACGAGGTGCACCATGCCGGCGACGCGCTCTCGTGGGGTGAGGGAGTGCGCGAGGCGTTCCAGCCCGCGACCCGGCGCCTGGCGCTGACCGGGACGCCGTTCCGCTCCGACGTCAACCCGATCCCGTTCGTCACCTATGCCCCTGCGCCGGAGGTCGGAGCCGGCGTCCTCGTCAGCGTTCCCGACTTCACCTACGGCTACGCCGAGGCGCTGGCCGACCACGTCGTCCGGCCGGTGCTGTTCCTGGCCTACTCGGGGGAGATGTCGTGGCGCACCCGCGCCGGCGACGAGATCGTCGCCCGCCTCGGCGAGCCGCTCACCAAGGACCTGACCAACCAGGCGCTGCGCACGGCGCTCGACCCGTCGGGGTCGTGGGTCCCGGCGGTCCTGGCAGCCGCCGACAAGCGGCTCACCGAGGTGCGTCGTCACGTGCCCGACGCCGGCGGCATGGTGATCGCGACCGACCAGGAGTCGGCGCGCGCCTACGCCAAGACGCTCAAGGCGATCAGCGGCGAGGCGCCGACCGTCGTCCTGTCCGACGAGAAGGGCGCGTCGAAGAAGATCGGGCAGTTCACCACCAGCGACTCCCGCTGGCTGGTGGCCGTCCGAATGGTCTCCGAGGGGGTCGACGTGCCGCGCCTGGCCGTCGGCGTGTTCGCCACGACGACGTCGACCCCGCTGTTCTTCGCCCAAGCGGTCGGCCGTTTCGTGCGCGCCCGTACCCGCGGCGAGTCGGCCTCGATCTTCCTGCCCTCGGTGCCGGTCCTGCTCGCCCACGCCTCCGAGATGGAGGTCGCGCGCGATCACGTGCTGGGTCGCAAGATCACCGACGAGGACGACATCTTCGCCGCCGAGAAGGAGCTGATGGCGCAGGCCGAGGCCGGTGACGCCGACAGCGACGACGAGGGGCTGCCGTTCGAGGCTCTCGGCTCCGAGGCGACCTTCGACCACGTGCTCTACGACGGCGACCAGTACGGCTCGGAGGAGGAGATGGACTTCCTCGGCATCCCCGGCCTGCTCGAGCCCGACCAGATGCGCGAGCTGCTCCAGCACCGCACCAGCGAGGGAGCCAAGGCTCAGGCGCGTGCCGCAGCCCGTGCCGGTGCCGCGCCGGCGCCGCCGACGGTGCCGCCGACACCGTCGCCGAGGTCTCGACCCACGAGCAGCTCGCCGTCCTTCGGCGCGAGCTGAACGGCCTCGTCGGTGCCTGGAACCACCGCACCGGACAACCGCACGGCGTCACCCACGCGGCGTTGCGCAAGGAGTGTGGCGGACCGGCCTCCGCCGTCGCCAACGCCGAGCAGCTGCGTGCACGCATCGACGCCGTCCGCACCTGGGCGGTCAAGAAGTCGTCATAGCGCTGTCACGCGCGGTTGACCTCGGCGTTACCTTCGTCACATGACCCGCAGCCGCGCCGCCGTCGGCGTCCTCGTCGCCCTCGCCCTGTCGGCCAGCTCCTCGGCGGGAGCGATGGCCGTTGCGCAGGCCGCGCCGACGCCGGCACCCGCGGCCCGGGTCGTTGCGGCGCACCGCGCCCCAGCCGCCGCCGGCACGAGCTCCGACCACGTCACCACCGCCCGGGCGAAGCACCGGTGGCGCGCGATCGACAAGACGGTCACGACGCGCACCGGGCCCGACGGCGACATCGCCGTCGACATCGACGCTCGCCTCTACGTGCCCGACAACGCCTCGCGGCGTCGTCCGCAGCCCGCGATCCTGATGACGCACGGCTTCGGTGGCAGCAAGGACAACAACGAGACGATCAGCACGGCGGAGTTCTTCGCCGCGCACGGGTACGTCGTGCTGACCTACTCGTCGTCCGGCTTCGGCGCCAGCGGTGGTTGCGTGACCCTGCAGTCAGCCGACTACGACGTGAAGATCGCCACGCAGCTGATCTCGAAGCTGCTCGAGCCGAAGCGTTTCGTGCAGCACGACCGCAAGGGCGTGCTGGTCGGCACCATCGGTGGTTCCTACGGCGGCGGGTTCCAGCTGCCGCTGGCGGCGCGCGACAAGCGCATCCGCGCCACGATCCCCGGCCGCACGTGGGGGAACCTGGCCTACTCGCTGGTGCCCAACAACCGCATCGTGCCGGGCGACACCACCGGCCTCAGCCACGAGCTGAACACCCAGGGCGTCTTCAAGGAGGAGTGGACGAGCCTGTTCTACGCGCTCGGGAACGCCCAGCCCTCGATGGGCAACGGGGGGTGCCCGCAGGCAAAGGCCGCTGGCGGTGACCCCGCCGAGCTCGCGAACGCGGCGACCTGCCAGGGCTTCTACCTCGAGGTCTGCCGCATCTACGACATGCTGACCACGCAGGGCACCACGGACGCCGAGGGTCGACGCTACGTCGCGCGCGCCTCGGTGCCCGACGTCCTGAACCGGGTCACCGCCCCCACGCTCCTGGTGCAGGGCCAGAGCGACACGCTCTTCAACCTCAACGACGCCTCCTCCACCTACCTGGCGCTGAAGCGACGCGGTGTCCCGGTCGGCATGATCTGGAACTCGGGCGGCCACGGGGGCTACACCTCGCAGCCCGGCGAGTGCGAGGCCTACGACGGCGTCCGCCGCACGGTCGAGGAGATGGATCGCTGCTACCTGTCGATCCGGGCGCTGCGATGGATGAACCAGTGGTTGCGCGGCAAGCGGGGCAACCGTGGGCCCGACTTCACCTACTACCGCGACTGGGTCGACTACCGCGGCACCGGCCCCGACGACGAGCAGTACGGCGTCGGACGGTTCAGCCTCGGTGGCGGCACCGCCTATGCGCTGTCGGGCACCGACGCGCTCACTCCGCGCGCAGCCGCGGTCGCCGGCTCCGTCACGCTCGTGAACCCTCCGGGTGGCCTGCCGGCGGCGTACTCGGAGCTGTCGAACTTCACCGGTCCCGACGCGTCTCCCTCCTCGGGCGACCTCCCGCCCACCGAGGTCGAGGGCCAGTTCGCGCAGTTCACCACCTCGCCGTTCACCGGCCCCCGCGTCTCGGTCGGCATCCCGACGGCCCACCTGCAGATCGCCAACGCCGCCAGCGCCACCGGGCAGGACCTCGTGTTCTTCGCCAAGATGTACGACGTCGCCCCCGACGGCAGCGCCGAGCTGATCCACCGCCTGATCGCGCCGGTGCGCGTGCCGGCGGCTGAGGTCGGCGAACCCGTCGACCTCGCCCTGGCCGGTTTCGCACACCGCTTCGATGCGGGCCACTCCGCGCGCCTGGTGCTCTGCACGACCGACCAGACGTCGTACAACGCCAAGGTGGCTGACACGGTGACCGTCACGACGGGCCCGGGCTCGTTGTTCCGCCTGCCCTGACAGCCCTGACCGGCCCGGCCGGAGGCCCGCCGCTGCTCCACGGCCACCGTGGACGACGCGGACCGGCCGGCCCGCGGGGTCGGCCTATCCTCGATCCATGACCGAGACCCAGCCTGCCGCCACCCCGGACTTCGCCACTCGCAGCCGCACCGTCACGTGGCAGCGCCCCGGTCAGGGCGACCTGGCGGCGCTGGCCGGCCTGGACGGTCTCGAGCAGCTGCGCTCCATCGAGCGGGGGCTGATGCCTCGGCCCCCGGTGATGGACACGATCGACGTCAGCGGCTTCCGCGCCGAGGAGGGGCGGATCGTGGTCGAGATGCGGGCTCAGGAGTTCCACTACAACCCGCTCGGCAGCATGCACGGCGGGATGATCGCCACGTTGCTCGACACGGCGGCGGGGTGCGCGGTCCACTCCACGCTGAAGGTGGGGGAGGGTTACACCTCGCTCGACCTGACGACGAAGTTCCTGCGCGCGGTGACGGTCGACTCCGGCCTGCTGACCTGTGAGGGCACGGTCCTGCAGCGCGGACGGCGTACCGCACTGGCACAGGCCGAGCTGCGCGACGAGTCGGGCCGGCTGGTCGCCCACGCGACGTCGTCCTGCCTGATCTTCCAGCCCTAGGTCGCGGCGTCGAGGAGCGGCAGCACCCGGAACGGCACCTGGGTGGCCAGCGCCATCACGGTCGAGGCCCGCTGCACGCCCTCGATGGCCAGCACGGTGTCGATGACGCGTTGCAGGTCGGCGTTCGAGCGCGAGACCACGCGGCACCACAGGTCGCCGGCACCGGTGATCGTGTAGGCCTCGAGGACCTCGGGAATGGTCGCGAGCTGCTCGGCGACGCTCTCGTGGCCGGCGCCCTGGCTGATCTCCAGGGTCAGGAACGCCGTCACCCCGAAGCCGAGGGCGTCGGGGGAGAGGTCGGGACCCCACCCGGTGATCACGCCGGACGACGCCAGCTTGTCGAGCCGAGCCTGCACCGTGCCGCGCGCCACCCCGAGGCGGCGCGACGCCTCCAGCACGCCGACCCGGGGCTCGGCGGCGAACAGGCTGATCAGTCTGCGGTCGATGTCGTCCACGGGTCCTCTCGTTCCTGTACAAGGTGCGCACTCGATCGGGGCGCTGTTGCACAGTTTGTCATGCTGGGTGACGCTGCACCCATGACCCTGACCCCGGACGAGCTGCGCGCCGACCTGACCCTCGACCAGCTCAAGGAGCTCGTCGGGCTCGTGGAGTACGACGCCACCCGCGACCCCTTCCCGGTGACGGCCATGGACTCCATCGGCTTCGTCGTCGGCAACGCCACCCAGACCGCGACGTTCTACCAGCTCGCGCTCGGCATGGAGCTCGAGGCCTACCGAGGCCCCGAGAACGGCCACCGCGACTCCAAGTCCTACGTGCTCCGCTCGGGTAGCGCCCGCTTCGTCTTCACCGGCGGCGTCACCCCCGACAGCCCCCTGCACGAGCACCACGGCAAGCACGGGGACGGCGTCGTCGACCTCGCGCTCGAGGTGCCCGACGTCGACCGCTGCATCGACCACGCCCGCTCGGTCGGCGCGACCGTGCTCGTCGAGCCGCACGACGTCACCGACGAGCACGGCACCGTGCGCACCGCGGCGATCGCGACGTACGGCGAGACCCGCCACACCCTGGTCGACCGCAGCCGCTACGCGGGCCCGTACCTGCCCGGCTACGTTGCGCGGACGTCGTCCGTCACCCGGCGCGAGGGCCAGCCGAAGCGGCTCTTCCAGGCCGTCGACCACTGCGTCGGCAACGTCGAGCTCGGCCGGATGGACGAGTGGGTCACCTTCTACAACAAGGTCATGGGCTTCACGAACATGGCCGAGTTCATCGGCGACGACATCGCCACCGACTACTCCGCGCTGATGAGCAAGGTCGTCGCCAGCGGCAACCACCGGGTGAAGTTCCCGCTCAACGAGCCGGCGTTGGCGAAGAAGAAGTCGCAGATCGACGAGTACCTCGAGTTCTACGACGGGGCCGGCTGCCAGCACATCGCGCTCGCCACGGGTGACATCCTGCGCAGCGTCGACCACCTGCGCGCCAACGGCATCGAGTTCCTCGACACCCCCGACTCCTACTACGACGACCCCGAGCTGCGCGCGCGCATCGGCGAGGTGCGGGTGCCGATCGAGGAGCTGAAGAAGCGCAAGATCCTGGTCGATCGCGACGAGGACGGCTACTTGCTGCAGATCTTCACCAAGCCGATGGGCGACCGGCCCACGGTCTTCTACGAGTTCATCGAGCGGCACGGCTCGCTCGGCTTCGGCAAGGGCAACTTCAAGGCGCTCTTCGAGGCCATCGAGCGGGAGCAGGACGCCCGCGGAAATCTCTGAGCGGTCGCGACGGGCCGCGTGACACGATGCGTCGATGAGTGAGCACCGGCCGCTGACCCCCGAGACGATCGCGTCCCTCCCGTCGCCGTCCGACCCGCAGATCTCACCCGACGGCGCCCGCGTCGCCTGGTCGGTGGCACCGTTCGGCCACCAGGACAAGCACGGCGACAGTGGCGTGTGGCTCGCCGAGACGGCCGGCCCCGACGGCTCGGGGACGCAGCCGGCGCGGCGTTGGACGTTCGGTGGTGAGGACTCCACGCCACGGTGGTCGCCCGACGGCTCGCGGATCGCGTTCCGCTCCGACCGTGCCGAGCGCGGGACCCACGGCCTCTACGTCATCGAGCTCGCCGGCGGCGAGGCGCGGGCTCTCGTCGTGCGCAAGCGATCGATCGGCCCGTTCGCCTGGGCGCCCGACGGACGCAGCATCGCCTTCCTCGCCCCCGAGGAGCCCACCGACGGCGACGAGCGCCGCGAGAAGGAGCGTGACGACGCCGACGTCTTCGGCGAGCGGACGACGCCGTCCCGGGTGTGGACGATCGGCGTCGCTGCCGTGGGCGAATCGGCGAGGACGGCGCAGGCGGAGGAGCTGTGGGCGCCGGACGGTCGACACGTCACCGAGCTCGCCTGGTCGCCGGACGGCTCTCGCCTCGCGCTGCTCGACGACGCCGGCACCCTGGCGCAGCACATGACGACCACGCGTGTCTCGGTGATCACCCCGGCCGGCGTCGGGGGAGCGGTGGCGAACGTGCCGATGGGTCGCAGCCTGGGCTGGTGCGGCGACACCACCCTCGTGCTCGCCGGGTGGCACGACCACGCGGCCCAGAGCAGTGCCACCCTCTGGGCCGTCGACGTGCCCGACGGCGACGCGTCGTCCTGGTCGGCGTCCGAGGTCGCGCCCCGCGTGGTGGGTACGACACGCGACGAGCCGCGCTGCACGAGCGCGCTGACGACGGTCGCCGGAGCCGACAGGGTGGTCGCGGTGGTCGTCGAGGCGCTCGCCACGCGTCTGGAGCTGCTCGACCCGACCACCGGGACGCGATCGCTCCTCGCCGACCTCGGCGGTGAGTGCGGCGACCTGACCGCGGTCGGCGGCGCTGCGGGGCAGGACGGCCCGCTGCTCGCGCTGGTGCACTACGGCGAGGGCGTGGTGGGGCGCGTGCTGGCCGGCCCCCCGCACGACCTGCGCCTCGTGCACGACCACGCGAGCGACGCCGAGCAGGCCGAGGCGTTGGCGTCGACGACGTTGAGCGTGCCCGAGCCGCTCCTGGCCACCGCGGGCGACGGCACGTCACTCGACGCCGTCCTGCTGCGCCCCGCCGGGGCCGATGCGGGGCAGGGACCGTGGCCCACCGCCGTCCTGTTGCACGGAGGGCCGTACTACCGCTCCTCGCTCGACTCGCACACCCACCCGCTCGACTGGGGTCAGCTGCTCGCCAGCCACGGCTACGCCGTGGTGATGCCCAACTACCGCGGCGGCATGGGCCACGGGCACGACTTCGCGACCCAGGCCCGCGGCACGATGGGCAGCGTCGAGTGGGACGACGTCACGGCCGTCGTCGACGCCGCCGTCGAGGCCGGGATCGCCGACCCCGACCGGCTCGGGATCGGCGGCTGGAGCCAGGGCGGCTTCCTCACCGCGTGGGCGGTCACCGGGGCACCGCAGCCGGACCGGTTCAAGGTCGGCGTGATGGGCGCCGGGGTGAGCGACTGGTCGATGATGGCGGCCACCAGCGACCTGCCCGACTTCGAGGCCGCTCTCGGCGGCAGCCGGCCGTGGGACGGGGTCGGTCCGCACCACGCGGCCGTCGGGTCGCCGCTGTCGTACGCGGCGCGTCGGACGACACCGTTGCTGATCCTGCACGGTGCCGAGGACCTGCGGGTGCCGCTCAGCCAGGCCACCGCCTTCCACCGGGCGCTGGCCGACCAGGACGCGCCGCTCGCGCTGGTGACCTACCCGCGCGAGCCGCACGGGCTGCGGGAGTGGCGCCACCAGGTCGATGCGCAGCGTCGCGTGCTGGAGTGGTTCGCGCGCTACCTGCGCTGAGTGGTCGTCGTGCTGGCTCGCACCTGGCACGATGCCGTCATGACGACGTACGTCGGCTTCCTACGGGCGATCAACCTCGGGGCGAAGCGGAAGTTCGCGAAGGAGTCGATCGTCGCCGCGACGCAGGCGGCCGGGTTCAGCGGGGTCGCCACGCACCTCAACACCGGCAACGTGCGCCTCGAGACCGCGATGCGATCGCCGGCGCGGATCGAGGCGAAGCTCGAGGAGGCCTACTCGGCCGACCGGGGCTTCGAGGTCCCGACGATGGTCTTCGCCGCTGCCGAGCTGGTCGCGATCTGCGCCGAGGCCGACCGGCTGGGGGAGGGTCACGGCGCTCGGCAGTACGTGTCGCTGCTGAAGAGCGAGGCGTCGCGGAGCGGCGCCGCAGCGCTGGAGGCGAAGTCGACCGAGCACGAGCGTGTCGTGGTCTCGGGTCGCGCGGTGCACCTGCTGCTGGGGGAGAGCTACCACGAGGCCGTGATCACCAATCCCCTGGTCGAGAAGCACCTGGGGGTCGCGACGAACCGCAACCTGACCGTCATCCGGGCGTTGGTCGAGAAGTGGTGCTGACCGGCTCCGGCGTCGCGACCACGCGTGGCAGGGTGCGCACCGAGCTCGACAGCAGCACCAGCAGGCAGATCACGAAGTACGCGACCCCGCTCACGATCAGCACGTCGGTGAAGCCGTAGGCCGCTGCGAGCGGTCCGAACGCGATCTGGCCGACGGGGATGGCCACGAAGGAGCCGAGAGCGTCGTAGGAGTAGGCGCGCGACAGCATGTCGTCGGGCACGTGCTCCTGCATCGCGAGGTTCCAGCCCATCGAGAACACCTCGGTGCCGGCGCCGGCGACGAACGCGGCGAGCATCAGGACCGCCAGGTGCGGCTGGGCGCCGAGCACCAGGATCGGGACGCCGAGCAGCGAGATGCCGAGCATGCCGTTGAGCAGCGGCCGCCGGAGCGGCACGCGAAGCATGACCAGGGTCATGAGCAGCAGTCCGACCGCCTCGGCGGAGAGCACCAGGCCCCAGCCCTGCTCGCCGATCGTCGCCTTGGCGCGCGCCGGGCCGAGGGTGAACCAGGCGCCCATGTGAATGGCGTTGAGCGCGCCGAAGCCGAGGACGACGACCCACAACCACGTCGTCCGACGGAAGTACGTCCACCCCTCGCGCAGCTCGGCGATGGTGCTGGTCTCCTCCTCCCTGGGGGCTCGCTGCGGCAGGACGACGAAGCCCAGGAGGACCGCGGAGACCAGCCACGTCGCAGCATCGACGGCGAGAGCCCATCCCGGGCCGAAGCCCACGACGAGCAGCGCGCTGAGCGTGGGCCCCAGGATCGTCAGCGCCGAGCGCGCCAGCGACATCAGGGCGTTGGCTCGCTGCAGCTCCTCGCGCGGCACCAGCTGCGGCATGATGCTCGCCATCGCCGGGAAGCTGATCGCCGACACGATGCCGTGGACCGCGCTCAGGCTGATCAGCATCCACAGCTCGGCGACGCCGGTGATCACGAGGGCGGCGATCAGTCCCTGGGTGATCGCCGAGGCGATGTTGGAGACCTGGATGACGACGTTGCGCGGGAAGCGGTCGGCGATCACCCCGCCCCACAGCAGCAGCACGACCATGGGCACGGTGTGCGCAGCGAGCACGAGGCCCAGCGCTGCCGGGTCGTCGTCGGTGATCTTCAGCACGGCGAACGCCAACGCCACCGATGCCATCGCGTTGCCGAGCATGTTGACCACGCGTGAGGCGTAGTAGTAGCGGAAGTTGTGCTCGCGCAGCGGCGCGAGGGACTCGGCCCAGCTCATGGCGCCCCCCCGGGAACGTGGAGCTCGTGGTCGTCGCCGGTGGCCGGAGCGCTCCGCTCGGGTCTCGCCGCAGGTCGCTCGTCGGGGTCGGGCAACACCGGCCCGTGACAGCTGAGGTCGACGTGGGTCGGGTCGAGGGCGCGAGCCACCGTCACTCCCCGCGGAAGACGGCCGGGCGACGCTCGGCGAAGGCGCGCATGCCCTCGGCGGCGTCGGCGGTGCGCATGAGGATCGTCTGGCCGGTGCGTTCACGCTCGAGGGCCGGCTCGAGGCCCCAGGGGCCGGTGAGGGTGGCCGCGTTGACGGCGCGCTTGGTGGCGGTCTGGGCCAGCGGGGCGCCGGCGGCGAGACGGCGCACCAGGGTGGCGACCAGGTCGTCGTACTCCGCGGGCGCGGCGAGGTGGGTGACGAGCCCGGCGGCGTAGGCCTCCTGGGCCGACAACGGCTCGGCGAGCAGCGCCATCCGCATCGCTCGGGCCCGGCCGATCGCGGCGGCGACGATCGCCGACGACCCGCCGTCGGGCATGAAGCCGATCCGCGCGAAGGCCAGCAGGAAGGACGCCGACTCGCGCGCGACGATGATGTCGGCGGCGAGCGCCAGCGAGCACGAGACGCCGGCAGCGAGCCCGTTGACGGCGGCGAGCACCGGCTTGGGGCACTCCACGACCGCGCCGACCAGCGCGTTGGCGGCGTCCATGGCGCGCACGTCGAAGCGTTCGATCGCGTCGACGCCGTCGGCCGACGAGATGTCGGCACCGGCCCCGAACGCGTCCCCGGCCCCGGCCAGGACGACGAGGCGGACGTCGTCGCGGGCCCCCGCACCGCGGATCGCCTCGGTCAGGGTGACGTTCATCGCCGGCGTCATCGCGTTGAGGCTCTCGGGCCGGTTCATGGTCAGCCAGAGGGCCCGGTCACGCACCTCGACGACCACGTCGTGGCGCGTCGAGACGTCGCCGGCGTCGGCATCGGGGCGGGAGGTCATGGCGGTGAGTGTGTCACCATGGGCGGCGTGTCCACCGCAAGCCCCGAGGTCGATTCCGGGCTCGAGACCACCCTGGACCCCGACCGGATCACGCTCCTGGCGACCCCCTGGGTGACGATCGTCTGGAACGACCCGGTCAACCTCATGTCCTACGTCAGCTACGTGTTCCAGCAGCACTTCGGCTACTCCAAGAAGAAGGCGCAGAAGCTGATGCTGGAGGTGCACGAGGACGGCAGGTCGGTCGTGAGCACCGGCAGCCGCGAGGCGATGGAGCGCGACGTCCAGGCCATGCACGAGTACGGCCTGTGGGCCACGCTGCAGAAGGCGGAGTGACCGCGGCATGAGCGGGTTCCACCGACACCGCCGCAGCGGGCGGGTCATCGCGGCCTTCACCGGCTTCGAGGCCGACCTCCTGCGCTCGCTGGCCGGTCAGCTCGTCGAGCTGCTGCGCAACGAGGCGGCGGTCCCGAACGACACCCGCGACGACTTCGAGGCGCTGATGGACTTCAGCGGCCCGACGGCCGAGCCCGAGGACCCCGTGCTGGCCCGGCTCTTCCCCAGCGCCTACCGCGACGACGAGGAGTCGTCCTCGGAGTTCCGCCGCTTCACCGAGGGAACGCTGCGCGACGGCAAGGCTGCTGCCGCCGCGCTGGTCATCGACACCCTCGAGGAGGCCGGTCTGCCGGCCCAGCTCGACGAGGACGGCTTGATGATCGACGTGGAGCTCGAGCCGGACGCCGCACGCACCTGGATGCGTTCGTTCACCGACGTCCGGCTCGCCCTGGCCACCCGCCTCGGGGTGGAGGACGGCGACGAGGAGTACTGGTTCGCCCTCCCCGACGACGACCCGCGCGCCCAGGCCCACGACATCTACGACTGGGTCGGCTACCTCCAGGAGACCCTCGTCCACGCGCTCTCCCGCTGAGACGCGCCTTCGCGACGGCCGGTCGCGCTCGACCACCGGCACCGGCGCCCTCAGCCTCAGACGACCTCGACCCCGTCGACGAGACCACCGCGTCTCGTCGCCGAGACGTGGGCCTCTCGGGACCTGGCGCGGTCCCGGCTCTCGGATTGATACCCCTGTGATCCTGCTCGCGTGATCGCAGGGTTGGTTCGCACCCGCGACTTTGGTTGACTGCGCCAGGTGCACCGCTCCCACGCCGCCCTTTCCCACCCCCTGACCGGACCGGTAGCTGGCCGGTCGGCCCTCCTGGCAGTCGTCGCCTGCCTGGTCCTCGTGCTCGCCGCCTGCAGCCGCGAGCCCTACGTCGACCCGAACGAGCCCCCCACGAGCTCACCGACGGGCACGAGCTCCTCAGCCTGTCGCGCGAAGTTCGACGTCAGCGGGGCGGTGACGGCCAAGGTGAAGGGCGAGGGGACCGCCGAGGTCTCGACGTACGTCTCGACGCCCCAGACCGCCAGCTACTCCGCTAGTGAGGGCGACAGCACGATGCAGGCCTTCAGCGCCGGAGCGGAGAAGTCCTACGCCTCGCTCGTCTTCACCCAGGGCGAGCAGACGTTCAGCAGCGTGGAGGCCGACGCGCGCGGCATCGTGGTGAAGGATGACGGGACTCGGGTCTCCGGGTTCCTCCAGATGGCCGGCCCGACGGCGCCACCATCACGATGGACGTGACCTTCAGCTGCGACAAGCCGGCAGACAGCGAGCCGGCCGGCCCGAGCGGCGGCTCCGACGAAGGCTGAGTCGACCGGGACGTCCCCCGGACCCCGGCCGGTACGACCAGCGCACCGGTTTCCTGCAACGGAGGCGGGGACGGCGGGGAGGTCGTGCCGGCCGAGGCTTCGACGGTGACGCAGGCGCCTCGGCAGAGGCAGGGAAGCGTCGAGGTCGACGCCGACGCCGCGTCCTGCAGCGTCATCGTGGTCGACGCGGCCGTTCGAGTGCGAGGTCGCGTGCGGCACCTCGTCGAGCTGGGGGCGGTGCCTGCCTCCCGCGGACTGATGCAGCGTACACGGCGCGCTGTCCTCGGCCTCTAGGCTGGTCGGGTGCTCACCATCGACCGGACGATCTACGACGGGATCGTCGCGCACGCCCGGCGCGACCACCCCGACGAGGCCTGTGGCATCGTCGCCGGCCCCGAGGGGTCCGACCAGCCCACCCGGCTGGTCGAGATGGTCAACGCCGCGGGCAGCCCGACGTTCTACGAGTTCGACTCCACCGAGCTGCTGGCGCTCTACAAGCAGATGTGGGACCAGGACGAGGAACCCGTCGTGGTCTACCACTCCCACACCGCCACCGAGGCCTACCCGAGCGTCACCGACATCGGTCTCGCGAGTGAGCCCGGGGCGCACTACGTGCTGGTCAGCACCCGCGAGCACGGGAATAACGAGGGCGCTGTGGAGTTCAGGTCCTACAGGATCGTCGACGGCGAGGTGACCGAGGAAGAGGTCACCGTGGTCGACGGCCACGCCGCAGGCTGAGGACTGCGACACCCCCCGCACACGATCGAGCACCACCCGCACGCACCACACCCGAGACAGCTGAGGAGCACCACCGCATGGCCATCGAGGTCCGGATCCCGACCATCCTGCGCACCTACACCGGCGGCGAGAAGGCGGTCGACGCCTCAGGCGACACGCTGAGCGCGCTCATCGACGACCTCGAGTCGAACCACTCCGGCATCAAGGAGCGACTCATCGACTCCGGTGACCTGCGCCGCTTCATCAACATCTACGTCAACGACGAGGACGTCCGCTTCATCGGTGGCCTCGAGGCCGAGCTCAAGGACGGCGACCAGGTCGTCGTCCTCCCCGCCGTCGCCGGCGGATGAGCGCGTGAGCCTGCGGTGACCGAGCGGCGCACCTTCGTCCTGGTCGACGGCGAGAACATCGACGCCACCCTCGGTGGCTCGGTGCTCGGTCGACGTCCCCACCCGGAGGAGCGCCCTCGCTGGGAGCGCGTCACCGCGCACGTCGAGCAGGCCTGGGGCCAGCCGGTCACCGGGCTGTTCTTCCTGAATGCGAGCAACGGCAACATGCCGACGTCGTTCGTGCAGGCGTTGCTCGCGATGGACTACCGGCCGGTCCCGTTGTCCGGTGGGCCCGACGAGAAGGTCGTCGACATCGGCATCCAGCGCACGCTCACCGCGCTGCTCGGCGCGCGACGCCGACGTGGTGCTCGCCAGCCACGACGCCGACTTCGCCGCACAGCTCGCCGCCCTGCTGGACTCCGAGCGCGACGAGCACCACGACCGGCCCGAGCACGACCGGCCCGAGCGTCGGGTCGGCCTGCTGGGCTTCCGTGAGTTCACCAGCACTCACCTCGTCGAGCTCGTCGACGACGGTCTCGAGCTCTTCGACCTCGAGTACGACGTGCGCGCCTTCAACGCCGAGCTGCCGCGGGTCCGGATCATCGCGCTCGACGACTTCGACCCCACCTACTTCCTTCGCTGAGAAAGGCCCCCGAGCCATGCGCTACGACAACCTGCTCGCCTCTGTCGGCAACACCCCGCTCGTGGGGCTGCCGCGGCTCTCGCCGAGCGCCGACGTGCGGCTGTGGGCCAAGCTCGAGGACCGCAACCCGACAGGTTCGGTCAAGGACCGACCGGCGCTGAAGATGATCGAGGAGGCGGAGAAGGACGGCACGCTGCGTCCCGGTTGCACGATCCTCGAACCGACGTCGGGCAACACCGGCATCTCGCTGGCCATGGCCGCCAAGCTCAAGGGCTACCGCATCGTCTGCGTGATGCCCGAGAACACGTCGTCCGAGCGCCGCCAGCTGCTGCGGATGTGGGGTGCCGAGATCATCTCGTCGCCGGCTGCCGGTGGTTCGAACGAGGCCGTGCGTGTGGCCAAGCAGGTCGCCGAGGAGCACCCCGACTGGGTGATGCTCTACCAGTACGGCAACCCCGCCAACGCGCTCGCGCACGAGGAGGGCACCGGGCCCGAGATCCTCGCCGACCTCCCGTCGGTCACCCACGTCGTCGCCGGCCTCGGCACGACCGGCACGCTGATGGGCATCAGCCGGTTCTTCCGCAAGAACCACACCGGCGTCAAGGTCGTCGCCGCCGAGCCGCGCTACGGCGAGCTCGTCTACGGGCTGCGCAACCTCGACGAGGGCTTCGTGCCCGAGCTGTACGACGCCGACCTCATCGACTCGCGCTTCTCGGTCGGCCCGCGCGACGCCGTGCGCCGCACCCGCGAGCTGCTCGAGCTCGAGGGCATCTTCGCCGGCATCTCGACCGGTGCGATCCTGCACGCCGCGCTGGGTCAGGCGGCCAAGGCCGTCAAGGCGGGCGAGCGCGCCGACATCGCCTTCATCGTCTGCGACGGCGGCTGGAAGTATCTCTCCACCGGTGCCTACGAGGGCACGGTCGACGAGGCCGAGGACGCCCTCGAGGGCCAGCTCTGGGCCTAGTCCCGCGATCCCCGGCCCGCGCTCACCGAGCTGAGGTGGCGGGGCCGACCGGGTGCTCAGCCGGCGGTGAGGAGCAGCGGGTCGTCGAAGCCGAACAGGCTGCCCGGCACCGGGTCGAGACCGAGCAGGTCGAGCGCCACGTTGGCGACGTTGCCGTTGCGCACCGGCTGACGGTGGCGCAGTGACGAGCGCCGCTGCTGCGGCACCTTGTAGTCGGGGTTGAGGTCGTAGAGGTCGGCCGGTGCGATGCCGGGGCCCCAGACGGTGAACGGCACCCGGAAGTTGGCCAGCTCGGTCGCGTCACCGTGGTCGGTGGAGCCCGGCAGACCGCCGTGGTCGGCAGTCAGGATGATGGTGAGGTCGTCGAGCTCGGGCCGCGCGTCGGCCTCGTCGAGGATCGTGCCGACCAGGGCGTCGATGCTGCGCACCGCGCGCAGGTAGGCCGGGCTCATGAACCGGTGGGCGTGACCGGCCGCATCGGCCGCGCCGAGGTGCACGAACGTCACCCCCCGGTCGCGGCGGAGCAGGTCGCGGCGGACTGCCTCGACCACCGCGGCGTCCTGCTCCTCCTTGATGGTGACGCGGTCGACGCTGTCGGGCCAGGACCGCTGGAAGAGCGAGAACTTCGTCTTGGTGGCGAAGAGCGCGGTGCTCAGGCCGGCCGCGTGCGCGACGCTGAAGAGGGACTCGACGTCGTGCCCTGCTGCCGCCTGCACGGTCGCGGGGTGACCGGGGAGGTCGTCGTTCCAGGTGACGCCGTGACCGCCGTGGGAGGCGTCGATGCGGCGGCCGGTGACCATGCTGGTGTGGTTGGGCAAGGTCACGGTCATCTCACGCATCGAGCGTGCGTCGAGGGTTCCGGCACCCTCGTCGAAGAGCCGCCAGAGGTGGGGGGCGCCGCGGTGGCCGAGCTTGCGCAAGGCGTTGGGGTTGAGGGCGTCGACCGAGATCGCCAGCACCTGCGGGTCGGGCGCGTCGCGTCTCGCCACCACCGTCGACGCTGGTGTCTCGGACGACGACGAGGCCTCCCTCGCCGAGGTGGGGGCGGAGAGACCGGTCGCGGCCAGGACGAGGGCGGCGAGGACAGGGGGGACGCTGCGCATGATGGCCACGTCGGGCACCCTACGCCGCAGATCGTGGCCAGGCACGACGTAGGTTGTCCTCGTGCACCCGCCTGCGTCGCGTCGCGCCGTCGACCCCCTCACCGCCGAGCAGCGGGCTGCGCCGATCGGGATCTTCGACTCCGGGTTCGGGGGTCTCACGGTGGCGCGCTCGGTGATCGACCAGCTGCCGCACGAGTCGCTGCTGTATGTCGGCGACACGGCGCGCCAGCCCTACGGCCCCAAGCCGATCGCCGAGGTGCGCGAGTACGCACTGGAGTGCCTCGACCACTTGGTGCACCAGGGCGTGAAGGCTTTGGTCATCGCCTGCAACTCCGCCAGCGCCGCGATGCTGCGCGATGCCCGGGAGCGCTACGACGTCCCGGTGGTGGAGGTCATCTACCCCGCGACGCGACGCGCCGTCGCCGCCAGCCGCAACGGACGCATCGGCGTCATCTGCACCGCCGCCACGGCGGAGTCGATGGCCTACGACGACGCGTTCGCCGCCGCGCCCCACCTGCAGCTGACCACCCGCGCCTGCCCGGCGTTCGTCGACCACGTCGAGGCCGGCATCACCGGTGGCGACGAGCTGCTGCGTCTCGCGCACACCTACCTCGATCCCCTCACCGAGGCCGGCGTCGACACCCTGATCCTCGGCTGCACCCACTACCCGCTGCTGACCGGTGTCATCTCCTACGTGATGGGCGACGGCGTCACTTTGGTGAGCAGCGCCGAGGAGTGCGCGAAGGACGTCTACCGCATGCTGGCCGACACCGGTCTGATGCGCGCCGACGCCGACAGCCCCGGCAGCCCGGCAGCGCCGGCGCGCCGTCGTACCGTTTCGTGACGACCGGGTCGCCCGCCGAGTTCGAGACGATCGGCCGCCGCTTCCTCGGGCCTGAGATGGTGGCCGCCACCCAGTTCGCCGGGGCACACCGAGGGGGACGCCTGTGAGGCTCACGATCGTCGGATGCTCGGGGTCGTACCCGGGGCCCGACTCGCCCGCGAGCTGCTACCTGCTCGAGGCCGACGTCGGGGACGGCGCCGCCCGGCGCACGTGGCGGATCCTGCTCGACCTCGGCAACGGTGCGCTCGGACAGCTGCACAACTTCGCCGACCCGCTGTCGATCGACGCGGTGCTGATCAGCCATCACCACGCCGACCACTGCCTCGACCTGTGCGGCTACTACGTGATGCGCAAGTACCACCCCGACGGGCCGCAGCCGCGGATCCCCGTGTGGGGCCCGTCGGGCACCGGCGACCGGGTCGCGCGCGCCTACGAGCTGCCGCTCGATCCGGGCATGCACGAGGAGTTCGACTTCTTGACCTTTGACGGGCCCGTCACGATCGGTCCGTTCACGATCCTGCCGATCCCCGTCGAGCACCCCATCGAGGCCTACGGACTGCGCATCAGCGCCGGCGGCACGACCTTGGGCTACAGCGGTGACACCGCCCCGTGCGAGGGACTCGACCGCATCGCCGCCGACGTCCGCCTGCTGCTGTGCGAGGCGTCGTTCCGCGACAGCGACGACAACCCGCCCGGCATCCACCTGACCGGGGTGGACGCCGGCTCGGTCGCGGCCCGTTCCCGAGCCGGCCGCTTGGTGCTCACCCACGTGCCGCCGTGGTTCGACCGCGACGCCATGGCGGCCGAGGCCCGCACGGTCTACTCGGGTCCGGTCGACCTGGCCGCCGTCGGCGCGGTGTATGAGTTCTAGCCGCCCGCGCTAGGGCAGAGTGTCGGCCATGATCACGGTCGAGCACCTCTCGCGGCGGTACGGCACCTTCACCGCCGTCGACGACATCAGCTTCACCGCTCGACCCGGGCGGGTCACCGGGTTCCTCGGCCCCAACGGGGCGGGCAAGACGACCACGATGCGGATCCTGGTCGGCCTGACGCCGGCGACCTCGGGCAGCGCCACCATCGGTGGTCATCGCTACCGGGACCTCCCCAACCCCGGTCGGCACGTCGGCGTGCTGCTCGACGCCGGCGCCCAGCACGGCGGCCGCACCGGCCGGGAGATCCTCACCCTCGGCGCGCAGGGCATGGGGTTGCCGAGGGCGCGCGTCGACGAGATGCTCCACCTCGTCTCGCTCAGCGGCGACGAGTCGACGCGACGCCTGCGCCACTACTCCCTCGGCATGAAGCAGCGCCTCGGCATCGCTCACGCCCTGCTCGGCGACCCGCAGGTGCTCGTGCTCGACGAGCCGGCCAACGGTCTCGACCCGGCCGGCATCCGGTGGATGCGCGGGCTGCTCAAGTCCTACGCCGACCGCGGCGGCACCGTGCTGCTCTCCAGCCACCTGCTCAACGAGGTCGAGCTCATCGCCGACGAGATGATCCTCATCGGGCGCGGCCGGATCGTCGCGCAGGGCGACAAGAAGACGCTGCTCGAGAGCCGGCAGCAGACCCGCTCCGCGACGACGACGGTCGCCTCGCTCGACGACGCCCGGCTCGCCGACGCGCTGCGAGCGCAAGGCATCTCGGTCACGCGCGGCCCCGACACCCTGACCGCCGCGTGCGAGAGCGTGGACGTCGGTCGCGTCGCCGCCGAGCACCAGGTCGTGCTGACCGACCTCCGCTCGGTCGAGACCGGTCTCGAGGACCTGTTCCTCGAGCTGACCTCGGGCACCCAGCGCGAGCACGTCGCGCAGGCGCCGCCCGGCTATCCGCCCCCGCCGCCCCCGCCGCCCCCGCCGTCGGGCCAGTACCCAGGAGCCCCGCGATGAGCACCTCCGCACCCCAGCAGCTCGACCTCTCGCAGACCGCTCCGACCCCGCTGCTGCGGCTGGTGCAGGTCGAGCTCCGCAAGGCCGTCGACACGTTGGCCAGCTTCTGGCTCGTGGCGGCGATCGCGATCCTGATCATCCTGGTCGAGGGCGGACTGCTGCTCGTCGTGCTGATCGAGAACGGCACGTCGAGCGCCGGCGACTACGCGATCTTCGCCAGCTACATCACCGCGGTGGTACTACCCGTGCTGGCGATCATGCTCGTCACCAGCGAGTGGACCCAGCGCACCGCGATGGTGACCTTCGCGCTCGAGCCGCGACGAGGACGGGTCATCTTGGCGAAGTACCTCGTGGGCATCGTGCTGACCCTGCTCGCCGTCGCGCTGTCGGTGGTGATCGGGCTGGTCTGCGCCTCGATCTGCCAAGTCGTGCAGCCCGACCTGACGACCTTCGAGCTCGGCAGCCGCTTCCTCGGCGGGTTCCTGGTCACCCAGGTGCTGGCGATGAGCCTCGGGTTCGCCCTGGCGTGCCTGTTGCTCAACACCCCGGCTGCCATCGTCGTCCTCGTCGCCTACCGAGCGATCCCGGTGTCGGTCTTCGCGGTCCTCGCAGCCACCATCGAGGCGTTCGCCGACATCCGGCCGTGGATCGACTTCGAGTTCGCCCAGGGGCCGCTCTACGACCTCTCCGTGTCCGGCTCGGAGTGGGGACACCTGGTGACGGCCGGTGCGTTGTGGCTCGGGCTCCCGCTCACGCTCGGGGTACTACGCATCCTGCGCGCCGAGGTGAAGTAGGCGCTACCCGATGACCGGGAAGCGCCTGGCTCGGGCGAGCTCGTCGAGACAGTCCTGCATGCGTCGCCTGACCTCCGCGTCGACCTCTCCCACGTCGGGGTCGACGCCGAACTCGGCGACGACGTCGATCGGGTCGAGCACCTGGGTGATGATCTTCGTCGGCAGCGGCAGGTTCGGCGGCAGCAGCGGCGTCAGCCCGAACGGCAGGCCGATCGAGATCGGCAGGGAGGAGCGGCCGATCAGCCGGTCGAGTCGCAGGAGCCGGGCCAGACCCGCGCCACGCGCGAGGTGCAGCTGGCCCTCCTGGCCCCCGATGCTCACGACGGGGACGAGCGGTGCGCCGGCGTCGAGGGCGGTGCGCACGTAGTCGGTGCTCCCGGCGAAGTCGATCGTGTTGGCGGCGCTCGACGGGCGGAAGCTGTCGTGGTCGCCTCCAGGGAAGACGACGGTCACGGCGCCGGAGTCGAGGATGGCAGCGGCGTTCTCGCGGGTGGCCGGCATCAGGCCGAAGCGTCGCACCATCGGGGCGGCGAGCCCGGTGAAGAGCAGGTCAGGGGCCAGCACGTAGAGCGGTCGTCCGGCGCCGAACTCCTCCACGAAGGCGGCGACGATGATCGGGACGTCCATCGGCAGGAGGCCGCCGGAGTGGTTCGACACGAGGAGGGCGCCGCCCTCGGCCGGCACGGCGTCCATGCCGCGGACCTCGGACCGGAAGTACAGCCTCATCAGTCGCCCGAGCACCGGGGCGAGCCGAGCGACGTAGGCGCCGTCGCGCATCGCGAGGTCTGCCTGCACCAGCTCGCGACGGAGTCCACTCGTGCTCATCGAGGTCTCCTGGGTGCTGGCGCGGGTCGGTGACGTCGAGTATCTCCGCACCCGGGCGCGGCCACTAGGGTCGGGGGCATGACTTCTCGCGTAGACGGACGGGCCGACGACGAGCTCCGACCGGTGACCATCACCCGCAACTGGCTCGACCACGCCGCCGGCTCCGTGCTGGTGGAGTTCGGCAGGACCCGCGTGCTCTGCGTGGCCTCGGCCTCGGCGGGGGTGCCGCGCTGGCGCAAGGGCTCCGGGCTCGGCTGGGTGACTGCGGAGTACGCGATGCTGCCCGGGGCGACCCACACCCGCTCCGACCGTGAGTCCGTCAAGGGTCGTATCGGCGGTCGCACCCACGAGATCAGCCGCCTCGTCGGACGCTCGCTGCGCGCGGTCGTCGACTACCAGGCGATGGGGGAGAACACGATCCAGCTCGACTGCGACGTCCTCCAGGCCGACGGTGGCACCCGCACCGCCGCGATCACCGGGGCGTACGTCGCCCTGGTCGACGCCTGCGCCTCGCTCGGCGTCGCCGGCGCGCTGACCGGCTCGGTCGCCGCCATCAGCGTCGGCATCATCGACGGCGTCCCACGCCTCGACCTGCCCTACGTCGAGGACGTGCGCGCCGAGACCGACATGAACGTCGTGATGACGGGCGCCGGCTCCTACGTCGAGGTGCAGGGCACCGCCGAGGGGGCGGCCTTCGACCGGGCCGAGCTCGACGCCCTGCTGGGTCTGGCCGAAAAGGGCTGCGCCGACCTGACGCGCCTGCAGCAGGAGGCCCTGGGAGCGTGAGCACCCCGCGCGAGCCTCCCGTGAGCGGGCGTCTGCACCTGGCGTCGCGGAACGCGAAGAAGATCGGCGAGATGAAGCGCATCCTGGCCGAGCACGTGCCCGGCCTGGAGGTCGTCGGGCTCGACGACGTCGCGGACTACGACGAGCCGGTCGAGGACGAGCCGACCTTCACCGGCAACGCGCTGCTGAAGGCTCGGGCCGGCGTGGCCGCGACGGGTCTCGCGACGGTGGCCGACGACAGCGGCCTCTGCGTCGACGCCCTGAACGGGATGCCGGGAGTGCTCTCGGCCCGGTGGTCGGGCCCGCCCAAGTCTGACGACCGCAACAACGAGCTCCTCCTCGCTCAGCTCGACGACGTTCCGGACGAGCGTCGGGGTGCCCACTTCGTCTGCGCGGTCGCGGTCGTCCTGCCCGACGGTCGCGAGCTCGTCGTCGAGGGCCGGATGGACGGAACGATCCTGCGCGAGGTGCGTGGCGCCGGGGGGTTCGGGTACGACGTGCTCTTCGTCGCCGACGAGCGGCCGGGCGTCACCACCGCCGAGCTCTCCCGCGAGGAGAAGGACGCCATCTCGCACCGCGGCCACGCCCTGCGAGAGCTGGCGCCCCAGCTGCCGTCGTTCCTGCACGACGAGGGCTGAACAGCCGACCTCCCGGGCATTCACAGGCCGTCGGAGGGCCTCGCCGAAGCCCGGCGAGCCCCCGGAGGCTGAGCAGCCGAGCCCCTGGGCGAGGCGTCGACGAAGCCCAGCGGGCCGTTCGGAGGCTGAGCAGCCGAGCCCCTGGGCGAGGCGTCGACGAAGCCCAGTGAGCCCCCGGAGGCTGAGCAGCCGAGCCCCTGGGCGAGGCGTCGACGAAACCACGCCCTGATCTGTTCGATCAGGACGTCGCCGCCGCCGACGTTGTCGAGGAACCCGTGCATCCCGTCGGGGTCGAGGTGGGCGTAGAGGGTACACCCCACGGCCACCGGTCGGGCCAGTCGTTGCTGCCTCTACATCGTTGGCGTCGTTGTCGGTGAGGTCGAGGGCGAGCTGTTTCCTTGCCATCTCACCGACTGCCACGGAGCGGCGGGCGTCAGGGGATTCCTCGCAGCCGAGGTCACCGAGGGCTTTGGCGCCGTTCTTGACGGCCTCCTCGAGGTCGAGGGCGTCTTCTACTGAGAGCGACCCGGAGACGTCGCCGGTGTCGTCTGACTGAGCAGTGCCTGGTTGCGGCTGCTGGTCGGCTCACCAGGTCCTGCGATCGAGCAGCCCCTAGGTTGCAACTCAGCGGCTGCGGATCCGCGCAGACAGCGTCGACGACTGCTCCTGCGTGCGTGGTGGTGACACTCCTGAACGGGGCCGCGGTGAAGCCTGCGGCGGCCTCGAGCCCTCAAGCTTCAGCTGGTCCACGTCCAGCTGGCGAGCACCTTCTCGAAGTCACCCTCGGAGACGGCGTCGTCCTCCGACGGCAGACTCAGCGCGATCGAGTACTGGTTGCCGTCATGGAGCACGAGGTAGGCGACCTGGTCGATCGAGAAGCCGTTGACGTTGACGCGGTCGCTGAAGCGCACGCCGATCGCGCGCTCCCCAGCGATCTCGATGTCGTCGATGTCGTCGGGCACAGCGCCGTCGGTGCCGCTGAGGTTGCGCTTCCACTGACCTTCGAGCGCCTCGAGGTCCGGTGCGCCACCCGAGCTCAGGGCCTCCACCAGGATGTTGCTCTGGGCGAGGTCGAGCGAGGTGCCGAGGATGATGATCGAGTCGAGGGTCGAGCCCAGTCCGCTCGACTGGGTCTCGTCGAGGGCGTCCTGCCAACCGACGCCGGGTAGCTCGAAGTAGTAGCCGTCGCCGACGACGGCGTCCTGCGGGACGGGGGTCGAAGCGTCGGGTGCACTGGTCGGGTCGGTCGGGACCTCGTCGGTGGAGTCGGTCGGGACGTCGTCGGCCGGGTCGCCGGAGGGTGCGCTCGACGTCGGCTCGTCGGCGGCCTGCTGGGTGTCGTCACCGCCGGTGGTGACCACCAAGGTCACCACGATGGCGGCGATCACGACGAGCACGCCGGCGACGATCGCGATGATCAGAGCGGTGCGGCTCCTCGGCGGGGGAGGGCCCGTCGGGCCGCCGCCGTAGGACGGGGGGTTCCAGCTGCCGGTGGGCGGTCCTCCGGGCGGGCCCTGCGGGGGCGGCGGGTACGAGCCGCCGGCAGGAGGGCGCGGCGGCGGGGGCTGGCCCCACGGGCTCTGTTCGCTCACCGGATCATTATGGGGTCGGCTGACCGGGTGCCGAAGGCGGGACTTGAACCCGCACGCCCTGGAGCACAGGTACCTAAAACCTGCGTGTCTGCCAATTCCACCACTTCGGCTCGGCGCCCCCACCTGCGGACGCCGCGCTCATTGTGTCAGCAGTCCATCTCAGTCGAGCCCGAGGTCGCGACGCAGCTTGGCGACGTGGCCGGTGGCCTTGACGTTGTACTGCGCCAGCTCGATCCTGCCGTCCTCGTCGACCACGAACGTCGAACGGATGACGCCCTGCACCGTCCTGCCGTACATCGACTTCTCGCCGAAGGCGGCGTAGCGGGTCATGACAGCCTTGTCCGGGTCGGAGAGCAGCGTGATCATCAGGCCATCCTTCTCGCGGAACGTGGCGAGCTTCTCGGGCTTGTCGGGCGAGATGCCGAGCACGTCGTAGCCAGCGGCCCGGAGGGAGTCGAGGGACTCGCTGAAGTCGCAGGCCTGCTTGGTGCAGCCAGGCGTCATCGCTGCCGGGTAGAAGTAGACGACGACCTTGCGGCCGCGCAGGCCGGAGAGCGACACGTCGGCCCCGGTGTCGCTGGGGAGGGTGAAGTCGGGGGCGGGGTCGCCGACCGATAGGCGGGTGGCAGTGCTCATGGGACTCGTCCAATCCGAAACGGGGGTTATTGCGAACGTCTTGCAACAGCGTAGGGTGATCAACGCCGCGCCGGATCGACCGTGACACGACTCCACCAGAACTTAGTGACCAGGAGAGCTGCCCATGCACGTGCCCGACGGATTCCTCGATGCGCCGACGTCGATCGCGACAGGAGCAGTGGCCGTCACCGTCGTCGGCCTCTCGCTCTACAAGGCGCGCACCCAGCTCGACGACCGCACCGCGCCGCTGGTGGGCCTGGTGGCGGCGTTCATCTTCGCCACCCAGATGCTCAACTTCCCGGTGGCCTCCGGCACCAGCGGTCACCTGCTGGGCGGGGCGATCGCCGCCGTGCTGATCGGCCCGTGGGCCGCTGTGCTCTGCACCAGCACGGTCTTCATCGTCCAGGCCCTGCTCTTCGCCGACGGCGGGATCACCGCGCTCGGCACCAACATCCTGCTGATGGGGGTGACCACGGTGCTCGTCGGCTGGTGCGTCTTCCGCGGTCTGCAGAGGGTCCTGCCCCACACCACCGCGATGGTGCCGGTCTGCGCGGGGCTCGGCGCCCTCGTCAGCGTCCCGGTGGCCTCGCTCGCCTTCGTCGGTCTGTACGCCGTCGGCGGCACCGCCGACATCCCGCTCGGGAGCCTGGCCACCGCCATGGTCGGCGTGCACGTGCTGATCGGCATCGGGGAGGCGGTCATCACCTTCTTGGCGGTCGGGGCGATCATCGCGGTCCGCCCGGACCTCGTCCACGGCGCTCGACAGGTGGTCGAGAAGCGCGAGCTCGTCATCCGCACCTCGACGGTCAAGGAAGCGAACGCATGAACCGGGTCAGCAACACGATGGTGGCCCTCGGCATCCTCCTCGCGGCCCTCCTGCTCGCCGGCGTCGTCAGCTTCTATGCCGCCAGCTCTCCCGACGGACTGACGAAGGTGTCGGAGGAGCAGGGCTTCGCCGCGACCGAGACCGACCACGCCGCCGGGGAGAGCCCGTTCGCGGGCTACGGCAGCAGCTTCGTCGACAACGACCGCGCCTCGGTCGGGGTGGCGGGCGTGGTCGGCGTCCTGGTCGTCCTCGGCCTCGGGACAGGCGTCACCTACGCCGTCCGTCGTCGCGCGCCGGAACCCGTCGACGCCGGTCACGACGCCGGTCATGGTGCAGGTCAGTAGGTGGGCGGCGAGCACGGCCACCTGCTGCACTTCCACGGTCACTCCGTGGTCCATCGGGCCCCGGCCCACCTGAAGATCCTGGCGCTGCTGGCGTTCATGATCACCGTCGTGGCCACGCCTGACGACTGGTTCGCGGCCTTCGGCGTCTACCTGCTCGTCGTGCTGGCGGTCGTCGGCGCCTCGCGCGTGCCCGTGACGTACATCCTGAAGCGGATGGTCGTCGAGGTGCCGTTCGTGTTCTTCGCGGTCCTGCTGCCGTTCGTGGCCCGCGGGCCACGCATCGAGGTCCTGGGGGTGAGCGTGTCGGAGTCGGGACTGCTCGCCGGCTTCGGGCTGCTCGCCACCGCCACGCTCGGGGTCATCGCCAGCCTGACCCTCGCGGCCACCACTGAGCCGCAAGCGCTGCTCAAGGGGCTCGAGCGGCTGCGGATGCCGACCATGCTGGTGCAGATCATGGGTTTCATGATCCGCTACCTCGCCGTGGTGACCGACGAGCTGCGCCGGATGAACGTCGCGCGGGCCTCACGCGGGTTCGAGGCGCGCAACCCCACGCACTGGCCGGTGCTGGCCAGGTCGTTCGGTGCGCTGTTCATCCGCTCCTACGAACGCGGCGAGCGGGTCCACCTGGCGATGCTCTCGCGCGGCTACACCGGCAAGATGCCCCGGTGAGCCGGCCATGAGCATCCCCGTCCTCGAGGTCAGTGGTCTCGCCTACGCCTACCCCGACGGCCACCAGGCGCTCGCCGGGGTCGACCTGCACGTGCACCAGGGGGAACGGGTCGCTCTGCTGGGCCCGAACGGTGCCGGCAAGACGACCCTCGTGCTGCACCTCAACGGCATCCTCGTGGCCGGGGCAGGCTCGGTCGCGGTCAGCGGCATGCCGGTCGAGAAGGAGCACCTCCAGGAGATCCGGCGGCGGGTCGGGATCGTCTTCCAGGACCCCGACGACCAGCTCTTCATGGGCACGGTGCGCGCCGATGTCGGCTTCGGCCCGGCCAACCTGGGCCTCAAGGGCCCCGCCCTGGACGCACGGGTGATGTCGGCGCTCGACCTGGTGGGCATGGCCGACTTCGCCGATCGTCCGCCGCACCACCTTTCCTTCGGGCAACGCCGTCGGGTCGCGGTGGCGACCGTGCTGGCGATGGAGCCGGAGATCCTGGTGCTCGACGAGCCGTCGTCCAACCTCGATCCCGCGTCGCGCCGCGAGCTGGCCGACATCCTGCGCTCGCTCGACGTCACCGTCTTGATGGTCACGCACGACCTGCCCTACGCCCTCGAGCTGTGCGAGCGCTCGGTCGTGCTCAGCGACGGCCACGTGGTCGCCGACGGCACGACGTACGACGTGCTCACCGACGAGGACCTGATGCGCCGTCACCGCCTCGAGCTGCCCTTCGGGTTCGACCCGCGCACGGTTGCGGGCACGGTCGCCCAGCCGGGCCTCGTCGATGATTGATAGCCTCTGTGCGTGAGCAAAGAAGCAGACGACCTCGCCCGTGAGATCGAGGAGACGCGTGAGCGACTCGCCACCACGATCGACCAGTTGCTCCACCGCTCGTCGCCCAAGACGATCGCCAGCCGTCAGGTGGCCTCGATCAAGGCGCACTACGTCGACGTCACCACCGGCGAGCCCCGCACCGACAACATTCTCAAGACCGTGGGCGGGGTGGTCGGCACCATCGTGCTGTTCGTCGTCGTCCGCAAGCTGACGAACTAGACGCGATCGACGTCCCCGCCACCCGGCGGGGCCTGGGGCTGTCGGCCGCCCGGGCGTAACCCCGGTCACGCTCGGCCGTTGAGCGGTCATGCGTCGAATCATCGCCCTCATGGCGGCCTGCTCGCTCGTCCCGGTTGCGAGCTCGTTGCCGACGTCGGCCGCTGCAGTCGCGTCCCAGCCGGACCACGTGACCCAGCGGGCAGCCGTGGCGGCGTCGGCGCCCTCGGCATCGGCCATCGGCATCGGCTGAGCTCAGCACTCGACCCGGCAACGGGTCCAGCACGGGTCGCTACGACGCGACCATCGAGTTCACCGAGCACGGCATCCCGCACATCACGGCGAAGGACTTCGGCTCGCTCGGGTTCGGTAGCGGCTACGGCGCGGCCGAGTCCTCGATCTGCACCCTGGCCGACACCCTCGTCACCGGGCGCGGGCAGCGGTCACGCTGGTTCGGGCCGAACGAGAGCTACACCGACTACGTGACGCTCGACGCCTCGAACCTGCAGGTCGATGCATTCGTGACGGACCTCCACAACCGCAAGGTCGTCGAAAAGCTGCTGAAGTCACCGGCCGGTCCCGGTTCGCAAGCGCGGGCCATGGTCAGGGGCTACGTCGCGGGTATCAACAAGTGGCTGCGCGCCAACAACGTCACCGACGCCGCCTGCAAGGGCAACGGGTACCTGAAGCCCGATGCCAAGCCGATCGACGTCTGGTACGGCGTCTATCTCGCCAACCTGCTCGCCTCGGCCGGGGTCTTCGTCAAGGAGATCGTCGACGCCGACCCGCCAGCGCCCGATGACCCGGGCCTGCCCCAGCTTCCGCTGCGTGCCGCCGCGTTCACCGCCGTTGAGCGCGACACGTTGCTCGCAGCGCTCGGGAAGGACCCGGAGAGCCCGTTCGGATCCAACGCCACCGCGGTCGGCGGCGCTGAGACCTCCACCGGCAAAGCGATGTTGCTCGGCAACCCGCACTTCCCGTGGTTCGGGCGCTACCACTTCACCCAGCAGCACCTGACCATCCCGAAGAAGTACGACGTCGCCGGCGCCTCGCTCATCGGCTCGCCCGTGGTCAACATCGGCTTCAACAACAACGTGGCCTGGAGCCACACCGTGTCGACGGCGTACCGCTTCACGCCGTACGAGTACAAGCTGGTCGGCCCCACCACCTACCTCACCGAGGACGGGCCAGCAGCAGCTCGAGCACCGCGTGGTCAGGGTGACGGTGAAGAAGAAAGACGGTTCCCTCGGCACGGTGGAGGAGGACATGTACCGCACGCCTCAGGGCTACGTCATCGACTCCCCGGCCACCCTCACCCCGTGGTCGGCGACCAGCGTGTGGGCGATCCGCGACGCCAACGGTGAACAGCTGCGCACCATCGACACCTTCCTCGAGATGGGCAAGGCCAAGAACGTGCGCGACCTGCTGCACCGCCAGGACCGGGCCGGGGGCATGCCGTGGGTCAACACCACTGCCGCCGACCGCCAGGGCAATGTGCTCTACGCCGACCACTCCGTCGTGCCGAACGTCACCAACGAGATGAAGAACCGCTGCCTGACCCCCGTCGGGGCCGTGCTCGACCAGGTGGCCGGGCTGCCGGGCCTCGACGGCACGTTTGCCGACAGCCGCTGCGCCTGGGGCACCGACGCCGACGCCCAGCGGCCGGGCATCTTCGGACCGAAGAACCTGCCGTCGACCGTCCGGCGCGACTGGGTGATGAACGCCAACGACTCCTACTGGCTGCCCAACCCGGCCGACCGGCTCGAGGGCTACGACTCGATCATCGGTTGCGAGCAGTGCCAACGCACGATGCGCACCCGCATGGTCTCGCAGTACGTCATCGACCAGCTGAAGGGCAAGGGCAAGGAGACGCCCCGGTCGTTGGCCTTCCACGAGCACGACAACCGCGTGCGGGCAGCCGAGGTGATGCGGCAGGGCGGCGCGCTGGACGACGTCTGCGCGGCGACGGGGGAGTCAAGGGCCTGCGAGGTGCTGGAGGCGTGGGACGGTCGTTCGCGGCGCACCTCCGTCGGCACCCACATCTTCGAGGAGTTCATCGCGCGGGTGCCTGACGACGTCCAGCTGTGGCGCGTCCAGTTCAGTCCCGCCGACCCGCTGAACACCCCCCGCGGGCTCAACAGCGCCAACCCGGCGGTGATCCAGGCGATGCAGGACGCCATCGACTCCCTGCGACGGCGCAACATCGCCTTCGACACCCCGTGGGGGGAGCTGCAGGTCGCCGGCGACCCGGGCGCGCCGTTGATCGGCCTGGGCGGCGGGACCGGCGACGCCGCGGGCAATGCCAACGCTCTCGCGTCCCGCGCGCCGGCTGCCCACGGCGATCGCTACCGCGCCGTCACCTACGGTTCGTCGCACATCCAGTCGATCGCGTTCCTGCCGAGGGGGCGACTCTCCACCCGGACGATCCTGACCTACAGCCAGGACGAGGACTCGTCCTCGGCGTACTCCGCCGATCAGACCCGGCTCTTCAGCGAGGGCAAGTGGGTGCGCTTCGCCTGGACCGATCGGCAGATCCAGCGCGATCTCGTCCGCACCGTGCGTCTGCGCGGTTGACGCCCGCCCGCCGGGCGGTCCGTCGGCCCCTGTGACGTGGGCCACTAGGCTGCACAGATGGGGTCGAGCGAGGCGGAACGCGGAGCAGTCGAGGCCGTGCTGGCATCGGAGGGCTACGCCGAGGCGATCGCCGACCTCGTCCAGCGCACCGGCCGCGGCCAGGACGGGCTGCGGGCCGAGGCGCACGAGGCGCTCTCGGAGATGGCGTCCTACGTCGACGAGTCCGCGATCCGGCTGTGGGACCGGATGGGTCGCTTCCTGACCCGCTCCTACGAGGTCGACGTCGACACCAGTGGTCTCGACGAGCTGGCCGAGCTCGGTCAGCAACACTCCTTGGTCTTCCTGCCCAACCACCGGTCCTACCTCGACCCGCTCGTGCTGCGGGCGGCCATGCGCGGGCACCGCTTCCCGGCCAACTACACCCTCGGCGGCATCAACCTCGCCATGTGGCCGTTGTCGGAGCTCGGGCGTCGCAGCGGCCTGATCTTCATCCGTCGCTCCAGCCGCAACGACCCCATCTACCCGGCGATGCTGCGGCTCTACCTCGGCTTCCTGCTGCGCGAGCACGCCAACCTCGAGTGGTACTTCGAGGGTGGTCGCACCCGCACCGGCAAGCTGCGCCCACCCCGGATGGGCGTCCTGCGCTACCTGGTCGACGCGTTCGGTGCCAACGGCGACGCTGCTGACGACGCCTACCTCGTGCCGGTCTCCATCGTCTACGACCAGCAGCACGAGGTCTCCGCGCTGTCGCGCGAGGAGGGGGGCGGCACCAAGACCCCGGAGAGCCTGACGTGGCTCTACCGCTTCGCGCGCGCTCAGGGACGTCGGCGCGGCCGCGTGCACGTGCGCTTCGGGCCGCCACTGTCGCTGCGCGCGGCGTTGAGCGACGCCCGGGACCGCGCGAAGTCCGACGACCTCACCGAGCTGGTGCCGCGGGTGGCGTTCGAGGTCGCGCACCGCATCAACGACGCCACCCCGATCACCCCGGCCGCGCTGGTCACCTTCGGGCTGCTCGACAACGACGATCGGGCGATGACGCTGGCCGAGACGCTCGAGGTGCTCGAGCCTCTGGTGGTCTACGTGCGTCAACGCCGGCTCCCGCTGACCGCCGACGTCGACCTGGGTCGGCCCGAGGGTCTGCGTCGGGCCCTGGCGACCCTGGTGCGCGAGGGTGTCGTCGTCGAGTACGCCGGCGGCCTCGAGCCGGTCTACTCCATCGCCCCCGACCGCCAGCACGAGGCCGCGTTCTACCGCAACACCGTCACCCACTACTTCATCGAGCGCGCGATCCTCGAGGTCGCCATGGTGCAGGCCGCCGGGGAGGAGCCCGCGGCGGGAGCCGAGACCGTGGACGCCATCTGGTCGCACGCCCTGGCGCTGCGGGACCTGCTGAAGTACGAGTTCTTCTTCGCCACCAAGCGCGAGTTCGACGACCGGATCCGCTACGAGACCGCCCTGGTGCGCCCGAACTGGTCGCCGGAGGACGTCACGACGAGCGCCCTCACCGAAGAGCTCGCCGGCTCGCACCTGCTGCTGGCCCACCGCGTCATCGGTCCGTTCCTCGAGGCCTACTCCGTGGTGGCCGACCGGCTGGTCACCCGCGAGCCCGCGGCTCCGCTGGACGGCGACGCCCTGGTGGCCGAGAGCCTCGGCGTGGCCCGGCAGCGGTGGCTCCAGCAGGAGCTGCACTCCCCGGAGTCGATCTCCAAGGACCTCATGGGCGGTGCCGTGAAGCTCGCCGGCAACCGCGACCTCCTCGGCCCGGGTGGCGACGAGCTGCGCGAGGCACGACGACAGCTCGCTGACGAGCTGGCGCGGGTGACCGACGCGATCGGCGTCGTCCGCTCGATGGCGATCGGTGGCTGAGGTGGCCGACATCGACGACCTCGTCGCAGACGTCGCGTCCGGTCCCCAGGGGCCGGACGTCGGTGCTTTCTTCGACTTCGACGGGACGCTCATCCACGGGTACTCCGCCGCGCTCTACTTCCGGCAGCGACTGGCCAGCCGTTCGGTCAGCCCGCAGGAGCTCCTCGGCACCCTGGTCGAGGTCTTCAACATGCAACAGCGCGGCCACGACGTCACCCGCCTGGTGGGGGTGGGCCTCGGAGCGCTGCGCGGCATGGACCTCGGCGACATGGAGGCGATGGGCCAGCAGCTCTTCCGCACCCGGATCTCCGGCCAGCTCTTCCCGGACGCCCGCCGACTCGTGCGCGCCCACCTGCGCGCCGGCCACACGGTGGCCCTCGCCAGCTCGGCGACGCGCTTCCAGGCCCAGGCGGCAGCAGAGGACCTCGGCATCGAGCACCTCCTGGTGACCGAGGTCGAGCACCTCGACGGCATCCTGACCGGGAAGGTCGACGGCCCGATCCTGTGGGGGCCGGGCAAGGCCACCGCGGTGCAGGACTTCGCCGCCGAGCGTGGCCTCGACCTGGGGGAGTCGTACGCCTACGGCAACGGCGGTGAGGATGTGCCCTACCTCGCGACCGTCGGGCGACCCCGACCGCTCAACGCCGACAGCACCCTGACCCGGGCCGCCGCCGAGCGCGGGTGGTCGGTGCACCGGCTGCACCGCACCCGTCGTCGGACGCCGACGACCCTGGTGCGCTCCGCGGCGTCCTTCGCGGGGCTCGCGACCGGGGTCGCCGCCGGTCTCGGTCTCGGGCTGGTCAACCGCGACCGCAGCACCGCGTTGACGGTCGCAGCGGCGATCAGCTCCGAGCTGGCCCTCGCCGGCGCCGGGGTGAAGCTGGCCGTGGAGGGCCAGGAGCACCTCTGGACCCGTCGGCCCGCCGTGTTCGTGTTCAACCACCAGAGCCAGCTGGACGTCGTGGTCCTGGCGGCGCTGCTGCGCCGCGACTTCACCGGCGTCGCCAAGAAGGAGCTGTCGAAGGACCCCACCTTCGCCGCGATGGGGTGGCTCGCCGACGTGGCCTACGTCGACCGCAGCGACGGGGCCTCGGCCCGCGAGGCGCTGGCACCGGCCCTCGGGAGCCTGTCGTCGGGCAGGTCGCTCGTGATCGCTCCCGAGGGCACCCGCTCGCCGACGCCGCGGCTGCTGCCCTTCAAGAAGGGCGCCTTCCACCTGGCCATGCAGGCCGGCGTGCCGATGGTGCCGATCGTCATCCGCAATGCCGGGGAGATCATGCCGGCCCGCTCGCTGCTGCTGACTCCGGGCACCGTCGAGGTCCGCGTGCTCGAGCCGGTCGACACCGCCGACTGGACCGTCGAGAACCTCGACGAGCAGGTCACGCTGGTGGAGGGTCTCTTCGCCGACGCGCTCGACGACTGGACGTGAGGGTGACGCTACGGACGCGAGCCCATTGTCCCGAAGCCCTTCCCGGGCGATGCCGGTTCGTGTCACAGTCAGCCTCCTCCACGCACCGCTCCTGGGCGCGGAGCCAGGAATCGGACTGATCGGGGGACCCGTGAGCGCTTGCATCCCCCGCGTCTCACCATCCACGACCTGCGCACCCTCGCGCGAGAGGATGCCCGCGCGGTGAGGATCACGTTCTGCGGGGTGCGGGGCTCGACCCCCGCACCGGGCGCGGCATTCGTGCGGTACGGGGGCCAGACCTCGTGCGTGGCCATCGCGCGCGACGCCGGGCCGCCACGGATCCTGCTCGACGCCGGTACCGGCCTGCAGGCCGTGACCGGGCTGCTCGAGGGGGCTCCGTACGACGGCACGGTGCTCATCGGTCACCTGCACTGGGACCACACCCACGGACTGCCCTTCTTCGGCAGCGGCCTCGTCGACGGCCACCGGGTCGCCGTGCTGATGCCCGAGCAGGGCGAGTCGGCAGAGCTGGTGCTCGAGCGCTGCTTCTCGCCCCCGCACTTCCCGATCACGCCGCGAGAGCTCGGCATCGGGTGGTCCTTCACCGGCCTCGACGAGGGGACACACGTGATCGAGGGGTTCGACGTCCTGGCCCGCGAGATCCCGCACAAGGGTGGTCGCACCTTCGGCTTCCGCGTCAGCGGGGAGGGCGCGACGATCGCCTACCTGTCCGACCACTCCCCGACGTCGCTCGGGAGCGGACCTGACGGGCTCGGTGAGCGCCACGCCGCCGTCCTCGACCTGGTGACGGATGCGGACGTGATGATCCACGACGCCCAGCACCGCGCCGCGCAGTTCCCCGACGTCGGGTTCCTGGGCCACGCCAGCCCGGAGTACTGCGTGGAGGTCGCTCGCGAGGCCGGCGTCCGGACCCTCGTGCTCTTCCATCATGCCCCCACGCGAACCGACGACGAGATCGACGAGATCCTCGCCGACGCCCGGCGCCAGGCCGACGGTGACCTCGTCGTGCTGGCGGCGTGGGAGGGCCTGACCCTCGACCTTCCCTACCACCACAGCGATCTCGCGGGAGTGAGCGCCGATGCCGCAGTGCGCGAGCTGTAGCCGAACGAGTCCCGGGAGGAGCCAGGTTCTTCTGGAGTGCGCAACGCTGGGTCCGCGGGCTGCGAGAACAGCTCAGGCCCACCCGGATCTCTCCGGAGTGGGCCCGTGACCTGCTGGAACGGTGGTACGGCATCAGGGACTTGAACCCCGAACCCGCTGATTAAGAGTCAGCTGCTCTGCCAATTGAGCTAATGCCGCAGGTGGTCGTGCGAGGTGAAAACATACCAGCGGGCGAGCGATGGGTGAAATCGGACCGCCGCGTGCGGTGCTCAGAGCGACGCGAGCACCGCGTGAGCAGCGTTGTGGCCGCCGAGCCCGGACACGGCACCGCCGCGCCGCGCGCCGGACCCGCAGAGCAGGACGGCGTCCAGGTCGGTGGCGACGCCCCACTGCTGGGCCGGGGTGTCGAGGCGTGATCGGTGCGGGGCCCAGGGCCAGGCCAGGTCGCCGTGGAAGATGTGGCCGCCGGGCATGGCCAGGTCGCGCTCGATGTCCTGCGGGATCTTGGCCTCGATGCACGGGTTGCCGTCGGCGTCGGTGGCGACGCAGGCCAGCAGGGGCTCGACGAGGTGCTGGTCGATCGAGGCGATCGCACGCTGCACGGCCAGCGCCTTGGTCGCCTCGGGGTCGGCGTCGAAGAGCGCGGCTGGGGTGTGCAGGCCGAAGTAGGTCAGCGTGTGCGTGCCCTCGGGCACGTCGCCGAGGATCGAGGGGTCGGTGAGCGAGTGGCAGTAGACCTCGCCCGGCATCGAGGTCGGCACCCGCCCGGCGGCTGCGTCGGCGTACGCCGCCTCGACCTGGGAGTAGTCCTCGCCGAGGTGGAGCGTGCCGGAGAAGGCGAGCGCCGGGTCGACTCCCGACCGGAGCCGGGGGAGCCGGTCGAGCAGCAGGTTGATCTTGAGCTGAGAGCCCTGAGGCTTCGTGGCGGCGTCGGCCTGCTCGCCGAGGAGGATCTTCAGCACCCACGGCGCCACGTTCGCCAGCACGAAGCGCGCCTGCACGGTGTGGGTGCCGGAGTCGTCGTCGTAGGTCACCTCGGCGCTTCCGGATCCCGAGCCGGATCCCGAGCCGGACCCGGTGGCGGCGTCGGTGCGGATGGCGCTCACCCCTGCGCGCGTGCGGATCTCGGCCCCGGCCTCGACGGCCGCCTTGGCCAGCGCGTCGGTGACGGCGCCCATCCCGCCGACCGGCACCCGCCACTCTCCGGTGCCGTTGCCGATCAGGTGGTAGAGGAAGCAGCGGTTCTGGATGAGCGACTCGTCGTGCATCGAGGCGAAGGTGCCGATCAGCGCGTCGGTCGCGACCACCCCGCGCACGGTGTCGTCGGTGAAGCGTCGCTCGATCGCGACCCCGAGGGGCGTGGTGACGAGGTCGCGCCAGATGCCGGGGTCGACCCGGTCACGCACCTCACGGTCGGTCGGCAGCGGCTGGAGCAGGGTCGGTGCCACGACGTGGGCGAGGTCGTTGACGTCGGCGTAGAACTCACGCCAGGCGTCGTGCTCCTCGTCCGAGCCCGTCAGCTCGTGGAAGGAGCGCCGGGTGGCCTCGCGCTCGATGTGCTCCACGTAGAGCCCGCCGGGCTCGTCGCGGCGCAAGGTCGGCGTGTACGACGCCGTCGGTCGCGAGAGCAGCGTGATGTCGAGGTGCAGGTCGGCCATCAGCTGCTCGGGCAGCACCGACACGAGGTAGGAGTAGCGCGACAGCCGGGTCGGGTGCCCCGAGAACGCCGGCGCCGAGATCGCGGCGCCCCCGGTGTGGTCGAGCCGCTCCAGCACTTGGACGGAGAGCCCGGCCCGGGCGAGGTAGGCGGCGGCCACGAGCCCGTTGTGCCCGCCCCCGACGATGACGACGTCCTTGCGTTCCCGTGTGCGAGTCACCCGCTCACCGTATCGAGGCGGCCGAGCGGCGCGCCGGGTGCACCTGGGAGGCTAGGAGGCGAGACCATGGGCACGCCGTGCAGGACCGACCTCGGGATGGGAAGGGGGAGGGAATGGACGTCTGGGTGCGCGTTCGTCCTCTCGTGCTCATCGCGGTGCTCGTCGTCACCGGCGTGGGTGCCGGCCTCAGTGCTCCCGAGGCGGGCTTCATCGCGGGCGTGTGGCCGGTGGGCCTGGCCACCGGCGTCCTGCTCGTCACCCCTCGTCGCTTCTCCGCGGTCGTCCTCGCCGCGACCTTCGCCGTCGCAGCGGTGACGGTGGGAACCCTGGCGCAGCCGCTCGACGTCGCGCTGGGCCACGCCGCCGCCGTGATGATCGAGGTCGCCGTGGGCGCGAGGTTGCTGTGGGGGCCCGGAGGCGGCGGCCGGGCGCGCCCGTCGTCCCTGCGCACCGACGACGACCTGCGCCGGTGGTTGGGTGCGTGCGTCGCGTCGTCGTTCGCCGGCGGCGCGGTGATGACGCTCACCGCAGCTCTCACCGGGATCGGCAACCCCGTGCTCACCGGCCTCGGTGTCTGGATCGCCCACCTCGGCTCCCAGGTGCTGATCACACCGTTCTTCCTCACCCTTCCCGACTACGGCTCAGCCGCGACCGGCCGCGAGCGGGCAGCCCAGTGGGTGGTGCTCTCCGTGGCGACGCCCCTGCTCCTGCTGTCCCCGGCAGCGCCGGGCCTGATCTTCCTGACGATCCCGATCCTGGCGTGGGGGGCGCTGCGGATCTCGCCGTGGGAGTCGCTGGCCCAGCTCGCAGGGGTCGTCACGTGTGCGGTGATCCTCTCGGCCCTCGGGCGTGGGCCGTTCCCGCCGAGCCCGGAGATCTTCGGCGTGCCGCAGGAGATCCGCGGGGTGCTGCTCTCCGGCTACGCGATCACCTGCGCGGTCATCGTCGTCCCGCTGATGCTGCGCGTCGGGGAGTACATCAATGCGGCTCGAGAGGCGGACGCCGAGCGCTACCTGGTGTCGAACATCGTCGACAGCGCGACCGGCGTGGCGATCATCGTCACCGACGAGACCGGGCGGGTGGTGCGGTTCAACCCCGGCGCCGAGCGACTGCTGGGGTACGCCACCGAGGAGATGGTGGGCCGCCGCACCTCCTTCCTGCACAGCGAGGCGGCGATCGCCGACAAGGCTGCCGAGCTCGGGGTCGCGGCGGACTACGTGAGCGTCGTGCGCGCCATGGTCGGTGAACCGGTGGGTGCCCTCATCCGGGTGCTCCGCAAGGACGGCACCGAGCGTACGCACAGCATCACCGTCACCCAGCTCAACGACCCCCGAGGACGTCCGACGGGTTACCTGAGCACGTCCGAGGACGTCACCGACGTCGTCGCTGTCGAGGAGTCCCTACGGATCGCGCTGACCGCGGAGCAGGATGCCGTCGAGCGGCTGCGCGAGGTCGACTCCGTCAAGGACGCGTTCGTGTCCACCGTGAGCCACGAGCTCCGGACGCCGATGACCAGCATCCTGGGCTACCTCGAGCTGCTCGCCGACGGCTCGTTGGGCGGCATGGACCACCGCCAGCTCGACGCCCTGTCGCGAGTCACGTCGAACAGCCGCCGCCTGCTGTCCCTCATCGACGACCTCTTGACGCTGTCGAAGGTGGCCGAGCACGGCGTGCAGGTCGCGGCCGAGGTCTTCGACCTGCGCGACGCGGTGACGGAGGCGCGCGACGTCCTGGGGCCGATGAGCACCCACCAGCGGGTGCTCGCCCTGCGCGTCGACCTGCCGCAGCTCGAGGTCTGCGTCGAGGCCGACCGCGACATGATCGAGCGTGTGGTCGTCAACCTGCTGACCAACGCCGTCAAGTTCACCCCCGACGGCGGGTCCATCACGGTGACCCTCGACCAGCGCGGCGGCGAGGCTGTGCTGCGCGTGAGCGACGACGGCATCGGCATCCCCGAGGAGGAGCAGGGCGCTCTCTTCACGCGCTTCTTCCGCTCCACCCTCGCCCAGGGGAGGGCCATCCCGGGCAGTGGCCTCGGGCTGTCGATCACCCGCTCCATCGTCGAGCGCCACGGCGGCTCGATCGCCATCACGTCGCAGACCGGGTCGGGCACCGACGTCGAGGTACGGCTGCCCCTGGCCGCCGGGAATGTGCAAGATTCAACTACTGTTGTGGTCGGAGACCAGCGCTGAGCGTCAACCGGACGTGCGGCGCCCGACCAGGAGGAGCCACCTGATGCCGGCTGTGACCGTTGACGACCTGACCGTGCTGGAGCGCGTCAGGCCTCCCGGGCTCGGCGACGTGCCGCGTCCGGTGCGCGCCGTGAGCACCGCGCCGCAGGGCTACGAGGGTGAGGGGTTCCCCGTCCGTCGTGCTTTCGCCGGCCTCGACCTGACCGACCTCGACCCGTTCATCATGATGGACCAGATGGGCGAGGTGGAGTACGCGCCCGGCGAGCCGAAGGGCACCTCGTGGCACCCGCACCGCGGCTTCGAGACCGTCACCTACATCATGGACGGCACCTTCGACCACCAGGACTCCCACGGCGGCGGTGGCACCATCACCAACGGCGACACCCAGTGGATGACAGCCGGGTCAGGGCTGCTCCACATCGAAGCGCCGCCGGAATGGATGGTCGTCAAGGGCGGGCTCTTCCACGGCATCCAGCTCTGGGTGAACCTTCCGCGCAACGCCAAGATGAGCGCCCCCAAGTACCAGGACATCCGCTCCGGCGAGGTGAAGCTGCTGACCTCCCCGGACGCCGGCGCCCTGGTGCGCGTGATCGCCGGCACCGTCGACGGCCACTCCGGCCCGGGTGCCACCCACACGCCGATGTCGCTCGTCCACGCGACCCTCGAGCCCGGCGCCCGCCTCGACCTGCCGTGGACGGTGGACTTCAACGCCCTCGTCTACGTGCTCAACGGCAACGGCCGAATCGGCACCGATGGCCGTCCGATCCGCGCCGGTCAGGCTGCGGCCCTGGGAGCCGGCGACTACCTCACGATCGCGGCCGACGGCTCGCAGGAGAGCCGCTCGCCCAAGCTCGACGTCATCGTCGTCGGCGGCCAACCGATCCGCGAGCCCCTCGCCTGGGCCGGTCCGTTCGTGATGAACACCAAGGCCGAGGTCATGGAGGCCTACCAGTCGTTCCAGCGGGGTGACTTCGGCCAGGTTCCTGGCTGAGGCGCGGGGCAGTTTCTCCGCTTAGGTGGAGAAACTGTCGGCCAGGACGGTTGCTCGGCACCGCCTGCCGACAAAACTCCCGCTTCTGGTGTGAAGCTTCCTGACAGAAGCGGGAGTTTCACCGCTGAGGCGGAGAAACTGCCGGCGAGGTTCGCTGCTCGGCACCGCCTGCCGACAAAACTCCCGCTTCTGGTGTGAAGCTTCCTGACAGAAGCGGGAGTTTCACCGCTGAGGTGGAGAAACTCCCGCTGGCTACCCTCAGCCCCATGACCCGCTTCTACCGCGACGCCCACGGCATCCCTCACGTGAGGGCGGGGTCGGTGGTGGAGCTGGCTTGGGGCCAGGGTCGCATCACCGCCCACGACCGCACCTGGCAGCTGGAGTGGCAGCGCCGGCGGGCGACCGGCACCACCGCCGAGCTGGTGGGCGAGGCCGGGCTCGGCTGGGACCGTCTGGCCCGCCGCACTCTCGTGGTCGACACCGCTCGGCGCGCCTTCGAGGCGCTCACGCCGCAGACCCGAGACTTCGTGTCGGCGTACGTCGAGGGAGTCAACGTCGGTCTGCGCGACGACACCGGCGAGCTCGTCGCGCTGGGCGCGAGTCCCCAGCCCTGGGAGGAGTGGACGCCGTTGGCGGTCTTCCACGGCCAGCACCTGCTGTTCGCCGGCCTCGGCGGCGAGCTGTGGCGGCGCCGGCTCGACGCGGCACTCGGTGACCGCGCGCACCTGCTCAGCTACGAGGGCATCCCGGCCAACGGCAGCAACGCGTGGGCCGTCGGCGGTGCTCGGACGGCGTCCGGTCGGCCCCTCGTCGGCGGCGACCCGCACCGCGTGATCGAGCAACCGGGCGTCTACCTGCAGGTGCGACTGGCGTGCGAGGACCCCGCCGACCCCTGCGACGTCGTCGGACTGGCCTTCCCCGGAGTGCCGGGGGTGCAGCACTTCGCCCACGCCGGTGACGTCGCGTGGGCGATCACGAACGCGGCCGCCGACTACCAGGACGTGCTCGACGAGCAGACGCCGCCGAACGACGTCGTCCTGCAGCGCACCGAGACGATCACGGTGCGCGACGAGAAGAGCACGACCGGCTCGCGAGACGTCGAGGTGGAGGTCGTCGCCACCGAGCGCGGCGTCGTCTTCGAGACCGGCCGCAGCCTGCGCGACGCCTCCACCGTGCTGGGCGACGTCGGGTTCGAGGCGCTGCTGCCGCTGCTGCGCGCCCGGACCGTCGACGACGTCGACGGGGCGCTCGACCACTGGGTCGAGCCGGTCAACAACGCCGTGATCGCCGACGTGAGCGGAGCGGTGCGCTATCGCATCGCCGGCCGGGTGCCCACGCGGGACGGCGCGCAGTGGTCCGGCTGGCTCGACCCGCCGCGGCACGACGTGCCGTCCGACGGGCAGGTGGTCACGGCCAACGAGCGGCGCGGACCCGAGAGCGACGCCATCGGCCGCAGCTTCGCCCCGCCCCACCGGGCGCGCCGCATCGCCGAGCTGCTCGAGGGCCGCTCCGGGCTGACCACCGCCGACTTCGTCGAGATCCTCGACGACACCCTGCTCGCTACCGTGCCGACCCTGGTGGAGCTCGTGCCGGGCGCCTTCGACGACTTCGACGGCCGGATGGAGGCCGGGTCGGTGTCGGCCGGCCGCTTCGCCGCCTGGCGCACCGAGGTCGTACGACGTCTCGTCGCGCGGCCCGAGCTCGCCGCGCTCCTCGACCCACCCCCCGAGCACCAGCACGATGCCGTGTTCGCGCCGTTCCTCGACCCCACCCACCGCGTCGCCCTCGCGCTGCCCGCGCTGGCGCAAGCCCGCACCCCGTTCGGGATCGACCTGGCCGCACTGGCCGGCGAGGCCCTCGCCGAGGTCGACGCGCGTCCACCCGTCGCCTGGGGCGAGAGCCATGTCTTCGCCCCCGCTCATGCCGTCCCCGAGGTCGACGCCTCGGTGCTGCCGAGCCCGGCGGTCTCAGGTGACAGCGACTGCGTGCGCTGCACCTCGTCGTACCCGGGGCAGACCGACGTCTGCTCCCGCGGCTCGGTGGCGCGCTACGTGTGGGACCTCGCCGACCGCACCGCGGGCGGCTGGGTCGTGCCCACCGGCGCCTCCGGAGTGCCGGGCGACCCCCACCACGCCGACCAGCTCGAGGCCTGGGCCACGGGTGAGCTGGTGCCGATCGTCACCGACTGGGAGCGGCTCACGCCGGTGTCGTGGGAGTGAGCCGGCTCCGAGGTCGAGGATCGGTGCCGCCTGCACAGCACCGACCTCCGACCTGAGCGCGCCGCAGGGCAGACTGTCCCGATGGCCGAAGCAGCACCAACCCCCACGCCCGCGCGTCCCGGCCGCGAACGCGTGATCGGCGAGGGCGTCGTCTGGCTGTCGCGGTGGACGCTGCGGTGGCTGGTGATCGCCGTCGGTCTCTGGCTGCTCGGCTACCTGGTCGGGCAGGTGTGGAGCATCCTCCTGCCCATCGTGCTGGCCCTGGTGCTGACCACCGTGCTGCAGCCGCCTGCGCGCTGGGTGGAGCAGAAGACCCCGCTCGGCGCCGGACTGGCCTCGGGCGTCGCACTGCTGGGCTTCTTGGCCGTCCTCGCGCTGGTCGTGCTGTTCCTGGTGCCCACCGTCGGGTCGCAGGTGAGCGACATCGCCGACAGCGCGTCCGAAGGTCTCACCACGCTCGAGAAACAGTTCGCCAGCAGCGACCTCGTCACCCAGGAGCAGGTCAACTCCGCCGTCAGTGCGCTCCAGGACCGGCTGCGCTCCAGCGCCAGCAGCATCGCCAGCGGCGTCCTCATCGGGGTCGGTGCGTTCACCTCCGCGCTCATCAACGCCCTGCTCACCCTGGTGCTCACGTTCTTCTTCCTCAAGGACGGGCGCGCCTTCCTGCCGTGGCTCAGGGCCCTGCTGGGCCCGAGCGCCGGCGCGCACGTCTCCGAGGTCGCATCCCGTTCGTGGATCACGCTGGGCGGCTTCGTCCGCACCCAGGCGCTCGTGGGCCTGATCGACGCCGTCCTCATCGGGCTCGGCCTGGTGATCCTCGGGGTGCCGCTGGCCCTGCCCCTGTCGGTGCTGACCTTCGTCGCGGCATTCGCACCGGTCATCGGCGCCATCACGGTGGGGGCCCTGGCCGTGCTGGTCGCCCTGGTGTCGAACGGGTACGCCGCCGCGATCATCGTCGCCGTCATCGTGCTCGTCGTCCAGCAGCTCGAGGGCAACGTGTTCCTGCCGTGGCTGCAGGGACGCACCCTCAACCTGCACGCCGGCGTCGTCCTGCTCACGGTCGTGCTCGGCTCGACCCTCTTCGGCGTGGCCGGCGCGTTCCTCTCGGTGCCGACCGTGGCGGTGGTTGCCGTCGTGCTGCGCTACGTCAACGGGGTCGTCGCCGAGCGGAGCGACGAACGTCGCGATGCCGTCGTCGATCAGGATGCCGTCGAGGACTCCGACCGGGCCTGACCGGGCCTGACCGGGCCTGCGCGCGACCGGATGGTCGGCGGCCACGCCGGTCAGCTGTGCGGGTGGCTCGCACCTGCGGCCGACCCGGTAGACAGGGGGCGTGCCCCACGACCCGAGCGACTCCTTCGTCCATGTGCGCGGAGCCAGCGAGCACAACCTGAAGAACATCGACGTCGACCTCCCGCGCGACGCGATGGTCGTCTTCACGGGGGTGTCGGGCTCGGGCAAGTCGTCGCTGGCCTTCGGCACCCTGTACGCCGAGGCGCAGCGCCGCTACTTCGAGTCGGTCGCGCCGTACGCCCGGAGGTTGCTGCAGCAGGTCGGAGCCCCGCACGTGCAGGAGATCACCGGGTTGCCGCCGGCCGTCGCGCTCCAACAGCGCCGCGGTGCCGCGACCTCGCGCTCGACGGTGGGCACGCTCACGACGCTCTCCAACCTGGTGCGCATCCTCTACTCGCGCGCCGGCACCTACCCCGAGGGTGCCGCCCGGCTGGCCGCCGAGGCGTTCTCGCCCAACACCGCGGCCGGCGCGTGCCCCGAGTGCCACGGACTGGGTGAGGCGCACGACGTCGCCGAGGACCTTCTCGTGCCCGACCCCTCGGTGAGCATCCGCGACGGCGCCATCGCCGCCTGGCCCGGCGCCTGGCAGGGCAAGAACCTGCTGCGCGTGACCAAGGCGGTCGGCATCGACGTCGACGTGCCCTGGCGCGACCTGTCGTCGGAGGTGCGCGACTGGCTGCTCTACACCGACGAGCAACCGCGGGTGCTCGTCGACCGGCGCGGCGAGCCGGACGACTCGACCGGTCGCGACTACCACGGCACGTTCTGGAGTGCGCGCAAGTACGTGCGGCACACCCTGGCCGACACCAAGAGCCAGATGATGCGCGACAAGGTGCTCCGCTTCATCCGCACCGCGGTCTGCCCGGTCTGCCACGGCACCGGGCTGCAGCCTGCGTCGCTGGCCGTGACCTTCCGCGGGCGCAGCATCGCCGAGACCAACAACCTCTCCTTCGTCGAGCTGGTCGAGCTGCTGCGCCCCGTCGCAGAGCTCACCGAGGCCGCGACGGCGACGTCGTCGGCCGACTCGGGGGAGGCCACCGAGGTCGCGGTGCGTCTGTGCGCCGACCTCGTCGCGCGCGTCGACGTCCTGCTCGACCTCGGTCTCGGCTACCTCGCGCTCGGACGCGGCTCGACGACGCTCTCACCGGGCGAGGCCCAGCGGCTGCGCATCGCGACCCAGCTGCGCTCGGGCCTCTTCGGTGTCGTCTACGTGCTCGACGAGCCCTCGGCGGGGTTGCACCCGGCCGACGCGGAGCCCCTGCTCGAGGTGCTCGACGCGCTCAAGAGCTCGGGCAACTCGCTGTTCGTCGTCGAGCACGACCTCGACGTCGTCCGCCGGGCCGACTGGATCGTCGACATCGGTCCGGGTGCCGGTGAGGGCGGCGGCCACGTGCTCTACTCCGGGCCGGTGCCCGGTCTCGAGGGGGTCGCGGGCTCGATCACCGGCGACCACCTCTTCGGCCGCGCCGAGCCGCTCGAACGGCCCCAGCGCACGCCCCACGGCGCGCTGCACCTGCGCGGGGTGAGCCGCCACAACCTCGACGGGCTGTCGGTCGACGTCCCGCTGTGCGTGATGACGGCCGTCACCGGGGTGTCGGGGTCGGGCAAGTCGACGCTCGTCACCCAGGTGCTGGCCGAGCTCGTGCGCCGCCACCTCGGCCAGGCGCCCGACGAGGCGAGCGAGGACGGAGCCGACGGCGCGGACGCTCTGGAGATCGACGTCGACGAGGCGACCGGGCTCGAGTCCTTCGACCGCCTGGTGCGAGTCGACCAGCGCCCGATCGGCCGGACGCCGCGCTCCAACCTGGCGACGTACACGGGCTTGTTCGACGCGGTGCGCAAGGTGTACGCCGCCACCCCCGAGGCGCGCGAGCGCGGCTACGGGGCCGGCCGGTTCTCGTTCAACGTCGCCGCGGGTCGCTGCGAGACCTGCCAGGGCGAGGGTTCGGTCTCGGTCGAGCTGCTCTTCCTGCCCGGCACCTACGCGCCCTGCCCGACCTGCAGGGGCGCGCGCTACAACGCCGAGACGCTCGAGATCGAGCATCGGGGCAAGAACGTGGCCGAGGTGCTCGCGCTCTCGGTCGACGAGGCCGCCGACTTCCTGGCCGACGTGCCGGCGGCCGCGCGGAGCCTGACCACCCTGCGCGAGGTCGGCCTGGGTTACCTGCGCCTGGGCCAGCCGGCCACCGAGCTGAGCGGCGGCGAGGCCCAACGCATCAAGCTGGCGACCGAGCTGCAGCGGGCCCGCCGCGGCCACGCGCTCTATCTCCTCGACGAGCCGACGTCAGGATTGCACCCGGCGGACATCGCGCTGCTGGTGCGCCAGCTGCACCGCCTCGTCGACGCCGGCAACACCGTCGTCCTGGTCGAGCACGATCTCGACACGATCATCAGCGCCGACTGGGTCATCGACCTCGGCCCGGGCGGCGGCGACGGGGGTGGTCGGGTGGTCGCGACCGGCACGCCCGAGGACGTGGCTCGGGCCGGGGAGAGCGCCACGGCGCGGTTTCTCTCCGCGCGGCTTCGTGCGGCGCAAGTCGAGTCGGCGGACGGCGCGAAGTAAGCGTAGCCGGCCCCAGGTCGCGCTAGACCACCCTGGAATGACCATTGTCAGCCACGAACGCCCGCTGTTAGCGTCCCGGATCCTATCAGGTGCCCGAAAATCAAGTCGGGCCAGGATGCGCTTCGTGCGCACGGGGGGGTCCACATGCGTCGCTTCTCATCTCGGCGGGCCGGCAAGCTCCTCGCGGTCGTTGCCGCCGGCGCGATCTCCGTGAGTCTCACGGTGATCTCGCCGGCGTCCGCGGCGACCAAGGAGTACACCGCTACCAAGACGATTCCCGTACCGCCGTCCTCCGCCTACGCCGGGGGAGGTGGAGGCGACGGGTGGGACGTCTCGATGACACCTCGCGCCGTCTACAACGTCTTCCATCACAACGACAGCATCGTCGTTGCGTGCCACCTCCAGTCCGATGCCTCCCCCTGTGGGGATCCTCGGCAGATCCGCGACGAGACCGGCGGCTCCTTCCTCTCGCAGGGCCACTCAGGCACCTTGATCGACCCGAACACCGGTCGGCTCTTCGTCTGGGGCACGCGGACGTCGGACTCCTCGGGTGGGGTGGTATGTGTCGACACCAACCTGTTGGAAGACGTGGCCAACCCTTTCTGCGGCTACGACAAGCTGACCGGTGACAACGAGGCGAACAACGACGGGTCATCGGGCAGCATCAGCGCTCCCGTCCGGGTCGGCACCAAGTGGTACGCGTTCAACTACGTGAACGGCGCCGGTGTGAGCGCCGGCTCAGCGGCCAACGAGATGCTCTGCTTCGATCTGCAGACCCAGTCCGGCTGTGCAGGCCAACCCTACGACCTCGAGATCACCGGAACCCTGTCCAACTCGACCTTCCCGGCGCCCGCGACCTCGTTGGCAGGGGGGAAGGTGATCGTGCCCTTCACCTCCGACGGCGCCGCGAAACTCACGTGTTTCGAGCCCGCGACCCACGCCAGGTGCTCCGGCGACTGGCCCCTCGACCTCGACTCGTTCCCCGGGAGCTTCGGATCTGCGTTCCCCGTCCTCGACGCGGCGGGTGCCGCGTTGGGGCTGTGTCTCCCTACCGGGAGCGCGGCAGACTGCTTCAACCTCGCCGGCGGCTCGCCGTCCCTCGGACGGGCTGACTGACGTGATCACGAGGACTACACCGTGGAACGGACTGCCAGTCGTCCTCGGCGACCGGGTGTACCTGGCCAACGGCTCCGTCGACCAGATCCAGTGCTACGACTACGGTTCCGCCGCGACCTGTCCCAACTTCCCTCGATCCACCAACCTCGGGGCTCAGGGCTCTGCGGGATACATCTATACCGTGAACCCCGACCCCCAGCGACCGGAGTGCCTGTGGGTCAACGCCGACTATGGTTCCGCGCAGCTCCAGAACTTCGACGCGTTCACCGGGGGACCCTGCGGGTCCGGCGCCATCCGCGTCCTGGCGTCCAGCATCGTCGCGCCGACGGCGAAGTGCGCACCCGACGTCTACACCAGCCTCAGGATCCTTTCTCCCGGACGAAGCGGCTACGTGTCGGGAAGCGTCTCCTTCGTCGACGGCGACGGCCAGCCCCTGCCCGGCCTGGCCGCGCGGTCGCTCGACGACACCGGCGCCGTGAGCCTGAGCGATCTCGACCTGACGAGCGACACCGGTCTGCCTCAGTTCCTCATCGCCCTCGACCAGACCGGCGAGACCAACCTGAATGCCGTCACCGTGGAGCTGACCTGGACGGGTGACGCTGACGCCGTGTGCACGCCCACCAGCAGCGTGCGGATCGATCCAGTCCATGGCCTGACCGGCGAGACCTTCACCGCCCGCTACAGCTGTCCCGTCGATCCGGTCGTCACCGTCACACGTCCGGACGGCTCGCCGCCGGACGGGGTGACCGTAGGGCTCAAGGTGACGGGTAACAACCTCGACTACAACCAGCCGATCAAGGTCAGCCAACCGGGCGATCTCGTGGTCAACCTGTCGTGCAACGGGAACGAGTCGAAGTCCGTCGTCTTCGATGCCGTCGGGCCGGTCAACGGCACCTTCGGACCCGGTTGGCCTCAGGCACCCGACGGCTCGGTCAACCTCGTCTACAGCTACGGCGGGACGCACCAGTACCTCGGCAACATCGTCCAGGCTGCGAAGAACTGGAACGAGACGAGGACCAACATCGAGTTCACCGCCTGGACCGGTGACGCCACTCCGGTGGACCTCAGCGTCGCAGATGTCACCTGGGCCGACGACCTTTGGGGCATCACCCTCAGCAGCACGGGCTTCGGGGGGATGCTCAAGAGCTACGACCACAACTACGTGTACCTCAACACCCGGACCCTGGATCGTGAGAACGACGCGATCCGGACAAAGGTGAGTACCCACGAGCTCGGCCACGCCCTCAGCCTGACCCACCCGAACGACGCCGGCTTCACGCGAGCCACCGGTCCCGACAGTGTGATGTGGCAGGGCCGGCTTGCCTTCAGCAAGCCCCAGGACTTCGATGTCCGGCGCCTCGAGCAGCGGTACCCGTGAAGGAGACCATGATGTTCACGAAGAAGTTCTCAACGCGTGCCGCAGCCTCGACGGCGGTCATGGCCTTCAGCGCCGCACTCCTGGGTGGGTGCGCCGGTACCGACGCAGAGTCGACCCCGCGACCCGCCGACCGACCGACGGTGTGGCTCGACTCAGACCATCCGGTCTACCCTTCGGTCGACGCGGTGGGGGAGTCCGCTGACACCGTCGTGATAGGCAGGCTGATCGGCACCTCCGTCGACCCAGGGACCTCTCCGGGCCTTGCCGCGGACGGTTCGTCGCTCCCTCCGATCCCTCGTACCCTCTATCGCATCCGCGTGATCGAGGTGGTCAAGGGTGACGTCGCGGTGGACGACGAGATCGTCGTGCCCGTACTCGGCGGCGACGCCGGCTCGACGACGCTCCAGCTCACTGATGGGGTAGAGGTGGTCAGCGGCACCGACTACCTCTACTTCCTCAAGTCCGCCGGTGGCATGTTGTTCCCGCTCGCGGGCAACGCTATTGCAGCCCGGGCCGACGCCGGCGGCTTCAAGCTGCTACCTGGTACAACCGGCCTCGACGAGGCGCTGGTGGTCACCGACGCTCAACTCGACGAGCTCGCGACCGGGACCGGCCCGACGCCCACGCCCACGCCGGTTCCGACGACGGCACCGCCCCCGGCGCCCGGTCCGTCCCCCAGCACTTCCCCCAGTCCGTCGCCCACGCCGACATCCAGTCCGTCGCCCAGCCCGACGCCGGCTCCAGCTGTGCCGACACTCTCGACGCCTGATCGGGTTGTGGGAGTGTCGACGGTGACGATCGCCGGCGTCGCGCAGCCGGGCGCGCTGGTGAATCTCCTCCGCGGCAAGCCCGGCAGGCCTCTCACTCCGTCTGCGACGGCGACGGCAGATGCTCAGGGGAACTACTCGTTCGAGCGACGAATTTCTCGAACTACGCAATGGCAGGTGACCTCGAACGACGTCGGGTCTCCCATCCGGGCGACGCAAGTGCAGATCGGCGCGACGCTCCAGGCCACACGACGGACGCGACACTCGGCCGATGCGATCGTCACCCTCAACCCGGCGTTGCGCAACCGCACTGTGCGGGTCTACCTGGTCACCGAGGACGGCACCCACGAGCTAGCGCGCGCCAGGACCGGGCGTGGTGCGAAAGGGGTGAAGTCTCCCTCACTCTTCCAGCCCTTCCGAAGGGACCAGGGGTCGTCCTCCTGGCGAAGATCCCGGGCGGGGACGGGCTGGTGTCAGGTCGGAGCGACGAGGTAGAACTGACCAAGCGGTAGCCGCCGGGACGACACTCACCCCGGACCGACAGGTCGGTCCCGGGGGCGGTCGTCGAGGCGAGGACCTCAGCCCTTGACGGGCTGCCTTCACGTCGTACCGGTCGGCCATCATCACCTTGGTCCAGACGGCGACGAAGTCACGCACGAACCGGGCGTGGCCGTCGCTGGCGGCGTACACCTCGGCGACGGCGCGCAGCTGCTGGTTGGAGCCGAAGAGCAGGTCGTTGCGCGTGGCGCGGTAGGCCGGCTGTCCGCTGTCGCGGTCGTCGAGGGTGAACGTCGTCCCGGCCTCGTCGACCTTGCTCCACTCGAAGTCCATGCTCGTCAACGTCGTGAAGAAGTCGTTGCTCAGCACCCCGACGCGGTCGGTGAAGACGCCGTGGTCCGAGCCGTCGTGGTTGCAGCCGAGCACGCGCAGGCCGCCGGTCAGGGCGACCCACTCGGGTGCGGTGAGGCGCAGCAGCGCCGCCTTGTCGAGGAACATCTTCTCCGGCGCGACGCCCGTCATCTGCGGGTAGCCGTCGATGACGTAGTTGCGGAACCCGTCGACGACCGGTGCCAGCCAGTCGAAGGTCGGGACGTCGGTCTGCTCCTGGGTCGCGTCGACGCGGCCCGGGGTGAAGGGCACCTCGACGTCCTCGCCGGCCGCCCGGGCGGCCCGGTCGACGGCGACGCAGCCGCCGAGCACGATCAGGTCGGCCAGGCTGACCTTCTCCGCGCCGGAGGCGTTGAACTCGTCCATGACGCCGCGCAGCGCGGCGACCACCGGGACGGTGCGGCGGTTGACCGCCCAGTCCTTCTGCGGCTCGAGGGCCAGGCGGGCCCCGTTGGCGCCGCCGCGCTTGTCGGAGTCGCGCCAGGTCACCGCGGAGGAGAAGGCGGTGAAGACGAGGTCGGAGACCGAGAGACCGGTGCGTAGGATCGCCTGCGTGAGCGTGGCCACCCCGGCCTCGCCCACGACCTCGTGGTCGAGGTCGGGCAGCGGGTCCTGCCACGGCAGGTCGTCAGCAGCGACCTCGGGGCCGAGGTAGCGCGACTTGGGTCCCATGTCGCGGTGCGTCAGCTTGTACCAGGCCTTGGAGAACTCGGTCGTGAAGAGGTCGAAGTCGGCCAGGAACTGCAGGCAGATCTCGCGGTAGACCGGGTCGACCTTCAGGGCGATGTCGCTGGTCATCATCATCAGGTCGTGCTCGACGCCCTCGAGGTGCGCGTCGGGCGTCTTCGGGGCGCCGGCATCGATCGGCTTCCACTGCGTGGCGCCGGTGTCGGGGTTCTCGATCTTCTCCCACTCGAAGCCGAAGAGGTTCTCGAGGTAGGTGTTGTCCCACTGGGTCGGGTTCGGGGTCCAGGCGCCTTCGATGCCGTTGGTCATCGTGTACTCCGCGAACCCCTTGCCCTCGGGGTTCTGCCACCCGAGTCCCATCGCCTCCATCGGGGCGATCTCCGGCGGCGGGCCGATCTTGTCGGCCGCGACCTTGCCGTGGCTCTTGCCGAACGCGTGACCGCCGGCGATGAGCGCGACGGTCTCCATGTCGTTCATCGCCATCCGGCCGAACGTGATCCGGATGTCGACGGCGGAGTCGGCCGGGATGCCGTTCTCGTTCGGACCCTCGGGGTTGACGTAGATGAGCGCCTGGTGCGAGGCGGCCAGCGGCTGCTCGAGCTCGTAGTCGGCGTCGCCGGGCTCGCCGGTCCAGCGCTTGTCGCGCATGACCATCGCGTCGAACGACTCGGGGTTGCTGTTCTCGATGTACTCCGCGCCCCAGTAGGTCGCGTCGTCGGCCTCCCACGCGTCGCGTCGTCCGCCACCGAAGCCGTAGGTCGGGAAGTCCATGATCTCCAGCGCGCAGTTGCCCGTGAGGATCATCAGGTCGGCCCAGGAGAGGGCGTTGCCGTACTTCTGCTTGATCGGCCAGATCAGGCGGCGCGACTTGTCGGTGTTGCCGTTGTCCCACCAGGAGTTGATGGGGGCGAAGCGCTGCAGCGCTTGCGCGGCGCCGCCCCGACCGTCGGCGATGCGGTACGTGCCGGCGGCGTGCCACGCCATCCGGATCATCTGGGGGGCGTAGTTGCCGTAGTCGGAGGGCCACCACGACACCGAGGTCGTCAGGAAGCGCTTGATGTCGCCCTTGAGCTCGTCGAGGTCGATGGCGTTGAACGCCGCCTCGTAGTCGAAGTCGGCCAGCGGGTCGGCGGCGGCTCCGTCGCGGTGCAGCTGCTCGACCCGGAGTCGGTCGGGGTACCAGTCCGAGAGCGTCGGCTTGGACGTCTGGGCGCCACCGATGGTGTTGCCGCCGAAGGGACACGCACCCTCGAGGACGTCGGCGTACTCGTTGTACTCGTTCATGCAGCTGTGGCCTTCCCGTAGTGGAGAACGGCAGGAACCGAGACGAGGATGCCTCGTCGTTCCCGGTGCCAGTCGATGTCAGGCGCCGGCTGGAGCCGGCGCGTGCTGCCACCACTAAACACGGACCGACAGCCAGGGCGTGACACCCCTTTGCGCGAGCGCGTCAGCCCGGACAAGCTCGCGCGGCGCAACTGCCGCTCGGCGTCCGAGAACGGATCGAACCCGATCAGCATCTGAGTTCGGCGTAGTCCGAGACGGCGACCGATGCGGGAAGTAATCTGACCACTCCCGACCCCCCTCTCGAAGTCGAGTCACGTGCTGTCCCTCACCTACGTCAGCTCCGCCGCCGAGCTCCTCCACCCGCCGTGCTGCGCGAGATGCTCGCCACCTGGCGACCGACCAACGCCGCACGAGGGTTGAGCGGCGTCCTGCTCTACAGCGGCGGCAACATCATCCAGACCCTCGAGGGCCCCGAGGATGCCGTCGACGGTCTGTTCGACACGATCTCGCGCGACCCGCGACACACCGGGATCCTGACGCTGCTGCGAGAGCCGCTCGACGCACGGGTCTTTGCGGATTGGTCGATGGGCTTCCGCGAGCTGAGCCACGAGGACGTGCAGGACGTCGAGGGGTTCAACCCCTTCCTCCAGCGGTCCGTCGTCGGTGACCTGGAGACCTCGTCGAGCTCAGCCCTGCACCTGCTGGGCGTGTTCAAGCAGCACATGCGCTGAGCCCGCGACCACCGCAGGCCCACCCCGTGACAAGGCGGCGCGGCGGCGCGGCGGCCCCATCCGCACCCGCACTCGACCCCTGACCTACCGCTCAGGGGGTGAACACGACCTTGATCATGCCGTCCTCCTTGTCCCGGAACTTCGCGTACGCCTCGGACGCATCGCCGAGCGGAAGCCGGTGCGTGGTGAAGGACTCCGTGCCCAACGGGTCGGAATCGTCCAGGAGCAGGGGCAGGATCTCGTCGCTCCAGTGACGGACGTTGGCCTGGCCCATTCGCAGCTGGAGCTGCTTGTCGAACATCTGCATCATCGGCAACGGGTCGGTCGCCCCGCCGTAGACCCCCGAGACCGACACGGTCCCCCCGCGGCGTACGCAGTCGATGGCAGCCAGCAGTGCGGCGGCCCGGTCGATGCCGACCCGCTTCATCAACGGGTCCGCGATCCGGTCGGGCAGCAGTCCGACGGTCTTGATCATCTTCTCCGCAACCGGGCTGCCGTGCGCCTCCATCCCGACCGCGTCCAGCACGGAGTCGGCTCCGCGCCCGGCCGTGCGATCACGGATCTCCGAGGTGAGGTCGTCGACATCGTCGAGGTCGATCGTCTCGGCGCCCAGGGCAGCAACGCGAGCCAGACGCTCCGGGACCCGGTCGACCACGATCACCCGGTTGCCGTCCCGGAGGGCGACGCGAGCGGCCATGTCGCCGATGGGTCCGGCCCCCATGATCACCAGGGTCCCGTCACGCGGCACGTCGGCGTAGCGGACCCCCTGCCAAGCGGTCGGGATGACGTCGGACAGGAACAAGAACCGGTCGTCGGACGGCCCGTCGGGAACCTTGATGGGGAGGAAGTCGGCGAACTGGACCCGCAGGAACTCGGCCTGGCCACCGGGCACGGACCCGTAGAGCTTGCTGTAGCCCAGCAGGCTGGCACCCGTGCCCTGGTCGCGGTTCTGCGTCGTCTCGCACTGGCTGTGCAAGCCCCGCGTGCACATCCAGCAGCTGCCGCAGCTGATGTTGAACGGCACGACGACCCGGTCACCCACGCGGAGCTCGCGAACCTCGGCCCCCACCTCCTCCACGACGCCCATCGGCTCGTGCCCGATGACGTCTCCCGGAGTCATGAAGGCGGCGAGAGGTTCGTAGAGGTGGAGGTCGGAGCCGCAGAGGCCGGTGCTCGTGACGCGGATGACGGCGTCGGTCGGATCGACGATGCGGGCGTCGGGCACGTCCTCGACTCGGACGTCGCGCGGGCCTTGCCACGTCACAGCTCTCATGGTTCCTCCAGACTTCGACGGGTGGGAGCACCGACGCTAGCCAGCACCGTCGCGGCGGTCCCCACCCGGCAGGGTGTCCGGTGAGCGGCAGGCGAGCGCCACGCGCCCGCCTACCCGCGCAGGTGAGGCGTCCTCGTGGGGTCGGTTCCTAGCATCGGCGCCATGAGCCCCGACCAGTACACCTTCGGAGATCCCCGCGACCGCTACCCGACCATCTCGCCTCCGGTGCAGCAGCAGGAGGAGCCGGGGCTGCAGTCGAGGATGGACCCGGTGCCGGACCTGGGCGAGTCCACCTACCGCGGGACCGGACGGCTCACCGGCCGCCGGGCCCTGATCACCGGTGCCGACTCGGGGATCGGGGCGGCGGTCGCCATCGCCTTCGCCCGGGAGGGCGCCGACATCACCCTGGCCTTCCTGCCGTCCGAGCAGTCCGACGCCGACCACGTCATCGAGCAGGTCGAGGCGGCTGGACGGGCGGCGCACAGCGTGCCCGGGGACCTCACCGACGCGGCGTACTGCCGCGAGCTGGTCGACAGCGCCGTGGAGAAGATGGGCGGGCTCGACATCGTCGTGAACGTGGCCGGCAAGCAGGTCTGGCACGAGCGGCTCGAGGACATCTCCGACGAGGAGTTCGAAGCCACCTTCCGGGTCAACGTCTTCGCCGCGTTCTGGATCGTCAAGGCGGCGCTCCCGCACCTCGAGCCTGGTGCGGCGATCATCAACACCGCATCCCTCGAGGCCTACCAGCCGGCTCCGGACCGGTTGGCCTACGCCTCGACCAAAGGCGCGGTGAACAACCTGTCGAAGGGGATGGCGCAGGAGCTCATCAAGCGCGGCATCCGCGTCAACGTGGTCGCCCCCGGCCCCACGTGGACCGCGCTGCAGGTGACGCAGGGGGTCGACCCGGAGACGCTGCCCGAGTTCGGCGCCAGCGAGACGCCGCTGGGCCGCGCGGCCCAGCCTGCGGAGCTGGCGCCGGCGTACGTCTTCCTCGCCTCGGCGGAGTCGAGCTTCGTGGCCGGTGAGACGTTGAACGTCAACGGGGGGATGCCGACCCCCTGACGTCGAGGCCCGCGTCGTCGAGCGGACAGCGCACCGCCCGCGCGACGACGGGCCAGGACGGGCCACGAGTAGTCGAGCCCCTGACCCGCTTGCGCAGGTCAGGGGCTCGATCTCTCGGGGTGAGTAACGGGACTTGAACCCGCGACATCCGCCACCACAAGGCGGCGCTCTACCAGCTGAGCTATACCCACCAGGACGATCCAGTGCCTCCGCCAGGCGGAGTCCGGGACCGGGAAGAGTGTAGAGGCTTCAGGCCCCGGAGTCAGAATCGGATGACGCCTGTGCGGGTGCCGCCGCGGACGAACCTGCGGCTGCTGCTGACGCGTGCAGCCCGGTCAGTGCGCCACCGTGGCGGGCGGCGACCTCCTTGGCGGCTGCGCTGTCGGGTCCGGGGGGAGCGACGAACACGGTGTCGCGGTAGTAGCGCAGCTCCTCGATGCTCTCCTGGATGTCGGCCAGCGCACGGTGGTTGCCACGTTTGGTGGGGGAGGAGAAGTAGGCCCGCGGGAACCAGTGGCGCGAGAGCTCCTTGATCGAGGAGACGTCGACGATCCGGTAGTGCAGGAACGCGTCGAGGTCGTGCATGTCGCGGGCGAGGAACCCGCGGTCGGTCGCGACGCTGTTGCCGGCCAGTGGCGGGCGGCTGTCGGCGGGGCAGTGCTCGCGCAGGTAGGCCATGACGCCGGCCTCGGCCTCCGCGAGGCTGACGCCGTCCTCGAGCTGGTCGAGCAGCCCCGAGGTCTCGTGCATGGTGCGCACGAACGGGATCATCTGCTCCAGCGACTCCGGCGGGGGCTTCACGATGATGTCGACGCCGTCACCGAGGACGTTCAGGTCGAAGTCGGTGACGAGCGCAGCGACCTCGACGAGAGCGTCCTCGACGAGGTCGAGACCGGTCATCTCGCAGTCGATCCAGACGAGGCGTTCGTTGGTACTCACAACAGCGCACCCTAGCCCCCGTTAGGCTTCGTCCCCGTGGACCACCTGCTCTCCGACTCGCCCCCTGGGTCGCCGGTCGGGTCGAGCGCGCGGCACTCCGCCTGGCCGTCCTGGCTGGGGCTCGGCGCCCGGTTGGTCGTCGGCGGGGTCTGGCTCTGGGCAGGGCTGCTGAAGCTGACCGACCCCGCGGCGAGCGTCGAGGCGGTGCGCGCCTACGAGCTGCTGCCCGCATCCCTCGTCGAGCCGGTCGGCTACCTGCTTCCTCCCCTCGAGGTCGTGATCGGGCTCGCTCTCGTCGTCGGGCTGATGGTGCGCGGCTCGGCCCTGCTCTCGGCGGTGCTGCTGCTGGCGTTCGTGATCGGGATCTCCTCGGCCTGGGCCCGCGGGCTGAGCATCGACTGCGGCTGCTTCGGCGACGGTGGTGCCGACCCTGACGCCGCCTCGCAGTACCCGTGGGAGATCGCCCGCGACGTCGGCCTGCTCGCGGCGTCGCTCTTCCTGCTCCGCCTGCGCCGGAGCCGGCTCGCGCTCGACTCGCGCCTCTTCCGCACCCCTGCCCGCACCGCCGTCAGCAGCACCGCCAGCGAAGGGTCCACCGCATGAGCTCGAAGGCCGCCCGGAACGCCAAGGCAAGCGAACGGGCAGAACGCGCAGCCCAGCTGCTCGCCGACGCCGAGCACCAGCGCAAGATGGCCAACTTGCGCCGTGCCGCAGTCGTCGGTGTCGTGCTCGCACTGGTCGTCGTCGCAGCCGCGGTGCTGGCCTCGTTGAACAAGGACGACGTCGCCGCCGCACCGATCGGCGCGAGCGACTACGGGCTCGTCGTCGGCGAACCGGGGGCGACGCACGAGGTCGTCATCTACGAGGACTTCCTCTGCCCGATCTGCGGCGTGCTCGAGTCGGCCGCCGGGCGAGCAGCTCAGCGCCGCCGCAGCCGCCGGCAGCGTGGTGATCGACTACCGACCCATCAGCATCCTCGGTCGTCTCGGCCCCTACTCCGGCGACGCGCTCAACGCGTTCCTCGTCGTCCAGGGCGTCTCGGGCGACGAGGTCGCCAAGACCTTCCACGACCTGCTCTACGCCGACCAGCCGCCGGAGGAGGGCCCCTTCCCCGACGCCGACTGGCTGGTGGACAAGGCCGTCGAGGCCGGTGCCGTCGAGGCCGACGTGCGCCCGGGCATCGAGGACGGCGCCCGCTCCGACGACGTCGACGCCGCCACCGAGGAAGCGTCCGACGCCGGCGTGGCCGGCACCCCGACCGTCGTGCTCGACGGCGAGGTCTTCAAGGACGGCAAGAGCTGGGAGGAGATCGGCCTCAACCTGGTCGATGCGGTCTCGTGATGGCCGACCCTCGTCGCGACCTGTCGACATTCGTGCGCGGCCTGCCGAAGGCCGAGCTGCACGTGCACCACGTCGGCTCGGCCTCCCCGCGCATCGTGAGCGAGCTGGCGCACCGCCACCCGGGCACGGTGCCGACCGACCTCGCCGAGCTGCAGGCGTTCTACGAGTTCCGCGACTTCGCGCACTTCATCGAGGTCTACCTCGCCGTCGTGGCCCTGATCCGCACCCCGGACGACATCCGCTACCTGACCTACGAGGTCGCCCGCGAGCTCGCGACCGAGCAGCAGGTGCGCTATGCCGAGCTGACCTGCACGCCGTACACCTCGGTGCTGGCGGGCGTCGCGATCGAGGCCTACACCGAAGCGATCGAGGACGCCCGAGTCGCGGCCGAGCGCGACTTCGGGCTGACCTTGCGCTGGATCTACGACATTCCCGGCGAGTCCGGCCTCCCGGCGGCAGACGCGACCCTGGCCCACGCCCTGGACCACGGGCCGGAGGCGCTGGTCGGCTTCGGCCTCGGCGGACCCGAGATCGGCGTCCCCCGCCCGCAGTTCGCGCCGCACTTCGCGGCCGCGCGCGCGGCCGGGCTGCACTCGGTGCCGCACGCGGGCGAGACCACCGGGCCGGACACGATCTGGGACTCGTTGCGTCACCTCGGCGCCGAGCGCATCGGTCACGGGACGTCGGCGGCGTCGGACCCGGCGTTGCTGACCCACCTGGCCGAGCACGGCATCCCCCTCGAGGTCTGCCCGTCGTCGAACGTCGCGACCCGCGCGGTGGCGACCCTGGCCGAGCACCCGTTGCGGCAGTTCGTCGAGGCCGGGGTCACGGTGACCATCAACTCCGACGACCCGCCGATGTTCGGCACGTCGCTCAACCGGGAGTACGAGATCGCGGCCGGGCTGCTGTCGCTCGACGAGGCCGGCACCGCCGACCTCGCGCGCGCGGCGGTGCACGCGTCGTACGCCCCGGACGACGTGCGCTCGGCGCTGCTGGGCGAGATCGACGTCTACGTGAGCCGTGGCGCGGGCGGCTCGGGCTCGGAGTCCGACGTGACGTAGTGCTCGAAGGGCGCATGGAAGTGCCCGAGCACCCGGCCTGACAGCGGCGCCTCGGCGGCGAGCACGCCGGAGGTCGGCCTGACCTGGCTCTGGTGGGCGCGGATGGCGGCCGCCTTCTGCTCCCGGAGCTCCTCGCCGAGGGCGAGGCAGGTCATGTCGGCCCAGGGGAGGTCGCCGGGGCGGCGATGGGTCCAGGCGAGGAGGGGGTACTCCAGCAGCCGCGCGCCGCTCTCGCGGGCCGCGACCGCGGCGGCTCGCCCCGCGGCGTCGTGGTCGTCGTGGCCGTCGAGGCGCCACGGAGCCGCGAGCAGGGTCTGCGACGCCGTCGCCCAACAGCTCGGTGATGCTGCGCGCGACCTGCTCCTCCGACGCGGCGACGCCGCCGTCCGGCGCGCCGAGGAAGACCAGGTAGTTGTCGGGCGCCAGCCGGGCCAGGGCGTTCTCCATCTCGGCCAGGCGCAGCGTGGCGAGCGCGTGCCGGGTCTTTCCCGGGGCCGCGAACGGCGAGGCCTCGCCCGCCGTGAGCAGGACGACGTACACCGCCAGGCCGGCGTCGGCGGCGGTGGCGATCAGCCCGCCCGCACCCAGGCTCTCGTCGTCGGGGTGCGCGGCGACCACGACGAGCCTGGAGCAGGCTCGGCCACGATTGCTCAGCGAGAGTGGCGGCACCGCTCCGTAGGACCGGTGGGCCTGCCAGTCGTCCACGCCGGTGCGGGTCGCTCCGCGGTCGGTCTCCGGGAACCTGCCGGCTGCTGACACGGGCGAAGAATAGAAAGTGGTCGACCAGGTGCGCCATCCTCCCCGCGGGTGAATAGGATTCGCTCATGCCCGACACCTCGCCGCCGCTCACCGTGGCGATCGTCAACGACTACGAGATCGTGGTCGCGGGGGTCGCCGCCGCCCTCGCGCCGTTCTCGGAGCGCGTCCAGGTCGTCGAGCTCGACAGCCGACTGCCGGTCACCAGTGACGTCGACCTGATCCTCTACGAGACCTTCGGGCAGGTCGCAGGGCGACGGTGTCGACCTCGAGACCTTGGTCAACGGCGGCCGCGCCAAGGTGGTCATCTTCAGCTGGAACGTCGATACCGACCTGGTCGACCGCGCGCTCGCGCGTGGGGCTTCGGGCTACCTCTCGAAGGAGCTCAAGGCCGAGGAGATGGTCGACGGGCTCGAGGCCGTCTGGCGCGGCGAGCTGGTGCGTCCGGTCCGCGCGAGCCCGTCGGAAGCAGCGACACCGGCCTCGGCTCGCGGCGTGTGGCCGGGCCGCGAGCACGGGCTGTCCGCGCGCGAGGCCGAGGTCATCGCTCTCATCACCCAAGGCCTCTCCAACGACGAGATCGCCAAGATGACCTACCTGTCGATCAACTCGGTGAAGACCTACATCCGCGGCGCCTACCGCAAGATCGGCATCACCCGCCGCTCGCAGGCCGTCATCTGGGGCATGAAGCACGGCTTCGAGCCCGACACGATGCGCCTGGTCGAGACCGCGCACCCCTGAGGCTCGTCTCCCTCGAGGTGGCGGCCCGTGGTGTGACGCCGGTTACTCTTCGAGCATGAGCTCTCGTCGTGCGTCCCTGGCCCTGTGCGTGGCCGTCACCACCCTGCTGGCGGGGTCGCTCTCAGCGCCTTCGCAGGCGGACTCACCTGCCCCGCAGGAGCGGCGAGCCGCCGTGCGCTACGTCGCCCTCGGCGACTCCTACAGCGCGGCCACCGGCGTGCTGCCGACCGTGGCGACGGCGCCGCCGCAGTGCCTGCGCTCGACTCGCAACTATCCGCACCTGATCGCTGCAGCGACGGGCGCGACGCTGACCGACGTGTCGTGCGGCGCGGCCGACACCGACGACTTCAAGGGCTCGCAGGGCCGCGGCATCGCCCCCCAGCTCGACGCGCTGCGACGCAACACCCAGCTCGTCACGATGACGATCGGCGGCAACGACTCGAGCGTCTTCATCAACTCCATCCTGCAGTGCGGTGCGGCCGCCGCCACGACGCTCGGCATGGGCAGCCCCTGCAAGGACCAGAACGGCAGCTCGTTCGTGCGCACCGTCCGCAAGAAGACGTTGCCGTCGCTGAAGGCAGCGCTGCGCGCGGTGCACCGCAAGGCCCCGAAGGCCGAGGTCGCGATCCTCGGCTACCTGCGGATCCTGCCGCCGAAGGTGGGGTGCTACCCGCAGATGCCGGTGGCCAGGGGTGACGTGCCCTATCTCTTCCACCTGCAGACCGTGCTGAACAACGTCGTACGCCGGGCTGCCCGGGCCACCGGCAGCATCTACGTCAACGTGCCGCGCGCCTCGAAGGGTCGTGACGCCTGCCAGGCGGTGGGTCAGCGCTGGGTCGAGCCCGTGCTCCTGGGCACCAACCCGATCATCGTGCACCCCAACGCCGAGGGTGAGGCAGCCATGGCGCGGATCGCGATGCGCCGCCTCGGCCTCGGCTGAGGCCGAGGGCCGCACACGGCGCCCCCGGCAGGATTCGAACCTGCGACCACGTCATTAGAAGTGACTTGCTCTATCCAGCTGAGCTACGGGGGCAGCGGGGGCCCTGCCAGGCCCGGCCGCCGGGAACTCTACCGGCCGCTGCTTGTCCGGCAGACCTCCGATCCAGTCACGTCGCGCGCTGCGCTCGCCGCGCTGGCCGCTTGGGCGGCTGCCGGCCCTGCCGAGGGCGGCGGAGAGGCGACCTCTGGCGACCCGGCATCGGGCAAGCGGTGGTGCTCTGCTCAGCCGGTGACCTCGACCAAGCGGTCGACGGAGACCTGGGTGAGGGCGTCGGTCTGCTCGACGATGCTCTGGGCGACGTCGCCGGCATCGAAGGTGGAGATGACCACGATGTTGTTGGCGATCCGCGCGACGTTGTAACCGATGTAGACGGGCAGCTCGAGCCCTCCGGTGGTGATCGTGCCCTTGATGGCCACGCGTGCCTGCTCGTCGACGCCGTCGAGCGACACGGTCTGGTCGGACTGCAACGTGAGGTCGTACGCCGTGCCGTCCGGGTCGGTGCCCTTCGCCTCGGTGCACCCGCCCACGACGTCGGAGAACTGCGCGATCGCGGAGACGACCTCCTGCTCGTCGGCGTAGGACTCGACCTGCGACATCACCGAGTTCTGGCCGGCGTCCCCGTCGAGCACGAACGAGGCCTCGGCCTTGGTGTCACCCTCGAACTCGGGCTGGTCGGTCAGGGTGCTGATGTCCTGCAGGCAGCTACCGGCGAAGGAGTCGGACGACTCGCTGTCCGCGCTCGGGTCGTCGACGTACCCGTCCGGGAGGTCGTCGGCCGTCAGCACCGAGGAGCTCAGCTGCTCGTCGTCGAGAACGGTGGCGCCGTTCGAGGCGCTCGACTCCTCGCTCGGGGCGGCGTCGGTGCTCGCCGACGGTGCAGGGGTCGACGGCTCGTCGGTGGACGCGCTGTCACCTCCGCCGCAGGCGGTGAGGGTGAGGGAGAGCGTCAGGACGGCGGCCGCCGCGGCGGCGCGGCGCAGGGAGATGAGGTTCACCTGCGCAGCCTAGGACCAACGGTGGCTCTAGCGACGCGAATCCATCCACTCCTCGACGGCGACCGCGGTGCGGGGCAGGGACGCCGAGAGGTTGTGCGAGCCGGTGGCCGTCACCACGAGGTCGTCCTCGATGCGGATGCCGGTGCCGCGCAGCTCTGCCGGCACGAGCAGGTCGTCGGGCTGGAAGTAGAGACCGGGCTCGACGGTGAGCACCATGCCCTCGGCCAGGTCGCCCTTGGCGTAGGACTCGGGTGCGGCCATGCCGCAGTCGTGGACGTCGAGCCCGAGCATGTGGCTGGTGCCGTGCAGCGTCCAGCGCGCGTAGACCTTTGACTCCGGGTCGAGCGCCTCCTCGGCCGGGACGGGCAGCAGGCCCAGGCCCTCGAGCCCGTGGGCCAGCACGCTCATCGCGGCCTCGTGGGGCTCGGCGAAGCGGGCCCCCGGCCGGACGGCGGCGATGCCGGCGTCCTGGGCGGCCAGGACGAGCTCGTAGAGCTCGCGCTGGACCGCGGTGTAGGTGCCGTCGACCGGCAGGGTGCGGGTGACGTCGGCGGTGTAGAGGCTGCGGTTCTCGACGCCCATGTCGAGCAGCACCAGGGTGCCCGGCGTGATCGGTCCGTCGTTGTCGATCCAGTGCAGCGTGGTGGCGTGGGATCCGCCGCCGACGATCGAGTCGTAGCCGATGTCGTTGCCCATGGCCCGGGCACGGCGGAAGAAGGTGCCCTCGATCCATCGCTCCCCGAACTCCAGCACGCGGTCCCAGTCGGAGACGGAGTCCTCGAAGCCGAGCGCGGTGATGTCGCAGGCCTCCTGCAGCTGGGCGAGCTCCCAGTCGTCCTTGACCAGACGCAGCTCGGAGATGACCCGGGCGAGGTCGTCGTCGAGCGCGCCGTCGGCGCCGACCATCCGGTCGACGTTGCTGGAGACGCCTCGGTGCACCCGGGTCTTGCCCGAGCCGCCTCGGCCCTGGCCGCTCAGGGCGTCCTGGAGCCGGTCGATGTGCCGCACCTCGATGCCGAGGGCCGTGGACATCTCACCGAGCGAGGGGCGCTTGCCCACCCACAGCTCGCCGTACTGGCGGTCGCGGAAGAACTCGTCGCTCTCGCGGCCCGAACGGGGCCGGGCGTAGAGCACCGACTCGCCGTCCTCGATGACGAGGACGGCGTCGCTGGTCTGGTTTCCGGTGAAGTAGACGTGCGCGGTGTCGGGGCGGAAGCGGTAGTCGGTGTCGTAGGAGCGCACCTTGTACCCCCCGCCGGGCAGCACCAGCCGCTCGCCCGGGAAGAGCTCGGCCAGCCGTTGGCGACGCTCGGCGGCGCGCGCGCTGCCCGAGAACGCCGGGAGCTCACGCTCGGCATCGTCCCAGCCGGTGCGCATGAAGGCCGAGTACGCTTCGGGAACGGCCGGATCGTGCGGCTCGGTGGTCAGATCGGTAGACGTGTCGTCGCTCACCGCTTCACTGTAACCGGGCAGTCTGCGGGGTCGTCGGCCCCGGCGCGGCCGCGGCCGATAGGGTTCCCCCATGCCCGAGCGTCGTTCCGAGAGCGTCACCTTCACGGTCGTGGTGACCGTGCTGGTCGTCCTCGGTGCGGCGATGATGCTGGGAGTGCTGGCGTTGTCGGGCGCGCCGACGGTCACCCTGGTGGCCGTGCTGCTCGCCGCCCTGCCGGTGGGGCCGCTCGTGGCGTGCTACCTGTGGCTCGATCGCTACGAGCCCGAGCCGAAGGCGTTGCTCTGCTACGGCCTGCTCTGGGGCGCGTTCGTCGCCACGGCGGCGGCGATCCTGGTCGGCGGGATCGGTGGGATCTTCGGAGCGGTCTCGGACGACGTGTCGCTCGCCGTCGTGGCACCGGTGACCGAGGAGGCGGCCAAGGGGCTGTTCCTCCTGCTCCTGCTCTGGTGGCGCCGCAGCGAGCTCGACGGCATCCTCGACGGCATCGTCTACGCCGGCATGGTCGGCATCGGGTTCGCCTTCACCGAGAACATCCTCTACCTCGCCGCGGCCTACAACGGCACCGAGCAGATGGGCCCCGGCGGGGTCATCGGCGTGACGACCACCTTCGTCGTCCGCTGCATCGTGAGCCCGTTCGCACACCCGCTCTTCACCGCCTTCATCGGCGTCGGCGTCGGCATCGCCGTGGCCTCGCGCAGCCGGGCCGTCCGGGTCGGGGCCCCGCTCGGCGGCTACGTCCTCGCGGTCGTGACCCACGGTCTCTGGAACGCCTCCACCATCTTCGGCACCAACGGATTCGCCGGCGTCTACGTCGTCCTCATGGTTCCGGCGCTGGTCGCGCTGGGCTCGCTGGCCGTGTGGACGCGTCGCAGCGAGCCCCGGCTGCTGGGTGCCGCCCTGCACGACGCCGCCCGGCGCAACCTGATCCCCGCCACCGACATCGGCTGGGTGGTCGACCTGCGGGCCCGGCGCGCCGCTCGCGCGCACGCCGCCCTGGTCGGCGGCCCCGACGCGGCCCGGGCCATGGCGTCGTACCAGCAGGCCACCATCGAGCTCGGCTACCTCCACCACCGCGTGCTGTGCGGCACCCCTCCCGCCGACTGGCGCGAGCGGGGTGCCGAGCACGTCGAGCGCATCCGCGCCGTCCGCCCACACATCGCCTTCCCCGGACAGGTCGTGCCGACGCTGTGAGCACCCCCCAGAACCCTCCGCAGAATCTCGCGACCTCCGGTCGCACCGGTGGTCGCGACGACCACGGCGCCACGACCGACAGCCGCATGGTGACGGCGATCGTGCGCCTGCACCAGTCACTGGCCAACACCCCGCTGCCCTTCGAGCTGCCGGGTGTCGACGAGCTGCGCCGCGACCGCACCGAGATGGTCGACCAGCTCGAGGACTACGTCATCCCGCGGCTGATGACCCTGGAGGCGCCGTTGCTCGCGGTCGTCGGCGGCTCCACCGGCGCCGGCAAGTCGACGCTCGTGAACAGCCTCGTCGGGCACCGCGTCACGACGCCGGGGGTGCTGCGCCCCACGACCCGCTCACCGGTGCTGGTGCACCACCCCGACGACGCACACTGGTTCGGCCAGGATCGACTCCTCCCCGACCTCACGCGCGTGCAGCACGTGACCGACGACCCCGACGCGCTGCAGCTCGTCGCCACCGTGGCGGTGCCGGCCGGGCTCGCCGTCCTCGACGCCCCGGACGTCGACTCGGTCGAGGAGCGCAACCGGTTGCTCGCTGCCCAGCTGTTGGCTGCGGCCGACCTCTGGCTGTTCGTGACGTCGGCCGCTCGCTACGCCGACCAGGTCCCGTGGAGCTACCTCAAGCAGGCGGCCGAACGCTCCACCGCCGTGGCGATCGTGCTCGACCGCACCCCCGACGAGGCGCTGCAGACGGTCTCGACCCACCTGGCCCGGATGCTGGCGAGCCGAGGCCTCAAGGACTCCCCGCTCTTCACCGTCCCCGAGGGCACCGTGGACGACGACGGCCTCCTGCCGGCCCACCACGTCGCCGACATCCGCGAGTGGCTCGAGTCGCTCGCCGAGGACGTCGACGCACGCGGCGCGGTGGTGCGCCAGACGCTCGACGGCGCGGTCCGCGCGATCACGCGACGCACCTACCCGATCGCCGACGCCGCCGCCGAGCAGACCGCGATCGCCCTGAGCCTCGCCGCCGACGTCGACGACACCTACGACGAAGCCGTGCAGGCCGTGACCGCGGCCTCGGCCGACGGCAGCCTGATGCGCGGCGAGGTGCTCGCCCGCTGGCAGGAGTTCGTCGGCACCGGCGAGCTCCTGCGCTCGCTGGAGACCCGCGTGGGCGGGCTGCGCGACCGCCTCGTCAACGCCATCAAGGGCAAGCCCCAGCAGGCCGAGCGGGTGACCGTGGCCGTCGAGTCCGGGCTCGAGACGCTGGTGCTCGAGCACGCCGAGGCCGCTGCGGAGCGCACCCACGCCCGCTGGAGCCAGCAGTCGGCCGGGGCGGCGCTGCTCGCGAGCGGACCCGGCGACCTCAACCGAGCCTCGCGCGACCTGCGGCGACGTAGTGAGCGGATGGTGCGTGACTGGCAGAACGACGTGCTCGACATGGTGCGCACCGAGGGTGCCGACAAGCGCACCACTGCGCGTTTCCTGGCGTTCGGCGTGAACGGGCTGTCCGTGGCCCTGATGATCGTGGTCTTCTCCTACACCGCCGGGCTCACCGGCGCCGAGGCAGGCGTGGCCGGCGGCTCGGCCGTCCTGGGCCAGAAGCTCCTCGAGGCCGTCTTCGGCGATCAGGCCGTACGCTCCCTCGCCGAGCGCGCCCGGACGTCGCTCGAGCAGCGGGTCACGGTCCTGCTGCACGACGAGCGTGCGCGCTACCTCTCGCTGCTCGGGGCCGTTACGGTGCAGCCCGACACCCCTGACAAGTTGCGCGAGGCGGCCCGCCGCGTCGACGACCTTCGCTACCGGGCGGCCCAGGCGGACGCCCCTCCTGGAGACCCGCTGTGACCTCACTGCTCGACGGCGCTCGCAACCTCGTGACGCGCGGCACCGACCTCGGTGCGCGCATCGAGGGCCTCGAGGCTGCGGTCACCGCGTCGCGCGGACGCCTCGACGAGTCACTGCTCGACGGCATCGCTGCCGTCACCGAGCGCGGCGCCGGTCGCCTGCGGCTCTCGGCCCAGCACACGGTCGTCGCGATCGCCGGTGCCACGGGCTCCGGCAAGTCGACGACGTTCAACGCCCTGACCGGGCTCGAGCTCTCCTCGACCGGGGTGCGTCGTCCGACGACCTCGTGGGCGACTGCGTGCGTGTGGGGCAGCGCCGGCGCCGTCGAGCTGCTCGAGTGGCTGGGGATACCTCCGCGGCACCAGACGATGCGCGACTCGATGCTCGACGTCGGCCTGGCCGACCGCGAGCTCGACGGCGTCGTCCTGCTCGACCTGCCCGATCATGACTCGACCGAGGTCGCCCACCATCTCGAGGTCGACCGGCTCGTCGAGCTCGCCGACCTGCTGGTGTGGGTGCTCGACCCGCAGAAGTACGCCGACGCCGCCATCCACGACCGCTACCTCGCGCCGCTGCGCTCGCACGCCGGTGTGATGGTGGTGGTGCTCAACCACATCGACACCGTGCCCGCCGAACGGCGCCAGTCGATGGTCGACGACGTCCGCCGCCTGCTCGACCTCGACGGGCTGCAGGCCGTGCCGGTCTACCCGGTCAGCGCTCGTCACGGCATCGGCGTCGACGAGCTGCGAGGTGAGATCGTCACACGGGTCTCGGCCAAGAAGCTCACCCGCGAGCGCATCGAGGCCGACCTGCGTTCCGCCGCCGGGCGGCTGCAGGAGGCCTCCGGCACGGCCAGCCCCCGCGGCCTGTCGAAGAAGCGCACGCGCGAGCTCGAGGACGCGCTCGCCGACTCCGCCGGCGTGCCGGTCGCCGTCGACGCAGTGGAACGCTCGACGCGGCTGCGGGCCGGCCGCGCGACGACCTGGCCGGTCGTCTCGGTGTTCTCCCGGTTCCGCCCCGACCCGCTGAAGAAGCTCGGCCTCGACCTCGGGGACTCCGGTGCCGCCCTGCGGGGCACGAGCCGCTCGTCACTGCCCGCCACCACACCGGTGCAGCGCGCCCGCGTCGACACCGAGGTGCGCGCGCTCGCCGACGACGCCTCGGCCGGCCTGGGTGCCCCGTGGGTCGACGCCGTGCGGCGCGCCTCGACCGCACGGCTGCCCGAGCTCGGCGACCGGCTCGACACCGCCATGGCCCGCACCGACCTCGGCGCCTCCACGCTGCCGGTGTGGGCCGGGATCGTGCGCGTCCTGCAGTGGGTGCTGATCCTGACTGCTGTCGTCGGTCTGCTCTGGACCGGTCTGCTGGTCGTCGGCGGGTCGATGTCGAGCAGTGCTCCCCAGGTCGCCGGCATGCCGCTCCCGCTGCTGATGCTCGTGGGCGGGGTGCTGCTGGGGGTCGTCCTGGCCCTGGTGTGCCGCGGCCTGGTCGCAGGCACGGCCCGCGCGCGCGCCTCGGCCGCCGACCACGCGCTGCGGGCCCAGGTGCACGAGGTCGCCACCGAGCTGGTCGTCGCCCCGGTCGCCGCCGAGCTCGAGGCGTACGCCGCCGCCCAGGCTTCGCTGCGCGCAGCGCTGAAGTAGCCCGAGGCCCGCGGGGTCAGCCCCCACAGTCCGTGAGTCGTCCCCAGCCGAGCGGCGACGCGTCGTCCTCCACAAGGCGGTCGGGGCGGGGGGCCGACGTCGGCAGGAGCTCGCATCGTGGTGGTGTCCGGAGCGGACCCACACCCCGAGGAGAGCACCATGATCAACGACACGACGGTCACCCTGCAGGGCCACGTCGGCGGCCAGGTCGAGCTGCGCCAGGCCGGCGAGGTGCAGGTCGCCAACCTGCGGGTCGCCTGCACCCCGCGACGCCTCAAGCGTGCGACCAACGAGTGGGTCGACGGCGAGACCCAGTGGTACTCCGTCAGTGCGTGGCGCCAGCTGGGGGAGCACTGTGCGCGCTCCCTGCGCAGCGGTGACCCGGTCGTCGTCCACGGACGCCTGACCACCCGCACCTACACCAACAAGGACGGCGTCGAGGTCACCTCGCTCGAGATCGAGGCGCTGCTGGTCGGGCACGACCTGAGTCGAGGGATCAGCGTGTTCCACAAGCGGCCCTCCGCGGCAGACCTCGACGCCAGGGTCGCGGCTGCCGCTGGTTCGGAGGAGTCCACCGCGCCGTCCGGGTCCGAGGATGCCACCGCAGCCTGAGGATCTCGGGCGCCCACCCCCGACGGGCACGATCGGGCGGGAGTCTCTAGGCTCGGGTCATGGCCGAATATGTCTTCACCCTGCGCAACGTCCGCAAGGCCCACGGCGACAAGGTCGTGCTCGACAACGTCACGCTGTCGTTCCTGCGTGGTGCCAAGATCGGCATCGTCGGGCCCAACGGAACCGGCAAGTCCTCGCTGCTGCGCATCATGGCCGGCCTCGACCACGCCAACAACGGTGATGCGATCCTCGACCCCGGCGCCACCGTCGGCATGCTGCAGCAGGAGCCGCCGCTGACCGAGGGCAAGACCGTGCTGGAGAACGTCGAGGAGGCCGTGGCCGAGACCAAGGCCAAGATGGCACGCCTCGACGAGCTCTACATGATGATGGGCGACCCGGACGCCGACCAGGACAAGGTCGCGACCGAGGCCGGCGACCTGCAGTCCGAGCTCGACGCCGCCAACGTCTGGGACCTCGACAGCCGCCTCGACCAAGCGATGGACGCCCTGCGCTGCCCCCCGCCCGACACGATCGTCGACAACCTCTCCGGTGGTGAGCGACGCCGCGTCGCGCTGTGCAAGCTGCTCCTGCAGCAGCCCTCGCTCCTCCTTCTCGACGAGCCGACCAACCACCTCGACGCCGAGTCGGTGCAGTGGCTCGAGGGTCACCTCAAGGCCTACCCGGGCGCCGTCCTGGCGATCACCCACGACCGGTACTTCCTCGACAACGTGGCCGAGTGGATCCTCGAGCTCGACCGCGGAGCCGCGCACCCCTACGAGGGCAACTACTCGACCTACCTCGAGACCAAGCAGTCACGCCTCAAGATCGAGGGCCAGAAGGACGCCAAGCGCGCCAAGATGCTGGAGAAGGAGCTGGAGTGGGTCCGCTCCAACGCCAAGGCGCGCCAGACCAAGAGCCGCTCGCGGCTCTCGCGCTACGAGGAGATGGCGGCCGAGGCCGACCGGATGCGCAAGATCGACACCTCCGAGATCAACATCCCCGCCGGTCCGCGGCTGGGTGACATCGTCCTGGAGGCCGAGCACCTCGGCAAGGGCTTCGACGGCCGCACGCTGATCGACGACCTCGACTTCTCGCTGCCGCGCGCCGGCATCGTCGGCGTCATCGGGCCCAACGGCGTCGGCAAGACCACGCTGTTCCGCATGATCACCGGCCAGGAGGAGCCCGACAAGGGCTCGCTCCAGGTCGGGCAGACGGTGAAGATCAGCTACGTCGACCAGAGCCGCGGGGGCCTCGACCCGCAGAAGAACGTCTGGGAGGTCGTCTCCGACGGGCTCGACTTCATCAAGGTCGCCAACTTCGAGATGAACTCGCGCGCCTACGTCGCGAGCTTCGGCTTCAAGGGCCCCGACCAGCAGAAGAAGGCCAACGTGCTCTCCGGTGGGGAGCGCAACCGCCTCAACCTCGCGCTGACGCTCAAGATGGGCGGCAACCTGCTACTGCTCGACGAGCCCACCAACGACCTCGACGTCGAGACCCTGTCGTCGCTCGAGGACGCCCTGCTCGACTACCCCGGCTGCGCCGTGGTCACCTCGCACGACCGGTGGTTCCTCGACCGGGTGGCGACCCACATCCTGGCCTGGGAGGGCGAGGACGACGAGCCGGGCAAGTGGTTCTGGTTCGAGGGCAACTTCGCCTCCTACGAGGAGAACAAGATCGAGCGCCTCGGCGCCGACGCCGCCCGGCCGCACCGGGTCACCCACCGCCGCCTGACCCGCGACTGACCGCCGCGCTGAACCGTGGCTCGCAAGCCGAAGCTGCTCGCCGACCGGGACCTCCCGGCCGGGTTCGTCTACCCGCACGACTTCCTGGCGACCGTCGGGGGTGATCTCGGAGCGTGGGAGTGGCTCCAGGGCTACCGGTTGCGCGGGGCAGCGCAGCGGCTGTGGGAGAAGCACACCCGTGCGCTGGTGCCGTTCGCGCTGCGCAAGGGAACGACGTACCTGGTCTGCTTCAACGCCGACCGTCCGGTCGAGGGCGGCGGTTATGAGGTGATGACCCTCGACTCCGACGACGAGCGTGCCGAGCCGGTGCAGCACACGCCCGACTTCCGCACGTGGTGGGAGGGCGCACAGGCGGAGGGCCGCCCGGGCATGGTGCAGTCGACACCGCCGCCACCACCACCGCCCGGGCCCGGGGAGCCGATCCGCGAGCTCGGGGAGCAGGACGGCGTCGGCGCGGAGAGCGTCAATCCCTACCAGGCCGACGGGGGCGGGTGGATCCCTCCGGTCAAGGGGTCCTGTGCCTGTGTGCACCACCTCGACGCCTTCGCCGGCGAGGTCGTGCCCTACGGCAAGTCGGCGCCGAGCGGTCTGCCGCCACGACGGGTGGCCGACCTGGTCATGGAGCGCGACATCGCTGCGGAGCCGGACTACCCGGGCCCGGAGCTGTCGTGGCGCAACCGCCCGGTCGGGCCGTTCCACTGGCGCGTCTTCCTGGGCCAGCCCGCCCGCCTGCACTACGACGAGGACGGTCGGGTGCCGCTCGACCAGTGGCTGATGGGCAACCCCGGTCTCGACCTCGTCGCCTGGCCCGACCGCAGCAGCGACCTCTGGTTCTCCGCACCGACCCTGTGTCGCGACGGCGTCCTCACGCTCGTGGCCCGTGGCCTCCTCGACGACCGGGTCCGGCGACGCAGGTAGATCGCTGGCCGCTGCCAGGACCTGTGAGGGAGGTTGAGCAGTCGCGTCGCAGGTCCCTTCTCGACGCAGGCCTCACCCCCGGTCAGGGGCGGTCCAGGTGTTCACCGAGTCGGTCGAAGCAGCGTGCAGCAGTGCCTCGCCACATCTGCCTGAACAACGGCATCACCACCCGCCCCCCGGTCGTCGGGTTGATGTCCCACGACCAGGTGACTCGGGTGCCAGTGTCGTCGGGCTCAAAGGACCACAGGCCGTCCAGGCCGGCGACCAGCAGGCGCATGGGCCCGCTGACATCGCTCAGGCGATATCCGAAACACCGCGGCGCCTCCAGCAGCGTGAGCGTTTCGACCGTGCGTCCCCCGTCAGAGAAGTGCAGGACTCTGCGCTGGCCAACTTCTTCGCCCCACGGACGTTGCTGCTCGACTCGGGTCACCCCGGGGAACGCCAGGAACCGGCGGCCGAGAAGTTGCTCGAGGGGTGCGGGCAGCGTGCGAGCGAACGCTGACTCGACCGGGACCTGAAACGTCCGGGCATAGGACACGTGAACCACGACTCGAGGTTAACCCCAGCGGTTGGGACCGTCCTCGCCTGGCAGAAAGGTGAGCACTTCACGACCTTCATCGTCGTGACCACGGTGACGCGGTGACGCGTCGTAGCCAACTGATTCCAGGTAGAGCAGCAGTTCGGCAACGGCCGGGGTCCAGGGTTGAGGCGCGCGATGCACGACGTCACCCCGGCGGAAGATGTCGCGGGCCTCGCCGTCGTCGGACCACCACTCGTCTTCGCCTGAGTCGTCATGGCGGCGAAGTCAGCCCGCTCTTCGCCGCTGGTGCACCTGGTTCTGCATCCGGAAAGGGCGTCCGCTTTCGGCGTGATGCGGGTGTTCGACCCTGTCGCGGCGGCGGCGGTGAGACACCCCGATCCAGTCGACAGGAGCTCGCCGTCGTCCTACGTCCGCAGTGGGTAGTCGATGCGCTGGGCGTGGGTCTGGTGGTGGTGGAAGGGGCAGAGCAGGACGGCGTCGCGGGTGTTCGTGGCGCCGCCGTTGGACCAGGGGTTGGTGTGGTGGACGTGGCAGAACGCTCCGGCGGTGTCGCAGGCGGGGTGCTGGCAGGTCTTCTGGGCGATGATGAGCGCGATGCGTTGGGCTTCGCTGTGGAACCGTTTGGACCTGCCGAGGTCGAGGACGTGGCCCTCGGTGTCGAGCACGGCGGGCATGAGCTTGGTCTCGCAGGCCCAGCGCAGCAGCTGGCCTGGTGAGATCCCGGTGCCGTTCTCGGTGCGTCCGGGCCTTCTGCGCGCCGTGGGTGAAGACGTCGGCCGGCACGGTCACGATCAGCGTCGCGGCCACCCCACCCATCTTCGGAAGCTGGTCTGTGGGGTAGCGCTCGATGTACTCGGCGAAGGCCCACCCCATCTTCTGCGCGGTCGGCTTCTCGTGGTCGAACGCACCGGCACCCTCCGTCGCCCGCACGTGCTTGGGAGCGGCGAGGGCGAGGAGGGCTTTGCGGAGCATCTCGGCCTGAACCGCCGGCAGCGTGAACGATCCCCTGGCGAGGCCGTCGCCGATGGTGTTCATCCGGAACTCGGTCTTCTTGCGGGCCCGTTCTTCCTGCTCGGCGAGCTTCTTCGCCTCGTGGGCTTCGGCGCCGTCGGGGTCGATGGTCTCGAAGAGCCGTTCACCGAGCAGACGCAGCTGGTGGGCGTCGAAGTCAGATGCCTTGCCGATCAGGAACGCCTCCGCTTCGGTTGCCTGGGCGGCGTAGTCGTCGTCGAGGTCGTCGAGGGCAGCAGTGATCACGGCTGCCTGCTCGGGCAGCACCTGCCCGGCTGCGACTGCTTGGCGGGTCTGCGGGTGCGCGTCCAGGGTGGTCGCGAGCTTGCACCTACGGTTCGCTTCACCCCGCGTCATCCGGGTCGTGCGGGCCAGCCACTGCGGCACCGAGCGGGCGCCGATCGAGCTGTGCAGGTCGAGGGTGTGCGCCTGGGCGAGCAGTCGGGTCTCGACCTCGGCCAACCGGGCGAGGTCGGAGACCAGCCTGGTCACCGCCTGGGTGGTGTCCTCGGCGTTCAACGACCACACCGGGGCGTCCTTGATGTCGTCCAGGCCGGCCTCGAGGGCGTCGAGGAAACCGAGGATCGGGTGACCCGTCCCGGTGTCGTCGAGGTGCCTGCTCATGGTGCTACTCAAGCACCTGCCACCGACACTCAAGATGCGACTTTCGCCCTCAACCACGGGGATGTGGAGAACTTCTTTGGTCGGCTCGGCTGTGGAGGGTTGGTGGGTATCTTGCGGGGTTTCGTCACGCTCGCTTCGCTCGCTGCTCAACCTCCGGAGGGGCTCGGAGTCCTCGCCGAGCACGGTGCCGAGGTTGTCGAAGCGATCATCCTTGTGGGTACCGCGATGTCGTCCGAGCCGACGAGTCCGCCGGACCGGCCGCGCTGCGTGGCCAGGACATCTAGCCCAGTGAACCCGACGGTTGCTCGAAGGCTGGCGATAGGCGATTCTCGCAGGAGGTCACGACCGCCGGAGGAAAGATGACGCTCTCGCCAAGCCAGTTGCCAGGACGCGGGGGAGCCCCGGTCGCGTGGGCTCTCGCTACGGTCGCGGCCCTCGCACTCGCCGGTTGCTCAGGTGGAGGCGGCCAGGAGTCGCCCGCGGCGCCCACCTCTGAAGAGACGTCCAGTCTCGAGCGGCCGGCCGGCGTCGTAGAGGTCGATCCGGTCCAGGCAGTGCAGGACGCGGTCACCGCGACCATCGAGGTGGAGGCACTCACCATCGAGAGCGAGTTGGAGCTCGCAGTCGGCTCCGAGGCCTTCTCGCTCCGGACTCAGGGCGGCATCGACTACGCGAGCACCGTGGCCGACCTCATGGTGAGTGTCAACCAGGATGATGTCGAGACCGCGCTACGTGTGCTCTCGGACGGAGAGTCGCTGTGGGTCAGTCTCGTGGGACCAGAGGCGCCGACCTTTCCTGAGGACGCCATCTGGTTGCAGGGCGATGCCCAGCGGCTGGCGGACGCCACCACCTTCACCACCGCAGACCTGCTCGGAGCCGTGCTGGTGCTGCGAGGCGCCACCGAGGTCGACGAAGTCGGCACCGACGAGGTCGACGGTGTGTCGGTGACTCGCTACGAGACGACGTTCGCCTACGACGAAGCGACCGCAGCAGTCTCCGGGGAGGAGGCCGACACCCTCGAGAACGCCTTCTCCCTGTCCGGTGATGCTGCATCGGCCGAGCTCGAGGTCGAGGTGGCGATCGGAGAGGACGGGGTCATCCGGGAGGTGGACTTGGCGATCGTCAAGGGGGGAGCCGTCGCGGCCGTTGCGGCCTCGGGTAGCTACAAGCTGGGCTTGGGCAACGTCAACGGTGAGATCGACGGCCCGGAAGCACCCGACCAGGATGACGTGGCAACCGGCCCGGACGCCGATGCCCTTCTCAGCCAGATCATCACGTAGAAGCCGCTCGATCCCGCCCCCGAGCGGGGACAACGCCCCTCTCGGCCAGGACAGAGGGGCGCCAGGAGGCTGGTCGACCTGAGCAGGTTGCTAGCGCATCTCGCGGTCGGGGTGGCCGGCGATCAGGTGGTCGGAGACCGCGTTGAGTGCGCGTCCCATTGCCTCGAAGTCGGCGGGGTCGGCGATGTCGACGAAGTGGTCCCGCACGCCTGCGACGTGGGTGGGGGCCATCTCCTCGAGCAGGTCGCGCCCCTCGTCGGTCATCACCGCGAAGACGCCGCGCTTGTCGTCGGGGGAGTCGGTGCGCACCACCAGGCCGGCGTTCTCCATGCGTTTGATGGTGTGGGTGACCCGGCTCCGGCTGTGGGCCAACGCGTCGGCGAGCTGAGCCATGCGCAAGCGGCCGTCGCTCTCGGAGAGCCGCACCAGGATCTCGTACTCGACCATCGAGGCGCCGTGGAGACGGCGCAGGTCGTCGTCGAGGCGATCGAGCAGCAGGGTGGTGCCGAGGAGGTAGGCCCGCCAGGCGCGCTGCTGCTCCGCATCGAGCCAGCGGGGCTCATCGGGGGGTGAGGGCACGGAGCGGAGCACCGACGCAGTGTATCTGCCCGCACTCCCAGGCTGGACCCAACGGACAGGCCGGACGCCCGGCCGCATCGGCGACCGGGCGTCCGGGTGGAGCTGTGAGCGGGTGGGCCGAAGCGATTCAGATGCGCTCGAGGATCATCGCCATGCCCTGACCGCCACCGACGCACATGGTGATGAGGCCGGTCGACTTGTCGTGCCAGTCGAGGGAGTTCAGCATGGTGTTCTGCAGGCGGGCCCCGGTCATGCCGAAGGGGTGCCCGACCGCGATCGCCCCGCCGTTGACGTTGAGGCGGTCGAGGTCGATGCCGAGGTCCTGGTAGGACGGCACGACCTGCGCGGCGAAGGCCTCGTTGATCTCCACGAGGTCGATGTCACCGATGCTCATGTTCGCGTACTTCAAGGCGTTGCGGGTGGCCTCGACCGGGCCGAGGCCCATGATCTCGGGCGAGAGGCCGCTGACGCCGGTGGAGACGATGCGCGCCAGGGGGGTCAGGCCGAGCTCGGCAGCCTTGGTGTCGGACATGATGATGACCGCCGCAGCGCCGTCGTTGAGGGCACAGCAGTTGCCGGCAGTGACGACGCCGTCGGGGCGGAAGACCGGCTTGAGGTCCTTGATGGCGTCGTAGGTGACGCCGGCACGCGGGCCGTCGTCGGCGGTGACCACGGTGCCGTCGGGAGTGGTGACAGGCGTGATCTCCCGGGCCCAGAAGCCGTCGTTGATCGCCTTCTCGGCGAGGTTCTGCGAACGGACGCCGAACTCGTCGAGCTCCTTCTTGTCCAGCCCACGCATGCGCGCGACGTTCTCGGCAGTCTGGCCCATCGCGATGTAGGCGTCGGGCAGCCGGCCGTCGCCGCGGGGGTCGTGCCAGTCCTGGCCGCCCTCGGCGGTCTTCGCGGTGCGCACCTCGGCATCGGCGAAGATCGGGTTCTTGGTGTCGGGCCAGTGGTCGGAGGTGCCCTTCATGAAGCGGGAGACCGTCTCGACGCCGGCCGAGATGAAGATGTCTCCCTCGCCGGCCTTGATGGCGTGCAGCGCCATCCGCGAGGTCTGGACCGAGGAGGAGCAGTAACGGGTGATCGTGGCGCCGGGCACCGAGTCGAGACCGAGCATGACGTTGACGATGCGGGCCATGTTGTTGCCCGACTCGCCGCCGGGCAGGCCGCAACCGAGGTAGTGGTCGTCGATCGTCGACGGGTCGAGGCCGGGGATCTTGTCGAGCGCAGCCTGGATGATGGTGGCAGTGAGGTCATCGGGGCGCAGGTCCTTGAGCGACCCCTTGTTGGCGCGACCGATGGGCGAACGCGCAGCAGAAACGATGACGGCCTCGGGCATGGACGGATCTCCGATCTCGTGGGTGACAACCGCCTCAGACTAGCGGCCCCGACTCTGACAGAGTCGGGGCGTGCGCCACGTCTACGAATGCCACCTGAGGTGGGCAGATCTCGACTCGCTCGGTCACATCAACAACGTGGTCTACGTCGACTACCTCCAGGAGGCCAGGGTCTCCCTCATGCGTGCCATGCTCGGCGACCGCAGCGCCGACCTGGCCGAAGGCGTCCTCGTCGTGCGCCACGAGGTCACCTACCTCGCGCCGCTGACGTTCGGCTTCGTGCCGGTCCGCATCGAGTGCTGGGTCACCGAGGTCCGTGCCGCCAGCTTCACGATGGCCTACGAGGTCTACCACGCCGGGGCGGACGGCACCCGGACGACCTACCTGCGAGCCACGACGGTGCTGGCGCCGTACGTCTTCGCGCTCGAGCGGCCCCGCCGCCTCAGCGAGGAGGAGAAGCAGGCGCTGACGCCGTACGTCGAGGAGTCCTTCGGCCCGCGCACGACGCGCATCCCACCCCTGGCCCGCGAGCAGGCCCACCGGTTCCCGCTGCACGTGCGGTTCTCCGACGTCGACCTCTACCGGCACGTGAACAACGTGAAGTACTTCGAGTACCTCCAGGAGGCGCGGGTGCGCCAGATGTCCGAGCTGACCCGGGGTACCACCTTCACCCGCCCGTCGTTCGTGGTCGCCCAGACCGACGTCGACTATCGGCTGCCGATCCTGCTGCGCCACGAGCCGTACGACGTGTGGTCGGCGATCATCGCCGTGGGCACCCGCTCGATGACGATCGAGTCGGAGATCGCCGACGAGACGCAGGTGCTGGCGCGCGGTCGGGTGACCGTGGTCTTCTTCGACCCCGCCACCCAGCGTTCGGTGGCGCCGGAGCCGGAGATGCGCGACCTGCTGGTGGCAGCGGCGGGGCTCACTCCAAGGAGTTGACCATGAACTGGGCGGCGTGGGTGACGTAGTCCCAGAAGCGCTCGTCCTGCTCCGGGGTCAACGCGACCTCGTCGAGGCCGGCGCGGAAGTGCAGGAGCCACCGGTCCCTGGCTTCCGGGGTCACCGCGAACGGCGCGTGACGCATCCGCAGCCGCGGGTGGCCGCGGGTGTCGCCGTACGTCGTCGGGCCACCCCAGTACTGGATGAGGAAGAGCAGGAAGCGTTCCTCGGCGGGACCCAGGTCGGCCTCCGGGTAGAGGGGACGCAGCACCTCGTCGGTCGCCACCCCGGCGTAGAACCGCGAGACGATCCGCTCGAACACCTCGTACCCGCCGATCTCCTCGTAGAAGCTGCGGGGGTCCGGCGTTCCTGGGGTGATGTCGATCATGTGCGTCATTCTGCTCCGGCGACGGCGTCGTCGCGTGTCGGACCGGTGGTGTCGTCCTGGCGGTGCCACACCACCCGCTGGGCGAAGGGGATCTCGATGCCCTCGTGGTCGAAGCGGGCCTTGATGCGCTGACGCATCTCGCGGGCGACGGCCCACTGCGAGCCGGGGGTCGTCTTCAGCACCACCCGCATGGTGACCGCGTCAGCGGCCAGCTCCTGCACGCCCCACACCGACGGCTCCTCGATGACCTGGCCCTCGAAGTCCTCGTCCTCCCACATCTCGTGGGCGATCTCCTCCATCACGCGTCGCACGTTGGCGAGGTCCTCGTGGTAGGCGACGCCGACGTCGAGCACGGTGCGCGACCAGTTCTGGCTCTGGTTGCCGACGCGCATGATCTCGCCGTTCGGGACGTACCAGACCGTGCCGTTGATGTCGCGCAGCCGAGTGACGCGCAGGCTGACCGCCTCGACGGTCCCGGTGGCCTCGCCGATGTCGATGATGTCGCCGACTCCGAACTGGTCCTCGAGGATCATGAAGATCCCGGAGAGGAAGTCCTTGACCAGCGACTGCGCGCCGAAGCCGAGAGCGATGCCGATGATGCCGGCGCTGGCGATGATCGGCGCGATGTCGACGCCGATCTCGCTGAGGGCCATGGTGCCGAAGATGGCGAACACGACGCCGGTGACGATGCTCTTGAAGAGCGAGCCCATCGTCTCGGCCCGCTGGGCGCGTCGGGCCGCCTGCATCGGGTTGGCGCGCTCGGCGGCCATGCCGAGCTTGCTCGTGGCGGGGTCCTCGGCTCGCGCGACCACCCGGTCGATGGCCTTGCGCAGCAGCCAGCGGATCACCAGGGCGAGGAGGAGCAGCCCCAGGATCGCCAGCGGGCGTCCGATCAGGAGGTCCGACCAGCTCGCCAGCGTGGCGTTGCCGGTCCTGTCGTAGAAGAAGTTGCAGATCCTCTCACCCGTGGGGTCGCACGGGTTGGCGGCTGACGACGCCGACGCCGCCGCCGACGACGCCAGCCACCCGGTCGCCGGTGCGGTGAATACGAAGCTCATGGGGCCATGCATAACAGGTGGGGCGATGTCGTCCGAATCACCCGCCCGAGCCTGCGCAGGGCGGCTGGGTGCCGATACCCTGCAGGGGTGAACCCGTCACCCCGCCCGTCCACCGTACGACGACTCGCGACTGTCGCCTCGGCTCTCGCAGGCCTGGCCGCGACTGCGGTGGTGCTGGCCGGGCCCGCGTCGGCGGAGCCCTCCGAGGGCTGGCCGGCCGCCGACCCGGTCAACGGGCTCCACGCGCTGCTCGTGCTCGGCGGGATCCCCGCCCTGCTGATCGTGCTGATCGTCACCGCGACCTATCTGCCGGCCATGATCCGCGGCGAGAGCGTCGCCCCTGGCGCGCCCGCCATCGAGGACCAGTGGCTGGGCGGCCCGCGCACCTCCAACGAGCTGGCCGCCCCCGACAGCGCGACCTCTGCCGCCGGTGGCGCCAGCGGGCGCTGGTAGGTCGAGCCGATGTCCGGAGCACCCGATCGCCACACCTTGAGCAGCCACCAGCGCGCCGAGCTCGACATCGCCATCCGCAGGGCCGAGCAGCTGTGCCGCGCCGAGTTCTCGGTGTTCGTGGGCAACAGCGACGGAGAGCCGCACGCCTTCGCCACCAGCCTGCACAACTCGCTGGTCGCGCCGTCGCACAGCATCCTCATCATGGTGGACCCGACCGCACGCGCGATCGAGGTCGTGACGGGTGGTCACGTGCGGCGCACCCTGTCCGACCACCAAGCCGACCTGGCCATCGCCGCCATGTCGGCGACGTTCGCCAGCGGCGACCTGGTCGGCGGTCTGCGCCGCGGCATCCAGCAGCTGGCTGAGGCGGCGCGTCCGCAGAACACCCTCCACGCCGGCTCCTGACCGGTGGCTCGTCGGGGGCGTCTGGTCATCGCCTCGATGGCGGTGCTCTGCGCTGCGCTGATCGCGGGTCTGCTCACGGGTGTGCACGGGGCCCCGACGGCCAGCGCGGTCGAGCCGTCCGCCGGGCAAGGTGGGCGCGACTTCCCCAGCCTGCCACGGCACTGCTTCCACCCCACTGCCACCGGTGCGCCGGCACCGGTGGCCTGCCGGGTCACCCGGTTCGACTCCGATCGTCCGACGCTGGTGCTCTGGGGCGACTCCCACGCCCAGCAGTACCTCCCGCCGATCCGTGCGGCGCTCCGCCCGCGCGACGTGAACCTGGTCGCGTTCGTGTCCGGGGGATGCCCTGCGGCCTTCGTGCCGCGCCGCGCCGAGGGTTACCCGAACTGTGAGGCCAAGAACCGCGCCGCCCTCGACTGGGTCCGAGCCCACCGTGACCTCGGCCAGGAGGTGACGGTGCTCCTGGGCAGTGCCTGGAGCCGCTGGCGGCAGTTCTACCGCGTCGTCCGAGACGATGAGCGTGCCGGTCGGGCCCCGCAGCTCGACGAGGCCATCGTGCGACTGATCCGGCTCTCACACGACGGTACGCCGCCGCTCTTCCGGGCGTTGGGCAACCTGAACGTCCAGGTCGACGTCATCGGCGGCTCCGGGGTCACGCCGGTCGACGGCAAGCCACCGTGCCCGGAGGGGGAGTACCCCTACCGGTGCCCACTGCCGCGCAGCGACGTGATCCAGGACGAGGCCGGGACGACGCGCTTCCTGGGCCGGCTGATGGCGAGGCTGAGCGGACGACCGCTGCTCATCGACACCTCCAGCGCCTACTGCAACGCCGACGTCTGTCTCGGGACCGTCAACGGCATCGGGACCTTCTACGACTCAGCGCACCTCAGCGCCTCGTTGACCCGCACGATGACGTCGTACTTCGTCCCGACCGCACGTCGCGCGGCCGGTCGGGGCTGAGCGCGCCGAGCGGCCGGCCGACGGCACGGTAGGGGCCGCGCCGTCTACTCGGCGTCCTTGGCCTGGGCGGCCAGGGCCCGGGCCACCTCGTCGCGTCCCTCACGCACGTAGCGCATCGCTCCGGGGTTGACGTCGGCGTCCTGCAGCCAGGCGTCGGCCTTGTCGAGCAGCTCCGGCGAGGCCAGGGCCTTGGGGAAGATGTGTTCGAGGGCGACCGAGGCCTTGTGCGCTCCGAGGGTCTTCCACGTGGTGGCGACGGAGTCGAAGTAGGTGTCGACGAAGGGCGCCAGGACGTCGTCCTGGTCGGCGCGCATGAAGCTGAGGACCACGCTGCGGGCGGTCTCGTTGGGGGTGGTCGGGTCGAGCATGGCCTGCTTCCAAGCCCGCTCCTTGGCCTCGGTGGTCGGCATCGCCGCGCGTGCGGCAGCAGCGTGCTCCTTGCCCGAGATGGTGTTGTCGCGCGCCACCTCCTCGTCGATCCGCGCGTCGTCGGCACGACCGCGCGCGGCCAGGCCGGTCAGCAGCGTCCACCGCAGGTCGGTGTCGATCGCCAGGCCGTCGATGACCAGCGAGCCGTCGAGCAGGTGCTCCAGGTCGTCCAGCGCGGCGTCGCTGCGGGCCGCGCCGGCGAAGCTGCGCGCAAAGGTCAGCTGCTGGTCGCTGCCCGCCTCGGCCTGGTCGACGAGTCGCCGCAAGCCCTGCTCCCACTGCGCCTTCAGCTCGGCGCGGTGCTCGGGCGCCGAGAAGGAGTGCACCGTCTGGGCAGCGAAGACCGGGATGCGGGTGATGCCCCACGGGTCGGTCTCGGCGCCGATGTTGCCGAGCACCAGGGCGACGAAGTCACGGGCGGTCATCTCGGCGTCCCGGGTCATGTCCCAGGCCGCTCCCCACAGGATCGCTCGGGCCAGGGAGTCGTCGAGCCGGCCGAGACCGGCGACGGTGGTGGCCAGCGAGCGCTCGTCGAGGCGGATCTTGGCGTAGGCGAGGTCGCCGTCGTTGAGCAGCAGGAGGTCGGGCTGGCGCTCGCCGACGGCGTCCGCGACGTCGGTGCTCTCGCCCTCGACGTCGACCTCGAGGTAGGTGCGGCGCACGAGCCGGTTCTCGACGAGGTCGTAGAGGCCGATGCCCAAGCGGTGGCGCCGCAGCGTCGGGTGGTCGGGGTGCGCGCTCTGGCGCACCGCGAGCCGTGAGTACGTGCCGTCGTCGGCCACCTCGAACTCAGGGACCAGCGTGTTGACGCCGGCCGTCTGCAGCCACTCGTCGGCCCAGCTGCCGAGCTCGCGGCCCGACGACTTCTCGAGGGCGGCCAGCAGGTCACCGAACTCGGTGTTGCCGAAGGCGTGGTCCTGGAAGTACTGGCGCAGACCGGCGACGAAGTCCTCCAGGCCCACCCAGGCGACCAGCTGCTTGAGCACCGAGGCGCCCTTGGCGTAGGTGATCATGTCGAAGTTCACCTCGACGGCCTCGAGGTCGTAGTTGTCGGCCGCGATGGGGTGCGTGCTCGGCAGCTGGTCGGCGCGGTAGCCGGTGAGCTTGCGGGCGTTGGCGAACCCGGTCCAGGCGTCGGTGAACTCGGTGGCCTCGGCCTCGCACCAGTAGCAAGCCCACTCGGCGAAGGACTCGTTGAGCCAGAGGTCGTCCCACCACTTCATGGTCACCAGGTCGCCGAACCACATGTGGGCCATCTCGTGGGTGATCACCGAGCACCGGAACTCGTAGAAGGAGCGCGGCTGGCGGCTGCGAGGGAGGTACTCGTCGCGCAGCGTCACGCAGCCGGCGTTCTCCATCGCGCCCATGTTGTACTCCGGCACGTAGAGCTGGTCGTACTTCTCGAAGGGGTAGGGATAGGCGAACTGCTCCTCGAAGAACGCGAAGCTCTGACGGGTGATCTTCACCAGCTCGTCGCGGTCGAGGTGCTCGACGAGGGACTGACGGCAGTAGTGGCCGAGAGGGATGGTGCCGAACGCGCCCTCGTAGGTGTCGAAGACGCCGTGGTACTCGCCCGCGACGATCGCGGTGATGTAGGTCGACATCCGCTTGGTGGTCGGGAAGTGCCAGACGGCCTTGCCCTCGCCGAGCGGCTCCGGGTCGGGGGTCGGCGCGTTCGAGACGACCACCCAGTGCTCGGGGGCGGTGACGTGGAAGGTGAACTCGCTCTTGAGGTCGGGCTGCTCGAAGGTGGTGAACACCCGCCGGGCGTCGGGCACCTCGAACTGGGAGTAGAGGTAGACCCGGTCGTCGACGGGGTCGACGAAGCGGTGCAGGCCCTCGCCGGTGTGGGAGTAGGCGCAGTCGGCGCGCACCACGAGCTCGTTGTCGGCGGCGAGGTCGGGCAGCGCGATCCGGCTGTCGGCGTAGGACGTGAGGTCGAGCGAGGCGCCGTTGAGCGTGATCTCGTGCACCTCGGCGTCGACCAGGTCCGCGAACGTCGACGCGCCCGGCTCGCGGCAGGTGAAGTGCAGGGTGGTCGTCGACCCGAAGGTCCGCTCACCGGTGGTGAGGTCGAGCTCGACGGCGTACGACGTGACGTCCAGGAGGGCGGCGCGAGCACCGGCCTCGTCCCGGGAGAGGTTGGTTCCAGGCATGGTCGACATCCTCCCACCCGGTCCTCGGGGGCTTGGCATCTGTGCAGTCCGAGCGGCGTACCGGGGAAACGACACGCCTGTGATTCGAGATGCGTGACAATGGGGCTGGAGTGAATTATGTGGATATTGTTGCGAAACGCCCCTGATGTGCTTGACAGTGGACCCCGTGCCTCCCCCCGAGCGGTCTGTGCGACTGCGCCGCGCTGCCTCCGTCCTCCTCTTCTGCGGCCTGCTGCCGGCAGTCGTCCCGACCGGTGCGTCGCCCGCGTCGGCGACGTCGGCCTACCTCTGCACCGGCTACAAGCCGTGCGCCCAGGCCGGCCTGACGCACTACGGCTACGGGACTGCCAACGACCGGATGTACTGGCAGATGTACGCCGGTCACAACTGCACCAACTACGTCGCCTACCGACTGATCCAGGCCGGCATGTCGACCGCGCGCCCGTGGTCCGGCACCGGGATGGCCTACAACTGGGGCCATGCGATGGCCGACATCACCGACAAGGTGCCGGCCGTCGGGGCGGTGGCGTGGTTCGACCGCGGGGTCTCCGGCGCCGGCTCGAGTGGTCACGTGGCGATCGTCGAGAAGGTCGTCTCCGACACCGAGATCATCATCTCGGAGGACTCCTGGAGCGGTGACTTCCACTGGCGCCGCATCGTCAAGGACGGCACGAGCTGGCCGACGGGCTTCATCCACTTCGTCGACTCCGCGATCACCAACACCAGGCCCCCGGTCATCAGCGGCACGGCCCAGGTAGGCGCGCCGCTGCGGGTGACCCCGGGGCGCTGGGAGCCGGCGGCGACCTACGGCTACCAGTGGCTCGCCGACCTGGTGCCGATCGCCGGCGCCACCGAACCGACCTACACCCCGGGCCCCGACCAGGTGGGCGCGGCGATCTCCGCGCGCGTCACCGCGAGCAAGCCCGAATTCACTCCTGGGGTCGTCGACGCCGCACCGACGGCGCCGGTCGCCAAGGGTGAGCTGGTGAGCACCGTCGCGCCGGCCGTGAGCGGCGACGGCGAGGTCGACGCCGTCCTGAGCGCGGCCCCCGGCGCCTGGTCGGCGGTTCCCGACTCGACACAGTTCAGGTGGAAGTCCGACGGCGCGGTCATCGCCGGCGCCACGGCCGGTGAGCTCACGCTGACCCGCGCGATGCTCGGCACCACGATCACCGCGGTCGAGGTGGCTCGGCGTGCCGGGTTCGTCAACGGTCTCGCTGCCGCGCCGCAAGCGGTCGGTCCGGTCGTCGAGGGCACGATCGAGCTCCTCACGCCGTTCAGCGCCACCGGGCGCAACCGCAACGGATCCGAGCTGACGCTGCTGCCCGGCACCACCGATCCCGGCGACGTCACGATGGGCTACGAGTGGTTGCGCGACGGCGCCGTCGTCGCCGGCGCCGCGGGGTCGACGTACGAGCCGACCGACGCCGACGTGGGCCACGAGATCGCAGCACGCCTGACCCTGTCGAAGCCGCGCTACGCATCGGTCGTGCGCAACTTCGCCTTCGGGCAGACGACCACGCCGGCCACGGTCACGGTGCAGGCGACCGGCCGCACGCTCAAGGCCGCGGTGAGCGTGCGGGTCTCCGCGGCCGGAGCCGCACCCTCCGGCCCGGTGACCATCTCGGTCGGCACGACGAGCACGACCGCCGACCTGGTGAACGGCTCGGCCCGTGCCGTGCTCGACGGACTCAAGGCGGGCGAACGCACGATCAAGGTCGCCTACGCCGGCGACGGCGTCGCCGAGGCCGCACGCGGCACGGCGATGGCGACCGTGCAGAAGTCCAGAGAAGCCGAAGCGGCGACACCGGGGGCGCTAGGGGAACCGGCGGGAATAGCCGGACCTTCGTCGCCGGTTGTGCCTCCATGACCTCCGCGAGCACCGACGCCCTTCCGAGAGCCGACTTCTGGTTCGACCCGCTCTGCCCCTTCGCCTGGATCAGCTCGCGCTGGATCCTGGAGGTCGAGCAGGTCCGCGACATCTCCGTGTCGTGGCACGTGATGAGCCTGGCCTACCTCAACAAGGACAAGGACATCCCCGCGGAGTACCGCGAGATGCTCGAGCCCGGCTGGGGCCCGGTGCGCGTGCTGATCGCCGCGCAGCGCAAGCACGGTGCCGAGGTCCTGCTCCCGCTCTACACCGCAATGGGCTCCCGCATCCACCTCGAGGGGCAGGACCTCGGCCGCGAGATGATCGCCGCCGCGGTCGCCGAGGCCGGCCTCGAGCCCGAGCTGGTCGACGCGATGGACGACTCCTCGCTCGACGACGCCGTGGCGACGTCCCACCACGAGGGCATGGACCAGGTCGGCGACGACGTCGGTACGCCGACGATCGCCATCGAGGGCGCGGCCTTCTTCGGACCGGTGCTGTCGAAGATCCCGCGTGGCGAGGAAGCCGGCCTGCTCTGGGACGGCTGCCTCGCGGTCGCGAAGGTCCCGTACTTCTACGAGCTCAAGCGTTCGCGGACCGGGGACCTCGACTTCAGCTGAGGCCTCGTCGACACCGTCGCCGCTACGACCCGAGGGTGCCGGAACCGGCGACCAACGCGTCGATCTGGTTGGCCTTGTCGTTGATCACGGCCCGGTGCTCGAGCAGGGTCGCGGCGGCGAGGTCGCTCAGCATCTGCTGGAGACGGCGCGGGATCTGGATGCTGTCGCGGCCCCAGTGCGCGACCTCGTCGATCGCGAGGTCGAGGTACTGACCGAACGACCACTCCTGGGTCAGCACCCGCGGCACCGAGTCGTCGTCCAGGTGGACACCGAGCACGGTCGGCTCGCCCACCATCCGACGCAGCAGGTCGTGCATCTCGTCGATCGCCTGGACGGCGGTGGTGGGGTCGTTGACGCCGGGCGAGAGCGCGCGTTCGGCGATGTCGACCAGGCGGCGGAAGCCGAAGGTGAGGTCCTGCTCCATCGACCTCTCGTCGCAGATGCGCACGGCACGGGAGACACGTTCGTCCCACTCGGGGTCGGCGCCCGACCCGTGCACGAGGGCCAGCGCAGCCCCCTCCGGGACGAACGTGCCCAGCGGGTGGAGCACCTCGATGCGGGCCTCGTGCTCGATCGCGGTGTGGCACAGGGTGAGCGAGTCGATGCTGTCGACGTAGCCCGACCGCACGGCCACCGCGACCGTCTGGCCGCGCAGCGCCGGCATCTGCGGGGCGACGTCCGGCAGCGACGCGCGCCGGTCGCTGCTGCGCTCGAGGAGCGTGCGCGTCTGGTGGCCGACGCGTCGGATGACGGTCGAGACCGCGATCGACTGGGTGATGTGCTGGATGAACGCCAAGAACATGCCGACCGCGCCCAGCACGAGCACGAAAGCCGTCGTCACCGCCAGCTCCGGCACACCCTCCTGCGTGCTGCCGCGGTCGGGGATCTGGCGCAGGACCGTGAGGGAGAACAGGAACGAGGCGACGAAGACACCCAACGTGTGCTGGGTGACGCGGTCCTGGAGGAAGGTCGCCAGCACCCGAGGTGAGAACTGGCTGCTCGCCAGCTGGAGCACGACGATCGTGATCGAGAAGACCAGGCCGGTCACCGAGATCATCGCCCCGGACGTCGTCGACAGCACCGACCGGGCGCTGTCGGCGCTGCCCTGGAAGAGGAACGGCGGAGAGCCGACCACTCGGTCGAGTCGTGGGACCAGGAGTCCGAGCAGCACGGCGCCGACCGACCAGAAGGCCGGGATCACCCAGAACGGTTCGAGGATCAGGCGCAGACGACGTCGCACCCGGTCGGCCTGCGGGCGGTTCGTCGGCGCGGGGGCTGGGGTGGGCGGCTTCGTCGACGTCACCGCCCCTGTCTACCGTGTCGAGGTGATGATGACCCTCTCGGACCTGCGCCGCTACCCCGTCAAGTCGTGTCGCGGCGAGTCCGTGGACGACGCGGTGGTCGAGCCCTGGGGCCTGGCCGGTGACCGACGGTGGATGCTCGTCGACGACAGCGGCGTGGCCATCACCGCGCGCCAGGTGAACGCGACCGTGCTGCTGAGAGCGCAGATCACCGCGACCGGGCTGAGGTTGAGCGTCCCGGGCGGCCGCGAGGGCGACGCGCTGTCCACCGACGTGGCCTTCCCCGACGCCTCGGTGCAGGTGCCGGTCAGCGTCTTCAGCTCCCACCTCACCGCGGCGCCCGCCGACCGAGCGACGTCGACGTGGGTGAGCGGGGTGCTGGGTGTCAGCGCCCGCCTGGTCTGGCTCGACGAACCGTCACGACGTCCGACCGACCCGACCTTCAGCGACCCCGACGACCGCGTGTCGTTCGCCGACGGCTACCCGCTGCTGCTCGCGAGCGAGTCGTCGCTCGCTGCGTTGGCGCCCGACGGGAAGACTCCGCCCTCGATGACCCGCTTTCGGCCCAATGTCGTGGTGCGCGGCGCGGCGGCATGGGCTGAGGACGACTGGCGTCGGATCCGGATCGGCAAGGCCACGTTCCGCGCCGTGAAGGGGTGTGCGAGGTGCGTGCTCACCACGGTCGACCCCGAGACCGCCGAGCGGGGCAAGGAGCCGTTGGCGACGCTGGCCCGGCTGCGTCGCTACGACAACAAGACCTGGTTCGGCGTCAACCTGGTGCCGGACGATGCGGGGGCGACGCGACCCCGTATCGCGGTGGGCGACGAGGTCGAGGTCCTGGAGTCCGTCGAGCCGGGCGCAGGGCCGCTGCGGCGCACCTCGCCCCAGTCGACGTCACCGGGGTGAGGTCCGGGGGGCGGCGACCCTAGGATCACGGGCATGACCCACGTCCTGTCCGCCGTCGCCTGGCCGTACGCCAACGGCCCCCGTCACATCGGCCACGTCGCCGGTTTCGGCGTGCCCTCCGACGTCTTCAGCAGGTACATGCGGATGGCCGGGCACGACGTGCTGATGGTCTCCGGATCCGACGAGCACGGCACGCCGATCCTGATCGCCGCCGACGAGGCGGGCGTGAGCCCGCAGGAGCTCGCCGACACCAACCACCGGGTGATCGCCGAGGACCTCGTCTCGTTGGGCTGCGCCTACGACCTCTACACGCGCACGACCACCCCCAACCACCACGCCGTCGCGCAGGAGCTCTTCCGCGGCGTCCACGAGAACGGGTACTTCGTCGAGCAGACGACGTACGGCGCCATCTCGCCGTCGACGGGTCGCACGCTGCCCGATCGCTACATCGAGGGCACCTGCCCGATCTGCCAGAGCCCGGGAGCGCGGGGCGACCAGTGCGACACCTGCGGCAACCAGCTCGACCCGGTCGACCTCATCGACCCCGTCTCGAAGATCAACGGCGAGACCCCGGAGTTCATCGAGACCCAGCACTTCTTCCTCGACCTGCCTGCCCTGGCCGACGCGCTGGGAGAGTGGCTCGACGAGCGTGCCGCGACCGGCCTGTGGCGGCCGAACGTCATCCGCTTCAGCCAGAACATCCTCAAGGAGATCCGACCGCGGGCGATGACGCGCGACATCGACTGGGGCATCGCGGTGCCACTCGACGGCTGGCGGGACAACCCCACCAAGAAGCTCTACGTGTGGTTCGACGCCGTCATCGGCTACCTCTCGGCCTCGATCGAGTGGGCGCGACGCTCGGGCGACCCGGACGCCTGGCGCGCGTGGTGGAACGACCCGGAGGCGCTGTCGTACTACTTCATGGGCAAGGACAACATCACCTTCCACAGCCAGATCTGGCCCGCCGAGCTGCTGGCCTACTCCGGCAAGGGCACGCACGGTGGCACCGAGCACGCCTATGGAGAGCTGAACCTGCCGACCGAGGTGGTCTCGAGCGAGTTCCTGACGATGGAGGGCAAGAAGTTCTCCTCGTCGAAGAAGGTCGTCATCTACGTGCGCGACCTGCTGAGCCGCTACCAGCCCGACGCGTTCCGCTTCTTCGTCGCCTCCGCCGGGCCCGAGGCGCAGGACTCCGACTTCACCTGGGCGGAGTTCGTGCGCCGCACCAACGACGAGCTCGTGGCGGGTTGGGGCAACCTGGTCAACCGGACGGCCACGCTGATCTCGAAGAACTTCGGCGAGCTCCCGCCGGCAGGTGTGCTCACCGAGGACGACGAGCGGGTGCTGGCCGTGGCGGAGCAGGCCTTCACGATCGTCGGTGACCTGATCGCCCGGCACCGGCAGAAGCAGGCGATCGGCGAGGCGATGCGTGCGGTCGCCGAGGTCAACAAGTACGTCTCGGACTCCGAGCCGTGGAAGATCAAGGACGACCCCGAGCGGCTCGGCACCGTGCTGCACGTGATCGCGCAGTGCGTCTCCGACCTCAACCTGGTGCTGTCGCCGTTCCTGCCGTTCTCGGCGAACACCGTGGACGCGGTCTTCGGCGGCTCGGGCGACATCGCGCCCCTGCCGGCATCGTCGAGGTCGACGACCTCGACGGCGGCTCCGGCTACCCGATCATCACCGGCGACTACACGACCGCCCCGGCGTGGGGCCGGCGCCCGCTGGTGGTCGGCACGCCGGTCGAGAAGCCGACCCCGGTCTTCACCAAGCTCGACGTGGCCGTGGTCGACGAGGAGCTCGCCCGGTTGCAGTGAGGACCTGCCTGCACTTCCACCCCGACTGGGCCTTCGGCCCCGGCACGGTGATCGAGGCGATGGTGCGCGACGGCGCCTACCGCTCGCAGTTCGAGACTGGGCACGTCGAACGGCGGGCTGACTGCAGTTCGCGTCGGCGACCGGTGGCGGTGGGAGAGCCGGCTCTTCGACGGTAGGTACGGCGATGGGCCGGCCGGCGAGCGTCCGGCGCACGACACCCAGGCCCTCAACCGGGTCTGGCACCTGCTGGCGCGCTTCGGCTGCGGTGACGTTGCCGATGCCTGATCCGATCTTCGACGACCCGCGCCTCGCCGCGGTCTACGACGCCCTCGACCCCGACCGCAGCGACCTCGACGCGTACGACGCGCTGGTCGCCGAGCTCGGCGCCCGCTCGGTGCTCGACGTGGGCTGCGGCACGGGGACCTTTGCGCTGATGTTGGCGGCTCGTGGCGTCGAGGTGGTCGGGGTCGACCCGGGGCTCGCGTCGCTGGACGTCGCGCGGGCCAAGCCCGGTGCGGATCGGGTGACGTGGGTGTTCGGCGTGGCCGCCTCGCTGCCGCTGATGCGGGCCGACCTCGCGGTGATGACCGGCAACGTCGCGCAGGCGATCATCGAACACGCCGACTGGTCGGAGACGCTGGCGGCGGTGCGCGAGCGGCTACGGCCCGGAGGGCACCTGGTGCTCGAGACACGAGTGCTGGCTGCCCGTGCCTGGGAGGAGTGGGACTCGGCCGGCGAGGTCGAGGTGCACGACGTCGAGGGCGTCGGTGTCATCGAGGTGTCACAGGAGCTGGTCGAGGTGGCGCTGCCGCTCGTCACCTTCCGCTGGACGTATCGATTCGCCTCGGACGGCGCGGTCCTCACCTCGACCTCGACCCTGCGGTTCCGGGAGCGCGAGGGGGTCGAGCGCGACCTGGCCGAGCACGGCTTCGAGGTCGTCGACGTGCGCGACGCCCCGGACCGCCCGGGCCGCGAGCACGTCTTCATCGCACGAAAGGCCGGAGGCTGAGCAGCCGGCTCGGAGGCTGGCAGGCGAGGAACGAGCCGTCGACGAAGCCCAGCGACCACCGGAGGCTGAGCAGCCGAGCCCCTGGGCGAGGCGTCGACGAAGCCCAGTGAGCCAGCTACGGACCTTTGGACGCACCGATGACCCCGCGGTGGTCAGCGGGGTGTCGGGGCTCGGTGGTCAGGGTTCGGTGAAGGCGTCGATGAGCGTCGTGACCGGAAGGTTCCCGTACCGACGACCACGGACGACGATGAATCGCTGCCCGGAGGGGCTGCGCCAGGTGTAGACCCCGGGTTCGGGTGAGTCGTAGCGCCAGGCGGAGAACGTCTTGGCCCGGTGGTGCCTGCGGCACAGCAACGCCACGTTCTCCGTCGACGTCTCCCCTCCGGCAGCGGGGTTGTCCTGGTCGTAGGGCACCCGGTGGTCAAGGTCGCAGTACCTGCCGCGCTTGGCACAGTTGGGGAACACACACGTCTGATCCCGTAGCCGGACCTGGTCGATCAGCTTGTCGGTCGGGGTGTAGGCGTTGGTGGAGATCTGGGTGTTGAGGTCGATCACGGGTCGGATGGTCACGGTGTTCCCCACAGCCTGGCACCAGGACCTGATCTGCTCGATCAGCACGTCGCCGCCGCCGACGTTGTCGAGGAAGCCGTGCATGCCGTCGGCGTCGAGGTGGGCGTAGAGGGTCACCCCACGCCCGCCCGTCGAACCGGGCGTCGTGCTGGTTGGGGTAGTGGTGCCGGCTTCGAGATCGTCGTCATCCTTGTCACCGTCGTTGGTGAGGTCGAGGGCGAGCTGCTTCCTGGCCATCTCCCCGACCGCCATGGCGCGCCGTGCGCCCAGGGATTCTTCGCACCCGAGGTCACCCAGGGTCTTGGCGCCGTTCTTGACGGCCTGCTCGAGGTCCAACGCGTCCTCGAGAGCCAACGACCCGGTCACGTCGACGGTGGACCCGGCGGGCCTGGTGGGTCCACCGAGATGCACCTCGAAGCCCCGGTCCTCAGCATCCTTCGCACGACGGCGCTCGGCTTCTTCGGGGTCGTGCAGGTCGATGGCCTGGTTCACGGTGCGTTCGATCTGCGCGAACGTGCACGAGTGAAGGACGGGGGCGAGCATCCGGTCGATGAACACCGCTGCCTCCCACGAGAGGTTCATCGTGGCGTCGCAGACCTTGAACGCCTTCCAGACCGGAACCTCGAGTGCCACGACCTGCTCCCAGGTGCGCCGTAGGCGGTAGCGCAGCTCAAGGGTGCGTCCGACGAAGTGACAGCCCGACTCACTGCTCATGCCCAACCCGGCGGCCAGGTCGTAGACGTGGAACTCGCTCACGAGCGGACACCCCGCACCACCGAGCAACACGCCGTTCTCCCCGAACGACTCCTCGGTGACCTCGGCGTCCTCGACCCGGAACTCCGCAGCCCACGCCACTACCGAGACCAGGGTCGCGACCTCGGCAGCAGCCTGGGCTGCCTTCGCGTCGCGGACCGCGGTGATCGCGGTCGGGGTGATGGGTCGGTTCATGACGTGAATTCTACTCGGCAGCGCCGACATTCGCCAGTGTGTTCGATAATGTACCGGGCCTTTGCGGTCCGCCTGAGCAACCCCCGCGCGTCCTCGACCTCTGAGACACGAGGGAGCGCTTGCCGCCGGCCGTCGCGCCGCGACTACTAGGGTTCAGCCCGTGACCTACACGCCCAGCACCCCGCCTGCCGCAGCCGCCACCGACGACCACGTGCTCGCCACCTGGCTGGCCGAGGAGGCCGGACGACGCCTCCTCGCCGTGCGCGAAGAGGGCCTGGAGGGTCGTGAGCTCAAGGACGCCGGCGATGCCGCCGCCCACGAGCTGCTGATGGGCCTGCTGGCCGAGCACCGCCCCGACGACGCCGTCCTCTCCGAGGAGGGCCCGGAGAGCGCCGCCGACAAGGTCGACAGGCTGGTTGCCGAGCGGGTCTGGATCGTCGACCCGCTCGACGGCACGCGTGAGTTCTCCGAGCCGCCGCGTGACGACTGGGCCGTCCACGTCGCCCTCTGGGAGCGCAGCGCCGGCGACGGAGGCGAGCTGACCGCCGGTGCCGTGGCGCAGCCGGTGCTGGGGGAGACCTTCAACACCGGGCAGCCGCCGGTCGTGCCGGCCGCGACCGCCCCGAAGCCGCGGATCGCGGTATCGCGCAGCCGCCCGCCGGAGTTCGTCCACGGCCTGGCCGACGAGCTCGGCGCAGAGCTCGTCGCCATGGGTTCGGCCGGGGTCAAGGTGCTCTCGGTCGCCCGCGACATCACCGACGCCTACGTGCACGCCGGAGGTCAGTACGAGTGGGACAGTGCCGCACCGGTCGCCGTCGCCCGCGCCGCCGGCCTCTTCACCAGCCGCATCGACGGCACGCCGCTGCGCTACAACCAGGACGACGTCTACCTGCCCGACCTCATCGTCTGCCGCCCCGAGCTCGCCGACCAGATCGTCGCCTGGGTGACCTCGCACGACGTCGGCTGAGCGCAGTGATGCGGTGGCCGCGGCCGCCGGGCGGTGTCACCCTCGACCGATGACCTCCCTCATCGCGCACACGACGATCGACTGCCACGACGCCTACGAGCTCTCGGAGTGGTGGAAGCCGGTGCTCGGCTACGTCGACCTCGAGGACGACCCGAACGAGCCCGGCCACGAGGAATGCATGATCTGCGACCCCGAGACCGGCCACCGGCTGCTCTTCATCGAGGTGCCGGACGCCGACCTCCCGGCCAAGCGGATCCACTTCGACCTGGCTCCTCGCAAGGGCACCCGCGAGGAGGAGGTCGAGCGGCTGCGCGGCCTCGGCGCGACCGAGGTCGAGGACCACCGCGGCGAGCGTGGACGCGGCTGGGTCACCTTCGCCGACCCCGAGGGCAACGTCTTCTGCGTCCTCCGCTCGGAGGCCGAGCGCGCCCAGCAGTGACGTCGGCGGTGACACCGGCCCGACACCGGGGGCGAGCTATGAGCTGGCCGCCTCGGGGTGGAACCGCAGGTAACGCTCGACCGGGACGGGCTGACGGCGCACGAACCCCGGCCGCAGGACGACGTCGCCGACGCTGCTGAGGTAGTAGACCTGCCAGTGGTAGTAGCCGCGGTAGGCCCGCGGGTCGGCCTTCATCACCTGGGCGAGGTCGGTGACGCCACGCACGTAGGCCACGTGGTTGTTGTAGCCGTAGAGCGCGCCCGGGATCCCGCCGGGCTCGGTGAACCCCCGGGCCGCCAGGTAGCGACCGGCGGCGAAGATCGCGTCGCGCGGGTCGTCGATGTCGCCGGAGCCGTACTGCGCCCACGTGGCCGGCATGAACTGCATCGGCCCTCGGGCCCCGGCCACCGACAGCCCGCGGATGCGGCCCATGCCGGTCTCGACGAGGTTGATCGCAGCGAGGTACTCCCAGTCGACGCCGAAGCGGCGCTCGGCGCGCAGGTAGTAGCCGACGAGGTCGTCGAGCGGCTCCGGCTCCACGATCCGCCACGCGGGCAGGGTGTCGCTGAGCGTGGAGTGCATCGAGCGGAACTCCCGGCGTGACGCGACGTTGAGCCGGACGGCGGGCCGCAGGCGCCGCGGCAGCGCCTCCAGCACCGGCTCGTCCCAGGTCGGTCGCACCCCGACGACCCGGTAGGCCACCTGCGCCATCTCGCCCGCCACCGCGAGCACCTCCGGTCGGGTGCCCCGACGGCGTACGGCGTCCTCGGCCGCGAGGATCTGCCGGGCCGCCTGGGCAGCGGTGCGCGGACGCCGTACGCCGTCGCGCAGCGCGCGGCCGATGAGTCCTGCAGGGGCGGCGTCGGGAGCGGTGTCGGCCCGGCTCGACGACCGGTCCGCGGAGGGCGTGGCCGACGTACGGTCCGACGGTGACGGTGACTCCTCGGCGCACGCGGTGAGGCCGAGGAGCCCGACCGCCAGGGCCGAGCAGGCTGCGGTAGCGACGGTCCTCCCCATGCAGCGACCCTACGGGGCGTCCGTAGACTTCGGGCGTAGCCGCGATCGCTCGATCGGGGTCCCTTCGGCTGCTTCGCAGCACCTCGTCAAGGAGTCCGATCCCGTGAGCCTGTCCGGACTGGCCGATGCCGTCCTCGCCGACTCCACGCTCTTGGCGGCGATGGACGACGCGCGCGGCGGCACCATCCGCACCCTCGACCTGACCGCCCCCGAGGCGATGCGACCGTTCGTCGTCGCCGGGCTGGTGCGCGCCGGACGCACGGTGCTCGCCGTCACCGCCACCAGCCGCGAGGCCGACGACCTGGTGGCCGCCCTGGGCGACCTGATCGACCCGGCCGAGGTCGCGGCGTACCCGTCCTGGGAGACGCTGCCCCACGAGCGACTCAGCCCGCGCAGCGACACGGTCGGACGTCGCCTCGCGGTGCTGCGCCGTCTGGCCCACCCCGGCACCGACGTCGCCAACGGGCCGCTGAAGGTCGTGGTGGCACCGGTGCGCTCGATCCTGCAGCCGCAGGTCAAGGGTCTCGCCGACCTCGAGCCCGTCGAGCTCTCGCTCGGCGACAGCGTCTCCCTCGACGACCTCGTGCGCCGGCTCTCCGATGCCGCCTACACGCGCGTCGACCTCGTCGAGCGGCGCGGCGAGTTCGCCGTCCGCGGCGGCATCGTCGACGTCTTCCCACCCACCGAGGAGCACCCGCTGCGCGTGGAGCTGTGGGGCGACGACATCGAGGAGATCCGGTGGTTCTCCGTCGCCGACCAGCGCACCCTCGAGAAGGCCGAGCGTCTGTGGGCGCCCCCGTGCCGCGAGCTGCTGCTCACCGACGAGGTGCGTGAGCGCGCCGCCGAGCTGGGGCGCAGCCACCCGCAGCTGCTCGAGCTCACCGACAAGATGGCCGCGGGCATCGCGGTCGAGGGCATGGAGTCGCTGGCGCCGGTGCTCGTCGACGACATGGAGCTGCTCGTCGACCTGATGCCCGACGACACCCACGTGCTCGTCCTCGACCCCGAGCGGGCGCGCAGCCGCGCCCACGACCTGGTCGCGACCAGCGAGGAGTTCCTCGGCGCGAGCTGGGCCGCTGCTGCCGGTGGCGGCACGTCTCCCATCGACCTCGGGGCGGCGTCGTACCGCGAGATCGGCGACGTCCGCCAGGCCGTGCTCGAGCGCCACCTGCCGTGGTGGTCGCTGAGCCCGTTCGGGCTCGACGCCGACGACACCTCGCTCGCGCTGCCCGCAGCGCCCATGGACAGCTATCGCGGTGACGTCGAGAAGGCCCTGGCCGACCTCGACCGCTGGCGCTCCGACGCCTACCGCGTGCTCGTCGTGCACCCCGGCCACGGCCCGGCCAACCGCACCGTCGAGGCCCTCGCCGAGCGCGACGTGCCCGCACGGCTCGTCGACAGCGTCGACTCGCTCGACGACCTCGCGCCCGGCACGGTCACCGTCACCTGCGGTGCGGTCGTCAAGGGCTTCGTCGACGACATCAACCGGCTGGTGCTGCTGACCGGTGAGGACATCTCCGGGCAGAAGGCCTCGACGCGCGACATGCGCAAGATGCCGGCGCGGCGCAAGAAGCAGATCGACCCGCTCGAGCTGAAGGCCGGCGACTTCGTCGTCCACGAGCAGCACGGCGTGGGTCGTTTCGTGGAGATGAAGCAACGTGAGGTGCAGGGTGCCAAGCGTGAGTACCTCGTGCTCGAGTACGGGTCCACCAAGCGTGGTGCTCCGCCCGACCGGCTCTACGTGCCGGCCGACGCCCTCGACCAGATCACCCGCTACGTCGGGGGCGAGCAGCCCAGCCTCGACCGGCTCGGCGGCGCCGACTGGGCCAAGCGCAAGGGTCGCGCGCGCAAGGCGGTGCGCGAGATCGCCGCCGAGCTCATCAAGCTGTACGCCGCGCGCCAGGCCACCAAGGGCTACGCGTTCGGCCCCGACACCCCGTGGCAGCGCGAGCTCGAGGACGCCTTCCCCTTCACCGAGACCCCCGACCAGCTCAGCACCGTCGACGAGGTCAAGTCCGACATGCGCCAGACCGTGCCGATGGATCGCCTGGTCTGCGGCGACGTCGGCTACGGCAAGACCGAGATCGCGGTGCGCGCAGCCTTCAAGGCGGTCCAGGACGGCAAGCAGGTCGCCGTCCTGGTGCCGACGACGCTGCTCGTCACCCAGCACCTGTCGACGTTCAGCGAACGGATGAGCGGCTTCCCGGTCACGGTCAAGGGGCTGAGCCGGTTCCAGACCGACAAGGAGGCCAAGGAGGTCATCGCCGGGCTCGGCGACGGCACCGTCGACATCGTCGTCGGCACCCACCGGCTGCTCAACCCCGACATCTTGGTCAAGGACCTCGGCCTGATCGTCGTCGACGAGGAGCAGCGCTTCGGTGTCGAGCACAAGGAGCAGATGAAGCGTCTGCGCACCTCGGTCGACGTGCTCAGCATGAGCGCGACGCCGATCCCGCGCACGCTCGAGATGTCGATCACCGGCATCCGGGAGATGTCGACGATCACCACGCCGCCCGAGGAGCGCCACCCGGTGCTGACCTACGTCGGCAGCTACGAGGACCGCCAGGTCACCGCCGCGATCCGCCGCGAGCTGCTGCGGGACGGCCAGGTGTTCTACATCCACAACCGGGTGACGTCGATCGAGAAGGCCGCGGCGAAGATCCGCGAGCTCGTGCCGGAGGCGCGGGTCGCCACCGCCCACGGCCAGATGGGCGAGCACCAGCTGGAGCGCGTGATGCTCGACTTCTGGGAGAAGAACTTCGACGTCCTCGTGTGCACCACGATCGTCGAGAGCGGCCTCGACGTGTCGAACGCCAACACGATGATCATCGAGCGCGCCGACACCCTCGGTCTCAGTCAGCTGCACCAGCTGCGTGGACGCGTCGGTCGCAGCCGCGAGCGCGCCTACGCCTACTTCCTCTACCCGCCCGAGAAGCCGCTCACCGAGACCGCCCACGAGCGCCTGGCGACCCTCGCCCAGCACTCCGACCTCGGCGGCGGCATGGCGATCGCCATGAAGGACCTCGAGATCCGTGGCGCCGGCAACCTGCTCGGCGGCGAGCAGTCGGGACACATCGCCGACGTCGGCTTCGACCTCTACGTGCGCCTGGTGGGGGAAGCGGTGGCGGAGTTCAAGGGCGACGTCGACGCCGACAGCCAGCGCCTCAACGAGGTGCGCATCGAGCTGCCGATCGACGCCCACCTCCCGCACGACTACATCCAGAGCGAGCGACTGCGTCTGGAGATGTACCGCCGCCTGGCCGAGGTGCGCTCCGACGACGACGTCGACCGGATCGCCGAGGAGATGATCGACCGGTACGGCGAGCCGCCCCAGGAGGTCACGTCGCTCCAGCTCGTGGCGCGCTTCCGCGCTCGGGCCCGGCAGGCCGGCATCGCCGAGGTCACGATCGCGGGCAAGAACGTCCGCTTCGCCCCGGTGTCGCTGCCCGAGTCGCGCGCCATCCGCCTCCAGCGGGTCTACCCGAAGTCGATCGTCAAGACGACCGTCGACACCGTCCTGGTGCCGCGCCCCGGCACCCCCGGCGCCACCGGTCGCCCTCTCGAGGGAATCGCCCTGCTTGAATGGGCCCGGGTCGTCATCGACCACGTTCTCGACCCGAAGGAGTCCGCGTGAGCCCCGGTCACCAGCGCCGCCACACCCGCAGTCACCGCCGCCTGGGAGCACTGGCCGCCACCGGCGCCCTGCTCGCCGCAGGCCTGCTGTCCGGCTGCGGCGTCAGCGACGAGGAGCTGCGTCCGGGTGTCGCCGCGGAGGTCGGGGGCACCGAGATCAGCACCTCGACGATCGATGACGCCATCGACACCGCCTGCGGCTTCTTCGTCGACACCGAGCAACCAGGCTTTCCCCGGGCGCTGGCCCGCCAGCAGTTCGTGAGTGCCCTGGTGCAGCGCGCCGCAGCCTCGGAGGCGCTCGACGACGCCGGGCTCTCGATCGGCGACGCCTACGCGCAAGCCGCAGCCGGGCTCGACGCCGACAACGACCAGATCCCGGCCGCGCAGCGCGCGCCGTTCATCCTCCTCAGCGATGCCGCGACCTACGTCGACGCCGCGTCGACGGTGCTGGGCCAGGCCGAGTTCAGCGCGGAGGGTGACGTGCCCGCAGATCCAGCCCTGTCGACCCAGCGGGGCCAGTCGGCGATCGCGGCGTGGCTCGCAGGCAACGCCGTCGCGATCAACCCGGTCTACCGCCTCACCGTCGACGACCAGGGGCAGGTCGTCAGCGACTCCGGCGGCATCAGCGTGGCGGTCAGCGACCTGGCGAGGACGACCCTGCTCGACCCGCAGACGGCCACGCAGGAGCAGGTCGACGCCTCGGCCACCAACCTGCCCGCCAGCCAGCTGTGCGGCGTCCCGGCGACCTGACCTCCGTGCCGCAGGACCCGTTGCACGACCTCGTCGAGGTGATGCGCCGGCTCCGCGCCGAGTGCGCCTGGAAGGCCGAGCAGACGCCGACGTCGCTGGTGCCCTACCTCCGCGAGGAGACCGAGGAGCTCGTCGAGGCCCTCGCCGAGGGCGACCCCGACCATGTCTGTGAAGAGCTCGGCGACGTGTTGCTGCAAGTGGTCTTCCACGCCGCGATCGCCGAGGAACGCGGCGACTTCACGATGGACGACGTCGCGGCCGGCATCGCCGCGAAGCTGCGCCGCCGCAACCCGCACGTGTTCGACCCGGCCTCGCTCGGACGCGACGCCGACTCGCCGCCGTTGAGTGCGGTCGAGGTCGATGAGATCTGGCAGCGGGTCAAGCGGAGCGAGCGGGGTCGCTCGGCGACCGGCTCGCCCGACGCCTGAGCGCCAGGAGACTGCCGGGCGCGGTGCACCACTAGGCTGCATCGCGACCCGGCTCTCCGAGCCCGCCGATCACCCCAGGAGCAGACTGACGTGGCAGCCATCGAAGCCGTCGGAGCACGCGAGATCCTCGACTCGCGTGGCAACCCCACCGTGGAGGTCGAGGTCGTCCTCGAGGACGGCGTCTTCGCCCGCGCGGCCGTGCCCAGCGGCGCCTCCACCGGCGCCTTCGAGGCCGTCGAGCTGCGCGACGGCGGCGACCGCTACCTCGGCAAGGGCGTCGGCAAGGCCGTCGAGGCCGTCATCTCGACCATCGGACCCGCCCTGACGGGCCTCGCCGCCGACGACCAACGACTGGTCGACCAGATCATGCTCGACCTCGACGGCACGCCCAACAAGGCCACCCTGGGCGCCAACGCGATCCTGGGCGTCTCGCTCGCGGTGGCGCGCGCCGCGGCCGACTCCGCCGGGCTCCCGCTCTACCGCTACGTCGGCGGACCGAACGCCCACGTGCTTCCGGTGCCGATGATGAACATCCTCAACGGCGGCTCGCACGCCGACTCCAACGTCGACATCCAGGAGTTCATGATCGCGCCGATCGGCGCCCCGACCTTCCGCGAGGCCCTGCGCCAGGGCACCGAGGTCTACCACGCGCTGAAGTCGGTGCTGAAGAAGAAGGGCCTGGCCACCGGGCTGGGCGACGAGGGCGGTTTCGCGCCCGACCTCGACTCCAACCGGGCCGCGCTCGACCTCATCGCCGAGGCCGTGCAGGCTGCCGGACTGAGCCTGGGTCGCGACGTCGCCCTCGCCCTCGACGTCGCGGCGAGCGAGTTCTGCACCGACAACGCCTACACCTTCGAGGGCGGCTCGAAGTCCGCCGACGAGATGTCGACGTACTACGGCGAGCTGGTGGCGGCCTACCCCATCGTGAGCATCGAGGACGCCCTCGACGAGGACGACTGGGACGGCTGGAAGGCCCTCACCGACCAGCTCGGCGCCAAGACCCAGCTCGTCGGCGACGACCTGTTCGTCACCAACGTGGAGCGGCTGCACCGCGGCATCACCGGTGGCCAGGCCAACGCCCTGCTCGTGAAGGTCAACCAGATCGGCTCGCTGACCGAGACCCTCGACTCGGTCGACCTCGCCCACCGCAGCGGCTACCGCTGCATGATGAGCCACCGTTCGGGCGAGACCGAGGACACCACGATCGCCGACCTCGCGGTGGCCACCAACTGTGGCCAGATCAAGACCGGCGCCCCGGCCCGCTCCGAGCGCGTCGCGAAGTACAACCAGCTCCTGCGCATCGAGGAGGAGCTCGGCGACGCCGCCCGATATGCAGGAGCCGCGGCCTTCCCGCGTTTCGTCCCGTGATCGGGGCCTCCCTCGGGGGAGGATGACCCCGTGCCCGTTCCGCCTCGCCAGCCCGACAAGCCGCCTGTGCCGTCCCGGCCGTCCCGGCCGTCTCGCGTCCCACGGCGCGGCCGTTGACCCGGCGCACGTCGTCGGGCACCCCCCGGGCCGGGGGTGCCGGCGGCGCTGCGGGTCGCAACCGAGGCAGTGGCCCGGGTCGGGCGGGGTCGCCGTCGCGCAGCCCGCGCTCGCCGGCGGCGTCGGTGACCAAGCCGGTGCCGGCGGTCGCGCCGAAGCCGCGGCTCACCGGCCGGGCCGCCATCTTGGTGCTGGTCCTGGCGGTGCTCGCCGTCTCCTACGCCTCCTCGATGCGGGCCTACCTCCAGCAGCGTGCCCAGATCGAGAGCCTGCAGAGCACGATCTCGGAGCGCCAGGTCGAGATCGCCGACCTCGAGACCGAGAAGGCGCGCTGGCTCGACCCGGAGTTCGTGCAGACCGAGGCCCGCGACCGGCTCGGCTACGTGATGCCCGGCGAGACCCCCTTCGTCGCCCTGCGTGACGGCCAACCGCTGATCGCGAGCACCGACCTGTCGGCGCCCGACCCCGCGGACCCCGCGGTGCCGACCGCCTTCTGGGACGGCGCCTGGGACTCGATGGTGCTCGCCGGCAACCCACCCCAGCGGGCCGACCCGCCGCCACTGACCCGGGTGAAGGAAGCCGACGAGGCCGACCAGTGAGCTGCTCCCCCCTGGAGCCGGCCGACGAGGAGACGATCCGCGCCCAGCTGGGTCGCCCGCCGCGCGCGATCGCCGGCGTCGGTCACCGGTGCCCGTGCGGCAACCCCGACGTCGTGACCACCGAGCCACGGCTCCCCGACGGCACCCCGTTCCCGACGACCTTCTACCTGACCTGCCCGCGCGCTGCGTCGATGATCGGCACCCTGGAGGGGTCGGGGTTGATGAAGCAGATGCAGGAGCGTCTCGGCGAGGACGACGACCTGGCCCGCGGCTACCGTTCGGCGCACGAGTCCTACCTGGCCTTCCGCGCGACCCTCGGCGCCGTGCCCGAGATCGACGGGGTCACCGCCGGCGGCATGCCCGACCGGGTCAAGTGCCTGCACGTCCTGGCAGGCCACGCACTGGCTGCCGGGCCGGGGGTGAACCCGCTGGGGGACGAGGTGCTCGAGCACCTGGGGGAGTGGTGGGCCGCCGGCTCGTGCGTGGAGCCGGCAGACGCGTGCTGACCCCGAGCGGGCAGCGCAGCCGGCCCGGCCCGCCCGCGGCCCCGACGGCAGCCATCGACTGCGGCACCAACACGATCAAGCTGCTGGTCTCCGCGGTCGACGGCGAGCAGCTGGTGCGCGAGGCGCGCATGGTCCGCCTCGGTGAGGGCGTCGACGCGACGGGCCGGTTGTCGCCGGCAGCCCTGCGACGCACCTTCGCGGCGATCGAGGAGTACGCCGGTCTGGTCACCGCCCACGAGGTCGGGCCGATCCGCTTCTGCGCCACGTCGGCGACCCGGGACGCCGTCAACGCCGAGGAGTTCGCCGCCGGCGTGCTCGAGCGCCTGGGCGTACGGCCCGAGGTGCTGTCCGGCGAGGAGGAGGCAGCACTGGCCTTTGCCGGTGCGGTGGGCCACCTGGCCCTCGTCCCGACCGGGGAGATCCTGGTGATCGACGTGGGTGGAGGCTCCACCGAGCTCATCGTCGGTCGCGCCGGCGAGAGCGTGCCGGGCGCCGCGGTCTCGATGGACGTCGGCTCGGTGCGGCTGCACGAACGGCACCTCGACACCGACCCACCGACGGCCCAGCAGGTCGCGGCCCTGGTGGCCGATGTCGAGGCCTCCCTCGACGCAGCCCTCGGGGGCAGCCCGGACGAAGGTCGCATCGACCTCAGCACCATCAGCACCATCATCGGTGTCGCCGGCACGGTCACGACGGTGGCAGCCGGCGTGCTGGGGCTGGCGGCCTACGACCGGACGGCGATCGACCAGCAGGTGCTGGGCGTCGAGAGGGTGCACCAGCACGTGGCCGAGCTCGTGGCGCTGAGCATCGAGGAGCGTCGCGCGCTGCCCTGGATGCACCCCGGCCGAGCCGACGTCATCGCGGCCGGTGCGCTCATCCTGTCGCGGGTGCTGGCGCGCTGCGGCGCGAGCGACCTCGTCGTGTCGGAGTGCGACATCCTCGACGGCATCGCCGCGTCCCTGCGCAGCTGATCACTCTCAGGGAGTCTTCCGCGGCCCCATCACGGTCGGTGCGGGGGAGAGCGGCGTCACGGTCGTGGCTGCGCGCGGCACCGGCAGGACCACCTCGTCCACCGACGCCGGATGGTTGTGGCGGTACTCGCGGCCGGCGTAGACGCGGAAGGCGAGCAGGATCCCCCCGACCGCCAGGATGAGGAACACCAGCATCCCCATCATCAGACCCACGGACTGCATCATCGTCATCTCGGGCATGGAGCTCTCCTTCGGTCGTGGGCCACGGCATCCGCGGGCCCTCGTTCGACGGTAGAGCGGCTCGGGCCCGATGCGCCTTACCGATCGGTGACGGCGCTCCGGGTGCGTCGACCTGACAGGCTGACGAGGTGCCCGACGACCTCCCGCACCCACGCACGCGCCGGCTCTTCACCTCTCCGGTGCCACCGGGCTCCGGCTGGCCCGGTGACCCGGTCGCCGAGCGAGGCACCCCGCTCGGCGACCTGGGGGCCGACATCAGCCTGTGTCGCCGGTGCGAGCGACTGGTGGCCTGGCGCGAGCAGGTCGCTCGCGACAAGCGTGCTGCCTATGCCGGGGAGCCCTACTGGGGGCGCCCGATCGCCGGACTCGGGGCGAGTGAGCCCGGCGTCCTCGTGGTCGGACTGGCACCGGCCGCCCACGGCGCCAACCGCACCGGGCGGGTCTTCACCGGCGACCGCTCCGGCGACTGGCTCTTCGCCTCGCTGCACCGGGTGGGCCTGGCGAACCAGGCGACCAGCATCGACGCCGCCGACGGCCTCGAGCTCATCGGGACCCGACTCGTGGCCGCCGTGCGCTGTGCTCCGCCCCAGAACAAGCCCACCACCGACGAGATCGCGACGTGCGCGCCGTGGCTCGACCGCGAGCTCGCCCTGGTGACGCCGGGGCTGCAGGTGATCGTCGCGCTCGGGGCGATCGGTTGGGACGCGACCGTGCGCGCCGTCCGACGCGCGGGCTGGGACGTGCCGCGACCCAAGCCCCGGTTCGGGCACGGCGCCGAAGCCGTCCTGGGGGCGCCGAGAGCCCGGCGGGGGCAGGTGCTCCTGCTCGGCAGCTACCACCCCAGCCAGCAGAACACCTTCACCGGGCGACTGACCGAGACGATGCTGGACGACGTGCTCGGCCGGGCGGCCGACGCTGCGACAATGCCCGGGTGACCGACTCGCAGAGGCTGCACGCCATCACCGTCCTCGGCAAGGACCGGCCCGGGATCATCGCCGACGCCGCTGAGCGGCTCTCCGGGCTCGGGCTCAACCTCGAGGACTCCACGATGACCCTGCTGCGCGGTCACTTCTCGATGATGCTGCTCAGCGCCGGGACGGCGTCGACCAGCGAGATCGAGTCGGGCCTGGCGCCGTTGGCCACCGGCGGCTCGCTGACCGTGACCGTGCGCGAGGTCCCCGCCGACGACGACACCGCAGTGGTCAGCGGAACGCCCTGGATCCTCTCGGTGCACGGCGGCGACCGGCCCGGCATCGTCGCGGCCCTCCTCGCGGAGGTGGCTCGGGTCGGCGGCAACATCACCGACCTCACCACCCGGCTCGCCGGCGCGCTCTACGTCGTGATCGCCGAGATCGACCTCCCCGCCGGCGCCGATGCTGCAGCCGTGACAGCTGCGATCGAGGCGGTGGCCGCCGACCTCGGGGTGGACGCGACGCTGCGCCCCGCCGAGGCCGACGACCTGTGAGTGATCCCGCCGAGACCGCAGGCGACCCGCCGACCCGAGACGACCGGGGGTTCAGCTGCCACCAGGGCAACCGGGTGCGCGACTGGACCGCGGCCGAGCTCGGGGTCGACGGCCGGGTGCTCGACGTCGTCCGCGCGCCGGCACCGGTCCTGTCGGCGCCCGGCGACGACGTCGACCCGACCAGCGCGGACGTCCTCCAGCTGGCCGCCGACCTCGTCACCACGATGCGCGTCAGCCCCGGCTGCGTCGGCCTCGCCGCACCGCAGGTCGGCGTGGGGGCGCGGGTGTTCTGCGTCGACGTCTCGTCGCACCCGAAGACGCGGGAGCACCACGGCACCTTCGTGCTGTGCAACGCCGAGGTCGTGGAGTCCTCCCGCAGCGGCAGGGCCCGCGAGGGGTGCATGAGCGTGCCCGACCTGACCGGTGACGTGAAGCGGGCCTCCCGCCTCACGGTGCGAGGGCAGCTGCCCGGCAGCCACGAGGTCGTCACGATCCAGGCGGAGTCGTTCGAGGCGCGCGCCCTGCAGCACGAGATCGACCACTGCGCCGGTCTGCTGTTCCTCGACCGCGTCGCCGGGGCGCATGCGGTCTACGCTCGCCAGACCTACCTCTGACGAGGTCGGTCACGCCCCCGTATCCCAATCGGCAGAGGAAGCCGGCTTAAAACCGGTGCAGTGTGGGTTCGAGCCCCACCGGGGGCACGCAGCAGCAGGCACCAGCAGGCACCAGTGAGCGGCAGGGGTCAGGCGCTCTGGCGCAGCAGCCGCGCCGGGAACGGCGCGGGCCACACGGCGCCGTCGGCGACGGCGGGCAGGCGGGTGCGCACGAGCACGCCGAGGTCGCTGTTCTCACGCCAGGTGAGGATCTCGCGCATGGCGTCGCGCTCGATCGGCAGGCCCAGGGCCACGGACGTGGCGTCGATGTCGTGCGCGGCCAGCCAGCCGGCGACGACGTCCTGCACGTGGTCGGGCAGCTTCTCGACCGGACAGTGAAGGGTCATGGCTTCCCCACTGCACTCCACCGCTTCGAGCGTCATCATCTGGCTCCCCCGAGACCGTCGGCAGACCTGGTGCCTGCCGCACCAGGATGCCCCCGCGGGCGCGTTGTCAGACGGTGTGAAATTCAGGCAAGCGGGGTTGCCCGCTCAGCCACGAGGAAATTGGTGGGTACGCGCCCCGTCACGAGCGACGACCAGGGCGAGATCCGCTGCCTGCCCAGCCCACCCGGCGATTCGCGCGGGCCTGCGGAACTAAACCCCCGATGCCGTACGTTGGAAGACATGAGGGGCCAGCACCGCCCTCTCCACCAGTTCATCCGGCCTCCAAGGAGGAGACCAATGCAGTCCAACAACCCGGTATTCCGTCGCTCGGACGAGTTCAGTCGTGCCGGCGGTGGAAACCAGACGTACGCCGGCTACGGCAACCCGTCGACGTGGTCCACCGGCGCCCCCGGCCAGAACGCCGACGCCGGCTACGGCCTCACGCCGCAGTCGCCCGTCAGCACCGACCGCATGACCATCGACTCGGTCGTCCAGAAGACGGCCATCTCGCTGGGCGTCGTGATCATCACGGCCCTCGCGACCTGGATCCTGACCCCTGAGGTCACCGAGTTCTCCCAGGCCTCCGACCTCGGCGCGCTCTTCGCCGCCGTGACGATCGGCTCCCTCGGCGCGTTCGCGCTGTCGATGGTGCTGTCGTTCAAGAAGGAGATCGTGCCGGGTCTCGTCCTGGTCTTCGCCGCGCTCGAGGGCGTCGCTCTCGGCGGCATCAGCAAGCTCTTCAACCTGATGTACGGCGGCGGCGTCGTGCAGGGTGCGGTCATCGGCACCTTTGCGGCCTTCGCGGGAACGCTCGCGGTCTACAAGTTCTTCAACATCAAGGTCGGCGCGAAGTTCCAGCGCATGGTCATGGCCGGCGTCTTCGGCATGATCGGCCTGAGCGTCATGGAGCTGGTCCTCGGTGCGTTCGGCGCCCAGATCGGCCTCTTCGGGGTCAGCGGCCTGGGCATGATCACCGCCTTCGCCGGCCTGGCGCTGGGTGTCTTCATGCTGATCATGGACTTCGACTTCGTCGAGCAGGGGGTGGCCAACGGCCTCCCCGAGAAGGAGTCGTGGCGCGCTGCCTTCGCGATGACCGTCAGCCTGGTCTGGATCTACACCAACCTGCTGCGCATCCTGGCCTACTTCAGCGACAACTGATCGTCACCAGCTGAACCACCCATCGCGGGCCCCGAGCAGTGCTCGGGGCCCGTGGTGCGTCCGGGAACAGGGGCGCCTCAGGCGCCGGGGACCGACGTGGGGGCGTGCTCGGTGCTCGCCCCCGGGTCGCCGTGCTCGCTGACCTCGGGCGCCGAGCCCTCGGTCTGCGGACGACGCCGGCGGTGGCGCAGCTCGACCCAGCGACCGCGCACGCCGAGGCGGTTGCCCGCGACCTCGGTGCCGCCGAGCTCGGTGCCGGCCTCGTTGACCGCGCGGATCGCGGCGCGGGTCACCGGCAGGACGCCCTCGCCGCGGTAGGGCTCGGGCTCGGACTCGTCGTCGGGCCCGAGGCCGAGGGCGGCGAGCACCGACGGCAGCAGGATGCGCACCAGCGCGCGGTAGCCCTCCGGCGACGGATGGAACTTGTCGGGGCCGAACAGCTCGGCAGGCGCCGCGGCGAACTCCGGGCCCAGGATCGAGCCGAGCGACACGGTTCGTCCGCCCTCCTCGATCACCGCGATGGTCTGGGCTGCGGCGATGCGCCGTGACCAGGAGCGCGCGACCTGACGCAGGGGCTGGGCGATCGGGGTGATCGTGCCCAGGTCGGGGCAGGTGCCGACGACGACCTCCACGCCCGCGTCGCGCAGGCGGCGTACGCCCTCGGAGAGGTCGCGGACCGAGGCCGAGGGCAGGGTCATGTTGGTCACGTCGTTGGCGCCGACGAGGATCACTGCGACGTCGGGCTCGATGGGAAGGGCCCGGTCGATCTGCGCCGCGAGCTCGGACGTGCGGGCCCCGACGACGCAGAACTCGCGCAGGTAGATGCGGTGGTCACCCTGGCTGGAGGCGCCGCTGGCCAGCAGGGCGCCCGGTGTCTGCTCGACCCGGTCGACGCCGTACCCGCAGGCGCTGGAGTCGCCGAGCAGCGCGATCTTGAGAGCCGGGCCCGGGCGTCCGCGCCCGTACCAGCCCGTGGAGTCGGGCACCGGGTCGCGGGAGACCTCGCCGATGACCCGGCGGGCGAGCTTCGCCTCCGCGGTCAGCACGCCGTACAGGCCCGCGCTCAGCACCGACAGCCCACCGCCACCGAAGGCGGCAGCCGCGGCGAGCTTGCGTGCTGCGGCGGCCTTTCCCATGCGCCGATCCTACGAAGTCGGGCGGCGCCCGGCACCGGGGGGCCGGTGCAGGCCGTTCGGGGTCTACGTTGAGCGGGTGCAGTACGTGAACTCACTCGTGGACCTGATCGGCAACACCCCGCTGCTGCGGCTCTCGCGCACCCTCGACCTGCCACCGGTGGAGTCAGGGGCCCCATCGGGGGACGGCGGGCCGTTGGTGCTGGCCAAGATCGAGTACCTCAACCCGGGCGGTTCGGTGAAGGACCGGATCGCAACCCGGATGATCGAGGCGGCCGAGGAGTCCGGCGAGCTGCAGCCCGGCGGCACGATCGTGGAGCCGACGTCCGGCAACACCGGCGTCGGGCTGGCGATGGTCGCGCAGGCCAAGGGTTATCACTGCATCTTCGTGTGTCCCGACAAGGTCAGCGTCGACAAGCGCAACGTGCTCAAGGCCTACGGCGCCGAGGTCGTGGTCTGTCCGACCGCCGTGGCGCCCGAGCACCCCGACTCCTACTACAACGTCTCCGACCGCCTCGCCTCGCAGCCGGGCGCCTGGAAGCCCGACCAGTACTCCAACCCGCACAACCCGCGTTCGCACTACGAGACCACGGGGCCGGAGATCTGGGCGCAGACCGAGGGACGCATCACGCACTTCGTGGCCGGCGTCGGCACCGGCGGCACCATCAGCGGCGTCGGGCGCTACCTCAAGGAGCGCAGTGCCGAACGTGGCGGGCCATCGGTCCAGGTGATCGGTGCCGACCCGGCCGGGTCGGTCTACTCGGGCGGCAGTGGCCGGCCCTACCTCGTCGAGGGTGTGGGCGAGGACTTCTGGCCCGACACCTACGACCGCACGATCGCCGATCGCATCATCGAGGTCTCCGACGCCGACTCCTTCGCCTTCACCCGGCGCCTGGCGCGCGAGGAGGCTCTGCTGGTCGGCGGCTCCTGCGGCATGGCGGCCTACGCCGCGCGCCAGCTTGCCCACGAGCTGGCCGGCACACCCGAGGGCCGCGACGCCGTGATCGTCGTCCTGCTGCCCGACTCCGGTCGCGGCTACCTGACGAAGATCTTCAACGACGACTGGTTGGGGCAGTACGGCTTCGCCAGCGGCGGCGAGGACGCGACCCGGACCGTGGGGGAGGTGCTGCGCGGCAAGACCGGGGCCCTGCCCGAGCTGGTGCACACCCACCCCAGCGAGACGGTGGCCGAGGCGGTCGCGATCCTGCAGGAGTACGGCGTCTCGCAGATGCCCGTCGTCCGCGCCGAGCCGCCGATCGTGGCCGCCGAGGTCGCCGGATCGGTCTCCGACCGCGCGCTGCTCGACGCCCTCTTCGCCGGCACCGCGTCGCTGACCGACCCCGTCGAGCAGCACATGTCGGGCCCGCTCCCGACGATCGGTGCGGGAGAGGCCGCCTCGGACGCCGTCAGCCTGCTCGGGGCTGCCGACGCAGTGCTCGTGCAGGAGGACGGCAAGCCCGTGGGTGTGCTGACCCGTCAGGACCTGCTCGCCTACCTCGCCCGCGGGTGACGCTGCGGTCCGCCCGCGGCTAGAGTGAGAACACGTTCTAGTTCTGGAGGCTCCATGACCGCCACCCCAGCGATCGAGGGCTGGTTCACCAGCGGCCGTGAGCCGGCGCTGCTCGGCTCGCGCTGCACGACCTGCACCTCGACGTACTTCCCGCCGATCCCCGGCGACGCCGGTTTCTGTCGCAACCCGGCGTGCGCGGGGGAGGCGTTCGAGCAGGTCGAGCTGTCGCGTCGCGGCACGATCTGGAGCTACACCGACGCTCAGTACCAGCCGCCCGCGCCGTACGTCGCGCCGCAGGGCGAGGCGCCGTACGAGCCGTTCGCCCTCGCCGCCGTCGAGCTGGGCGAAGGGATGGTCGTGCTCGGCCAGGTCGCTGCGGGCTACGGGGTGGCCGACCTGACGGTCGGCGCCGAGGTCGAGCTGGTCATCGAGACGCTGTACGCCGACGAGTCCGGCGAGCGCACGATCTGGCGCTGGCGCCCGGTCGCCGACAGCCACCACCTCGCCCAGATGAGCGCGGAGGCCGATGCATGAAAACCCCGAGACCTTCTTCGACTCCACCGCTTCGCTCCTCCGCCGAACAACGCCTCGGGGACCCCGCATGAACACCTTAGGCGAACGGGTCGCGATCGCCGGTGTCGGCATGCACCCGTGGGGCAAGTGGGGCAAGAACTTCGTCACCTACGGCGTCCACGCGGCCCGCGCGGCGCTGGCTGACGCCGGCATCGCCTGGACCGACGTCGACTACGTCGTCGGCGGCGAGACCGTGCGCAACGGCTACGGGGGCTACGTCGCCGGTGCCACGTTCGCCCAGGCCCTGGGCTGGAACGGTGCGCGGGTCGCGACGTCGTACGCCGCCTGTGCGACCGGCGCCCAGGCCATCGACACCGCCCGCTCGCGGATCCTCGCCGGGCTGTGCGAGGTCGCCCTCGTGGTCGGGGCCGACACCACGCCGAAGGGCTTCCTGGCACCGAACGCCGGCGAGCGCTGGGACGACCCCGACTGGCTCCGCTTCCGACTGCTCGGCATGACGAACCCGGCGTACTTCGCGCTCTACGCGCGTCGGCGGATGGACCTCTACGGCGCCACCAGCGAGGACTTCGCGCAGGTGAAGGTCAAGAACGCCAGGCACGGGCTCAGCAACCCGAACGCGCGCTACCGCAAGGAGGTCGCCGCAGCCGACGTCCTCGCCAGCGCGGTGGTCTGCGACCCGCTGCACCTGCTCGACATCTGCGCGACCTCCGACGGCGCCGCTGCGGTGGTGCTGTGCAGCGAGGAGTACGCCCGGCGGATGGGGCTGGACGAACCGGTGAGGGTCGCGGCGGTCTCCACGGTCACACCGACCTTCCCGAACACGGTGATGGACATGCCGATGCTGTCGACCGACCCGAGCGCCGCGGTCGGTGCGCCTGACCACACCTTCAAGCAGTCGATCGGCCTGGCCGCCTACGAGGAGGCCGGCATCTCGCCCGAGGACGTCGACGTGGCCGAGGTCTACGACCTCTCGACGGCGCTCGAGCTCGACTGGATCGAGGACCTCGGCCTGTGCCGACAGGGCGAGGCCGAGGCGCTCCTCCGCGCCGGGGACACGACGATCGGCGGACGCATCCCGGTCAACCCCAGCGGCGGCCTGGCCTGCTTCGGCGAGGCCGTGCCGGCGCAGGCGCTGGCCCAGGTCTGCGAGCTCACCTGGCAGCTGCGCGGCCAGGCCGGCAACCGGCAGGTCGAGGGCGCACGGGTCGGCATCACCGCCAACCAGGGGCTGTTCGGGCACGGCTCGTCGGTGCTGCTCAGCCGCTGACGGGTTGGTCCTGCTCGCCAGGCGTCATCAGGACCAGGTCGACACCGAGCCAGGGCGGGTGGTGGATGCCCACCTCGACCCAGCCGCGGTGCCGGTAGAAGTCGAGGGCGGCTGCGTGAGCGGGAACGACGTCGAGCACCGGGGTCTGCCCGCTCTGGCGCACCCAGGCAACCGCTGTGTCGAAGAGCAGGGCGCCCACGCCGGTGCCACGGCTCGCGAGGGAGGTGAACAGCACGGCGACCACACCGAGGTCCTCGCGGCCCAGGGCGGCTCGGAAGGCGTCGCTGACATCGTCGTCGCCGAGGCTGTGGACGGCGACGTGGCCGAGCAGCAGGCCGGCCGGGTCCTCCGCGACCCAGGCGCGCTCCTCGCTCGGTCGCACCAGGAAGTCCGCGGCCGGGATCGGCAGCGGCCAGCGCACGGGGTAGCTCGAGCCTGCCTGCTGCTCGGCGAGGAGCTCGGCCAGCACCGCGACGTCGTCGTCGCGGCGAAGCCGTACTCGCGCCCTCATGACCGCTTCATCAGGGCGAAGACGCCCCAGCCCAGATGGTGACGCGTGCAGGTGACGTGCTCGTACGGCGCGGCGTCGAGCTCGGCACGCATCTGCGCCCACAGCTCGTGCCCAGCATTGGCGTCGAGCCAGCGGCGGGTGCTGAGCCACTGGGCCGCGGCGTACTGGTCCCAGTCGTCCGGGTCCGCGAGCACCATCTGGACGAGGTCCCAACCGTGGTCGTGGAAGGACGCCACGAGGGCGGGGAGCGTGGCGAAGTCGTCGACCGACGTCGCGTGCGAGCCGCGCACAGCCTCGTCGGTCTCCGGCACGTGGATCCAGAACGGCTCGCCGATCAGGACGACGCCACCTGGTCGCAGCGTGCGCGCCAGGAGGTCGAGCGTGCCCAGCGGGCCGTCGCCGATCCAGGTGGCGCCCAGGCACGATGCGACATCGACCAGCGGCCCGTCGTACTCCTTCGCGAACGCGGCGGCCTCGCCGTGCACGAACGAGACCTGGTCGGAGACGCCCAGCTCGTCGGCCCGCGCCACGGCTGCGTCTGTGAAGGCGGCGCAGAGGTCGACGCCGACGCCTGCGACACCGTGGTCGCGAGCCCAGGTGCACAGCATCTCGCCGGACCCGGACGCCAGGTCGAGCAGGGTGGTGCCGGCAGGCAGGCGCAGCACGTCGCCGAGCCGGGCCAGCTTCTCCGGCCCGAAGGCGTTGTGGATGCGGTGGGTGCTCTCGCGGATGACGAACTGGAGCGGGATGTCCTGCACGTGGTCACATCACCACACCCGGGCCGACCGCGCACCTGAATTGATCGCCACGCCCGCCGCCACCGCCACCGCCGAGGACACTCCAGTGCCCGGTCGGAGGCTGAGCAGGCCGAGCGCCAGCGAGGCCGGCGTCTGGGACATGTCAATGACCCCGCTGGTCGCAGCGGGGTGCCGGGGCTCGGTGGTCAGGGTTCGGTGTGGTCGTCGAGCAGGGTGGTGATCGGGAGGTTGCCGTACCGGCGGCCGCGGATGACGAGGAACCGCACCCCTGAGGGCGGCGAGGTCGTAGGCGTCGAACTCATCCACGAGGGGGCAGCCGGCCCCACCCAGGGCTTGCTCAAGCAAGTCGTCCTACCTCGCACGACCGACCTTCGCTGGGATGTTCGACAACGATCGCCCGCGGTAGGTGTCCTTCGAAGCGGAGAAGCTCTCTCGCGACTACCCTCGTGCGGTGCGCGCGCCGTCGACCGAGGTCCTCGACCTCTTCGCCGTGCCCCCGGCCGTCACGCTGCTGCCGGGCGGAAGCGGGTCGACGTACCGCGCCGGCGACCTGGCGCTCAGCCCCGGCCGCGACGAGGCGACCCAAGCGTGGTTGAGCCCGGTGCTGGCACGGCTCGCCGTCCGTCTCGACGAAGATCCCGTACGTCGTGCGCGCGACCTGCGCGTGGCGATGCCGGTGCCGGCGCGCGACGGGTCCTGGGTCGTCGACGGGTGGGCGGCTTGTCGTCACGAGCCGGACGCGACCCTGTGCGAGGACCTCGACGTCACGCTGGCGGCGGGGCGACTCCTGCACGCCGAGCTGGACGCCGTCGTGCGTACCCGCCCGGCCGCGCTCGACGAGCGCGTCGACCGGTGGGCCCGTGCTGAGCGGCTCGCCTTCGGTGCGCACGAGGCGATGACCGCCGCGGCGGCGGGAACCCCCGCGGCGGAGTCGGTGCGCCGGGTGCAGGCGCACCTGAGCGACGAGCCGCTCGGCGTCGACCAGCTGGTGCACGCCGACCTGGCCGGCAACGTGCTCCTCGACCGGTGGGGAGCTCCGCTGATCATCGACGTCTCACCGTCGTGGCGGCCGGTCCGGTGGGCCGAGGCCATCGCCAGGGTCGACATGATCACCTGGTTCGGTGCGCCACCGACGGCACTGGCGATCGGCGCGAGCGATCCCGACCTGCAGGCACTCCTGCGAGCCCTGCTCTTCCGGATCTTCGCCGACGAGCCCTTCGACCCGGCGGCCTACGCGCCAGTGCTCGACGCGATCGCCTCGACGTAGACCCACCGTCCGCCACGCTGCTCGAAGCGGCTGGTCTCGTGCAGCACCCGGTCGACGCCGCCGTAGGAGTAGTGCGCCGCGAACTCCACGACGTCCGCCTCGGACCTCAGGACGTCGAGGCGGCTCCACTCGAGCCCGGGGTCGGTCGTCACGTCGTCGGGGCGGGTCCGGGGGTGCCAGGTGCGGAAGACGTAGGCGTCTGCGGCGTCACCGCCCACGGCGTACGCCGCGTAGCGCGAGCGCATCAGCGCCTCGGGCGTCGCGGCCTGGTCGGCGCCGCGGTGGAGACGACCGCAGCAGGTGTCGTAGGTGACACCGGAACCACACGGGCACTCGCGCTGGAGCGTCATCGCTGCGTCATCACCCGCCACACCAGGTGGGTGCCCGGCAGCCCCTTGAGCTCGACCTCGCCCATCTCGACGAGGGTGACCGCGGCGTCGTCGTCGAGGCACTCGGCGACGGCATCGGAGACCAGCACCTCGCCCCCGGTGGCCAACGCCCCGATACGGGCGGCCATGGCGACGTTGCGTCCGAAGTAGTCGCCGTCGCGGCTGATGGCCGTGCCGGTGTGGATACCGATCCGGACCTTGATCGGCCCGACACCGCGCAGCCGCGGGTCGAGGGTGCGGCGCAGGTCCTTCTGGATGCCGACCGCGGCGCGGCAGGCGGCCTCGGCATCGCGGAAAGCGACCATGAAGCCGTCGCCGGCGGTCTTGACGACCTGGCCCCGATAGGTGTCGATGCGCGCGCGCAGGAGGGCGTCGTGCGCGGCGAGGACCCGCACCCACGCTTCGTCACCGAGGCGTTCGTTGACGGGGGTGGAGTCCTCGATGTCGGTGAAGAGCAGTGTCACCCGACCCTGCGCGTCGGCCATCGAGCGGATCTCCTGCTCCTCCGAGGCCGCCCAGGTCTGGAGGTCCTCGATCGACGACTGGAGCAGGCCGGTGATGCCGTGCTCGCGGACCTTGCTCACCCCGCGCACGACCCGGGCCACCGCCCGCTCGGTCACGGTCGCCGCGGGGCGCGGACGCAGGGCCGTGGTCAGGTCGGCCTCGAGCTGGTCGATCCGCTCGCGGGCCGCCCCGAGCTCGGCGGTGCGGCGTCGCATGACGAGCAGAGCCACCACCAGCGCGGTGACCAGCGCCAGCGAGAGCAGGCCAGAGGCGATCAGCACGGCACGACCCTACGACGTCCGGTCGGCTCGCGTCAGACGCCCAGGGCGTTCTCGAGCGCCTCGAGCTCGTCACCGGAGTACACGGCGATGCGCTGCAGGCTCGGCACCGAGTCGCGATCGCCGGTGTAGCCGATGTTGAACTCGCCGGCATAGCTGACCGCGGTGATGTTGAGGGCCTGGCCGTTGAAGAGCAGGCTCACCGGGAAGATCTCCTCCATGGGGGAACCGTCGAGGTAGCGGGTCTCGGCCGGGCCGGGCACGTTGGAGATGACGAGGTTGGACGCGGGACGCCCGCGACCGCCGAAACCGAGCATCGCCTGGCTCAGGAAGGGCAACATCAGGACCGCGGTGTAGGCGTCCATCGCTCCCGAGCCGACCTGGGGGAGCCGTTCCTTGCCCAGCCGGGTGGAGGTCTTGATGCGCTCGATGCGCTTGACCGGGTCGTGGATGTCGGTGCCGAGCTGGGAGTAGAGGAACGTCACGGCGTTGCCGACTCGCGCGCCCTCGTGGGCGCGCACCGACACCGGCACGTTCGCGGTCAGCGACTCGCTGGGCAGCTGGTCGTTCTCGATCAGGTAGCGGCGCAGCGCTCCGCCGCAGACCGCGAGGAAGACATCGTTGAGGCTCCCGTCGGCGGCCTTGGCGAGGTGTTTCAGGCGATCGATGGAGTAGTGCTGGGTCGCGAAGCGCCGCGGCGTGTGGATCCGGCCGTTGAAGATCGACTTCGGAGCCCGGAACGGCGTGGCCCGCCCGTCGTGGCCGGCGCCGGTGAACGTCTCGGCGTACGTGCGCGCGAGCGAGCCGGCGACCGACGCGCCGCTGCGGACCCCTGCGCTCACCAGACCGACCACGCTGGTTGCGGAGTCGTCGGTGGTCGCAAGCTCAGCGCCTCGCTTCTCGCGCGGGGGAAGGCCCGACTGATCGGGCCCGTGGGTGCCGACCGCCCACGGCGGCAGCATGTTGCGGGTGTCGGGGTCGGCCGAGAGCATCCGACGCAGCAGGCGGACGCCGCCGACGCCGTCGACCTGGGAGTGGTGGGCCTTGATGTAGAGCGCCCACTTGCCACCCTCGAGACCCTCGATGACGTGGCACTCCCAGAGCGGGTAGCGACGGTCCATCTTGGCCGAGTGCAGGCGCGAGATCAGGACGCCGAGCTCACGCTGCGACCCCGGGGCGGGGAGCGCTGAGTGGCGCAGGTGGTAGTCGAGGTCGATCTCGTCGTCGGGCACCTCGAGCCAGCTCGGCACCGGTGCCTTCTTGAACAGGTAGTTGAACGGCCCCTCGAACTGACGCGTCTCGCGCCAGCGCGTGACCAGGTCGGCCACGAAGGTCGGCCGGTCCTCGGGCACCGCGAAGGTCGCCAGCATGCCGACCTGCATGGGCGTGCGGACCGTCTCGGCGAACAGCCACGACGAGTCGTTGATCTTGAGCAGCTTGCGTGCCACGCGTGTGTCCCCTTGCGTCGAGCTCCCATGAAGAGGGGCAGGGCGATCGTAGTGGTCGGCGTCACGTCGCGTGAGAGGCAACCACGGCGGCGTCCGCCCGGCTGGGCAGGGGGTCATCAGGGTGTGGTCGGCAGGGGTAGCGTGAAATGGTGACCCACGCGACGACTGCGCCCTCCGTGACCGAACCCACCACCGCGCCCGCCATCGCCACCGTCGGCGAGCTCCGCGCCTCCGACCACGCGCTGAAGACGCTGCGCACCGAGATCCGCGACAACCTCCTGTCGGCCCTGGCCGAGGGCCGCGACCCGTGGCCGGGTCTGCACGGCTTCGAGACCACCGTCATCCCGCAGCTCGAGCGCGCCCTGATCGCCGGTCACGACATCGTGCTGCTCGGCGAGCGCGGGCAGGGCAAGACCCGCCTGCTGCGCACGATGGTCGGCCTGCTCGACGAGTGGACGCCGGTCATCGCCGGCTCCGACCTCGGCGAGCACCCCTTCGAGCCCATCACGGTGGAGTCGAGGCGGCGCGCGATCGAGGAGGGCGATGCCCTGCCTGTCGCGTGGCGCCACCGCTCCGACCGGTACGCCGAGAAGCTCGCGACGCCCGACACCAGCGTCGCCGACCTGATCGGGGACGTCGACCCGATGAAGGTCGCCGAGGGCCGCTCGCTGGGTGACCCCGAGACGATCCACTTCGGGCTGATCCCGCGCAGTCACCGCGGCATCGTGGCGATCAACGAGCTGCCCGACCTCGCCGAGCGGATCCAGGTGGCGATGCTCAACGTGATGGAGGAGCGCGACATCCAGATCCGCGGCTACGTGCTGCGCCTGCCGCTCGACGTCCTCGTCGTGGCCAGCGCCAACCCCGAGGACTACACCAACCGCGGGCGCATCATCACCCCGCTGAAGGACCGCTTCGGCGCCGAGATCCGTACGCACTACCCGACCGAGCTGGACGCCGAGATCGCCGTCATCCGCCAGGAGGCCGATCTCGTCGCCGACGTCCCCGACTACCTCGTCGAGATCCTGGCGCGCTTCACCCGGCAGCTGCGCGAGTCGTCGTCGGTCGACCAGCGCTCCGGCGTCTCGGCGCGGTTCGCGATCGCCGGGGCCGAGACCATCGCCGCGGCCGCCATCCACCGCGCGACCGTGCAGCGCGAGGACGAGGCCGTCGCCCGGGTGGTCGACCTCGAGACCGCGGTCGACGTGCTCGGCGGCAAGATCGAGTTCGAGTCGGGCGAGGAGGGCCGTGAGGAGGAGATCCTCACCCACCTCCTGCGCACCGCCACCGCGGAGACCGTGCGGGCCCACTTCCGCGGGCTCGACTTCGCGGTGCTCGTGGACGCCATCGAGGCCGGCGCCATGGTCACCACCGGCGAGCAGGTGACCGCCCGTGACTTCCTCACCGGGCTCCCGGTGCTGGGCGAGTCCGAGCTCTACGACGAGGTCTGTGACCGGCTCGGTGCCCGGAACGACGGCCAGCGGGCCGGCGCCATCGAGCTCGCGCTCGAGGGTCTCTACCTGGCCCGCAAGGTCGGCAAGGACACCGACGGCTCCGAGACCGTCTACGGCTGAGCCCGGCCCACCGGCTCACCGGCCCACCGGCCCAACCCGTCCTACTGCGCAACTGCGCTACTGCGCTGTCCCCGGCGTGGGTCGAGTCGGCGCGTCTACGCGCCGACTCGACCTCGATCCCGCGCCGAGTCGGCGCGTCTACGCGCCGACTCGACCTCGACTCACCTCCGAACAGGCTCCTTCGCCTGCGACTGCCGCCCCGGGGGTCATGGAGCGCGCGCCATACTGGATGCATGGCAAAGACGCGAGCCTCACGCTTCAAGAAGTACGACGGCGGGGACCCGCTGGCGGCGCCCGTCGACCTCGCCGAGGCCCTCGACGCCATCGGCGAGGACGTCATGGCCGGCTACAGCCCGGAGCGGGCGATGCGCGAGTTCCTGCGCCGCGGCGGCCGTGACCAGCAGGGCCTCGACGACCTCGCGCGCAAGATCGCCGAGCGTCGGCGCGAGCTGCTGCAGAAGCACAACCTCGACGGAACGCTGCAGGAGATCCGCGAGCTGCTCGACCACGCCGTGCTCGAGGAGCGCAAGCAGGTCGCCCGCGACGCGATGATGGACGAGGGCGATCGTGCCCTGCGCGAGATGCAGCTCGAGAACCTCTCGCCCAACACGGCCGCGGCTGTGAGCGAGCTCGGCGAGTACGACTGGCAGAGCAGCCAGGCGCGCGCCGACTTCGAGAAGATCAAGGACCTCCTCGGTCGCGAGATGCTCGACCAGCGTTTCGCCGGCATGAAGCAGGCCCTCGAGGGCGCCACCGACGAGGACCGCGCGGCGATCAACGAGATGCTCGAAGACCTCAACGAGATGCTCGAGAAGCACTCCCGCGGCGAGGACACCCCGGAGGACTTCGAGCAGTTCATGGACAAGCACGGCGAGTTCTTCCCCGAGAACCCGCAGGACATCGACGAGCTCCTCGACGCCATGGCACAGCGCGCGGCGGCCGCCCAGCGGATGATGAACTCGATGAGCCCCGAGCAGCGCCAGCAACTGATGGAGCTCAGCCAGCAGGCCTTCGGCTCCCCGCAGCTGATGGAGTCGCTTGCGCGGCTCGACGCCAACCTTCAGGGCCTGCGCCCCGGCGAGGACTGGGGTGGCTCGGAGCAATTCGGCGACGGACAGGGCGAGGGCTCCGGTCAGGGGCTGGGTCTCGGCGACGGCACCGGCGTCTTCCAGGACCTCGCCGACCTCGACAGCCTCGCCGATCAGCTCTCGCAGTCCTACGGCGGCGCCCGGATGGACGACCTCGACCTCGACAAGCTCGCCCGGCAGCTCGGCGACGAGGCGGCGGTCGACGCCAAGACCCTCCAGCAGCTCGAGAAGGCCCTGCGCGACGGCGGCACCCTCAAGCGCGGCTCCGACGGACAGCTCAAGCTCAGCCCGAAGGCGATGCGCCAGCTCGGCAAGGCGCTGCTGCGCGACGTCGCCGACAAGATGTCGGGCCGCCAGGGCCAGCGCGACATGAACAAGGCCGGCGCGGCGGGCGAGCGCTCGGGTGCGACCCGCGAGTGGGCCTTCGGCGACACCGAGCCGTGGGACCTGCCGCGCTCGGTGCTGAACGGCGTCCAGCGCCGCGCGGCCGACCCGCGCGACAGCCGGCTGCTCGCGATCGACGACGTCGAGGTGCAGGAGACCGAGGCGCGCACGCAGGCCTGCGTCGCGCTGCTCGTCGACACGTCGTTCTCGATGGCGATGGACGGGCGCTGGGTGCCGATGAAGCGCACCGCGCTCGCGCTGCACACCCTCATCAAGAGCCGCTTCCGCGGCGACGCGCTGCAGCTGATCGGCTTCGGCCGGCACGCCGAGGTGATGGACATCGAGCAGCTCACCTCGCTCGACGCCATGTGGGACAAGGGCACCAACCTCCACCACGCGCTGCTGCTGGCCAACCGCCACTTCCGCAAGCACCCCAACGCCCAGCCGGTGCTGCTGATCGTCACCGACGGCGAGCCGACCTCGCACCTGGAGTCGAGCGGCGAGGTCTACTTCTCCTACCCGCCGCACCCGATGACGGTGGCCTACGCCGTGCGCGAGCTCGACAACTCGCGCCGGATGGGCGCGCAGACGACGTTCTTCCGGCTAGGGCGAGGACCCCGGCCTCGCGCGCTTCATCGAGCAGATGGCCAAGCGGGTCGACGGTCGGATGGTCAGCCCGGAGCTCGACGACCTGGGAGCGGCCGTCGTCGGCTCCTACCTCGGCTCGCGGGACGCCGGTCGACCCGGTGGGACGAGCGGCGGCATGAGCGCGATGCGGTCGGCGTACGGCGACCTGTTCGGCGGACGGGGCTACTGGGTCGAGGAGTGAGCGCGGTGGTGGCTGTCGACGGTCAGCGGCGATGCCGCGAGCAGCCGCGCCGTGCTGCTGCTCCCCGGTGCTCCCCGTGGTGCTGCGTCAGGGCTCCAGTCCTGGGACCTAGGTGAAGCCCTCGGCGCGTTCCCAGGTGGCGTCGACCTGACCGTCGTAGACCTGACTGTCGAAGACCACCCTTGCCCCACCGTCGCTCACCTCGGGCTCGGGGTAGGAGTCGCCGGGCGAGGGCTGCTGCTGCCAGGTCTCGAGGTCCGTGCTGACGAGTGACACCCCTTCGTCCGGCGCCTGCTGGGCGAAGGTGTCGGTGCTGTAGCAGCCCAGCCCGACGGCGACCGTGGTGCCGGCGGAGGCAGGGTTCACGTAGAGGCACCCGTCTCCGGCCTCGTAGACGAGCGCGGGCGGGGTCCACGCGGTGTCGTCCTGCGGGTCGGAGTACTGGACGAGGACCCGGGCGATGTCGTCCGGGTCTATCCAGAACGCCGCCACCGATCCGCTGTCGAGCGGCAGCTCGACGAGGAGGTTGTCGGGCTCGGGGTACTCGTCGGAGGGCTTGTCGACGACGTCCTCGGCCAGCGGGGCGACCCGTTCGGAGCTGTAGTCGACCGGGGCCTCTTGCCCGGGACTGGTCGTGCGCCCGCAGGACGAGAGAGCGGCAGCGGCTGCGAGAGCGGCGGCTGCCGCCAGGACGCCACGAGTCATGGGGCCGAGCGTACCCACGGGCCGCAGCAGCGACGTCGGCGGAAAGGGAGACGAGGTCAGGTGGCCCGGGTCGCGGAGGGCTGAGCAGCCAGGACCGCAGCCAGCTCCTCGATGCCGTCGACCAGCCGCGGACCGGGGCGGGCCCACATCGCGTCAGCGTCGACGGCGTGCACCGTGACGCCGGCGGGCAGGAGGCCGTCGGCCACCAGCCGGTCGGCCTGCGTCTGGGCGCCGGGTCGGTCGTAGCCGCAGGGCGCCACCAGGACGACGTCCGGGCGGGCGTCGTGCACCTGCTGCCACTCGATGCGCACCGACTTTGCGCCGGCGGCGCCGAGCACGCACGTGCCGCCGGCGGCCTCGATCATCTCGGGGATCCAGTGACCCGGCGCGTAGGGAGGGTCGGTCCACTCGAGCAGCACGACGCGGGCCCGCTCGGCGACAGGTCGGACGGCGACCTGCTCACGCACGGCGTCGAGCCGTCGCTCGAGCGAGGTCACGAGGTCGGCGGCCTCGGCGGCCCGTCCGACAGCCGACCCGAGCGTCAGCACGGAGGCCAGCACGTCGGTGAGGGTATGAGGGTCGAAGGTCAGCACCTCGGCCGTGCAGCCCAGGTGGGCCAGGGCGTCTTCCACGAGCGAGACATCGATGGCGCAGACCGCACAGAGGTCCTGGGTGACCACCAGGTCGGCGTCCAGGTCGGCGAGCGCGCCGGCGTCGAGGCGGTAGAGATCGACCCCGGAGGCCAGCGACCGGCTGACGAAGGTGTCGATCTCGACGGGGGTGAGGCCCTCGGGCAGCGACGTGCTCGACACGATCCGTCGGCTGCGGGCCTCGGCGGGGTGGTCGCACTCGAAGGTGACGCCGACGACGTCCTCGCCCGCGCCGACGGCGAAGAGGATCTCAGTGGTGGAGGGCAGCAGGGAGACGATGCGCACCCCGCGAACCTACGGGGCGACCGCGTCGAGGACCGTGACCAGGCCCACCGGGTGGTTTCACGGCGCGCGAGAGAATGACGGTCGCCGACGGTCTGCGAGCCGTTCTTCGCCGCGCCGGTGCCGGCAGTGCTAGGGAACCCGGGCGCCGACCGCGGCCAGCACCTCGGTGGCGACGGCCAGCGCGATGGCCGCGGGCTGCTTGCCCCGGGACCCGCCGGCGAGCCGGTCGACGACGTCGGGGTCGCCGATCGGGCAGCGGATCCTGCCGATGGAGTCGGGTGAGTGGCCCTCGACGGCCAACGAGCGTTGGAAGCGGCTCCACTTCGCCGAGGACCCGATCAGTCCGATCGAGCCCAGGTGTCCGCAACGCAGGGCAGCGTCGCAGAGGGCGAAGTCCTCGGCGTGGTCGGGGCTCATGATCAGGACGTCGCTGCCACGCGGCAGCTCGCCGAGAGCCACCTCGGGCAGCGGTGCGTGGTGGGCGACCACTGTCGCTGGGCCGTCGCGCAACGGCGCAGTGGCTGCATCGTCCACGAAGTCGCGGCGGGAGTCGACGAGGTGCAGCTCGACGTCGTGGCGCACGAGGATGCGCGCCAGCTCGCGCCCGACGTGGCCGAGACCGAAGACGGCGATCGAGCGGCGTACCGGCACCGGCTCGAGCAGCAACGTCACCTCGCCGCCGCAGCACTGACGCCCGTGGTCGGTGCGGGTGACGTCGTTGAGCGACATCACCACCTGCTCGGGCACCGTGACGCAGCCGGCGAGCAGGTCGCGGGCGCGCGAGATCGCGGTCTCCTCGAGGTTGCCGCCGCCGATGGACGCCCAGGTCGACTCGGCGGTGACCACCATCTTGGCGCCGGCCTCACGCGGGGCGTGGCCGCGGGTGGCCGTGACGGTCACGAGGACGGCGGGCTCGCGCTCGCGGCGCAGGGTCGCCAGTGCGTCGAGCCAGTCGAGGTCACTCACGAGGTCACCTGCTCCGACGTGGGGTGGAGGTCGGGGGCGCCGGGGGAGGGCTGGTCGGGCTCGATGCCGGGGTGGCCCTTGCGCACCGGGGTGGGTCGGTGAGGCTTCGTCGACGCCTCGTTCCTCGGCTGCTCAGCCTCCGACGCCTCGTTCCTCGGCTGCTCAGCCTCCGGGCTCGTTCCTCGGCTGCTCAGCCTCCGGGGGCTCGTTCCTCGGCTGCTCAGCCTCCGGGGGCTCGTTCCTCGGCTGCTCGGCCTCCGGAGGAAAGGAGTCGCGAGCGGCCTGGATGGCCCAGAAGACCGCTTCGGGTGTCGCGGGGGAGGCGAGGTCGACGCTCAGCCCGCGCCCGCCGTCCGGTCCGAAGGCCGCCGCGGCCTCGCGCAGGGCCTCGCGCACCGAGAAGGCCAGCATCAGGGGTGGCTCGCCGACGGCCTTGGAGCCGTAGACGACGCCGTCCTCGTGGGCCTGCTCGAGCAGGGAGACGTTGAAGATCTCGGGCATCTCGGAGAACGACGGCAGCTTGTAGGTGCTGGCGGCGTTGGTGGTGAGCCGGCCACGACGCGGGCCGTCGGTGGTGTCCCACCGCAGGTCCTCGAGGGTCAGCCAGCCCGCCCCCTGCACGAAGCCGCCCTCGATCTGGCCGAGGTCGACGAGGGGGAGAGTGAGTCGCCGACGTCGTGGACGATGTCGACGCGGCGGGTGCGGTAGGCGCCGGTGAAGCCGTCGACCTCCATCTCGGCGGCTGCGACCCCGTAGGAGAAGTACTTGAAGGGGTGGCCGCGCATCAGCGCGGAGTCCCAGTGCAGGCCCTCGGTCCTGTAGAAGCCGGCCGCCCACAGCTGCACACGGGAGAAGTAGGCCTCGCGCACCAGCTCCTCCCACGGCAGGTCGCGTCCGGCGTCCACCTCGCGCAGCCGCTGGGTGATCTGGTCGCAGGCGTTCTTGATCGCGGCGCCGTTGAGGTCGGCACCCGAGCTCGCCGCGGTCGCCGAGGTGTTCGGCACCTTGTCGGTGCGGGTCGGCGCGAGTCGCACCCGGGCGAGTGGCACGCCGAGCGAGGTAGCAGCCACCTGGATCATCTTGGTGTGCAGGCCCTGGCCCATCTCGGTGCCGCCGTGGTTGATCAGCACCGACCCGTCCTTGTAGACGTGCACCAGCGCGCCGGCCTGGTTGAAGGCGGTGAAGTTGAAGGAGATCCCGAACTTCACCGGCGTCAGCGCGAGCCCGCGCTTGGTGTGCTCGTGCGCGGCGTTGAACGCCGCGACCTCCGCCGTCCGCGCCTCGATGTCGGCGCCCGCCACGAGCTGGTCCCACGCGGCGGTGATGCGGTGGGCGTGCCGCACCGGCTGGCCGTACGGCGTCTCCTGGTCGTCGGCGTAGAAGTTGCGGCGCCGCAGGTCGCGGGGGTCGAGGCCGAGCAACGGCGCGCACCGACCGAGGATGTCCTCGATCACGAGCATCCCCTGCGGCCCGCCGAAGCCGCGGAACGCGGTCTGCGAGGTCTTGTGGGTGCGCGCGACCCGACCGTTGATGCGCACGTCGGGCACCCAGTAGGCGTTGTCGACGTGGCACAGCGCCCGGGCCAGGACCGGCTCGGAGAGGTCGAGGCTCCAGCCGCCGTCGGAGGTCAGCGTGGCGTCGAGGGCGAGCAGGTGGCCGTCGTCGTCGAAGCCGACGCGCCACTGCGCGGCGAAGCCGTGCCGCTTGCCCGACATCATCAGGTCCTGCTGGCGGGTGAGTCGCAGGCGCACCGGGCGCCCGGTCAGCCGGGCCCCGAGGGCGGCGACCGCTGCGAACCCGTGCGGCTGCATCTCCTTGCCACCGAAGCCGCCGCCCATGCGCAGGCACTGCACGGTGACCTCGTGGCTGGCGAGGCCGAGCACGTGCGCGACGATCTCCTGGGTCTCGGTCGGGTGCTGGGTGCTCGACTGCACGAACACCTGGCCTGCCTCGTCGATCAGGGCCAGGGAGCAGTGTGTCTCGAGGTAGAAGTGCTCCTGCCCGGCGAAGTCGATGGCTCCGCTGAAGACGTGGGCGGCGTCCTCGAGCGCCGACTCGACGTCGCCACGCGCGAGCGTGGGCTGCCCGCCCTGGAAGCTCTCGGCCTCGATCGCCTCCTGCACGCTGACGATCGCAGGGAGCGGCTCGTAGTCGACCTCGACCGCGGCCGCACCGAGACGTGCCGCCTCGAGGCTCTCGCCGAGCACCCAGCACACGGCGTGGCCGTGGAACATGACCTCGTCGGGAAACAGTGGCTCGTCGTGCTTCACGCCGGCGTCGTTGAGGCCCGGAACGTCGGCTCCGGTCAGCACGCGGACGACACCGGGCACGCCCAGCGCCGGCTCGGCGCGCAGCCCCGTCACTCGGGCGTGGGGGTGCGGGGACGACACCGGGTGGGCATGCAGGACGCCGTGCGTGCGGTGCACCAGGTCGTCGGTGTAGAGCGCGGTACCGGCCACGTGCTCGGCAGCGCTCTCGTGCGGCACGTCGAGGCCGACGGACACCTCGGTCGCCGGGCGCCGCGACAGGTCGGTGCCGATCACGCCGCTGGTCACGTCGTGACCTCGTGGCTCTCGTGCCACAGACGTGGCAACGCCTGGCCCAGCATCGCCGAGCGGTAGACCGCGCTGGCGCGCTGGTCGTCGAGCGGGGTGCCCTCGCCGGCCAGCACCTGCGCCGCGGCGGCGACGGTCTCGGCCGTCCACGGACGCCCGGTCAGCGCCTCCTCGGTGGCGGTGGCGCGCAGCGGGGTCGCGGCGACGCCGCCGAGCCCGATGCGTGCGGTGACGACGGTGCCGTCGACGACGTCGAGGGCGAACGCGACCGCCACCCCGGAGATGTCGTCGAAACGACGCTTGGCGACCTTGTGGAAGCCGGTGACGCCGGCGAGCGGGCGCGGGACCCGCAAGCTGCGGATCAGCTCGCCCGGCTGCTTGAGGGTCTCGCGGTAGCCGGTGAAGTAGTCGGCCAGGGCGACGGTGCGCTCGCCCTCGACCGAGGCGAGCACGACCCGGGTGTCGAGCGCGAGCAGCGCCGGGGAGGTGTCGCCGATGGGCGAGGCGGTGCCGAGGTTGCCGCCCAGTGTGGCGCCGTTGCGGATCAGTCGGGAAGCGAACTGCGGGAGGACGGCGCTGAGCAGCGGGATCCGGGCGTCGGCTGCGTCGAGCAGCTGCTCGATCTCGGAGAGCGTCAGGGCGGCCCCGATCTCGATGGCGTCCTCCGACACGCTCAGGGCGCGCAGCTCGGGCAACCGGTCGATCGCCACGACGTACGCCGGGCGCAGGCCGCGCAGGTTGACCTCGACGCCGTGGTCGGTGCTGCCAGCCACCGGGACGGCGTCCGGATGCTCGCCCAGGATCGCGAGAGCCTCAGCCAGGGAGCCGGGGCGGACGAACTGCCCGTCGCCGCGGCGCAGGCTCGTGGTGCGAGCCGAGGGCGCGGGCGAGGTGGCGCGGACGGCGAGCGGGTCGCCGTCCGCAGGCCTCTCGAGGGCGTAGGCGGCGTCGCGGATCGGGCGGTAGCCGGTGCAGCGGCACAGGTTGCCGCTCAGCGCGTGCAGGTCGAAGCCGTTGGCGCCGACCTCGTCGTGGCGGCGGTCGGGGTCCGCGGCAGCGGTGTCCGAGGTGCGCCGGTCGGGCCGGTAGAACTCCGCGGCCATGCTGCAGACGAAGCCGGGCGTGCAGTAGCCGCACTGCGACCCGCCGCGCACCGCCATCTCGTGCTGCACGGGATGGAGGTCGCCAGGGGTGCCGAGCCCCTCGGCCGTCACGACCTCCTGACCGTCGAGCGAGGCAGCAGGCACGAGGCAGGAGTTGATCGCGGTCCACCGCGTCGCGGCGGGGTCCGTGGCGTCGGGGCGGGCGACGAGCACCGAGCAGGCGCCGCACTCGCCCTCCGCGCACCCCTCCTTGGCACCGGTCAGGCCCTGCTCGCGCAGCCAGTCGAGCGCCGAGGTGTGCGCCCGGAGGTCGCCCAGCGGGAGGTCGCGGCCGTTGACGGTGACCTGCTCGTCGCTGCTCACGGCCGCCGCCCCGTAGCCCGCGCCCGTGGGTGTCGGCTCACTCATCCGATGCCCCGTCCTTCGTCGAGCGACCAGTCTAGGAGTGGCACGTGACGCGCATGTGTCGCACCGGGAGGTCGCGTCCTACGCTCGCCGGGTGCACGCTGCCGACCGAGCCTCCTTCCGCGCCGGCGTGCGGATCGGCATCCCGTTCGCCGCGGTCGGGTTCCTGTTGTCGACGACGTTCGGCGTCGTGGCGGTGCGAGCCGGCCTGTCCCCGCTGCAGGCCGTGGTGATGTCGGCGGTCGTCCACGCCGGGTCGGCGCAGTTCGCCGCGCTGTCGATCGTGATGGCCGGCGGCGGTGTGCTGTCGGGAGTGATGGCGGCCAGCCTGATGAACGCCCGGTTCCTCGCGATGGGGGTCGCCGTCGCTCCGTCGCTGCCGGGCGGCCCGTTGAGCCGCGGCCTCCAGGGTCAGACGGTGGTCGACCCGTCGTGGGCGGTCGCCAACAACGGCGACGGCACCTTCGACCGGTGGTTGCTGTTCGGCGCCACGGCGCCCCAGTTCGCCGGGTGGGTGACCGGGACGCTGGCGGGCGCCCTCAGCGGCGACCTCCTGGGCGACACCGACCGCTTCGGGCTCGATGCGATCTTCCCGACCTTCTTCCTGGCCCTGCTGATCGCCGAGCTGCGCCGGCCGGGCTCGCGCGGCGTCGCCCTGGTCGGTGGTGTCGTCGCCCTCGCGCTGGTGCCGTTCGTGCCGGTCGGCATCCCCGTCCTGGTAGCTGCGACGGTCGCGCTCGTGGGACTGACCCGATGACTGCGGGTCCGGCGGCGCTGTGGGCGCTCATCGCCGGGACCGCCGTGACGACCGTGGCGATCAAGGCGTTCGGACCGGTCGTCCTGGGTGGGCGCTCGCTCCCGGTCACCTTCACCAAGGTCCTGGTGCTGCTGCCCCCGGTCGTCCTGGCCGCCATCGTCGCTACCTCAGCGTTGACCGACGGGTCGTCGTTCCAGGTCGACGCGCGGACCGTCGGCGTCCTGGTGGCCGCCGTCCTGCTCTGGCGGCGCCATCACCTGCTCCTGGCCGTCGTCGTGGCTGCGACAGCGACGGCCCTGCTCCGGCTGGTCGGCGTGCCGTGAGCGCCGGGGTCAGCGCAGGCCGCGGTTGTTGCTGCGCTGGGCGGGTGAGGTCTTGGTGGGCTTGATGCGGGCGAAGTAGCGGGTCTTCCGGTTGCCGTTCTTGTCCTTCACCACGAACGTGACTTTGCTGCCCTTGTCGAGCCTCCCGGTCGCGACGAGCGACTTGGCGTACCCGGTCTGGTTGTTGCGGACCTTGAACAGCTTGACCACCGCGCCGGCCGACACCCCGCGGGGAGCGGTCTTGATGGTGACGCGGTCGTCCTTTGCGCCGTTGTTGCGGCCCTTCGTCTTGGCTAACAACTGAGGCGGGGTGCACCGGCAGACCGGCGGGTTGAAGGGCTTGGGCGCAGCGGCGACGCCGAGCGGGTGGGCAAGGTCGGTGGCGACGACCTGTGGTGATCCGCCGTAGGAGGGAAGGCGGAGGACCTGGTCGGCGTCGGCTTCGGTGACGTAGAGGTTGTCGATGGCGTCGAGGTCGAGGCCGGAGGGTGCGGCGAGTCCGGTGGCGATGACGGTGTGGGTGCCCTCGGGCAGGGCGACCTTGACGACCTCGCCGGTGGAGTACTGCGAGGCGTAGAGGTCGCCGGCGGTGTCGATGGCCACGGCAGTGGGATCGGTGAAGCCGTCGAGGTAGGTCACGGGGGTGCCGGCGGCAGGGACGACCGCGATGCGGGAGTCGAGGGAGCTCGGGACGTAGACGTTGCCCAGGGAGTCGAGGGCGATCTGGCGGTTGTCGGACAGGCCGGTGGGCAGGGAGGTCTGGGTGCCGTCGGGGTCGATGCGTACGAGTCCGGCCGAGCGCAGGGAGACGTAGACGGTGCCGTCGTCGGCGATGGCGACGCCCTCGGGGTCGGAGCCGGAGGTTCCGACGTAGACGGTGCTCTGGGGGGTGCCGTCGGCGGGGACCTTGACGACGCGGTCGGTGGTCTCGTTGGCGGCGTAGAGGTTGCCGTCGTCGTCGAGGGCGACCTGCACGAGGCCGTCGGTTCCTTCCAGGACGGTGGCCCGGGGCGCGCCGTTGCCGGGGACCTGGACGACGCTGCCCTGGTCGAAGCTGGAGATGAACAGGTCGCCGTCACCGACGGTGAAACCCGAGACACGCTCAGCGACCGGAGCCACCTGACCCTGGGCGGGACCGGCGACCAGCAGGCCGGCGCCCAGCAGCCCGGTGACCGCCAAGGCGACCGGTGCAACGAGCGAAGAAGGAACGACACCACGAGACATCGAACAGCTCCGAACAGTGGACGGCCGCGCTGAGGTCCGAGAGTGAGGCCCAGCGGTCACCGGTTGGCGCAGATCCTCGCACGAGCGACGAGCCACAGCGCGACGCCGTCCGGAACCCACCGCGGGCCACCCATCGGCCGCGACTAGGTTGGTGCCGGTGGCCGACCCGACGCTCCAGGTGCTCGCGCTGCTGGCCCTGGCCGGCTTGGCGGCAGGGTTCGTCGATGCCGTCGTCGGCGGCGGCGGGCTGATCCAGCTGCCGGCCCTGCTCCTCGGACTGCCCGGCGCCTCCCCGGTGCAGGTGCTCGCCACCAACAAGCTGGCCTCGATCTGCGGCACCAGCGTCAGCTCGATCACCTACTACCGGCGGGTGCGACCCGACCCGAAGACGTTCGGTCCGTTGATGCTGCTCGCCTTCGCCGGCTCGGCCGGCGGGGCGTTCGTGGCCAGCCACCTGCCGAGCGAGGCCTTCAACCCCATCGTGCTGGCCGCCCTGGTGATCGTCGGCGGCTACGTGCTGCTCAAGCCCGACCTCGGCGGCGACACCGCGCTGCGCCACGCCGGACGACGCCACACCTCGATCGCCATGCTCGTCGGTCTGACGATCGGCTTCTACGACGGTGCGCTCGGCCCCGGCACCGGCAGCTTCTTCGTGTTCAGCCTCGTCGGGCTCCTCGGCTACAGCTTCCTCGACGCCAGCGCCAAGGCCCGGATGGCCAACTGGGCCACCAACCTCGCGGCGCTGTGCGTGTTCGTCCCGCAAGGCGCGGTGCTGTGGAAGGTCGGCCTCGTGGTGGGCGCGGCCAACCTGGTCGGCGGCTACGTCGGGGCGCGGACGGCGGTCTCCCGGGGGGCCGGCTTCGTGCGGGTGTTCTTCATCGTCGTGGTGTCCGCGTTCGTCGTGCGCATCGGCGGGGAGGTCCTGGGCCTGTGGTGACGCGCTACCTCACGATCGGTCGCGACACCACGACCGAGATCGAGGTGAAGCGGTCGCGCTTCCGGTGCGCCCTGGCGCGCGTGGACGACGAGGACGCGGCCCGCGCCGTCGTCGACCGGGCCCGGGCCGAGCACCGCGACGCACGCCACCACTGCTCGGCGTTCGTGCTCGGCCCGGCCGGCGAGGTCGAGCGGGCGCACGACGACGGCGAGCCCTCGGGCACGGCCGGGGCGCCGATGCTCGAGGTGCTGCGGGGCGCCGGTGTCTCGGACGTCGTCGCCGTCGTGACCCGTTGGTTCGGCGGCACGCTGCTGGGTGCGGGCGGGCTGGTGCGGGCCTACTCCGACGCGGTCCGGGAGTCGCTCGACCAAGCCGGCACCCGGAGCGGCTGCTGCTGCGCGAGCTGGTGCTGGAGGTCGGTCACGCGATGCCGGCCGCGATCGAGAGCGACCTGCGCGGGCGGGGCGTCGTCGTCCTCGACACGGCGTACACGTCGGTGGTGGTGCTCCGGCTCGGGGTGCCGCCCGAGCGGGAGCCGTCGCTCCACGCGGCGCTCGCCGAGCTCACCGGTGGCACCGTGGACGCCGAGGTCGTCGGCGAGCGGTGGGTCGACGTAGGTTGAGGCCATGAGCATCCCGGTGGAGGTCGCCGACCTCAACACCGCGCTGGCCGACTTCGGCGCCGGCTACCTGCTGACCGCTGCGGCTGGTGGCCGGGTCAAGGCCGTCACCGTCGAGCCGCGGGTCGTCGACGGCCGGATGGTCGTGACCGGGCCGGGTCGCGGCTCGGTCGCCAACGTCGGCGCCAACCCACTCGTCACGGTCCTCTTCCCGCCGCTGGCCCAGCGCGGCTACACGCTGCTCGTCGACGGCGAGGCCGTCGTCGACGGGGACGACGTGCTGGTGACGCCCAGCGGCGCGGTCCTGCACCGGCCCGCCTCGCACAGCGACGGCCCGGGCCCGCCGGCTGGAGCGGGCGGCTGCGGGCACGACTGCACGCCGGTCTCGTGAGCTCCACGGCCCCGTTCTGGATCAGCGCGTTCCTCGACCTCGAGGCCGATCACCACGCCGCGGGCCAGACGTTCTGGGCAGCGGCGACCGGGTACGACGTCTCGCCAGCGCGGGGCGACGACGCAGAGTTCACGACACTGCTCCCGGCCGACGGTGACGCGATGCTGAGGGTCCAGCGCCGCTCGGAGGGAGCCTCGCGGCTGCACCTCGACCTGCACGTGGCCGACCCGCGCGCCGCGGCCGACCGCGCTGTCGAGCTCGGGGCCGCCGAGGTCGCCGACCCCGGCCTCGGGTACGTCGTGCTGACCTCGCCGGCCGGCCTCACCTTCTGCCTCGTCACCCACCCGGCGTCGGTGCGCCCGGTCGCGGCGAGCTGGGACGGCGGGTCGTCGCTCGTCGACCAGGTCTGCCTCGACGTCCCGCCGTCGGCGCACGGCGTCGAGCTCGGGTTCTGGGCGAGCCTGACCGGGTTCGTGGCGTCCCCGGCCCGGCTGTCGCAGTTCACCCGGCTGCGCGGGCCCGACTCCCAGCCCATCCGCTTCCTGGTGCAGCGCCTCGACGACGAGGGCCCGGCCGGCGCCCACCTCGACCTCGCGTCGACCGACCGGGCGGCCGAGGTGGCCCGTCACGAGGCACTGGGCGCCGCGGTCGTCTTCGAGGGAGACGTCTGGACCGTGCTGCTCGACCCCGGAGGCCTGCGCTACTGCGTGACGGGGCGCGACCCGACGACCGGAACGGTCCGATGAGCCGCCCGGCCGGCCTGCGCGGCTAGGTTCGCAGCCATGACTCGCGCCGTGCGTGGCCTCCTGCTCGGACTCGTCCTGATGCTCGGCGCCTCCGCCTGTTCAGGCTCCGTGGGCAGCGACTCCGACACCGGCGGGTCCGATGTGAGCGCCGCGGGCACGCCGGGCCAGGCCGGCGGGTCCGACGTCCTCACGTGGGGTGACGGGCCGTACGGCGTCGTCCTCGCCCACGGCGCCGCCTTCGATGCGGCCTCCTGGGAGGACCAGGCGATCGCGATCGCCGAGCAGGGGGCGACGGTCATCGCCGTCGAGGACATCAGCACCGAGGGCATCGCCGCGGCGGTGCAGCAGCTGAAGGACGACGGCATCGCCCGGGTGGCCCTGGTGGGCGGCAGTGCCGGGGCCGACGCGATCCTGCGGCTGGCCTCGGAGCAGCCCGACCTGCCCGACCAGCTGGTGCTGCTCTCGCCCAACACGGTCGTCGACGGGCTGGGGGAGGAGCCCAAGCTCTTCGTCGCCAGCGAGGGCGAGCCAGGTGCCGACATCCCGCAGCAGCTCGTCGACGCCTCGCCGGGAGACGACAACGAGACGCTGATCGTCGGCGGCAGCGCGCACGCGCAGAACGTCTTCGACACCGACCAGGGTGACGAGGTGCTCGAGGCGGTGCTGGCCCGCCTGGCCGACTAGGCCGAGGGTGGCTCGGCGGCGGCCTCGGTGCCTGCGTCCGGGTCGGCGAAGCCGGGCAGGTACTCGGTGAGGATGGCGTTGAACGGCGCCTCCGCCTCGAGCTGGCTGAGCACGCCGATCCCGCCGATCCACGTGCGGTGGATGAGCATGTAGGAGGCGGGCAGGTTGATCTTGATGGCGATCGTGTAGGCAGGCGCGCGCGGGTTGTTGATCCGCTTGAACTGCTCGCGCATCCACTCGCGGCTGAACTGGAACCGTTCGACCATCGTCGGCTCGGCGAACGGGGCGAGGTACTCGACGAGCAGCTGCGGGTCGAGGCTGATCTTGTCCTTGATGAACCCTTCGCTGCGTAGCCCGGCCATCAGCGCGTCGGCGTCGCCCAGCGCGCAGAGCCGGATCAGCGAGCCCATCGCGCGAGGCAGGTTGCCCTCCTCGAGCCGCGCGACCGCGCCGTAGTCGAGGACCCCCAGACGACCGGGGGAGCCGTCGTCGTTCGGGATGACCCGGAAGTTGCCGGGGTGCGGGTCGGCATGCAGCATGCCGGTGCGGCTGGGCCCCGAGAACATGAATCGCACGAGCAGCTCGCCGTAGTGGTTGCGTTCCTCGACGGTCCCGTCCTTGATCACCTTGGCCAGGGAGTACGGCGACTCGAGCCACTCGGTGATGATGGTGGTGGGGCCGACCGCCACCACGCCGGGCACGACGATGTCGGGGTCGCCCGTGAAGGCCTCGGCGAAAGCTGTCTGCGCCTCGCCCTCGAGCGTGTAGTCGAGCTCGTCGGCGGCGCGGGCGCGGACCTCCTCGACCAGGGGCTTGATGTCGAGACCGGGGAAGATCGGACCGATGGTGCGGGCCAGCCGCGAGAGCTGCTTGATGTCGCTCATCAGCGCCTCCCCGGCGCCGGGGTACTGCACCTTGACGGCGACGTCGCGCCCGTCGTGCCAGCGGCCCTTGTGCACCTGGCCGATCGAGGCGGCTGCGGTCGGACCGCCGTCGAGCCAGACCAGCTGGTCCTGCCAGTCGGGGCCGAGGTCGCGCGCGAGGATCTCGCGCACCGTCGAGGTCGGCATCGGGGGAGCCGAGTCCTGCAGCCTGGTGAGCTGGTCGCGGTAAGGAGCGGCGACGTCCTCGGGAAGGGCCGCCTCGAAGATGGAGAGCTGCTGGCCGAACTTCATCGCTCCGCCCTTGAGCTCGCCCAGGGTGCGGAAGAGCTGCTCGGCGGTGCGCTGCTGGAGGTCGGTCATCACCGCTTCGGCGGGGGCACCACCCAGACGCTTGCCGAAGCCGACGGTCTTGCGCCCGGCGTAGCCCAGCGGCAACGCTGCCAGGCGCGCCGTCCGGCGTGCGGCCTTGCGGGGTAGGTCGGCCATGGGGCCATTGTTGCCCACCGGCCGTCACCCGATGGGGTCAGCCGCGCGCGGCGACCCTGGTCTGCACCCACGAGGTCGCCGCAGCGACGACCAGCACCAGCCCGGCGAGGGCCAGGGTCAGCGGCACCAGCACGATCAGCCCGATCGAGAGCAGGCCGGCGGGTCCGGTGGGTGCCTGGCTCACCAGGACGGCGCCCGGCGCCGAGGTGCAGGTGACCTCCACGGCGTCCGAGGTCGGGGCAAAGGTGGCCGCCCCCACCCAGTCGCCCTGCGAGCCGCGACTGCGCCGCTGCGACCCGTCGGTCTGCGCCAGGGCGAGGACGTCGCCGCTCGCGACGTCGTGCACCTCGCAGGTCGGCGCGGCGAGGGACTCGTCGAACCACAGCATCGAGCTGCGCTCGGCGCTCGTGGGAGCGACGTGGGGGTCGCCGTCGACCATCAGCACGGTGTCGTCGGACTGCGGCGGACCGTCGCTGAGCACGCCGGGCAGCAGCCACGCGGCCACTGTGGCGAGCAGCAGCAGGGTCACGCCGGACCAGACCTGCCGATACCGCGTCGCGCGATCCTGCGGACCCGCTCGCTCGGGCTCGAGGAGCCCGAAGAGGTCGTGGTCGTCCTCGTCGATGCCCATGCGGGCAGGCTAACCAGGCCGGTTCGTCCGCCGACCACCAGTCCGGTCGGTCGGAGGTGACCCGACGGGCCCGAGGAAGCGGGCCGGCGAAGACGGTACGCCGGCCCGCTACGTCAGGCGTTCGCCGGGAACTTCACGCCGGTGTTGGCGTGGCAGCGGTAACCGTGCGGGTTCTTGGCGAGGTACTGCTGGTGGTGGTCCTCGGCGTAGTAGTACGTCGGCACCTCGCGGATCTCGGTGGTGATGTCGCCCAGACCGCGACGAGCGAGCTCGTCGCCGTACGCCTGGGTGAGCTCGCGGGCGGTCTGCTCCTGCTCGGGGGACGTGTAGTAGATCGCGGAGCGGTACTGCGTGCCGACGTCGTTGCCCTGGCGCATGCCCTGGGTCGGGTCGTGCACCTCGAAGAACGCCTTGACGAGGTCGGCGAAGGTGACCTGGGCGGGGTCGAAGACGACGCGGACGGCCTCGGTGTGGTTGGTGCGACCCGAGCAGACCTCCTCGTAGGAGGGGTTCGGGGTGGTGCCGCCGGCGTAGCCCGCGGACGTCGACCAGACCCCCGGGACCTGCCAGAAGATCTCCTCGGCACCCCAGAAGCAGCCGAGACCGAAGACGGCGACCTCGTAGCCGTCGGGGGCGGAGTCGGTCACGACGGGTGCGTCGAGCACCCGGTGTCGCTCGGAGAGGTGGAAGGGACGCTCGCTGCGACCGGGGAGGGCCTTCTCGGCCTCGATCAGCTCGGACTTGCGGGTGAAGAACACAGGTGCCTCCTGGGCGGTTCCGCTGGTGGTCTGAAGGACTACTCCCTCCAACCACGACGCTAGCCGGTTCCTTCCGCTCGGGGTCTTACGTAAGGGTGACGTGGCGGCTGTCGGGCGGTCTGGGCGTGAGTACCCTCGGCAGGTGAGCGAGCAGACGCAGGACCACCAGTCCATGATCGGCAAGGCAGGCTTCGAGACGCGTGCGATCCACGCCGGCTACGAGCCCGACCCCACCACCGGTGCGGTCATCCCGCCCATCTACGCCACCTCCACCTACAAGCAGGACGGCGTCGGTGGGCTGCGTGGCGGCTACGAGTACAGCCGCTCGGCCAACCCCACCCGCACCGCGCTCGAGGGCAACCTGGCCGCCCTGGAGGAAGGTGAGCAGGGTTTCGCGTTCGCCTCCGGGCTCGCCGCCGAGGACACCCTCGTGCGCAGCACCTGCCGCCCCGGCGACCACGTCGTCATCCCCGACGACGCCTACGGCGGCACCTTCCGCCTCTTCGACAAGGTCGAGCAGGTCTGGGGCGTCGAGCACACCCCCGCCCCGGTCAGCGACATCGACGCCGTACGGGCCGCCATCCGGCCCGGGCAGACCACGCTCGTCTGGCTCGAGACCCCCACCAACCCGCTGCTCAACATCGGTGACATCGAGGCCCTGGCCGCGGTCGCCCACGACGCGGGCGCGCTGCTGGTCGTCGACAACACGTTCGCCTCGCCCTACCTCCAGCAGCCGCTGACCCTCGGGGCCGACGTCGTGGTGCACTCCACGACCAAGTACGTCGGCGGACACTCCGACGTCGTCGGCGGCGCGCTCGTCGTCCGCACCCTCGACCTGGCGCAGAAGGTCGGCTTCCACCAGAACGCGATCGGCGCCGTCGCCGGACCCTTCGACGCCTTCCTCACCCTGCGCGGCCTGAAGACCCTGGGTGTGCGGATGGACCGGCACTGCGACAACGCCGAGAAGGTCGTCGAGTTCCTCGTCTCCGACCCGCGTGTCGACTCGGTGATCTACCCCGGCCTCGAGACCCACCCCGGCCACCCGGTCGCGAGCCGTCAGATGAAGCGGTTCGGCGGCATGATCTCGTTCCGCGTCAGTGGCGGCGAGGCGGCCGCGCTGGCGGTCTGCGAGCGCACGCAGGTCTTCACGCTGGGGGAGTCCCTCGGGGGCGTCGAGTCGCTGATCGAGCACCCCGGCCGGATGACGCACGCCAGCGTCGCCGGCACCGCCCTGGAGGTGCCCTCCGACCTGGTGCGGCTCAGCGTCGGCATCGAGACTGTCGACGACCTCGTCGCGGACCTCGACCGTGCCCTCGGCTGACGACCCCCAGGTCGTCGTCTGCGCCGACGTCGGCTCCACGTTCACCAAGGTCTCGCTGGTCGACCTGCAGCTGGGCCGCGTCGTCGCCGCGGCCGAGCACCGCACCACCGTCGACACCGACGTGCTCGACGGCCTGGATGCCTGTCTGACGTCGCTGGTCGAGCAGGACCCGCGCGCGGCGCAGGCCGAGGTGCTGGCCTGTTCGAGCGCCGGTGGCGGCCTGCGGATCGCGGTCGTCGGGAACGAGGAGCTCGTGACCGCCGAGGCCGGACGCCGGGTGGCCCTGTCGAGCGGAGGCAGGGTCGTCGTGGTGCTGTCCGGCGGGCTGGACGACGTCCGCCTGACGCAGCTGCGCGAGTCACGGCCGGACGTCGTGCTGCTGACCGGTGGCACCGACGGCGGCAACGCCGAGATCCTCCTGGGTGCCGCGCGCGTCCTGGCCGGAGCCGCCTGGAGCGGACCGGTCGTGGTCGCCGGGAACGCCGACGTCGCCGAGGAGGTCGGCGCGCTCCTCGTCGCCACGCCGCACGTGCTCGCCGCGAACGTGCTGCCGCAGATCGGGGTGCTGCACCCAGCCGGCGCTCGCGCCGCCATCCGCGAGGTGTTCCTCAGCCACGTCATCGGCGGCAAGGCGCTCAGCTCGCGTGACGGTGGCGCCGCCTTCCGCGCGATCGTGCGCGGAGCGACGCCCGACGTCGTCCTGACCGGGGTCGAGGTGCTCGCCACGACAGCGGGGGACGTGGTCGTCGTCGACGTCGGCGGTGCGACGACCGACGTGCACTCCGTGGTCGACCTCGATGCCGAGACCGCCGGGCTGGCCCGCGACGTCGTCGCCCCGACGCCGCAGACCCGCACGGTCGAGGGCGACCTCGGCATGCGCTGGTCGGCGTCGAGCACCGTGGAGGCCACCGCGCTCAGCGCCGACCCTCGGCTCGTCGCCGCGGCGGCGGTGCGCGCGAGCGACCCGTCGTACCTGCCCGTCACCGACGTCGACGTCGAGGACGACGAGGCGATCGCCCGCGCTGCCTGCGGGCTCGCGCTGCGCCGCCACGCCGGTCGCAGCACGGTGGTCGTCGGCCCTGCGGGGCGGCTCGTCGAGCGCACCGGTGTCGACCTGCGCCAGGTCGACCTCGTGGTCGCCTCCGGAGGAGTGCTGCGCCACGGCCGCCCCGGGGTCGCCGACCGGGTGCTCGCGACGAGCATCGGCCCGGACGTCGGTGCCGACGGTGGCTGGCAGCTGCCGGAACGCCCGCGGGTCGTCGTGGACGACACCTCCGTGCTGGCAGCGGTGGGGCTGCTCGGCCCGCACATCCCGAGGTCGCGCATCGCCTGGCCGGATGGCTGTCGAGCGGCGCCGAAAACCCTAGGCTGCACCCGTGACCGACGACGAGAGCCAGACCGAGCGCCCCGAGACGGCCTCCGACGACGGCCCCGTCGGGGCCGTCGAGCAGCTCGACCAGGTGGAGGAGCTGGACCAGGTCGACCAGGCGGGCGTGGCTGCTCGGGGCCGGCGGCCACGCCGACCGCGCCGCGCGGACTACCGCGACCGCGACCACCTCGAGCGCGAGGAGCGGATCACCGCCCGCGTCGCGGCACAGTGGGCCCTGCTGCGCGAGGAGCGCGAACGGCGCACGGCGCCACCGCCCGAGCCGGCACCGAGCGCCTCGGGCTCGTCGAACCTCAGCCGCGCCGAGGTGCCGTGGGGGGTCGACCTGGCTGCGGCCTGGGGGTGGCGCCTCCTCGTGATCGGCGCCGCCGGCTACGTCATCTTCCGCCTCGTCGGCTACTTCTCCATCGTGACCCTGCCGGTGGCGATCGCGCTGCTGATCGCCGCGCTGGTGACCCCGGTGGTGCACCTGCTGCAGCGCGTCGGACTGCCCCGCGCGCTCTCGTCCCTCCTGGTGGTGCTCGGCGTGATCGGGGTCGTCGCGCTGTTGCTCACCTTCGCCGGCCAGCAGATCGCCAGCGGCGCGCAGGACCTCGCCGACTCGACCGTGCAGGGCCTCGACGACATCCGGGGCTGGCTCAAGGACGGGCCGCTGAACGCCAGCGACTCCCAGATCGACAGCGTCATCAGCCAGGCCCAGGACGCCATCACCGAACAGACTCGTGACACCGACTACGTGGGGCGTGTCACCGAGGTCGGCACGGCCGTGGGCCACGTGTTCGCCGCGCTCTTCATCGTGCTGTTCGCCACCTACTTCTTCCTCGCCGACGGCGACCGGATCTGGTCGTGGATCGTGCGCATCGCGCCTCGCGTCGCGCGGGCCCGGGTCGACAGCTCGGGTCGGGTCGCCTGGATCTCCCTCACGCAGTTCGTCCGGGCCACGGTGATCGTGGCAGCCACCGATGCCATCGGCATCATGATCGGCGCGGGCATCCTGCAGGTGCCGTTCGTCCTCGCGATCGGGGTGCTGGTCTTCCTCGGCGCGTTCGTCCCCCTCGTCGGCGCCACGGTCGCCGGGACGGTCGCGGTGCTCGTCGCGCTGGTCGACCAGGGTCCGATCACCGCGCTGATCATGCTGGGCGTGGTGATCGGTGTGCAGCAGCTCGAGGCGCACGTGCTCCAGCCGTTCCTCATGGGCCGCTGGGTCTCGATCCACCCGCTCGGGGTCATCATCGCCATCGCCGCCGGCATCCTCGTCGGCGGTGTCGCCGGCGCGCTGGTGGCGGTGCCCCTGGCAGCCGCCGGCAACGCCGTGGTCCAGCACCTCGCCACCAACACCGACGTCGGCGACGACCCGGTCGAGGAGCTCGAGGAGGACTACGGCGTCACGCGCGCCTCCGAGCCCACGGGCGACGCTGATGACGTCCTCTGACGCGCCGCGCCCCGACGTGGCGATGGTGACGCTGGACGACATCCGCTCGGCCCGCGAGGCCCTAGTGGGTCACGCGATCGTGACACCGATGGAGGAGTCTCGCTGGCTCTCGGCCGTGGCGGGCGGCCCGGTGCTGCTGAAGTGCGAGAACCTGCAGCGCACCGGCTCGTTCAAGGCGCGCGGTGCGTTCGTGCGCATCTCACGGCTCACGCCGCAGGAGCAGGCGCGCGGGGTGGTCGCGGCGTCCGCCGGCAACCACGCCCAGGGAGTGGCGCTCGCCGCGCGCGAGCTCGGGATCAGCGCGACCGTCTTCATGCCCGAGGGAGCGCCGATCCCCAAGGAGAAGGCGACCCGTGGCTACGGTGCCGACGTGGTCTTCGAGGGCCGCTACCTCGAGGACGCGCTCGTCGGTGCCCGGCGCTTCGCGGAGGAGACCGGGGCGATCCTGATCCACCCCTTCGACCACGCCGACGTCGTCGCGGGCCAGGGGACGCTGGGCCTGGAGGTGCTCGAGCAGGCACCCGGGACCGAGACCGTGATCGTGCCGACCGGGGAGGAGGGCTGCTCGCCGGTGTCGCGATCGCCGTCAAGGCACTACGCCCTGACATCACCGTCATCGGGGTCCAGGCCGAGGGCGCTGCAGCCTTCCCCTCCTCGCTGCAGCAGGGCTTGCCGGTGGCGCTGTCGTCGATGAAGACGATGGCCGACGGGATCGCGGTCGGGCTGCCGGGAGACCTCACCTTCGCCGCGGTGCGCGACTACGTCGACGAGATCGTCACCGTCTCCGAGGACGCCATGTCGCGCGCGCTCCTGGCCCTCGTCGAGCGCGCCAAGATGATCGTCGAGCCCGCCGGCGCTGCGGCGGTCGCCGCCGTGCTCGAGCAGCCGTCGTCCTTCCGGACCCCAGCCGTGGCGGTGCTGTCGGGCGGCAACATCGACCCGATCCTGCTGGGCAAGGTGATCCAGCACGGCATGGCGGCAGCCGGGCGCTACCTCAGCCTGCACGTGACGATCCCCGACGTCCCGGGCGGCCTGGCCCGGCTGCTGGGCGAGGTGGGGGAGAGCGGCGCCAACGTGCTCGAGGTCGCCCACCAGCGCATCAGTGCGACGTTGCACCTCGACGAGGTCGACGTCCAGCTGCAGCTGGAGACCCGCGGCGAGCCGCACGCGGCGCTCGTGCTCGAGCGGCTGCGCGACCGCGGCTACCGGGTCGTCAGCCAGGAGCCGGCGGTCAGACGAGCTTGACCAGCATCTGGCCGTTGTCGAGCTGCCTGGTCTCGAGCGCGTCGACACGTGACTCGACGAAGTCGCGAAACGAGGGATAGCCCAGCGACTTCTCCTTGAAGCCGGGGTCCATCCGCTGCATCTGGCTCTTGACGCTCGAGCTGTGCACCCACTCGTCGTCGCTCTTCTGTGCCCCCACTCGCATCGCGCGCAGCAGCAGTTCGGTCGCCGCGGCCTGCTCGGGTGTCTCGGTCGCGTCAGTCGCCTCGGGCGCCTCGGTCACGTCTGTCACAGCGTCGTCGGCGGTGCGCGCCGGCGCCGGGTCGGTCTCGGAAGGCGGCTCGGCCGGCGCCGGCGCCGGCTTCTTGCCCCCCTTCTTGCCGACCTTGCGCGTGGGCGCGGTGATGCCGGGCAGCCGCGCGTAGTCGATGAACTCGTCACAGGCAGCGACCAGGGCGGTGCTGGTCGACCCGGCGACGCCGATCCCGATGACGTAGCGACCCATCCGCTTGCACCGTTGCGCCAGCGGCACGTAGTCGGAGTCCCCGGCCACGATCAGCACGTGCGAGAGGTCGTCGTGGCGGAAGAGGTCCTCCACGGCATCGACCGCGAGCCGGATGTCGGCTCCGTTCTTGGTGCCGGAGGTGGCGAACAGCTGCACCAGGTCGACGGCCCGGTCGATGAGCTGGCGTCGGTAGGAGGCGTTGGCCGGGGCCGACCAGTCGGCGTAGGCGCGGGTCAGGGCCACGGTGCCGAAGCCGGAGGCGTAGTCGGTGATCGCTCCGAGGTCGACGGTGGCCTCGTAGAGCTTGGCGTCGATCGGGTCGGCGGTGCCCGAGGTGCCCGAGTGCAGGTAGGCGTCGTCGCGACGCCACGACCCCGACCCGTGGACGCTGTCGTAGTGGGAGATGACGACGTTGTCGAAGTCGAGGTAGACCGCGACCCGCGACGCGTCGGACATGGCGGTGGTGCCCTACTCGTCGTAGGGCTTGGCGTCGAGCACGACGACCTGCAGCGTCTTGCCGTTCGGCGCCTCGAAGGCGACGGTGTCGCCCTTCGTGGCTCCGAGCAGGGCGGTGCCCAGGGGGGCCTGGGGCGAGAAGACCTCGACGTCGACGTAGTCCTCGTTCTCCCGCGCACCGAGAAGGAAGCGCTCGGCCTCGTCGTCGCTCTCGCCCTCGAACTTGTAGGTCACCACGGTGCCCACCGAGACCGTGCCGTCGACGGTGGGACGGTCGGTGACGGCCTTGCGCAGGGTGTCCTCGAGCAGCCGGATGCTGCCCTCGTTCTTGCCCTGCTCCTCACGCGCCGCGTGGTAGCCGCCGTTCTCCTTGAGGTCGCCCTCGTCGCGAGCCTCGCTGATGCGGGCGACGATCTCGTCGCGGACCGGACCCTTGAGGTGGGCGAGCTCGGCCTGGAGCTTGTCGAAGGCGGTCGTGGTCAACCAGATCGTGTCGTGCTCGGTCGATGAGGTCATGGGTGCTCCTGGTGGTTCGAGGATGGTCCGAGGGTGGGTCGGCAGAGCGGTCCTGGGTGCAGCGGCAGGGGCGTGCGCCCTCGTCGTCGACGACGCCGGGTGTCGACGTGCCGCCCAGCAGGTGAACCGGATGATCGAGCCTAGCAAGCGCAGCCCCCTGCGCGGCGCCTACCGGGGCCGGGACTGTCCTGGGGCGGTGCAGCCGAGCAGCTCGACCGACGTCGCGCGCCGGTCGGTGCTGATCTCCTGGGTGACCCGCCCGGTCGGGGTGGGCGCGGGGGTGAACGTCACCGTGCCGACCAGGGTGTGGTCCTCGGCGTACGCGCGCACGGTGCACGTCGCGTCGACGCCGTCCTGGAGGTCGATGACGAACCGCGCGCTGGCGGTGCTGTCGTCGACGATGGTGAACGTCAGCTCGCCCGAGGCGACCGGTGGGCTCGCCTGCTCCCAGACGGTCCACCCCAGCCAGCCGCCGGAGACCAGGACCAGCAGCGCGATCATGGTGAGCACAGCCGGACGCTTCCACGGCGCCGGTGCGCCGTACCGGTCGGCGAGGATCTCCTGCGTGCTCACCGGCTCATCCTCCCACCCCACCCCAGCGCACCCCGACGCCGCGGTGCGCCCTCCCCGCCCTAAACTCGGGTCATGCCGAGCAACCCGCGACCCCGGGCGGGTTACCGCCTCATGCATGTGCACGCCCACCCCGACGACGAGTCGAGCAAGGGCGCTGCGTCGACTGCGATGTACGTCGACCAGGGCGTCGACGTGCACGTGGCGACCTGCACCGGCGGCGAGCGGGGCTCGATCCTGAACCCCAAGATGGAACGACCCGACATCCTCGAGAACATCACCGAGATCCGGCGCCAGGAGATGGAGCGCGCGCGCGACATCCTCGGGATCCGCCAGGACTGGCTGGGCTTCGTCGACTCCGGCTTCCCCGAGGGTGACCCGAAGCCGCCGCTGCCCGAGGGCTGCTTCGCGCTGGTGCCCCTCGAGGAGGCCACCGAGCGGCTGGTGGCGCTGATCCGCTCCTTCCGCCCGCACGTGCTGACGACGTACGACGAGCGCGGAGGCTACCCCCACCCCGACCACGTCCGCTGCCACGAGGTGAGCGTCGCGGCCTTCGAGGCCGCTGCCGACCCGGAGCGGTTCCCCGAGGCCGGCGAGCCCTGGCAGGTGCTCAAGCTCTACTACCACCACTCGTTCAACCGAGCGCGGATCGAGGCGATCCACCAGGCCATGCTCGACCTCGGCCTGGAGTCGCCGTGGACCGAGCGGCTGGAGAAGTGGGAGCCCGAGCCCGAGTGGGACGCCCGGGTCACCACGAAGGTCCCGTGCTCGGACTACTTCGGGGTCCGCGACCAGGCGTTGCTCGCCCATGCCACGCAGATCGACCCCGACGGCTTCTGGTTCTCGATCCCGCGGGAGACGCAGGCCGCGATCTGGCCCACGGAGGACTTCGAGCTCGTCACGAGCCACGTCGACGCCCCGACGCCCGAGGACGACCTGTTCGCCGGCATCGACCTCCCGACGGGGTGAACGAGCCGCTGGTCGAGGGTGAGAGACTGGAGACATGCCTGACGCCGTTCTCCAGCTGATCACGCTCGCCGTCGACGGGTCCCCGCAGGACGAGGACGTCGTCGCCGGCTGGACGGCCTTCGGGCTCTTCGGCCTGCTGATCCTCGCGGTCGTCTTCCTGGGGGTCAGCCTGACCACGCGCCTCAAGAACGCGGCGCGCTCGGCGGAGGAGGGTCGCTACGACCCCTCCGACCCGAAGCCCGAGCGTCAGGCGCGCGGGCTGGCTGCGGCGCGTCAGCTGCGCGAGCAGTCGGCACGCGACAACGCCGTCCGTCCGGACTGAGCGCGCCTGCGACCGAGGAACGAGGTCGCGGCAGGCGAGCCGACATCTGGTGACCTCGGCTGCGCTCGGTCGCCGAGGGTGTGGTGCGAGACTGAGGTCATGGCCTCACGACCGATCACGTCCGGCGTCCTCGACGCACGTCAACGCATCGGCAACCCGCCGGCCCGGCCCACGTCGCTGACGCTCGCCGGTGCCCCCGTGGCGACGGTGGGATCGGCACGGCTCTACGTGTGCGGCATCACGCCGTACGACGTGACCCACCTGGGTCACGCGGCCACGTTCGTCTGGGCCGACGTGGTGGCCTCGGTGCTCGACTCCACCGGCGTGAAGCCGCGCACGTGTCGCAACATCACCGACGTCGACGACGTGCTGATGGACGCCGCCCGCGAGAAGGGTCGCCACTTCGACGAGTACGCGCTGGTGCAGGAGGCGCTCTTCGAGCAGAGCATGCGCGCGCTGCGGGTGGCCACACCCGCCGAGCAGCCGCGTGCCCGGCACCACATCGAGGCCGTCCAGCAGCTCGCCCAGGCGCTCCTCGACACCGGGGCTGCCTACGAGCGCGACGGCACCGTGTGGTTCCGCGGCGCCGGGGTGCTCGACCGCAGCGGACTGACCCGCGAGACGGCTCTCGAGCTGTCGGCCGCCTACGGAGACGCCCCCGACGACGAGACGAAGGACGACCCGTTCGACGTGCCCGTGTGGCGGGCGTCGTCCGACGACGAGCCGGCCTGGATCAGCCCGTGGGGCTGGGGACGGCCCGGCTGGCACGCCGAGTGCGCCGCGATGGCCTGGTCGGTGCACGGGCCGTCGGTCGACGTCCTCGTGGGTGGCGAGGACCTCGCCTTCCCGCACCACGCCTACCAGTCGGCGATGGTCGAGGCGGTCGCCGGCTTCACGCCGTTCGCCCGCGCGATCCTGCACGTCGGCGAGGTCCGTGTCGGCGGCGCCAAGATGGCGAAGTCGACGGGCAACCTGGTGCTCGTCGACGACGTGCTGACCGGTTGCACCCCGGCGGCGCTGCGCCTGCTCCTCCTCGCCCGGCCCTACGACGAGTCGTGGGACTACGACCCCTCGATGCTCGACGAGGCCCAGGTCGCCCTCCAACGCCTCTACGCCGCCGCCGCCCGCCCCGGGGCCGTGCCCGACCCGGACGCCGCGGTCGCGCTGCTGCGCGACGACCTCGACGTGGTGGGCGCCTGCGCGCGAGCCGAGTCCGACGGCGGCGAGGTCGCCCGCCGCCTCATCACCACGCTGCGGCTCGGCTGAGCGAGGCGCTCTCCTGCGCGACCCCGGCCCGGCTCGACGTGGCGTGGGCCCCGTCCGGCGGCTGAGAACCTCCCCGCGGGGTGGTGGGCGCCGACGTACCGAGGAGTAGGTTTCTCGCTGTGACTCAGGACACCTATGACTACGTGATCGTGGGCGCCGGCAGTGCCGGTGCCGTGCTGGCAGCGAGGTTGAGCGAGGACCCCTCTGCCACCGTGCTGCTCCTGGAGGCCGGGGGTGAGACCGACGGGGCCGACGAGGTGGCCATCCCGGCAGCGTTCCCCTCGCTGTTCCGCACCAAGTGGGACTGGAACTACAACACCACCGAGCAGAAGCAGCTGCACGGCAAGCGCGCCTACTGGCCGCGGATGAAGGCGCTCGGCGGCTGCTCGTCGATGAACGCGATGATCTACATCCGTGGCGCGCACGCCGACTACGACTCCTGGCGCGACCAGTACGGCGCCGAGGGGTGGGGGTACGACGACGTGCTGCCCTACTTCCTCAAGGCCGAGGACAACGCGCGCCTCGGCGGCAAGTACCACGCCAGCGGCGGACCCCTCCACGTCGAGGACCGCTCCTACACCCACGAGACCAGCGCGGCCTTCGTGGAGAGCGCGGTCAGCGCCGGGCACAAGCGCAACGACGACTTCAACGGCGAGACGCAGGTCGGCGCCGGGCAGTACCAGGTCACGTGCAAGCGCGGGAAGCGTTGGTCGACCAACGACGCCTACCTGGCTCCGGCGCGCGATCGTGCCAACCTCACGGTGGCGACCGGTGCGCTGGCCTCGCGGGTCGAGCTGAGCGGCGAGCGCGCCACCGGCGTGACCTTCCGCCAGGACGGCTCCGAGCACACCGTCAACGCCCGGCGCGAGGTCATCCTCAGCGGCGGCGCGATCAACAGCCCGCAGCTCCTCATGCTCTCGGGCATCGGGCCGGCGAGCCACCTGCGTGAGGTCGGCGTCGAGAGCCGCGTCGACCTGGCCGGCGTCGGCTCCAACCTGCAGGACCACCCGGTCACCCCGCTGATCTGGTACACGAAGAACACCACCGACGTCGCCGAGATGTCGAACCTCAAGAACCTGCTCCAGTGGAAGATCCGCGGCACCGGCCCGCTCTCGTCGAACATCGGCGAGGGTGGGATGTTCTTCTCGACCCGCGAGGGCCTGCCGGCCTCCGACATCCAGGTGCACACCGCCCCGACGGGCTTCTACGACAACGGGTTCCACGAGCCCAACGCCCGCATGTTCTCGGCCGCCGCCACCCTCGTGTCGGTCCAGAGCCGCGGCTCGATCCGGCTGCGCAGCACCGACCCGAGCTGGCACCCGGCCATCGATGCCGCCTACCTGGAGGACCAGACCGACCTCGACGCGCTGCTCGCCGGCACCCGCACCACCTGGGACATCTCCACGCAGGGGGCCCTCGCGGAGTACCTCGACCGGCCGTGGAACCTGCCGACGAACCCGAGCGACGACGATCTCCTCGAGCACATCCGCACGTGGACCCAGACGCTCTACCACCCCACCTCGACCTGTGCGATGGGTTCCGGGGAGGACGCCGTGGTCGACGCGTCGCTCCGGGTCCGCGGGGTCGAGGGCCTGCGCGTGGTCGACGCCTCGGTCATGCCGGCCGTCCCGCGTGGCAACACCAATGCACCCACCATCATGGTCGCCGAGAAGGCGGCCGCGGAGATCAGGAGCGCACGATGACGCTGACCGATGACCAGTACACGGCGCAGGGGCGCATCGATGCCGTCACGCCGACCCCGGACGGCATGGCCCTGCACGCCGAGCACACCTTCGACTCGCTGAACCCGGCCACCGGCGACGTCGTCGGCACCCACCCGATCCACTCCGCCGAGGAGGTCGTGGCCGCCGTCAGCGCAGCACGCGAGCACGCGGCGTGGTGGGGGGCGCTCAGCTTCGACGAGCGCAAGGAGCACCTGACCATCTGGAAGGGCGCGATGACGCGCCGTCTGGCCCAGCTGGCCGAGATCGTGCACTCCGAGACCGGCAAGCCGCACGGCGACGCCATGCTCGAGGCCGCGCTCGCGATCGACCACATCGCGTGGGCCGCCGGCAACGCCGAGAAGCACCTCAAGCGCCGCAAGGTCTCCTCCGGGCTGCTGATGGCCAACCAGGCCGCGACGGTCGAGTACCGCCCGCTGGGCGTCATCGGGGTCATCGGGCCGTGGAACTACCCGGTCTTCACCCCGATGGGCTCGATCGTCTACGCCCTCGCTGCCGGCAACGCGGTGGTCTTCAAGCCGTCGGAGTACACCCCCGGTGTCGGGGTGTGGCTGGCGCGCACCTTCCAGGAGTCGGTCGGGCGTGCGGTCTTCACCACGGTGACCGGCCTCGGCGAGACCGGCGCGGCCCTGTGCCACGCGGGCGCCGACAAGGTCGCCTTCACCGGCTCCACCAACACCGGCAAGCGCGTGATGGCAGCGTGCGCCGAGACCCTGACCCCGGTGATCATCGAGGCCGGCGGCAAGGACGCCGTCATCGTCGACAAGGACGCCGACGTGGACGCGGCCGCGGACGCTGCGCTGTGGGGTGCTTGCTCCAACGCCGGTCAGACCTGCATCGGCGTCGAGCGGGTCTACGTCCACGAGCGCGTCTACGACGAGTTCGTCGCCGCCCTGGTCGCCAAGGCCAAGGACGTGCGCGCCGACTCCTCGCCCGGATCGCAGCTCGGGCCGATCACGATGCCCAGCCAGCTCGCCGTCATCCGCTCGCACATCTCCGACGCGATCGACCGCGGCGGGCGTGCCCTGCTCGGCGGGGTCGAGGCGGTGGGGGAGCGGTTCGTGCAGCCGACGATCCTCGTCGACGTCCCCGAGGACTCCCTCGCGGTGACCGAGGAGACCTTCGGGCCCACCGTGACGGTGCGCAAGGTCGCCACCATGGAGGAGGCGATCGAGCTGACGAACGCCACCCGTTACGGACTGGGCTCGACGGTGTTCTCCAAGGCCCGCGGGATGGAGATCGCCGAGCAGATCCGCTCGGGGATGACGGCCGTCAACGGCATCATCTCGTTCGCTGCGATCCCGTCGCTGCCGTTCGGCGGCGTCGGCGACTCCGGCTTCGGCCGGATCCACGGCCCCGACGGCCTCAAGGAGTTCACCTACGCCAAGTCGATCGCGCGTCAGCGCTTCAAGCCGGTCATGGCGCTCACGTCGTTCCAGCGCACCGACAAGATGGACGCCCAGCTCGCGCAGGTCATGACGCTGATGCACGGCGGCAGCTCGACGCTGCCGAAGGACGCCGAGCCGAAGGGGCTCTCGCGGCACTGGAAGCGCGCCGGGCGCTAGACCCGACCCGCTGTGCTCGGGTGCAGCCCTGCGCCTCAGCCCTCGTCGGGGGCTGAGGCAGCCTGCTGTTCGGCGACCTGGCGGTGGATCTTCGCCATGTCGAGGCCGCGCACGCCCTCGATCACCTCGTCGAGGGCTGCAGCGGGCAGGGCGCCGGCCTGGGAGAACACCAGGACCTTCTCGCGGAACACCATCAGCGTCGGGATCGACTTGATGCCGGCCGCGGCGGGGACCTGGTGCTGTTCCTCGGTGTTGATCGACCCGAAGGCGATGTCGGGGTTGGCCTCCGAGGCCGCCTCGTACGTCGGCGCGAACTGTTGGCACGGGCCGCACCAGCTCGCCCAGAAGTCGACGAAGAGGATGTCGTTCGACTCGATGGAGTCGGTGAAGGTGTCGTCGGTCAGCTCGATCGTGGCCATGGCTCCACCGTAACCGGCGAACCGAGGCATGGCCGCAGAGCCGGTCGCGTCGCGCGGGGAAGGCTCAGCGCAGCGAGTAGGTCGCCAGCGAGACGCTGACGTAGTGCGACAGGAAGGCGAGGATGGTGAAGCTGTGGAAGATCTCGTGGAAGCCGAAGTACTGCGGCCACGGGTTGGGGCGCTTGAAGCCGTAGACCACGCCGCCCACGGTGTAGAGCGCGCCACCCACGGCGACCAGGGTCAGCACCGCGACCGCCATCCCACCCCCGAGGGCGGCGTCGGCGCCGCGGATGAAGCCGGGGATGAAGAAGACCGCTGCCCAACCGAGCCCGATGTAGAGCGGGGTGTAGAGCCAGCGCGGGGCGCCGATCCAGAACACCCGGAACAGGACGCCGAGGATCGCGCACGACCAGACGGTGGTGAGGAGCACCACGCGTTGGGTGCCGTCGAGCAGGATCAGGGTGAGCGGGGTGTACGAGCCGGCGATCAGCACGAAGATGTTGGCGTGGTCGAAGCGTCGCAGCGCTGCCCACACGCGCGGCGACCACGTGCCGGTGTGGTAGATCGCCGAGACCCCGAAGAGCAGCAGGGCGCTGAGGGCGAAGACCGCCGAACCGATGCGCGTGGTGGTGTCGGGCGACAGCACGACGAGCACGATGCCGCCCGCCAGGGCGAGCGGCGTCAGGACCAGGTGCGACATGCCGCGCAGCTTCGGCTTGAACTCCTGGACGGTCTCGGCGACCTTGTCGCCGATGTCGCCGATGGTCTCCCTGCCCGCGCGGAGCGCGTCGTTGGCATGCTTCATCGCGCGTTCCATGTCGCCGATCCTAGCGGTGCGGTCCAGGGTCGGGGGCAGTCCGGACGACGTCGTCCGGACCGGCACCACCCGAGGTTCCCTCAGTGCGTGTGCGGCGGGACCGACCCGCTCTCGGACGGCTGGACGATGACGAAGCCCTGGCCGGCGAAGGTGACCTGCAAGGCCTCTCCCGAGCCTCGTCCGATCAGCGCGCCGGCCGACATCGTCGAGCGCAGACTGGTCTGGAGGTGCGCTGACCAGGCCACGACGGCGTCGGTGTCGGCGAAGGTCGGCGCCTCGCCGGCGTCGAGCACGACCGGCTCGCCGTCGGTGGTGATCGCCACCCAGCCGGTGCCGCGCATCGTGGTGTTGAACAGGCCGCCGGCGGCGATGCTGCCGCCCTTGACCCGCTCGATGTTCCAGTCGAGGCCGGCCGAGAACGCCAGCACGCTGCTGCCGCTGATCGAGATGCCGGAGTCGTGCAGGCCCAGGATGTGCACGTGGTGACCCCGGTCGGCCAGGAACACGTCGCCCGAGCCCTCGACGCGCATCAGAGGGACGCCCTCACCGGTGAGGGCCTTCTTGAGGAACTTCGCCGCACCACCGCCCTGGTAGGCGAAGCGGACGTCTCCCTGGTAGGCGACCATCGATCCCTGGCGAGCCATGAACGGCTCGGTCACGCGCACGCGCAACATGCGGTTGTTCTGGCGCTCGACACCGACGCCGCTCTTCTCCGAGAAGCGGCCGTCGACGAGGTCGCCGGTGATGCCGGCGAAGACACCTGGGTCGACGCCGTGGGCGGCAGCGCTCGGCGCGGCAGTCCGGGGCGCATAGTCCTGGTGCGAGTACTCCTGCGACGCAGGTGCCTGCGGCGCACGTGAGTGCGGTGGGGGGCCCGTCGGGGCAGCAGCCGACGGAGCAGCAGCCTGGGGCACGGGGCCCGACGCGCCGTACGGGTCGGCGTCGTACGACGTCGGCTGCTCGGGCTCGGCGGGGCCGGGGTCGTCGGCGAAGGCCGTCGTGGCCGGGGACAGCGTCGGCGGGGACTCGTCTCCTGACTGGCCTGACTGGCCTGACTGGTCGGACTGGCCTGACTGTTCTGGCGCCTCGGACCCGGAGGACTCCGGGGACCCGGCAGGGCCCGTCGCAGAGGCGATCCGCGTGACCTCGCCGGAGCCGAACGGGGCGGGCTCGTCGTCCTGCCCGGTGGCGGAGCCGCTGCGGTAGGCCGCCATCGCGGAAGGGTCGAGGGTGGGCTCGGCCGCGACCTGCGGCGCCGGGTCGGGCTCGGGAACGAGCGGGTCGATCGCCTGCACACCCTGGTCGGCGACGTGGTCGGTCCACAGGGCGCCGTCCCAGTAGCGCAGCTCGTGCCGACCGGTCGGGTCCGGGTGCCAGGAAGGATGCATCGTCGTCCTCTCGAGAGCGTGGAGCGGCGCTGCGCCGCCCGCCCCCATGGTGGCAGGCGACGGCGACCCGTGCGATGCCAGAACGGCCATGGATCGCCTCGAAGTGTCCTACGATCGCCGGGTGGCGGACTGGAAGTCGGGCGTGCGGCGGGTGCTCTACCCGGCCTACGAGGCGCGGATGCTGCGCCGGCTGTCGGGCGACCTCCCGCAGCACGTCGGCGTCATGCTCGACGGCAACCGGCGCTGGGCCAGGGCCGTGGGCCGCGACACCGCGCACGGTCACCGTGCCGGAGCGGCGAACATCGAGCCGCTCCTGGGCTGGTGCGACGAGGTCGGCATCGAGGTGGTGACCCTGTGGCTGCTGAGCACCGACAACCTCAACCGCTCCGAGACCGAGCTCGCCCCGCTCCTGGACATCATCGCCGACGCCGTCGACTCCCTGGCCGACCAGCGTCGGTGGCGCCTGCACCCGGTGGGTGCGCTCGACCTGCTGCCCGCCGACATCGCCCGGCGTCTCAAGACCGCCGCCGAGGCGACCGTCGACGTCGACGGCATGCTCGTCAACGTCGCGGTCGGCTACGGCGGGCGCCGCGAGATCGCCGACGCCGTCCGCTCGTTGCTGCACGAGCATGCCGCGATGGGCACCTCCTTGGAGGAGCTCGCGCAGATCCTCGACGTCGAGCACATCTCCGACCACCTCTACACCAAGGGCCAGCCCGATCCCGACCTGGTGATCCGCACCTCGGGGGAGCAACGACTCGGCGGGTTCCTGCTCTGGCAGAGCGCGAAGTCGGAGTTCTACTTCTGCGAGGCCTACTGGCCGGAGTTCCGGCGCGTCGACTTCCTGCGCGCCATCCGTGCCTACGCCCAGCGGGAGCGTCGCTTCGGCTCCTGAGCCACCCCGCCTCGTCACGTGAACTTCACGTGGCACTCGGGCGTGTTGCCGCGACGACGCCTGCTCGCGGCGTACGTTCGGGGGTGTCGGCGGGTGGGGAAGCCCGCTGATATCGGGAGGCCCGCTCGTGAGCATTCACGACCTGCACGTCGGACACGGTCCGCTGGCTCGCGCCTGCTACCGGTGTCCTGCGGAAGGACGCCGGCACCCCGGCGCGCGGGCCCTCTCCCGGTCCATCTGTGTCGACTGAGGACCGGGCGAGGGGTTGCGCGCGCGGTCACGTGAAGGGCGAACCCCGTGACACCTCGCACCTATGTCCTCGACACCAGCGTCCTGCTCGCTGATCCCGGCGCCATCCGACGTTTCGCCGAGCACGAGGTCGTGCTCCCGGTCGTCGTGATCACCGAGCTCGAGGGCAAGCGGCACCATCCCGAGCTGGGCTACTTCGCCCGCTCGGCCCTGCGCAACCTCGACGAGCTGCGCGTCGAGCACGGACGTCTCGACGAGCCGGTCCCGGTCGGGGAGGAGGGCGGGTCGCTGCGCGTCGAGCTCAACCACACCGATGCCGGCTCGCTGCCCTCGGGCTTCCGCCTCGCCGACAACGACACCCGGATCCTCGCGGTGGCCTACAACCTCTCGCAGGAGGGGGCCGACGTCACCCTGGTCTCCAAGGACCTGCCGCTGCGCATCAAGGCGTCCGCGGTCGGGCTCGACGCCCAGGAGTACCGCGCCGAGTCGATCAGCGACTCCGACACCGGGTACACCGGGATGGCCGAGCTCGACGTCGCGGCCGCCGACCTCGACGAGCTCTACGACGACGGCGTCCTCGACCTGGCCGAGGCGCGCGACCTGCCCTGCCACCAGGGTCTGGTGCTGCTCTCCGAGCGTGGCACTGCGCTGGGCCGCGTCGGACCCGACAAGCAGGTGCACCTCGTGCGCGGCGACCGCGAGGCGTTCGGCATCCACGGCCGCAGCGCCGAGCAGCGGGTGGCCCTCGAGATGCTGCTCGACCCGGACGTCGGCATCGTCAGCCTCGGCGGCCGGGCCGGCACCGGCAAGTCGGCGATGGCGCTGTGCGCCGGGCTCGAGGCCGTGCTCGAGCGTGGTCACCACAAGAAGGTCGTCGTGTTCCGCCCACTCTTCGCGGTCGGCGGCCAGGAGCTCGGCTACCTGCCCGGGTCGGAGTCGGAGAAGATGTCGCCCTGGGGCCAGGCCGTCTTCGACACGCTGGGCTCGATGACCTCGACCGACGTGATCGACGAGATCCTCGACCGCGGGATGCTCGAGGTGCTGCCGCTCACCCACATCCGTGGGCGCTCGCTGCACGACGCCTTCGTGATCGTCGACGAGGCGCAGTCGCTGGAGCGCAACGTGCTGCTGACCGTGCTCTCCCGGATCGGGGCGAACTCCAAGGTGGTCCTCACCCACGACGTCGCCCAGCGCGACAACCTGCGCGTGGGGCGCCACGACGGTGTCGTCGCCGTCATCGAGAAGCTCAAGGGGCACCCGCTCTTCGCCCACGTCACCCTCAGCCGCTCCGAGCGCTCACCCATCGCCGCCCTCGTCACCGAGATGCTCGAGAACGTCTCGCTCTGACGGGCGCGTCGGGTCGAGTCGGCGCGGATCAGCGCCGACTCGACCCAGTTGGTGAGACAGAGGTGACCAGAGTGGCGTGGGTGACGCGTGCCGCCTGAGAGTTCGCTGAACCAGGTACGTTCGCCGAAAATGCTGCCGTGTCCCGGTTTGCACCGGTGTCGAGGGCGGGGCACAGTAAGGCCTGGCTCGTCGCCTCCGGCGGCGAGCTCATGTCGTCCTGCCGCCTAGTTGTGCGAGGATCCACCTCTCTTGTCGAAGCACGCCAAGCACGCTGCGCCCCGCCCTGACCGAGCCGACCGGGCCGCTCGAGCCGCCCACTCGGCTCCCGACGCCCCCCGCGGCGCCGTCTCCACCGCTGGTCGGCACCGCAGTGCCCCGGCGCGCACGCCCCTCGTCCACGTGCCGCGCCAGGCTCTAGGCGCTTCGGTGCTCCTCGGCTCGGTGGCGGTCGTGGCCACCGGAGCCACCGTCGCCGGTGGCCTGGTCACGACCTCCGCTGCGTCCGGCGCGTCCTCGGCCGGAGCGGCGTCCGCCGCCTCGGCCTCACTGGCCTCGAGCGGCCTCGCGGCGAGCGCCGATCCCGAGCGGGCCGCCGAGGCTGCTGCGTCCTCCCTGGAGCGCACCCCTGAGCTGTCGCGCTCGGCCGACCGTCGCGACGATGCCGACCCGCTCAAGGCCGCCGCGCTGTCCGACTCCTCCGGCCCGGCCGACTCGGGGTCCGAGGACCTCTCCGTAGCCGACCCGCGCAGCATCGCGCAGGTGCTCCTGGGGGAGTTCGGCTTCTCCTCCGACCAGTTCGGCTGCCTCGACTCCCTCTACACGCGCGAGTCCGGCTGGAACGTCTACGCCGACAACCCGTCGTCCTCGGCCTACGGCATCCCGCAGTCGCTGCCGGGCTCGAAGATGGCCTCCGCCGGTGCCGACTGGGCCACCAACCCGGTCACCCAGATCCGTTGGGGCCTGGGCTACATCCAGGACCGCTACGGCAGCCCGTGCGGCGCCTGGGCCCACAGCGAGTCCTACGGCTGGTACTAGTCACCACGGCGGAGCCGGGGTGACTGTCGGTGGTTGAGCAGCGACCTGGAGGGACGACCCCGATGGTGCGTCGACAGGGCTGCAAGAATGATCCCCATGAGCGGTGACCCCGAGGCAACCCTCCCGTACGGGTTCGGACAGCCGGACGACGAGGGCTCCGACCTGGTCCGCTTCGTCGCCGTCATCGTGGCCGGCGCGATCATCCTCGCCTCGCTCTTCCTGCTGATCCGCGCCCGCCAACAGGTCAACTCCGAGGAGACCTACGAGGCGTGCCTGTCGCGGGTCGAGGCGCAGACCAACCCGCCCGGCTTCCGCCCCGAGGACTTCTGTCAGCGCCCGAAGTGACGCCCGGTCCCACGCGGCTCGACGTCCGGTCCGACGTCCGGGGAGAGCGCGCGTCAGCGGGCCACGAAGACCGTGGCGTGCCCGGCGTACTCGCGAGGACCATCGAAGTCGGGCAGGTGCCAGTCGACGTCCTCCTGCGAGGAGTGCAGGTAGGCCACTGCCGCGGTGTGGTCGGCGAAGAAGGCGCGGGTGCGCAGGTCGTCGCGGCTCACCTCGTCGAAGTGACGCAGCAGCGCCGCCTCGCCGTTCTCGCTGCTGAAGTGCGTGCGCACGGGCTCACCACCGGCGTCTCGGCGCAGCTCGGCGACGTGCTCGTCCCCGTTCGTCACGGCGACGAGCAGCCCGCCGGGGCGGAGCACCCGTCGGATCTCGGCGAGCCCTCGGTGCAGGTCGCCCACGTGGTAGAGCACCCACATCGCCGCGACGACGTCGAAGCTGTCGTCGTCGAAGGGCAGGTCCTCGACGTCGGCGAGGCGCGCGTCGAGACCGCGGCTCCTGGTGAGCTCGACGAACCGCTCCGAGGTGTCGACGGCGACGAAGGTGGCCTCCGGCAACGCGGCAGCGATCCGCGCGGCGAAGGCACCGGTGCCGCACCCGACCTCGAGGACCCTGGCGGGCGCCCCGCGGGTGACGGCGTACAGCGCCTCGCAGGCGGGCTCGCGCCCGTCGAGGGTGGGGTGCCACACCGACATCCGGGTCTCGAGGTTCTCCTCGGTGGCGTACTGGCGCGAGACGCGGTCGCGGTCGGACATGCTCACGGGTGCGTCATCGCCTCGAGGTCGAGGGCAGCGTCGAGCTCGGCCTCGGTCAGCTCGCCGCGCTCGACGTACCCCAGCTCGAGCACGGTCTCGCGGATCGTCGCGCCGGCGGCGAGCGCCTGCTTGGCGACGGTGGCCGCAGCCTCGTAGCCGATGTGGTGGTTGAGCGGGGTCACGACCGAGGGCGAGGACTCCGCGTAGTGGCGCATCCGTTCGGCATCAGCGGTGACGCCGTCGACGCACCGCTCGGCGAGCAGGCGCGTGGAGGTCGACAGCAGCCGGATCGACTCGAGCACGTTGCGGGCGATCACGGGCATGGCGACGTTGAGCTCGAAGCTCCCGCTCGACCCGGCAGCGGTCACCGCCGCGTCGTTGCCGATCACCTGGAAGCAGACCATCAGGGTCGCCTCCGGCAGCACCGGGTTCACCTTGCCGGGCATGATGCTCGAGCCGGGCTGGAGGTCGGGGAGATGGATCTCGGCCAGGCCGGTGGTCGGGCCGGAGGCCATCCAGCGCAAGTCGTTGCAGATCTTGATCAGCCCCACCGCGGTGGTCTTGAGCACGCCACTCAGCTCGACCAGCGAGTCGCGGGTGCCCTGGGCCTCGAAGTGGTCGCGCGCCTCGGTGAAGGGCTGTCCGGTGACCTCGCCGAGCACCTCGATCACCCGCCTCGCGAAGGTGGGCGGCGTGTTGATGCCGGTACCGACGGCCGTGCCGCCGAGCGGCAGCTCGCGCACCCGCGGGAGCACCGACTCGAGCCGCTCGACGGCGTAGCGCACGGTGGCGGCGTACCCGCCGACCTCCTGGCCGAGCATGACCGGGGTGGCGTCCATGAGATGGGTCCGCCCGGACTTCACGAGCCCGGAGAACTCCTCGGCCTTGGCGCCCAGCGAACCCGCCAGCTGGTGCAGCGCCGGTACGAGGTCGTCGACCACGGCCAGCGTGATCGCGACGTGCATCGCGGTGGGGAAGGTGTCGTTGCTGGACTGACTGGCGTTGACATGGTCGTTGGGGTGCACCTCCACCTCGCCGTCCGCTCGATCGACGAGGCTGGCGATGACCTCGTTGGCGTTCATGTTCGAGCTCGTGCCCGACCCGGTCTGGAAGACGTCGATCGGGAAGTGAGCGTCGTGGGCGCCGTGGGCGACCTCCCGGGCGGCGTCGACGATCGCGGTCGCCCGGTCCGAGGTGATGACGCCGAGCTCACCGTTGACCGTCGCGGCGGCGGCCTTGACCTGGCCGAGGGCGTGGATGAGTCGTGGCTCGAGGCCGGTTCCGCTGATCGGGAAGTTCTCGACGGCGCGTTGGGTCTGGGCACGCCACAGCGCGCCGGCGGGCACCTCGATCTCACCCATCGAGTCGTGCTCGATCCGGACGGCGTGGTCACTCTCGTCGTGGTTCGTGGTCACGCCCGACACGTTACCCACCCGTGGCCGTGGCCGGCACGGCTCAGCCCCGCACGCACGTTCGGCGGCGGCCCGGCCAGCTCGGCGGCTGCCTGGCCCGGTCTCGGCCGGGGGCGGCCACTACGGTGGTGCTGACCGGCGGGTGGAAGGGGCAGACGTTGTCGAAGTGGCTGGAGGACCTCAGCACTCTGCAGATGATCTCGTTGATCGTCGCGGTCCTGGTCGTCGGGTCGATCGTCGCTGCCATCGCCGGTGCCGTCCTCGTGCGCTTCGGGCGCAAGCAGCCGTGGGTGCTCAGGCGCGCGAGCGCCCTGAGCTACCAGCTGCTGGGCCTCGTCAAGAGACCGCTGACCATCGTCGTCCTCGACGAGGTCGCAGCGGTGATCCAGACCGGTCACTACACCAAGAACATCTCCGACGCCCTGCTCGAGAACCACGCCGAGCTGAAGGCCCTGGTCGCCGAGAAGGTGCGTGCGGACCCCAATGCACGGCTGGTGAGCAAGCTGCCCGGCTACGAGCGGGTGGTCTCCGAGGCCAGCGAGACCGTGCTGCGGGTGCTGATCGAGATGCTGAGCGACCCGCGCATGGACGAGCTCGTCTCCGACCTGCTCCGCAACAACCTCGAGCAGATCAGGAAGGCCGTGCGCCAGCGCGACCACGAGGCGATCGGCGACCCGGCGCCCCCCGATCCCGTTCCGGCCGACGCGCCACGGCCCAGGAACCGGGCCTAGGCGCCAGCCCCACCTCGGGGTGGCCCGGTTCGCCCCTCGACCTGGCAGGCTGACGAGCATGAACGACGACGCCAAGGACGCACCCACCGACCAGGACGGCAGGACGGGCCAGGTCTCCGAGGTCCAGCAGATGGACCCTGACGAGGCCGACACCCCGATCTCCGACGACCAGTCGGTCACCGGCTCGCCGAGTGACGAGTCCTCCCAGACCGAGCACCGCGACGACGACACCAACACCAAGGCCGGCTCCTACCGCGCCTGACGCATGACGGCTCGCGCGACGACGGCGAGCGATCTCCTCCTCCACCGCCCGGAGATCGTGCGTCGTCTGCGCTCCGAGGACTACTCGGCGCGACGTACCCGCGGGCTCGGACCACCGATCGGACCCAGCGGCACCGTCACCGCGCCGGAGGGATCGGTGAAGAAGTCGTTGCCCTTGTCGTCGACGACGATGAAGGCCGGGAAGTCCTCGACCTCGATCTTCCAGACCGCCTCCATGCCGAGCTCGGGGTACTCCAGCACCTCGACGGACTTGATGCAGTCCTGGGCCAGGCGGGCTGCCGGGCCGCCGATCGAGCCGAGGTAGAAACCTCCGTGGGTGTGGCATGCCTCGGTGACCTGTGCGGAGCGGTTGCCCTTGGCGAGCATCACCATCGAACCGCCGCTTGCCTGGAACCTCGCGACGTAGGAGTCCATCCGACCGGCGGTGGTGGGTCCGAAGGAGCCGGACGCGTAGCCCTCGGGGGTCTTGGCCGGTCCGGCGTAGTAGACCGCGTGGTCCTGGAGGTAGGCAGGCATCTCGCCGCCACCGTCGAGCAGCTCGGCGATCTTGGCGTGCGCGATGTCGCGGGCCACGACGAGGGGCCCGGTCAGCGAGAGCCGGGTCTTGACCGGGTGCTTCGTCAGCTCGGCGAGGATGTCGGCCATCGGGCGGTTGAGGTCGATGCGGACGACGTCGGCCTGCGCGGCGAGCTGCTCGTCGGTGGTCTCGGGCAGGTAGTGCGCGGGGTCGGTCTCGAGCTGCTCGAGGAAGACCCCCTCCGCGGTGATCTTGCCGAGGGCCTGGCGGTCGGCCGAGCAGGACACCGCGATGGCGACGGGGCAGGAGGCGCCGTGGCGGGGGAGCCGGACGACGCGGACGTCGTGGCAGAAGTACTTGCCCCCGAACTGCGCGCCGATGCCGAACGACTGGGTGAGCTCGAAGACCTGCTCCTCGAGCTCGAGGTCCCGGAACCCGTGAGCATCGAGCGAGCCCTCGGTCGGCAGGTTGTCGAGGTAGTGGGCCGAGGCGTACTTGGCGGTCTTGAGCGCGAGCTCCGCGCTGGTGCCGCCGATCACGATCGCCAGGTGGTACGGCGGGCACGCCGCGGTGCCGAGGGAGCGGATCTTCTCGTCGAGGAACGCCAGCATCGCCTTCGGGTTGAGGATCGCCTTGGTCTCCTGGAAGAGGAACGACTTGTTGGCCGAGCCGCCGCCCTTGGCCATGAAGAGGAACTTGTACTCGGGCGAGCCGCCCTTCGACGGGGTCGAGTAGAGCTCGATCTGGGCCGGCAGGTTGGAGCCGGTGTTCTTCTCCTCGTACGTCGTCAGCGGTGCGAGCTGCGAGTAGCGCAGGTTCAGCGTGGTGTAGGCGTCGAACACCCCGCGGCTGATCGCCTCGGCGTCGTCGGCGCCGGTCAGCACGCCCTCGGACTTCTTGCCCATCACGATCGCGGTGCCGGTGTCCTGGCACATCGGCAGCACGCCGCCGGCGGAGATGTTGACGTTCTTGAGCAGGTCGGTGGCGACGAAGCGGTCGTTGCCGGACGCCTCCGGGTCGTCGATGATCGTGCGCAGCTGGGCGAGGTGCGCCGGGCGCAGGTAGTGGCTGATGTCGTGCATCGCCTCGGCGGTCAGCTGCCGGATCACCTCGGGGTCGACCTTGAGGAACGTCTGCCCGTCGACGACGTGGGTCGAGACGCCCTCGGTCGTGATCAGGCGGTACGGCGTGTCGTCCGCGCCGGTCGGGAGGATGTCGGAGTAGCGGAACTCGGGACCAGTGCTCACCCGAGCAGATTAGTGCCGAGCAGGACACGATCGGCGCCCGCCCGGCGATTCCCCCCTCCCCATCAGGAAGCACGAGGCAGGATGTTCGCGACATGGGTGGACAACCAGCACGCAGCAGCCGGCGACCGGCGCTGCCGGCGGTCCTGGCGCTCGTGGCGGGCGCGGCGACAGTCCTCGCGCTTCTCCCCCTGACCCTGCCCGGCCCGGACGGCGCGAGCGCCGACGACACCGCCGGTGCCACGCCGTCCCTGCAGCCGTCGAGGGGCTCGGGAAGCTCGTCTCCTGCCGAGCCCGGACCGTCGGCCGGCGAGGTCATCCCCGACCCATTGCCCGGCCCGACGGGCCCTGGTGGACCGACCGGCCCGCCGAACATCGTGATGGTCGTGATGGACGACTTCTCGATGGAGCTTCTTCGCACGATGCCGAACGTCGTCGCCCTCCAGCAGGACGCGGCCACCTACGACAACTCCTTCGTCGTCAACAGCCTGTGCTGCCCCTCGCGGGCTGCGACCTTCACCGGGCTGCCGCCGCACCTCAACGGCGTCCTGGCCAACACCTCCGGGGGGCCTCTGGGCGCCCTCGGCGGCTACCCGGCGTTCGCGGCGAACAACGACGAGCAGCGGTCGTACAACGTCGCGGTGCAGGCGGCCGGCTACCGCACGGGCTTCGTCGGCAAGTACCTCAACGAGTACGAGCCGCCGCTGGTGAGCCCCGGCGTGCGCGTCGCGCCGCCGCTGATCCCCGGCTGGGACGACTTCTCGGTCGTCAGCGGAGGCGGCTACCAGGGCTGGGGCTTCTTCAAGACCCAGCGCGTCGACGACGCGCTGCAGCTGATCGAGTTCCCCCGGCCCGACCGCACCACCGAGTCGCGCCGCGAGGCCGACAAGACCTACGCGGGCAAGGTCGTCGCCGACGAGGCGCTGACGCTGATGCGTCGCTACCAGCGACGTGACGCGCGCGCCGAGCGGCGTGGCGACGGCGTCGGCAAGCCGTGGCTGCTGCACGTCGCGCCGTACGGCACGCACGCCCGCACCCAGCCGTCGTACCCCGGCGAGCCGCTGTTCCCGCCGGCCCTGCGCGACCGCCCGAGCAAGCGCCACCCGGGAGGCAACTGCGGTCTGGTCGACTGCGCCGACCTGTCGACCACCGACCTGCCCGGCTACGCCGACCCGGGCGACGACAACGTCCCCTTCCGCATCGACGCGGCCGGTGAGGTCACCGAGGCGACGACCTGGCGCACCCAGCCCTTCACCCTGACGGCCGCCCAGGGGTCGACGTTCTACCGCGACCGCGCTCGGATGGCGCAGTCGATCGACCGGATGATCGGCACGATCGTCAAGCGCCTGGGCAGCGCCCTCGACGAGGACACCTTCCTCGTCGTCACCTCCGACAACGGCTTCCACCTCGGCCAGTACAGCTTCAACGGGGGCAAGGGCCTGCCCTACGACTCCGACTCCCGGGTGCCCCTGGTGGTGGCCGGGCCGGACGTCGTCCCCGGTGATCGTGAGCAGACGGTCAGCAACCTCGACCTCGCCCCGACGATCGAGGCCCTGACCGGGGCCACGCCCACCGAGCCGATGGCCGGGGTCAGCTTCGCCGACACGTTCGCCGATCCGGGCGCCCGCGGCGGGCGCTTCGCGTTCATGGAGCACACCTACGGACCGGCCCTGCCGGGTGAGCCGGACGCCGACCTCGGCAGCGGTGCACGCCTCGACATCATCCCGTCCTACGTCGCAGTCCGTGGTGAGCAGGGGCTCCTCGTGCGGGTCGACCTCGACCGCTCCTACGACGGCGAGGACTTCGCCTGGGAGCTCTACCGCTACGACCGGCCGTGGGAGGACGTCAACGTCTTCGACGTCGACCACGACCTGCCCTACGCCCTCGAGCTGCGACGCCGGCTGGAGAAGTGGGTCGACTGCCGACCCCGGCGCTGCGCGGCCCTCACCCGCTGACGGCGCCGTTATCGCGGCGGCGGGCCGGTGCTGGAGCGGACGACCAGCGTGGCCTGCACGAGCGCCCGACGCAGCGGCGTCCCGCTCTCGTCGATCACGCCCATCACCATCTCGGCGGCCCGGTCGGCCTGCCGCTCGACGTGCTGGTCGATGGTGGTGAGCCCGAAGAGCTCGGCCAGTGGGTGCCCGTCGACGCCGATGATCGAGACGTCCTGCGGGCAGTGCAGGTCGCGCCGGCGCAGGCACTCGAGGGCGCTGATGGCGATCTCGTCGGAGTAGGCGAAGACGGCCGTGGGTGGCGTCGACAGGTCGAGGAGGTGGGCCATCGCGTCGGCGCCGGCCCCGACGCCGTAGGTCTCGGTGACGACGTACTCGTCGGGCACGGCGAGTCCGGCCTCGACCATCGCCTGGTGGAAGCCCTCCTGGCGCAGCACGTCGGAGGTCCAGACGGTGCCCTCGGTGTCGCTGGTGCGGATCATCGCGATGCGTTCGTGGCCCAGCTCGACGAGGTGGGCCACGACCTGGTGCGCGATCGCGTGGTCGTCGACGAGGACGTGGGGGAGGTCTTGGAGACGGCCGCCGGCCACCACGACGTCCGCGCGGATGTGGCTGAGGCGCTCGATCTCGCGCCGGTGCATCGGCAGCGCCACCAGCACCACCGCGTCGACCTTGCGGCGCGAGGGCAGGTGCTCGAAGAAGTAGTCGCGCTCGGCCTCGCCGCTGACCTGGTAGACGAGGGTGTCGCGGCCGGCTTCGTTGAGACGCTGCTGGATGCCGGAGAGCATCGCGGCGTAGAACCACGAGGCGAGGTCGGGCACGACGACCGCGACCCGCCCGGTGCTCCCACGTGCCAGCCCGGAGGCCTCGGGGGAGACGACGTAGAAGAGCTCGGCGGCGATCTCGCGGATCCGTAGCCGGGTCGCCTCGCTCACCCCGGGGACGTCGCGCAACGCCCGGGACACGGTGGCGATGGACACGCCGGCCTGCCGGGCGACGTCGGCCATGTTGACGTCACCGGGTAGCAGACGAGGCTCCGGATCGAGTGACACGGTGGCCACCATAACCATCGGGTAAACGTATGCAGAAGGGGTCTTGACGAGGCGGTGTGACGTGGGCCACTGTGTGACTGCACCGGATGCAAACGTTTGCGTTTCCTTGAGGTCTCGCTGAGAAACCGCCGCGTCCGGCACAGGTATCGGGGGAACGCCTCGTGCAGGTCCAATCGGGAGGTCAGAGCAAGATGACAACAGGTAAGTGGCGCCGCATCGCGGCCATCGGCGTGGGAGCGACTCTCGCCCTCGGGACGACGGGATGTCTCTCGTCCAGTGACGACAGCGGTGGCGGAAGCGGGGCAGCCAGCGGCACCGGTGGCGACGGCACCGTGACGATCCTCGGTGCCTTCGGTGGCGCCGAGCAGACGGCCTTCGAGGACTCGCTCTCGGCCTTCGAGGAGGAATCGGGCATCACGGTCGAGTACACCGCCGACACCGACTTCACCACCACGGTCGTGGCTCGCGTCGGCGCGGGGGACGCCCCCGACATCGGCCTCTTCCCCCAGCCGGGCGGTCTGCTCGACCTCTCCGACGAGATCACCCCGCTCGACGACGTCATCGACGTCAGCGCGATCGAGGACACCTTGATCCCCGGGTTCCTCGAGGCGGCGACGAAGGACGGCGTCGTCTACGGCGCACCGATGCGGATGGCCGTCAAGTCGATCGTCTGGTACCCGAAGTCGTTCGAGGACACCGGCTTCAGCAACGAGCCCGCCACCTTCCAGGAGCTCGTCAGCGAGTCCGACGACATCCTCGCCGACGGCACGACTCCGTGGTGCATGGGCTGGGAGTCCGACCAGGCCACCGGCTGGGTGGGCACCGACTGGCTCGAGGAGATGGTGCTGCGCACCGCCGGTCCCGACGTCTACGACCAGTGGGTCAGCCACGAGATCCCGTTCAACGACCCGCAGATCGCCGAGGCGCTCGACGAGTTCGCCAAGATCGCCAAGAGCGACCTGGTGCTGGGCGGCAGCAAGGGCGTGCTCAACACCAACTTCGCCGACGCGATGACGCCGGCCTTCGGTGACGACCCGCAGTGCTACCTGCACCGTCAGGGCAACTTCGCCACCGGCTTCTACCCCGAGGACGTCCAGGCCGACCTCGACGGGACCGTCGGCACGTTCTACTTCCCGCCCTTCGAGGGCGGCTACGACGGCTCGCCGGTGCTCGGCGGCGGCGACCTCGCCGCAGCCTTCAACGGCTCCGACGAGGACACCCAGGCGGTCATGGAGTTCTTGACCTCCGACCAGTTCGGTGCCGAGTGGGCCCAGGCCGGTGGCTGGCTCTCGCCGCACTCGACCTTCGACGCCGGCAACTACGCCGACGAGACGACGCGCGGCATCGCCCAGTCCGCGGCCGACGCCGACGTGTTCCGCTTCGACGGCTCCGACCTGATGCCGGCCGAGGTCGGGTCCGGTTCCTTCTGGACCGAGATGGTCAAGTGGGAGAACGGCCAGTCCACCCAGGACACTCTCGACGCCATTGAGGCGTCCTGGCCGACGTCGTGACCACCGACATCCAGGGCCCCACCACCGGTACGCCGGTGGTGGGGCCCGACCCCTCTCCGGAGGACGCGGAGATCGGGTCGGCCAGGGTCGGGCTGATCGTCGGTGGGCTGGTCGGGATGATCGTCACCGGGTACCTGATGTGGACGATCTTCTTGTCGCTCAGCATCTATCCCGGGATCTACCTCGACAGTCGCCTGGTCATGGGCGCAGTCGCGATCACGGTCGGCGTCGGGGGAGCCTCCATCCTCTTCCGCTTCCTGAACATGTTCGTCGAGGGCCTGCCCTCGACCGCGTCGCAGCGGGTGATGCCCTACGCCTACCTGCTACCCGGGTTCGGCCTGATCGGGCTGGTCCTGCTCTACCCGGTCTTCCAGACCATCGTCTACTCCTTCGCCGACGCCAGGAGCGAGCAGTGGGTGGGTCTCGCCAACTACACCGAGATCTTCGGCCGCGACGACTTCCGCACCACGATGGTCAACAACCTGCTGTGGCTGATCATCGTGCCGGCGGTCGTGGTCGCGCTCGGGATCGTCGTGGCGGTGCTGACCGACAGGCTCGGCCGCCGCGGGGAGAGCGTCGCCAAGAGCCTGATGTTCATGCCGATGGCGATCTCCTTCGTGGGGGCCTCGGCGATCTGGGGGTTGGTCTACAACTACGACAACCCGGGCCAGAACCAGACCGGGATCCTCAACGCCATCTGGACCTCGATCGGCGGTGACCCGCAGACCTGGCTCCAGATCGACACCGCCAAGCTCAACTCGATCCTGCTCATGGTCATCGTGGTCTGGCTGCAGGTCGGCTTCGCGATGATCCTGCTCTCCTCGGCGATCAAGGGAGTCCCCGAGGACACCCTCGAAGCCGCCCGCATCGACGGGGCGAGCGAGTGGCAGATCTTCTGGAGGGTCGTGATCCCGCAGATCAAGGGCACCACGATCACGGTGTTCATCACCGTGCTGATCATGGTGATGAAGATCTTCGACATCGTCTTCGTGCTGACCAACGGCTCGTTCAACACCAACGTGATCGCGAACCTCTTCTACTTCGAGCAGTTCAAGCGACAGAACACCGGTACGGCGGCGGCGATCGTCGTCGTGCTCCTGATCGCGATCATCCCGGTGCTCATCTACCAGGTTCGACACTTCCGTCGAGAGGACGCGAACTCATGACCACTCGTGTGGAAGCAGCAGGCCTGGTCGCGGGCGAGAGCCAGACCCCCGATCGGACATCAGGCGAGCGCCGGGCGGCGAAGCCTCCGAAGCTGGGTCGCGGTCTGATGTCCGACGGACGCCGGCGCAGCCCGGTGGCGATCATCGTGATGATCCTCCTCACCGCGCTGTGGCTGCTCCCGACGATCGGGCTGCTGGTGACCTCGCTGCGTGATCGCACCGAGGCTTCGCAGTCGGGCTGGTGGTCGGTCCTCTACAACCCCGGGAACTTCGGGTTCACCTTCGACAACTACCGAGGCGTCCTCGACGGGACCGACCTGGGCAGCGGGTTCATCAACAGCCTGGTGGTGGCCATCCCGGCCACGGTGATCCCGATCATGTTCGCGGCCTTCGCCGCCTACGCATTCACGTTCATGAGCTTCCGGGGCAAGGACGTGCTGTTCATCGCGATCGTGGCGGTGATGGTGGTGCCGATCCAGGTGGCCTTCCAGCCGATGCTCAACCTGCTCGGGCCGCGAGGTCTCGGGATCAGCGGCGACTTCTTCGCGGTGTGGCTGCTGCACACCGGTTTCGGGATGCCGTTGGCGATCTACACCTTGCGCAACTACATGACCACGTTGCCGAAGACGGTCATCGAGTCGGCGAAGATCGACGGAGCCAGCCACTTCCAGACCTTCTGGCGACTGATCGTGCCGATGTCGGTCCCGGCGCTGGCGGCGTTCGCCATCTTGCAGTTCCTCTGGGTGTGGAACGACCTCCTGATCGCCAAGCTGTTCCTCTCCGGGAACAACTCGACGGTGATCGTCGAGCTGCAGGGGCTCATCGGCACCGCCGGTCTGGGCCAGGAGCTGTTGACGGCGGGAGCCTTCATCTCGATGGTGCTCCCGGTCGCGGTGTTCTTCGGGCTTCAGCGCTTCTTCGTCCGTGGCCTGACCTCCGGGGCGGTGAAGGGCTGAACAGGCGGGTGGGTCTCGACGACCACCTGCCAGGCGTCGGCGTGAGCCTCGAGCTCACGCCGACGTCGTCCCGCTCGCTCGACCTGGTCGACGACTGGGTCTGGGACTTCTGGGTCGTCGACGACCTGGCGGCCCCGGACGACGACGAGCACCTGCACGTGTTCTTCCTGCATGCGCCGCGCTCGCTGGGCGACCCCGACCTGCGACACGAGCACGCGCGCGTCGGTCACGCGGTCGGCCACGACCTCACGTCGTGGCGCGTCGTGGGTGACGCGCTCGCTCCGCAACCGGCACCTGCGTTCGACGACCTGGCCACCTGGACCGGCAGCGTCGTCCGCTCGGGCGACACATGGACGATGTTCACCTCGGGCATCACTCGCACGACGGGCCCGCGCGTGCAGCGCATCGGCGTCTCGCGTTCTCGTGACCTCGTCTCGTGGGAGCGGGTGCCCGGCACCGTGATGGACCTCGACGACCGGTGGTACGTCGACCAGGTCGCCGACGACCCGGCGGACCCGACGGGGGAGACCCACTGGCGCGACCCGTTCGTCATCGCCGACCCGGCCGAGCGCGGGCTCTGGCACGCCTACGTCACCGCCAAGACGCCGCACCCGCTCACCGGTGAGCCGACAGGCGTCGTGGGCCACGCGACGTCGTCCGACCTGGAGCACTGGGTGGTCGGCCCGCCGTTGGACGTCGAGCCGGGTCGCTTCGACCAGCTCGAGGTGATCTCCCTCGACCAGGTCGACGGGCGCTGGGTGCTGATCTTCTCCGTGCTCGGCGCGCAGGTGCCGGGCGCGGCGCCCGGCGACGGTGGGGTCTGGTCGGTGCCTGTCGACGGACCCGGCGCCCCGGTCGACGTCCGTCTCGCCACCCGGCTCACCAACGAGCACCTCTACGTCGGACGCACCGTGCGCCTGCGCGACGGCTCGTCGCGATTTGTCGCCTTCGTCAACAAGGGCACCGACGGGCGCTTCCTCGGGGGTCTCACTCGACCCCTGCACGTCGGCTGGCGGCCCGACGGCGCAGGACTCCGGCTGCTCGACGCGCCGGCCCACTGGCTACCCGCACCAAGCGGTTAGGATCCACTCGCACATACAATGTGACTCACGTCACTTCACAACGGATCGTCCGGCACGTTCCTGCCGGTGAAGGGAGCTGGTCGTCATGGCCACAGTGACATTCGAGAAGGCCCAGCGCTGGTACCCGGGGTCGGACACCCCAGCGGTGCCCGGCATCGACCTGGAGATCAAGGACGGCGAGTTCATGGTGCTCGTCGGCCCGTCCGGGTGCGGCAAGTCCACGACCCTGCGGATGCTCGCGGGCCTCGAGGAGGTCAACTCCGGGAAGATCTTCATCGGTGAGCGCGACATCACCTCGCTGCCGCCGAAGGACCGCGACATCGCGATGGTCTTCCAGAACTACGCGCTCTACCCGCACATGTCGGTCGCCGACAACATGGGTTTCTCGCTGAAGATGGCGAAGGTCCCCGAGGCCGAGCGCAAGCAGCGCGTGGCGGAGGCCGCGAAGATCCTCGGCCTGGAGGACTACCTGGAGCGCAAGCCGAAGGCCCTCTCCGGCGGTCAGCGCCAGCGGGTCGCCATGGGCCGCGCGATCGTGCGCAGCCCGCAGGTCTTCTGCATGGACGAGCCCTTGTCGAACCTCGACGCCAAGATGCGCGTGCAGACCCGCACCGACATCGCCAAGCTGCAGGCCGACCTCGGCGTCACCACCGTCTACGTCACCCACGACCAGGTCGAGGCGATGACCATGGGTGATCGCGTCGCGGTGATGAAGGACGGCTACCTCCAGCAGGTCGACACTCCGCTCGGTCTCTACGACCGGCCGGTCAACCTGTTCGTGGCCGGCTTCATCGGCTCGCCGCAGATGAACCTCATCGAGGCGACCGCCGACGACGGCAAGGCCAAGATCGGCAACTACTCGGTGCCGGTCGACCCCACCGCGTCGCGCAAGATGCAGGGCAAGGTCACCGTCGGCGTGCGGCCCGAGGCCTGGCGGATGGTCTCGGAGTCCGAGGGCGGGATGCCGATCAAGGTCACCGTCGTCGAGGAGCTCGGCGCCGACGGCTTCGCCTACGGCTCCAGCGACGTCGAGGGCACGCCGTCCACGATCATCGTGCGGGTCAGCGGTCGCGACTCGGTCCGCAAGAACGACATGATCTACGTGACCACCGACCCCCAGAGCGTGCACGTGTTCGACACCGCCTCCGGGGAGCGACTCAGCGACTGAGTCGACGCCCTGGACGAGAGCTCAACCCTTCGCCCGGGCCCGGTCGGCGTTGCCGCGGATCGCCCGGGCGAAGGTCTCGTTCAGCGCGGGCGGCAGGTCGTGGCCCATCTGGTCGACGAGCAGCAGCTCGGCCCCGGGGACGGCGGCCGCCGTGGCGCGGCCGCCCGAGACGTTGACCATCTTGTCGGCCAGGCCGTGGATGACGAGCGTGGGGACCGTGAGTCCGCGAAGTCGAGGGCCACGATCGGGCTGGGTCACGATCGCAGCCATCTGACGCGTCATGCCCGAGAGGCTGACGCCGCGGTCATAGGTCTCACCCGCTCGCTTCTCGGTCTCCTCGGGCGTGCGGGGGTAGCCGGGCGAGCCGATCATCCGCCAGGTGACGACGCTCGACCTGATGTAGGCCTCCCGCCCGGCGGCCTGACCGAGCAGGTTGCGCAGCATGCTCGGGTGCTGCCAGCCGACGGTGCGCTTGCCGGTCGTCGACATGATGCTCGCCAGGGAGCGCACCCGCGCCGGCTCGGCGATGGCCATCGTCTGCGCGATCATGCCGCCCATCGACACCCCTGCGACGTGAGCCGACGCCACGCCGAGGTGGTCGAGGAGGCCGAAGCAGTCGCGCGCCATGTCGACCAGGGTGTACGGCGGTCGGGTGCGCAGGCCGGTGAAGCCGCGCACGAGCATCGAACGCGACACCTTGCCCTTGGCGCGGCTGGAGCGACCGACGTCACGGTTGTCGAAGCGGATGACGAAGAACCCTGCTTCGGCGAGCATCGTGCACAGGGACGGCTCCCACCAGGTCATCGGACCGCTCAGCCCCATGATGAGCAGCAACGGCTCGTCGTCGGGGTTGCCGAAGGTCTGGTAGCACAGCTCGATGTCGGCAGAGATCGGGGCGAGCAGCTCCTGGGAGACCACGACCCCCTCGTTGGCAGCGCGGTCGCCGGAGGTCGTGGACATGGCTGTAGTCAACCCGACCCGTGAAATCGATCGTGCAGGTGGCCCCGATTCCTGTGACACGCTGTCACACCGGCGTAATGTGGGTCACATGAGTGACTCCCCGCTGGCGTCGTTCCTGCTCCCGCAGGGCTTCGCGCGTCCCCCCATGGCGTCGTTGTTGCACGAGACCCGCATCGTCGGCGAGATCAGCCGCTACGCCGTGCGTGCCCACAGCGAGCGCCGCACGCCTGTGGCGCGCGCCCGTGGCGACCACGTCCCGGCCCGCACGAGCGACCCGGTGCTGCTGGTCCCCGGCTTCCTCGCCGGCGACGGCACCCTGGCCGCGATGTCCTCCAGCCTGCGTCGACGTGGCTTCCGCACCTACCGCTCGCACATCCACGCCAACGTCGGCTGCACCCTGAGTGCCGTCAACCTGCTGGAGGGCCGGCTGGAGGCCATCGCCACACGACGTGAGTCACGCGTGCAGATCGTCGGGCACAGCCTCGGCGGGATGATAGCCCGCGGCCTGGCCGCACGTCGGCCCGACCTGGTCTCCGGCATCGTCACCATGGGCAGCCCGATGATGGCGCCGGCCGCGCACCACCCGGTGCTGTCCTGGGGCGTCGACGCGCTGGTGCGACTCAGCAGGGCTGGTCTGCCGGGCCTGATGGCCGAGGACTGCGTCGCCGGGGCGTGCGCCCGGCAGAGCTTCACCGAGAGCCGGGAGCCGTTGGCCCCCGGCGTCGGCTTCACCGCGATCTACTCCAAGCATGACGGCATCGTCGACTGGCGAGCCTGCATCGACCCGATCGCGGTACCGGTCGAGGTGAGCGCCTCGCACTGCGGCATGGCCTTCGACCCCCGTGTCATCGACGAGGTCGGCGCGGCGCTGGGCTCGCACACCGACCGTGGGTTCGAGGTGGGTCAGCGGATCGCGTGAGCGGTCAGCGGAGGCTGAGCACCTTTGGAGGCTGAGCAGCGAGCGCCAGCGAGCGTCGACGAAGCCCCGTGACGTGGCTGAACATGCCGGAGGACGGTTGCTTCTCGGCTCACCGGGTTTCGAGACGCCTCGCTCCCGCGTCGCTGCGCTCCGCGTGAGCCGAGGCTCCTCAACCTGGTGGTCTGGCTGGTAGCCGGAGCAAGCTCCGTCTACTGACCACCAAAATCGATGGCCGAGAACGGCCGCAGCTTCTCGAGGCGGTGCTCGGAGGTGATCGAGCGGATGGTGCCGCTGCGCGAGCGCATCACCAGCGAGTGGGTGCTGGCGCCGCCGGCGGTGTAGCGCACGCCCTTCATCAGCTCGCCGTCGGTGATGCCGGTGGCGACGAAGAAGCAGTCGTCTCCGGTGACGAGCTCGTCGGTGACCAGGACCGTCTCCGGGCTCAGGTCGTGGCCGGCATCGAGGGCCTTCTGGCGCTCGTCGTCGTCCTGGGGCCAGAGACGGCCCTGGATGACGCCGTCGAGGCACTTCAACGCACAGGCGGCGATGATGCCCTCGGGGGTGCCACCGATCCCCAGCATCAGGTCGATGCCGGTCTCGGGGCGCGCGGCCATGATGGCGCCGGCGACGTCGCCGTCGGAGATGAACTTGATCATCGCTCCGGTCTCGCGGATCTCGCGCGCCATCTGCTCGTGGCGGGGGCGGTCGAGCAGCACGACCGTGACGTCGGAAGGCCTCTTGCCCTTGGCCTTGGCGACCCGGTGGATGTTCTCGGCGACGGGGTAGCGCAGGTCGACCACGTCAGCGGCCTCGGGGCCGGTCACGAGCTTCTCCATGTAGAAGACGGCCGAGGGGTCGTACATCGAGCCGCGCGGGGAGACCGCGAGCACCGAGACGGCGTTCGTCATGCCCTTGGCGGTGAGCGTGGTGCCGTCGATCGGGTCGACGGCCACGTCGCACTCGGGTCCCGTGCCGTCGCCGACCTCCTCGCCGTTGTAGAGCATCGGGGCGTTGTCCTTCTCGCCTTCCCCGATCACGACCGTGCCCCGCATGCCGATCGACGAGATCATCACGCGCATCGCGTTCACGGCGACGCCGTCGGCCCCGTTCTTGTCGCCGCGACCGACCCAGCGGCCGGCGGCCATCGCTGCCGCCTCGGTGACGCGCACCAGCTCGAGCGCGAGGTTGCGGTCGGGCGACTCGGGAGCGACTTGGAACTCGGGCACGACCGCGTCGGGACTCATGGCGCGCATGTTATCGGCTGGCTCAGGTGGCCGGCGGACCGACCGCAGCGCGTCGCGCGCTGCTACTCCTGCGACGACGGGTGACCAGGACGACGCCCCGCGTCGGGGCGCAGGGGACGGCGCCGGCACCACGACTGCGCGCTGTTCGGAGCAGGGGTGACACCAAAGCATGCCGGGTGACCTGGGAGGATCGCCGGTGTGAGCGAGCAGGGCGGTGCGGGTCGTTACACCCGCAGCTTCAACGGCATGGTCGGCGCGATGGTCTTCATCGTCGCCCTCGTGCTGCTGCTCGTGCTGTTCCGTACCCTCATCTCCGACCCGCCCGAGGGTGGTCGGCCCCCGGCGGTCGACTACCTCGCGACCGTGCAGGGGCTCCAGCAGAACGGCTTCGACCCCGTCTACCCCGAGTCGCTGCCCGACGGCTGGGTGGCCACCGAGGTCGGCGCCGAGCTGGGCGAGGATCCGTCGTACCGCATCAACCTCTACACCCCTGACGACAACTTCGTGGGCATCCGGCAGGAGAGCGCAGCCGGGATCGACGTGGAGACGATGCTCACGGAGTACGTCGACGAGAACCACGCCGGCGAGGACCCCCTCGTGGGGGTGGGCGACCTGGTGCCGCGGTGGGACGGGTGGTCCGACAGCGGTGGTGACCTCGCGTACTCAGCGGTCGTCGGTGGCGAGACGGTGCTGGTCTTCGGAGACGTGAGCACCGCCGAGCTGGCCGGGTTCGTCGCTCTGCTGAGCACCACCGAGATCCCCTCCGGCTAGTCGCTGCCCGGCTCGCCGGTGGCGACGACGGCGTCGAGACGTGCGCGAGCACCGTCGAGCCACTCCTGGCACACCGTCGCGAGCAGCTCGCCGCGCTCCCAGAGGGCGAGGCTCTCCTCGAGGGTGCTCCCACCGGTCTCCAGGCGCCGGACGACGTCGATGAGCTCCTCGCGGGCCTCCTCGTAGCTCGGCGCGGGGCCGACGGGGCTCGCGCCGTCCTCGGTGGTCGTCGGGTCAGCCGGCATCGAGATCCTCCTGGTTGATGAGTCGGTTGCTGAGTCGGGTGGTGCGGGTCACGTCGGCGTGCACCCGGCCGTCGGCGACCCGGATGCTCACCTGCTCGCCGACATCGGCAGCCGTGATCGAGGTCAGCACGCTGCCGTCGGCAGCCTGCAGCACCGCGTAGCCGCGCTCGAGGGTCGCCAGGGGCGACAGGGCCCGGGCTCGGGCCCGCTGGTGACCGATGTCGTCGGCGGCACGGTCGAGGGCGTGCCCGACGGTGCGTCGCGCGCGGGTGAGGAGGGCGCCGAGCTCGGCGCCGCGCTCGTCGACGAGGGTGCGGGGGTCGGCCAGCACCGGGCGCGAGCGCAACGCGTCGAGGCCGGACTGCTCGCGCTGCACCCACGCGAGCACGACCGAGCGCAGCCGCTCGCGCGCGCCTGCCACGGCCTGGGCCTCGGCTGCGACATCAGGCACCACGAGCTTGGCGGCGTCGGTGGGAGTGGCAGCGCGGACGTCGGCGACGAGGTCGAGCAGGGGCTGGTCGGGCTCGTGCCCGATGGCCGAGACGACAGGGGTGCGGGCCTTCGCCACGGCTCGCAGCAGGCCCTCGTCGGAGAAGGGCAGCAGGTCCTCCACCGAGCCGCCCCCGCGCGCGATCACGATGACGTCGACGGCGGGGTCGGCGTCGAGACGAGCCAGGGCGGCCATGACCTCGCCGGCCGAGCGGTGACCCTGCATGGTGGCGTGGGCGACCGTGAAGCGCACCGCGGGCCAGCGGCGCTCGGCGAGGTCGAGCACGTCGCGCTCGGCCGCCGAGCGCGGCGCGGTGATGAGTCCGACGGCGCCGGGCAGGAACGGGAGGGGGCGCTTGCGCGCGGCGTCGAAGAGACCCTCGGCCGCGAGGAGCTGACGGCGTCGCTCGATCTGGGCGAGCAGCTCACCGAGCCCGACCATCCGGATCTCGCGGGCCTGCAGCGAGAGCGTGCCCCGGTTGGCGTAGTAGGACGGCTTCGCGTGCACCAGCACGCTCGCGCCCTCGACCAGCGGCGGGTTCATCGAGTCGACGAGCGTGCGCGAGCAGGTGACGGGGACCGAGATGTCGGCCACCGAGTCGCGCAACGTGAGGAACACGGTGGAGAGTCCCGGCCGCTTGCTCAGCTGCGCGACCTGGCCCTCGACCCACACCGCGCCCAGCTTGTCGACCCACCCCGAGATCGCGTTGGCGATCTGCCGAACGGGCGCCGGCTGCTCGGGGGAGGTGTCGAGGGCCATCCCCGGAGGTTATCGGGCGCCGCCGACACCCCACGCACGCTCCAGCGCACGCGTCGCCTCGGGAAGCGTGAGGCCTTGTCGGCGGGCCGCGTCGGCGTAGGCGGCGGCCGCGCTCGCCGCGTCCGGGCTGAGCCGCGCGGCGGCCACCGACGTGCCACGCCGTCCCTCGGTCACGACGACGCCGTCGGCCTCGAGCTCTCGGTAGGCGCGGGCGACGGTGTTGGTGGCCAGCTGCAGCTGCTCGGCCAGGGCGCGGACGGTCGGCAACCGGGTGCCGGCCGGCAGGTCGCCTCGCGCCGCGCGGCTCGCGATCTGCGCCCGGAGCTGCTCGAAGGGCGGGTCGTCGGACGACGGGTCCAGCGGCACGACGGTCGGAGAGGGCACGCCAGCACCGTAGGTGATAAGGATGTCTCGTGCAGCAACCCGCGGGCGCCTATGCGCTGGTCATCGGAGAGTCCCTCGTCGACGTGGTCCTCGACCGGACCGGCGTCACGACCGAGCGGCCCGGCGGCAGCGCGGCCAACGTCGCCGTGGCCCTCGCCCGGCTCGAGCGCCCGGTGCGCTTCGCGACGGCGTACGCCGACGACGCGCGCGGCGCGATGATCGCCGAGCACCTCGCCTCCTCGGGCGTCGACTACGCCGGCGACCCGCAGGTGCTCGAGCGGACGTCGTCCGCCGTGGCCACGATCGGCGAGAACGGGGCGGCGTCCTACGTCTTCGACCTCGACTGGCGTCTTGCGCCGACCGACCTGGCGACCCCGCCGCTCTACGTGCACGTCTGCTCGCTCGGTGCCGTGGTCGAGCCGGGGTGCGACCAGGTGCTCGAGCTGCTCGACGCGGTGGGCGACGCCACCGTGCTCTACGACATCAACGCCCGTCCGAGCATCACCGGCACCGGCCCCGAGGTCGTCGCGCGCGTCGAGGCCGTCGCGCGGCGCGCCTGGATCGTGAAGGCCAGCGACGAGGACCTCGCCGACCTCTTCCCGCACCTCGAGCTGCTCGCCGCAGCCGACCACCTCCGCTCGCTCGGCCCGGAGGTCGTCGTGGTGACCCGCGGCCAGGAGGGCTCGACCTGGATCGACGTCGACGGCTCGGTCTCGCAGCCGGTGCCGCCCACCGTCGTCGTCGACACCATCGGTGCCGGCGACACGTTCTCGGCCGGCATCATCGACGCCCTCTGGGACGGCCTCGACCCGGCCGCCACCCTGGCGCACGCCGCCCGCGCGGCGGCCGTCACGGTCTCGCGTCCCGGCGCCGACCCGCCGACCAGGGCCGAGCTGGGCTGAGTCCCCCGTCCGCGCGCGATCGGAGGTGTGCGGGCTCGGGTCGGTGCGGCGAGGGGGCCCGACGACGTCGCCGACCAGCGGGTGCTGCACGTCCGAGTGCGCGGGCCGCTAGCTCGTCAGCCAGGTGTGCACCAACGGCACGACCGAGGCGCCCTCACCGGAGGCCGACGCCACCCGCTTCATCGACCCCGACCGGATGTCGCCCACCGCGAACACGCCGGGGAGCGTGGTCGCGAGGTTGGCGGGCGGACGCCCGTCGGCCCAGCGCCCGGGGTCGACCTCGCGGCCGGTGAGCACGAAGCCGCGGTCGTCACGCTCCACGTCGTCCGGCAGCCAGTCGACGTGGGGCTCGGCGCCGAGAAGGAGGAAGAGTCCGTTCGCCGAGCGACGACTGACCTCGCCGGTGTCGGTGCTGCGGACGTCGACCCACTCGAGACGGCCCTCGCCGCCGCCGTCGGCGATCTCGCTGCACGCCGCCACGCTCACGCGCGGGTTGTAGGCGATCTCGTTGATGAGGTACGACGACATCGTGTCCTCGAGCGAGGGCCGGCGGATCATGATCGTCACCGAGGCTGCGAACCGGGCCAGGTGCAGCGCGGCCTGGCCGGCGGAGTTGCCGCCACCGACGACCACGACGTCGTAGCCCTCCATCTCGCGTGCGGCCGTCATCGCCGAGCCGTAGTGGACGCCGAGGCCGACCAGGTTCTCGACCGACTCGATGCCGAGCTTGCGGTAGGCGACGCCGGTGCCGATCACGACGCTGCGCGCGCGGACGTCGCCGCCGTCGGTGCGCAGCAGGTGCGGCTCACCGTCGAGGCCGGGCTCGAGGGAGGTGACCTCCCACCCGGTCAGGAAGTCGACACCGAAGCGCAGGGCCTGGTTGCGGGCGCGCTGAGCCAGGCGCATGCCGGAGATGCCCCGGGGGAAGCCGAGGTAGTTGCGGATCATCGAGCTCGTGCCGGCCTGGCCGCCGATCGCCTCGGCCTCCAGCACGACCGTGCGCAGCCCCTCGCTGGCGCCGTACACCGCGGCAGCGAGACCGGCCGGGCCGGCACCGACGATCGCCAGGTCGACGACGCCGTCGATGGTGATGGCGTCAGGCGTGCCGAACATGGCGATCGCCAGGTCACGTACCGACGTCGCCACGAAGGCAGACCGGCCCATGCCCTGCACCAGCGGGAAGCCCGCCGACTCGCCGGACTCGCGATGCTCGGCGGCGACCGCGAGGCCGGTCTCGCTGGCAGGGGAGTAGATGCGTGCGGGCATGCCCATCCGACCGGCGTACTCGAGCAGCGCGGAGGCCAGCGGGTTGTGGGGCTCGCAGACGATCCGGATCGTGTCGACCTCGGGTGCTGCGACCGTGGAGCCCCAGTCGGAGAGCATCTCGGTGACCGCGCCGTGGAACTCCTCGTCGCGCACGCCGCGCGGCATCAGCAGGTAGGCGTCGTACTTGCCCTTGGCCATGCCGGGGCGCAGCGCCGCGGCCTGCTCGAGGAACCGCCCGAACGGCGCCGCGATGATCCGACGGGCCGTGGGGACGACGGCGCGCCACGCGCCGAAGGCCTCCAGGGGCGAGGCGTCGGGGAGGTCGCCGTCCTGCACGTAGAGCGCCACCGTGCCGCCCGCGGCCCGCACCTGCTCCGATGCCGACAGCGCCTCGGCGCTGCTGCGCGCCACCCTCACGTCGTAGTCGCGGGTGTAACGGCCGAACTCGTCGAGCAGGAAGTCGGCGTGGTGGGCGGAGACCAGCATGATCGTGGGATCGGGCACGGGGGAGACAGGGGACACAGGGAGCACAGTGGGCACAGTGGGCACAGGGGAATGGTAGGGAACCGAGCCCTAGGGTGGTGGTCGTGCGCCTGCGGATCGACCTCGCCTACGACGGGACCGACTTCCGTGGCTGGGCCACCCAGCCGGGCCTGCGCACGGTGCAGGAGGAGGTGGAGGCCGCTCTCGCGACTGCGCTCCGGGTTGATCAGGCCACCCTGGTCTGCGCCGGTCGCACCGACGCCGGCGTCCACGCCCGGGGCCAGGTGGTGCACACCGACCTGACCGAGGCCCCCGCCGCGGTCGACCTGGAGAAGCTGGCGCGTCGACTCAACGGCATCCTCCCTCGCGACGTGCGGGTACGACGTGCCGTCGAGGCCCCGCCGGGCTTCGACGCCCGCTTCAGCGCGCTCTGGCGCCGCTACACCTACCGGGTCGCCGACAGCGTCGAGCTCCTCGACCCGCTGGCGCGCGCGCACGTGCTGACCTGGCCGCGTGAGCTCGACCTCGACGCCATGAACGCGGCGTCGGTGCTGCTCCTCGGCCGCCACGACTTCGCGTCGTTCTGCAGGCAACGCCCGTACGCCACCACGATCCGCACGCTGCTCGACCTCGAGTGGAGCCGCGACGCCTGGGGCCTGGCCAGTGCGTCGGTGCGCGCCGACGCCTTCTGCCACTCGATGGTGCGAGCGCTGGTCGGCTGCCTGATCTCGATCGGTGAGGGACGACGACCCGTCGCCTGGGCCGAGGAGATCCTGACCGCCCGACGGCGCGACCCCGGCGTCACGGTGGCCCAGGCGTGTGGGCTGACCCTGGAGGAGGTGGCCTACCCTGCCGACGACGAGCTGATCACCCGAGCCCAGCAGACCCGAGCCCGAAGGACGAGCGTTGACTGAGTCACCGGACGGCGACACCGAGGCGGACACCGAGGCAGACGGGGCGGCGGAGGGGGTCGAGATCGAGCACTACTTCTCCGCCGACCCGTCGGTGACGTTCAAGCGGGCCCCGGTCGTCGCCGAGGTCTGGGGGCACCGCCTCGAGCTGAGCAGCGGCTCCGGCGTCTTCGCCCAGGGCCGCGTCGACGTCGGGACCGCCATCCTCTTTCGTGAGACCGAGCCGCCCACCGCGGCGCGCCGCCTGCTCGACCTGGGGTGCGGGTACGGCGTGATCGGGCTCGCGGCGGCGGTGGCAGTGCCCGAGGCACACGTGGTGGGCGTCGACGTCAACGAGCGCGCACTGCTGCTGGCCGGCGACAACGCCCGCGCGCTCGGCGTGGCCGATCGTTACCTCGCGCTGCGTCCCGACGACGTGGCCGAGGAGGCGACCTACGACGAGATCTGGTCGAACCCGCCCATCCGGATCGGCAAGGCGGCACTGCACGAGCTGCTGCTGCGCTGGCTGCCTCGGCTGACTCCCGACGGACGCGCGGTGCTGGTCGTCGGCAAGAACCTGGGCGCTGACTCGCTGCAGCGCTGGCTGGGCGAGCAGGGCTGGCCAACAGCTCGCATCGGCGGCGCCAAGGGCTTCCGCGTGCTCGAGACCCGTCGTCCACCCGCTGGTTCGTTGGGGTAGTCCCTGACACAAATCAAGGTTTGTGGTCCGCTGGCCTTGATGTACGTCAGGGACTACCCCAACGGCACGACCGCAGTCGGGCGGCCGGGGTGGTCCGGTGCGGGTGCGGTCCGATGACGAAGGAGGGGCGCCGGGCGACCTGATGGTCGCCCGACGCCCCCGGTGACACCAGGCGGTGTCGGTGCAGCTCGGTGGTGCTGGGTGCGTGCTGGGTGCTGCCGGAGCTCGTGACTACTCCTGCGGGATGCCGCCCTCAGCCGGGCCGTCGTCGGCCTGGCCCGAGTCGTCGGTGGTGATCTCGGCGTCGCCGATGTCGGTCACCAAGACGTCGGTGAGCGGCTCGGACGACGTGCCCGTGATCTCCGAGACGCGCATGCCGGAGACACCCAGGTGGGAGTCGGCGGAGTAGCGGTACGGCGCCAGGTTGGGGCCGGCGAAGTCGCCACCCTGCTCCTCGACGGCGGCGATCAGGCCCTCGCGGGTGAGGTCCGGGCCGGCGGCGACGAGTGACTGCACGAACGTGTAGGCCTCCGACATGCCGTAGATGTTGAAGTTGGAGAGGTCGCCGTCGTTGCCGGAGGCGTCCCACACCTCGTTCCACAGCGCCGTCCAGGCGTTGTCGGTCGCAGCGACGTTCGGGATGTACTCCGTGGTCAGGACGCCGTCGAGCGCGCCCTTGCCGTCGACGGCGCCCTCGGAGAAGTTGGCCAGCAGGCCACCCACCAGCGTCGGGTCGGAGCCGACGTTGCTGTAGAACCACTGCGGCGTGTAGCCCAGGCCGAGGCCGTTGAGCTGCGTGAGCGCGGTGTAGGCCGGGGTGTTGAACCCGATGACCAGGTCGGCGCCGTCAGCCTGGAGCGCTGCGACCTGCGGGCCGATCTCGGTGTTGCCCGAGGTGTAGCGCTGCGTGCTGACGATCTGCTTGTCCAGGAACTGCCGGACGCCCTTCTCGCCGTCGGTGCCGAAGTCGTCGTCCTGCAGGAAGAGACCGACCTTGGCGTCGGGCATGTTCTCGGCGATGTACTGGCCGATGATCTTGCCCTCGATCTCGTAGTCGGGCTGCCAGCCGAAGGTGGTCGGCCGCCCGGCGACGTCGTCACCCCACTGCAGGGAGCCGGAGGAGACGAACATGTCGGGGACGCCCTCGGCGTTGAGGTCGTCGACGACTGCTGCGTGGGTGGGGGTGCCGAGGCCGCCGACCATCGCGAAGATCTCTTCGCGCAGGACGAGGTCGTCGGTCACGGCCGTCGTCTTGGACGGGTCGTAGCCGTCGTCCTTGACGATGAAGTCGATCATCCGGCCGTTGATGCCGCCGGCCTCGTTGACGTAGTCGTAGTAGGCCTGTGCGCCGACCGGGATCTCGCTGTAGCCCGGAGCGGCCACGCCGGTCAGCGGGTAGTGCCCGCCGATGGTGATGCTGTCGTCAGTGACGCCGGTGGTGTCGCCGGCGGCGGCGTCGGAGCCGCCCTCGGAGCCGCCGGAGCTGCCGTCGTCGCGGCCCCCCGAGCCACAACCGGCGAGCACGAGGGTCGCGGCCAGGAGGCCGGCGACCGGGGCCGTCGAGCCCCAGAGGTGTCGCTTCATGATGTTCCCTTCTTCGTGGTGATGACGGGGGTGCTGCTGTTCCCCTGGTGTGCGGTCTCCGTCGACGACGGGGAGCCTGTGTCGTGGATGAGGTCGGCCCGGCCCGGGCCGGAGCGCCGCGCGGAAACCTGCCCGCGCAGCCGTGCGCTCAGGCTGCGGAACCCCCCGGCGAGCCCGCGCGGTGCCAGCAGGATGACGAGCACCATCACCAGGCCGAAGGCGAGGGTGGCCATCTGCGAGGCGCGAGTGGCGTCGATGTCGGTGACGTTGGAACCGAGGTCCTGGACCACCTGCGGCAAGAAGACCAGCACTCCTGAGAGGACGATGGCCCCGGTCAGGCTGCCGAGGCCACCGAGGACGACGACCGCGAGCAGCGTGAGGCTGAGGTTCAGGCTGAAGCTCAGCGGGCTGACCGTGCGCTGGGCCAGCGCGAACATCGCCCCGGCGGCCCCGGCGGCGGCGGCGCTCACGACGAAGGCCGAGACGCGGGCCCGGGTCAGGTCGATGCCGGCGATCTCGGCGGCCACCTCGTCGTCGCGGACGGCCGCCCACTGCCGACCGACCCGGCTGCTGGCCAGGTTGGCGAGCACGAAGTAGACGACGATGAGGGTGACCCACGCGAGGAAGGTGATGTAGGTGCTGCGGCTCAGGTCGGTGCCGGTGACGTAGTAGGTGATGTCGGTGGTCCACTGCGGGATCTCCGGCAAGGTCAGGCGCAGGCCCTGGTCACCGCCGAGGGTGTCCTTGAACTGGGTGCCCAGGCCGGGGACGGCGACCGCGAGGGTCAGGGTCGCGCCGGCGAGGTAGGGCCCACGCAGGCGGGCTGCGGCGATCCCGATCAGGACGCCGACCGCGACGGTGACCAGCACCGCGGCCGCGACGACGAGCACCAGTGCGGGCGCGCCCTCGGCATCGTCGTAGAACAGGGCCGTGGTGTAGGCGCCGAAGGCCATCAGGGCGCCGTGACCCAGGGAGATCTGGCCGTTGAGGCCGGTCAACAGGGTCAGACCGCCGGCTGCGATGGCGATGTAGGCGACCTCGGTGAGCTTGGTCGCGGTGAAGTCGTCGATGGCGGCGAGCACGAAGATCACCACGAAGAAGGCGACCAGCGCGGTGACGGCGTGACGCACGAGCGGGTAGCCGCGCCAGACACTCAGCAACTGGGCGCCCCTGGCCGGCGTCGGGGCGATGGTCGCGTCGGGCGTGTCGGGCGTGCCGGGCGTGCCGGGCGTGCCGGGCGTCGGGGGTGCCGGGAGCGCCGGTGCCGGCCATCAGACACGCCGTCCCTGGGTCGCGGCGAAGAGACCGCCGGGGCGCAGCATCAGCACGACCATCAAGATGCCCAGCGCCACCAGCGCGACCAGCTGAGCGCCGATGTAGCCGCTGACGAAGCTGAGCGAGAAGCCGAGCAGGAGTCCGCCGACGACGGCGCCCACCGGGCTCTCGAGCCCGCCGATGACGGCCGCGATGAAGCCGAAGACCACGATGGAGTCCATGTAGGACGGCTGGACGAGGCCGCCGCTGGCGATCAGCAGGCCGGAGAGCGAGCCGACGACCGCAGCCAGGGCCCAGCCCAGGGTCAGCATCGCCCCGACCTTGACCCCGAGCAGGCGGGCGACCTCCTGGTTGTTGGCGGCGGCGCGCATCTTCAGCCCGAGGTCGGTGAAGCGGAACAGCGCTACCAGGACGCCCATCGTGGCGAGCACCGCACCGATGGTGAAGAAGTCGGAGGTCGTGATGCCGATCGTGGTGTCACCGAAGGAGATGCCACGGACGCCGAAGCTGGGCGGGTAGGTGCGCAGCTTGGTGCCGAAGATGACCTCTGCGCCGGACTTGAAGACGATGAAGAGCCCCAGGGTGAGGATGACCGCGTTGATGTCGGGCTTGCCCTCGACCGGGCGGATGATCAGCCGCTCGACCACCGCGCCGAGCGCGAGACCGCAGACGAGGGCCACCACGAACGCCAGCCAGTAGGAACGGCCGTCCTCGATCATGACGAGGGCGATGTAGGTGGTGAGCACCGCCATCGGCGCCTGGGCGAAGTTGAGGATGCGGGTCGAGCGCCAGATCAGGACCAGCGCCAGCGCGAAGGCGGCGAAGATCATGCCCAGGACGAGCCCGGAGAGGGCGGTGTTGGTGAACTGCAGCACGGTGTCCTCCTTTCCTGGTCCGAGAGCGGGAGTGGTCGATGGGTCGGTGCGGGAGGTGGCCCCGGACGGAACGGCGGCAGCACGAGGTCAGAAGCCGAGGTAGGCGTGGCGCAGCTGGTCGTCGGCGGCCAAGGTGGCAGCCGAGTCGTCGGCGACGACCTGCCCGAGGTTGAGGACGATCCCGTGGTCGGCGACCGACAGGGCGCTGCGGGCGTTCTGCTCGACGAGGAGGACCGTGAGGCCCTCGTCGTCGACGAGGCCGCGGAGCAGCGCGAAGATCTGGGTGACGATGCGCGGCGCGAGCCCGAGCGACGGTTCGTCGAGGAGCAGCAGCGTGGGACGGGCCATCAGGGCGCGTCCGATCACCAACATCTGCCGCTCCCCGCCCGAGAGCGTGGCGGCGGCGACGTGGCGACGCTCGTCGAGCGGGGGGAAGAGGCTGTAGATGCGTTCGAGGTCGTCGCCCTTGACCCGGCCGCGTGCCAGGCCGCCCAGGCGCAGGTTCTCCTCGACGCTCAGCTCGGTGATGACGCCGCGGCCCTCGGGCACGTGCGACATGCCCAGGGCCGGCATCTTGTCGGCCGCGACGCGGGTGATGGCGCTGCCCCCGAGATCGACGCGGCCGCTGTCACAGCGGTGCAGCCCGGAGACGGTGCGCAGCAGGGTGGTCTTGCCGGCGCCGTTCGCGCCCAGCACCGCGGTGATGCGGCCCTTCTCGGCAGTGAGCGACACCCGGCGCAGGGCGGTGACGGGACCGTAGCCCGCGCTCAGCTCGGAGATGGTCAGCATCAGCGGTTCTCCTCGACGTTCTCGCCCAGGTAGGCGTCGAGGACCGCCGGGTCCTCACGGACCTGGTCGGGGGTGCCGTGGGCGATCACCTTGCCGAAGTCGAGGACGGTGATCGCGTCGCAGACGTTCATGACGAGGTCCATGTGGTGCTCGACGAGCAGGACCGCCATCGAGGCGCTCAGGCCGCGGATGAGTTCACCCAGCTCGTCGATCTCGTCGGAGGACAGCCCGCTCGCGGGCTCGTCGAGCAGGAGCAGCTCGGGCTCGCAGACCAGGGCGCGGGCGAGGGCGACCCGCTTGCGCACGGGGTAGGGCAGGCTCGAGGGGTAGCGGCCGGCGTACTCGGCGACGCCGAGCTCGGCCAGCATGGCCGTCGCCCGATCGCGCAGCAACCGCTCGTCGCGCGAGCTGCGCGGCGTGGCGAACAGCGCGCTCAGGAACCCCGAGCGCGCATGGCGGTCGGCCCCGACGACGACGTTCTGGAGCACCGTCAGGTGGTCGAAGAGGCCCAGTCCCTGCAGCGTCCGGGCGATCTTGAGGCCGGCGAGGTCGCTCGGCCGGAGGCGGGCGCGCGCGTCGCCCCGGATGGTGATGGAACCCGAGTCGGGCTGGACGAAGCCGCACGCGACGTTGAAGAGGGTGGTCTTGCCGGCGCCGTTGGGTCCGATCACCCCGTGCACGCGGCGCGGCGCGACCGCCAGGCCGACCTCGTCGAGGGCGGTGAGACCACCGAAGCGCACCGTGATGCGACTCAGGTCGAGCTCTGCGGCCTGGCTGCCGGCGACGGCAGCGGTCGCGGACGTGTCGGTCGTACTCAACGCGGACCTCCAGCACATCGTCGGGCGGTGTGACCCAGTCCACTGTGGTGCTCGGAGCCCAGGAGCCGCATTGGGCGCCGAGCCCAGAGAACCTTGGTGTTTGTGACTGGGGTCACGCAGATATGGGCCGCCAGTTGTGCAATTGGCGCGATCAGGGGTGGTCAACGTTGTGCAGGGAGTGCGACGGTGGCCCCATGAGCCTGAGCGCGGTGATCGGTGACGACGACGGCGACGTCGGACCGGCAGCCGTGGCGCGCGCCTGGGGTCTGCTCCTCGACTCCTCCGACGCCATCGCCGACAGCATCACGCTGAGCCTGCTCGAGCGGGACGACGACCAGTACGAGCGCTTCGGGCCCGAGCTGCGCGCCGACGTCCGAGCCAGCTGTCGTCAGCACATCAGACGCGGGCTCACGATCCTCTCGCGGGGCGCGCAGGCGCCCATCAACGCCATCGACCTGTGGCGCGAGACGGGGCGTCGTCGAGCGCGTCAAGGGGTGCCGCTCGAGCTCGTGCTGCACGCCTACACCGTCGGTGCGCGCATGCTGTGGGAAGCCCTGGTCGCTCGGGCCGAGACCAGCGAGGACCACGTCATCGACGAGCGGGTCCTGCTGTCGGCGGCGAGCACCGTGTGGTCGAACCTCGACACCCAGAACGCCGTCCTCATCGACTCCTACCGGCGGGAGAGCGCGCGGTTGCAGCGCCAGGACCTCCAGCGTCAGCAGGCCACGCTCGACGCCCTGCTCGAAGGCCGTGGCGGCGACCCGGCCTACGTCGAGGAGGCGCGGGCCGCTCTCGACATCGGAGCCGACGACGACCTCGCGTGCGTGGTCGTGCTCCAGGAGCCTGACGCGATCGAGGACCTCGGCGCGCTCGAGGACCGCCTCGACCGCGCCGGCATCGGCGCCCGCTGGCACGTCCGCTCGGGGGTCTACTTCGGGTTGCTCTTCGGCGACCTGCCCGACGAGGACGCCCTGTGCGCGCTGCTCGACCCGCACGCGCCGGCCCGGATGGGGGTTGCTCGCGCCGTCGACGGGCTGCCCGGCTTCGCGACGGCGTTCCTGCTGGCCAACCGGGCCGCCGAGACCTTGGCGCGTCACGAGCGGCGCGCGGTGTCGGTCGCCCACCGGCTCCCGGAGGTGTTGATGATCGGCAGCCCGCAGGTGACCTCGGTGCTGATCGAGCAGACCATCGGCCCGCTGCTGGTGCAGCCCGAGGCCCAGCGTGACACGCTGCTCGAGACCCTGGAGGCGTTGCTGCGCCACGACGGCTCGCCGACCCACGCCGCCGGCGACCTCTTCTGCCACCGCAACACCGTGATCTACCGGCTGAAGCAGATCGAGGCCCTCACCGGTCGCACGCTGTCCGACCCGCGCGACAAGCTGCTGCTCTCGTTGGCGCTGGCCGCCGACACCACCCGCGGCGCCGGAAGCTGAACGAGGCGTCAGACGAACGCGTTGATGCCCGTCTCGTCGCGGCCGATGAGCAGCTTCTGGATCTGGCTGGTGCCTTCGTAGAGCGTCATCACGCGCGCGTCGCGCAGGTACTTCGCGGCCGGGTAGTCATCGACGTACCCGGAGCCGCCGTGGATCTGGATGGCGTTGTTGGCAGCGCGCACCGCCGCCTCCGAGGCGTAGAGCTTGGCCTTGGACGCCGCCACCCCGAACGGTTCCCCGCGGTCGATGAGGTCGGCGCAGCGCCACACCAGGAGCCGCGCAGCGTCGGCGTCGAGCGAGATGTCGGCGATCATGTCCTGCACCAGCTGGAAGCCGGCGATGGGACGACCGAACTGCTTGCGCGTCGTGGCGTACTCCACCGAGGTCTCCAGGCAGCCCTGCACGATGCCGACGCAACCGGCCCCGACAGCCAGGCGCCCCTTGTCGAGGGTGCTCATCGCGATCTTGAAGCCCTTGCCGACCTCGCCGAGCACCGCTGAGGCAGGCACCCGGACGTCGTCGAGGAAGAGCTCGGCGGTGGCCTGGCCGCGCAGGCCGAGCTTGCCCTTGATCTCGCGAGCCTCGAAGCCCGCGCTGTCGGTCGGCACCAGGAAGGCGGTGACGCCGCGCGGGCCGTCGTCGCTGGTGCGAGCGAAGACGAGCGCCACGTCGGCCCACGTGCCGTTGGTGATGAAGAGCTTCTGGCCGTTCAGGACGTAGTCGTCGCCGTCTCGACGGGCGCTGGAGGTCAGGTTGCCGGCGTCCGAGCCGGTGTCGGGCTCGGTGAGCCCGAAGCACCCCAGCTTGCTCGCCACGGCCAGCTGGGGCAACCACTCCTGCTTCTGCTCCTCGGTGCCGTGGAAGAGGATCGACTTGCCGACCAGGCCGCTGCTGACCGACACGATGCCTCGCAGCGCGGAGTCGGCGCGACCGAGCTCCTCCATGGCGAGGGCGTAGGTGACGTAGTCGCCGCCCAGGCCGCCGTACTCCTCGGGGATGGTGAGCCCGAAGAAGCCGATCTCGGCCATCTTGGGCACGATCGCGAGGTCGACGGCCTCGTCGCGGTCCCACTGGGTGCGGTGCGGGATCGCCTCCTTGTCGAGGAACTCCCGGGCGAGACCGCGGAAGGCCTCCTGCTCGTCGCTGAGGCTGAGGTCCATGACTACTCCTTCGTGCTCGTGGAAGCGGTGGCCTCGAGGCCGGCGGCCAGGAGCGGCTCGACCGCTCGACCGACCGTGTCGAAGCCGTCGCCGACCGTCTGGCCGGCGATGAAGCGGTGGTGGATCCCCTCGAGGATGACCGCGATCTTCAGGTAGGCGAGCCCGAGGTGGAAGGCGAGGTCGGGCAGGTCGCGGCCGCTGGCGGCGACGTAGCGGTCGAGCTGCGCGCGCTCGTCGGGGTAGCCGGGGGCCGAGCTGGCGTCGGCCACCGCGCTGCCGCCCACCAGGGTGCCGAGCTTGTCGTAGACGAGGAGCAGCGCGACGTCGGTGAGCGGGTCGCCGATCGTGGCCATCTCCCAGTCGACGACCGCCTTCACCGGCTGCGGGTCTCCGGGGACCGTCAGCAGGTTGTCGAGGCGGTAGTCGCCGTGCACGATGCCGGACGTCGAGGCGTCGCGCTCCGCGTCGCCGGCGGGGATGCTCGAGCCCAGGCGGGCCAGCAGGGTCGCGGCATCGGGCAGCGGACGCGTGGCCGATCCCTCCAGCTGGCGACCCCAACGGCGTACCTGGCGCTCGAGGAAGCCGCCCGGGCGACCGAACTCGCCGAGTCCCACCGACGCGGGGTCGACGGCGTGCAGCCGCGCCAGGACGTCGACCATGGCGCCGGCGAGCTCACCGGTGCCGTCCGGGCCGAGCGGGGCGAGCTGGTCTGCGCTGCGGTAGGCGGTGCCCTCGACCTTGCTCATCACGTAGAACTCCGCGCCCAGCACCTCGACGTCGGCGCAGTGGGCGTGCATGAGCGGCACGGGGACGCCGGTGTCGGCGAGCGCCGACATGGCCGTGAACTCCCGACCCATGTCGTGCGCCGTGGCTTGCACGTGACCCAGGGGCGGACGACGCACGATCCACGACGACGCGCCGTCGCTGACCTCGTAGGTCAGGTTCGACTTGCCACCGGCGATGAGGCGCCCGGTCAGCTCGCCGGTGATCTCGCCGGGCCGCACACCGTCGTACCAGCGACGGTAGGAGTCGAGGTCGAGGCCTCGGAGCGGGTCGGTCACAAGTCGGGTCCGGACGCGGATCCGGTGAAGAAGTCGACCTTCGACTGCAGGCGGCGCATGCCGCCGAGCCACCGGTCGGTGTCGGCGGCGCGCGCGGCGTAGTAGCCGGCGACCTCCGGGTGCGGCAGCACGAGGAAGTGGTCGTCGTCGAGCGAGGCGACCCACGACTCGGCCACCTGCTCGGGGGTGAGGGCCTCGTCGCGGGAGAGCAGGTCCTTGAGCGGACCGGCCTGCTCGAGCATCGCCGTCTGCACGCCTTGCGGGCAGATCGCCTGGACGGCGACGCCGCGGTCGCCGTAGGTCATCGAGAGCCACTCGGCGAAGCCGACCGCAGCGTGCTTGGTGACCGAGTAGGGAGCCGCGCCGATCATCGTGAGCAGCCCGGCTGCCGAGGCGGTGACGACGAAACGACCGCCCTCCTGGCCGGCTGACGCCCGTTCGACCCACGTCGGGGCCAGCAACCGCGCGGCCCGCACGTGACTCATCACGTTGGTCTCGATCATGGCGGCCCAGTCGTCGTCGGAGGCCTGCAGGCTGTCGGCCTGCGTGCGGTCGATGCCGGCGTTGGCACAGAAGACGTCGACCGCGCCCAGGTGGGCCTGCGCGGCCTCGACCAGGTGCCGGACGCCGTCGGCTGACGAGCAGTCGCCGGGCACGGCGTACGCCCCGATCTCGGAGGCGGTGGCCTCGACCAGCTCCGCGTCCAGGTCGTTGACCACCACCCGCGCACCCTCGGTGACGAGCCGAGCGGCCAGGGCCTTGCCGATGCCGCCGCCTGCTCCGGTGACGACGGCACCCCTGCCGTCCAGCTTCGCGTGCCCCATCAGCCCCTCCCGCCCCGACTACCCCAGCCCGAGGGCGAGTCGGCGCGTCTACGCGCCGACTCGGCGAGAGGTTCGGGTCGAGTCGGCGCGTCTACGCGCCGACTCGCCATCAGACGCCCCCGGTCAGGCTGACGCCGCCGTCGGCGACGACGGTCTGACCGGTGATCCAGGAGGACTCGTCCGAGAGCAGGAAGGCCACCAGGCTGCCGATGTCCTCGGGCTCGCCGAGCCGCTTGAGCGGGTAGCCGGCCGCAGCCTCGTCCTCCCGCCCGACGTAGAGCGCCTCGGCGAACTTGGTCTTGACGACCGCGGGGGCGACGGCGTTGACGCGGATCCGCGGCCCGAGCTCCTCGGCGAGAGTCTCGGTCAGGCTGATCATGGCGGCCTTGCTGGCGCCGTACATCGAGATGTACGGCGCCGGGCGGACGCCCGAGAGCGAGGAGATGTTGACGACGGCACCGCCGTGCTCCTTCATCCAGACGCGGTAGGCCTCCTGGGTGAAGCCGAGCGCGGCGACGACGTTGACGTCCATGATCTTGCGGGCGGCGTCGAGGTCGAGCTCCATCAGCGGTCCGAACGCCGGGTTGATGCCGGTGTTGTTGACCAGCAGGTCGACGCTGCCGAACGCCTCGACCGCCGCCGCCATCACGTCGGCTCGGTGCGCGGCGTCGCCGGCGTTGCCGGGGATGCCCAGCGCGTGGTCGTGGCCGCCGAGCGTCTCGACGGCCTCGGCCAGCGCCTCGGGCTTGCGCGCCGTGATGACGACCCTGGCCCCCTCGGCAACCAGGCGCGCGGCGATGCCGAGCCCGATCCCGCGGCTGGCCCCGGTGACGACGGCGACCTTGCCGTCGAGGCCCCTCAGTCCAGGCATCGGCGCCTCAGCCCCGGTCGAGGGGGTCGATGACGCCGTGCCCGTCGAGCGTGGAGTCGAGCACCTTCAGGTGCCGACCGGCGTCGCCGAACAGGTGGTCGAGCACCGTCAGGTGGGCGGTGTACATGCCCACGCTGTACTCCGCGGTCATGCCGATCCCGCCGTGCAGCTGGATGGCCTCCTGCCCGACGTGACGTCCGCCCCGGCTGACCTGCAGCCCGACGCGGGCAGCGGCGTCCGCGACCTCGGCGGGACGGCCGGCGGCGACGACCATCGTCGCCCACTCGACCAGGCTGTGGGTCAGCTCCTGCGAGGTGTACATGTCGGCGGCCCGGAAGGTCAGCGCCTGGAAGGTGTTGAGCGTGACACCGAACTGCTTGCGGCTCTTGAGGTACTCCGTGGTGGCCTTGAGCAGCGTCTGCATCGCGCCGAGCGACTGGTTGGCCGCCATGATGCGGGTGATGTCGTGCACGACCGCGATGCTCGCGGTGACGTCGGCGCCGGCCGTGCCGAGCGGGGTGGCGGTGGTGGCGTCGAAGGTGATCCGCGCCGCGCGGCCACCGTCGTAGGTCGAGTAGCCCTCGCGCTCGGGGAGCGAGCCCTCGACCACGAACAGGCCGGTGCCGCCGTCGGGCAGGGCCGCACTGACGACCAGCACGTCGGCGCGGGCGCCGTGGAGGACGCCGTCCTTCGTGCCGGTGATGCTCCAGGAGTCGCCGTCCTGCGTCGCCGTCACCGAGACGGCCGAGTCGGACCACCGCAGGCCGGGCTCGGCATGGGCGAAGGCCAGTAGGCGCTCGCCGGCCGAGAGGGCGCCGAGGATCTCCTGGCGCTGCTCAGGGGTGCCGACCGCGGAGACGAGCCCGCCGGCCAGCACGACCGAGCCGAGGTAGGGCTCGGGGGCGATGACCCGGCCGAGCTCCTGGCACACGATGCCGATCTCGACGGGGCCGGCGCCGACGCCGCCGTCCGCCTCGCTGAAGGGAAGGCCGAGCAGACCCATCTCGGCCAGCTGGGTCCAGAGCTTCTCGTCGAAGCCGGGCTCCTCCTTGGTGGTCTGACGGCGCTTCTCGTAGTCGGAGTAGGCCTTGGCGACCAGGCCGCGCACGGCGTCGCGGAGCGCGTCCTGCTCGTCGTCGTAGGTGAAGTCCATGAGTCTGTGTCTCCTGTCCGGCTCAGAGGCCGAGGATCGTGCGGCTGATGATCTGGCGCTGGACCTCGTTGGACCCGCCGTAGATCGACGCCTTGCGGAGGTTGAGGTAGGTCGGGGTCGCGCGGCGGTACCAGGACTCGGTGTCGCCCGCCTCGCCCGAGGCGAGCGTCTCGGGCCCGCCCAGGTCGACGACCAGCTCGCTCACGGCCTGCTGCAGCTCGGTGCCCTTGAGCTTGAGCACGCTGGAGGCCGGGTGCGGCTCGCTGCCCTCCGAGTGAGCCACGACGCGCAGCGCGGTGAGCTCGAGGGCGAGGAGCTCGTTCTCGAGCTCGGCGACGCGCGCGCGCAGGAGCGGGTCGTCCTTGATGATCGCGGCGCCGAGCTCCTTGGCGCGGGCCAGCACGCGCTTGGTGGCGCCCACCGGGGCGACGCCGACGCGCTCGTTGCCGAGGAGGAACTTGGCCTGGGTCCAGCCGGTGTTCTCCTCACCGACGAGGTTGGCCACCGGCACGCGGACGTCGGTGAACCAGACCTCGTTGACCTCGTGGCCGCCGTCGATGAGCTCGATCGGGCGCACCTCGAGGCCCTCGGACCTCATGTCGATGAGCAGCATGGAGATGCCGGCCTGCTTCTTCACCTCGGGGTCGGTCCGTACGAGGGTGAAGATCCAGTCGCCGTGCTGGCCCAGCGTCGTCCAGGTCTTCTGGCCGTTGACGATGTAGTCGTCACCGTCCTTGACCGCGGTGGTGCGCAGGCTGGCCAGGTCGGAGCCGGCGTCGGGCTCGGAGAAGCCCTGGCTCCACCAGATGTCGAGGTTGGCGGTCTTCGGCAGGAACTCGTCCTTCTGCTCCTTCGACCCGAACTGCGCGATCACCGGCCCGATCATCGAGGCGTTGAACGCCAGGGGCAGCGGCACGCTGGCCGCCTGCATCTCCTCGTTCCAGATGTGGCGCTGCAGGTCGGTCCAGCCGCGGCCGCCGTACTCCTCAGGCCAGTGCGGCACCGCGAGGCCGGCCTTGTTGAGCGTCTGCTGGCTCTCGACGATCTGCTCCTTGGTGAGCTCGCGCCCCTCGGCCACGGCGGTGCGGATCTCCTGGGGGACCTCGGTGGTGAAGAACGTGCGCATCTCGTCGCGGAACTTCTCGTCCTCGGGCGACAGCTCGAGCTGCATGGCGGTGCCTCCTGGTCTGCGGGGTGGTGCCGACTGATGGGTGCGGGGGGTGCTCCTCCCCATCTAACTCGCCAGTAGGTACCGGCGACCAGCAGGGGAGTGCCCATCGATCCTGGGCGCTGCGCCCAAGCCACGCCACACCCGTGGGGCGAGCCCCTGCCGCGACCGGGCCCTGCGCGTCCGCACGACCACCCTGGGTGCCATCGTCGGCAGCGCCCGAGCGACCGACCGCCTCACCCGGACGACCCCGACCGGAGTGCGCCACGACCTGACGGCGGACCCCCACCTGTCACGATGGAGCGCGTGACACATTTCTACCGCCCGGCCGAGGGCCACGGCCTGCCCCACGACCCGTTCAACGCGATCGTCGGTCCGCGCCCGATCGGGTGGATCAGCAGCCTCGACACCGACGGCGGCCGCAACCTGGCGCCGTACAGCTTCTTCAACGCGTTCAACTACACGCCGCCGGTCGTGGGGTTCTCGAGCATCGGTCACAAGGACACCGTGGCCAACCTCGAGGCGACCGGCGAGTTCGTGTGGAACCTGGTCACCCGCGACCTCGCCGAGGCGATGAACCAGACCGCGACGATGGACCGCGTCGACGAGTGGGAGCGGTGCGGCCTCGAGGCGGCCGAGTCGGTCGTCGTGAAGCCGCAGCGCGTGGCGGCCGCACCGGTCAGCTTCGAGTGCGTCGTGACCCAGACCCTGCGCCTGAAGAACCGGGACGGCGGGGAGGTCGACGCCTGGATGACGTTCGGTGAGGTCGTGGGCGTGCACATCGACGAGTCGTTCCTCGTCGACGGCGTCTACGACACCGCGCTGGCCCGCCCCGTGCTGCGCGCCGGGGGGCCGTCGGCGTACTTCGAGCTGGGTGAGCGCTTCGACCTCGGCCGACCCGAGTAGTCCCACCCGCCTCAAGAGATGTCGAGTCGGCGCGTACACGCGCCGACTCGACCCGAACCCTGACGAAACCCGGGTGCGGCGAGGGCGGTGGGTAGCGGACAATGACCTCCTGTGGGACATGTCGACGTTGCCGGGATCCGCTACGAGCTGCCTGACGGGCGGCTGCTGCTGGACGACGTCTCGTTCCGGGTGGGCGACGGCGCCAAGGTCGCGCTGGTCGGGGCCAACGGCGCAGGCAAGACGACGCTGTTCCGGATCATCACCGGCGACCTCGTGCCGCACGGCGGAGCGGTCACCCGCAGCGGCGGGCTCGGGATCATGCGCCAGGACGTCAAGGCCGGGCTCGCGTCGGGCTCGGTCTCCGGCGGTGAACCCACGGTCGCCGACCTGCTGCTGAGCGTCTCCCCGGCGCGCATCCGCACCGCTTCGGTCGCCGTCGACGCCGGTGAGCTGGCGCTGATGGAGACCGACGACGAGAAGACCCAGATGAAGTACGCCGAGGCGCTCCACGAGTACGCCGACGCCGGCGGCTACGACCTCGAGGTCACCTGGGACGTCTGCACCACGAAGGCACTCGGGCTGTCCTTCGACCGGGCGAAGTACCGCACCCTGCGCACCCTCAGCGGCGGCGAGCAGAAGCGCACCGTGCTGGAGTACCTCCTCGCCGGGCCCGACGAGGTCCTGCTGCTCGACGAGCCCGACAACTACCTCGACGTGCCCGGCAAGATCTGGCTCGAGGAGAAGATCCGCGCCAGCGACAAGACGATCGTCTTCATCTCCCACGACCGCGAGCTCCTGGCCAACACCGCCACCCGCGTCGTCACCGTCGAGCTCGGCAGCGGGGGGCCGGGCTCGGGCAACAAGGTGTGGACCCACCCCGGCGACTACGCCAGCTACCACGCCGCCCGCCAGGACCGGTTCGCCCGCTTCGAGGAGCTGCGTCGCCGCTGGGACGAGGAGCACGCCAAGATCAAGGCACTCGTGCTGCGGCTCAAGATCAAGTCGGAGTACAACGACGGGATGTCGAGCCAGTACCGCGCCGCGCAGACCCGGCTGCGCAAGTTCGAGGAGGCCGGCCCACCCACCGAGCAGCCCCGCGAGCAGCAGGTCAGCATGCGGCTGACCGGCGGCCGCACCGGCAAGCGCGCGGTGGTGTGCACCGACCTCGAGCTGCGCGGGCTGATGCGTCCCTTCGACCTCGAGGTCTGGTACGGCGAGCGGGTCGCCGTCCTGGGGTCGAACGGCTCGGGCAAGTCGCACTTCCTGCGCCTGCTCGCCGCCGGTGGCAGCGACCCGGACGTCGAGCACCAACCCGTGGGCGACGTCGCCATCGCGCCGGTCGACCACCAGGGCTCGGCGAAGCTCGGCGCGCGCGTGCGCCCGGGCTGGTTCGTGCAGACCCACGACCACCCCGAGCTCGAGGGGCGCACGCTGCTGGAGATCTTGCACCGCGGCGACGGCTCGCCGCACGGTCGCTCCGGGATGGGCCAGGAGCAGGCCGCCCGGGTGCTCGACCGCTACGAGCTCAGCGTGCAGTCGGAGCAGACCTTCGAGTCGCTCAGCGGCGGGCAGCAGGCCCGCTTCCAGATCCTGCTCCTCGAGCTGTCCGGTGCCACGCTGCTGCTGCTCGACGAGCCCACGGACAACCTCGACGTGCAGTCGGCCGAGGCGCTCGAGACCGGTCTCGACGCCTTCGAGGGCACGGTGCTGGCGGTCACCCACGACCGCTGGTTCGCCCGCGGCTTCGACCGGTTCCTGGTCTACGGCGCCGACGGCGAGGTCTACGAGTCCGACGGTCCCGTCTGGGACGAGGGAAGGGTGCAGCGCACACGATGAACGAGCCCGAGCACGACCCCGAGCAGGACCCGCTGGTGATCTCCGAGGTCGACGTCCACGACGATGCCGCGCTCGCGCAGTGGTACGACGTCTCGGCCGCGGCCCTGCGCGAGGGCCTGGGCGACCTCGCCACGGTGTGGAGCCTGGCCGAGCTGACGGTGTCGGTCCGCGAGCCGAGCCGCGTCCGACGCATGCACCTCTACGTCGGCCGCACCCAGGAGGGTCGCGCGGTGGCTGTGGGCGCTGTCGTGCTCAGCCTGCTCGACAACCTCGAGGCGGCGGTCGTCACTGTCGAGGTCCACCCCGAGGCCTGGCGACGCGGCCACGGGACCGCGATGCTCGATCACGTCGAGGCCCGCGCTCGACAGGAGGGCCGGGTCCTCCTCGACCACCTCATCGACTGGCCGGAGTCGTACGGAGCCGACGGTGCCGGCTGGCCCGCGCGCGAGTTCGCCCTCGCGCACGGCTACCGGATGACCCTCGGGGAGGTACGTCGTCAGCTCGCGGTCCCGGTCGACGACGCACTGCTCGCCGACCTCGCTGCACGCGCTGAGACCCACCACGGCACCCACCACGGCGGCTACCGCCTGATGTCGTGGGTGGGCGCGGTCCCCGACGAGCTGGCCCTCGGCTGGGAGACCCTGTCGAGCAGCCTCACCACGGAGGCCCCCTCGGGCGACCGCGAGGTCGAGCCCGAGGTCGTCGACGTCGCCAACCTGCGCGAGCGCGAGTCCGTCGCCGAGAAGCAGGGACGCACGGTCGTCTGCACGGTCGCCCTCGACCGCCACGGCGAGGTGGCGGCCTACACCGACCTCGCGGTGACCCCTCACGAGCCGGGCAAGGCCTACCAGTGGGGCACGCTGGTGCGCGGCGCCGACCGTGGGCATCGTCTCGGCCTCGCGGTCAAGGTGGCCAACCTGCGCCTGCTGCAGAGCCTCGACCTGGGCGTCGATCGGCTCATCACGTGGAACGCCGAGGTCAACCGCCACATGATCGACGTCAACGAGCAGCTCGGGTTCCGACCGGTGGCACGTTCGGGGGAGTTCCAGAAGCGTCTGACCTCGTGAGCAGACACCGAGCCGGCGTGCGAGAGGGGAACGCCGACGGCCGTCGCTGGGGAAGTGACGGCCGCCGGCACTGGTGTCGCCCGTCCCAGGGGCGGCACCGACCCCTCTCCCGTGGGGCCAGTCGGTGGGTGCTGCGAGATCAGGACCCGGTGGTGGTCGCGTCGGAGTCGAGGGTGAGCTTCGTGGTCTGCTCGGCTCCGCCGCGCTCGTAGGTCACCGTGACCTCGTCGCCGGGGCGGTAGGAGCGGATGGTCGCCACGAGCGAGTCCGAGCTGGTGATCAGCTGGTCGTCGATCTTGGTCACCACGTCGCCGTCCTGCAGCCCGGCGTTGCCGGCGGCCGAGCCGCTGCCGACGCTCTGGATCTCGGCGCCGTCGACGACCAGGGCCCCTGAGCCGGTGCTGGAGACGTCCTGCACCTGCACGCCGAGCCGGGCGTGGGTCGGGGTCTCGCCGGCCTTCATCTGCTCGATGACGGGCAGCACCTCGTCGATCGGGATCGCGAAGCCCAGGCCGATCGACCCGGCCTCGCCGCCCGAGCTCGACCCGGTGGACTGGATCGAGGAGTTGATGCCGACCACGTGCCCGGCGAGGTCGACGAGCGGGCCGCCACTGTTGCCGGGGTTGATCGCGGCATCGGTCTGGATGGCGGGGTAGACGGTGCCGTTCCCGGCGCTGTCGGTGCCGACGTCGACGGGCCGGTTGAGGGCGCTGACGATGCCCGAGGTGACGGTGGCGTCGAGCCCGAAGGGCGAGCCGATGGCCACGACCCCCTCGCCGACGTCGACGTTGCTCGAGTCGCCGATGGTGGCCGGCGTGAGCCCGCTGACGTCGGTGGCCTTGATGACCGCGGTGTCGGTGAGCGGGTCGGTGCCCAGGATCGTGGCGTCGGCGTGGCTGCCGTCGCTGAACGACACCGTGATCGTGCCGCCTGACCCGGCGACCGCGGCCACGTGGTTGTTGGTGAGGATGACGCCGTCGGAGGACAGGATGATGCCGGAGCCCGAACCCGCCTGCTGTCCGTTGCCGACGTCGAGCTTGACGACCGAGGGGAGGACGGCCGCCGCCACCTGCTCGACGCTTCCCGCAGCGGCGGGGGAGTCGGGCGTGCTCACGACGGGGCTGCTGGTCGCAGCCGCCGCCGAGGTCGCCGCAGGCGTCGAGTCGCTCTGGAAGGCGTCGTACGCCGCAGCGCCGCCGAGGCCTGCGCCGCCGCCGACGAGGAGGGCCGCGGCCACGATGCCCACGGCGAAGCGCTGGCGTCCCGTCGTCCGCCCGACCGCGGTGGCGCGGTCGTCGCGCTGCACCGGGAGGACCTGGGTGACGTAGGGGTTGGCCCACGACGCGGTGGCGTCCTGGCCGCTCGCAGGAGCGCCGCTGGAAACGCCGGGGAAGCCGGCGGGCGGTCCGGACGGCGGCGGGTAGGCCGGCCGGGCGAGCTCGGTGAACCGGCTCCGGGGGTCCTGCTGGGGGTTCCGCGGGTGCTGCGGGTCCCCCTGGGGTGCGGGGGTCGGGGTCTGGTCGGTCATGGCTCCACTGTGCTGAACCCGGCTGTGACCAGGCTGAGATGACGCTTTGGCCCGACGAAGAAAGCAGCGCCGCGTTCCGGACTGGGTGTGGCACGGGTCACACGACGTCCGGCACGATGGGCTGCATGACGCCTCCTGACCCGACCTTCATGGACGACCGCCTGGCCCACTGGGCCGCGGAGACACCGGACGCCGACGCGATGACCTACGGCGCGCGCACGTTCAGCTGGCGCGAGTGGGACGAGCGGGTGCGGCGCAACGCCGGCGGGCTGAAGGCGCTGGGCGTCGGTCGCGGCGGGGTCGTGTCGTTCCTCGACAAGAACCACCCCGCCTGTGTCGAGACGTCCCTGGCAGCAGGGTCGCTGGGTGCCGCCAACGCGATCATCAACTGGCGCTCGGCGGGCGACGAGATCGACTACGCGGTCAACGACTCCGGCGCGACCGTGCTGTTCGTCGGTCGTGAGCTGATGCCGACCATCGAGAAGATCCGCGACCGCCTCACCTCGGTCGAGCACGTGATCGAGGTGACCCCGGACGGGGTCGACGACGCCTACGAGGAGTGGCTCGCGGCTGCCGAGCCCGTCGGGCGCTCGAACGACGTCACGCCCGACGACACCTGCCTGGTGATGTACTCCTCCGGCACCACCGGCCGGCCCAAGGGCGTCATGCTCAGCCACACCAACATGGTCGCCCACACCCTCAACGCCCACCACGGCTGGAGCTTCGAGCCGGGCGACAAGGCGATGGTGGCCATGCCGCTCTTCCACGTGGGCGGGTCGTCGTACGTGCTGTTCCCGATCCACGACGGGGTGCCGAGCATCATGACCCGCGACCCCGACGGCGCCTCGCTGGCCGGTGCGATCCTGGGCGGCGCCAACCGCACCTTCCTGGTGCCGGCCGTCCTGGCGCAGGTCCTGCAGACCGGGCCCGACGCGGTGAAGCTGTTCGCCTCCCTCAAGACCTACACCTACGGCGCTGCGCCGATGCCGGCTCCGCTGCTGCGTGCGGCCATGGAGGCGTGGCCCGACACCGACTTCCTCCAGGTCTACGGGCTGACCGAGGTCGCCGGCGTCGTCACCCAGCTGGGCTCGGAGGACCACCGCACCGCGGTCTCCTCCGGCCACCCGGAGTGGCTGGTCTCGGCCGGCAAGCCGATCCCGAACACCGAGGTGCGCATCGTCGACCCGGGCACGGGCGCCGACCTGGCGGTCGGTGCGCACGGCGAGATCTGGCTCCGCACGCCGCAGCTGTTCCAGGGCTACCTCGGCAAGCCCGAGGCGACCGCGGAGGTGATGACCCCGGACGGCTGGTTCCGCACCGGCGACATGGGCAAGGTCGACGACGACGGCTACGTGTTCGTGGAGGACCGCCTCAAGGACATGATCATCAGCGGCGGGGAGAACATCTACTCACCCGAGGTCGAGCGCGTCATCGCCGAGCACCCCGCCGTCGCAGAGGTCGCCATCATCGGCATCCCCGACGACACCTGGGGCGAGGCGGTCAAGGCGGTGGTGTCGCTGAAGGAGGGTGCCGAGGCCACGCCCGAGGAGATCATCGCCTTCTGCCGCGAGCACCTGGCGACGTTCAAGTGCCCCAAGAGCGTCGACATCACCGGCCCGCTCCCGCGCAACCCCACCGGCAAGATCCTCAAGAAGGACCTGCGCAAGCCGTTCTGGGACGGTCGCGACCGCGCCGTCAACTGACGCCCGGCGAGCACCTACCCGACCGCGCGGGCAGCGACCGGATGTCGGCGCCGAGTGCCAGGCTCCGACCCATGAGCCGCGCGCCAACCCGCTACTGGGTCAACACCATCAGCCTCGAGCACGTCCTGCTGGGTGTGGCCGGGGGCTTCACCCAGGCCGACCACGGCCGCGACACCCGACTGCGCCGGCTCGCCCGTGGTGACGGCATCGCCTTCTACTCACCGCGCGAGGCGATGGGCACCGGTAAGGCCCTCCAGCAGCTGACCGCCCTCGGCGTGATCGATGACGACGAGCCCTACCGGGTCGCGCAGCGACCGGGATTCGAGCCGTGGCGGCGGCGGATCGTCTTCGAGCACGTCCGGGCGGTGCCGATCCGGCCGCTGCTGCCGATGCTCGGGTTCATCGGCGAGGAGCAGAAGTGGGGCATGGCGTTTCGGCGCGGGCTCTTCGAGGTGCCGGCCGGTGACTTCGGCGTCCTTGCCGGCGCGATGCGCGACGCGGCGAGCGTCGACGACGCGTTCTCGGCGTGCGGTCGGCACGCGGAGGCCTGAGCGCAACCACCGCACGCACCGGCCGTACGGGGCGCGTGCGGTCCACCCCGGCTCGTCCTGGCACGAGCCCCAGGGCCTGGAGCACGACCCGGATGGCCACCGTCATCTCAGACGGGCAGGCCGAGCCCGCGCAGGTCGGCTCGGGCCTGCCGCGCGTCGGTGAAGACGAGGCCTCTCAGCCCGCAGGAGACGGCGGCCTCGACGTTGTCGGCGCGGTCGTCGAGGAAGGCCAGCGACTCGAGTGGGCGACCGGTGCGCTCGACGAGCAGCTCGTAGATCGCCGGGTCGGGCTTGGCGATGCCCTCGACGCCCGAGACCACGACGTCCTCGAGCAGGCCGAGGAAGTCGAACCTCGCGGGAGCGTGCGGGTAGAGCTCGGCCGACCAGTTGGTCAGGCCCCACTGCGGCACCCCGGCCGCGTGCAGCTCGCGCACCAGGTCGACGCTGCCGGGCACCTCACCCAGCAGCGAGGCGGCGAAGTGGGGCCGGTAGGCGCGTCCGTGCGCCGACCACTGCGGGTGCTCGGCATCGAGCCAGGCCTCGGCGTCCTCCCACGAACCACCCGAGTCGGGCTCGTGGTTCCAGGCCCGGAAGTCGAAGGACGCGAGGAACTCCACGGCCTCGTCGTGCCCGACCCCGGCCGCGATGGCCGCGGTCGGGTCCCAGTCGATGAGGACGTTGCCGAGGTCCCAGACGACTCCGGTCGGCGTCGCGGAGGTGGTCACCGCCGGTCTCCCGTCTCACCGGGTTTCGACACGCGGACCGCGAGCTCGTTCCTCGCTCGCGCCGCTCGCTCAACCTGCCTGCAAGAAGCGATGGGCTGCTGCGCTAAGCCCATCGCTCGCTTGCAGGTACGAAGTCGAGGCGGCGGTCGCCGGTGTAGATCTGCTTGGGGCGCGCGATCTTCTGCTCCTTGTCCTGCACCAGCTCGACCCACTGCGAGAGCCAGCCGGGCGTGCGCCCGATGGCGAACAGCACCGTGAACATCTCCGGCGGGAACTGGAAGGCCTCGTAGATGAGGCCGGAGTAGAAGTCGACGTTCGGGTAGAGCTTGCGGCTGATGAAGTAGTCGTCCTCGAGGGCGATCTTCTCCAGCTCCTTGGCGATCGCCAGCAGCGGGTTGACGCCGGTGACCTCGAAGACGTCGTCGCAGGCCTTCTTGATGATGGTCGCGCGCGGGTCGAAGTTCTTGTAGACCCGGTGCCCGAAGCCCATCAGCTTCTCGTTGCCGTTCTTGACGCCCTCGATGAAGGCCGGGATGTTCTCCTTCGACCCGATGCGACGCAGCATCTTGAGCACGGCTTCGTTGGCGCCGCCGTGCAGCGGGCCGTAGAGAGCGGCGACGCCGGCACCGACCGCGGAGTAGGGGTCGACCTGCGAGGAGCCGACCGAGCGGACCGCGTTGGTCGAGCAGTTCTGCTCGTGGTCGGCGTGCAGGATGAAGAGGATGTCGAGGGCCTTGACCAGGCGCGGGTCGGCCTCGTACTTCGACTCGCTCATCTTGAACAGCATCGAGAGGAAGTTGGCGGTGTAGCTCAGGTCGTTGTCGGGGTAGACGTACGGCTTGCCCTGGGCGTGACGGAAGGCCCAGGCGCCGAGGGTCGGCATCTTGGCGATCATCCGGACCACCTGGATGTGGCGGTTGTCGGCGTCGGAGATGTTGCCGGCGTCGGGGTAGAACGTCGAGAGCGCGCCGACCGAGGCCATCAACATGCCCATCGGGTGGGCGTCGTAGCGGAAGCCCTGCATGAAGCTCTTCACGTTCTCGTGCACGAACGTGTGGTAGGTGATCTCGTGCACCCACGCCTCGTACTCGACCTTGGTCGGGAGCGCCCCGTGCACCAGGAGGTAGGCCACCTCGAGGAAGCTGGAGCTCTCGGCCAGCTGCTCGATCGGGTAGCCGCGGTACTCCAGGATGCCCTTCTCGCCGTCGATGTAGGTGACGGAGGAGCGGCAGGAGGCGGTGTTGACGAAGCCTGGGTCGTAGAGGGCGAGGCCCGGCTCGTCGTCACTGGTGCGGATCTTCCCGATGTCGCCGGCCTTGATGGTGCCGTCGAGGATCGGGACGTCGTACTCCAGTCCGGTGCGGTTGTCGCGGACGGTGAGAGAGTCAGTCACCCGTTCAACTTAGACGGCGTCCCCGGGGGCTGTGAAGGCGGTGTCCACCGGGAGTCCCCTCGAAGCGTCGCCGCGAACCGATCGGTCGCAGGCGACGGGTGCGACCGCGTTTTGACCCCGGTCGGCGGCGCGCCGTACCTTGGCACGTCGCGTCCCTGCCGCGACCCGCGCTCGCGCCGCACCTCACCCGGTGCGACGAGGCGTCGGGTCGCAGATCCGGACAGCCGCGCAAGCGGCGAAGCCGGGCCGTGTTCGTCAAGGACGTCGTTCCACCGCACCACCGCACGTCATGGCCGGACACCTCCGCCGTGAGCCTACGAACGAAGTTGAGCACTCATGCGTACCTATGCACCGAAGCCCGGCGACATCGAGAGGTCCTGGCTCGTCATCGACGCCGAGGACATCGTCCTGGGCCGTCTGGCCGTCGCCACCGCAGGCCTCCTGCGCGGCAAGCACAAGACGATCTTCGCGCCGAACACCGACACCGGTGACTTCGTCGTGATCGTCAACGCCGAGAAGGTGTCCCTCTCGGGCACCAAGGCCACCACCAAGATGTCCTACCGCCACTCGGGCTTCCCGGGTGGTCTGTCGGCCACGCCCATCGGCGAGGTCCTCGAGAAGGACGCCCGCAAGGCCGTCGAGGCCGCGGTCTGGGGCATGCTGCCGAAGAACAAGCTCGGACGCCAGATCATCAAGAAGCTGAAGGTCTACAGCGGCCCGACCCACCCTCACGAGGCACAGAAGGTCGTGCCCCACGTGATCACCCAGGTCGCCCAGTAACCACCTGCGCGCTTCCTGACCGACCGACCTTGTTCCAGCAGACCCAGAGACTTTGAGAGAACCGAGGAATCACCGTGGCTGACACCACCAGCACCGACGAGAGCACCACCGGCACCGACGAGGTCGAGGAGACCTTCGAGACCAACGAGGACGGCGTCGCCTACTCCTCCGAGAGTGCCCCGTCCGCCGACACCCCCGAGCGTCCCGCGACCATCGCCCCCGCGGCGGCCACCGGCCGGCGCAAGGAGGCCGTCGCGCGTGTCCGCATCATGCCGGGCACCGGCGTGTGGACCGTCAACGGTCGCCAGCTCGACAACTACTTCCCGAACAAGCTGCACCAGCAGGTCGTGAACGAGCCGTTCGCCGCGCTGCAGCTCGACGGCCGCTTCGACGTCATCGCCCGCATCCACGGCGGCGGCATCACCGGTCAGGCCGGGGCCCTGCGTCTCGGCGTGGCCCGCTGCCTCAACGAGATCGACCTCGACGCCAACCGCGCCACGCTCAAGAAGGCCGGGCTGCTCACGCGTGACTCGCGGGTCATCGAGCGCAAGAAGGCCGGTCTGAAGAAGGCCCGCAAGGCTCCGCAGTTCTCGAAGCGGTAGTCGCTCCATGCCGAGTGTCTTCGGCACCGACGGGGTCCGGGGTCTGGCCAACGGTCAGCTGACCGCTGAGCTGGCCCTGGACCTCGGCGTCGCCGCAGCCCGGGTGCTCGTCGGTCACGGCGAGTTCACCGGGCGACGTCCCCTCGCCGTCGTCGGTCGGGACACCCGCATCTCGGGGCAGTTCCTCGAGCACGCCGTCGTGGCCGGGCTCGCCTCGGCCGGCGTCGACGTGCTGAGGCTGCGCGTGCTGCCCACCCCGGGTGTCGCCTACTACACCGACCTGCTCGGCGCGGACGTGGGCGTGGTCATCAGCGCCTCGCACAACCCGATGCCTGACAACGGCATCAAGTTCCTCGCCCATGGCGGGGTGAAGCTCGACGACGCGCTCGAGGCCGAGATCGAGGCCTGCCTCGGCCAGGAGTGGGACCGCCCGACCGGCGCCGACGTCGGCCGCGTCGAGCCGCACGACGGCACCGTGGCGCAGTACGCCGCCTACCTGGTCAGCACCCTCGACCAGCCGCGCGAGCGCCCGTTGGCGGGCCTCACGGTCGTGCTCGACTGCGCCAACGGCGCCGCGAGCGAGGTCGGCCCCCGGGCGCTCCGGGACGCCGGTGCGCGCGTCATCACGATCGGTGACGCCCCTGACGGGCTCAACATCAACGACGCCTGCGGGTCCACCCACCTCGAGCCGCTGCGGGCAGCCGTGCTGGCCCACGGCGCCGACGCCGGGTTCGCCGTCGACGGCGACGCCGACCGCTGCTTGGCCGTCGACCACACCGGCACCGTCGTCGACGGCGACCAGCTGATGGTCGTCCTCGCGCTCGCGATGCACGAGTCGGGCCACCTGGTCGACGACACCCTCGTCGCGACGGTGATGAGCAACCTCGGCCTGGTCCAGGCCCTGACCGGGGCCGGGGTGAAGGTCCTCCAGACCGCCGTGGGCGACCGCTACGTGCTCGAGGCGATGCGCAACGGCGGCTACACCCTCGGCGGCGAGCAGTCCGGCCACGTCATCATGCGCGAGCACGCCACCACCGGCGACGGCGTGCTCACCGCGTTGCACGTCCTGCAGCGGATGAACGCCACCGGTCGCACCCTCGCCGATCTCGGCGCTGCGATGACCCGGCTTCCCCAGGTGCTGGTGAACGTGCCGGGGGTCGACAAGTCCCGCACCGAGTCCGACCCGGTCCTGGCCGAGGCCGTGGCGGCCGAGGCAGCTCTGCTCGGCGAGACCGGCCGGGTGCTCCTGCGCCCCTCGGGCACGGAGCCGCTGGTGCGCGTCATGGTCGAGGCGCCCAGCCAGGGGCAGGCCGACGAGGTCGCCCACCGGCTCGCGGCTGTCGTCGAGGACCGCCTCGGGCTCTGAGCGCTGCGCTCGACCTCGGTCACGGGTCCGCCATGACCCGCTCGACGCCCGAGGAATGCGCTCGGAGGGCGTGGCTACCCTGACGCCATGAGACGCATCCTCCCCGCCTCCCTGCCCCGACGACTCGCCGGCGGCGTCGCGGTCGTCCTCCTCGCGTCGCTCCTGGTCGGCTGCGGCAACGAGAACGACACGGCGACCGACACCCCCTCGTCGGCCGAACCGGCCACCCCGGAGTCCGCCTCGGCGGAGCTGCCGTCCTGGGCGCCGCAGATCGAGACCGACGCCGAGGACAGCGTGACCGGCCTCGACTTCAGCGCCATCGACCCGGTGAGCGACGAGCTCCTCGTCGCCGAGGTCGTCACCGGCGACGGTCCCGCCGTCGAGGCCGGCCAGGACATCACCGCCAACTACTTCGGCCAGCTGCCCGATGCCGACGCGCCCTTCGACGAGAGCTTCAGCGGCGCCCCGTTCACCGCCCCGATCGGCGTGGGCTCGCTCATCGCCGGCTGGGACCAGGGCCTGGTGGGCATTGCGGTGGGCAGCCGTGTGGTGATGTCGATCCCGCCGGACCTCGGCTACGGCGAGGCCGGTGCCGGCGCGGACATCCCCGGCGGAGCGACCCTCTTCTTCGTCATCGACATCATCGACGCCACCTGACCCCGGCCCAGGACCGCGCCGAGCGGCGCCTACAGCTTGCGCAGGCGCACGTAGCGCACCGAGTGGTCGGCGTCCTTGCGCATCACCAAGGTGGCGCGCGAGCGCGTCGGCAGGATGTTCTGCACCAGGTTGGGTCCGTTGATGGTGTCCCAGATGCGGCTCGCCTCGGCGACCGCCTCGTCGTGGGTCAGCGAGGCGTAGCGGGCGAAGTAGGAGCCCGGGTCGCGGAAGGCCGTCTCGCGCAGACGCAGGAAGCGCGAGACGTACCAGTCGCGGATCTTGTCGCGGCCGGCGTCGACGTAGACGGAGAAGTCGAAGAAGTCGCTCAGCGCGAGACCCGCCTTGCCGTCCTCGCTGACCCGCGCCGGCTGCAGCACGTTGAGGCCCTCGATGATGACGATGTCGGGGCGCTTGATGACGACCTTCTGGTCGCGCACGACGTCGTAGACCAGGTGCGAGTACGTCGGCGCCTCGACCTCGTCCTTGCCCGACTTGATGTCGACCACGAAGCGCAGCAGCGCCCGACGGTCGTAGGACTCCGGGAAGCCCTTGCGCTGCAGGATGCCGCGGCGCTCGAGCTCGGCGTTGGGGTAGAGGAAGCCGTCGGTGGTGATGAGCGCGACGTTGGGGTGCTCGGGCCAGTGCGCGAGCATCTGCTGCAGCACCCGTGCCGTGGTCGACTTGCCGACGGCGACCGACCCGGCCAGCCCGATCACGAAGGGCGTGCGCGGGGGCGTGCGTCGGTGCAGGAAGTTCTCCTGCTCGCGGTGCAGCTGGCCGGCTGCGCCGACGTAGAGGCTGAGCAGCCGCGAGAGAGGGAGGTAGACCTCCTCGACCTCCTCGAGGTCGAGGTTGTCGCCGAGACCGCGGAGCGTGGTGACCTCGTCGGCGCGCAACGGGTTGCGCGTCTCGCTCGCCAGCGCTGACCACGCGGCCCGTTCGAGCTCGATGTAGGGCGAGGCCTCGCGTCCGGAGCTGTCGTGCTGGCCGTTCGGAGGGCCCACGCCGTGCGACATGGCCGCGATTCTTGCAGCAGCCTGGGGGGTGGCATCGGCAGGTCCATCGCGCGCCGCGGCAGTAGAGTCTCGGCTCATGTGCGGCATCGTCGGCTACGTCGGACCCCAGCAGGCCCAGGACGTCGTGATCGAGGGGCTGCGTCGGCTGGAGTACCGCGGCTACGACTCCGCCGGCGTCGCGCTCGTCGTCCCTGGTGGCGCCGTGGTGACGGCCAAGAAGGCCGGCAAGCTCGCCAACCTGGAGAAGGTCCTGGCCGACGAGCCGCTCCCGGCGTCGACGACCGGCATCGGCCACACCCGCTGGGCCACCCATGGTCCGCCGACCGACGTCAACGCCCACCCGCACGACGGAAACGCTCACCGCATCGCGCTGGTGCACAACGGCATCATCGAGAACTTCGCCGACCTGCGGGCCCGGCTGGAGGCCGACGACCACGTGCTGGTGTCGCAGACCGACACCGAGGTGGTCGCGCACCTCGTCGAGCTCCAGGTGCAGTCGGGTGAGGACCTCACCACCGCGATGCAGCGGGTGTGCCAGCGCCTCGAGGGCGCGTTCACGCTCGTGGCCGTCGACGCCCAGGACCCCGACCGGGTCGTGGCCGCTCGTCGCAACAGCCCGTTGGTCGTCGGGATGGGCGACGGGGAGTACTTCGTGGGCTCCGACGTCGCGGCGTTCATCTCCCACACCCGTGAGGCCCTCGAGCTCGGCCAGGACCAGGTCGTCACGATCAGCCGCGAGGGGGTCGAGGTCACCGACTTCCACGGCGTGCCGGCCCAGGGGCGCCGCTTCCACGTCGACTGGGACCTGTCGGCCGCCGAGAAGGACGGTCACGACTGGTTCATGCGCAAGGAGATCTTCGAGCAGCCGCGCGCTGTCGCCGACTCGCTGCTCGGACGGCGCACGCGCGAGGGTCTGCTGCAGCTCGACGAGATGCGGCTCTCCGACGACGAGATCCGCGACGTCGCCAAGATCATCATCATCGCCTGCGGGACGTCCTTCTACGCCGGCATGGTGGCGAAGTACGCCATCGAGCACTGGACCCGGGTCCCGGTCGAGGTCGAGCTCGCCTCCGAGTTCCGCTACCGCGACCCGATCCTCGACCACTCCACCCTGGTCGTCGCGATCAGCCAGTCCGGCGAGACCGCCGACACGCTCCAGGCCATCCGACACGCCCGCACCCAGCGCTCCAAGGTGCTCGCGATCTGCAACACCAACGGCTCCACGATCCCGCGGGAGTCCGACGCGGTGATCTACACCCACGCCGGCCCGGAGATCGGCGTCGCCTCGACCAAGGGGTTCCTGACCCAGCTGGTCGCCTGCTACCTGCTGGCGCTGTACATCGCCCAGGTCAAGGGCACCCGCTTCGGCGACGAGGTCGACGAGGTGATGGGGCAGCTCGAGGCGATGCCCGACCACATCGAGACGGTGCTGGCCGGATCGGAGGCGATCTACGAGCTCGCCCGCGAGCACCTCGACACCCGCTCGGTGCTCTTCCTGGGCCGTCACGCCGGCTATCCCGTCGCCCTCGAGGGTGCTCTGAAGCTCAAGGAGCTGGCTTACCTGCATGCCGAGGGCTTCGCCGCCGGGGAGCTCAAGCACGGTCCGATCGCCCTGATCGAGGAGGGCCTGCCGGTGCTGTGCGTCGTCCCGCCCCGCGGTCGCGACCAGCTGCACGAGAAGATGCTCAGCGGCATCCAGGAGGTGCGGGCGCGCGGCGCCCGCACGATCTGCCTGGCCGAGGAGGGCGACCTCCGCATCGAGCCGTACGCCGACGTGCTGATCCGGCTGCCGCAGGTGCCGACCCTGTTGCAGCCGCTGGTCGCGATCGTGCCTCTCCAGCTCTTCGCGTGCGAGCTCGCCAGCGCCCTGGGCCACGACGTCGACCAGCCGCGCAACCTCGCCAAGTCGGTCACCGTTGAGTAGGACGCCGTCATGGCAGTGATCGGGGTCGGCATCGACGTCTGCGACCTGGGCCGGTTCGCGGAGTCCCTGGCCCGGACCCCGGGTCTGCTCGACCGGCTCTTCACCCCGGCCGAGGCGACGCGGCCGCCGGCCTCGCTCGCCGCGCGCTTCGCGGCCAAGGAGGCCCTCGCCAAGGCACTGGGCGCCCCCGCGGGGCTCGCCTGGCAGGACGCCGAGGTGTTCTCGGAGGCTTCCGGACAGCCGCGTCTCGAGCTGCGCGGGACCGTGCTGGCCCGGGCCGACGAGCTGGGGGTGCGCAACGTGCACCTCTCGCTCTCCCACGATGCCGGGATCGCCTCGGCCATGGTGGTCCTGGAGACCTGAGACCTCTCGTTCCGTCCGGCCGGGTCGACGACGTCCGGCACGCAGGTCTCCGCGCCGGGTCGCCGCGCTCGTCGCTAGCGTGAACCCATGATCCGAGCCCACACCGTCGAGCAGGTCCGAGGCGCCGAGGAGCAGCTGCTGGCCGGGCAGCCGCAGGACGCGCTGATGCAGCGCGCAGCGCACGGGCTCGCCCAGGCGGTGCTCGACCTGCTGGGCGCGGCGTACGGCCGTCGCGTGCTGCTGCTGGTGGGTTCCGGCGACAACGGCGGCGACGCCCTGTACGCCGGCGCGGTGCTGGCCCGGCGCGGGGTGCAGGTCTCGGCGTGGCTGGTGTCCGAGCGCGCCCACGAGCGTGGGCTGGCGGCGTTGCTGCTGGCCGGCGGACGGGTGGTCGTCGGGGCACCGCCGCAGGCGCCCGACCTGGTGGTCGACGCGATCGTCGGGATCGGCGGTCGACCCGGGCTCAGGCCGGCGGCGCGCGAGGCCCTCGCCGCGGTGCCCGGCGTGCCGGTCGTGGCCGTCGACCTGCCCAGCGGTGTCGACGCCGACACAGGGGAGACCACCGGCTCCGCGGGCGACCACGTCGAGGCACTGCTCACGGTGACCTTCGGGACCCACAAGATCGCGCACCTCGTCGATCCGGCCGCCGGCGCGAGCGGCGCGATCCACCTCGTCGACCTGGGCCTCGACCTCCCGTCGCCGACGGTGGAGGCGCTGCAGCCGGCCGATGTGGCCGCGCTGCTGCCCCGGCCCGGACCGTTCGCGCAGAAGTACGCCCGCGGGGTCGTCGGCGTCCGCGCCGGCTCCGACACCTACCCCGGCGCCGGGCTCCTCTCGGTCCTCGGCGCCTCGTGCGGGCTGGTCGGGATGGTCCGCTACGTCGGCGACGCCGCCGTGCTCGACCTCGTGCGCTCGCACCACCCCGAGGTCGTCGGCGACGGTCGGGTGCAGGCGTGGGTGGTCGGTTCGGGCAGCGGCGACGGTGCCGCCGGTACGTTGGCCGAGGCCCTGGCCGACGAGGTGCCGGTCGTCGTCGATGCCGACTCGCTGGTCCATGCCCCGCGGGGCCGGACCGACGTCGTCCTGACGCCCCACGCCGGTGAGCTCGCCCGCCTGCTCGGCGTCGAGCGAGACGAGGTCGAGGCGCGCCCGTTGGCCCACGCTCGACGCGCGGCCGAGCACTACGGCGCCGTCGTGCTGCTCAAGGGCCGGCACACGCTGGTGGTGCACCCCCACGGGCCGGTACGGGTCACCACGACCGGCACCCCGTGGCTGGCCACGGCCGGCGCCGGCGACGTGCTGGGCGGGGTGATCGGGGCGCTGGCGGCAGCCGGCCTGACCCCGTTCGACGCGGCGTCGGTCGGCTCGTGGCTGCACGGCGCGGCCGCCACCCGGGCCTCGCAGGGCGGTCCGATCGTCGCCGGCGACGTCGCGCGGGCGCTGCCGCGAGTGGTGGGCGAGCTGCTCGACCGGGCGGGGATGGGAGAATCGGGTTCATGACGTCGCCTGCTCGCGCCGAGATCGTCGTCGACCTCGACGCCATCCGGCACAACATCGGCGTCCTGCGAGAGCTCACCGGCGTCACCATGGTGACGGTCGTGAAGGCCGACGGCTACGGCCACGGGATGCTGCCGGTCGCCCGCGCCGCTCGCGAGGCCGGCTCGGAGTGGCTGGCGGTCGCGACCCTCGACGAGGTCGCCGCCCTGCGCGCGGCCGGCGACACCGGTCGCGTCCTGACCTGGCTGACCGTGCCCGACGAGGACTACGACGACGCGATCCGCGCCGACGTCGACCTCACGGCGTACTCCCTCAGCGAGCTCGACGAGATCGAGGCCGCAGCGAGGTACGTCGGCAGCCCTGCGCGGCTGCAGCTCAAGGTCGACACCGGGTTGTCGCGCGGTGGTGCGGTGCGACCCGACTGGGAGAACTTCTTCGCGCGAGCACTCGCCGGCGAACGCGCGGGTCACTGGAGGGTCACCGGCATCTGGTCGCACCTCGCGTGCGCCGACGAGCCCGACCACCCGGCCAACGATGCTCAGGAGGCGGCGTTCCGCGACGCCCTCGCCCTGGCCGAGGCGGCGGGGCTCGAGCCCGAGCTGCGGCACCTGGCGAACTCGGCGGCGGCCGTGCTGCGCCCGAGTGCACGCTTCGATGCGACGCGGTGCGGCATCGCGACCTACGGCCTCGACCCGGCTCCGGGCGTCGCGCACGGCACCGACCTGCGCCCGGCCATGACGGCCCGGGCCGACCTCGCCCTGGTCAAGCACCTCGAGGCCGGCGACGCGGTCTCCTACGGCCACCAGTGGACCGCGTCGGAGCCGACCACGGTCGGCCTGGTGCCGGTGGGCTACGGCGAGGGTGTGCCCGTGCACGCCAGCAACGTCGGGGCGGTGAGCATCGACGGCGTGCGCTGCCCGATCCGCGGCCGGGTCTGCATGGACCAGATCATCGTCGACCTCGGCGGGCGGGAGCCGGCGCTCGGTAGCGACGTCGTGCTCTTCGGAGCTCCCGGCGCCGGCGTCGGCTGGCGCCCCACCGCCCAGGACTGGGCCGAGGTCTGCGGCACCATCAACTACGAGATCGTCACGCGCATGGGCGGGCGGATGACGCGCCGCTACGTCGACGCTCCGATGGTCGCCGCCGCGGGCTCGTCGCTGGGTGGTGCCGGGTGAGTGTGCTGGGGCGCGGTCCTCGCAAACGGGTGCTGGGCGCGATCGGTGGCGCGCTGGGCCTGGCCGCGGCCGGGACGGCGATCGGCATCGCGCGCCAGCAGCGCGACATCAGCGCTCGCTCGGGGGAGGACCTGCCGTTCGGCTCGTTGCACAGCACCCCGATGACCGTGGTGGCCGAGGACGGGTTGCCGCTGCACGTCGAGATCGACGAGGTCGGGTCGAGCGCCTCACCCACGGGCCGGCGGATGCGTCCACGGTCGGGGGCGGACGACTCGGTGACCGTCGTCTTCGCCCACGGCTTCTGCCTCAACCTCGACTGCTGGCACTTCCAGCGGGCCGCCTACCGGGGTCTGGTCCGCACCGTCTTCTACGACCAGCGCTCCCACGGGAGGTCGGGGCGGTCGTCGCGCGAGCACGCGACCATCGACCAGCTCGGGCGCGACCTGAAGCAGGTCATCGACGTCTGCGCGCCCGACGGACCGGTCGTGCTGGTCGGCCACTCGATGGGCGGGATGACGGTCGTCGCGCTCGCCGAGCAGTTCCCCGAGCTGATCGGTGAGAAAGTGATCGGCGTCGCGTTGCTGTCGACCACCGCCGGCGGGCTCGACCCGAGCCGGATCCTGATCCCGCTGCTCCCGGCGCGGCTGACCGGACGGGTCACCGGTCAGGCGGTCGCGGCCCTGCAGCGCGGTCACGCCGCGGTCGACACGGTGCGTCGGATCGGACGGGTGATCGCGAACGTCGCCACCAACCGCTTCGCCTTCGGCGGCGACGTGCCGGCGTCGTACGTGCGCTTCGTCGACGACATGCTCGCCGCGACGCCGTTCGAGGTGGTCGCCGACTTCTTCCCGAGCCTGGGCACCCTCGACAAGTTCGACTTCGTCGAGGTCCTCGACCGGGTGCCGGTGTCGATCATCTGCGGCACCGCCGACCGCCTCACCTCGGTCGGGCACTCCCGCAAGCTCGCCGTGCGCATCCCCAACGCACGGCTGCTGGAGTGCGAGGGCGCCGGCCACATGGTGCTCATGGAGCGCCACGACCAGGTCAACGCCGAGCTCGACCAGCTCATCACCGCCGCCACGACGCGGGCGGGCACCCGATGACCCTGACCGTGCGACGCGTCGGGCCGTCGTCGGCGTCCGTGGTGCTCTCGATCATCCAGGAGGCCTTCGGCAACCGGCCGGCGCTCAACCCCCCGGCCGACGCGCTCAGCGACACCGAGGCCTCGATCGCCACGCGCCTCGCGCTCAACGGGGGGCTGCTGGCCAAGCTCGACGACGAGCCCGTCGGCACCTTGCTCTTCGACCCGGTCGGCGACACGACCTACCTGCGCCGGGTCGGCATCCTGCCGCAGGCCCAGGGTCACGGCATCGCCGGTGCGATGATCGAGTCGGCCGTCGAGGCCTGGACCGGACGCGCGACCCGGCTCGCCGTCGTGGCTCGCGAGGAGCTGCCCAAGACGGTCGGCTTCTGGGCGCACCGGGGGTTCATCCAGACCGACCGCCGCTCGCCGTACGTCGAGCTGGGGCTTCGCCTGCCCAAGGTCTACGACATCGCCACGCCCGACGAGATGCGCGCCTTCGGCGGCCGGATCGCCGACGACCTGCGCCCCGGCGACCTGGTGGTGCTGGCCGGTGACCTCGGTGCCGGCAAGACGACCTTCACCCAGGGGCTGGGGGAGCGGCTCGGCGTCTCCGGCTCGATCACCTCGCCGACGTTCGTGATCGCTCGCGAGCACGCCGCGCGCGGGCGTCGTCCCGGGCTCGTGCACGTCGACGCCTACCGGCTCGGCACGATCGCGGAGCTCGACGATCTCGACCTCGACACGTCCTTCGACGACGTGGTCACGGTGGTCGAGTGGGGCGAGGGGGTGGCCGAGGCGCTGTCGCCCTCGCGGCTCGAGATCCGGATTCGGCACGCGGCCGATGCCGGCGGCGGCGGTGGCGAGGACGGCGATGACGGCATCGAGCCGCGTGTCGTGGAGGTGCAGGGCATCGGTCCGCGCTGGGCCACGCACTCCAACCGGCCGACCAGCGGGCCGGCGCGGCGCTAGCCCCACCGACGCGGTGACGCTCCCCGAGCTCGCCGCGACGTGGGACACGGGTCGACGGGGCGACGTGGGTGTCGAACACACTAGCGAATGTCGGCAGATAGGCGTAGAATTCGTTGCGTGAGCAGGACCACCACACCGACCGCGATCACCGCGGTGCGCGACGCCAGAGCGGCTCGTTCGGCGGCCGAGGTCGCCGAGCTGGTCGCGGTGGTGGCGTGGGCGGCGGAGTTCCGCGTCGAGGACGCCGACGGCTCGGTGGTCACCGAGGAGACCTTCGGTGCCAGCGGGGTGCTGCTCGGTGGGGTGGGGTGTCCGTTGGTGGATGAGTTCGACGCCTACGACCTCGCTGCGGGGTTGTCGATGTCGAGTGAGTCGGGGTGTCACTTCATCGGACGCACCCTGGAGCTGCGCTACCGCCTCCGCAGGATGTGGGAACGCGTCGTCGCGTTGCAGGTCCCGGTGTGGAAAGCCTTCAAGGTCGCCGACGCCACCGTGAACCTGCCCTGGGACGCCGCCGTCTTCATCGATCGGATGCTCGCCCCGGTGCTGCACTCCTGCTCGTTCGCGCAGATCGAGCGGACCGTGTCCCAGGCCATCGACCTGTACGACCCCGAGGAGGCCGAAAGGCGTCGCGCCGAGGCTGCTGAGGACCGCGGGTTCGAGGTCCACCTCGACGGACCTAGGCCGGCCGGAGCCACCGTCGACATCTCCGGGTCGCTCTCAGTAGAAGACGCCCTCGACCTCGAGGAGGCCGTCAAGAACGGCGCCAAAGCCCTCGGCGACCTCGGCTGCGAGGACTCCCTCGACGCCCGACGCTCCATGGCGGTCGGGGAGATGGCCCGCAGGCAGCTCGCCCTCGACCTCACCGGAGACGACGACAACGACGTAGAAGCAGCAACGACTGGCCCGACCAGTGGGCGTGGGGTGACCCTCTACGCCCACCTCGACCCCGACGGGATGCACGGGTTCCTCGACAACGTCGGCGGCGGTGACGTCCTGATCGAACAGATCAGGGCCTGGTGCCAAACGGTCGGCAACACCGTGACCATCCGGCCCGTCATCGACCTGAACACCCAGATCACCACGAACGCCTACACCCCCACCGCCAAGCTCCGCGAGCACGTGGCGCTGCGCGACCAGGTCTGCGTGTTCCCCAACTGCGGACGCCGCGCCAGGTACTGCGACCTCGACCACCGCGTCCCCTACGACAAGAACAACCCCGACGCCGGCGGCAAGACTGAGTCCCGGAACCTGGCGTTGCTGTGTCGTCGACACCACCGCACCAAGACCTTCTCGCCGTGGGCCTACGACTGCCCGGAGCCCGGGGTCTATCACTGGCGAAGCCCCTCCGGGATGCGATTCATCGTCATCCGTGGCCGCCGCTACGCCAACCTGCCCATCACGACCCTGCTCGACGACCACACCGAACCCTGACCACCGAGCCCCGACACCCCGCCGACCACGACGGGGTCACCGGCGCGTCCAGACGTCGTCGGAGACCCGGTGAGCGTGCGAGGTCGCGAGTCGACTGGTGCTCCGCCTCGCACGGGCTTCGTCGACGGCCTCGCCCAGGGGCTCGGCCTGCTCAGCCTCCGGACAGCCCCCGCTGGGCTTCGTCGACGGCCTCGCCCGGGGCTCGGCCTGCTCAGCCTCCGGGCAGCCCCCGTTGGGCTTCGTCGACGGCCTCGCCCAGGGGCTCGGCCTGCTCAGCCTCCGGGCAGCCCCCGGCTCGGGCTTCGTCGACGGCCTCGCTGGCGCTCGGCCTGCTCAGCCTCCGAACAGCCCGCTGGGCTTCGTCGACGGCCTCCGTGCGGTTCGACGTGGCCACCGACCTCGTCCGGGGTCACAGTCGCACCGGGAAGGAGTCCGGCAGTCGCATGCCTGCGGGACAGGCGACGCGCCCGAGACCGACCAGGACCGCCTGCCGGTCGTCCAGGTCCGAGGGCAGCGCGGCCTCGGCGAGGGCCTCCAGGGTTGCGCGGGTCCAGGTGAGGCCGTTCGGAACGTCGTCCTCGTCGAGGTCGAGGTCGAGGTGGTGCACGGCCAGCTCGACCACCCAGGTGGCCAGGAAGTCGCCGGTGAGCAGGCGCTGTCCCTGGAACCGCACGCAGCCCTCAGGCATGGCGCGAGCTGCAGCTACGGCCGCGTCTGCGACGTCCGACAGGTGCCGTACGGCGTCGCGCGGTCGGGTGTAGGCCCCTGCGAGGCGACGTCCCCACAAGATTCCTGGCACGGGGTCGGCGCCGGACGCCTCGCGGTGCCCCTGCCAGTAGGACGCGGCGTCGTGGTCGGCCGTCTCTCCCGGCACCACCCGGGCGAGCGCCATCTCCTGCAGTCCGCTGCGCACGTGCACGAGCACCTCGAGCGCACCCCACCCGTGACAGCGGGAGGGGGCGAGCAGCCGCAGGTCGTCGAGCGACTCGGCGACCGCGACGATCCGGTGCACCTGTTCCGCGAGCTGCTCGACCGCAGCGTCGTGCGGGAACGAGAGCGGGCGCATGGCCAGAACCTATGAAGCGGGGTCGCGGCCGCGCAAGGGCCGACGCACTAGCCTGGCGCCGTGCTGCTCTGCTTCGACACCTCGTCCCCCTCCGTGAGCGTCGCGCTGCTCGGCGGCGAGGCCGGTGACGAGGTCGTCGTCGAGCTGACCTCCGAGCAGGAGATGCGCCACGGCGAGCAGCTCGCCCCGCTGATCGAGGAGGCGTTGCGCCAGGCTGGCGCCACCCGGCTCGACCTGACCGCGGTCGGCGTCGGGGTCGGGCCCGGGCCGTTCACCGGGCTGCGGGTCGGGCTGGTGACGGCGCGCACGCTGGCGTTCGTCCTCGACCTCCCGGTGTACGGCGTGTGCTCGCTCGACGCGCTGGCGGTGCAGGCCGTGGCCAGCGGTGTGCTGGAGGAGCCGTTCGTGGTGGCGACCGACGCGCGTCGCAAGGAGGTCTACCTGGCGGCCTACGACGAGACCGCGACGCGGCTCTCCGGTCCGGCCGTCGCCAAGCCCGACACGGTGGCCACCGACCTGCCGGTCGTGGGGGAGGGGGCCCTGCTCTACCCCGAGCACCTCCCGCGCGCCGTCGGGCCGACGCGGGCCTCGGCGGGCTGGCTGGGACGCGCGATCGCGCACGAGGCCGCGGAGCTGCTCGACCCCGAGCCCCTCTACCTGCGTCGCCCCGACGCCGAGGTGCCGGGCACGCCCAAGAAGGTGTCGTGATCCGACCGGCAACGGCGGCCGACGCCCGCGCGATCGCCGCGCTGGAGGTCGACAACCTCGGTCGCGACGCCTGGTCGGCGGGCCTCGTCGAGCAAGGGGTCTCCGGCCGGCTGCCGACGGTGCAGTACCTCGTCGCCGAGGTCGAGGGCGAGGTGGTCGGCTACGCCGCGGCGAGCATCGTGGCCGACATCGCCGAGCTGCAACGCATCGCGGTCACCCCCGCCCACCGCCGCTCCGGCCAGGCCGCCTCGCTCCTCGCCGCCGTCGTCGCCGCAGCACAGGTACAGCGTGCCGACCGGGTGCTGCTCGAGGTGCGCGAGGACAACCACGCTGCGCTGGCCTTCTACGCCGACCAGGGCTTCGTCGAGATCGACCGGCGGCGTCGCTACTACCGCGACGGCGCCACCGCGATCGTGCTGCGCCGGGGGACCGGTCCGGCCTGCGGCTGACGCCGACCCGATCCGCCACCGCCGCCGCCGCGGTTCAGTGGGCGATCACGAACGGCTCCGGGAAGTCCACGCCGTCGACGGGTCCGGCGAGCTCCTCGACCGAGCCGTCGACGCCGAGCGAGACCGTCGTCCATGCCCCGTCGTCGTTGACGACCGCCACCACGTGCGTGTCGTCGGTCCAGGCATAGGTGCCGATGACGAAGCCCGGGTCGGTCTCGTACCGGGCGACCTCCTTGCCGTCGTCGCCGGCGTCGAGGATCGAGAAGTACCGCGGCCCGATCCCGTCGCCGTACGGATCGGTGCCCACGACGTACTCACCCGTGGGGGAGATGTCGAGCACCTGCGAGGCGCACGTCCGGAAGATCCACCGACCGCCACCTTCGCGGTCGTACAGCCCTCCGCACGAGCCGGTGTCGGTCGACTCGGTCTGGACCGAGACGAGGAAGTGGTCGTCGGCGTCGTTGACCCGCAACGCACCCGGCGCGGGGGCGGTGTCAGGTCCTTCGGCGTTGATCTCAAAGGCTTCGTCCTGGGTGAAGTCGTCGTACTCCAGGAACGGGTGGCAGCCCGCCTCCAGGGCGCAGTCCCCGTTGCCGATGATCGCGGACAGGTTGATGCCCGGCTCGATCGTGCCGAAGGGCTGCTCGCCGAGGTCGGCGTTGACGAACACCAGCTCGTCGTCCGTGGTGATGAACGCGACGGTCCGTCCGTCGGGCGCGGTCACCATCGCCGAGCGGAGGGTGTAGGTCGTGGTCACCGCGCCGTCGTCGATCAGGTCGACCGCGCCGCTGCCCTCGTTGTCGACGCGGTAGCCGGCGACCGTGCTGCCCAGCGAGGCCGCTCCGGTGTAACCACGCCCCGGCAGCTCGACGACGCCGCCGTCGCCCTGATGCAGGACGGTGTTGCCGGAGCCGACCTCCAGGTAGTCGAAGCCCCGCGAGAGGTCGTCCGGCACGCCAGGGGCGGGCGACACCTCGGTGTCGACCTCGCTCGGGTCCTGGCTCGGGCTCGGCGCGGCGGTGTCGGTGACGCTCACCGACGGCGCTGCCGGGTCGAGCCCGTCGGCCCGGTCGGCGCCGGTGGTCGCGAGCACGGCGACCGGGACGACGACAGCCGCTGCGGCGAGGATGCCGCCGGCGACGGCGGCCCGACGCCGGTTGCGGACCTTCATGGCGGCTTCTTTCACCGAGCTCAGGTCGAGGGGTGCCTCGTGCAGGTCGCGGACGCGGCGCTGGAACTCGTCGCCCATCTCGCTCTCCCAGTGGTTCGTGTCGTCAGGGGTCCTCATCGCGAGCCCTCTCCTCGTCCGGGGTGCAGGTCGGCCGGCACCCGCTCACGCATCGCCGAGATCGCCCGGCTGCACTGCGACTTCACGGTGCCGACCGAGATGCCGAGCACGTCGGCGGTCTCGGTCTCGCTCAGCTGCTCGTAGTAGCGCAGGACGACGACCGCGCGCGCTCGCGGCGCCAGGGTGCGGACGACGTCCCAGAGCGCCTGGCCCCGTCCGTCGTCGTGCTCGTCGAGGTGGGGCGCCCCCTCGGGGACCACCTCGGTGGCCCGCTCGCGCTTCTTCCACCCGCGCCGCCACAGCGAGTTGTTCTCGTTGACCATGATCCGGCGCAGGTAGGCGTCGACCGAGTCGCGGTCGCGCACCTTGTCCCAGGCCAGGTAGAGCTTGGCCAGCGAGGTCTGCAGGACGTCCTCGGCCTGGTGGCGGTCGCCCGTCAGCAGGTACGCCGTGCGCAGCAGGCTCGGCTGGCGCGCGTGCAGGTACGCCGTGAACTCGGCGTCGCGTCGTTCGGACCTCGCCTGCCGGCCGCCCCGCGCGCTGGTGTCGCCGGTGTCGTCGGTGGCAGGGGCTCGATGATGCAGCGGCATCGTGGCACCTCCTCGTCTCACACCACCCAGACGCAACCTGTCTCGCAAAGGTTGCAGGTCGCGGCCCTAGAGTTGGCCACGACCCACCACGACCGGTGGACGAGATCTCTGGAGGTTCGCGCGTATGCAGCAGGTGAAGGCCGTCGTCGCCAAGGCCAAGGGCGAGCCCGTCGAGCTCGTCACGATCAACGTCCCCGACCCCGGAGCGGGTGAGGCGTTGGTGCGAGTCCAGGCCTGCGGGGTGTGCCACACCGACCTGCACTACCGCGAAGGCGGCATCAACGACGACTTCCCGTTCCTGCTCGGCCACGAGGCGGCCGGCATCGTGGAGGCTGTCGGCGACGACGTCACCAGTGTCGCGCCCGGTGACTTCGTGATCCTCAACTGGCGTGCTGTCTGCGGCGAGTGCCGTGCCTGCCGGCGCGGCGAGCCGCAGTACTGCTTCGCGACGCACAACGCCACGCAGAAGATGACGCTCGAGGACGGCACCGAGCTGAGCCCCGCGCTCGGCATCGGCGCGTTCGCCGAGAAGACCCTGGTCGCCGCCGGCCAGTGCACCAAGGTGGACGCCGACGCCCGCCCCGCCGCGGTCGGGCTCCTGGGCTGCGGCGTGATGGCCGGCATCGGTGCGGCCATCAACACCGGCGAGGCCACGCGCGGCAGGTCCGTCGCCGTCATCGGCTGCGGTGGCGTGGGAGTCGCCGCGGTCGCCGGCGCGGCGCTGTCGGGTGCCAGCCCCGTCATCGCCGTCGACATCGACGCCAAGAAGCTCGAGGCCGCGACGAAGCTCGGCGCCACGCACACCGTCAACTCGAGCGAGGCCGACGCGATCGCGGAGATCAAGCGCATCTGCGCCGAGACCTACGAGGGCGCCGAGGGCGCCGACGTGGTGATCGAGGCGGTCGGTCGCCCGGAGACGTGGAAGCAGGCCTTCTACGCCCGCGACCTCGCCGGCACCGTCGTCCTGGTCGGCGTCCCGACGCCCGACATGAAGATCCCCGAGATCCCGCTCATCGACGTCTTCGGCCGCGGTGGCTCACTCAAGTCGAGCTGGTACGGCGACTGCCTGCCGAGCCGCGACTTCCCGATGCTCGTCGACCTCTACCGTCAGGGCCGGCTCGATCTCGACGCGTTCGTGACCGAGGAGATCGGCATCGACGACATCGAGGCCGCCTTCGAGAAGATGCATCATGGAGACGTCCTGCGCTCGGTCGTGATCTTCTAATGGCCGAGTCGCTGCGCGTCGACCACGCCGTCGTCTCGGGCACCTTCAGCCTCGACGGGGAGACCCACGACGTCGACAACAACATCTGGGTGATCGGCAACGACGAGGAGTGCCTGGTCATCGACGCCCCGCACGACGTCGACGCGATCATGGACGTCGTCGCCGGACGGACCGTGAAGGCGATCGTCCTCACCCACGCCCACGACGACCACAGCCGGGTCGCGCCCGCGCTGCGCGAGCGGGTCGGTGCGCCGATCCTGCTGCACCCCGACGACAAGCCGGTCTGGGAGCTCACGCACCCCGACCTGCTGTGGGACGTCGACCTCTCCGACAACCAGAGCCTCAAGATCGCCGGCGCGTCCGTGAAGGTCCTGCACACCCCCGGGCACGCACCGGGGGCGGTCTGCCTCTACGTGCACGACCTCGGCTGCGTCTTCACCGGCGACACGCTCTTCCAGGGCGGTCCCGGCGCGACGGGCCGCAGCTTCTCGGACGCCGACGTGATCGTGGCCTCGATCAAGGCCAAGCTCTTCCGGCTCCCGCCGGAGACCGTCGTCCACACCGGCCACGGCGACGACACCACGATCGCCAAGGAGTCGGAGCAGCTCGGCTGACGAGGACGCGGCCGGCGGGCGCCCGCCCGGAACGGCTCGCCCCGCGGGCTGCTCAGAGCGGCTCGACCAGCAGGCAGGTCCCGACGCCCGCGACCCGCGTCAGCACGATCGTGGCCTCTGCGTCGCCGCTGGGGGCCAGTCGCCTGCGCAGCTGCTCGGGCACGATGTCGACACCGCGCTTCTTGATGGTCAGCCGGCCGACCCCCCGCGCGCGCAGCGCCGCCTTCAGCGGCTTCTCCCGGTAGGGCAGCTCCTCGACCACCCGGTAGCCACGAGCGAAGGGCGTGCTGACGTCGGCGTCGGAGGTGACGTAGGCGATGTGCTCGTCGACGAGCCCGCCCCGGGTCGCCGCCGCGACCGCGGTCACGAGCCCGGCGCGGACCACGGCGCCGTCCGGCTCGTAGAGGTAGGCCCCCACGGTGCGGACGCCGACCGCGGCCGGCCCCGGGTCGTCGTCCTCGGTCAGGGTGGCGAGCCCGCCGGCTCCGATCACCGTGGCTCGGCGCTCGCAGGTCGCCAGGCGCCCCGACCACAGGGCGGCCTCCTTGACCTCGCCGCGCTCGCTGACCCACTCGGCCTCGACCCCGTCGGGCACCAGGCCGTGCGGAATCCCGGGGGCGACCTTGACGCAGGCGTCGCGGCGCAGGACGCCCTCGACGAACGACCACGGAGGCACCCAGTCCTCGACGCGGAACGTGCGCCCGGCACCCGTGCGTCTCGCCGGGTCGGCGAAGGCGACGTCGAAGCCGACCGTGTCGAGCCGGGTCGCGTCCGCCACGCTGACCGCGCCGGGCAGCCCGAGGGCGGCGAGGTTGGCCTGGGCGAGCGCGACCCGCAGCGGGTCGAGATCGACCCCGGCACACACGATGCCGGCGCTGGCTGCGGCGACCAGGTCGCCGCCGATGCCGCACCCCAGGTCGATCAGGCTGACGGTGCCGAAAGCCGTCAGGCGCCCGGCACGGTGCTCGGCCACCCGGCGCCGCGTGGCCTGCTCGAGCCCGTCGCTGGTGAAGAACATCCGCGACGCCGAGGCGCCGAACTTGTCGGCCGCACGAGCCCGCAGTCCGACCTGGGTCAGGGCCGCGGCGACCTGGGCAGGGCTCGCGCTGCGTCGCAGCTCGGCCTGCACCGCCAGCTCGGGGCCACCGGCCAGGTCGGTCGCGCGCTCGAGCAGGGCGGTTCCCTCGTCGGTGAGCAGCCAGGCGAAGGTCTCGAGGTCCACCCGGCGATCCTCGCAGGGTCGGTGGCGGCGGCGGCCTCCTCGGGGGGTGGCTCTGGCACTCCGGTCATGAGAGTGCTAGTTTCGTTGCTGGCACTCTCCTTGCGAGTGTGCCAGTGCAAGCCACGAGGTGCGACCCCCGCGACGGCGTACCTCACCGCTTGCCCCCACGTGGGGCGGACGCCCGTCCGCCCAGCCACAGGCCAGCTAGAACAGAGAAAGTGGAGGTCGACATCGTGTCGGTCAACATCAAGCCTCTCGAGGACCGGATCGTCGTCAAGCAGCTCGAGGCCGAGCAGACCACGGCCTCCGGCCTGGTCATCCCGGACACCGCCAAGGAGAAGCCCCAGGAGGGCGAGGTCGTGGCCATCGGCCCCGGTCGCTTCAACGAGGACGGCGACGGCCGCGTCCCGATGGACGTCGCCGTGGGCGACAAGGTCATCTACAGCAAGTACGGCGGCACCGAGGTGAAGTACTCCGGCGAGGACTACCTGATCCTGTCCGCGCGCGACGTGCTCGCCGTCATCGGCTGACTCTTCGCACTGACGCACAGCACCGGGTCGTGTGCCTGAGAGCGACCACACGGTCACCCTCAGGCACACGGCCCGACGCCGTTTTCACCACCTGAACCACCCACCAGCCACAGACAGACACCAAGGGAGTCACACCAGATGCCCAAGATCCTGGAGTTCGACGAGAACGCCCGCCGCGCCCTCGAGCGTGGCGTCGACGCGCTCGCCAACGCCGTCAAGGTGACGCTCGGCCCGAAGGGCCGCTACGTCGTCCTCGACAAGAAGTGGGGTGCGCCGACCATCACCAACGACGGCGTCACCGTCGCTCGCGAGATCGAGCTCGACGACCCGTTCGAGAACCTCGGCGCCCAGCTCACGAAGGAGGTCGCCACCAAGACGAACGACGTCGCCGGTGACGGCACCACCACCGCCACCGTGCTGGCCCAGGCGATGGTCCACGAGGGCCTGCGCGCCGTGGCCGCCGGGGCGAACCCGATGGGCCTCAAGCGCGGCATGGACGCCGCCGCGACCGCCGTCGGCGAGGCGCTCGCCGCCGCCGCCCGCGACGTCGAGTCCGTCGAGGACATGACCGCTGTCGCCACGATCTCGAGCCGCGACGCCACCATCGGCGCGCTGCTGGCCGAGGCGTTCGACAAGGTCGGCAAGGACGGCGTGATCACCGTCGAGGAGTCCAACACCATGGGCACCGAGCTGGAGTTCACCGAGGGCATGCAGTTCGACAAGGGCTACCTGTCGCAGTACTTCGTGACCGACCCCGAGCGGATGGAGGCCGTCCTCGACGATCCCTACATCCTGCTGCACCAGGGCAAGATCTCGGCGATCGCCGACCTCCTGCCGCTGCTCGAGAAGGTCATCGCTGCCGGCAAGCCGCTCTTCATCCTCGCCGAGGACGTCGACGGCGAGGCGCTGTCGACCCTCGTGGTCAACAAGATCCGCGGCACGTTCAACGCCGTGGCGGTCAAGAGCCCCGCGTTCGGCGACCGACGCAAGTCGATGATGCAGGACATCGCGACCCTCACCGGCGGCCAGGTCATCTCGCCCGAGGTCGGCCTCAAGCTCGACCAGGTCGGTCTCGACGTCCTGGGCACCGCCCGCCGGGTCGTCATCACCAAGGACAACACCACGATCGTCGACGGCTCCGGAGACGCCGCCGAGGTCGAGGGTCGCGTCAACCAGATCAAGGCCGAGATCGAGAACTCCGACTCCGACTGGGATCGCGAGAAGCTGCAGGAGCGCCTGGCCAAGCTGGCCGGGGGCGTCTGCGTCGTCAAGGTCGGCGCCGCCACCGAGGTGGAGCTGAAGGAGAAGAAGCACCGCATCGAGGACGCCGTCTCCGCGACGCGCGCAGCCATCGAGGAGGGCATCGTCGCCGGCGGCGGCTCGGCCATCATCCACGCCGTGTCGGTGCTCGACGACAACCTCGGCCTCACCGGCGACGAGGCGACCGGCGTGCGCATCGTGCGCAAGTCGGCCGACGAGCCGCTGCGCTGGATCGCCGAGAACGGCGGCGTCAACGGCTACGTCGTGACCACCAAGGTGCGCGAGCTCGGCGTCGGCCACGGCTACAACGCCGCGACCGAGGAGTACGGCGACCTGATCGCCCAGGGCGTCATCGACCCCGTCAAGGTCACCCGCTCCGCGCTGGTCAACGCCACCTCGATCGCCTCGCTGCTGCTGACGACCGAGACGCTCATCGTCGAGAAGCCCGAGACCGACGACGCACCGGCAGACACCGGTCACGGCCACGGTCACTGATCACCCCGCACCACGCTGATCTGCGCTGATCTGCCCGATCTGCGCTGACCAGCAGCACCATCGTCGGCCCGTCGCTGCCCAGCGACGGGCCGACGTGCTTCTCACCGCAGGGGAGGGTGCGGCGTGCAAGAGTGCGCACCGTGCACGACCTCCAGGAGATCCTCGACCCGCTCAAGAACCCGCTCACCTTCGCGGTCCCCTTCTTCGTGCTGACGATCGCTGTCGAGCTCGCGGCACTGCGCTGGCTGGATGTCGATGACTCAGCAGGTGCCGGCGACGTCGGGGCGCTCCGCGGGCCCCGAGGCTACGAGCTGCGCGACTCGCGCGCGAGCCTGCTGATGGGGCTGGGATCGCTGGTGAGCACCACGATCTTCAAGGTGGGCTCGTTCTTCGTCTTCACCGCCGTCTTCGTCCACCTCGCGGCGTGGCGTCTGCCCACCGACACCTGGTGGTACTGGTTGCTGCTGATGGTGGTGCTCGACCTGCTCTTCTACGCCAACCACCGCTTCGTGCACCGGGTCAACATCGGCTGGGCCGCGCACCAGGCGCACCACTCCAGCGAGTTCATGAACTTCACCACCGCGCTGCGCCAGAAGTGGAACCCGTGGTTCGAGCTGGTGTTCTTCCTTCCGCTCCCGCTGCTGGGGTTCGCGCCCTGGACGATCTACCTCGCGCTGGCGCTCAACCTGATCTACCAGTTCGCCATCCACACCGAGCTCGTCGACACGATGTGGGCCCCGATCGAGCTCGTCTTCAACACCCCCTCCCACCACCGGGTGCACCACGGCTGCGACCCGGAGTACCTCGACTGCAACTACGCGGGCATCTTCATCGTCTGGGACCGCCTGCTCGGGACCTTCGTCGCCGAGCGGCACCGCCCGACGTACGGCCTGACGACGCCGGTCGGCACCTACGACGTGGTGACGCTCCAGTTCGGCCACTACGCCTCGCTCGTGCGCGACGTGCGCGCGGCCAGCACGCACCGCGAACGACTGGCACTGGTCCTCGGTCCGCCCGGTCGCTCCGGTGGCTCCGGCCGCTCCGGCCGCTCCGGCCGCGCCGGTCTCCCCGGTGGACTCGAGCCCTCGGGTCCCTCCGGCACCGGGGTCTCCTGAGCCGGTCCGAGACCGTCGGCAGCAGCCCGGCCGAGCAGGCAGTGGTGAGGGCCCGGCTCGCCGCACGCGCCTACTTCACCCTCGACGTCGCCTCGGTCGAGGCTGACATGGACCGGCTGCGCGACCTCGCCACCCCCGCCTTCGTCGAGGAGTACGACCGGGCGGCGCCGGCGCTGGTGCGCCGGGTCAGGGTGCGCGAGCTGCGGCTCGGCGCGACGCTGCCGCCCAACGGTGCGCGCGCGTCGGCCAGGTGAAGCTGGTCGAGGACGACGTCGCCCCGGCGCTCGCCCACGTCGACCAGGGTCGACCAGGTGCTGGTGAGCGGTGAGGGGCTCGGCGCGAGTGCCGAGCCGCGGGTGCTGAACCGCTACCGCGTGCTCGTGCAGATGAAGCGCATCGCCGACGACTGGAAGGTCGCCGACATCGGTCCGGTATGACCTCGTCCCGGTGCGCAGCGGTTACACCGGGGACACACGGGGGACTTGATCGGGCAACCTCGTCGGAGGACGCTCAGCACATGTTGTGGAGAGTGCGGACGACGATGCCCGACCGGCCAGGATCCCTGGCTGCTCTGGCGGCCGAGTGCGGCCAGGCCGACGTCAACATCCTCGGCTTCCAGGTCTTCCCGGACATCGAGAGCGTGACCGACGAGCTGGTCCTCAGCACCCCCGACGACTGGAGCGCCACCGACCTCGTCGCCCTCCTGGGGCGCGCCGGCGGCGAGGGTGTGATCGTCCAGCGGTGCACCGAGGAGGCGCTCGTCGACCAGCCGACCCGCTACGTGCAGGCGGCGCGCGAGGTGCTCGCCCAGCCGGCGTCCTTCCCCGACGTGGTCGCCCACCTCTTCGACGCCGACGCGCTACCGGCCTCCGACCTCGAGGGCGAGCACGACGTGATGGAGATGTCGGTGGCCGACGTGCTCGTGCAGATCCGCCGCCCCGCGGCTTTCACGTCGGTCGAGCACGCGCGCGGCGCGGCGATGGCCGAGCTGGTCAGCGACGTGCTCGGTCGCGAGCGGCCCGCCTTCGCACCCTCGGGCGGACGTCGGATGGGCAGCGGCGCCACCCCGACGTACGCCGTGCACGGCGAGCGCATCGTGGCCACGGCCGACGGCGTGACGATCGGTCTCGCCGTCGTCCACCCCGCCGACCCTGCCGGCGACGGTCCACTCGTGCGGGCCATCGACATCGACGTCGACGCCGCCTGGCAGCGCCGCGGCATCGGCACCCGCCTGCTCGGCGACTCCGCCCGCCTCGCACGGCGCCTCGGCGCCGAGGAGGTCGTGCTCACCACCGCCCACGACAACCGGGCGGTGCTGCCGATGGTGCTCGCGGCCGGCATGCGCGGGCGGATCCGGATGGCGGGAGAGACCCTCACCGTCCGGATCGCGGTGCGGGAGCTGAAGCCGCTCGCGGAGTGACGGCAGTTTCTCCGCCTCAGTGGTGAAACTCCCGCTTCTGTCATGAAGCTTCACGACAGAAGCGGGACTTTCACCACCTCAGCGGTGAAACTGCCAACCGTCAGCCCAGCTCGCGGTCGAGGTTGAGCGCCGCACTGATGAGGCTGAGGTGGGTGAAGGCCTGCGGGAAGTTGCCGAGCTGCTCACCGGTCAGGCCGATCTGCTCGGCGTAGAGCCCGAGGTGGTTGGCGTAGGTGAACATCTTCTCCAGCGCCAGCTGGGCGTCGTCGAGGCGACCGGCCCGGGTGAGCGCCTCGACGTACCAGAACGAGCAGAGCGAGAACGTGCCCTCCGGTCCTTCGAGGCCGTCGCTGGTGGCGCCCAGGTCGTAGCGGAACACCAGGCTGTCGGAGACCAGCCGCTCCTCGATGACCTCGAGGGTCGAGAGGAACTTCGGGTCGTTGGGGGCCAAGAACTTCACCAGCGGCATGAGCAGCACCCCGGCATCGACGGTGTCGGAGCCCTCGGAGGCCATGAACGCACCGACCTCGGGGTCCCACGAGCGCTCCATGATGCGGGCGTGGATGGCGTCGCGCGCCGCGGCCCAGCGGGCCAGGTCGCCGGGCAGGCCGCGCTGGCGCGCCATCCGCATCATCCGCTCCAGGGCCACCCAGCACATCAGCCGCGAGACGGTGTGGGCGCGCACGTCGCCGCGGATCTCCCACATGCCGGCGTCGTCGCGCTCCCAGTTGTCGAGGAGCCAGTCGATGAGCCGGGTCAGGTCGGACCACGCGTCGAGGCTGAGCCCGGCGCCGTACTTGTTGAAGAGGTAGACCGAGTCGATCAGCTCGCCGTAGATGTCGAGCTGCAGCTGGTCGACCGCGGCGTTGCCGACCCGTACCGGCGTGGAGTCGCGGTGCCCCCGCAGGTGGTCGAGCGTGCGCTCGGCGTCGGGGACCTTGCCGTCGATGTCGTAGAGCACCCGCAGCGGGCCGATGTCGGTCCCGTCGCTGGCGTCGCGGCCGGCGGCCTCGGGGTCGCCGATGCGCTTGGAGAGCCACGCCACGAACGACTCCGCCTCGTCGGTGTAGCCGAGCCGCAGCAGGGCGTAGAGGGTGAAGGCGGCGTCGCGGATCCACACGAAGCGGTAGTCCCAGTTGCGCTCGCCGCCGATCTCCTCGGGCAGGCTGGTGGTGGGCGCGGCGATGACGGCGCCGGTGGGTTCGTGGGTGAGCAGCTTGAGGGTGATGGCCGAACGGTTGACCCGCTCGCGCCACCGCCCGGCGTACGTCGAGCGGCCGAGCCACTCGCGCCAGAACCGGGTGGTCCGTCCGAAGAGGTCGTCGACCTCGCTCTCGGCCGGCAGGTCCTCGCCGTCGACCAGCACGTGCAGGGAGAAACGTGCCTCCTCGCCGGCCTTCAGCTCGACGTCGGCGCGCACGGTGTGCTCGTCGATGCTGAGGTCGTGGGTGGAGGTGAGGCCGAGCCGGATGCCGTCGCCGGTGACGAGGACGCCCTCGTCGACCTCGGTGAGATCGGGCTTCACCTGGCCGTAGTCGAGGCGCGGCGCGATCGCGGTGCGGATCCGCACCCGGCCCCGCACGGCCTTGACCCGGCGTACGACGTACTGGCGGTGGTCGGGATCGTGGGAGCGCACCAGCGGCATGAAGTCGTGCACCTCGGCGACGCCCTCCTCCGACATCAGGCGGGTCACCAGCACGGCGGAGTCGGGGTAGTAGAACTGGTGGGTCGTGGTGACACCGTCGACGATCGACATGCTCCAGTGCCCGGCGTCGGGGTCGAGGATCGACCCGAACACGCTCGCGGAGTCGAAGCGCGGCGCGCAGAACCAGTCGATCGTCGCCTCGTCGCTGACCAGGGCGCAGGTGCGCAGGTCGCCGATGATGCCGTGACCCTCGATCGGGGTCCCCTGCTTGTCGGGGCCGGACTGGTCCCGGCCCTGCTCGTCGGAGTCGGTGGCGTCGCTCACGCGCCGTCCTCGCGCCCCAGGCGCCAGCCGCCCGCGACCAGGTCGACGGCCTGTTGCGGACCCCACGAGCCCTTCTCGTAGGGCAGCACCTCGGGCGGGTCGTCGAGCAGCGGCTGGATGACCTGCCACAGCCGGTCGACCTCGTCGGAGCGGGTGAAGAAGGTGCGATCGCCGTTGAGGACGTCGAGCAGCAGCCGCTCGTAGGCCTCCAGCGGCTCTGCGTCCGGCACGTCGTCGCCGAGGTCGAGGTGGAAGCTCGCGCCGGTCAGGTCCATCGTCGGGCCGGGACGCTTGGCCCGGACGTCGATGGTGATCTTCGGGTCGTCGGTCAGCTCGAGGACCAGCTCGTTGGCGAAGGGCTCCGCGCCGCGCAGCAGCGTGGTTTCCGGAGTGCGGAAGCGCAGCGTGATCAGGCGACGCGAGTCGGCCAGGGCCTTGCCGGTGCGCAGGTAGAACGGGACGTCGCGCCAGCGGTCGTTGTCGATGAACACCTCCAGCGCCACGAAGGTCTCGACCTTCGAGTCGGCGTCGACGTCCTCCTCGTCGCGGTAGCCGTCGTACTGGCCGAACACGACGCGGCCGGCGTCGAGGGGGCGGATCGACTCGAAGAGCGCCGACTTGGAGTCGCGCACGCACTTCTCGTCGAGGGTGTCGGGATCCTCGAAGGCGACGAAGCCCATCAGCTGGCACAGGTGGGTCGAGACCATGTCGCGCAGGCACCCGGTCGACTCGTAGAAGCTGCCGCGGCCCTCCATCGCCAGCGTCTCGGGGACGTCGATCTGCACCGACGCGATGCTCGTGGAGTCCCACGCCGGCTCGAAGAGTCCGTTGGCGAAGCGCAGCGCGAGGATGTTCTGCACCGCTTCCTTCCCCAGGAAGTGGTCGATCCGGTAGACCTGGTCCTCGTCGACGACGTCCTTGAGGGCGGCGTCGAGCTCGCGCGACGACTCCAGGTCGAGGCCGAACGGCTTCTCGATGACCATCCGGGCACGGTCGGTGATCGACTCGCGGTCGAGCATCGCGATCATCGGCTGCATCGCAGCCGGCGGCAGCGAGAGGTAGAGCAGGCGACGGACGTCCTCGTTGTCGGCGCCCTCGTCGTCGAAGGCGTCCTCGGCCTTGCGCACGGCGGCGGCCAGGTCGGCACCGTCGTCCGCGCTGGCGGTCTGGAACGAGATGCGCGACAAGAAGTCGTCGAGGGTGTCGGCGTCGAGGTCGTCGACGGTCTCCTCCAGACCGTCGCGCACCTGCCGGCGGAACTCCTCGTCGGTGCCGGGGGAGTGGCGCCCGCTGCCGATGACGACGTAGTCGTGCGGCAGCCGTCCGGCCACCGCGAGGCGGTAGAGGCCGGGGAAGAGCTTGCGCGCTGCGAGGTCGCCGGTGGCGCCGAACAGGACGAGGACGTGGGCTGGGAGGTTCTCGGTCACGGGTCCAGCCTGTCTGATCGCGCACGCACAAGCCACACCCGTCCGGAGCGGGCGTCACCTCACCACGGCTCGTCCCGACCGGCGGCCGCCCGAGGGCGGATCGACCCTCACCCGACGGTAGGCTCCGGGTGTGGAGGTCCCCGAGAAGTTCGCCGCCCTTGGTCTCACCTACGACGACGTCCTGCTGCTGCCGGGGCACTCCGACCTGGCGCCCGACGAGATCGACACCAGCAGCCGCCTGACCCGTGAGATCACGCTCAACGTGCCGCTGATCAGCGCCGCGATGGACACCGTCACCGAGTCGCGGATGGCGATCGCCATGGCGCGCGAGGGGGGCATCGGCGTGCTCCACCGCAACCTCTCGATCGAGGACCAGGCCTACCAGGTCGACCTGGTCAAGCGCACCCAGACCGGCATCATCTCCAACCCGGTCACGATCACCCCCGACAAGACGTTGGAGGACCTCGACCGGATCTGTGGCGAGTACCGCGTCTCGGGGCTCCCGGTCGTCGACACCGACAACCTGCTCATCGGCATCATCACCAACCGCGACCTGCGCTTCACCCCGGTCGCGCAGTGGCCCACGACCAAGGTCGACGAGGTGATGACGCCGATGCCGTTGATCACCGGGCCGATCGGCATCTCGCGCGACGACGCGACCACCCTGCTGCGCAAGCACAAGCGCGAGCGCCTACCCCTGGTCGACCCCGAGGGACGCCTCGGCGGGCTCATCACGGTCAAGGACTTCGTGAAGTCCGAGCAGTTCCCGCTCGCCTCCAACGACGCGCACGGTCGGCTGATGGTCGCAGCGGCCATCGGCTACTTCGGTGACGCCTGGCAGCGCGCCACCACGCTGATCGAGGCCGGCGTCGACGTGCTCGTCGCCGACACCGCCCACGGCAACGTGCGGATGCTGCTGGAGATGGTCGAGCGGCTCAAGGCCGACCCCGCCACCCAGCACGTGCAGGTGATCGGCGGCAACGTCGCGACCCGGGAGGGCGCCCAGGCGTTCGTCGACGCCGGCGCGGACGCCGTCAAGGTCGGCGTCGGTCCGGGCTCGATCTGCACGACCCGCGTCGTCACCGGCGTCGGCGTCCCGCAGATCACGGCCGTCTACGAGGCCTCGCTGGCCTGCAAGCCGGCCGGGGTCCCGGTCATCGCCGACGGCGGCATGAAGCACTCCGGCGAGATCGCCAAGGCCATCGTCGCCGGCGCCGACACCGTCATGCTCGGCTCGCTGCTCGCCGGCTGCGAGGAGTCGCCCGGCGACCTCGTCTTCGTCAACGGCAAGCAGTACAAGACCTACCGCGGCATGGGCTCGCTCGCCGCGATGTCGAGCCGCGGCAAGAAGTCCTACTCCAAGGACCGCTACTTCCAGGCCGAGGTCACCAGCGACGACCAGCTCGTCCCCGAGGGCATCGAGGGCCAGGTCGCCTACCGCGGTCCGCTCTCGGCCGTCGCCCACCAGCTCATCGGCGGGCTCAACCAGTCGATGTTCTACACCGGCTCGCGCACCGTCGCCGACCTCCAGGAGAAGGGCCGCTTCGTGCGGATCACCTCCGCCTCGCTCGCCGAGAGCCACCCGCACGACGTCCAGATGACGGTCGAGGCGCCCAACTACTCCGGTCGCTGAGGCGGCCCGGGGCCCGGGGCGACCTGCGTCCGGGGGTGGCATCTGGGAGACTTCCGCGCATGACCGAGATCCAGATCGGCCAGGCCAAGCGCGGCCGGCGTGCGTACTCCTTCGACGACATCGCGATCGTGCCCTCCCGGCGCACCCGCGACCCGGAGGAGGTCAGCATCGACTGGCAGATCGACGCCTACCGGTTCTCCCTCCCGGTGCTCGCGGCGCCGATGGACTCCGTCATGTCGCCGGCGACCGCGATCGCCCTGGGGCGCTTCGGCGGGCTCGGGGTGCTCAACCTCGAGGGCCTCTGGACGCGCTACGACGACCCGACCGACCTGCTCGAGGAGGTCGCCGGCCTCGACGGCATCGAGGCCACCACCCGTATGCAGGAGATCTACACCGAGCCGGTCAAGCCCGACCTGATCACCGAGCGGCTGCGTGAGATGCGCGCCGCGGGCGTGACCGTGGCCGGGTCGCTCTCGCCGCAGCGCACGCAGGAGTTCGCGAAGGCCGTGGTCGACGGCGGCGTCGACATGTTCGTCATCCGCGGCACCACGGTCTCTGCCGAGCACGTCTCCTCGCAGGCAGAGCCGCTGAACCTCAAGGAGTTCATCTACGAGCTCGACGTGCCCGTGATCGTCGGCGGGTGCGCGACCCACCAGGCCGCGCTGCACCTGATGCGCACCGGCGCGGCCGGGGTCCTGGTCGGCTTCGGCGGGGGAGCAGCCCACACCACCCGCACCGTGCTCGGCGTGGCCGTGCCCATGGCCAGTGCCGTCGCCGACGTCGCCGCAGCCCGCCGTGACTACCTCGACGAGTCGGGCGGCCGCTACGTGCACGTCATCGCCGACGGGTCGATCGGCACGTCCGGTGACCTCGCGAAGGCGATCGCGTGCGGCGCAGACGCGGTGATGGTCGGCTCGCCGTTCGCACGGGCCACCGACGCGCCCGGCCGCGGCTTCCACTGGGGCGTCGAGGCGCACCACGCCGACCTGCCGCGCGGGCGCCGAGTGCACTTCGACCAGGTCGGAACGCTGGAGGAGATCCTGTTCGGGCCCTCGCGCATGGCCGACGGCACGATGAACCTCATCGGCGCCCTGCGCCGCTCGATGGCCACGACCGGCTACAGCGAGCTCAAGGAGTTCCAGCGGGTCGAGGTCGTCGTCGAGTGAGCGACGCCTCTCCCTCGTCGGCGGAGGGGGCCGTCGAGCTGGATGTCGTCACGATCCACACCGACGGGGCCTGCATCCCGAACCCCGGCCCCGGTGGCTGGGGCGCTCTGCTGCGCCAGGGCAGCCACGAGCTCGAGCTGTGTGGGGGTGAGGCCGGCTCGACGACCAACAACCGGATGGAGCTCACGGCTCCGATCGAGGCGCTGGCGGTGCTCAAGCGGCGCGTGCGCGTCGAGCTCTACACCGACTCGACCTACGTGCGCAGCGGCATCCTGCAGTGGGTCGAGGGCTGGGAGCGCAACGGCTGGCAGACCAAAGCCAAGCAGCCGGTCAAGAACGTCGACCTCTGGAAGAAGCTGAAGGCCGCCGTCGAGCACCACGACGTCGAGTGGCACTGGGTGAAGGGCCACGCCGGCGACCCCGGCAACGAGCGCGCCGACCGGCTGGCCGCCAAGGGTCTCGAGGAGGCCGTGGCGGCGGCGCGGGCGAGCGGCACGCCGTGACCGTCGGCGCCTCGGTCGGCGCCCGCTCCTCCGTCGGCGTCCTGCAGGTCGCGCTGGCCGGGGTGCTCTGGGGCACCGGCGGCCTCGCGGTCCAGGTCGTGCGCGACCACGCGCCCCTGTCGACGATCACGATCAGCGCCTACCGCACCGGCCTCGCTGCCCTGGTGCTCCTGGCGCTGGTGCTCGCGCTGCGCCGGACGAGTGGGGTGCGCCGCCTCGTTGCCGACCGGAGCGTCCCCACGGTCGCGGTGGGGCTGTTGACCGCCGCCTACCAGGCCCTCTACTTCGGAGCCGTGGTCACCGCCGGGGTCACCGTGTCGACCGTGGTCAGCCTCGGGTCGGCGCCGGTGCTGCTCACCCTGCTCGACGCGCGCCGACGCAGGCGTCGTCCGAGTGGTCGCGAGCTGGTGCCGGTGGCGGCCGCCCTCACCGGGCTGGTGCTGGTGAGCAGCTCGGCCGGCCCGGCCGCTGCCGGACCCCGCCCGGGCCTCGGCGTGCTGCTCGCGGTCGCCTCCGGAACGGCGTACGCCGTGGCCACGGCGCTCGGTGAGCCGCTCTCGCGCGCCAGCACCCCACTGGCGCTGGCCACGGCCACCACCTGCGTCGGGGCGCTGGCGCTGGTGCCGCTCGCGCTCCTGGTCGGCGGCACGCGGACGACGTCCGACCCGGTCGCACTGGCGACCCTGGTCTACCTCGCGCTCGCCACCTTCGCCCTGGCCTACGGCCTGCTCTACGCCGGGCTGCGCACGACGTCCAGCAGCGCTGCGGTGCTCGCCACGCTGCTCGAGCCGGTCACCGCCGCCTTCGTGGCCGCGCTGGTGCTCGACGAACGCCTCACCTGGCCGGGCGTCGTCGGCATCGTGCTGGTGCTCGCTGCGGTGGCGAGCCTGGGTCGCGCCGCGGAGGAGGTCGCGCTCGCGCCCGGGTGACGCTCAGCCCAGGCGGGCGCGAGCGGCGTCCAGGGCCGCCGTGCAGCCGGCCCACATGCCCTGGACGACCTCCGCCACCGGCAGCACCGCGTCGATGCGCGAGGAGACCTGCCCGGTGTTGGCGACGCTGGCCTCCATGTCGCCGTCGAAGTAGAGCTCGGTGATGCGGCCGAGCAGCCTGGCGCCGTCAGCCCCACGGTCCATGGCGCCGGCGCCGAGCTCGTTGCGCAGCACGCGCATCGTCGGGTTGCCCGGAACGCTCAGCAGCGTCGTGCCGTCGTCGCCGGCAGCGACGATGGCGTCCTTGAAGTTCTGGTGCACGCCCGACTCGACGGTGGCGAGCATCCGGGTGCCCAGCTGAACGCCCTCCGCGCCGAGCACGAAGGCCGCGGCCATCGAGGCCGCGTCGCAGATGCCCCCGGCGGCGATGATCGGGACGTCGACCTGCGAGGCGACCAGCGGCAGCAGCACCATCGTCGAGGGGCTGAGGGTGCCCTTGAAGCCACCGCCCTCGACGCCCTCGACGACGAGCCCGTCGACGCCGGCTGCCACGGCCTTGTGCGCGCCGCGCAGGTTGCCGACGACGTGGAAGACGGTGATGCCGGCGTCCTTGAGCCGCTCGGTGAACAGCCCCGGGTCGCCGGCCGAGGTGGCGACGTACGACACCCCTGCCTCGACGAGCACGTCGACGATCGAGGGGTCGTGCTTCCAGCCCTGGATCATCAGGTTGGCGCCGACCGGCTCGTCGGTGAGGTCGCGCACCCGCACGAGGTCGGCCCGGCCCTCGGGCGTCAGCGTCTCGATGATGCCCATGCCGCCGGCCTCCGAGACCGCAGCGGCCAGCTCGGCGCGGGCGATGTAGGTCATGGGGGCCTGGACGATCGGGATGTCGACACCGAGGAGCTGCTGCACACGGTTGGTCACGCCCTAGGGTTACCACGTGGCTGAACCCGACCTCGTCGCCGTGTGGCTCGGCGGCCTCGACGGCACCACCTGGTGGGAGCAGGACGCCGACGAGCCGGCGTCCTCGGCCAGCCTGATGAAGCTGCCGGTCGCCGTCGCCGCGCAGCGCCGACACGAGCGCGGCGAGCTGGACCTCGACTCCGAGGTGCTCGTGCACGACGACTTCGACTCGGTGGTAGCCGGGGAGCGCTACGTGCTCGACCGCGACGACGACCAGGACGACCTCACGTGGGACGAGGCGGGCGTCGGAGGAGCCCGCACCTCGCTGCGCGAGCTGCGCCGTCGTGCCCTGGTGAGGTCGGGCAACCTCGCCACCAACCTGCTGCTCGAGGCGGTGGGCATCGACGAGGTGACCGCCGTCGTCGCCGACGCCGGGTGCAGTGGGCGAACCCGCATCGCGCGCGGCATCGACGACTCCCCGGCCCGGCGCGCCGGCATCTCCAACGTCGTCACCGCCCGCGACCTCGGCCGGCTCCTGGCCCACACGCCTCCCGAGGTCGAGCAGGTGCTCCGCGGCCAGCACTACCGGGACGCGATCCCAGCCGGACTGCACCCCGACGCGCGGATCGCCAACAAGACCGGGTGGATCGACGACCACACCCACGACATGGCGATCGTGCGTCCGTCAGCCGAGCAGGGCGGCGAGCCCTTCGCGCTCGTCGTGCTCACCCGCCTCGCCGGCGTGTCCTACGACGAGGGCAACGCTCGCATCGCGGCGCTCGCCGCCCATGCGTGGGGGAGGCGCCGATGAGCGCCCCGCGGATCGAGCGGGTCGAGACGACCGTGCTCAGCGTGCCGCTGCACACCCCCTTCGTGACCGCCCTACGACGCACGACCGCGATCGAGACCGTCGTGGTGCGCCTGACCGACACCGACGGCTGCACGGGCTGGGGCGAGGCGCCCCAGGTCTGGCAGGTCACCGGGGACTCGGTCGCCGGCTCTCGGGCCTGCCTCGACGGCCCGCTCGCCGACGCCCTCGTCCTGGCGCCGGCCGACCCGTCGGAGACCGCGCCCATCATCCAGCGCGCCGTGGTCGGCAACCGCTCGGCGAAGATGGCTGCCGACGTCGCGTTGCACGACCTCGCCGCCCGCCGCGCCGACGTCCCGCTCGCGGTCCACCTCGCGGCGTGGGCCGGACGGCCGGACGGCTCGGGCACGGCCACCCGGGTGCGTACCGACGTCACCCTGGCCGCGGGCGACGCCGACGCCCTCGCCGAGGCGGCACGGGCTCGCGTGGCCGACGGGTTCAGCACGCTCAAGCTCAAGGTCGGCACCGACGCGGCGAGCGACGTCGCCCGGGTGCGGGCCGTGCGCGAGGCCGTCGGCCCGGACGTCGCGCTGCGCCTCGATGCGAACCAGGGGTGGGACGCCTTCGCCGCGATCGCCGCGATCCACGCGCTCGAGGACGCCGGAGTCGGTGTCGAGGTCGTCGAGCAGCCGGTGCCGGCGCGCGACGTGCTGGGCCTGGCGCACGTCACGGCGCACGTCGACACCCCGATCATGGCTGACGAGTCGCTCTTCACCCTCGAGGACCTGGTCGAGATCATCCGTTGCGACGCCGCCGACCTCGTCAACGTCAAGCTCGCCAAGTGCGGAGGACTCACGCCGGCCCTGGAGCTGCTCGGGGTCGCCCAGCGCCACGGCTTCGGCACGTTCGTCGGCTCGATGATGGAGTCGCACGTCGGGATCGGCGCCGCCGCCTCGTTGGTGGCGGCCGTCGGCGTGACGAGCCTGCCCGACCTCGACGCCGCGTGGTGGGCGACGTCCTCGCCGTACGCCGGCGGGGTCACCTACGAGCGCGACCAGATCGTGCTGCCCACCACCCCCGGCCTCGGCATCGACGCACTGAAGGACCAGAGATGAGAGCCACCCGGCTGACCGCCGTCCGCGCGACCCCCGCGAGCCGGGGCGAGCAGGTCACCCAGCTGCTCGCCGGCGACCGCGCCGAGATCCACCAGGTGCAGGGCCCGTGGGCCCGGGTGACGGTGCCCGGCCAGCCGTCGTCGAAGGACCCCAGCGGCTACCCCGGCTGGGTCGCGCTCGCCGATCTCGCCCACGACGAGGACAGCGTGGTCGAGGTGGCCCGCGGCTTCCTCGGGACGCCGTACGTGTGGGGCGGGTTGACCACCGACGGCATCGACTGCTCCGGCCTGGTGCACCTGGCCTTCCGGGCCGTCGGCATCAGCACGCCGCGTGACGCCTTCGACCAGGCCGAGGCCGCTCAGCCGGTCGAGCTCGGCAGCGAGCGGCCCGGTGACGTCTGGTTCTTCGCCAAGGACGGCGTCGGCACGCCCATCACGCACGTCGGCTTCGTCACCGGCCCGCGCACGATGCTGCACGCCCCCGACTCCGGTCAGCGCCGCTACGTCGTGGAGGAGGCGCTGCCCGCCGACCGTCTGGCGACGCTCGTGGCGGCGGGCCGCTTCGGGGCGCCCGAGGCCTGAGCCTGCTCGCGACCACGTGCTCGCCCTCCCTCTTTGGTTGACTGGCGGGCATGGACCACAGCGCGCTCAGCCCGCAGTCCCGCACCGCCGCCATCGCGGCCATGTCCGGCCCGGAGGCAGAGACTGAGCTCGACGTGCTCGTGGTCGGCGGTGGCGTCGTCGGTGCGGGTGTCGCGCTGGATGCCGTCACCCGTGGCCTCAGCACCGGACTGCTCGAGCAGCGCGACTGGGCCAGCGGCACGTCGTCACGCAGCTCGAAGCTGATCCACGGGGGCCTGCGCTACCTCGAGATGCTCGACTTCGGGCTCGTGCGCGAGGCGCTGCAGGAGCGCGGCCTGCTGCTCACCCGGCTGGCGCCGCACCTGGTGACGCCGGTGCCGTTCCTGTACCCGCTGACCCGTCGCGTCTGGGAGCGCCCCTACGTCGGTGCCGGCCTGCTGCTGTACGACGCCATGGCGATGGCCGGCAAGTACCCCATGGGCGTGCCCAAGCACCGCCACCTCTTCCGCAAGCACGTCGCCCGGATCGCGCCCGACGTCAAGACCGAGGCGATCACCGGCGCGATCCGCTACTACGACTGCCAGGTCGACGACGCCCGCCTGGTCGTGGCCACCGCCCGCACCGCGGCGGAGTACGGCGCTCACCTCGCCACCCGCGTGCAGGTCACCGGCTTCCTGCGCGAGGGCGAGCGAGTGGTGGGTGTGAGGGCCCGCGACCTCGAGCACGGCCGCGACGTCGAGGTGCGTGCGCGCGTCGTCATCAACGCCGCCGGGGTCTGGACCGACGAGATCCAGGAGATGGTCGGTGGCCGTGGCGCCCTGCACGTACAGGCCTCCAAGGGCGTGCACATCGTGGTGCCGCGCGACCGGATCCGCTCGGAGGCGGGGTTCATCGTGCGCACCGAGACGTCGGTGCTCTTCGTCATCCCGTGGGGACGGCACTGGATCATCGGCACCACCGACACCCCGTGGAACCTCGACAAGGCCCACCCCGCGGCCAGCCGCGCCGACATCGACTACCTCCTCGACCACGTCAACACGATCCTGCGCGAGCCGCTCGACCACGACGACGTCGAGGGCGTCTACGCCGGCCTGCGCCCGCTGCTGTCGGGGGAGTCGGAGCCGACCTCACGCATCTCGCGCGAGCACACGGTCGTCACGCCGGTCTCGGGCTTGGTGATGATCGCCGGCGGCAAGTACACGACGTACCGCGTGATGGCGAAGGACGCGGTCGACGCCGCTGCTCACTCGCTCAAGACCTCGACGAACATCACGATCCGCGACTCGATCACCGACCGGGTGCCGCTGTCGGGCGCCCAGGGGTTCGAGACGCGCTCGAACCAGCGCGTGCTGCTGGCGCGCCGTTCCGGGCTGCACGTGGCTCGGGTCGACCACCTGCTCGGCCGGTACGGCGGCCTCGTCGACGACGTGCTCGCGCTCATCACGGAGCATCGCCCGCTGGGGCTGCCGCTGGAGGGCGCTGAGGACTACCTGGCCGCCGAGGTCGTCTACGCCGTCACCCACGAGGGAGCGCGTCACCTCGACGACGTCCTCACCCGCCGCACGCGGATCTCGATCGAGACCTTCGACCGCGGCGTCGCCGCGGCGCCGGCCGCGGCGAGGCTGATGGCCGGTGAGCTCGGCTGGTCGCAGGAACGGGTCGCCGACGAGGTCGACCACTACCTGCGGCGCGTGGAGGCGGAGCGACAGAGCCAGCTCAAGCTCACCGACCAGGAGGCCGACGAGGCGCGCGTGACGGTGCGCGACATCGTGTGAGGACCCTGCTTCTCGCGGACGGGAGGGTGGCGCGGTGACGCCGGGCTGGCTGGGCGAGGCGCTCACCTCCCCCGAGCTGCCGATCGCGATTGCAGCGTCGCTCGTGGCCGGCGTCGTCTACGGCTTCGCGGGCTTCGGCTCGGCTCTCGTGGCGGTGCCGGTGCTGGCGGCGGCCTACTCGCCCGCTGATGCTGTCGGCATCTTCTCGTTGTCGGCCCCGGCGAGCCTCGTCACCGTGGTGCCCCGGGCCTGGCGCGAGGCCGAGCGTCGCCACACCGCGCACCTGCTGCTCGGAGCCTTCCTGACCCTGCCGATCGGGGTCTACGTGCTCAGCACCGCCCCGACGACGGTCCTGCGGTGGGCGATGAGCCTGCTCGTGCTCGGCACCGTCACGGCGCTCGCGCTCGGCTGGCGGCGCGCGGGCTCGGATCGGCTGCGGACCCGCATCGCGGTCGGTGCGGTGACGGGCATCGTCGGCGGTGCGACCGGTCTGACCGGCCCGGTGATGGTGTTGTTCCAGCTGTCGGGCCAGGACAGCGCCGAGCGGATCAGGGCCAACATCGCGCTGTTCCTGAGCCTGTTGTCGGTGCTCACGCTGCCGCTGTTGGTCTTCAGCGGGGTGCTGGGCGCCTCGCAGGCTGCGGTCGGCGTCGTCCTGCTGCCGTTCTACGCGTGTGCCACGGCCGCGGGTCAAGCGCTCTTCCGGCCCGGCAACGAGGTGCTCTACCGCACGATCGCCTACGGGGTCGTCGGTCTGGCCGGCATCGCAGGACTGCCGGTGTGGCAGTGAGTTGGGGCTTCTCGCGGGCGGGAGGTCCAGGGCGGATCCGCACGCCCAGGCGCGCCCGCTGGGCTTCGCTGAGGGGGAGCACGCTCGCACGTTCGTCGGCCGCGAGCGCCTCGTCGTCTCGTCCGAGGCGTCGCAGCAGCACCGCTCGAGAGGCGTGCCACAGCGCGTAGGACTCCAGGCCGGCGATCTCGTCGAGCAGCTGCAGGCCTTCGGGCGAGCGGTCCGCTCCCCAGGACCTCGCCGCGGCGGAGGAGTGGGGTCCAGCCCGCATCGGCGCACGTCCAGGCGCCGACGAGATCCGGGCCGAGTCGGCGCGTAGACGCGCCGACTCGACATCAGATCCGGGCCGAGTCGGCGCGTAGACGCGCCGACTCGACACCAGATCCGTGCCCAGTCGGCGCGTAGACGCGCCGACTGGGCATCAACCCACGTCGACGAAGGCGCGCTCGAGGACGGGCTGGAGGTCGAGGCCCGTCGGCAGGGTGCCGAACGCGCCACCCCAGTCACGCGAGAGGCGGGTGGCGCAGAAGGCGTCGGCGACGGCCGGCGGCGCGTGCTGCACGAGCAACGAGCCCTGCAGGACCAGCGCCAGCTGCTCGACGAGACGGCGCGCACGCAGCTCGAGCTCGTCGACGTCGGAGAGCTCCTTCTTGACCAGCGAGATCGCGTCGTCGAGACGGTGGTCGGCGCCCGCGGCGAGCTCGACCTCGGTGAAGAACGCCTCGAGCGACGCCGGCTCGCGTCCGATGGCGCGCAGGGCGTCGAGGGCAGCGACGTTGCCGGAGCCCTCCCAGATCGAGAGCAGCGGAAGCTCGCGGTAGATGCGGGGCATCCCGGACTCCTCGACGTAGCCGTTGCCGCCGAGGCACTCCATCGCCTCGCCGGCCACGACCGGCCCCCGCTTGCAGACCCAGTACTTCGTGACGGCCAGCGCGAGCCGGCGGAACGCGGCCTCGTCGGCGTCGCCGCGCACGGCTCGGTCGGTGGCCCCGGCCAGTCGCATCGCCACCGTGGTCGACGCCTCGGACTCGACGACGAGGTCGGCCAGCACGTTGCGCATCAGCGGCTGGTCGACCAGCGCGCGGCCGAAGGCGCTGCGGTGCCGCGCGTGGTGGACGGCCTGGACGACGGCGGCGCGCATGCCCGACGCGCTGCCGAGGGTGCAGTCGAGACGGGTCAGGTTGACCATCTCGACGATGGTGCGCACGCCGCGGCCCTCCTCGCCGACCAGGTGGGCGAGGGCGCCGTCGTACTCGATCTCGGACGACGCGTTCGACAGGTTGCCGAGCTTGTCCTTGAGCCGCATCAGGTGCATCGGGTTGCGCACGCCGTCGGGCAGCACCCGCGGGACGAGGAAGCACGACAACCCCGCCGGGGTCTGGGCCAGCGCCAGGAAGAGGTCCGACATCGGGGCCGAGGTGAACCACTTGTGGCCGGTCAGCCGGTAGCTGCCGTCGCCCTGCAGACGAGCCTGCGTGGTGTTGGCGCGGACGTCGGAGCCGCCCTGCTTCTCGGTCATCGACATGCCGGCGATCAGCCCGGACTTCGTCGAGGGCACCCGCAGGCCCGGGTCGTACGACGTCGAGGTCAGCAACGGCTCGTACGTCGCCGCGAGCGCCGGGCTCGCGCGCAGGGCGGGGACGACGGCGTACGTCATGGAGATCGGGCAGCCGTGGCCGGCGTCGACGTTCCACGCCATGAACTTCGCCGCCCGCGCCACGTGGGCACCGGGCCGGTCGTCGGCCCAGGGCGCGCCGTGCAGGCCGTGGCCGACCGCGGTCTCCATCAGCCGGTGGTAGGTCGGGGTGTACGCGACCTCGTCGATGCGGTGCCCGTAGCGGTCGTGGGTCGTCAGGACCGGGGGAGTGCGCTCGGCGAGCCGGCCCCACTCCTGGGCCTCCTCCGTGCCGGCCAGGCGGCCGAGCGTGCTGAGCTCCTCGCGCGCCCAGGCGGCGCCCTCGCGCTCGAGCGCCTCCTGCACGGCCGGGTCGGCAGAGGTGTCGTGCCCGACGAGCGGCGGGGCCTGGTTGGTGACCTCGTGGGTCGTGGTCATGGCTGTGCTCCTAGGGATCGGACGACGAAGGCGGTCAGGTAGGGGACGACGTGGGCTCGATCTGGCGCGGGGCAGCCGGCGGCCGCGTCGTCGGGGCTCGGTGGAGCGACGATCGCCTCGGCGAGTGCCCCGACGACGGCCGCGGCCGACACCTCGGCGTCCTGCGCCGGCAGCTCCCCGCTCGCGACGCCATCACCGACGAGGGCGGCGAAGAGGTCACGCCAGGCGCGGCGGTAGCGGAGCCGTTCGGTCTCGATCCGCGGGTCCACCGGCTCGGCGATGAGCGCGCGGGCCAGGCGCGGGCTCGTCAGCGCGCGATGGGCGAAGGTCTCCACGGCGCGGGTGATCCGCATCGCGACCGGTCCGGGCCCGGCGGCGGCCGCGGCGACGGCGTCGACCTCGCGCTGGGTCGCGGTGCGGAAGACCTCGGCGAACAGGGCGAGCTTGTCGGGGAAGTGTCGATAGACCGTGCCGGTCGCCACGCCGGCGGCCTCGGCGACGGCCGCGACCGAGCAGCCGGCGTAGCCGTGCGCGGCCACCAGGTCGTGGGCCGCCTCGACGATGCGGGTGCGGGCGGCGTCGAGCCGGTCCTGCACGGCAGCGGTACGGCGGTAGGCCACGCAAGGAGTGAACACCGATTCAGTTCTTCACGCAAGCTCGGTGTCGTTGACAACTAGAACGTGTTCCATCAATGCTGACACGCGTCAAGACATGACGTACGTCACACCCGACGCCGCTGGAGGAACCCGTGACCCAGGCACCACCACCTGCGGACCTGAAGCTGCAGCGATCGAGTCGGGACCCTGCGGCGGTCCCAGCGCTGCTCGCCGACTGGTTGGCCGGCCTGCTGCCGCCCGGCGCGGAGCCGGAGGTGGTGCTGCACTCGGGCCTCGACGCCAACGGCATGAGCTCGGAGACCCTCGTCGTCGACGCCACCTGGACCGAGGCGGGCCGTCGCGTGCTCCACCCGTACGTCGCCCGCGTCGCGCCCGCGGCCGAGGACGTCCCGGTCTTCGAGACCTACGCGCTGGGCGACCAGTACGAGGCCATGCGCCTGGTGGCCGCCGTCAGCGACGTCCCGGTGCCGCAGGTCGGCTTCATGGAGCCGACCGGGCTCGTGCTGGGCACGCCCTTCTTCCTGATGGACCGGGTCGACGGCGTCATCCCCCAGGACGTGCTGCCCTACAACTTCGGTGACAACTGGCTGCACGACGCCGACCCGGCCGACCAGCGCCGTCTGCAGGACGCCACCGTGGCGAGCGTCGCGGCGCTGCACGCCATCGCGGACGTCGCCACCACGTTCGCCTTCCTCGACCCCCCGCACCCCGGTGCCACCCCCCTGGCGCGCAACCTCGCCGCCGTCCGGGCCTGGTACGACTTCGCCGTGCGCGACATCGGCGCCTCGCCGCTGGCCGAGCGCGGGCTGGCCTGGCTCGAGGAGCACCTCGCCGAGGCCGAGGCACAGGGCACCGGCGAGAGCGTGCTGTGCTGGGGCGACTCCCGCATCGGCAACGTCATCTACGACGACTTCACGCCGGTCGCGGTCCTCGACTGGGAGATGGCCACGATCGGTCCCCGCGAGCTCGACCTGTCGTGGCTGGTCTTCGCTCATCGGGTCTTCGAGTCGATCACCGGCGTGCTGGAGCTTCCCGGCATGCCCGGCTTCCTGCGGGAGGACGACGTCGTGGCGACCTACGAGGAGGTCGCCGGCGTCCGTGTCGGCGACCTCACCTGGTTCCACGTCTTCAACGCCGTGCAGTGGTGCATCGTCTTCATGCGCACCGGCGCCCGGTCGGTCCACTTCGGCGAGATCGAGCGCCCCGACGACATCGAGACCCTGATGCACCACAAGGGGCTCATGGAGTCCCTCCTCGACGCCGCAGGAGCCTGAGCATGGCCATCAGCCACCTCGACGAGTACCCGATCCACCAGGTGCCGCTGCCCGTCACCTGGGCCGGACCGAGCGACCGCAACTTCTACGACCGCTCCTACTTCAACGCCCACGACCGCACCGGGGACGTCTTCGCCGTCTTCGGCCACGGCTACTACCCCAACCTCGGCACCAAGGACGCGTTCTTCCTGGTCCGCCGCGGCGACGAGCAGACCGCCGTCCACCTCTCCGACGCCATCGACCCGCAGGGCCTGGACCGCCTCGACCAGCGCATCGGTGCCTACCGCGTCGAGGTGGTCGAGCCACTGAAGCGGCTGCGCGTCGTCCTCGAGGAGACCGACGGCATCGCCGCCGACCTCACGTGGGAGGGGTCCTTCGACGTGCTGCAGGAGATGCCGCACGTGATGCGCTCGGGCTCGCGGGTCACCCTCGATGCCCAGCGCTTCGCGCAGGTCGGCACGTGGAGCGGCTCGTTCGTCGTCGACGAGACGACGTACGACGTCACGCCCGACGTCTGGCTCGGCAGCCGCGACCGCTCCTGGGGGATCCGTCCGGTGGGGGAGGCCGCGCCGGCCGGGGCGCCGTTGGTCCCGGAGTTCGAGGGCCTGTGGTGGCTCTACGTGCCGATGCGGTTCGACGACTACATGATCTGCCTGATCCTCTCCGAGGAGCCCGACGGGTATCGCGCGCTCAACGACTGCCACCGGGTCTGGGGGGATGGGCGCGTCGAGCAGCTCGGGTGGCCGCAGGTGAAGATCCGCTACCCCTCGGGCACCCGGGTGCCCACCGGCGCCACCATCACCTGCACGACGCCCGACGGCACGCCGCTCGTCCTGGAGGTCGAGTCGCGGCTCGCCGTCCCGCTGCACGTCGGTGGCGGCTACGGCGGCGACGCCGACTGGACCCACGGCCAGTGGAACGGAGCCGGGTTCACCGAGCGCGTCACCTACGACCACGCCGACCCCGACGTCGCGGGCCGGGTGATGTTCGGTGTGGTCGACCACGTCGGTCGCGCCGTGTGCCGGGAGGGCGGAGGTCCCGAGCAGGAGGGTTGGGGGCTCTTCGAGCACGGGGCCCTGGGCCGCCACGACCCCAGCGGCTTCGCGGACTGGTTCACCCTCGCGCCCTGACCGGACCGCCCGGACCGTCCGGACCGTCCTGCCCGACCCGCCCGACCCGCCCGACCTGCAGACCCCACCACCGCCACCCAGGAGCCCGCATGAGCCTCGACCGCGACACCCTCTTCATCGACGGCGGCTGGGCCGCCCCGAGCTCCGGCGAGCAGATCCAGGTCGTCTCCCCGCACACCGAGGCGGTCATCGCCACGGTCCCGGGCGGCACGACGTCCGACATCGACCGCGCCGTCGCCGCCGCGCGCCAGGCCTTCGACCACGGCCCCTGGCCGCAGCTGTCGTCGGCGGAGCGCATCGACGTCGTGGCGTCGTTCTCCGGGCTGTACGCCGCCCGGCTGGGCGAGATGGCCGACCTCATCACCGCCGAGATGGGCTCGCCGACCTCGTTCTCCCACCTCGCGCAGTCGCCGGCCCCGTGGATGCAGATCGAGGCCTTCTTGGGCATCGCTCGCGAGTACCCGTGGGAGGAGGTCCGTCAGGGCGTGCTCGGGACGCCGGTCATGGTGCGCCACGAGCCCGTCGGAGTCGTGGCGGCCATCGCGCCGTGGAACGTCCCGCAGTTCACGATCATGTCGAAGGTGGTCCCGGCCCTGCTGGCCGGCTGCACGGTGGTCGTGAAACCTGCGCCGGAGACTCCGCTCGACGGCTACCTGATGGCCGAGCTGCTGATGGAGGCCGGCGTCCCGGCCGGCGTGGTCAACATCGTGGCCGGAGGCCGCGAGGTCGGTGAGCACCTGGTGGCCCACCCGGGCATCGACAAGGTCGCCTTCACCGGCTCGACCGCCGCCGGGCGCAAGATCGCTGCGGTCTGCGGCGAACAGCTCAAGCGCGTCTCGCTCGAGCTGGGGGGCAAGTCGGCCGCGATCGTCCTGGACGACGCCGACCTCGCGACCGCCGTGGAGGGACTGAGGTTCACCGCCCTGATGAACTCCGGCCAGGCGTGCGTGGCCCAGACGCGCATCCTGGCCTCGCGCGCCAACTACTCGTCCGTCGTCGACGCCCTCGTCGAGGCCGTCGGCGCCATGCAGGTCGGCGACCCGATGGACCCCGCCACCGAGATCGGTCCGATGGTCGCGCAGCGCCAGCAGGAGCGCGTCGAGAAGTACATCGCCCTCGGCCAGGAGGAGGGCGCGCGCGTCGTCCTCGGCGGCAACGGCATGCCCGACGGGACCGACCGGGGTTGGTACGTGCGTCCGACGATCTTCGCCGACGTCGACAACCGGATGCGGATCGCGCAGGAGGAGATCTTCGGCCCGGTGCTCTCGGTGATCCCCTACGACGACGTCGACGACGCCGTCCGCATCGCCAACGACTCCGACTACGGACTCGCCGGGACCGTGTGGACCGGCGACCGCGCGGCCGGTCTCGACGTCGCACGGCGGGTGCGTGCCGGCACCTACGGCGTCAACACCTACACGATGGACTTCGCCGCGCCGTTCGGCGGCGTCAAGGCCTCCGGGCTCGGCCGCGAGTTCGGGCCCGAGGGGCTGGGGCAGTACACCGAGCTGAAGTCGATCTACCTGGAGGCCTGACCCGGAGGCCTGACCTGGAGGCCGGACCAGGAGGTTTGGGCAGGGCAGTGGCGCCCGGCTCGACGCCGGACAGTGGCGCCCGGGTCACGAACCTGTCGGCGGACCGGCGCTCTAGTCCACGCGGACGAATGTCACCGATCCGCGACAGTCGACAGGGAGGTGGTCGAAGGTGGGAGACATGCGCGCACACCTCCCGCTTCGTCCTGGCCTCGCCCTCCTCGCCCTCGGTCTCGCCGCGACGGCCACGGGAGGCGGTGTCGCGGCCCAGGCCGCCTCGCCGAGCGATCCGTTCGCCGGACTGCCCGACAAGCTGATCAGAGCAGCCAACGCCGAGGACTACGAGAAGTCCGCCGACTTCGCCAGGCAGAAGGTGGTCGACAGCATGATCGAGCTCACCGGTCACGGCGCCCACTTCAGCAAGGTCAAGGGGTGCGAGAAGTCCGGCCCGCTGCGGGTCACCGCACAGGGTCGCGCCTCCACCGTGACCTGCTCGAGCAGGATCAGCAACGCCGAGGGCGCCGCGGGTGGCTTCGCGTTCCTGTCGTTCCGGGACGAGCCGGGTGCGAAGGTCTTCAGGGTCGAGTACGCAGCCGCGCAGTAGCTACTCCGGGGTAGCATCGCTGAGCGCGGTCACATACTCTCGGTATATGAGCGCTTCCCCTGATCTCCCGCCTGCCGACGGACCGAGGGGCAGGCCGCTGGTCGAGGGGCCGGCCGACCCCGAGCACGACCCGACCGCGTCCTACGCCCTCGAGCCGGAGTACGTCGACGGGCTCACCGCCCGGCTCGTGGCGACGTCGGGGAGCACTGTGCGCGTCGACACCCCGCTCAGCGGGGCACCGCTGGCCCACGTCCCGCAGTCGACCGATGCCGACGTCGAGGAGGCTTTCGCGCGGGCCCGTCGAGCGCAGGCGATCTGGGCGCGCACCTCGCTCGACGAGCGTTCGACGATGATGCTGCGCCTGCACGACCTCGTGCTCGAGCGTCAGGACGAGATCATCGACCTGATCGTGTGGGAGTCGGGCAAGGCCCGAAAGCACGCCTTCGACGAGCCGCTGCACATCGCGCTGACCGCGCGCTACTACGCCCGCACCGCGCACCAGCACCTCGACACCCGCCGCAAGCGGGGCGTCGTCCCGGGGCTGACGCGGGTCGAGGTGAACCAGGTGCCCAAGGGCGTCGTCGGCATCATCTCGCCGTGGAACTACCCCTTCACCATGGCGCTCTGCGACGGCCTGCCCGCGATCATGGCCGGCAACGCCGTCGTCGCCAAGCCAGACGCCCAGACCGTGCTGAGCGCCCTGCTGGGTGCCCGGCTGCTCGACGAGGCCGGCTTCCCCCAGGACCTGTGGCAGGTCGTCGCCGGTCCCGGCGACGAGGTCGGGGCGTCGATCCTGTCGCGCGCCGACTACGTCTGCTTCACCGGCTCCACCGCCACCGGCAGGATCATCGCGGCCGCCTGCGCCGAGCGTCTCGTGGGCTGCTCGCTCGAGCTGGGCGGCAAGAACCCGCTTCTCGTGCTGCGCGACGCCGACCTGGAGAAGGCGGCTGAGGGCGCCGTGCGTGCGTCCTTCTCGAATGCCGGTCAGCTCTGCGTGTCGAGCGAGCGGCTGTTCGTGGCCGACCAGGTCTACGACCGCTTCGTCGAGCGCTTCGTCTCCCGCACCCGGGCGATGACCCTCGGCGCGAGCATGGAGTGGGGCAACGACATGGGCTCGCTGATCTCCCAGGCGCAGCTCGACACCGTCACGGCCCACGTCGACGATGCCCTCGCCCAGGGCGCGCGGGTGCTGACCGGGGGGCGGGCCCGGCCCGACCTCGGCCCGTTCTTCTACGAGCCGACGATCCTGGAGGGGGTGACACCGCAGATGACGTGCTTCGGGCACGAGACCTTCGGCCCGGTGGTCGCGCTCTACCGCTTCCGCGACGAGTCCGAGGCGATCGCGCGGGCCAACGACGGCGAGTACGGCCTCAACGGGTCGATCTACAGCCAGGACGGCGACCGGGCCCGCGCCATCGCGCGGGAGATCCGGTGCGGCACCGTCAACATCAACGAGGCCTTCGGGGCCACCTTCGCCAGCATCGACTCCCCGATGGGCGGCATGCGCCAGTCCGGCGCGGGTCGTCGACAGGGCGGCGAGGGGATCCTCCGCTACACCGAGTCGCAGTCCGTCGCCACCCAGCGGCTCGTGCGGTTCGCGCCGATGCTCGGCATGTCCGACGAGACCTATGCCAAGGTGATGACCGCCAACCTGAGGCTGATGAACAAGCTCGGGCGGGCCTGAGATGAGTGCACACGACGAGATGAGTGACATGGGCAACGACCGCACCTCCACCTCCACCACCGCCTCCACCACCGGCAACGACTTCGACGTCCTCGTCATCGGCTCCGGCTTCGGCGGCTCGGTCTCGGCCCTGCGCCTGACCGAGAAGGGCTACCGGGTCGCCGTGCTCGAGGCCGGCCCGCGGTTCGAGGACAAGGACTTCGCCTCCGGCACCTTCGACCTCAAGCGCTACCTGTGGGCACCGGCGCTCGGGTGCTACGGCATCCAGCGCGTCGACGCCGTCCGCGACACCCTGATCGTCGCCGGCGCCGGCGTCGGCGGTGGGTCGCTGGTCTACGCCAACACCCTCTACGAGCCGCTCGATGCGTTCTACCAGGACCCCCAGTGGGCCCGGATCACCGACTGGAAGGACGAGCTGGCGCCGTACTACGACCAGGCCAAGCGGATGCTGGGCGTCGTCGAGAACCCGGTGCGCACGCCTGCCGACGACGTGATGGAGAAGGTCGCCACCGACATGGGGGTGGGCCACACCTTCCACCCGACCCCGGTCGGGGTCTTCTTCGGCGGGCCCGACAGCCAGGAGGGTGAGAAGGTCGCCGACCCCTACTTCGGCGGCGCCGGTCCCGACCGCAACGCGTGCATCAACTGCGGTGAGTGCATGTCGGGCTGCCGCCACAACGCGAAGAACACCCTGGTCAAGAACTACCTCTACCTCGCCGAGCAGCAGGGCGCGAAGGTCTTGCCGCTGACCACGGTGACGCGCGTCGTGCCTCGGCGTCTCGGCGGCTACGACATCCACGTCAAGTACACCAAGGCGAAGCGGCGCTCCAAGGCCTCGACCCGCGTGATCACCGCCGACCAGGTCGTCTTCGCCGCAGCCTCGCTCGGCACCCAGAAGCTGCTGCACGCGATGAAGAACGACGGGTACCTCCCGCGCCTCTCCGACCGGCTCGGCTACCTCGCGCGCACGAACTCCGAGTCGATCCTCGGAGCGATCGCGCCCAAGAACGACCCGGTCGACTACTCCTACGGCGTGGCGATCACCTCGTCGTGGCACCCCGACGAGAACACCCACATCGAGCCGTGCCGCTACGGCAAGGGCTTCAACACGATGGCGATGATGCAGACCGTCCTCACCGACGGCGACGGCGACGGCGCCCGCTGGGCGGCCTGGCTCAAGGCCATGTGGACCGAGAAGAAGCAGCTCTTCGAGCTCTACGACCTCAAGCACTGGTCGGAGCGCACCGTGATCGCGCTGGTGATGCAGAGCCTCGACAACTCGATCACGACCTACAGCAAGAAGAACCGGCTCACCGGCACGTGGCGGATGACGTCGCGCCAAGGGCACGGCGCGCCCAACCCGACCTGGATCCCGGTCGCCAACGAAGCGGTCCGCAAGATCGCCGGCGTCCTCAACGGCACGCCGGGCGGCAACGTCGGCGAGCCGTTCAACATGCCTCTCACCGCGCACTTCATCGGTGGGTGCACGATCGGCACCAGCCCCGAGACCGGCGTCATCGATCCCTACCAGCGGGTCCACAACTACCCGGGTCTGCACGTGGCCGACGGCTCGGCGATCTCGGCCAACCTGGGCGTCAACCCGTCGCTGACGATCACCGCCCAGGCCGAGCGCGCCATGGCGTTGTGGCCCAACAAGGGCGAGACGGACCGCCGTCCGGCACTGGGGGCCGACTACGAGCGGGTCGAGGCCACGCCGCCGGTGCGTCCGGCCGTGCCGTCGTCCGCCCCGGGAGCGCTGCACCTGCCGATCGTGGGCGTGTCCTGACCCAGCAGCCGCGACTGGTCCAGACCGCCGTGGCAGCTGCGTAACTCCTCCGTGCAGGCGTCGTTGAGCCCCTGAACCCGGCGAACATGCTCTCTCCTCCAAGGGCCGGGTTCGTCGTCCGAGCACTGGTCGACAGCAGCCGGACACAGCAGGCCCCGCCACCCTCCCTCCCGGCGGGGCCTGCTGGATGTCCTCGCTACGATGCGGCCATGACGGCCCCTGCTCCCGCCCATGACCACGACCTGGTCCTCGTCGTCGACTTCGGGGCGCAGTACGCGCAGCTGATCGCGCGGCGGGTGCGCGAGGCGCGCGTCTACTCCGAGATCGTTCCCCACCACCTGCCGGTCGCCGAGATGCTGGCCCGCGAGCCGGCAGCGATCGTGCTCTCCGGCGGTCCCTCGTCGGTGTACGCCGACGGCGCGCCGGCGATCGACCCGGCCCTCTTCGAGGCCGGGGTCCCGGTGTTCGGCATGTGCTACGGCTTCCAGCTGATGGCCAGCGGCCTCGGGGGCGAGGTCAGTGCCACCGGCGCCCGGGAGTACGGCCGGACGCCGGTGTCGGTGAGCGCCGAGGGCACCCTGCTCGCCGGCGTGCCGGCCACGCACTCGGTCTGGATGTCGCACGGCGACTCCGTGACCGCGGCCCCCGCCGGGTTCGACGTCCTCGCCTCGACCACCGTGACGCCGGTGGCGGCCTTCGAGTCGCTGGAGCGCCGGATGGCGGGCGTGCAGTGGCACCCGGAGGTCATGCACACCGAGCACGGTCAGCAGGTCCTCGAGCACTTCCTGCTCGACATCGCCGGCTGCCGGCCCACCTGGACGATGGCCAACATCGCCGAGGAGCAGGTCGCAGCCATCCGCGCCCAGATCGGCGACCGGGGCAAGGCCATCTGCGGACTGTCCGGCGGCGTCGACTCAGCCGTGGCCGCTGCCATCGTGCAGCGCGCGATCGGTGACCGGCTGACCTGCGTCTACGTCGACCACGGGCTGATGCGCAAGGGCGAGACCGAGCAGGTCGAGCGCGACTTCGTGGCGGCCACCGGCGTCGACCTGGTGGTCGTCGACGCCGAGAAGCGCTTTCTCGACGCCCTCGTCGGCGTGAGCGACCCCGAGGAGAAGCGCAAGGTCATCGGGCGCGAGTTCATCCGCGTCTTCGAGGCCGCCGAGGCCGAGGTCCTGGCCGATGCCGTCGCCGGTGCCGACGGCGACAAGGTCGCCTTCCTCGTGCAGGGCACGCTCTACCCCGACGTCGTCGAGTCCGGCGGGGGAGCCGGCACCTCCAACATCAAGTCGCACCACAACGTGGGCGGGCTGCCCGACGACCTCGAGTTCGAGCTCGTCGAGCCGCTGCGCACGCTCTTCAAGGACGAGGTGCGCCTGGTCGGGGAGCAGCTGGGGCTGCCGGCCGAGATCGTGCACCGCCAGCCTTTCCCCGGCCCGGGCCTGGGCATCCGGATCATCGGCGAGGTCACGCGCGAGCGGCTCGACATCCTGCGCGAGGCCGACGCGATCGCGCGCGAGGAGCTCACCCGAGCCGGTCTCGACCGCGACATCTGGCAGATGCCGGTCGTGCTGCTGGCCGACGTCCGCTCGGTCGGAGTCCAGGGCGACGGCCGCACCTATGGCCACCCCGTCGTCCTGCGCCCGGTGACCTCCGAGGACGCCATGACCGCCGACTGGGCCCGCCTGCCCTACGACCTGATGGAGCGCATCTCGACGCGCATCACCAACGAGGTCGCCGAGATCAACCGGGTCACCGTCGACATCACCTCGAAGCCGCCGGGCACGATCGAGTGGGAGTAACCCACCAACTCTGACCTGCGGCTGTGCGGGCCCGAATGGCACTACTAGGTGGTCGAGGGCAGCGTGCCGGCCGCGAGCCCCCTTCGCCCCTCAGGCCAGCGCGAGGAAGAGCTTCTCCATCTTCTTGACGTCGACGCCGTCGAGGTCGTTGTCATTGCCGGTCAGGCACTGCTGCAGGCCGGTGGCCACGATGGCGTAGCCGGCGCGTGAGAGCGCCTTGTTCACGGCAGCAAGCTGGGTGAGTACTGACTCGCAGTCCGAGCCCTCCTCCATCATCCGGATCACGCTGGCCAGGTGTCCGTTGGCGCGCTTCATCCGCGTGATGATGGCTTTGATCTCCGTGGGTTCGAGGTCCATCAGCTGGTTCCTTCCAGGGCGGCCAGTGCGGCTGAGAGCCGCTCGCGGGCATCGGTGGCGACGCTGCGGATCGCGTCGTTGACGGGACCGTCGGTATCGCCGAGTCCCACGCTCATCATGACGTCGGGGTCGAAGGCCTCCACGACGGTGGTGGACGCGTCGAGGGCCCGCACCACGACGTTGCAGGGCAGCAGCGCTGCTATCGACGGCTCCACGTCGAGTGCCTGAAGGGCGATCTGGGGACGGCAGGCCCCGAGAATCACCTGCGGTGCGACGTCGACGTCGAGCTTCTCCTTCAGCGTGGCTTTGAGGTCGATCTCGGTGAGGATCCCGAATCCGGCCTCGGCCAGCTGCTCTCGCACCGCTGCGACGGCTTCGTCGTAGGGACGGTCCAGCGTCCTGCTCATCGTGTAGGTGCTCATCGACTTCTTTCCACGTGTGGCCACCCGGGTGGGGTGGCAAAGGGTGCTCGACACAACTGTACATCCCCCCTGGGGGTTGTGCTACGTTGACGTGATAACCCCCCGAGGGGATACCCCCTCGAGCGACCATCAGCTCCCAGGAGGACCCGAGATGCGTGAGATCGACATCGACCGAGCCGCTATCGAGCTCGAGCAGGGCGCCATGTTCGTCGACGTGCGCGAGCCGGACGAGTACGCCGAGGCTCACCTGCCCGGCGCTGTGAACATCCCGATGGGGCAGCTGCCCGGCCGCACCGACGAGCTCGACAAGCTCGTCACGGTGCACATGGTCTGCGCCTCGGGAAACCGCAGCAGCGCCATGACCGAATTCCTGACAGGCAGCGGTTTCGACGCCGTGAACGTCGCGGGCGGCACCTCCGCCTGGATCCGCGCCGGCCGCCCGACCGAGAAATGAGGAGCCCCGTGAGCGAGCACACCACTGAGCTGACCGTTCGGGTCATCGAGACCCCGACCCTCGGCGACCGCAGCTACGTCGTCCACGACGGCAGCGTCGCGGTCGTCATCGACCCGCAGCGCGACATCGACCGGGTCCTCGAGGTCCTCGAGGCCGACGGCGTGCGCCTCACGCACGTTCTCGAGACCCATATCCACAACGACTACGTGACCGGCGGTCTCGCCCTCGCTGAGGCGACCGGTGCCGCCTATCTGGTCAACGGCGCGGACGACGTGTCCTTCGAGCGAACGCCGGTCGTCGACGGGGAGGTGGTGCAGGTCAGCGAGCACATCGCGGTGCGCGCCATCGCGACCCCGGGACACACCTACACCCACCTGTCGTACGCCGTCACCGACAGCGACAAACCCTTCGCGGTCTTCACGGGTGGGTCGCTGCTCTTCGGCGCGACGGGTCGCCCCGACCTGATGGGCGAGGAGAACACCGACGCCCTGGTGCGCCACCAGCACGCCTCGGCGCACCTTCTCGCCGAGCAGCTGCCCGACGACACCGAGGTCTACCCGACCCACGGCTTCGGCTCGTTCTGCTCTGCCACACAGAGCGACGCGACCTCCTCGACGATCGGTCAGGAGAAGGCGCAGAACCCCGTGCTCACCCAAGACGAACAGACCTACGTGCGCGAGCTGCTCGACGGGCTCGGTGCCTACCCCGCTTACTACGCACAGATGGGCCCCCGTAACGCAGCAGGGCCCGACGCCCCCGACCTGAGCGCGCCCCAGCGCGCCGACGTCGACGAGCTCCGCCGCCGCATCGAGTCCGGCGAGTGGGTCGTGGACCTGCGCAACCGCACCGCATTCGCTGCTGGGCACGCCCCGGGCACCGTGAACTTCGGGCTCGACGGCGGCTTCGCGACCTACCTGGGCTGGCTCATCGAGTGGGGCACCCCGGTGACCCTGCTCGGCGAGAGCGCCGACGAGGTGGCCCAGGCCCAGCGCGAACTGGTGCGCATCGGCATCGACCGCCCCGCCGCGCACGCGACCGGCGGCCCAGCGGACTGGACCGACCGCGAGCTCGGCAGCTTCGCGACCGCGACGTTCGCCGACCTGGAACAGGTGCGGCGCCACCGCCCGGTGGTCGTGCTCGACGTGCGCCGAGCCGACGAGCACGAGAAGGCCGCCATCAAGGGCGCGGTCAACATTGCGATCCACGAGATCCCGCGCCGCGTCGACGAGGTCCCCGACGGTGAGGTCTGGGTGCACTGCGCAGGGGGCTACCGTGCCTCGGTCGCCGCCTCGTTCCTCGCCGCCGCCGGCCGAAACCTGGTCTCGATCGACGACACCTTCGACAATGCCGAGAAGGTGGGACTACACCTGGTCGGCCCGGAGGCCTGAGCATGGTGCTCGTCCTCGCTGTCGCGGCCGGCCTGCTCATCGGGTTGTCCCTGGGCTCCCTCGGCGGCGGCGGCTCGATCCTGGCCGTGCCGGTCCTGGTCTACCTGTTGGGCGAGTCGCCGGCCCAGGCCACGACCGGCTCCCTGGTCGTGGTCGGGGTGACCTCGTTGGCCGGCGCGATCGCTGCTCACCGCTCCGGCAACGTGCTGCTGGGTCGCGGCACCGTCTTCGGGGCCGTCGCGATCGGCGGCGCGGTGGCGGGCGCCCGGGCCTCGGCCACGGTCAGCGAGGACGTCCTGCTGGCCTCCTTCGCCGCACTGATGCTGCTCGTCGGCGGCCTGATGGCCTGGCGCCGGCTGGGCCACCGCGACCCGACCGGGCCACGCACGGGTCAGCGGCCACGGCTCGATGACCCGATCATCACGTTCAGCCCGACCTTCGGCTGCAACTGCCCGCGCGCCCTCAGGGTGCTCCTGACTGCCACCGTCGTCGGTCTGCTCACCGGTTTCCTCGGCGTCGGCGGCGGCTTCCTCGTAGTACCGGCGCTGCTCCTCGCCCTCGCGCTTCCGATGACGTACGCCGTGGGCACGTCCCTGGTCGTCATCACCATCACCTCGGCGTCCGCGCTCATCGTGCGGGCCGGATCGGGTGTCAGCCCCGACTGGTGGCTGGTGGTGGCTCTGACCGTCGCCTCCTCGGTCGCCGCCGTGTTCGGCGCACGCCTGGCCGACCGGATCAAGACCGACAAGCTCCAAGCTGCGTTCACGCTCCTCGTCCTGGGCGTTGCGGTCTACACCGCGGCCCGCGCCTTCCCGGCGCTCATCTGACGCCTCATCGAGGCGACCGGCCGACGTCCATCCCGGCACCGACTCACAGAACGGACCCCCATGATGGTGGCGGTGTTCTTCACCTTCGCCGTCTCCGGTCCGATCCCGCCCAAGGACATGGGTGTCGTCCTCGGCATCGCGGTGCTGCTCGACGCCTTCCTGGTGCGCCTGGTGCTGCTGCCGGTGATGTTGCGCCTGACCGGCAAGGCCGCCTGGTACCCCCCAGCCTGGCTGAGCAGAGTGCTGCCGAACATCGCCTTCGCCCACGACTGAACGCCCAAGCACACCGAAGGTGGACCACGATCGCCTTGGCCCAGTCTGCTCCGTCCGAGCTCCTCGAGGCGTCTGGCGTCGGCTCACGGCGCGCCCCACCCCTGCCTCCACGAACCTTGGCAGGAGGCTTCGGGGTGGGAGTGAGTCGCGAGTAGTCCGGTGGCAGGTGAGGGTCAGCGGATCTCGTAGTTCGCCATCATGCCCATGTCTTCGTGCTCGAGGTTGTGGCAGTGCATGATGTAGGTCCCCCGAAAGCTGTCGAAGCGTGCGATCACTCGTGCCGTGTCATGGGCGGCCAGGCTCACCACGTCCTTCCAGGCCGGTGGCCCGCTGTCGCCGAGGATCTGGAATTGCGTGTTGTGCACGTGGACGGGGTGGGCGAGGTCGGAGAGGAACTCCCAGATCTCGACGTCGCCCTGACGTGGGTCGGCTGCCACGTGGTCGGGGTCGAAGGCCTCGTGGCCGATGTGGAACTCGGCACCACTCCCGATCGGTACTCGGGAGAAGGTGAAGCGGCGGGTGCGCACCGCCTGCTCGCTCACCAGCACCGGGACGTCGGAGAGTCGGCGCGGGGGCACCCACCGGGGCCGGTCGTCCGGTCCGGTCACTCGGAACTGGAGGAGCTCGGCCGTTCGCCCCGAACCAGACAGGTTGCTGAGCGTGACGACGTCTCCCTCGGCATAGAGGGAGAAGTCGATCACGACGTCGACGCGCTCGGCCGGCGCGAGCAGCAGGCTACGCACCTCCATCGGGGACGCCATCAGCCCGCCGTCGGTGCCGATCTGCACGAACGGTTCGCTCGCTGCCGGTAGGGGGTCGACCGTCAGGCGGTAGTGGCGTGCGTTGCTCGCGTTGACGAGTCGCAGACGGTAGCTGCCCTGGCGGACCTCGTGGTAGGGCGCCCAGGTGCCGTTCACCAGGACGGTGTCTCCCAGGACCCCGTTGGTGAAGTCGTCCTGCACGCCCGGGGGCTCGACCAGGCGGGCGTCGACGGAGGGATAGAGGAGCTCCCCCGAGGGCCCGAACGAACGGTCGCAGATGAGGAGGGGGAGCTCATGATCGCCGTCCGGGAGCCCGAGCGCCGTCTCCTCGTCGTCGCGGTGCAGGTGCATGCCCACCAGGCCCCGCCACACCTGCGGGCCACTGAAGTCCATCCGATGATCGTGGTACCACAACGTTGCTGCTCGTTGGTCCAGTGGATAGTCGTAGGTGAACTCGCGGTCGTGAACCGTTCGAGGCATGTGCAGGTGCTGGTCCCAGCCCGAGGCAGGCAGCACGTAGTCGAGCGGGTAGCCGTCCGAGGACGACGGCGTCAGGCCGCCGTGCAGGTGGCGCACGATCGGCACGGGTAGCTCGTTGCGCACGCGGATGCTCGCGCCGCGGCCTCGCCTCGACTCGAAGAGCGGCCCAGGAAAGGTCGCGTCGTATCCCCAGATCTCGGTGCGTGTCCCGGTGAGGATCTCCGCCTCGCCGACTCCTGCCGTGATGTCGTAGTGGTCCCGCTCCGGGGTGACCGAGGTCGGGGTCAGCGGGGTGGGGATCACGAGCGGACGGGTGTACGGCGGGGGGAAGGGGCACTGGCTGACCAACCGGGCGCCGCTCTGGGCGAGCTCCGTCTCTCCCACGAACGGCGCCAGAGGTAGGGATGCCCGAGCCGAAGGACCGGTCGGCCCGGAGCTCGACCGGCGAGGGCCACCGGAGCAGCCACCCACCAGGGACGCTGCCGGCACCGAGGCAGCGGCCGCACCCAGTGCGGTGAGGAGGTCGCGGCGCGACCAGCCCCTGGAGGCGTTCAGCTGACCGTCATCTCTTCAGCCATGCCGAGCAGGAAGTGCCAGATGGGACCGTTCTCCCCCATGACCAGCTGTCCGCCTTTCCCGTCGAGCGGGATGTGGCAGAAGACGAGGTATCGACCTGGTGCGCTCAGGTCGGCGTTGACGAATCCGGAGCCGTCCGGCGGCACGTAACCGACCGTCGGCGCCCCGTCGAACTGCTTTCCCATGGCTGCGTCCGGCAGGGCGAGGAGGTCGTCCTTGCTGCCCGCGTAGGAGTTCTTGAGCTTGACCACGATCGCTTCGTGGAACGCCTTGCTCGAGCTGGTGAGACCGATGCTGTAGGTGCCGGCCGAGACCTCGTCGGGCAGACCCAGGTAGTGGAACATCGGATTGTCCTCGTCAGTCGCTGCGGCCATCTCGTCGATGGTGATGTCGAGCGGTGTGAAACCGCACTCACGACCGGCTGCGGCGGGAGCGATCAGCGTGCCGAAGAACTCGTCGGTGTCGAGCAGCTTGAGGTTGTGGGTGTCGAGCGCCTCGCTGATGGTGTCGGCCGCAGCCCGGGCACTGGTCGCGGGGTCTCCCTGCGTCCCGGCAGCGATGTCGTCCATCAAACCCTGAATGGTCAGGATCGTCTTCTGGTCGGGCTTGCCACCGCCGATCGTCGCCATGGTCTGCTGCAGGGCCAGGAGCGACGAGCAGGCCTTGGTCTGTTCCGCGCTCGCCTCGACGGGGGTGGGTTCCGACTCGGTGGGTTCGGCGCTGCTCGATGGCGACGTCGCCGATGACGGGGTCGCGACGGTGCCGGGGTCGTCGTTGCCGCAACCGGCGACCGTCAACGTCAGAGTCAAAGTCGTGATCGACGCAGCGACGGCAAGACGATGGGCTGATTTCACGATGCACCTGCTTCGTTCGAGGGATGTGACGAGATGCAGCAGTGTGGTCCTTCGCCGGGGCGCGGAGTGAGCCTGCTGACCGGCTTGCTTTTGCGAACGATCTGTGTATGGCGTCGTGCACTGGTTTCGGAGCTCGGTTTCGTCGCCTGTCAGGTCCGGTCACCCGCAGGCCGGACGGGATGACCCCGGGCCCCGGACGCCCAGCGAGGTGAGTCTCACACCTCTTCGCGACGATGAAGCGCGGCCAGGCTCGCCAGGGCCTCCCGGTCGATGGCCTCGGACGACGCGACCGCCACCCGCACCGGCGTGAGCGCCGTGAGGGTCGCCGTGCGGCGCCGGTTCTCGAGGATCGCCCGCTCGCCCAGGACCGCCCCGGGCCCGACCACCCCGAGCGCCGAGCTCCCGACGCTCACCGACAACATGCCGTCGAGGACCAAGAACAGGTCCTTGCTCCGGTCACCCTCCTCGACGAGGGTCGTCCCGGTCTCGAGCGAGCGGATCCTCGGCTTGCGAGCACCGCGCATGAGCAGGCCCGACAACTGACGCTCGAGCTCGCTCTCGGCCTGCGCGACGACGACGGGTGAGTCCTGGTCACCCCACGGCGTGGCCTGCCACGAGGGCTGGCCCAGCCACGCGGACCAGTCGGCGACTCCCGCCTTCAGCGCGACCACGTCGTCGGTGTCGTAGACCCAGTGTCGAGGGAACGGACTGGCGCCCGCGAGCTCGACGACGCTGTGTCCGTCAGCGTGCAGGGTGAGCCGCAGGGTGGTCCACACCAGCGGGGACTGCAGCTTGACGAACGGCGCCCTCGAGATCTTGCGCGGCAGCGGAAGCGCCGTGCGACCTCCGGAGGTCTGGGTGAAGCGGACCCAGCCCTCGCCGATCTCGGGTGCTGCACGCAGCTCGGGCATGGTGACCGCGGCGAAGCGCACCCTGGCCCCGCCGATCCTGACGGTCGTGGAACCCATGACGACGCCGCCGCCCTGGTCGCACGCGACCACGCGGTCGCCGTCGAAGTCCGCCCAGGCAGTCAGCAGGTTCGCAAAACGGAGGACGTCGGCGTCACGCATGCCGTCGAGATCGACGATGCGCGACGGCGGCGGAGGATCGTAATGACTGACTCCCGAGGTGAAGGCACCCTTCATCATGCCCAGGACCGCCTCGGACGGTATCCACGAGAGGGACGTTGCTCTGGCGGTGACGCGGGTGGGTGCACGGGACATGGCGACGAGGCTAGGACGGTCAGCCGGCAGGCGACAGCGGGTCATCCGGCCCTCGCGGGGGTGGCTACCACCACCATGTGGGGTGAGCTGTCCCTATAGCGCTCGGTCGTGGATCGTATGACAGTGGTGCCGTGTCCTTTGACAACGACCGCGATACCGACGCGATCACGGTGGTCCTCGCCGATGACAACCTGATCGTGCGGGAGGGCGTCCGCGCCCTCCTGGCCCGCGCCGCGGCCATCGAGGTGGTCGGCGTCGCCGGTGACTACGACGAGCTCGTCGAGACCGCGACCCGGTTGGCGCCCCAGGTGGTGGTCACCGACATCCGGATGCCGCCGACGTTCCAGAGCGAGGGCATCGATGCGGCCCGGGAGATCCGCAAGCGGCTCCCAGGCACCGCCATCGTCGTGCTGAGCCAGTTCGACAGCCCCGACTACGTCATCGAGCTGCTCTCCGACGGGGCGGCGGGGTACGCCTACCTCCTCAAGGACCGGGTGGCAGACGGCGACCGCCTGGCCCGAGCGATCCGCGAGGTCGCGACGGGGGGCTCGATGCTGGACCCCGAGATCGTCACCGCGATGGTCTCGCCGGCCCGAGCCGAGGGAACCCTCACCGACGCGCAGGAGGAGCTGCTGCGTCAGGTCGCCGAGGGTCGCCCGGTCAAGGCCATCGCCGCGCAGACGAAGTCCACGCCCGAAGCGGTGAACAACGCCATCGAGAGTCTCTTCCTGGTCCTCGCCGCCGATGCGTCGGTCGGGCGCGTCGACGCGCTGCGACACCTGCGCATGCTGCACAGTGCGATCCTCGACCGCGAGGAGCAGGGCCAGACCCTCTCGCGCATGCTGCCGGGGGGTCTCGCAGACGAGCTGCGTCTCGACAAGAGCTCGGTGGACCGCACCGACCGGCTCACCGTGACCGTGCTCATGTCGGACGTCCGGGGCTACTCGGCGATCGCCGAGAACGCTGATCCGACCGTTCTCGCCGGCCAGCTGAACGCGCATCGGCGCGAGATGAACGCCGCCATCATCGGCGAAGGAGGCACGGTGATGCAGTACGTCGGAGACGCCGTCATGGCGGTCTTCGGCGCCCCCCGCCCGCGACCGGGGCACGCCGGGGAGTCGATGCGCGCGGCCGAGGGCATGCATGCGCGACAAGCCGCCCTGGACGCGCGATGGGTCGAGGACGGGTTGATGCCGTTCGGTCTCGGCATCGGGCTCTCCACCGGTGAGGTCGCCGCGGCCTACCTCGGCAGCACCGAGCGCGTGGAGTACACCGTCGTCGGTGACGTCGTGAACCTCGCCCAGCGCCTCCAGGACCTGGCTCGCCCGGCCGGCACCACGGTTGCCTCCGCCGCCACGCTGACGGCCGCTGCGAACTCGTTCGAACCCCATGACTGGGTCGACCTCGGACATCGCGAGGTCAAGGGCCGCGTCGCCACGATCCAGTCCTTTGCTCGCTACGCCACTCCCTCCTCGCCGACAGAGAGCTGACCTGATGAGCACCGACAGCGGGCCGACCCCGAGCAGCACCCCTGCGGTCAGCGTGCGCGGCGCGCGGCGGACGTTCACCGCCGACCTCGCCCCGGTACGAGCCCTCCGTGGTCTCGACCTCGACATCGCCCCCGGTGAGTTCGTCGCGATCACCGGTCCGTCCGGGTGCGGCAAGTCGACACTGCTCAACGTCGTCGCCGGTCTCGACCGCCTCGACGAGGGCACCGTCGAGGTGGCGGGGGAGCGCGTCGACAACAGGTCCGAGGCCTGGTTGGCCAAGTTCCGGCGTCATCACATCGGCATCGTCTTCCAGTTCTTCAACCTGTTCGACGGAGTCACGGCGACGGAGAACATCGTCCTGCCGGCCGTGCTCGGCGGCATGAAGCGCAAGCAAGCGGTCGCGCGGGCGCACGAGCTGCTCGACCTGCTCGGTCTCTCCGACCGGCGCGAGCAGGTGCCGGCCGTGCTGTCGGGCGGCCAGCGCCAACGCCTCGCGATCGCCCGTGCGCTGGTGAACAGCCCGACCCTGCTGCTCGCCGACGAGCCCACCGGGGCCCTCGACACCGAGGGGGGCGCCGAGGTGCTCGAGCTCTTCCGCCGACTGCACGGTGACGGTCAGACGGTGGTCATGGTCACCCACTCGCCCGAGGTCGCCGCCGGCGCAGACCGTGAGGTCGCCATGCGCGACGGGCGCCTCGACACCGACGCTCCAGCATTCCCGACCGGCCCCGACCGGCCCTCCAGCCGAGACCTGAGCCGCCGGCCGTGAGGGTCGTGTCGGCCTGGCTGCAGCGTGACCTGAAGCGCCGTTGGCGATCGCTGGCCGTGCTCGCACTTCTGGTCGCCGTCTCGGGTGCCACCGTGATGACGGCCTTCGCGGGCGCGCACCGGGGCACCACGTCCTACGACCGGCTCGCGCAGCGCACCTTGCCGATCGATGCGATGGTGCTGCCGAACACCCCCGACTTCGACTGGCAGCCGTTCCGCGAGCTGGACTACGTCGAGGCCATGAGCGAGTTCTTCCTCGGCGCGGCCCCCGCGTTCGAAGGGGGCATCACGCAAGACGGTGTCGACTTCCTTCACCCCGACGACGAGTTCGGCACCGCGATGGAGACACCGGTCGTCCTCGAGGGCCGTGAGTACGACGTCGATGCCCCGGACCAGGCGGTGATGACCCCGGCGTACGCAGAGGCCAACGACCTCGAGGTCGGTGACGTGATCGTCGCCCATCTCCCCAGCCCGCAGCAGGCCGGCACCCTCCCGGACGACGTGTCCTACGACCAGCTCGAGGGGCCGGTCGTCGACATCACGATCGTCGGCGTCGTGCGATCGCCATGGTCCATGGACCTGCCGGGCAGGGGCGGCGGCCTCCTCATCTCGCCCGCCCTCTTCAGCCGGCATCGCGACAACTTCACCGGAGTCGAGGGTGCCAACACCTGGTTCAACGCCCAGTTCCGGCTCGACGGCGGGCCGGCCGACGTCGCACGTCTGCGACGCGACGTCGAACGGATCACCGGCCGCGCCGACATCGACGTCGTCAGCTTCGGCGACGACCAGGTCGAGCTGCAACGCAACCTCGACTTCGAGGGCCGCTGCCTGGTGGTCTTCGGGCTGGCCGCCCTCTTCGCCGGCCTGTTCCTGGTGGGCCAGGCCATCGCCCGCTACGCCGCCGCAGAGACCAGCGAGCTGCGCACCGGACGAGCCCTGGGGATGACTCCTCGGCAGACCATCGCCAGCGCCGCCGCCGGCCCGCTGCTCGCCTCCGCGGTCGGGGTCGTCCTGGCGGTCGGGGCCAGCGTCGTCGCCTCCAGCCGCTTCCCGATCGGGACCGCGTCCGGCATCGAGCCGAACCCGGGAGCAGCTGTCGACGCGGTGGTGCTCGCAGGCGTCGCTGTCGCGGTGGTCGCCCTCGCCACGGCCGGCGCGGCCTTCAGCGCCGTCCTGAGCCTGCGCGCTTCGACGACCGGGGCCCCGCGTCGGTCCCCGGTCGCCGGTGCGGTCACCCGGACCGGCGCACCCGTGCCGGTCGTCATCGGAACCCGCTTCGCCCTCGAACGGGGTCTGGGACGCACCAGTGTGCCGGTGCTGCCCGCCCTGGTGGGTGCGGTCGCCGGCGTCCTCGGCGTCGTCGCTGCCTTCTCGTTCTCGCACGGCGTCGACGATGCGATCGACCACCCCGAACGCTTCGGCCAGACCTACCAAGCACTCGCCTTCGCCGGGTTCAACGGCCAGGAGTTCCTGCCGGTCGACGAGATCGCCGAGGCGCTGCGGTCGCTCGACTACGTCAGCGGCGTCGACCGTGGCCGCGTCGGCACCGCTGGGGTGTCGGGAGGCGCGGCATCGGTCGACCTGTGGTCCTACGACACGGGATCGAAGTCCCTGCCCGCAGTGGTCACCCAGGGCCGGATGCCGGAGTCGCAGGACGAGGTGCTGCTCAGCCCCGGCCTGCTCAGCAGGCTCGGCACCACGGTCGGCGAGAGCATCGAGCTCGCCGGCAGCCGCGCTACCGGGAGGCTCGAGATCGTCGGGGCGGGGTTCGTGCCCACCGGACCCCACAACACCTACAACGCGGGCGGCTTCGTCACGACCCACGGCTACGACAGCCTCTTCGACGACTTCAAGTTCAGCGTCCTGTTCACCAGCGTCGAGGAGGCAGCGCGAGACGACCGCCTCCCGGATCGACTCACCTCGGATGTCGTCGACCGGATTCCTGACCTGGCCGGCGCGGGCCCGCTGTTCTCCGACCCCGCCGCGGGAGGGCTGGACGTGTCCGCTGCGACCGGACAGCTCGACCAGATCCGGGCTCTTCCACTCGCCCTCGGCATCTTCTTGGCCCTGCTGGCCATCGGGGCAGTCGGTCACGCCATCGCCACCGCTACGCGGCGCCGGGCCCACGACCTCGCCGTCCTCCGCGCGACCGGGCTGACCCCCTGGCAGAGCCGCGGGGTCATCGCCACGCAGGCCACCGTGCTCGCGCTCGTCGGCGTCGTCTTCGGTCTTCCCGTGGGGCTTGCCGTGGGCCGGAGCGTGTGGCGGCTCGTCGCCGACTTCACGCCCGTGCAGTACGTGGCGCCGACGGCAGTGCTCGTGCTGGGCCTGGTCGGCCCGGTCGCCCTGCTCGTGGCCTACCTGGTCGCTGTCTGGCCGGCGATGAGGTCGTCGGGCTTCCGCATCGCCCACGTGCTGCGAGCCGAGTGATCGATGGTCGCGACGCAGGCCTCGGCCGAAGACCTCACCTGCCGCGAGCAGGTACACCACGTCTCGGCGAGCCGGTGATGACGTCGGCGTGGGCCTGGGGACGTCGAGACATCCGACGGCGGTGGCGTTCCCTGGTCGCCCTCGGCCTGCTCGTCGCCGTCGCAGGCACGGTGATCATGGCGGCCTTCGCCGGTGCTCGTCGGGCCGAGTCGGCCCTGGACCGACTCGTGGAGGTCACCGACCCGGCCACGGTCGCGGTGCGTCAGATCGAGCCGGGGTTCGACTGGAGCCCGCTGGTCTCGCTCCCGTACGTCGAGGCGCTCGGCCGGGTCATCTCGGGCGGACTGGGCGAGCTCGGCGACGAGATTCCGATCGACACACTGATCGAGACGCCCACTGATGCCGGCGTCCTGGTCACCCTGGAGAAGCCGGTGGTCCTGAGCGGACGGGTCTACCGCACCGACGCGGCTGACGAAGCGGTGGTGACCCGGCAGTTCGCCGACCGCTGGGGGCGAGAGGTGGGCGACACCGTCGAGCTGCAGCTGCCTGCGCCGGAACAGATCGGGATGGGTGACGGTGAGACGGGTGCGCTTCGCGGGGACCGGATCGTCCTGCGGATCGTGGGCGTCATCCGGACGCCCTTCTACGCGGACTGGCCAGGGGAGGACGGCATCATCGTCCCCTCGCCCGGAGTGGCAGCAGCGCATCCGCAGGGCTACTACGGCCTCGGCGGGCGAGGGGACCCGAGCGCGTCCGAAGATGCCCTGGTTCGACTGCGCGGCGGCGCCGCCGACGTGGACCGCTTCCGCGCAGACCTGGCCCGGATGACCGGGAGACCCGACCTGGACGTGCAGGACCTCCAGAAGCGGTACGCGGATCGACAGCACAGCATCGACTTCGAGGCGCGGAGCCTCAGTGCGCTCGGGATCGTCGCGGCAGTGGCGACGACGGTGCTCCTCGGGCAGATGCTCCTGCGTCACCTCGCCGAGAACCGGCACGAGAACGCGACCTTGTCGGCTCTCGGCATGGGCCGGCTCGAGATCGGAGCGGCGGTCATCATCGGGCCCCTGCTGGCTGTCGTGGTCGGTGCGCTGGTGGCCATCGCCGGCGCCGTGTCGGCCTCACGCTTCTTCCCGATGGGTACGGCAGCACAGCTCGAGCCGGAGCCAGGCTTGCGGCTCGACGTCGGCGTGCTCACCTGGGGAGGGCTGCTGCTGATCGCGGTGGGCGCCCTGGTGGCGGCGGGAGGCGCGGCCGCCACCACGCGTGAAGCACGTCGACCAGCTCGCGCTCGCCGTGCGCTGGTGCGGACGGGGCTGGCTCCCGCCGCTCTCCCCATGGCGCTGATCGTGGGGTGCCGACTGGCCCTCGAGCCCGGCCGAGGCGCAGCTCCGGTCAGGTCCACGCTCGTCGCCTCGGTGGCGGGCGTCCTGGGCCTGGTGGCGGTGTTGGTGGTCGGCAGCGGCGTCTCCGACGCGGTCGATCATCCTGAGCGCTTCGGGCAGTCGTTCGACTCGGGCGCCTTCACCGGCTTCGGCGGGTTCGAGTACATCCCCACCACCGAGGTCGAAGCCGCGCTCGCCGAGGACGACCGGGTCGTCGGCCTCGCTTCGCCTCGGGTCGGCGTGGCGACGGGTGCCTCGAGCGATGCCTCGGTCACCCTCTTCAGCCGCGAGGCGTCCGCGTTGCCTGTCGCCGACGTGGTGCTCGACGGACGGAGCCCCGAGACTGCCGACGAGGTGCTGCTCGGGCCGTCGTCGGCTCTCGCCCTCGGCGTCGACATCGGCGACGAGCTCCTTCTCACCGGCACGGGCGGACGGACAGAGCTGCGCGTCGTCGGCATCGGGCTGCTGCCGGAAGGCCCCAACAACCGCTTCGACGAGGGCGGTTGGGTGACCGGAGGTGGCTTCGACCAGATCTTCACCACCTTCGACTTCCGGCTCCTGCTGATCGAGCTGACGCACGCCGCGACCCAGGACCCCGCTGTCCTCGAACAGCTCACCGAGGTCGTGCTGACGACCCTTCCCCGGTATGTCGACTCCGGCTTCGAGCTCGGGCCGGCCAGCAACGGCAGGGTCGTCGACCAGCTCAAGCAGGTGCGCCCGCTCCCGGTGGCACTCGCGGCTCTCCTGGTCCTCCTTGCGTGTGGTGCTCTCGGGCATGCGCTGTGGTCCACGATCCGCCGACGCTCCATCGAGCTCGCGACGCTCCGAGCCATCGGCATGACCCCTGCTCAGACCCGTGCCACGGTGGCCGTCCAGGCACTGGTCATCGCGGTGGTCGGACTCGTGGTCGGTGCGCCGGTGGGATTCGCTCTCGGTCGCACCCTGTGGCGCGCGGTCGCGACGTACACGCCGCTGCAGTACGCGGCTCCGACCCCCGTCGGGGCGCTGCTGGCCATCTGCACGCTCACCGCGCTGACCGCGGTGGTGCTCGCTTGGTGGCCCGGACGACAGGCGGCCCACGCCCGGATCGCCGACATCCTCAGGACGGAGTGACCCATGACCGACCGATCCCCCCGCCGTGGCCTGACGAGGACCCAGCTGCGCTGGTTCCTGGCGGCGCTCGCCGTGGCCGTCGGCGCCGGCGCCTCGCTCTGGGCGCTGAGCCTGATGACCGGGTCGCCGCACGATCCGGGACCCTGGCTCGTGGTGTTGCTCGCGCTCGCGCCCACGGCGCTGGTGGTGTCGCGCCGATCCGTGAACGACAAGCGAGCCGCCGACGTCGTCGTGCACGCCAGCGCGCTGGCCGCGGCGGCCCTGGTCGTGGTGGCCGTCTACCTCGTGCTGGTGGTGGGCATCAACGGTCGGCCGGTCGGGACCGAGCAGGGAGTCATGTTGTCGAGCGTGGTCGCGGCCCTGGTCGCGGCCCTGCTCGTGCCGCCGGTGCGCTCCACGGTGGCCGAGGAGGTTCGCTCCCTGTTGCACGACGAGCGACCTTCGACCGGCGACATCGTCACGACGTTCGGCGCTCGGATGAGCCGTGCGGTGCCGATGGACGAGCTCATGCTGCAGCTGGCGGAGTCGGTGCGCGAGACCCTCCCGGGCACGGTGGTGGAGATCTGGACCGGGACGTCGGATGCGTTGCGGCGCACGACGAGTGTGCCGTCGAGACCTGCCGCGCTGCTGCGGGTGAGCGGTGCTGAGGCGACGACCGTCACTCGAGCCAGGATCGGCGGCCCGGCCTGGGTGAGGGTCTGGCTGCCGGACCTGGTCCCCGCCGAGCCGCACGGCGACTTCCGCGTGGTGCCCGTGGCCCACCTGGGGCAGCTCCTCGGGCTGGTGGTCGTCGTCCGACCCGAACGCACCGCAGACTTCGGCGACGCCGACGACGACGCTCTCGTCGAGCTCGCCCACCAGCTCGGTCTGGCGCTGCACAACGTCCAGCTCGACTCGGCCCTGCAGGAGTCGCTGAAGGAGCTGGCGCAGCGCAACGAGGAGCTCCAGGCATCACGACTGCGTATCGTCACCGCCTCCGACGCGGCAAGGAGGACGATCGAGCGCAATCTCCACGACGGCGCCCAGCAGCACCTGGTGGCGCTTGCGGTGAAGCTGGGTCTTGCGGCCAGCATGGCCGAGGACGGCGAGACCGACATGGTCCCGCAGATGCTCACCGACCTTCGCACGGACGTCCACACGACCATCAACGAAGTGCGGGAGCTGGCGCACGGCATCTACCCGCCACTGCTGCGTGACCGCGGGTTGAGCGAGGCGCTGCGCACGGCTGCCGGGCGTTCTGGACTGCCGTGCTCGGTCGACGTGAGCCTTCCGGGCCGCTATCCCGAGCAGGCCGAGACAGCGGCGTACTTCTGCTGCACCGAAGCGCTCCAGAATGCCGCGAAGTACGCCGGCGACGGCGCGTCGATCACGCTGTCGGTGAGCGCCGACGAGCAGACCCTGAGGGTCGAGGTGGCCGATGACGGCGCGGGCTACGACATGGCGCACGGTCGGGAGGGTCACGGCTTCCTCAACATGCGTGACCGACTGGGAGCCATCGGCGGCACGCTCGAGGTGGTGTCGGCCCCCGGTCACGGCACCCGGCTGAGGTTCGTCATCCCCGCGGTGCCGCGTGGCGTCGAGGGCGAGGTGGCCACGACCGCGTCACCGCGCCCGAGCTAGACCGCCAGCATCGAACGCAGCATCCGCGGGGTCAGGTCTTCCTTGTGCACGTAGGCGATGGCGCCGCACGTGCGCGCATCGTCGGGCAGGTCGGACTCGGCGTAGGTCGACAGCAGCACCACCCGCGTCTGCGGCAGCTCGTCCATGATGGTGCGGGTCGCCTCGATGCCGCTGAGGCCCGGCAGGTTGATGTCCATGAGCACCAGCTCGGGGCGAAGCTCCCGGGCCGCGGCGACCGCCAGCTCCCCGCTCTCGGCCTCCCCGGCGAGGTGCCACCCGAGGAGCGAGACCAGCTGGCCGGCGACCGCACGGAACGGGGGCTGGTCGTCGACGATGAGAACCTCCACCTCTCCAGTCTCAGGGGACACGCGTGCGTGGACAAGCGTGCTAGCCCCACCATCTGGGCAGGATCCACCTACTTCCGGCGCTAGGAACCGTTCCTCGCCGCGAGGTGCAGCAGCACCGCGACGACTCGGCGGTTCACGTCGGGGGTCATCTCGAGACCGAGCTTCGAGAAGACCGCGTTGATGTGCTTCTCCACCGAGCGCTCGGTGAGGAACAGCTGCGCAGCGACCCCTGCGTTCGACCTGCCCCGAGCGACCTGGTCGAGGACGTCGCGCTCGCGCGGGGTCAGTGCCGCCAGGGGTGATCGGGCGTCCCGGTTGTTGATGAGGAGGTCGACGACGATCGAGTCGATCACCGAGCGGCCCTCGGCCACCGCCCGGATCGCGCTCGCCAGCTCGTGCGGCTCGCTGATTCGTTCCTTGAGGAGATAGGCGCGCCCGGCGCTGCCGGAGTCGAGCAGGTCGTGTGCGTACGACGCCTCGGCGTACTGCGAGACCACCACCACCCCCACCTCAGGGTGCGAGGAACGCAGCTCCACCGCGAGCTGGATCCCCTCGTCGGAGAAGGTGGGCGGCATCCGGACGTCGGTGACCACGACGTCCACGTGGTGCGCGACGAGGGCTGCGCGCACTCCTCCCGCATCCTCGGTCGTCGCCACGACACGTAGGTCGGACTGACGCTCGATGACCTGTCGGATGCCCTCGCGGACCAGCAGCGAGTCCTCGGCGATGGCCACACACAGCTCCACGAGCGCCACCCTAGTGGCTGGCCGCGCCGCCGGCGACGGCGTTCTCCCGTCACCTGGCGCGGTTCCACCCGTGCCGGCGCTCATGCAGTCGACCCCCGCGCATCGACACCGGATCGGCCGAGCGCGAGGTCACCGCGCAGGTCAGCCGCGCCTCGTGACGACCGACCTCACCGCCTGGGGTGTTCCGCGGGACAGACGCGCACCGACACACTCGCAGGACAACGCGTCATCGCGTCTCGTCGGCAGTCGTCGGCGGCACGCTGGGGTCCGGGCAGCTGGGCCGTCGCTGGAGCTAGGGAGATCGTCGATGTTCAAGCGTGACAAGGGCAGTTACGAGGAGTCGGACCTGAAGGTCGAGGGTCCGAAGGACCATGCGGCCGGACCCACCGCCGTAGCGGTGTCGATGAAGCGCTCGATCGAGCACATGGGGTTCAAGCGCACCGCGCAGACGCTGCTGCGGCTCAACCAGGCCGAGGGCTTCGACTGCATGAGCTGCGCCTGGCCCGACCCCGACCCGGGACATCGTCACGCCGCGGAGTTCTGCGAGAACGGTGCGAAGGCCGTCGCGGAGGAAGCGACCACGGACCGGGCCACCCCGGAGTTCTTCGCCCGGCACAGCATCGCCGACCTCGACGGGCGCTCGGAGTACTGGCTGGGCCAGCAGGGGCGGATCACCCACCCGATGGTCAAGCGGCCCGGGGGCACCCACTACGAGCCGATCGAGTGGGACGAGGCGTTCGAGCTGATCGGCGCCGAGCTGCGTTCGTTGGCGAGCCCGGACGAGGCCACCTTCTACACGTCCGGTCGCGCCTCCAACGAGTCGGCCTTCGCCTACCAGCTCTTCGTGCGGGCCTTCGGCACCAACAACCTGCCCGACTGCTCGAACATGTGCCACGAGTCGACGAGCATCGCGCTGCAGGAGTCGATCGGGATCGGCAAGGCGAGCGTCACGCTCGACGACGTGCACGAGGCCTCGGTGATCGTGATCGCCGGCCAGAACCCCGGCACCAACCACCCGCGGATGCTCTCTGCGCTGGAGATCGCCAAGCAGCAGGGTGCGAAGATCATCTCGATCAACCCGCTGCGCGAAGCCGGCCTCGTCAACTTCAAGAACCCGCAGAAGGCCCGTGGCGTCGTGGGGCACGGCACCGACCTGACCGACCTGCACCTGCCGATCAAGATCAACGGCGACCTGGCGCTGTTCCAGGCCATCGGGTCGCTGCTCGTCGAGTGGGACGCCATCGACCACGAGTTCGTCGAGCAGTACACCACCGGGTTCGCCGAGTGGTGCGAGCACGTGCGCGCCCTCGACTGGGAGCTCGTCGTCGAGACCACCGGGTTGTCGCGCGAGCTGATCACCGAGGCAGCCGAGATGCTGCGGGGGTCGACCAAGACCGTCTACTGCTGGGCGATGGGCCTGACCCAGCACCGCAACGGGGTGGCCACCGTCAAGGAGGTCACCAACCTGGCGCTCGCCCAGGGCAACATCGGCAAGCCCGGGGCCGGCCTGCTGCCGGTGCGCGGGCACTCCAACGTGCAGGGCGACCGCACCATGGGTATCTGGGAGCGTGCCCCCGAGCACTTCCTCGACTCGTTGCAGGCCGAGTTCGGGTTCGACCCGCCGCGCGAGCACGGGCTCGACGTCGTGGACTCCTTGCGTGGCCTGCGCGACGGCAAGATCCACTTCTTCATGGGCCTCGGCGGCAACTTCGTCCAAGCGGTTCCCGACACCGAGACCGCGATCCGGGCGCTGCGTCGCGCTCGGATGACGGTCCAGGTCTCGACCAAGATCAACCGGTCCCACCTCGTGTGCGGCGAGACGGCGCTGATCCTGCCGACCAAGGGGCGCACCGAGAAGGACGTCCAGGCCAGCGGTGAGCAGTGGATCTCCGTGGAGGACTCCACCTGCTCGGTGCACTCCTCGCGCGGCCCGCTCGAGCCGGCCAGCCCGCACCTGAAGTCCGAGGTCGACATCGTCACCCGCGTCGCGGAGGCGACGATCGGTGATCGCCACGGGATCGGCTGGTCGGACATGCGCGACGACTACGCCGTCATCCGCAGGCACATCTCACGCGTGGTGCCGGGGTGCGAGAGCTACGAGGTCAACGCGCGTCGGCCCGGCGGTTTCGTGATGCCGCACCCGCCGCGCGACTCGCGGACCTTCGAGACGACCTCGGGTCTCGCGGAGTTCGCCGCCTCGCCGATCGAGGTCGTGCACGTGCCCGAGGGGCACCTGCTGCTGCAGACCCTGCGCAGCCACGACCAGTACAACACCACGATCTACGGGCTCAGCGACCGCTACCGCGGCATCGAGGGCGGGCGCAAGGTGATCTTCGTGCACCCCGACGACGTCAGGTCAGCCGGCCTGACCGAGGGCGACCTGGTCGACATCACCACCCGGTGGGAGGACGACGACGAGGTGCGGTGCGTCAGCGGTTTCCGGGTGGTCTCCTACGACACCCCCCGCGGCTCCGCAGCGGCGTACTACCCCGAGACGAACCCCCTGGTGCCGCTCGACTCGACGGCGGTCGCGAGCAACACCCCCACGTCGAAGTCGGTGGTGGTCTCCTTGACCCGCACCGCCGCCGACGACGGCCGTGACCGAGTGGAGACTCAGGGCGGCGCCGACGCCTCGCAGGAGCCGACGGGTGCCGACTGGACCCACAAGCGCTCGCCGGAGCCGCACCACCTCTCCTGACCCCCTCGGAGCCACCCACCGCTCGAGAGCCCCGTCCTGCGCCCGAAGGCGTCGGAGAGAGTACAGTGGCGCGCGTGCAGCGTGGGCTCATGGAGCTACTCAGGTTTCACCCGACGATCACCCTGGCCACGAGTGACGTCGATGGAATCGTCACGATGTGCACTCCTGCGCTGCAACAGCTGCTCGGCCGCCCCGTGGAGGGGTTCAGCGAGTGGGACATCGCCGGCGACGTACTCCCGATGGACTTCGCTCAGGGGCGGGCGCTGCGCAGGGAGGAGCTTCCGCTGGCGCGCGCGTTGCGTGGTGAGGTCGTCGTCGACCTGATCTGCACGCTGCGCACGACGGCGGGTCGGGTGGTCCATCTGCGGTGCAACGCTGCACCGCTGCGAGCACCGGGCGGAGAGACTCAGGGGGCGTTCTGCTTGATGCAGGACGTCACCGACGAGTGGTCTGCCGACCTGGTCCGCCACAAGCTGCGCGACCGACTCGTCACGACCGTCAACCACGGACTTCGCACCCCCATGACGATCATCTTGGGCCACGCAGAGCTGATGAACGACGCGATGAGCCGAGGAGAGGTGCCCGAGACGCTGCACCAGTCCGTGTCGGTCATCAACGCCGCGAGCGGCAAGCTCAAGGATCTGGCCTTCACCGTCAGCCACCTCGTCGACGTCGACGAGGCGACACCCCTGGACGCCGAGCCGTGCGACCTGGCCTTCTTGCTGAGGGAGTCGGTGCTGTCGCACCACGACACCGCGGCCGCGAAAGGACTCGTCCTCCGCCTCGACGTGGCAGAGGCGCTGCCGGCAACGATCGACAGCGCGCTGGTCCGCCTGGCGGTGGAGGCCCTGATGGACAACGCGATCAGGTTCGCCCCCGCTGGGACTCAGGTCACCGTCAGCGCCTCCAGCGTCCGGGGGGCCGTCGAGGTGCGCGTGGCCGATCACGGTCCGGGGATCCCGGCCGCTGATCGCGAACGGTTGGTGCGACCCTTCGAGCGGGGGACCCGCACCGGGTCGGAGGACCCAGCCCTCGTCCCGCACGCCGACGGACTGGGCCTGGCGTTCGCACGTGCCGTGTGTGTCGCTCACGGAGGAGCGCTCAGCCTCGACGCCAATGGGGTCGACGGGCTGGTGGTCAGCCTTGGTCTGAGCCCCGCTTCGGAGCGCGGCTGGGCATGAGCAGCGACGTCTCGCGGAAGATGCGGTGGAAGGTACCTGCTCGTCCGAGGTTGCTCCTCCGGTAGAACTCGCTGTCCGGATCGAGGTAGTCGTTGAAACCGGGGATGGCGGCGACCTGCTCGCGGGTGAGGACCCGGCAGCCCAGGGACCACTCGGAGAACGAGCGCTGGTCGATCTCCTCACGCAGCGCCACCGTCACCTCACGATGGCGCGGGTCGGCACGGATCTTCTCCATCGTGGCATCGAGGCGGACCTCGTCGCCCTCGAGGGTCTGGATCCAGTGGGTGTCGGCGTAGAGCAGCATCCCGGTGAGGCCGTCGCGCGCATTGTTGCGCCTCGAGGTGGACAGAAGCGCTTCGATCTCCGGCCGGTCGAGCACGCGGGTCGCCGTGCTGATGTAGGTGAGAGTGATCATGAGATGGGGTCCCCGATGTCGTCGGCCGCGCTGGGGTCGAACCTAGCGTAGGCGGCCCTCGACCGCGTGGCCACGGTTCGTCGACGCGCCGGGGGCCTCGACCTCGTAGCCTGCGGTCCACCTGGTCGTTGTCTCCTCGACACCCGTTGCTCAGAAAGGCTTCATCGTGCGAGTCCCCAGGTTGCGTCCTCGTTCCGCTGCGTCGATCTGCGGAGGTCTCGCCGTCGGGCTGTTGCTCGCGGCGCCGACAGCGCTCGCCGCGCCGGGGGACGCCGCAACGCGTGGGGCGACGCCGTCCCCGGCGCAGAGGGCCGAGCCGTTGAACATCGTGCTGCTGGGGGATTCGTACTCGGCCGGCAACGGAGCCACCGACGAGGCGGGGGAACCGGTGACCTACGGTCCGGCCGACTGCTACCGCAGCCACTTCAACTGGGCCGAGCAGTACGCCTCGGCCCTGCGTGAGCAGGGCCGGACCGTCACGCTCGACAACCACGCCTGCAGTGGGGGCAAAGCCGGCGACTTCATCGCCCCGCGGGCACTGGACACCGCCAGCGAGTCGACCCCGACGCCGCAGGGCGTGACGACCTTGGCCCAGGCCGATGCCTACCTGGCTCGCGCAGACCTCTGCAACACGAAGAACTTCCCCGACGAGGAGTTCTGGACCTACCAGGCGACGGCCGTCGATGCCTCGATGATCGACTACGACTGCACCCGCAAGCTTCGCCCGCAGGCCGACTTCGTCACCCCCGAGACCGATCTGGTGCTCTTCACCAACGGTGGGAACGACGCCGGCTTCACCACGATCGTGACGCAGTGCTTCATCCTCAAGATGGGCGGTGGTTGCGAGGAAGCGATCGACGCCGCCCGCGCGAAGCTGCCCGAGATCAAGCAGCTCCTCCTCGACGGCATCGCCGGCATCCGTGCCGCCGGGTTGCGCGACGACGCCAAGATCGTCCAGCTCGGCTACCCCTACCTGCAGACCGACAACGGCTACGTCACCCTCGTCCCGCCGTACGAGGCGGGGGACGCCGTACGCTCCTTGATCGACGACGGCACCGTCGCGCTGGCCGGCGTCGCGGACGCCGCGAACGTCGCTCACGCCGGGCAGATGACGTTCGTGCCCGGCATCAAGGAAGCCTTCGCCGAGCACGAGCCCGACGCCACGACCCCGGTCGGCAACCCCGACCGCTGGGTCAACCAGGCGGGCGACGGCACCAACACCTCGCTCTGGTACCACCCCAATGCCCTCGGACAGACGGCTTACGCCCGCGTGCTGATCAAGGGCGGCGACTACGGCGCCACCCCGCAGACCGAGCCCGCCACGACCTTCTCCGCGACGCCGGTCAAGGCGTCCTTCGCTGCCACGAAGGCAGTCAGGATCCGCACCGTGGTGACCACCAGCGACGGGAGCCGCCCTGCGGGCCAGGTCTTCGTGGGTGCGAAGAGGCCCGACCGGCTCGAGAAGGCCCAGGTGTCGCGCACCGGGCGGAACGTGCTGCGACTGCGCGGCCTGCGCCCCGGGCCGCACCGCGTCACCGCGGTCTACGTCTCGCCGGACGACGACACCCTCCGGGTGAACATGAAGGTCGTCGTCCGCCGCCGTTGACCGCGACGCCTGCGCAGCACCCGACCTGAGCGGGGTGCTCCTCAGGTGCATCCCGCCACCATCCCGCCACCACCCCGGACCGCGCCGCTGGGCGCGCGAGGGCCGTCCACGACCCAGGCGGTCAGCCCGAGAGCCACCGGCGGCGGGCTCGAACCACCCCGGACGCGCCTCGAGGGCCGCCTCGCGCGCTGGTGGGGCGCTGGGTCAGGGCGAGTGCCGTGCCTCCCGGGGCCCGTGTCTCGACGACGATGAGCGCGACGACCCCGCTGATGGTCTTGTCGAAGGCCGAGATGAGGAGGTTGCCCAGGAAGGTGCCGATGAGGAGGGCGTGGAAGAGGGCGACGACGTTCTCCAGGACGGTGTTGCTGCTGTGGATGATCTCGCCCTGGTAGTAGACCAGGATCGGAGTGGCGACCGCCGAGCAGACGAAGGCAGCGAGCAGGTTGAGGGTGAAGAAGCGCGGGATGGTGCGGCCCATGCCCCAGCGGTGCACGCCATAGCCCCAGACCAGGGCCCCGGCCACGTTGACCAGGGCGAACGGGTAGGACGAGACCCCACTGAGGGCGCTTCCGGCGAGGTTGGTCGAGACACCCACCAGGGCGCCCCACCACGGCCCGGCCATGATGGCCGCCACCGCGGTGCCGGTCATGTCGAGGTGCAGCGGGAGGTCGAGCTGGACCACCAGCTCACGTCCGCCGAGGTTGAGCGCCAAGCAGGCGAGCAGCAGCAGGACGGTGCGGCGCAGCGAGCGCGGCGGCGGGGCGTGATCGGGGGCCAGGACCTCGGCGCCGACCGGGGCGGGAAGGGGCCCAGTAGTGGGGCCACTAGTAGGGCCGGTAGTGGGGCCGGCGGTGGGCCGCAGCGGGTCGGAGTGGGCGACCACCACCGGTAGCTCCTCGCCCCGGGCGGGCGTACCGCCCTCACGGGGGCGGTGCGGCTCCGCTGTCTGCGAGGACGCCGGCCCGGGTGTGGCCCGTCGCGCGAGGTCGGTCCAGGCTGTCACCGAGGCGTCGTCGAGGTGGAGGGCGAGGAGGATCTCGCGGACCAGGTCGACGTCGAGCCGCTTGCGGCCGCGACGGAACGCGTCGTACACCGTCGAGCGCGCGATCCGGGCGCGTTCGGGCGAGGCGCCCTGAGCCAGGCGCCGTTCGGCGATGCGGGTCGCGATCTCTGCGTAGGACGGTCGACCGTGCTCGAGGCGCAGCGCACCCAGCTGCACACTGACGTCGTCGATCGTCGTGGGTCCGAGCTCGGGCCTGGTCACCTCGTCGTGCATGAGTGTTCCTTGATCCCCATGGCGGCGCGAGTCGCGCTACGACGACCAACTTAGCGGCTGGTGCCGGCCGGGAGCATCACGTCGTCGGCAAAGAGTCGCATTCCGTCAAGTTTTTGCTCCAAGGTGGCATCGAGCCCGCTGTAGTAGGCCCACGGCATCGTCCAGACGTCGGTGACCCCGGCCGCGGCAGCGGTCGCGAAGTGCTCGGGGAGGAAGGCGTCCGAGAGCGCAGTGATGATCTCGAAGCTCCCGGTGGCGCCGGCCTCGGCGCGCAGGTCGAGCAGCCGAGCCGCGTGGCGACAGGCCTCCTCGACGGTGTAGATGTCGCCGACCCATCCGTCGTGACGGGCGGCGCGGCGGAACGCGACGTCCGACAGGCCGCCGACCAGGACCGGGATCGGGGCTGTCGGCGAGGGGTTCATCTGCATGCGGGGCGCGGAGTAGAAGCGGCCCTCGAACTCGGTCCAGCCGGGCTGCCACAGCGCCTTCATCAGGGCGAGCGCTTCGTCGGTGCGCTTCCCGCGGGTGTGGAAGTCCTCGCCGAGCAGGTCGAACTCTTCCTTGCACCAGCCGATGCCCACCCCGAGCGAGACCCGGTTGCCCGAGATCACCGCGGCGGTCCCGACCGACTTGGCGACCTGGAAGGGGCTTCGCATCGACGCGACATAGACGGAGGTGAAGAAACGGACCCGGGTGGTCACTGCAGCCAGGGCGCCGATGAGGACCCACGGGTCGGGCCACTCGGCCTCGATGTCCCACCGGCGGGTGCCGTCGTCGGTGTAGGGGTACGGCGTCGTCAGCTCCTCGAGGTCGATGACGTGGTCGGGCACCGAGATCGCGTGGTAGCCCAGCTGGTCGGCGGCGCGGGCCAGCGCGATCAGGTGGTCGACGGGCTGGAAGGCGGTGACGATCGAGAAGCGCACCTCGGCAGCGTAGCGTTGACTAGAACGCGTTCTACCGATCTGGTCGTGGGGGTGGTCGTCGGGGCTCTCGCACTCCTAGGGTGGCGAGATGATGCGCGCGATCCACCACGTCGACCTCTGGGTCGACGACGTCGAGACCGCTGCCGACGAGTGGGCCTGGCTGTTCGGTGAGCTGGAGTGGGAGGCCGACGACAACCACCGCAGGTGGTGTCACCCGGACGGCACCTACGCCTTCCTGGAGCACTCCGACGACCAGGTCGCTGCGGCGCACGACCGTCGACGACCCGGCGTCAACCACCTGGCCTTCACGGTCGAGTCACGCGAGCGGCTCGACCGGATGCGGGCCGAGTCGAGCTCCCACGGTTGGCACGAGCTGTTCGCCGACCGCTACCCCCACGCCGGCGGAGACGACCACGTGGCGCTCTACTTGGAGAACTCCGAGGACTTCGAGGTCGAGGTCGTCCTCGAGCACAGGTGAGCGCACCGCGTGGCCTCGGTCCGTCGTCGTTCTCGATGCGTGTCGACGGATGGTTCGGAGCGCACGACAGGCACCCCCGGACTCGGAGGTGCCTGTCGGTGCGGGCGCGTCGGCGTCCGCGGCGGGGTCGTCAGGCGTTGCGGCGACTGAAGATGCTGTAGCCACCGGGGCCGATGAGCAGGCCGACGACGATCAGGACGATGCCGAGCAGGATGGAGCCCTGCAGGAGCGTGACGAGGCCGTAGACCACGAGGATGACGGCGATGATCCAGAGCAGGAAGCCCATGGGGTTCTCCTTCGAACTGTTGGGGGTGCCCCACCGAGGCGGTGGGCTCGACCCTTCACTTTGGCCGTCGGCGGCACCTGCCAAACCACCCCCACGGGCGACGGGTACAGATGGAAAAACTGCTCAGGGACGTGGTAGCGGGACGTCGTAGGTGGTGGTGCGTTCGCGGACGGGTCGTCCGATTCCTGCGCCGATGGCGGTGAGCTCCTCGACGGTCTTGGCTGAGCCGTGCTCGGAGCCGGCCATGCGGGAGATCGTCTCCTCCATCAGGGTTCCGCCGAGGTCGTTGGCACCGGATCGGAGCATGGCCTGGGTGCCGTGGGTGCCGAGCTTGACCCAGGAGGTCTGGATGTTGTCGATGCGTCCGTGGAGCAGGATCCGCGCCATCGCGTGGACCGCCCGGTTGTCGCGCAGGGTGGGTCCGGGGCGCGCGACTCCGGCGAGGTAGATGGGCGCGGAGGTGTGGATGAAGGGCAGGGGCACGAACTCGGTGAACCCGTCGGAGCCGTTCTCGTGTGCGGTGTCCTGGATGGCGGACAGGACGCGGAGGTGGTTGACCCAGTGGCGGGGGTTGTCGACGTGGCCGTACATCATCGTCGAGGTGGTGGGGAGCCCGATGCGGTGGGCGGTGGTGATGACCTCGACCCAGGTGGAGGTGGGGAGCTTGCCCTTGGTGAGGACCCAGCGGACGTCGTCGTCGAGGATCTCGGCGGCGGTGCCGGGCACGGAGCCGAGGCCGGCCTCGCGGGCCTTGATGAGGAAGTCCTCGATCGACAGCCCGGTGCGGGCGGTGCCGTTGATGATCTCCATGGGGGAGAAGGCGTGGATGTGCATGTCGGGGGTGCGTTGCCTGATGGCGGTGACGAGGTCGACGTAGGCGCTCGCGGGGAGCTCGGGGTCGATGCCACCCTGCATGCAGATCTCGGTCGCGCCGAGGTCCCAGGCCTCGGCGGCCCGGTCGGCGACCTCGTCGAGGGACAACGTGTAGGCATCAGCGTCGGTTCGGCGTTGGGCGAAGGCGCAGAACCGGCACCCGACGTAGCAGACGTTGGTGAAGTTGATGTTCCTGTTGACCACGTAGGTCACCTCGTCGCCGACGACCTGGTGGCGCAGGTGGTCGGCCAAGGCGCAGACCTCGTCGAGCAGGTCGCCCTCGGCGGTCATCAGGGTCAACGCGTGGGCATCGGACAGGTTGCCGGGGTCGGCGTGCGCGGCTGCGAGGGCCTCGCGGCCCTCGGTGTGCAGGACCGCGGGTGTGCTGGTGGAGGCAGCGGCGTCCTTGACCTGGTCCCAGTCGCCGTAGACGTCGGCGAAGTCGGTGCGTCGGTCCTCGGTGCGTCCTTCGGAGTCCACAGCACGGTGCAGGTCGGTGCGCCCGGTTCCTGGTCCCACGGAGGCGAACCCGCCGTCGGGTTCCTGCCACGGCAGACCGACCGGTCGTACGTCGGGAGTCGCGAGGCCGGCGTCGGGTCCGTCGTGCACCGCGAGGGCGGCGACGTGGCCCGAGACCCGCGGGTCGAGCCACGGCTCCCCGGCGCGGACGAACTCGGGGTGCACGGTCAGGCGGGCCTTGAGGTCGAACCCGGCCGCCGCGGTGACCTCACGCAACCGCTCCAGGCTGGGCCAGGGGCGCTCGGGGTTCACGTGGTCCGGGGTCAGCGGGGACACCCCGCCCCAGTCGTCGACACCGGCACCCAGGAGCAGCGCGCACTCGGACGCGTCGACGAGGTTGGGCGGGGCCTGGACACGGGCCCTCGGACCCAGGACCAACCGCGTCACCGCGATCGTCGCGCGGTACTCCTCGAGTCCGAGGTCGTCGACGTGGCGCATCGCGGTGTCGGGCTTGGCGCGGAAGTTCTGCACGATCACTTCCTGGATCGCCCCGAACTGGGTCGAGACCTTGCGCAGCGCGAAGATCGTCTCGGCGCGTTCGACCAGGGTCTCACCGATCCCCACGAGCAGGCCGGTGGTGAACGGGATCGAGAGGCGCCCGGCGTCCTCGAGGACTCGCAGCCGTACCGCGGGGGCCTTGTCGGGGGAGCCGTAGTGGGCCTCACCCTTCGTCTCGTGGAGGCGCCGGCTGGTGGTCTCGAGCATCATGCCCATCGAGGGGGACACCGGCTTGAGGCGGTTCATCTCCTCCCAGGTCATGACCCCGGGGTTGAGGTGGGGCAGCAGACCGGTCTCCTCGAGGACCCGAACCGCCATCGCCCGCACGTAGGCCAACGTCGAGTCGTAGCCCTCGGCGTCCAACCAGGCTCGTGCCTGAGGCCAGCGGTCCTCGGGGCGGTCGCCCAACGTGAACAACGCCTCCAGGCACCCCAGCTCAGCACCCTGGCGCGCGATGTCGAGGATCTCGTCGGGGGAGAGGAACAACGACTGCCCCGAGCGCTCCAGCTGGGCCGGGGACTCCACGAACGTGCAGTAGTGGCACCGGTCGCGACACAACTTCGTGACCGCGATGAACACCTTCGGTGAGTACGTCACCACCCCGGGACGGCCGGCAGCGACCAGGCCGGCATCACGTACCCGAGCAGCCGCGCTCGTCAACCGGTCCAGGTCGGGCCCGACGGCGGCCAGCAGCACCGCCGCCTCGGCCACGTCGAGGGCAGCACCCCGCTCAGCACGTGCCAACGCGCGACGTACCTGCTGCGGGGTGGGAGGGCGTGCCTGGTCCGGGTGGCTGCTCATCGTGATCCAACCTAACCGCGCGACCGACGACGCGATTCCCCACCCACGGGTCGGACCACGTGAGCACCCGTTTCGGGCCGGCATGGCGGTGCGGGGTCCTCGGGGTCCTCAGGGTCAGCGAGCGGCGGATCCGGGTGCCGAGCGGAGGCGGAGCGCATCGGCGACGCGGACGACTCGTGGACCAGCGGTACGGCGCGCCGGACCGATCGATCAGGTGAGCTCGCTGAAGCGCTCCACGCTCTCGCGGGGCCCCGACACGATGACGATGTCGCCGTCCTCGATGACGGTCTCGGACGCGGCGTAGGTGAAGGCCTCGGTGCCGCGCTTGATGCCGACCACGGTGACCCCGAACTCGGCTCGGATCGTCGACTGCCCGAGCGGGACGCCGTACAGCCGGCGCGGTGGGCGGGTCTTGACGATGGCGTAGCCCTCGTCGATCTCGATGTAGTCGAGCATCCGGCCGTTGACCAGGTGGGCCACCCGCTTGCCCATGTCGTGCTCGGGGCGGACGACGTGGTGGACGCCGATCTGGGTGAGGATGCGGGCGTGCGCATGGCTGATCGCCTTGGCCCAGACCTGCTCGACCCCCAGGCTCAAGGTGACCGACGCCGAGAGGATGCTCGCCTCCAGGTCGTTGCCGACCCCGATGACGGCGCGGTCGAACTCAGCCACCGACAGCTGCCGCATGGCGTCCTCGTTGGTCGAGTCGGCCTCGACGACGTGGGTGAGCCGGCCGGCCAGGGACTGCACGATCCGCCGGTCGGCGTCGATGCCGAGCACCTCGGTGCCCTGGTCCATGAGCTCGAGGGCCAACGACTTCCCGAACCGGCCCAGCCCGATGACGACCACGGTGCCGCGGTCGTGCTGCGTCGTCTTGCGGTGGGCGTGTGACCTAGCCAATGATCGGCCGACCTTCCGGGAGCTCGTAGAGTCGCGTGCGCTCGCGCAGGGCGAGCGCGGAGACCAGTGTGATGGGTCCGAGCCGGCCGAGGAACATCAGCCCGACCAGGATGATCTGGGCGGTGCTCGGCAGGTCGGCGGTGATGCCGGTCGACAGTCCCACGGTCGCGAAGGCCGAGACCACCTCGAAGAGCAGCACCTCGGTCGAGAGCGTGGTCATCTCGATCAGCGCCAGTGTCGCCGCGACCACCGCGGCGATCGCCAGCAGCACCACGGTGAGAGCTTGACGGATCGTGCGGTCGTCGATGCGCCGACCGAAGGCGTCGACGTTGGGCTCGCCGCGCACCTCGGAGTAGACGGCGAAGAAGAGGATCACGAACGTGGTGACCTTGATGCCGCCGGCGGTGCCGGCCGACCCGCCGCCGATGAACATCAAGATGATGGTGCCGAGCAGGGTGCCGTCCTCCATCTGCCCGTAGTCGAGGCTGTTGAAGCCGGCGGTGCGCGGCATCACGGCCTGGAAGAAGCCCGCCAGCAGGCGCCCGGGGGTGTCGAGCGCGCCGAGGGTCGCGGGGTTGTTCCACTCGGTGGCGCTCACGAAGACGGTGCCGAGCACGAGCAGCACCACGGTGGCCGAGAGGGTGAGCTTGAGGTGGAGGCTCCAGGTGCGGCGCCGTCCTCGGGCGGTGGCCGCGGGGCGCAGCTGGCGGCGCAGCTCGAAGATCACGGGAAACCCGAGGCCGCCCGAGATCACCGCGGCTGCGATCGGCAGGCAGATCCACGGGTCGTCGACGAAGCGCACCAGGCTGTCAGACCACAGGGCGAACCCGGCGTTGTTGAAGGCCGAGACCGAGTGGAAGACCCCGAGGTACAGCGCCCGGCCGGGCGACTCGTCGTACCCGAGCCAGAAGCGCAGCGTCAGCGCCAGGGCCGTGAGCACCTCGAACAGCAGGGTGAAGGCGAGCACGCCCGTGAGGACGCTCCTGACGTCGCCGAGACCGACGGCCTTCGTCTCCGCTGCGGCGGTGAGGCGGGCCTGCAGGCCCATGCGGCGTGAGACCAGCAAGCCGAGAAGGGAGGCAAGGGTCATGATGCCGAGCCCACCGACCTGGATGAGCCCCATGATGACGCCCTCCCCGAACCCCGACCAGTACGACGGGGTGTCGACGACGACGAGACCGGTGACGCACACCGCGCTGGTGGCGGTGAACAGCGCCTCCAGGAAGCGTGCCCCGCCGTCCCCCGAGCGCGCGACCGGCAACAGCAGCAGCAGGGTCCCGACGACGACGGCGCCCGCGAAGCCGAGCACGATCACCTGCGCCGGGTGACGGACCAGGCGCCGCCGGGTCGTCAGGGACACCGACCGGCGGGGAGCCGGACCACCGCGTCTGGCCATGGCCGGAGCGTAGACCTCGGGCGTCGACGGCCGGTCCGGAGGCTGAGCAGCGAGCGTCGACGGCCGGTCCGGAGGCTGAGCAGCGAGCGTCGACGGCCGGTCCGGAGGCTGAGCAGCGAGCGTCGACGGCCGGTCCGGAGGCTGAGCAGCGAGCGCCAGCGAGCGTCGACGAAGCCCAGCGAGGGTGGTGGCGGTCTGCTCCCAGGTCGATGGGCTTCGTCGACGCCCTCGCCCAGGGGCTCGGGCTGCTCAGCTCTCGCGTCAGCTCAGGGGGCTCGGGCTGCTCAGCCTCCGTAGAGGCGCTCCAGGACGTCGGAGTACTTCGTGTTGACCACGCGGCGCTTGAGCTTCAAGGTCGGCGTGAGCTCCTCGGACTCCGCGGTCCACTCGGCGCCGAGCAGGTGGAAGGCCTTGACCTGCTCGGGGCGGGAGAGGCGTTCGTTGGCGGCGTCGACCGCTGCCTGAGCCATCGCGACGATCTCCGGCCTCCCGGCCAGGTCGGCGAGATCGGTGAACGCCACACCCATCCGCTCGGCCACGATCGGTGCCACCTCACCGTCGAGCGTCAGCACCGCCACGACGTACGGCCGTCCGTCGCCGACGGCCATCGCGTGGCCGATGATCGGTGACTCCTTGAGGAGGTTCTCGATGTTCGAAGGAGCGATGTTCTTGCCCGAGGAGGTGATGATCAGCTCCTTCTTGCGGTCGACGATGGCGACGAAACCGTCGTCGTCGAGGGTGCCGATGTCGCCGGTGTGCACCCAGCCGTCGCCGTCGATCAGCTCGGCGGTCTTGTCGTCGGCGCGGTAGTAGCCCGTGGTGTTGACCGGGCCGCGTACCAGCACCTCGTCGTCCGCACCGAGCTTCACCTCCATGCCCGCAGTGGCCCGACCTACGGTGCCGAGCTTGAAGCCGTTCGGGCCGTTGGCCGTGACGGCGCCGCAGGTCTCGGTCATGCCGTAGACGTCGTAGACCTTGATGCCCAGCCCGGCCATGAACCGGGCGACCTCCAGCGGCATCGGTGCAGCGGCCGACGCCGCCCACGTGACCTGGTCGAGACCCAGGAGCAGCTTGAGGAAGCCCAGGATGGCGGCGTCGGCGTCGGCGTAGGCCTGCTCGATCTCGGGCGTCATCGTGCCGCCCACCTGCTGGGCCTCGACCCATGCGAGCCCGGCAGCCATGCAGTCCTGGACCATCGTGACGTTGGCGGGGTCGGGGTCGGCGGCGAGCTTCGCGGAGATCCCGGTCTTGATCTTCTCCCACACCCTGGGGACGCCGAAGAAGGACGTCGGGTGCACCTCGCCGAGGGTCGCGAGCAGCTCGGCCGGGTCGCCGATGGTGTGCGTGTGGCCGCCCAGGTGGATCGGGGCGTAGATGCCCAGGGTGCGCTCGGCGATGTGAGCGAACGGTAGGTAGCTGACCTGCCGCTGGGGCTCGTGGAGGTCTGCTCCCTCGAGGGTGCTGACGACCTCGTAGAGCACGTTGTGGTGCGTGAGCACGACGCCCTTGGGGTTGCCGGTGGTGCCGGAGGTGTACAGGACGGTCGCCGGTGACTCCGGGGTCAGCTCTGCACACCGTTCGCGCACCTCGTCGGGGTGCTCCGCGCGGCGCGCCGCGCCCGCAGCGAGGAAGTCGTCCCAGGAGAGGTACAGCGCGCCCTCGGGCACGGCCGAGGCGTCGAGGACGACCACCTTGCGCAGGCTGCCCGAGGCGTCGATGGCCTGGGACCACCGGGCGAGGTGGTCGGTGTTCTCGAGGATCGCCACGGTCGGCTCGGACTGTCCGGCGACGAAGGCGACCTGCTCGACCGAGAGGGTGTTGTAGATCGACATGGGAGTGGCCGCGGCATGCACCACGCCGATGTCGGCGATCACGTGCTCGCTGCGGTTGCTCGCCATGATCGCGACGTGGTCACCGGTCGCGACGCCGATCTCGATGAGGGCCGCCGCGACGTCCAGACCGCGCTCCCGCGTCTCGCGCCAGGTCAGGGTGCGCCAGGTCTCACCGTCGGGCACCTCGTGCCGGTCGGAGTACGCCGGCTCGTCGCCGTACCTGGCGACGGTGTCGGCCAAGGCATCGGCCAGGGTGCGCCCCGCGACCTGCTCCTCGATCTCGGCTCGGGTGGTCAGGACGTCCTGGTTCACGTGTCTCTCCTGGAAGGTGAGGGGTTGCGCGGGTGGTGACGTGCGCCACGATCCTGTCGTGCGCACCCCTGGTCCGGTTACCGGCCCTGCGCGATCCGGGCCGCTCGTTGCTCAGACCCCGAGCATCCGGCCGATGATCTCCTTCATGATCTCGGTCGTGCCGCCGTAGATGGTCTGGATGCGACTGTCGACGTAGGCCTTCGAGATCGGGTACTCCGACATGTAGCCGTAGCCGCCGTGCAGCTGGACGCCCTGGTCGACGAACTTCTTCTGCAGCTCGGTGGTCCACCACTTCGCCATCGAGGCCAGGCTCGGGTCGACCTCGCCCTTGTTGAGCTTCATCACGCAGTCGTTGACGAAGAGCCGCGCGATGTAGACCTCGGTGGCCATCTCGGCGAGCATGAAACGGTTGTGCTGGAACGCACCGATCGGCTTGCCGAAGGCCTGGCGCTCCTTGGCGTAGGTCAGGCAGAGCTCCATCACGTGCTCCATGGCGGCGACCGCGATCGCGGCGATCGAGACCCGCTCCTGGGGGAGGTTCTGCATCAGGTAGATGAACCCCTGGCCCTCCTCGCCCAGGATGTTGGTCTTCGGCACCAGCACGTTGTCGAAGAAGAGCTCGGCGGTGTCCTGGGCCTTCATGCCCATCTTGTCGAGGTTGCGCCCGCGCTCGAAGCCCTCCATCCCCCGCTCGACGACGAGCAGGCTGATGCCCTGGTGCCCGGCGTCGGGGTCGGTGCGGCAGACCACGATCACGAGGTCGCTCATGATGCCGTTGGAGATGAACGTCTTCGAGCCGTTCAGCACGTAGTGGTCACCCTTGTCGACGGCGCTGGTGCGGATGCCCTGCAGGTCGGAGCCGGCGCCGGGCTCGGTCATCGCGATCGACGAGATCAGCTCACCGCTGACGAGGCCCGGCAGCCAGCGCTGCTTCTGCTCGTCCGTGCCCAGGCTGGAGATGTAGGGAACGATGATGTCGGTGTGCACGGGGAAGCCGAGCCCGCTGGCGCCGACCTTGGAGATCTCCTCGGCGATGACCATCGAGTAGCGGAAGTCGTGGACTCCCATCCCGCCGTACGCCTCGTCGACGTCGAAGCAGAGCAGCCCGGCCTCGCCGGCCTTGGTCCAGACCTCGCGGCTGACCTGACCGTCCTTCTCCCACTGGTCGTGGAAGGGGACGACCTCCTTCTCCATGAAGGCACGCACGGTGCTGCGGAAGTCGTGGTGCTCCTGCTCGTAGATGGACGGGGTCTCGGGCATGGCGGGCCTCCGGGTCGGGGTGCGGTGGCGGTGAGGTTCTCGCCAACGATGATGTGACAGTACTACTGTCATGGTCATGAGCGCAGCCCCCCAGGAGTCCGACGACGCCCTGCTGACCATCGACGAGCTCGCGGCAGCGGTCGGCCTGACGGTCCGCACCACCCGGTACTACGCCAGCCTCGGCCTCATCGCCGCGCCCCAGCGCCGGGGCCGCGTCGCCTACTACGGCCCGGTGCACCGGGCACGTCTCGAGCTGGTGCGCGCGCTGCAGGACCACGGCTTCACGCTGCACGCGATCGAACGCACCCTGGCCGGGGTGCCCGACGACGCCGGTGTCGAGGACCTCGCGCTCCAGCGCGCGATGTTGACGTCCTGGACCGCCGAGCCGCCCGCCCGGCTCACCCACCGCCAGCTCGAGCAGAAGGCCGGACGCCGCCTCTCGACCGCTGACGTCGACCTGCTGGCGCGGGTGGGCGGCGTGGAGGTGCACGACGACTCCTACGTCGCGATGCCCTACCTGCACGTCGGCGTCCAGCTGCTCGACGTCGACGTCCCGCTGGAGAGCCTCGGTCTCGCCGAGGACGCCATCCGCCGGCACATGGAGTCGCTCGCCGACGAGCTCACCACGATCCTGCACACCCAGGTGCTCGAGCCCTTCCGCGCCAGCCAGACCTCGCCGGCGGACGCCGCCCGCCTCGAGCAGACCGTCGCCCAGCTGCGCCGCCTCACCCTCGAGGCCGTCGTCTCCGGCTTCCAGCGCGCCGCCAACGCGGTCATCACCCGGTCGTTGTCGCGCGAGCCGGGGCCGGGGCCGGGGCCGGGGCGGAGATTCACCACCTCAGCGGTGAAACTCCCGCTTCTGTCGTGAAGCTTCATGCCAGAAGCGGGAGTTTTGTCGTCGCCCGGCCGGCGGGCGCGGCAGTTTCTCCGCTGGAGCGGAGAAACTGCCGCCGGGCATCACGAAATCATGGCCTTCAGCTTGCCCAGCTCGGCGGCAGGGTCGGCGGCGGCGGGCATCACCTGCAGGTGCGTGACCCCGGCCTCGGTGAACGCCGCGACGCGCTCCTGGACGTACGACGCGGGGCCGACGAGGTTGGCGGCCTCGAGCCACTCGAGGGGCACCAGGGCCTCGGCCTCCTTCTTCTTGCCGCTCAGGTACAGGTCCTGGATCTTGGCGGCCTCGGCCTCGTAGCCGTACTGGCAGGCCATCTCGTTGTAGAAGTTCTTGCCCTTGGCGCCCATCCCGCCGACGTAGAGGGCGAACATCGGGCGGGCGAAGTCGAGCATGCCCTTGACGTCCTCGCCGATGGCGAGCATGCCGCCGGCGGTCACCTGCAGCGGCCCGAGCTCGGCCGAGCGCTTGGCGGCGCCGGCTGCCAGGGCGTCGCCCCAGACGGACTGCGACTTCTCGGGGTGGAAGAGCAGCGGGATCCAGCCGTCGGCGACCTCGGCGGTCATCGCGACGTTCTTGTCGCCGAGGGCGGCCACCCAGATCGGGACCTCCGGGCGCTCGGGACGCGTCAGCAGCTTCAGCGGTTTGCCGAGGCCCAGGCCCTGGTCGGCGGGCAGGGGGAGGGTGAAGTCGCGGCCCTCGTGCTCGAGGGGCTCGCGACGCATCCCGGCGCGCACGATGTCGATGACCTCGCGGGTACGGCCCAGCGGGCGGTGGTAGGGCAGGCCGTGGAAGCCTTCGATGACCTGCGGCCCGGAGGCGCCCAGCCCGAGGACGGCGCGGCCGCCCGAGACGTTGTCGAGGCCGGCAGCGGTCTGGAGCAGGGCGCCGGGAGTACGGGAGAAGACGTTGAGGATGCCGGCGCCGATCTGCACGGTCTCGGTCTTGGCCGCCAGGTAGCCCATCAGGGTCGGGGAGTCGAAGCCGTAGGCCTCCGCCACCCACACCAGGTCGAGCCCGGCGCGCTCGAGCTCGACGACCTGGTCGGCGGCGGCGCGCGGGTTGCCGTCGTACATCAGCATCGTGGACAACTTCATGGGGCGCTCCTGGGCATCGGGTGGCTGACGTGGCGGACTGACGCTGACAACGCCGCTGTCACGATAGCGGCCCACGGACAGGACCGGACGGCTCGGACCGGTGGGCGGGTGCGATAGTCACAGATCACCCACCAGGCCACCCGATCACGCACCCCAGGAGAGACACCAGTGAGCTATCGCATCGCCGTCATCGGAGGAACCGGACCTCAGGGCAAGGGCCTGGGCTATCGCTTCGCCCGCCACGGGCACACCGTCGTCCTCGGCTCCCGAGCCGCCGAGAAGGCGCAGCCGGTCGCGGCTGAGGTCACCGAGCGGCTGAGCGGCGTCGAGGGTGCCGGAGAGGTGATCGGGGCGTCGAACAACGACGCCTGCGCCGGCGCCGACGTCGTGCTGCTGGCCGTGCCGTACGACGGCCACGACGAGCTCGTCGCGACGTTGCCGCTCGACGGCACGATCGTGGTGTCGTGCGTCAACCCGCTGGCCTTCGACAAGCGTGGCCCCTACGGGCGCGTCGTCGACGGTGGCGAGGGCTCGGCCGCGGAGTCGGCCCAGCGCCTCGCTCCGGACGCCCAGGTCGTGGGCGCTTTCCACCACGTCTCGGCCGTGACGCTGTGGGGTGACGAGGAGTACCTCGCCGACGAGGACATCTTGGTCTGCGGGGACTCCGCGGAGGCCAAGGAGGTCGTCATCGAGCTCGCTCGATCGGTCACCGGACGCGACGGCGTGGACGCCGGCAAGCTGCGGCTCGCGCGCCAGCTCGAGCCGCTGACGGCGGTGCTGATCTCGATCAACAAGCGCTACAAGACCCACTCGGGCGTGCGGATCTCGGGGATCTAGTGGCCCGCGGCCAGAGCTCTGGAGCGCTGCGCGCACCCTCGGCCCGCACCTCGCAGTACCTGCGATCCTGACCAGCCGCCCCGGTATGCCGCCGGACCGCGGACACCGTGAGGGCACGCACCCCGAGCCCAAGCCCTGAACCCCAAACCCCGAGCCATGACCCACGAGGTCGTCGGAGGCGTCAGCCGACCGGCGACGTAACGTCCGCCTTCTTCCGGCTCCCTTTCGCCCCACCGCTCGGAGTGGGGTCGGGCTCGGCGTCGGGCGTGGTCGTCGGCACGGCTTCCTGGCTGCTCGCCGACGCCTTCTCGCCGTCGCCCAGCAGGCCGAGACCGACGCCCAGCGGGACCCACAGCTCGGCGGCCCGGGCCGCGCTGATGTGGCCACGGTCGCGGTAGGCGATCGTGGAGCCGACCACGACGGGGCAGAGGTTCTCGGCGCACATCCAGGGCGAGGGATTGACGAACGGCACCCCCGCGCGGGTGGCGGCGTCCTCGGAGATCATCCGGTTGCGCTCGCTCCAGCTGGTGGGGGGGAACATGCAGTCGCCGAGGTCGGCGTCGCGCTTGGCCAGGCAGGCACCCGGCTCCTCGGGCAGCCGCGGGGCGTCGGAGAGCAGGACCATCCGGTCGACGAGGGGAAGGTAGGCGGCGAACATGTCGTCGAAGCCGATCGCCACGTTGTCGGCGATCTCGTCGTTGTCGGTCAGCAGCACCCCGGAGTCGTCGTACACCCCGGTCGGCGGGGGAGACGTCGCCACGATCATCAGGTCGGGGTCGAGCTGGTCGACCTGGTCGACGACCCACTGGTGGAAGTCCTCGCACTCGGGCCACGGCTCTCCGGTGCCGAGCTGGCCGGGGTCGACGAACGCCGCGGTGCACTGCTGCTTGACGAAGTAGTAGGCCGCGTAACCGGCTTCCTCGGCGATCTGCTCGAAGGCCGGGATCCAGGCACGGGCGTGGGAGTCGCCGGTGACCACCATGACCTGGTCGCTGTCGACGTCGCCGCGACGGCACAGCGGACGTCCCGGCTGCTGGTAGTCGCACTCCCCGACGTCGGCCACGTCGTTGCTGAGGTCGATCAGGTCAGGAGTCAGGTCGCTGGGGATGGCGGCACCGTTCTGGCCGGCGATGACCGAGGCCTTCACCAGGCCCTTGACCTGGTCGCCGCGCACCCCGTAGGCCGCTGCGTCGACGGCCGGGCTGTTGCCGCGCTCGGTGCCGAGCTGCTGGGCCCACGCGTGCCCACCGAGGGCCACCGGCAGCACCAGCACCAGCGAGAGCGGGTAGAGCACCAGCCCACGGCGGTTGGTGCGCCAGAACCCGACGGTGCGGAAGGGCTGCTCGACGTAGGTGAAGGTGAGGTAGCCGAACTGGAAGGTCAGCAGCACCGCGATCAGGGTCTCGGTGGGGGTCAGCGTGCGGCCCATGCTGACCTGGGGGATGACGATCAGCGGCCAGTGCCACAGGTAGAGCGAGTAGGACCAGTCGCCGATGCGCCGCAGCGGCGTCGAGCCGAGCACCCGCGACGGCGAGGGCAGCGAGTCGGGGTGGGCGCCGGCCAGGAGGAGAGCTGCGGCGGAGAAGACGGGCAGGGCGGCCTCGTAACCGGGGAAGGCCATCGACTCGTCGTAGACCAGCACGGTGTAGACGATGCCGATGACGCCGGCCACCGCGAGCGGCTCGGTCATCCAGCGCCGCTTCACGGTGCGACCGGCCAGGACCAGCAGCGCGACCACCGCGCCCACGGCCAGCTCCCAGGCCCGGGTCAGGGTGGAGAAGTAGGCGGCGGTGGGCTCGACGATCGTGCGGTGCACCGACCAGGCGAAGCTCGCCGCGCCGACCACGAGGGCGAGCACGGTGAGGGTGCCGAGCGGGGCGGCGTCGGGGGTACGACGTCGGCGGGTGAGCCAGAGGACCAGGGCGACGGCCAGCGGCCACACCACGTAGAACTGCTCCTCGACGGCGAGCGACCAGTAGTGCTGCAACGGTGAGGCGGAGTCCTCGAGCGAGAAGTAGTCGACGCCTTGCGTGCCGAAGCGGATGTTGGCGGCGAAGAACGCCGCCCAGAGGGCGTCGCGGGTGGCGTCGAGGGCATCGATGAAGTTGAAGTAGATGATCGAGGCCACCACCGTGACCGCCAGCACGAGGGAGGCTGCCGGAATGATCCGGCGGGCGCGTCGGGCGTAGAAGCGTCCGAGGGAGAAGCCGTTCTCGCGGCTGTTGCCCGTGATGATGAGCTGGGTGATGAGGTAGCCGGAGACCACGAAGAAGACGTCGACGCCGGCGAAGCCGCCGGAGAAGCCGGGCACCACGGCGTGCGCCGCGATGACCACGATGACCGCGACGGCCCGCAGCCCCTGGATGTCGCCACGGAAGCTGCGGCCGTCGGCGCCGGTGCGGTCGACGACCGGACGAGAGGAACGGCCGGGGCGGCGACCGACCCGAGCGGCGGTGGTCGTCGAGGCTGCGTCGTCGTCGCTCACGCCCAGATCACCCCCTCGTCCCGCCTGCTCGCCTCGGTGGCAGAGCGCCTCTCAGTCTCTGCCTCCGCGGGAATTTATCAAGAACTCCGGACAAACCTCTCTTCGGCGCCTGGGACGTCGGGCCGGGCCGCCGGCGTGCCCCGGGTCACGACTCGGCACTGCCCGCTCGCCGTGCGGCGAGCGTGCGGCGGTCGGAGGCGACCAGGGCGAGGAGCCCCGCGACCCCGGCCAGGATCCACGGCACCGGCAGCAGGAAGCGGACCTCAGAGCCCTCGACGACGTCGCCGGCCACCAGCGCCCACACCACCGCCAGGCCCAGCAGCGTGATGCCGGCGACCAGGTGCCCGACGCTGACGGGGTGCCGGGAGCCGACGCGCTGTCGGGTGACGGGCTCGGCGAGGAGCGGGGTGTCGTGGTGCTGCTCACTCATCGGGTGACCTCTTCCCGGGTGATCACGATCTCGCCGAGGCCCACCCGGACGTCGAGCGTCAGGTTCGGCACACCTGCGCCGGCACCTGCGCCGGTGTCCACGGCGGCGGCGACGCTGTAGGTGTCGCGACCGCCGTCGCCGCTCCTGCCCAGGACGGTGCTGTCACCCGTCCCGAGATCGGTACGGACGACCAGGTCGACGTCGTCGGGGACGATCACCTCGACCCGACCCACGTCGACGCCGAGGTCGACGGTGCGGCCGTCGAGGGCGCCGGGGTCCACCAGGTCGCGCAGGTCGAGCACGATCTCGCCGACGTCCAGGTCATAGGTGGCCTCCAGGCTCGCGGACGTCGCCGGCACGCGCAGGACCTGACCGACCGCGAGGTCGGCTGCTGCTGCAGTGCCGGCCGTGGCGAGCGCGCTCACCAGGCCCAGCGCGATCAGACCGCCGGGGCGTCCCCAGAACGCCCCGACCACGAGCGCCAGCCCGCACACGACGACCGCCAGGGCGGGGTAGGCCGACGCCGCCACGTCGATGCCCGCGAGGTCGGCGCCGACCAGCACACCGACGCCGATGGCGATCAGCGCGAGGCTGTACCAGAAGAGCAGCGGCCCCGGTCGCCTCGGACGACGCACCCCGACGGCTGACGGGCCCGCTGGCGGTGCGACTGGCGGGGCGACTGGCGGGGGGTACGACGAGCCGGCGTACGGCGAGCCGGCCCCGGGAACCTGCGCGCCGGGCCAGGACGGCGCCGAGGGTGCGGGGCTCGCCGCGGCAGCAGGATCGCCGTCGTTGCGCCCGCGCAGCAGCAGGACGGCGATGATCACGAGCCCCAGCCCGAAGACCGGCCAGGGGACGCTCCAGCTGCCCAGGCTGTCCCCGAGGAGGGAGAGGGTGGCGAGAAGGCCAGCGAGCAGCAGGGCGACCGCGCGGCTGCGCTCGTCGAGTGGCACCGTCGCCCGGGTGCGGTCCTCGAGCGGGACGAGCAGCCAGCACGCGGTGTAGACGATGAGGCCGGCGCCACCGAAGAAGACGAGCACGACGAGCGCGACGCGGGTGATGATGGGGTCGACGTCGAGGTGGCGGGAGATGCCGCCGGCGACCCCGGCGACCTTCTTGTCGGCGCGGCTGCGGCGCAGGGCAGCGAGGTGGCGCAGCTGCTCGCCGCCGGGACGAGGGCCGGGACGGGGACCGGGGCCGTCGTGGCGCGTCTGGCCGACTGGCGTCTCGGGAGGGCTCGGAGTGCCCGGGTAGCTCGTCGTCATGGGTCCAGCCTCGTCGCGCGCCGGCCTCGGCACCATCAGGGAGAGCCCTGATCCTGCCGCATCGCACCCCCGAGGTCTCGCAGGCAGAGGTCGGGGTCCGACCGGGGTTCTTCCTCGTGTCGAAGGGGCAGGGGCTGTGTGACGATGGGACGGTCATGACCACCGCCCCGCACCGTGCCGACCAGGCCTCGACGCAGGCTCCGCCACCGGTCCCGCCGCCTCCGCCGAGCACTCCCGCCGAGCCGCGCCGCGCCTACCGCCACCTCGAGGAGTCGATCGTCGGGGGCGTGGCGGCCGGGGTCGCCGAGCACCTGGGCGTCTCGGTGACGTGGGTCCGCGCCGCGTTCGTGCTCTCGACCGCGCTCAGTGGTCTGGGCGTCGTGCTCTACCTCGGCCTCTGGCTGATGCTGCCCGCGGGCGGGGGGTTCGCGGTGGCTGCCCCCGGCATCGAGAGCGCCAGCCGCTCGGGACGTCGTCCAGGCCGGGTAGCGCGTCTAGGCAGCCTCGGGCCGGTGCTGGTGCTGAGCGTGCTCGGTGTCGGAGCGATCTCCGCCACGAGCGCGGTCTTCGGCGGCGGCGCCGTGCTGTGGCCGCTCACGGTCGGCGTCCTCGGCATCGCCCTGCTGTGGCGCCAGGCCGACGAGGCCCAACGCGAGCGCTGGCTCGACGCCACCGGGTCGATCGACCCCGTCCGGGTGGTGCTGGGCGACGGCGGGTGGGCCTCCTACGCCCGCCTCGGGGCCGGGGTCGTGCTGATCGCGACGGCGCTGGGGCTCTTCGCGCTCCGCGGCGGGTCGCTGGCGGTGGCCCGTGACGTCGCCCTCGCCGGGCTGGTCGGCGTCGTCGGACTGGGGCTCGTCGGCGTGCCGTGGTTGTTCCGCCTCGCGAGCGAGCTCACCGACGAGCGCGCCGAGCGGGTGCGCACCCAGGAGCGCGCCGACGTCGCGGCGCACCTGCACGACTCGGTCCTGCAGACGTTGGCCCTGATCCAGAAGAACGCCGACGACGCCGCAGCCGTCTCCAGCCTGGCCCGCTCGCAGGAGCGCGACCTGCGCGCCTGGTTGTACGTCGGGGACTCGGCCGACGAGTCGACGCTCGCCAACGCCCTGCGCGGTGTGGCGGCCGAGGTCGAGGACGCCCATGGCATCTCGGTGGACGTCGTCACCGTCGGGGACGTCGGCCTCCGCGAGGAGCTGCGCCCCCTCGTCGCAGCCACGCGCGAATCGCTGACGAACGCCGCCAAGCACGCCGGCGTGGCCCGCGTCGACGTCTACGCCGAGATCGGCGCCGGCGGGGTCGAGGTGTTCGTGCGCGACCGTGGACGGGGCTTCGACCTCGCCGCCACCCCGGACGACCGCTACGGCGTACGGCACAGCATCATCGACCGCATGCGGCGCCACGGTGGCCGGGCCGAGATCCGCACCGCCCCCGACGAGGGCACCGAGGTCCGGCTCCACCTGTCGATGCCCCACCACCACGAAGGGTCCTGCGTTGACTGAGGCAGGAGCGGGACCCGGTCCCGCACCGGGCATCCCCCCGGGCATCACACCGGGCAACCCCCCGGGCAACCCACCGGGCACCGCACCCGCCGTCGTCCGCGTCGTGATCGTCGACGACCACGCGATGTTCCGTCGCGGGGTCCGCGCCGAGCTCGAGTCCGTCGGTGTCGGCGTGGTCGAGGTGCTGGCCGAGGCCGCCGACGTCGACCAGGCCGTCGCCGCGGTCGCCCAGCACCGGCCGGACGTCGTCCTGCTCGACGTGCACCTCCCCGGTGGCGGCGGCGTCGAGGTGATACGCCGTGGCGCCTCGGGCGTGACCGACGCCAACCCGCGCTACCTCGCGTTGTCGGTCTCCGACGCCGCAGAGGACGTGATCGGCACCATCCGGGGCGGTGCTCGCGGCTACGTCACGAAGACCATCACCGGTCCTGAGCTGGTCTCGGCGATCCGCCGCGTGGCCGACGGCGACGCGGTGTTCTCGCCGCGCCTCGCGGGGTTCGTGCTCGACGCGTTCGCCGGCACCATCGAGCTGGCGTCGGTCGACGAGGACCTCGACCGGCTCACCGAGCGCGAGCGCGAGGTGATGCGGCTGATCGCCCGTGGCTACGCCTACAAGGAGGTCGCCAAGGAGCTCTTCATCTCCATCAAGACGGTCGAGACCCACATGTCGTCGGTGCTGCGCAAGCTCCAGCTCTCCTCCCGCCACGAGCTCACCCGCTGGGCCTCCGACCGACGACTGCTCTAGTGCGCCGCGCCCTTCCCGTCCTGCTGGTGACGTGGCTGCTGCTCGCCGGCTGCGCGGGCGCCGACGAGTCGAGCCCGGCACCGACCGTGACGCCGCAGCGGACGGCGCCCGCGCCGACCGCCGCGCCGACGCTCGTTCCCAGCGCCACCACCACCCCCACGTCGACCCCGCGGCCGACGCCCGAGCCCTCTTCCGAGCCCTCTCCCGAGCCGTCGTACTCCTCGTGGCCGTTGGGGGTGCGCGCCCTCCCGCTGCGGGCGGACGGGTTCGGCGAGATCCGGCCGACACCGCCGTCGTTGCGCAACCGTCGCTACCCGACCGAGGACGTCCTGCCGCCGCCGAGCGGGCAGCGGTTCGTGTCGTCGATCGGGCCGATCACCCCGGCGCTGCGCCGTCGGATGGGCGAGACCTACGCCTCCGGCTGCCCGGTGGCGCTCGCCGACCTGCGCTACGTGCAGGTGTCGTTCCGCGGTTTCGACGGCGACGCCCACACCGGCGAGCTCGTCGTCGCGGCCTCGGAGGCCGAGGGGATCGCGTCCGTCTTCGGGGCGCTCTTCCGCGCCGACTTCCCGATCGAGCAGATGCGGGTGCTGACCACGGCGGACGTCGACGCGCCGGCGACCGGCGACGGCAACGACACCGCAGCCTTCATCTGCCGCCCGACCACCGGTCAGACCTCGGGCTTCTCGGCGCACGCCTACGGTCTCGCGCTCGACCTCGACCCCTTCATGAACCCCTACCTCAAGGGCGACGTCGTGGTGCCCGAGCGGGCCAGCAGCTACCTCGACCGGTCGCGGGTGCGGCCGGGGATGGTCGAGCCCGGCGGCCTGGTGGTGCGCGAGTTCGCCCGCATCGGGTGGTCGTGGGGCGGCGACTTCAGCTCGCTCAAGGACTACCAGCACTTCTCCGCGCTGGACCGCTGACCCGCTACCCTCCGGCCATGGAGACCCTTCGCCTCATCCTGCTGGTCCTGCACATCCTCGGGTTCTCCGCCCTCATCGGCGGGCTCCTCGCCCAGGCGGGCTCGGGGGAGAAGAAGGTCAACGCCGCGATGCGCGACGGCATCGGCACCGCGTTCGTCGCCGGCCTCGCCCTCGTCGGGGTCCTCGAGAGCGGTGACGACCCGGTCAACCACGCCAAGATCGCCGTCAAGCTGCTCGTCGGCCTGGTGATCCTCGTCCTCGTGATGGCCAACAACCGCAAGTCCGCGATCCCGCAAGGTCTCTGGGCCGGGCTGATCGTCGCGTCGGTGCTCAACGTCGTGGTCGCCGTCGTCTGGTCGCCGGTCCACACCTTCTGACCTCGCCGTGGTGGCAGGACGTCGAAGGGACGCCGCACGCATCAGGACGGGCGCCGACCGCCGGCGTGGCCCGTGCCGATGACCGTCGGCGTGGTCGATGCCGGTCTGCCGGGAAAGGGCGACGGATGACGACGCCGGGGGCCCGGAGGCGGGGTTAGGCTGCCGCGTGCCCGAGTTCACCTGGCGACCCGCCAACGAGGCCACGCCGGAGGACGTCGAGGCGGTCTTCGAGGCCGGTGGCGCCCGCAGGTGTCGCTGCCAGGCGCTGAAGGCCCCGGGCTGGATCTGGCGCGACACCACCCAGGAGCAGCGTGACGCCGCCCTGGTCGAGCAGACCGGTGGTGGCACCGACGGCCCGACCTCCGGCCTGATCGGGTACCTCGACGGCACGCCGGCCGGCTGGGTCGCCGTCGAGCCGCGTGAGGACTACCCCGGATCTGGAGCCGGAAGGCCCCGTGGATGCGGATGGACCCCGACCTCGAGGGCGTCTGGTCGGTCACCTGCTTCGTCGTGCGCAAGGGCTTTCGCAAGCAGGGTCTGCTCTACGAGCTCGCTGCTGCCACCGTCGAGTACGGCGCCCAGGTCGGCGCCCGCGTGCTGGAGGGATATCCCACCGAGCCCCCGGCTGGCAAGACCGTGATCTGGGACGAGGCCTCGGTCGGGTTGCTGCAGGTCTTCCTCGATGCCGGGTACGAGGTGGAGGCCTCGCCGACCCTGCGTCGGCGGGTGGTGCGGCACCGGCTCGGGGGGTCGTCGTGAGGGGAAGGGCCGGCGCTACGGCGATCGGGTCGCCGAGACCGGACTCCGCCACGACGGGGTCCGGGCCTGTCGGCCGTGCCGCGTAGGCTGGCGCCAGCATGAGTACGCCGTCCCAGCAGGAGCTCCTCGCCGGGCTCAACGAGCCTCAGCAGGCAGCTGTCAGGCACGCCGGTCGACCCCTCCTCGTCGTGGCGGGAGCCGGCTCCGGCAAGACTCGCGTGCTGACGCGACGCATCGCCTGGCTGATCTCCGAGCGCAAGGCCCACCCGGGCTCGATCCTCGCGATCACCTTCACCAACAAGGCCGCGGCCGAGATGAAGGAACGCGTCGAGGAGCTCGTCGGCAAGCGCGCCCGCATCATGTGGGTCAGCACCTTCCACTCCGCCTGCGTGCGCATCCTGCGCAAGGAGTGCACGCTGCTCGGCTACAAGAGCAACTTCTCGATCTACGACGCCCAGGACCAGAAGCGCCTGATGACGCTGGTCATCAAGGACCTCGAGCTCGACCCGCGCCGCTTCCAGCCCGGTCCGGTGCTGCACTGGGTGAGCAACCAGAAGAACGAGCTGCGCGACCCCGAGGACGCCACGAAGGACGCCAAGAACTTCGTCGACGAGACCTACGCGGCGGCCTACACGACCTACCAGCGTCGGCTGCGCGAGGCCAACGCCCTCGACTTCGACGACCTGATCATGAGCACCGTGCACCTGCTGCAGGCGTTCCCCGAGGTGCGCGAGACCTATCGCCGCCGGTTCCGCCACGTGCTGGTCGACGAGTACCAGGACACCAACCACGCCCAGTACGCCCTCATCCACCAGCTCTGTGCCGACTCGATGGAGGAGCGCGACGCGCAGCCCGCCGGCGAGCGCGTCGAGCCCGCCGAGCTGATGGTGGTCGGCGACGCCGACCAGTCGATCTATGCGTTCCGCGGCGCCAACATCCGCAACATCCTCGACTTCGAGCAGGACTTCCCCGACGCCACCTCGATCCTGCTGGAGCAGAACTACCGCTCCACCCAGACGATCCTCACGACCGCGAACGCGGTGATCGGTCACAACCGGGGCCGCAAGGAGAAGCGACTGTGGTCGGACGCCGGCGACGGCGACCGGATCGTCGGCTACGTCGCCGACGACGAGCGCGACGAGGCCCGCTTCGTCTCCGAGCAGATCGACACCCTCACCGACGCCGGCCTGCGCGCCGGCGACGTCGCGATCTTCTACCGCACCAACGCGCAGTCGCGGGTGTTCGAGGAGGTGTTCATCCGTACGGGCATGCCCTACAAGGTCGTCGGGGGAGTGCGCTTCTACGAGCGGCGCGAGGTGCGCGACGCGCTGGCCTACCTACGGATGCTGGTCAACCCCGACGACCAGGTCAGCCTGCGTCGCATCCTCAACGTGCCGAAGCGCGGGATCGGTGACCGGGCCGTCGAGTGCGTCAACGAGCTGGCGACTCGCGAGCGGATCACGTTCTGGGAGGCGCTGCGTCGCGCCCAGGAGGCGCCGGGCCTGGCGACCCGCAGCCTCACCAACATCCGCGGCTTCGTCGCCCTGGTGGAGGAGCTGCAGTCGATGGTCGACGCCGGGGAGCGCGCCGACGTCGTCCTCGACACCGTGCTGGCCCGCTCGGGCTACCTCGAGGAGCTCGAGGCCTCCGACGACCCGCAGGACGCCACGCGTGTCGACAACCTCGGTGAGCTCGTGGCCGTGGCCCGTGAGTTCTCCGACGACCCGGTCGCCGGTCCGAGCGCCGACCCCGCGGACGTCGACGCGGGCCAGGTGGCGCCGGGCCTCGCGGACTTCCTCGAGCGGGTGGCGCTGGTGGCCGACACCGACCAGATCCCCGACGAGCCCGACCCCGATGCCCCCGAGGACCAGGGCATGGTCACCCTGATGACCCTGCACACCGCCAAGGGCCTGGAGTTCCCCACTGTCTTCCTCACCGGCCTGGAGGACGGCATCTTCCCGCACTCGCGCAGCCTCGGCGACCAGGTCGAGCTCGAGGAGGAGCGCCGGCTGGCCTACGTCGGCATCACCCGCGCCCGCGAGCGGCTCTACATCTCCCGCGCCGTCGTCCGCTCGGCCTGGGGCGCGCCGTCGCACAACCCGGCCAGCCGGTTCCTCGACGAGCTACCGGTCGACCTCGTCGACTGGAAGCGCACCGAGGCCGCCCAGACCAGCTGGAACCGCCCCGACCTCGCGTCCGGCTCGCCTGCCTACACCGGCTTCGGCCACCCGACCGCCGCCGGTCGCCGCAACTTCTCCTCTGCGGCTGCGCGCGCCGACGCAGCGGCGAAGGCGAAACCGGCGCGCACGGTCCCGAACCTCGACCCCGGCGACCGCGTCATCCACGACAGCTTCGGCATGGGCACCGTGGTCGCCGTCGAAGGTCAGGGCGACAAGGCCTCGGCCTCGATCGACTTCGGCTCCGAGGGCGTCAAGCGCCTGCTCCTGCGCTACGCGCCGGTAGAGAAGCTCTAGGCGGAGCTTGCTCCGACCTAGAGCTTCATCGGTCGTCGAGCAAGCCGTCGCAGGTCGAGCCTGCGAGGGCTGCGATCCGGCGTGTCGAGACGCGGTGAGCCGAGAAGCAGCCGCAGGGACCGTCCGGCCGCGACCTAGAAGACGAGACCCTGGTTGACCATCGCAGCGTACGGGTCGACCGGGTCGCCGCCCCCGGGGCGGACCTCGACGTGCAGGTGCGAGCCGGTGACGTTGCCGGTGGCTCCGACGGTGCCGATGATCTCGTCGGCGGTGACGCTCTGACCGACGGAGACCGACTGGCTGGTCTGGTGGGCGTACCAGATCTCGGTGCCGTCGGCGAGGGTGATGACCGTCTTGTTGCCATAGCTGCCGTCGTAGCCGACAAAGGTGACGACGCCGCCGGCGATCGCGTGGATCGAGTCGCCGGTGTTGCCGTTGAAGTCGAGACCGGTGTGATAGCTGGCCCACAGGCCGTACTGGCCGAACCGGGCGGTGAGGACGACCGGGGAGAGCGGCATGACCCACTGGTTCTCCGCCAGCTTCTGCGCCTGCTCCTCGACCTTGATCTGCAGCTGCCCGAGCGCCTCGTTGCGCACCGCCACCTGGGCCTCCGCCGCCTGGACGAGCTCCTCGCCCTCGGCCTGCTGCAGCGCCTCGCGCGAGGAGGACCGGTTCAGGTCGCGCCCGCGCATCGAGCCGACGCTCGCTACTCCACTGACGCCGCTGACCGCGCTCGCGGCACGGACCTGGGAGTCGGGGCGGGTGGTGGCGGTGAGCTGGGCGGACGACGTCTCGGCGCCGGAGACCACGACGCCACTGACCGCGAGAGCCAGGGTCGCGACACCGAGCAGAGCGGGTGCGGACGGCAAGGTCGTGAACAACGGTCCGCGGGCGCCGGCGTGCTTGACCGCCTTGCGCTTGCCACCCCGGGCCGAAGGTGTGGCGGCGACGGCCGAGCCCGCGAACGGCCCCAGCGGCAGCTCGGCGGTGACGTCGGTGTTGCCCACGATCAGCGGCAGCTCGGCGGTGACGTCGCGGTTGCCGAGGACCGGCGCAGGCGTCGAGGGAGAACTGTGGGCGACGCGCCTGCCGACGTAGGCGGTCGACTGATCGGGAGGCGTCGTGCCGGCACGCTCGAGGCGCTCGGCCCGGTGGCTACCCATGGATCAGCTGTCTCCGATGACTCGGGGGCGGATGGTCGCGGTCGTCCCAACGGGTGAGGCTGGGCAACGAGGGATGACTGTAACGGACTGGTCACGGACTCCGAAATCGGCCGTCCACACCTACCCGTGACGGACCTCACCGTCCGCGCCCTGCCGGGCAGGACTAGGGTGCCGAGCGGACAAACCCCCGCACCTGCGCGGACGTGCCCACGTACCGCCCATCGACAACGAGGACATGGTGGACCAGTGGATCTGATGGAGTTTCAGGCGAAGGAGCTCTTCGCCAAGCACGACGTACCGGGCGCGCCGGGGATCGTCGCGACCACGCCGGCCGAGGCTCGTGCGGCCGCCGAGAAGCTGGGGGTCTGCGTCGTCAAGGCCCAGGTCCAGGCCGGTGGCCGCGGCAAGGCCGGCGGGGTCAAGCTGGCCAAGACGCCCGACGAGGCCGAGGAGCACGCCACGGCGATCCTCGGGATGCAGATCAAGGGCCTGACCGTCCACCGCGTCCTCATCGCCCCGGCTGCGACGATCGAGGAGGAGTACTACTTCTCCTTCCTGCTCGACCGGTCGAACCGTCAGTACCTCTGCATCGCCAGCATCGAGGGTGGGGTGGAGATCGAGGAGGTCGCCGAGACCAACCCCGACGCCATCAAGAAGATCGCCATCGACGCCGGCACGGGTGTCGACGAGGCCAAGGCTCGGGAGATCGTCGCCGAGACCGGCTTCCCCGAGGCCCTGACCGAGCAGGCCGTCACCACGGTGCTGGCGCTCTGGAAGGTGTTCGTCGAGGAGGACGCCACCCTCGTCGAGGTCAACCCGTTGGCCCGCCTGGCCGGCGACAAGCTCGAGGCCCTCGACGGCAAGGTCTCCCTCGACGAGAACGCCGAGTTCCGCCACGAGGACCACGCGGCGTTCGAGGACAAGGACGCCGCCGACCCGCTGGAGGCCAAGGCCAAGTCGAAGGGCCTCAACTACGTCAAGCTCGACGGCGAGGTCGGCATCATCGGCAACGGCGCCGGGCTCGTCATGTCGACCCTCGACGTCGTCGCCTACGCCGGTGAGGCGCACGGCGGCGTCAAGCCCGCCAACTTCCTCGACATCGGTGGTGGCGCCAACGCCCAGGTGATGGCCGACGGCCTCGACGTCATCCTCAACGACGAGCAGGTCAAGAGCGTGTTCGTGAACGTCTTCGGCGGCATCACCGCGTGCGACGAGGTCGCCAACGGCATCAAGGGTGCCCTGGAGATCCTCGGCGACGCGGCCACCAAGCCGCTCGTCGTCCGCCTCGACGGCAACAACGTCGAGAAGGGTCGCGCGATCCTCGACGAGCTCAACCACCCGCTGGTGACGACGGTGGACACCATGGACGGCGCGGCCGACAAGGCCGCCGAGCTGGCCAACGCCTGAGGACGGGGACGACAACATGAGCATCTACCTGAACAAGGACAGCAAGATCATCGTGCAGGGCATGACGGGTGGCATGGGCTCCAAGCACACCACCCTCATGGTCGAGTCGGGATCGAACATCGTCGGCGGCGTCAACGCACGCAAGGCCGGCACCAGCGTCGAGCTCGGCGGCAAGGACCTCCCGGTCTTCGGCGACGTCGCCGAGGCGATGGAGAAGACCGGCGCGAACGTCTCGGTGCTCTTCGTGCCGCCGGCCTTCACCAAGGACGCCTGCATCGAGGCGATCGACGCCGGCATCGAGCTGCTGGTCGTCATCACCGAGGGCGTGCCCGTGCAGGACAGCGCCGAGGTGTGGGCCTACCTCGAGAGCGACGCCAACATCGGCGGCACCCGGATGATCGGGCCGAACTGCCCCGGCATCATCACCCCGGGCGAGTCCCTCGCCGGCATCACCCCGCACACGATCGCCGGCAGCGGCCCGGTCGGGCTGGTCTCGAAGTCCGGCACCCTGACCTACCAGATGATGTACGAGCTCAAGGACTACGGCTTCACCACCGCCATCGGCATCGGTGGGGACCCGATCGTGGGCACCACCCACATCGACGCCCTCGCGGCGTTCGAGGCCGACCCCGACACCTAGGCGATCGTGATGATCGGCGAGATCGGTGGCGACGCCGAGGAGCGGGCCGCGGCCTACATCAAGGACCACGTGACCAAGCCGGTCGTCGGCTACGTCGCCGGCTTCACCGCTCCCGAGGGCAAGACCATGGGCCACGCCGGCGCCATCGTCTCCGGCTCCTCGGGCACCGCGCAGGCCAAGAAGGAGGCCCTCGAGGCCGTCGGCGTCAAGGTCGGCAAGACGCCGTCCGAGACCGCCGAGCTGATGCGGGAGATCCTCGAGAGCCTGTAGGTCCACACCACGACGACCCGTCTCTTCCAGGAAGAGACGGGTCGACGTGTTTTCGGGGGTCAGAGGCGGGCGGCCGCCGCGTCGAGGAGGTCGGTCATCACCTTGTCCAGCCCGTTCGGCTGGAGCGGTCCGCCGACCTCGGCGTAGGACACGAGCGCGATCTTGCTGCCGACCTGCACCGCGCCCATCCGGTCGAACCAGACCGCGTCGCAGTCGGTGCAGATCTCGGGTGCGGCGTAGGTGTACGTCGACCACGCGGCCTGGTTGGCATCGATGCCGTCGGTCTCGCCGGAGCCGGCGAAGGCCAGACCCTGGTCGGCCTCGCAGTCGTCGAGCACGGTGAGGAGCTTCTGGAACTCGGCGCCGGCCAGCTCGATGTCGGAGAACTCGAGCACCGCCGAGCGGACCCGGCCGATCGGCTCACCGTCGGACTGCGCGGGCACCGCGGAGTAGCGGGCCGCGGTCGAGCCGGCGACGTCGAGGTCGCCGAAGCCGTCGGGGGCGCAGGCCCACGTGGTCGTGTCGTCGGTGGCGACCGACCACGGGCCCGTGCGCTCGCGGGTCGGCAGGTCGCTCAGGCGGAGCAGCGCGCCCTCGGGAGAGGCCGGGTCGGCGCCGAACGCGTCGTCCATCGCGGCATAGACGCCGGTCGACGACTCCTGCACGAACGCGAGGTTGTCGGAGATGGACTCGGTGCTGCCGCCGCCCTCGCCGTAGTACGACGCCACGTAGAGCGCGCTGCCGGTCACGTGGACTGGATGACCTCGAGGCCGACGTCGAAGCCCTGCTCGCCACGGAAGCGGTGGGTGAACAACGACTCGTTGTCGGTGGTCGAGACCTCCTCGTAGACCTGCTCGGTGCCGCCGATGGTGTCGGACGGGCAGGCGTTGAGGCCCTCACGGATCGACGTGAACGCGGCCTGTGCCTCCTCCGGGCTGCCGTAGAGCGCGAGGGTGCGGGCCCGCGAGTCCTCCGGCTGGGTGAAGAGCGCGCCGGCCACGTCGGCGGCGCCGTCGGTGGTCCAGATCGTCTCGTCGCACTGCTCGATCGTGCTCACGCCCGGCTCGTCGGTCACCTCGACCGGGGTCTGGTCCTCGTTCTCCTCGGGCAGGCCGTCGGCGAGCGGGAAGTCCGCCGGGATGCTCGGGCCGGCGGGGTCGACGACGTCGACCGGGCCGGCCGACCGACGGCGAGGTCGGCTCGGCGGGCGTCGTGGCCGCGCTGCTGCCGTGGTGCGGGTGGTGGACGTGGGGGTTGCGGTCTCCTCGCCGCAACCCGCCAGGGTCGCGACGATCGCGGCGATCGCCAGGCCGGGGCGAACCGGCCGGCGATGTGGCGGGGTGGGTGCTGCGTTCATGGGATCCTCCGGGGAGCAGGCCGCGTGTGCGGCGGGATCTGATGCCGGGGAGATGCGCGGGCCGCTCCGGAAAGGGGGGGGGGGGGGGGAGGGAGGGAGGGGAGGACCGTTGTCAGGCCACCGCCCGTCGGGCTCGGCCGCGACCACCGTGCCACCTCCCGCGACCGTGGAGCGGGACCGGGGGCAGGGAGGAGCCGCGTAAGCTCGGAGGGGATCATGCCGCACCTCCTCTCCTGGGACATTCTAGGAGTGATACGCCCGGAGCGGACCGGTCGCGTCGCCTCCGGAGAGCGCAGCCTCAGCCGACCCTGCGCGGCGGCGGCAGTCTCGCCGAGCCGTTCGAGCGAGCGCTGGGCCAGGGCGACGAACGCGCCGGCCATCATCTCGGCCTCGTCGTCGGGCAGGAAGCCGACCTGCGCCAGCGACGTGCCGTCGCGCACGATCGCCATCCAGAAGGTCACGGTGCGCTTGTCGGTGACGGCGATGTCGAGGCGCCACGCGGTGAGCGAGGTGGCGCCGACGTCGCGCCGCTCGACCCGCTCGACGTCGGTGTTGAGGTCGCGCAGCGAGCACGACGTGAGCCGCTCGCGCACCTTCTCGACCAGCGCCTTGGCCTGCGGCACCGGCAGCGAGCCGACCGTCTCGGTCAGCCCGAACTCCTGGCTGAGGTCGGCCTCGGGGATGACGAAGGTGCGGGTGGCGTTGTTGGTGAACTTCGCGCCCCGGTAGGGCCCGAGGAACGCCGTCCGGTCGCACGCCGACGCGGCGTCGTTGGTCATCGCCTTGCGCGCTCTCGTGCCCGACCCACGGCTGCCGGATGTCGGTCAGGGGCGGCACGTCGATCTCCGAGAGCAGCGCCGGGTCGTCGCCGGTGGGCAGCGGGGTGCGTGCCACCAGGTCGGGGTTCGCCGGTGCGCACGCGCCGGCGTCGGGCAGGTCGCACAGGCCGTTGACCGACTCGGCGAGCACGGCGGCGGCCGCGGCACGGTCGGGCTTGGCGTCGCCGTCGAGCCTGACGAAGGTCGTCGTCGAGTAGAGCCCGGTGCGCGCGATGCCCACGACGTAGGTCGTCACCGGCCGCTTCCACGAGCGGAGCACGAGCTGCACGGACTCGTCGCCGACCTGCTCGGGCGTCGTCGTGCCGAGCAGCTGCACGCGCTCGTCGGTGCAGCTGCCGAACCACTGCGACATGGTGCGGAAGGTGCGCTTCGCACGGCGTACGCCGCCGGAGGCCTCGACGACCTGGGTCGCGCCGAGCTGCTCCTGCTTGCCCGAGGTCGACCCCTTGAACACGCGCACGAGCGCCGCGGCGCCGTCGGGATCGGCGTAGCGCGCGGTCTGGCACGGCACGACCAGCCCGGAGTCGCCGCGGTCGCCCTCGTTGTCGTCGGTGCGGGTGACGGTCCAGTCGCGCTCGTCGTAGGCCGCGGCCAAGGCCGGCACGGTGAGCAGGCTCGTCTCGGGCAGCACGACCGGCTCGGGCGCCGCCGGCGCGGTTGACTGCGGCGTCGTGGGACCCGCGCTGGGGCGGGCGGCGACCGCCTCGCGGTGCAGGGTCGGACGCGCGCCCGACGCGTCGCTGACGACGGCGCCGGTCACGACGACCGCGGCCACGGCGCCGAGGGCGCCCGATCGTCGTGTGCGTACGACGCCGGGCAGCGCCCGCGCGCCTGATGATGGTCGCGCGGGGCCAGCGCACCGTGTCGGCGACCGACGCGGCGATGGTCTCGAACGCCGTGCGCAGTGCGTGGGTCGGCATGTCGATCGCCATGGCGAGCTGGGTGGCCGCCGCCTGCAGCTCGCGCTCGGCCACCTCGAGCGGCAGCCCGACCTCACGCGCCATCTGCGGCATCGAGACCGCGGCCAGCTGGGTGAGCACGAGGGTGCGGCGCTGGTCGTGGCTGAGCTTGCCGAGCCCGTCGAGGATCGTCTTGACCTCGGGGCTGATGTCCTTGTCGCGGTGCCACATGCGCGCCGTGTGGTTGCGCTGCGCGAGCCGCCAGGCGTGCGGGCGCACGAGCGTCTCGGGGTCGTCGTGGCGCGAGTGCTTGCGCCAGTGGTGCCAGGCGACGATGAAGGCGTCGCGCACCGCGCGACGCGAGGCCGCGAGGTCGCCGGTGAGGGCGTAGGTCTGCACGAGCAGGCGTTCGCGCGCGTCCTTGTAGAACGCGTCGAACTGCTCGGGGTCCTTCATCGAGGTCCAGCACCCATCCGGTCGGGGAAGTCGGCCATGGTGAAGTGGCCGACCCACGGTAGACGACCTCAGCCCCACCGACCGCACCGGCGCTGGGACGCAGCGCAGGAGCGCTCGGTCGCGCGTGAAGATGGCGGGGCCATGACTTCGCTGCTCCCGCAGATCCGCCCGAGTGCCGACCGCCGCCCCGGCGCGGCCGTCGGCCACGACCTCGCGACCCGTCGGCCCCTGGTCCTCGTCGCGACGCTCGGTGGCGCCGGTGCGGCCGCCGCGACGCTGCTGGTCTGCGCCGCGGTCGGCGTCACCGGCTGGTTCCTCACCGACGGCGGCTCGCACGGCGAGCCGAGCGCCGGCCTGCAGACCGGCGCCTTCGCCTGGCTGATGGGCCACGGCTCCGGCCTCAGCGTCGAGGGCGCTCGGGTGACCGTCGTGCCCCTCGGCATCACGCTGGTCTGTGCGCTGGAGCCTTGGCGCATCGGTCAGCGGGTCGGGGTCTCCATCTCCGGCCACGGGCCCCGTGCCGACGAGATCGCCGACGGTCAGCGCGACTTCACGGTGCCGACCGCGGTGCTCCTGATGACGGCCGGCTACGTGCTCGTCGCGATCGCCGCCGTCACCCTCGCCTCGACCCCCGCGACCGCCCCCGACTCGGCACGCGTCGTGGTCTGGTCGGTGCTGCTCTGCCTCGTCGTCGGCGCTCCCGCCGTCGCGATCGGGGCCGGCCGCGCGGCGGTCTGGGCCGGCGGCGTCCCGCCGACCGTGCGCGCCGCAGCCGGCATCGCCAGGCGGGTGCTGCTCGATCTGGCTCGCCCTCGCGTCGCGCTCTTCGCGATCGCGCTCGTGCGCGACTTCAGCACCGCCGCCAACGTCATGTCGCAGCTGCACGCCGACGGCGGCGCGGCCGTGCTGATCGTGCTGGTCAGCCTGCTGCGTCGTGCCCAACGCGGTCGCCTTCTCCGGCTCGTTCCTGATCGGCCCCGGCTTCACCGTCGGCACCGGCACCCTGGTCGCGCCGAGCGCGGTCGTGCTCGGCCCGCTGCCGGCGTTCCCGATGCTCGCCGCCCTCCCCGAGGACGGCCCCACGGCCGGCTGGACCGCCTGGCTGATCGTGCTCGTGCCGCTCGTCGGCTTCGTCGGTGCCGTGCTCGCGCAGCGCCGCTTCCCGACGACCCGCTTCGAGGAGGGCGCCGTGCGCGGCCTCGCCGGCGGTGTCGTCGCCGGGGTCGTGTTCGCCGTGCTCGCCTCGCTCGCCGGCGGCGCGGTCGGGCCCGGCCGCATGCAGGACGTCGCTCCCTACGCCTTCGACGTGCTCCTCCACGCCGTCACCGCCTTCGGCATCGGCGCCCTGCTCGGCGGCCTGGCGATGACGTGGTGGCAGCGTCGTTCGATGCTCGTCGACGTCACCCTCGACGACTGAGGTCGCTCGGCCACTAGTCTCGGGGCCGTGCCAGCGCGTCTCGTCGTCCTCGTGTCCGGGAGCGGCACCAACCTCCAGGCCCTGATCGATGCCTGCGCCGATCCGTCGTACGGCGCCGAGATCGTCGCCGTCGGCGCCGACCGTGGCGCCATCGAGGGCCTGGCCCGGGCCGAGCGGGCCGGTATCGCGACGTTCGTCTGCGCGTGAAGGACTTCGACGTCCCGCGAGGCGTGGGACGCCGACCTGGCCGCCGCGGTCGGCGCCCACCGGCCCGACGTGGTCGTGCTCGCCGGCTTCATGAAGCTGGTCGGCGACGCCTTCCTGGCGCTCACGGTGGCCGTACGGTCAACACCCATCCGGCGCTCTCGCCGTCGTTCCCCGGGATGAACGGACCCGCCGACGCCCTCGAGTACGGCGTCAAGATCACCGGCTGCACGCTCTTCGTCGTGGACGCCGGCGTCGACACCGGCGTGATCGT
>CAVUNE010000003.1:0-1268399 GCA_963742775.1 uncultured Actinomycetota bacterium | reverse complement strand
CGTTGACCACCAGCACCCCGGTGAGCATCTCGGCCCGGGGGAAGTCCGTCGCCGGCGCGAGGTCGTGCACGTGCACAGCCCCGGACGTGGCGGCGTGTCCGGCCACTGCCACGACCACGTCGGCGCCGATCTCCCCACTCGTCAGCATCACGTCGGACGCTGTCACCAGCAACCGCGTAAGCGCCGCGTCGAGGTCGTCGACGCCTAGGCCGGCGTTGGCGCCGGGCAGCACGACGATGGCGTTCTCTCCGGCGTCGTCGACCATCACCACGGCCCGACCGGTGGCGAGACCTCCCACCACGGCGACCTCGTCGGTCCGCACCCCCCACTGCGCGAGGTCGCACGCGCGTCGCGCCCGTCGACGTCGTCACCGACGCGCGCCACCAGCACGGTCGTGGCACCCCACGCGCGGCTGCACAGGCTTGGTTGCCGCCCTTGCCTCCCATCCGCCGGTAGGCCGTGCGAGCGAGGACCGTCTCGCCCGGCCCCGCGAGCACGGCGCACTCGAGGGTGTCGTCGACGTTGACCGAACCGATGACGATCACGCGGCCGGCCGGCCGAACGGCTGCGTCAGTCATGCGCGAGCCGGTTCGCGACACCGACGTCGGTGATCGGGATGTTGACGACCCGCCGCGCACGGCGGCAGCGATCGCGTCGACCTTCTCGACCCCGCCAGCAACACCTATGCGACGCGGGACCCGCATCAGCGCGGGGCGGTCGATGCCGATCACGCGCTGGTCGAAGCCGCTCTCGACCGGCCGCCCCTCGTGGTCGAAGTAGCGCAGGCACACGTCGCCGACCGCGCCGGACCGGCTGAGCTCCTCCTGCTCGACCTCGGACAGCGAGTTGCCACTGCGCCTCAGCAGCTGCGACGGCTCCAGGGTGCCGATGCCGACCAGCGTCACGGTCAGCTCGTCCCAGGCCTGCTGGACCGAGCGCACCTCCGGGTCGGCGAGCAGAGCCTGCTGCAGCGCCGCGGACCCGACCAGCCCGGGTGAGGGCACGAAGACCGGCGCCGCACCGGTCACCTCGGCGAGCCGCCCGGTCAGGCGACTGGCCTGCATCTGCACCTCGGGACTGCCGACCCCACCGACGACCTGCACGACGCGATCGGCCGGGACGCTCTGCTTGGGTCGCATCACCTCCACTGCGGCCAGGAGCGTCGCGCTCCACGAGGACACCCCGATGACGTCGCCGCCCAGGATCGTGGTGTCGAGGTAGGCCGCGGCCCCGGAGCCCAGGCCCGCGATCGTGTCGCTGGTGGTGCCCTCCACGTCGACCACGACGACATCGCGCAAGGCGTAGCGAGCCATCACCTTCTCCTCGAGGTCGGCGTGCACGCCCGCAGGAGGCACGACCACCGTGCGCACGATCCCGAGCCGGACGGCTTCCTGCAGCAAGCGAGAGACCCGGGCCTGCGAGATATTGAGCTGTGTGGCGATCTCGGGCTGGCGCACCCCCTGCTCGTGGTACAGCCGGGCGATGCGCGTCAGCAGTCGCAGGCGGTCGCGATCGGGCGTGCGTCGGGCGGTGGGCATGGCGCTAGCGTCTCCTCACGTCGCCGGTGACGGCGACTCGCGCCGCGGATGGGGCACCTCCACGCGCCCCATCCGCGTCGGCTCCCTCGGTAGGTTGCGCCGCGTCAGGAGAGACGGGCGAACATGCCGAACTCGTCGGCGTTGTCAGCCGTGATGAGCTCGCAGTCGATGGCCTGCTTCTCCTCACTCGGCGCCGTTCCGTCCTCGACCAGGGTCACGGCCTGCTCGACAGCGGTCTCGGCTCCCTGAGCAGCAGGCTGCAGGGCAGTCGCATACATGCTGCCGTCCTTGATCGCCGCGGTCGCGTCGGGACTGCCGTCGAACCCGACGACGATGACGTCCTTGAGTCCAGCCGCCTTGATCGCCGCGACAGCGCCGAGCGCCATGGTGTCGTTGCCGGCGATGACACCCTGAATGTCGGGATCGCGCTGCAGGATGGTCTCCATCTTCGTGAAGGCCTCCTGCTGGTCCCAGTTGGCCGTCTCCTGCTGCACGAGCTCGAGGTCGGGGTACTGCGAGATGACGTTCTGGTAGCCGTCGGACCGCACGCCGGCGTTGGTGTCGGACTCCTTGCCGACCAGCTCGACGTACTTGCCCTTCTCCCCCATGGCCTCGACGAAGGCCTGACCGGCCAGCTGGGCGCCCTGAGCGTTGTTCGAGACGATCTGGGCCGAGGCGATGCCCGTCTGGTTGATCTCGCGGTCGATGAGGAAGACCGGGATGCCGGCGTCGACGGCCTTCTGCACCGCACCGATGGAGGCGTCGGCCCCCGCGTTGTCGAGGATGATCGCATCGGCGTCGCGCGAGATCGCGGCGTCGATGAGCTCGCTCTGCTTGTTGGGGTCGTCGTCGTGCGAGGCCACCGAGGCTTCGTAGCCGAGTTCCTCCGCCTTCGCCTTCGCGGCATCGCCCTCGGCCTTGAAGAAGGGGTTGTCGGGCGAGGGCGTGATGATGGCGATGTACTTGCTGCTGTCCCCACCACCGCCGCCCGGCGCCGTGTCGTCGGTCGACGACGAGCTGTCGCTACCGCAGCCGGTCAGCGCGAGGGCGAGCGCACCGGTCGCGACGATTGCCGCCCACCGTGACTGCCGACGTCGTGAGTACTTCTCCTGCATGGTGCTACTTCCTTCCGTCACGGGGAGATCTCCCCTCAGTGGTGGTGCCGCCTGACCGGTCCCGAGATTCGGTCAGGAAGTCGATGTCGCGCGCTCCGCTTCGCGTGAGGGCGTCGAGGCGGTGCCCGGGTCGGTGTCGTCGTCGCCGTCGCGCTTCGCGCCGACCGTCGCGGCAGCGGCCGCTCCCTTGCGCTGGAAACGCTGCTGTCCCTGGTCGAGGATCACCGCGAGGATGATCACCGCACCCTTGATGAAGATCTGCCAGAACGGCGAGACCCCGACGATGACCAGCCCGTCGGCGAGGAAGCCGATGACGAAGGCTCCGACGAGCGTGCCGCGCACGTTGCCCCGACCGCCGGAGAGCGCGGCCCCGCCGATCACCACCGCAGCGATCGCGTTGAGCTCGAAGGTCTCACCCGCCGCGGCGCGGCAGAGGCGAGCTCGGAGGCGATGATCGTGCCCGTGATCGCCGCGCATCCCCCCGAGATCATGTAGACGATCGTCTTGACCCGGCGTACCGGGACGCCGGACAGCTCGGCAGCGCGCTCGTTGCCACCCGAGGCGTAGAGCCAGCGACCGAACGGGGAGACCGTCAGCAGCATCGTGATCGCCAGCGCGAGGACGATCATGATCCACACCGACATCGGCAGGCCCAGCGGGCGGGCGTTGCCGATGAAGGAGAACCCGGTGTTGCCCAGCGACTCCTCGCCGCGCAGGTTCGGATAGGTCGTGCCATCGGAGATGAGCAGCGCGAGGCCTCGGGTCACATAGAGCATCCCTAGCGTCGCGATGAACGGAGCAACGCCCAACCGGGTGATCAGGATGCCGTTGACGAGCCCGACCAGGGTGCCCACGACCACCGCGCAGAGCAGCACCACCCACACCGCTGGATAGGCGATGGTGTCGGTGCCGGGGATCCGGACACCACCGAGGAGCTCGCCACACACCACACCGGACAGGCCGACGATCGAGCCGACGGACAGGTCGATCCCGCCCTTGAGGATGACCAGGAGCATGCCCAGCGCGAGCACCGCGTTGATCGCGACGTGCTTGGTCATCGTGATCAGGTTGGCGACGTTGAGGAACGAGTCCGACAGCATGCTGAAGACGACGATCAGCACGGCCAGCGCGATGAACGCGCGCAGCTCGAAGATCATGTTTAGCGTCTTCAGCCGGCGTACGTCGGCCGCGCTCGGGGCGCCGTCGTCGATCGGGCGGGACTTGGCGGGTGCGGCGCTCATGCAACATCTCCGGTTCGTGTGGTGGAGCCGTCGGCCAGACGCATCAGCTGCGCACGGTCGAGCGAGCGGGGATCGAGGTCGGCGATGAGCCGACCTCGGTCGAGGACCAGCAACCGATCCGGGACGCGCAGCGCCTCCTCGGCCTCGGACGTGGTGAAGAGCACCGCCAGACCGTTGGCGGCCTGTTGGGTCATCAGGGCGAAGATGTCGGCCTTGGCGCCGATGTCGACACCGCGCGACGGTTCGTCGAGCAGCAGCACCTTGGGGTGCGTCAACAGCGCCTTGCCGATGACGACCTTCTGCTGGTTGCCGCCGCTGAGGGAACCGATCGGCGCCGTCGGTCCGGCGGCCTTGACGGTGACGTCGCGGATCATCGCGTCCACCGCGGAGTCCTCACGGCTGCGCGAAACCCAGCCATGACGCACGAACCCGGCCAGGGCGGCCAGGGACAGGTTGCGCCCCACCGACATCGTCTGCACCAGTCCGTCGCGCTGCCGGTCCTCCGGGACGAGCGCCACCCCACGCCGGATCCGCTCGCGCACCGACGTACGACCCAGGTCCTCGCCGTCGAAGACAACACTCCCGGCCAGGCAGGTCAGCCGACCGGCGATCGCCTCGAGCAGCTCGGTGCGTCCGGAGGCCATCAGACCGTAGATGCCGACGATCTCCCCGGCCCGCAGGTCGAGGTCGAGGTCGTCGACGGCCAGTCGCTGCGGCGAGCCCGGGTCGCTGACCTTGAGGCCACGCACCGAGAGCGCGACGTCGTGCAGCTCGGCGGTGCGTTCGGGGAAGAGGGAGTCCTGGTCGCGCCCCACCATGTGGGTGACTATCCAAGCGAGGTCGACGGCGTCGGCCTCGGACCGGGCGACCATCCGACCGTCTCGCAGCACGGCCACGTCGTCGGCGACGTGGAGCGCTTCCTCGAGGTGATGGGAGATGTAGACGATCGCGACCCCGGCCTCGGTGAGCTCACGGATGACCCGGAACAGCACCTCCACCTCGGTCATCGACAGCGCCGACGTCGGCTCGTCCATGATGATGACCCGGGCGTTCTGCAGCAGCGCCCGGGCGATCTCGACGAGCTGCTGCTGCCCGATCCGTAGGTCCCCGACGAGCGTGCTGGGGTCGAGCGCCTCCTCTAGGCGGGCCAGGGCCGCGGTCGCAGCGGTGCGCTGACCGCGACGGTCGACGCCGCCCCACCGGGTGGTGGTCTCGCGAGCCAGGAACAGGTTGTCCTGGATCGAGAGGTTGGGGCACAGGCTGAGCTCCTGGTGGATGATCACCACCCCGCGGTCGGCCGCCGAGCGCGGCGAGGAGAACGCGACCGGCTCGCCGTCGAGGACGACGTGCCCGGTCGACGGCTGCTCGATGCCGGACAAGATCTTCATCAGTGTCGACTTGCCGGCACCGTTCTCGCCGAAGAGCGCCATGACCCGCCCGGAGTGCACCTCGAGCGACACGCCTTTCAGCGCGTGGGTACCGCCGTAGGACTTCGTGACGTCGGCCGCGGTCAGCAGCGCCTCCGAGGTCATGGCGTCACTTCCAGGCTGACCGGGGTCACCGTGATGAGCTCGGGGTTGAGCGGGGCGGTCGCGCCGATGACGGTGACGGTGCTGCCGGCCAGGGACGTGCGATCGAGATCGGCCAGGACGGAGCTGCGCATCTGGTCGTTGAGCGCGAGAGCGGCATCGGCGTACTCGACCTGGTTGACGAAGTCGTTGAACTTCACCGTGCCGGTGACGTCGCGCAGGGCGGTGCCGTTGACGGCTGGGCCGATCTGCACCGACACGCGCACCTCGGGGGGGAGCCCGGGCACTCTCACCGGGAGGAGACCGCCCTCGGGCTTGCCTGCCACGCCCTCGAAGGAGACCGGGAAGGTGTACGGCGACGAGCCGTCACGTGAGCCGTACTGCTCACCCGCGGCGTCGAGATCCTGCGCCAGCTCGGGTGCGAGGACGGCCAGGTCGACGGCACCGTCGGTGATCGCGGGGACGATCGTGGCGTCGTACTGCTCCTGGGCATAGGCGGTGGCGTCGAAGGCCTTCTGCTGGCCAGGGATGTCCTTGCCGACCGGGAACCACGTGGTGTCGAGGGCCATCGCCACCAGAAGTGCCACGACCAGGACGAGCCCGACGAGGCGCGCACGGGTCAGTCGGAGCGCGAGGCGTTGCGCGGTGCTCATGCGGTGGTCTCCATCTCGTGACGGTCGACGGATCGGCGGACACGACCGACCGCGTCGGCCCAGCGGGCGCGTCGCTCGGCTCGGTCGGCTCGGTCGATGCTCGGTTGCAGGCCCGACACCGCGGGGGACCCGATTCCCGCTGCAGCCGCCTCGAGGTCGGTGAGGGACCACCACCCGACGACCCAACCTGCGAGGTGGGCAGCACCCAGGACCGAGAGGTTGCTCATGGCCGAGACGTGCACCGGCACCCCGCTGAGATCTGCTTGCAACTGCATCAGGGCCGAGGACCGGGTCATGCCGCCGTCGCAGGCTAGCTGCCCGATCGGACCGATGACCTCTTCGAATGCGAGGAGCACGTCGTCGACCTGGTGGGCCACCGACTCCACCGCGGCGCGCGAGACCTGGGCGCGTCCGCTGCCCAGCGTCAACCCCGAGATGGCGGCTCGCGCCCCTGCGTCCCAGTACGGGGCCCCGAGACCTCCGAACGCGGGCACGATCACGACGCCGCCACTGTCAGCCCCGGCGGCCTCGTGCCACACGCTCTCGGGGTCGATTCCGAGGAAGTCGGCCAGCCAGGTCAGCGTGCGCCCGGTCGAACGGATGTTGGCCTCCACCGCGTAGGCAGGACCGCCGGTACCGCCCAGCTCCCAGGCGATCGTCGAGCACACCCCGCTACGGCCCGTGGTCGCCCGACCCAGAGCCATCACCGAGGACCCGGTGCCGTAGGTCGCCTTGACGACCCCCGGCCGCCAGCCGGCGTGGGCGAAGAGCGCGGCGTGCGAGTCGGCGAGCACCGCAAGGACTGGCACTCCGTCGAGTGCGTGATGCAGCCCGTCGACGACTCCGAACGGACCGGTCGATGCGACCACGGAGGGGAGGCACGCCTTCGGAACGGCGAACAGGTCGAGCAGGTCGCCGGACCAGTCTCCGGTGGCGAGCTCGAGCAGCTGGGTGCGCGAGGCGCTGCCGATCTCGGTCTGCGTCTCGGCGCCGCGCCGGGGGCACAGGCGGGCGAGCAGCCATGCGTCGACCGTCCCGACGCACCACTCGCCGCTGGCGGTGCGGGTCCGCAGTGGGTCGTGCTCGTCGAGCAGCCAGCGCACCTTGAGCGCAGAGAACATCGGGTCGAGCGGCAGCCCTGTCGTGGCGAAGATCCGATCAGCGTGACCTGCCGCCGCCAGCTCGGCGGCGGCGCCGACGGTGCGCTGGTCCTGCCAGCTGAGCACCGGCGCCACGACGTCGCCACTGCGGCGGTCCCACAGGACCACGGTCTCGCGCTGCACGCTGAGCGCCACACCGACGACCTGTCCGACGCCGACCTGGTCGAGGCATGAGTCGACGGCGGCGCGGAGTCCGGCCCAGATCTCCTCGGCGTCCTGCTCGGTCCAGCCGGGGTGCGGGTGCCGCTGCCTGACTGGTGAGGCGGCCTCGCGCACCACGACCCCGGTCCGGTCGACCACGGCGATCTTCGTCGAGCTGGTGCCCTGGTCGATCGCCAGGATCAGGCCGTCAGCGGAGGCCATCGCCGACCACGTCCCGCAGCGCGGCTGCGATGCCATCGGCGTTGAGGCCGAAGTGATCGAGCAGGAACGAAGCGCTGCCGGTCGGGGCGAACTCGCCCCGGATGCCGAGCAGACGCATGCGACACGGCGACTCCTCGGCCACGAGCGAGGCAACAGCCGCTCCGAGTCCGCCGCTCAGCGTCGCCTCCTCCACGGTCACGATGCCTCGTGTCTCGCGGGCGGCCGCGATCACGGCGTCTCGGTCGAGAGGTTCGACGAAGGTCATGTTGATCACGCGCACCGAGAGGCCCTCGGCAGCGAGCGCGTCCGCGGCCCACAGCGCCCGCGACACCATCGTGCCGATGGCGACGACGGTCACGTCGGTGCCCGGACGGACGACGATCGCGCGGCCCTGCTCGAAGAGATCGTCTGGCTCGGAGACCGCAGGGACCTTGAACCTCGGGATGCGCACGTAGGACCCGCGGCCGTAGGCGGCAGCCCATCGCACCGCCGATCTGGTCTGTTGACCGTCAGCAGGGACCACAACGGGCAGGTGTGCCATCGCGCGCATCCACGAGAGGTCCTCGATGGAGTGATGGGTGGGCCCGAGCTCGCCGTAGGCCATGCCCGGGCTCTGTCCGCAGAGCACGACGTGGCGCTGGCTGTAGGCGACGTCGGCCTTGATCTGCTCGGCCGCTCGCCCGGTCAGGAACGGTGCGGCGGCACAGACGAACGGGATGAAACCGGCGTTGGCCAGGCCGGCGGCGACCCCGACCAGGTCCTGCTCGGCGATGCCGACGTTGACGAGCCGGTCGCCGAACTCATCGCGGAAGCCGACCAGGTTGCTGGAGCCGACGGAGTCGTTGCAGACCGCGACGATCCGCTCGTCGGCGCGAGCGAGGATCGACAGCTCGTCGGCGAAGTCGACACGGCAGTCGAACGTGGGCGCTTCCACCCCGGTGAGGACTCTCATGCGCTGAGCTCCTCGAGTGCGGCGACGACCTGGTCGGCGGAAGGCACCTTGTGGTGCCACTCCACGCGGTCCTCCATGAACGAGACTCCCTTGCCCTTGATCGTGTCGGCGACCACGGCGACCGGCTTGCCGGTCGTCGATGGTGCGAGTGCTTCCAGCAGCGCCTGGTGGTCGTGGCCGTCGATCCGGCGCGTCTCCCAGCCAAAGCTCGTCCACTTGTCGTGCAGCGGTTCGAGGGTGTTGGTGTCTTCGGTGCGAGCCCCCTGCTGGAGCCGGTTGCGGTCGACGATCGCGGTCAGGGACGACAGCTCGTAGTGGGCGGCCGTCATCGCCGCCTCCCAGTTGCTGCCTTCCTGCATCTCGCCGTCACCCATCACGACGACAGTGCGGAAGTCGGCGCCCCGCAGCTTGCCGCCCAGGGCGCAGCCGGTCGCGACCGGGAAGCCGTGACCCAAAGGTCCGGTATTGGTTTCGACCCCCGGCACCTTGACCCGGTTGGGGTGGCCGTTGAGCGGAGAGAGCGGCTGGGCGAAGGTCGCCAGCTCGGAGCGCGCGAAGTAGCCGCAGGAGGCCAGCACCGAGTAGAGCGCACTGGCACAGTGGCCCTTGCTCAGGACGAAGCGATCGCGGTCGGGGTCGTCAGGGCGGCTCGGGTCGAGGCGGAGCACCCCCCAGTAGGCCGCGACCAGGATGTCGGTGACCGACAGGTCGCCGCCGATGTGACCGAGTCCGGCGCCCTGGATGGTGGTGACGATGTCACGGCGTACGCCGCGGGCGACGTCGCTGAGCACCGGCGCAAGCTCCTCGGGACTCAGCCGGCGGTGCTGCTCCATGGCCTCGGCGTAGCGCCGGGCGGCGGGCTCGTCGGTGACCAGCGGGGGCGCCGACGCAGGGGCGCTGATCACTGGTCGCTCGTGGCTGCGGCAAGGGCTGCGTACAGCGCCTTCTTGGCGATCCGCTGAGCACCGAGGGCGTCCTGGGCGTGCTGAGCCTCACGCAGCGCCTCGTGGTCGAGCAGCCCCAGGGCATGGTGGAACGCGCGCATCGTGGCGACACCGTCGCGAGCCGCCTGGACCGGGTCCTCGCGGAACGGGAACTGGTCGAGCTGCCACACGCCCTCCCAGCCGGCCTCGTGCAGGGCATGGAAGAACTCGAAGGTCTCCAGCAGGTGCACCGAGCCGACGACCATGTCGTCGTCCCACCCGCGATAGTTGTCATTGACGTCGATGGCGAAGAGCCGGTCGTGAGCCATCAACAGGCGCGCGGCCTCGGCGGGATTCTCACCGCCGTACAACGAGTGACCGAAGTCGAGCAGGACACCGACGTTGTCGCAGCCGGTCTCCTCGATGGCCAGCAGGCTGACCGCGGCGGAGGAGAAGAACATCCGGTTGCGGGGCTCGCGCGGCTTGTACTCGATGGCGAACCTCATCGCCGGGAAGTTCGTCGCGACCTCGCGCACGGCGTCGACCGAGAAGTTCCACAGGTCTCGGTGATGGGCCTGGAACGGGTAGTCGACACCGTCCTGCCCGGGCCAGAGCTTGACGTAGTCGCACCCAAGGTCGGTGGCCAGCTCAGCGGCGCGCGACACGAGGTCGATCGCCTGAGCGCGGACCGCTGGGTCCGGGTTGGTGAAGCCCCCCTTGACGAAGTCCTTGTTGTAGATCTCCGGGGTGATCGCGATGGCACTGAGGCCGGCGCTGCTGAGCGCGGACTTGATGTCGGCGACCGGGACGTCGTCGGGCGCGAAGGGCCAGTTGAGGTCGACCACCGAGAGCGAGCCGACGCGGCCCGCCATCTCGATGCACTCGATCGTGGAGACCGGGTCGCGGTAGCCCTCGGTGGCATAACGGTCGACATAGCTGGCGAAGTGCCAGATACCTGCTCCGTAGCGCGGGTTCTTGCATATCTATTCGTGGTTGCGTGGACACTCGCTCAGTGTGTGTCTCCGGTCACACCGCTGTCAAGAGGTCTCACCCTTCAACCGGTGATAACTTCTCGCTGCCCAGCAAGCAGCTGCCCGCCACGCCGGCCAGACAAGGACCCCTCCATGACCGTCAGCACCTCCGCGCCCCTCGCCCTGATCGCTTCGCGGTGGCACAGCGACATCGTGGATCGCGGCGTCGCGAGCTTCCGCGAACAGATCGCTACCCTCGAGCCGCGCCGCGAGGTCGAGGTGCACACCGTGCCCGGTGCCTTCGAGATCCCGCTGCTTGCCAAGCGCCTCGCCGCGACCGGGCGCTACGCCGCAGTCGCGGCCTGCGGACTGGTGGTCGACGGTGGGATCTACCGACACGACTTCGTCGCCTCGGCGGTCATCAACGCGTTGATGCGGGTGCAGCTCGAGGCTGACGTCCCGGTGTTCACCGCGGTCCTCACGCCACACCACTTCCACGAGCACGCCGAGCACGCCGACTTCTTCGTACGTCATCTCGCCGTCAAGGGAGCCGAGCTCGCGACCGCGGTCATCGACACGCTCGCCGCGCACGCCTCGGCCGGCGTCGGCACACCCTCACCCTCGGTCGTCGAGTAGCCGAGGCGAGCGGCGCTGTCGGTCGTCGAGTAGCCGGGGCGAGCTTGCGAGCACCCGGACGCTTCTATGACCTGTCAAGCGGCTTGCAGGGCTGGTTTCGTGGTGGCGGGTGTTTGCTGACATGCCGGGATCCACGCCAGCGCGGAGGCGCGTCTTATCACCGCTAACGACGCACCTGAGCGGAACTGCTCGCTCGACTCGCTTGTTCCTCGGCAGTCATCCGTGCTGGCACGCAGACGCTGGCGACGGGCGGGAAGCAAGTGGCTCGGCGACGCTCGAGAGCCCGCACGTACCAACACGGCCTCAGGTCCGACTTCGACCTGTTGTGCCGCGACAGAGCGCCTGTCAGTCGCGCTGTTCGCGTCAGCGTCGTCCGTCGGGCTGCTCGTCCAAGCCGGCTCAGCGACCCGCTGAGGGCCTCCATCCAGACGCACGAGAGGCGCTCTTCGGACCCGCGCCGCTAATCTTTTGCGGACTAGGTGCGGACTTGGAGCACCCTACAAGCCCCTGAACTGCAGAAACAGGCCGATTCACACGTTGAAGCGGAACTCCACCACGTCGCCGTCGGCCATCACGTAGTCCTTGCCCTCGATGCGCACGCGACCCGCCTCCTTGGCCTTGGCCATCGATCCGGCGGCCATCAGGTCGGCGAACGACACGATCTCGGCCTTGATGAAGCCCTTCTGGAAGTCGGTGTGGATGACGCCGGCAGCCTCCGGGGCGGTGGCGCCCTTGGTGATCGTCCAGGCCCGCGACTCCTTGGGGCCGGCTGTCAGGTAGGTCTGCAGTCCGAGCGTGTCGAAGCCGACACGGGCGAGGGTCTCGAGGCCCGGCTCGGTCACTCCCATCTCGCTGAGCATCTCGCGCGCCTCGTCGTCGTCTCCGAGCTCGACCAGCTCGGCCTCGAACTTGGCGTCGAGGAAGATCGCCTCGGCCGGGGCGACCAGCGCCTGCATCTTCGCCTTGAGGTCGTCGTCGCCCAGCTCGTCGGCATCGCAGTTGAAGACGTAGATGAAGGGCTTGGCCGTGAGCAGCGACAGCTCGCGGATGAGGTCGCGGTCGACGCCGGTGCTGATGATCGGGGTGCCGGCCTCCAGGTGCGCGAGAGCCTCCTGCGCCGCGGCGAGGCTCGCACCGACCTCTTTCTTGGTGCGCGCCTCCTTCTCCAGCCGCGGGATCGCCTTCTCTACCGTCTGGAGGTCGGCGAGGACCAGCTCGGTCTGGATCGTCGAGATGTCACTTCCGGGGTTGACCTCGCCGTCGACGTGGGTGACGTCCTCGTCACGGAAGACCCGGGTGACCTGGCAGATCGCGGACGACTCGCGGATGTGCGAGAGGAACTTGTTGCCCAGGCCCTCGCCCTGCGAGGCGCCGGCGACGATGCCGGCGATGTCGACGAACTCGACCGTCGCGGGCAGCAGCTTGGCCGAGCCGAACACCTCGGCGAGCTGCGGGAGGCGGTCATCGGGAACCCCGACCACGCCGACGTTCGGCTCGATCGTGGCGAAGGGGTAGTTCGCCGCCAGGACGTTGTTCTTGGTGAGAGCGTTGAAGAGGGTCGACTTGCCCGCGTTGGGGAGACCGACGATGCCGATGGTGAGTGCCACGAGCCGGGAGTCTACGGAGCCGCCACCCCGCGGTCATTTCGCGGCCGCCTGCTCAGCCCCCAGCGCTCGCTCCGCTTGTGTCGGGGGTCACAGTGGGGTAGTCATGCCACGCAGCATCGTCCGCAGCGGCACCCACCGACGTCTCGGAGATCTCTTGAGCCAGCACACCGCCGACGACGACACCGCAGAGTCCGCGGCGCCTCTCGACCTCCTCCTGACCGATGCTGCCCAGCACCCGCTCCGCCGCTTCCTGCCGGGCACCTCCGGCGTCAAGTTCGCCGCGAGCCTGGCGACCCACCCGCGCGCGGTCATCGGTCGCAGCAGCCGTCTGGCCGCCGAGGTCACGCGCATCGGAGTCGGTCGGTCGAAGGTTGCGCCGCACCCCAAGGACCGCCGCTTCGCCGACAAGGCGTGGTCGACCAACCCGCTGCTGCGACGGACCGTCCAGACCTACCTGGCTCTCGGCGACACCGCCCGCGGCCTGGTCGACGACACCGACCTGGCGTGGGGTGATCGCAAGCGGATCACCTTCCTGGTCGACAACCTCATCGATGCATCCGCGCCCAGCAACAACCCCTTCCTCAACCCGATGGTCGCCAAAGCCGTCGTCGACACCGGCGGTCGCAACCTGGTCAGCGGAGCGCGGCGCCTCGTGCGTGACCTCGCCACCCCTCCCCGCGTGCCGTCGATGGTCGAGCCGGATGCGTTCGAGGTCGGCCGCGACCTCGGCGTCACGCCCGGGTCGGTCGTGCTGCGCACCGAGATGTTCGAGCTCATCCAGTACGCCGCGACCACCGCCAAGGTGCGCCAGGTTCCTCTGTTGATCGTGCCGCCGACGATCAACAAGTACTACGTCATCGACCTCGCTCCCGACCGCAGCCTGGTCGAGCACCTCGTCGCCAGCGGCCAGCAGGTCTATTGCATCTCGTGGCGCAACCCCGACGCGCGACACCGCGACTGGGGCCTCGACGAGTACGGCGCCGCGGTCATCGAGGCGATGGACGCCGTGCAGGCCATCGCCCGCCAGGACCGGCTGGCCCTCTTCGCGCTGTGCTCGGGCGGGATGCTGGCCTCGATGGTGCTGGGTCACCTCGCCGCGATCGACGGCCTCGACCGGGTCGCGGCCTTCAGCCTGGCCGTCACCGTGATCGACCAGGCCCAGGCCGGCATGCCGAGCGCGCTGGTCTCACGCAAGGTCGCCGCCGCGGCCACGAAGGTGTCCAAGGAGAAGGGCTACCTCGACGGGCGCATGCTCGCCGAGGTCTTCGCCTGGCTGCGACCCAACGACCTGGTCTGGAACTACTGGGTGAGCAGCTACCTGCTCGGCAGGACCCCCAAGGCCTTCGACATCCTCTACTGGAACGCCGACCCCGTGCGGATGACGGCCGCGATGCACCGCGACTTCATGGCCATCGCGGTCGAGAACAGCCTGACCCGCCCGGGTGGTGCCTCCATGCTCGGCAGCGAGGTCGACCTCGGCGCCATCGACGTCGACTCCTACCTCGTCGCCGGGATCGCTGACCACCTCTGCGACTGGAAGGCCTGCTACCAGACCACCCAGCTGCTCGGCGGCGACTCTCGCTTCGTCCTCTCGACCAGCGGCCACATCGCCTCCATGGTCAACCCGCCCGGCAACCCCAAGGCGAGCTTCCAGACCGCCGACGAGAACCCCGAGCGCGCCGACGACTTCCTCACCGGCGCCCACACGGTGGAGGGCACCTGGTGGACCGACTACGTCGACTGGCTGACCGAGCGGACCGGACCGGAGCGCAACAAGCCCCGCAAGGAGGGCTCGGCCGCCTACCCGGTCGTCTGCGCGGCGCCCGGCACCTACGTCCATGACAGCTAGGCCGACCGGCGAGCGCCGCACCAGGGCCGACCGGGCCGACGGTGCCGACGAGGTCCGCACCCTCGCCGTACGACGGATCGCGGTACGCATCAGCGAGCGAGCGGCCACGGGTGCGCTGGGCGGTGAGCCACCGCTCCTGCTGTGCAACGGCATCGGAGCCAGCTTCGAGGCGCTGCAGCCGCTGGTCGACTCCCTCGACCCGCGCCGCGGCGTCGTCCGCTTCGACGTCCCCGGCGTGGGCGGTTCACCGCCTCCGCCGGTGCCCTACTCCATGGCCGCGCTCGCCTCGTGGGTCACCGCGATGATGAAGACGCTCGGCCACGACCGTTTCGACGTGCTCGGCCTCTCCTGGGGCGGGGGTCTGGCACAGCAGCTGGGCTTCCAGGCACCTCGCCGGGTGCGACGCATCGTCCTGGTCGCCACGGGCACCGGGTCGCTGATGGTGCCGGCGCACCCGCGCGTGCTCGCGACCATGCTGACCCCACGCCGCCACCGTGACCCCGAGTACGCCGCCCGCGTGGCGTCCGGGCTGTACGGCGGCACGATGCGCACCGACCCGGAGCGCGGCGCCGCGCTGCTCCACGCCGCGACCCGCGCCGGACCCAAGCGGGGCTACTACTTCCAGCTGCTGGCCGGAACCGGGTGGTCGAGCCTGCCCGGCCTGCCGTTCGTGCGTCAGCCCACGCTGGTCCTCGCCGGCGACGACGACCCCATCATCCCGCTGGTCAACGCCAAGATCCTGCACCGGCTGCTCCCCCACTCACGGCTGCACGTCTACCCCGGAGGACACCTCGGCGTGCTGACCGAGAGCGACGAGCTCGCCGTCCCCATCGAGGACTTCCTGACCTCGCCCGACCCGACCGGCGACCCGACCGGCAACCCGACCAGCAAGCCGACCAGCAACCGACCAGCGAAGCGGAGCACCCGTGACCGACCCCAGCGCCGATCCCGTCCTCGACCCCGACGACTCCCCTTCCTCCGACTTCCTCGGCTTCGAGCTGCTCCTGGCGGACCAGGACCGCGAGCTGCTCAGCCGGGTGCGCGGGTTCATGAACCAGGTCGTCGAGCCCCAGATCAACGAGCACTGGATCCGCGCGGAGTTCCCGCACCACCTGATCCCTCAGATCGCCGAGCTCGGCATCGCCGGGCTGGCCTACGACGGGCCAGGGTGTCCGGCGCGAGGAGCCCTGGTCGACGGCCTCGTCGCCATGGAGCTGAGCCGCACCGACGCCTCCATCGGCACCTTCATGGGCGTGCACGGCGGCCTGGCGATGGGCTCGATCGCGCTGTGCGGATCCCCCGAGCAGCAGGAGCGCTGGCTGCCGGCGATGGCGCGGATGGAGAAGATCGGCGCTTTCGGTCTCACCGAGCCCGACGTCGGCTCGGCGATCTCGGCCGGCCTGCAGACCTCGGCCAGGCGCGACGGCGACGGGTGGGTGCTCAACGGCAGCAAGAAGTGGATCGGCAACGCCTCCTTCGCTGACCTGGTCATCATCTGGGCTCGCGACACCGACGACGGTGAGGTCAAGGGTTTCGTCGTCGAACAGGGCTCCGAGGGCATGACCTGCGAGGTGCAGCAGGACAAGATGGCCCTGCGCGTGGTGCAGAACGCCGAGATCACGCTCAAGGACGTCTTCGTGCCCGAGACGCACCGGCTGCAGCGCGCCGAGTCGTTCGCGAGCACCTCGAACGTCTTGCGCGTCACCCGGATGGGCGTCGCCTGGCAGGCCGCCGGCTGCGCACGAGGCGCCTTCGAGCACGCCGTGCGCTACACCAAGTCGCGCGAGCAGTTCGGCCAGCCGATCGCCGGCTTCCAGATGGTGCAGGACCTTCTCGTCAAGATGCTCTCCAACGTCACCGCCTCCACCGCGATGAACGTCCGGGCCTCGCAGCTGCAGGACGCCGGCAGCCTGCGCGACGAGCACGCCTCGCTGTGCAAGGTGCACGCGACCGTGCGGATGCGCGAGACCGTCGGCTGGGCGCGCGAGGTGCTCGGGGGCAACGGGATCCTGCTCGAGCACCACGTCGGTCGCTTCGTCGCCGACGCCGAGGCGATCTACTCCTACGAGGGCACCCGCGAGATCAACACCCTCATCGTCGGGCGCGCGATCACCGGGGAGAGTGCGTTCGTGTGACAGCCGGCGGATCACGCCTAGGCTGAGCGGGTGCGACTGGCCACCTGGAACGTCAACTCCCTGCGCTCGCGCATCGACCGGGTCGAGGCGTTCCTGGCCCGCCACGAGATCGACGTCCTGGCCCTCCAGGAGACGAAGGCGCGCGAGGACCAGCTGCCGCTGATGGGGCTCTCGTCGTTGGGCTACGAGGTCGCAGCGGCGGGCTACAACCAGTGGAACGGCGTGGCGATCATCAGCCGCGTCGGGCTCGACGACGTCCAGGTCGGCTTCCCCGACATGCCGCAGTGGGGCGACCCGCCGGTGGCCGAGGCCCGCGCGCTCGGCGCGACGTGCGGCGGCGTCCGCGTGTGGTCGCTCTACGTGCCCAACGGCCGCAAGGTCGACGACCCGCACTACGACTACAAGCTGCAGTGGCTCGACCGACTGCACGCGGCGGCGATCGGGTGGACCGAGCGCCCGACGGCTCTGGTCGGCGACTGGAACATCGCCCCGACCGACGACGACGTGTTCGACATCGCGCAGTTCGCGACGAGCACCCACGTGACCCCGCGGGAGCGGGCTGCGTTCCAGGCCTTCCTCGCTGACGGCTACACCGACGTCGTCCGACCGTTCACACCGGAGCCGGACTCCTACACCTACTGGGACTACTTCCGGCAGCGCTTCGAGCGCAACCGCGGGCTGCGTATCGACTTCGTGCTCGGGTCCGCCGCCCTCGCCTCGCGCGTCACCGGCGCCTTCGTCGACCGTGACGAGCGAGTCGGCACCGGCGCCTCGGACCATGCACCGGTCGTGGTCGACCTCGGCGACGAGGACGTGGCCCGGTGAGCCAGGGCGAGCGCAGCCTGATCGACGTCCTCGCCGAGGCGGCGATCGAGATGCCGTGGCCGGGCGCGGAGGTCGAGGACCGACTCCTCGGCTGGTGCCGACGCGCGATCGACGCCACCATCTCGATCGACCTCGCTCCCGCCCCACCGCCGGACGCGACCGTGCTGTTCGCCGAGAACCGCTACCTCGTCGCCCGGCGAGCGCCTGACGAACCGGGCTTCACCGGGCTCGACCGGCGGGTCATGGCGGCGCTGGCCACCATGGCCACCGCGTCGCGCGACGCAGCCCGACGCAGCGACCGCCTGCGTCGCCGTGCCCTCACCGACGACCTGACCGGCCTGTGGCAGCACGGCTTCTTCCGCGAGCTCCTCGACGAGGCGATGGCCGACCGCAACACCGAGCGGCTGGGCGTGCTCTTCCTCGACATCGACCGGTTCAAGGAGATCAACGAGCGGTTCGGGCACCTCGACGCCGACGAGGTGCTGCGCGAGACCGGGGCGCGGCTGCGCTACGGGCCCTTCCCCGACGAGGTCATCGCGGCGCGCCTGGGCGGTGACGAGTTCGCCGTCGTCGTGCGCCACGTGCGCGACGTCGAGCACCTCGACGCGATCGTCGAGGAGCTCAGCGTCTTCCTGCGAGCCCCCATCCCCGTCAACGACCTGATGATCTCGGTCGATGTCAGCATCGGTGCGGCGCTGTCGACCGACGTCGTCGACGATCCCGAGATGCTGCTGCGCGCCGCGGAACGACGCATGCGCGAGAACAAGCGGTCCGGTCCCGGCCCGAGCTTCCCCCGCTGGTACGACGAGAGCACCCTGCTGCGCGAGATGCTCGACGAGGGCCGGGTCCGGGTCGCCTACCAGCCGATCGTCGACATCGAGTCGCGCACGGTCATGGGCTACGAGGCCCTCGTGCGCGGCCAGCACCTCGAGGTCGGCCAGGTCTCCCCGCTGCTGCTCGTGGGGTCGGCGTCGAAGCTGCGCATGCTCGACGAGCTGACCGAGGTCGTGCTCGACAGTGCCCTGACCACGATGACCGAGGTCGTCCAGACCGCGGGCACGTCGGTGGCGCTGAGCATCAACGTCGAGTTCGAGCAGCTGCGCACCGGCAGCCGACTGCTCGAGACCCTCCCCGAGCGGCTCGAGGGCACCGGCGTCCACCTGGTCCTGGAGATCTCCGAGCGCCACGTGGCGCGGTGGACGCCGTCGCAGCGGGTGCTGGCGACCCAGCTGGCCGAGGCCGGCATCGGGTTCGCGGTCGACGACTTCGGCGCCGGCTACTCGGCCCTCGGCGTCCTCAACAGCTGGGCCTGGGAGTGGGTGAAGATCGACCGCAGCCTCGTGGCCGAGAGCGGCGGGCAGGCCGGTCGCAAGCTCCTCGGCCACGTCTCGCGCATGCTCGCCGACCTCACCCTGACCGCGGTCGCGGAAGGCATCGAGACCCCGGAGGAGCTGGCCTACGTCCGCGACATCGGGATGAGCCTGGGGCAGGGCAACCTGCTGGGGTCCCCGTCACCGGGCCACCGGGTGATCACCGCCGTCACCGAGCACGGGCTGCGGCTGCCGCACCTCGAGGCCTGAGGCTCGGACTGGGGCTCGGCCTGCACGGCGCTGTCGGTGGTCGCCGCCATGCTGGCGGCATGGAGATCTCTGCAGCCGCTCTCGTGCTCGCCGTGTTGGCCCTGCTGCTCGGTGCCGGGCTCGGCGGCGCCGTGGGCTACGCCGCCGGGGTGACGCGCCCCCAGCCCGAGTCGGTCTCCGAGCAGCGTCTGGCACGGGTCCTCGACCAGCAGGCCGGCGAGGAGGCCGTCGTGCGCGAGAGCCTGGAGCGCCTCCACGACCAGATGCGCGACCTCGAGCACACCCGCGTCGCCTGGCAGAGCCAGCTCCACGAGCAGGTGGGCGACATGCGGCGCTCGACCGAGACGCTGCGCCGGGAGACCCAGAGCCTCTCGACCGCCCTGCGCCGCCCGCAGGTGCGCGGGCGGTGGGGCGAGCTGCACCTGCGGCGCGCCGTCGAGCTGGCCGGGCTCGTCGACCGGTGCGACTTCCACGAGCAGGTCCAGCTCGACGACGGCGCCCTGCGCCCCGACCTGGTGGTGCACCTCTCCGGGGGCCGCCACGTCGTCCTCGACGCCAAGGTGCCGCTCGACGCCTACCTCGACGCGACGAGCACCGACGACGACGACCTGCGCGCCCATCACCTCGACCGCCACGCCCGCCAGCTGCGCACCCACGTCGACGCCCTGGGGTCGAAGTCCTACTGGCGCGCGCTGAGCGAGACCCCTGAGTTCGTCGTGCTCTTCGTGCCGGCCGAGTCGTTCCTCTCCGCCGCCCTCGAGGCCGACCCGGGCCTCATCGAGCACGCAGCGCTGCGCCAGGTCGTCCTCGCGACGCCGACGACGCTCATCGCACTGCTGCGCACCGTCGCCCACGGCTGGAGCCACGAAGCCCTCACCGAGCAGGCGGGCGAGATCCACCGCCTCGGACGCGAGCTGCACCACCGGCTCGGCACGTTCAGCGCTCGTCTCGACCAGGTCGGCCGCTCGCTCAACGCCGCCGTCGGACACTTCAACGCAGCCGTCGGGTCCCTCGAGTCGCGGGTTCTCGTCGGCGCGCGACGCTTCGCCGACCTCGGGGTCACCGACGACGACCTGGCGCCCCCGCGCGCCGTCGAGCTGCGTGCCGTCGACCGGCGCGGCGACGCCGACGACCCGCCGTCCGCCCGTACCGTGAGTGGGTGAGCCTGCCCGCCTCCCGCACGGTGTGGGAAGAAGGTCACGAGTCCGGCCGCGAGATGGTCGCACTCGGGATGGCCTGTGCGCTCACGATCGCCGCCCTGGACCTCGTCGTCACCGGTCAGGTCGGGCTGCTCTTCGACGTCGGCTTCGTCATCGGCTGCCTGGCGCTCGCCCTGGCCGTCCACCCGCGCGACTTCTTCACGGTGGGCGTGCTTCCGCCGCTGCTGATGCTCATGACCTTCGGCCTCCTCGCGCTGACCCGCGCGGATGCGATCGCGCGATCGGGAGACAGCGCGGTCCAGGCCGTCGTCTCCGGGCTGTCCCACCACAGCCTCGCCCTGGTGATCGCCTACCTGTTCAGCCTGGGGGTGCTGGTCGTGCGGGTGCGCGTGCGCGTGCAACGTGCGAGCGACGCGCGAACCCTCACTCGAACCGGTCGGGATCCCCGGCTCCCCGCCTGACCACCTCGGGCACCCCGGTCGACCAGTCGACCACCGTCGTCGGCTCCGGCGAGGTCTCGCCGGCCTCGACGACCAGGTCGAGATCGTGGTCGAGCTCCTCCTTGATCTCCCAGCCCATGGTGCGCGCCTCGTCCTCCCCCGGCAGGATCAGCGAGCTGCTCAGCAGGGGTTCGCCGAGCTCCTCGAGCACCGCCTGCACGAAGCGGTGGTCGGGGATGCGCACCCCCACGGTCTTCTTCTTCGGGTGCAGGAGCCGCTTGGGCACCTCCGGCATCGCGGTGAGGATGAACGTGTACGGGCCCGGCGTCGCCGCGCGGATCGCCCGGAAGGCCGCGTTCTCGACGTGCACCAGCGAGCCGAGCTGAGCGAAGTCCTTGCAGACCAGGGTGAAGTGGTGGCGGTCGTCGAGCCCGCGGATGCGCAGGATCCGGTCGCGGCCGTCGCGGTTGCCCACCCGACAGCCCAGGGCATAGCCGGAGTCGGTCGGGTAGGCGATCAGGGCGTCGTCCTGGAGCGCGGCCACCACCTGCTGCACGAGTCTTGGCTGAGGGTTGTCGGGGTGGATGTCGACGAAGCGCGCGGCCATGTCCTGATCATCCCACCCGCCACCACGCACCGGCGTCCTCGCGCCGGGTGCCGGCGGGTGACGATCGCCGGCGCGACCCCGCCCGACGGGCAGCACACCGGCGAGGAGGATAATTTCTCCTAGACCCCCGGAGGAGGCCAGATGACGAACGATCTGCACGAGGAGACCGACCACCTCGGCGACCGACGGACCGTCACCTACGTCCTGCCGGTCTACAACGAGCAGGACAACGTCGTCGCCTTCCACGACGCCCTCGTGGAGGCCACCGCGAAGCGTCCCGACCTCACGTTCGAGTTCGTCTACGTCGACGACGGCAGCCGTGACGACTCCCTGCCACGGCTGCTCGAGCTCCGCGCCGAGGACGACCGGGTCACGGTCCTGAGCCTGTCACGCAATGTCGGGCACCAGATCGCCGTGACCGCCGGGCTCGACTCCTGCGTCTCGTCGGCTGCGGTGATCATCATGGACACCGACCTGCAGGACCCGCCGCGAGTCAGCGTCGACATGCTCGACCTGTGGGAGGACGGCGTCGACGTCGTCTACGCCCAGCGCCGCAGCCGGCGCGACTCGGCCTTCAAGCGCGCCACCGCCTACGGGTTCTACTGGCTGCTCGAGCGGATGGCGTCGGTCGAGATCCCACGCAACACCGGTGACTTCCGGCTGATGGATGCGAAGGTGGTCCGCGAGGTCGCCCGGTACCGCGAGCACGACCGCTTCCTGCGTGGGATCGTCGCCCACGTGGGCTTCCGGCAGGAGGCGTTGCTCTTCGACCGCGACGAGCGCCATGCCGGCACCAGCGGCTACCCGCTGCGGAAGATGATCGCCTTCGCCGCCAGCGGCATCCTCGGCTTCACCACCGCACCGCTGCGGTGGATCTCGCGCCTCGGCTTCGTGATCTCGGCGTTCTCGGTCCTGCTGGCGGTCTACGTCGCCGGTGTGCGCATCTTCTCCCCCGAGCAGTCGGTGCCCGGGTGGGCCTTCCTCGGCGTCGGCATGTTCCTGCTCAGCGGCCTCCAGCTCATCATGATGGGCGTGATCGGCTCCTACCTCGGCCGGGTCTACGTCGAGGCCCAGGACCGTCCGCTGTACTCCCTGGCCCTGGCCGCCCGCGGTCCCCACGGCGGTGCCCGCTGACCGCTGCGATCGCGAGGCGCGCGACCGTGGCGCGATTCGCGATGGTGGGGGTGGTCAACACCCTGCTCGACCTGGGGCTCTTCCTGGTGCTCGCGCCGCACCTCGGCATCGTGGTGGGCAACTTCTGCTCCTCGAGCGCCGGGATGACCTTCAGCTTCGTCGTCAACGGGCTCTTCACCTTCCGGGCAGGACGCCTCACCCTGCGTCACGCGCTGCTCTTCCTCGCCACGACCGGCGCGGTGATGTGGGTCCTGCAGCCGGTCTTCATCCACGCCCTGCTGGCGCTCGCCGAGGAAGCCGGCTCGGGCCCCACGACGACCACGGTCCTGCTGATCGTCAAGGTCGCCTCGATCGGCCTGAGCTTCGTGGCCAACTTCGCGGCGTACCGCTTCGTGGTCTGGCCCAGCAGCGTCGAGGCGGTCTAGGAGAGCGCGCCCTGCTCGGCGTCGCGCTTGTCCTTGGCCAGGCTGGCGGCCGCGGTGATCGCCAGCGTCACGATGATGACGCCCAGGCTCACCAGCGAGCTGATCTCCGGCACCGCGGTGATGTGCTCGCCGCCGTTGAGGAACGGCAGCTCGTTCTCGTGCAGAGCATGCAGGACGAGCTTGACCCCGATGAAGGCCAGGATGAACGACAACCCCAGCGACAGGTAGACCAGCCGCTGGAGCAGCCCACCGAGCAGGAAGTACAGCTGACGCAGACCCATCAGGGCGAACACGTTGGCGGCGAACACCAGGTAGGGCTCCTGGGTGATGCCGAAGATCGCCGGGATCGAGTCGAGCGCGAAGAGGAGGTCGGTGGTGCCCAGGGCGATGATGACGATCACCATGGGCGAGACGTAGCGGACGTTCTCGAGCTTGTACCAGAGCTTGAGGCCCTGGAAGTCCTCGCCGACGTTGAGCCGCTTGCGGGCGAAGGTCACCACGGCGTTGTCCTCCGGGTGCTCCTCCTCGTCGTGGTCGCGATAGCTCTTCACCAGGCTGTAGGCGGTGTAGACGAGGAAGGCGCCGAAGAGGTAGAACACCCAGCTGAAGTTCTCGATCAGCGTGTACCCGGCGGCGATGAAGATCGCGCGGAAGATCAGGGCCAGGATGATGCCGACCATGAGCGCCTCCTGCTGGAGGTGTCGCGGCACGGACAGGGCGTTCATCAAGATGATGAACACGAAGAGGTTGTCGATCGACAGGCTGTACTCCGTCAGCCAACCGGCGAAGAACTCGACCCCGAAGTTGTGGCCGTCGGCCGAGCCGTGGAAGAGGAAGATCCAGATACCGAACGCGATCGCCGCGCCGACGTAGACGGCCAGCGCGATCGAGCACTCCTTCAGGGAGGGCTCGTGCGGGTCGCGCGCGATGACGACCACGTCGAAGAGCAGCACCCCCACCGTGACGGCGATGGTGATGGTCCATTCAAGGGTAGAGACATCCACGGGCTGATCTCCTGCAGGTTCGGGGGACGACGGAGCGCCTGAGGTCTCTTCCGCCGCACCACGAGACGTGGCCGACCTACGGCCCCGGACGTCGCGCGCACCCGAGGTGGCGGACGTCGTGCTGACGAGACCGCAGCGAAGGAATACTCCCCTCCTGCGAGACCATCGTCGCACGTCGGCGGGCAGGCACGAAACGGGCGTCAGTCGCCGCCGTAGGGCACCCCGAGGGCGGCGAGCCGGGCCCTGCCGCCGTCGAGGGCTGTCAGCACCCACGCACCGTCGTCGGTGAGGGTGAAGGTGTGCTCGCTGTGCGCTGCCCACGATCCGTCGACGGTCACGACGGTCCAGTCGTCGTCCAGGACGTCGGTCTCGGCGCTGCCGAGGGTCACCATCGGCTCGACGGCCAGCGCGAGACCCCTCACCAGGCGAGGGCCGCGACCGGGCCTGCCGTAGTTGGGGACATCTGGCGGCTGGTGCATCTCGGTGCCGATGCCGTGACCGGTGTAGTCCTCGAGGATGCCGTAGTCGCCCGCCGCGCGCACGTGGCTCTCGACGGCGTGGGAGATGTCGCTGACCCGACCGGTGAGCCGGGCGGCAGCGATGCCCTGCCACATGGCGTCCTCGGTGACCTGCATGAGCGTCTCGACCTCGGACGCGACGTCTCCGAGCGCGAACGTGATGGCCGCGTCGCCGTGCCAGCCGTCGACGATCGCGCCACAGTCGATGGAGACGACGTCTCCCTCGGCGAGCACCCGCGCGCCGGGGACCCCGTGAACGACCTCGTGGTTGACCGAGACACAGATCGACCCGGTGAAGCCGTGGTAGCCGAGGAACGACGGCGTGGCACCGAGGGCTCGGATGTGGCCCTCCGCGACCCGGTCGAGCTCAGCCGTCGTCAGACCAGGTCGCGCCCGTTCACGCAGCATCTCGAGCGTGCGGCCGACCACGAGGCCGGCCACCCGCATGCCGGCGACCTGCTCAGGGGTCTTGATCTGGATGCCGCGATCGCGCCATCCCATCAGGACTCGGGGCGGTCTTCCAGTGCCGTGAAGATGCGTGCGGTGACGTCGTCGACCTCACCCATGCCATCGACCTCGACCAGCACCCCGCGCGAGCGGTAGAGGTCGATGAGCGGCTCGGTCTGCTCGGCGTAGACCTCTTGACGACGTCGGATGACGTCCTCGGTGTCGTCGGCGCGGCCGTCGGTCTCGGCTCGCTGGAGCAACCGCTGGACGAGCTCCTCGGCATCGACGGTCAGCACGACAGCAGCGTCGAGGCGGTGCCCGGTGAAGGAGATCATCGCGTCGAGCTCCTCGACCTGCGCAGTCGTGCGCGGGTAGCCGTCGAGCAGGAACCCGGGCTCGGCGTCGGGCTCGTCGATCCGGTTGCGCACCATCTTGTTGGTGACCTCGTCGGGGACGTACTCCCCCGCGTCCATGAAGGTCTTCGCCTCCAGGCCCAGGGGCGTGCCCTCGCCCACGTTGGCGCGGAAGATGTCACCGGTCGAGATGGCCGGGATGCCGAAGTGCTCGGCGACCACCACCGCCTGCGTGCCTTTGCCGGCCCCGGGAGGGCCCATCAGGATGAGACGCATGTCAGCGAAGGAACCCTTCGTAGTTGCGCTGCTGAAGCTGGCTCTCGATCTGCTTCACGGTGTCGAGGGCGACGCCGACCATGATGAGGATCGATGTGCCACCGAACGGGAAGTTCTGGTTGGCGCCGATGAGCACCAGGGCGATCAGCGGGATCAGGGCGATCAGGCCGAGGTACAGCGCGCCGGGCAGCGTGATGCGGGACAAGACGTAGGACAGGTAGTCCTCGGTCGGCTTGCCCGCCCGGATCCCGGGGATGAAGCCGCCGTACTTCTTCATGTTGTCGGCCACCTCGTTGGGGTTGAAGGTGATCGACACGTAGAAGTAGGTGAAGAAGATGATGAGGCCGAAGTAGACCGCCATGTAGAGGGGGTGGTCGCCGCCGACCAGGTAGCTGTTGAGGAAGTCGATCACCGGGCTGGTGCTGTTCTGGTTGAACTGCACCGCCATGCCCGGGAGGTAGAGCAGCGACGAGGCGAAGATGACCGGGATGATGCCCGCCTGGTTGACCTTCAGCGGGATGTAGGTCGAGCTGCCACCGAACATCTTGCGCCCGACCATGCGACGCGCGTACTGCACCGGGATCCGGCGCTGGGCCTGCTCGACGAAGATGACGGCCGCGATGATGACCAGCCCGATGACCAGGACGATCGCGAAGACCCACCAGCCCTGCTGGCGCCCGACGGCCCACAGGCCCGCCGGGAACGTGGCGACGACCTGGGTGAAGATCAGGATCGACATGCCGTTGCCGACGCCACGGTCGGTGATGAGCTCGCCGAGCCACATGATGACGGCCGTGCCGGCGGTCATGGTGATGACCATGGTGACGAAGGTCGAGAGGTTGTTGCTGTGCAACAGGTCCTGGGGGCAGTTCTGCAGCAGGTTGCCCGAGCGAGCCAGCGCGACGATCCCGGTGGCCTGCAGGAGCGCCAGGCCGAGGGTGAGGTAGCGCGTGTACTGGGTGATCTTGGTCTGCCCCGACTGACCCTCCTTCTTCAGCGCCTCGAGCCGCGGGATGACCACGACGAGCAGCTGCAAGATGATGCTGGCGGTGATGTAGGGCATGATCCCGAGCGCGAAGATGGTGAGCTGGAGGAGCGCACCGCCGGAGAACAGGTTGATGAGGTTGTAGACCCCGTCGTTGTTCGCCGCATCGCTCAGGCAGGCCTGGACGTTCGCGACGTTGACACCGGGGGCGGGGATCTGGGAACCGGCCCGGAAGATGACGATGATCATCAGGACGAAGAGCAGCTTGCGCCGCAGGTCCGGGGTTCGGAAGGCGTTGACGAACGCGCTGAGCACGATTCCTCTTTCTCCAGCTGATTTCGGTCCGTGAGTGCGACTCGTCGACAGAGCGGACGGGCCTGCGGGACCTGCGAAGCCTAACAGGAGCCTGAGCACGGCACGGGCGCCACCGCGGGCATCAGGATCGATGCTCATCGGAGGCGCCCGGTGACGTCTCAGGCCTGTTCGGAGGAACGCCCGACGTCAGTCGGGCGTCCCCGCGAACGGGGTCACGATGTGGTCACGAGACGGTGACAGAGCCGCCTGCGGCCTCGATCTTGTCCTTGGCGGAGGCGGAGAAGGCGTTCGCGGTGAGGTTCACCGTCACGCCCAGGTCTCCCTGGCCGAGGACCTTGACCGGGTGGCCCTTGCGGACGGCGCCGCGCTCGACCAGCGAGGCGACGTCGACGTCGCCGCCCTCGGGGAAGAGCTCGGTGATCCGGTCGAGGTTGACGACCTGGAACTCGACCTTGAAGGGGTTCTTGAACCCCTTGAGCTTGGGCAGGCGCATGTGGATCGGCATCTGCCCACCCTCGAACGCGACCGGCACCTGGTAGCGAGCCTTGGTTCCCTTGGTACCGCGGCCGGCGGTCTTTCCCTTGGAGCCCTCACCGCGGCCCACGCGGGTCTTGGCGGTCTTGGCTCCCGGGGCGGGGCGGAGCTGGTGCAGCTTGAGCGTCATGTCAGTTGACCTCCTCGACCGTCACGAGGTGACGAACGGTGTGGACCATGCCCCGGATCTCGGGGCGGTCCTCCTTGACGACCACGTCACCGATGCGCTTGAGGCCCAGCGAACGCACGGTGTTGCGCTGGTTGGCCTTGCAGCCGATGGTGGACTTGAGCTGCTGGATCTTGAGCTGGGCCATCAGGAGGACACCCCCGACGCGGCCGCAGCGGCCTTGATGCCCTCGGCCTGGGCCCGCAGCAGCGCCGCCGGGGCGACGTCCTCGACCGGCAGGCCGCGACGCGCGGCGACGTCCTCGGGACGCTCGAGCATCCGCAGCGCCTCGACCGTCGCGTGGACGATGTTGATCTGGTTCGACGACCCCAGCGACTTGCTGAGGACGTCGTGGATGCCGGCGCACTCCAGCACCGCACGCACCGGGCCACCGGCGATGACGCCGGTACCGGGCGAGGCAGGGCGCAGGAACACCACACCGGCCGCCTTCTCACCCTGGACCGGGTGCGGGATGGTGCCCTGGATGCGGGGAACGCGGAAGAAGGCCTTCTTCGCTTCCTCGACGCCCTTGGCGATCGCCGCCGGCACCTCCTTGGCCTTGCCGTAGCCGACGCCGACCATCCCGTCACCGTCACCGACGACGACCAGGGCGGTGAAGCTGAAGCGACGACCACCCTTGACGACCTTGGCGACACGGTTGATGGCTACGACGCGCTCGAGGTACTGGCTCTTCTCAGCACCCTGTCCGCGACCTCCGTCGCGTCCACGGCCCTGACGATCGCCGCCTCCACGCTGTCCGCGCTGAGCTCCGCTCATGAGTCTCTATCTCCCTAGTTCTCTACTGGCTCAGAACGAGAGCCCGCCGGAGCGGGCCCCGTCGGCCAGGGCCGCGATGCGACCGTGGTACTTGTTGCCGGCGCGGTCGAAGACGACCGACTCGACACCCTGGGCCTTGGCGCGCTCGGCGACGAGCTCACCGACACGCGTGGCCTTGGCTGTCTTGTCGCCGTCGTGGGACCGCAGGTCGGACTCCATCGTGGAGGCCGAGACCAGGGTCTTTCCGACCAGGTCGTCGACGACCTGCACGGTGATGTGCTTGGTGGAACGCGTGACCACGAGACGCGGACGCTCCGAGGTGCCGTTGATGCGCTTGCGACCGCGCACCTGGCGCTTCAGGCGCGACTGCAGACGCTTCGACGCGTGCTTCTGCTGCTTGAGCTTGATAGCCATGTGGACTACTTACCAGCCTTTCCGACCTTGCGGCGGATGTGCTCGCCGGCGTACCGAACGCCCTTGCCCTTGTAGGGCTCGGGCTTGCGCAGCTTGCGGATCTTCGCGGCGGTCTCGCCGACGAGCTGCTTGTCGATGCCGACGACACCGAGCTTGGTGGGGCTCTCGACGGTGAAGGTGATGCCTTCGGGTGCGTCGAAGACGATCGAGTGGCTGTAGCCGAGCTGGAACTCCAGCTGGGTCGGTCCCTTGGAGAGGACGCGGTAGCCGACGCCGACGATCTCGAGCTTCTTCTCGTAGCCGTCGGTCACGCCGACGACCATGTTGTTGACCAGGGTGCGGGTCAGTCCGTGCAGGGACTTGCTCAGGCGCTCGTCGTCGGGGCGCTTGACGTCGAGGACGCCATCGCTCTGCTCGACGACGATCGGGGCGGCGACAGCGTGGCTCAGGGTCCCCTTGGGGCCCTTCACCGTCACCAGCGCGCCGTCGATCGCCACGTCGACACCTGACGGGACCGCAACAGGCAGCTTGCCAATTCGCGACATGTGCTTTGTTCTCCTCTTCGGTCTCGGGTTACCAGACGTAGGCGAGGACTTCTCCGCCCACGCCCTTCTGGTTGGCCTGACGGTCGGTCAGCAGACCCTGGCTCGTGGAGATGATCGCCACGCCGAGCCCGCCGAGCACGCGCGGAAGACCGGTGTGCTTGGCGTAGACCCGCAGTCCGGGCTTGCTGATCCGGCGTACGCCGGCGATGGAACGCTCGCGGTTGCGACCGAACTTGAGGGTGATGGTCAGCGTCTGGCCGACACCCTCGTTGTCGGTCACGTCGAAGGAGGTGATGTACCCCTCCTGCTTCAAGATCTCCGCGACGCCCTGCTTGAGCTTGCTGTAGGGCATCGCGACCTGGTCGTGGTACGCCTGGTTGGCGTTGCGCAGACGGGTCAGCATGTCTGCGATCGGGTCAGTCATCGTCATGAGTCGGAAGTTCTCTCTCTTCTGTGGTTTCCCGGCCGGAGCCGGGACCTTCAGCGGTTGTTGTCGGTGCGGGTCACCAGGAGGACTTGGTCACGCCGGGCAGCTCGCCGCGGTGGGCCATCTCGCGCAGGCAGATCCGGCACAGGCCGAACTTGCGGTAGACGGCCTTGGGCCGACCACAGCGCTGGCAACGGGTGTAGCCGCGAACGGCGTACTTGGGCTTGCGGGCCGCCTTGACCCTCAGTGCAGTCTTCGCCATGACTTCCTCAGTTCTCCTTGAACGGGAAGCCGAGCTGCTTGAGCAGCGCGCGACCCTGGTCGTTGGTGGTGGCCGTCGTGACCACGGTGATGTCCATGCCGCGCGACCGATCGATCTTGTCCTGGTCGATCTCGTGGAACATGACCTGCTCGGTCAGGCCGAACGTGTAGTTGCCGTTGCCGTCGAACTGCCCGGGGTTGAGACCGCGGAAGTCGCGGATGCGGGGGAGCGCGAGCGACAGCAGTCGGTCGAGGAACTCCCACATGCGATCGCCACGCAGCGTGACGTGGCAGCCGATCGGCATGCCCTCGCGCAGCTTGAACTGGGCGATGGACTTGCGGGCCTTCGTCACCGACGGCTTCTGGCCGGTGATCGCGGTGAGGTCGCGGATGGCGCCCTCGATCAGCTTGGAGTCGCGAGCAGCCTCGCCGACACCCATGTTGACCACGATCTTGGTCAGGCCGGGGACCTGCATGACGTTGGCGATCTCGAACTCGGACTTCAGCGCCGGGAGGATCTCCTCGCGGTAGCGCGTCTTGAGGCGCGGGGTGACCTGCTCGATCACGGCACCCTCGGTGGTCTCGGTCATCAGATCTCCTTGCCGGACTTGCGCGAGATGCGCACGGAACGCGTCGCTGCGTAGGTGGAGCCGTCGGGGCGGCGCTTGGTCACCTCGTCGCGGCGGAACCCGATGCGGGTCACGCCGCCGTCCTCGACCAACATCACGTTCGAGACGTGGATGGAGGCCTCGACGGTGATGATCCCGCCGGTGGAGCCGGCCCGCCCGCCCTGGTTGACGACCTTGGTGTGTCGCTTGACCCGGTTGACGCCCTCGACGATCACGCGCTGCTCCTCGCGGAGCACCTTGATGATCTTGCCCTCGGCTCCCCTGTCCTTGCCCGCGATCACCTTGACGGTGTCGCCCTTCTTGAGGTTCACGCTTACCTTCTTGTCCTTGGCCATGTCAGAGCACCTCCGGAGCCAGCGAGATGATCTTCATGAAGCGCTTCTCGCGCAGCTCGCGACCGACGGGGCCGAAGATGCGCGTGCCGCGCGGCTCGCCGTCGGCCTTGAGGATCACTGCGGCGTTCTCGTCGAAGCGGATGTAGGAACCGTCGGAACGGCGGCGCTCCTTGACAGTGCGGACGATGACGGCCTTGACGACCTCACCCTTCTTCACGCTGCCGCCGGGGATGGCGTCCTTGACGGTCGCCACGATCGTGTCGCCGATGCCGGCGTAGCGCCGGCCCGAACCGCCGAGCACGCGGATGCAGAGGATCTCCTTGGCACCCGTGTTGTCGGCGACCTTGAGTCGCGACTCCTGCTGAATCATTACGTTTCTCCTTGTCGAGCCGGTTCTCGCATCCGCGCCGCTGCGCGCCGACGAGCCTGACCGAACCTGTGGTGGTGGGTGTTACTTGGCCTTCTCGAGGATCTGCACGACGCGCCAGCGCTTGGTGGCCGACAGCGGGCGGGTCTCCATGATCAGGACCCGGTCGCCGGTGCCGCACTCGTTGGGCTCGTCGTGGGCCTTGAGCTTGGTCGTGCGGCGCATGATCTTGCCGTACATCGGGTGCTTGACCCGGTCCTCGACCTCGACCACGACGGTCTTGTCCATCTTGTCGCTGACGACCAGGCCCTCGCGGGTCTTGCGCGCGTTGCGCTCGCCGGCCGGGCTGGTCTGGGGGTTGGTCTCGCTCATGCGCTCGCCTCGTCGGTGTCGGAGCCCGGAGCCGTGCGGATGCCGAGCTCGCGCTCACGCACCACCGTGTAGATCCGGGCGATGTCCTTCTTGACCGTGCGGAGCCGGCCGTGGCTCTCCAGCTGGCCGGTGGCCGCCTGGAAACGGAGGTTGAAGAGCTCCTCCTTGGCCTCACGCAGCTTCGACTCCAGATCGACGGCGTTGAGCTCGTCGAGCTCGTGCGCCTTGGTGTCCTGACTCATCAGAACTCACCAGCCTCTCGGGAGATGAAGCGGCACTTCATGGGCAGCTTGTGCATGGCGCGACGCATGGCCTCGCGGGCCGTCTCCTCGTCGACGCCGGCCAGCTCGAACATGACGCGACCGGGCTTGACGTTGGCGATCCACCACTCGGGCGAACCCTTTCCCGAACCCATGCGGGTCTCGGCGGGCTTCTTGGTGAGCGGACGATCGGGGTAGATGTTGATCCAGACCTTGCCGCCACGCTTGATGTGACGAGTCATCGCGATACGAGCCGACTCGATCTGTCGGTTGGTCACGTAGTGACCCTCGATCGCCTGGATGCCGAAGTCACCGAAGGCCAGCTGGGTGCCGCCCTTGGCCGCGCCACGGCGGTTGGGGTGGTGCTGCTTGCGGTGCTTGACACGGCGGGGCATCAACATGGGTCAGCCCTCCTTGGGGGCGTCAGCCGCGGGGGCTGCAGCCGGGGCCTCGGCGGAGGCGCCGGCCGGAGCGTCGCGGTCGGAGCGGACGGGGCGCGAGCCGCGGCTCGGGCGCTCGCCGCCGCGCTGCGGGCGGTTGCTGCCGCCGCGGCCGGGAACGCCGGCGCGGGCAGCGGCCTGGGCCTGCCGCTCGGCACGGGTGCCGGCGACCTCGCCCTTGTAGATCCAGACCTTCACACCGATGCGGCCGAAGGTGGTCTTGGCCTCGTAGAAGCCGTAGTCGATGTCGGCACGCAGCGTGTGCAGCGGGACGCGACCCTCGCGGTAGAACTCGGTGCGCGACATCTCGGCGCCGTTGAGCCGACCGGAGCACTGGATCCGGATGCCCTTGGCACCCGAGCGCATCGTGGTCTGCATCGCCTTGCGCATCGCGCGCCGGAACTGCACGCGACCGGCGAGCTGCTCGGCAACTCCCTGGGCGACCAGCTGGGCGTCCATCTCGGGGCTCTTGACCTCGAGGATGTTCAGCTGCACCTGCTTGCCGGTGAGCTTCTCCAGCTCGCCGCGGATGCGGTCGGCCTCGGCGCCGCGGCGGCCGATGACGATGCCCGGGCGGGCGGTGTGGATGTCGACCCGCACACGCTCGCGGGTGCGCTCGATCTCGACCTTGGAGATGCCGGCCCGCTCCATGCCCTTGGAGAGCAGCTTGCGGATCGCGACGTCCTCACCGACGTAGGACTTGTAGAGCTTGTCGGCGTACCAGCGCGACTTGTGGTCGGTGCTGATGCCGAGGCGGAACCCGTTCGGGTTGATCTTCTGGCCCATCAGGCACCCCTTCCGTTCTTCGCCTTGGACTTGGCACCGACCACACCGGCCGGCTGGACGACCAGCGTGATGTGGCTGGTGCGCTTGTTGATGCGGGTGGCCCGGCCCTGGGCACGCGGGCGCCAGCGCTTCATCGTGGGGCCCTCGTCGACCATGGCCACGGAGACGACCAGGTCGTCGGTGGCGAGGCCCTCGGTGGTCTCCGCGTTGGCGATCGCGCTCTCGAGCACCTTGTAGACCGTCTCCGAGGCCGCCTGCGGGGCGAACTGGAGGATCGAGAGAGCGTCCTCGACGGGCAGGCCGCGCACCATGTCGACGACACGGCGGGCCTTCATCGGCGTGATCCGGACGAACTTGGCACTGGCGTAGGCGCCCGGGGCGTCGCCCATGAGCGTCGTACGGCGAGCGCTGGTGCGCCGGCGTTCTGTGGTCGACATCAGCGACGACGTCCTTTCCGGTCTTCCTTGACGTGCCCGCGGTAGGTGCGGGTGGGAGCGAACTCGCCCAGCTTGTGGCCGACCATGGAGTCGGTCACGAACACCGGGACGTGCTTGCGTCCGTCGTGCACCGCGATGGTGTGCCCGATGAAGTCGGGGGTGATCATCGAGCGGCGTGACCACGTCTTGATGACGTTGTGTGAGCCCTTGTCGTTCTCGGCGTCCACCTTCTTCTGAAGGTGGTCGTCGATGAAGGGGCCCTTCTTGAGGCTGCGAGGCATCTGTCTATATCCCTATCGGCGCTTGTTCTTGCCGGACTTGCGACGGCGAATGATCTGGGAGTCGGAGGCCTTGCGCTTGCGCGTGCGGCCCTCCGGCTTGCCCCAGGGGGACACCGGGTGACGACCACCCGAGGTCTTGCCCTCGCCACCACCGTGCGGGTGGTCGACAGGGTTCATCACGACGCCGCGGACGGTCGGGCGCTTGCCCTTCCAGCGCATGCGCCCGGCCTTGCCCCAGTTGATGTTCGACTGCTCGGCGTTGCCGACCTCGCCGACGGTGGCGCGGCAGCGCACGTCGACGAAACGCATCTCGCCCGAGGGCATGCGCAGCGTGGCGCGCGATCCCTCACGGGCGATCAGCTGGGCGCTGATGCCGGCCGAACGGGCGATCTTGGCGCCGCCGCCGGGGCGGAGCTCGACGCAGTGGATCGTCGTGCCGACCGGGATGTTGCGTAACGGCAGGTTGTTGCCGGGCTTGATGTCAGCCGTCGGTCCGGACTCGGTCCGGGTGCCCTGCGTGAGGTCCTTGGGCGCGATGATGTAGCGCTTCTCGCCGTCGGCGTAGTGCAGCAGCGCGATCCGGGCGGTGCGGTTGGGGTCGTACTCGATGTGCGCGACCTTGGCCGGCACGCCGTCCTTGTCGTAGCGACGGAAGTCGATGATGCGGTAGGCACGCTTGTGCCCGCCGCCCTGGTGCCGGGTGGTGATCCGGCCCTGGTTGTTGCGGCCGCCCTTCTTGGGCAGCGGCCGCGTCAGCGACTTCTCGGGCGTGGTGCGGGTGATCTCGACGAAGTCGGCGACCGAGGAACCTCGTCGGCCCGGCGTCGTGGGCTTGTACTTGCGAATAGCCATGGTGTCTCGTCCTAGTCAGGAGCCCGGTCAGGAGACCGGGCCTCCGAAGATGTCGATGCGGTGACCCTCGGCGAGGCTGACAATCGCGCGCTTGGTGTCCTTGCGCTTGCCCTGGCCGTTGCGCGTGCGGCGCGTCTTGCCCTGGCGGTTCATCGTGTTGACCGACGTGACCTTGACGCTGAAGATCTTCTCGACGGCGATCTTGATCTCGGTCTTGTTGGCGTCGGGACGCACGAGGAAGGTGTACTTGTTCGCGTCGAGGAGGCTGTAGCTCTTCTCGGACACGACCGGCGCGATCAGGATGTCGCGGTAGTCCTTGTGAAGGGTGCTCACTGGTCGGCCTCCTCGGTGGCAGCAGCGGAGGTGCCGGTGGCGGACTTGCTCGCCCACGCCACGAACGCGTCGTAGGCGCCCTGGGTGAAGACGAGGTCGTCGCAGGCCAGCACGTCGTAGGTGTTGAGCTGGTCGACCGCCACGATGTGCACCTCGGCAGCGTTGCGCAGCGAGAGCCAGGTGATCGAGTCGCTGCGCTCGAGCACCAGCAGGTACTTCGAGCGGGGCGTCAGGCCCCTCAGCGCGGCGAGGGCAGCCTTGGTCGACGGCTTGTCGCCGCCGACCAGGGAGTCGACGACGTGCACGCGCTCGTTGCGGGCCCGGTCGGAGAGGGCACCGCGCAGGGCGGCGGCCTTCATCTTCTTGGGGGTCCGCTCGCTGTAGTCACGCGGCTTGGGGCCGTGGACGACGCCACCGCCGACGAACTGCGGTGCGCGGGTCGAGCCCTGGCGGGCCCGGCCGGTGCCCTTCTGCTTGTAGGGCTTGCGGCCACCGCCGCGGACCTCGCCACGACGCTTGGTCGAGGCAGTGCCCTGACGAGCGGCAGCGAGCTGAGCCACGACGACCTGGTGGATCAGCGGGATGTTGACCTTGGCGTCGAAGATCTCGGCGGGGAGGTCGACCTTCACGGTGCTGGTGCTCATGTGGATCAGGCCTCCTTGCCGGAAACGACTGAGTGCTTGGCGGCCGAGCGCAGGACGATGAGCCCACCCTTGGGGCCGGGAACGGCGCCCTTGAGAAGGATCAGGCCCTTCTCGACGTCGACGGCGTGCACGGTGACGTTCTGGGTGGTGACGGTGTCACTGCCCATCCGGCCGGCCATGCGAGTGCCCTTGAAGACGCGGCCCGGCGTGGCGCAGGCGCCGATCGACCCGGGCTTGCGGTGGTTGCGGTGGGCACCGTGGGAGGCGCCGACGCCGTGGAAGCCGTGCAGCTTCATGACACCGGCGTAGCCCTTGCCCTTGCTGGTGCCGGTGACGTCGATGACCTCGCCGGCGGCAAAGGTGTCGACGGCCAGCTCCTGACCCACGGTGTAGGTCGAGGCGTCAGCGGTGCGGATCTCGGCCAGGTGACGGCGCGGGGTGGACCCGGCCTTGGCGAAGTGACCGGCGGACGGCTTGTTGACCTTGCGGCCCTCGATCTCGCCGAAGCCGACCTGGATGGCGTTGTAGCCGTCGGTGGTGGGCTGGCGGACCTGGGTGACCACGTTGGTGCTCGCCGCGATCACGGTCACAGGGATGACACGGTTGTTGTCGTCCCACAGCTGGGTCATGCCGAGCTTGGTGCCCAACAGACCCTTCACGTTGCGTTCGAATGTCATAGCCTCAGACCTCAGAGCTTGATCTCGATGTCGACACCGGCCGGCAGGTCGAGACGCATCAGCGAGTCGACGGTCTTCGGCGTGGGGTCGATGATGTCGATGAGACGCTTGTGCGTGCGCATCTCGAAGTGCTCGCGCGAGTCCTTGTACTTGTGGGGCGAGCGGATGACGCAGTACACGTTCTTCTCGGTCGGCAGCGGCACGGGGCCGGCGACCTTCGCACCCGTGCGGGTGACGGTGTCCACGATCTTGCGCGCCGAGGTGTCGATCACCTCGTGGTCATAGGCCTTGAGCCTGATGCGGATCTTCTGTCCCGCCATAGGTCTCTCTCGTCCTTACTTGTGGGAACTCGCCAGTACTGGGTGCGTACCGCGTCTGTCTGTGTCCGGTGCGTCCTCGGGTTTGAGTCGGCTCCGCCTGTTGCCCGCCACGCCCACCCCCGCGGTCGGGCGTGTCGTGCCTTCTTCTCGCAACACGGCCCAGCCGGATCCCTCCGGCCTTCCAGATCGCTCTGGCCCGATGACTCGGGGCGGGTTGTGCAGGTTGTTGGTGGCGCCTGACGGTTCGTCGGGCTGATCGGGTCTCCGGGGCGGTGCGGCCGGTGGGTGAGCTCCTGCCGCCGAGTCACGCTGCTCGCACGCCAGTGGCGACGAACGGGAGACACGATTCAAGGAGTCAAGACCTGCCGCACCCCGGCAACCCAGCCGGGGCAACCTGGATATCTTGACAGAGAACCAGGGGGGCCACAAATCGAGGTCGAGACCAGTCGGGTCCGGGTCTCGACCGGTGCCCGTGGGCCCGTCCGAGCCGACCTGAGAGGATGACGGTCAGCCCGCCCTGCGACGAGGAGCATCGACCAGCATGCCCGACCAGCCGCGCCAGCCCGACCAGTGGGGCGCTCCCTTCCCCCCGCCCGGGGCGCCCCCGCCGGGGTCCCGACCGCCGCAGTCGCCGTCGGGGTCCCCGCCGTCGGGGATGCTCGGGGCGGCGCACAAGCCGGGCGCGATGGCTCTGCGGCCCCTCGGGCTCGGCGACATCTACGACGCCGCCTTCCGCATCATCCGCTTCAACCCGCGCGCCACGGTCGGGTCGGCTGTCCTCGTGGCGGCCGTGGCCATGGCGTTCCCGCTCGCGCTCGCCGCGATCTTCACCTTCACCGTGGGCCTCAGCTACGACGCGGGCTCGACGACCGGTGCGCAGGACGCCGCCGGCTTCATCGCCTCGTTCGGCGCGCTCGCCTTCGGCAGCCTGCTCCAGGGCCTCGGGCTGATCTTCGTGACCGGCATGGTCGCTCACGTCACCGCGGCCGCAGCGATCGGCAGGCGCCTGTCACTGGGCGAGGCCTGGGCCGCGACCAGCGGCAAGCGGTGGCGCCTGGTCGGGCTGTCCTTGCTGCTCGGACTGCTCATCACCGTGGCCCTCGCCCTCTACGTGGTGCTGTGGGTGGTCGTCGTGCTGAGCGCACCCACCGGCGCGATCGTGGCCTGGGGCCTGGTCACGGTTCCTGCCTTCGTCGCCGCACTGTGGTGGTTCTGGATCCGGGTCTACTACCTGCCCGTGCCGGCCCTCATGCTCGAGGACGTCGGCGTGCTCGGCGCGGTCGGTCGTGGCTACCGACTGACCTCGGGAGCGTTCTGGCGCACCTTCGGCATCGCCCTGCTGACCGTGGTCCTGGTCAACGTCGCCGGCGGCATCTTGTCGTTCCCGCTCAGCCTCGTCGGCGAGGTCGGCGTCCTGGCTGTCGACCAGGACAAGGCACTGCTCCTGCTGGTGGCCACCCAGGGCCTGGCCTCGGTCGTGTCGACCGCCTTCGTCGCGCCGTTCACCGCGGCCGTGACGTCGCTGCAGTACCTCGACCAGCGGATGCGCAAGGAGGCCTACGACGTCGACCTGATGCGCCAGGCAGGAGTGCTGGAGTAGTGCCGCCGGACGGCCCGGGCGGCCTGCCCACGGGGCTGCTCCTGCGTGCAGCCGACCCGCCGCTCCTGCCGAGCCCCGACGAGGCCCGCGCGGCCCTGCGCCGCGAGCTGGTCGACCCGCAGTACTACGAGCAGGACGTCGTCCAGCGCCTCCTCGACTGGCTCGGCCGGCGCGTCGACGGCGCGATCGCGGGTGCGTCGTCGCTGCCTGCCCTGACCTGGCTGGCGGTGACCCTCGTCGTCGTCGCTCTCGGCGCGGCCCTGGTGCTGCTGCTCTCGCGCGCACGTCTGACGGCTCGCCGCGGCGACGATGCCGCCGCGGTCCTGACCGACGCGGCGGTGAGCGCCGCCGCCCTGCGCGCCCGTGCCGAGCACGCGCTGGAGGCCGGTCGCTACGCCGAGACCGTGATCGACGGCTTCCGGGCGCTGGCCGTGCACCAGGTCGAGCGCGGTCGGCTCGACCACGCGCCGGGCAGCACCGCCCGCGAGGTCGCGCAGGTCCTGGCCGCCCAGCATCCGCAGGCGCGCGATCAGGTGGAGCACGGGGCACGCCTCTTCGACGCCGTCATGTACGGCGACCGCTCGCCCACTCGCGAGGAGGCCGACGCCGTCCTGGCGATCGACGCCCGGCTGCGGAGCCTGCGATGAGCCTTACCGTCCGTCCTCCCACGACGGCCCGCATCCCCCACTCCGCGCTCTGGCGTCGACACCGCTCCACCGTGCTCATCGTGGTGGCCCTGCTCGCCGCTCTGGCCCTCGTGGTGCTGACCCGTGCCTCGGTCACCCGCGGCGCGGACCTCGACCCCGACAACCCGGGTCCTGCCGGGGCGCAGGCGGTGGCGCGCGTGCTGGACGACCAAGGCGTCGTGGTCGACGTCGTCCGCTCGGCCGACGCCCTCGACCGGGCCGACGTCGCTGCCGACACCCTGGTCGTGGTGACGTCGGCACGCGACCTGGGTGCGAGCACGACGGCGCGGTTGCTCGACCGCGTCGCCACCGGGCAGGCGTCCCTGCTCGTCGTCGACCCCACCTCGCTGCTCCTCGCCGGGCTCGGGGTCTCGGGCGACCCCACCGGGCTCGACCCGGGCGCCGACCCCGCCGCCGATCCCGCCGGCCTGCGCGGCGACTGCGCCGACCCGACGTACGCCGACCTGGTGCTGGCCGTCGACTCCGCCGACGCCCTGCCGCTGCCGGGCTGCTTCGGCGACGTCCTGGTCGCACGGGCCGGCACCGCGGACGGCGACATCGCCGGACCGGGGCTCACGCTGCTGGGGGCCGGCCAGCTGCTGTCGAACGACCAGGTGCTGCGCGCCGACAACGCCGCACTCGCCCTGCGCCTGCTCGGAGGCCACGACCACCTCGTCTGGTACGTCGCCTCGGCCGACGACCAGGTCGCCGGCGACGGCGTCAGCGTCCGGTCGTTGCTCCCTGCGTGGCTCGTGCCGGGCCTGTTCGTCCTGCTGCTCTGCACCGTCTTGCTGGTCCTGTGGCGCGGACGACGTCTGGGTCCCCTGGCCACCGAGCCGCTCCCGGTGGTCGTCAGGGCGATCGAGACCACGCACAGCCGCGGCCGGCTCTACCGCCGGTCCGCAGACCGTGCCCATGCCGCCGACGCCCTGCGCATCGCCGCCCGCTCCCGGGCAGCCGCGCGGCTGCGTCTGGGGGCGGACGTCGACGAGACGACGCTCGTGCGCGACGTCGCGCGCGTCAGCGGACGCCCGGAGCGTGACGTCGCCGGGCTGCTCGGCTCCGCGGCCGCACCACCGAGCTCCGACAAGGACCTGATCACCTTGGCCAACGACCTGGCCGCACTCGAGGAAGAGGTACGCCGACCATGACCGAGCGCCCGCCCCCGCCCCCTGTCGACCACACCGGGGCCCGCGAGCGCCTGGCCGCCGTCCGCGCCGAGGTCGCCAAGGCGGTCGTCGGCCAGGACGCCGCTGTCTCGGGCCTCCTGGTCGCCCTGCTGTGCGGCGGGCACGTGCTGATGGAGGGGGTGCCCGGCACGGCCAAGACGCTCCTGGTGCGCACCCTCGCGGCGTCGCTGTCGATCGCGACCCGCCGCGTGCAGTTCACGCCCGACCTGATGCCCGGTGACATCACCGGCTCGATGGTCATCGACTCCCACCAGACGGGCGGGTCGCGCGGGGGTGAGCTGAGCTTTCGTGAGGGTCCCGTCTTCACCCACCTGCTGCTCGCCGACGAGATCAACCGCACGCCTCCCAAGACGCAGTCGGCGCTGCTGGAAGCCATGGAGGAGGGCCAGGTGTCGGTCGACGGCGTGACCCGGCTGCTACCGGTGCCGTTCCTGGTCGCCGCCACCCAGAACCCGGTCGAGTACGAGGGCACCTATCCCCTCCCCGAGGCGCAGCTCGACCGTTTCCTGCTCAAGGTCGTGCTGCCGATCCCCGAGCGCGACGCCGAGCTGGAGATCCTGAGTCGTCACGCCAACGGGTTCGACCCGCGTGACGTCGCCGGAGCCGGGGTGCGCCCGGTCGCCGGGGCCGACGACATCGCTGCCGGCCGTCGCGCCGTCGCGACGGTGCAGGTCTCGCCCGAGGTGTCGGCCTACATCGTCGACATCGCGCGGGCGACCCGGGTCTCGCCCTCGCTCTCGCTGGGCGTCAGCCCGCGCGGCGCGACGGCGCTGATGCGCTCGGCCCGCGCCTGGGCCTGGCTCGGTGGCCGTGACTTCGTCACCCCCGACGACGTCAAGGCGCTGGCCCATGCCACCCTCGCCCACCGGCTGGGGCTGCGCCCCGAGGCCGAGCTCGAGGGCGTCGACGTCGCGCAGGTGCTGGCCTCGGCCGTCGGCTCCGTGCCCGTGCCGCGTTGATGACGGGGTCGACGAGGGGCTGACGAAGAGCTGTGGAGGGCTGATGGCGCTGACCGGACGTGTGCCGCTGCTCGGCCTGCTGGGCCTGGTGGCGGTGGTGGTGCGCCCACTGGCGAGCACGGTGTGGCTGTGGGCGCTGCTCGTCGTGGCGCTCGTCGCCGTCGACCTCCTGCTCGCCCCGCGCACCAGCACCCTCGACGTCGTTCGTCGCCCGACGCCGTCGACGCGAACCGGCGAGGCCGCCGAGACCCTGCTCCTGGTCGAGAACACCGGACGTCGTCGAGCGCACGGCGTGCTGCGCGACGCCTGGCAGCCCAGCGCCGGAGCCGACGACAACCGCCACGACCTGGGTCTCGACGCGGGGGCGAGCGCCGTGCTGATGACGCCGCTGCTGCCGCGACGACGCGGCGACCTGCGGGCCGTGGGGGTCACCGTCCGGCTGCTCGGTCCCCTCGGGCTCGCCGCGCGGCAGCACACCCGGGTGGTGCCCGGCTCGGTGCGCTCGCTGCCGCCGTTCGAGTCACGCAAGCACCTCCCGTCGAGGCTGGCCCGCCTGCGCGACCTCGACGGGCGCTCGGCGGTGCGCGTGCGGGGAGCCGGCACCGAGTTCGACTCGCTGCGCGAGTACGTGCGCGGCGACGACGTCCGCTCGATCGACTGGCGCGCCTCCTCGCGCTCCTCGAGCGTCGTCGTCCGCACCTGGCAGCCCGAGCGGGACCGCCGGGTCGTGCTCGTGCTCGACACCTCACGCACCTCGGCCGGCCGCGTCGACGACGTGCCGCGCCTCGACTCCGCGATGGATGCCGCCCTCCTGCTGGCCGCACTGGCCTCGCGGGCCGGCGACCGCATCGACGTCGTCGCCGGCGACCGCCGTGTCCGAGCCCGGCTGCGCTCGAGCGGCTCGCGCGACCTCGCCGGTCGGCTGCAGGACGCGATGGCCGAGATCCAGCCGGTGATCGCCGAGGCCGACTGGGGTGCGCTGGTCGGGGCGGTGCAGGGGTTGGGGCGTCAACGAGCCCTCGTCGTCCTCCTCACCCCGGTGGAGCCGTCGGCGATCGAGGAGGGCCTGCTCGCCGTGCTTCCGGTCCTCACGCGCCACCACCGCGTGGTGATCGCCTCCGTCAGGGACCCCGGGCTCGAGCGGATGGCCCGGCGCCGCCGCACCATCGCCGAGACCTACGACGCCGCTGCCGCCGAGCGCGAGCTGCAACGGCGCACGCGCACCACCGCGGTGCTCGCGCAGCTCGGGGTCGTCGTGGTCGACGCCGACGCCGAACGGTTGCCGCCGGCCCTGGCCGACCACTACCTGGCGCTCAAGGCGCGGGGCCTGCTGTAGCGGCGAGCCTCAGGCCGAGGTGGCGACGGTGTCCTCGAGGAGGTCGGCCGAGAGGTCGCCGGTGTGGCCGCGCTCGACCGCTCGACGACCCTGCACGAAGACGTAGGCGAGGAACGTCGCCTCGGCCAGGGCGCCGATGCCGATGCGCGCCCACGTGGGCAGCGACGACGGGGTCACGAAGCCCTCGATCACCCCGCTGACCGCCAGCACCACGACGAGCCCGAGGGCCACGGTGACGGCGGTGCGACCCTCGCGGGCGATCGAGGCGGTGCGGCTGCGCTGCCCCGGTTCGATCCACGACCAGAACAGACGGATGCCCACCCCGCCGGCGACGAAGACGGCGGTGAGCTCGAGCAGCCCGTGCGGCAGGATCAGTCCCCAGAAGAGCCCGCCGCGGTCGTTGCGGATCATGATCGACCCGATGATCGCCAGGTTCAGCACGTTGCTGAAGAGCACGAGCACGACCGGCAGGCCCAGGATGCCCAGGGCGATGGCCTGGGCGCTGACCCAGGCGTTGTTGACCCAGACCTGCGCGGAGAAGGTGCCCGCGGCGTACTCGCGGTAGTAGCCCTCGAAGTCGTTGGTGACGAGCTGGTCGACCTCGCTGGGCGAGAGCAGGTTCTGCTCCACGGTGGGGTGGCCCAGCAGCCACAGCATGATCACGCCGGTCACCACCACGTTCGCGGCCAGGCAACCCAGCCACCACCAGCGCAGCCGGTAGAGCGCGGCCGGGAAACGCTCGGTGAAGAAGGTCCGGACGCCGCGCCACGAGCTCGTCCGGGTGCCGACGAGGCGGATGCGGGCCCGCGCCAGGAGCGACGACAGGTGCGCGATGAGGGCGCCGTCGGGTGCCGACGTCCGGATCACCGAGAGGTGCGTCGCGACCTGTTGGTACCGCTCGACCAGCTCGTCGCTCTCGGCGCCGCTCAGCCGACGACGCCCGGACAGCTCGTCGAGGCGGGCCCACTCGTGGCCGTGCGAGAGCACGTAGGCGTCGAGGTCCACGCGCTCACCCTACGGTCCGGACCCACTCCCGCTCCGGGGCCGAGCTGGGTGGCCCCGGCAGCCTGCGCACCCTCGGCGTGGTCCATACTTTAGGCGCGCCGGCGAGGTCGGCGGTGCGGACGTGGTGTAGTTGCAGCACGCTTCCCTTCCAGGGAAGGGGTCGAGGTTCAAATCCTCGCGTCCGCTCCACTCGCGCACCCTAGGCTGGCCCCATGGCCGGCCCCGAGCTCTCGATGCTCACCAGCGACGACCTCGTCACCGGTGAGGCCGTCGCCCTCGACCTGCCACCCGCCGGCCTGGCGCTCCGGATCGCCTCCGGGCTGATCGACGTGGTCGTCACCTTGGTGCTGCTCGTCGTGCTCGCGCTGCTGTTCGGGATCGCCACGGTCTCCTCGAGCGGTGCCGTGGCGAGGATCGCGCTGGTCGCGGTGACGGTGCTCGTCTTCGTCGGGTTCTCCACCACCCTGGAGACGCTGACCCGCGGGCGGACCCTCGGCAAGCTCGCCTGCGGCCTGCGCACCGTGCGCGACGACGCCGGGCCCATCTCGTTCCAGCACGCGCTGATCCGCTCCCTGATCGGCTTCGTGGAGATCTACCTCTTCTCCGGGGTGCCCGCGTTCTTCTCGATGCTGCTGAGCAACCACGGCAAGCGGCTCGGTGACTTCGCGGCCGGCACGTACGTCGTCCGCTCGCGCGTGTCGCTGAGGCTGCCGCAGCCGACCCCGATGCCACCCCACCTCGCGGCCTGGGCCGCCACCGCCGACGTCGCGTCGTTGCCGACCGGGGTGGCCCTGGCCGTGCGGCAGTACCTCGGGCGCGCGCCCTCGCTCGACGCCGCCGCACGAGCCGCGGTGGGTGGGCGGCTCGCGCAGCAGGTGGCCACGTCGGTCGCCCCCTCACCACCGGTCGGCACCTCGCCCGAGGACTTCCTGGCCGCGGTCGTGGCGACCCGGCGCGAGCGCGACCTCGATCGGCTGCGACGCCAGGACGCCGCCCGGCGTCGGCTCACGGGCCGGCGCTGACCTCGCCCCGGCGTCGGTAGGTCAGGTCGACCGGCTCACGGCCGGCGGCGAGGCCGCGGCGCTCGAAGCGTGTCGCCGGTCGTTCCTCCCACCGCCCGACCCGCCCGCCGGAGAGCTCGGGCTCGGCATCGAGCACCTCCACCATCTGCTCGGCGTACTCCGCCCAGTCGGTCGCCAGACGCCACAACCCTCCTGGACGCAGCCGTCGCGCGATGATCGCCGCGTACTCCGTCGTGACGAGACGGCGCTTGTGGTGACGCACCTTGTGCCACGGGTCGGGAAAGAACGTCCAGACCTCCGCGAGGCTGTCGGGCTCGATGAGGTGCTCGGCGCACCAGACGGCGTCCACCGAGCACAACCTCACGTTGTCGAGGCCGGCCTGGGCTACCCGGCCGAGGGTCTCGGCCACCCCGGGACGCCAGACCTCGAAGGCCAGGACGTTGTGGTCGGGACGTGCCTGCGCCAGCGCGGTGGTCGCCTCGCCGATGCCGGAGCCGATCTCGATGACGAGCGGGGCAGCGCGCTCGAACTGCGTCGCAAAGGAGAAGCCCGGCCGGTCGACGGCGTCCTCCGGCACCACCCAGGCCTCGTGGTGCGCCGCCCAGGCCGCTTCCTGCCGCTCGTTGAGGCGGCTGCCACGGCGCGAGTAGGTCAGCACCTCACGGACCCGCCGGCCGCTCTCGGTGACCTTCGTGTGCGGCCGGCCCGGCGGCGAGGCGGTCGAGCTCACGTGGCCGCGCGGGTCAGGTGACTGCTGCGCCGAAGACACCGAGCACCACGACGAAGATGACGACGAAGACCACCAGGGCGAGGATCAGCAGGATCGAGGTGATGATGCCCAGGATCCAGCCGATGGTGACCTGCTGGCCGCCACCGACGGCCCCGCCCGAGGCCTCGATCTCCTTCCTCGCCCTGCCGCCGAGGTACCACGCGACCGGACCGACGACACCGACGAAGAGACTCACGATGCCGAGCACCAGGATCATCGTGGCCTGCGGGTGCTCCGGGGCCGGCTGGTGGCCGCCCCGGTAGGCGGGCGCTGCAGAGGGGTTCGGCGGCGGGAGCCGCTGCGGGTCGTGGTCGCTCACGAGGCTCATCCTCTCATCGGGCGCGGTTCGCTCGAACGCTGTTCGCGCTCGGGCGGGCAGCACGAAGGCTCCGCACCCGGGTGGGGTGCGGAGCCTCGTGTGTGTCAGGTGCGCCTAGGGCGCGAGGATCACTTGGTGATCTTGGTGACCCGGCCGGCGCCGACGGTGCGGCCACCCTCACGGATCGCGAACCGCAGGCCCTCGTCCATGGCGATGGGCTGGATCAGCTCGACCGTCATCTCCGTGTTGTCACCGGGCATGACCATCTCGGTGCCCTCGGGGAGGGTCACCACGCCGGTCACGTCGGTGGTGCGGAAGTAGAACTGCGGGCGGTAGTTGTTGAAGAACGGCGTGTGGCGGCCGCCCTCGTCCTTCGAGAGGATGTAGACGGACGCCTCGAAGTTGGTGTGCGGGGTCGTGGTGCCCGGCTTGATGACGACCATGCCGCGCTCGATGTCCTCGCGCTTGGTGCCTCGGAGCAGCAGCCCGACGTTCTCGCCGGCCTGACCCTCGTCGAGCAGCTTGCGGAACATCTCGACACCGGTGACGGTGGACTTCTGGGCGGTCTCGCGGATGCCGATGATCTCGACCTCCTCGTTGACCTTCACGATGCCCCGCTCGATACGGCCGGTGATGACCGTGCCGCGGCCGGTGATCGTGAAGACGTCCTCGACGGGCATGAGGAACGGCTTGTCGGTCTCACGCTCGGGCGTCGGGATCGACTCGTCGACGGCGTTCATCAGCTCGATGATCGACTCGCCCCACTTCTCGTCGCCCTGCAGCGCCGGGAAAGCAGCCACGCGGACGACCGGGATGTCGTCGCCGGGGAACTCGTACTCGGAGAGGAGCTCGCGCACCTCCATCTCGACGAGCTCGATGAGCTCCTCGTCGTCGACCATGTCGCACTTGTTGAGCGCGACCACGATCGAGGGCACGCCGACCTGGCGGGCGAGGAGCACGTGCTCCTTCGTCTGCGGCATCGGGCCGTCGGTCGCGGCGACCACCAGGATCGCGCCGTCCATCTGGGCGGCACCGGTGATCATGTTCTTGATGTAGTCGGCGTGACCGGGGCAGTCGACGTGCGCGTAGTGACGCGCCTCGGTCTGGTACTCGACGTGTGCGATCGAGATCGTGATGCCGCGCTGACGCTCCTCGGGAGCCTTGTCGATCTCGTCGAAGGCCGAGGCCTCGTTGAGGTCGGGGTGCTTGTCGTGCAACACCTTGGTGATCGCCGCGGTCAAGGTCGTCTTGCCGTGGTCGATGTGACCGATCGTGCCGATGTTGACGTGCGGCTTGGTCCGCTCGAACTTCGCCTTAGCCACTGGGGCTCCTCCTGTGTGATTGGTACTTGACTCGTACGGGTGGGTTGGTGCGCCGAGGGTCCTCGGCGAGTGAAACAGGGCCGGCTGCTACTCGCCCCGGACCTTCTTGATGATCTCCTCGGCGACGTTCGTGGGAACCTCGGCGTACGAGTCGAACTCCATCGAGTACGAAGCCTGGCCCGAGGTCTTGGACCTCAGGTCGCCAACGTACCCGAACATCTCGGACAGCGGCACGAGGGCGTTGACGACCATGTCGCCGTGACGCTCCTCCTGTGCCTGGATCTGACCCCGACGGCTGTTGATGTCGCCGATGACCGTGCCGAGGAAGGTGTCGGGGGTGATCACCTCGACGGCGAACATCGGCTCGAGCAGGACCGGCTTGGCCATGCGGGCGGCCTCCTTGAAGGCCTGGTTGCCGGCGATCTTGAAGGCCAGCTCGGAGGAGTCCACGTCGTGGTAGGCACCGTCTTGGAGGGTGAACTTCACGTCGACCATCGGGTAACCGGCGAGCACGCCGAACTCCATGGCGTCCTGGCCACCCTGGTCGACCGAGGGGATGTACTCCTTGGGCACGCGGCCACCGGACGTCGCGTTGACGAACTCGTAGCCGGCTCCGACGCCGGTCTCGGGGTCGATGTTCGGACCGAGGTCGATGACGACCTTGGCGAACTGTCCCGAGCCACCGGTCTGCTTCTTGTGCGTGTAGGAGTGCTTGGTGACCTCCTTGCGCAGCGTCTCGCGGTAGGCCACCTGCGGCTTGCCGACCGTCGCCTCGACCCGGAACTCACGCTTCATCCGGTCGACGAGGATCTCGAGGTGCAGCTCGCCCATGCCGGCGATGATCGTCTGGCCGGTCTCTTCGTCGGCCTTGACCGTGAACGTCGGGTCCTCGTCGGAGAGCCGCTGGATGGCGGTTCCGAGCTTCTCCTGGTCGCTCTTGGTCTTCGGCTCGATGGCGACCTCGATCACCGGGGCCGGGAACGTCATCGACTCCAGGATCACCTGGTGGTTCGGGTCGGACAGCGTGTGGCCGGTCTTGGTGTCCTTGAGACCCATCACGGCGACGATCTGCCCGGCGCCGACCGACGAGATCTCCTCGCGCTTGTTGGCGTGCATCTGGTAGACCTTGCCGATTCGCTCCTTGCGACCGTTGACCGAGTTGACCACGGTGGAGCCGGCCTCGAGCTTGCCCGAGTAGACGCGCACGTAGATCAGCTTGCCGAGGTGCGGGTCGGTCGCGATCTTGTAGGCCAGGCCCGAGAAGGGCTCGTCGTCGGAGGGCAGCCGGCGGATCTCCTCGTTCTCGTCCTTCGGCGAGTGACCGATGATCGCGTCGACGTCGAGGGGTGAGGGGAGGTACTTGACCACCGCGTCGAGCAGGGGCTGGACGCCCTTGTTCTTGAAGGCGGTGCCGCACAGGACCGGGTTCAGCTTGTCGGCCAGGGTGGCGCGGCGGATCGCGGCCTCGATCTCCTCGACCGAGAACTCGCCCTCCTCGAGGAACTTCTCCATGATCTGGTCGTCGGCGTCGCTCAGCGTCTCGAGCAGCTTCTCGCGATACTCCGCGGCCTGCTCGGCCAGCTCTGCCGGGATCTCCTCGACCTCGTAGTCCTCGCCGATCGCGGTCTCGCCGCGCCACACCAGCGCGCGCATGCCGACGAGGTCGACGACGCCGAGGAAGTCACCCTCGGCACCGATCGGGAGCTGCAGCACGAGCGGGGTGGAGTTGAGGCGATCGACCATCATGTCGACGCAGCGGAAGAAGTCGGCGCCGGTACGGTCGAGCTTGTTGACGAAGCACATGCGCGGCACGGAGTACTTGTTGGCCTGGCGCCACACCGTCATCGTCTGGGGCTCGACACCGGCGACACCGTCGAAGACGGCGACGGCACCGTCGAGGACGCGCAGCGAGCGCTCGACCTCGGCGGTGAAGTCGACGTGCCCGGGAGTGTCGATGATGTTGATCTGGTGGTCCTTCCACCAGCAGGTCGTCGCGGCCGACGTGATCGTGATGCCGCGCTCCTGCTCCTGCTCCATCCAGTCCATGGTCGCAGCGCCGTCGTGGACCTCACCGATCTTGTAGCTGATCCCGGTGTAGAAGAGGATCCGCTCGGTGGTGGTGGTCTTGCCGGCGTCGATGTGAGCCATGATCCCGATGTTGCGAACGACGTTCAGGTCGGTGGTGATGTTGACAGCCACGTGAGTCAGCGTTCCTTAAAGGGTCAGAGATGAGGCGATGTGGGCAGACTGCCCGTGAGCACGGCGGCAGGTGAGCACCGATGGGTGACCACCCGCAGCCGCAGCCACGGGTACCACGTCACCAGCGGTAGTGGGCGAAAGCCTTGTTCGACTCAGCCATCTTGTGCGTGTCCTCGCGCTTCTTCACCGCGGCACCGAGTCCGTTGGAGGCGTCGAGGATCTCGTTCATGAGCCGCTCGTGCATCGTCTTCTCACGGCGGTCGGCGGCGTAGCCGACGAGCCAACGCAGGGCCAGCGTCGTGCCGCGGGTCCCCTTGACCTCGATCGGGACCTGGTAGGTCGCTCCACCGACTCGACGCGACTTGACCTCGATGGCCGGCTTGACGTTCTCGAGCGCCCGCTTGAGCGTCACGACCGGGTCGGTCGCGTTCTTCTCGCGGCACCCCTCGAGAGCGGTGTAGACGATGCGCTGGGCAACCTGCTTCTTGCCGTCCTGGAGCACCTTGGAGACGAGCTGGGAGACCAGCTGCGAGCCGTAGACGGGGTCGATGTCGATCGGCCGCTTGGGGGCCGGACCCTTGCGGGGCATTAGCTCTTCTCCTTCTTGGCGCCGTAGCGGCTGCGGGCCTGCTTGCGGTTCTTGACACCCTGGGTGTCGAGCGTGCCGCGGATGATCTTGTAGCGGACACCGGGGAGGTCCTTCACCCGGCCTCCGCGGACGAGCACGATGGAGTGCTCCTGGAGGTTGTGACCGACACCCGGGATGTAGGCGGTGACCTCGACGCCACTCGACAGGCGCACGCGGGCGACCTTGCGGAGAGCGGAGTTCGGCTTCTTCGGGGTGGTGGTGTAGACGCGGGTGCAGACACCGCGTCGCTGGGGCGAACCCTTGAGGGCAGGTGTCTTGCTCTTGGACACCTTGTCCTGACGGCCCTTGCGGACCAACTGCTGAATGGTGGGCACCTGGTGGTTCCCTTTCGTGGTGACTCTCAGTACGCGGCGATCTGCCGGGCACGCATGTGACGTTCGTGCGATGGTGCGGGGTGACTGGAGGAGTGGTGTCCTGCCGCAGGCACGCCTGAGGTGCCTGGATCAACCACGCACGAGGGTCGAGGCTACCGGCCGCCCGACATGGAGGCCAAATCGCGCGAGCGCGCCTCGGCGCGCTCGCGGCGAGCCTCCCACACCACCACGTGGTGCCGGCCGGTGCGCAGGTAGACCGCTGACGCGACGACCACCCCGAGGACGGTGACGACACCCCCGACGATGAGGGTCCAGCGAGCGCCGTAGACCTCCCCGACCCAGCCGATCAACGGCGAGCCGATCGGCGTCCCGCCCATGAACACCATGAGGTAGAGCGCCATCACCCGACCGCGCATGCCCGCATCGGTGTTCATCTGCATGAAGGTGTTGGCACCGGTGATCATCGTCAGCGCCGCCAGTCCGAGCAGGGGGCAGAGCAGCGCGAAGGTCAGGTAGGAGGGGGCCAGCCCGGCCACGACCTCGACGGTGCCGAACGCGACCGCCGACCCGACCACGAGGCGGTGACGCACTCGGGCGCGCCCGGCAGCGAGCAGCGACCCGGCGAGCGAGCCGACCGCCATGAAGGTGCCGAGCAACCCGTACTCGGTCGGACCCTTGTCGAACACCTCGGTGGCCATCAGGGCCGAGGTCATCTGGAAGTTGAGGCCGAAGGTGCCGGCGAAGAAGACCACCGCCAGGATCAGCAGCAGGTCGGGACGACCGCGCACGTAGGAGACGCCGGCGAGGATCTGGCCCGGGCCGCGGGCAACGAGACGCGCGGAGTGCAGCCTGGCCCCGTCGAGCAGGGCGAGCGCCAGGATCGGCCCGACGTAGGTCAGCCCGTTGGCCATGATCACCCAGCCGGTCGCGGTCACGCCGCCGCCCAGCGCGGCGATGGAGAGGCCCGCGATCGCGGGACCGAGGATGCGCGCCAGGTTGAACCCGGCCGAGTTGAGGCCCACAGCGTTGCTGAGGTCGGCGGGGTCGACCATCTCCGAGACGAACGACTGCCGCGCGGGAGCGTCGAAGGCCGTGGAGACGCCCAACGCGAGCGCCAGGACGTAGACGTGCCAGACCTGCACGGTGCCGGTCACGGCCAGGAGGCCGAGGACCAGCGCGGGGGCGGCCATGCCGACGTTGGTCAGCTGGAGCAGGCGGCGCTTGGGGATCCGGTCGGCGATCACGCCGGCGAACGGCGACAGCAGCAGGATCGGCAGGAACTGCAAGCCGGTCGTGATGCCGATCGCAGCCGCCGAGTTGGCGGTGAGCAGCAGCACCAGCCAGTCCTGGGCCACGCGCTGCATCCAGGTGCCGACGTTCGACACCAGGTTGCCGCCGGCGTACAGCCGGTAGTTGGGGTTGCTCAGGGAGCGGAACGTAGGGCTCACGACCACTCCTGGTCAGGTGGCTGCGGTGGTGGGGGGAGGTTCATGCCGTGCTCAGCTTCTCGAGGATGGGGGCCGCCGCGCGCAGCACGGCTCGTTCGCCGGGGGTCAGCTCGCGCAGGCGTAGGGCCAGCCACTCGTCGCGTCGGCGACGGTCGGCCAGCAGGGTGGCGCGTCCCAGCTCGGTCAGGCTCACCAGCACCTGACGGCGATCGGTCTCGTGCCGACGACGTGCCACGTGGCCGCCGACCTCGAGACAGGCCACGGTGCGAGTCATGCTCGGCGGCTGCACCCGCTCCCGGACGGCCAGCTCGCCGGGGGTGAGGTCGCCGTTGCGGTAGAGGGCGCCCAGGACCGCCATCGCGTTCATGCTCAGCTCGTTGTCGGGATGACGCTCCCCTGCGAGCCGGCGACGCAGGCGCATGACCGAGAGCCGGAGCTCGGAGGCGAGTCCGGCATCGGTACGGGCGGCGAGCTCCACGGTCGGCATGTCCTTAGCCTAACTCATTACCCTTGCTAAGCATTCCCCGGACGTGCGCCGGACCGTCCGGGGGCCGGGTCAACGCCCGATAACCTGGGGCCGTGGACTTCAGCGACGAGCAGCCGGCAGAGCACGAGTTCCGCAACAAGACCTACCTCGTCGCCGATGTCGCGCCGCTGGACGTCGACGGCGTACGCACCGTCGAGGTCGGCACCGCGGTCTTCCTGGTCGCCTTCGTCGCCCTCCTGCCCTTCTACGGCCGCCTGCAGGACGACGGCCGCACGTGGTGGCTGTGGACCTGCCTGGCCGGGGTCGGTCTGGGCCTGCTCGGGCTCGAGTACTGCCGGCGCCGCCGCCGCGAGCGCCTCAGCCAGGGCATCGGGTCGTGAGCACCGATGAGCCGCCACCACAGACCCGCTGGGCGCTGGCCGGCGACGCGAACACGGGCTACGGCGAGACGTTCGCCGAGCTGGTCGCGAGCGGCTCGGACGTCGACGGCGAGGCGCGGCTGGCCGACGTGCTCGTGCCCCGAGCAGCGAGGATCCTCGATGTGGGCTCCGGCATGGGCCGGGTGTCGGTGGCCCTGGCCCGCCGCGGGCACGAGGTCGTCGCCGTCGAGCCCTACGCTCCCCTGGTCGCGCAGTCACGCACGACCTACCCCGACCTGGCGGTCCTCGAGGCGGACGCGCGGACGCTGACCCCGGCGCTGCTGCAGGACGCCGGCCGACCGGCGTCCTACGACCTCGTCGTGTGCGTCGGGAACGTGCTGGTCCTGCTCGCCGAGGGCACCGAGCGGGCGGTCCTCACGCGGCTGGCCGCCCTGCTGGCGCCTGGCGGGCGCATCCTGGCCGGCTTCCACGTCGCGGGCGGTGGTCCCGACTTCGCCCGGCACTACTCTGCGGCCGAGTTCGTCGCCGACGTCGAGGCGTGCGGCCTGCGGGTCGACGTGCACGCCGGGTCCTACGAGCTGCATCCCCCGAACGAGGAGTACGCCGTGTGGGTGCTGTCGGCGTCCGACGCCGCTGCACCCGCGACCTCGTCCGGTCACGCCGACCGCGACTGACCCGGCAGCCGCAGCCTGCGGGTGCGTGCCTCAGAGAGCGTCGAGCGTGAGCGTGTCGACGACGTGGTCGGGCATCGGGATCGGCTCGTGCTTCTTGGCCAGGCGCACCTCGGAGTGCGCGCCGCAGCCGTGCTGGAAGGCCACGACCCGGCCGTCGTCGTTGGCGTCGCCGTTGGCGCACACGCCGAACGTCTGGGCCAGCGGGCCGGCCAGGCGCATCAGGAAGCCGCACGTGGAGCACGGGTCGGGCGAGCCCTGGGCCAAGGGCGAGTCGGGGCCGCCGAGGCCGTCGTACCACCGTTCGGCGGCGGCGTCGCGTCCCTCGGGCGAGAGGGTGCGGACCCGGCCGAGGCCGAGGTCCTTGGCGACCTCGCGGATCTGCGCCTTGTCGTCGGCATCGAGCGGGTCGTCGCCGAACGCGTACGTCGGCACGAGGCGGGGGTCGTCGTCGTCGACCGGCAGCAGGTCGCCGGGTGACAGGTCGCCGGGCTTGATGCGCTCGCGGTAGGGCACCCATGCCGGCGCCACGATGGCGTCGTCGCCGGGCAGCAGCACGACCTCGCCGATGGTGACCTTCTTCTGCCGCGACGCACGCGCCACGACGACCGACCAGCGCCACCCGACGTAGCCGGGCATGGTGGCGGCGAAGAAATGCGTGACGACGCGCTCGCCGTCGCTCTCGACGCCGAGATGGTCGCCGACCTGAGCGGGGGCGACCTCCTCGAGCAGGGCCGCGCGCGCCAGGTCGACGGCCGCGGCCGCGACGGAGTCGGGCTGCTCTCGGTGCGTGGAGGTGCTCACCCGGCCAGCATGGCTCATCGGCGCTGCCGATGTCAGGTCGGGGGCGGGTCCGGCGGGTGGCGGGGGGTGCGTCGAGGCAGGATGGGACCCATGTCGTCCGGCCGCTCCGATCATCACCCCCCGTCGGGGTCGGACGAGCTGCCGCAGCCCGTGCACGACAGGCCCCCCGCGCCCTCCCCCGGGCCGACGTCGGCCGAGCGGGCTCGCGCCGTCGGGGCGGGTCTCGGCACCGGTGCCCGAGCCACGGCCCGCGGCGTCCGGACGTCCGCACAGGCGACCGGTCGTGTCACGAGCACCCTCAGCAGAGCCGCCGTCCGCAACGCCCAGCGCGCCGCCAACGCGCAGGGGGCCGACGACTCGGGCCTCAACCGCCTGATCTACCTGCACGCCGCCAACGCCGCCGGGGACGCCGCCGTCGCGATCTCGCTGGCCACGACGGTCTTCTTCGCCGGCGCCACCAGCGACGCCCGAGGACAGGTCGCGCTGTTCCTGGGCCTGACGATGCTGCCCTTCGCGATCGTGGCTCCCCTGATCGGACCCTTCCTCGACCGGTTCAGTCACGGCCGCCGCTGGGCGATCGGATCGACCTTCGCCCTGCGGGCCTTCTTGTGCTGGGTCCTGGCCGGCGCCGTCGCCGCCGACAGCCCGCTGCTCTACCCCGCGGCCCTCGGGGTGCTGGTCTCCTCGAAGGCCTACGGCGTCACGCGTGCGGCCGCGATCCCCCGGCTGCTGCCGGAGAACCTCACGCTGGTGAAGGCCAACGGCAGGGTCTCGCTCGCCGGGGTGGTCGGCGGCGCCCTGGCGGCCCCCCTCGCCGGCGGCGCGGCCTACCTCGGCGCCGAGTGGTCACTGCGCCTGGCGTTCCTGATCTTCGTCGCCGGCACCGTCGCGGCGATCCTGCTACCGGCGAAGGTCGACGCCAGCGAGGGTGAGCAGCAGGTCTCGCTGCGACCCGGGTCGGGCGCCGCCGCGCGGCGAGGCACCAACATCTCGCCGGCGGTGGCGTTCGCGCTGCGCGCCAACTGCGGCCCCCGGTGGCTGTCGGGGTTCTTGACGATGTACATGGCCTTCCTGCTGCGTGACCAACCGCTGCCCGGGTGGGAGGGCAAGGAAGCCCTGCTGCTCGGCGTCGTGATCGGGGGCGCCGGGCTCGGCAACACCATCGGCATCTTCCTGGCCTCGGTGCTCACCAGGATCAACCCCGCGGCCACGGTCGTGGCGGCCCTGCTCGCCGACGCCGCGATGGTCGCGCTCGGAGCCGTGTTCTACGGCGTGCTCGCGCTGGCCGGGCTCGGGCTGGTCGCCGGGCTCGCCCAGTCGCTCGCCAAGGTCTCCCTCGACTCCACGATCCAACGTGGCGTCCCGGTCTCGGTGCAGGCCAGCGCCTTCGCCCGCAGCGACACGACCCTCCAGCTGGCCTGGGTCGTCGGCGGCTTCGTGGGCATCGCCCTGCCCCAGTCGGCCCGCCTCGGCCTGGGTGTGGGTTTCGTGGTCCTGGCGGCCTGGACGGTGTTCGTGTTGTCCTCGCGTCCCCGAGGCACTCGATCCCGGACCCGTCCACGGACTCGTCCCCAGCAGGCCGCCTCGCCGTCTCGCGACCGCGCGAGCGACCTCGCGGTCCGGCAGCAACCGGGCTCGCCGCACGCACCCCCGCCGCAGGCACCCGGGGCGCCGTACCCGCCACCGGGCTAGGTCGGCGTCAGAGCTCGAGCTCGTCGGCCAGGGCGCGCAACACCTTGGCGGCCGGCTTGGCCGTGCGCGCCTCGGGGTAGCGACCGTGCCGGTAGGACTCGCCCACGCCGTCGAGCATGCGGATCAGGTCCTCGACGATGCTCGTCATCTCCTCCGGCTTCTTGCGCCGGGCCTGCGACTGGTTGCGCGAGACCGACGCCGGGGCGTCGATGACCCGCACCTGGAGCGCCTGGTCGCCGCGGCGTCCCTGGGCGATGCCGAACTCGACGCGCGTGCCGGGCTTGATGGAGGTGCTGCCCTCGGGCAGGGCGTCGGAGTGCACGTAGACGTCGTCCCCCTCGTCCTGCGACAGGAACCCGAAACCCTTGTCGGGGTCGAACCACTTCACCTTGCCACTCGGCACTGCCCTCGGCCTCTCGCCAGCAATCAAAGAGCCCGACCCGGGTCCGGGTCGAGCGTGGTCGCAGTCTATCGGTCGTGACGGGCCAACCACGACGGGAAGTCGCGCAGGTCGTCGAGGACCACGTGGGTGCCGGCCGCCAGCAGGTCCTCGCGCGAGCACCCGCCGGTGAGCACCGAGACCGAGACGACGTCCGCGGCCAGTGCGCCCGCGACGTCGTGCACGTGGTCGCCGACGTAGGCCGAGGCTCGTTCGCGGCGCAGGGCATCGGCCTTGCCCGGGCCCCACACCCAGCCCTCGAGCACGTCGACGTCGATCCCGAGGTGGTCGAGGTGGAGTCGGGCGTTGGGCTCGTACTTGCCGGTCACGACCACCACCCGCCCGCCGCGCTCGCGCACCGCGTCCAGCGCCCGCGCCGCTCCGGGGAGCAGCGGCACCGACTCGATGGCGTGCGCCGGGTAGAGGGCCCGGAACCTGTCTCCGGCCGAGGCGATCTCGTCCTCGGGCAGATAGGGAGCCAGCAGCAGGTCGAGCGGCGGACCGAGCGCCGCGGTCATCGCCGCGACAGGGAACTCGACGCCGAGCTCGTCGCCGAGCGCCGTCAGCACCGAGCGGAACCCGGGCGCGGTGTCGATCAGGGTCATGTCCAGGTCGAAGCCGACCGTCAGGGGCTGGGTCGGGGTGTGCACGCGCCGAGGATAGAGGCCCGCGTCCGCCGGGATTCACCTCAACAGGTGCGGGGCCGCGCTCGGTGAGCCACAATGGACGGTTCCGGCGCTCGGCCGCACGAGTCCGGCTCCCAGCACCCGACGACCAGCCGACCAGCCGACCAGCCGAAGGGAACGCGCATGCACCGCACGACACGACTCGCACCGCTGCTGCGTGCCGCCCTCGCTCTGCTCGTCGCCGGTGTGGGTGGGGTCGGCGGGAGCCTCGTCGCTCCGCCTGCGTCGGCCGTTCCGTCCGCAGCGGTCGACGACGACCCCGGCCGGCTCTACCTGGTGACCCTGCAGGGCCCGGGTTCGACCGGCGCTCACGGGTCCCTCCCGGCCGGGCTGCGCGTCGCCCGCATGCAGGGCGAGCAGGACCGCACCCTGCAGTCGGTCGGCGCGCCCGACCCGGTCTATCGCTGGACCACCGCTCTGAACGGCTACGCCGTGCGACTCTCTGGTGAGCAGGCCCAGGCGCTGGGCGCCGAGCCGGGCGTGACGTCCGTCGAGCCCAACGAGGTCCGCCCGCTGGCCGGCACCGCTGGTGGCGCGACGACGTCCCCGGCCGGCAGGGCCTGGGGCAGCGACCGCCCTGACGCCGGTGGTGCCGGAGTCGTCATCGGCATCGTCGACACCGGCCTGGCCCCCGAGAGCCCGCTCTTCGCCCAGGTGCGCCACCAGCGCACCACCGCCGGCTTCCGCGGCGAGTGCCCCGAGGGTGAGGGCTGGTCGAGCTCGGAGTGCAACGGCAAGCTGGTCGCGGCCCGCTGGTACGTCCACGGTTTCGGCATCGACCACCTCAACGCCACGGGCGCGCTCTCCCCCCGCGACACCGACGGCCACGGCACCCAGATGGCCTCGATCGCCGCCGGCAACGCCGGGGTGCCGGTCGTGGCTGGTGGTGAGCGTCTCGGCGAGCTCGGCGGGATGGCCCCGGAGGCCCACATCGCCGTCTACAAGGCCTGCTGGGGCGCGCCCGACCCGGACGACGACGGCTGTGCGACGGCCGACCTGGTCACCGCGATCGACGACGCCACCCGCGACGGGGTCGACGTCCTGAGCCTCTCGGTCGGTGGCCCCGCCGGCATCGACACCGTCGAGCGCGCCCTGCTCGGCGCCGCGGAGAGCGGCATCGTCGTCACGGCCGCCGCCGGCAACGGCGGGGAGGACGCGCCGGCAGCGCACTCCAGCCCCTGGGTCACCACCGTCGGCGGCACGACCGGCGACCTGCGTCGCGGCCGCGTGGTGCTGCCCGCGTCGCAGCGAGGCTCAGGGCTCGGCGACCTCTCGGGCGCGATGCTGTCGCGTCGCACCGTGGGACCGGCCCCCGTCGTGCTGGGCCAGGACGTGGCCGCGAACGACGCCCGACCCGGCGACGCGCGGGTGTGCGCGCCCGGCAGCCTCGACGCCGCCCTGGTCGCCGACGCGATCGTGGTGTGCGAGCGCGGACGCGTGGGCCGCACCGACAAGTCGCGCACGGTCGCCCTGGCCGACGGGGTCGGCATGGTGCTCGTCAACCAGCGCCGTGGCTCGGTCGACCTCGACGTCCACAGCGTCCCCACCGTGCACCTCGACCAGACCGCCGGCGACCTGCTGGTGCGGTGGGTCACCGAGCACCCAGGTGAGAAGCTCGCCCTGCGCTCCCTGGGGGTCTCGCGTCGGCCGGCTCGCGTCGCCGGCCTGTCCGCGGGCGGCGACCTCGCCGCGGGCGTCCTCAAGCCCGACGTCGTCGCGCCCGCCACCGGCGTCCTCGGCGCCGTCCCCGGCACCGGCAGCGCCGATGCCTGGGCCTTCGCCGACGGCACGTCGGCTGCGACGGCCTCCACCGCCGGCGTCGCGGCGAGCCTGCTCGGTCGTCATGACTGGACGGCGACCCAGGTGCGCTCAGCGCTCGCCACCACGGCCAAGCCCATCGACCGGAGCACGGCGCTGCGCGCCGGCGCCGGGCAGGTCCGCCCTGAGCGCGCGAGCGCGCCCGGGCTGGCCTACCTCGTCGACCCCGGCGACTACCGCGCCTGGCTCGGTGGCGACCTCACCGACCTCAACACGCCCTCGGCGCTCATCACCGACGACGCCACGAGCATCACGCGCACGGTGACGAACACCGGACGGCGCCGGCTCTACTTCTCCTCCTCGGCACGCGGCTTCGAATCGGCGGTCTCGGTGGTGCCGGCGGCGCTGCGGCTCGGACCGGGCGAGAGTGCGCCCTACACCCTCACGGTGGAGCGGCGCAGCCCCGAGCTCGACGACGGGTTCGTGGTCTGGCGCGGCGCCGACGGATCGGTCACCCGGATCCCCGTGGCCGTCGGGCGCTAGATCCGACTCCGCACCCGCATGGCCTTCGGCTTCAAGAACCCAGACGCCCTCATCGCCCTGTGCATGCTCAGCCTCGGCGGCCACCGCCCCACCCTGCCCGGACGCAAATGACCCACACACCAATCAACAGAGCCCGCGTGGCGGCCTACCCCGACCTCCAGACTTCCTGGAGATGATCGAACATACTGTCGAATGTCGGTCGTATAGGGTAGAATTCTAGCTTATGAGCAAGCCCACCACACCGACCGCGATCACCGCGGTGCGCGACGCCAGAGCGGCTCGTTCGGCGGCCGAGGTCGCTGAGCTGGTCGCGGTGGTGGCGTGGGCGGCGGAGTTCCGCGTCGAGGACGCCGACGGCTCGGTGGTCACCGAGGAGACCTTCGGTGCCTACGGGGTGCTGCTGGGTGGGGTGGGGTGTCCGTTGGTGGATGAGTTCGATGCCTACGACCTCGCGGCGGGGTTGTCGATGTCGAGTGAGTCGGGGTGTCACTTCATCGGCCGCACCCTGGAGCTTCGCTACCGCCTCCGCAGGATGTGGGAACGCGTCGTCGCGTTGCAGGTCCCGGTGTGGAAAGCCTTCAAGATCGCCGACGCCACCGTGACTCTCGTGGGAGGCCGCCGTCTTCATCGATCGGATGCTCGCCCCGGTGCTGCACTCGCTGCTGTTCGCGCAGATCGAAGCGCGACCGTGTCCCAGGCCATCGACCTGACGACCCCGAGGAGGCCGAAGGCGCCGTGCCGAGGCTGCTGAGGACCGCGGCTTCGAGGTCCACCTCGACGGACCTCAGGCCAGCCGGAGCCACCGTCGACATCTCCGGGTCGCTCTCAGTAGAAGACGCCCTCGACCTCGAGGAGGCCGTCAAGAACGGCGCCAAAGCCCTCGGCGACCTCGGCTGCGAGGACTCCCTCGACGCCCGACGCTCCATGGCGGTCGGGGAGATGGCCCGTAGGCAGCTCGCCCTCGACCTCACCGGAGACGACGACACACGACGTACGACAGCAGGCAACGACTGGCCCGACCAGTGGGCGTGGGGTGACCCTGTACGCCCACCTCGACCCCGACGGGATGCACGGGTTCCTCGACAACGTCGGCGGCGGTGACGTCCTGATCGAGCAGATCCGGGCCTGGTGCCAAACGGTCGGCAACACCGTGACCATCCGGCCCGTGATCGACCTCAACACCCAGATCACCACGAACGCCTACACCCCCACCGCCAAGCTCCGCGAGCACGTGGTGCTGCGCGACCAGGTCTGCGTGTTCCCCAACTGCGGACGCCGCGCCAGGTACTGCGACCTCGACCACCGCGTCCCCTACGACAAGAACAACCCCGACGCCGGCGGCAAGACTCCATCCCGGAACCTCGCGCTGCTGTGCCGTCGGCACCACCGCACCAAGACCTTCTCGCCGTGGGCCTACGACTCCCCCGAACCCGGGGTCTACCACTGGCGAAGCCCCTCCGGGATGCGGTTCATCGTCATCCGTGGCCGCCGCTACGGCAACCTGCCCATCACCACCCTCGTCGACGACCACACCGAACCCTGACCACCGAGCCCCGACACCCCGCCGACCACGGCGGGGTCATCGGCGCGTCCAGACGTCGTCGAAACCCGGTGAGCGTGGTTGCGGCCCGTGCCCGCCTCGCCGGGCTTCGTCGACGGCCTCGCCCAGGGGCTCGGCCTGCTCAGCCTCCGAACAGCCCCCGCTGGGCTTCGTCGACGGCCTCGCTGGCGCTCGGCCTGCTCAGCCTCCGGCGTGCTCGGTGTGCTCGACCTGCTCAGCCTCCGGCTCGCGTTCAGGCCCTGCGACCTAGCGTGGACGCCATGGACTACAGGAGCCTCGGAAACACCGGAATGATGGTCAGCCCGCTCTGCCTGGGCGCGATGATGTTCGGGCAGTGGGGAGAGCCCGACCACGACACCTCGGTCGGGATCATCCACCGCGCGCTCGACGCGGGGATCAACTTCGTCGACACCGCCGACGTCTACTCGCGCGGGGAGTCCGAGGAGATCGTGGGGAAGGCACTGAAGGGTCGGCGCGACGACATCGTGCTGGCGACGAAGTTCCACGGTCCGATGGACGTCGACATGGGCGAGACCGGCGACCCGCTCAAGCGGGGCAACTCGCGTCGTTGGATCGTGCAGGAGGTCGAGAACAGCCTGCGCCGCCTGCAGACCGACTGGATCGACCTCTACCAGGTGCACCGCCCCGAGCGGGAGACCGACGTCGAGGAGACACTCAGCGCCCTGACGGACCTGCAGCGAGCCGGCAAGATCCGGGCGTTCGGGTGCTCGACCTTCCCGGCCCACGCGGTCGTCGAGTCGCACTGGGTCTCGGAGCGGCGCGGTCTGGGGCGTTTCGTGACCGAGCAACCGCCGTACTCGTTGCTGGCGCGCGGTGTCGAGGCCGACCTGTTGCCGGTCGCCGAGCAGCACGGCATGGGCGTGCTGCCGTGGAGCCCGCTGAACGGCGGCTGGCTCACCGGTCGGTTCCGCAAGGGCCAGGACGCCCCCGACACGCACCGCGCCAAGCTGCGCTCGAGCCAGTACGACCTCGCCGACCCGGAGAACCAGGCCAAGCTGGACGCCGTCGAGGAGCTCGCCCTGCTCGCCGAGGAGCTCGACCTGACGCTGGTGCACCTGGCGATCGCGTTCGTGCTGCAGCACCCTGCCGTCACCGCGCCGATCATCGGTCCGCGCACGCTGGAGCAGCTGGAGACCCAGCTCGGCGCGGTCGACGTGACGCTCTCACCCGAGACCCTCGACCGGATCGACGCGATCGTGCCGCCCGGGGTCAACCTCGCTCGCGCCGACGCCGGCTACGAGCCGCCGTCCCTCACCGACCCGTTCCTGCGCAGGCGCCGCACCGCCTGACGTCTCGCCACGCGCCCGGGCGCGCTCGACCACTCAGCCCGGCTGGCTCGACAACCCCAGCTCGGCCGTGCTCTTCTCGCGCATCTCGACCTTGCGGATCTTGCCGGTGACCGTCATCGGGAAGTCGTCGACGACCATCACGTAGCGCGGGATCTTGTAGTGCGCGAGCTTGCCGGTGGCGAAGGCGCGCACGCTGTCGGCGTCGAGCGGGGTGCGACCGGCCCGGACCTTGATCCAGGCGCAGAGCTCCTCGCCGAAGCGCTGGTCGGGGACGCCGACGACCTGGACGTCCTCGACGTCGGGGTGGGTGTAGAGGAACTCCTCGATCTCACGTGGGTAGATGTTCTCGCCCCCGCGGATCACCATGTCCTTGATGCGACCCACGATCGTGCAGTAGCCGTCGTCGCGCATCACGGCCAGGTCGCCGGTGTGCATCCACCCGTCGGCGTCGATCGCCTCCGCGGTCTTGTCGTCACCCTCGGGCTCGCCGATCGGCCAGTAGCCGAGCATCACCGAGTAGCCACGGGTGCAGAACTCTCCGGTCTCACCCCGTTCGACCGTGGACCCGGTGACCGGGTCGACCACCTTGATCTCGACGTGCGGGTGCACGCGACCGATGGTGGCCGTGCGGTGCTCGAGGTCGTCGGCGGCCCGCGTCTGGCACGAGACCGGCGAGGTCTCGGTCATGCCGTAGGCGATCGAGGCACCCTCCATGTGCATGTCGTCGATGCAGCGACGCATCACCTCGACCGGGCAGATCGAGCCGGCCATGATCCCGCTGCGCAGGCTGCTCAGGTCGTAGTCGGCGAAGCCGGGCACGCTCTGCATCGCGATGAACATCGTCGGGACGCCGTACACGACCGTGCAGCGCTCGTCCTGCACGGTCTGCAGGGTGACGGCCGGGTCGAACCCGGGTGCAGGGATCACCATCGTCGCGCCGTGGCTGGTGCAGCCGAGGTTGCCCATCACCATCCCGAAGCAGTGGTAGAAGGGCACCGGGATGCACATCCGGTCGTCGTCGGTGAGGTCGATCGTCTCGGTCGTGAAGTAGCCGTTGTTGAGGATGTTGACGTGGCTCAGGGTCGCGCCCTTCGGGTAGCCCGTCGTCCCGGACGTGTACTGGATGTTGATCGCGTCGTGCGGCGTCAGCCTCGCGGCCCGCTCGGCCAGCACCTCCTCGTCGAGGCCGGCTCCGGCTTCCTCGAGCGCGACCCAGTCGCTGGTGTCGACGTAGATCGCACGCTCGAGGCCGGGGCAGTCGGCACGCACCTCGGCGACCATCGCGCGGTAGTCGCTGGTCTTGAAGGAGCTGACCGCGAGGATCACGCGCATGCCGCTCTGGTTGACCGCATAGGCCAGCTCGTGGGTGCGATAGGCCGGGTTGACGTTGACCAGCACGACGCCGATCTTGGCGGTGGCGTACTGCACGATCGTCCAGGCAGCGCAGCTCGGTGCCCACATGCCGACCCGGTCACCGACCTCGAGCCCGAGCGCGACCAGACCCCGCGCGATCGCGTCGACGTCGTGCTCGAGCTCCGACCACGTCCAGCGCCGGCCGCTGACGACCTCGACGAGCGCCTCCCGATCCGGCCGCGCGGCGACCGTGCGCGAGAAGTTGGCGCCGATCGTCTCGACGAGCAGCGGCTGGTCGGTCTCACCCCGGGCGTAGGACTCCATGCGCAGAACGTAATCGCCGGGCGCTGGTCGAGGGAATGGCTGGCGTCAGCGCAGCACCCTCAGCACGTGGTACTGCACCCCGTTGGCGAACGTCGTGCAGTCGGCCAGGCTCACCTTCGTCTTGTCGGGCGCGTCGCTGGGGAAGATGCCGCGGCCGCTGCCGAGGATCACCGGGAAGACCATCAGCCGCAGCTCGTCGACGAGGCCGGCGGACAGCAGCCCCTGCGTGAGCAGCATGCTGCCCTGCACGAAGATCGGCCCTCCCTCGGTCTCCTTCAGCGCAGCGACGTCGTCGAGCGAGGCCAGGACCGAGGTGTTGGCCCACTCGGGGTCGGTGACGGTGCTCGACACGACGTACTTCGGCATCGCGTTCCAGCCGGCGAAGAAGTCCATCGTCGGCCAGACGGGCGCGAACGCCTCGTAGGAGCGCCCACCCATGAGGAAGGCCGTCGCCTCGTCCTGTTCGGCGCCCTTCTTCTCGTAGACGGTGGGGTCGTCCTCCACGTCCATGGTCCAACCGGTGTGCTGGTAGCCCTCCTCGCCGCCGGGTGCCTCCGCGACGCCGTCGAGCGAGACGAAGTGGGTCGTGATCAGGGTGCGCATGCTGGATCCTCTCCTGGGGGCTGCGAAGACGTGGCTCCGCCACCACAGACCGGTGCCGACGCGCCGACTCATCGCTCCCCGCGCAACCCGGCTGCTCGGTGTGGTCGCGTACATTCGCCTGCGTGCCCGACGACAACCCCACCGGCCCGTCCGTGGACGACCCGCAGGGCACCGACCCCGACCCCGACCCCGCGGTGAGCGCGAGGAGGCGCCGGACGCCGCTGTGGCTCGAGACCGGCATCCTGCTCGTGGTGGCGCTCGGCATGGCGCTGATCATCAAGACCTTCCTCGTGCAGGCGTTCTACATCCCCTCGGCCTCGATGGAGCCGGGACTGGTCGAGAACGACCGGATCCTGGTGCAGAAGATGTCGTACTGGTTCGGCGGCGACCCGTCGCGCGGCGACGTCGTCGTCTTCCAGGACCCGGGCGGGTGGCTCAACGGCCCGGAGCCGGGCCCGAAGACCGTGGTGGCCAAGGCGCTGGCCAAGATCGGGCTGTACCCGACCGGCGGGCACCTGGTGAAGCGGGTGATCGGCACCCCCGGCGACACCGTCGTGTGCTGCGACGTCGACGGCAAGCTGGAGGTCAATGGCGTCGCCCTCGAGGAGGACGACTTCATCCGACCGCAGCCGGACTGCGACGGGCCGATGCCGAACGGCTGCCGCTCCGACTGGTCGGTCACGGTGCCGGAGGACCGACTGTTCGTGATGGGCGACAACCGGGCCGCCTCGGCCGACTCCTCCGACCGCCTGTGCGGAACCCGTCAGCTCAAGTGCGACGCCGACCGAGCGTTCGTGCCGATCGAGCTGGTGGTCGGCAAGGTCTTCACGCTGGTGTGGCCGTTGGGCCACGCCGGGTTCATCGGGCGACCCGACGTGTTCGACACGGTGCCCGACGTCGGCTGAGGCGACTCGCCGGCGCAGTGTCAGGACGACTCGGCGAGCTCCATGAGCCGGGCCAGCGCCTGCGGGGCCTCGGCGATCACCATCGGACCGATCGCGGCGGCTCCCGCACCGGTGATCGTGGTCGCCACCGTCACCTCGCACCCGCTGTCGCGCTCGACGACGACGTGGTCGATGCGGATGACGAGCTCACCCATCGTGAGCTGGTCGAGGTAGCGCGAGCCCTGCTCGACCACCTCCAGGGTGAACGGCACCGCGACGTCACCGGCCAGCGTCATGGTGCCGGCGGAGCCCACCTCGAACGGTCCGTCGAGGCCGACCGCGAGCACCGACGGGTCCCAGACGGACCACGTCGAGTGGTCGGCCCACAGGGCCCAGACCGCCGAGGCCGGCGCGGTCGAGGTGCGGGTGCCGCTGTGCTCGAACGACTCGGTCATGTGGGCTCCTTCGTCACTGTCATGACGCGGTCGCCGAAGCGCACCACGTCGCCGTCGACCAGGGTGGCCGGTCGGCCGGCGGTGAGGGTGCGTGCCACGCCCTGGCGCACCAGCACCGAACCGTTGGTCGAGCCACGGTCCATCACGACCAGCGCCCCGTCGGGCACGACCTGGAACTGCGCGTGGGTCTTGGAGACCGACATGTCGGAGGACCGCAACTCGACGACGTGGCGCACCGGCTCGCCGCCGCGCGGCTCGGGCCGGCGACCCACGAGGGCCAGGCCCTCCACCACGAACTCCTCACCGGTGTCGAACGCGACGCGCCACCCGGCGGTGTCGCCCGGCGGCGACGACGACGGCGACGGCGACGGTGCCGCAGAGCGCGCCGCGCGGCTCGCGGTCGGCGAGCCGAGGGGGTCGCGCTCGGGCCCGGCCGGTCGTGCCGGCGCTGCCGGGCGCTCGGACTGCGGCGGAGCAGCGGGTCGGCGAGCCGGTGGCGGGCCCGGTGGCGGGCTGGGTGGCGGGCCCGGTGGCGGGCTGCTGGGAGTGATCACGGGCGCGCTCGGCGGGGCGGGTCTCACGAGCGGAGCGCTTGCCGGCCGGGCCGGCCGCGGGTCGACGGGCGCCGGCGCAGGGGTCGGCGCCGGCGTTGCGAGTGGCGGGGTCGCCGGGGTCGGCATCAGTCGCATCGCAGTGAGATTGACGATCTGACGTGGGCGCGCGTCGACCTCGTCCTCGAGGTCGGGCACGGGCCGGACGTCGACCACGACCGCGTTCGTCATCCGGTCGTGGCCGCCGCGGCGTCGTCCGCCGGGATCCATCACCGCCGTCCAGGCCAGCGTGGCGAGGCCGAGACCGGCCGTCGGCAGGGTGAAGAAGCCGAGCACGCCCACCCGCAGCATCGCGAGCGCGACGCCGATGGGTCGGCCGTCGTCGGAACCCACCACCCGCAGGCCGACCGCCGCCTTCCCGGGTGTGACCCCGGCGATGCCGAGCAGCGCCGCATAGATCAGCGAGACCAGCACGACCACGCCGACGATCGCGAAGACGCCGGCTACCGTCCGGCCGTCGTCGATCAGGAAGCGCCAGGCCAGGTAGCCCGCGGCGGCGAAGATGCCCCAGGCGAGCAGCCGGTCGAGGACGAAGGCGTAGAACCGACGGTCGAGCTCGGCGGCCGGGTAGGTCAGCGCCGCACCCGGGTCGTGGGAGCTCAAGGGCGGGCGACCCGGATCGAGACGCCGTCACCGAGGTTGATCGTCGCGCCGGGGATCAGCTGGACGGCGATGCCGGGCTTGAGGCTCTCGGGTCCCAGCCCGGGCTGGTCGAGCACGGTGCCGTTGGTCGAGCCCAGGTCGGTGACGACGGCGCTGCCGTGGTCGGCGCCCGAGCCGGGGCGAACCTCCAGGTGGGTCGACGAGATCTCGTGGAGCGGGCTGGTCACCCTCACCAGCCGCGGCTGCTCGGTGCTCGTGAAACGGCGGGCCTCCGGTGCACGACCGACCAGGATCACGCGGTCGACGTCGACGACCTCGCCGCTGGAGAAGACCAGCCTGGCGACCGGGGCGACGACCTTCGGTGCCGGCGGCTGACCGGCGATGCCGGGGAGCTCGCGATCGAGCTCCCCGTCGACCGCCCCGATCCGGGTCATGCCGTCGTGATCGGGCTCGTCGGTGCCCTCGCCCGGTGCGGGTGGCAGCGGGTCGGGCAATGCGTCCGACAGCCGACCTGGCGATCGGTCGCCGGGCGCGTCGAGCGATCCGTGCGGCGGGGGCGGCGGCATCGAGGGTGGTCCGGACGGCGGTCCGGACGGCGGTCCGGACGGCGGGGGCACCGGGGGGACCGACGGCACGAACTGCGGCTCAGCGGTGTCCGAGCCCGGGGCGGCCGCAGCGGCCGGGGGCCAGTCGTCGTCGGGGAGGTCGACCGGCTGGTCGAGCGGCTGGTCGAGCGGCTGGTCGATGGGTTCGGCGCCGCCGGGGCCGCCCAGGGTGTCGGGGTCGTGGTCGAGCGGGGACGGCTCGTCGTCCGCGGCATGCTCGACGAGCTCCTGGACGGCTCCCTGCCCGGATCCCTGGACGGCGTCCTGCTCGTCCGGCTCCTCCATCTCCTCGGTGTCGACCTCGACGGGCGACACCACGACCGGGAGGTCGGCTGGGACCTCGGCGTGGCCGGCGACGGGAGCCACGCTCCGGGCGTCGTGAGCGGGCGCCGGCACGGCCGGCTGGTCGATGCGCGACACCCGCACCAGCCCGCCCACGATCGGCAGGTCCGCCACGACGGTGACGTCATCACCGTCAGCACCCTGGCTGTCGGCGTGCTGGCCGTCGGCGTGCTGGCCGTCGGCGTGCTCGCCGACCGAGGCGCTCAGCGACTCGACCGCGTCGAGGGTCCGCTCGACCCAGGTGAGCGCGTCGCGCCCGTCGATGCGCACCTGTTCGCCGTCGGCCGTGCCGGTCACGAGCACCGGGCCGCGGGCGAGGATCTTGGTCGGGCCGTCGCCGCCGCCGATCAACAAGAACCCGGGCAACGTCCCGAGGCCCGAGGCGAGCAGGGCGTCGAGCACCTCGTCGAAGCCGTCCCCGTCGTCGATGGCCGACCAGAGGCCGACGACGCGCGCCTTCTCGGAGGCGGGCAGCACCAAGGTCGCTGCGCTCCCGAAGACACCGAACCAGTCACCCGGGCGGTAGGAGGACGTGATCACGGCAGGGCTCCCAACTTCTGCTCGAGACTCATGCGCTGGGCGTCGGAGTCATAGGGTCGATCCGGAGCCAATCCCACCACATCGACGACGACCGCCGTTGCGTTGTCGCGTCCGCCGGCGGCCACGGCCGCGGCGACCAGCCGATCGGCGGCGTCGCGCGGGTCGGACGTCGCCTCGAGGATCGCTGCCATCTCGTGGTCGTCGATCATGCCGCTCACCCCGTCGGAGCAGAGCAGCAGGCGCTCGGCGCCCGACAGCGGGAGCACGAAGAAGTCGGCCGCGACGCTTCCCTGGGCGCCGAGGGCGCGGGTGATGACGTGGCGGTGCGGGTGCACGGCGGCATCGGCCACGGTGATGGTCCCGGAGTCGACGAGCTCCTGGACGACGCTGTGGTCGACGCTGACCTGCTCGAGGACGGCGTCGTGGTAGCGGTAGACGCGCGAGTCGCCGAGGTTGGCCAACAACCACATCTGCTCCACCGCCCCGCCGGCTGCGCCGGCGTCCTGCTCGATCACCAGCGCGACCACCGCGGTCGTGCCCGAGGAGAAGTCCTGCGCCCCTGCGGCCTGCTGGCCGGCGTCGTACTCGGCGATGCGGGCGCGACACTCACGCAGCGTCGCGGTGATGGCCTCAGGCCCCCGGCGCGCGTCGTAGCCGGCTTCGGCGAGGGCACCGAAGGCGTCGACGACGATCCGGCTGGCGACGTCGCCGCGGTCGTGGCCGCCCATGCCGTCGGCGACGACGAAGACCGGCGGGGCGACCAGGAACGCGTCCTCGTTGGTCTCGCGGACCAGCCCGACATCGCTGGCCGCTCCGTGGTGGAGCTCGACGTCGGTCATCGAGGACCTCCCGCGCAGGGGGCAGGGCCCGTCGGGGTGCAGCCCACCGAGGCCAGGGGGGATAGCGTGGAAAGGATGGCTACGAAGACCCCGCCCGGCGACACGGGGCACCGCTCCCTCGCCGACCAGCTGCGCAGCTGGTCGGACGAGCGCCTGGCCGCCCTGCTGCTCGCGCGTCCCGATCTGGTCACTCCCGCCCCTCACGACTTCGGACAGCTGGCGTCTCGAGCCGCGGTGCGCGCCTCGCTCTCACGAGCCCTCGACGCGCTGACACGTCTGGAGCTCTCGGTGCTTGATGCCCTGGTCGTCGCGGGTCAAACCCCGCTCGCCGACGTCGCCGACATCGTGCACGCCGACCCGGGCGCCGTGGAGGCCGCGCTCGAGGTGCTGATCGAGCGCGGGCTCGTGTGGTCGTCGATCTCCGGCTGGCGTGCGGTGACCGGCGTCGCAGACGCCTTGGGCACCGGCCCCGGGAGCAGCGGGCTGCGTCCGCGCTCGGCCGAGCCGGAACCGCGCGCGAGCATCGAGAAGGCCGTCGCAGAGCTCTCGCCCGCCGCTCTTGCCCTGCTCACCCACGTCGTCGACCACGGCGGGGAAGGTACCACCGGCGCGGCCCGGCTGACCGTGCTGCCCGCCGACGCCTCCACCCCGGCCGAGGAGCTCATCTCCCGGCGCCTGCTGCTGCCACGGGTCGGGGGCAGCGTCGTGCACGCCCCCGGGGAGGTCGGGCTGGCGGTTCGCGGCGGTCGCACCACCGTCGAGGCGATCGACGTCGTCCCCGAGATCGCGGTCGCCGAGCGCGAACCGAGCGTGGTCGACCGGGCCGCGGCCGGCGCCGCCTTCGAGGCCGTGCGCCGCGTCGAGCTGCTGCTCGACCAGTGGGGCACGCACCCGCCGACCATGCTGCGCAGCGGAGGTCTGGGCGTTCGCGACCTCAAGGCCGCCGCGCTGCACCTGCACCTCGACGAGCAGGCGACCGCCCTCGTCGTCGAGACCGCCCACAGCGCAGGCCTGCTCGGCACCGTCGCCAACGACGACGGCAACCCGGTGTGGGTGCCGACCGACGCGTTCGACGCCTGGGTCGCCCAGGAGCCCGCGGAGCGCTGGGCCGCGCTCGTGCGCGCCTGGCTCGACAGCGCCCGGCTGCCGGCGCTGGTCGGCACCCGCGACCCCGCCGGCAAGACCTGGAACGCCCTCGCCCCCGAGCTCGCCTCGCACGCCGTGTCGGAGGCTCGTCGTGCCGCCGTCACCGCCCTCGCCGAGCTGCCGCCCGGCGCGACCCTGGCCGCCGGCACCGGGCTGCCCTCGTTGCTCGAACGGGTCTCCTGGGACCGACCCCGCCGCCCCCGCTCGCGCAGCGACTACGTCGCCTGGACCGTCGCCGAGGCCGCCGCCCTCGGGCTCACCGGCCTCGGCGGCGTCTCGTCGTACACGCGGGCGCTCCTGAGCCGCGACGAGCCGACCGGCCTGGCCTCGTTGATGCCGGCGCCGGTCGACCACGTCCTGATCCAGGCCGACCTCACCGCCGTCGCCCCCGGTCCGTTGGAGTCGTCGTTGGCGCGCTCCCTGCAGCTCGTCGCCGACGTGGAGTCACGCGGCGGGGCCACGACGTACCGCTTCACGTCGGCGTCGGTACGCCGGGCGCTCGACGTCGGCTGGACCTCCGCCGAGCTGCACGCCTTCCTCGACCAGGTCTCGCGCACCCCCGTGCCCCAGCCGCTGACCTACCTGGTCGACGACACCGTGCGCACCTTCGGCGCGGTCCGCGTCGGACACGCCGAGGCGTTCCTGCGCGCCGACGACGAGGCCGCACTCACCGAGCTGCTCCACCACCCGAAGGCCGGGCAGCTGGGGTTGCGTCGCATCGCGCCGACGGTGCTCATCAGCACCGTCTCGATCGACGTCCTGCTGCCGCGCCTGCGCGACCTGGGCGCGGCGCCGGTGCTCGAGTCGGCCGACGGCTCGGTGCAGGTCTCGCGCCCCGACGTCCTGCGGGCGCGCCCGCCGCGCGAACGACGTCCGGCCGTGCGGTCGGTGCGCGAGTCGGCGCGGGTCGCCTCCGTCGTGACCGCCATCCGGTCCGGCGACCGGGCCGCGTCGTCGCGACCCGCCTCGGCTGCGGCGCCGCTGACCCCCTCGGGGGCCCTCGCCGCGTTGCGCGAGGCGATGGAGCGCGAGACGACCGTGCTGATCGGCTACGTCGACAACCACGGAGTCTCGTCCGAGCGGGTCATCGACCCGATCGCGATCGAGGGCGGCTCGCTGACCGCCCACGACCACCGCGCCGACGACGTCCGCGCGTTCGCCGTGCACCGGATCACCACCGTGCGGCCGCTCTCGTCGGGGTAGTCCCTGACGAACATCAACGATTTGGGCCGCCGATCCTTGATTTCCGTCAGGGACTACCCCACTCCGTACAGTGAACAGGTGAATGACGGCCCCCTCATCGTCCAGTCCGACAAGACCCTCCTGCTCGAGATCGACCACGAGCGCGCCCAGGACTGCCGCAAGGCGATCGCGCCGTTCGCCGAGCTCGAACGCTCCCCCGAGCACGTCCACACCTACCGCCTGACCCCGCTCGGCCTGTGGAACGCGCGGGCCGCCGGCCACGACGCCGAGATGGTCGTCGACACGCTGCTGAGCTACAGCCGCTACGCCGTCCCGCACTCCCTGCTGGTCGACGTCGCCGAGACGATGGCGCGCTACGGGCGGCTGCGCCTGGAGAAGCACCCCGTGCACGGCCTGGTCATGGCCAGCACCGACCGGCCGGTGCTCGAGGAGGTGCTGCGCGCCAAGAAGATCCAGGGGATGCTCGGCAGCCGCATCGACGACGACACCGTCGTGGTGCACGCCTCTGAGCGCGGCAACCTCAAGCAGGCGCTGCTCAAGCTGGGCTGGCCGGCCGAGGACTTCGCCGGCTACGTCGACGGCGAGGCCCACGCGATCTCGCTCGACGAGTCCGACTGGCAGCTGCGCGACTACCAGCGCGATGCCGCTGACTCCTTCTGGCACGGCGGTTCCGGCGTGGTCGTGCTGCCGTGCGGCGCCGGCAAGACGATGGTCGGCGCGGCCGCGATGGCCCAGGCCCAGGCCACGACGCTGATCCTGGTCACCAACACCGTCAGCGCCCGGCAGTGGAAGGACGAGCTGATCAAGCGCACCTCCCTGACCGAGGAGGAGATCGGCGAGTACTCCGGCACGGTCAAGGAGATCCGGCCCGTCACCATCGCGACGTACCAGGTGATGACGACGCGTCGCAAGGGTGTCTACAGCCACCTCGAGCTGCTCGACGCCCGCGACTGGGGCCTCATCGTCTACGACGAGGTGCACCTGCTGCCGGCGCCGATCTTCCGGATGACGGCCAACCTGCAGGCGCGCCGCCGGATCGGCCTCACCGCGACCCTGGTGCGCGAGGACGGCCGTGAGGGCGACGTGTTCTCCCTCATCGGACCCAAGCGGTACGACGCCCCGTGGAAGGACATCGAGGCCCAGGGGTGGATCGCCCCGGCCGACTGCGTCGAGGTCCGCGTGAGCCTGCCCACCGACGAGCGCATCGTCTACGCGACCTCCGAGCCGGAGGAGCGCTACCGCCTCGCCTCGTGCACCCACCAGAAGGTGCAGGTCGTGCGCGACCTCGTCGCCCAGCACGCCGGGCAGCCGACGCTGGTGATCGGGCAGTACATCGACCAGCTCGACGAGCTGTCCGAGAAGCTCGGCGCCCCTGTCATCAAGGGCGAGACGCCGGTCAAGGAGCGCCAACGGCTCTTCGAGGCGTTCCGCACCGGCGAGATCGGGATGCTCGTGGTGTCGAAGGTCGCCAACTTCTCCATCGACCTGCCCTCGGCCGAGGTCGCCATCCAGGTGTCGGGCTCGTTCGGGTCGCGCCAGGAGGAGGCCCAGCGCCTCGGCCGACTGCTGCGGCCCAAGGCCGACGGCAAGTCGGCGCACTTCTACACCGTCGTCTCGCGCGACACCGTCGATGCCGACTTCGCCCAGAACCGGCAGCGGTTCCTGGCCGAGCAGGGTTATGCCTACCGGATCGTCGACGCCGAGGACCTCCCGGCCTGAGGGACGACCGCCCGATCGGGACCGTCGGAGCAGTCAGGGCCGTCAGGCCGGGGTGAGGGTGACGCGCCTGGTGGTGTCGCGGACCTCCAGCGTCACGCTCGTCACGCGGGCGATGCGCAGGTACTGCGTGATCTCGCCCCGACCACTGCCGTCGACGCGGACCTCACGGCAGCGGAAGCCCGAGCCGGGCACGGGGTCGGTGCAGTAGCTGGGGCCCGAGGGCGGCTGCACCTCGACGACGGGGGTCGAGCCGGGCGCGAAGCCGGCGACGCGCACGTCGTACCACCGACACGGGTAGGTGATCCCCCGCACGGTCACCGAGCAGGGGGCCTCGGACGGCTGGGCTCGCACGACCGGTTCGGCCGGCGAGTCGCAGAACCTGCGCACGGGGCTTCGTACGATCTCCCCCGACGTGCCGAGGACCACGCTGCGGGCGCGGACACACGCGCGTCCACCGTCCGGGGCGCGACGGACGAGGTCGCGAGGTGCAGGCGCCCAGCCACCGCTGCGGCGGTACTCGACCTCCACCTCGGCACCGGGTGTCGCCTCGGGGGCGACGTAGGCGAAGCGGACCGATCGGTACTCCCCGGTGGTACGGACCCGGGGTGCGACGAGCATGGACAGCAGGTCGTTCGCTGTCGCGTCGTCCCCGGCCTCCCCCGTCGACGAGTCCGTGGCTGCGGTGCCGGGGGACGCGGTGGGGCTCGAGCCGGCCGCATCGAGCACCTGGCTGACCCCGACGAAGCCCACGATCGCCGCGGCCACGATCGCGGCCACCGCGCCGACGGCGCGTCGACGTCGACGGCTCCGCGTGTCGTCACCGGCGGCGGAAAGGACTGACGGGGCGGACGGGACGGACAGCGCCGCTGACGACAGGGACGGCGGCACCGGGTGGAGCCCGCTCATCGCCGGGGCGCCGGCCACCGTGGTGTGGATGGCCCGCAGCTCGTGGCGGAGCTCGGCGGCCGAGGCGAAGCGCTCGTCGGGGTCCTTGGCGAGCGCTCGGCGCAGCACGGCGTCGATGGCCTCGTCGACCGGGTCACCGGTGTCGAGCTGCGGCACCGGTCCGCTCACGTGCTGGCTCATCAGCTGCAGGGCGGTCCCGCTGTACGGCGCCTCTCCGGTGAGCGTGGCCCAGAGGACGCACCCGGCGGAGTAGACGTCGCCGCGCTCGTCGTCGCCGCGGGTGCCCATGAGCCGCTCCGGGGCCATGTAGGCGGGGCTGCCGGCCACCAGCCCCAGCTCGTTGAGCCGCCGCTCCTCGATGTCACCGATCTCGGTCGCGATGCCGAAGTCGCACAGGAAGGCGATGAGCCCCTCGGCGCGGGTCCAGAGCAGCACGTTGCTCGGCTTGACGTCGCGGTGCACGATGCCGGCGCGATGGGTGTCCTCCAGGGCCTCGCAGACCTGGGCGGTGACCGAGAGCGCCGCGCGCCACGGCATCGGGCCCTCCCGGACCAGCCAGGTGTGCAGGTCGCCGTCCGGCATCAGGTCGGTCACCAGGAAGGCTGCGTCCTCGTGCTCGCCGTGCTCGTGGATGGTCACCGTGTGCCGTGACCGCACCCGCGCCTGCACCTGGGCCTCGTTCGCGAACCGCAACGGGTAGAGGTTCCCCTCGTCGCCCGCCCCGGGCACCACCTTGACCGCGACCGGCCGGTCGAGGCGCTCGTCGTGCGCCTCGTAGACCACCGCCGCCCCACCCCGACCGATCTGGCGGTGGATGCGGTAGCGCGATGCCCAGAGGTCGCCCGGCTGCGGGAGCCGGGTCATGCGGTCGGGTAGCTTCGGTGCGGCATGCTGGACCTGTTCCGGGGGGAGACGCTGCCGGGTGCAGCATACGGGGGCCGAGAGGATCGCGGACGATGATGGCGGCAACCCGGGTGCACAGGACCACCGCCCGCCGCCAGCTGGTGTGGATCGCGCTGGTGCAGGTGCTGGCGATGTCGAGCTGGTTCTCGGCGTCCGCGGTGGTGCCCTCGCTCCGTGACGACTGGGCCATCACCACCGGCGAGGGCACGCTGCTCACCGTCGCGGTGCAGCTGGGGTTCGTCACCGGGGCCGTCACCAGCGCGGTGCTCAGCCTGGCCGACCGGTGGTCGCCGACCCGGCTCGTCGCGGGCTCAGCGCTGGTCGCGGGCACGGCGACCGCGGCCATCGCGCTGGCGGTCGACTCGCTCGGCCCGGCGCTGCCCCTGCGGTTCGTCACCGGGGTGGCGCTCGCCGGCGTCTACCCCACCGGCCTGAAGCTGATGGCGTCGTGGTTCCAGCGCGGTCGCGGACTGGCGATCGGCGTGCTGGTCGGCGCGCTCACGCTGGGAAGTGCCCTCCCCCAGCTGCTCACCGGGCTCGCCGGAGCGTTCGGCGACCTGCCGTGGCGCTCGGTGCTGCTGACGTCGTCCGGGCTGTGCCTGATCGCCTCGGTCGTCGCAGCACGGCTCGTGCGGCTCGGCCCGCTCGCCGCGCCCGCCCCGCCGTTCGACCCGCGCTACCTGCTGCGACTCGCCGCCGAGCGTGGACCGCGCCTGGCCAACCTCGGCTACTTCGGCCACATGTGGGAGCTCTACGCGATGTGGACCTGGCTGCCGGCCTACCTGACGGCCAGCTTCGCGGCGAGCGGGACCTGGGCCGGCTCGCGCACCGCGGTCGGGCTGGTGGCCTTCGCGGCGATCGGCGGCGCCGGCGTCGTCGGCGCGCTGGCCGGCGGGTGGTTGGGCGATCGCGTCGGACGGGCCCGTGTCGCCGGCGGTGCGATGGCGACGAGCGCCACCTGCTGCCTGCTGGCCGCGGCGGCGTACGGCGCTCCGCCCTGGCTGCTCGTGCCGGTGCTGCTGGTGTGGGGCGTCTCGATCATCGCCGACTCCGGGCTGTTCTCGACGTTGATGACCGAGGTCGCCGATCGCCGTTACGTCGGCACCGCGCTGACGATGCAGACCGCGGTCGGCTTCCTGCTGACGGTCGTGACCATCAACGCCGTGCCGTACGTCGTCGACGCGGTCGGGTGGCGTGGGGCGGTGGCGCTGCTCGCGCTTGGTCCGGTCGGCGGCGCGGTGGCGATGGCGCGGCTCGACGCCCTCCTGCGGGAGCGGGCGGACGGCGACCGTCCACCGGCGGTCACGCGATGAGCGGCTCGCGCCGGTGCCACACGACGACCGGCACGAGCAGCACCGCCAGGACGCCACCGGCGAGGCCCAGGAACGCATAGCTGGTCGCGGTGACGACGAGGCCCGACACCACCCCGCCGCCTGCCCCGGCGAGGGCCACGAGGACGTCGACGTTGCCCTGCACCTGCGCCCGCCGCTCCAGCGGCGTCGCGTCGATGAGCAGGGCGGTGCCACTGATCAGCCCGAAGTTCCACCCCAGCCCGAGCAGCACGAGCGCGAGCGTCAGCGCCACCAGCGACTCCCCCGGCGCCACGGCGGCGACCACCCCGGCTGCGAGGAGGGTGGCCGCGGAGGCGAGGGCCATCGGAATCCGCCCGACCCGGTCGACGAGTCGTCCGGTGACCAGCGAGGGCAGGAACATCGCCCCCACGTGCATCCCGATCACGAACCCGACGGCGCCCAGGCCGTGGTCATGCGCCCGCATGTGCACCGGCGTCATCGTCATGATCGCCACCATCGCGACCTGCGTCAGCACCATGACCGTCGCCCCGACCACGACCCCGCGGCTCACCGGGCCGAGGGCCGGCGGGACCGCCGCCGGGGGCCGCGCCCGGGCGTCCGCCTGCGCCACGAGCAACGGGTCGGGGCGCAGCCAGACCCACACCACCACGCCGGCAAGGGCGTAGGCCGACCGCCGCGAGCAGGAAGGGACCGGCCAGCGCGGGGATGCCGATGGAGGTGGCCAGGTCGCCCGTGAGGCCCACGGTGTTGGGGCCGGCGACCGCGCCGAACGTCGTGGCGACGAGTGCGACCGACACCGCGGTGCCGCGGTTCTGCGGGGTGGCCAGGTCGGTGCCGGCATAGCGTGCCTGCAGGTTGGTGGCGGTGCCGGCGCCGTAGACGAACAGCGACGCGAACAGCAGGGCCGGGCTCTCGATCGTCGCGGCCACCACGATCCCGGCCGCTCCGACGGCACCGGCGAGGAAGCCGCCGCTCAGCCCGCGACGACGTCCGGCGCGCTGCGAGACCCGCCCGACGGCGTACGCCGTGAGCGCCGAGCCCAGCGTGAACAGCGCCGCCGGCACCCCGGCCGCGCCGGCGCCGCCGAGGAGGTCGGCGGCGAGCAGCGCCCCGACCGTGACACCGGCAGCCAGCCCGGCGCCGCCGAAGACCTGGGAGACGACGACCACGGCCAGGGTGCGCCGGTAGAGCGCGGAGCGGTCCGGCGCCTCGATCGTCTCCACCCGGGGAAAGTACGCCACGCACCTGCCCATCGGTGATGCGAAGCCGCGCATCTCACCGGTGGAGCCTGCCCCCGGCACGTGCGCTCCACCTCTCTACGCTGAACTCGTGAAGGCACTCCTGCTCGAGAACATCCACCCGCTCGCCGTCGAGTCGCTCGAGCGGGCCGGGTTCGAGGTCGAGCTGCGCTCGGCGTCGATGAGCGAGGACGAGCTCGTGGCGGCCCTGCCCGGCGTGTCCCTGCTCGGCATCCGGTCGAACACCAAGGTCACCGAGAAGGTGCTCGCGGCGGCGCCCGACCTGCTCGCCGTCGGCTGCTTCTGCATCGGCACGAACCAGGTCGACCTCCCGGCTGCGGCCACGGCCGGGATCGCGGTCTTCAACGCGCCGTACTCCAACACCCGCAGCGTCGTCGAGCTGGTCATCGGCGAGATCATCGCCCTGGCGCGACGCCTCCCCGAGAAGACCTTGCGCATGCACGACGGCGTCTGGGACAAGTCAGCCGCCGGCAGCCACGAGATCCGCGGGCGCACCCTCGGCATCGTCGGCTACGGCAACATCGGCACCCAGCTCTCCAACCTCGCCGAGGCCCTCGGTCTGCGGGTCATCTTCTTCGACACCGCCGACCGTCTCGCCCACGGGAACGCCCGCCGCAAGGGTTCCCTCGACGAGCTGCTCGCCGAGGCGGACGTCGTGACGCTCCACGTCGACGGTCGTCCCGGCAACGCCGGCTTCTTCGGCGCCGAGCAGTTCGCCAAGATGAAGCCGCGCTCGCTCTTCATCAACGCCGCCCGCGGGATGGTCGTCGACGACCACGCCCTGCGCGAGCACATCCTGTCGGGCCACATCGCCGGCGCTGCCCTCGACGTGTTCCCGGTGGAGCCCAAGGCGCAGGGCGACGAGTTCGAGTCGGTGCTGCGCGGTCTCGACAACGTCATCCTCACCCCGCACGTCGGCGGGTCGACCCAGGAGGCGCAGGAGGAGATCGGCTGGTTCGTGGCCGGCAAGCTCGCGGGCTTCGCGCAGGAGGGCCGCACCGAGCTGTCGGTCAACGTGCCGGCCGTGCTGGCCCCGCAGCTCACGACCGGGTCGCGGATCGGCTTCCTGCACGTCAACGTGCCCGGCGTCCTGGCCGAGCTCAACCAGCGCCTGGCCGAGCAGGGCGCGAACGTCTCGGGGCAGTACCTCGCCACCCGCGGCGAGCAGGGCTACGTCGTCACCGACCTCGCCGACCCGCTCAGCGACACCGCGGTGGCGGCCCTCGCCGACTCCCCCCAGACCATCTGGCTCCGCACCTGGCACGCCTGACCGGATTCCCGGTCGAGTCGGCGCGTCTACGCGCCGACTCGACCCGGCATCTGGGCTCGGCGCACCGAGGCACGGGGCCGAGGACCGGGCCACCCGTTGGGGTCGGGGATCCGGCGTAGGCTCATCGGGTGATCAACGCCGCTCGGAGCAAGCTCGGTGAGGTGATCTTCTCGCGCGTCGCCGGTCCGGAGGGGCCCGAGCACCGCGACCGGATCCACGGGCGTGAGGGCCCGCGCTGGTTCGAGCCGGACAGCCCGCTCGCTGTCGTGCACGGTGACGCCTCGATGTTCGTCGGCGGCATGCGCGCGCTGTTGCTGCAGACCCTGCACCCGGCGGCGATGCGCGCGGTCTCCGAGCACTCCGGCTACCGCGGCGACATGTGGGGTCGGCTGCACCGCACCAGCCACTTCCTCGCCGTCACCAGCTTCGGCCACGCCGAGGACGCCCAGCGGGCGGTCGACGTCGTCCGCTCGATCCACCGGCGTGTCACCGGCACGATGCCCGACGGCACGCCGTACGCCGCCTCCGACCCGCACCTGCTGCGCTGGGTGCACGTGGCCGAGGTCGACAGCTTCCTGCGCGCCCACACCGTCTACGGCCGTGACCCGCTCGACCAGGCCGGGCGCGACGCCTACCTCGACCAGGCCGCGCTCATCGCCGAGCGGCTCGGCGCCACCGACGTGCCACACGACGAGGCCGGCCTGCGCGACTGCCTGGCCGACTACCGACCCGAGCTGCGCGGCACCCCGGAGGCCCGCGAGGCCGTCAAGCACCTGCTGCTCGTGCCCCCTCTTCCCCTCGTCGCCCGCGCACCGTACGGCGTCCTGGCAGCCGCCGCGGTGGGCCTGATGCCGGCCTGGACGCGGCGCCACCTGCGCCTGCCGCTGCTGCCGATCACCGAGCGCACCGTCGTGCGCACCATGGGCACGGCCGCGACCAGCACGATCCGGTGGGCGATGACGCCGCCACCGCCGCAGCGCGAGCTCGTGTGAGGATGGGCTGGTGCCCGACCCTGCGCATGCTCGCGACGACCTGACCGACGCCTGGCCCCTGGCCGCCGGTCACGAGCTGCGAGATGCGCTGCTGAGCGCGTACGGCGACGCGACGCGCGGCTACCACGACACCACCCACCTCGCCGAGGTGCTCACGCGCATCGACGTGCTCGCCGAGGCAGGCGAGCGTTTCGCCACCCTCCCGGTCGTGCTCGCGGCGTGGTTCCACGACAGCGTGTACGACGGCGAGCGCGACGCAGAGGAGCGCTCGGCCGCTTGGGCCGAGGACGCCCTGCCCGCGCTCTGCGACCAGGACACCGTCGACGAGGTCGTGCGCCTGGTGCGGCTGACCCAGTCGCACCGGCCCGACGACGAGGACGCCGAGGGGTGCGCGCTCTCCGACGCCGACCTCGGCATCCTCGCGGCCCCGGCAGGGCGCTACGCCGGCTACGTGTCGGCCGTCCGCACCGAGTACGCCCACCTCGACGACGAGACCTTCACCGCGGGCCGCGCGCTCGTGCTGGCCGACCTGCTCGACAAGCCGCGCCTCTTCCACACCCGCTACGCCGCCGAGCACTGGGAGGCGCCGGCCCGAGCCAACGCCTCGCGCGAGCTCGAGGGCCTGCGGGCGGCCCGGCTCGCCTGAGGGCTCGGCTCAGCCCGACGGCGGCGTCGGCGGTCGCGGACGACGACGGCGCAGACCCGCCCTCACGAGCCGCGCGACCAGCTCGCGCGAGCTGACCGGGGTCGCGCCCGCCTCGACCACCGCGTCGTACCACTCGGCAGGGACGTCGTAGTGGTCGCGGTCGAACCCGCGCTCGGGGATGTCGAGCGTGCGGGCGAAGGCGTGCAGCTCCTCGAACGAGGTGTCGCTGGCCAGGTGCGACCAGACGCGGCCGTGGCCCTCGACGGCCGGCGGATCGATCAGGATCACCGGGCCGGGGGGCCCGTGCCGGTGCGGCGCTGGGGGACGACGTCGTCCAGCAGCAGCCGCCACGACCGCACCAGGGCCGCGTCGACGTAGGCGCGTTCGCTGCCACCGGGTCGGGCCTGCTCCTCGATCTGGAACTGCCGCACGCCCGAGCGAGCCAGCCACGGCACGTGCTCGGGCCGCAGACCACCGGCGGCCATCAGCACCCGTGCGACCTCGGGCGAGGCGTCGAGGAGGGCGAGCAGCTCGTCGTAGCCCTGGTCGAGGCCCAGGGGTGAACCGCCGGTGGCCACCGCCGCCAGGCCCGGCAGACCCGCGAGCAGGGTCCACGCCCGGCGGGGCTCGAGGGTCGCGTCGATGGCGCGGTGGAAGGTCCACGGCACCCCGGGGAAGGAGTCGGCCAGGGCCCTGGTGGTCGTGACGTCGACGCCGAGGTCGGCGTCGAGGAAGGCGAAGCACAGGCCCTCGGCGCCGAGCGCGAGGTACTCCCGGCCCAGGCCGATCAGGCGCATCAGGTCGCCGCCGTCGGTGGTGTAGGTCTCGTCGAGGCGCAGCACCACGCGCACGGGCAGGTCGCCGGCCCGGATCACCGACGACGCAGCGGGCACGTCGGGCGAGCGGCCGTCGACGGCGAAGGAGAGCCGGTCGGCCCCGCCCTCGACACAGCCGGGCACGTCACGGGCGTGCAGCACCGCCACCTCGAGCAGTCCTCGCGCTCCACCGCCACCGGTCGTCATGGCTCCACGGTAGGCCGACGACGGCGCCGGACCCGGGACGTGACCGACGAGCTGGGACGCGCGCCTTGCCCGGGGAGCACAATGGGCGAGTGGACGAACGGCTACTGATCGACGCCCGGTCTCGGGTCCTGGCTGACCTGACGGCTCGGCAGCTGGCGACTGCGGTCGCGGTGTCGGCCCTCGAGGACGCGTGTGTCGCGCGCCAGTGGTGGGCCCAGCAGTGGCCGGAGGGCCAGGTCTACGTGGCCGGGCTCGTGGCCCAGGACGTGCAGGACGCCCTCTTCGAAGCGGTGGGACGCTGGCCGCTGTGCCTCGACTGCCCGGAGGGTCCGGTGCACTCGCTCTACATCCAGCCCGACCTGGGCGGGCCCGACCCGGTGTGGGTGTGCGAGGAGACCGGCACGGTCGCGGCCGGGCTGGGCTTCCTGGGCTGACCCGCCCGGTGGTGGGGGCCGGTGCGGGCCGGTGCGGGCCAGTGCGGGCCGGTGCAGGTCAGTGCGCGGCGGCCGGGGGCTCGCAGTCGTCGCCGAGCTGGATCCACATCGTGAAGCGGTCGGCGCGGTACACGCTGCGCGAGACCTCGACGACCTTCTCGCCGACGATTCCTCGGCGCGAGTGGCGCAGGACGACGGAGCCGCGCGGCACCTCGAGCTGGGTGGCCTCGTCAGGGCTGGCCGTGTCGGCCGAGATCGAGTCCTCCACCCACGTGGGGCGCAGGCCGCGGGCGTCGAGCGCGTCGTAGAGGCTGGTCGGCATGCCGGTCTGCAGGAAGCCGGGGAGGAGCACCTCGTTGAGGTAGGCGTCCTCGATGCACACGACCACGCCGTCGGCGCGGCGCAGCCGCCGCCAGTGGATCACCGCGTCGCCCTCGGTGAGGTTCAGGGCACGGGCCACACCGGGACCTGCCTGCTCGCGCCGGGCGAGGAGCGTCTGCGACTCGGCCAGCAGGCCACGTCGCGTCATCTCCTCGGTGTAGCCGCTGATCGGGGTCGCCACGCGACGCGGACGGGCCACGAACGTGCCGCGTCCGGGAATGCGTTCGAGCAGGCCTTCACTGACCAGGACGTCGAGCGCCTGGCGCACCGTCATCCGAGCGACTCCGAAGCGATGGACCAGGTCGCGCTCCGACGGCGCGGGCGAACCCGGCGCGTGGCCGGCCACCAGGTCACGGACGTACTCGCGCACGACGACGTGCTTGAGACGTCCGTCGGTCGTCAGGGTCGCCTCGTCCACCAGTGCACCATAAGCGCACGACGGCCCCTTCCGTCAGCCCTTCGGGTGATTTGAGGGTCCGGGCACCTGTGCAGGTTCGCGACGACGTCGAGCAGGGTGGCGCCTACTCGGTCGAGATCGCCGTCAGGACGTCGAGGCGGGCCGCCCGTCGGGCGGGCAGGATCGCGGCCAGCACACCGATCACGATCGCGAGCACCAAGAAGACCACGAACTGGCCGTAGGGCACCGCGATGACGTCGAGACCCTCGTCGCGCACCGCGGTGAGCAGCGCGAACCCGAAGCCGATCCCGAGCACCACCCCGAGCACGGCGCCGAGAGTCGCGATGGTCACCGACTCCAGGGTGACCATCCAGCGCAGCTGGCGCCGGCTGACGCCGATCGCACGCAGCAGCCCGACCTCGCGCGTGCGCTCGATGACCGACAGCGCCAGGGTGTTGACGATGCCGAGCACCGCGATCAGCAGGGCGAGCCCGAGCAGCGCGAAGATGATGCGGACGACGTTGTCGATCTGCTTGCTCTGCTCGACGGCGTACGCCGCCTGGTCCTGGGCCTTGACGATCGGCTGGTCCGAGAGTGCCCGGTCGAGCTTGTCCTGCATGCCCGTGGCGCCGGGCTCGTCGTAGACCACCAGGAAGTTGTCCTGGGCGGGGTAGCCGGCCGCCTCGAAGGTGTCGATCGAGACGAGGAACCCGCTCTGCACGAGCGTGCTGGCCGCGAAGGTGCCGGCGACGGTCCACTTCGCGGTGCCGGTGTTCACCTCGATCTTCACCGTGTCGCCGATCGCGAGGTCGTTGCTGCGCGCGAAGGAGTCGCCGACGAACACTGCACCCTCGCCGCCGAGGTCGGCAGTCGTTCCGGACTCGAGCGTCAGGTCGAGGCGATCGAGGCTGGCCGGCTCGGTAGCCGCGATGCCGGCGAAACCTCCGTCGTAGCGGGCGAAGCCGAAGCGTTGCTGCACGACCTCCTCGACGCCGTCGACCTTCGTCAGCCGCTCGGCGATGCTCGCCGAGAACGGGCCGTCGAAGATGCTGCTCACGACGAAGTCGCCGACGAACGTCTCCTCGATCTGCTTGTCGACGCTCGCCTTGGCCGAGGCACCGACCATCGCCATGGTGCAGGCGAGCGCCAGGCCGATCATCAGCGCGGACGCCGTGGCGGCCGTACGCCGGGGGTTGCGCAGCGAGTTCTGGCCGGCGAGGTTGCCGATCGACCCGAACAGGCGCGCGAAGAGCGACCGGGCACCCCGCAGCAGCGGCTGTGCCAGGACCGGGCTCATCGCGGTCACGCCGAGCAGGATGGCGAGCACCCCGCCGCCGACGTAGTAGAGCGGACCCGGCACGTCGCCGAACGCGCCCAGGCCCACGGCCAGCACGACGGCGCCGAGGGCGGCGAGAACGAGGCCGCGGCGGAAGCGCTGACGCATCGACTCCTCCGGCAGCGCCACGTCGTCGCGCATCGCCTGGACCGGCGCGATCCGGGCGGTACGGCGCGCGGGCAGGTAGGCGGCGGCCATCGTCACCACGATGCCGACCGTGAAGGCGATCACGAACGTCGCCGGCTGCAGCACCAGCGACTGGCCCGAGAGGTCGAGACCGAGGGTGGAGAAGAAAGCGATCAGGCCGAGCGCGAGCGCGAAACCGAGGGCCACCCCGAGCGCCGAGCCGACCACCCCCAGGACGAACGCCTCCAGCAGCACCGAGCGCGTCACCTGCCGTCGCGACGCCCCCAGGGCGCGGAGCAGGGCCAGCTCGCGGCTGCGCTGCGCGACCAGGATCGAGAAGGTGTTGACGATGAGGAACGAGCCGACCACCAAGGAGATGCCGGCGAAGACGAGCAGGAGGGTCGTCAGGAAGCTGATCGCCTGCAGCAGGTCGTCGGCCTGGTCGCCCGACTCCCGGTCACCGGTGACGGCCTCCACCCCGTCGGGCAGCACGGCGTCCACCTCCGCACGCAGCTGCTCCTGGGACACGCCGTCGGCAGCGGTGACCCACACCGAGCTGAACACGTCGTCGCCGCCGAAGAACAGCTGTTGGGCGCGCCCGGTCTCGAAGGAGGCGACCGTCGAGCCGTTGAGCGAGCCGCCGTCGGGGAAGTCGGCGATCCCGACCAGTGTCGGGTCGAGGTTGGCGGTCGCGTCGACGGTGATCATCGGCACCTGGTCGCCGACCTGCCAGCCCGAGCGCTCGGCGGTGGACGCGTCCAGGACGACCTCGTCGGGGTTCTCGGGCGCGCGACCCTCGACGATGGTCAGGCCCTGCAGGCCGTTCCCGGCCGGGGCGTCCGACCAGTTCGAGCCGAAGGACGGCGGCCCCTGACCGCCCACCGGGATGCCGTCGGTGTCGACGACGTACACGCCCTGGACGCCGATCTGCCCGTCGGCACGAGCGGCGTCCGGCAGCCCGGCGAGCGTGACGACCAGGTCGCCGGGGACCGTGGCGGTCGAGTCGCCCCCACCGGGGGTGTCGCCGCCCTCGGGCTGCACGACGACGTCGCCGACGGTGTAGGCGAACAGCGACACGAAGCTGCGACTCAGGGTGTCGGAGACGATGAGGGTGCCCACGACGAACGAGACGCCGAGCACGATGGCGAAGGTGCTCATGAGCAGCCGCACCTTGCGGGCCAGCAGGCTCTTGAGAGCCGCGCGGATCACGGCGCTGCGACCTCGGTCATCCGGGCCATCACGTCGAGCACGCGCTCGCGGTCGGGCTCGCGCACCTCGTCGACGACGCGCCCGTCGGCGAGGAACACCACGCGATCGGTGTACGCCGCCGCCACCGGGTCGTGGGTGACCATCACGACCGTCTGGCCGTGGTCGTCGACGGCGTCGCGCAGCAGCTGCAGCACCTCGGCGCCGGACTTGGAGTCGAGGTTGCCGGTGGGCTCGTCGGCGAAGACGATGCGCGGCCGGCTCACCAGCGCGCGGGCCACCGCGACCCGCTGCTGCTGACCGCCGGAGAGCTCGTTGGGCTTGTGCTTGAGGCGACCGGCGAGGCCGACCGTGGCGATGACCTGGTCGAACCACGCGCGCTCGGGCTTCTTGCCGGCGATGGCCAGCGGCAGGGTGATGTTCTCCTCGGCGGTGAGCGTGGGCACCAGGTTGAAGGACTGGAAGACGAAGCCGATCTCGTCGCGGCGCAGCAGCGTGAGCTGCTTGTCGGACAGCGAGCCGATCGCCGTCCCACCGATGAGGACCTCGCCGGACGTCGGCTGGTCGAGGGCCGCACAGACATGCATCAGCGTCGACTTGCCCGAGCCGCTCGGACCCATCACCGCGGTGAACTCACCCGGCGTACAGGTCGACCGTGACGTCGTCGAGCGCACGGACGACGGCCTCGCCGGAGCCGTAGGTCTTGGAGAGGCCGACGACGCGGGCCGCGGCCTCGCGGGCGGCCCCACGGGCGGCCCCACGGGGGGCCTCGGGGTGTGCCTCAGTGGGGAACGTCATGGCTTCAGCCTCCCCTGTCGCCGGGACCTCGCGCCACCGGGATGTCCCTGGGAGGTCCCCGGGACGACCCGAGGGCTCAGCCGCCGCCCGTCGAGCCCGGGAGCGTGGTGATCTCGCTGGGCCTCGGCGCGGTGATCGAGACGTCCTTGCCCCAGTCGGAGTAGGTCATCGTGCTGGTGCCGGCCTGCTTGCCGAGGTCGAAGGTCAGCTGCCGGAACAGCCCCTCGCCGTCGAAGTACACGTCGTAGGTGATCACGTCGGGCAGCCCGGCCATCTCACCACCGGCTCCGGCCGCGTCGGCCACGGCCTGGCCGTCGACGGTGAGCGAGTAGTGCTCGAGCGCTTCGCCGGCGACGTCCTCGTTGCCGACGTAGGTGACCGTCTGGATGGCGTCGCTGAAGTTGTCGAACTGCTTCTCGATGTCGAGCTGGTCGGCGAACGCAGCGCCCAGCGGGTTGCTCGGGTCGCTGAGGTCGAAGCTGAGGTACTTGCCGCCCAGCTGCGGCAGCAGCATGTAGGCGACACCGTCGACCAGGCGCATCTCGACGTCGCCGCCGGCCTGCGGGATGGACATCGACATCGACATCGACGGCGGGCTGGTGCTGAGATCGGTGTCGCCCTCGCCGCTCAGGCCACCGACGGCGGACGACGTCTCGATCGTGACGTGGGCGGTGCGGGCCTTGCTCAAGGCGTCCTGGAACAGGCGGACGAACTGCTCGCGCTCGACGCTCTCCCCTGCTGCGGGCGCAGCGTCGACAGGTGCCGCGCCTTCCTCGGGGGCCTCGGACTCGCCGGCCGGGGGATCCGCGGAGAGCGCTGCGCCGGAGCCGCTCGCGTCGCTGGCGTCACCGCTGTCGCTGCCGTTGCCACAGGCCGCGAGCGGCACCATCAGGAGCGCGGCGATCCCGCCGGCGAGGCCGCGACGGGCCAGGGCCGAGCGCGACGGGAGTGGTGAGCCGGAGGTCATGGCGACGATGCTACGTCGCGGCAACCGGCCGCCGACACACCTGGTCGGACCACGGGTGTCCGTAGCCTGGGCGCATGCACGTCGAGCGCACCTTCACCGTCCCCCGACCCGTCGCCGAGGTCTTCGCCTACCTCGGCGACTTCACCACGACCACCGAGTGGGACCCCGGCACCCGGTCGACCGTGCGCACCTCGGGCGACGGTGGGCTCGGGACGACGTACGACAACGTCTCGGAGTTCATGGGCCGCACCGTCGAGCTGACCTACGAGACCGTGACCTACGACGAGCCCACGCGCCTGCAGTTCCGCGGCCGCAACGGCCGCACGACCGCCACCGACTCGATGAGCCTGACCGCCGTGCCCGGTGGCGGCACCTCGATCCACTATCGCGCCGACTTCGACTTCCCGTTCCTCCTGGCGCTCGTCGCGCCGTTCGTCGTCGGACGGCGACTTCCTCGACTGGCCGACGAGACGATCATGCAGATCCGGCGCGCCCTCGATTGAGCGAGGTCGTCGAACACGTGTTCGACGGTGCTCTATCGTCGGTGTCATGGACTTCCAGTCGACGCTCTTCGAACCACCGGCGACCGGGGTCGGTGACCTCTCCCAGCTCCTCCGGCGAGAGCTGAGCGCCGGCGCCTGGATCGACGTCGCCCGATCCTGGCTCGCCGCGCCCGACGACGTGTTCAGCACCCTGGTCGAGGGGGTCCCGTGGCGGGCCGAGCGGCGCCAGATGTACGACCGCACCGTCGACGTGCCACGGCTGCTGCACACCTACATGATCGGCGAGGAGCTGCCCCACCCGCTGCTCACCGAGGCCCGCGACGCCCTCAGCGCCCACTACGCCGAGGAGCTCGGTGAGCCGTTCCGCACCGCCGGGTGCTGCTACTACCGCGACGGGCGCGACTCGGTCGCCTGGCACGGCGACACCGTCGGGCGCGGCTCGACGCTCGACACGATGGTGGCGATCGTCTCCCTCGGCGACCCGCGCAAGCTGCACCTGCGACCGCGCGCCGGCGGGGAGTCGATCGCCATCGAGATGGGACACGGCGACCTGGTCGTCATGGGCGGCTCGTGCCAGCGCACGTGGGAGCACGCCGTCCTGAAGACCGCGCACGCCGGGCCACGGATCTCGGTGCAGTTCCGCCCCTTCAACGTGTTCTGAGCGGGCAACCGACCGCGAGGCACGAGCGGTCGGTGTGGGGCCGCGACGGTTGAGCGAGGCCGCGAGCGAGCTTGCGAGGTCGCGCCAGCCGAGACGAAACCCGGCGAGCCGACCGCCCACCTCACCCGCACCCCGGCATCCACCCACCCCGTCAGGCGGTGTTTCGGTTTGGCACCGCGGAGTTGGCTTGACCCATGAGCACCCCCACCCCCACCGCGACCATCGGCCTGACCGGGCTGGCCGTCATGGGAAGCAACCTGGCCCGCAACATCGCCCGCCACGGGCACACGATCGCCGTGCACAACCGCAGCACCGAGAAGACCACCGCGCTGGTCGAGCAGCACGGCGGCGAGGGGGACTTCGTCGCGACCGAGTCGCTCGAGGACTTCGTGGCTGCGATCGAGACCCCACGCGTCGTCCTGGTGATGGTCAAGGCCGGCGACCCCACCGACGCCGTCATCGACGACCTGGTGCCGTTGCTCGAGGAGGGCGACATCGTCGTCGACTGCGGCAACGCCCACTTCGCCGACACGATCCGCCGCGAGACGAAGCTCGCCGAGCACGGCCTGCGCTTCGTCGGTACCGGCGTCTCCGGCGGCGAGGTCGGGGCCCTGGAGGGCCCGTCGATCATGGTCGGCGGCAGTGACGCGGCCTACGAGCGGCTCGGCCCGATCCTCGAGTCGGTCGCGGCCCAGGTCGACGACGAGCCCTGCTGCGCCCACGTGGGCGAGGGCGGCGCCGGCCACTTCGTGAAGATGGTGCACAACGGCATCGAGTACGCCGACATGCAGCTCATCGCGGAGTCCTACGACCTGCTGCGCTCGGCCGCCGGGCTCGAGCCTGCCGAGATCGCCGACGTCTTCACCGGCTGGAACGACGGCGAGCTCGAGTCGTTCCTCATCCAGATGACCGCCGACGTGCTGCGCCACACCGACGTCGAGACCGGTCGGCCGTTCGTCGACGTCGTCGCCGACACCGCGGCGCAGAAGGGCACCGGTCGCTGGACCGTGCAGAGCGCCCTCGACCTCGGGGTGCCGATCACCGGCATCGCCGAGGCCACCTTCGCCCGCAGTCTCTCCGGGCACACCGAGCAGCGCGCCGCAGCCCGCGAGATGTTCTCGACCACCAGCGAGGGCGACCGCGTCGACGTCGACCGCGAGGCGTTCGTCGACGACATCGGCGCCGCGCTCTATGCCTCGAAGGTCGTCGCCTACGCCCAGGGCTTCGACCAGATCGCCGCCGGCGCCGAGGAGTTCGGCTGGGACGTCGACCTGGGTCAGGTCGCGAAGATCTGGCGCGACGGCTGCATCATCCGGGCCCGCTTCCTGGGTCGCATCACCGAGGCCTACGCCGACGAGCCCGACCTGACCACGCTCCTCACGACGCCGTTCTTCGCCGACGCCGTCAAGGACGGCGTCGACGCGTGGCGGCGGGTGGTCGCCACGGCCGCGAAGGCGGGCGTACCGACACCGGCGTTCTCGTCGTCGCTGGCCTACTTCGACGGGCTGCGCCGCGAGCGCCTGCCTGCCGCCCTGATCCAGGCCCTGCGGGACAACTTCGGGGCCCACACCTATCAACGCGTCGACCGGCCGGGCACCTTCCACACCGCCTGGGCCGGCGACCTCAGCGAGAGCGAGCAGTCATGACCAGCACCACCCCCACCGCAGGCACCGAGAACCTCGCCGCACCCTCCGGCACCTTCCACATCGGCGGCGACCTGCCCGTCGTCCGCCTCGGCTACGGCACCATGCAGCTGACCGGTGACGGGGTCTGGGGCCCACCTGAGGACCACGACACCGCCGTCGCCGTGCTGCGCCGTGCCGTCGAGGTCGGCGTCACCTTCTTCGACACCGCCGACTCCTACGGCCCCGTCGTCGCCGAGCAGCTGCTCAAGGAGGCGCTGCACCCGTACGCCGACGACGTGGTCATCGCGACCAAGGCCGGACTGACCCGACAGGGCCCGGGCGTCTGGACGCCGGTCGGACGTCCTGCCTACCTGCGCCAGCAGTGTGAGATGTCGTTGCGCAACCTCGGCGTCGAGCAGATCGACCTCTTCCAGCTGCACCGCATCGACCCCGACGTACCGCTCGAGGACCAGGTCGGGGAGCTGCTCAAGCTGCGCGACGAGGGCAAGGTCCGCCACATCGGGCTCTCGGAGGTCTCGGTCGAACAGCTGGAGATGGCCTCCGCGATGGCGCCCATCGCCACCGTGCAGAACCTCTTCAACCTCGCCAACCGCGACGCCGAGCCGCTGCTCGACCACTGCGAGGCCCACGACATCGGCTTCATCCCGTGGTTCCCGCTCGCCACCGGTGAGCTGTCAGCCCGCGACGGCGTGCTCGGAGCGGCCGCCGAGGAGCACGACGCCACCCCGTCGCAGCTCGCGCTGGCCTGGCTGCTGCGCCGCTCGCCGGTGATGCTGCCGATCCCGGGCACGTCATCGCTCGACCACCTCGAGTCGAACACCGCAGCGGCCGCCATCGAGCTGACCGACGCGGAGTACGACGCCCTCGACGCGCTGGGCTGACCCGGCGCGAGCTGGGCCGCACGGGCGCACCTGGCTGACGAAACTCCCGCTTCTGGCACGAAGCTTCATGACAGAAGCGGGAGTTTCACCGCTTCAGCGGAGAAACTGCCACAGCGACCCAGGCCGGAACCCACCCGCTCGGGGGGCAGCGGCTCCTGGGATGATGGCGCCGGTGACCACCCCCTCGACCCCGGCGCAACGTCGCGCCCTCGGCTCGTTCTGGCACGACCTCCCCCGCGAGGGACGGCTGCTCCTGTCGATCGTCGTGGTGGAGTTCCTCGGCACCGGCCTGGTCCTCCCCTTCCACGTCGTCTACCTCAACGAGGTGCGGGGGTTCGCGCTCAGTGACGTCGGGCTGCTGCTCGCACTGCCGCCGCTGGCGGGGTTCGTGCTGACCGGGCCGGGCGGCGTCCTGATCGACCGGTTCGGCGCGCGCGTCATGCTCGTCGGCACCCAGGTCCTGCTCATCGCCGGCAACCTCACCCTCGTCGTGGCCGACACGATCCCCGTCGCCGCCGTCGGGCTGGCGCTCGGCGGCGTCGCCTTCGGCATCGCCTGGCCGGCGGTGCAGAGCCTGATCGCCGCCGTCGTCCCGAGCGAGCAGCGCCAGCGCTATTTCGGCGTCAACTTCGCGCTGCTCAACCTCGGCATCGGCATCGGCGGCATCGCCGGGGGCTTCCTGGTCGACATCGACCGCACGGTCACCTTCCAGGCCATCTACGCCGCCGATGCGCTGAGCTATCTGCCTGCCCTGGTGCTGCTGCTCGGGCCGCTGCGCCACGTGGCCGGGCGCCCCGCGCACGATCCCGACGTCGCAGCCGAGCAGGTCTCCTACCTCGCCGTGCTGCGTCGTCCGTCCGTCGCGCCGGTGATGGTGCTCGGCTTCGTCGCGGCGTTCGTCGGCTACGCCCAGCTCAACACCGGCATGCCCGCCTTCGCGCGCGCGGTCGGGGAGGTCTCGACGCGCGGTCTCGGCTTCGCCTTCGCGGCCAACACCGGGGTCATCGTGGTGCTCCAGCTGTTCGTGCTGAGCCGCATCGAGGGTCTGCGCCGGACCCGCGTCATCGCCGCGATGGGCGCGGTGTGGGGTGGGTCGTGGCTGCTGCTCGGCGCGTGCGGACTGGTGTCCGGCACGGTCGGCGCGACGCTCCTCGTCGCCGGCTGCGCGTCGGTCTTCGCCCTCGGCGAGACCCTCCTGCAGCCCACCATCCCGGCGCTCGTCAACGACCTCGCCCCCGACCACCTACGGGGGCGCTACAACGCGTTGAGCTCGGCGTCGTTCAGCCTGCCCGGCATCATCGCCCCGGTCAGCGCCGGCCTGCTGATCGACCACGGCCTGGCCGGTGTCTACATCGGCCTGCTCGTCGGCGGCTCGCTCGCGGTAGGGGCGATCGCCATCTGGTGGGTCGAGCCCCGGCTGCCGGCCGGGGTGAACGGCGTGCACCTGGTGCCCGACCCCGAGACGGAGCCGACCCCCGGACCCGTCGTGCTCTAGGAGCAGACGGCGCCGGGGGTCGTCGGTCGTACGGCGTCAGCGGCGACGCAGCAGTCGCACCAGGATCACCACGACCGCCAACCCGGCCAGGCCCTGCTTCCAGTAGCCCTTCACCAGGATCGGGACGACGGCAGCCCCGAGGTCGAGGGCGTCGTCCTGCTGGGCCGGAGCCGGGCGTGGGGCCCCGGCCCGCGGGGCCGCCGGGGCCGCCGGGGCGGCCGGGGCGCCGGGGCCGCGGCCGCCCCGGCCGACGCAGCAGCCGCGTCGGCGATCGGGGTCGGCTCAGCCGTGGTGGGGGTCTCCACCTCGGCGGGCGCCTCGTCGACCGGAGCGGCGCTCAGCCGCTGCTCCAGGCACGAGACGAACTGACCGAGCAGCTTGTCGGAGACGTCCTGCATGACACCGCGCCCGAACTGGGCCGGCTTGCCGGTGATCGCGAGGTCGGTGACCACCTCGACCTCCGTCGAGCCGTCGGGCGTCTCAGCCATCGACAACGACACCTTGGCCCCGGCGGTGCCGTTGCCTCGCTTGTCCTTGCCCTTGGCGTCGACCTTGAAGCTGTGCGCCGTCTCGTCCTTGTCGACGAACGTGCCGGAGCCGTTGTAGACCAGGGCGATCGGACCCAGCTTGACCTTCACCGAACCGGCGAACGACGTGGCGTCGGCCGAGGTGAGGGTCGCTCCGGGGAAGCACTCGGCCAGGGCCGCGAGATCCTCGAAGTGGGCCCAGGTCTCCTCGACGCCCGTCGGGACGGTGAAGCGGTGTTCGAGGTCCACGGCGTCCCTAGACCCCCGCCGCCGAGAGCACCGCGCGACGGGTCAGGACAGTGGCGAGGTGGCGACGGTAGTCGGAGTCACCGTTGAGGTCGGACGGCGGGTTCGCACCGTCCGCGGCCTGGGCCGCGGCGGCCCGGACGGCCTCGTCGGTGGCCGGCTGACCCGCCAGGGCCTCCTCGACCGCCCGAGCCCGCAGCGGCGTGGAGCCCATGTTGGTCAGCCCGACCCGTGCCTCGACGATGGTGCCCCCCTCGGCGCGCACCGTCGCCGCGATCGCGACGATCGACCACTGGTGGGAGACGCGCACGAACTTCTCGTACGTCGCGCCCCACCCGGTGTGCTTGGGCACCCGGATCTCGGTGAGCAGCTCGCCCTCGGCGATCGCGGTCTCGAACAGGTCGACGAAGAAGTCGTCGGCCTCGACCGTGCGCGTGCCCTCGGGACCGGCGATGACGAACTGCGCCCCCAGCGCGAGCGCCGGGGCCCCCACGTCACCGGCGGGGTCGGCGTGCGCGAGCGCGCCGCCGAAGGTGCCGCGGTGCCGGATCTGCTCGTCGGCGACCTCCGCGATCGCCTTGGAGATCAGCAGTGCGTGCTCGGCGACCATCGGGTCCTTCGCCACGGCGCTGTGCGTCGTCATGGCGCCGATGACGATGGCGTCGCCGTCGTCGCGCACACCGCGCAGGCTCTCGATCCGGCTGAGGTCGATGACGACCTCGGGGGCGTTGAGCCGCATGCGCAGCACCGGCAGCAGGCTCTGCCCGCCGGCCAGGACCTTGGCGTCGTCGCCGTGCTCGGCGAGGGCGGCGACGGCCTCCTCGACCGTGGTGGGGGCGAGGTACTCGAACTCGGCGGGGATCATCGTGCTGCTCCTTCGGTGCCTTCAGCGGTGTCGAAGTGGGGTGCCGCGGCCCCCACGGTGTCCGGGGCGTCACCGCCTGCGCCCTGGATGGCCTTCCAGACGCGCTCAGGGGTGCAGGGCATCTGGATGTCGTTGACGCCGAGATGCCTGATGGCGTCGACGACGGAGTTGACGACCGCCGGGGTGGAGGCGATGGTGCCGGCCTCGCCGACGCCCTTGGTGCCGAGCGTGTTGGTGATCGAGGGCGACGACGTGTGGTCGATCTCGAAGCTCAACGTGTCGGCCGCGGTCGGCAGGAGGTAGTCGACGAAGGAGCCCGACACCAGCGTGCCCGCGTCGTCGTAGACCGCTTCCTCCCACAGCGCCTGGGCGATGCCCTGCACCAGGCCGCCGTGCATCTGACCGGCCACGATCATCGGGTTGATGATGGTGCCGATGTCGTCGACGCAGACGTACTTGCGGATCTTGACCCCACCGGTCTCGGTGTCGACCTCCATGGCGCACAGGTGCGTGCCGTGCGGGTAGTTGAAGTTGATGGGGTCGTAGGTGGCCTCGGAGTCGATCGACGGCTCCACGCCCTCCGGGTAGTCGTGGGCGGCGAAGACGGCCGCGGCCACCTCGGTGAGGGCCATGCCCTGGTCGGTGCCTCGCACCGTCAGGCGCCCGGCGGAGAACTCGATGTCGTCGACCGAGGCCTCGAGCAGGTGGGCTGCGATCGGCTTGGCCTTCTCGATCACCTTGTCGGCAGCTCGCACGATCGCCTCGCCTCCGACGACGAGCGAGCGCGAGCCGTAGGTGTCGAGACCCCGCGGTGAGGTCTGGGTGTCACCGTGCAGGATCTCGACGTCCTCGAAGGGGACGCCGAGCCGGTCGGCGATGATCTGGCTGAACGCCGTCTCGTGCCCCTGGCCGTGGGCCGAGGTGCCGGTGACGACCTCGACCTTGCCGGTCGCGAGCATCCGCACGGCCGCGTGCTCCCAACCGCCGGCGCCGTAGTTGAGCTGGCCCAGCACCCGCGAGGGCGCCAGCCCGCACATCTCGGTGAACGTCGAGATCCCGATGCCGAGCTGCACGGGGTCTCCGGAGTCACGGCGCTGCTTCTGCTCGGCGCGCAGCTCGTCGTAGCCGAACATCGCGAGCGCCTTCTCGGTGGCGGCCTCGTAGTTGCCGGTGTCGTACTCGAGCCCGGCCACCGACATGAACGGGAACTCCTCATGGGTGATCCAGTTCTTGCGGCGGATCTCGATCGGGTCGACGTCGAGCTCGGCAGCGAGCTCCGACATCAGCCGCTCGATGGCGTAGGTCGCCTCGGGCCGCCCGGCGCCACGATAGGCATCGGTCCAGGTCTTGTTGGTGAGCACCGTCTGGCAGTTGAACTGGTAGGCGGGGAACTTGTAGATGGCGTTGAACATGAAGGCGCCGAGCACCGGCACCCCGCCGCCCACGAGCGACACGTGCGACCCCAGGTCGGCGATCAGCTCGACCTTGAGACCGGTCACGGTGCCGTCCTTCTCGGCCGACAGCGTCAGCTTCTGCCACTGGTCGCGGCCGTGGTGGGCCACCATCAGCGACTCCGAGCGGGTCTCGGTGTACTTCACGGGCTTGCCGAGCCGATTGGCGATGCAGAAGGTCAGCCACTCCTCGGGGGTGGTGTTGAGCTTGCCGCCGAACCCGCCACCGACGTCGGGGGCGATGACGCGGATCTTCGACTCGCTGACGCCCGTCGTGGCGGCGAGGGCGAAGCGGACGATGTGCGGGACCTGGGTGGCCGACCACATGGTGATCTGCTCGCCGGTCGGGTCGACCACCGTCGAGCGGGGCTCCATGAAGGCCGGGATCAGTCGCTGCTGGCGGTACTCGCGTTCGATGACGACGCCGTCGGTGCGCGCCTTCGCGATGGCGGCGTCGACGTCGCCACCGGTGCCGGCCTCGGCGGAGTCGAACTTCCAGAACGCCGACTTGTTGGTGCCGAGGTCGGGGTGGGCGAGCACCCCAGAGGTGCTGTCGGCGGCGGCAGCAGCTTTCAGGTCGATGGCGGCGGGCAGCTCCTCGTACTCGACGTCGACGAGCTCGGCGGCGTCGCGGGCCTCGGCCGCGGTGCGGGCCACCACGACGGCGACGATCTCCCCGGCGAAGGTGACCCGGTCGGCCGGCATCGGCACGTGCGTCGGTGTGACCTGGTCGGGGGTGATCGCCCAGGCGTTGATGAGCACGCCTTGGCTCTCGCCGAGCTCGGCGCCGGTCAGCACGGTGACGACGTTGCGCGAGGCCTTGGCCTCCTGGGCGTCGATCGAGACGATGTTGGCGTGGGCGTGCGGGCTGCGCACCATCGCGAGGTGGAGCATGCCCGGCAGGACGATGTTGTCGGTCCAGCGGGTGCGACCGGTGATGAGGCGCTGATCCTCCTTGCGCCGGCGGTCGCGGCCGATCTCGGGGGTCGCCTCGACGGGCGGGTCCTGGAGCGTGGTCATGCCGTGACCTCCTCGACCTGGCCGGAGGCGTGCTGCACGGCCTTGACGATGTTGTGGTAGCCGGTGCACCGGCACAGGTTGCCCTCGAGCCCGACGCGGATCTCGGCCTCGGTGGGCTTGGGGTTGTTCTTGAGCAGGTCGACGCTCTGCATGATCATCCCGGGCGTGCAGAAGCCGCACTGGAGCCCGTGGCACTCGCGGAAGGACTCCTGCACCGGGTGCAGGTCACCCTCGACGGTGTCGGCGAGGCCCTCGATGGTGGTGACCTCGCGCCCGTCGGCCTGCACGGCCAGCACGTTGCACGACTTCACCGAGGTGCCGTCGAGGTGCACGGTGCAGGCGCCGCAGTTGCTGGTGTCGCACCCGATGACGGTGCCGGTCTTGCCGAGCTTCTCGCGCAGGTACTGCACCAGCAGCATGCGTGGTTCGACGTCGTCGGAGACCGACGAACCGTCGACGGTGAGGTGGATCTTGGTCATGAACTCTCCCTTGAGGTGACACGACTGAGCTCTGGACGGGTCGCGCACGACCCGTGTGTGGCCCACGTCACGCTAGGGCGGTCCGGTTGGGGGAAGGTTGGCGTCGGCGCTCAGCGCGCCGCGGCGATCTTTCCCTTGAGCAGCGCCTTGGCCGGATGGGGCTCGCTGCCGAGAGAGACCAGGCAGCGCTCCATCACCTCGGTGTCGTACGGCGCCAGCTCGGCGTAGCGCAGCACCGCGCCCGGCTGGGGGTCGGAGAGCAGCGCCTCGCGTACTGCGACGGCGAGGTACTCGGCCAGCTCGGTGAGGGCCGGCGAGTTGGTGCCGGGCAGCAGGTCGCCGCCATAGGCGTCCAGCGCCTCGCCGACGCGGCCCCGGCGCAGCAGGGCCAGCACGTGCTCGACGTCGGTGGCGACCGGCATCATCAGCCGGTAGGGCCGTGAGGAGAGCTGGCCGCCGAGCGCCGCGCGCAGGTGCGAGACCTCAGCCTTGAGGGTCGAGAAGGTGATCGCGGAATCGCCGTAGACGAGCGCGTGCAACCGGTCGAGCGAGAGCCCCTCGGGGTGCAGCGCGAGGAGCGCCAGGACCTCGGTCTGACGCCGGTTGAGCAACAACCGCTGCCCGTCGAGGCGTACCTCGGCGGTGCCGAGGAGCGTCATGACGAGGCCCGGGTCCGCGGTCTCGTCGTCGAGGGCGCGCGCGGTCGGGTGGTGGGCCGAGTGCGGCAGGGCGGTCTCGATGAGGCGCGCCATCACGCGCGCGGTGGCCAGCCCGATCGGGTGGGTGCGGTCCCAGGTCGTCGACAGGTCGATGACCCCGAGCTGGCGCCCGGTGGCGGGGTCGAGCACCGGAGCGGCCCAGCAGACCCAGTTGTGCACGATCGAGGCGTAGTGCTCGGCGGAGAAGACCATCGACGGCTCCGCGAGCCGGTTGGCGAGGTCGAGGGCGTTGGTGCCGACCGACTCGTCGTCCCACCGCGCGCCGGGCACGAAGTTCACCGTCTCGGCCTTGCGACGCATCACGCGACCGCCGTAGGTCCAGAGGATGCGGGTGTCGGCGTCGGTGACCGCGAGCACGAGGTCGCCGTCCTCCGCGGTACGACGCAGGTCGGCCTCGACCCGCTCGACCGCGACCTGCAGCGGAGAGTCGCGCCACATCGAGGAGGTCTCGCCCTCGTCGGCGAGGGGCGCCGCGGTGACGTCGTGGGTGATCGCCGCCCCCGAGCGGTTCCAGCTGGTGAGGATCTCGGGTCGCACCAGCGCAGCAGCGGCATCGCCCTGCTCGACGAACGTCGTCCAGGCCCGCAGGGTCTCCTGCTTGCGGCTGTCGAGCTCGTTGCTGGTGCGCATGGTCGAACCGCCTCCCGGACTCGGTGACCTCACGCTACAACGCGGGCTGTGACCCCGATCACCCGTGGATCCGGCCGGTGGTCCGCGCGAGCCGCTCGCCGCTGCCACCCCAGCGTCCGGCGATGAACTCGGCGGCGATGCTGATCGCGGTCTCCTCAGGCGTGCGGGCGCCGAGGTCGAGGCCGATCGGGCTGTGCAACCCGTCGAGCTCGACCTCGGTCATCCCGGTCTCGCGCAGCCGTGCCATCCGGTCGTCGTGGGTACGACGTGAGCCCATCGCGCCGACGTAGGCGACCTCGGGCAGGCGCAGGGCGACCTCGAGCAGCGGGACGTCGAACTTCGGGTCGTGGGTGAGCACGGTGATGACCGTGCGCTGGTCGATCGCGCCGGCCTCCTGCTGCTCGGTGAGGTAGCGGTGCGGCCAGTCGACGACGACCCGGTCGGCGTCCGGGAAGCGGCTGGCGGTTGCGAAGACCGGGCGTGCGTCGCAGACCGTGACGTCGTAGCCGAGGAACGAGCCGACCCGCGCGACCGCCGCGGCGAAGTCGATGGCGCCGAAGACCAGCAGCCGGGGCTTGGGCGCGAAGCCCCACACGAACACCCGCATGCCCTCGCCGCGCCGCTCGCCGTCCGGGCCGTAGGTCAAGGTGGCGTTCGACCCGCTCGCCAGCAGCCCGAGCGCGTCGTCCGTCACGGCGTCGGTGGCTCGCTGCGACCACAACCGGGGTAGTCCCTGACGTACATCAACTTCTTCGGTGGCATTTCCCTGATTTCCGTCAGGGACTACCCCGGTCGTCGGGCGCACGATCATCCGCCGACCGAGGCGCGAGGGGTCGGGGTGCTCGATCACGGTGGCCAGGGCGACCGGGCGGCCGGCCTCGATGTCGGCGGCGATCTCGCCGAGCTCGGGGAAGGTCCGTCGCGAGACCTGCTCGACCCACACGTCGAGGATGCCGCCGCAGGTCAGCCCGACCGCGAAGGCGTCGTCGTCCGAGACACCGTAACGCTCGAGCACGGGGGCGCCGGACGCCACGACGCTCTGCGCGAGCTCGTAGACCGCGCCCTCGACACAACCGCCGGAGACCGAGCCGACCGCGCTCTCGTCGGGCCCGACCAGCATCGAGGCCCCCGGGGGTCGCGGCGCCGAGCGGAACGTCGCCACCACGGTGCCGACGCCGATCGTCTCGTCGGCCTCCCACCACTGCATCAGCTCAGCGAGCACCTCACGCACGAGCGACCACCTCCACGAGCTGCTCGAACGTCGCGAGCGAGTGCCCGGCGACGAAGTCGTCGACGTGGGGCAGGACCGCCACGATGCCGGACTGCACCGCCTCGTAGCCGTCCTTGCCACGGTGCGGGTTGACCCACACGACCCGGTGGGCCACGGCGCGCAGCCGACGCACCTGCCGGCCGAGCTGGGCTGCGTCGCCGCGCTCCCAGCCGTCGCTGAAGATGACGACGACCGCACCGCGCGCGAGCCCGCGGCGTCCCCAGCGGTCGAGGAAGGCGCGCAGCGTCTCGCCGAGGCGGGTACCGCCCGACCAGTCGGGTACGACCTCCCCGGCCGCGGCGAGTGCCCGCTCCGGGTCGCGCGATCGCAGGGCCCGGGTGACATGGGTCAGCCGGGTCCCGACGGTGAAGGTCTCGACGCGCCCCCCGCGCTGCCCGTGGCCCTGGGTGATCGCGTGCGCCAGGCGCAGCAGGGCGTCGGCGTAGCCACTCATCGAGCCCGAGACGTCGACCAGCAGCACGACCCGGCGTGGTCGCACCCGCCGGTGGCGCCACTCGATGCGCGCGGGCTCGCCGAGGTGGCGCATGCTCGCCCGCAGCGTGCGGGCGGCGTCGACCTGGCCACGGCGCCACGGCTCGTGGCGCACGGTACGCCGCAGCGGAGCACGCGGACGCAGGGTCGCCACCATCGCCGCGAGCCGCCGCTTCTCGGCCGGGGTCATCGTCGCGACGTCACGCTGACGCAGGATCTCGGCCTCGCTGGCGACGGCACGGATCGTCTCCGCCTCCCCCGAGCCGTCGCCGGCGTCGTCCGGCTCGTCGAGGTCGAGCTCGGCGTACGACGGTGGGCTCGGCGCGGCGGGCCGCTCGCGCGGCAGCCCCGCGTGGGCGTCGAACCAGGCCTCGAAGACCTGGGCGTAACGCGCCAGGTCGTCGGGCGAGGCGCACAGGGTGGCCTGTCCGGCGACGAACGTGGCCCGCCGCCGGCCCAGGCCCACGTGGGCGGTGGCGGCGAGGAAGCCTGCGGCGCGGTCGTGGGTCACGCCGACCCCAGCGGCCCGCACCGCACGGGCGAACCCCAGCAGCAGCTCGTCGGCGTCGTGGGACGCCCCGCCGGTCGCACCGGTCGCGCCGGGGACGGGGAGCGACGTCATGGGCGCAGCATGATGTCGAGCGCCTGGCGCACGCGGTCGGCGTCCTCGCGGTACTTCACCAGCGCGCCGAGGGTGCGCGCCGACGACTCGAGGTCGAGCTCGGTGGCGCCGAGGTGCATCAGGGCCCTGGCCCAGTCGAGGGTCTCGGCGACGCCGGGCGGCTTCTCCAGGTCACCGCGGTGCCGCAGCTGCTGCACCACACCCACGACCTGGGCCGCCAGCGTCGCGGAGACCTCGGGAGCGCGGGAGCGGACGATCTCGACCTCGCGGGCGAGGCCGGGGTGGTCGATCCAGTGGTAGAGGCAGCGCCGCTTCAGGGCGTCGTGCAGCTCACGGGTGCGGTTGGAGGTGAGCACCACGACCGGCGGCACGACAGCGCGCACGGTGCCGAGCTCGGGGATGCTGACCTGGTAGGTCGAGAGCACCTCGAGCAGGAACGCCTCGAACTCGTCGTCGGCCCGGTCGATCTCGTCGATGAGCAGCACCGCCGGGCTCTGCTGCAGCGCGGTCAGCACCGGGCGCGCGAGCAGGAAGCGCTCGTCGTACAGGTCCTTCTCGGCCTCCTCGAGGCCCGGCGCGCCACCTGCGCCGACCGCCTCCAACGCCCGCAGGTGCAGCACCTGGCGTGGGAAGTCCCAGTCGTAGAGCGCCTGGGTGGCATCGATCCCCTCGTAGCACTGCAGGCGCACGAGGGGGAGGTCGAGGCTCGCGGCGAGAGCCTCCGCGAGCGCGGTCTTGCCGGTTCCGGGCTCGCCCTCCAGGAGCAGCGGGCGCTGCATCTTCAGCGCGAGGAACGCCACGGTCGCCAGGTCCTCGTCGCAGAGGTAACCGGTCTGGGCGAGGCGAGCGACCACCTCGGCGACGTCGACCGGCGCTTCGATACCGACGACCGCGGGAGTGTGCACCGTCACAGGCTAGTCAGGGGTGCGTTGGCGCGAGGTTGGCCCCGACGTCGGCCCCGCGAGCTACCTGCGCCCCCACGGACCGACGATCTCCCCCGACCCCCGCGGCACGAGCCGGGTGGGCACGACCTCCGTACGGACGGCGCGGTCGGCGTCGTCGGCGTCGTTGGCGCCGTCGAGCTGCTCGAACAGGATGCGGGCCGCGAGGCTGCCCATCTCGGCGACGTCCTGGACCACGACCGTGATGCCGGGGTCGAGCAGGTCGCCCAGCGGCACCTCGTCGAAGCCGACCAGCGCCACGCGGTGGTGGAGCCCGCGTGCCCGCAGGGTCCGCAGCGCACCGACGGTGATGAGGTTCTGGCCGGCGAAGACCGCGGTGGGCGGCTCGGGTCCGTCGAGCAGGACGCCCAGGCTCGTCTCGGCCCCCTCGACGGTGTCCAGACCGTGGTGCTCCATCGCCGGGTCGGGCACCAGCCCGGCGCGCTCGTGGGCGCGCTGCCAGCCCGCCCGGCGCTGCTCGGAGGTCTCGACGGAGGCACGGTCGCGCAGCAGCGCGATGCGTCGGTGCCCGAGCTCGATCAGGTGGGTGACGGCGCGCTCGGCCCCATCGGCGTTCGCCGAGACCACCGAGTCGGCCGCGAGGAGTCGTGGCGGCCGGTCGACGAAGACCAGCGCGGTGCCGGCCGCATGCTCGGCGCGCAGGTAACCATGGTCGGTCCCGCTGGGCACCACGATCAGGCCGTCGACACGACGCGTCGTGAAGGCGGTGGCCAGCTCGCGCTCCCGATCACCGTCACCGTCCTGGCTGCCGGCGAGGACGACGACGTCGCGCTCGTGAGCGACGTCCTCGACCGCGCGGTGCAGGGCGGAGGAGAACGGGTTGGCGACGTCGTCGAGGAGCAGGCCGATGGTGCGGGTGCGACCGTCGGTGCGCCGCAGGCTGCTGGCGGTGAGGTTGGGCCGGAACTCCAGACGCGCGGCCGCGGCCCGGACCCGCTCCGCCAAGGCGTCGGACACGCCGTCCTCGCGGTTGATCACGCGCGAGACGGTCTTGAGGCTCACGCCGGCGAGCGCTGCGACGTCGCGCATGGTCGCGCGGGGTCGACGCCCGGAGTCACTGGATAACGTTGTCATTTGAACGTCACAGTATCGAAACAAACCCTTGACATCTAGACGTGAGCAAGGTTACATCCTCTCAAGACAACGTTGTCATTGGACAACGCACAACCGAGAGGCTCCACCCATGACCCCCATTCGCTCCACCTCACGCCGCACGCTGACCGCCCTGGTCTGCGGCGTGACGGCCCTGACCGCGACCGCCTGCGGAAGTGGCAGCACCTCGTCAGCCGGCGACAGCGGCAGCAGCGACGGCGACACCGTGAAGATCGCCTTCGTGATGGGCGCGCTGGCCGACCCCTTCTTCAAGGCGATGAAGGTCGGCGCCGAGGAGGCCGCGGCCGCCAACAACGTCGAGCTCATCTGGCAGGGCGACCCGTCGGAGTACTCGCCCGCCACCCAGATCCCGATCGTCGACCAGGTCCTCGCCCAGAGCCCCCAGGGCCTGGTGCTGATCCCGACCGACCCCGACGCCCTGCAGCCCTCGGTCACCAAGGCCGTCGGCTCCAACATCCCCGTCGTCAACGTCGACACCCAGGTCAGCGACCTGAGCCAGGTCACCTCGTTCATCACCGGCGACAACGCCGACGGGGGCGCCAAGGCAGCCGACGCGATCGCCGAGGCGATCGACTACACCGACGGTGAGTCCTACCAGGTCGTCGTCGGCCTCACGTCGGCCACCGCCACCACCAACGTCGCCCGCCTCGAGGGCTTCCAGGCCCAGATCGACGCCCAGTACCCGGGCATCGAGGTCGTCGACCAGGCCTACTCGCAGTCGAAGCCCGAGACGGCCAACACCAACGTCAACAACTGGCTGACCAAGTACCCCGACCTCGACGGCATCTTCGCGATCGACGGCACCAACGCCACCGGTGCCGCGAGCGCGCTGCAGGCCAAGGACCTCGTCGGCGACATCGCCCTCGTCGGCTACGACGCCTACCCCGACAACGTCGCGCTCCTCCAGGACGGCGTCTTCACCGCCCTCATCGCCCAGGACCCGGGCGCCGAGGCGACGCTCGCCATCGAGAACCTCGTCCAGGTGATCCGCGACGGCAGCTCAGACGGCATCGAGTCCGAGGTCGTCATCCCCAACGTCGTCCTGACCGCTGACACCTCGGACGCGGACTTCGAGAAGTACACCTACGTCAGCTGAGCCTCGGCTCGCCCGTCTCACCGCTCCCTCCCTCCCCCCACCCTGCCGGTCGGTACCCGTAGCGCTGCTGCGGGTACCGACCAGCGCCAGCCACACCATCCGGCTCCATCAATCTGCTCCACCACCACTGCCGACCGCCCGGCCCAGGAGAACGCATGACCACCACCGCCCCGCCCACCACGCCCACCTCGAGCTCACGCGAGACGCCACCCGGCAGCCTCGTCAAGGGCCTGCTCCTGAACCAGCAGTTCATCCTCGTGCTGGTCTGGATCGCCATGATCGCGGTCTTCACCGTGCTCAACTCGATCTTCTTCTCGGTCGGCGTCGCCGGCAACGTGCTGGCCGACTGGGGCCCGGTCGTGCTGATCGCCGTGGGTGAGACCTACGTCGTGATCTCCGGCGGGATCGACCTCTCGGTCGGCGCCACCCTCGGGCTCGCGGGCGTCGTCGGCGCCTACGCGATGCGCGAGATGACGGCCAAGGACATCGGCAGCGCACCGACGTTGCTCGTCGGCCTGCTCGTCTGCCTGGGCGTCGGGGTCGTGGTCGGCGTGATCAACGCCCTGCTGATCAACAAGGCCAAGCTGGTGCCGTTCATCGCCACCCTCGCAACGCTCGGCGCCGCCGGCGGCCTCTCGATCGTCCTGACCGGCGGTGCGCCCATCGGCGCCGGTCCGTCCGACGCGATCACCCTGACGATCCCGAAGTTCGGCCCGATCTCCTACCCGACCATCGTCGTGGCGATCATCGTCGTCCTCTGCGGGCTCTTCCTGCACCAGGCGCGCTTCGGCCGCTACACCTACGCCATCGGCTCCAACCCGTTCGCGGCCCGCGCGGCCGGCATCAACGTCGAGCGGCACCTGACCAAGGTCTACGTGCTCTCGGGCGTGCTGGCCGGCCTGGCCGGCTTCTACCTCTACCTCCGCCTCGGCTCCGGCGCGCCCACGTCCGGCAAGGGTGGCGAGCTGCAGGCCATCGCGGCCGTCGTCATCGGCGGGGCCAGCCTCGCCGGCGGCATCGGGCGCCTCAGCGGCACGGTGATCGGTGCGTTCATCCTCACCACCGTCACCAGCGGCCTGATCATCGTCGGGGTCAACCCGAACTGGAAGGACGTCGTGGTGGCCATCCTCATCGCCACCGCCGTCGCGACCCAGGCCCTGCGCCTGTCGGTGCGCAAGTGATGCGCCGCGCAACTCCCTCACCCGTCTCGCCCGTCCCGCCCGTCCACTCGGCACCCAGGAGCCTGTGATGTCTGCACCCCTCTACGAAGTCCGCAACATCTCCAAGCACTACGGAGCCGTGGTCGCCCTCGACGGTGCGAGCATGGCGATCCACGCCGGTGAGGTCGTCGGCCTCGTCGGCGACAACGGCGCCGGCAAGTCGACCCTGGTCAAGGCGCTCTCGGGTGCGCACCAGCCGACGAGCGGCCAGATCCTGCTCGACGGCGAGGAGGTCACCTGGAAGTCGCCGCGCGAGGCACTCGACGCCGGCATCGAGACGCTCTACCAGGACAGTGGCCTCGCGCCCGATCTCTCGGTCAGCGCGAACGTGTTCCTCGGTCGCGAGAAGCTGAAGCCCGGTTTCCTGGGCAAGCTCGGGTTCCTCGACAACAAGGACATGAACACCACAGCGCACGCCGATCTCGAGCGGGTCGGCATCGCCGTCCCCGCCTCGCGGCGCTCGGTCGGTCAGCTGTCCGGCGGCCAGCGCCAGGCCGTGGCCATCGGCCGCTCGGTCGCGTGGGCGAAGAAGGTCATCATCCTCGACGAGCCGACCAACCACCTCGGCGCCCGGCAGGCCGGCGAGGTGCTGCAGGTCATCAAGGCCGCGAAGGAGAAGGGCCTGGGCGTGGTCTTCATCAGCCACACGCTCCCCCACGTCCTCGAGGTCACCGACCGGATCGTCGTCCTGCGCCTCGGCAAGATCGTCACCGACGAGCCGACGTCCAACTTCAACGCCGAGAGCCTCCTCGGCGCCATCACCGGTCTGAGCCAGTCGGCCTGACCCTCCGGACACACCGCGGGGCGGCGGGCGGATCTGTCGCCCCGCGGTGTCTTGGCCTGCATGCTTGGATCGGTGCATGGCCAATCCTCCCGACAAGACGTGCGCGGCCTGCGGTCGTCGCATCGAGTGGCGCAAGAAGTGGGAGCGCGACTGGGACGACGTCCGCTACTGCTCGAAGGCGTGCCGCAAGCGTGGTGTGAGCAAGGTCGACACCGACCTCGAGACCGCCATCACCGACCTCCTCGCCGCCCGAGCACGAGAGGCGACGATCTGCCCCTCGGAGGCCGCCAAGCGCGTCGGCGGCGACGAGTGGCGCGACCTGATGGAACCGGCCCGCAGGGCGGCCCGCCGCCTCGTCGAGGCCGGCGAGGTCGAGATCACCCAGGCTGGCCACGTGGTGGACCCGTCAACGGCCAAGGGGCCGATCAGAATCCGGCGGGCGTGACGTCGCCGCTCCCGACGCCCCGGCCGCAGCTGCGGCCGTTCACTGACGAAAACGCCGACCTGCTTCGCGAGCGCATCGACGGCGTGGTCAGCGACTGACTGACTCAGGCGGCGACGTGTTCGATCTTGAGGGCGGGTCGGTAGAGCTCGACGGTGATGGTTCGTGCCGCTGGTGTGGATGGTCGTGCCGGCTGGGGTGGAGTGGGTGCCCTGGATCGGTGTCGGTGGCCGGTGGGGGTGGTGGTCTCCACGGTGTGACGACCCGACGGGTCGTCGACCGTGGTCTGGGTCCAGCCGTCGGCTTGCTTGGTGTGGTTGCAGGCCTGGCACAGCCCTTGGGTGTTGTCCTCGGTGGTCTGACCACTCTCGGCTGCGGGGGTGATGTGGTCGTGTTCGCGCACTGGTGCGTCGCACCAGGGGGTGCGGCAGATGCCTTGGTCGCGGATGAGGAGGAAGTCGGCGAGCCCGGCGACGGCGAACCTCCGCCGGGTGGTCATCGCGACCAGGCGCCCGGACGGGTCGGCGTAGACCGACCGGATCCAGCTGGTGGCCTGGGAGTCGAGGGCGTGGGCGATGACCTGGCGGGCGACCTGCGCGGGCAGGGTAGGCGCGCCGGGCGCGCCGGGCAGGACAGCGGGCTCGTTCCCTCCGCCCAACAAGCTGTGGTCGGAGATGATGATGTCGAGGTTCACCCCGCCACCTTCTGCGGGTTTGTCGCCGGTGAGTCGCTCGACCATGAGGTCGGCCATGATCTGGGCCTTGGTCCGCTGATCACCGGAGCTGATCAGAGCGGCGGCGGCCTTGGTGAGGGCGGCGAACGCGCGGACGCCGTCGGCGACCGGGAGGAGCCCGTTGAGGTAGACCATCGTGTCGGGGGTGGGGCGGATGCTCACCCGGCGAGCGGCCTCAGCCTTGGCGTTACGGCGACACACTGCGGCGGGGTCGAGGCTCTGGACCCGTTTCCTGATGACGCCGCCGAGCTGGCCGGTGCCCATCGTGTCGACCGGGCTGATGCCGTCGGCATCGAGGCCGCAGACCTCCTCATCGACCAGGGCCCGGTCTGTGCGGGTCAGGCAGCCGGTCTCCTTCGCGACGACTTGGGCGCGGTACTCGTTGATCCGACCCTCCCGCAGAGCTGCGTGAGTACACGACAGGTCGGTGGCGAGGTCCTTCGCCAGACCGAGCAGCACCGCACCCCGCGCCGGGGACTCCTGGCGGGCCAGCGCGACCTGGGCGGTGACCCCACGACCCCGCCGCTCCGGACGCACCCCTTGGCGGGCATCACGCGAACGCACCGAGGCGTCGAGGTCGACGGTCAGCTCGGCCTGCAACGCACACAACGCCGACTTCAGCTTCTCGGCCTCCGCGATCAGGTCGACCCGGACCACGTCGGTCGTGACTTCGTCACCACGCGGCCGCACCGCAGCCAGGGCGGCGTCACGGAAGCGACGGACGTCTTCGACGTCGAACGGGGTAGATGCCATGGGAACATGCTATCGAACATCTGTTCGAACAGCAAACGCCCTGCTTATCGCGCTCACCTCGACGGTTGCCTCGGTGTCGTCGCTCCAGCGCGGCGAAGTCCGTCACCCAGCTACTGGACCAGCAGGCAGAACGGATGTCCGGCGGGGTCCGCCAGCACGTAGAGGGGCTCGTCCTCGTCCTGCGAGCGGTCCTGGAGCAGGCGTGCCCCCAGGGCCTCGGCCCGCTCGCGATGACGCTCCAGGTCATCGATGGTGGGCACCCGGAAGTCCAGGTGCAGCTGCATCGGCACGTGCTCGGACGGCCACGTCGGCGGCACCGTGTCCTTCTTCTCCTGGATCGTCAGGACCCGGTTGCCGGCCGCGTCGAGCAGGACCAACCAGTCGGCGTCGTCGGGCGCGCCGTCCGTCGGCGGCTCCTCGCCCTCGCGGTAGTGAAGTCCCAGCAGCTCGCGGTAGAACTCGGCCAGGGCTCGGCAGTCCCGCGCGTCGACCACGGTGTGGAGGAGGAGTGGAAAACCGGCCGCGCGCGCTTCCCGCGGACGCGGGGCGGGCTCGTCCTGGTCAGCGCCACTCGCCAGGTCGCCGCACTCGACGAGCTCGACGGCGTGCCGGCGCAGGTAGGACTTCGCGCCCTGGTCACCCGACACGTCGTCGGCGATCGGCGCCCAGTGATCGCGTCCGAGGACGACCGGGTGACCCGGTACGCCGCCGTACGAGGCCCGCGAGAGGCCCGCGGAACCTGCCGCCGCTGCGAGCACCCGACGCACGACCTCGGGCCCCACGTCGGGCAGGTCGACCAGCGTCACCACCGCGACCTCACCGTCGTGAAGTGCTCGCAGCCCGCACCGCAGCGACGCGGCCATCCCGTCTGCCCAGTCGTCGGCGACCACGACCCGCGCCCCGGGTGGCACCAGGGCTCGCGCCTCGTCGGCGCGCGCGCCGAGCACCACCAGGACGTCGTCGCAGCCCGACGCCCGCAGCACCTCGACGCTGCGCACCAGCCAGGACGTGCCGTCAGGGTCGCGCACCAGTGCCTTGGGCTTGCCCATGCGCGAGCCGGCACCAGCTGCGAGCAGGACCCCGGTCGTCACCGTCGGCTCCGTCGCCTCACCCGGGGAACGCCTCGTCGTAGACCGCGGCGAGCTGGTCGGAGTAAGGAGCGCTGAAGCCACACAGGGTCACCTGGCCATCGGTGGCCGAGACGAGGTAGCGCCCGCCTTCCTCGAACTCCACGCCCGAGAGCAGGACCTGCAGGTCGCCGTCGGGCTGGGACACCGTGACCAGGTCGGTCTCCTCCCCGGCGTAGAACGTCGTGGGAGCCAGGGTCACCACACCCCCGCTGATCGACTCGACGGTGGCATCGACGACGAGCGTCTGGGCGGCGACCACCTGCGGCGCGGCCTCGGGCGTCAGGCACTTGGTAGCCGGAGCGCCCTCCGCGAGGCTCAGCTCGCTCACGCTGGGCACCTCGCCGGACCCGTCCGCCGAGGCCGTGCCGGCGTCGCCCGGAGCGTCGGCGGCCACCACGGGGTCGTCGCGGCCACCGCTCGCGACCGCGAAGCCGACACCGCCCACGATGACGGCCGTAGCAGCGGCGGCCACGATCCAGGTCAGGCGGCTGCGGTCGCGCAGGTGGTCGGTGCGGGTCTCGATGGTGTCCGGGGACTCGAGGGCCCGAGGACTCTCAGGGTTCTGGGACATGGCGTCCTCCATCAGTCGTGCGACCCCGACGGGGTCGGCTGCGGGCAAGGCGGTGGCGGGATCGATCGCGGTGAGCTGCGCACGCAGGTGCTGGGCCCCCTCATCGTCGTCCCCGCCTTGGTGGTGCAGGTCGCGCTGCTCGTCGCTCACCGGCGTCCTCCTCTACCCCTCATGTCCGGCTGCGACACCGATCTTTCGCAGCTCCTCGCGCAGCTTCTCGCGAGCACGGTGCAACCGGATGCTCGCCGCGTTGGGGGTGATCGCGAGCACCGTCGCGATCTCGCTCGCACCCAGCTGCTCCCACGCCCACAGCCGGAGCAGCTCGGCGTCGCGCCCGGACAGCCGTGCCAACGCCTCGCGCACCTCGGCGCCACCGCCCGTCCCGTCGTGCTCGGGCCCCTCGGACGCCGGCGCCGCCTCGAGCGGTGGGGCGACGACCGCGATCCGTGCCGCCACGCGACGCTGACGACGCGATCCACGCTCAGCATTGGCCAGGCAGCGCCGGGCAACCCCGTAGACCCACGGCAGCTCCTCGCCGACCGGGGCGTCGTCGAGGCGGCGCCAGAGCACGAGCAGCGTGTCACCGAGGACGTCGTCTGCCGTCGCAGCGTCGGTACGGCGAGCCAGGAAGCGTCGCAACGGCTCGATGAGGGCCGGGGCGAGCTCCTCGAACCGGGCCCGACGGGCGTGCGACGTCACCGACCCACCGTGCCACAGCCGCCTTGCCGGAGATCGCTGTGAGGGCCGGCGTGGGATGCCCTGGTCGTGCTCGCAGCCGAGCAGGTCGACCTCGGCCGACGGTCAAGACGGCGACCGGCCCGCCGCGATCTCTCGCGACGGGCCGGGCTGCTGTGCTGGTGGTGCGTCAGGCAGGACTCAGAAGTCCATGCCGCCCATGCCACCCATGCCACCCGACGGGTCACCCATCGGGGCGGCCTTCTCGGGCTTGTCGGCCACGACGGCCTCGGTGGTGAGGAAGAGCGCGGCGATGGAGGCCGCGTTCTGCAGGGCGGAGCGCGTGACCTTGGCCGGGTCGATGATGCCCTCGGCGATCATGTCGACGTACTCACCGGTCGCGGCGTTGAGGCCCTGACCGACGGGGAGGTTGCGCACCTTCTCCGCGATGACGCCGCCCTCGAGGCCGGCGTTGATGGCGATCTGCTTGAGCGGGGCCTCGATCGCGACACGCACGATGTTGACACCGGTCGCCTCGTCGCCCTCGAGGTCCAGCTTCTCGAACGCCGTCGCACCGGCCTGGGCCAGCGCGACGCCGCCGCCGGCGACGATGCCCTCCTCGACGGCCGCCTTCGCGTTGCGAACGGCGTCCTCGATGCGGTGCTTGCGCTCCTTGAGCTCGACCTCGGTGGCCGCGCCGACCTTGATGACCGCAACGCCGCCGGCCAGCTTGGCCAGGCGCTCCTGCAGCTTCTCGCGGTCGTAGTCGGAGTCGGACTTCTCGATCTCGGCGCGGATCTGGTTGACCCGACCCTCGATCTGGCCCTGGTCGCCGGCACCCTCGACGATCGTGGTCTCGTCCTTGGTGATGACGACCTTGCGGGCCTGGCCCAGCAGCTCGAGGCCGGCCGACTCGAGCTTGAGACCGACCTCCTCGGAGATGACCTGGCCGCCGGTCAGGATCGCGATGTCCTGCAGCATGGCCTTGCGGCGGTCGCCGAACCCGGGGGCCTTGACGGCCACGGACTTGAACGTGCCACGGATCTTGTTGACGACCAACGTCGAGAGGGCCTCGCCGTCGACGTCCTCGGCGATGATGACCAGCGGCTTGCCGGACTGCATGACCTTCTCGAGCAGGGGCAGCAGGTCCTTGACGTTGCTGACCTTCGAGTTCGCGATGAGGACGTAGGGGTCCTCCAGCACGGTCTCCATCCGCTCGGGGTCGGTGACGAAGTAGGCCGAGATGTAGCCCTTGTCGAACCGCATGCCCTCGGTGAGCTCGAGGTCGAGGCCGAAGGTGTTCGACTCCTCGACGGTGATGACGCCTTCCTTGCCGACCTTGTCCATCGCCTCGGCGATGATGTCGCCGACCGTGGAGTCAGCAGCCGAGATCGAGGCGGTAGCAGCGATCTGCTCCTTGGTCTCGATGTCGATGGCCATGGCGGACAGGTGGTCCGACACGGCGGAGACAGCGGCCTCGATGCCGCGCTTGAGGCTCATCGGGTTGGCACCGGCGGCCACGTTGCGCAGGCCCTCGCGGACCATCGCCTGTGCCAGCACGGTGGCGGTGGTGGTGCCGTCGCCCGCGACGTCGTCGGTCTTCTTGGCGACCTCCTTGACGAGCTCGGCACCGATCTTCTCGTACGGGTCCTCGAGCTCGATCTCCTTGGCGATGGACACACCATCGTTGGTGATGGTGGGCGCACCCCACTTCTTCTCGAGCACGACGTTGCGGCCCTTGGGGCCCAGGGTGACCTTGACGGCGTCAGCGAGCGTGTTCATGCCACGCTCCAGACCGCGCCGGGCCTCCTCGTTGAAAGCAATCAGCTTCGCCATAACCTGCGATTCCTCTTGTGGGAGTCGGTGGGTGGACGGTGGGCTGCCCGCGACGGACGATCCTCATCCTCCGACGAACCATTCCCGTCGGGCACGAGGACCTCAGCTGGCACCGGTCCGAATTGTCACTCTCATGGTGAGAGTGCCAGCTCAATGTTTAGCACTCGACCCTGTCGAGTGCAAGTGCGCAGGTAACGCGAGCCCGCGAGCGAGGGACGAGCCGGAGCCCCGCGAGGCAGCACCCCGGCGACGGCTAGCAGAGCAGCCGCTCCGCGATCGCGTCAGCCAGCTTCTCGGCCACGGCAGGGACGACGTCGAGGTAGAGCTCGGGGCCGGTCAGCTCGACCTCCGCGACGTGCAGCGAGCCCCGGTGGCGCAACAGGTCCACGCGCGCGTAGACGATCTCGGCACCGGTGATCTCGCTGGTCGCAGCGACCGCGTCGACGGCCATCAGCGAGGCCTCGTCGGTGAGGTCGACGGCTCTGACGGTGCCGCCGAACTCCTCCCGGACGCGGATGTCGTGCGGCCCGGCGACCTTGTGCACCTGGCCGGCGGGGTGACCGTTGACGACGACCACCGACACCTCGCCCTCGTGGAAGACCGACTCGACGAGCGGCTGCACGGCCCACGGCCCCCGGTCGAGCGGGAGCCAGGTCTGCGGGTCCCGGACGACGACGACGCCGCGACCGAGGCAACCCACCCGCGGCTTCACCACCGACACGCCGAAGCGACTCACCGCGGCCCGCAGGCTCACCGGGCTGCGGGCCAGCACGGTCGGGATCATCGGCAGGCCCGACAGCTTCGCAAGGTCGATCAGGTAGCTCTTGTCGGTGTTCCAGCGGAAGACCTCGGCACCGTGGAGGAGGTGGGTGCCGACCGAGCCGGCCCAGCCGAGGAACTCCCGCAGCCGCAGGTCGTGGTCGGGCACGGCTCGCACGGCCACCAGGTCGGCGTCGCTCCACTCCACGTAGGGGTCGTCCCATGCGGCCCACGCGCTGTCGACACCCCGGGCCATCAAGGCGGCCTCGAGCAGCTCGTGGCCGGGCTCCCCCTCCGGGTGACCCGCGGAGGTCACGAGGAGCACCCGCGGGGCGTCGTTCACCGACGTAGGCGCCTCTTGACCTGGGCCGGCACCGCGACGACGGCCCGCCCGGCCCTCCAGGTGGCGCTGTCGCGCACAGCGGCGACCTCGGCCTCGGCCGCACGGGCCCGCTTCTGCACCCGCTCGAGCCGCTCCTCAGCCGCCACGGCGCGGCGCTCGGCCTGGCGGGCCTGCTTCTCGGCGGCCCTGACGTCCTTGAGCATGCCGGCGTGCAGCTGACGCGTCGACTTGACCGACCACTTGCGGGCGCTCGCCAGCTCGCGCTCCAAGCGCTTGATGCGGATCAACGGGCTCTCGGCGTACTCCGACACGTCGCCGGCCGCAGCGACGACCGGGGGGGTGTCACCGCTCGCGTCGGCCGAGGTCACGACTTCCTCCAGTAGACCCCGGCCCAGTCGATCTCGACGAGCTCGTCGGTGATGCCGCGGGCATCGCGGAAGTCGTGGATCGCCTGCGCGCAGGCCTTCACGGCGCCGTAGTCGTCGACGATCACGTAGCCGCCGACCGGCACCTTGTCGTAGAGGGGCTCGAGGGCGTCCATGGTGGAGGAGTACATGTCGCCGTCGAGGCGCAGGATCGCGATCTTGTCGATGGGGGCGGTCGGCAGGGTGTCGGAGAACCAGCCCTTGAGGAACTTGACCTGGTCGTCGAGCAGGTCGTAGCGGCGGAAGTTCTCCTCGACCTGCTCGACCGAGATGGCCAGCTCGATCTTCGTGTGGTGCTGGTCGCCCTGGTCGGCCTCGAAGCGCCCGTCGGGGGCCGGGAGTCCCTCGAAGGAGTCGGCGACCCACACGACGCGGTCGTCGACGCCGTACGCCGCCATGATCGCGCGGGCGTAGATGCAGGTGCCACCGCGCCAGGCGCCGGTCTCGATGAAGTCGCCCTCGATGCCGTCGGTGATGACGCTCTCGAGGCACTCGCGCACGTTCGCGAGTCGTTTCAGCCCGACCATCGTCTCGGCGTCGGCGGGCCAGTCGCGGCCGACCTCGCGCACCGAGCCGTCGAACTCGCCGGCCTCCACGACGCGGATGTCGCGGTCGCGGGTGGCCGTGCGCACGAGGTTCCAGAGATAACCCTCGTAGGAACGGGCGTTGAACTTGACCGTGTTGTTGCGCCCCTCGAAGCCGTAGCGCGTCAGCATCTTCGCCATGGTGTTGAGGTAGAGATCGACGGCAGGACCGGCGGCCGGGGCAGTGGGCGCGGCAGCGGTTGCGGCGGTGGTTGCGGTGGCTTCAGGGGCTTCGGGGGTCGACTCAGTCACCCCGGGACCCTAGCCCACCCCGGCGTCCAGATCACGCCCGCGCGCGCCCCTGTGGACGGTGTCGCGCAACCGCGCCCGAGCGGGCCGAACACCGGGTCAGGGCAGGGCGATCGGCGCCTCGTGGCCGAAGGGCACGTGCTCGTGCAGCCCGAGAGCGGTGAGCAGCGAGGGCAGCAGCGCGGCAGCGGTGCGCCGGTAGCCCAGCGCGCTCGGGTGGAAGCGGTCGAGGCTGAACATCTCGTCGGGGTTGCTGATGAAGAACGGGCCCACGACCCGCGCCAGCGAGACCGCGTGGCCGCCCGCCCGCACCGCTCCCTCGGCCTGCGCCGCCGCGAGCTGGCGCGAGGCCCTCGAGCCGAGGGCTCGCAACGGCTGGGGCACCGGACGCAGCGCCCCCAGGTCGGGGCAGGTGCCGACGACGACCTCGGCGCCGCGGGCCCGCAGGTCGCGGACGGCGTCCTCGAGGTGGGCCACCGACTCGGCCACGGGCACCCGGTGGGTGACGTCGTTGCCGCCGACCACGATGACGGCGAGGTCGGGGGCGTAGTCGGGCCCGAGGCTCTCCAGCTGACCGGCCAGCTCGGAGCTCTCCGACCCCACCACCGCGGCGGTGCGCAGCCGCACCGCCCGCCCGGTCTTCTTCGCCAGCCCCTTCGAGAGCCGCCCGCCCAGGGTGTCCTTGCGGCGCTCGGCACCGAGCCCGGCGGCGATCGAGTCCCCGAGCAGCAGCAGGTCGAGCGGGTCACCGTTCGAGGACCTCCACACGCGGTCGGCGTACGGCGCCTGCTCGCCGAGCGGCTTGCCGATCAGTCGCCGGGCAGCCGCTGCCTGGCGGTGCAGCAGCTCGCGAGCGCCGTACGACCCGCCGAGGGTGCCGGCGGCGAGGGCGGCCGCGGCCACCACGAGCATGCGTCGTCGAGCCATGACCCCGTTGAACCACGCCCACCTGAACGGGAGCCGACACCCCTGCGGCGTCACGGTGTCGATCGGGAGCCACCTCGCGCGTCATCTCGGTGACAGGATCGGACCGACCGAAGGAGACCCCATGCCCAAGTACCTCGTCCTGATGGCCGAGCCCGACCACTTCCTCAAGTGGGACGAGGCCGACGACGACCTGCAGCAGCGGGTCTTCGACGACCTCAACGCCTTCGGTGCAGCAGTCCGCGAGCGCGGGTCCGTCGTAGCAGGCGAGGCGTTGTCGCACCCCGACAGCGCGCGAACCGTGCGACCAGGCCTCGACAGCGCGACGCGGCCCGTCACCGAGGGCCCGTACACCGAGACCGTCGAGCAGGTCGGCGGCTTCTACCTGATCGACGTCCCCGACCTGGAGGTCGCGGTCCAGCTCGCGGCCCTGCTGCCGCGGGAGTACGCCGTCGAGGTCCGCGAGTGCCTCGACGTCTCCTTCTGAGGCCGAGGCGTCGACCGACGACCCCGATCCGCTGGCCCGCGTCGTGCATGAGGAGTGGGGACGTCTGCTCGCCCTCCTGGTGGCACGCTTGCGGCGCCTCGACCTCGCCGAGGACGCCCTCGGGGACGCGGTGGAGGCAGCGGCTCGCACCTGGCCGGAGTCAGGGACCCCGGACAACCCGGCTGGCTGGTTGATGACGGCGGCGCGGCGCCGAGCGCTCGACCGGCTGCGCGCCGAGGCCGTGGCCGTGCGCGCCCTCCCCCAGGACTCGCCGCCGAGTCCGCAGCCGCGCTGACGCTGCGCCTGGTGCTGGGGGTGCCGACCGCCGACATCGCCCGACTGTTCCTCGTGCCGCAGCCCACGATGGCGGCCCGGCTGACCCGGGCCCGCAAGCGGGTCGCGCACGAGCACGTCGCGGTGCCGACCGGTCCGGTCCTGGTCGAGCGGGTCTCGGCCGTGGCCGACATCGCCTACCTCGCCTTCACGGCCGGGTAAGCCCCCGGCAGCGGACCCGACGTCCTGCGGTCCGACGTGTCGGGCGAGGCAATCCGGCTGGTGCGCGTGCTGCGCGGGCTCGGCCCCGCGAGCGCCGACCTCGACGCACTGCTGGCGCTCATGCTGCTGCAGCACTCACGACGCGACGCCCCGCGTGCACCACGGCGAGCTGGTGCTCCTGTCCGACCAGGACCGCACCCGCTGGCGACGCGACGAGATCGCCGAGGCCGTGCGGTTGCTGACCCCGGTGGCGGCAGCCGGCACCTCGACGTCGTACGTGCTGCAGGCGTTGATCGCCGCGCAGCACGCGGTGGCGCCGTCGTCCGACGACACCGACTGGGCTCAGGTGGTCTCGTTCTACGAGCGAGCTCGAGGCGATCACCGCGAGCCCGCCTACGACCGGGCCCTCGCATGCTGCGACAACGAGGCCGAGCGCCGACACCTGCTCAGGAAGCGCGCAGCGAGACCGTGAGCCCCAGCTCGTCGTCGGCCGCCAGGCGGATGTAGTCGATGTAGACCCTGACCGGGACGCCGTGGCGATAGCTGACCTGCACGTCGTCGGCGCGCCGGTAGGCCGAGCGGAGCACCCGGTAGATCGCGTCCATCTCGTAGCCGTGCCGACGCAGCTCACGCCGGCGACCCTCGTGCGTCACCGACGTCACCTCGCCCCGCCGTACGACGGTCCGGATCGGCCGTTGTGGGATGCAGAAGCAGCTGCGCTCGACGACGGTGGTGTAGCGGCGCACCTCGCGCTCGCGCCACACCCGCCACTGCCGCGCCAACCGGGGGTTGTCGTCGGTGCGGACGTGGAACCGCTTGATGGCATAGCCGGGGGTGTCGTCGGGTGCCGCCGCGGCGCCGGCCGGAGAGGTGCTCAGGGCGAGCAGCGGGAGGGTCAGGAGCACGGCCACGAGAGCCGTCACGAGGGAGCGGACGATGGTCTTCATGCCTACTCGACGTGCTCAGGACCCGAGCGGTTCCCTCAGGTGCCGAGGCCGGTGCCGACGAAGGCGGCGTACGACGCCTCGATCGTCGCAGCCGGTGACACCGAGCCGCTGACGGCGTCGAGGGTCTTGAGTCCGTGACCGGTGTTGATGACCACCGTGTCGAGGGTGGGGTCGAGCTGCCCCGACTCGACCAGCTTCTTCAGCACCCCGACCGTGGTGCCGCCGGCGGTCTCGGTGAAGATGCCCTCGGTGCGCGCGAGCAGCACGATGCCCGCGCGGACCTCGTCGTCGCTGATGTCCTCGACGGCACCGCCGGTCTGGCGGCAGATGTCGAGCACGTAGATGCCGTCGGCCGGGTTGCCGATCGCCAGGCTCTTGGCGATCGTGTCGGGCTTGACCGGACGGATGGCATCGACGCCGGCCTTGTAGGCCACCGAGACCGGCGAGCAGCCGGTCGCCTGGGCGCCGTAGATCTTGTAGGACCTGTCCTCGACGAGGCCGAGCGCGATCAGCTCCCCGAAGGCCTTGTGCACCTTGGTCAGCTGCGAGCCGGAGGCGACCGGGATGACGATCTGGTCGGGCAGGCGCCAGCCGAGCTGCTCGGCGATCTCGTAGCCGAGGGTCTTGGAGCCCTCGGCGTAGTAGGGCCGGACGTTGACGTTGACGAACGCCCACCCGTCCTCCTCGCCGGCGATCTCCTGGGCGAGCTTGTTGACGTCGTCGTAGTTGCCGTTCACGGCGACCAGGGAATCGGTGAAGATCGCCGAGTTGACCTGCTTGGGCTGCTCGAGGTTGCTCGGGATGAACACGACCGTGCGGATGCCGGCGCGAGCACCCGCCGCGGCGACGGCGTTGGCCAGGTTGCCGGTCGAGGGACAGGCGAAGACCTTGCTCTTGAACTCCGTGGCTGCGCTGAGCGCACAGGCCACGACGCGGTCCTTGAAGGAGTTGGTGGGGTTGGTGGAGTCGTCCTTCACCCACAGGTTGTCGATGCCGAGCTCGCGACCGAGGTTGTCGGCCTTGAGGAGCCGGGTGAAGCCGGGCTCGGTGTTGGGGCTCTGCTCGATGTCGGTCGGCACCGGCAGCAGCGCCTTGTAGCGCCAGATGTTGCGCGGGCCGGCCTCGATCTCCGCGCGGGTGATCGCGGGGTAGGCGTAGGCCACCTCGAGCGGGCCGAAGCACTCCGGGCACGCATAGAAGGGCCCGAGCTCGACGACGTTGCCGCACTCGCGGCACGAGAGCCCGGTTGCGTTGCCGAAGGCACCCTCGCGGGGGCCGGACTGCTCGCGCACGTCCTCGGGGGCCGGTCCGGCCTGCTCGACGTCAGCGGCGGTGTTGGCAAGGGTGCTCATGAGTCCTCCTCCTCATCTTCCCTGGGGCGACTCTCGCGTCCAGGCGGAATTAGCACCGTTTCCACATATCCGTCCCGGTCGTGTCCGGGGTAGGAGGCAAAGTGGCGGTTGCCGGGACTTCACTGGGCCGTTCCCTCAGTCCCTCTTGATGAGCTGGTAGTCACTCTACGGCCGGGCGTCTCACGATGCGTCATCACGTCCCGACATGTGGACGTGATGTGGCTCGCTCCCCACCCGGGATCAAGCGCGCAGGCCGCGAGCGTCCTCGCTGAGCTGGGAGAGCAGTGCCAAGACGCCCTCCGGACCGTCGACCACCACGTCGGCGAGCTCGACCAGGGTGCTCTCCTCCTCGGAGGAGGAGCAGACCAGCAGCGTGGGCAGGCCGTCCCGGGCCAGGTCGCGCACCGCCTCGAACGCCTCGATGTCACCGAGGTCGTCACCGGCGAACACGAACGCCCCGGCCCCGAGCTCGGTGACGAGCGTGCTGACCGCCGCGCCCTTGTGCATGCCCGGCGAGCGCACCTCGACCACGTTGCGGCCAGGCTCGACGACCAGGTCGTGACGTCGGGCGAGGTCTCGCAGCTCAGGCAGGAGCCGCGCGAAGGCGGCTTCGGGATCCGTCAGGCGTCGGGTGTGCACGGCGACCGCGAGGCCCTTGTCCTCGACATAGGCACCGGACGCGTCGACACGGCGCAGCGTGCGGGTCAGCTCACGTTCGAACGACGCCAGGCCGGCAGGAGGGCGCGGGCCGACGATGCGTCGTCGGCTCGAGCTCCAGCGTTCGTTGCCGTACTGGCCGAAGAGATAGAGGTCCTTGCCGACGGCGGCGATGTCGTCGCCGACCTCCTCGAGGCCTCCGAGGTCGAGGGCTTGGCGGGCCGGGCGGCCGGTGATGACCGCCACCGCCAGCACCTGGGTGGCCAGGTCGACCAGGACGGCGTCCGCGTCGGGGTGGATGCGCGCCTTCTCCGGATCGTCGACGATCGGGGCCAGGGTCCCGTCGAAGTCGAGCCCCACCACCGTGCTCGGCGCGGCCCGGACCAGCGCGGCGTAGCGCTGCTCGCCTTCGACCGACGTGAACTCCACGGGGGTCAGCCTGTCATGCGGACGGGGTGGTCGGGTCTATGGATGGTGTCTGCGCTCGGGCCGGTGGCTGGTGTTGCTTGTCGGCTCACCGGATTTCGATGCGCCCGTCGCGACCTCGTTCCTCGGTCGCAGGGCTTACTCAATCTCGTCTCGCGACACGCTGCGCTCGTTCCTCACGCAACGCTGCTCGCTTGATCGATGCGCCCGTCGCGACCTCGTTCCTCGGTCGCAGGGCTTACTCAATCTCGTCTCGCGACACGCTGCGCTCGTTCCTCACGCAACGCTGCTCGCTTGATCGATGCGCCCGTCGCGACCTCGTTCCTCGGTCGTAGGGCTTACTCAATCTTCGCTGCGGACGACGCCCGTTCGTGCCTCACGTCCGTCTCACAGCTCCGCGGTGAGGATGACGGTCAGGCGGTCGAGCTTCATCGCGCCGTCGGCCGGCGCGGTGCGACCGATGCCGAGGTCGAGGGCGAGCTGCTCGGCCTCGCGCTTGAGACGGTCGGGGTAGTAGACGGTGTTGGTCGGGATGTTGCCGTACCAGTTGTCGGTGCCGACGACCTGCCACCCGACGTCGGCGGCCTTGCCGCTCACACTTCCCGCGAGACCGCTGATGCCGGAGTTGTTGTAGACCTCGACGAACACCTGGCCGCGCTCGACCGGCGGCTTCGGCTTCGTCGTCCGCGTCGGCTCGACCGGGGCCGGCGTCGAGGCCGGCGACGACTCCTGGCGCACCGACTCCTGACGCACCGGGGCGGCGATCTCGCGCTCGGTCGGGCCCGAACCACGGGTGGCGACGAAGGCCACCGCGGCCAGCGCCACCGCGAGGATGCTCAAGATCACGACCGGGGAGGGGAAGACGACCCCGTTGCCCCTGCTGGTGTCGCCGGTCATCGGGCTCAGACCTCGAAGCCGAGGCGACGGGCCGAGCGCTGACGCTGGCGCTGCGAGCGCAGCCGGCGCAGCCGGCGGACCAGGAGCGGGTCGGAGGCGAGCGCCTCGGGCCGGTCGATGAGGGCGTTGAGGACCTGGTAGTAACGCGTCGAGCTCATGTCGAACTTCTCGCGCACCGCGCTCTCCTTGGCCCCGGCGTACTTCCACCACTGGCGCTCGAACTCGAGGATCTCGCGGTCACGGTCGCTCAGTGCCCCGATGACGGGCTGGTCGTCGAGCTGTTCGGTGCGCTGGGCGTCCATCGCGTGTCTCCTGGAAGCGGGTGGATCGAGATCCGGGGGTCGATACCGCTCACTGTAGACGCCGAATCACAGCCTTGTCATTCGCCTCGCGCGAACGGGGCTGATGGGGTCGGTGGGGCGACGGCCGCGTCGGTTCCCGGCTGCCGGCGGATCTTTGACAAGGTGACCCCCATGACCGCACCCATCGGCTGGGGGATCCTGGCCACCGGCAAGATCGCCCGCACCTTCGCCGAGGACCTCGCCCTCGTCGAGGACGCCCGTCTGGTGGCCGTCGGCTCGCGCTCCGAGGAGGGCGCTGCCACCTTCGCCGACTCCTACGGCGGGCGCCCGCACGGGTCCTACGAGGCACTGGTGGCCGACCCGGACGTCGAGGTCGTCTACATCGCCAGCCCGCACTCCCTGCACCTCGAGCACGCCCGGCTGGCGTTCGAGGCGGGCAAGCACGTGCTGTGCGAGAAGCCCGTCACCGTGACCGTGCAGGAGGCCGAGACGATGCTCGCGCTCGCGCGCGAGCACGACCTCTTCCTGATGGAGGCGATGTGGACCGCCTGCCACCCGGTCGTGCGGGCCGTCGCTGACGGGGTCCGGGCGGGGCGCTTCGGCCGACCTCGCCACCTGCACGCCGAGCTCGGCTTCCGCGTCGACGACGACCCGAGCAGCCGGATGCTCGACCCTGCACTGGGCGCCAGCGCGTTGCTCGACATGGGCATCTACCCCCTCACGCTGGCGCACCTGCTGCTCGGAGAGGCGACCTCGCTCAAGGCGGTCGCCGACCTGAGCGAGCGTGGCATCGACCTCGACGTGGCCGTCGCCGGACGCTACCCGGGCGGTGCGCTGGCCACGATGAACGCCTCGATGACGTCGTCCTCGACCCGTGCGGCGTCACTGGCCACCGACGAGGGCCGCCTCGACCTGTCCGACTTCCACCACCCCACGGCGGCGACGTTCACGCCGTGGGAGGGCGCGCGCCGCGCGACCCGCGCGCCGGAGCCCATCGACCTGCTGGCCGAGGCGCCCGCGGTCATCGGCAAGGGCTACGCCCACGAGATCATCGAGGTCGGACGATGCCTGCGCGCCGGGCTGCGCGAGAGCCCGCTGGTGCCGCACGAGCAGACGCTCACGGTGATGCGCCAGCTCGCCGACGTGCTGGAGCAGGTCGGCGTCGACTTCGGCTGAGCGTCGTCGCCACGGGTGAGGACGGCCTCGGGTGGGGTCCACTAGGGTCGCTTGCGTGGCTGCTGACCTCGTGATCGTCGCCAATCGTCTGCCGGTCGACCGCGAGACGCTGCCTGACGGCACCGTCGAGTGGCGCCCGTCCCCCGGCGGCCTGGTGACCGCCATCGAGCCGGTGATGCGGGCCAACGACGGCACCTGGATCGGCTGGCCCGGTGGCACCGAGCAGCACCTCGAGCCCTTCGAGGCCGACGGGCTGCACCTGGTGCCGATGTCGATGACGGCCGAGGAGATCGCGCTGCACTACGAGGGCTTCTCCAACGGCACCCTCTGGCCGCTCTACCACGACCTCGTCGCCAAGCCGGAGTTCCACCGCGAGTGGTGGGACTCCTACGTCGCGGTCAACCGACGCTTCGCCGAGAAGGCCGCCGAGGTGGCCGCGGAGAGTGCGACGGTGTGGGTGCACGACTACCAGCTCCAGCTGGTCCCGCAGATGCTGCGCGAGCTGCGCCCCGACCTGCGCATCGGCTTCTACCTCCACATCCCCTTCCCGCCGGCCGAGCTGTTCCAGCAGCTGCCCTGGCGCCGCCAGATCCTCGAGGGCCTGCTCGGGGCCGACCTCCTCGGCTTCCAGCTACCCGGTGGTGCGCAGAACTTCGTACGCCTGGTGCGTCAGCGCGTCGGCCACAAGACCCACCGTGACCAGGTCTACCTGCCCGACGGCCGCACCGTGCGCGCGGCGGCGTTCCCGATCTCGATCGATGCGGCCGGCTTCGAGAAGCTGGCCCAGACCCCCGCCGTCGCCGAACGCGCGAGCGCCATCCGCGAGGCTCTCGGCAACCCACGCAAGATCTTCCTGGGCATCGACCGGCTCGACTACACCAAAGGCATCTACGCCCGCCTGCGGGCGTTCAGCGAGCTCATCGCCGACGGCCACCTCGACGTCGAGGACGCCGTCTTCGTGCAGGTCGCGGTGCCCTCGCGCGAGCAGGTCGAGCAGTACCGCATCCTGCGCGACGACATCGACCGGCTCGTCGGCCGGATCAACGGCGACCTCGGCCGCATCGGGCGCCCGGTCATCAGCTACCTGCACTCCTCCTACCCGCGTGAGGAGATGGCGGCGCTCTACCGCGCCGCCGACGTCATGGTGGTCACGCCCTACCGCGACGGCATGAACCTGGTCGCCAAGGAGTACGTCGCCTGCCGTTTCGAGAACGACGGGGCCCTGGTGCTGTCGGAGTTCGCCGGAGCCGCCGACGAGCTGCGCCAGGCCTGGCTGATCAACCCCTACGACATCAACGGCATGAAGTCGGCCCTGCTCGAGGCCTACGAGGCCGACGACAAGCAGCTGACCCGCCGGATGAAGGCGATGCGCAAGACCATCAGCCAGCACGACGTCGCGGCCTGGGCAGCCTCCTTCATGCTCGAGCTCGGCGACAGCGGCGACGGTTCCCACTCCGCACCGGCGGGCGCCCCACCCTCGGCGTGAGCAGCTCCCCGCCCGGGGTGGCTCGCACGCCGCCGACGCCGCGGCTGTCGCAGGTTCCTCCCCTGCCCGCGGGCCTCGCTCGAGCTCGTCTCGCCGACCCGGCGCGCTCGTTCCTCGAGCGCTGCTGCCCGCTTGGTAACTTTCGGTCGTGGACCTCATCCCGAAGCCCGACCAGGTGGTCTCGGCCGCCAGCAACGTCGCTCACCAGGTGTTCTACGGGGGGCTGGCCGACCTGCGCCCCATGCCACGCACGCTCATCGACGACGGGACGCTGCGCGAGGTCTACCACTACCGTCCGGCGGCCAAGGTGCTCGAGCAGGGCGATCCCGTCCTGCTGGTGACCCCGCTGGCCGCGCCCGCCCTCTGCTTCGACCTGCGCCGTGGGTGCTCGCTGGTCGAGCACCTCGTCAGCGAGGGCCGCCCCACCTATCTGGTCGAGTACGGCCAGGTGTCGTTCCGCGATCGCAACCTCGGCATGGAGCACTGGATCGAGGAGGTCATCCCGACCGCCATCCGTGAGGTGTCCGCGCACGCCGGCGGCCGGCCCGTGCACGTGATCGGCTGGAGCCTCGGCGGGATCTTCTCCCTGCTGGCGGCGGCCGACGACACCGACCTGCCGATCGGGTCGATCAGCGTGCTCGGCTCGCCCTTCGACGTGAGCCTGGTTCCGCTCGTCGCGCCGCTGCGGCCGCTGCTCAACCTGGGTGGCGGACGCGGCGCCATCACTCGTGCCTACCAGGCCCTCGGCGGCGCGCCCCAGCCACTGGTGAAGTGGGCCTTCCAGCTCTCGTCGTTCCAGAAGCTCATCACCAAGCCGATCGCGCTGGCCACCCACCTCGACGACAGCGACTTCCTGGCGCAGATCCAGGCGGTCGACCGGTTCACCGACAACATGACCGCCTATCCCGGACGCACCTTCGGCCAGCTCTACCACCGCTTCGTCAAGGAGAACGGTCTCGTCGACGGCACCTTCGAGACCGAGGGCCGCACGATCGCGCTCGGCGACATCACCGTGCCGGTGCTCGTCTTCGGCGGCGCGAACGACGGCATCGCCCCGGTGCGAGCGGTGCGCTCGGTGGTCCCGCTGCTCTCGGGCTCGCAGGAGGTGCGCTTCGAGATCGTGCCCGGCGGCCACCTCGGCATGCTCACCGGCCGCGCGGCCCGCGGCACGACGTGGGCGGTGCTCGACGAATGGATCTCGCAGTGGTCGGCGACGCCGGCCGACGAAGCCGGCGCGGGTTCCGGCAGCGACGACCCGGGCGACGCGACCATCGGCACGGGGCGTCGCCGGCACGGGTCGAAGGCGTCGCGGTCGCTGGCGCCGTAGCCGGCCACGCCCTGCCCGGCACCGCGCGTGGAGGACGCCCGAACAGGTGCCGGGACGAGCGCCTGACTTGGTGAGCAGGACTAGTCCCGCCTAGTCACATGGGACCAGGAAGTCCAGGCCTGTCGCCGGAGGCCGACGGCCGCTGCTCCCTCCTAGAGTCATCCGGGAGCGGCGAGGGGGTCGCTCACCCCCCCACGTGCTGCTCGCACACCACCCGAAGAGGGACCCGATGACCTCAGCCTCCTCCCGGCTGCACCTGATGACGACACCACCGGCGACGGTGACCCTCGCCCCCAGCGACGCCCAGGACGCCGAGGACGCCGAAGACGCCCGAAACACCAGTCGCACCCTGACCGCGCTCGGCGGCATCGGGCTCGACAACGGCCGGCTGGCTCACCCGGCCACGCACGGCCGCGCGCGCGGGGACGATCGACCGCGGAGCCGTCAGGAGACCGAGAACGAGCTCGTCGGTTTCGTCTGCGACCTCCTCCAGGCTCCGGAGCCGACCGTGGGCACGGTGGCGGCGGGCCTCGTCGAGTCAGCCCTGATGGTGCTGCGCGGTGCGCGCGACGCACGCCCCCTCGTGAAGCGCCCCACCGTGGTGCTGCCCCAGTCGGCACACCCGGCATGGTTCGCCGCTGCCGCAGCGGTCGGCGTCACCGCGGTCCTGGCCCCGGTCGCGCTCGACGGCTCGGTGCACGTCGGACCGATGACCGCGTTGATCCGCGACGAGACCGTGCTCGTGGTGGCCTCCGCCCCGTCCTACACCCACGGCACGGTGGACCCGATCGCCTGGATCGCCGCGGCGGCCGGCGCGCACGACGTCCCGCTGCACGTCGACGCGTCGAGCGGTGGCTGGGCCCTGGCCTACGCCGAGCTGGCCGGACGGGTCCGACACCCGTGGGGCTTCGCCGTGCCCGGAGTCGCCTCGATCACCATCGACATCGGCCCCGACAGCGGCACCGCCGCCGACCTCTCGGTCCTGCTGCACCGCAATGGCGTCGACCGCCGTGCCGTGCACGCCGCGAGCCTCGGTCCGCGTGGCCCCCTCGACGTCGCCGCCACCTGGAGCCCGCCCAGCGGCATGCTCGGCGAGCTGGCCGAGACCCTGCGCGAGGTCGGCCACGAACGCTGCGCCGAGCTGGCCCTCGACGCGCTCGACGCCACCGCACAGCTCGTCCGGGGGCTGCAGGACCTGCGTGGCGTGAGCCTCGTCGCGCTGCCCGACGCCACGACCATCACGCTGCGCGCCGACACCACGTGCGACATCTTCGTCTTCGCCGACGCCCTCCACCACCAGGGCTGGTCAGCTCAGCCGCTCTTTCCCGACCACGGCCCGCCCGTGCTGCGCCTGCCGATCACCGCGGCCGCGCTGCCCCTGGTCGCGTCGTGCGTGGCGGCGGTGGAGGAGGCTGTCGCCGAGGCCCGGGCCCGCGGCCGAGCCCAGGTCGACCCGACGCTCGAGCGTCTGCTGGAGACGCTCGACCCCGCCGACGTGAGCGAGTACGCCGCCGGGCTGCTGCTCGACGCCGCTGCGGTGCTCGACGAGTCCGACCTCGAGCACCCCGGCCGACGTCAGGCGACCAACCTGCTCCTCAAGGCCGCGGCCCCGGAGATCCGCGCGACCCTGCTGACCTTCCAGCGCGACCGCCTCAGCCGCCCGCTGCGCCGTGGCACCCCCACGCTGGTCTGCGGCTCCGACGTGGCCGCCGCAGCCGAGTAGGCGAGCCCGACCGGCTCGACACCTTCTGTCGGGAGCACTTTTCCCATGCGGGCCCGTCACAGGGCAGACTTCCCTCACATCGGACACGCCTGCGAACGGGAGACCACCATGAAGCACCCCGACCTGCCGGCGCAGGCTCGAGCTCTCCCGCCGCCGGCTGCTGGGGGCGACCTCCGCGGCCGCAACCGCCGCCCTGGCCGCGCCCGGGCTCGGCGCGTTCGGCCTCGACGAGGCCGCCGCGGCGTCCTCGGCCGGCCGGCAGGGTGGCCTCCCCCGACGGGTCGACGTCGTGGTGGTCGGGGCCGGCATCGCCGGGCTGGTCGCGGCGCGCCAGGTCGCCCGCGCCGGACTGTCAGTGCTCGTCGTCGAGGCTCGCGACCGCGTCGGTGGACGAGTGCTCAACCACCAGCTCGCCACGAGGGGCGCCACCATCGAGGCCGGCGGCGCGTTCGTCGGTCCCACGCAGACCCACATCCGGCGGCTCGCCAAGGAGCTGCACGTGCCGACGTTCAGGGAGCACGTCGCCGGCAACAGCGTCTACGTCTCCTCGACGATCGGCCGGCTGGAGTACTCCGGCACCGTCCCGCCCGACCCGACGATCCTGCCGGACGCCGGGCTGCTGCTGACCCTGATCGACCGATACGCCGCCGAGATCGCCGTCGACGCACCATGGAGCCACCCCCGCGCTCGCGAGTGGGACCGGATGACCCTGCGCGACTTCATCCGCTCCACCGCGGTGGTCAACCCCGAGGGCGTCGCCAACCTCATCGAGTGCTGGACCGAGCCGGGCTTCGGCGCCGACCCTCGTCAGCTCTCCTTCCTCTTCGTGCTCTGGTACGTCGCCTGCTCCGGCGACGAGCGCCACGTGGGCACGTTCGCCCGCAACTCCGACACCGCCAACGGGGCGCAGGAGCGACGCTTCATCGGCGGCTCGCAGCTCGTGCCGCTCCGCCTGGCCCGCCAGCTCGGCGACATCGTCGCCCTGCGCGCCCCGGTGCGCCGCATCGTCCAGCACGACGACGGGGTGCGGGTCCACACCGCCCGCGGTGTCGTGGACGCTGCGCGGGTCGTCGTCGCGGCCCCGCCGCCGCTGGTGCTCGACATCGACTGGTTCCCCCGGCTGCCGGTGCAGCGGCGCAAGCTCCTCGCCTCGCAGGACATGGGTGACCTGATGAAGTGCGACGCGGTCTACGAGACGCCGTTCTGGCGTGAGGACGGGCTGAGTGGCTTCGGCATCAACGACTCGGGGGCCGCGCGCGCGGTCTTCGACAACAGCCCCCGCAACGGCAGGCCCGGCGTGCTGCTCGCCTTCGTCGGCGGTGACGCCTGGCGCACCTACGGTCGGATGCCGCTGGCGAGACGCCGGCGAGCGGTGCTCGAGGGTTTCGCGGCGATGTTCGGCGAGCGCGCCCTGCACCCGGTGGAGTACACCGAGCACGACTGGACCGAGGAGCGGTGGACCGGCGGCGGGCCGACGTCCATCCACCACGCCGACGGCGCCTTCTCGAGGTTCGGCCCCGCCATCCGACGCCCGTTCGGGCGGGTGCACTGGGCCGGCACCGAGACGTCGACCTACTGGAGCGGCTACATGGACGGCGCGGTGCGCTCCGGCGAGCGGGCCGCTCTCGAGGTGACGGACCAGCTCGGATGAGGCCGCCCGCCCACCCCGCCCACCCGGCCCGCCCGGCCCGAGCCACGCGCGCAGGCGGCCTCCTGCTGGGCCTGCTGGTCACGATCGTGCTGTCGACCTCGCTGCCCGCCGCCCCGGCCGAGGCCCGGCCCGCCCAGGAGAAGTGGCGGACCAGCGTCTTCGCGCTCGTGCCGTCGCCGGGCTACCCCGCCTACGTGCACCACCACACCAACGGCCGCGTCTACGCCGGCACCTACGTGGCCGGCGACCGTCAGCGCTCGCGCGTGTTCGAGTGGAGCAGTGACGGCGCCCTGCTGCGCTCGTGGACGGTGCCCGGGCAGCGGCTCGGGGTCGACCACGGCGTCCAGGTGGCCAACCAGACGAGACAGGGGCAGCTCGTGCTGCTCGAGACCTCGCGGCGCCGGGTGATCACGCTCGACCTCCGCACCGGCCGGTTCACGACGGTCGCGACGCTGCCGCGCGGCTCGGTCCCGAACTACGCGACCTGGGGACCGGGCGGCCTCTACGTCACCGACTACGCCCAGGGAGTGCTCTGGCGGGTACGACCGAGCGGCACGGTCCAACGGTGGTTCGCCGGGCCCGAGCTGGTGGGCGTGCTCGGCTTCGGCACCACTGGCGTGGTCTACCGACCCCGCCGACACGACTTCCTGCTCACCCAGCAGACGACCTCCGACGCCAGCGCCGACCCCACCCGGGGCACGTTGCTGCGGCTGGCCCTGCGTGGGTCGCGGCCGGGGCCGATCAGCACCCTGTGGACGTCGCGGCCCGCCGACCTGCCCGACGGCTTCGGCGTCGGGCGCTCGGGCCACGTCTACATCGCGCTGGTGGGTGCGGCCGCGCAGCTGGTGGAGGTGACGGGGAGGGGACGCGAGGTCGACCGGTTCCCCGACGTGCCGCTCGCCGGGGAGAACGGGTCGCCGGTGCCGTTCGACAGCCCCAGCAGCGCCACCTTCGACGGCACCTCCGTGCTGGTGGCCAACCAGTCGGCCGTCCAGGGCGACGCCTCCCACCAGGCGATCCTGAGGGTCGCGGTCGGCGAGCGTGGGGCGGCGCCCTACCTGCCGCGCACGGCACACTTCCGGGGCCGTCACCCCCGCTAGCCTGACGCAGGTGAGCGCCCTCGCCCGACTCGTGCAGCAGGACCTGATGGCCGCCGACTGGGCCGAGGCGCTCGCCCCGGTCGACGACCAGATCGCCCGGATGGGCGACTTCCTGCGCGAGGAGGTCGCCGCCGGTCGCGGCTACCAGCCCGGCGGGGACGCCGTGTTCCGAGCCTTCCGACGTCCGCTGATCGACGTCCGGGTGCTGGTCGTCGGCCAGGACCCCTACCCCCATCCACGGCACCCGATCGGTCTGAGCTTCGCAGTCGAGCGCGACGTGTGGCCGCTGCCGAGGAGCCTGGTGAACATCTACACCGAGCTGCGCGCCGATCTCGGCGAGCTCGAGGGGCTCGACGGGTGGGTGCCGCCGCGGCACGGCGACCTCAGCGGCTGGGCCGACCAGGGCGTCATGCTGCTCAACCGGGTGCTGACGGTGCGTCCCGGCGACGCCAACTCCCACCGCGGCAAGGGTTGGGAGGAGGTCACCGAGTGCGCGATCCGAGCCCTCGCGGGCCGGGCGGAGACGACTCCCCTGGCCGCCGTCCTCTGGGGACGACCCGCGCAGTCGCTGAAGCCGATGCTCGGGCCGATCCCCTCCATCGAGTCCGTCCACCCCTCGCCCCTGTCGGCGCACCGGGGCTTCTTCGGATCACGGCCCTTCAGCCGGGTGAACGCCCTGCTGGTCGAGCGCGGCGGCACCCCGGTCGACTGGACGGCGCTGGCGGACCACGACGCCAGCCGGGGAGTACAGGTGAAACATGAACGATCGTGAGTGCGCACTGGGAGTCCGCCCCGGTGTCGCTGAGCGCCAGCGGCGTCCCTCTCGTCTGCGACTTCAGCGGCTTCGACGCGACGAGCGTCTGCGACCGCTGCGCGAGGAAGGGGTGCTGGTCATCGGGTCCGGCTTCCTCACCCTCGGCGCCGCCAGTCGGCCCGACGTGCCGGGCGCGCAGGTCATCGACAGGTTCTGGACGGGGTTGTCGAAGCGCTCCATCCAGGTGGCCTGACCGCCGCGGCTCCGGCCCCGTTCCCAGTGGTCTCGGCGTGGGCCCGGCAGCGGCCGGGCCCTACCTCGCGGCGGCCCCGGTGAGGTCGTCGAGCTCGTCGAGGTCGTCGGCCGAGGGCTGCCACGCGAGGGCAGCGGCATTGCGACGCACCTGCTCTCCCGAGGTCACGCCGGCGATCACCGACGACACCGCCGGCTGAGCCGCCAGGCCGGCGATCGCGACGTCGAGCACGTCGAGGTCGCGGGCGGCGGCGTACGCCTCGACGCCCTCGATGCGGTCCCAGTCGGCGTCCTCCAGCCAGGTCGACGGTCCGCTCGCGGCGCGCGAGCCGGCGGGGGCCGCCTGGTCGCGTCGGTACTTCCCGGTCAGCAAGCCGTACTCGAGCGGGAAGAACGGCAGGACGCCGATGCCGTACTCCTCGCACGCCGGCACCACCTCGTCCTCGATCGAGCGGTCGAGGAGCGAGTAGCGGTTCTGCACGCTGACGAAGCGCTCGAGGCCGGCGCTACGGGCGGTCCACTCGGCGTCCGCGACCTGCCAGCCGGCGACGTTCGAGCACCCGAGATAGCCGATCTTGCCCTCGCGCACCAGGTCGGTGAGCACCGAGAGAGTCTCCTCGACCGGGGTCACCGGGTCGGGCGCGTGCAGCTGGTAGAGGTCGATGTGGTCGGTGCGCAACCGGCGCAGGCTGGCCTCGACCGCGCGGCGCACGTAGCGGCGCGAGCCGCGGACGCCGCGGTCCTCACCGTTGGCCCCACGCATGTCCATCCCGAACTTCGTGGCCAGGACGAAGGCGTCGCGCCTGCCCTCGAGGGCCCTTCCGATCAGCTCCTCGCTGCCGCCGGGCGGGTCGCCGTAGATGTCGGCGGTGTCGAGGAGGGTCACCCCGACCTCCTGGGCGGCGTCGAGGACGGCGCCGACGCCGGCCTGGTCGACGCGCCTGCTGAAGGCGTTGCAGCCGAGGCCGACGGCACTGACCATCAGGCCGGAGCCACCCAGGGGGCGGTAGGTCATGTCGCTCATGGCCGCGACGCTAGCGGGTCAGCGGATGCGCACCTTGCGCATGATCCTCAGCCCGCTCAGCATCCCCTTGACGTACTCGTCGTAGTCCTGCCCGGGGCGCGCGCCCATGACCTGCTTCTTCAGCACCGCGAGGTTCTGCACGTCGGTGTACTTCAGCAGCCCCTGGTCGCCGTGGCGCGCACCGACGCCAGAGGTCTTCACGCCACCCGAGGGCGTGCCCTTGGAGGCGAAGGCCGTCGCGAGGATGTCGTTCACGTTGACGTTGCCGGCCTCGATCCGAGCCGCGACCGCGCACGCCGCGTCGAGGTCGCTACCCCAGACCGAGGCGTTCAGGCCGTACTCGGTGTCGTTGGCCAGGGCGATGGCCTCCTCGACCGTGCGGTAGGAGTGCAGCGCCACGACCGGGCCGAAGGTCTCGGTGACCCCGCAGCGCATGTCCTGGGTGACGCCCTCGAGGATGGTCGGCTCGAAGAACGCAGGCCCCAGGTCGGGGCGGGCGTGGCCGCCGGTGAGCACGGTGGCGCCCTTGGCGACAGCGTCGTCGACGTGGGCCTGCACGGTGTGCAGGTGCTCGACCGAGACCAGCGAGCCCATGTCGGGGCCGAAGTCGTAGGCCGCTCGGACGTCCAGCGCCTGCGCCGCCGCGACGAAGGCGGTCTTGAACTCCTCGTAGCGCGACGTGGGGAGGTACATCCGCTCGATGTGCATGCAGATCTGGCCGGTGTTGGCGAAGGCGCCGAAGAGCGCACCCTGGACGACGTCGTCCATGTCGGCGTCCTCGAGGACGATCATCGGGTTCTTGCCGCCGAGCTCGAGGCAGCAGCCGATCAGGTTGCGTCCGGCGCGTTCGCCGATGACCCGGCCGGTCGCGGTCGAGCCGGTGAACATGACGTAGTTGGCGTTGTCGATGAGCGTCGGGCCCACGTCGGGGCCCTCGCCGCAGACCACCTGGAAGAGACCCTGGGGCAACCCGGCCTCCTCGAGCATCTGCACGCCGTACAACGGTGAGAGGGCGGTCTTGTTGTCGGGCTTCAGCACGATCCCGTTGCCGGCCATCAAGGCTGCGATCGAGTCGGAGATGCCGGTGGCGAACGGGAAGTTCCAGGGCCCGATGATGCCGACGACGCCCTTGGGCTGGCGGATCTCGGTCGAGGTCGTCAGGAACGGCACCGGCCCGCCGCGCTTGGTCGGGGCGAGGAGCTTGGCGGCCCGCCTGAGGTAGTGGCTCATCACCATCGGCGGGTCGCAGGTCTCCTCGATCGCCATCCGACGGTTCTTGCCGCTCTCGACCTGGATCAGGTCGGTCGTGGTCTGGGCGTTGTCGAGGTAGATCCGGTGGGCCCGCTTGAACACCGCCAGCCGCTTGGACAGCGGCCAGGCCGACCACTGCGCCTGCGCCCGGCGCGCCCGTGCGAAGGCCTCCTCGATGTCGGCCGGCGTCGACTGCGGCAGCTCGACGAGCACCTCGCCGGTGTAGACCTCGGTCAGTGGCCAGGTGCGGCCCGAAGATCCGGCGACCCGCGAGACCAGCCCCTGGAGGAACCCCGGCGTGATCGACGCCGGACGCGTGATCGGCGGGGGCGTGGCGGTGGTCGGTGCCCGGTGGCTGGTCGTGGTCATCTCTTACTTCCCGTTGAGGACGAGCTGGGCACCCATCTCGCCGATCATGATGGCGGGGGCGTTGGTGTTGCCGCCGGTGATCGACGGCATGATCGAGGCGTCGCAGACCCGCAGGCCGTCGATGCCGCGGACCTTCAGCTGCGGGTCGACGACCGCGAGCTCGTCGACACCCATCCGGCAGGTGCCGACACCGTGGTAGACCGACGTGGCGCGGTTGAGGATCTCGTCGCGCAGCGCCTGGCCCGTGAGGTGGACCCCCGGGTGGATCTCCTCCTTGACCGAACCACCGAACGCCTGGCCGGCCATGATGTCGCGCACCAGCTCGGAGCCCTCGGTCGAGCGTGTCGAGGTCACTGGGGTCGGCGAGGTACTGGAAGTCGATGAGCGGGCTCGTGGACGGGTCGGCCGAGGCGAGGCGCAGGGTGCCACGGCTCTTGGGGTAGATGAGCGTGGCCAGCACCGTCATCGACGTCCGCTTGTCGACGTCGTGGCGGATCGGCTCGTCCTGGTTCGGGGAGACGTAGCTCCACGGCAGCAGGTGCAGCTGGAGGTCGGGCAGGTTGCCCGAAGCGGCCGACTGCGAGGTCCTCAAGAACGCCAGGACCTCGAAGACCGAGTTGGCCATGAAGGTGGTGCCCGGTCGCAGGACCTCCTTCATCACGCCCTTGGCGAAGTACGGGGCGGTGCCCTTGTTGATGCTCCCGGTGCTGTGGAAGGTGAGGGCGTGGAACAGGTGGTCGTGCAGGTTGTCGCCCACCGGCAGGTCGGCGACCACCTCGATGCCGTGGTCGCGAAGGTGCTGGGCGTGACCCACGCCGGAGAGCATCAGGATCTGCGCGGAGCCCACGAAGCCGGCCGCCAGGATGACCTCCTTGCCGGCGCGGATCGTGCGCCTGGCGCCGTTCCTGCCCAGGTCGGTGACCTCGACGCCGGTGGCCCGGCCGTTCTCGATGACGACCTTGGTCACCAGGACCTGCGACTGCAGCTCGAGGCTCTTCGGGGCGAGGTGGTGGAGGTAGCCGCGCGAGGCGGAGTAGCGCAGGCCGTCGGCGGCGTTCTGCTGCATCCGGCTGACCCCCTCCTGCGACTCACCGTTGTAGTCGTCGAGGACGGCGCACCCGGTGGCGTCGGCGGTCGCCTGCAGGAACTGCAGCGACCCCTCCTGCGGGATCTTGTTGCGGGTGATCTTGATCGGGCCGCCTGCGCCCCGGAAGGCGTTCTCGCCGTCCTCGAAGTCCTCCATGCGCTTGTAGGCGGCGTTGACGCTGTCGGCGTCCCACCCGACGTTGCCCTCGGCCGCCCAGGAGTCGAAGTTGGCGCGGTTGCCCCGGACGTAGACCATGCCGTTGATCGACGACGAGCCACCGACGACCTTGCCCCGCGGGACCGGCATCTTGCGGTCGAGCAGGTGCTTCTGCGGCACCGAGTAGTAGCCCCAGTCGACGAGCTTCTTGATCTCGGGCACCGAGTGCATCGGGCCGATCATGCCGGGCTTCTTGGTGAGGAACTTGTTGTCGGTCTTGCCGGCCTCGAGCACGATCACACTCGCACCGGACTCCGCCAGTCGTCCGGCGACGGCAGCACCTGAGCTGCCCGACCCGACCACCACGTAGTCCGCCTCGTTGCTGTAGGTCTGCTTGACCATCGTCGCTGGTTCCCCTCACGCCTCGGCCGGACCGCCTGTGGTCCGCGCCACACATCGGCATAACTGTAACGCGTTCTAGTTTTGTCGTACAGGGGTGCGTCACGGCGCTCGGAACCTGCCGGATCTGCCCCATCAGCAAGCCGATGTGACTCCTGGGGTGCCGTGACAACGGGAGCAGGTCGACCAAGCGGCCCACACGCCGGCGGCCACACCCCACCGTCGGCCCCGCCTCCGGGCTCAACCCCGAGCACGGTCCGGACGCGGTTGAATGCTCGGATGAAGATCCTGTCGATCCAGTCCTCCGTCGCCTACGGTCACGTCGGCAACTCCGCAGCGACCTTCCCGCTCCAGCGCCTCGGGCACGAGGTCTGGCCGGTGCTGACGGTGCACTTCTCCAACCACACCGGGTACGGCGAGTGGCGGGGCCCGCTGCTCGACCCCGCCGACGTGGCGGCGGTGATCGCCGGTGTCGCCGACCGCGGCGTGCTCGGCGAGGCCGACGCCGTGCTGTCGGGCTACCAGGGCGACCCGGCGGTCGGCGCGGTCATCCTCGACGCGGTCGCGCAGGTGCGCGCGGCCAACCCCGAGGCCGTCTACTGCTGCGACCCGGTGATGGGCGACGTGGGCCGCGGGATGTTCGTGAAGCCGGGGATCCCGGAGTACCTGCGCGACGAGGTCGTACCACGCGCCGACATCGTCACACCCAACCACTTCGAGCTCGACTTCCTCGCGGGCCGGACGTCGACGACGATCACCGAGGTGCTCGAGGCCGTCGACGCCGTGCGCGCGATCGGGCCGAGCGACGTGCTGGTCACCTCGGTGCTGCATGCAGGCTCGACCCCCGACACCCTCGACGTCGTCGCGGTCTCCGACGCCGGTGCCTGGGCCGTGACCACGCCGCTGCTGCCGATCACCCCCAACGGGTGCGGCGACGTGACGGCGGCGCTCTACCTCGCGCACCTCGTCACGACGGGCTCGCCGGCGACTGCGCTGGAGCGCACGACGTCCTCGGTGTTCGCCGTCCTCGAGGCGACGCTCGCCGCGGGCACGCGGGAGATCCAGCTCGTCGCCGCGCAGGACGCCATCGCCGACCCGCCCGACAGGTTCACCGCCCGCCGCCTGCGCTGAGCGCGCCGGACGGTCGAGGAGCGCGCCGGACGGTCGAGGAGCGCGCAGCCATCCCCTCGGGTGGTCCGGTGCGACCACGTGGTCGGCCACCCTCGAGTGACAACCCTGACGAAGGAGAGCACATGAGCGACGATGCGAAGGCCGCCAAAGAACTGGTGGAGACGTTGAAGGACGGCGAGCGCGGTTTCGCTGATTCCGCTGAGAAGCTCCGCGACAGCGAGCACCCCGCCTGGGCCGCCACGCTGCAGCGCCACTCCGAGCAGCGGGCGAGCTTCGGTCGCGAGATCGTCGACCTCGGCCACGACTACGGCGACGACGTCGACGAGGGCGGTTCGGCGGCCGCGGCGCTGCACCGCGGCTGGCTCTCGCTCAAGGACGCCCTGACCGGTGACAGCGCCGACGGTGTGCTCAAGGCCGCCGTGACCGGCGAGGACCATGCCGTCTCGGAGTACGAGAAGGCCCTCGAGATGGACCTCAGCCCCGGCTTCCGTGAGGTCGTCGAGCGGCAGAAGGCCCAGATCGTCCAGGCTCGAGACGAGGTCAAGGCGCTCGCGGGTTCCTCGTGACCTCGACCGCTGACCTCGCCGGCTGATCACGGGTCCTGCACCCCGAGTGGTGGACAGGTCGAGGATCGGTGTCACCAGATGTCGATCAGGTGGCACTGGTCCTCGGCGACCGGCGACGGAGCCGCGTGAGAGAGTCGAACTCTCGACATTTCGCTTACAAGGCGAATGCTCTGCCAACTGAGCTAACGCGGCGTGCGCCCCGCGGCGCGCTGGCGATGCTACCGCCCGGCGTCGGCTGCGCGAAGTCGGATCGAGGGGGCGATCAGGTCATCGCGCCGTCGAAGGCGAGCACCGCGCCGCTGATCATCCGGGCCTCGCGTGAGGCGAGGTAGACGATCGAGGAGCCGAGCTCGGCGGGGGTGATCGACGGGCCCGGCAGCATCGCCATCAGCCGGTCCGTGACCCGCGGGTCGAGGCCGTCAGGGAAGCGACTGGCCACCTCGGCGACGATCGGGGTGTCGACGCTGCCCGGGCACACGGCGTTGACCCGGACGCCGTGCGGCGCGAGCTCGAGGGCCAACGCCTTGGTCATCGTCGTCAGCCCACCCTTGGCCGCTGCGTAGGCGGCTGTGTAGGGCTGCACCTTGTTGCCGGCCACCGACGAGACGTTGACGACGTTGCCGCCGCAGGCCACCAGGTGCGGCAGCGCAGCCTGGATCATCATGAAGGGGCCCTTGAGGTCGACGGCGTGCACGCGGTCCCACTCGTCGTCGGTGATCGTCTCGAAGCGCCCGAACTGCACGATGCCGGCGATGTTGGCGAGCACGTCGATGCGTCCGTGCTCGGCCACGCAGACGGCGACGGCCGCCTCGACCGACGACCGGCTGGCCACGTCGCACTCGACGTAGGTCACACCGCTGGGCACGGTCGCCGCGATGTCGAGGCCGAACACCACGTCACCGAGGTCGCGGAACAGCTCGGCAGTGGCGTGGCCGATCCCGGACGCCGCCCCGGTGAGCACGATGACACGGGGCGCGGAGGAGTCGTCCATGCCCCGGACCGTAGCAGTGGAACTAGAACCTGTTCTAGCCAGGTCGCGTCTCCTACGCCCTAGGCTCCGCTCATGGCGCTCCACATCGTGGCCAACCGGCCCGACCCGGCTCTGCTGCGGCTCCCGTGGTCGACCCCGCTGGAGGACTGGAGCGACGAGTACGTCGTGCCGCTGCCGCGCGGTCTCTCGCGCCACGTCGTGCGGATCGTGCGCCTGGGCGAGCGCACCTACGCGGTGAAGGAGACCGTCGAGGACATCGCCTTCCGCGAGTACCGGCTGCTGCGAGACCTGCAGCGCCTGGGCCTGCCCGCCGTCGTGCCCCAGGGCGTCGTCACCGGTCGCACGGACGACGACGGCGAGGCGCTGCCGGCGGCACTGCTGACCCAGCACCTGCGCTTCTCGCTGCCCTACCGCAGCCTCTTCGCCCACGGGCTCCGGGCCGACAACCTGCCCTCCCTCGTCGACGCGGTCGTCGTCCTGCTGGTGCGCCTGCACCTCGCCGACTTCTACTGGGGCGACGTGTCGCTCTCGAACGTGCTGTTCCGTCGCGACGCGGGCGGGTTCTCGGCCTACCTCGTCGACGCCGAGACCGGTGAGCTGCGCTCGACGCTGTCGGACTCGATGCGCGCGCACGACCTCACGGTGGCGACCGAGAACGTCTTCGCCGAGCTGCTCGACCTCCAGGCCAGCGAGTCCCTCGACGACAGCGTGGCCGCCCTCGACATCGTCGAGCTGCTCGAGCAGCGCTACCTGGCACTGTGGACCGAGCTGACCGACGCCGAGGAGTTCGGCTCCGACGAGATGTGGCACATCGAGCAGCGCATCGAGCGCCTCAACGACCTGGGCTTCGACGTCGACGAGCTCGACATCATCACCGACATCGGCGGCGACCGGGTGCGCATCCAGCCCAAGGTCGTCGAGCTCGGTCACCACCAGCGCGAGCTGCAGGGCCTCACCGGGCTCACCGTGGAGGACGCGCAGGCACGCCGACTCCTCAACGACCTGGCGTCCTACACGGCCCACTTCGACCTCGGTCGTGAAGATCGAGGGCTCGTCGCGAACCGGTGGCTGACCGGGATCTACGAGCCCGTCACGGCGCTGGTGCCACCCGAGGCTCGCGGCAAGCTCGAGCCGGCCGAGGTCTTCCACGAGGTCCTGGTGCACCGGTGGCTGCTCTCGGAGCGTGCCGGGCGCGAGATCGACATCTTCGACACCGCCCGCGACTACGTGCAGCAGGTGCTGCTCGCCCGGCCCGACGAGATCGAGGCGGCGCCGGTTCCTGACTGAGCTCGCGCGGCCGCGACGCCGCGAGGGCTCAGGGCTTGCAGACCCGGCAGTCGGTGAGCCCGGCTCGGCCACCGCCGGCGCGGAGGTCGTCGCGGTGCGCGATCAGGGCGCAGTCGCGTCGGTGCAGCGTCGTGCCGTCGCCGGCCGTGACCGGGAGGGCGGAGGCGTCGCCGACCGGGTCGTGCTGGGCCGCCGCCCGCGACGTCACGTCGGCCAGCACCAGCAGCGTGTCGGCCAGCCGCAGTGCTGACTGCTGGTTGTCGGAGGCGATCCGAGCCAGCCAGGCGCCGAAGTAGAGGAAGCCGCCGAGGAACGTGACGGCCAGGCCGAGGAAGCCGCCCGAGGCGGTGTAGGCCTCCCGCTCGAAGTCGTAGACCGAGTTCGCGACCCCGTAGTAGCCCAGCAGGATGATCACGATGCCCAGCGGCATCATGATCGCACCGGCCCAGAACAGCACGGTCTGCAGCAGCTGGGCGTTGCCGCCGCCCTTGACCGGGGAGACCCCCGACGACTTCGCGCCGGCGCGCGGCAGGCTGGCGGTGCCAGACCCCATCCGGCTGCCGGACGCACGGGCCGGCCGGTCCGCGTCGGGAGTGGTGGGGGTGGCGGGGGTCGTCATGTCGGTGGTCATCACGTCATCTTTCGCAGGTTGGGCAGACCGGAGGTGAGTCCGTGGGGACAGGACGCCGAGCCGCCGAGCGCGGCGAGGCCGAGACGTCGTACGTAGGAGCCGAAGAGGGAGGCGAGCCCCACGCCGAGCAGGATGAGCAAGGTCGGGACGGAGAACAGGGCGGGCAACCCGGGTTGCTGAGCTGCTGCCACCGGCACGAGGCCCGCGTCGGCGCTCGTGCTCAGCGGCGTCTCGGCGAGCGGAGCGTCCGACAACGGGACCGAGGATGACCCGCCGGTGCTCACCGACCCTCCGCCTCCGGCACTGCCACCCCCGCCGGCGGCGCCGGACTTCGTGGGCTCGTCACTCGGCTCCGGGTCGGGGATGTCGACCGGGGGGATGTCGATCGCCTGCGAGGTGTCGACCGAGCTCGTCGACAGCCCGAGGGTGAACACCATCCGCGGCGACAGGTTCGCGGCGGCCTGCAGCAGGCTCTTCAGCTGCCCCGCCTCGGCGGGGACCTGGCCGAGCACGTCGTTGAGGGTGTCGGTCAGCGGAGCGAGCTGCTGGCGCAGCACGGTGAGGTCGAAGTCGAGGACGAGCCCCGGCACCGTGGCGCCCGCCGCGTCCTCGTCGATCGTGTAGGTCGGCTTCGGGGTGGAGATGCTGAGCCCGAGCATCTTCAGGGCCTTCGCCCCGTCGTCGGGGAGCCCGGGCAACGACCCGGACTGACCCACCGCCTGGTAACCCTCGGAGCCGTAGACGAAGCGCTGGCCGAAGACGATCAGGTCGCCGAACTGGACCTCGCCCTCGGCGACGCCCGTGGCCCCGTCGCTGGAGGTGCGAGCCAGGGTCTTGACGCCCTTGATCGTGACCGCGCCGCCGAGCACCGTGATGTCGCTGAGGTTGGCGCGCGAGCGTGCGGAGACGATCGTGCCGGCGTCCGAGGTGCTCACCGAGGTGAAGCCGCCGACGTCGACGAGGGCGGCGAGCTCGGGCGGGAGCAACGGGGCCGCGTCCGCGGCGGTCCTCGTCGAGACCCTCCCGGGTGCGTCGCGGTCGGCGCTGCGGCCCGACGCTGCTGATCCCAGGCCGGCACCCGAGCCCGATCCGGGACCGAGGGGCAGGGGCAGGTCGGGGAGGCCGGGCAGCGGGAGACCCGATCCGCCGCCGCCGTTGCCACCGCTGTTGTTGTCGCCGCTGGGCTCCTCGTCCGGCTTGCCGTCGGTGGAGTAGCCGTTGATCGCCTCGGCGGCGTTCTCGGTCGCGGTCGCGCGTTGGATCGAGCCGGGGACCGCCTCGTCGCTCTGCTGCTCCGGGCCACCGGGGTAGATGGCGTTGACCTGGATCGGGTAGCCGTTCTGCCCGACGGGGCCCGAGATCTCGGGGGGGAGCCCGAGGTTCTCGGCGATGGTCTTGAAGCCCTCGCCGACCGGTCCGCCCGGCCACAGGTAGCTCGAGCGGGCGCGAGCACTGGCGGAGTCGGCGACGATGGCGGTGTAGCCGTAGTTGAGCTCGGCCTGCGGCGTGGCCGGCAGCGGGATCGTCGGCTCGTAGATCTCGACCCTCATCGGCGAGCCGGCTGCCGTCGTGGCGTAGCCCTCGAAACCGGGAGCGGCCTTCGCGGCGACCGGCGTCGAGGGCGCCGACGTGGGCGCGGCGGCGTCGGCCGGACCGACGCCGAGGGGCAGCAACGCGCTGATGACCGCGGCGGCGGCGAGCGGCAGGCCCCGGCGTGCGGAGCGCGACCCGGTGACGTGCGTGGACCCAGTACTCATGGTGCTCATGCTGCTCCTCCGAGGATCACGTCGGACATGGTTGCCATCACTTCATCGGGCTCGCCGGTGGCGACGACCCGTCCGCCGGACATCACCGCGGCGTAGTCGGAGACCCGCAGCGCCGTGCGGGCGAACTGCTCGATGCACAGGATCGACACCCCGGACTCGGCGATCTGCTGCACGGTGTCGTAGAGCTCGTCGACGATCAGCGGCGCCAAGCCCATCGACAGCTCGTCGAGGAGCAGGAGTGCCGGGTCCGAGGCGAGCGCCCGCGACATCGCGAGCATCTGCTGCTCCCCGCCCGACATCGTCCCGGCCAGCTGCGTGCGGCGCTCGAGGAGTCGCGGGAAGTAGGCATAGGCCGTCTCGAGGACCGCCTCGGTCGAGACCCCGGCGTACGACATCAGCGACAGGTTCTCCTCGACGGTCAGGTTCGGGAAGACCGAGCGACCCTCCGGCACCGTGCAGAGCCCGAGGCGGGCGAGCTCCTCAGGAGCGGCCTTCTTGACGTTGATGCCCCCGAGGTGGATGTCGCCGCCGGTGGACTCCTTCTGGCCGCAGATCACCTTGACCAGCGTCGACTTCCCGGCTCCGTTCGGCCCGAGCAGCGCCATCACCGCGCCGCGGGGCACGCTCAGGTTGACCCCCCGCAGGACCTCGATGCGGCCGTAGGCGGCGGTGAGGTCACAGATCTCGAGGATCGGCACGCTCATGAGTGGGCTCCTTCCACGGCCGGGAGCGTCGTGAGCGTCATGGTCTGCTCCGGACCGGAGACCGGCGAGGCCGGCTCGTCGTCGTCGGCGTAGCCGAGGTAGGCCTGCTGGACGCGCTTGTCGGCTCGGATGGCGCCGGGGTCACCGACCGCGATCACCTCGCCGAAGTCGAGGACGCGGATCGTGTCGCAGACTCCCATCACGAGGTCCATGTCGTGCTCGACCATCAAGATCGCGCGGCCCTCGGCGGCGAGGTCCACCAAGAGCTCGCCGAAGGCGCCGGTCTCGGTCTCGTCGAGGCCGGAGGACGGCTCGTCGAGGAGCAACAGCTTCGGATCGCCGGCCAGGCAGCGCGCGAGCTCGAGCAGCCGAGCCGTGCCGGTGGGGATCGAGTCGGCGCGTTCCCCGGCATAGGCCGCGATCCCGACGCGCTCCAGGAGCCCGTCGATGTCGGAGCGGGCCGGCTTGAGCAGGCCCATCACGCCGCGGTGGATGTCGAGCGCGACCCGCACGTTGTCGCGCACGGTGAGCGACCCGAACGCCTCGAGGCGCTGGAAGGTGCGCCCCATCCCACGCTTGGAGCGTCGGTGCACCGGCACCGAGGTGACGGCTCGACCGTCGAAGCGGACCTTGCCCCTCGTGGGTCGCTGCAGACCGCTGATCACGTTGAAGCACGTCGTCTTCCCGGCCCCGTTGGGGCCGATCAGACCGGTGACCTGACCCGCCTCGGCCTCGAAGGAGGCGTGGTTGACCGCGGTCACCCCACCGAACTGCACCACGACGTCGTCGACCTCGAGCAGGCTCATCAGGACTCCTTCGTCCCGGCACCGACCGGCACGCCGGCGGGCTCGAGCTCGGTCGTGGCGGGCTGGTCGAGCGCCGCCGCTGCGGTGCCCGGGTCCGGGCCGGGGCCCGGGGCGACGACCCGGCGGGTGGGCAGGCCGGGCAGCCGCGGCAGGTCGACGCGCGTGAGCACCCGCGCCTGGAGCAGTCGCCCGACCCGGAAGAGCAGGTTGGCCAGGCCGTTGGGGTCGCGGCCGGCGAAGACCGCGCCGAACCCGATGATCAAGAAGACGATGCCGCCGGCCACCGGGTTCGAGCCCGACAGCACCGGGAGCAGCATCAGGCCGATGCCGCCCAGGGTCGCGCCGGTCACCGAGGTGATGCCGAAGACCACCGCGAGCAGCAGCAGCGGCAGGCTGTTGAAGTACTGGAAGTCCGCCGCTCCGATGGTGCCGCGCAGCCCCGCGAAGAGCGCGCCGGCCAGCCCGGCGACTCCCGCCGACAGCCCGAAGAGCCCCACCCGCGCCCACCGCAGGTCGAGACCCAAGGTGCCGCAGGCGGCGGGGCTGTCGCGCATCGCGACGAGCAGCCGCCCGAGCACCCCCCGGCGCAGCAGGAGGATGGCGACGGCGACGAGGACGAAGAAGACACCCATCACCATGACGTAGCCCTGCGTCGTCTCGACGGTGTTGCCGAAGAACGAGAGCCGCTGCGCCTCCAGGGCGCCCCCGAAGCCGAAGGCGCGCTCGTTCTGGAAGACGACCTTGTCCATGAGCACGCCGAAGGCCAACGTCGACAGGGCGAGGTAGAGCCCGGTCAGTCGCAGCACCGGCAGCGCGACCAGCGCACCGACTGCGACGGCGACCAGCGCCGAGAGCAGCAGCCCGTAGAGGTTGGGCTCGCCCAGCTTGGCGTAGGCCAGCGCCCCCACGCCGGCGAAGGTGAGCTGGGCGAGCGAGACGTGCCCGCCGTACCCGGTGAGCAGGACGAGCGAGAGCATCACCATCGCGTAGGTGGCCGCGGTCCCGACCAGGAGCAGCCGAGCCTCCGGCAGCGGCGAGACGACCGCGAAGAGGACGACGAGGAACAGCCCGCCCGAGACCAGCATGCGCCGCAACGTGGGCACCGGCGCCGAGACGATCCCCTTGACCTGACCGATGCGCAGCTGCGCCTGGGGCAGGAGCACCAGGGCGGCGAAGAGGAACAACGGCGGCACGACCGGGCGGAGATCGGCGAGGAAGCTGTCGGTCGGGATGTAGCCGAGCGCCATCGAGTCGATGATGCCCAGCCCCATCGCCCCCGCGAACGTGAGGGGAAGGCTCTTGAGCCGACCGACCATCGCCGCGGCGTAGGCGTTGATGACCAGCAGCGTCAGCTGGTAGTAGTCGAGGCCGACGACCGGCACCAGGAGGATCCCCCCGAGGGCCGCCAGCGAGACGCCGATCATCCAGGACAACGACGCCACGGTCTCGGGCTTGCCGCCGTAGAGCTTGAGGAGCTCGGGGTTGTCGACCGCGGCCCTCATCGCGGTGCCGATGCGGGTGCGGGTGAGGAGCAGGTACAGGCCGATGGCGACCGCGACCGAGGCCAGCACCGTGATCACCTGCTGAGCGGTCACGATCGTCTCGCCGATGGCGAAGCTCTTGTCGTTGCCGGTCACGTCGGCGAGCAGCGGCGGCACGAAGCGTGGCTCGGGCGGCCACACCGCCTGGGCGACACCGATCAGCCCGACGAAGAGACCGACCGTCACGACCAGTGACACGCTGACCGGCGACTCCCCGAGACCCTTCGTGACGAAGCGCTGGATGAGCAAGCCCGTCAGGGGGGCCACCACGAGCAGCACCAGCGCCAGCGAGAGCCACACCGGCAGCCCCTGCTTCTGCGAGAAGTCCCAGAAGATGAACGACATGACCATGCCGAAGGCGCCGTGGGCGATGTTGAAGACCCGCGTCGTGGTGTAGGTCAGCACCAGGCCGCTGGCGGCGATGGCATAGGCCGAGCCGGTGAAGATCCCGGGGATCAGGTAGGCGAGGAACTTGTCCATGTCGGGGTGGTCCGTCGGCTCGAAGGGATGGGGTCGGGGCGTGCGATCAGGCCGCGGACAAGCCGGAGCAGGTGTACTTCGTACTGCCGACCGGCTTCCACTGTCCACCGCTGAGCGTGAGGAAACGCCAGCACTCGCCGGTGCCCTTGCTGCCGACCGGCTGGGGCGCGTGCATCCCGTTGGCGGTCCAGTCGTTGACCTTCTTCACCTCCGAGAGCAGCGTCTCGCGGCTCAGGGAGCCCCCGAGCTTGGTCGCCAGGTCGGTGAAGAGCCGCCCGGCCGACCAGCTGAACACCCCGAAGAACTGGGGCGCGGCGCTGGGGTTGACCGCCCGCAACGAGCCGATGTACGTCGCCATCTCCGGGTTGTTCGCCGCTTCCTCGAACGGCGTGAAGTTCGTGTAGACCGTCGTCCCCTCGACCGCGCTGCCGCCCTGCTTGACGAAGTCGGGGTTGTAGTCGGTGGGGTCGCGCAGGTAGAGCTTCGGCACGAAGCCCTGCTGAGCCATCGCCTGTCGCATCCGCACCGAGAACTGGTAGGAGGTGGTGAAGAAGACGACGTCGATGTCGTTGTCCTTCATCTGCTGCACGTAGGTGGAGTAGTTGAACTCCGAGGTCTCGATGCCCTGGACGACGGGGAACTTCATCCCGCGCTTGGTCATCGCCGAGACCTGAGCCTTGGCGTTCTGGGCTGCCGCACCGGCGTTGGTGTAGAAGTAGGCGGCCTTCTGTGCCGAGGCGGTGCCGACCTGCTGCCGGACGAAGTCGGGCACCGCGTTCTCGAAGGCCTTCGTGTTGACGGCCTGGACGCCGAAGCAGGTGGTGCAGGCGTTGCGCTCGAACGTCACCGAGCCGCCGCGCAGGTCGGGCAGGCCGCAGTCCTGGGCGGTCTTGGCCCCACCCAGGTCGAAGGCCGAGACCGAACCGATCATGGCGAAGACGTCGGTGCAGCCGGCCGCGTAGGCCTGCTGGTCGGCGGAGGCGTCGGTGCGGCTGTCGTAGGTCTTCAGGACCAGGCTGCGCCCGCAGATGCCGTCGGGGTTGGCCTTGTTGTAGTAGGAGACGTAGGCCTTCATCGCGTCCTGGGCCGTGGCGAAGAGACCGGGCACCGGGCCGGAGATGTCGGAGGAGTTGCCGATCGTGATCGTGGAGTCGGTGATGCCGGGGCCGTTCTTGAACCCGTCGCAGGAGCCCGCATCGGCACCACCGGCGTCCGTCGCGGGCGCGTCGCCGCCGGCGGGCTCATCGGCGCCGCTGCCGCCGGTGTCACCCGCTGCGGTGTCGCCGCCGGCGCCCCCGGTCGTGGAGCCCGTGGTGTCGCTGGTGCCCGTGTCGCCGCCTCCCGTGGAGGGGGCCGCCACCCCGGTGTCGCCCCCTGAGGTGTCGACTCCCCCGGTGTCCGTCCCGGCGGCCGCGTCGCCGGCGAGGGGCACGCCGGACTGGTCGACGGCCACGCCGCCGGAGCCGACCGCGCCACCGTTGGCCAGTCGTGCATCGTCGGGGTCGAGATTCGAGCCGCAGGCACTCAGGACGAGCACGAGGCACGCACCGACCGAGAAGGTCAGCAGGCCGCGGGTGGGGCGTGGGCGGGTCACGGTGCCTCCGGGAAAAGAGCGCAGAACTAGAACAGGTACTAGTTTAACGACACTCGACCCCAAAGGTGACGCGCGTCACCGCACCAGTTCTGCACGCTCTGCGCTACACCCCGGAGTGCGGGACGCAGCGCCCGGCAGTGCCTAGCGCGAGGCGCGTGCCTGGGCGATGGCGTACAGCGTCACCGAGGCCGCGACCCCGGCGTTCAAGGACTCCAGTGACGACGCCATCGGGATCGACACCAGCCGGTCGCAGGTCTCCGAGACCAGGCGCGAGAGACCGCCACCCTCGGCGCCGACCACGATGACGAGCGGGCCCCGGGCCAGGTCGGCGTCCGCGACGACCTCGGGCAGGGAGAGGTCGCCGTCCGCGGCCAGGCCCAGCACCATGCAGCCGTCGTCCTGGAACGACTTGAGCTGGCGCACCAGGTTGACCGTCTGGGCAACCGGGATCCGGGCTGCCGCACCGGCGCTGGTCTTCCAGGCCGAGGCCGTCATGCCGGCCGCCCGACGCTCGGGGACCACCACGCCGTGGGCGCCGAAGCCCGACGCGCTACGGACGACGGCGCCGAGGTTGCGCGGGTCGGTGATCGAGTCGAGGACGACGATCAGTGGCTTCTCGGAGTTCTGCTTGGCGAGGTCGATCAGGTCGTCGGCGTGGGCGTACTCGTAGGGGGGGATGCGCGCCGCGAGGCCCTGGTGAACAGCACCGGAGGTCATCTTGTCGAGCTCGTTCTTGCTGACCTCGAGGAGGTTCAGGCCCTTGTCCTGGGCCAGCTTGAAGGCCTCGCGCAGCCGGCTGTCGCGGTCGGCGCCCTCGGCGACGTAGACCGATGTGATCGGCACGCCCTCGCGCAGCGCCTCGACGACCGAGTTGCGCCCGGCGATCCACTCCGAGTCGGTGCCCTTGCGGCGCGGGCGCGCCGCGGCCTTGCGCTTGGCGTCCTGCTCGGACTTGTGTGCCTGGTGGTAGGGCCGGTCCTTGGCCTTGGGCGTCGGCCCCCGACCTTCCAGACCGCGCTTGACGCGCCCGCCCGAGCCCGCGGTGGGCTTCTTGGTGGTCTTGCGGATCGAGCCCTTGCGTTGCGAATTGCCGGCCATGGGTCAAGCTCCCCTGCTGATGGACCACTGCGGGCCGGCAGGGGTGTCCTCCACCTCGATGCCGGCCGCTGTGATCTGGTCGCGGATGGCGTCCGCGCGCGCGAAGTCCTTGGCGGCGCGCGCCTCGGCGCGCTGCTCCAGGAGGCCGGCGACGAGGACGTCGACGGCGGCGGTCAGGGCGGCGTCGTCGCCACCCCTGCTCCCCCAGGCGGGGTCGGCCGGATCGAGACCCAGCACCGCGAGCATGGCCCGCACCGAGGCGGCGGTGCCCCGCAGTGCCGGGCTGTCACCAACCTCCAGCAGCTTGTTGCCCTCGCGGGCGACGTCGAAGATCGCCGCGACCGCGGCGGGCGTGCCGAGGTCGTCGTCCAGGGCCTGGACGAAGGCGGCGCACGGCATCGCGCCGGCGGCGCGCTCGCCGATCACCGCCTCGGCCCGGTCGAGGAAGCTCTCGAGGCGGCGGAAGCCGACCGCGGCGTCCTCGAGCGCCTCGAAGCTGAACTCGACGTGCGAGCGGTAGTGGGCGCTGACCATGTAGAAGCGCAGCTCGATGCCCCGCACCCGCTCGAGCACCTTGGGCACCAGCAGCGAGTTGCCGAGCGACTTGCTCATCTTCTCGCCGGCCGTGGTGATCCACGCGTTGTGCATCCAGTACGACGCGAAGGCGTCGCCGGCGGCGCGTGACTGGGCCTGCTCGTTCTCGTGGTGGGGGAAGCGCAGGTCGACGCCGCCGCCGTGGATGTCGAAGGCGGGTCCGAGGTACTTGCGCGCCATCGCCGAGCACTCGATGTGCCAGCCGGGACGGCCCGGGCCGTACGGGCTCGGCCACGCGGCGCTCTCGGGCTCGCTCGGCTTGTAGCCCTTCCAGAGAGCGAAGTCGCGCGGGTCGCGCTTGCGGGCCGCCGAGCGGGGATCAGCCGCGACTTCTGCGGTCTCCATGTCGTCGATCTGCTGCCCGGTCAGCTCGCCGTAGGCCTCCCACGAGCGGACGTCGAAGTAGACGTCGCCCGAGCCGTCGTCGGCGGCGTAGGCGTGGCCGCGCTCGACCAGGGTCGCGATGAGCTGCAGCATCTCGGGCACATGACCGGTCGCGCCGGGCTCGTAGGTCGGCGCCAGCACGTTGATGCTCGCCAGCGCCTCGGTGAGCCGGGCGTGCATCTCGTAGGCCAGGTTGAACCAGGGCCGGCCCTGCTCGGCCGACCTGGTGAGGATCTTGTCGTCGATGTCGGTGACGTTGCGGATGAACGTGACGTCGTACCCGCTGTGGGTCAGCCAGCGCCGCAGCACGTCGAAGTTGACCGCTGACCGCACGTGACCGACGTGCGGCTCCGACTGGACCGTGAGCCCGCAGACATAGACACCGGCCTTCCCCTCCTGCAGCGGGACGAAGTCGCGCACCGCACGCGTAGCGGTGTCGTAGAGCCGGAAGGTCACCGCCCGAGTCTAGGGCCGGGCGCCGTGGGGGCCGAGTCGGCGCGTAGACGCGCCGACTCGGCGCGGGATCCGGGTCGAGTCGGCGCGTACACGCGCCGACTCGGCATGAGTGGTGGGGAGGCTGAGACAGATGGTGCGAGAGTGACGTAGGTTGACCCGGTGCGCCTCCCCCGTCGGCCGTTCTCGTTCGCGCTCCCCCTGCTGCTGGCCCCCTGTTACCTTGCGACAGTGAGCGCCTCATCCCCTGCGAGCGCCACGCCCACACCCTCGGCGGCGCCGACCGCAGTGTCAGGGCCGGCGACAGCCGGGCGCGCGGACGCGCGCCAGGTCGACTACCGCCAGTTCGACTCCGGCGCCGAGCTGCGCACCGGCACCGGCACCGGGACCCGCGTCGCCTCCGGCCGCCTGCGCATCGACGTCCCGGCCGCGCAACGCACCCTCGGCGGGCGCACCTACGACCAGTCGCAGTGGGACTCCCCCTGGGTCGAGCCCGGGTTCGCCTTCACCGAGCTCGTCGCCTCCTGGTCGGCCACCACCCCCGGTGACAGCTTCGTCGAGATCAGCGTCCGCGGCCGCGACGGTTCCGGCCGGACGTCGTCGTGGGACCTGCTGGGCCGCTGGGCCAAGAGCGACCGCTTCGTGAAGCGCTCGACCTTCGCCGGCCAGGGCGACGACCTCGCGGACGTCGACGTCGACACGTGGCGGGCCCCGGCGGGCCTGACGTCGTACCAGCTGCGGGTGACGTTGGCCCGCGAGGCCGGCACCACGCGCAACCCGGGGGTCGACACCATCGGCGCCGTCGCCTCGCGCCTGCCCGAGACCGCGGGCGCGACCTCCACGCCGGGCGCGGGCGTGGGCACCGTGCTCGACGTGCCGCAGTACTCCCAGATGATCCACCAGGGCGAGCTCCCGCAGTACAACGGCGGCGGCGAGGCCTGGTGCTCCCCCACGTCGACGTCGATGGTGCTCGGCTACTACGACTCGCTGCCGGGGAGGAAGTCGTACGCCTGGGTGCCCGAGGGCTCGCCCGACCCCTGGGTGGCCTACGCGGCGCGGATGACGTTCGACCACACCTACGACGGCACGGGCAACTGGCCGTTCAACACCGCCTACGCCGCCCCCCGCGTCGGCAAGGCGTTCGTCACCCGGCTGCGCTCGCTGCGCGAGGCCGAACGCTTCATCACTGCCGGCATCCCGCTCGTCGCGTCGATCTCGTTCGGCTCCGGGCAGCTCTCCGGCGCACCCATCTCGGCCACCGCCGGCCACCTGCTGGTGATCGTCGGCTTCACCGCCGACGGTGACGTCGTCGTCAACGACCCCGCCGGCCGGACCAACGCCGAGGTCCGCCGCACCTACGACCGCGCTCAGCTGGAGCGTGCCTGGCTCGAGGGCTCGGGCGGGCTGACCTACGTCGTCCACGACGCCGCGCACCCGCTGCCGCAGGGCGAGCAGACCAACTGGTGACACCCAGCCCCTAGCTAGACGCCGTAGCCGCCGTCGACGTCCAGCTTCTGGCCACTGACGAACCCGGCTCGCTCGCTCGCCAGGAAGCAGACGGCCTCGGCCACGTCGGCAGCGGTGCCGAAGCGACGCAGCGGCACGTTCGAGCAGGTGACCTCGAGGTCGGCGTCCGACAGGTCGCCCGATGCCACCAGCCGCTCGGCCATCCCGTCGGTGAGCATGCCGGGCCCGACGGCGTTCGCCCGTACCCCGAAACGTCCCTCCTCGACCGCCAACGCCCTCACCATCGCCTCGACCGCAGCCTTCGGCGCCGACGAGAGACCGTCGCGCACCGGGTATCGCGCCGTGGCCGCGGTCGTGACCGCCACGATCGAGCCGCGCGACTCGCGCAGGTGCGGCAGGGCGGCGTGGGCGACCGCGAAGAAGGCTGCGGCGTCCGCCGCCAGCTGCGCGGCCATGTCGGCCGGCGCCACTCGCGACAGGTGCACCATCGGCACGTGGGGTCCTGCGGCGTGCACGAGCGTGTGCAGCCCGCCGGACTTCGCGGCCACGCGCGCCACGACGTCCGCCACGGTGTCGAGGTGGTCGAGGTCGAGGCGGTGCACCCCACCGTCGTACGACGCCGTCGGCGCGGTGCGCCGGTAGGTCACCGCCACTCGCGCGCCCCGCGCGGTGAGCAGGGCGGCGATGGGCGCGCCGAGCCCCCCGTTGCCGCCGACCACGAGGGCGACCCCCGGGCGGTCGGCGAAGTCGCGAGCGAGGTCCTCAGCGGGTGCGGCCACGCCCGGATCGTGCCACGCCCACCCCCCGATCGTCAGGGTTCGTCGTCGGGCCCGGACCCGTCGGCCCGAGGCTCACGCGACGGTGAAGGAGATCTCGTGCCAGCCGGTCGCACCGTCGGGCAGGACGTCGGCGTACGCGCCGGTCTGCGAGACACCGTCCTTGTTGATGCCGCGCACCCGGGCACGGTGCTTGCCGCTCCCGAGCGGCGCGACGAGGCGCCACTGGGTCCAGGAGTCGTCGCTCGGCGAGCCGGCCAGCTCTGCGGCCGTCCACGGACCGCCGTCGACGGCGACCTCCACACCCTCGATCCCGGTGTGCTGGTCCCAGGCGGCGCCGGCGAGGACGACGTCGCCGGCAGCGACCGTCGCGCCCGACGAGGGCACGTCGATGCGTGAGGCCATCTTCACCGGACCGAGCTCGCCCCACCCGCGCTGGGTCCAGAAGGCATCGACGGCGTCGAAGCGGGTCAGCTCCATGTCGACGACCCACTTGGTGCCCGAGACGTAGCCGTAGAGCCCGGGGACGATCGTGCGCACCGGGAAGCCGTGCTCGACCGGAAGGGGCTCGCCGTTCATGTAGAGCGCGAGCATCGCGTTGCGTCCGTCCATCACGGTCTCGACGGGGGTGGCGCAGTTCCACCCGTCCTGGGAGGTCTGCAAGATGGCGTCGGCGCCGTCCTGGATGCCGGCCTCGGCCAGGATGGGCGCCAGCGCGACCCCGCTCCACCAGGCGTTGCCGATCAAGTCGCCGCCCACCGTGTTCGACACGCAGTTCAGCGTCACCCACCCCTCGAGCAGCTCGCGCTCGACGAGGTCGTCGTAGGTCAGCGTGATCTCCTGGTCGACCATGCCGTGGATGCGCAGGCTCCACTCCGACGGCGTGATCGCGGGCTTCGAGAACGTGGTGTCGATCAGGTAGAAGTTGTCGGACGGCGTCATCCACGACGCGACGCCGTCGACGCCGACCGAGGCGTCGCTCGGCACCTGGGGCGTCGTGACCGCGAGCCGCAACGGGCTGGCTCCCGACGTGTCGGTGCCCGAGAGCGTGCGTCGCGCCTCCTCGACCGCGCGCCGCGAGCCTCCCTTGAGGTTGCCGGCGATGCCGGCGAGCGCAGCGACGCCGAGCACGGCGGCCGCCGTGCCCAGGAAGCTGCGGCGGCTGCGCACGTAGGGCTGGGAGAGCCGCTGCCGGTCGGTGAGCGCCTCGATCGTGCGCAGCCGCTCGGAGAGCACCGACAGGGCCACGACCATCACGGCGAACCCGATCAGGACCGGCGCGGCGTCGGTCGCCTGGGAGTCGGCAGCGTCCAGGCTCGCGACGATGCCGATGACCGCGACCACCCCGAACCCGACGACCGGGGGCCACCAGGCCCGCCGTGCGAGCAGCCCGGTCCCGGCGAAGGCGAGGAGCACGATGACGTAGATGCCCGCGACGAGCAGCGGCTTGTCGGCGGCGCCCAGGTCACGGTTGTTGGCCGCGGCGTCGGGGGCCACCGCGACGACGAGCTCGGCGACGGCGCTGACCGGCGTGAGGCGCAGGTTCATCAGCGCGGAGACGAGGTAACCGGTGCCGAGACCGGCGAGACCGGCGGCGACGCCGGCCGCGGCCCACCAGAGCCTCAGCTTCTGGCGGGCGGGCGCGGAGGCGGAGGACGTCATGGCATTCATTGTCGCTCGGGCATGATGCATCGGTGGACTCAGATATTACGGTCGGCGAACCGATGCTTCCGCGCACCGGGATCGGCATCGACGTGCACCGCCTCGTCGCCGGCGTCCCGATGCACCTCGCGGGGCTCGCCTGGCCCGACGAGCCCGCAGGCCTCGAGGGGCACTCGGACGCCGACGTCGCCGCGCACGCCGCGTGCGACGCGCTCCTCTCCGCGGCCGGCATCGGTGATCTCGGCTCCCACTTCGGCACCTCCGAGCCGGAGTGGGCGGGTGCCTCCGGCACCACGCTGCTCGCCGAGACCGCACGCCGAGTGCGCGAGGCCGGCTTCGAGGTCGGCAACGTCGCGGTGCAGGTCATCGGCGACCGCCCGCGTCTGGGCCCCCGTCGAGCGGAGGCGGAGGCCGCGTTGTCGAGCGCCGTCGGTGCCCCGGTGAGCGTCAGCGCGACGACCACCGACGGGCTCGGGCTCACCGGTCGTGGTGAGGGAGTCGCTGCGATGGCGACCGCCCTGGTCGTCGCCCGGCCCGCCCACGGCTGACCCGGGCGGGCTCGCTCAGGCTGCGTGCTCCTTGCGGTGTCCCACGTGCACCACGCCGTCGACGACCTTGACGTCGTAGACCGCGATCGACACGTGCGCGTCGTCGAGGCACCGACCGCTGCGCAGGTCGAAGGCGTGCTTGTGCGTCGGCGACGCCACGAACGGCACCCCCGCGCGCACCCCCACGATGCCGCGGGCGATCCGCGACGTCTTGGCGAACGGGTCGTGGTTGCTCAAGGCGTAGACGACGTCGTCCTGGCCACGGAAGATCGCCAAGGCCTGACCGTGCACGAGGGCGGTCACCCCGCGCTCGACCTCCAGGTCGGCCACCTTGCAGACAGGGTGCCACTCGTCGTGGGACGAGGAGTGGTGCGGCATGCTCAGAACGTAATTCGGGGCAGGGCACATCGACGTGTCGCGGTGTTACGGCTGTGAAAACGAAATCAGGCGACGGCTGAGATGATCACGGCGTGCCTGCTGCCCTCGTCGTCCTCGCCGCCGGCTCCGGCACCCGTGTCGGTGCGGAGGTCAACAAGGTCCTGCTGACGGTGGCCGGCCGGAGCGTGGTGGCGCGATCGGTGGCCACCGCCCTCGAGGTGGACGACGTCGCGCGGCTCGTGCTCGTCGTCCGCTCCGGCGACGAGGCGGCGGTGGCGGCCGAGGTCGAGCCGCTCCTGGGCGAGCGCGAGGTGGTGCTGGTGGTCGGCGGGGCCGACCGTCATGCGTCCGAGTGGGCCGCCCTGCAGGCGCTGCGCTGCGCCGTCGAGGCCGGCGAGGTCGACGTGATCGCGATCCACGACGCGGCGCGGCCCCTCGCGGGCGTCGCGCTGTACGACGCGGTGCTCGCGGCGGCGCGCGTGCACGGCGGCGCCGTCCCGGTCGTCGAGGTGTCGGGCCTGCTCGGCCCCCGCGGCGCTGTCGGCGCCACAGCAGCGGTGCAGACGCCGCAAGCCTTCCGCGCCGACACGCTGCTCGCGGCGTACGCCGCCGCTGAGGCGGACGGCTTCCGCGGCTCCGACACCGCCTCGTGCCTCGAGGCGCACGGCGACGTCGCGATCGCAGCCGTCGCCGGCAGCGCCCTCAACCTCAAGGTCACCTACCCCGAGGACGTCGCGCTCGCAGAGGCCCTGCTCAGCCGTCGATGATCCCGCCGGCCGCGGTGCCGGCCGCGGTGCCGGGCGCCGGAGCGGTAAGTGCCTCGAGCACGGCGACGTCCTCGACGGAGTCGACGCGACGCGCCTCGGGGGGCGCCACCCGCAGCTGCACGGGGAACCGCTCGCGCAACGACGCCGCCAGGGCCGCCAGGTCGGCGAGGTCGGGGGGGCCCAGGTCGAGGGCCGCGACCACCGCGGGTGGAAGCACCACGGGCGAGCAGACCCGCACCAGCTCGTCACGGTCGAGGGTGGAGCCGACGAAGCCGTCGGCGACCTCCTTGATCGTGTCGCTCACCGGCCGCACCCCGACGACCACGCGCTGGTGCTCGACGGCGTCGATCACGCAGTCGGCCAGGAACCACGGCGGCGTCATCGGGCACAGGGAGTCGTGCAGCACGACCGGCTCGTCGGCGTCGGCCAGCCCGGCCCACTCGGTGCCCAGGTCGACCGGCAGCACCCCCGACTCACCCAGCGCCCAGACGGCGGCGCTCACCAGGGCCTCGCCGTGGATCAGGGCGAAGGGGAGCGACCCGCGGTCGTCGACGAGCACGATCCCGAGCGCGTCCGGCACCTCGTAGTCCATCGGCATGGGCTCAATCTAGGCCGAAAGGGCCCCGGCGAGTGCCGGGGCCCTTCGGTCGGAGCGGGTGGTGCGGGGTGCGGAGCGAGGTCAGGAGGCGAGGACCTCGTCGAGGATCGTCTCGGCCTTGTCCTCGTTGGTCTGCTCGGCCAACGCGAGCTCGGAGACCAGGATCTGACGAGCCTTGGCGAGCATCCGCTTCTCGCCGGCCGACAGGCCGCGGTCACGCTCGCGGCGCCACAGGTCACGCACGACCTCGGCGACCTTCATGACGTCGCCGCTGTGCAGCTTCTCCAGGTTGGCCTTGTAGCGCCGCGACCAGTTGGTCGGCTCCTCGACGTGCTCGGCACGCAGGACGTCGAACACGCGGTCGAGGCCTTCCTTGTCGACCACGTCGCGGACACCCACGAGGTCGAGGTTGCAGGCCGGGACGCGCACGACCAGGTCCTGCTGGGCAACGATCCTCAGGACGAGGTACTCGCGATCCTCTCCCTTGATCGTCCGCATCTCGATGTCCTCGATGATCGCGGCCCCGTGATTGGGATAAACAACCGTTTCGCCGACGGTGAAAGTCATGTGTGATGGACCCTTTCCTAGGCCTGCATCTTAGCACGTCCCGGTTTCCGTCCAGATGGCGTTTCCGCAGGTCAGAGGCCTGTTCGAGGGTTGACAGAAACCGCCATCTATGGTGGCGCGGGTGCCCTCGTGCCGGCGGGAGCACCTGCTCGCGGCTCCGATTCACCCACGCGGGGGAGGTGACGTGCGACACGTGGGGCCCGTGTGGTCGATACTGGTCAGCATGGCGAAGGTGCAGCTCCGCAGGCGCAAGGCCGACGACCCCGAGGTCCTCCACGACAGCGAGGCGAGCACCGCCGGGGCCGTCGACGGCGTGGTCCCCGACGGCGCGGGTCCGGGCCCCAGCACGGTCGTCGACCCGCCGTCCGAGCGGTCCGGGCTGCGGCGCCGACTGCTCGAGTCCACCCCGGTGAGCCTGTTCGTCGCGGCCCACCCCCGCCAGGGGGTCGCCACCGCGGTCGCGCTCGCCGGCGCGGCCCTCGTCTCGGGCCGCCCCGCGCGCGAGGCCGGCATCGTCGCGGCCACGGTCCTGGTGGGCCAGAGCATCCTCGGCTGGCACAACGACCTCGTCGACGCGGAGCGCGACGCTGCCCACGACACCCCCCGCAAGCCCATCGCCCGGGGTCGCCTCGAGCCCGGCAGCGCGTGGTACGCCCTCGTCATCGCCGTCCTGCTGGTCATCCCGTTGTCGATCTCGGTCGGCGTCACCGCGGGCATCTGCTACCTCGCCTCGCTCGTCATCGGCATCCTCGGCAACGTGGCGCTGCGCCGGGGTCGCTTCTCCCCGCTGCCGTGGATGGCGGCCTTCGCCCTCTACCCCGCCTACCTCTCCTACGGCGGCTACGGCGGCGGCACCGAGGGCGAGGCCCCGGTCGTCGCCATGGTCGTCGCGGCCGCGTTGCTCGGCCTGGGCGTCCACGTCGTGCGCGCCATCTGGGGCCTGGTCGACGACGACCGCGACGGGTGGACCTACCTGCCGCTGGTGCTCGGACGTCGCCTCGGCGCGACCCGGCTGCTGGTCCTGGCGTCGGCCTACACCGCAGCGGTCGCGATCGTGCTGGTCGTGCTCGGATCGACGATCGGGCTGCGGCAGTGACCTCCCGCCGGCACCGCTAGGCTGGCGCCACCGGGGGTGGCACGCCAGCACCGGTCCGGACCCGTCCCTCGACCTCGAAGGCTCTGACACATGCTCGACAGCCTCCCCCGCCGTTCTGCCGCGATCGCCGCCGGCGTGCTCCTGCTGACCGGGGCCCTGTCGTCGTGCGGCTTCGACTACGCCACGAACCGGGTGAACACGATCAGCTCGGGCGTCAACGACCAGGAGGGCGAGGTCGACGTCCTCGGCGCCGCGATCATCTCCGGCTCCCCCGACACCGGACTGTTCGTGGCGACGCTGTCCAACGCCAACCCGTCGGTGCCGATCTCGCTGACGGCGGTGGGCGGTGAGGTCATGGCCCCAGGTCTCGCGCCGGTCGAGGTGTCGCCGCAGGGCACGCTCAGCCTCTACCAGAGCGGCGGCATCCCGCTCGACGGCACGATCGGCCTGGGCGAGTTCGTCAGCGTCGAGCTGACCTTCGACAGCGGCCAGACCTCCACGCTCGAGGTGGCGGTGATGCGCCCCTGCTACGAGTACGACCCGGCCAAGTTCCCGGACATGGTGCTTCCCACGGCCCCCGCAGCCGACGGCGAGACCCCGGCGGCGTCCCCGGCCGCCTCGCCCAGCCCGTCGCCGGAGGCGGAGGGCACGACCGAGGCCACCGACCCCTACGCCTGCGCCCCGATCGTCGCAGAGCCCCCCGCCCAGACGGAGGAGTGAGCGTGAGTCGCACCCTGATCCTGCTCCGGCACGGCGAGAGCGAGTGGAACGCCGAGAACCTCTTCACCGGATGGGTCGACGTCGACCTCACCGACAAGGGTCGCGCCGAGGCCGTGCGCGGGGGTGAGCAGCTGAGGGCTGCCGGCCTGCTGCCCGACGTCCTGCACACCTCGTTGCAGCGTCGCGCGATCACCACGGCCTGCCTGGCCCTCGACGCCGCGGGGCGGCACTGGATCCCGGTCCGACGTTCCTGGCGCCTCAACGAGCGCCACTACGGCGCCCTGCAGGGCAAGGACAAGGCGCAGGTGCGCGACGAGTACGGCGAGGAGCAGTTCATGCTGTGGCGTCGCTCCTTCGACACCCCGCCGCCGCCGCTGGACGACGACTCCCCCTACTCACCGGCCGCGCTGCCGCAGTACGCCGACCTCGGCGACGACCTGCCGCGCACCGAGTGCCTCAAGGACGTCATCGCCCGCCTGCTTCCCTACTGGCAGAGCGAGGTCGTGGCCGACCTCGAGGCCGGGCACACCGTGCTGGTCGCCGCGCACGGCAACAGCCTGCGTGCGATCGTCAAGCACCTCGACGGCGTCAGCGACGACGACATCGCCGGGCTCAACATCCCCACCGGCATGCCGCTGGTCTACGAGCTCGACCACGACATGACGCCACTCACGCCCGGCGGCACCTACCTCGACCCGGAGGCGGCCGAGGCCGCCGCAGCCGCGGTCGCGAACCAGGGGAAGTAGCGCAGGCCGCTGCTCGACGGTGGCCCCGGCCTCCGGCGACGTGTCGAGACGGCACAATTGTCCGACTTTCGACAGGTCCAGCCGTCCAGAACCTGTCACAACTCCACAATTGTGGCCTGGTGACAGGTCGGCTAGGCCCCGATGTTGGTGGGATTCTCGCCGGTGACCACGAAGATGACGCGGTTGGCGACCGAGACGGCGTGGTCGGCGATCCGCTCGTAGTAGCGGCCGAGCAGCGCGATGTCGACGGCTGCCTCGACGCCGTGGCTCCAGTCGTCGGCCAGCAGCTGAGTGAAGTTGGCCCGTCGCAGCTGGTCCATCTCCTCGTCGTCGTTGCGCAGGATCGAGGCGGCCTCGATGTCGCGGCTCACGATGATCTGGGCGACCCGGCCGACCATGTCCTCGGCCACCGCCGCCATCCGGCCGACCGTGGGGCGGATCTCCATCGGCACCGCGACCTCGGGCACCCGCAGGCGCGCGATCTTGGCGACGTGCACCGAGAGGTCACCCATTCGCTCGAGCTCGCTGACCATCCGCAGGGCCGCGACAACCGTGCGGAGGTCGCCGGCGACGGGCTGCTGCAACGACAACAGGTTGAAGGCGGACTCCTCGACGGCCTCGCGGGCGAGGTCGATGTCGACGTCGGCGCTGATGACCTGCTCGGCGAGGCCGGCGTCACCGGTCATCAGGGCGGTGGTGGCCCTGCGGACGGCGACCTCGACCTGCTGGCAGATGCCGGCGAGGTCGACGAAGACGGCGTCGAGCTGCTCGTGAAACATGTGGCGCATGGGTCGACTCTAGGGGGAGGAGAATCCGGGACGCCGCCAGAGCGTGAACGCGAGGTGAACAGGCCGTGGTCACCCGCTCACCGGCGAGACACGGGCGCCTGGGCCCGTACGATCCGAGTGTGGACCCGACGACGCAGGCCTTTCTCGCCGCGCTGCTCGGGGCCGTCGTCGCCGGCGGGGCCGTGCTCGCCTGGCACCTCAGCGATCGTCAGCAGCACTGGCAGGCCGAGCCCGACGAGCCGAGCGTGCCCGCTTCGGTGGCGGCTGTGCTCTCGGTCCTGCGCAGCAGCGCGGTGATCGTCGACGACTCCGACGTCGTCCTCAAGGCCTCGGCACCGGCGTACGCCATGGCGCTGGTCCGGGGCACCTCACTGGTCTCCGACGAGCTGGCCGCGCTGATTGGCGAGGTACGCCGCGACGGCCAGATCCGCGAGACCGAGCTCGTGATGCCACGGCGCAACGCTCCGTCGCGCCACGTCACCGTGCGCGTCGCGCCGCTGGGGTCCCGCCTGGTGCTCGCGCTCGTCGAGGACCGCACCCGCGAGCGTCGCGTCGAGCACGTGCGCCGCGACTTCGTCGCCAACGTCAGCCACGAGCTGAAGACCCCCGTCGGCGCGATCCGACTCCTGGCCGACGCCGTCAAGGACGCCGCCGACGACCCCGAGGCCGTCACCCGGTTCGCCGACCGGATGCTGACCGAGAGCGAGCGCCTGATCCGGCTGGTGCAGCAGGTGATCGAGCTGTCGCGCCTGCAGGGTGACGAGGCCGTCGACACGCCGCTGCGCATGCAGCTGGACGACGTCATCTCGCTCGCGGTCGACACCAGCGCGATCGATGCTGCTGCCAAGGGCATCTCGGTCGTCACCGGCGGCGAGAGCGACCTGGTCGTGCTCGGCAACGAGGAGCAAGTCACCACTGCGGTGGCCAACCTCGTCGCCAACGCCGTGCACTACTCCGACCCCGAGTCGACGGTCCTGGTCACCACGAAGGGCATCGAGGGCTTCGTCGAGGTCAGCGTCGTCGACCAGGGCATCGGCATCCCGTCGGTCGAGATCGAGCGGATCTTCGAGCGCTTCTACCGCGTCGACCCCGCTCGCCACCGTTCCACGGGTGGCACCGGTCTGGGTCTGTCGATCGTCAAGCACGTCGCCGCGACCCACGGGGGCGACGTGCGCGTGTGGTCGGTGGAGGGTCAGGGATCGACGTTCACCCTGTCGCTCCCCCGCTCGGAAGTGCGCTCGGAGGCGCGCTCGGACGCGCGCTCGAAGGCCCACTGCCCGGCGTCCACGATCGCCTCCCACGAACTCAGCCCGACCAGCGCGACGCACCCCGTGTCCGCTGACCACCAGGAGGAAACACCGTGACGCGTGTGCTCGTCGTCGAGGATGAAGAGAGCTACAGCGAGGCGCTGGCCTACATGCTCCGCAAGGAGGGCTTCGAGGTCGCCATCGCCGCCGACGGCAACGCCGCCCTGACCGAGTTCGACCGCAACGGCGCCGACATCGTCCTGCTCGACCTGATGCTCCCCGGCATCCCGGGCACCGAGGTCTGCCGCACCATCCGCCAGACGTCGAACGTGCCGGTGATCATGGTCAGCGCGAAGGACGACGAGGTCGACAAAGTGGTCAGCCTCGAGCTCGGCGCCGACGACTACGTCACCAAGCCCTACTCCCCCCGCGAGCTGGTCGCCCGGATCCGCGCGGTCCTGCGTCGCGGCCAGGACCCCGACCTGCTGCCCGACACCCTCGAGGCCGGTCCGGTCCGGATGGACGTCGAGCGCCACGTCGTCACCGTCGAGGGCCATGAGCAGCGCCTGCCGCTCAAGGAGTTCGAGCTGCTCGAGATGTTCCTGCGCAACCCCGGGCGGGTGCTGACCCGCGGTCAGCTCATCGACCGGGTCTGGGGCTCCGACTACGTCGGCGACACCAAGACCCTCGACGTCCACGTGAAGCGGCTGCGCGCGAAGCTCGAGCCCGACCCCGGCGAGCCCAAGTACCTCGTCACGGTGCGCGGGCTGGGTTACAAGCTCGACCTCTGATCGCGGCAGTTTCTCCGCTGAAGTGGTGAAACTCCCGCTTCTGGCATGAAGGTTCCTGACAGAAGCGGGAGTTTCACCGCTGAGGCGGAGAAACTCCCGCCCCGGCGGCAGGATCTCGCGCGACGCCGTCCGATACCCGCGCGACAGTCGCCCGGGGGTCTCCCTAGTCTTCACGGATGACGAGCACCACTCCCGCAACCGGCGACGACCACGGCGCCGGCGAGCCCGCGTCGTCGGTGGCGCGTCGGGCACGGCGCCGTGGCTGCCGCTGGCCGCGGTCGCCGTCACCTTGGTGCTGTGGGCCTCGGCGTTCGTGGCCATCCGTCACCTCGCTGACGACTTCTCTGCCGGAGCGCTCTCCCTGGGGCGGCTGCTGGTCGGCGCGGTGGTGCTCGCCGGCTTCGCCCTGCCGCGCGGCCTGCCCCGGCCCAGCGCCCGCCAGTGGCGCTCGATCGTCGTGATCGGCGTGCTCTGGTACGCCGTCTACATGGTGGCGCTCAACCTCGGCGAGCAGCACGTCGACGCCGGCACGGCGGCGATGCTCATCCAGGTCTCCCCGGTGCTCATCGCCGTGCTGGCGGCGGTCTTCCTCTCCGAGCGGTTCACCGTGCAGCTGGTCGTGGGTCTCGCCCTCGCCTTCGCCGGGGTCGTCGTGATCGCGTCGGCCAGCTCTTCCGGCGGTGACCGCGACCTGCTCGGGATCGCTCTGTGCCTGCTCGCCGCAGCCGCCTACTCGATCAGCCTGATCGTCCAGAAGCCGCTGGTGGCGACGATGTCGTCGCTGCACGTCACGTGGCTGGCCTGCAGCGTCGGGGCGGTGGCGTGCCTGCCCTTCGGCGGGGTCCTCGCCTCGGAGGTCGGCGCCGCTCCGGTGTCGTCGACCTGGTGGCTGGTCTACCTGGGCGTCTTCCCGACCGCGATCGCCTTCACGACCTACGGCTACGCGCTGCAGCACATGACGGCGTCCAGCCTGGGCGTGACGACCTACCTGGTGCCCCCGATCACCGTGGTGCTGAGCCTGGTGTTCCTCGACGAGGTGCCGCCGGCGCTGACCTACGTCGGCGGCGCGCTGGCCCTGCTCGGCGTCGCGGTCGCCCGTCGTACGTCGCGCCGCTCGCCGACCCCGCGACCTGCGGCTTAGTTCGGCTCTCCGGCGACGGAGTCCTCGGCCTCGAGCCAGCCCCGGAAGGCCTCGAGGTTGTGGGTGGGCTCGCCGCGCAGCTTGCGCCACTCCCACTCCTTGCGGATCGAGCTGGCGAAGCCGAGCTCGAGGATCGCGTTGAACGACTCGTCGGCGACCGACAGCACCGAGCCCAGCACCCGGTCGAGCTCGTCGACGGTGATGCTGCTCAGCGGGAGCCGGGCGTCGAGGTAGATGTCGCCGAGCCGGTCGATGGCGAACGCGATGGCGTAGAGGCGCAGGTTGCGTTGCAGGAGCCAGCGGTAGACCTGCTCGTGGTTCTCGTCGGGCGCGCGGCACACGAAGGCGTGCACCGACAGGGCGTGCGGGCCGATGTCGAGGCGCACGGCCGTCTGCAGCTTCTTCTCCCCCGGCAACGACAGCGAGAAGACTCCCGGGGTGGCCTCGTCGAACTCCAGCTCGTTGACCACCAGGTAGTCGCGCAGGACGGAGGAGGCCTCGGCTGTGGCGTCGGTGCTCATCTCACCGACGATCGCATGCGGACCCTCGCCCGTTGGTAGACGTCCGCGGTGGCATCGGCGGTGGCGTCCCAGGAGAACCGGCGCGCCTGCTCGAGCGCCCCGACGGCCAGGCGTGCCCGGAGGCCGTCGTCGTTCACCACGCGCCCCAGTGCCGCCGCCCAGTCACGGGGCTCGTGGGTGTCGAGCAGCAGCCCGCTGTGCTCGTGCCGCACCACGGTCGTGAGCCCGCCGACCGCAGCCGCGACCACCGGGGTGCCGCAGGCCTGGGCCTCGGCGGCCACCAGGCCGAAGGACTCGTTGTAGGACGGCACCGCCACCAGCGTCGCTGCGGAGTACCAGCGAGCCAGCTCGCCCTGCTGCACCGGCGGCACGAAGCGGACGACGTCGTCCACGCCGAGCTCGGCGGCGAGTGCGAGGAGCGCCGAGGGACGGTCGAGCCCGCTGCCCGACGGTCCGCCGACGATGGGCACCACCAGGCGCGAGCGGAGCCCGGGCTGCTGCTCGAGCAGGACCGCGACCGCCCGGACCAGGACGTCGGGTGCCTTCAGGGGTTGGATGCGCCCGGCGAACAGCAGCACGACGGCGTCCTCGGGCACCCCGAGCGGCGCGCGGACCCCGGTGCGGGGCCGGAAGACCTCGAGGTCGACCCCGGGGTGCACGACCTCGACCTGGCCGGGGTCGGCGTCGTAGAGGTCGACCAGCTGCTCGGCCTCGAGGTCGGTGTTGGCGATGAGGACGTCGGCCGCCTCGACGACCTGTTCCTCGCCGATGACCCGGGCGGTCGGCTCGGGGGTGTCACCCGCGGCGAGGGCGTCGTTCTTGACCTTCGCCATCGTGTGCATGCTGTGCACGAGCGGCACGCCCCACCGGTCGCGCGCCAGGGCGCCGACCTGGCCGGACAGCCAGTAGTGGGAGTGGACGGCGTCGTAGTGGCCCACCGGCTGCGCGGCCTCGGTGCGCAGCACCTCGCGGGCGAAGACGCAGAGCTGCCCGGGCAGCTCGTGCTTCGTGAGCCCCTCGAACGGACCGGCCGGGATGTGGCGCACCCAGACCCCGTCGTCGAGGGGCACGACGGGCGGCAGGCTCGAGCTGGTGGCGCGGGTGAAGATGTCGACCTCGACCCCGCGGGCGGCCAGTCGTCGGCTGAGCTCGACGACGTAGACGTTCATGCCGCCGGCGTCGCCGGTGCCGGGCTGGTGCAGGGGCGAGGTGTGCAGGCTGATCATCGCCACGCGGCGCAGGTCGTCCACGAGCACCCCTTCCCGGTCACATGTCATGGCCGCCCAGGCCACTGGTCAGGCTCGCGGCGCGGGCGCCGACGTCGCTCCCGAGACCCACGCCCGGCCTGAGCCGCACAACCACCGGTCGGCCGCGATGATTCCCGCGGGCCTCGCGCAGCCTCACCGGCGAGGGCGTTCGCGGCCCGGCAGGTGCCGGCCGACCGCTGCGCGGCCCCCTGCTCGGGCCCCGGCTCGGCCCCCGCTCGACCCGCCTGCCATGCCCCCACCGTCGACTGATGCGGTGCACGCGCGGAGTCTTCCACCCGTGGGTGCGTGCGCGCCGCCGCCCCGGTGCTGGATCGAGGGTCGGTGAGGCGGGAGGATGAGCGCCATGAGCACTCGTCGCACGGCCGTCATCACCGGAGCCAGCAGCGGGATCGGCGCCGCCACGGCCCGCGCCCTCGCCGCCGAAGGCTTCCACGTCGTGTGCGCGGCTCGGCGCGCCGACCGGATCGGTGCCCTCGCCGACGAGATCGGTGGCACCGCGGCGACCCTCGACGTCACCGACCTCGAGTCCGTGGCTGCCCTCGCGGCCACCGTGGACGACCTCGGTGGCTCGCTCGACGTGCTGGTCAACAACGCCGGCGGCGCCTACGGCTCGACCCCCGTCGCGCAGGCCGACCTCGGCGACTGGCGCCAGATGTACGAGGTCAACGTGATCGGGCTGGTGCAGGTCTCCCAGGCACTGCTGCCGGCACTGCTCGCCGCCCCGGCCGGGATCATCTGCAACGTCGGGTCGACGGCCGGCCGGGTCGCCTACGAGGGCGGCGGCGGCTACACCGCTGCCAAGCACGGCACCAAGGTCGTCACCGAGACGCTGCGCCTCGAGCTCTTCGACCAGCCCGTGCGCGTCGTGGAGATCGCCCCCGGCATGGTGCGCACCGACGAGTTCGCGCTGGTGCGCTTCGACGGCGACGCCGAGAAGGCCGCGGCCGTCTACGCCGGGGTCGCCGACCCGCTCGTCGCCGAGGACGTCGCCGAGGCGATCTGCTGGATGGTCACCCGGCCCGCGCACGTCAGTGTCGACGAGCTGGTGATCAGGCCTCGGGCGCAGGCGGCCCAGCACAAGGTCCACCGGGTCGTCGACCCGTCTCCTCCGACGAGCTGAGCACCAGGTCGATGATCCGGCGCAGGTCGGGGGTCAGCAGGTGCTCGGGCACCCGGGCCCGGGCCCCACACAGGTCGAGGTCGTAGGAGAACATGTCGGGCATCGGCGGCGCCGCCTCGGCGGCGAGGCCGGACCGGCCCACCTGCGTGACGAGGCCGGCCAGCTCGGGGTCGGCCCCCGGGTGCGACAGGTCGACCACGGCCTCGGCGCTGCGCCCGGCGAAGCCGCCGGTGCGCAGCACCCGCACCGTCCGGGAGACCTGGGGCGGGGCGGTCTGCTCAACCGCGACGGGCGCCGGGCCCGACGCGGAGGCCGCGTCGACCCCCACCTGGGCCCACGCCGAGACCACCTCGTCGGCGTACGACCCGGCCACGGCGACCGTGGCCGCTGCGAACCCGGCGAAGTCGGTCTCCGGACCCACGGCGTCGCCGATCAGCGCGTCGTACCAGATGCGGCCGGCGCCCTCCCACGACGAGCCACCGATCGCGACGGCGGCGAGGTGGAACGCGCGGTTGGGGATGCCGGAGTTGAGGTGCACCCCGCCGTTGTCGTCGGGGCCGGTGACGTAGTCGTCGAGGTGCGCCGGCTGCGGGTCGCGGCCCAGGCGTGGGTCGTCGTAGGCGGTGCCGGGCGCCCGCAGGTCGCGCAGACCGCGGGCGCAGACCCCGGGCCGGAACAGCTCGGCACCGATGAGCCAGTCACCGTCGGCGGCCAGCTGCCCCAGGAGCCGCTGCTTGAGGCAGGTGGCGAAGACGTCGGAGAGCGACTCGTTGAGCGCACCCGGCTGGTCGCGGTAGACCAGGCCCGCCGTCCGCTCGGTGACGGCGTGGGTGAGCTCGTGGGCCAGCACGTCGACCGGACGGGTGAAACGGTCGAAGACCTCGCCGTCACCGTCGCCGAAGACCAGCTGGGTGCCGTCCCAGAACGCGTTCGGGTAGTCGACCCCGAAGTGCACGGTCAAGCTGACCGGCGCGCCCGTCGCGTCGTACGACGAGCGCCCGTAGACCTCGGCGAACAGCGCGAGCGCGCCGCTGATGCCGACGGCGGCCTCGTCGACCGCGAGGTCGCCGCTGGCCGGCCGGCTCGAGCTGCGCACGGGGCGGCCGGGAAGGTCGGTCGTCTGCTCGGCCGTGTGGACGGTCCAGGGCGCAACGGCCGCGACGGTGATCGGGTCAGTGATCGGGTCAGGAGCCGGACGGTCCGCTGCCGCTTGCTCCCGGGCCTCGCGCAGGTGGCGATCGAGGCCGGCGTCGGCGAGCAGCCCCAGTCGCTCGATGAGGTAGGGCGGGACGAAGCTGCACCGAGAGGTGCCGGACGGATGGGTGTCGGTCCCGAGGGTCATGCCACCAGCAAACCCGACGTCGCCGACACCGACCAGGGGGTCCGGAGAACGGCGCCGCCGCGGTCTGGCCCGGCGGGGTGGGGCCGCCGCACGACAGAGGCGATGCAATGGTGGACCCGACCGAGCGTCGACCTCAGCAGGAGAGCGATGAACACCCGCACCCCCACCACGACCGCCGGCGGCGTCGACGACGACCGCCTGCAGAACCTCCGCCGCTGGAACATCGCCCTGACCGTGCTGCACGCCGCCCAGGCCGTGGCCGTCCTGGCGTTGGCCACCGACTTCGCGATCACCGTCACCTCGAGCTTCCCCGAAGGGCCTCCCGGCTCGGCCGTGCCCGCCCCGGACCCGCTGTTCGACGTCAGGGTCGGGTTCGCGATCGCCGCCTTCCTGCTGCTCGCAGCCCTCGACCACGGCCTCACCGGCACAGTGCTCCGCGGTCGCTACGAGGCCGACCTGCGGCGCGGCATCAACCGCTTCCGCTGGATGGAGTACTCCGTCAGCGCGACGATCATGATCGTCCTGATCGGCTTCTACAACGGGATCACCGCCATCACCTCGGTGATCGCGATCATCGGCGCGAACGTCGCGATGATCCTCTTCGGCTGGCTGCAGGAGGCGATGAACCCGCCCGGTCGCGAGCACACCACGATGCTGCCGTTCTGGTTCGGCACGATCGCCGGCGCGGCGCCCTGGGTCGCGATCATCGTCAACACCGCCGGCGCCGGCGGCGACGTGCCCGGCTTCGTCTACGGCATCCTGGTGTCGCTGTTCCTCTTCTTCTCCAGCTTCGCCCTCAACCAGTGGCTGCAGTACCGGGGCCTCGGCAGGTGGAGCAGCTATGCCTACGGTGAGAAGGTCTACCTGGTGCTCAGCCTGGGCGCGAAGTCGGCGCTGGCCTGGCAGATCTTCGGCGGCTCGCTGGCCGGCTGAGCCGGGCGTCGCACGCCGGCGCCGACCAAGATCACACCCCGCCGAGGTCCGCCGATGTGGTCGGAGGGCGCGGCGCCTCTAGACTCGGCCTGCCCATCGGGCCGCCTGCGACCTTCCTCGGTTGCTCCCTGATCCCCATCGAAAGCGACGTCGTACGTTCATGCCTACTCTCCGCTCCGACCTGCGCAACGTCGCGATCGTCGCCCACGTCGACCACGGCAAGACCACGCTCGTCGACGCCATGCTGCGCCAGGCCGGCGCCTTCACCGAGCACCAGGCCGAGAGCGTGGCCGACCGGGTCATGGACTCCGGCGACCTGGAGCGCGAGAAGGGCATCACGATCCTGGCCAAGAACACCGCGGTCCACTACGAGGGACCCGCCGGTGGCGGTCAGCCGATGGTCATCAACATCATCGACACCCCCGGTCACGCCGACTTCGGTGGCGAGGTCGAGCGAGGCCTGTCCATGGTCGACGGCATCGTGCTGCTCGTCGACGCCTCCGAGGGCCCGCTGCCCCAGACACGCTTCGTGCTGCGCAAGGCGCTCAACGCCGACATGCCCGTCATCCTGGTCGTCAACAAGACCGACCGTGGCGACGCCCGGATCGCCGAGGTCGTCGAGGAGACCTACGAGCTCTTCATGGACCTCCTCGACGAGTCCCACAGCCAGGACGCCCTCGACTTCCCGGTCGTCTACGCCTCCGGTCGTGCGGGCATCGCCAGCCTCGTGGCACCCGAGAACGCCACGATGCCCGAGGGCGACAGCCTCGAGCCGCTCTTCAAGACGATCCTCGACACCATCCCCGCGCCGTCGTACGACGAGGGCGCACCGCTGCAGGCCCACGTCACCAACCTCGACGCCTCGCCGTTCCTCGGTCGCCTGGCGCTCGTGCGGATCCACCAGGGCACCCTGAAGAAGGGCCAGCAGGTCGCGTGGATGCGCCGCGACGGTGAGGTGAAGAACGTCAAGATCACCGAGCTCCTCATCACCGAGGGCCTCGAGCGCAAGCCCGGCGAGTCGGCCGGTCCGGGCGACATCGTCGCCATCGCGGGCATCCCGGAGATCACGATCGGCGAGACCCTGGCCGACGTCGAGAACCCGGTCGCCCTGCCGCTCATCCACGTCGACGAGCCCGCCATCTCGATGACCATCGGCACCAACACCTCTCCCCTGGTCGGCCGGGTCAAGGGCAGCAAGGTCACCGCCCGTCTGGTCAAGGACCGCCTCGATGCCGAGCTCATCGGCAACGTCTCGCTCCGCGTCCTGCCGACCGAGCGCCCTGACGCGTGGGAGGTGCAGGGCCGCGGCGAGCTGGCGCTGGCGATCCTCGTCGAGCAGATGCGACGCGAGGGCTTCGAGCTGACGGTCGGCAAGCCGCAGGTCGTCACCAAGGAGGTCAACGGCAAGCTGCACGAGCCGTTCGAACGCCTGACGATCGACGCCCCCGAGGAGTACCTCGGCACGATCACCGAGCTGCTCGCGAGCCGCAAGGGCCGCATGGAGTCGATGACCAACCACGGCACCGGCTGGGTGCGCATGGAGTTCATGGTGCCCGCGCGCGGTCTCATCGGTTTCCGCACGCAGTTCCTCACCGACACCCGCGGCACCGGCATCGCCCACGGCATCTCCGACGGCTACGAGCCCTGGGCCGGCGAGATCCGCTCGCGGGTCAACGGCTCGCTGGTCGCCGACCGCAAGGGTGCGGCCACGGCGTACGCCATGACCAACCTGCAGGAGCGGGGCACGATGTTCGTCGACCCGACCACCGAGGTCTACGAGGGCATGATCATCGGCGAGAACTCCCGCGCCGACGACATGGACGTCAACATCACCAAGGAGAAGCAGCAGACCAACATCCGCTCCGCGACCTCCGACAACTTCGAGAAGCTCGTCCCGCCGCGCAAGCTCTCGCTCGAGCAGTGCCTGGAGTTCTGCCGCGACGACGAGTGCGTCGAGGTCACCCCGGAGATGCACCGCATCCGCAAGGTCGTGCTCGATGCCAACGAGCGTGGTCGCACCGCCTCGCGCGCCAAGAAGCCCAAGTAGGACCCCGGGCCCTGCTCGAGCACCGGGCCTGCCTCCGGTCGCACCCGAGGCGGGCCCGATGTCGCTCCGGGACCACTAGGGTGCCCGCATGCTCCTCGACGTCCAGCTCGACGCGCGCCCCGACCTCGTCGCCGGCCGGGCTCGTGAGCTGACCGGCACCGGGGTCGCCGGCCTCTTCACCTTCGAGGGCCCGCACGACGTCTTCCTGCCGCTGGCCACGGCTGCGGGTGTCGTCGAGACCGACCTGATGACGAACGTCGCCATCGCGATGCCCCGTAGCCCGATGCACCTCGCCCACGCCGCCTGGGACCTCCAGCTGGTGAGCGGAGGTCGTTTCCGCCTCGGGCTCGGCTCGCAGATCAAACCGCACATCGAGAAGCGCTACGGCGCCTCGTGGAGCCCGCCGGCCGCGCGGATGCGGGAGATCGTGCTGGCCGTCAGGGCGATCCTGACCTCCTGGCAGGACGGATCGCGCCTCGACTTCCGCGGCGAGCACACCCAGCACACCCTGATGCCGCCGACGTTCGTGCCCGGTCCGAACCCGTACGGGCCTCCCCCGGTGCTGCTGGGAGCCCTCGGGCCGCTGATGACGCGCACGGCCGCCGAGGTCGCCGACGGCCTGCTCGTGATGCCCTTCAACTCCCATCGCCACTTCACCGAACGCACCCTCGTCGCCGTCGCCGAGGGGCTCGACCTCGGCGGTCGGGAGAGCGTGGCGATCTACCCGCAGGCGATCACCGCCATGGGCCGCACCCCCGAGGAGCAGGCGGCTGCCGACCTCGGCGTCCGCGGGCTGCTCGCCTTCTACGGCTCCACGCCGGCCTACCGTCCGGTGCTCGACGTCGAGGGCTGGGGAGACCTTCAGCCCGAGCTCAATGCGCTGTCGAAGTCCGGCGACATCGTGAGGATGATGGACCTCGTCACCGACGAGATGATCACGACCATCGCGGTGAGGGGCACGCCGCAGCAGTGTGCGCTCGAGATCGAGCGCCGCTTCGGAGCCCACGCCGACCGGGTCTGCTGCTACTTCCCCGGGTACGACGCCCCGCTCGCCGCGATCGGCGACCTCGCGGCCGCGCTGCGCGGCTGATCGCCCTCGGGTACGCACCAGCAGTCGTTCCTCCTGGCGCACGCCTACCGGGGTCAGCCAGTCGTGACGGCTGCTGGCACGTGCGCCGGCTCGATGATCGAGGTCGGGGCGTCGAGGCCGGCGTAGGAGTGCTGGGAGGAGGTGGAGAAGTAGTTGATGCCGATGAAGTTGAACCACAGCGTCGCGACGCCGACCAGGGCGAGGACGGCGGCGTTGCGGCCCTTCCAGCCGGCCGTGGCTCGGGCGTGCAGGTAGGCGGCGTAGACGACCCAGGTGATGAACGCCCAGACCTCCTTGGGGTCCCAGTTCCAGTAGCGCGACCAGGCCTCGTGGGCCCAGATCGGTCCGGTGATGAGCACCGCGAACGTCCAGACCGGGAAGGCGAAGGCGTGCACGCGGTACGCCGTGCGGTCGAGGACCGCGAGCGAGGGGACCCGCGCCATCGGGCCGGTGCTGGTCTCGCCGGTGCGCATCTTCACCAGGTACATGCCCGAGGCGATGCCGCCGAGGGTGAAGGCGCCGGTCGCGATGACGGCCGAGACCACGTGGATGACGAGCCAGTAGGAGTTCAGCGCCTCGGTGAGGGGTGCGACCTCGGAGTGCAGCCAGATGACGGCCACCATGAGGACCGAGACGACGAAACCGGTGACGATCGGCGCCATCCACGCCAAGCCGTACCTGCGCATCAGGACCAGGTACATCAGCGCGACGAAGAAGCTGCCCGAGACCGTGAACTCGTACATGTTGCCCCACGGCACCCGGTTGGGGTCGGCGGCCATGCCCCGGCCGACCAGGGCCGCGAAGTGGGCGATCGCAGCGATCACGGTCAGGGTGATGCCGAGCCGACCGAGGAACTCCACCCGGCGGCTGCGGCCCTCGTCGAGACCTGTCACCGGATCGACGTCCGGACCGGTCAGGACGGCCACGGACCCCGCGGCGGTGGCCGAACCGGAGCGCGCGGACGCGCGCACCGCCCTCGGCGCCCGCAGCGAGGCCCACTCGGCCAGGTGCACCAGCAGGGCGATGAAGTAGAAGATGCCGGCGACGCCGACCGCCTGGTTGCTCAGGGACTCCCATGCGATGTCAGTCATGGTCTCCGGTCACCTTCCTCGGTCTGGTTCGCGATCCTGCTGCGCGGGTCCGCGTAGCTCGGCGACCACGGAGGTGAGCACCTCACCCACGTCGCCACCGCCCGATCGGTCGAGCGCGGCCACCTCCACCATGGTGACACCTCCCTCGCGGCGAGCCCTCACCCAGAGGCGTCGCGGACGGATGAAGAGTGACCCGAGCAACCCGACGAGCGCCATCACCACGCCGCCGAGAGCGATGAGCTTGCCCGGGCTCTGGCTGACCTGGATGCGCACCCACGGCTCGACGCCGTCGAACGACACGGTGCCGAGGCCGTCGGGCAGCGTCTGGGTCTCGCCCAGTCGCAGGTCGAGGCGGAACGGCTTGCCGTCGTCGGTGAGCAACGGCGTCGCCCGGTCGGTGTCGAGCGCGTAGACCGACTGCGCCTCGCCGCTGGTCAGCCCGAGGTCGCCGGTGTAGGCGAGCACCGACACCAGGGGGTCGAGGTCGTCGGGCCACACCGTCACCGGATCGCCGTCGCGGAGCTCGAACGTCGGGTAGAAGAGGCCGTCGAACCCGAGCTGGGTCCCGTCGTCCGCGGCCGTCTTGACGACGCCGAAGGACAGGAAGGACTGGTCCTGGGGGAGGAACACCGTCGGGCCGCTCGTGACCACGTTGCCCGCTCCGTCGCGCACCGTCAGCACCGGGGCGTAGCCGTGGCCGATGAGGAACACGTCGGTGTCGTCGATCGTGAGGGGGTGGTTGACCCGCAGGTCGTACTGCTGCTCGGGCGCGTCGACGCTCTCGCGGTAGGTCAGGGCGGCATTGAACTTGCGGGCCGTCCCTCGCGCGCCACCCTGGGTCAACCACTGGATGTCGAAGTCGTCGACCGTCATCAGGAAGGGGTCGAAGTCGTCGGCCCCGAAGAGGCTGCCGGGGTTGAAGTCGTCGTAGGAGGCGCTGGTGTTGGCGAACTGCTGGCCCTTCAGGAGGAGCACCCCGCCCTGGTAGCCGAGCAGCGAGCCGACCGCGAAGCCCACGAGCACGAAGATCACCGACAGGTGGAAGACCAGGTTGCCGACCTCACGCAGGTAGCCCCGCTCGGCGCTGACCGATGGCGCGGTCCTGCCGCCGGGGGAGTCGTCGGAGAGGTCGGCCTCACGCAGCCGGTAGCCGCGGCTGCGCAGCACCACGCGCGCGTTCTCGAGGACCACGTCGACGTCGTCCTCGCAGGTGTACGACGCGTGGTCGGGCAGACGCAGCAGGTTGCGCGGCGCGGCCGGGGGCTGGGCCCGGATGTTGCGCAGGTAGACGAACGTGCGCGGGATGATGCACCCGACCAGCGAGATCATCAAGAGGATGTAGATCGCCGAGAACCAGGCCGAGTCGTAGACCGAGAACAGGCTCAGCCGCTCGTAGATCGGGGTGAGCGAGGGGTGCTGGTCCTTCCAGCGCGACACGTTGAGCGCGTCGACCCCCGACTGCGGGATGATCGAACCCGGCACTGCCGCGAGGGCGAGCAGGAGCAGCAGGATGAGCGCGGTGCGCATCGACGTGAGCTGACGCCAGCCCCACCGGAACAGCTCGCGGGCACCCAGCTCGCCGGAGCGCCGCTCGGGCCCCGGGTCGGTGCGGGGACGTTCCTGCACGTCGGTCATATCGCCACCTCGAATCCGCCCACGAGCTGCAGCTGCAGCCACTGCACCAGCCAGTCCCACCAGCCGGTGACGAGCAGGACGCCGACGACCACCAGCATCGCGCCACCCACCCGCATCACGAGCAGCTGGCGGCGCCGGATCCACCCCAGCACTCCCAGGCTACGGCTGTAGAACAGTCCCGCCGCGATGAACGGCACCCCCAGCCCCAGCGCGTAGACCGCTGACAGCAACGCGCCTCGGCCGGCGGTGCCGTCGTTGAGCGTGAGCCCCACGATCACGCTGTACGTCGGCCCGATGCACGGCGTCCAGCCGAGGGCGAAGAGCGCGCCGATCAGCGGCGCCGCCCCGAGGCCGACCGCCGGGATCGAGTGGATGCGCCACTCGCGCTGCAGCCAGGGGATCGCGCCGGCGAACACCAGTCCGAGCACGATGAGCAGCGCCCCCATGACGACGGTGATCTGGTCGCGGTACTCCCGCAGCCACCCGCCGACGCCGCCGACGGTGGCGCCGATCAGCACGAACACGACGGTGAAGCCGAGCACGAACAGCAGCGAGCCCGCCAGCATCCGGCCGCGGCGGCGCCCGGCCGCACCCGTGGCGAGGTCGGCTCCGGTGAGCCCGGTGGCGTAGGAGAGGTATCCGGGGAGCAGCGGGATCACGCACGGGCTGAAGAAGGAGACCAGTCCGGCGAGCGCCGCGACGGGCACGGCGAGGGCCAGCGAGCCGCCGGCAGCCTGGCTCTGGAACCACTCACCCATCGGTCGGACCCGTGCCGGCGGCGGCACCGGAGTCGGCGCGGACGTCCTCGACGATGCTCTCCAGGGTGCTCGCCGAGGTCAAGGCGCCGCTGACCACCGCGGCGACCCGGCCCTGGGTGTCGAGGACGTAGGTCGAGGGCGGCGAGCGGGGTGCGTAGCGACCCAGCGCCAGGACGCCGGGGCCGGTGTCGGCGATCGTGGGGTAGGCGATGGCGAAGCGTCGCTCGACGGCGAGGGCGTTGGCGAACGACGTCTCGCGGAAGCTGAGCCCGACGAACGCCGCGTCGATGTTCTCGGAGGCCTCCTTGAGGATCGGCGCCTCGGCCAGGCACGGGTTGCACCACGAGCCCCAGATGTTGAGGACGACGACCTGGCCGCGCAGGTCGGCCAGGTCGACCGGCTCGTCCTCCAAGGACCGACCGGAGATCGCGATCGGGTCGGTGCGATCCGCCGGGGCGATCTGCACGACGGTGCCGTCGCCGACGACGAAGTTGGCGTCGTCGGTGCCGCCGAGCGTGCTGCAGCCGCTGCCCACGAGCACGAGGCCGAGGAGCGCGGCGAGCAGCGAGGCCGAACGGGACGCACGCCTCATGACTAGGGCCTCTTCTCCTCGGGCGCGCCACCGGCGGAGAAGGTCGCGTTCTTGTCGGCGGCCGGGATGAGGTCGCCGGCCGGCTCGCTGTAGGAGACCTGGGTCAGGCGGTCACCGACGAAGTGCAACGAGGTCAGCGAGCACAGGGTGCACTGGCGGCTGCGGGGGTCGTGCAGGAACGAGCGCTTCTCGACGTGGAGCCGCGTCGTCCAGATCGGCAGCTGGTGCGACACGATGACCGCCTCGTGGCCGGCGGCAGCCTCCCGGGCGTCGTCGACCGCCGCCATCATCCGGGCAGCGACCTCCTTGTAGGGCTCACCCCACGACGGCTTGAGGGGGTTCCAGAGGTAGCGCCAGTTCGACGGCTTCTTCAGCGCGTTGCGACCGCTCCCGAACTGCTCGCCCTCGAACTTGTTGGTCGACTCGATCACCCGAGCGTCGGTGACGATCTTCAGACCGCGGGCCGTCGCGAGCGGGGCCCCGGTCTGCTGGGCTCGCTCGAGCGGCGAGCTGACGAGGTGGGTGATGTCGCGCGTCTTGATGGTGTCGGCCACCTGCTGGGCCATCTGCACGCCGAGGGCCGAGAGGTGGAAGCCGTCGCGACGGCCGTAGAGGACGCCCTCGGGGTTGTGCACCTCTCCGTGGCGCAGCAGGTGGACGATCGTGTCGGGGGTGCTCATGAGATCTCCTGGGTGGTCGTCTGTGACCCTGCTGCGGCCCGGGCCGCAGCGGGGAGCGCGTCGAGGATCGTCTGGACGGCGTGGTCGTCGTGCGCCGACGACAGGAACCACGCCTCGTACGCCGAGGGTGGCAGGTAGACGCCGGAATCGAGCATCGCGTGGAAGAACGCGGCGTACGCCGCCGCGTCCGTGCCGGAGGCGTCGGCGAAGTCGCGTACGACGCCGTCGCGTCCCTCGGTGAAGAAGACCGAGAACATCGTGCCCGCGCTCTGCACGACGTGGGGCACCCCGGCCGCGTCGAGCGCCTGCGCGGTCGCCGCCTTGATCGTGTCGCCGGTGGTGGTCAGGTGGTCGTACACCTCGTCGGTGGCCAGGCGCAGCGTGGCGAGCCCGGCAGTGGTGGCGATCGGGTTCCCGGAGAGCGTGCCGGCCTGGTAGACCGGCCCCTCGGGCGCGAGGTGGCTCATCACGTCGGCGCGACCGCCGAAGGCCGCGGCCGGGAAGCCGCCGCCCATCACCTTGCCGAAGATCATCAGGTCCGGGGTCCAGCCCTCGACCGCTCCGTCGATGCCCCAGTAGCCCTGCGTGCTCGCGCGGAACCCGGTCATCACCTCGTCGGTGATGAAGAGCGCTCCGTGACGACGACAGGTCTCCGAGAGGAAGCCGTTGAACCCGGGCTCGGGCGGCACGACACCCATGTTGCCCGGGGCGGCCTCGGTGACCAGGCACGCGATCCGGTCGCCGTGCTCGGCGAAGACGGCCTCGACCGCTGCCCGGTCGTTGTAGGGCAGCACCAGGGTCAGCGCGGTGGCCGACTCCGGGACACCGGGGGTACCGGGCACGGCGAAGGTGGCCAGGCCGGAACCGGCCGAGGCGAGCAACGCGTCGACGTGCCCGTGGTAGCAGCCGGCGAACTTCACCACGACGTCACGACCGGTGAACCCGCGCGCGAGGCGGATCGACGACATCGCGGCCTCGGTGCCGGACGAGACGAAGCGGACCTTGTCGACGGGGGTGCGGGCGACGATCTCCTCGGCGAGCTCGACCTCGGGCACTGTCGGGGCACCGTACGAGGTGCCGCGCGCGACCGCCTCGGCCACCGCCGCCTGCACCTCGGGGTGCGCGTGACCGACGAGCATCGGACCCCAGGAGCAGATCAGGTCGACGTACTCGCGCCCGTCGACGTCGGTGAGCCAGGCGCCCTTCGCCGAGCGGATGAACCGCGGGGTACCCCCGACCGCGTTGAAGGCCCGCACCGGCGAGCTGACGCCGCCCGGGATGACCTCGCGCGCCCGGTCGTAGAGCGCGCGCGAGGCCGGGGTGCCGGTGGGGTCGGAAACGTCTGCGGTCACCTCCCCATTGTCCCCGAGACCCGAAGCCCCTCCGGGTGGGGGTTGCCCGCGCAGCCTGCTGCTGCCCGCACGGCTCATGAATGCGTCTCGATGGGTGCTCACGGTCACATTTCCTGGGGGTCTCGCGTAACGTCACCCCCGACACATCGTTGGGTGGGTGTCGGCGCACATGGGGTAATGAGCGCAGATCCACCGCAATCCCAGGAGAACTCATGTCCGCCACGCGCTTCGGCCGGATCCAGAAGGCCACGACGCTCGTGCCGTTGGCCCTTCTCTCAGCTGCCTGGACCGCCAGCCTGACCGGTGGGCCCACGGCGGCCGGCCTCGCGGCGACGTCGGTCTCCCCCGAAGGCACCTTGCCCGGGGGTGCCAGCGTGCCGGCCCAGGCCATCGAGGCCCCGGCCTCGATCTCCTCGCCCGAGTCGGTCTCCCCGGGTTTCGAGGGCACCGAGGCCGAGATCGAGCAGATCGTGTCGACGTCGTCGACCAACGGCATCCCCGCGGCGGCCCTCTCGGCCTACCAGCGTGCCGAGGCCGTCATCAACTCCGCCGACAAGTCCTGCAACCTCTCCTGGCAGCTCATCGCCGCGATCGGCCGGGTCGAGTCCGACCACGGACGCTACGCCGGCAACTCCCTCAACGCGCGGGGCGTCGCTACCCCGGGCATCTACGGCCCGGCGCTGAACGGCACGAACAACACCTCCGTCATCCGTGACACCGACGCCGGGCAGTACGACAACGACACCGCCTTCGACCATGCCGTGGGCCCGATGCAGTTCATCCCCTCGACCTGGTCGGTGGTGGGTGTCGACGCCGACGGCGACGGGGTGCGCAACCCCCAGGACATCGACGACGCGGCCCTCGGCACCGCGGTGTACCTGTGCTCGGGCTCCGACGACCTCTCCACGCTGAGCGGGCAGAAGGCAGCGGTCTACCGCTACAACCACTCCGACGCCTACGTGGACCTCGTCTTGTCGATCGCCGACAACTACCTCGAGGGCGACTTCACCGCGGTGCCCAACGGCACCACCGCCGCCGGGTTCCTGAGCCCGCTGCCGGGGTTCACCGTCAACGGTCCCCGCGACAACGGCCCCGAGCCCGCCGCCACCCCCGCCCCCGGCGCCGACCCGGCGCCGACCACGGGCGAGGCTCCGGCCACGTCCTCCGACCCTGAGCCCACGCCTCAGCCCACGCCGGCGCCGGGCCCGACGAATCCCGGCGAGGACCCGAAGGCGCCGAAGCTCCCCCCGGTCAAGCTTCCGCCCGTCAAGCTGCCCCCGGCGCCCGGCACCGGCATCGACCAGGTCGACGAGGTCCTCACCGAGACCGAGGCCCTGGTGCAGTGTGCCCTCGATGGCTTGATCGACAACCCGCTGTCGGCAACCGATGCGTTCGACCAGTGCGTCGAGGACTACACGACCCCCTAGCGCGACCTGCGCCGAGCGGCCTCAGCGCGACAGCAGGCGTGCGGCCTCGGCTGCCCAGTACGTCAGCACGACGTCGGCACCGGCGCGGCGGATCGACACCAGGGTCTCGGTGATCGCGGCTTCCCGGTCGATCCAACCGTTCGCAGCGGCCGCCTCGACCATCGCGTACTCCCCGGAGATGTTGTACGCCGCCACCGGGACGTCGACGGCGTCGCGCACCTGGCGCAGCACGTCGAGATAGGCCAGGGCCGGCTTGACCATGACCAGGTCGGCGCCCTGCTCGACATCGAGCAGGGCCTCACGCACGCCTTCGCGGGCATTGGCGGGGTCCTGCTGGTAGGTGCGGCGGTCGCCCTGCAACGTGGAGTCGACGGCCTCACGGAAGGGGCCGTAGAAGGCCGAGGCGTACTTCGCCGAGTAGGCCAGGACGGAGACGTCGTGGTGGCCGGCCGCGTCGAGCGCGGCACGCACGACCGCGACCTGGCCATCCATCATGCCGCTCGGGCCGACCAGGTCGACCCCGGCCGCGGCCTGGGCTCGCGCCATCTCGGCGTAGATCGCCAACGTGGCGTCGTTGTCGACGCGGCCGTCGGGCGTGAGCACGCCGCAGTGCCCGTGGTCGGTGAACTCGTCGAGGCACAGGTCGGCCATCACCGGCAGGGCCTCGCCGACCTCGCCGACGACGTCGCGGATGCTGCGGTTGAGGATCCCGTCGGGGTCGACCGCCCCGGAGCCCTCGGGGTCCTTGTGCTCGGGGATACCGAAGATCATCACGCCGCCCAGCCCCAGCTCGGCGGCCTCGGTGACCGCCGCGAGCAGCGACGAACGCGTGTGCTGCACGACTCCGGGCATCGAGGAGATCGGACGCGGGCCCTCGGCGTCGTCGAGACCCTCACGTACGAACACCGGCAGCACGAGCTGGCGAGCCTCGAGCGAGGTCTCGGCGACCAGGCGCCGGACGGCAGCGGTGGTGCGCAGCCGCCGAGGCCGTACGACGGGAAGGTCCACGGCTACTTGGCCCGAGCCTTGCGGCGCGCCGACGGCTTGCGCTCCGACGGCTTGGTGACCGGCTCGCCGGCCTCCACCATCGAGCGACGACGCGAGGCGCCGAAGTCGGCCAACGCGCTGACCAGCTCGTCGACGTCCGGCTTCGGGGAGAGGACGTCGACCCGCAGGCCGTGCTCCTCGGCGGTCTTGGCCGTCGCGGGTCCGATCACCGCGATGACGGTCGAGGGGTGCGGCTTGCCGGCGATGCCGACGAGGTTGCGCACCGTCGAGGACGACGTGAACACGACCGCGTCGAACTTGCCGCTCTTGATCGCGTCGCGCACCGGCGCCGGCGGCGGTGTGGCCCGCACGGTGCGGTAGGCGGTGACGTCGTCGCACTCCCAGCCGAGGTCGATCAGGCCGGCCACGAGGGTCTCGGTGGCGATGTCGGCGCGCGGCAGGAAGACCCGGTTGATCGGGTCGAGCAGCTCGTCGTACTCGGGCCAGCTCGCCAACAGCCCGGCCGCCGACTGACCGGCTGGATCATCGGCCGACGGCATCAGGTCGGCGCGCAGGCCCCAGGCGGCGATCGCAGCGGCGGTCTTCTCGCCGACCGCGGCGATCTTGAGGCCGGAGAACGCGCGGGCGTCGAGGCCGTACTCCTCGAACTTCTCGCGCACCGCGCGGACCGCGTTGACCGAGGTGAAGGCGATCCACTCGTAGCGGCCCTCGACGAGACCGCGCACGGCCTTGTCCATCTGGAGCGGGTTGCGCGGCGGCTCGACCGAGATGGTCGGCACCTCCTCGGGCACCGCCCCGTAGCCGCGCAGCCCGATCGAGAGCGAGGCGGCCTGGTCCTTGGTGCGGGGCACGAGCACGCGCCAGCCGAAGAGCGGCTTGGTCTCGAACCACGACAGCTTCTCGCGCAGGTCGACGATGTTGCCGACCACCGTGATCGCGGGCGGCGTCATCCGGGCGGCCCTGGCGTCGGCGGCGATGTCGGCCAGCGTGGAGATCACCGTCTGCTGCTCGGTGGTCGTGCCGACGCGGGTCATCGCGACCGGGGTGGTGGCCGGGCGTCCAGCAGCCACGAGCGCCTCGGCGATCTCGGCGATCTGGCCGACGGCCGAGAGCAGCACGAGCGTGCGGTTGTCGGCGTACTCGCGCCAGTCGACCTTGTCGCCGCAGGTCACGACGGAGACCTCGCGGTGATCCTTGCTCGTCAGCGGGATCCCGGCGTAGGCCGGCACCGCGGCGACCGACGAGACGCCGGGCACGATCTCGAAGCCGAGGCCGGCCTTGGCGCAGGCCTGCGCCTCCTCGGGTCCCGAGGCGTAGAGGAAGGGGTCGCCGGCGAGGAGCCGGACGATGCGCAGCCCGCGCTTGGCCTGCTTGACGACGACCTTCGCCCGAGCGGCGTTGGTCAGCGGCTGGTGGTCGTCGCCGAAGCCGCCGTCGACGAACTCCGGTCCCTCGGGCTGCTCGTCGACCTCGACGCAGGCGGCGGTCTCGTCGTGCTGCTCGACCTCCACCGGCTCGGGCAACCCGAGCAGGTGCCGCACCATCGGTGCGTGCTCGGGCGACTCGGTGATCACGACGTCGGCCTGTCGGATCAGGTCGACGGCGCGGACCGTGAGCAGGTCGGGGTCGCCCGGTCCGCTACCGACGAAGGAGACCCAGCTCCGGGCCAGGCGATCAGCGACCCGGGTGGCGGCGGGGCTGGCGGAAGTAGGGGCGGTCTTGGCTCGCGTCATGCGTTCGGCACCTCTGCTGAGTCGTACGTCGTGTGTGCGGCTGGCTGGTCGTGCTGGTCGTGCTGGGGGTCTAGGGGTGGTGCGGTGGGTCGGGCTCGAGCTGTCCGGCGCCGTCGTCGAGCATCTCGGCGCCCAGGCGTCGACCGACGCCGGCGGCGTCGTCCAGGGAGCCGGAGGCCGACCTGCGCACCGAGAGCGAGCCGTCGAGGGAGAGCGCCACGGCGCGCACCCAGAGCTCGTCGCCGTCGTCACCCTCGACGACGTCGGCGAGGGCGCCGATCGGGGCCGAGCAGCCGCCCTCGAGGGTGGCGAGCACCGAACGCTCCGCCTCGACGGCGGCGCGGGTTCCCGGGTGGTCGAGCGGGGCGAGGGAGGCGCACAGGTCGTCGTCGCTTCGGCACTCGACCGCCAGCGCGCCCTGCCCAGGGGCCGGCAGCATCTGCAACGGGTCGAGCACCTCGGTGACCTCGTCGAGCCGGTCGATGCGGGCCAGTCCGGCACGGGCCAGGACGACGGCGTCCAGCTCGCCCGAGCGCACCTTGGAGATGCGGGTGTCGACGTTGCCGCGCACCCCGACGAGCTCGAGGCCCAGGCCGAGCGCGTGCAGCTGCGCGACGCGGCGCGGCGATCCGGTGCCGACCCGGCTGCCCTGCGGCAGCTCGCCGAGGGTGAGCCCGTCGCGCGCCACCACGACGTCACGCGGGTCCTCGCGGGTCGGGATCGCGGCCAAGGTGATGCCCGCGGCCGGCTGCGTGGGAAGGTCCTTGAGCGAGTGGACAGCGACGTCGACCCGGCCGTCGCGCAGCGCGTCGCGCAGCGCGTTGACGAACACCCCGGTGGTGCTCGACCCGGCGAGCGGGATGCCGGCGGCCTGGGTGACGTCGCCGTGCGTCGTGATCTCGACCAGCTCGGTCTCGCGACCGAGGTGGGCGGAGATGAGGTCGGCGACCTGGCCCGACTGGGTCGTGGCGAGGAGGCTGCGACGGGTGCCGACCCGGATCGGGGCGGCGGAGCGCAGCGGGGGAACCGGAGAAGTGCGTGGGGTGCTCATGGCGGGGTCCCCGCGCAGTTGTCCGGTGGCGGAGCGCAGCGGGGGAACCGGAGAAGTGCGTGGGGTGCTCATGAGACCTCCGGCCGGGTGACGGCGCTGACGGCCTCGGGGTCGAGCGCGAAGAGCTCGGCCAGGGCTGCGGCGTACGACACGGCGCCATCGACGTTCGCGAGCTCCTTGACGCGCACCGTCGGCTCGTGGAGCAGCTTGTCGGCGACCCTGTGGACCGTACGACGGATCTCGTCGCGCGCCGCGGCGTCGAGACCCGTGAGCCGGGTGTCGAGGCGGGCGAGCTCGGCGTCGACCACCGAGGTGGCCATCGAGCGCAGCGCGACCACGGTCGGCGCCACGCTGGCCTGGCGGCGCGCGGTCAAGAAGGCGGTGACCTCCTCGCCGACGATGCGACGCACCTCGTCGACCTCGCCCCCGGCCTCGCCGGCGCGCAGGGTCTCGGCCAGGTCGGCCAGGTCGATGAGCCGTACGCCGGGCAGCGTGGCGACGCCCGCCTCGACGTCGCGCGGCAGCGCGATGTCGATGACCGAGAGCGGCCGGGTGCCCCCGGCGCGGGCCTCGGCGAGCATCTCGCGGGTGATGATCGGCCCTACCGAGCCGGTGCAGCTGATCACCAGGTCGGCCGTGGCCAGCACGGAGGGCAGGTCGCAGAGCAGGACCGGGACGGCTGCGTGCTCCGTGGCCAGCCGGGCTGCGCGGTCGGGCGTGCGGTTGACGACGCTCACGTGCGCGGCGCCCAGCCGGGTGACGGTGGCGGTCGCGAGGCCGGCCATCGCTCCGGCGCCGACGACGACGACGCGGCTGTTGCGCACCGGCCCGGTCAGGGCCTCGGCCTGCTCGAGAGCGGCCGACACGAGCGAGGGCGCCACCTGGTCGATTCCGGTCTCGGCGCGCGAGCGCTTGCCGACCCGCAGCGCCTGCTGGAAGAGCACGTTGAGCGCCGGACCGACCGAGCCGACCTCCTGGCCCAGGCGCAGCGCCTGGCGGGTCTGACCCAGGATCTGGCCCTCGCCGACCGCCATCGAGTCGAGACCGGCCGCGACCTGGAACAGGTGCGCCACCGCGCCGTCGTCGTAGTGCACGTAGAGGTGCGGGAGCATCGCCTCGGCGCTCTCGCCGGCCCGGTCGACGAGCAGGCCCGTGAGGTCCTCGACGCTGCCGTGGAAGCGGTCGACCTCGGTGTAGATCTCGACCCGGTTGCAGGTCGAGATGACCGTCGCCTCGGTGACGTGGGAGCACGACACGGCGTCGTGGACGAGCTTGTGCACGCCGTCGGCGTCGAGGGCGACCCGCTCGAGCAGCCAGACGGGGGCTGAGCTGTGGGAGATGCCCACGACCAGGACGCTCACAGCTGGGCCTTGCGCTGCTCGTGGTAGGCCAGGATCTGCAGCTCGATGGACAGGTCGACCTTGCGGACGTCGACCCCGGCGGGCACCGCGATGACGGTGGGGGCGAAGTTCAAGATGCTGGTGATGCCGCAGCCGACCATCCGGTCGGCGACGGCCTGTGCGGCGAGCGGCGGCGTCGCGATGACCCCGATCGCCACCCCCTGCTCCTCGACGATCTCCTCGAGGTCGTCGAAGGCCCGCACGCGAACCCCCGCGACGTGCTCGCCGTGGCGGGCGTCGTCGGCGTCCAGCAGCGCCACCACGTGGAACCCGCGGGTGCGGAACCCGGAGTAGTTGGCCAGCGCGTGACCGAGGTTGCCGATGCCGACGATGACGACCGCCCAGTCCTGGGTCACGCCGATCTCCCGCGCGATCTGGTAGCGGAGGTACTCGACGTCGTACCCGACGCCGCGGGTGCCGTAGGAGCCGAGGTAGGAGAGGTCCTTGCGCAGCTTCGCGCTGTTCACCCCCGCTGCCGAGGCGAGGTCCTCGCTCGAGCACGTGCGGATCGCCTCGTCGGCCAAGGTGTTGAGGGCACGCAGGTAGACGGGAAGGCGGGCGACGGTCGCCTCGGGGATGTCCCGGGCCGTCTCGCTCGTACTCCGTGCGGTCACTGCTCTGCCTTCTAGTCGGAGACCCCGGTTCGGGTGACGGGTGGGCCTCCGGCGCGTTCACTGTAGGAGTTTGTGAACGCCGGAACAAAACGAGCGGCAGGGCGACCTACCACACGTGATGCGATCCACACCCGGGTGGGGGTGGTTCGGGTGTGCTACCTGCCCGGCCCGCCGAGCGCGGTCCGCAGCCGGGTGGGGTCGACGCGCCAGAAGTCGTGCTGGCGCCCGTCGACGAACGTCACCGGCACCTCGTCGCTGAAGCGCGCGCGCAGCTCGGGGTCGTCGTCGATCATCACGACGGCGTAGGTCTCCCCCAGGTCGTTGCAGACCTCGGCGACGACCTCCAGCGCCACGTGACACAGGTGGCAGCCGGGGCGCGAGTAGACGACGACACGGGCAGCGCCGGCGACGTCGTCGCTCACTCGAGGATCCCGAGGACGCGACGACGCTCGATGCCGCGCAACCGGCCCTTCTGCACCTTGCCGGTCACCGTGTGGGGCAGGACGGCGACGACCTCGATGCGGGTGGGCACCTTGAAGCGCGCCAACCGGCTCGAGCAGTGCGCTCGGACAGCCTCCTCGAAGGCGACGGGCTCGAGGTCGGGGGCCACGACGTAGGCGACCACGGCCTCCCCGGTCTGCTCGTCGGCCACACCGATCACCGCCACCGCGCGCACTCCCTCGACCTCGGCGATGACGTCCTCGACCTCGACCGGGTAGACGTTGAAGCCGGACACGATGACCAGCTCCTTGACCCGGTCGACGAGGAAGACGTCGCCGCGCTCGTCGACGAACCCGACGTCGCCGGTCGCCCACCAGCCGTGGGCGTCGGGGCCGTCGGCACCATCGGGCCAGTAGCCGCTGAACAGGTTGTCGCCCCGGATCTGGATCTCGCCGGGATCGTCGCCGACGACGACCGCGCCGCCGTCGTCGACCAGACGCAGGTCGATGCCGTCGAGTGGCGCGCCGACCGACCCGGGCGACGGTGGAGCAGGCGAGCGCAGCGTGCTCGTCACGACTGGAGCGGCCTCGGTCAAGCCGTAGCCCTGGTGCACCGGGATCCCCGTACGCTCGGTGAACGCAGCCACCGCCGCGGGCTGCAGCGGCGCCGATCCCGAGAGCATCAGACGCACCGGGCCGAGGCGGCCCTCCAGGTCGACGTCGCGCCAGTGGGCCAGGACCGGAGGCGCGACCGGGACGACGCTGCACGCCTCGTCGTCGATCAGGTCGAGGGTGCCCTGCGGGTCGAACCGGTCGGTGAGCACCAGCTTGGCGCGCTCCTGCACCACGCACCCGAGCACGGCGTTGAGCCCGTAGACGTGGAAGAGCGGGAGCACCCCGAGCACGACGTCGTCGCCGTGGATCATCGGCGGCTCGACCCCGGCGACCTGCGCGATGTTGGCCGCCAGCGCCCGGTGCGACAGCATCGCCGCCCGCGGCAGCCCGGAGGTGCCGCTCGTGTAGAGCAGGACCGCGAGCCGCTCGCGGTCGGTCAGCGCGGGCACGGGCTGCGCGACGTCGGCGCGGAGGTGGTCGTAGGAGCTCTCACCCGGTTGCGTGGTCGTCCCGATCACCACGACGCGCACGCTCTCGGCCAGCGGTGCGGAGTCCGCACGCAGCAGCGCCGCGGCCTCGCGGACGGTGGTGACGGCGTCGCTGTCGGCGACGACCATCCGCGCCCCGCAGTCGACCAGCAGCCGCGCCAGCTCGTGGGCGGTCGCTCGCGGGTTGACCGGGACGGCGATGGCCTGCACGCGCAGGATGCCGAGGTAGGTGGTGACGAACTCGATGCGGTTGCTCGAGGCGAGCATCACGCGGTGGCCGGCGAGGACGCCCGCCGTACCGAGCCCGGTGGCCACGCGGCCGACCTCGTCGTCCAGCTCGGCCCACGTCGCGCTGCGCCCCCCTGCCTCGACGATCGCGAGCTTCGTGGGGTTCTCGAGCGCCGCGCGGGCCAGCAGCGCGGTCAGGTGCAGGGGTGTCGAGTCGAGCTCGGCCGCGTCGTCGGGTCCGTCGAGCAGGTCGGCGGAGTCCGCTGCGTCGGCTGGGAGCATGCAGGGCAGTCTACGATCCGACACCGGCCCACTATCCTCACGACCATGTCGCCCGCCGATCGAGCACGACGGCTCAACCTGCAGCAGCGATCAGCCATGGCCGGCGAGGCCGCGGCTGCGGCAGCCGAGGTGGAGACCGCCCTCGACCACCCCGTCGACCCGACGTCAGCGGCGTTCTTCGACGTCGACAACACCGTCATGCAGGGCGCCAGCATCTTCCACCTCGCGCGCGGGCTGCACCGCCGCAAGTTCTTCACCACCCGAGACATCCTGGGTGCTGCCTGGATGCAGCTCTACTTCCGCGTCGCCGGCGTCGAGGACCCCGAGCACGTCGCCGAGGCGCGCAACTCCGCGCTGAGCTTCATCGCCGGCCACACCGTCGTCGAGCTCGAGGAGCTCGGGGAGGAGATCTTCGACGAGGTCATGGCTCAGCGGATCTGGCCGGGCACCCGGGCCCTGGCCCAGCTGCACCTCGACGAGGGCCAGCGGGTGTGGCTCGTGACGGCCGCCCCCATCGAGATCGCCCAGATCATCGCGCGCCGGCTCGGTCTCACCGGGGCGATGGGCACGGTCTCCGAGCACCTCGACGGCATCTACACCGGTCGGTTGGTCGGCGACCTGCTCCACGGGCCGGCGAAGTCGGAGGCGATCCTCGCTCTCGCCGCGCGCGAGGGGCTCGACCTGTCGCGCTGCTCGGCGTACTCGGACTCGGTCAACGACCTGCCGATGCTGGGCCTCGTCGGCGACCCGTGCGCGGTGAACCCCGACGCGAAGCTGCGCGCGCACGCCCGCGAGCAGGGATGGCGGATCCGCGACTACCGCACCGGTCGCAAGGCAGCGCGAGCCGGGCTCGTCGTCTCGGCGGTGACCGGGGCGGTCGCCGGTGCCGTGGTGGCCGGCGGGTCCTGGCGGCGCCGGCACTGACCGACCGACGCCGCGCCTCGGCGGCGAGACGGTTTGTGCCAACCCCTCGCCCGAACGTCAGACCTGACCTAGACTCCGTCCGGAGATCATCGGGAGCATCATCTGCGGAGGGCGGAGACATGGCTCACGGGAGGCGGGACGTCGCGCGCGGGCTTGATGCCCTGCGCGCCGCCGTGCTGACCCTCCTCGACCCGGTGCCGGCCCTCGCCGGGCCTGGATGGCTGCCGTCCGAGGCCCTGGACGACATGGTTCCCCGACGCGTCGGTGCGCACCCTGCTGGGCCCGCGGGTAACGGGTTCGGCGATGGCGACCGCGCGGCGTCCTCGGAGGAGTCCGAGGCCGAGCGCGACCGGCTGATCGCTCTGGTCGAGCTGGCGCGCGGCGGCGACGCCGACGCGTTCGGCCTCCTCTACGACCACTACCACGTGTCGGTCTACCGCTTCCTCTTCTACCGCACGCGCTCGGCGCCGCTCGCCGAAGACCTCACCTCGGAGACCTTCTTCCGCGCGCTGCGCAACATGAAGAACTTCCGCTGGCAGGGCAAGGACTTCGGCGCCTGGCTGATGACGATCGCGCGCAACCTGGCCACCGACCACTTCAAGGCCGGTCGCACGCGACTCGAGCTGACGACCGACGACATGAGCGCCCACGACGACGCGACCGAGGGCCCCGAGGCCACGGTGCTGGCCGGCATCACCAACGAGCTGCTGCTCGAGGCGCTGACCGAGCTGCCCGACGAGCAGCGCGACTGCCTGGTGATGCGCTTCCTCCAGGGCATGAGCATCGCCGAGACCGCTGAGGTCCTCGGACGCAGCGACGGCGCGGTCAAGCAGCTGCAGCTGCGCGGGGTCCGCAACCTCGCCAAGCTGATGCCTGAGGGGATGCGCGAATGAGCGTGAACTTCCTCGATGCCGGTGCGCCCGCCCCCGTAACCTCCGACGCCGGTCCGTCGTTGGAGCAGGTGTGGGGCCGGCTCGCGCTCACCCCTACCTCCACCCCCACCACCGTCCGTCCGTCAGCCCACCCGCCGAGCAGCAGAGGAGGAGTCCGATGAGCCCCTTCGCTCCTTCGCGCAGGCGCGCCGACGAGTTCGACGCCCTGCTGTCGAGCGTCGCTCGCCACGGTCCGAGCGGTGAGGCCTCGCCGTACGCCGACCTCGTCGGCCTCGTGACCTCCCTGCGCGACACCCGAGCGCCCACGCCGCGCGCTGACTTCGCAGTCGACCTCCGCATGCGCCTGATGGCGGCCGCGGAGTCCGCGCTTGCTGCCGCCCCGGTCGACCAGGTCGAGGTACGCCTCGCACCCACCACTCGACGGACGCCGCGCGAGCGCCGCATCGTCGCCGCTGTCGGCGGCTTCGCCATCGTCGGCGCCACGGCGTCGATGGCGGTAGCCGCCCAGAGCGCCCTGCCCGGCGACACCCTCTACCCGCTCAAGCGCGCCATCGAGAACGCCGAGGCCGGCGTCCAGCGCGGCGACGACGGCAGGGGAAGCATCCTGCTCGGGAACGCCACCGGACGCCTCGACGAGGTCGGCGCCCTCAGCCGCGACGGGGACGACAACGCCCGCGCGATCGCGGCCACGCTCGACGACTTCGTCGCCCAGGCATCCGAGGCCTCCGACCTGCTGCTGCGCGACTACAGCAGCACCGGCCACGCCTCCTCGATCGAGGAGCTCCGCTCGTTCACCGCCGAGAGCATGGGCGCGCTCACCTCGTTGCAGACCCTGGTGCCGCGTGACGCGCGCGCCGCGCTGATCTCTGCCACGCAGGTGATCACCGCCATCGACGTCCGGGCACAGGGCCTGTGCCCGACGTGCACCGACCTGCCCGTCATGCAGGACCCGGTCTTCGCCTCCAGCACGCTCGACGCGCTGCTCGACGACGCGGTCGGTCCGCTCGCCGCGCCGGTCTCCGTCGGCGACGAGCAGCCCGCGACCGGCAAGGGCACCGCCTCGAAGCACGACAAGGAGCCCTCGAGGGCCACGAAGGGCCGTGCGCCGTCGGCCAGCCGGATCGACCGGACCCCTGGGGCCCCGGGCACCCCGCCGTCCGCCCAGCCGACCCTCCCCCAGGCGCCGCGGGCTCCTGACGGCGAGACGAAGGGTGACGACACCGCCGCCAAGGGCGGCCTGCTCGGCGGCCTCAACGTGCGCAGTTCCAAGGACCCGATCGGCGACCTGCTGACCGGCACGGGCACGGGCACATCCGACGACACCCCGGTCGACGAGGTCGACGGGATCGATGGCGCCGTCGACGGGCTGTCCGACGCCCTCGGGTCTCCCGACAAGCACTGAGCGACCGCGCCCGCCCGGATCGCCGTGGTGACCGGCTCGAGCGCGGCTCAGCGCCCGGGTCGCCTCAGCCGAAGACGGACGTGCGCTGCGTCAACAGCGAGTACAGCGTCTGCTGGATCGTCTCCCGCACCTGGTCGGTGACGTCGAAGACCAGCATCGGGTCGTCGGCAGCGCCGGCGTCGTACTCGTCGGTGCGGATCGGCTCACCGAACTCCAGCAGCCACTTCGACGGCAGCGGGATCATCCCCAGCGGGCCGAGCAGGGGGAAGAACGGCGTGACCGGGATGTAGGGCACGCCGATCAGGCGAGCGAGGGCCGGGATGTTGCCGACCAGCGGGTAGATCTCCTCGGCACCCACGACCGCGAGCGGCACGATCGGCACCCCGGTGCGCAGCGCGGCCGAGACGAACCCGCCCCGACCGAAGCGCTGCAGCTTGTAGCGCTGGGAGAACGGCTTGCCGATGCCCTTGAAACCTTCGGGCCACACCCCCACGAGCTCGCCGCCGCGCAGCATCCGCTCGGCGTCCTCGTTGCAGGCCAGGGTGGCACCGCCCTTGCGAGCCAGGCTGGAGATGAAGGGCATGCGGAACACCAGGTCGGCCCCGAGGGCCCGCAGGTGGCGTCCGGTCTGGTCGTGGATCGACACCATCGTCATCAGCCCGTCGACCGGGACGGTGCCGGAGTGGTTCGACACCACGAGGGCGCCTCCCTCGGCCGGGATGTTGTCGATCCCGCGGACCTCGATCCGGAACCACTGCTGGGCGATCGGGCGAAGCGCGGCCATGAAGAAGCGCTGGGTGACCTCGGCATCGAAGCCGTACTCGTCGACGACGTAGTCGCCGGTGATCCGGCGGCGCAGGAACGCGAGGAACTCCGCCAGGCGGGGCTCCCACTGGTCGCCGAAGATCTCCACCGCGGCGTGCTGGAAGGCCGAGAGCCAGGCCGATGTCGGGATCGACCGCAGGGGGTTGCGCTCGCTGATCGCGAGCGGCGAGGCCGACGCCTCGCCGCGCCCCTCGGGCGGAGCGGGCACCCGGTCCTCGGAGTCGGCCGCCGGATCGACCTGCAGGTCGGCCTGCGGGTCGGCCTGCGGGGGCTGGCCGAGCCCGGAGAGCGGGAGCTGCGCGTCGGTCGACGACTCGGGCGCAGGCGGCTGGCTCGACGCGGGTCGCTCGACCTCGTGGTCGACCTCGTGGTCGACCTCAGCCTCCGACGGGGTGGCCGACGGGTTTCCCGACGGCGGCGTCGACTTCTTGGCGGCCGGCTTCCTGCCGGTGGCGAGCCCTCGGGCCGCCGACGACGGCTGCGTGCCGGTGCCGCGGCCGGGTCGGCCGCGGGTGCCGATCGGAATGATCTCGGCGTCACCCACGTGCATCACCTCGTGATCGTCGCGCGCTGGACAGGGCCACCACGTCGTGCGGATCGGGAACGGCGCGAGGTCCGGACAACACCGGGCGCCCGGACCCGTCGAGGGAGCGGGTGCTGGGGAGACGCTCGGCGGCCGCAGCCAGCGCCTTCTCGGTCCTGCCGCCGGTCGGCGTGAGGCCGGCGGCGAAGTCGGCGAACGCCTCGTCGGTGCTGTAGCGCGGCTCGAAGCCCAACGTCTCGCGCATCGCGGTGGTGTCGACACCGCGGCCGTAGGTCAAGAAGTCGCGCTGCTCGGGGGAGAAGTCGGCCACTCGGGCAGAACGCAGGGCGGACCCGAGGCTGCCGACCGCGAAGGCCGGCATCGGCACGGAGGGGCGCTTGAGTCGGCGTACCGCCTGCGAGAGCATCAGGACGCCCCCGCCGGCGACGTTGAAGGTGCCGGCGACGTCGCCCGCCACCGCGTGCTGCAGCACCGCCATCAGGTCGGTCTCGTGCAGGAACTGCAGCCGGGCGTCGTAGCCGAGCACGGTCGGGATCACGGGTAGCCGGAAGTACGACATCAGCGGGCTGACGACGTGCGGCCCGATGACGTTGGCGCACCGCAGCACGGTCACCCGGCAGTCGCTGCGGCGGCGCGCGAGACCGCGGACGTAGCCCTCGATCTCGGCGACGTCCTTGGCGTAGCCGGCGCGTGCTGCGCGGCGCGGCTCCATGTCCTCGGTGAACATCGCCGGGTCACGGTTGCTGGCGCCGTAGACCGTCGTCGTCGACTTCACGATCAGGTCGCTCACGCGAGGCGCCTTCTGGCATGCCGCGAGGAGCTGCATCGTGCCGATGACGTTGAGGTCCTTCATCGTGTGGCGACCTCCGACGCTGCCGGGAGTCGCGATCACGCTCATGTGGACGACGGTGTCGACGTCCTCCTTGGCGATGACCTTGGCGATGACGGGGTTGCGGATGTCAGCGCGCACGAACGAGACGTCGCCGACGTCCCCGCGCGGGGGGACGACGTCGACGCCGATGACGCGACCGACCGAGGGGTCCTCGGCGATCGCCGAGGCACAACGACGGCCGAGGTCACGAGAGACCCCGGTCACGAGGACGACCTTGTCGCCACCGGCCATCGCTAGACCCTCACGTGAGGACGGTCGTTACTTGCCGAGCTTGCGACGCTGCACGCGCGTCTTCTTGAGAAGCTTGCGGTGCTTCTTCTTGGCCATGCGCTTGCGCCGCTTCTTGATGACAGAACCCACGAAAACCCTCTTCAGCTCAGTTGCACCCAGCACGAGCGCTGGGGGCCGGACCAGGGTACTGGCCGCCCCCACGCGTCTCGCAATCGCCGGGTCGCGGCGACGACGTGTCGCCGAGCAACCCGGTGGGTCAGCCTGCGTTGAAGTAGCTCTTGCGCAGGTACTCGTCGACGTCCCCCTCCTGCACGCGGAACGAGCGACCCACGCGCACCGCAGGCAGGTCACCGCCGTGCACCAGGCGGTAGACGGTCATCTTCGAGACGCGCATCATGCCTGCGACCTCGGCGATGGTCAGGAACTTCGGGTCCGACGTCGGGCCGGGAGAGTTCGTCATGGGGGTACCAGCTTTCCAGGTGCCCGCCACTGGCTTCCCCACCAGTGAACGTCAGGCACGACAGGCCTGAGGATAGGGCCTGGAGTGACGTGTGGGGAAGAGAACGACTCATGATTCTTGACGGCAACGGCGTGTTGTTACGGGAGCGGATCGAGGCCGTGATACGGGAAGAGCTCGGTGCGGGCGTGGTCGATGCTCCGGTCGAGCCAGGTGTCGGGGTCGTAGCCCTCCTCCCAGCGTCGGTACGACGGCGTCCTGCCGTCGGTCATCCGGCGCGGTGCCGACGTCCCGATCGCGTGCAGCACGTGCTCGCGCCACGACTCCGGGGTCTCGGTGTCGGGCTCCAGCGGCTGCCCCGCCACGACGGCCAGCAGGTGGGTCCACGCCCGCGGAACGACACTGACGAGGGAGTAGCCGCCGCCCCCGGTGACGACCCACCGCCCCTCGGCCACCTCGTGAGCCAGCTCGTGCAGGGCCAGGTAGGTCGCGCGCTGGCCGTCGACCGACAGCATCAGGTGGGCGAGCGGGTCGTCGGCGTGGGAGTCACAACCGTGCTGGGTGACCAGGACCTCGGGGTCGAACTCGCGCAGCAGCGGCGGGACGACCGCATGGAAGGCGCGCAGCCATCCGGCATCGCCCGTCCCGGGCGGCAGCGGGACGTTGACCGCCGACCCGAGCGCGTCGGGCCCGCCGGCGTCGTGGCACTCCCCCGTGCCCGGGAAGAGGAAGCGGCCGGACTCGTGCAGCGAGATCGTCAGCACCCGGGGGTCGTCGTAGAAGATCCGCTCGACGCCGTCGCCGTGATGGACGTCGACGTCGACGTAGGCCACGCGCTCGGCTCCCTGGTCGAGCAACCACTGGATCCCGACCGCGACGTCGTTGTAGACGCAGAAGCCGCTGGCCCGGTCGGGCATCGCGTGGTGCAGGCCACCGGTGATGTTGGCGCTGTGCAGCGACTCCCCCGACCAGACCTGCCGGAAGGCCTCGAGCGAGGCACCCACGACGTGCGCGGCAGCCTCGTGCATGCCCACGAAGGCCGGGTTGTCGTCGGTGCCGAGCCCGAAGTCGGCCGACGCCCTCGCCGGGTCGGCGCCCGCGGCCATGACGGCCTCGATGAGCCGGGGGTCGTGCACGGTGACGAGCTGATCGGCGCCGGCCACCGGCGCGGCGACCGCCCGCAGGCCCCCCTGGACCCCGGGGACCGCCAGGACACCGAGGTCGGTCGCCAGGGCGATCGTCAGGTCGACGCGCACCGGCGACATCGGGTGGTCGCGGCCGAAGTCGTAGTCGGTCAGGCTCGGGTCGTGCACGACCGTGGCCGGTCCGGCGCACGCACCCGCCACGGACGACGGCCCCGGCGGGGGCGCGATGGACGGGCCTGGTGGTGAGTCCATCAGCCGAGACTAGTCCTGAGCGATCGGCGCCGCGGCCTCGTGACGCGTGCGTCGGGTGGCGGGGCGTAGGTGACACTGGACGCATGGCCCAGTCCGTCGGCGCGCCCTCGCCCGCGCCCTCGACCGGGCCCTCGTCATGGGCCCGACCGTGGGCCCGCGAGTGGGGCCACTGGTGGACGGGTCGGCCGCTCTGGGTCCAGGTAGCGGCGCTCTACCTGGGGCTTCGGGTGGTCTCCGGCGTGCTGCTGACCCTGGCGGGCCACGACCAGGTCTGGTTCGCGGCGGTCACCGGTCCGCGGGAGGGCGACATCGACCTCGCCGTCTCGTGGGACGCCCAGTGGTACGAGCGCATCGCCACCGACGGCTACCCCGACACCCTGCCCGTCGGGGACGACGGGCGGGTGCAGCAGAACCCCTGGGCGTTCTACCCGCTCTACCCCCTGGCGATCCGCCTGGTGTCGTGGGCGACCACGCTCGGTTTCGCCACCGTGGCACCGCTCCTGGCGCTGGCCGCCGGCCTCGCCGCGGCGGTGTTGATGGCGCGGCTCGTGATCGAGACGTCGCCGCACGCCGCGCCCGGGCGCGCCGGCCCAGCCCTCGCCGTGGTCGCGGTGTGGGCGGCGTTGCCGGCCTCGCCGGTGCTCCAGATGGCCTACACCGAGTCGTTCGGCATGCTGCTGCTCGTCGGCTTCCTGCTCCTGCTCGTGCGCGGCCAGTGGATCGGGTCCGGCCTGGTCGCGCTGCTCATCGGCGTCACGCGGCCGATCGCGCTCCCGCTGTCGATCGTGGTGGTCGTAGCCGTCTGGATGCGAGGGCGCGAGCGGGCGCAGCGCCCGTTCGGGCGGCGTGAGCGGCTCGACGCCGGGCTCGCGGTCGTCGCGACCGGCGTCTCCGGCCTCCTGTGGACGACGATCGCGTGGGCCGGGACCGGCCGGCGCGACGCCTACCCGTCGACGATGACCGCCTGGCGCGGCGAGGCCGTGATCGACCCGATCGAGCCGTGGCGGCGCACGGTCGGGCTCGCGCTCGGGACCCACAGCCGTGAGAGCGTCGTGCCGGCCCTGGCGATGGTCCTCGCGCTGGGCCTCTCGCTGGCGCTGCTCGTGCCCCGCGTCGCCCCGGGCATCGACCTACGGCTGCGCGTCTGGGCGGCGGCGTACGCCGTCTACCTCCTCGCGGTCGTCGACGGTGGCACCAGCATCGTGCGCTACCTGGTGCCGCTCTTCCCGCTGGCGATCGTGCTCGTCGGTGCGCACCGCGAGCGGCTCTCTCGGTGGTGGCGTCGGCGGACGGCGTTCTGGGTCGTCGCCGGCGTCGTCGGTCAGGTCGGGTGGATCTGGTGGCTGGTGGTGTTCACGCCGCCGTCGGACTTCGCGCCGTAGTCCGTCCGGCGTCGTAGGGTCGGCGTCATGACGACTCCGGCCCCGGGCATCGACGACCTCGCCACCTCGTTCTGGGAGCACTACCTGCGCAACGAGCCCTCCGAGGCGCACCTCCTCGGCGACTACCGCTGGGCCGGCGCCTGGGAGGACGCGAGCCGCGAGTCGGAGGACGCCCACGTCGCCGCCCTGCGCAGCTTCGCGAGCGCCGCCGAGGCGATCGAGGCGGCCGCGTTGACGCAGACCGAGCAGGTCACCCGCGCGGTGCTGGCCTCGACGGCGACCGCGACCGCCGACCTCCTGGAGGCTCGCCTGGCCGAGGTGCTCGCCGACCCGATCTTCGGACCCCAGGCGGTGGTGCCGATCGTGCTCGGCATGTTCGGCCTGCCGGACGCCGACGTCGCCGAGGCGATGGCCGACAAGCTGCGCGGGGTGGCCCGGATGTACGAGGCCCTGGTCGAGCGGCTCCGCGAGGGGCTCGTCGCGGGTCGCACGCCGGCGGCGTTCGCGGTCACCGGCACGGTCGACCAGATCGACGCCCAGCTGGCGCTGCCCCTCGAGGAGTCCCCGATCGTCACGTCGCTGCCGGCTCCTCCGGACGACGTCGACGCCGCCGCCTGGCGCGCGCGGATGGCGGACGTCGTCGCCGAGGAGGTGCACCCGGCGATGGCCGCCTACCGCGACGTCCTCCGTCACGAGGTGCTGCCGCACGCGCGCCCCGACGAGGCATGCGGGCTCGGCGGCCTGCCCGACGGCGAGGCGGCGTACGACGCCACGCTGCGCTACTACACGACCACGACGCGCTCGGCGCAGGAGATCCACGACCTCGGGCTGGCCCAGGTCGCCAAGCTGGCCGACGAGTACCGCGCCCTGGGCCCGGAGGTCGTCGGCACCGACGACCTCGCCGCGATCTTCGACGCGATGCGCTCCGACCCGGCGCTGCACTTCACCGAGGGCTCGCAGCTGGTCAGCGCTGCCGAGGTGGCGATGGCGCGCGCGTGGGACGCGATGCCGCAGTGGTTCGAGGTGCTGCCGCAAGCCCCGTGCGCGGTGCAGTCGACGATGAGCGGCGCCAAGGCGTTCTACTTCCCGCCGGCCGGTGACGGCAGCCGCGGCGGCACCTTCTTCATCAACGTCGACGACCCGACGTCGTGGGGCACCTTCGAGCTGGAGTCGATGGCCTTCCACGAGGGCATCCCCGGTCATCACCTGCAGCTGGCCATCGCCGCCGAGCTGGACGGCGTCCCGGAGTTCCGCAAGCACCTGCACAACAGCGCCTACGCCGAGGGCTGGGGCCTCTACACCGAGCGGCTCGCCGACGAGATGGGTCTCTACACCTCCGCCGTCGACCGGATGGGCATGTTCGCCGCCGACTCGATGCGTGCCTGCCGCCTCGTCGTCGACACCGGGCTGCACGCGCTCGGGTGGAGCCGCGAGCAGGCGGTGCAGTACATGCTCGAGAACTCCCCGCTGGCGGAGGGCGTCGTGCGCCCCGAGGTCGACCGCTACATCGTCACCCCCGGCCAGGCGACGTCGTACATGGTCGGGCGGGTCGAGATCGAGCGGATCCGCCGCGAGGCCGAGGCCCGACTGGGCTCGGGCTTCGACATCAAGGCATTCCACTCCGCCGTCCTCGACTCCGGCTCACTCCCCCTCGCCGTCCTCGACGAGGTCGTGACGGCGCGGTTGGGCTGAAGGGAGCTACCAGACGTCGGTCTGTGGCATGCTGCTCGCGTGCTGACGACGTCCTCGATGCAGTGGTGGCCCGCCTGATCCGGCGGACCACCCTCTGACGCACGCGCAGACACTCGGCCGCCCACGGGCGGCCGTTGCTCGTTCCGGTTCGGCGCGACCCGTGGGCCCTCACCTCAGGAGCCCCACCCATGACCGGCACCGCCCTCGCCACCCGACCCCGCGCCCTCTCGCTGCTCAAGCCCACCGGCCACCTCACGCTCGGCAACTACCTGGGCGCGCTGCGTCCGATGGCGGCCCAGCAGGGCCGGGCCGACTGCTTCTACGGCATCGCCGACCTGCACTCCCTGACGGTGCCGCACGACCCGGTCGTGCTACGCGCGCTCGTCGCCGAGCAGGCAGCGCTGCTGCTGGCCGTCGGGCTCGAGGAGTCGACGCTCTTCGTGCAGAGCCGGGTGCCGACCCACGCCCAGCTGTCGTACCTGTTGGAGTGCGTGGCGACGACCGGCGAGCTCGGTCGGATGATCCAGTTCAAGGAGAAGGGCCGCGGGGTCGGGTCGACGCGCACCTCGCTCTTCACCTACCCGGTCCTGATGGCCGCCGACATCCTGCTCTACCGGCCCGAGCAGGTGCCGGTCGGCGACGACCAACGCCAGCACGTCGAGCTGACCCGCGACCTGGCGCTGCGCTTCAACACCACCTACGGGCCGGTCTTCACGGTCCCCGAGATCACCACGCCCCCGATCGCGGCGCGGGTCATGGACCTCGCCGAGCCGACGAGCAAGATGGGCAAGACGACGTCGTCCGAGCAGGGCACCATCCTGCTGCTCGACGCCCCCGACGTCGTCCGGCGCAAGGTCGCGCGCGCGGTCACCGACAGCGACACCGGCATCGACGCGGTGCGTCGCGACCGGGTGGCGAAGCCGGGCGTGACCAACCTGCTCGACGTCCTCGAGGCATGCGGCGGGTCGGCCGACGGCGTGACGACCTACGGCGCCCTCAAGCGTGCCGTCACCGACGCGGTGGTCGCCGCGCTCGAGCCCGTGCAGCAGCGCTACGTCGCGCTGGCCAACGACCGCGCGCACGTCAGCTCCGTCTACGCACGCGGAGCGGAGCGGGCCCGGGCCGTCACCGAGCCGGTGCTGGCGGCGGCGTACGCGGCGATCGGGCTGTGAGGCCCGGGCCGGGGCTCAGGTGAGGAACGCCGCGACGACGGCGCCGAGCTCGGCGCCGGCGTCCTCCTGCAGGAAGTGCCCGGCGTTCTCGATCGTGGGGTGGTCGAGCCCCGCTGCGCCCGGGATGAGCTTGCGCAGGATGGGCGCCATCGCGCCGGTGATCGGGTCGCCGTCGCTGAAGGCGGTGAGGAACGGCTTGTCCCAGGCCTGCAGCACCTCCCACGCGGCGCGGTTGGCCTTGGTGGCCGGGTCGTCGGGGCGGGTCGGCACCAGGGTGGGCATCGCCCGAGCTGCAGCCTTCGACTCCTCGGTCGGGAACGGTGCGTCGTACGCCGTCCGGTCGGTGTCGCTGAGCCCCCGCACGCACCCGGCCTCGACGAAGCGGCCGACGTCGAGCGTCGGCGCCTTCTCGACCGCGTGGCGGAACTGCCACCAGATCTCCGGCATGTCGAAGTCGCCGGTGGGCAGACCCGAGTTCGCGACCACGACCGCGGCGAAGCGGTCGGGATGCTCGGCGACCAGGCGCAGCCCGATGAGCCCACCCCAGTCCTGCCCCACGAGGGTGGCTGCGCTCAGGTCGAGGTGGTCGACGAGCAACGCGCGCACCCACTCGACGTGGCGCGCGTAGGTGTGGTCACCGACCGCCAGCGGCTTGTCGGAACGACCGAACCCGATGAGGTCCGGCACCACGCAGCGCACACCCGCGGCGCTGACGACGTCGACGACGTCGCGGTAGAGGTACGACCAGGTCGGCTCACCGTGGAGCATGAGCGCGACCGGTCCGTCGTCCGCCCAGCCCTGCGGCACCACGTCGACGTAGGCCAGACGCAGCGGCTCGCCACCGTCGGGGTCGGCCACCTCGGCGTACGACGTCTGCGTGCCGGCGCGCGGCCAGTCGATGCTCGCGAACGCGTCCTCGGGGGTGCGGTAGATCTCCATCACCCGATCATGGCACGCACCCGACCCTCGTCGAGTCGGCGCGTAGACGCGCCGACTCGGCACAGGACTCAGGTCGAGTCGGCGCGTCGATGCGCCGACTCGGCGAGGGACTTGAGCGTGAGGAGCTGCTTGCGCAGCATGACGAGGTCACCCCAGGCCAGGGCGTGCGCGCGCAGCCGGGTCAGGGGCGAGCCCGCCGCGGCGACCATCCGGCACACCAGGCGACAGCTCCCGGGGTCGTGCCGGTCGGGCTCGACCGCGTACGTCGCCGCCATCCAGCCCGTGTCGGGACCACCCGGAGCGATCCCGGTGAACTGGCGCGGTGCCTCGACGTCGGTGAGGGTGTAGACCATGACGATCTTCTGGCCCACGGTCAGGTCGTCCGCGCCGGGCGTCAGCTCACGGGGGCTGCGGCGACCGAGGTTGTCGACGAGGTCGTAGGAGTACGGCGCCACGGCGAGCTGGCACAGCCACCGCCAGGTCGTCTCGGCCGGGGCACGCACCGTCACCGCGCGCGTCATCGCGACGACCGGGCCGTCGATCAGCGCATCGGCCGGGTAGTCGCGCGCCACCTCGGCCGGGCTCGCACCCCACACCAGCGGCAGACCCCTCACGCGCAGGTCACTTCTTCTGGCGCCGTGAGCCGCCGTGCCAGTCCTCCTGCGTGCCGACGGCGTCCTCCTCGACGCCGAACGACGCCAGCTGCGGCATCTCGCGCAGGCTGCGCTTGAGCTCGGCGAAGCCGGGGAACGTCGCAAGACCCACGACGTGGTCCCACAGCTCCGCGGCCTGCTCGTCGGTGGGGAGCCTGCTGATCACCGGGCCGAAGAACGCTGCGCCTTCGGGCGGGGCGATGTGCAGGATCGGTGTGCCGACGTCCTTGCCGGTCAGCGCGAGCGCCTCGTCGGTCTCGGCCTGGATCTGTGCATCCTTCGACGTGTCGTCGAGGTGGTCGGCCAGCTCCGCCGGCAGCCCGACCTCGGCGAGGGCGCCCTCGATCACCGGGCGCAGGTCGGTGGCGTCGTAGGACCCGGGCGGCCGGTCGAAGATGCGCGCACTCACCGCCGGGTAGAGCTTCTCGACGGCGTCGGGCCCGTGGTCGTCGCGCACGTGGGCGAAGACCCGCAGCAGCTTGAGCCCGGCGGTGTGCCCGTCCTCGTACTCCGGCGGGAAGTGCGCGTCGTAGTCGAGGTGGGCGTTGAGCAAGCGCAGCGAGATGAAGCGCCACTCGACGGTGTAGTCGCGCTGGGCCTGCACCATCCGGACCCACTTGCTCGTCATCCACGCGAACGGGCAGACGGGGTCGAACCAGAACCGGACGTCAGGAGTGCCAGGGGTGCCAGGGGTGGTAGGAGTGTCGGCGGTGGAGGTCATGGCCACCAGTGTGGCTCACGAACCCTCGGCCAGCTCGCGCGAGCGGTTGCGTGCGGCCTCCATCGCCGCCAGGAACGCCGCGCGCACCCGGTGGATCTCGAGCTCGCGCAGCGCGCTGGCGGTGGTGCCGCCGGGCGAGGTGACCTGTTCTCGCAGCACCGCGGGGTGGGTGCCGGTCTCGCGCAGCATCTTGGCCGACCCCACGAGGGTCTGGATGACGAGCTCGCTCGCGGTCGAGCGCGGCAGCCCGAGGTGCACCCCGGCCTCGATCATCGACTCGACGACGAAGAAGATGTACGCCGGCCCCGAGCCCGAGATCGCCGTGACGGCGTCCTGCTGACGCTCCGGGATGCGGACGACGCGGCCGACCGAGGCGAGCAGCGACTCGGCCTCGGCCAGGTGGGCCTCCGAGCAGTGCGAGCCGGGTGAGATCGCCGCCATGCCCTCGTCGACCAATGCGGGCGTGTTCGGCATGACGCGGACGACGGCGACGCCGGCGGGCACCCGGGCCTCGATGAACGCCGTCGTGATGCCGGCGGCGAGCGACACGATCAGCTGCCCGGCTCGCAGCGACGGTGCGATCTCGTCGAGCACGTCACCCATGTCCTGCGGCTTGACCACCAGGGCGATGGTCTCGGCCTTCTGCGCAGCCTCGACGTTGGAGACGACGGCCACGCCGTAGCGCTCCTCGAGCTCGCGGGCGCGCTCGGCGCGCTTCTCCCCCACCAGCAGCGCATCGACGCGGCGTCCGGCTCGCACCAGGCCCGAGAGCAACGTCTCGCCCATGACCCCGGCGCCGATGACGGCGGTCTGCGCAGTGAGTGCGTCACCGGGCATGGACGTCATGGCGCACCTACTTCTTGGAGATCAGGGACTTGAGGAAGAACGACAGGTTCTGCGGGCGCTCCGCGAGGCGACGCATCAGGTAGCCGTACCACTCCTGACCGTAGGGCACGTAGACCCGCACGGTCTCCCCGATCCCGGCGAGGCGGCGCTGCTCGTCGGGGCGGATGCCGTAGAGCATCTGGAACTCGTAGCTGCCCTGCGCGCGCCCGTAGCGACTCGCCAGCGAGGCCGCGATCTCGACCATCCGCGGGTCGTGCGTGGCGATCATCGGGTAGCCCTCGCCACCGAGCAGCACCTTGAGGCACCGCACGTAGGACTTGTCGACGTCGATGGCCTCGGAGAACGCCACGTCGTCCGGCTCGCTGTAGGCGCCCTTGCAGAGCCGTACGCGCGAGCCCTCGTAGGCCAGCTGCCGACAGTCGCGCTCGGTGCGGTGCAGGTAGGCCTGGAGCACCGCCCCGGTCTCGGGGAAGTCCTTGCGCAGGTCGCGCAGCACCGACAGCGTGCGGTCGGTGGTCGTGTGGTCCTCCATGTCGAGGGTCACCGTGGTGCCGGCGTTGCGCGCGGCGCGGCAGATCGTGCGGGCGTTCTCCAGGGCCAGCCTGTCGCCGACCTCGGGAATCGCCTGTCCGATGGCGGAGAGCTTGACCGACACCTCGGCGCTCCGGGGCAGGCCGCGGGCACCCAGGGCGGTGAGGAGCTCGACGTAGGCCGCCACGGTCGCGTCGGCCTGCGCGGCGTCGAGGGTGTCCTCGCCGAGGTAGTCGAGGGTGACCTTGAGCCCGTCGTCGACGAGCTCGGCGCTGGCCTCGACCGCGGACTGCGTCGACTCGCCGGGCACGTAGCCGGTGACGATGCCGGAGGTGACGGGCATGGTGCTGACCAGCTGCTTCACCCGGGTGCTGCGGGCGAGGAGCAGGATCGGCTGGCGGAGCAGTGACATGCACCCAATCTACGTGTCGCCGGAGACGCTCGGGGTGCGGCCCACGCCGCATCCGCGAGCAGGCCGTCCGTGACGCACCGCGTCGGCTGCGAGGCGTCGGCGCGTGAGTTCTCCGGTCAAAACCCGAGCAGCGCGCGAATGTCCGGCGCGAAACGCTTCCGTGAGCAATCATGGGCGCCGGGGTCCGCGTCGAGGAGGAGTGCAGGGATGGTGGTTGAGCTCGGCGTGGCTGCTGCTCACGCGCGCACTGCTGCCGACGGTGGCTGGTCGGACTCCTCCGCGCGCTCGGTGCTGCAGCTGATGGTCGAGTCGGTCGTCGAGATGGTCGGGTTCGAGGTGGCGGTGATCTCGGTGGTGCTCGGCGACGACCTCGTGACGGTCGCCTACGCGGGCCCCGAGGAGTTCCGCGAGCAGGTCATGACGGCCGACCCCGTAGCCGTGCTCGACCCCGTCATGGACCAGGCCGAGTCGTGGGGGCGCTGCCTCTTCCTGGCCAACGAGAACACCGTGGGCGAGCTCCCCGGCACCTGGATCGAGACGTCCCCACCCCAGGGCGAGGGCCCCGACGCCTGGCACCCGATGGACATCCTGCTGGGCGTGCTCACCGACGATCGAGGCCAGCTCTGCGGCATCTTGTCGGTCGACAAGCCGGTGACCGGACGGCGGCCCGACGCACCCCAGCGTCGCCTGCTCGAGCGGTACGCCCACCAGGCCGAGCGCGTCGTCATCACCGCCTTCGAGCGCGAGCGCCTCGTGCAGCAGGTGGCTCACGCCGAGTCCGCACGGCGGATGATCCGATCGGCGTCGCTGCCGGCCCGCGCCTCGGTCGAGGCGGTGCTCAGCCACACGCACCGCCCGCTGATCGACGGCTTCTCCGCCACCGGGACCTGGATCCAGGCGCTCGGCGCCGGAGCGGCCGGACGCGGCTACGCGCGCACCCGCGACGGCCGGCTCGTGCCGATCCCCGAGCCCATGGTCGAGCTCGCCCACCAGCTCGCCCCGGCCCTCTGGGTCGAGCAGCGAGTGCTCGTGGTGTCACCGCACGCCCGGACCGACGAGACGAGCAGCTCGGCGTTCCAGCCGCTGCTCGACGAGGCCCGGGTGCGCCTGGCCGACCTGGGTCTCGGATCGATGCTCGCCGTCCCGCTCGGCGCCGGTCCGGAGTGCCTGGGTCTTCTCGCTCTCTCCCGGCGCGTCCAGGACCCGGCGTGGTCGACCGTCGAGTCGGCCGCAGCCCTGGAGATCGGGCACGACCTGGGCGCGGCGCTGGTGGCGGCGCGCGCGCTCGAGCGCGAGCGCGAGCTCGTCGGCGAGCTCCAGCAGCTCGACGACTACCGCACCCACCTGATCCAGACGCTCTCGCACGAGATGCGGACCCCCCTCAGCGTCATCTCGGGAAACCTCGAGATGCTCTGCGACGTCGAGCTCGACCCCGACGCGACCCGGTTCCGTGACGCCATGGCGCGGGGCACCGTGCGCATGCAGCGCGTCGTCGAGGACCTCCTGCTGCTGGCGACGTTCAGTCACCCGCAGCAGCCGCTCGTCCTGGCGCCGGTCGACCTGAACCGCGTGGTGCACGACGTGTGCTCGTTGATGGAGTCATCAGCAGGCCACCAGTCGATCAACCTGGACGTCGGGGTGGGCGACGACGCCGTCCGGGTCCTGGCGGACGGCCCTGAGCTCGACCGGCTGCTGAGCAACCTGGTGAGCAACGCGCTCAAGTACACCGCGGCCGGCGGCTCGGTGTGGGTCTGCGCCGAGCAGCGCGGCAGCGACGCCGTCCTGACGGTGCGCGACGACGGCATCGGGATCTCCGAGGCCGATCAGATCGGACTCTTCACGTCGTTCTACCGCACGACCAACCCCGAAGCGCTGCGCGAGCCCGGCACCGGGCTGGGGCTGTCGATCGCCGCCCACATCGCCGCCCGGCACCACGGCCGGATCGAGATCGCCTCGCGCCTCGGCGAGGGGTCGATCTTCACCGTGACCCTGCCGGCGGCCCCCGCCCCCTGAGGCAGGACCGGCGACGACTAGCCGGCGTTCGCTGCGGGCGAGCCCAGGCGCGTCAGCACGAACGACTCGACGACCTGGGCGAGGGTGTAGAGGATCAGCGAGACGAAGGTGATCACGATGATCAGCGCCCACACCTGGGTGTTCTGCGAGCGGCCGAGCGCGGAGACGACCGCGTAGCCGACCCCGTCGCCGGTGCCGCCGAGCCACTCGGCGATCAACGCGCCGGTGATGGCGCCCGGCACCGAGATCCGCACGGCGGCGAAGACCGACGGCAGCGCGGAGGGGATGTCGACCTTGCGCAGCGCCATCGCGGGCGACCCGCCGTACACGGCGACGACGTCGTGCATCTGCGGCGAGGTGGTGCGCAGGCCGAAGACGATGCTGACCAGCGCCGGGAAGAGCACGACGATCCCGGCGACGATCGCGATCGTCGTCGTCCCGCTGCCGAAGATCATCCGGATCACCGGCGTCATCGCGATCAGCGGCACCGAGCGCAGCAGCAGCGCGACCGGCATGATCGCGTTCTCGGCCGGCCGCGACAGCACGATCGAGACCGACAGCGCGACGGCGGCGAGCATGCCGGCGACGAACCCGATGCCGGCGTCCTTGAGGGTCACCTGGGTGAGGTCGACGACCTCGCGCAGGTTCGCGGCGGCGTCGTCCTCGGTGAAGAGGTACTCCCACACCTGGGCGGGGCCCTTCCCGACGAACTCGTTGACGTCGAGGGCCTGCAGGAAGATCACCCAGACGGCCAGCACGATGGCCACCGTGATCACCGCGCTCAGCAGGGCACGTCCGACGCCGCCGGCCAGGCCTCGCATGCGGCCCACCTCGACGTGCGCCTCGGTCGAGGCCCGGTCGGCGAGCGGGGCGGGGGCGAGGCTCACGCCTGCACTCCCTTCGCCCACGGGGTGACGAAGCGCGCCATCAGCGCGAAGAGGGCGTAACCGGCGCCGGCGACCACCCCACAGACGATCATGATCCCCCAGGCCCGGCCGGCGTCGAGGTTCTGCTGGGCGTTGATGAGCGCGGGTCCGACGCCACGGTCGACGCCGCCGATGTACTCGCCGAGGATCGCGCCGAGGAACGCCGCCGGGGCTGCGATCTGCAGGGCCGACAGGATCGCCGGCAGGGCCGAGACCAGCTGGACCCGGCGCAGCTGGGCGATCCGACCGCCGCCGTAGACGTGGACGAGGTCGAGGCTGGTGCGATCGGCGGAGCGGAAGCCCAGCACGGCGCCGACCACGGTGGTGAAGAAGCAGGAGATCGCCGCGAGCGCGACGGCGGTCGGCGACGGGTCGCCGGGCCCGTCGGACCCACCGAGGACGACGTAGAGGATCGGGGTGATGGCCACCAGCGGGATGCAGTAGCTGATGATGGCGACCTGCGTGATGACCCGCTCGACCTGCGGAACGAGCAGCACGAGCGAGGCGAGCGCCAGGGCGAGCAGGTTGCCCCAGAGGAAGCCGTGGATCGCCTCCTCGACGGTGCCACCGAAGTTGTTGCGGTAGAACGCCAGCCCGTCGTCGCCCCAGGTCGAGACGACCTCGGGCGGGCTCGGCACCAGCTTGTCGCGGAAGAGCGTCGCCTCGAGCAGCCACCACAGCGCCACCAGCGCGAGGAGTCCGAGCACCCCCAGGCCCACCGATCGCACCCGCTGGGCACCGTCGTCACGACCGGCGCGCGCCGCCATCACTGCTCGCCGCCGTCGGCGGTGCCGGTGGCGGGGTCGCCGAACAGGAGGTCGGAGGCGTGGTCGTGCAGGGCATGGAACTCCGGGGTCCGCATCATCTCCGGCACCCGGGGGCGCGGCAGGTCGACGTCGATGACCTCCTTGACGCGGCCCGGTCGCGCACTCATCACCGCGACCTGGTCGGAGAGGAAGATCGCCTCGGAGATGCCATGGGTGACCATCAGGGTGGTGGCCGGCTTCTCGGTCCAGATGCGCAGCAGCTCGAGGTTGAGCCGTTGGCGGGTCATGTCGTCGAGGGCGCCGAACGGCTCGTCGAGCAGCAGGACCGACGGCTTCACCACCAGCGAGCGAGCGATCGAGACCCGCTGGCGCATCCCCCCCGACAGCTGCGCGGGCTTGGCCTTCTCGAACCCCTCGAGGCCGACCAGCGCGATCAGCTCGGCGACCAGGGCGTCGTCCGGCTTCTTCCCGGAGACCTCGAAGGGAAGGCGGATGTTGGCCAGCACGCTGCGCCAGGGCAGCAGTGCGGAGTCCTGGAAGGCGATCCCGAGCTCGTGGTCACGTCGCAGCTCGGCGGGCGTCTTGCCCTCGACGAGTGCGCTGCCGGTGGTCGGTTCCTCGAGCCCGGCCAGGATCCGCAGGATCGTCGACTTCCCGCAGCCCGAGGGTCCGAGCAGAGAGAGGAAGCTGCCCTTGTCGGTGTGGAGGGTGGTGTCGTGCAGCGCGGTGACCCGCTGGCGACCCAGGGCGAAGGTCTTGCCGAGGCCGTCGATGCGCACGCCCGTGCCGGTGGACCCACCGCTGGTCGCGGAGGCCCCACCGGACAGGGGTGCTGAGGACGTCGACAAGGGCGCGGATCAGCCGACCAGGTCGGGCTCGTCGGCCAACAGCTCGTCGAGCAGCGAGGTGTCGAAGACGGCGTCCTGCTCGACGTCGATACCGGCGGCAGCCAACGTGTCCATGTTCTGGCCGAGCAGCTCGTCACTGATGGTGAACAGTCCGTCCGCGGTGGTCTCGTCGGTGGTGATGAGGCTCTCGCACTGGATCGTGTTCTGCGCGACTTCCTTCGTCATGTCGAGGTCGAGGTCTGCGCCGTACTCCTCGACCGCGAGCCTCGCGCCCTCCTCGACGTCGGCGCAGGCGTCCTGCCAACCGAGGATCTCGGCCTTGAGGAACGCCTTGACCATGTCGGGCTTCGTGGCGATCGTCTCGTCGGTCGCGATCACGCTCTCGGCCACGAACGGCAGTCCGTTGTCGGCGAAGAGCAGGTTCGAGACCGCGTCTCCCTGCGACTCCACGATGATCGACTCGTTGGTGACGTAGCCCAGGAAGCCGTCGATGTCGCCGTTCACGAGCGGGGCGGGGTCGTACTCGACCGGCACCTTGGTGACGTCGGCAGGATCGATGTCGTTGGCGGCGAGAAGGGCGTCGAAGAGGGTCTCGTTGCCGCCGGCCTGCACGCCGATCTTCTTCCCGACCAGGTCCTCGGGGGTCACGATGTCGGCACCGTCGGCCAGCGACAGGATCGTGAAGGGGTTCTTCTGGTAGGTGGTGCCGACGATCTTGATCGGCGCCTCCTCCTCGGCGACCACCTGGGCGACCGTGACGGCGTTGGTCAGGCCGAAGTCGGCAGCGCCGGAGAGCACCAGCGACTCGGTGGCGCCCGGGCCGGCCTCGAACTTCACGCTGCTGAACCCGGCATCGGTGTAGTGGCCGTTGGTGTCGGCCATGAACTCGCCGGCGAACTCGGCGTTCTTGATCCAGGAGAGCTGCACCGTGATGTCGCCGTAGTCGGCGCTCTCCCCGGAGCCGGAGCCGGAGCCGGAGCCCGCGGCGGGGTCGCCGTCGTCGGAGCCGCACGCAGCGAGGGCGAGGGAGGCAGTGGCCAGCACGGCCAGGGTGCGCAGCGCGCGACGCGGGCCGCGGGCTGTGGGGCGGTGCACGGACATGAGGTTCCTCCAGGGGGTACGACGAGCCGGAATCGGCGTGGCGTCGGGGACGGCCCACACGTTAGGAGAGGAGCATTTCGCCGGCCGCGCGTCAATGTTTCGTGCAGGTAACAGGTTTCGCAAATCTGCGCCGGTCGGCGGCGCCGCTCAGGGCGCGGGGACGACGAAGTGCTCGCGGGCGAAGGCCAGCGACTCGCGCAGGTCGGCTTCGCGCTCCTCGCGCGTCGTGCACCGTCGCGTGTTGATCTCCAGCACGATCGCACCCCCGAACGACGTCCCCGCGAGGTGCTCGAGGAACGCCGCAGCCCCCATCGCACCTCGTCCGGGCACGAGGTGCTCGTCCTTGGCCGACCCGCTGCCGTCGGTGAGGTGGATGTGTCGCAGGCCCGCGCCCATCCGTCGGGCCATCGCGATGACGTCGTCGTGGGCGATCGCGGCGTGCGACAGGTCGATCGTCATGTTGGCGTAGTTCTCCGACGAGGGGTCCCACCCGGGCAGGTACATCTCGGCGCCGCGCTTCTTGGTGGCCCGCCAGGGATACATGTTCTCCACCGCGAACCGGATGCCCGTGGAGTTCTCCAGGGCCGCGATCCCGTCGACGAAGTCGCTCGCGTACTCCTTCTGCCACCGGAACGGCGGGTGGACGACGACCACGTCGGCTCCGACGCCGTGCGCCATCTCGGCGGAGCGCTCGAGCTTGCCCCAGGGCTCGGTGCCCCACACGCGCTGGGTCAGCAGGAGCGTGGGGGCGTGCACCGCGCAGATCGGGATGCCGTGGTGCTCGGAGAGCTGCTTGACCGCGGAGGTCTGCTGGCTCAGGGCGTCGATGCCGACCATCACCTCGACCGCGTCGTAGCCCAACGCCGCCGCGTAGGCGAACCCGTGCGCGGTCGACTCGGGGTAGACCGAGGAGGTGGACAGTCCGATCGGTGTCATCAGCGGTCGGTGACGCCGAGTCGGTCGATGCGCTCGAGGATGACGCCCTCGCGCAGCGCCCACGGACAGATCTCGAGCTCGGGCAGGTCGAAGATGTCCATGCAGGCCTCGGCCACGAGGGCGCCGGGCAGCACCTGGTGGGCGCGGCTGACCGACACCCCGGGCAGTGCGGCGAGCTCGGCGTCGTCCATCGTCACCAGCGTGGGGATCCACTCGCGCAGCTCGGACAGACGCAACGCACGAGGCACCAGCGCTCCGTCGGCGGACGGCGCCGCTCCACAGATGCGGGCCAGCGAGCGAAAGGTCTTGGACGTCGCCGCGGCCCGGTGCGGGGTGCCGGCACGGAGCAGGTTGCCCGCGTCGCGGGCGATGTCGGTCCGGATCCTCTTGCGGATCTTCCTCAGGTCGGCCTCGTCGAGCCGCTCCGCGAAGTGCGCGCGCGCCAGTCGGGCCGCCCCCAGCGGCAACGACCAGGCGACGTCCGGGCGCTCGTCGCCGCCGCCGGCGATCTCGAGCGAGCCGCCGCCGATGTCGAAGACAGCCAGCCGGCCGGCTGACCACCCGAACCACCGACGCACGGCCAGGAAGGTCAGCCGGGCCTCGTCCTCGCCGCTCAGGACACCGAGGTCGACGTCGGTCTGCGTGCGCACCGCCGCCAGGACGTCGTCGGAGTTGACCGCGTCGCGCACCGCCGACGTGGCGAACGGCAGGAGGTCCTCGCACCCCTTCTCGTCGGCGACGACGAGGGCCTCCGCGGTGAAGGTCACCAGCGCCTCGATGCCGCTCGGCGTGACCGCACCGGAGCCGTCGAGGTGCTCGGCGAGACGCAGCGGCTGCTTGTAGGAGTAGGCCGGCAGGGGGGCCGCACCGTCGTGGGCGTCGACCACCAGGAGGTGGCCGGTGTTGGACCCGATGTCCAGGACGCCCAAGCGCATGCGCCAAACCTACCGGTGCGGAGGAGGACCGACCGCGGCGCCGTAGGCTCCGCCCATGCCTGAGGTCGACCTGGTCTTTCCCCGCGCGTTCGTGGAGTTCGTCAACCCTGCCGACGAGACCGAGATGATGCGCTGCGACCTGACCTGGCTGACGAGCAGCTACAGGTGCATCTTCGGCCAGGGTTGCGCCGGCATCTACGCCGGGGCACCCGATGTCGGGTGCTGCACCCTGGGGGCGCACTTCGCCGACAGGGACGACGAGCAGCGGGTCGCGGCCTTCGTGGCCCAGCTGACTCCCGAGCAATGGCAGTTCCACCCGGGTCGCCCGGTGCGGAAGAAGGACTGGATCGAGGTCGACGACGACGGCGAGCGCAAGACCAGCACCCGCACCGTCGAGGGCCAGCAGGCCTGCGTGTTCCACAACCGTGCCGACTTCGCCCCCGACGGCACGCCGGTCGGTGCCGGATGTGCCCTGCACGGGCTCGCGCTCGACCAGGGGCGCAACCCGCTCGAGACCAAGCCCGACGTGTGCTGGCAGCTGCCGATCCGTCGTAGCTTCCGCGACGTCGAGCGCCAGGACGGGTCGACGTACACCGAGGTCAGCATCGGCGAGTACGACCGACGGGGCTGGGGCCCGGGCGGCCACGACCTCGACTGGTACTGCTCGGGCAACACCGAGGCCCACGTCGCCGAGGAGCCGGTCTACCTCACCCACGAGCCCGAGCTCACCGAGCTGATGGGTGCGGCGGCGTACGCCGAGCTGGTGCGCCACTGCGAGGCCCACCTGCGCTCCCGCTCCGCCCTGGCGCTGCACCCCGCCGATCCCCGCTGAGCTCTCGCGCCGAGCAACCTCTCGACGTCAAGAGACTCAGACCCCGACGTCACCGGCGTCTGAACCCTGGCTGAGAATGATCGGCATGCGCCTCGATCATCTCTCGTACGCAGCCGGTCCCGGTGGCCTTGCCGCCACCGCGGAATCGATCGGGTCGCTCCTCGGGGCCACGTTCACCGACGGCGGGGTCCACCCTCGCTTCGGCACGGTCAACATGACCCTGGCACTGGCCGGCGGCACCTACCTCGAGATCGTCGAGGCCCTCGACCACCCGGCCTCCGACAAGGCCCCGTTCGGTCAGGCGGTCAAGCGCCGCTCGGCCCTCGGTGGCGGCTGGCTCGGCTGGGTGGTGTCGGTCGACGACATCGCCGTCGTCGAGCAGCGCCTGGGTCGCTCGGCGGTCGCGGGCAACCGGCACCGTCCCGACGGCACCGAGCTGCGCTGGCACCAGATCGGCGTCAACGGCACGATCGACGACCCGCAGCTGCCGTTCTTCGTGCAGTGGGACACCGCCGGCGACCTGCACCCCTCGGTGGGCGCCGACACCGCGCTCTCGTTGGCCTGCCTCGAGATCGCAGGTGACCCGCACCGCGTGAGCGAGTGGCTCGGCGAGACCGTCGAGTCGCCGCTCGAGGACGTCAAGGTGGAGTGGGTCGCCCCCCACGGCACCCCGGGCATCCTGGCCGCGCAGGTGCAGACCCCCGCCGGGCTCATCCGCATCTGAACCGGAGGGCCGGACCTGCGGCCATGAGCACGCCCGAGCCGCTGCCGGGGGCGATCGCGAGCCCCAACATCTGGAAGCACACCGAGACCTACGAGGTCGAGAACCGTGCCGTCGATCCCGACGGCCGCCTCTGGTCGGCGATGAGCGAGCGCGCTCCGTGGGCGGGCTGCGTCGTCCTCGACCTCGGGTGCGGCAGCGGTTACCACCTCCCGGCGTTCGCCGAGACGGCCGACTCGGTCGTCGGCGTCGAGCCGCACCCCGCCCTCCTCGCGCTCGCCCAGCGGCGTACCCGATCGCTCCCGAACGTCCGCGTGCTGCCCGGCACCGCTCAGCAGGTCCCCCTGCCGGACGCCTCCGTCGACGTGGTCCACGCCCGCTGGGCCTACTTCTTCGGTCCGGGTTGCGAGCCCGGCCTGGCCGAGCTCGCCCGCGTCCTACGACGTGGCGGCACGGCCCTGGTGATCGACAACGACGGCTCCCGCTCGACGTTCGGCGGGTGGTTCCGCCGCGGCTACCCCCACCTGCCGGCGGACGCGGAGATCGAGTCCTTCTGGGTCTCTCACGGCTGGGTCCGCACCCCGGTCGACATGGGGTGGCGCTTCGAGTCCCGCGCCGACCTGGAGTCGGTCGTGCGCATCGAGCTCGACGCCGCAACCGCGGAGGCTGTGCTGGCCGAGCACACCGGGCTCGAGGTCGACTACGCCGTCAACATGTGGAGCAGGACCTTCTGAGCCGGCGCCTCGGTTGCACGGGTGTCAGCTCGAGCCGCGCACGGTCAGCGTCGGGGTGAGCAACCGCCCCTCCACCACCCGTGGCGGCGCCCCGAGGAGGTCCTCGAGCGACTGCACCACGGCGATCGCGACCTCCTCGAGCGGCTGGCGGACCGAGGTGAGGCCGGGGTAGACCACCTGGGCGACCTGGGAGTCGTCGAAGCCGACGACGGCGACGTCGCGGCCCGGGTGGAGGCCGCGCACCGCGAGCGTGTGCAGGACGCCCATCGCCAGGGTGTCGGAGGCGCACACGAAGGCGGTCGGGCGCGCCTCGTCGAGCAGCACGGCGCTCGCCTCGCTCCCGCTCCAGACGGTGTCCTCCACCCGCGAGGCCATGCCCGTGGTCGACAACCCGCGCGCCTTCAGCGCCCGGCTCCAGCCCGAGCGTCGGTCCTCGCCGATACGGGAGTCCTTGCGCCAGCCGATCCACGCGATCCGTTCGTGGCCGCGCTCGAGCAGGTGCTGGGTGGCCAGCTCCGTGCCGGCCGCTCCGTCGACGTCGACCCACGGGTGCTGGGCGTCGGGGTCGTCCCACGGCCGTCCGAAGGACACGAAGGGCGCGCGACGCTCGCGCAGCCACGTCGCCTGCGGGTTGCCGAGATAGGTGTCGGTGACGATGAAGGCGTCGACAGCCGTCGAGCGCAGGAGGTCGTCGTAGCCCTCCAGCGGGTCCGGACCCTCGCCGGAGAAGAGCAGGACGTGGTAGCCGGCCTCGCGTGAGGTCCACACGAGCGAGTGCACGAAGCGATCCATCGCGGCGTTGGCCGTGCCCTCCTGCACCGGGCTCAACCGCAGCCCGATGAGGTGGGAGGCGCGGGTGCGCAGGTTGCGGGCGGCCCGGTTGGGCAGGTACCCGAGCTCGTCGATGGCCTCCTGCACGCGGACGAGCGTCTCGTCGCGCAGCAGGTCGGGGTTGTTGACCGCGTTCGAGACCGTCTGGCGCGAGACCCCGGCCCGTTCGGCCACGTCGGCGAGCGTCGGGGGCGAGGCGGGCGCACGGTCGGAGAACTGGTTCGTCCTGCTGCTCATCCGACCTCCCGACGTCGCCTCAGGGCCTGCCGCAGCGGCCCTGGATCGATCCAAAGCACCCAGCATAGAGGCGTGGTGGACCGGCTGGGACGTCGTCAGGGGTGATGGCGCCGTGATGTCGGCGCCGTGACCTAGCGTTCGTGTCATGGCCAAGTCCGCTCCTCGTCCTGCGCGTCCCTCCTACCGCTGCGCCGAGTGCGGGTGGGAAGCGGCCAAGTGGGTCGGTCGCTGTGGTGAGTGCCAGGCCTGGGGTTCGGTGGCCGAGGCAGGCGCCGTCACGGTCCGCTCCACCGCAGGCCCGGTGACGTCGCCCGCAGTGCCGATCGGTCAGGTCTCGGCCGAGGAGTCCGTGGCCCGGGTCAGCGGCGTGGCCGAGCTCGACCGCGTGCTCGGCGGCGGCGTCGTGCCCGGCGCGGCGATCCTGCTCGCCGGTGAGCCCGGCGTCGGCAAGAGCACGCTGCTCCTCGAGGTGGCGGCCCGTTCCGCCGCCGCGCGGGCTCGCGTCCTCTACGTCACCGGCGAGGAGTCGGCCAGCCAGGTGCGCATGCGTGCCGACCGCACCGGCGGGGTGCATGACGAGCTGTTCCTCGCCGCCGAGACCGACCTCGGTGCGGTGCTCACCCACATCGAGCAGGTCCGCCCGACCCTGGTCGTGGTCGACTCGGTGCAGACGATCGGGGCCGCCGACGTCGACGGGGTGCCCGGTGGCGTCACCCAGGTCAAGGAGGTCGCCGCCGCGCTCGTGCGGGTGGCCAAGACCCGCAACATCGCCGTGGTGCTCGTCGGTCACGTCACCAAGGACGGCGCCATCGCCGGGCCCCGGGTGCTCGAGCACCTCGTCGACGTCGTCCTGCACTTCGAGGGCGAGCGCAACTCCCGCTTCCGCATGCTGCGTGCGGTCAAGAACCGTTTCGGGCCCGTCGACGAGGTCGGCTGCTTCGACCTCGGTCCCGACGGCATCACCGCCGTCGACGACCCGACCGGTCTCTTCCTCGAGCAGCACCACGGCCGGGTCTCCGGCACCTGCGTGGCGGTCTCGATGGAGGGCAGGCGCCCGATGCTCGCCGAGGTGCAGGCCCTCGTCACGATCAGCGGCAGCGAACGTCCCCGACGCACCACGTCCGGCATCGACGGCTCGCGTCTGGCGATGGTGCTGGCCGTGCTCCAGCAGCACTGCGGCATCCGGCTGCACGGTCACGACGTGTTCACCTCCACCGTCGGCGGGGCTCGGCTCACCGAGCCTGCCAGCGACCTCGCCCTCGCCGTCGCGCTGGCCTCGGCGACCTTCGTGAGCCCGCCGCCGAAGGGCGTGGTCGCGATGGGTGAGATCGGGTTGGCCGGTGAGCTGCGTCGGGTGCGCGACATGCCGCAACGCCTGGCCGAGGCCGCGCGGCTGGGTTTCGCGATGGCGGTGGTGCCCAGCGAGCACACGGTGCCCGGTGGTCCGCGTCCGTCGTCGTCGGGCCGCATGGTCGACCAGATGCGCGTCGTCGAGGCGCCCGACGTCCACACCGCGTTGGGCCTGCTGCATCTCGTCGCGCGCACCAAGCACGCGCTCGAGGTCGTCGACGACCGATAGCATGCAGCGTCCCCCCGGCACCCGGGGGTGACGCCGGCAGGCTGATCACCAGAGGATTGTCATGAGCATCGTCCGCAGCGAGGAGCAGCTCCGCCTGCGCGAGATCCTGGCCTCCACAGCCCCCGGCACGAGCCTGCGCGACGGGCTCGAGCGCATCCTCCGCGGGCGCACCGGCGCCCTGATCGTGATCGGCCACGACCGTGTCGTCGACTCCATCGCCACCGGCGGCTTCGTGCTCGACGTGCCCTTCACCGCCACCGGGCTGCGTGAGCTGGCGAAGATGGACGGCGGCATCATCGTCGACAACGACATCACCCGGATCAGCCGCGCCGCGGTGCACCTGATGCCCGACCACACCATCCCCTCCGAGGAGACCGGCACCCGCCACCGCACCGCCGAGCGCGTCGCCAAGCAGACCGGGTTCCCCGTGATCTCGGTCTCCCAGTCGATGCAGATCATCGCCGCCTACGTCGGAGACACCCGCCACGTCCTGGAGGACTCCGGGAAGATCCTGTCGCGCGCCAACCAGGCACTGGCCACCTTGGAGCGCTACAAGCTGCGCCTCGACGAGGTCTCGAGCACCCTCTCGGCCCTGGAGATCGAGGACCTCGTCACCGTGCGCGACGTCGCAGTGGTCGCGCAACGTCTCGAGATGGTGACCCGCATCGCCCGCGAGATCGAGGACTACGTGCTCGAGCTCGGCACCGACGGGCGCCTGCTCTCGCTGCAGCTCGAGGAGCTCGTCACCGGGGTCGACGCCGAGCGGGAGCTGGTCATCCGCGACTACGTGGCCGGCGGCCGCAAGGCCAAGAGCCCCGAGATCCTGCTGGCTCGCCTCGAGGCCCTGACGCCCACCGAGCTGGTCGACCCGGCCGCAGCGGCCCGCGTGCTCGGACTCGGCACCGGCGGTGAGCACCTCGACGGCGCGGTCGCCCCGCGCGGCTACCGCCTGCTCGCCAAGGTGCCTCGGTTGCCCCCCGCCGTCGTCGACCGGCTGGTCGACCACTTCGGCACCCTGCAGAAGCTGCTGTCGGCGGGCGTCGACGACCTCCAGGCGGTCGAAGGGGTCGGTGAGCTGCGTGCTCGCAGCGTCCGTGAGGGCCTCAGCCGGCTGGCCGAGTCGACCATCCTCGAGCGCTACGTCTGATCAAGCGAGCAAGCAGGGCGCGAGGCACGAGCGCACTGCGCCGCGAGACGGGGTCGAGCAAGCGACGCGACTGAGATGCGAAGTCGCGCGAGCGCGTCGAAACCCCCGTGAGCCGAACACCAGCCTCGACCACCCAGCCTCAACCAGCCGAGCGCGACCGCTCAGCCGCTGTTCGTCTTCCTGCCCCGGGTGGACGGCATCTTCTCGGCGTCCGGCCTCGCCTTCGCCTTGGGCTTCGCCTCGGGCTTCGGGGTGGGAGTCGGGGCCGGCGCCTGCGGTGCCGGCAGGGTGAAGATCACGTCGGCCGCCTCACCGCCCAGGGCGGCGGCGGTGACGCGGTAGTCGCCCGGCTGGGCGTACTCGGTGAGTCCGGGACACAGCTCGTCGGAGCGACGGGTGTTCCAGGTGAGCTCGTAGGTCGAGGCGACCGCCTGGCGCACCACGACCGCGCGGTCCCCCAGCGTTGCCGGACACTCGCGGCTGGCCCAGACCTCGTCGTCACCGACCGAGACCCGCACGGCGAGCGTGTCGGCCGACACCTGCCAGGTGCAGGCCGGTGAGGTGAGGGTGCGGAGCTTGAGCACGATGGTGGCGGACCTGCCCGCGACTGCGTCGGTGACCGTCGGTGTGACCAGGAGGTCGTCCTGGGCACACTCCCCCTCGGGCTCGAGGAGGACTGGAGCGGCCGGGAGGACGACGCTCGGCGGCGTCGTCTCGGTGGTCGACCGGGCGCCCTTCCTGCCGTGCTTCTTGACACGCGCCTGGGTCGTGGGTCCCGACGCAGCGACCGGTGCCACCGCGGCGTCGGACTCCTCGGCGCTCGCTGGTCTGGCCTGCACGGCAGGCCCGGGGTCGGGCCCTCGTAGGGCATTGACGACGATGAGCACCAGGGCCAGCGCGACTCCGGTGGCGAAGAGCCGTCGGCGCCAGTAGACGCCCGGCGGCAGCGCCGGCCCGCGGCTGGGGGTCCTGGGGTTGCTGGGGCTCATGGGGTCAGACGCTAGTCACTGCCCCCGCCCCAGCGGCGGTGCCACACCGAGGGGACAATCGTCGGGTGCCTCCTGCTGGTCCGCTCCTGCCCGACGATGTTCTCGACCCGTCCGCGCTCCACGAGCCGGTCCTGTCCTGGTACGACGAGCACGCCCGCGAGCTGCCGTGGCGTGGGCTGGGCGCGTCGGCCTGGTCGGTGATGGTCTCGGAGTTCATGCTGCAGCAGACGCCGGTGGTGCGGGTGCTGCCCGTGCACGAGGAGTGGCTGGGGCGCTGGCCGACCCCCGCCGACCTGGCACTCGCCCCGTCCGGCGAGGCGGTCCGGGCCTGGGGGAGGCTCGGCTACCCTCGCCGCGCCCTGCGCCTGCACGCCGCGGCGGTCGCCATCACCGAGCAGCACGACGGAGTCGTGCCGGCCGGCTACGACGAGCTCCTCGCGCTGCCGGGGGTCGGCGACTACACGGCGTCCGCGATCGCGTCGTTCGCCTACGGTCGGCGCCACGTCGTCCTCGACACCAACGTGCGTCGGGTCCTGGCCCGAGCCGTCACCGGTGTCGAGCTCCCCGCGACCGCGGTCACCCGCGCCGAGCGCGACGCCGCGGCCGCGCTGCTGCCCGACGACGCCTCGACCGCGGCTACGTGGGCCGTGGCGGTGATGGAGCTGGGCGCGCTGGTGTGCACGGCTCGCAACCCGCGCTGCGCCGAGTGCCCGATCAGCGAGCGCTGCGCGTGGGTGCACGCCGGCAAACCGGCCTACGACGGTCCGCCTCGCCGGGGCCAGGCGTGGGCCGGCACCGACCGCCAGTGCCGTGGCCGCCTGCTGGCCGTGCTCCGCGACCACGACGGCGCGGTGCCCTCGATGCGGTTCGCCGCGGTCTGGGCAGATGCGACCCAGCGCGAACGCTGCTTGGCGAGCCTGGTGGCCGACCGGCTCGCCGTCCACGAGGGCGACGCCTACTCGCTGCCCTGACCCGACCTCACCGGCGCTGGTCGGTGACGACGCAGACGACCCGCCGGCCTGAGGCCGACGGGTCGTCGTGTGCTGCAGTGCGGCGCGTGCTCAGGCGAGCTGGGCTCCGCCGCCCTCGGCCTCGCCGCCACTGGCCTTCGGGATGTCGCGCGGGCCTTCGTCCTCGGTGCCGGGCAGCTCGGCGCCGCCGCCGATCTCGGCCGCGTCGAACGGCGGGAGGTCGGGCAGCTCCCCGACCTTCTGACCGTCGAAGGTGAAGATCGCAGCCTCGCCCTCGCCCTCGACGTCGACCAGCACGATCTGGCCGGGGCCGACCTCGCCGAAGAGCATCTTCTCGGCGAGGGTGTCCTCGATCTCGCGCTGGATCGTGCGGCGCAGCGGGCGGGCCCCGAGCACCGGATCGAACCCGCGCACGGCCAGCAGGTCCTTGGCCGCCTGCGTGAGCTCGATGCGCATGTCGCGGTCGCGCATCCGCAGCTCGACGGAGGCGATCATGTTGTCGACCATGTGCACGATCTGCTCACGCGACAGCGGCGGGAAGACGACGATCTCGTCGACCCGGTTGAGGAACTCCGGGCGGAAGTGCTGCTTGAGCTCGTCCTGCACCTTGTTCTTCATGCGCTCGTAAGAGCCCGCGGCATCGCCCGACTGGTTGAAGCCGAGGTGGACCGACTTGTTGATGTCTCGTGTGCCGAGGTTGGTGGTCATGATGATGACGGTGTTCTTGAAGTCGACCACCCGTCCCTGCGAGTCGGTGAGACGACCCTCCTCGAGGATCTGCAGCAGCGAGTTGAAGATGTCGGGGTGGGCCTTCTCGACCTCGTCGAAGAGCACCACGGAGAACGGCTTGCGGCGCACCTTCTCGGTGAGCTGGCCGCCCTCCTCGTAGCCGACGTAGCCGGGAGGCGATCCGAAGAGGCGCGAGACGGTGTGCTTCTCGGAGAACTCCGACATGTCGAGCTGGATCAGGGAGTCCTCGTCGCCGAAGAGGAACTCGGCGAGCGTCTTCGAGAGCCAGGTCTTCCCGACACCGGACGGACCGGCGAAGATGAACGAGCCGCCGGGACGCTTGGGGTCCTTCAGGCCGGCGCGGGTACGTCGGATCGCCCGCGAGAGCGCCTTGACGGCCTCGTCCTGGCCGATGACGCGCTTGTGCAGCTCGTCCTCCATGTTGAGCAGCCGGGTGGACTCCTCCTCGGAGAGCTTGACGATCGGGATGCCGGTCGCCACCGCGAGCACCTCGGCGATGAGCTCCTCGTCGACCTCGGCGACGTCGTCCATGTCGCCGGCACGCCACTGCTTCTCACGCTCGGACTTCTTGAGGATGAGCTGCTTCTCCTCGTCGCGCAGACGGGCGGCGGCCTCGAAGTCCTGACCGTCGATCGCGCCCTCCTTGCGCTGGCGCACCTCGGCGATCTTGTCGTCGTACTCGCGCAGGTCGGCCGGCTGGGTCATCCGACGGATGCGCAGTCGCGAGCCGGCCTCGTCGATGAGGTCGATCGCCTTGTCGGGCAGGAACCGGTCGGAGATGTAGCGATCGGCCAACGTCGCGGCCGAGACCAGCGCCTCGTCGGTGATGGTGACACGGTGGTGGGCCTCGTAGCGGTCGCGCAGACCCTTGAGCATCTCGATGGTGTCGGCGATCGACGGCTCGGCGACCTGGATCGGCTGGAACCGCCGCTCGAGGGCGGCGTCCTTCTCGAGGTGCTTGCGGTACTCGTCGAGCGTCGTGGCGCCGATCGTCTGCAGCTCGCCACGGGCCAGCATCGGCTTGAGGATGCTGGCGGCGTCGATGGCGCCCTCGGCCGCACCGGCGCCGACGAGGGTGTGGATCTCGTCGATGAACAGCACGATGTCGCCGCGGGTGCGGATCTCCTTGAGGACCTTCTTGAGCCGCTCCTCGAAGTCACCGCGGTAGCGGCTGCCGGCGACCAGCGCGCCGAGGTCGAGGGTGTAGATCTGCTTGTCCTTGAGGGTCTCGGGCACGTTGCCCTTGACGATGTCCTGGGCCAGGCCCTCGACCACGGTCGTCTTGCCGACGCCGGGCTCGCCGATCAGGACCGGGTTGTTCTTCGTGCGCCGCGACAGGATCTGCATGACCCGCTCGATCTCGGACTCGCGCCCGATCACGGGGTCGAGCTTGCCCTCGCGGGCGTCCTGGGTGAGGTTGCGACCGAACTGGTCGAGCACCAGGGACGACGACGGCGCCTCGCCGCCGGCACCCTGGGAGGCAGCCTGGGCGGTCGACTCCTTGCCCTGGAAGCCGGAGAGCAGCTGGATGACCTGCTGGCGCACCCGATTGAGGTCGGCGCCGAGCTTCTGCAGCACCTGGGCGGCGACGCCCTCGCCCTCACGGATCAGGCCGAGCAGGATGTGCTCGGTGCCGATGTAGGAGTGTCCGAGCTGCAGCGCCTCGCGCAAGGACAGCTCGAGGACCTTCTTGGCACGGGGGGTGAAGGGGATGTGACCCGAGGGGGCCTGCTGGCCCTGACCGATGATCTCCTCGACCTGGGCGCGCACCGCCTCCAGGGAGATGTCGAGGCTCTCGAGGGCCTTCGCTGCGACACCCTCGCCCTCGTGGATCAGCCCGAGCAGGATGTGCTCGGTGCCGATGTAGTTGTGGGAGAGCATGCGGGCCTCTTCTTGGGCCAGCACGACCACCCGACGAGCTCGGTCAGTGAACCGCTCGAACATGCGCATCTCCTCTGAGTAGCTGGGGTCCCGTCCGCTCCGGGGTGGAGAGAGGGGTACGGGAGTTCCAACCCCGCTGCCAGCCTACGCGTTCCCGCCTGGGAGAGAACCTCGTCCGCTATCAGCGAACATCACCCGGCTGCGCGTGGAGATCGAGCGGAGCAGCCGGAACCACCGCCGCCCTCACGACACCCGGGCGCGGCCGCACGCCGGTCGCGCCGACGACGACGTCGCGAGCCGGCGTGCGGGAATGGTGGGGCTGCCCGGCCGGTTGCTCCGCGGTGACGTCACCCGCCCGCATCCGCACGCCGCTCCCCCCGGCCCGCGCGTTCGCGACCACCGTGGCCGCGTTCCTCGTGACGATGATCGGCACCACCCTGCCCACGCCGATGTACGGCGAGTACCAACGGCGGTTCGGCTTCTCGCTGACGATGGTCACTGTCATCTTCGCCGCCTACGCCGTCGGCGTGCTCGCGGCCCTGCTGGTCACCGGCCGCTGGTCCGACACCGTCGGACGGCGTCCGCTCCTGCTCGCCGGGCTGGCGCTCTCGGTCGTCTCCGACGTCGTCTTCCTGGCCGCCGGCGCCACCTGGGTGCTCCTCGTCGGCCGCGTGGTGTCGGGGATCTCGGCGGGCATCTACGTCGGCACCGCGACCGCTGCCGTGCTGGAGTCGGCCCCACCCGCCTGGCGCGGACGAGCACCCCTGGTCGCCACGGCGGCCAACATCGGCGGCCTCGGGCTCGGACCACTGGTGGCGGCGGTGCTGATCAGCGTCGGGCCCTGGCCGGTGCACCTGAGCTTCGTGGTGCACCTCGTCCTGGGGTTGCTCGTGATGGTCCTGCTCCTCGAGGTTCCGGAGACCGTCGAGATCCGACCCGGCGTCCGGCTCCGGGTCGCGCGCCCCGAGGTGCCGCCCGAGGCTCGCACGACCTTCGTCGGCGCCGCCATCGTCGGTTTCGCCGGGTTCGCGGTCCTCGGGCTGATGACGGCCGTCTCGCCACGCTTCGTCGCCGAGGCCGTACCCGGCGCCGGTCCGGTGCTCGGGGTGTCGGTGGTCGTCGCGATCTTGTTCTCCTCGGTCGCGGCGCAGGTGCTGCTGACCAGGGTCCGCCTCGACGTCGCGGTCGACCTCGGTTGCGCCCTGCTCGCCCTCGGCACCGGCCTGCTCGCGCTGGCGATCGGCATCGACTCCTTGCCGTGGCTGCTCACGGCCGCGGTGACCGGCGGCGCCGGTCAGGGGCTCTCCTTCAGCAAGGGGCTCGGCTCGGTGCTCGCGCGCGTCGAGCCGCACCAGCGCGCCGGCACGACGTCGGCATTCTTCGTGGTGGCCTACGTGGCGCTGTCGCTGCCCGTGGTCGGTGACGGCCTGGCCTCCCAACGCTTCGGCCTCGTGCCGGCCGGGGTGGCCTTCTCGCTGGGGGTCTCGGTGCTCGCCCTGGTCGCGCTGGCCGCGCTCGTCGTCGACCAGCGCCGGACGTCGTCCTGATCCGTCCCGGAACCTGACCCCGAGGCACCCCGGGGGCGAACCCGACCTCGCCAGCGCGGCCGGCGCGGGTCACCGTGCTCCGTCCTGGCCACAGCCGCACGCGACCCCGGCGCCCACACGCCCGACAGCCCGCCGCGAGCTCGCGGCGGGCCGTCGGTGACCGCTGGGCGTCAGCTGGGCGTCAGCTGGGCGTCAGTGCGCCGAGTCGTACGCCTCACGGATCTCGGCGGGGATCCGGCCCCGCTCGGGCACCTCGTGGCCGTTCTCGCGCGCCCAGATGCGGACGTCGGCCGCGCTGGCACCGCTCGCGCTGGACGCGGCAGGCGCCGGCTTGCGCGCCGCGGCGCGACGTCCCGACGACGGCACCTTGCGAGCGTGACCGATGTAGCCGGCGAGCGCCTCGCGCAGCTCCTCGGCGTGGGAGTCGTTCAGGTCGATCTCGTACGACGTGCCGTCGAGGCCGAACGCGACGGTCTCGGTCGCCTCGGAGTCGTCGAGATCGTCGACCAGAATGATATTGACCTTCTGTGCCACGTGAATTCCTCTTCGTTGAGTTCTTCCCGAGAACCGGTCGCCATCATGCCCTCATCGACGGCGTAGTTCCAAGATATCGCCGTCACGCTCGGTTATTGCGGCGAAATACCATCTCGAGACCGCTCAAGGTCAACCACGGGGCGTGGTCGGTAAAGCAGTCGCATTCATCCATCACGAGCGGCGCGAGATATCCGGTGGCGATCACCGAGACGTCACCCGGCGTGGCGTCGAGCTCGGCGACGATACGCGCGACGAGACCCTCGACCTGCGCCGCCACACCGAAGAGGAGCCCGGACTGAAGTGCCTCGACGGTGTTCTTGGCGATGACCGAACGAGGCCGGGTCAATTCGACCTGGCGCAATTGAGCGCCGCGCCGACCGAGCGCCTCCAGGGATATCTCGATGCCCGGTGCGATGGCTCCGCCGACATACTGTCCTGCTGCGTTCACGACGTCGAAGGTGGTGGCCGTACCGCCGAAGTCGACCACGATCGCCGGACCCCCGAACAAGGTGGCCGCCGCCAGTGAATTCACGATCCGATCGGTGCCCACCTCGCGCGGATTGTCGGTCAGCACCGGAATTCCGGTGCGAACTCCCGGCTCGACGACGAGATGGTCGAGATCGGCGAAGTGCCGAGCGAGCATCTCGCGCCCGGCCTGGGTGACTCCCGGCACCGTGGAGCACATGACGATGCCGTCGACGTCGTCCCAGCGGCGTCCCACGAGGGCGCGCAGCAGCACGGCCCACTCGTCAGCCGTGCGCCGACCGTCCGTCGAGACCCGCCAGTGCGCGGAGACGTCGCCGTCGGCGACGAGCCCGAGCACCGTGTGGGCGTTGCCGACGTCGACGGCGAGCAGCGGCACCGGAGCTCAGTCCTCGAGGAGGTCGAAGCCGAGGTCGAAGACCGACACCGAGTGCGTCAGCGCACCGACCGAGATGAGGTCGACACCGGTGAGCGCCACCTCGCGCGCACGTTCGAGGGTCAGTCCGCCGGAGGCTTCCAGGCTCGCGCCGGTGCCGGACGCCGCCGCGATGCCGACCGCCTCGGTCATCATCTCGTCGCTCATGTTGTCGAGCAGGATCTGCGTGCAGCCCGCAGCGAGCAGCGCGCGCAGCTGGTCGAGGTCGGTCACCTCGACCTCGACGGGCAGGTCGGGGTAGGTGGCCCGTACCGCGTCGAAGGCCGCGACGACGCCGCCCGCCGCGACCACGTGGTTGTCCTTGACCATCGCGAGGTCGCTCAGGCTGAAGCGGTGGTTGACACCGCCGCCGCAGCGCACGGCGTACTTCTGCAGGGCGCGGAAGCCGGGCAGCGTCTTGCGGGTGTCGAGCACCCGGGCGCGGGTCCCCTCGAGCGCCGCCACCCAGTGCGACGTCGCGGTCGCGATGCCCGACAGGTGGCTGGCGAAGTTCAACGCGGTGCGCTCGGCGGTCAACAGCCCGCGGGTCGAGCCGGCCACCCGCATCACCACGTCGCCGGGCGCCACCCGGGCGCCGTCGGGCAGGCGGTCGGTGACCTCGACGTCGTCGCCGAGCACCACGTGGAAGACCAGGGCAGCGATCGCGAGCCCGGCCACCACACCCGCGTCGCGGGCGGCGAAGACGCCCTCGGTGCGAGCATCGGCCGCGATGGTCGCCACGGAGGTCAGGTCGAGCCCGCCGCCGCCGGCACCGCCGGGGAGGTCCTCCTGAAGTGCACGGAACACGTGGTCCATCAGGGCGGCGTAGTCGAGGCCGGCGGTCGTGAGCTCCTCGCGGAGGTCGTGCGGCACCGCCGAGGGGTGGAAGCCGGTCCGGGCGCTCATGCCGCTCCTCCGTCGGTCGCCGGCGCGGAGACGAAGGAGATCTCGGCGACGCCGTCGGACATCACGGTGTCGAAATGACCGGCCCAGGTCGCGTCGTCGCGCTCGGGGAAGTCGTCGCGCCAGTGCGAGCCGCGTGTCTCCTCGCGGCCCCGGGCCGCCTCGGTGAGCGCCTCGGCAACGGTCAGCAGGTTGGTCGTCTCCCAGGCTGCGAGGTCGACGACGTCGGTACTGCGGCTCGCGAGCTTGTCGAGCATCATCGCGGCTTCCTCGAGACCGGCTGCGTTGCGCAGCACGCCCACCCGGGACGTCATCACCTCCTGCAGCTCGGCGCGCGCCTCGCCCGGCACCAGCCCCGCCGTCCGGGCGTCGACCGCGGGCTCTGACCAGGGCCGCAGCTCGTGGGGCAGCGCGTGAGCGATCCGACGCGAGAAGATGAGGCCCTCGAGCAGCGAGTTGGAGGCCAGCCGGTTGGCACCGTGCACGCCCGAGCAGGCGACCTCCCCGGTGGCGAAGAGGCCGGGGACGCCGGAGCGCCCGTGCAGGTCGGTGCGCACCCCGCCCGAGGCGTAGTGGCAGGCCGGCGCGACCGGGATGAGCTGGGTGGCCGGGTCGATGCCGTGGCGGCGACAGACGCCCAGGATGGTCGGGAAGCGCTTCTCCCAGAAGGCCTCCCCGAGGTGGCGCGCATCGAGCCACATGTGCGGCTGTGCACTGTCGAGCATGCGACGCATGATCGCCTTGGCCACCACGTCGCGCGGCGCCAGGTCGGCGAGCTCGTGCACTCCCTGCATGAAGCGGTCGCCCTCGAAGTCGACCAGGAAGGCGCCCTCGCCCCGGACCGCCTCGGAGATCAGCGGCTGCTGGCCGTGCGAGTCGGCTCCGAGGTACATCACGGTCGGGTGGAACTGCACGAACTCCAGGTCGCGCAGGGTCGCGCCGCCGCGCAGCGCCAGCGCCATGCCGTCGCCGGTCGACACCGACGGGTTGGTCGTCTGGGAGAACACCTGGCCGAGCCCGCCGCTGGCGAGCACCACGGCGCGGCACAGCACCGCGCCGACTCCGTCGCGCTGACCCTCGCCCATGACGTGCACGGTGACGCCGGCGACGCCGCCGTCCTCGGCGAGGAGCAGGTCGACGGCCAGGCCGCGCTCGATGATCTCGATCTCGGGAGCGGCGCCCACGGCGGCGATCAGCGCCCGCTGGATCTCGGCCCCGGTCGCGTCGCCGCCGGCGTGCGCGATCCGGTCGCGGTGGTGCCCGCCCTCACGGGTCAGGGAGATCTCGCCGTCGGCGCCCACGTCGAAGTTGGCGCCGAGCGCGATCAGCTCGCGCACGGCCTCGGGTCCCTCGTCGACGAGCACCTGCACGGCCTCGGCGTCGCACACACCTGCGCCGGCCACCAACGTGTCGATCGCGTGCTCCTGGGGGGTGTCGCCCGGCCCGAGCGCCGCCGCGATGCCGCCCTGTGCCCACTGCGTGGAGCCGGCGGCGAGCTCGTCCTTGGTGATCACGAGGATCTTGCCGACCCCGTTGTCGGCCGCGTTGAGCCGCAGCGCGGTCGTGAGGCCGGCGATCCCGGAGCCGATGATGACGACGTCGGCCTGGGTGGTCCAGCCGGGGGCCGGAGCGCTCAGGCGTCCGGGGACCCGGCGTACGGAGGTGGGCATCTGCTCAGGCTAGTGCGCGGCCCGGACGGCGGTCGCGTCGCCGCGCGCCCGACCCTCGCCCGCGGACGTCTCGTCCGGGTGGGACGGGTGTCCGATCGTCAGCGGGAGGTTGTCGATGAGCCGCGTGGCTCCGACGCGGGCCGCGATCACCGCACGGGCCTCGGTGCGACCGGCCAGGTCGTCCGGGAGAGGCGTGAGGTCGGGCAGGGTGATCTCGAGGTAGTCGAGGTCGACGCCGACTGCGTCGCGCAGCTCGGTGCGAGCGGCGTCCAGCGCGGCCTGCGGGCCGTACCTCGCAGCCTCGGACGCTGCTCGCAGCGTGCGGTGCAGCGCGACCGCCTGGAAGCGCTCCTCCGGTCCGAGGTAGCGGTTGCGGCTCGACAGCGCGAGCCCGTCGGGTTCCCGCAGGGTCGGGGCACCGACGACCCGCACGCCCTGGCACAGGTCGGCCGCCATCCGCCGGATGAGCACCAGCTGCTGGTAGTCCTTCTGGCCGAACACGGCGACGTCGGGTCGCACCAGGCCGAAGAGCTTGGCCACGACGGTCAGCACCCCCCGGAAGTGCCCGGGGCGGGTGCGGCCCTCGAGCACGTCGCCCAGCGGCCCGGGGTCCACGCTGACCACCGGCTCCCCGCCGGGGTAGACCTCGTCGGGGCTCGGCGCGAAGACCACCTCGACTCCCTGTCGGGCGCACAGGTCGAGGTCGTCGTCGAGGGTGCGTGGGTAGCGGTCGAGATCCTCGCCGACGCCGAACTGGAGCGGGTTGACGAAGACCGACACGACCACCGGCCCGCCGTCCGCCTCGTCGCGGGCGACACGCATCAGGCTGGCGTGACCGTCGTGGAGCGCGCCCATGGTCGGCACGAAGCCGACCCGGTGACCCGACCTGCGCCGCTGCGCGAGAGCGTCGGCGAGCTCGGTGCGGGTGGTGACCAGGTGGGGTCGCTCGAGCATCAGCCCGACCTGCGCGCCCGCGCCGGCCGGGTCGGCCGCCGCGTGGCAGCAGCGTCGAGGACCTCGGTCATCGCGAGCGCGCGCATCGGCGTGAGCCGGCCGTCGGTCACCGCTCGGCTCAGCGTCGCCCGGGCGAGGGCGAGGTACGACGGCAGGGTGGTCGGCGCCTCGGCGGCGATGCCCTGCAGGTGGGCGCGGACGGTGTTGACGTCGCCGCGCACGATCGGGCCCGTCAGGGCGGCGTCGCCCTGTTCGAGGACGTTGTCGAGGGCAGCGGCCAGCAGCGGGCGCAACGTGGCGGCCGGGTCGTCCGCGCCGGCCGCGGCCAGCAGCTCCATCGCCTCGGTGACCAGCGTGACCAGGTGGTTGGCGCCGTGGGCGAGCCCCGCGTGGTAGAGCGCGCGTCGACTCTCGGGTACCCACATGGGGCGGCCTGCGAGGTCGGCCACGAGCTGCGCAGCGGTGCGGCGCTCGTCGTCCTCGGCGGTCAGTCCGAACACGCAACCGCCGAGGCGCTCGAGGTCGACCGCGGTGCCGGTGAAGGTCATCGCCGGGTGCAGCGCGATGGCGCGGGCCCCGGCAGCGATGGCCGGCGCGAGGATCGCCAGGCCGTGGCGCCCGGAGGTGTGCACGACGTACTGACCCTCGTGGAGCGCGCCGGAGTGGGCGAGCACCGAGACGACGTTGCCGAGCATGTCGTCGGGCACGGTCAGGAGCAGCAGGTCGCAGCTGCGCGCCACCGCGCTGGGCTTGTCGATCCCGACCCCGGGCAGCAGGTCGGCGATCCGCCCACGCGAGGCGTCGGACTCACCGGCAGCAGCGACGACCTCGTGACCGGCGGCGCGCAGCGCTGCGGCGAGGACGCCGCCCACGCGCCCGGCGCCGACGACGCCGATCCGGAAGTGTCCTACGGGCAGGGCAGCAGCCAAGGGCTCAGACATGATTCGAACCTTTCGTTCCAGTCCCGCCGACCACCCTGTTGCCCCCGATGCTGCGGGGCGACCGGGCCGGTGTGGGTACCAGACGGTGTGCTCGTACGACTCTGACGGTGTGGTGCAACGTGTTCAACGCTGAATCTAACCGCAGCGCTTCCCCCTGGGAACGGATCGCGACGTGACGGAGCCCACAACGAGCTCACAACGAGCCCCCCAGGCGAGCCCCCAGCGACCACGCGAGGAACGAGCGCGGCGCGTCATGGGCGACGGTCGAGCGAGGCGCGGGCGAGGAACGAGCTCGCGTGAGCCGAGACCAGACCCAGGGAGCCGGCCGACATCCTCGGGCGACCGATCCGGGTCGAGTCGGCGCGTCTACGCGCCGACTCGGGGTTCCATCCGGGTCGAGTCGGCGCGTCTACGCGCCGACTCGACCTCAACTTGCGGGGTCAGCGGACGAGCCGCCGGGTCCGACGCGCTCAGCTGCTCGCTCGGTCGTCGGAGGTGACGAGGCCGCCGACCTCCAACGGCCGGGGAGCCCGGGGCAGCCACGTGCGGGTGACGTGGTCGACGACGTGCACGCCGGGGGGCGCCTCGATGGCGTGGACGCCGGGCAGCACGGCGTCCCGATCGGCCATCAGTGCGGTGAAGACCTGCCACTCGCGTCGCTTGCGCTTGTTGCGCACGCTCGTGGCGAACGACGACGGGTCGGTCCAGTGCGCGAACTCGTCGCCGTCGAGATACTTCAGCTCGACGCACAGCCCGAACGGCAGCCCGATCGAGCGGACCCCCACCGGTGTGGTGCGCACCTCCCACTCGTAGGCCTTGGTGAAGACGAAGTCGGGGCCCATCGGGAAGCCCCACTCCTCGGCGTTGCGCAGGCCGAGGTCGAGCCACCCACGTGCGGGGTCGCGACTGTCGAGGTAGAGCGCATGGCGCGGCACCCGGATGATCGACTGCACGTCACCCACCTGCCAGGCGAGGTCGGCCAGCGACGACTCGCCCTCGCTGGTCAGCACCATGTCGCCGTCCCACTTGAAGGAGTAGCGCGTGCCGACCTGCGCGAAGCTCCAGTTGTAGAAGTAGGCCAGCGAGTGCACCGACAGCTCGTGCACCGCGAGGTGCTCCGCACCCGCACGCGCCACCTCGAAGGGGTACGACGCCAGACGCAGCCGGCCGGCGAGCGCCTCGCCCAGCCCGTGGGCGACGGCGCGCGCGACGTCGGCGGTGCCGTCGGTGGAGCCGTTGTCGACCAGGAGCACCTCGTCCATCGCCCGCAGCAGCGGCGGCAGCACCCACGGCAGCGACAGCGCCTCGTCCTTGACGCGCAGCACGGCCGTGCTGCCCGGGCGCAACCCTCCCGGCCGGGTCCAGGGCCAGACGACGTCGAAGTCGCTGTGGCCCTCGCGGTTGACGAGGCCGGCGTCCATGGCGGCGGCCGGGCTCACGATCGGCGCTCGCGCCCGACCAGCGTGCGCAGGCCGCGACGCACCGACGCAGGCACAGCCGCGCGCAGGCCGTGCGGGATCTTGTCGGCGGCGTGCTCGGGTGTGGGCGCCGCCGTCGCTGAGGCACCAGCGGGACGCGGACCGGAGCGTGGGCCGGGCCGCTTCAGCCGGTGCTCGATCGCGACGACGGAGGATCTCGAGATCGCCTCCGCCTCGGCGTAGAGATCGGTGTAGGCCTCGCGCAGCTGGTCCAGGGTGGCGTGGACGTCGGGCACGTCGCCGCCGGGCTCGGCCAGCTTGTTCAGCTCGCTCCACGTCTCGGCAACGAGCTCGTGCAGGCGGGACGGGAGCGCCAGGTCGTCGAGGCCCTGCCCCATCCGGCGCAGCGAGGGGTCGACGAAGCGGTGCCCGTCGCGGATGCGTTCGGAGTCGGCGTGCCGCACGTGCTGCAGACCGAGGGTCTCGCCGACGTGACCGGTGGTACGCGTCCAGTCGTCGATGAGGTCGGCGTACCGCACGAAGACCCGGCCGCCGCCCGAGGAGCCCGAGCGGCCTGAGCCGGCTGGGTCGCCGGGCAGCACGGCGTCGCGGGTGCCCCGCTCGGTGTGCAGGAGCATGTTGAGCCAGGACGCCGCCAGGTGGGCCGAGCCCAGCGTGTTGGCGTAGTAGAGCTGCTTGCTCCCCACGACCTCAGCCGGCGGGCGCAGCATCGTGGCGTAGACGGGCGTGGCACCGGTGCGGATGGCGGCCACCCGCCACAGCGCCAGGAACCAGCTGAGGCGCGGGTCCTTGACGACGAGCTCGCTGTGGTCGGCGAGCTGACCCTCCAGCCAGGCGGTCGTCGCGCTCCGCTCGGGCTCACGGGTGCTCACCCGGCCCGTCTCGAACCACGCCCCGGGCCGGGCGTCGGAGACCTGCACTCCTGCCTCGCGCAGCAGCCGGTCGTGGTGGTCGACGACCCACTGCGGCTCGCTGAACCCCTTGGGGTTGCTCGCGTCGGCCGGCACCTCGGGTCGAGGCACGTGCAGACCGAGGATCGCCATCAGCCCGGCCATCGTGCTGGTGCCGCTACGCCCGGCCCCGGCGACGAAGAGCACCTTGCGCGGGTACCCACCCGCTCCGCCGCCCGCGCGGGCGGCGGAGGTCCAGGTCTCGGCAGGCCCAGCGGTCTCGGCGGGCTCGGCGGAATCGGCGGCACTCACGAGGCGCGATGCTATCGCCCGGTCGGCGTCCGGACGGTCCACGCGGCGCAGGTTCACTAGCCTGGGCCCATGAGGTGGCGGCGGCGTGCTCCGGTGATCAGCGTCGTGGTCCCGGTCTACGACGTCGAGGACTACCTGCCCGCCTGTCTCGACAGCGTGCTCGCCCAGACCCACCGCGAGCTCGAGGTCGTCGTCGTCGACGACGGCTCCACCGACGCCTCCGGCGTCGTTGCTGACGCCTATGCCGCGCGCGACCCCCGCGTGCGGGTGGTCCACACCGACAACCACGGGCTCGGGGCGGCGCGCAACGAAGGCCTGCGCCACTCCACCGGTGACCTGCTCGCCTTCGCCGACTCCGACGACGTGGTGCCACCGGAGGCCTACGCGACGCTCCTGCACCATCAGCAGCGCAGCGGGGCCGACCTCGTCACCGGCTCGATCGCCTGGTGGCTCGACTCCTCCCCCGGGGGTGGCGACGGGCGCCTCGTGGAGCCGCCGTGGATGAAGCGCCTGCACGCCACCCGACGCGTCGGGGTCATCGACCAGGTGCCCGAGCTGCTCGGCGACGTCTTCGCCTGGAACAAGCTCTACCGGCGCGACTTCTGGGACGGCATCGGGCTCTCCTGGCCCGAGGGCACCCGCTACGAGGATCAGCCCACGCTGACCCACGCCCTCCTCCAGGCACGACGCATCGGGGTCGTGCCGGACGTCGTCTACCACTGGCGGATCCGCTCCGACGGCTCGTCCATCACCCAGCAGCGCGCGTCGTCGGCCGATCTGGAGGACCGCTGGGCGACCAAGCGCTCCTCGCTGCAGCTGGTGCGCGACTACGGCTCCGACAAGGTGTCGGGCGTCTTCACCGACCGGGTCCTGCCGGGTGACCTGCACCGCTACTTCGTGCTGATCCCCGGGGCCGACGACGACTGGTACCGCCTGCTCGAGTCGGGGGTGCGCGAGTTCTTCGGTGCCCGCTCCCTCACGCACTCCGTGCTGCCGCCGATGCACCGGCTCACGGGCTGGCTGGTCGAGCAGGGACGACGCGAGGACGCCGCCCTGGTGATGCGCTTCCTGGCCGAGCTCCCACCGGGCGAGTGGGCGCCCCGCGTCAGCGACGGCCTCGGACGACGTATCGACGTCCCCGGTCTGAACGCGCGCAGCGTCGACCGCTCGGCGCTCGCCCTGCGCGACGACGAGCGCTGACGCACCGGTGTTCGCGGGCCTCACTCACAGGGGTGAGATCGCGCCCGCCGCAGGCGCAGCGACACCCGGATCCGTCTCGAAACCGTGGTCCACCCCTCCGTGGTGGTTAGGGTATCTCGACCAAGACCCCCCTCACGCCGGCGCGAGACCAGCCGGAAACCTGATGCACGACCCCTTCCAGCGGCCGGATCGAGCCTCCTGATGATCGAGTTCGAGTCAGTTTCCAAGCAGTTCCCCGACGGCACCGTGGCGGTCGAGGACTTCAGCCTGGTCCTCCCGTCGCACAAGACCACCGTCTTCGTGGGGTCCTCCGGCTGCGGCAAGACCACCCTGCTGCGCATGATCAACCGGATGATCGACCCCTCCTCGGGTCGGATCACCATCGACGGTGACGACATCACCGGCCAGGACAAGGTCAAGCTGCGACGCAGCATCGGCTACGTGCTGCAGGCCTCGGGGCTGCTGCCGCACCGCAAGGTCATCGACAACGTGGCCACGGTGCCGATGCTCAACGGGGTGAAGAAGGCCGAGGCCCGCGAGGCTGCCCTCGACCTGCTCGACAAGGTCGGGCTCGACCGGTCGCTGGGGCAGCGTTATCCCAAGCAGCTCTCGGGCGGGCAGCAGCAGCGCGTCGGGGTGGCCCGTGCCCTCGCCAGTGACCCCAACATCTTGCTGATGGACGAGCCGTTCGGAGCCGTCGACCCGATCGTGCGCGCCGACCTGCAGACCGAGCTCAACCGGCTGCAGGCCGACCTCGGCAAGACGGTGGTCTTCGTCACCCACGACATCGACGAGGCCTTCCTGCTCGCCGACCAGGTCGTCATCCTGAGCAAGGGCGGCCGGATCGCGCAGGCCGGCACCCCCGCCGAGATCCTCACCCACCCGGCCGACGACTTCGTCGCCTCGTTCATCGGCGCCGACAAGGGCAAGCGCAAGCTGCGGGTGCACCGCGACGCCGACGGCGTCGAGGTCATCGTCGACGAGGACGGGCGCCCGCTCGGCGTCCTGAGCAAGGAGTAGCGCGGTGGACTGGACCCGCGCCAACCTCGACCTCATCCAGGAGCTGACCTGGACCCACGTCAAGCTGTCGATCGTGCCGATCGTGCTCAGCTTCGTGCTCGCCCTCCCCCTGGGCTGGTTGGCCAACCGGACGCCGTGGGCACGCTCGATCGTGATCACCACCGGCAGCCTGCTCTACACGATCCCGTCGCTGCCGCTCTTCGTCATCCTGCCGAGCATCCTCGGCACCAGGATCCTCGACCCGGTCAACCTCGTCGTGGCCCTGACGATCTACGGCGTGGCGATCATGACCCGCTCGGCTGCCGACGCGCTGGCCTCGGTCGACGACACGACGATCGACGCCGCCTCGGCGGTGGGCTTCTCGCGCACCGCCCGCTTCCTGCGCGTCGAGCTGCCCCTGGCCGGTCCGGTGCTGCTGGCCGGAATCCGCGTGGTCTCGGTGAGCACGATCGCGCTGGTCTCGGTCGGCGTCATCATCGGCTCGGCCAACCTCGGGTTCCTCTTCGCCAACGGCAAGCAGCGCGGCATCCTCGAGGAGGTCGTCGTCGGCATCCTCATCAGCCTGGCGCTCGCTCTCGTCTTCGACGTCGTCATCGTCGCGCTCGGCAAGCTGTTGATGCCGTGGTTGCGTACGAGCAAGGGTGCCGCGCGGACGCCGGTCGCGCCGCCCGGGAAGGAGACCCAGCTGCTCGCCACCAGTCCGGGAGACGCGGGCGGGGGGCCCGGCTGATGGAGTTCTTCCTCAGCGCGGTGCGCTGGATCTTCGACCCCGCCCACTGGCAGTCCGCCACCATCAGCCCGCTGCCGATCCAGGACCGCCTGCTCGAGCACCTGCGCTACACCGCGCTGGCGGTGGCCATCGCTGCCGCGATCGCCCTGCCGCTCGGCTTCTACATCGGTCACACCGGCCGCGGGCGCCAGTTCGTCATCAGCTTCACCGGTGCGATGCGCGCGCTGCCGACGCTCGGGCTGCTCTACTTCCTGCTGATGGTCTTCGGCTACTGGCTCTCCTTCGACACCGCTCCTCTCGTCGGGTCGACCATCGCGTTCGTCGTGCTCGCGATCCCCTCGATGCTCGCCGGCGCCTACGCCGGCCTGGAGTCGGTCGACCGTCAGACGATCGACGCCGCCCGCGCCAACGGGATGACCGAGTGGCAGATCCTGGGCAAGGTCGAGATCCCCCTGGCGCTGCCGCTGATCGTCGGCGGCCTGCGCGCGGCCACCCTCCAGGTCATCGCCACCGTGACCATTGCGTCGTACGCCGGCCTCGGTGGGCTCGGTCGAATCATCACCAGCGGCATCGGTCTCAACGACTACGACCGCATCCTCGGCGGGGCCCTCCTGGTCACCGCCCTCGCACTCTTGGTCGACGCGCTCTTCGCCGTCGCCCAACGGCTCACCGCCCAGCCGGGAGTCACCCAGCACCGCCCCGCGGCACGTCGCCGCACCAGTCGGTCACCACGGCCGCGCACGCGTCAGGACGCGTGAGATGAAGGGAACACCACCATGACGAGCAGCCACTTCTACCGCCGGGTCGGCGCCGCCATCGCAGCCGTCGGCCTGTCCGCCTCCCTCGCGGCCTGCGCCTCCGAGGACCCGACCTCGACCGCACCCGCGAGCGACCCCGCGCAGACCAGCGACTCCGCCGCCCCCGCAGAAGGCGGCGGCGCAGTCACCATCGGCTCCTTCGCGTTCCCCGAGAGCGAGATCCTGGGCGAGATCTACTCCCAGGCGCTCGAGAACGGCGGCTTCGACGTCACCGAGAAGTTCAACATCGGACCGCGCCAGCAGACGATCCCCGCCCTCCAGGACGGCTCGATCGACCTGATCCCGGAGTACAACGGCAACCTGCTCGCGTACTACAACCCCGAGTACACCGAGCGCAGCACCGAAGAGGTCGACGGCGCCCTCGGCGACGCCGTCGCCGTCGACAACCTGGTGGTCCTCGACTCGGCCGAGGCCGAGGACAAGGACGCCTACGTGGTGACCCGCGCGACGGCCGAGGCCAACAGCCTGACCTCGATCGGCGACCTGTCGGCGCTCGAGCCGTTCGCCCTCGGCTCGAACCCGCAGTTCGGCGAGCTCGGCTACGGCATCCCCGGACTGGCGTCGATCTACGGCGTCACCGACGTCGACTTCCGCCCGATCGAGGACTTCGGCGGCCCCGACACCGTCAAGGCCCTCGTCGACGACTCGGTGCAGGTGGCCGACATCTACACCACCTCGCCCGCCATCGTGAGCGAGGACCTCGTCGTGCTCGAGGACCCCGAGAACATGATCTCGGCGCAGAACATCATCCCGCTGCTGTCGAAGGACGTCGACAACGCCCAGCTCGACGAGATCCTCAACGGCATCTCGGCTGAGCTCACCACCGACGACCTGATCGGCCTGCGCGACCGGGTCGAGGGCAACGAGAAGGCCTCTGCCCAGACGGCAGCCACCGACTGGTTGACCGAGAAGGGCCTGATCTGACCTGACGGAGGGCTGGACCGGCCGGCAGTTTCACCGCTTGAGCGGTGAAACTGCCGGTTCTGTCATGAAGGTTCCTACCAGAAGCGGGAGTTTCACCACTTCAGCGGAGAAACTGCCACCCGGCCGACCGCAGACCCCGGGAATTCACACCACGAGACAGATCACCCGTCGACGGGTACCTCCCGGTGCCAGGACTGGGTGACGTACGTGGTCGTCCAGCCCATCGAGGAGTAGAGGTTGTCGGCCCCGGTCGAGGAGTCGGCGTCGACCTCGAGGCCCACGCGGTCGCGGCCGCGGGAAGCGGCGTCGGCGATGATCGTGCGCAGCAGCCCCTTGGCCACGCCACGGCCGCGAGCGGCCTTCACCACCCCGATGTAGGACACGTAGGAGCCGTCGGGGCCCGTGCCGCCCTCCGAGACGGTGCCGACCAGCGCACCGGCCGGCAGCGGCTTCTCGCCCTCGGGCCCGTCGACGACCTCGGCCAGCCACCAGTGGTCCCACCGGTGGCCGGGGTCCTCGCGCAGGCGGAAGACGAACTCGTCGAAGGTCTCCTCCCAGGAGTTGAAGTGATCGAGGAACGCCTCCTCGAGGACGTCGTGGACGTCGCGCAGGTCGTCCTCGTCGGGCAGCCCGGTGCCGGCGCGACGCACCTTGCGGAACCGCACGCCGCGGCCCTCCCACAGGTCGGGTGAGTCGACCAGGTCAGCCTCGGCCGCCTCGACCGGACGGTTCATCTGCCACCACGTGCGCACCTTCTCGAACCCGCCGGCGCGCAACCACGCCGCCTGCCGGGCATCGCCCTCGAAGGCGCCGGTGTCGATCTGCTGGACGTCGAGCCCGCGGGCACCGCCGAGCACCTTCGCCTGCTCGACCGCCCACTCGACCAGGACGTCGGAGCACGCCCGGGCGACCCGGTCGGGCAGGTCGCGCTCGACGACGTGCAGGAAGAGCATCCGCCCGCCGGCCCGGTCGTGCACGCTGCCCCACGCCCGGATCTCGCCGCCGTCGTCGCGGACGACGGCGTTCTCGCGGGTCAGCAGGCCCGGCGCAGACACCTCGACCAGGACGTCGTCGACGCTCGCGCCCGCCCAGCCTCGGCCGTGGCGCTCGTGCGCGCGCAGCAGGTCGGTGAGACGCGCGAGGTCGGCCGGGCTGGCCGGGTCGGGCGCATCGATGACCCAGCCATCGTCGAGGGCCGCGGGAGGCTCCACGTCGAGCTCGTCGAGGTCGCTCTCGAACCGGGAGTCCTCGGGAACGCGTACCCGCCACTGCTGTTGCTCGTCGCCTGCCACTGCGCCACCGTACCGTCAGCCGGGCCCACGAACGGCCGAGGGCCGATCGACGACCGCGCCCTCGACGCCGCGAGCGCCGGGGCAGACGTCGAGGCCGTCAGGCGTGCTTGCGACGCGGAGCGCTCTGCCCACCGCGCCACTCGGCCAGCACGACGTCCAGCTCCTGCTCGAGCTCGGCCACCCGCACGACCGCCAGCGCGGCGCGCTCCTCGGCGTCGTCACGACCCCGCTCGACACGATCGCGCTCGACGGCCAGCCGGACGCCGGCCTCACGCTCGGCCACCAGGTCTGCACGGGCTCGGGCCAGCTCGGCGCCGGCCTCGGCGAGGCGCTCCTCGAGGCGCCCGATGGTCGCCTCGTGACGGGCGAGCCGGCCGCTGGTGTCGGCGACGTAGATCGCCTGCTCGGCCGAGCGCTCCTCGGCGAGCACCCGGTAGGCCTGGGCCTGCTCGGCCCGATCACGTCCCGCGTCGCGGCGGGAGTCGACGACCTCGGCATAGGTGATCCGGACGCCCGCGGCACCCAGGGCGGTGGCGACCACGCCGGCGAGGACGGCCAGCAGCAACGACCCGCTCAGGGCGGCTGCCACGACGGCGACAGCGCCCACGACGAGCAGCAGGGTGGCGATCAGGAGCCGGGTGGAGCGTTGCCGCTTGCGCGAGGGGCGGCTCGTGGACGCCGCAGCTGCTTGAGAAGGGGACGTCATGGGGACCATGGGGCTCAAGTTAATCGTCGCGATCGTCCTTGCGGACGCGACACGCACGCTCCAGGAGCAGCGACCCGATCACGATCAGCACTCCGGCGGCAGCGGCCACCAGCGAGCGCACCAGTCGCTGGTCGGCCAGCTCTGCTGCGTCCCCGACCCAGCTGAGCCCGTAACCGAGGTAGCCGCCGGCCACCAGCGCCCCGACGTAGGCGCAGGCGCGAGCGAGCACGAGCCGGTTGAGCGCGTGGCGCGGGTCGAGCCGCTCGCGGCGTACGTGCACCACCCTCCAGGTCGCCCACGCCGTCGCCGAGACGATGGCCCCCACGAGGACCAGCAGCACCGGCTGGGTCCAGGCCACGACCGGAGGGCTGCCGAGGCGGTCCGAGACCGGGTGCACCAGCCACCCGAGGGCCAGGCCCACGACGGCCCACCCAGCGAGGGCGACCAGCGGGGTGGGGCGCAAGGTCCCGACGCCGTCGTTCACGCGCGCCGGAGCTCTCGGGCCACGAGCCGGCGGGCCTAGTTGACGTCGAGCGTGAGGTCCTCACGCAGGGTGATCGAGTCGAGACCGAGCGCGGCCAGCAGGTCGGCGACCGGCCCGGACCCGGGCAGCTCGGCGTCGGGCTCGAGGTCGAACCACGGCTTGAGCACGAACGCGCGCTCGGCGGCCCGCGGGTGGGGCAGCCGCAGCGCCTCGGTGTCGCTGCGGCGGTCACCGACCACGATCAGGTCGACGTCGAGGGTGCGCGGGGAGTTCGCGACGTCGCCCCGCTCGCGGCCGAAGGCGTCCTCGACGGCGAGCGCGCGGTCCATCAGGCGGTTGGCGGCCAGCGTCGTGTCGGCCAGCAGCACCGCGTTCAGGAAGTTCTTCGAGCCCGGCGGGCAGTCGACCGGCTCGGTCTCGTAGATCGGCGAGACGCCGGTGACCCAGACGTCGGGGGTGTCGGCGATCGCGTCGACGGCTCCCTGCAGGGTCGCCAGCCGCTCGCCGAGGTTGGACCCGAGCGACAGCACGACCCTCCGGATCGGTCGCATCTCGCCGGTGAGGGTGTCGGCGTCGACGATGTAGGGGTTCGGGGTCTCAGTCACGGTTGACCTCTTGCTCTCGGGTGATCGTCAGCGTCACGTCGGCGAATGTGGCGTCGATGGGTGCATCCGGCTTGTGGACGCTGACCCGCGCCCATTCAACACGACCATCGATGAGACAGACCGAGGCGATCCGTTGGGCCAGGGTCTCGATCAGGTCGACCGGATCTGTCTCCACGGCGGCTTTCACCGAGGTCACGAGACTCCCGTAGTCGAGGGTGTCGCGCAAGTCGTCGCTGCGGGCCGCGGCCGAGGTGTCGAGGCCGAGCACGAGGTCGATCACGAAGCGCTGACCCTCACGCTTCTCGAACTCGAAGACGCCGTGGTGGCCGAGGCACTCGATGCCGAGGACGGCGAGCTCATCGCTCACCCGTCGCACCTCGACGTCGTCCTGGTCCTGTGCCACACGCGCAGCACATCACGGGTGCCGCGGACGTCGTGCACCCGCACCCCCCAGACGCCCCGCTGTGCCAGGAGCAGGGTGAGGGCGTGGCCGGCCGCCTCCCGCTCCCCGACCGGGCGCGGGACGCCGTCGGGACCGGCCAGCAGCGCGCCGAGGAACGACTTGCGGCTCGCCCCGACCAGCAGCGGGAACCCCAGGACGTCCAGCGCCCCCCCGGGCCCGAGCGCGGCCACCAGCTCCCAGTTGTGCTCGGGACGCTTCGCGAAACCCAGGCCCGGGTCGAGCACGATCTGCTCGTCGGCGATCCCGGCAGCCCGCAGGGCCGTGACCCGCGCGGTCAGCTCGCGGCACACCGCGCCGACGACACCGTCCGGCTCGTCGTAGACCGCCAGGTCGCGCATCCGGTCGGCGTGCGCACGCCAGTGCATCGCGACGTACGTCGCTCCGGTGCCGGCCACGACGTCGAGGATCCCCGGGTCGGCCAGCCCGCCCGAGACGTCGTTGACGATGCGCGCGCCGACGGCGAGAGCCGCCGAGGCGACCTCTGAGCGCATCGTGTCGACCGAGACCACCGCTCCTCGCGCCACCAGCTGCTCGATCACGGGCAGGACCCGGTCGAGCTCTTCGCCGACCTGCGGCCGGGTGGCGCCGGGTCGCGTCGACTCCCCACCGATGTCGAGGACGTCGGCACCCGCGTCGAGCAGGACCTGCCCGTGTGCGAGCGCGGCCGCGGTGTCGGCGTAGCGGCCCCCGTCGGAGAACGAGTCGGGCGTGACGTTCACGACGCCCAGCACCACGGGTCGCTCGAGAGGTCCGAGCCCCAGGACGGCGTCGAGCCCGTGCGCCGCCTCGCGCCGACCGCCCACCCCGGTCAGCGCCTCGAGGTGTTCATGTCGGCCGACCCGACGAGCAGGCGGTGGTCGGAGGCGGTGCCCTCGAGGCGGAGTCGCATCCTCGCGCGCGGTGCCGTGCGGTTCGCGGAGTAGAAGATGTAGTCGATCTTGGAGTCGCGCCCGTCGTAGGTCGACCTCACGCACCTGCAGTCACGTCGGCTCAGTCGCCGACTCGACACCTCGCGGAAGCTGCCGCGGCCGTCGAGCGCGTACAGGTTCTTCATGGTCTGCCGACCGGGCTCGGCGTTGAAGTCGCCGCCCAGCACGACCAGGTCGTCGGCGGCGAGCCACGGACCGGTGATCCGTCGGATGTCGCGGGCCTGGGCGGTGCGGATCTTGACCTGGTCCGGCGCGGTCGGTGAGATCAGGTGCACCGAGCACGCGTGGCGCAGCACCGTGTCCCTCCAGGTGAGGCATGCCAGGCCGGCCCGGTCCGCGGGGTAGCGCTGCGGCCGGAACGTGGGCGAGGAGGTCGTCGCGCCGGGCCCGCCGGTCCACACCGCCAGGTTGCCCACCTCGCTGCGCTCGGCGTCCTCCCCGCTCCTCGGCTCGGCCGGCACGCACTCCGGGTTGGCCCGTTCGGGCTTCCAGGCGATGCTCCACTCCGGGTGCGCGGCCACCACGTCGTCGGCCTGCCACCAGCAGACCTCCTGCAAGGTGATGATCTCGGCGGCGGTACGCCGAGCCACCTCCAGCGCCTGCGCCAGCGCGGACTGCTGCTTGGCGATGTTGTGGTCGACGACCCGCACCCTCGTCGGTGCGGGCGTCGTCGCCGCGGCCCTGCCGGCGACCGGCGGCGCGCCGCCCGCCGGGGCCGAGAAGGCCGTCACGCTGGCGGACACCCCGACGAGCAGTGCCACCACCACCCGGGCGAGCCCCGCCAGCGGGGTGGCCGGCAGCGGTCGGACCGACGGACCCATGCGGGCGCTCCTCGCTCGATGTGCGACCTGACGGGGAGACGCTAGCGCTCCCTGACCAGTTTGTCCGGTGCGACGGGCCAGGGCCGGGGTTCAGCGCGCGCGCAACGGCGACGAGCCCGGGCCCGGGGGGCCGCCGCCCACCGGCACCGGAACCGGGCCCTGGTCGGCTCGGCACTCCGGGCCCGAGCACTCGCTCAAGTCGAAGGTCCGTTGGGCCAGCTCGGCGCGCACGCGCCGGTAGTGGCGATCGTCTGCCACGTTGCGCAGCTCGAACGGGTCGCGGGCGCGGTCGTAGAGCTCGACGAAGCCGTCGTTCTCGTAGCGCACGTAGGTGTAGCGCGAGGTGCGGATGCCGCGGAACCACCAGCCGCTGGGGAAGCGTCGTAGGTTGCTGGCGCCGGCCTGGATCAGGAGGTTGCGGTCGTCGAGCCTGCCCGCGCTCCGGGCGCCGACGTCGATCGGCTCGCCGTCGACCTCCACGAGCGGGGTGGCGCCGGCGAGTGCGGCGAAGGTGGGGGCCAGGTCGATCATCGCGGTGGTGCGCGCGATCGAGACGCCGGGGGGCAGGTCGAGCCCGGCCATCACCAGCGGCACCCGCACGGCCTCCTCGTAGCCGAGGATCTTGCCCTGGTAGCGGTGCTCCCCCAGCAGGTAGCCGTTGTCCGAGGTGAAGACGACCAGGGTGTCGGAGGCCGACCCGCTGCTTCGCAGGGCGTGGACGATCTGGGCGACCCCCTCGTCGACGGCCGCCAGCGCGCCGGCGCGAGCCCGCTGCAGGGAGTCGATGCGATCCTTCGGGATCAGCTTGCGACGCTCCAGGAAGGGCGGCTTGTCGGACATGTCGCGCTCGTTGTAGGACGGCTTGGAGCGCGAGCGGGCCACGAGACCCCGGTAGAGGCTGCGGTGTCGCGCGGCCACGACCGGCGGAAAGCGGCACCCGCCCGCCTCCTGCCGTACCGGGCACCGACCGTGCGGACCCACGAAGGAGGTCCAGAGGAAGAACGGAGCGTCCTGGGCCGCGAGCTCCTCGACGAGGTCCGCGCTCCTCCGGGCCACGTAGTCGGTGTGGTAGGCGACCGGCTTGACGCGGTCGCCGTCGTTGTACTGCGTGTAGCCCTGGTACTGGTAGATCGCCCTGATGGTCGGGTCCCAGTGGTCCCACCCGACCTCGACCCCGCCGGCCTCGGCGTCGGAGCCGTGGTAGCCGTTGATGTACTTGCCCACCATGGCGGTGTGATAGCCGGCCTGCTGCAGCCAGACCGGCAGCGCGGTCTCGGTCTGCAGCTGCTTGTAGCCGCCGAAGGCCCCGTTGTTGGTCCGGACGCCGTTGTTCTGCGAGTACTGCCCGGTGAGCAGCTGGGCCCGTGAGGGACAGCACAGCGGCTGCGGTGCGGTGAACTCGCTGAAGGTGACGCCCTGCTCGCTGAGGAGGCGGCGCACCCGCGGCAGGTAGCGCATCTCGTCGAGCGTCATGTCGTCGGCGGAGATGAAGACGATGTTGGGCTGCGCGCCGGGTTCGTAGGTCGTCCCCGGGGTCGTCGCGCCCGACGCGGACCGGTCGTCGGGGACCGAGCCCGATCGCTCGAGGGCGTCGACGGCCACCGGCACCCCGGCCATCAGGACCAGGAGGGCCGCGAGGGCGACGACACGACGAGAGATCACCGCCGGCTGCTCAACGGTTGCGGTGGATCAACGCCATCGCCTCGGCGCGCGTCGCCGGGTTGGTCAGCATGACGCCACGCACGGCCGAGGTGATGGTGCGCGCGCCGGCCTTCTTCACCCCACGCATGGTCATGCACAGGTGCTCGGCCTCGATCACGACGACGACGCCGCGGGCCTCGAGGATCTGCATCAGGGCGTCGGCGACCTGCGTCGTGAGCCGCTCCTGCACCTGAGGACGCTTGGCGTAGACGTCGACCAGGCGAGCCAGCTTCGACAGACCGGTGATCTTGCCCGTCGTCGCCGGGATGTAGCCGACATGGGCGACCCCGGTGAACGGCACGAGGTGGTGCTCGCACATCGACCAGAGCTCGATGTCGCGCACCAGCACCATCTCGTTGTGGCCGAGGTCGAACGTCGTGGTCAGCACGTCCTCGGGGCGCTGGCGCAGGCCGGCGGTGAGCTCGGCGTAGGCGCGCGCGACGCGGGTCGGGGTCTCGAGGAGTCCCTCGCGGTCCGGGTCCTCGCCGATCGCGATGAGCAGCTCGCGGACGGCAGCCGCGGCCCGGTCGTGGTCGAAGTCGGGCACCGTGGAGACGTCGTCGTCGGGCAGGGCGATCTGGTCGGTCACGGGGGTCCTTCGGTCGGGGACGGACGGCGTCGAGCGGTGCGAGACGTGCAGCAGCGAGCGGAGGAGTCCGAGACCTCCCGAACGCCGAGCGGGGAGACGGGGCTCAGGAGGGAGGGGTCGGGCGGGGAGCTCCACCGATGCCGGGGTCACCGTGCACGTCCCCGCCAGGCCCGGGCGGCGTGACGATCACGCCACTGCCGTTGCTGCCGGCGGAGCCGTGTGCGGCAACGCTGGCAGCCACCCGGTCGCGGATCTCCTGCGGGATCTCGACCGGGGGGATCGCCGAGGGGTTGCGGTCGGGTGACCCGGTCCAGGCGGGTCGGACCGGGCGCAGTCGCAGCGCCTCGAAGACCCTCGCGACCTGAGCCTTGTCGAGCGTCTCCTTGTCGAGGAGCTCCAGGACCAGCGCGTCGAGGACGTCGCGGTTCTCCTCGAGGATGTCGAACGCCTCCTGGTGTGCCGTGGCCAGGAACTTCTTGGTCTCCTCGTCGACGATCGCGGCGACGTCCTCGGAGTAGTCGCGTCCGTGCCCCATGTCGCGACCCATGAAGGGCTCGCCGCCGGAGTCGCCGAGCTTGATGGCGCCCAGTCGCTCCGTCATGCCGTACTGGGTGACCATCGCGCGGGCCATCGAGGTGGCCTTCTCGATGTCGTTGCCGGCCCCGGTCGTCGGGTCGTGGAAGACCATCTCCTCGGCAGCGCGGCCACCGAGCATGTAGGCGAGCTTGTCGAGCATCTCCGAACGGGTCTGGGAGTACTTGTCCTCATCGGGAAGCACCATCGTGTAGCCGAGTGCTCGCCCACGCGGGAGGATCGTGATCTTGTGCACCGGGTCGGTGCCGGGGAGCGCCGCTGCGACCAGCGCGTGGCCGCCCTCGTGGTAGGCGGTGATGAGCTTCTCCTTCTCGCTCATCAACCGGGTGCGGCGCTGGGGTCCGGCGATGACGCGGTCGATGGCCTCGTCGAGCTCACCGTTGCCGATCGACTTCTTGCCCTCGCGCGCAGCCAGCAGGGCCGCCTCGTTGAGCACGTTCGCGAGGTCGGCTCCGCTGAAGCCCGGCGTCCGTCGCGCGACGGTCGTCAGGTCGATGTCGGCCTCGAGCGGCTTGCCGCGCGAGTGCACCTTGAGGATCTGCGTGCGCCCGCTGAGGTCGGGGGCATCGACGGAGATCTGGCGGTCGAAGCGGCCCGGACGCAGCAGCGCCGGGTCGAGGACGTCGGGGCGGTTGGTCGCGGCGATCAGGATGACCCCGCCGCGCACGTCGAAGCCGTCCATCTCGACGAGGAGCTGGTTCAGGGTCTGCTCGCGCTCGTCGTGACCGCCGCCCATGCCGGCGCCACGGTGGCGACCGACGGCGTCGATCTCGTCGATGAACACGATGGCCGGTGCGTTCTCCTTGGCCTGTTCGAACAGGTCGCGGACCCGGCTGGCCCCGACGCCGACGAACATCTCGACGAAGTCGGAGCCGGAGATGGAGTAGAACGGCACCCCGGCCTCGCCGGCGACCGCACGCGCGAGCAGGGTCTTGCCGGTTCCGGGCTGGCCGTAGAGCAGCACGCCCTTGGGGATCTTGGCGCCCACGGCCTGGAACTTCGCCGGCTCCTGGAGGAACTCCTTGATCTCGCCGAGCTCCTCGATCGCCTCGTCGCAGCCGGCGACGTCCTCGAACGTCGTCTTGGGCATGTCCTTGGAGATGAGCTTGGCCTTCGACTTGCCGAACTGCATGACGCCGCGGCCGCCGCCACCCTGCATGGAGTTCATCAGCCACAAGAAGATCACGATGATGAGCAGGATCGGCAGGAAGCTGATCAGCAGCGTGCCGAGCAGGCTGGGCTGCGGGTTCTCGGAGTTCGACTTCTCGATGCTGCCCTGCGCGACCTGGGCGTCGACGGCCGCGATGATGCCCTGCTGCTGGCCCAGCACGTAGTGCGTGGTCACCTGGGGGCCGGCGTCTCGGACACCGTCGTCGAGGGTCGCCTCGATCGTCTGGTCACCGTCGATGAAGGTGATCTCCTCGACGTCGCCCTGGGCGATGTAGGTCTCCAGCTGGGAGGTCGGCACCTCGTCGTACCCGCCCCCGGGGGCGAGGAACTGCAGCGCCAGGAGCACCCCGACGACCGCCAGTCCGATCCAGACCCACGGGCCCTTGACAATCCGCTTCACGACACTCTTTTCCTCGCGACTGTGAGCCCACGACGGTACACGCGCGCCGTGGCCCCTCCATCATCCCAGGTGGCTGGGCACCGCGCTGGCTCAGCAGACGATCGGGGCGGCAGCCCGGGCCGCCGCTGGGGCGTCGGTCAGGGGCCGAACAGGGGCCGGTCAGGCAGGTCAGGGCCGTCAGGAGTAGACGTGTGGAGCGAGCGTGGCGATGTCGCGCAGGTTGCGGTAGCGCTCCTGGTAGTCGAGGCCGTAGCCGACGACGAACTCGTTGGGGATGTCCCAGCCGACGTACTTGACGTCGACCGGCATCTGCAGCGCCTCGGGCTTGCGCAGCAGGGTGCAGATCTGGACGCTCGCGGGGCTGCGCGAGGCGAGGTTGGCGCTGAGCCACGACAGGGTCAGGCCGGTGTCGATGATCTCGTCGACGATCAGCACGTGACGCCCGGAGATGTCGGTGTCGAGGTCCTTGAGGATCCGCACCACGCCGCTCGACTTCGTGCCGGAACCGTAGGACGACACCGCCATCCAGTCCATCTCGATGTGCCCGGAGAACGCGCGCGCCATGTCGGCCATCACCATCACCGCGCCCCGCAGGATGCCGACGATCAGGAGGTCCTCGCCGACGTAGTCGCGCTCGATCGTCCGGGCGAGCTCACCGAGCTTGGCCTGGATCTCGGCCTCGGTGAAGAGCACGTTGACCAGGTCGCCGTCGATGTCGGATGCGTCCATGCCGCTCACCCTAGGGGTTGGGTACGCCGGAACCGCAGGTGGTCGCCGTCGCGGAAGGCCGTGACGTGACCGGGCAGCTGCACCTCCCCGCGCACCACCCCGGTGCCGAGGGACTCGAGGGCCCGCACGTGCACGTGGAAGAGCTCCGACGCGGGGCTCCCCGCCGCCAGGGCGCCCAGGCGCAGGACTCGCGAGCGGACGGCGTCCGGTTGCTCGCGCAGGCCCGCGAGCGCCAGGCCGTCCTGGTCCCTGATCCGCAGGAACGCCAGGTCGGCCAGGTCGTCGAGCGCCTCCATGTCGGGTCGCAGCAGCTCGGCGGTGCGGGCCAGGGTCTCGGCGACGCCGGGCCCCAGCTCGCGCTCGAGCATCGGCAGCACGGTGTGGCGCACCCGCGCCCGGGCGAAACGTGGGTCGCTGTTGTGCGGATCGACCCACACCGCGATGCCGTCGGCCGCGCACGCGGCCTCGGTCTGGGTGCGAGTGACGTCGAGGAGCGGACGAGCGAAGACATCGAAGCCGTGCCGCATGCCGGCCAAGGACCGACCACCGCTGCCGCGCGCCAGGCCCAGCAGCACCGTCTCGGCCTGGTCGTCGCGGGTGTGCCCGAGCAGCACGAGCGCCGCGCCGAAGCGCTCGGCCACCTGCTCCAGGACGGCGTAGCGCGCCTCGCGGGCTGCGGCCTCGACCCCCAGCCGGCCCGGCTCGACCTGCACCCGCGCGCTGACGGTCTCGTCGACCCCGAGCGCCGCCATCTGGAGGACGACCGCAGCGGTGTGCTCGGCGGAGCCGTCCTGCAACCCGTGGTCGACGACTGCGCCGACGACCCGACGTCCGTGCCTGGGGGCCTCGAACACGGCGGCCGCGAGCAGGGCGAGGGAGTCCGCGCCCCCGGAACAGGCGACCACGACGGGAGCGTCCGCAGGCAGCTGCGGGTCGGTGAGGCGGCGCCGTACGGCGAGGCGGATGGCGGCCCGCGCCGGGTCGAGGCTCACAGCACGCGGGTGACCCACGCGTCGGGGTCGCTGAGCTCGGCCTTGGTCGGGAGGTGTTCGGCCTTCTCCCAGACCACGTTGAACTCCTCCATGCCGACCTTGTCGACGACGCTGCGCACGAAGTGGGCGCCGTCGCGGTACTGCGCCATCTTGGCGTCGAGCCCGAGGAGGCGGCGCAGCATCCGGTCGAGGGTGCCCACCCCCTTGCGGCGCTCGGTGAACCGCTCACGGATCGCATCGACGCTCGGGATCACCGTGGGACCCACGCCATCCATCACGACGTCGGCATGCCCCTCGAGCAGCGACATCATGCCGGTGACCCGGTCGAGGATCTCCTGCTGCTCGGGGGTGCTCATCAGCTCGATGATCGAGCCCTTCCCCAAGCCGTTCCTCATGCCGGTCGCCACCCGCTTGACCAGCTCGTCGAGGCCGCTGGGACTGACGGTCGCCGAGAGCGCGCTGATCTCGGAGTAGAGGTGTTCACGCATCCAGGGGACCGCGGTGAACTGCACCCGATGTGTCTCCTCGTGCAAGCACACCCACAGGCGGAAGTCGCTGGCATCGACCCCGAGCTCGCGCTCGACGTGGACGATGTTGGGTGCCACGAGCAGCAACCGACCGTCGGGGGCGTGGAACGGGTCGAACTGCCCGAGCACCTTGCCGCCGAGGAAACCGAGGAGCCCGCCGACCTCGAGGCCGGTGATCCGCGAACCGACGGCCAGCGCGGCGCCGGTGGGCGGCTTCTTCTCGCTCAGCTTGCCGATCAGCGGGCCCATGACGTGCTTGAAGGCGTCGGCGTTGGCCTGGATCCAGCCGCGTCGGTCGACCACGAGCACCGGTGCGGTGTGGTCGGCCGCGACGAGCCCGGTGAACTCGCGCACGAGGCCCGTGGAACGGTTGGCGCCGTCACGCAGCTCGATCACGGCGAGGTCGGCCTCGGCACGCGACACCACCGGCCCCTCGCCCGCCAGTCGGGCTCCGACACGGACGGCGAGTTCCCAGTCGACCATGCCGTGGGGGTCCGGCACATCGGCGGGGCGGGCGGCGTCAGTCATGCCTCGAACGTACAGGGCCCGATGAGCGCTCGCTCCTGGCGAGTCGTGCGGCCGACGGGTCCGACGACGAGCGAGCCCGGTTGCCGCGGGGGCAAAAAGACGGAAAGCCTGCTCTAGGTGTTTCCCCCCGGAAACACCGAACAGGCCTGCCGTATCCCTCCAAACCCTCCGAGTTCTGCCTTTCCCCCCGGGAAAGCGAACCGACTAGGTCTAGGTGTCTGTGGACCCCCCCGGGCCCTTCGACATGACAGACATTACGGCGCGCACCCCACGCCAGTGACAACTGACCGCTACAGGAACTCCACAGTTGGGTAACAAAGACACGAGCCCGTCGGACCGTCATCCGGAACAGCGGCACGCCCCCAGGGCGGCCGCAGCACTGTCGAGCGCCTGCCGGGCATCGACCGCGTCGACCGGGGCGAAACGGTCGGCCATCAACGCAAAGGCGAAGAGGGTGCCCTCGAGGTCGGTGCCGATGCCGGCCAGCGACGTCACCGAGGTCAGCGTGCCGGTCTTGGCACGCACCCTGCCGAGCCCGGCCGGTGGGCCGGCGTCCATGCGCGTGCTGAGCGAGCCGGTGAAGCCGGCCACCGGCAGGCCCTCGACCACCGCTGCGAGGTCGGGACGGACGGGGTCGGCGGCGAGGCGCAGGACGTCGACGAGCAGCCTGGGATCGGCACGGTCGGCGCGCGACAGCCCGCTGCCGTCGTACAGGACGGAGCCCGTCAGCCGTACCCCGGCGTCGGCGAGCAGGCGGCGTACACCGCGACGACCGGCCGAGGTCGACCCGGAGCCGGAGTCGGCGAGCCCGACATGGCGCAGCAGCACCTCCGCGGCGTCGTTGTCGCTGACGTCGAGCAGGCGTTGGACGATCCGGGCCAGGGGCGCGCTGTCGACCTGGGCGAGCTGCTCGGAGCCCGGTCCTGCCGAGCCGGCGCTCGGCTCCCCCACGATCGCGATCCCGAGGGAGGCCAGCGCTGCCGCGAAGGCGTCGGCGGCCTCGCGAGCCGGGTCGGCCACGCGGGTCGTGCGCAGGAGGGTGCGGGCGGCGTCGACCCACAACGCCGAGGTCGGGGCCACCTCGCTCGGGATGTAGCCCGGCTCCCAGCGCGGGTTGACCGCGGGGCCCGAGAAGAGGCTGTCGTCGTAGGCGAGCCGAACGCGCCGCACCCCACGCTCCTCGAGCGCGACCGCCGTGGAGGCGGCCAGCGTCGTCAGGTCGGCCCGGGCCGGGTAGGGCCACGCCTCACCCTCCGGCGTCGTGGCCGCCCGTTCGAGGAACGGGTCGCCGCCCCCGACGAGGGTCAAGCGCGCGCGGGTGCCGGCGGTGGGAGCGACCCACGTCTCGGTGGAGAAGACGTGCTCGGGACCCAGGGCGAGCAGGGCGGCGCTGGACGTCACGAGCTTGGTGGTGGACGCCGGGATCGCGACGCCGGCGCCGTAGGTGAAGACCGCCCTGCCGTCACCCAGCGGCGCCACGACGGCCCGGACGTGCCGACCCAGGTCGGGGTCGCCCAGGTAGGGCAGCAGCGCCGTGCGCACGGCGTCCGCGTCGAGCCGACCCTTCGTCGACGCCACCGGTGCCGCCGGCCCGGGAGCCACCACGACGGGCAGGTCGAGGCCGGGAGGTGGCGCGAGCGCCACGGGGTCGTCGTCGGTGTCGGCGGGAGCCGAGGGAGGGTGCGAACCGAGCAGGCCGTCGAGACGACCGTCGAGGAGGTCGTAGCGCCAGGTCGCGACCCCGGCCACCACCAGGGCCAGGAAGAGCACCAGGACGACCGTGGCACGCACCGGACCTGCGCCACCGGCCGGCCGTGGACGACGACTCGAATCACCCATCGTCCCCACCTCCCTCTCGCTCGCGGTGCGGCGCCGGTCTTCCCAGGCGATCCCGGGTACGTGCCAGGGGCCATTGTGCGCGAGACTGTGCCGCGAGCCGGACGGCCCCATGCCCGTCCGGCGATCATCCGTCGGCGCCGTACGGCCCGACCTGCCCCCGACTTGCCTGGAGGAATCACGTGCTGGAGTTCGACGTGCTGGTGGAGATCCCCAAGGGGGAGCGCAACAAGTACGAGGTGGACCACGAGTCCGGTCGCATGCGACTGGACCGCGTGCTCTTCACCTCCACCCAGTACCCGGCCGACTACGGCTACATCGAGGACACCCTGGGCCAGGACGGCGACCCGCTCGACGCGCTCGTGCTGCTGCCGACCAAGACCTTCCCGGGCTGCCTGATCCGCTGCCGCGCCATCGGCATGTTCCGCATGACCGACGAGGCCGGCGGCGACGACAAGGTGCTGTGCGTGCCGGCCAACGACCCGCGCCAGGAGCACCTGCGCGACATCAACCACGTACCGAAGTTCGACCGGCTCGAGATCCAGCACTTCTTCGAGGTCTACAAGGACCTCGAGCCCGGCAAGTCGGTCGAGGGCGCCGACTGGGTCGGTCGCACCGAGGCCGAGGCCGAGGTCCTCGCCTCCTTCGAGCGCGCCAAGGGTGCGCCGAAGTCGCACTGACGCTTCGGCGTGGCGCCACCGGCGGCGCGGCGCGCGCGTCGTCGGCAGTTTCTCCGCTGAAGTGGTGAAACTCCCGCTTCTGTCATGAAGGTTCACGACAGAAGCGGGAGTTTCGTCGTCCCAGACGGCATCATCGCTCGAGGCCCTGCGGCGATGAGGCCACGAGCCACCCACAGGCACTGGCGAGGACCAGACCCTCCACCGACCGCGACCCAGTGGTAGCGAGAAGACGGTCCGCTTGGGCAGCCTCCCGGTATGCAACGTCCTCCCCTGACGCACTCCATCGACCGCGACGGCATCGTGCTGCGACGAGACGCGGTCGCCAACGGCATCGACGACAAGGCCCTGGCGCGTCTGGTCGAGCAGAACGTGCTCATCAGGATGCGTCAAGGCATCTACTGTCTTCGCGACACCCTCCTCGCCGCGAGTCCCGCCGGTCGTCACCTCCTCCTGGCGCGAGGAGTGATGCGGCTGTACGGCGACCACGTCGCGCTCTCGCACGCCAGCGCCGGTGTCGCTCAGGGAGCGCCGGATCACGGCCTCGACCTCACGAACGTGCACCTGACGCATCTGTTCGGTGGCGGACGTCGCGCGAGTCGCATCGTGCACCACACGGGTATCTGCCTGGTCGGCGACGTGCGCCGCCAGGGCGGGTACTGGATCACCGTGCCCGCGCGGTCCGTTGCCGACACCACCTGCACCGACGGGGTCATCGCCGGACTGATCCAGGCCAACTTCTTCCTGCACCGGGGACTCACGTCGAGGGAGGAGCTGACCGCCATGTTCGAGCGAGCCGTTTCCTGGCCGGGGTCCTTGCACCACCACCCTGTTCTTCACCTCGCCGACGAGCGGATCGAGTCAGTCGGCGAGACGCTCAGCGCCCATCTGTTCTTCGCTCAGGGGTTGCCGCGCCCAGTTCCCCAGTTCGAGATCTACGACCCGCGGCGAGAGGTCACGTATCGCGTGGACTTCGCCTGGCCCCATCGACGCGTCATCGTCGAGTTCGACGGCGAGGAGAAGTACCACCGCTATCGCAAGCCTGGCGAGACGATCGAACAGATGGTGCTGCGGGAGAAGATGAGGGAGGACCGTATTCGCGAGCTCACCGGATTCCTCGTGATCCGCATCACCTGGCGCGACCTCGGTTTCCCGCTCCACACGGCCACCCGCATCCGGGACGCCTTCGCTCGAGCCGGTGGGTTGCCCCTCGGACGTGCTTCTGGCATGTGAGACGAAACTCCCGCTTCTGGCATGAAGTTTCTCGACAGAAGCGGGAGTTCCACCGCTTCAGCGGAGAAACTGCCCGGCCGCCGACCGCGCTTGTCAGCGGGTCAGGCCGAGCCTTTGACACCGCGGAAGTAGCCGACGGCACCGGAGCGGGACAGCAGGGGTGCGGCGACGCCTTGACCGTGGAGCCACTGCTCGATCTCGATGCCGTCGCAGCCGGGACCGAGCAGGCCGGCCAGGCGGCCGAACCTCCGCATCGGCTCGTGGCGCAGGCCGGTGTCGTTGAGGATCGCGCTGCCGGTGATCACCCCGCCCGGCCGCAGGACACGCATCATCTCGGTCACCGCGCGGGCCGGGTCGGGAAAGCAGTGCAGGCCGGTGAAGGAGACGACGAGGTCGAACGACGCGTCGTCGAACGGCAGGTCGCCGACGTCGGCGACGCGCGGCTCGACCTGGTCCTCGACCCCGCGACGACGAGCCGCCTCCATCGTGCGGCGCAGCATGGAGGGGGCGATGTCGGCAGCGACGTAGTCGACGCCCTGGCCGGGGCGCAGGCCCCGCAGCGCCACGCCGCCGCCGCACGGCACGTCGAGCACCCGCGAGCCGGCGGGGAGGGTGCCGACCTCGGCCGCGGCGTCGTACAGCCGGCGCAGGTCGCTCTGGATGGCGACCGCCCAGGCGGCGCCACCGAGCGTGGGGTGCTCGACGGTCCAGTCGTAGATGCCGGCCCACAGCGGGTCGTCGATCCACCCGCCGAAACCGGGGATCCTCACCGCAGCCTCCGGAGGAACGCCGCGACGGCGGTCGCGACCCGGTCGAGCACGGCGGGTGCGACGACCCCGTCGTCCGTGCTGCTCAGGGCGTGGTCGACCCCATCCAGCTCGAGCACCGTGCAGGCGTGGTCGGTGGCCGCGGAGACGGCGTCGACGGCCGCGGTGTCGTGCAGCGGGTCGGCGCCGCCGCACACGAGCAGCTGCGGCGCCGAGTTGGCGCGGATGCCCTGGAGCACGGCCGCGTCGCGCAGCAGGGGGGTGACCCACACGGCAGGCCACCCCTGTCGCGCGGCGTGGGCGGCCGCGCGGGTGCCGAGCGACTTGGCCACGACCAGGTCGCAGCCGTCGACCGCCGCCCCCCGGAGCTGGTCGGTGACCCACCGGTCGGGGTCGGGCGGTACGGCCGCCAGCTCGCCCCACGTCACGGGCCGGACGTCGTACGACGCCTCGCGCACCGCGTCGACGGCCACGGCCAGCGCCGGGGCGGTGACCGGGTAGGCCCGCCCGGGCAGGACGACGGCGATCATGCCACCGGGCCGACCAGGTCCGGGGAGCGCAGCATCGCGTGCGGGACGCCGAGCGCGTCGACGAGGTCACCGGCCAGCGGGCGGATCTTGCGGCACAGGCTGTTGATCTCGCGACTGATCTGCTTGCTGCGCTGGGTCGTGAGCCGACCGTGCTCCATGAACCACGCCCGGTCGGACTCGATCACGCACAACGCGTGCAGGTCGCACAGCAGCGAGAGCGCGACCCTGAGGTCGCCCTCGGGCAGGGCCTGCACCTTGGTGACGAAGGCCTCCAGCACCAGTCGCTCCATGTGGGCCTGGGCGGAGGCGATGACGTGGTCCTGCACCCGGGAGAAGACCGAGCCGGGGTTCATCCCCCCGTCGATCCCGCGCTTGAGGCGTCGCGCGACACCCGAGAGCATGTGCTCCTCGCGGAAGCGCAGCATCGTGAGCTGGTACTCCGGGTCGAGCAGTCCGGCCTCCTGGTCCCAGCCGTCGTCCCCGCCGGGCAGCGCGTCCTTGATGCGCTCGAGCAGCTTGTGCACGCCGGTCTTCTCGATGATGGTCTCGACGCCGAGCTCGGCGACGAACTTGACCATGCCGAACTGGTCCATCTCCTCGAAACCGCTCGAGTAGTCGGTGAGCAGGCCCTTCGCCACGAGCTGCATCAGCACGTGGTTGTCGCCCTCGAAGGTGGTGAAGACGTCGGTGTCGGCCTTGAGCGCGGCGAAGCGGTTCTCGGCCAGGTAGCCGGCGCCACCGCACGCCTCGCGGCACTCCTGGATCGTGCGGGTGGCGTGCCACGTGCCGAGCGCCTTGGTGCCGGCTGCGCGCGACTCGAGCTGACGCCGCGCGATCTCCTCGTCGATGGTGCCGGAGAAGATGTCGTGCACCTGCCCGGCCACGACCTCCTGCGCGAAGTGCAGCGCGTAGGTGCGGGCCAGCAGCGGGAAGAGCCGGCGCTGGTGCATGCCGTAGTCGAGGATCAGCTCCTCGTCCTCGCCCGTGGCCTCGAACTGGCGTCGGCGCAACGCGTACTTCACCGCGATCGCGATGGCGACCTTCGAGGCGTTGATGCCCGCGCCACCCACGCAGACCCGACCCTGGACCAGGGTGCCCAGGGTGGTGAAGAAGCGCTTGTTGGCGTTCTCGATGTCGCTCTCGTAGGTGCCGTCGGGGGTCACGTCGGCGAAGCGGTTGAGCAGGGCCTCGCGCGGCACCCGCACGCCGGAGAACCACAAGCGCCCGTTGTCGACACCGTTGAGCCCCATCTTCAGGCCGTCGTCCTCGATGCGGACGCCGTCACACGGCTCGCCGTTCTCGCGGATCGGCACGACGAAGGCGTGGACGCCGCGCTCCTCACCGCCGATGTCGAGGCGCGCGAAGACCACCGCGAGCTCGCCGTGCATCGCGGCGTTGCCGATGTAGTCCTTGCCGGCCTCCTCGGAGGTCGTCTCGATGACGAACTCCTCGGCGTCGGCGTCGTAGGTCGCGATCGTGCCGAGCGCCTGCACGTTGGAACCGTGCCCGGTCTCGGTCATCGCGAAGCAGCCCATGAGCCGGCCGCTGACCAGGTCGGCCAGGTAGCGCTCGTGGTGGCGCTCGGTGCCGAGCTGCAGGATCGCGCCGCCGAACAGCCCGAACTGGACGCCGACCTTGACCAGGACCGACAGGTCGCCCAGCGCCAGGGTCTCGAAGGCCGCCAGGGACGCTCCGATGTCGCCGCCGCCGCCGTAGGCCTCGGGGAAGCCGAGGCCGGTCTGACCGGTCGAGGCCATCTCGACCACGAGGTCCTTGACCCGCTCGCGGTAGTCGGTCCGGCTCATCGTCTCGGCGTCGCTCAGCACCGACGCGTGGTCGGAGAGGCTCTGGCGCACCATCGCGCGGACGTCGGCGTACGTCCCGTCGAGCAGCGCCTGGAGCTCGCTCACGTCGACCTGCGGCTCGACGTAGACGCCGTCCGCGGCCGCAGCCACCCGCTCGACCTCGGTGGTGGGCTCGCTCGTGGTCTCGGGGGGCACGGTCTCGGTGGCCATGACGACAAACTACTGGCCGCTCACCCCGCTGCCCAGCCTCGTCGAGGATCGACGCCGTACCGGCCCGGGGCGACGCAGGTTGCTACCGTGCGCCGGTGACCAGCGCCGCTGCGGGACCCGTGGGCGAGCTCCTGCGCTACGGGTTCTCGATCGCCGGGGTGCAGAAGGCCGGGACGTCGACGCTGTCGGAGGTCGTCTCCCGCCACCCCCAGGTGGTGCGGGCGCCGCGCAAGGAGGCGACGTTCTTCAACAGCCTCACGATCGACTGGACCGACCCGCCGTACGCCGAGCACGTCGTGGCACGGCAGAAGCCGCAGCAGCTCGTGGTCGGCGACGCCACTCCGGCCTACCTGTGGTGGCCCGGCGCGCTCGAGCGGATGCACGACTACAACCCCGACACCCGCCTGGTCGTGGTGCTGCGCGACCCGCTCGATCGCGCCTACTCGCAGTGGCGGATGCAGCGGGAACGCTCGGCCAAGAAGGCCGCCAAGGGGCGCGGCACCCTGGCCGAGGACTGGCCGGCCGTGGTCGAGCAGTTCCTCGACCTGCCCCTCCCCGAAGAGGTGACGCCCGGCGGGTTCAAGGGATCGCGCTCGATCTTCACCCGCGGGCTGTACGCCGAGCAGCTCGCCCGTGGCGTTGCGGTGTTCCCGGCCTCGCAGTGGCTGGTCCTGGAGTTCGGGGCGATGCTCGCCGACTTCTCGGCCACCCTCGACCAGGTCACCGACCACCTGGGCCTGCGTCGCTTCCGGCGAGCGCCCGCCCTGCGCCACGAGCTGGCCGGGGCCGAGCAGGTGGTCGGCACCGCGCCCACCGCCGACGAGCTGATGCGGATCGCGCAGCGCTACGCGAGTGACCTGCAGGCCCTGGCGAGGGAGCCGGTGGCCGCCGGGCTCGACCTCGACCAGTGGCCGACGGTGCAGCTCCTCGACGGACGGCTCGACCCGGTCGGGCTGGCAGCCAGGTACGCCCGGCGCGTCGTACCGGCCCGACCTCAGGGTCGGGCGTAGAAGGTCGGTGGGATCCAGGCGAAGAGTGAGTCCTCCGAGACCGGGTGACCGGCTCGAGGCGCCTGGATGATGCGGTCGTCGCCGACGTAGAGCGCCACGTGGTAGATCGACGACGGGCTGGACGACGAGGCCCAGAAGACCAGGTCACCTGGCTGGCGCTCGGCCGCGCCGATCGGCGTCGAGGCCTCGTACTGCGCGACCGAGTAGTGCGGCAGCGACGTGCCACCGGCGCCCCAGGCGCCCATGGTCAGGCCCGAGCAGTCCCACGCATCGGGGCCGTCGGCACCCCAGACGTAGGGCTCGCCGAGCTGGGCCCGCGCGAAGGCGATCGCGGCGGCAGCGCCTGAGGACGGCGCCGGAGCCGCCGCGGCGGGGGCGCTCCGCGACCCGTCGGAGGGAGGGGACGCGGTCACCGGAGTCGGCACGGGCGTCGGCACGGGAGTCGGCGCCGGCGTCGGCTCGAGGCTCGGCGCGGGGGTCGCCGTCGGAGAGGGGGCGGAGGTTGGCTGCGGAGGGCGAGCCGGCTCCGCCGGTGCAGCCTGCTCCTGCTCCGACGCAGCCCCGGCCTTCGCCTCGGCCTCGGCCTTCGCCTCGGCAGAGGCCTTCGCGTCGGCACGTGCCTGGGCCTCTGCTGCCGCCTTCGCCTCCTCGGCCGCCCGCTCGGCCGCCAGGCGGGCCAGCCCCTCGCGGCGCCGCTCAGCGACCTCGACACTCACGCCCTCGAGGCGGGCCAGCTCGGCGACCAGGTCGTCGGTGCGGGCGTCGATCTCCACGGTCTGCGCGCGAGCCGCGGCGGCCGCGAGCCTCGCGTCGTCGCGCCTGGCTGCGGCGTCCTCTCGGGTGCGGCCGGCCTCGGCTCGGGCTGCGTCGGCTGCGTCGCCGGCGACGCTCGCCTCCTGGCGCGCCTCGGTGAGCTGGTCGAAGCGGGCGTCGAGGGTGGCGCCGACGATTCGGTACGACGAGCGCAGCGCGAGCATCTCGGTCATCGTGTCGGAGGCCATCAGCGAGGAGAGCGCCTCGAGGTCGCGGCTGGTGCCGAGCGACCCGCGCACCACCGCGGCGTACGTCGCCTGCACGCGCTCGACGTAGGCCTGCGCTGCCTGCTCGGCCCGGCGCGCGTCGCGAGCTCCGGCCCGGGCCCGCTGGGCGGCGTAGCGGGCTCCGTTGAAGTTCTCTGCTGCCTGTTGCGCCGTGACGGTTGCCCGCTGGAGCACGATCGTGGCGGCCGCGAGCTCGCCCTGCACCGTCGAGACGTCACGCCGGCCCTCCTCGGCCGCCGCCTGCGCGCCGCGGACCTCGTCGGCGCTCGGGACGTCATGGCCGTCGGCGGTCGCGGGTCCGGCCGCGAGAAGCGGCGCGCCCAGGCTCAGCAGGAGCAGGCCCGCCGCCAGCGTGCGCCGACGTCCCCGAGACGTCCGGCGTGTCGCCGAGCGCGCGGACGCAGGTGCCTGATGGGTCGTCGGACGGGCTGCGAGAGAGGTCCCTGGAGGGCGCACGCCATCTCCTGGTGTGATCGATGAGGCTGGTCGGTCGGGGCCCGCGGAGATCCCACAAGACCCAGCAGTCACACAAGGAACCAGACGTTGACAGTTTTAACAACCGTGACGGCGTGTCGCCTTGACGAACCACACGGGTGTAAGTTCCGAACCGGCCCACGATGCGGTGACGTCGAGGTCGGAGCTGCGGCAGCGGCCGGCGTCACTCGACGCTGACAGGCACGTTCGACGTCGTCGTGGTCGGATGGGACTGCAGGCTGTGCCGGTTGAACTTCTGCCCCGTGGCGACCCCGCCGAGGTAGAACGAGACGAACGCGATCATGACCCCGGCCACGTCGTCGGCGAGGTAGTGCCAGCCGAAGTAGATCGTCGCCACCACGGTGAGGGAGAAGTTGACCCAGAACACCGTCTTGAGCAGCTGGTTGCGCAGCGTGAACTGCACCATCAGCGCCACGAGGAGCGTGATGGCGCAGTGCAGGCTGGCGAACCCGGCGACGGAGTTGACGATGCCCTCGACGCTGCTGCCGTCGTAGTCGCCGTGCAGCACCTTGTTGCGGCTGCGACTCAACCCCTCGATGAGGTCGGTCGTCGGGGTGTGGGCCAGCGCGGTGTAGCCGGGGGCGAAGTGGAACACCGGACCCAGCGTCGGCAGGGCGTAGTACGACGCGGTGCCCAGCGCCCATGCGATGCACTGCGAGGTGGCGAACCAGTAGCCGAACGAGATGTTGGTCGACCAGACCAGCCAGGCCATCAGGGCCAGCGGTACCAACGGCAGGAACCACAGGTAGATCGACGAGAGCCCGTGCGCGGCGACGTCGGTGCCGAGCAGGTTGTGCAGCACCGGGCCGGGCTGGTTGCCGAAGAACAGCACCCGGTCGATGGTGTTGAGCTCGCGGTCGAACATGTCGTTGGGGTTGTTGAACGACCGCACGAACGGCAGGGCCGACTTGAGGTTGCGGTAGCTCACGTAGGTGACGTAGAAGCACACGATGCCCAAGGCGACCAGCGTCATCCGCTCGCGCGTCCAGTGCACGCGCAGGCGCTCGCGAACCAGCGGGACCATCGCGGCGGGCCGCATCCGCGAGCGCACCAGCGCGAGCGGCGCCAGGTCGATGAGCACCGCCGCGATCAGCAGCAGCGGCAGCCGTGCCCACGACGGACCGAGGAACGAGCCCTCGGGATCGAGCAGGGGCCGGTCGTACTTCAAGGAGACCACCAGCGCCAGCGTTCCCATGACGACGGCAACGCCGACGAGGGTCGCATAGGCGCGCCGGTACATCAGGCAAGTCTAGGAGACGATCGTCTCCGACGCGGCGCTCACCTCCGGCAGGACGGCGAGCCGCGTGGCGTCGACGTCGAGGCGGACGACGTCGCCCACCGTGGCACGTGCCGCCGGCGAGGCCAGCGCGTCGACCTCGCCGACCCCCGGCACGTCGACGACGAGCCGCACCGCGTCCGGAGTCGCCCGCACGGAGCGCACCGTGCCGACCAGGTCGGCAGGGTCGCCGGCGGAGCCGGAGAGGTCCTCACCGGCGCCCGGCCGCCCCGTCACGACGGTCAGGGCCGAGCGCCGCAGCGCCACCGAGACACCCTCGCGACCGGCCGCGCGCAACACCTTCGCTGCGGGCACACCGTCCAGGATGCGCGCGTAGCCGAGGAACAGCGCGGTCTCGGCGTCGGCCGGTCGCGCCCACACGTCGGCGATGTCACCCTGCTGCACGATCCTCCCGGCGCGCATCACGACGAGCCGGTCGGCGAGCGCGAAGGCCTCCTCCTGGTCGTGGGTGACCACGAGGGTGGTGGTGCCGGCGGCGCGCAGGATGTCACGCAGGTCACCGGCCAAGCGCTCGCGCAAGCCGGCGTCGAGCGCCGAGAGCGGCTCGTCGAGGAGCAGCAGCCGGGGCTCGGCAGCCAACGAGCGCGCCAGCGCCACCCGCTGCCGTTCCCCACCCGAGAGCGTGCCGGGCAGGCGCCGGCCGTACCCCGCGAGCCCGACGAGCTCGAGCAACCGCGAGACCCGCTCGTCGACGTCGCGCACCCGGCGCAGCCGTAGCGCGTAGCCGACGTTGCGCGCCACGCTGAGGTGGGCGAAGAGCTGGCCGTCCTGGAACATCAGCGCGAAGCCGCGCCGGTGGGTCGCGACGCCGCCGAGGTCGGCACCGTCCCAGCTGATCCGTCCGTTCGTGGGCCGCTCGAGCCCGGCGACCGCGCGCAGCAGCGTCGACTTCCCGCAGCCCGAGGGGCCGAGCACCGCCACGACGGAGCCATCGGGCACCTCCAGGGCGGCGTCGATGACCGCAGGGGTGCCATCGTAGGAGACCGAGACGCCATCGAGGCTCAGCACCGCGCGTCCACCCCCGTCACCAGGCCCCCAGCGCCGGGACGCGCAGCCGCTCGACGGCCACGATCACCAGCGTCGTCGTGGCGGCGAGCACCACGGAGGCCGCCAGCGCCATGCCGTAGTTGCCCTCGCCCGGACGCCCGAGCAGGCGGAAGATCACCACGGGCAGCGTGGGGTGGTCGGCGCGGGACAGGAACGACGTGGCGCCGAACTCCCCCAGCGAGACCGCGAAGGCGAAGCCGGCTGCCGCCACCACGGGGCGCAGCACGATCGGGACGTCGACGCTCAGCGCGGTGCGCAGCGCGCCCGCCCCGAGGGAGGCCGCGGCCTGGCGCTGGCGGTCGTCGATGCCGGCCAGCACCGGCACGAGCGTGCGCACCACCAACGGCAGGGCCACCAGGGCCTGGGCGATCGGCACGAGCAGCGGCCACGTGCGCAGATCGAGGGGCGCGCGCCCCAGCGTGACGAGAAGGCCGAACCCGAGGGTCACCGCCGAGACGCCCAGCGGCAGCATGAAGAAGCCGTCGAGCAGCCCGCGCACCCGCCGCTCGGACGCCGAGCGCGAGCGCCGGGTCGAGACGACCGCGACGAGCAGCCCGAGCAGCAGCGCGATCCAGGTCGCGTCGGCCGCGGTCTGGAGCGAGTTGCGCAGCGCCGTGGTGACCGGCACCACGAGGACGCCGTCACCCCCGGTGGTCGCGAGGTCACGGTAGTGCTCGAGGCTCCACCGGCCGTCGGAGCGCAGCGACTGGACGACGAGGGCGGCGATGGGTGCGGCGAGGAGCACGAGAAGCAGCCCGGTCGCAGCGAGCTGCGGCGCGTCCGAGCGTCGCGGTCGCTGCGGGCGCGGCGTCGCACGCTGCACCGTCGCATCGGCCACCCGGCGCACCCGCGCCGCGACTGCGAGGAGCGCGACGACCGCGAGGAGCTGCACGATCGAGAGGGCGGCGGCGCCCTGGAGGTCGTAGAGCACCGTGGTGAGCAGGTAGATCTCGGTCTCGACCGAGGCGTAGCGCACCCCGCCGAGGGTCAGGACGACACCGAAGGCGGTGGCGCAGAACAGGAACACGACACTCGCCGACGACACGATGGCCGGCCGCAGGGCCGGCAGCGTCACGGTGCGGAAGACCTGGCCCGGCGTGGCGCCCAGGACCGCGGCAGCCTCGGCCGGACGCCGGTCGAGGCCTTCCCACGCCGCCCCCACGGTGCGGATCACCACCGCGACGTTGAAGAAGACCAGGCCGGCCAGGATCGCCAGCGGGGTGCCGTCGAGGCCGAGGAAGCCCACCGGGCCGTCGTCTCGCAGCAGCTGGCGGAAGGCCACGCCCACCACCACCGTGGGCAGCACGAACGGCACGAGCAGGGCCGAGCGGACGGCGCCGCGCAACGGGAAGGCGAGTCGGTGCAGGGCGTAGGCCGCCGGCAGCCCGAGCAGCACCGCGACGGCGGTCGCCGCGCTCGACGTCCACAGGGTGAACCAGACGACCCGGCCCACCCGCGGGCGCGCCAGCACGTCGAGCAGCGCGCCCGGGTCGAAGGACCCGTCGACGACGAGCCCGCGCTCGAGCATGCCGGTCACCGGCAGCACGAAGAAGATCGCCAGGACGCCGAGCGGCAGGGCCGCGAGCGCGACGAGCGAGAAGGTACGCCGCACGGTGGTCAGCGGCTGATGAGGTCGGTCCACTCCACCAGCCAGTCCTCACGGTCGGCCTCGATCCGGGCGGGGTCGACCTGGTAGGGGTCGTCGGGGCGCGCGGCGAAGGAGGCCCACGTCTTCGGCAGCGCGGTGCCGTCGACGGTCGGGAAGACGTACATCGACCGGGGCAGCGCGGCCTGCACCTGCGGGCCGACGAGGAAGTCGAGCAGAGCCCGGGCGCCGGCGGGGTTGGCCGCACCGTCGAGCTGGGCGGCGTACTCGACCTGCTCGTAGCAGGTGTCGAGCAGCGCGCTGGTGCTCGTGCCGCCCGTCTGGTCGACGGTGAACGCGGGTGAGGAGTCGTAGGAGACGACGACCGGCTTGTCGCCACCGCCCCCACCCTGGGTGAACTCGCCCTCGTAGGCCTCCGACCAACCGGCCACCACCTCGGTGCCGTTGGCCAGGAGGTCCGACCAGTACGTCGGCCACGCGTCGCCGTACTCGGCGATCGTGGCGAGCAGGAACGCCAGACCGGGCGAGCTGCTCGCCGCGCTCGGGACGACGAGGAGGCCGGCGTAGGCAGGGTCGGTCAGGTCGTCGAGGTCGGTCGGCGGCGCCAGGTCGTGGCTCGCGAACCAGGTGTCGTCGACGTTGACGCACACGTTGCCGTTGTCGACCGGCACCAGGGCACCGGCATCGTCCCCCGGCAGCGCGTAGGTCGAGGCGCCGGGCGGCAGCTGACCGTCGTACGGCGCCAGGGCGTCGGCGCCGAGCACGCGCGAGGCGAAGGTGTTGTCGACGCCGAAGACGACGTCGCCCGACGGCTTGCCCGACTGCTCGGCGACCAGGTTGACCAGGTTGCCGACGCCGTCGGTCGGGCGCACGTCGAGGGTGTAGCCGGACTCCTGCTCGAAGGCCGCGAGCACCTTGTCGGGCAGGTAGAAGTCGTTGTGGGTGAGCAGCACGACCGGGCCGCTGCCGTCCTCGACCGGTGCGGCCTCCTCGTCGGAGGCGCCGACGAAGGAGCAGGAGGCCGTGAGCGTGAGGGCGGCGAGGCCGGCCGCCGCGAGCAGGGAGCGTCGTGGGTCCCGGCGCCGCGGGGTGCGGGTGCCGGGCGTACCGGTGCCGGGCGTACTGAGGCTGGGCGTGCTGGGGCTGGACGTACGAGGAGCGCGACGTGACGTCACGGTGACTCCCTTCGCCGGTACTAACCGGGGCAGGTTCGTAAGGGTCTGCGGAGACGTCCGCACTCTCAGCACGCGTGCCTCTCGGCTGCCGTGCTCCCCTGTCTGGTGATGCCACCCTACGCACCCGGACCGCCCCGGTGGCACCACCCCCGGAGGAGGCCGTGGGAGGCTCGAGCCGTGCCCAGCCTTCGTCACCAGGCCCTCGCCGTCGTCGTCCCCCGTCTGCGGGGGTCCGACCCGCTGCACACGACGTACGCGCCGCGCCTCGCAGCGGAGCTGGACGCCGAGGTGGTGCTGCCCGACTACCCGCTGGCGCCCGACTACCCGCTGGCGCCCGGCGCCGACTGGCGCGCGAGCCACGACGTCCTCCGCGACGACCTCTTCCTGCGATGACCCCGACCTGCATCACCCGCACGTTCGGTGAGCTGCGCGCGGCGCAGGTGTACGCCGTCGCGCGGTTGCGCCAGGACGTGTTCATCATCGAGCAGGACTGTCCCTACCCCGACCTCGACGGTCGCGACACCGAACCGACCACGCGACACCTGCTGCTCACCGAGGGTGCCGACTCCGCACTGCTGGGCTACGCGCGGGTGCTCGACGACGTCGAGCTCTGGCGCATCGGGCGGGTGGTCCTCGCCCGCCCCGCTCGCGGCCGGGGGCTGGCCGACGTGCTGATGCAGCATGCGCTGACCGAGACGGCCGACCGCGACGTCGTCCTCGACGCACAGGCGCCACTGGCCGGGTGGTACGCCACGCACGGCTTCGAGGTCACCGGACCGGAGTTCCTCGAGGACGACATCGCGCACCTGCCGATGCGGCGCTCTCAGACGCGGGTGTAGGCGACCCCGTCGGCGGAGTCCTGGCCGGTCGCCTGCCCGCGGGCGACGAGCAGGTCGAGGTGCGCCTTGGTCTCCATCGCCGCCATGCCCTGGCTGAAGACGTCGAGGGTCTCGAAGGCGTGCAGGTGGCGGGTCCAGCCGAGCGTGCCGGCGACGCCGTACGCCGTGCGCGCGCGGCCGTCGCCGGTGCCGGTGCCGTCGCCGGCGGTGCCGGTGCCGGCGGCCGGCAGCGCGGCCAGGCTGTCGGCGAGCCGCTCCTCGTGGTGGGCGAGGAGGGCGTCGACGCGCTCGTGCGACGAGGGAGCGATCGGGCCGTGGGCCGGCAGGATGCGAAGGTCGGGCAGCTCGCGCACCTTGGTGAGCGACGCCATGAACTGCATCAGCGGCTGCTCCACCGGCGGCACCGTGAACCCGATCGAGGGTGTGATCGTCGGTAGCACGTGGTCGCCGGCGAAGAGCAGCTCGGCCGCGCGGTCGGCGAAGACGTAGTGGCCCGGCGTGTGGCCGGGGGTGTGCACGGCGTCGAGGGTGCGCGCACCGACACCGATCTCGTGGTCGCCGTCGAGCCAGGTGGTCGGGTACTGCCAGAGCATCGGGTCAGGGCCTTCGTCGTCGCCCTCGAGCCGCTCCCACTTCTCCGCGACGGCGTGCGCCCCGGCGCTGCGCAGCACCGCGTGGAAAGGGTTCTCGGTCATCGCCCCGGTGTTGTTGAGCAGGTCGAGCGCCGCCCGCTCGTCCTCGCCGAGCGCGACGTCGATGCCGAGCTCGCGCCCCAGGACGGTCGCCATCGTGAAGTGGTCGCGATGGATGTGGGTCACCAGGAAGCGGTCGATGTCGGCGAAGCCGGCGCCGATCTGCCTCAAGCACGACTCGAGCAGGTCCCGCGCCACCGGGATCGCCCAGCCGCCGTCGACCAGGGTCAGCCCGGTGTCGGTCGCGATGACGTAGACGTTGATCGCCTTGAGCCCGTCCATCGGCAGGGGCAGCGGGATCCGGTGCACGCCCGGCTCGACCTCCCAGGCCCCCTCGGCCGTCCAGTGCTCGCCGGAGTCGGAGGAGACGGCGTACGCGGTGGAGATTCCGGGGTCGTGGGTCACTCGCGCGACCTTACTCAGGCTCGGATCGCGTCGTCCGACACGCCACCGGTCCTTGCTTGACAAATCCCTCACCTACCTCCGTTCGTGGCCGATGTGTCTCTTGCCCAGTGCCGCGACGGCACTCCCGTCCGAGGAGTTCCCATGTCCGACCACACCCCCTCCCCCGCCCCCCGAGCCGGCTCGCACCGGAGTCGACGCCGTGGCGTGCTGTGGGCGAGCGGCGCGGTCGCCGCCCTCATCCTCGTGCTCGGCACGAGCGGCACGCTCTCGTCGTGGACGTCGGCGGTGCTGGCGAACGACACGAACACCGCGAAGACGACGACGGCGGTGATCCTGCGGGAGGTCAGCGGCGCCAACACCTGCTTCTCGAGCGACGACGCAACCACCAACACCTCCACGTGCACGACGATCAACACCTACGGCGCAACGGCTTCTCCGCTCGTGCCCGGCGGAAGCCAGACGGTGGATGTCGTCTTCACCAACGTGGGCGCGGCCAACGCCAGCTCGTTCGCCCTCGCCCCGGGCAGCTGCACCCAGACCCCGACGGCGGGAACCCTCGTCCCGCCGGTCGCCAACCTCTGCACGTCAGGCGACCTGACCGTGTCGGCCAAGTGCTCCCCGGGCGGCACCTACAGCTCAGCCACCGCCTGGTCGGACCTCTCGTACAGCGCCGCGGCACCACCGACGGCCACCAAGAGCCATCCCGTCACCTCGAGTGACCTGAACGCCGGCGCGACGTGGGCCTGCCAGTTCGTCGTGACCCTGTCGGGGACCGCCTCGGTGCTCGGTCAGAACGTCGTCGTGACGCAGCCGTTGACCTGGACCCTGACCAAGGCGTAAGCGTGCCGGCCCGACGACCGCCCTGGCGGTCACTCCTGAGCGTTGCGGCGGCTGCGCTGGCTCTGCTCGCCACCGGCACGAGTGGGACGCAGTCGGCCTGGACCAGCGGCGTCGTCCAGAACCCGAGCGACAGCGCGCAGTCCGCCGGCCTGGCCTTCGGCCACAGCTACCCGTCGGCCACGTGCTCCCAGGGCATCCGCATCGGAGTGGTGCAGGACTGCGTGGGCAGTATCGCGTCCACTGCAGCCGCGTCGACGTCCGACGCCTCGGTGACCGACACGATCGCCAACACCGGCTCGATCGGCGGCGCCCGCCTGCAGGCAGACGTCCGTGCGCCGTCGTGCGCACCGGTGCGGCTCGACAACCGGGTCAGCTCCGGCAACCCCCTGCTGCCGCGCTACGGAACCTCCTTCCACACCTCCGGCGGCCCGATGGACAGCGCCGGCTACATCACGCTCGACGGCGCCTCCGCCGGCGGCTACGCGACGTCCACCGTGGCCACGGTGCAGCCGGGCGCGGGCCTCGTGTCCGCGGGCACCCTCTCCGGGGTCGGAATCTGGTTCAAGGCTGCTGCAGGGACCACCGGACCCCTCTTCAGCTTCTCGGCCTCGGCCGCCAACGGCGCGGGCTCCGCCGACCGCGCGCTCTACCTGGACGGCGCCGGAAAGCTGAGGTTCACCTGGAACGTCGGCGGATCCACGATCGGACCGAGCTCGGTCGTCGCGGACGGCGGATGGCACTTCGCCTACGTGACCTTCGCAGGGATCAACGTCGCGCTCGTCGGCCTCATCCCCCAGGTCTCGCTCTGGGTAGATGGCGTGCTGCAGGACAGCTCCCCCCTGATCTCGCTCTCACCCATGACCAGCTACAGCGGCTACTGGCACGTGGGCTGGGCTCCGCCGTCGGCCACCGGTCTCACCACGTCCTACGTCGGTGCCTCCGTGTCCAACTTCGTCGTGATCAACTCCGGCACCATCCCGAGCGGCACCGCCATCGGGAAGCCGACGACCCAGGCCGCGTTCGACGCGGCCACCAGCTCGGCGACCCAGCGCTGGCTGCTCGACGACCCGGGCACGACCACCTTCACGGGAACCCTGCCGAGCTCCATGACCGCGCCCTGCAGCCAGGTCACGATCGGCTGGTCGTTCACCAGCCCGGCCGGCACCGCCACGGCACCCGTTGCGCTGTCGACGTTCGCCGACAACAGCTGGCGCACGATCCCAGCACCGCCGGCAGGAGGCACCCAGACCTCGACCATCACCACCAGGCGCGTCACCAGCGGCTACCTGCCCGACGTCGCCGGCCTGCACCTCTACACCCCCCTCTCCTACCGGGTGCAGGCCGTCCCCACCGGAAGTCCGTGGGTGCAGACCTTCACCTGGACCGGCGCCGAGGCAGCGTTCATCGCATGAGGAGCGCACTCGACCCGCGCTGCTGGGTCGTCGTCCTCACCCGACTGGCCGTGGCCGTGCTCATCGCCTTCATCGCCTACTGCGTGCTGTGGCGGGTGCAGGGCGGTGAGTGGGAGCGCGTCGAGAGTCCGTCGATGGGCACCCAGGCTCCTGTCGGCTCGCTGCTCTGGGTCGAGCCGGTCGACTTCGAGGCGCTGCAGGTCGGCGACTTCGTCACCGTCCGCCCGCCCGGCTCGCAGACCACGTACAGCCACCTCGTGCACGCGCTGAACGACGACGGCACCATCACCACCAAGGGCGTCATCCCCGGGCCCGACCCGTGGGCCCTCACCGCGGACGACGTCGTCGGCGGTGTTCGCCACGCGTGGTGGGGCGTGGGCTGGCTCGTCGCCGCCGCTCCGGTGCTGCTCGTCGGCGGGCTCGTGGTGGGCTCGATCCGCGCGTTGCTCGAGCCCGCCTGGCGCCTGCCTGCCGTCCTGGTGCTCGGCTCACTGGTCGCCAGCATCGCGATCACCATCCACCAGCCGTTCGTCAACGCCCAGGAGCTCGGCTTCGTCGCGCGGGAGAGCGGTGGCGCCGACGCGACGTACGTCGGCACGGGCCTGCTGCCGATCCGGCTCGAGGTCCCGCACGGCGGGCCGACGGTGACCCTGCACGACGGCGAGGTCGGCAGCGTCCACGTAAGCGCCGACCGAGCCGCCGACGACGGCGAGCTGAGCGTGCGGCTGAGCCCCGCCGTGCCGTGGTGGTGGTACGCCCCGCTCGTCGCCGCCTGCTTCGCCCCCGCGCTCGGGTCGACGCTCAGGGACCGACGTCGGGGAAACCCAGGTCCAACGTCGGCTGCTGGATTCCACCGTCGACCTCGAGCAGCTTTCCCGTGACGTACTGCCCGGCCTTCGACGCCAGGTAGAGCACGGCGGCGGCGATGTCCTCGGGCTCGCCGACGCGGCCCAGCGGGGTCTTGGTCTCGAGCTGGTTCATCATCTCGGGTTGCCCGGCGACGTACTCGAGCGCGCTCGTCATGATCGAGCCGACGTAGATCCCGTTGACGCGGATCGTGGGAGCGAGGTCCTGGGCGGCCATCCTGGTCCAGTGCGCGAGCGCCGCCTTGGCCGTGCCGTAGGCGATGAACCCGCGGTCGGCGGTGCGTCCCATCATCGAGCTGATCGTCACGATGCTCTTCTGCGCCTCGGGCGCGGTCCTCAGCATCAGCGGGACCGCCGCCACGCTCAGGGCGTGCGCGGTGGTGACGTTGAAGCTGAAGGCCTCGTTGAGGAACGCGTTGGTGGTCTTGAGGAACTCGGTGGGGAACGTGCCGCCGACGTTGTTGACCACCGTGTCGAGGCGGCCGAGCCCGTCGTACGCCGCCTGCGCCAGGCCGGCGACGGCGTCGAGGTCGCTGAGGTCGGCCGGGACGACGAGGCAGCGGCGTCCGGTGGCCCGGACCGCCTCGGCGACGCGGTCGAGCTGCTTCTCGGTGCGGGCCGAGATGAGGACGTCGGCACCGGCCTCGGCCAGGGCGACGGCGGTCGCGGCGCCCAGCCCGCGGCCGGCACCGGTGACGATCGCGACCTGGTCGGTGACGGCGAAGCGGTCGAGGATGCTCATCGGGTCGCTCCGTTCGTCGCGGTGGTCGTCGCGGTGGTCGACACCAGTCCGCGACCCGTCACCAGCGGCAGGTCGAGCGCCGTGACCAGGCCGGGAGGCGCTGCGACGACGGCCGGGGCCGCGTTCACGATGCGCTGGGCGGTGGTGATCATGCCGCTGACGTTGTGGTCACCGAACTCCCCGTGGTGGGTGAAGTCGACCTGCATCATCGGCTCGCCGGTGATCTTGACGCGGTAGCAGCCGTCGGTGCCGGCGGGCGGGGTCTCCCACTCGGGCTGGGTCGAGGCGTCGGTGCGGGTGACGTGCTCGAGGACGACGCGCGCGACGCCGTCCACCTTGCCGATGAGCTGGAACCGGACGGCCCCCATCGTCCCGGCAGGCACGTCGCCGGAGACCGACGGCGTGTCCTTCTCGGCGGCGCGACGGTCGACGTCCTCGGTCAGCGGCTCGTCCAGCACGATGTCGAGACCGGCGGCGATCTGGCGCACCACGCTGCCCCACGCCATCGTGAGGATGCCGGGGTGCCAGAGCATGCCGAGCTCGTCCATCGGCTTGCCGAAGCCGAACATCTCGCCCATCACGACCGGCTGGTAGTAGGTGGAGTAGTCGCAGATCTCCATGACCCTCACCTCGTCGATGCGCTGGCTGAGGCTGGTCATCACCAGCGGCAGCACGTCGTTGGCGAAGCCGGGGTCGATGCCGTTGACGTGCAGGCTGGCGTTGCCGTCAGCGCAGGCCTTCTCGATGCGCTCGATGAGCTCCGGCGCCAGGATCTTGTCGGGCCACTGCAGCAGCACCGGTCCGCTCGAGGTGACGTTGATGCCGGCCTCGACGAAGGAGATGAGGTCCTCGATGCATTCGAAGACCCGGTCGTCAGCCATCGCGGTGTGCACGATGACGTCGGGCTTCAGCGCGATGAGCGCGTCGCGGTCGGTGGTGGCCGGCACCCCCAGCTCGCGGCCCAGGTCGGCGAGCGTGCCGGCGTCCTTGCCGTCCTTCTCGGGGTTCGACACCCACACCCCCACGAGCTCGAGGGACGGGTGGGCGTCGATGCCGGCGATGGCGTGGCGCCCGATGGTGCCGGTCGACCACACGACGGCGCGGAGCGGCTGGGCAGGGATCACGTGGGACATGCGCGCCAGACTAGAACATGTTCTAGTTCGGCGTAAGGTCCCGCTTGTAACTCACCGTTGCGACATCCACCTCGACGTTCGAGCAGCGTGGTGGAGGTCGTAACGGTGAGTTACAAGCGCCGTCAGCCGCGCCCGGGCACCTCGGGGCAGTACGTGCCGGCATCGGAGTAGATGGTGGGCATGCAGCGGTTGCAGTGGATGCAGGTGCCGGAGGTCTGACGGCCGCCCTGGAGCCGGTGGACGAGGTCGGGCTCGCGCAGCAGCCCCCGCCCGAGCGCGACGAACTCGAAGCCGTCGGCCATCGCCTGTTCCATCGTGTCGCGCCGGTTGATCCCGCCGAGCAGCATCAGCGGCAGGGCGAGTCCGGCGCGGAACTGCAGCGCCTTCTCGCGGAAGTACCCCTCCTCGAACGGGTAGGTCTTCATGAACGACCTTCCCACGGGCGTCTTCAGGCCGAGGCGGACGGCGAGCGGCATCGCGGCCGCGAACTCCGCCACCGGCGCGTCGCCGCGAAAGAGGTACATCGGGTTCATCAACGAGCTCCCGCCCGAGAGCTGCAGCGCGTCGAGGTGGCCGTCCGACTCCAGCAGCAGTGCTACCTCCAGCCCCTCGGCCGTCGTCACCCCGCCCCTGAACCCGTCGCTCACGCTCACCTTCGCCGTCACCGCGGCGTCGTCGCCGACCTCCTCGCGCACCGCCCGGGCGACCTGGCGAGCGAGCCGGGAACGGTTCGCCAGCGAGCCGCCCCAGCGGTCGCTGCGGTGGTTGAGGCCCGGCGCGAGGAACGAGCTGATCAGGTAGGAGTGCGCCATGTGCAGCTCGAGCACGTCGAAGCCGGCATCGACCAGCGTGCGCGCCGCGGCGACGTAGGCGCGGGTGATCCGCGTCAGGTCGCGCTCGGACGCCGACCCGACCAGCTGCATCGACAGCGGGCTCGGCATCCGGCTCGACGACAGGGCGCGCACGCCGTTGGAGCGACCGTTGGCGACCGGTCCGGCGTGTCCCACCTGCCCGGCGATCGCAGCCCCGGTCTCGTGCACGGCCGCGGCCAGGCGCGCGAGTCCGGAGACGGTGTCGTCGCCGACCACGATCACCTCGGCGTGCGTGCGGCCCTCCGGCGCGACCGCCAGGTAGGCCACCGTGGTCAGTCCGACTCCGCCGCGAGCCGGCGCCAGGTGGTAGTCGATCAGCGCGTCGGTGACCCGACCGTGCGGGGTCCGCCCCTCGAACGTCGCGGCCTTGACGACCCGGTTGCGCAGCTCGACCGGACCGAGCCGGGCCGGGGCGAAGACGTCGGGGACGGCATCCATCCCGAAACTGTAACGCGTTCTAGTTCCGCGTCAGGTGGCCCCAGGCGATGATGCCCCGGTGACCGACCTCGTCCAGCGCCTGCGTGCGGCCGGCTCCGTCTTCGCCGAGGAGGAGGCCGCGCTCCTCCGGGAGGCGGCGCGCGGCGCCGGTGAGCTCGAGGCGATGACGCAGCGGCGGCTGGCGGGCATCCCGCTCGAGCAGGTCGTGGGCTGGGCCGACGTCGCCGGCGTCCGCGTACGTCTGGCGCCGGGCGTCTTCGTGCCGCGCCAACGCACCGCTCTCCTCGTCGATCTCGCGGTCGCCGCCGCGCCGCCGGGGGCGGTGGTCGTCGACCTCTGCTGCGGCAGCGGCGCGCTCCTGGCCGCGGTGCTCCACCGACGTGCCGACGTCGTCGGCCACGCGGCCGACCTCGATCCGGTGGCGGTGGCCTGTGCACGCTCGAACCTGGTCGATCCGGGTGCGCCCGACGGACCGCGCGCGGCGCAGGTCCACCGTGGTGACCTGTACGACGCCCTCCCGGCGTCGGTGCGTGGGCGCGTCGACGTGCTGGTGGTCAATGCGCCCTACGTGCCGAGCGACGAGCTCGCGCACCTCCCGCCCGAGGCCCGCGACCACGAGCCCCGCCTCGCACTCGACGGCGGCCGCGACGGGCTCGACGTCCACCGCCGGGTGGCGCGCGACGCCCTCGCCTGGCTCGTACCGGGCGGCGTGCTGCTCATCGAGGTCGCCCCTGCCCAGGTGCCGACCGCCCTCGTCCTGCTCGAGGAGGCCGGGCTCGCGCCCCTCGTCGTCACCGACGACGAGCACGACGCCCTGGCCGTCAGGGCCGCTGCACCCACCCGACCGTCCGGAACCAATTGACGGCCACCCTCCGATCCGAGCCCATCACCTACGATGTGCCGCACACATGGGGTGTCGTCGACCGGCGGGCCCGACGGCTGCGACCGAGGGAGATGCACGTGTCGCCACGCTGCTCCGGCGCGAGCCTGGGGGTGGCGCTGGCGACGCTCCTCGCGCTCGGCAGCACCGCCTGTGGAGCCGGCGCGACGTCGTCCGCCGGGGCAGACGTCGATGCGGTCTCCTCCTCGCGCCCGCTGACCGCGCGCGACTCCCCCGACACGGTCACCTGGCTCGACGTCGATGCGTCGGGCTCCTACGACGACGTCGCTTCCCTCACGCTGCTGACCGGTCACCTCGACCTCGAGCAGGCCACCGACCAGGTGCGCATCGAGCTCGACCACGCCCGGGTGGTGACCATCCCCGACGTGTGCGCGCCGAGCACCGTCACCACCGGCGCATCCGCGATCGTCGGGCCCGACCTGGTCTGCGTCCTGGCACCCGGCACCGACAGCGTCACGTTCACCGCGATCGTGGTCGGCCGGACCGGCGAGGAGGTCGGGGGCCGGGTCGTCGCGAGCCGTGGCCTCGAGGAGCGGACCGGGGCGGTCGACCCCAGGACGATCAGCGGCGGCACGGCGACGCTGTCCCCCGACCTACGGCTGCTGTCGAGCCCGGACTTCCTCAACGGCGACATCGGCGACCTCGCCGACGGGCCGGGCTTCTGGGCCGACATGCCCCGCGACGAGCGCACCTCGAACTCCACCAACGACGCCTACGAACGCGCCCTCGACCTGATCCTCGACGACTGGCAGGCCCTCGACCCGATCGGTGTGCTCGTCGCCGGCGACCTCACCGACGGCCGGTGGGGCTACGACGACAGCGACTCCGGCAACTTCGGCCCGGTCGACACCCCGAGGCAACAGCGTCGGGCGCTCCGGCGCGCGGCGCGCACCTACTACCCGCAGTGGCAGCAACGCTTCACCGACCACGACCTCAGCGTGTTCCCCGCGATGGGCGACCACGAGTACGGCGACAACCCCTGGCCGCACCGCAAGCGCGACCTCGCCGCCGACTACAAGGCCGAGTACGCCCGCGCCTTCACCACCGATGCGACCGGCACACCCCTCTTCACCGACCATCCCCGGGGGCCGGCCAGGCTGACGGCGTACGCCGGACGCCCCAGCCCTGACGTGCAGGTCGTGACCCTCGACGTCTTCGACATCACGCCGGAGGAGGCGAAGATCGAGGTCGACCGTCAACAGCTGAGCTGGCTGCGCGACGTGCTGCGCCAGGCGCGACGTGACGACGTCGAGTGGGTCGTCGTGCAGGCCCACACCCCGATCCTCTACCCGGTCCGGGCACGCGACTCGAGCATGCTGCACTACCCACGCGGCTCGGACTCCAAGCTCTGGAAGGTCTTCGCCCGATTCGGTGTCGACCTCTACCTCGCCGGCGAGGTGCACGACACCACCGCCACGGAGGCTGACGGCATCGTGCAGATCACGCACGGCGGCATCTTCCAGTTCAGCCTGACGACCGCGCTCGTGATCGACGTCTACGGGGACCGGCTCTACGTCACGCTGCGCGACTACGACATGACGCACACCGAGTCGGCAGGCGGCGAGCGCCTGTGGGAGACCCGGCGCGGAGGCATGCCGCTCGACGTCGAGGTCGCCGACGTGGTCTCGACCATCGGCACGGCCACGATCGTCGGACGGGGCGGCAGGGCGGGCGGCGCCCGGCTGGCCAACGCCAGCGGGGTCCTCGTCGCGACCACCGACGCCGACTGAGCGCGACCGACCACCACTCGGTCTGCTGACAAGCAGCACCCGCGGAACTAGCGTGACGTCATGCACAAGAGCCACTGGCGAGCGCACAACGAGCGCCTGGACCCGGAGACCGACTACGTCGAGATCTATCGCCGCACCGCGCAGCACGAGTTCCCCTGGGACCTCAACCAGGCCCTCAGCCTCGCTCTCTTCCGCACCTACGCGGTGCCCAGCATCGGGCGACTGCTCGACGCGACCGGCGAGTTCACCGGCGCGGTGCAGAAGCGCTACGACGACACCGGGTTGCTCCTCGACGCCCCTCTCACGCACGGCTTCGACTCCCCCGAGGGGCGCACCGCGACCCGCCGCATCAACCAGATGCACGCGCGTCACGCGATCAGCAACGACGACATGCGCTACGTGCTGGCGACGTTCGTGGTCGTGCCCAAGCGTTGGCTCGACGACTACGGCTGGCGCCCGCTGACCCGCACGGAGCTCGACGCCTCGGTCAACTACTACCGCCAGCTCGGGCGCCGGATGAACATCCGCGAGCTACCGACGACCTACGCCGACTTCGCCGACCTGATGGACGACTACGAGCGCGACCACTTCGCCTTCGACCCCGGGTCACGACGGGTCGCCGACGCCACCCTCGGCCTGCTGTGCGACTTCTACCCGAAGGCGGCCGGGCGTCTCGTGCACCTGTCGAGCAGGGCGCTCATGGACGACCACCTCCTTGCCGCGTTCCGCTACGACGTCCCCTCCGCGAGGGTGCGGAGCGCCTCGGCCGCGGCGCTGCGGTCGCGGGCCCGGCTGCTGCGCCTCCTGCCGCCGCGGCGCCGGCCTGTGACAGCGTTCGACTCACCGCGGATCCGTTCCTACTCGGTACTGCCCGACCTCGCATCACTGGGCACCTTCGCGCCTGGCGCTGCGTCCGTCGGCGCAGGCTGCCCGGTGTCGCCGCCCGGCCGGGCGACCGGGATCGACGCCGACGCCGGGGTCGCCGCAGCGGGCGCGGCCAACCGCTGATCGAGGGCGGCCGGCAGGGTGAAGAGCCACCCGGCGCCGAGCCGCACCAGCACGTCGTGGACCACGAGACACCCGCCGACGACCAGCGCACTCATCGCGACGGGATAGCCGATCGCGGCGACGAGCCCGAGCGCGCCGTCCTCGCCGAGCGCGAACGGCAGCTGCCCGAGACCGACCAGCACGACGAGGTGCAGCACGTAGAGGCGCAGGGTGCGCCGCCCCACCCAGGCCAGGGCGTGGCCGACGCTCGTGTCGGCAGCCCGCACCGCGAGCCGGATGCCGAGCGGGACCCCGACCACCGAGGCCACGAACGACGTCAGGCTCCACGGAAGGGGGCTGTAAAGGGCGATCGCGACGACCGCGACGTAGCTCGCCGCCGCGACGACGACCACGACGACCGGGAGCTGCCGCTCGGCGACGCGGCGCAGCAGCTGCGGGCAGCATGCGCCGACCAGGAAGTAGACGAGGTGGGCGAGCACCGCGAAGCGGTTGTTCTCCTCGATCCCGAGCCCCGAGACCGATGCCGAGAGCAGGGCCGCCGCCCCGACGACCAGCCACGGGGGCAGGCTCCGGACGAGTCGCGCGACGACGAAGTACGCCGCGAGCGCGTAGAGGAACCACATGCTCGACGCTGCCCACAGCAGCTCGCCCACCAGGTCGGCCGGGCTCACGACCCGGTTGGCGGGGATGTCGCGGTCGACTGCGTAGACCCCGACGAAGACCCCCAGCCAGACGACGTAGAGGTAGTAGCCCGTGACGATGCGTCGCCACGAGGCACGCCACGGCCGCGACACGGCGCCGGCGGCGAAGAAGCCGCTCACCACGAAGAAGAGCGGCATCCGCACCGGCTTGAGGGCGTAGGTGAGGTCGTGCCAGCCGTCCTCGACCGGGTCGAAGACGGCGCCGACGAGGAACGTGTAGTCCTTCAGGATCACGTGGTGCAGCACTACCAGCAAGATGCACGCACCCTTGGCCACGTCGGGCCAGCGGAGCCGGTCCTGCTGCTCGGTCCGCCCCACGGATGGGCGCACGGGCGGGCTGGGCAGTGCGCTCGGGGGTGTCATCGCGTCGTCAAGAGTAGACCTGGGCGCCGGTCGCGTCGATTCGTCGACCTGTTTGCGACCGGCGCAGACGCAGGGGCGGCGCGGGGGCGGCGCGGGGCGGGGCGGCGCGGCGCCGGCGCGGCGCCGGCGGCGGATCAGGCCCGACCCGCACACCTGATCGCGAGCACGGTGGTGTCGTCGTCCGGGGTGTCGAGGGCCGCCAGCAACCGGTCGGCCCAGCGCGGCAGGTCGTCGTGCGGGCGCGGCTCCAGCGCACCCCCGGCGAGCTCGACGAGACGCGCGACCTGGACGTCGGTGTCGGTGCCGCGCCGTTCGACGAGCCCGTCGGTGAAGAGGATCAGCAGGCTGCCGTCGGACAGGTCGACCCGGGTCAGCGGCGCCGTGCCGAGGCCCACCCCCAGCAGGGGCCGGCGCTCCACCGGCACCTCCCGAGCCGTGCCGTCGAGCGAGACCAGGACGGGGTCGAGGTGGCCGGCACTCGCGAGCTCGGCTACCCCGGTCGAGCGGTCGATCACACCGACCAGGGCCGAGGCGACACCGACGTCGAGGAGCCCGTCCATCAGCCGGTCGAGCCGGTCGAGGCCGCCTGCGGGGCCGTGGCCGTCGTACAGGTAGGCCCGCAGCGCAGCGCGTACCTGCGTCATGGCCGAGGCGGCCACCACGCCGTGCCCGGCGACGTCGCCGACCACGAAGACCAGGCGCCTGTCGTCGAGCTCGAAGGCGTCCCACCAGTCGCCGCCCAGCTGGTACGACGTCGCCGGGCGGTAGCACGCCACCAGGTCGACGCCCGCGAACTCGGGGGCCCGGTCGAGCACGACCGAGCGCTGCATCGACTCCGCCATCGCCACCTGCTCGCGCGAGCGCAGCAGGAGCAAGGAGCTGACGTGACGACCCAGGGCCTCGGCGGCCTCGATGTGCCACCGCTCCCAGCGCGTGCCGTCGGTGCGCAGCCACAGCCCCCAGCGGTCGCCGTTGGTGCCCACCCGCAGCGCACCGTCGGCGACGCCGGCGAGCCGAGCCAGACGCTCGTCGAGGCCCCCGAGACGGTCGGTCGAGCTCGCGTAGACGTCGGACAGGTTGAGCAGGTCGGCGATCTGCTGCAGGGTCTCGAGGTCGGGCACCACGCCCCGGGTGCGCAGCTCGCCCTCGAACAGGTTGGCCGCCCCTGCCGCCCCGAAGACCTCCAGGACCGCCGGATCGCTGAAGACGGCGTCGAGCACGTCGCCCTCGGACGCCGTGAGACGCGTCGTGAACTCCGCCATCGCCGCACGCGTGCGGGCGGCCTCGTCGCGCGCGTCGGCGCGGACCTGGTGGGCCACGAGGTGTGAGGCGACCCGGGTGAAGAACTCGGCCGAGGAGCGCACCTCGTGCCCTGGTCGGTGCGGCCCGGAGTAGTGGTGACAGGCGATCAGCCCCCACAGCTCGTCGTCGATCATGATCGAGATCGACAGGGCGGCCGTCACCCCGGACGCCCTCAGGTAGTCGAGGTGCCCGGGCGCCATGCTGCGCAGCGACGCGTGCGACAGGTCGAGCGACGTCCCGGTGGCGGGATCGGCGCCAGGCACCAGCGGCACCGCCGCGGACCGCACGTCGGCCACCACCTGGACCGGTTCGACCTGCGGGCCCGAGGTGCGTGTGGGAGCACGCGCCGCCGGGAAGCGCAGCCCGAGGTGCGGCCCGAGGCCCTCGCGCCGCGCTTCGGCGATGGTCTCACTCCCCCACTCCGGGTCGTAACGCACCACGGTGACCCGGTCGTAGCCGGTCAGCGCCCGCACCTGGTTCGCGAGCAGGTCGGTGAGCTCACCGAGGTCGCTCGCCGCGGCGAGACAGGTCATCGCCGCCCGCACCGAGGTGTAGTCACCGGCGGACGACGCCCCCACCCCTGCCGGTTCCAGCTCGACGACGACCCGCTCGCCCGAGGCGTGCACGCGCACCTCGACCGGGCTGCCGCGGAGGTCTCCGCCGCCGGAGCCGGCCACGACGACGCACCACGGCTCGGCCGGGAGGCCGTCGTCGCATCGCGCCGCGACCTGGGCGGCGACGTCGGCGTCGAGGACCTCGCCCAGGGCGCGTCCGGTGAGGTCGCTCGGAGCGTGCCCGAGGAGTGGTTCGGTGACAGCCGAGCACTGGACGACGCGCAGGTCGGCGTCGAGCGAGAGCAGCACGCCGCACGCCTGCACCGTCGCGGCCGCCGACGCGGAGGCTGACCCGTCCCCGTCCCCGTCGTCGCCCCCGGCTGCGGGCTCGGCCGGTAGCGGCGTCGTGAACACGGGGGTCTCGCTTCTGGGAACGGAGATCAGGGGGCGCAGGGCCCCGCAATCTACCCCGGCCGACCGACGACAGCGGGTCGGATCCGCACCGCTGACAGCTCAGCCCTCGTCGAGCGCGGCGTCCCAGGCGTCGTTGAACGCGCGCAGGTCCTCGATGAGGCGGGCGGAGCGCGCGCCGCCGAGCTCGGCGAGCGCCCGTGAGATCAGCGCGCCGCGGATGCGGCCATCGTGCTCGAACGCCTCCGACCCGGCCCGGCTGGGTCGCACGAGCTTGCTGGTGCTGCCCGCGACCGCGAACCGCTCCAGGTAGCCCCCGCCCAGGGCTGCGTTGACCTGCCGGTTGACCGTCGACTGCTCGAGGTCGACGCTCTCGGCGAGCTGGCGCAGGGTGCGCGGCGTGCCGTCGGAGAGCACCCAGAGGAGGCGGAACGCCGAGTTGTCGAGCTTCACGCCCGCGTAGACCGACGACCGGCGGCGCTGCAGCCGCAGCAGCTCGCCGCCGAGCGCGGTGACGTCGGCCAGGTCGTCGTCCAGCTCGCCACTCAGGTCGTCGACCGGGTCGGGGCGTGGGGCGGGCGCGCCGGACGGGTCGGGAGCGGTCAACGTCGGGGCCTTCCTGGCGGGGCGGTCTGCGTGAGGCTGGTCACGGGCCGAGGGTGGTGCCGCCCGAGCCTCGCGTGTGTACCGTACACATCCATGCGCACCTCTCCTGCCACCCGTCCGCCTGCGGCACCGGACCGAGCGCTCCTGACGGTCGTCGTCCTGTGCTTCGGCGGCATGACGGTCTCGCTCACCCAGACCCTGGTCGTGCCGATCCAGGGCCAGCTACCGACTCTGCTCCATACCTCGCCGTCCAGTGCCGGCTGGGTCGTGACGATCACCCTGCTCGCCGGTGCGGTGTCGATGGTGATGAGCGGACGCCTGGGCGACCTGCTCGGCAAGCAGCGGGTCCTGGTGGCCACGGCGGCCCTGCTCGTCGTGGGGTCGTTGATCTCGGCGGTCTCCGACTCGCTGGCCCCGATGCTCGCGGGTCGCGCCCTCCAGGGCCTGGCGCTGGGCTTCATCCCCGTCGGCATCGCGCTGATGCGCGAGGTCACGCCGCCGGAGACGGCCAACACCGCGATCGCCGCCATGAGCGCGACCCTGGGCGTCGGTGGCGCCATCGGGCTGCCGCTGTCGGCGTTCGTCGCGCAGACCTTCGACTGGCACGCCATCTTCTGGATGGGAGCGGCCCTGTCGGCCGTGATGACCCTCGGGGTGCTCGCGCTCGTGCCGCACCGCAACGACCACGCGGGCGGTTCGCTCGACGTCGTCGGCGTCGTCGGGCTCACCGTCGGCCTCGTCGCCACCCTGATCGGTGTCTCGAAGGGCAACACCTGGGGTTGGACCAGCGGGCGCACGATCGGCTCGATCGTGGGCGGCATCGTCGTCCTCGTCGTGTGGGGTGCCTACGAGCTGCGTCGCCGCGAGCCGCTCGTCAACCTGCGGGTCAGCGCGAGCCGCCCGGTCCTGCTCACCAACCTCGCGGCCGTCGCGGTCGGCTTCGGCATGATGGCGCAGTCGATCGTCGTGCCGCAGCTGTTGCAGCTCCCGACGGCCACCGGCTTCGGCCTGGGCCAGACCCTGCTCGCCGCCGGCCTGTGGATGGCGCCCGGTGGCCTGGTGATGATGGCCTTCGCGCCCGTCTCCGGCCGTCTGATGACCTCGCTCGGACCCAAGCAGACCCTGATGATCGGCGCCCTCGTGCTCGGGCTGGGCTACCTCACGGCCTTCTTCTTGATGAGCTCGCCCTGGCAGCTGCTCGTCGCCTCGAGCATCGCCGCCGCCGGGGTCGGCATCGGCTACGGCGCGATGCCCACCCTCATCATGGGCAACGTGTCGCTGCGCGAGGCAGGCGCCGCGGTCGGCATCAACGCCCTGATGCGCTCCATCGGCACCACCAGCGCGGCCGCGGTGATGGTGACCGTGCTGACGTCGTCCACCCGCGACTTCAACGGCACCTCCATCCCCACCGAGGGCGCCTACCAGCTGTGCTTCCTCATCGGCGCGATCGCCGCCTTCGTCGGCGTCGCCCTCACCGCCATGGTCCCGCACATCCATGCCCGCGCGGCGCGCGCCGAGGTCGCCGAGCTGGCTGAGGCTCCCGCCTGAGGGGAGTTTCTCCGCTTCAGCGGAGAAACTCCCGCTTCTGTCGTGAAGCTTCATGACAGAAGCGGGAGTTTTGTCGTTCGAGGTCGCGCGTGGCGGGAGTTTCTCCACTGAGGCGGAGAAACTGCCGCCCACTACCCAGAGCCACCCACCCCGTCGAGCAGCTGCGCGAGGTGCACGGACGGACGCTCGCGCAGGTCGGCGACCTGGGTACGGCACGAGAACCCGTCGGCGAGGACGACGGCGTCGGGCGAGGCGTCGAGCGCCGGGAGCAGCTGCTGCTCGGCGATCGCGACCGACACGTCGTAGTGCCCGATCTCGACGCCGAAGTTCCCGGCCAGGCCGCAGCACCCCGACAGCCGTTGCACGGTGGCGCCGGTGGCGGCCAGCAGGTCGGCGTCGGCCTGCCACCCCATGACGGCGTGGTGATGGCAGTGCGGCTGGGCGATGACCGTGGTTCCCCGCAGGTCGGGGACGACGTAGCCGGGGGTCTCGGCCAGCAGCTCCGCCAACGTCCGCGTCGCAGCGGCCACGACCCGGGCGTCGTCGGTGTCGAGCAGCTCGACGGCGTCGCTGCGCAGCACGCCGGTGCACGAGGGCTCGATGCCCACGATCGGGACGCCGTCGCGTGCCGGGCCCGACGAGCGAGGCCACGGTCGCGCCGAGGATGCGCTTGCCGGCGTCGAGCTGGCCGGTCGTGATCCAGGTGAGTCCGCAGCAGAGCTGCTCGTCGGGCAGCCGCGGCGCGTAGCCGGCCGACTCGAGCACCCGCACGACCGACGCGGCCACCTCGGGGTCGAAGGCGTCGGAGAAGGAGTCGGCGAAGAGGATCACCGGTTTCCCGCCGGCCGCCGCCGGCGACGGCGTGTACGACGCGTGGAACGGCCGTTCGCGAACGCCGGCACCGAGCGCCGACCGTCGACACCGGCCACCCACTTGCCGAGCGCTCCGAGCACCGGCAGTCGCAGCAGCAGGTTGGCGAGCATCGCCAGCCCGGGCACGCGTCCGACCAGGCGCGCCCACAGCGGCAGCCGACCGAGGGAGTAGTGCGAGCGCGGCCGCAGCTTCCTCCACGAGGCCCCGGCCGAGTGCGAGTAGGTCTGGTGCAGCACCTCCGACTTGTACGTCGCCATGTCGACGCCGGTGGGGCAGTCCGACGCGCAGCCCTTGCACGACAGGCAGAGGTCGAGGGAGTCGTGCACCTCCGGTGCGTCCCAGGCGAGCTCGCCGCGCACGACGTCCTGCAGCACCCGCGCTCGGCCGCGGGTGGAGTCCTTCTCCTCGCGCGTCGCGAGGTACGACGGGCACATCACGCCGCCGGCGGCGGCGTTGTCGGCGCGGCACTTGCCGACGCCGGTGCACCGGTGCACCGACTGCGCGAGGTCGCCGTCGTCGTGCGGGTAGGCGAAGGCCAGCTTCGTACGCCCGGTGCGCTTCAGCGGGAACGAGCCGGCGAACCGGACGTCGGCGTCGACCGGGTCGGGGTCGACCAGCACCCCGGGGTTGAGCAGGTTGTCGGGGTCGAAGACGTGCTTGATCGCGCCGAACATCTTGATGGCGTCGGGCGAGTACATGTGCGGCAACAGCTCGCTGCGCGCGCGACCGTCGCCGTGCTCGCCGGACAGCGATCCGCCGTACTCCCCCACCAGCGTGGCGGCCTCGACGAGGAACGAACGCAGCACCGAGGTGCCGTCGGGGCGATCGAGCGGGTAGTCGAGGCGCACGTGCATGCAGCCGTCGCCGAAGTGGCCGAACGGCGCCGAGGTCAGGCCGTAGGAGGCCACCAGCTCGTCGAAGCGGGCGAGGTAGGAGCCGAGCATCGCCGGCGGGACGGCGGCGTCCTCCCAGCCGGGCCACGCCGGACGACCGGCGGGCGAGCGCCCGGCCATGCCGGCGCCGTCCTCGCGGATGCGCCACAGCTTCGCCTGCACGAGCGGGTCCTCGACGACGAGCGCGTCGAGCGCGAGCCCGGACGACGCCAGGGCGCGGGCCCGCTCGACGACCTCGTCGCGGTCGTGGCCGGCGAGCTCGACGAAGAGCCACGCGTCGCCCTTCGGCAGCGGCGGCACCGCACCCTCTCCGCGACGCCGGCGCAGCACCGTGAGCAGCCGCGAGTCGAGTCCCTCACACGAGGTCGGACCGTGCGCGACGACGGCCGGCGACGCCTCCCCGGCGTCGACGATCGAGGCGAAGCCGAGCGCGACCACCACCCGCACCGGGGCGTCGACGACCAGGCGCACGGTGGCCTCGGTGATGACGCCGAGCGTGCCCTCGGACCCGACGAGCGCCTGGCCGAGGTCGAAGCGCTCGGGCAGCAGGTGCTGGGCGGCGTAGCCCGAGACCTGCCGCCCGAAACGGTCGAACTCGGTGCGCGCGGTCGCCAGGTGGCGTCCCATCACGTCGTGCAGGCCGGCCACGGTCGCCTCGCCACCGCTCACGACCGGCGCACCCGAGGCGTCGTACGACGTCGCCAGGGTGTCGCCGGCGGCGGTCAGGAGCCGCAGGCCGGCGACGTTGTCGGAGGTGCGGCCGTAGGCCAGGCTCCGCGAGCCGCACGCGTTGTTGCCGATCATCCCACCGACGGTGCAGCGCGGGTGGGTCGACGGGTCCGGCCCGAACCGGACGCCGTGCGGCGCCGCCACCTTCTGCAGCACCGCGTGCACGGCTCCGGGCTCGACCACGGCGGTGCGCGAGTCCGGGTCCAACGAGAGCACCCGGTTGAGGTGTCGGGAGAAGTCGAGGACGATCCCGCGACCCACGGCGTTGCCGGCGACCGACGTCCCGGCGCCGCGGGAGGTCAGCGGCACGCCCTGCTCGCGGGCGACGGCCAGCGCTGCCGCGACCTCGTCGACGTGGCGCGGCCGGACGACAGCCAGCGGCGCGATCCGGTAGAGGGAGGCGTCGGTGGAGTACATCGCGACCGTGCCGGCATCGCCGTGCGCCTCCAGCCCGGCCTCATTCAGGGCGTGCAGCACCTCGGGTCCGCGTTCCATGAGTAACATGTTACTCATGCCGACCCTGGTCCTGCCCTCCCCCGAGGGAGGGTCCCTCGCCGACGCGGTGGCCACCGCCGTGCGCGACGGCATCGCGGCGGGTGAGCTGGTCGACGACGCGACGTACTCCGTCTACCAGCTGGCGGGCCTGCTCGGGGTCTCGCGCAGCCCCGTGCGGGAGGCACTGCTGCGGCTGTCCGAGGCCGGGCTGGTCGAGATCGCGCGCAATCGCGGCTTTCGAGTCGTGCTGCCGACCGCGCACGACATCGTCGAGATCTTCGAGATCCGGCTCGCCCTCGAGCCGGCCGCCTGCCGTCGGGCCGCCGCACGGGCCGACGACCACCAGCGCGCCGGGCTCACCACCCACCTGCAGACCATGCGCGAGGCCGCTGCCGGTGACGACCCGTCGTCGTTCTGGCGGGCCGACCGGGCTCTGCACGACGCGCTGCTGCGCGCCGCCGCCAACGCTCGGGCCGCAGCGATCGTCGACCAGCTCCGTGCCACGACCGCACTGCTGGGTCCACCGACCACGGCCACCGGGCGCACGCTCGGCGAGATCCACGACGAGCACGCCCCGATCGTGGCGGCGGTCGTGGCCGGCGACGGCTCGGGCGCCGAGGGCGCGATGCGCGCCCACCTCGAGACGACCGCGGCGCTCCTCAGTCGGTAGCGCCGGGACCCGGGCCGACCTCGGCGAGCGCCGTCGCCAGGTCGACCGTCGGCGTCCAGCCCCAGGAGTGCGCCCGCTCGTTGCTGATCTCACCGGTCCAGGCCGGCTCGTCGTCCCACACCGGCTCGACGCCGACCGAGGCACACGCGGCCTCGTAGTAGTCGCGCTGGGTCGCGCCGCCGGAGGCCACGTTCAGCACGGTGGTGGCATGCACGACCGGCCCCTGCGACGGGTCCTCGGACGAGGCGACCACCCCGGTCGCCACGTCGACGATGATCCGGGCGAGGTCGTCGACGTGCACCCACGCGAAGGTCGCGTCGGCGATGGCGTGGCGGGCCTTCTCGTGCTCGCGCATCCCCTGCGGTTGGAGGGTGTTCCACACCGACGAGTCGCCCGCCCCCAGGATCGCCGGCGGCCGTACCAGCACGGTGGTCAGGCCCTCGACCAGGCTGAGCTCGGCGTCGGTGTCGCGCTTGGTGACGGCGTAGTCACCGCCGTCGTCGCCGACGAGCGGCGAGTCCTCGTGGACGTCGCCGGCTGCGGGCGAGCGGTCGTAGACCGCCGCGGTCGACACGTGCACGAGCCGCGCCACTCCGGCGTCGCGGGCAGCCCGCGCCAGCACCGGCGTCCCCTCGACGCCGATGCGTCGCTGGGTCTCCAGGTCGCTGCCCATCGGGTGCACGGTCGTGACGACCGCGCTCGCGCCGATGCTCACGTCGCGGGCCACGTCGGGGTCGTGGAAGTCGCCCACGAGCTCCTCCACCCCGTCCGCGCTCGGCGCGGTGCCCGCCCGTCGCACGACGGCGCGGACAGGTACGCCGCGCTCGACCAGCAGCTCGCACACGCGTGAGCCGACGAGGCCGTTGGCCCCGGTCACGACGACGGGGCCGGTCGGGTCGGAGGTGAGGTCAGCGAGGTGGTCAGCCATGCCCACCACCTTGGCACGGATGTCGATCGGCTCACCCAGACCTGGGGGTGAAGCCGATCCGGCACGGGGTGGGTAGAAACATCACCATGAGCAACGAACGCACCGAAGTGGTCCAGGCCGTCGTCGACCGGATGACGTCCTACCAGGACGCCGCGACCGAGGGCACCGTCGAGAAGGAGCTGCGCGAGGCGCTCGGTGAGACCGACGTCGACCTCTCCGACGACGACGTCAGCGCCCTCGTCGATGCCATCGAGAAGGGTGAGGGCAAGGTCGACGTCGGCGACGTCCTCGGCTAGGCGGTCGTCTCGGGGGCGGTCGTCTCGGGGGCGGTCGTCTCGGGGTCGGCGAGGATCGCGGCCACCTCGGGCGAGGTGTAGAACGGCGCGAGCTGCTCACGCAGGATGCGCTCGAGGTCGCCGGACTCGCGCAACGCAGCCACGACCCCCGGCGCGATCCGCACCAGGTCGGCGACGACCTCCTCGCGGTCGAGGTCGAGCTCGTCGAGGAGCTCGGTGGGGGTGTAGCCCCCGAACCGCTCGAAGAAGCCGTCGACGACGGCCTCGCCCAGGCGAGCGACCTGGTCGCCCGCGAGCGCGGTGACGGCCAGGTCGTGGACCGCGCCCACGACGCCGTCCACCTCCGCACGCGTCAGGCGGGACGACAGCCCTCCCACCGGCTCCCGGGCGGCCAGGTCCCACACCTGCAGCACGGCGTCACGGGTCATCGGGTCGCGCACGGTCTCGATGATGATCCGGTTGAGCCGGCGGACGGCGAACGTGCCGCCCTTGCCGACGGTGTCCCCCAGCAGCCCTTCGAGCTGCTTGTCGGCGGCACCCATCATCTTCGAAGCGGCACTGGTGCCGAACGACATGAGGGATCCCAGCCCGGGCACCCTGTCGGCGACGGCCTGGTTGGCCTGGATGACCTCACCGACGATGCGCCCCATGAACCTGGAGGCCGTCGCGCCCACCAGCGGTGAGTCGGTGAGGCGCTCCATGGCCCGCTCGAGGGCTGGGCTGAGCGCGAGCACCCGGTCGAGGAGCTCCTCGACCTGCTCGCGCTCCACCAGGTCGCCGAGCGGGTACGGCTCGGCCGGACCCTCGTACGCCGTGGTCACGGCGAGCTCGACGAAGCCGCCGACCGCGGCGCTCGCCGGCACCGTCGTCAGTGCCCGCGCCACGATGGCCTTGATGGCGCTCACGTCGACGAGGTCGGCGAGCTGGTGGCGGGCCGAGGCCGAGAGCAGCCCGTCGGCCAGCGTCGTCACGGTGGTGGTGAGCTGGTCACCGCTCAGCCGGTCGGAGTGGAAACGCACCTGGGCCTCGAGCAGCTGCTCGGCAAGCGCAGCTGCGAGATCGGCAGGCGAAGCGGAGGTCGGCACGCCGTCACGCTACGGGAGCGTCGCTCGGCGTGTCGCGCGGCGGCCCGGCGATCAATTTCCCGATCCGCTCGCGCCCTGGCCTTTTTCAGCGCACACTCTCCTGGGACTGACACCAGAGTGACAGGAGTGGTTGAGGCGATGAACGGCGCACGCACCGAGCTCGGCACGCCACGGGGCGCTCCGCGGCGCCACGTCCTGCGCGCAGGAGGTGTCCTCGCGGCTGGGGCGACCGTCGGCCCGCTGGCCGGCAGCGCGGCCGCCGCCGTCGCCGGCAGCCGGGCCCACGGCGCGAGCCGCGGCGCCGACCACGTGACCCTGACCCCCACCAGCGCGGCGGGCATCAACGCCGCGGAGGTCGACCTGCCGGTGCGCAGCAGCGGCGCCTGGACCAGCCCGCCCCTCAGCGCCGACGACTTCGCCCTGATCGGCTTCTCCTGGGCAGCGCACGCCCCGACGCCGACGATCGAGGTGCGCTACCGCTGCGCCGGTGACTGGCAGGAGTGGCGCGCCCTTCCCGTCCTCGACGACCGACCCGACCCCGATGACGAGGCCAGCCTGCGGCACGCGACCCAACCGCTCTGGGTCGGGAGCGCGAACGGCGTGCAGGCCCGCGTCTCGGGCCACCGGCCCGCCCTGGTGGTGCTGTCGTTGATCCGCCCGGACGTCGTCGCCGGTGACGCGGCGGTCGGCACCCCGACCCTGGCGCGACGCTCAGCGGCGGCCCCGCCCACGTCGGGCGCCCGGCGACGACGCGCCGAGCAGGGCACCGTGGCCCGGCCGAAGATCCTGCGCCGCACGGCGTGGAACGCCGACGAGTCGTGGCGCTCGGGCCGCCCCAGCTACAACTCCACGCTGCAGCAGGTGCACGTGCACCACACCGTGTCGGGCAACGACTACACCCGCGCCGAGACGCCCGGGCTGATCCGCGGCATGTACTACTACCACACGCACACGCTGGGCTGGTCCGACATCGGCTACAACTTCCTGGTCGACCGGTTCGGTCGCATCTGGGAGGGCCGGTTCGGTGGGGTGGGCAAGCTGGTGCACGGTGCCCACACGCTCGGCTTCAACTCGACCTCCTGCGGCATCTCGGTGATCGGGAACCTCGAGGTGGTGCAGCCGACCAACGCCACGCTCGTGGCGATCGCCAAGGTCGCTGCGTGGAAGCTCTCCCGCTACGACCGCGACCCCCTGGGCACGACCACGGTCCTCAGCGAGGGCAGCGACAAGTTCAGCCGGAACCGCTCGGTCACCCTCCCGGTCATCGACGGCCACCGCGACACCAACGACACCGCCTGCCCGGGCCGCAACCTCTACGCCCGGCTCGGCGACATCCGCCAGGGCACCCGTGCCCTCATGGACGCCGTCGCGACCCCTGCGATCACGATCACCACCCCCTACGCACTGGGCGGCGACCCGACGCCGGGCGCGACGCTCGCCCTGACCGGCGGCACCTACACCCCGCCCGAGGCGGTCGCGAGCTACGCCTGGCTGCGTGACGGCGTCCCGATCCGCCGAGCGAGCAAGCCCGAGCGGGTCGTCGTCGCGGCCGACGCCGGACACCAGCTGTCGGTGGTCGTGACCCTCACTGCCGAGAACCTGACCCCGCTCACCCAGCAGGTCGACGCCCTCGAGCCGGTCCGCTACCAGCCGGGGCTCGACCTGAGCGCCACCAGCGCCGGAGACCAGCTCACGGTCGTCCTGGTCGTGCGCGCGGTCAGCGCCGACCAGACCACCAGCGCCGACGGCGTCGACGCCGGGGGCACCGCGAGCCTCGACGTCGACGGGGCGACGCAGGTCGTGCCGGTCGTCGACGGCCGCGCGACGGCGACCTTCACCGCCCTGCCCGGCGCGCACACGGCGCGAGCCACCTACCACGGGAGCGACGTCGTCCGCCCCGGGAGCACCGAGATCCACCACACCGTCCCGCGCCACCCCTGACCTGAGGAGCCCGGCTCGCGGGCCGGGAGCAACGAGTCCTCGCACCGGGACCTGGGGCTGAGGGACAGATCACACCCGCGCGGACTGTGCACTCTCGTGGGACGGAGTGCAAACTGCACGACGTGAGCAAGAGTGCAGTCGCCCGGGTGGACCGCCGAGTCCTCACCACCGACCGCATCACCCTGTGCGCTCAGAAGCTCACCGACGAGTGCGGTCTGGACGGCTTCACCATGGACGACCTCGCCGCGGCCGCCGAGGTCTCGCGCCGCACCCTGTTCAACTACTTCCCGAGCAAGGTCGACGCCGTGCTCGGGATCTTCCCGGCCCTCGACCCTGCGGCCGTCGACGTGTTCGTCGCCGGCGGGCCCGAGGCAGACCTCGTCCAGGACCTCCGCACGCTCGTCACCCCGCTGCTGCGCACCGAGATGCTCGAGCGCGAGGTCCTCGCACGCGGCCGCCGCATCATGCTCGCCAACCCGCGACTCATCGTCCGGGTCCACGAGTGCTACCTCGACATCAGCAGCGAGGTCGTCGCCCACATCGCCACCCGCGAGGGCCCGACGTTCGCCACGTTGCGAGCACGAGTCGCCGTGAGCGTGCTCGCGGCGCTCTTCGACTCCGCCCTCGACGAGTACCTCCTCGACGACGAGGCCCGCCCGATCGCCTTCCACTTCGACGAGAGCCTGCGCACCGCGCGCTCGCTGCTCGGCACCTGACCCCTGGGGGTCGGCCTCCCCGACCCCACCCCCGCACCCGGTCCACCCCACCTCCCCAGGAGAACGTCCATGGCCACCCTGCTCTACCGCCTCGGCAAGACCGCCTTCCGGCGCTGGCCCCGGTTCGTCGCCGGCTGGCTGACGCTGCTCGTCGTCGTCATCGGCATCTCGGCCGGCTTCTCCCAGCCGTTCTCCGATGCCTTCACGATCCCCGGCATCCCCTCGGAGAGGGCCGCGGAGCTGCAGAGCGAGCTCTTCCCGGAATCGCCGGACGCGTTCGCGCAGGCCACCGTCAACGTCGTGGTCGCCGCGCCCGAGGGTCAGCAGCTCGACCAGCCGCGCTACCAGGAGGCGATCGCGACCCTGGTCGACGACCTGCGTGCACTCCCCCAGATGTCGACGAGCCCGGACGCCGACCCCCAGCTCGGCAACCCGGTCGACCTCGCCGCGACCCAGCTCGAGGCAGCCCTGTCCCGGGCTGAGGAGAACGGCACCGACATGGACGTCGCGCGGGCCGACAACCAGGCGCTCTCCTCCCTGTCGTCCGACGGCCGGGCCGGCATCATCGCCTTCGACCTCGACGTCGACAGCCCCACCAGCGTCGAGCAGACCACCATCGACCAGCTCACCAGCGCGATGCGGACCGCTCGCGACTCCGGCCTGACCGTCGAGGCCAACGGCTCCGGCTCGCAGGCCTTCGCCTTCGGTGGCGGCGCAGCCGAGGCCGTGGGCCTCGCGATCGCGCTCGTCATCCTGCTGCTGACCTTCGGCTCGTTCGTCGCCGCCGGGCTGCCGCTCCTGACCGCCGTGATCGGGGTCGCCATCGGCCTGACCGGCGTCACCGCGATGACCGCGTTCACGGACCTCAACTCGAGCACCACCGCCTTGTCCTCGATGATCGGCCTGGCGGTCGGCATCGACTACACGCTCTTCATCCTCGCGCGCTACCGAGCAGAGATGAGGCACACCGACGACCGCGCCCACGCGATCGGCATCGCCGTCGGGACCGCCGGCTCCGCGGTCGTCTTCGCCGGCCTGACCGTGCTCATCGCGCTCTCGGCGCTCTCGGTCGTCGGCATCCCCTTCCTGACCTCCATGGGTCTGGCCGCCGCCGGCACCGTGCTGATCGCGGTGCTCATCGCGCTCACCCTGCTCCCCGCCGTGCTCGGCATGCTCAAGTCGAAGGCCTTCGGCGCTCGGGTGCGCACCTACGCCCCGGCCCCCGACACGCAGGGGCGTGTCATCAACAACGGAGTGCGCTGGGCGCGGCTCGTCGGCAGGCGGCCGCTGGCCGCGGTGCTGCTCGTGGTCGTCGCTCTCGGTGCCCTGGCCATCCCGCTGAAGGACCTCCAGCTCGCCTTCCCGACCGACTCCACCGCGTCGTCCGACACCACCCAGCGCCGGGCCTCCGACCTGCTCAGCGCGGAGTTCGGCCCGGGCCGTGAAGGCCCGCTGCTCGTGGTCGTCGATGCCCGTGGTTCCGCCGACCCGGCCGCCGCGTTCGCCCAGGTCACCGAGTGGGCCGGAGGGCAGGACGGCGTCGCGAACGCCCAGGTCGTGGCCACCAACGCCGACCCGAGCGACCCTGGCGCGCAGGCCACCGGGGCCCTGCTCCAGGTGCAGCCGTCGGCTGGGCCCGACGACGAAGCCACCGAGACCCTGCTCGGGGACCTCCGTTCCGGACAGTCCGCGATCGAGCAGGAGAGCGACACCGGGATCGGGGTGACCGGCCTGACCGCCATCACCACCGACGTCTCCGACCGGCTCGCCGGCGCGCTGCCGATCTACCTGGCGATCGTCATCGGTCTGGCGTTCTTGCTGCTGATGGTCGTGTTCCGCTCGATCCTCGTGCCGCTCACCGCGACCCTCGGCTTCCTGCTCTCGGTGCTGGCCACCCTGGGTGCCACCGTGGCGATCTTCCAGGAGGGCGCGTTCGGGATCTTCGAGGGACAGCCGATCGTCAGCTTCGTGCCGATCTTCCTCATCGGCGTGGTCTTCGGCCTGGCCATGGACTACCAGGTGTTCCTGGTGACCCGCATCCGCGAGGCCCACGTGCACGGCTCGAGCACCCGCGAGGCCATCGTCGACGGTTTCCGCAACTCTGCGCGCGTCGTCGCCGCGGCAGCCGCCATCATGACCGCGGTGTTCTCCGGGTTCATGCTCGAGGACGACCCGATCATCAAGTCACTGGGCTTCGCCCTGGCCGCTGCCGTGGTCTTCGACGCCTTCGTCGTGCGGATGGTGCTGATCCCGGGGTTGATGTACCTGATGGGCGAGAAGGCGTGGTACCTCCCGGCCTGGCTCGACCGGATCCTGCCGAACGTCGACGTCGAGGGCGAGAAGCTCGAGCGTCCGCACCTGAGCGGTGACCAGGCGAGCCCCGGCAACAAGGACGACGAGGTGCGGGAGAAGCAGCCGGTCGGCTGAGCACCGCGGCTCGGAGCCGAGCGCGGTGGTGCGTGGTGGCCGACCTGGCCGCACCCGGCTCAGCGCAACGACATGGACCCCGACAGCACCGGCTCCCAGGGCAGGGCGCCGTCGCGCTCGATCCGCTCGTCGAGCCCGGCGGCGACCCCCTCGGGCCAGACGGCGGTGCGACGCGACTCCATGTCGATGTGGAGGAAGATCTCCTCCATCACGTAGCTGACGAGACTCTTGGCGTCGTCGAGCAGGTAGACCAGCACGTGGGCTGCGCGCGCGGAGCGACCGAGCACCCGCACGCGCACCGAGATCTCGTCGCCCGTGCGCAGCTCGGACAGGTAGGTCAGGTGGTGCTCGGCGGTGAAGACCGCTGAACCCGCCACCGTGGGCCACTGCTGCAGGATGCCGACCTCGACCAGCGACTCGTCGAGACCCTCGCTGGCGATCCCGAGGTAGTGGCGGATGTTGAGGTGACCGTTGAGGTCCTCGAATGCCGTCGGCACGGACATCCGCGCGAAGGCCGGCAGGGCTGCCAGCTGGTCGTAGGTGGGCTGGGTGGCAGCAGGGGTGATCACGCACCCGACGTTATCCCGAGCCGTCCTCGGGTCGACGAGGCCGCACCGACCCACGGACGCACCGGCGCACCGACGCTCGGTGCTCGATCAGTCGGTGCTCGATCAGTCGGTGCTCGATCGGTCGGGGGCAGCGAAGGAGGCCGCTGGGCCCACTGACGCCAGCAGCACCGCCTGGTAGGCGTGGTAGACGTCCGGGCGACCGGACCAGATCGAGGTGGCCGGTGTCAGGTCGGGCGCCAGCTCGTGGCGCCACGACCCGTCGGCGTCGACGAAGTGGTCGAGCGCGTGCTGCCACCACAGGTCGCGCCACCGCCCGTAGTCCGCCGCGGACCCGACCTCGTCGAGGACCTGCGCGGCGTTGATCGCCTCGGCCACGACCCAGTGGAGACGCTGGCGCACCACCGGGGCTCCGGTGAAGTCGACGGTGTAGACGAAGCCCTCGGCGCCGTCGACCGCCCAGCCGTCGCAGACCGCCTTCTCGAAGAGCGCCTCGGCGTCGGCGAGCAGCCAGCCGGGCGCTGCCGCGCCGCCGGCGTGGCGCAGGTGCACGAGCAGCCGCGCCCACTCGAGCTGGTGGCCGATGGTGACGCCGTACGGGCGGAAGGGATGGTCCGGCCGGCTGCGGGAGTAGTCGAGCCGCACCGCCCCATCCGGTCCGTAGTGCTCGGGGAGGCGGTAGCCACTCGCCACGGCGATCTCGTGCACGACACGGCGGGCCAAGCCGAGGGCGCGGTCGCGGGCCCACTCGCCCACGCCCACGTCGTAGGCCGTCAAGAGCGCCTCGGTGAGATGCATGTTGGAGTTGGCGCCGAGGTAGGCCTCCCGGTGGCGCCAGTCCCGCTCCAGGACGTCGCGGTAGAGGCCCGTCGCCGGGTCGAAGAAGTGCTCGTCCAGGACCGACAGCGCCTCGTCGACGACGGCCCGGGCTCGCTCGTGCCCGGCCGCGAGGGCACTGCAGCCCGCGAGCAGCACGAAGGCGTGCTCGTAGGCGCGCTTGGTCGTGCCGTGCGGTGCGGCAGGATCCGCGGCGGCGAACCATCCGCCGTGCTCGTCGTCGTGCAGGAGCCCGTTCGCCGCCAGGGCGTCGAGTCCGTGCTCCACCAGCTCGCCGGTCGGGGCACCGTCGTGACGCTCGGCGAGCGCCAGGACGTGGGTCATCCGGCAGCTGATGAAGGTCTCCACCGTTCGGTCGGGCTCCAGCCGGGACGCCTCGTCGAGCCAGCCGAAACCGCCCCCGGGGTGCCGTGAGCCCGCGGCCAGCCCGGCCAGCATGCGTCGCTGGGCAGCGAAGAACTGCGGCGTGGGCATCTGCACCCGACCGACCCTAGTGCGGTCGGACCTCCCGCGGCGCCAGCCGTTCCAGCATCGTCACGTGCCCGGGCTCGAGCTCGTCGAGCGAGCTCACACCGAGCAGGCGCATGGTGCGCTCGATCTGTCCCCGCAGGATCTCGATCGTGCGGTCGACGCCCTCGCGGCCACCGGCCATCAGCCCGTACAGGTAGGCCCGACCGACGAGCGTGAAGTGCGCTCCGTGCGCGATCGCCGCCACGATGTCCTGGCCCGACATGATGCCGGTGTCGAGGTGCACCTCGACGTCGCTGCCGACCTCCTTCACCACCTGCGGGAGCAGGTGGAACGGCACCGGCGCCCGGTCGAGCTGGCGGCCGCCGTGGTTGGAGAGCAGCACGGCATCGACTCCGGTGTCAGCAAGCCGGGTCGCATCAGCCACCGTCTGCACGCCCTTGACGACGACCTTGCCGGGCCACTGCTGACGGATCCAGGCCAGGTCCTCGTAGGTGACGGTCGGGTCGAACATCGTGTCGAGGAGGTCTGCGACCGTGCCCGACCAGGCATCGAGCGAGGCGAAGGCCAGGGGCTCGGTGGTGAGGAAGTTGATCCACCAGGCCGGGCGCGGGATGGCATTGACGACCGTGCGCGGCGTCAGGGTCGGCGGGATCGTCATCCCGTTGCGGACGTCGCGCAGCCGGGCCCCGGCCACCGGCACGTCGACGGTGACGAGCAGCGTGTCGTAGCCGGCCGCTGCTGCTCGCTCGACCAGCTTCATCGACCGCTCGCGGTCCTTCCACATGTAGAGCTGGAACCAGTGCCGCCCGCCGGGGTCGGCCGCCGCGACCTCCTCGATCGAGGTGGTGCCCATCGTCGAGAGGGCGAAGGGGATGCCGGCCGCGGTCGCGGCAGTCGCGCCGGCGATCTCGCCCTCGGCCTGCATCATCCGGGTGAAACCGGTCGGCGCGATCCCGAAGGGCAGCGCCACCCGCTTGCCGAGGACCTCGCGCGAGGTGTCGACGCTCGAGACGTCACGCAGGATCGCGGGCTGGAACTCGATGTCACCGAACGCCTGGCGCGCGCGGGCCAGCGACACCTCGCCGTCGGCGGCCCCGTCGGTGTAGTCGAAGGCCGCCTGGGGAGTGCGGCGCTTGGCGACCCGGCGCAGGTCCTCGATCGTCAGGGCCTTCTCGAGGCGTCGCGCCTTCGGCGACAGCTCCGGCTTCTTGAACGTCATCAACGGCGCCAGGTCGTGGCGCTTGGGCAGTTGCCGCTTCATGGGACCAGTGGACCACGACCCGGCTCGCCTTCCCTTTGCTAGGACTTCCCAGTAATTTACTAGGAAGTCCTACTAAATCAGCACCGCCACCTCCGGGAGCCCCGATGTCCGCCCTCCACCTGCCGATCCACCCGGTCCGCCTGGTCACCGCCTCGAGCCTCTTCGACGGCCACGACGCCTCGATCAACATCATGCGGCGGATCTTCCAGAGCCAGGGGTGCGAGGTGATCCACCTCGGGCACAACCGCTCGGTCGCGGAGGTCGTGGACGCCGCGCTCGAGGAGGACGCGCAGGGCGTGGCGGTGTCGTCCTACCAGGGCGGCCACATCGAGTACTTCGAGTACCTCGTCGAGTCGTTGCGGGCGCAGGGCGCCGGCCACGTGCAGGTCGTCGGCGGTGGCGGCGGGGTGATCGTGCACGACGAGATCACCCGGCTGCGCGAGAGCGGGGTGACGATCTTCTCCCCCGAGGACGGCCAGCGGATGGGCCTGGTGGGCATGATCAACTCCGTCGTGAAGACGTGCGACGTCGACCTGCTCGCCCCCGAGCACGGCGGCACCGTCAGCGCCGAGCAGGTGCTCAGCGGCGAGCGGTTCGCGATCGCGCGCGCGATCACCGCCGCCGAGCAGGGGCGCCTCGACAGCGGCGTCCTCGCCGAGCTGCGTGCGGCCGCCGAGCGCCACGCGACCCCTACCCTCGGCATCACCGGCACCGGCGGTTCGGGCAAGTCGTCGCTCACCGACGAGCTCGTGCGCCGCTTCCGCACCGATCAGCAGGACAAGCTGCGCATCGCGGTGCTGGCCGTCGACCCGACGCGTCGCAAGGGCGGCGGAGCGCTGCTGGGTGACCGGATCCGGATGAACTCCCTCGACGGCGACCGGGTCTTCTTCCGCAGCCTGGCGACTCGCGGCGCGCACGAGCTGCCCGAGCACCTCGACGACGTCATCTCGGTGCTCAAGGCCTCCGGCTTCGACCTGGTGATCGTGGAGACCCCGGGCATCGGCCAGGGCGACGCCGCGATCGTGCCGTTCGTCGACACCTCGCTCTACGTCATGACGCCCGAGTTCGGCGCCGCCTCGCAGCTCGAGAAGATCGACATGCTCGACTTCGCCGACGCGGTGGCGATCAACAAGTTCGAGCGCCGCGGCGCCGAGGACGCCCTGCGCGACGTCGGGCGCCAGCTGGTGCGCAACCGCGAGGCCTTCGGCCAGCAGCCGGGAGACATGCCGGTCTACGGCACCTCGGCCGCCCGCTTCAACGACGACGGCGTCACCGCCCTCTACCAGCACCTCAGCGCCCAGCTCGGGGAGCACGGCCTCGACCTCGCCGAGGGCGCCCTGGCCCCGGTCAGCACCAAGACGTCGTCACACCTGCGCGCGGCGATCCCCGGCGAGCGGGTGCGCTACCTCGCCGACATCGCCCAGACCGTGCGCGGCTACCACGACCGCACCGACGAGCTCGTCGCCCAGGCGCGGCGTCTGCAGCGGCTCGAGGCCGTCGCGGGCGAGCTGACGTCCCGCGAGGAGATCGACGTCCTGCTCGAGCAGGCGCGTGCCGACCTCCCGCGCGAGGTGCGCGACCAGATCGAGGGCTGGGACTCCGTCGTCGAGTCCTACTCCGGCGAGGAGCAGGTCGTCGTCGTGCGCGACCGCGAGATCCACACCGCACTGACGCGTGAGTCGCTGAGCGGGAACGCCATCCGCCGCGTCGCGCTGCCGACGTACGACGACCACGGCGAGCTGGTGAGCTTCTGGCGGCGCGAGAACCTCCCGGGCTACTTCCCCTTCACCGCCGGGGTGTTCGCGTTCAAGCGCGACGGCGAGGACCCGGCACGCATGTTCGCCGGCGAGGGCGACCCCGCGCGCACCAACCGGCGCTTCAAGATCCTGTCCGCCGACGGCGAGGCCACCCGGCTCTCGACCGCCTTCGACTCCGTCACCCTCTACGGGCGCGACCCCGACGAGCGCCCCGACATCTACGGCAAGGTCGGCACGTCGGGGGTGAGCGTGGCGACCCTGGACGACATGTCGGTGCTCTACGACGGCTTCGACCTGCTCTCACCGAGCACCTCGGTGTCGATGACGATCAACGGACCCGCCCCGACGGTGCTGGCCTTCTTCCTCAACACCGTCCTCGACCAGGCGCGCGAGCAGGGCATCGACGACGCGACCGCGTTGGCGACCGTGCGCGGCACGGTGCAGGCCGACATCCTCAAGGAGGACCAGGGCCAGAACACCTGCCTGTTCTCCACCGAGTTCTCGCTGCGGATGATGGCTGACATCCAGGAGTGGTTCATCGAGCAGCAGGTGCGCAACTTCTACTCGGTCTCGATCTCCGGCTACCACATCGCCGAGGCCGGGGCGAACCCCATCAGCCAGCTGGCCTTCACCCTCGCCAACGGCTTCACCTACATCGAGTCCTACCTCGCGCGCGGCCTCGACATCGACGACTTCGCGCCCAACCTGTCGTTCTTCTTCTCCAACGGCATGGACCCCGAGTACTCCGTGATCGGCCGGGTCGCGCGCCGCATCTGGGCCGTCGCCCTGCGCGATCGGTACGGCGCGAGCGAGCGCTCCCAGAAGCTGAAGTACCACGTGCAGACCTCCGGGCGGTCGCTGCACGCCCAGGAGATGGACTTCAACGACATCCGCACCACCCTGCAGGCGCTCATCGCGATCTACGACAACGCCAACTCGCTGCACACCAACGCCTACGACGAGGCCGTCACCACGCCCTCGGAGGAGTCGGTGCGGCGCGCGCTCGCCATCCAGCTCATCATCAACCGGGAGTGGGGGCTGGCGATGAACGAGAACCCGCTGCAGGGGTCGTTCATCATCGACGAGCTCACCGACCTCGTGGAGTCGCAGGTGCTGGCGGAGTTCGACCGGATCAACGAGCGCGGCGGCGTGCTCGGCGCGATGGAGACCGGCTACCAGCGCGGACGCATCCAGGACGAGTCGATGCTCTACGAGCACCGCAAGCACGACGGCTCGCTGCCGATCGTGGGCGTCAACACCTTCCGCAAGCCCGACCGTGCCGACGGCGACGGCGGCACGCCCCAGAAGATCGAGCTCGCCCGCGCCACCGACGCCGAGAAGGAGTCGCAGCTCTCGCGGGTGCGCGCCTTCCAGGAGGCGCACACCCGGGAGGCGCAGGAGGCGCTGGCCCGGTTGAAGGCTGCCGCGACCAACGACGAGAACGTCTTCGCCGTGCTGATGGACGCCGCCCGCGTGTGCTCGCTGGGCCAGGTCACCGAGGCCTTCTTCGAGGTCGGCGGCCAGTACCGCCGCAACGTCTGATCCCGGTGCCGACAGCCAACGTCCCCGACGACCTCGGCACCGACGTCGCCCTGCGCGGGCCGGTCCGCCGCGTCGTCTCGCTCGTGCCGTCGCTCACCGAGGCACTGGTCTCGATCGAGCCCGACGCCGTGGTGGGGGCCACCGACTGGTGCACCCAGCCGCCCGACCTCGACGTGACCCGCGTGCGCGGCACCAAGAACCCCGACCTCGTGGCGGTCCGCGCGCTGGCCCCGGACGTCGTGGTGGTCAACAAGGAGGAGAACCGCGAGCTCGACGTGCGGCGGCTCCGCGAGTCGGGCGTGGAGGTCTGGGTCACCGACATCGAGACCGTGCCCGACGCCGTCGCCTCGATGGAGCGGCTCGTCGATGCCCTCGGGTGGACCCGCCCGGCGTGGCTGGGCGACGTCCGCGCGCGATGGTGCGGCGAGCTGCCGCCCGTCACCCGCAGCGTTGCGATCCCGATCTGGCGCGACCCCTGGATGGTCGTGGGGGCGCGTACCTTCACCTCCGACCTCGTGCGCCGTCTCGGCTGGCGCAACGTCTTCGACAACGACGCCGGCCGCTACCCCGCGGTCGACCTCGCTGCGCTCGACGCGGCGGGAGCCGACGTCGTCCTGCTCCCTGACGAGCCGTACGAGTTCACCGCCGACGACGGCCCGGAGGCCTTCACGAGGACGCCGACCGAGCTCGTGAGCGGGCGGCTGCTCACCTGGTACGGGCCCTCGCTCGTCGAGGCGGGCGAGCTGTCGGCCGGTGTGACTCCCAGGACCTGACCGACACCTCGTGGCCCGACGCCCGGTAGCCGACAGCCGGTAGCCGACAGCCGGCAGCCGGCAGGTCGACGTCCTACTGCAGGAGGGCGAGGTCGCGCCTGACGTAGCGCAGGTGCGCCCACTCCTCCTCCAGGATCACGCGCAGGCAGTCACCGACCGTGGGGTGCCAGTCACCGCCACCCCACGGGTTCTCGCGCTCCTGCGCCAGCAGCTCCGGCGCGGCCGTGTCGAGGAAGTCGGTCACCATCTGCTGCCGCTCCGCACGCACGGTGAGCACCTCCTCGTACGACGGCGCGTCCACACGGAAGATCGACAGGTCGAAGCCCATGTCGGCGGCACCGGTGAAGATCTGGCCGATCTCGTGGAAGGGCTGCGGCTCCTTCAGGATGCCGGCGCCGAGCCAGGCATCGGTGGCCAGCACGAGGTGGCGCAGGGTCTGGGCCAGCGACCACTCCTCCTCGACGTGGCTGTCGACCAGGCCGCGCGGGGTGCCGGCCACCGTCGTCTCCCAGGCGGCCTGCACCGCGACCCAACCCTCGCGCAGGCCCTCGGGAGCCTGGGCGTACTGCAGCTCGCGGCCCGGGAACTGCCGGTTGAGCTCGGCCTCGACGAGCGGCACCACGTCGACGCCGTTCACGACGAGGCTGCCGAGGGCGAGGTCGTGGCTGTCGATGTCGAGCCCATCGACGTCGACGCTGCGCATCGTCACACCGCTGAGGTCGCAGAAGCGCAGGGTGGCACCTCTGAAGCTCGCCCGCACGACGTCAGCGCCCTCGAGCTCCGTACTCCCGAAGTTGGTCGTCATCGCCCCATCATCGCCCGGCTGCCGGGCCGGGTCGAGGCTCAGACCCGCGCTTCGGCCTTCACCCCGCGGGCACCGTCGTCGGTGAGCCGGACCTCTTCCTCCGCCTGGGCCTCCAGCTCGGCGCGCCGTTCGCGCTCTGCCTCGGCGTCGAACTCACCGGGGTCGGAGACCAGGTCGGCCGCGCCTCGACCCAGCCGCGACAGGGCGGTGCGGGCGAAGATCTGCTGCTCGGTCGAGGTGCGCTCGGAGCGGCCGCGGCCCAGGAACGAGACGAACCAGTGCATCACGGCGGTGATCCGGTTCTTGAAACCGGTGATGTAGACGAGGTGCACGGCCAGCCACATCAGCCAGGCGACGAAGCCGGTCAGTCGGATCTTGCCGACCATCGCGACGGCCTTGAAACGACTGATGGTCGCCATCGAGCCCTTGTCGAAGTACGTGAAGGGTTTCTGGGCCGGCTTGTCGTCGAGGCGCCCCTGGATCTCCTTGGCGGCGTACTTCGCGCCCTGGATCGCCACCTGGGCGACGCCGGGGAGGTTGTCGAGGGCGATCATGTCGCCGACCACGAACACCTCCGGGTGCCCGGGCAGCGTCAGGTCGGGGTTGACGCCGATGCGCCCGGCGCGGTCGAGCGGAGCGCCCGTCTGCTCGGAGAGCGTCGTGCTCAGCGGGCTGGCCTGCACGCCGGCTGCCCAGACCTTGGTGACCGCGGCGATGCGCTCGACCTTGCCGCTCTTGTACTTGACCTGCAGGCCGCGCTCGTCGACGTCGGTGACCATCGCACCGAGCAACACCTCGACGCCGAGCTTCTCCAGCCCGTTCTTGGTCCACTGGCCGAGCTTGGCGCCGAAGGGCGGCAGCACCTGCGGGGCGGCGTCGACGAGGACGACGCGTGCGGTGCGCGTGTTGATCGCGCGGAAGTCGCGCTTGAGCGTGCGGTGGGCGAGCTCTGCGATCTGACCGGCCATCTCGACACCGGTGGGGCCGGCGCCGACGACGACGAAGGTGAGGAGGTGATCGACGTTCTCGCCGCGGCTGGCACCGAGCTCGGCCAGCTCGAAGGCGCCGAAGATGCGTCCGCGCAGCTCGAGGGCGTCGTCGATGCTCTTCATGCCGGGGGCGAACTCGCTGAACTGGTCGTTGCCGAAGTACGACTGTCCGGCCCCGGCGGCGACGATCAAGGAGTCGTACGGCGTGACGAGCTCGCGGCCGAGCACCTGCGAGGTCACGGTGCGGGCCTCGAGGTCGATGGCGCTGACCTCGCCGAGCAGGACACGTGCGTTCTTCTGCCCGGCCAGGACCTCACGGGTCGGCGGGGCGATCTCGCCCTCGGACAGGATCCCGGTCGCCACCTGGTAGAGCAGCGGCTGGAAGAGGTGGTGCGTGGTCTTGGCGACCATGGTGACGTCGACGTCGGCACGCTTGAGCGCCTTGGTACCGAACAGCCCACCGAACCCGGAACCGATCACGACCACGCGGTGACGATCGTCCGACGCAGCGAGGTCCTGCGAAGGTCGGTGGTCCTGGTCGTCGCTACGGCTGAGGGGGTCGGACATCGGGGCTCCTGGGGCTCAGGCTGGAGGACGGGGGTCACGTCCACCCAGATTGTCTCGCGCAAGGGCCCGCGGTGCCCAACTCCCGGGCGCGTCGAGTGCATCACAGGACCCGAGGTGGAAGAATCTTCATCCATCGTGTTTGCGACCCGTCCGGGCGGGTAAGTGCGGTGACAGTGGTCGCGCCCGGACAGCTTCGCCCCGAGGTCGAGCACCGAACTGCATCCTGTCCGCCCTCTCACCCGAGCCGCCGGAGTGCCACGTGCCGTTGAACAGGCCCGCCCTGACCCTGGGTGCTGGGTCGCGCGGCGTGCAGGACGCGCGGCGTTGGGTCGTCGCCACCTTCGACGGCATGGGACGCACCGACCTCAGGGAGTGCTCCGAGCTGGCGGTGTCCGAGCTGGTCACCAACGCGCTGCTGCACGGCGAGCCGCCGATCCTGGTCCGCGTCCGCGGCACCCGGGAGCACCCGCGGGTCGAGGTGCGCGACGGGTCCAGTGATCCTCCGCGCCTGCCCGAGGTCGGCGACCCCGACGATCTCGAGGCGATGCTCCTGACCTTCGGTCGGGGCCTGAACATCGTGGCCCGCGCCTCTGACGCGTGGGGTGCCGACATCGAGCCCGACGGCAAGGTGGTCTGGTTCGCGCCCGCCCGTGACTTCTCCGACAGCCCCGGTGAGGAACCCCTCATCACCGGGCTCGGCGATGGTGCCGAGGCGGCTGGAGCGCCGGTGACCGATCTCGAGCGCTTCGCGTTGCGGGGGGTGCCCGTCGTCGACTACGTCGCCTTCCAGAACCACTTCCGCGAGCTGCGGCGAGAAGTCCGCCTGCTCACCTTGGCCCACGAGTCCGACTACCCGCTCGCCAAGGACCTCTCCACCGTCTTCGACACTCTGGGCCGTCCGCTGACGCTGGGCATCGGAAGCGCGCAGGTGGCTGCGGCACTGGCTACGGGTCGCACCACCGCCGACCTCGAGGTGACGATGAGCCGAGCCGCCGCGCGCAACCTCGAGCGCTTCGTCGAGCTGCTCGACCTCACCGACGCCTTCTGTCGCGAGGAGCGCATGTTGTCGCTGGCGCGCAGCCCGGCGCAGCGCGCCTTCCAGAACTGGTTCCTCGGAGAGTTCACCCGTCAGAGCCGCGGGGAGCGACCGCGATCCTGGTCGTCCGCGGCGGACGACTCGACCGAGGGGCTCGACGAACGGCACAGTTCGGTCTCGTGACCCCTCGCCTGCGCCTCACCCTCGCCGTCGCGGCAGGAGGCGCCGCCGGGGCAGTGCTCCGTCATGCGGTCGAGGTGGTCCTCCCCGACCCGAGCGCGTTTCCCTGGACCACGCTCGCGATCAACGTGGCGGGATCCTTCCTGCTGGCCCTGCTGCCCACCCTCCTCCCCGTACGCCGCTCGCCGACCTGGACCGTCGCCCTCGGGCCGGGCCTGCTCGGCGGCTTCACGACCCTGTCGGCCTACGCCGAGCAGTCGCGGGCGCTGCTGGCCGACGAGCGGGTCGTCGCGGCGGCGGCGTACGTCGGGGGCACGCTCGCCGCCTGCCTGTTGGCGGTGCTCCTGGCCGACCTGGTCTCGCGCCACGACGACCAGGACTCGCCGGCTCGAGGGGTCGGTGACGCGTGAGCGCCCTGCTGGTGGCTCTCGGCGCCGCGGTCGGAGCGTCGATGCGCTTCCAGGTGGCGACGTGGCTCGACCGCCGACTGCCCCTCGGCACGTTCCTCGTCAACGTCGTGGGCTCGCTGCTCCTGGGCTTCTGCTCCGCTCGCGCGTTGGGCGGGCACGCCTACGCCCTGCTCGGCACCGGCTTCTGCGGTGGGTTGACGACGTACTCCGCCTTTGCGGTGCAGACCGCGCGGCTCGGGCCGCCCACCCTGCGCTCGGCAGCGTACGCCGCAGCAACGATCCTCGCTGCGCTCACCGCAGCGACCCTCGGATTCCTCGTCGGGAGCTGACGCCGCGCCGGGTCTCAACCGTAGCCCAGCTCGGCGAGGGTGTCGTGGTCCATGCCGAAGTGGTGGGCTACCTCGTGGACGACGGTGATGCGTACCTCGTCGGCCAGCTGCTGCTCGCTGTCGCAGAAGTCGAGCAGCGGGGTGCGGAAGATGAAGATGCGATCGGGGAGGTCGACGCCCGGCATCCACGTGCGCTCGGTCAGGGCGATGCCGTCGTAGAGCCCAAGGGTGTCGGCGGGTTCGGTCTCCGGCGGCTCGTCCTCCACCAGCACCACGACGTTGTGCACCAAGGCCGCGATCTCGTCGGGAATCGTGTCGAGCGCCCGGTCGACCAGGGCGTCGAAGGCATCGGGGGTGAGGTCGATCGGCACGACGACCAGTGTGCCCAGACGGCGAGGGCGCAGGGCCCCCGGGCCGGTCAACGCAGCGCCACCGCGACCAGGAAGGCCGCGCTGCGCACTACCCAGGCTGTGCGGTCGACGTCATAGGCGACAGTGGCTCCGAGCCAGCGTTTCCGCTGCTCAGAGCCACTTCGTGGGCGACCCCGACCGGACTCGAACCGGCGACCTCCGCCGTGACAGGGCGGCGCGCTAACCAACTGCGCTACGGGGCCATCTGCACCTCCAATTCAGGAAGCGATGGAACTCTAACCCACGCCTGCCGAGGACGACCAATCGGGCGTGCGCAGCAGCGAAGGACGTCAGTCGTCGGAACGACCGCCGGCCCACCAGCAGTAGAACGCGGCCAGCGCCACTGTGAAGATCAGACCGAACATGGTGATTCCCCCTCGTACACCCGAATGTCGTGCTATACGCCGACGCTAGAGGTGAGGCGAGACCACTCATACCCTCCGGGGCACTCCCTCCGGCGACCGTCCAGCAGATCCATCAAGTCCTCTCCCCAGTGCTCGGCCCAGCCATGGAGGACGGGAGGCCGGCGTGCAGCGTCGCGACCGGGGTGGACCCTGCCGCGCGTCGCCGAACCCGAACGTCTCTGCTCACCCCGGTGCGGGTCGGCACCGTGCGCCGGTCCTTCGGCGTCACCGCCACCAGGACCGGGACACCGAACCTGCACCACAAGCCCACATCTGAGTAGTACCGAGGTAGCATCGTGGTATGAAACTCAGTGTCAGCCTGCCCGATGAGGATGTCGCGATCCTCGACGAGTTCGCCCGCAACGCCGGTCTGCCCTCGAGGTCGGCCGCCTTGCAGCATGCTGTGCGCATGCTGCGACTGCCCGACCTTGAAAAGGACTACGAAGCCGCGTGGCGCGAGTGGGAAGCAGCAGGCGACCAGGCAGCGTGGAGCGTGATCGACTCCGATGGAATCGCTAGTGCTGCGCGGTGAAATCCGGCTTGTCGACCTGGACCCAGTCCGCGAAAACGAGGCCAACAAGCAACGTCCTGCGGTGATCGTCAGCAATGACCGAGCGAACTCCATCGCGGCCCAGCTCGGCCGCGGAGTGGTCACCGTCGTACCGGTCACCAGTAACACCGACCGAGTCTTTCCGTTCCAAGCCCTGCTGCCCGCAGCCGTGACCGGCCTGCGGCAAGACTCCAAGGCCCACGCCGAACAGGTCCGCTCGATTGCGGTCGAGCGGCTCGGCGCCGTCCTCGGGCGCGCCTCCGCGGACGTCATGGTGCAACTCGATGAGGCCCTGCGGCTCCACCTACAGCTGTAGCGACGCAAGACTTCCCACAGCGGGTGTCCCCGTGCCGCAAGGCCGGTGAGTGAGAACCGATGAGTCGCCGGGGCCGTAGGTGCTCCGCAAGCCGTTCGTCTTGCGGGGATCGCAAGGTGGGTTCGCCGGGGGTAGCGTTTGGGTGTGATCTGCCGACAGGAAGGATTGCCGCCCTTGTCGACTCGGCGGCTTGAACTCCGGCCGGTGAGAGCTGTCGACATCGACGACTTGATCGCCCTGAATGCGGATCCGGCTGTGATGGCCCACATCCTGGGGCGAGCCGCTACCCCTGCTGAGACCCGAGACGAGTGGCAGCGGCGGCTGACATTGCAAGTCAACCCGGCGCTCGGACTGGGCTACTGGCTCGGACTCGAGGGAGGTGCGGTCGTCGGATGGTGGTCAGCATCCTGGTTCGAACCACGGCCGGAGATCGCCGGCATCGGCTACCGACTACGCGCCTCCGCCTGGGGGCGCGGCCTTGCCACTGACGGCGCCCGGGCCATGATCGAGCAGGCATTCGCAGCCCCTGGCATCCAGAGCGTCTTTGCAAGCACCATGGCGGTGAACCGGGGATCTCGGCGCGTCCTGGAGAAGATCGGCATGGTGCACACCAGCACCTGGTCGGAGGAGTGGGATGAGCCCATTCCTGGATCCGAGCACGGCGAAGTCGGATACGAGGCCACCCGGGACGCGTGGCAAAGGTTCGACACGCTCTGAGCACGGCGCAGACGCGGTGCGTGTCCGGCCCGGCGGCAGGATCGGCTTGTGGCAGTCCCGCGTGCCGATCCCTCCGCGGCCCGTCTGTGTGTCGCACTCGCTCCTTTGTGTGGCCGGTAAGCGCACCAAAACCGATCGTGAACCACGACCGCCGCATGATGAGGTATCGGACATGGCCGTCTCGGTGAAGGAAGTCAGAGTGACGGGGCCGGATGCCGTGACGCTGGCGACGTCCCTGCTTCAACGTGCTCGTCTGGCTGACCCTCTGGCCGGCATGTGGGAGGCCGCCGACGTGCAATGGTGGTGGCGAAAAACCGCATGCGGCAGCCGCTTGGCCGTCAACGGGGTCCGAGCTCTGATTGTCCTAACGGTCGAGGCACTGAAGGACCGCTGCGGTGACGACGCCATACACCAGATGGGGGACGGCGTCGCTGAGCCAGTCCTTGACGGCCCATGTGGTCGGGTCGGTCACGCCGAGGGCAGCCATAGGCGCATCGGTGCCCGCCATCGCACCGGCACCCGCGACCAGGCCGGCGAGGACCAGGTTGGGCCTGAAGCCGAATGTGCCGGCCAAGCCGAGCGTGCCCCCGACGCCGAGGCCGGCCGCGAGCCCGGTCAAGGGGCCGAGGCCCGGGATCCGATTGTTGCGGCTGTCCTCGTCACCGGGGATCTCGACGCCGGCCTTGGACGCCAGCTTCTCCACGGTGTCCTCAGGGCTGCTGCTGGTGGCGGACCGCGAACTGCCATGTCTAGGTAGGTCACCGCGTTCAGGGCGGTCGTCCCGGCAGCGCCCGCCGCCAGTCCGGCCGCAAGCCCGGGCCACCTGTTATGCGTCGATGTGACCGAGCTGGGTCATCATGCCCAGCTGGTCGCTGCTGCCCCAGCGCTCGGCCAGCTTGCCGTTGGCGAACCGGCCGATCTGCACGCCACGGACCTTGATCTTCTTGCCGGTCGGGTCGTTGCCCTGGAAGGGGCCGTCGTTGGTGCCGGTAATCGTGTAGGCGAAGGCGACGTCGTCATCAGTGGCGGTGAGGTGCTCGACCTCGATGTGCAGGTCGGGGAACGCCGTGCGCATCTCGGTGAACATGTCGCGGAAGCCCTGCGGTCCGGGGCCCTGCCCGGGTGCCGGGTCGTGGTCGACGGAGTCGGCCGCGACCAGGTCGTCGAGTGCACCCAGGTTGCCGGTGTTCACGGCCTCGCCGAATGCTTCTTGGGCGGCGATGTTTGTCTTCTTGTCGAACATCTGTGGGGACTCCTTCGGATCGGGTGTCCGACACGTCGTGCGCCGGCAATGCTCTGTCGCAGGTGGTTGCAGAATCAACCAACCTCGCCGAACCTAGCGCGCCCGTCGACCTGGACCACACCGTCCGTCGGGGTGTGCCGGCGCCGCGCCGCTTTTGCAGGCCCCGTCCGTTGCCATCCTTGGCCGGCTAGCCCGGCACTCGCCTCCACCCACCCACTGCGCACCCTCGTCGCACCCAACGAGCTCGCCGGTGCGGCGCGTAACAGCTGGCGGGTCCGGACATCGCCGTCGCGATCACCGCACGCGCGGCGATCCGCCAGGACTGACGCTGGCGAAGCATGTCCCGGTTGTCGAACGGCATACGGGAAGCGTGTGGCGTGGTGGGGCCGGAACTCAGCCAGCGTCCCGTAGGACCCGTCCGGGAAGGTGTCCGGGACCGGGGCGGTAAACGGCACACGAGGACGGCTGCTTCGACTTGACGCCGCATCCTCGTCCCGTAGAGGCCGTCGCAGGTGAAGTTGCTGAACATCGGCGTGCTCACGTGGCTCACCCTCGATGAGTACAACCTCGCTGCTGCCTAGCGCCGTCCCCGAGGCCCGAAACGTTGAACCCTGATGGCTCCGACTGGCTACTCAACTCTCTCCCAGAAAGACGTTTCGCCCACTGACAAAGCCTTCAGATCTGTCGGCACGCATGCTAAGAAGGATCGTGTTGGGTCGCCTGGGGACGGGCGGCCCAGAGTCGATTTCGAGGGTAGTTGTTAGACGTTGCTGGCAGTGACTGTGGCCGCGTCCGGACCGGATTCGGGGTGATGAGGGTGCGGGGTGAGATGAAATTCTCCCGCGCCAGCGCTGCTGCCGCGCGCTCCTAGGTCGAGGCCGATCACTCCCGTGCCGATGACTACTACCTCACCGAGGGCGCCGGCGTCGCGGCCCGTTTCGTCGTCGATGTGAGCGCTCGACCTGGCCGTGAATGACGGGAGGCTGGTGCGCAACGTCGCGACCGGGGTGAACCTGCCTCGTGTCACCAAGCACGAACGTCTCTACCTCAACCACGAGCAGATCGAGGATCTCGCACAAGAATGCGGGTCCCCGTCGGAGCCGAGCAAGCACGCGGCCTACGACACCCGCACCAACACGACCTACCGGCTCGTCGTGCTGTTCCTCGCTACACCGGAGCCCGCTTCGGCGAGATGGCCGCGTTGAAGGTCGCGCGACTCGACCTGCAGCGCAACCGCGCCATCATCGCGGAGTCCGTGACGCCCGTCGCCGGTCAGGGGCTCGTGTGGGGAACGCCCAAGACTGCGTCGGCGGCCATGACCCTCGACACCTACGGGCACCTCTTCGGGGACCGTCTCAACGAGGTCAGCGACGCGTTGGACGCCGCACGCCGAGCCTCCCAGGAGCGTCGGGCAACACGTGGCGCTCTTCCTGCTGTTGCCCCAGTGTTGCCCGAGCCCGAATCGGGCGAAAACGATGGAGAGGCCCCATCAGGCGTTTCTGCAGGTCATCCGGCCCTTTACTACCTGCACCCCCAACGGGATTCGAACCCGTGCTACCGCCGTGAAAGGGCGACGTCCTAGGCCGCTAGACGATGGGGGCCTGCGGTGCTTCTCGCGCCCTCATCGTAGCGAGCCCGCTCGACCTGCGTCCGGCGGAGCCCTCCTGCGAACGCCCGGGAACCGATTCGGCACCGGCCGAACGCGCCATGTATCGTCTCCCTCGCTTGGGCAGGTAGCTCAGTTGGTACGAGCGATCGCCTGAAAAGTGATAGGTCGGCGGTTCGACCCCGCCCCTGCCCACAAGCACCGCAGGTCTCGACCTGCACGACGAGCCCTGCCGGTCACCGGCGGGGCTCGTTGCGTGCTGTCGCTCGCGTGCTGCTCGCCTGTGGGGGTGACGCGGGAGGGGCGCTGCGGGCGATGTCCTACGAGGATGAGAAGCGGACGTGGACTCGTCGCCCTGCTGGTCGTCGTGTGGCTGGTCATCGGCGCCGTGGCCGCCGGCCAACGCGGCTACTTCGGCAGCGACCGGGAGCTGTCGTGCAAGACGACCGGCGACACCGCCCTGACGATCGTCGCCGGTCCCCTCAACTACTTCGGCGTCAACCCGAAGATCTCCTGCGACTTGCCCCAGCCGTCGTCGTAGGTCGCGAGCCTCCCGCGGCTAAGGTCGCTGCGTGACCCAGCAAGACCTGTTCTCGGCACTACCCGCCTTCGCCACCGTCGCCCGGTTGCGGCCCGTCGCTCTCGTGCAGCCCGGCTCCGAGGCACCGGTGGCGCCCTACCTGGCCGCCGAGCTCGACCTCCCTGACCCGAGCGCCGCCGGCGTGGTCGAGCTCGGGTTCGGTGACGACGCGTTCTCCGCCCGATGGAACGGACGCACGCTCGGCCTGCGCGTCACGCGCGAGGGGGTCTGGCGCAACCACACGAGCCGCCGTCATGCCACCGGCCGCTCCCCCGACGCGGTGGCGGTGACGCTGACCGGGCCCTACGTGACGGGGTGGCTGCGCGAGGACGGTCAGTGGGTCGCGCGAGCAACCCTCGACCTGACGCTCGAACGCAACATGCCCGACGTGCACGACGAGGCGTGGCTGGCCCGCTTCGAGGGGGTCGGCGACCGCTCGGGAGCCTTCGGGCAGCTCGGCCTGCGCGACATCCGCCTGGTCACCCACGGCGACGGGACGCCGTACCGCGACGGGGCCGAGGTGCTGCTGACCGCCAGCAGCGCCGGGCCGGGAGGCTTCCGCACCGCTCACACCTCGGTCTGGGCGTTCGACCCCACCCGCGTCGAGGACGGCGGGGCGGCGCTGACCCACCGCGGCGACCTCTTCTTCCGGCGTCCTCTCGCTGACGACCGGGCGGGCATCTACGGAGACCACGCCACCCACCTGGTCCGCCACGGTGCGCAGTGGCTGGTCGCCACCAGCACCTGGGGCACCTTCGACCTCAAGCGCCACCCCCACGTGGCCACGACGCTCGCGAGGTCGGACGCCGACCTGACGCGCGGGCAGCACCGCCTCGACACGGTCGCGCTCGACCTGCCCACCGACGGGTTCACCTCCCTCGGGTGCTGGGACCCCCACCTCGTGCGGACGTCGGGCGACGACGGCGACGGCTGGCTCGTCGGGTTCGTCAGCGCCGAGCGGTGGTTCCGCTTCCACCCGGCCCTGGCCTCGGGAACCGACCTCGACTCGCTCAGCCTGCGCAGCGCCGAGACCGGCCGCATCGCGTGCGAGGGCACCACGCTGGTGCACACCGACGGACGGTGGTGGGTCCTGGCCTCCGACGGGCCCGACAGCCGGCGTGCCGAGCGCTGCAGCTACCCGGTCTTCGACCTCGACCTGGTGCAACAGGGCGTGCTCGAGGCCGACTACCCGTCGAACATCCCGTGGCCGACGCTGCTGCCAGAAGACGTCGAGCACGGTGCCGGTTGGTGCCTGCTCGGCTTCGAGGGCACGCCGTACGGCGGGCCGCTGCTGGGCTACGGCACGCATGGCGACGTGGTCGTGCAGCGCGCCCGCTGACGCGTCGTCAGGCGCAGTGGGGTACGTTTCCCGCCGCTACCCCATCATCGACAGAGAGGACAGGCCATCCCATGAACCGCACCGAGCTGCGCGAGGCCATTGCCACCGAGACGGGCCTCAGCGGAGCCCAGGCCGACCAGGCCCTGAGCGCCGTGCTCGACACCATCACCGCGACCCTGGCCAAGGGCGAGAAGGTCACCCTTCCCGGCTTCGGCACGTTCGAGACCCGTGAGCGGTCGGCCCGCGAGGGTCGCAACCCCCAGACCGGCGAGACGATGCAGATCGCGGCCAGCACGGCGCCTGCCTTCAAGGCGGGCTCGGGTCTGAAGAAGGCCGTCTCCGGCAACTAGCGACACCACGCTCTCGACGAACGGCCTCCCGGCACGACCGGGGGGCCGTTCGCGCGTCGTGGCCAAACGACCGCGAACAGCGGCGCGACAAGCCATGATGGTCACAGGGGGGTGAGCTCGTGGAGCACGGCTTGGTACGACAGCTTCTCGAAGCGAGCCCGGACGCACTGTGGGTGATGCGGGTGGACGGCTCGACCGTCTACGGCAACGACAACCTCGCGGCCCTGCTGGGTCGCGACGTCGACACCCTGGACGCCGAGACGATCTTCGGCGTCGCCGACGACCAGGGTCGACGCGACCTCGTCGACCACCTCGCCCTGATGTCCCAGGGCCACCCGGGCCGCGACAACGACGAGGTCCTCCTCGTGCGCCCGGACGGGTCGCGCGTGTGGACGCTGGTGAGCTGGCGACCGATGCGTGACGCGGACGGGGAGCTCATCGGTTACCTCCACCGCCTCACCGAGTACACCGAGCGCCGCGAGCTCCTCGACCGGCTGCGCACGCGTGAGAAGGAGCTCGCCTCCGCCCAGACGATCGCTCACCTCGGCAGCTGGTCCCTCGACGTCCTCGACCAGAGGTGCACCTGGTCTCCCGAGCTCTACCGCATCTTCGGCGTCGAGGCAGGCTCCTTCACCCCCGACTTCGCCGGCTACGTCGCCAGCACCCACCCGGACGACCGCCGTCGGGTGGAGAGCCTGATCCGGGAGACGATGCGCGAGGGCGACTCCTACTCGTTCGAGAGTCGCATCGTGCGCCCGGACGGCGAGGTCAGGTGGATCAGCGCCAGCGGAGTCGTCGAGCGCGACCACCACGGCGCAGCCACCGTGGTGCACGGCACCTGTCAGGACGTCACCGAGCTCCACGGGGCAGCCAACGACGCCGACGACGCACGACTGCACCTGATGCTCTTCAGCCGCATCGCCGAGGCCGCCAACCGCTCGGTCAACCTCGACGACGCCCTCAACCGGGCCGGAGAGGCCCTGCGCAGCGTCGACGGGTGGCGCACGCTCGCTGTCTGGAGCCGTCCCGAGCCCCGCGACACCCCCGTGCTGACCCACGACCTCAGCAGGCCGGGAGTAGCCCTGCCCACGCCGGACGAGGTGGCTCGGGTGGCGTCGTGGTCGACCGGGCAGCTCAGCGTCGAGCCGGCGCCGAGCACCGGGGGCTCGGTGGCCTGGCTGCCGGTGCGCCTTGCCGGGCGCACGGTGCGCCTCATCCAGCTCACCGGTGACACCGGGGACGTCGACGAGGCCGTCCGGGTCCTGCTCGACCAGGTGAGCGGTGCCCTCAGCCGGGTGGCCGAGCGTGAGCAGACCGCCGCCGAGCTGGCCGCGGCCCGCGACGAGGCGATGGAGGCCTCGGCCCACAAGTCGGCCTTCCTGGCGACCATGAGCCACGAGATCCGTACCCCGATGAACGGCGTCATCGGTCTCAACGACCTGCTCCTGCGCACCGAGCTCGACGCGCACCAACGCCGACTGGCCGAGGGGCTGCGCGGTGCCGGGCTGACCCTGCTGGCGCTCATCAACGACATCCTCGACCTCTCGAAGATCGAGTCCGGTGCCGTCGAGCTGGAACGTGCGCCCTTCGAGGTCGCTCAGGTCCTCGACCAGGCCGCCACGATCATCACCGCCCCGGCGCAGGAGAAGCGCCTCGAGCTCGTGCTGAGCATCGACCCCGAGGTCCCCCGCTTCCTGGTCGGCGACGCCGTCCGGCTCGGTCAGGTCCTCACCAACCTCGCCTCCAACGCTGTGAAGTTCACCGATCACGGTGAGGTCGTCGTCGAGCTCGGGCTCGGGCCGTGCGACGAACCCGGGCGCGTGCTCCTGCGCGGTGAGGTACGCGACACCGGGATCGGGGTCGGACCGGAGGTCGCCGGTCTGTTCGAGGCCTTCACCCAGGCCGACCGGTCGACCACCCGCACCCACGGCGGCACCGGCCTCGGGCTCACGATCTCGCGCCGGCTGGTGCACGACATGGGCGGAAGCATCGGGGCCGAGCAGCGGCCCGAGCGCGGCAGCGTCTTCTGGTTCGAGGTGCCTCTCGACGTCGCGACCCGCACCCCCGGCACGGCGGCGCTACCTCGGCTCGAGCACCGCCGGGCGCTGGTCGTCGACGACAACGACCGTGCGGCCGCCGCGCTGTCGCGCCAGCTGGCCGCCTGGGGACTCGAGGTGCACAGCGTCGACTCCGCAGGCTCGGCCCTCGGTGCGTTGATGGAGGCGGCTGACGCCGGGAACACCTACGACCTGGCCCTCGTCGACCTGCACATGCCCGACGTCGACGGGCTCGCCCTGGGCCGGGCGATCCGCACGCGCCCGGAGCTCTCGGACTTGCCGATGATCCTGCTCTCCGACGACCCGTCGTCGCGACCCGAGGACGTCGCAGACCTGGGCTTCAGCAGCGTGGTCGACAAGCCGCTGCGGCCCGTGGAGCTGCACGGCGCGATCCTCGGCGCCACGCTCGACACCGGTGGGCTCCTCGTCGCTGCCCGTGCCACGCGCGTGGACGACCCGCACCGCGAGCAGCCGACGCTCAGTGTCCTGGTGGTCGAGGACAACCCGGTCAACCAGCTCGTGGCCCAGGGCCTGCTCGACAGCCTCGGCTACCGCAGCTCGGTGGCGGCCAACGGCGAGGAAGCCGTCGCCGCCCTCGCGCCGGGCCACTCGTTCGACCTGGTGCTGATGGACTGCCGGATGCCACGGATGGACGGCTACGTCGCCACCGCGCTGATCCGTGCGCGTGAGTCCGGCACCCGGGTGCCGATCATCGCCGTGACCGCCTCCGCCCTCGCCGGCGAACGCGACCGCTGCCTGGCCGCCGGCATGGACGACTTCCTCACCAAGCCGGTCGACCCGGTGAGCCTGACTCGGCTGCTCGAGCGGTGGACACCGAGTACCGCGGCGTCGGCGAGCGCCGGCGACCCCGAACGGCCCGGCTCCGGCGGGGACGGCGAGGCCGACCCCGTGCTCGACCCCGAGCGCATCGAGATGCTCAGCGAGCTCGTACGCGACGGCGTGAACTACTTCGAGCGCACCCGGACGTCGTTCCTCTCGCGGATCGACGAGACCCTGGCCACGCTCAGGACGGCGCGCGACGAGCGCGACCTCGGCCTGGTGCGCTCGATCGCGCACCAGCTCAAGGGCAGCACCCTGAACCTCGGCCTCAACCGCGCCGGTGCCGCCGCGTCCGCGCTCGAGCAGGCAGCGACCGAGGGAGACCCGTCCGCCACGATCCCGGCCATCACTGCGCTCGAGCAGGCGCTCGGCGAGGGCGTGCGAGCGCTCGACGCCTTCGCGGTGGGAGGTCAGCGAGACTGAGCGCCGTCGAGTCGTCCCGGGTGGTGACGACGGCAGGCCACGAGCGTCGTCCGGCATCGTCGTCTTGACGCGCGGACGGGACCCGGTGGGGTGTCAGTCCCGAGAGCGCTCGTCGAGGTCAGCCCACTCCTCGGGCACTTCTGCCTGGGGCTCGTCGGACTCACCGCCGTGCAACTCGCGTGCCAGGGCCCCGAAGTCGGTCTCGTGGGTCTGGTACTTCAGGTCGCGGGCGACCTTGGTCTGCTTGGCTTTCGCTCGGCCGCGGCCCATAGGGTCCAGCCCCCTCGCACACTCGGCCGGACGCCGCGCAGCGGGTCCGGGCTTCCTCGACAGGATCTCGTGGGCCTAACGCTACCTGCTGCTCGTCTGTTCCGGGGCAACGGATCGATGTTCGGGACAAAATGCCGTGCGGATCCCGGCGCGCGCGGACTCTCGCCGGTGCCTCACCAGTCGGGGTGCTGGCCGACCAGACGAACCGTGGCGTCCTGCTCGGGGTCGACGTCGACCTCACCGACGACCCAGGCCCTGACGCCGTAGCCGTCGAGCAGGTCGATGGCAGCGTCGATCGACTCGGGGGCCGACACCGCGACCATGCCGATGCCGCAGTTGAGCGTCGCCTCCAGGTCCGGCTGGCTCACTCCCCCGACCTGGCGGACGAGGTCGAAGATCGGAGCGGGGTTCCACGTGCCGCGCTCCAGGGTGGCGCGCAGCTCGACCGGCAGGACACGGGCCAGGTTGGCTGCCAGGCCGCCGCCGGTGACGTGCGACATCGCGTGCACCTCGGTCGTCGCGGCCAGGGCGAGGCAGGCCTTGGCATAGATGCGGGTCGGCTCGAGCAGCTCCTCGCCCAGGGCGCGGCCGAGCTCGGGCACGTCGCGGTCGAGCGACCAGCCGGCCTTCTCGAGCAGGACGTGGCGCACCAAGGAGTAGCCGTTGGAGTGCAACCCCGAGGACGCCATCGCGATCACGGCGTCGCCCGGGCGGACGCGTCCGGGCCCGAGCAGCGCCTCGGCCTCGACGACGCCGGTCGCGGCGCCGGCGACGTCGTACTCGTCGGGGCCCAGGAGGCCGGGGTGCTCGGCGGTCTCGCCGCCGATCAGCGCACAGCCGGCCTCCAGGCAGGCCTCGGCGATGCCCTTGACGATCGCGGCGATGCGCTCGGGCACCACTCGACCGGTGGCGATGTAGTCGGTCATGAAGAGCGGCTCGGCGCCGCACACGACCAGGTCGTCGACGACCATGCCGACCAGGTCGAACCCGATCGTGTCGTGGATGTCCATGGCCTGGGCGATCGCGACCTTCGTGCCGACGCCGTCGGTGGAGGTCGCCAGCAGCGGACGCGTGTGACGGGTCAGCGCCGAGGCGTCGAAGAGACCGGCGAAGCCGCCGAGGCCGCCGATCATCTCGGGACGCCGCGCCTTGTCGATCCACACCTTCATCAGCTCGATGGCGGTGTCGGCCGCCTCGATGTTGACCCCGGCGTCGGCGTACGAGGTCGACCCGGACGCAGGGCCAGGGGTGGTGGGTTGCGCCATGATGACCCCTTACGGGTTGTTGAGGACGGGCAGCGCCTTGCCGAAGGTCGGCGTCGACAGGGAGGTCTCGAGCAGGTGCTTCCCGAGCTGGCTCTCGTCGGGCAGCGCAATGGGGTACTCGCCGGTGAAGCAGGCCTGGCAGAGGTTCTCGGCGGGCTGACCGGTCGACTGCACCATCCCCTCCAGCGAGATGTAGCCGAGGCTGTCGGCCCCCACGCTGGCCGCGATCTCAGCGGCGTCCAGACCGTTGGCGATCAGCTCGGCGCGCGTGGCGAAGTCGATGCCGTAGAAGCACGGCCACTTGACCGGCGGGCTCGAGATCCGCACGTGCACCTCGAGCGCCCCTGCCTCGCGCAGCATCCGCACCTGCGCGCGCTGGGTGTTGCCACGCACGATGGAGTCGTCGACGACGACGATCTTCTTGCCGCGGATCATGTGCTCGAGAGCGTTGAGCTTGAGCCGGATGCCGAGCTGGCGCAAGGTCTGGCTGGGCTGGATGAAGGTACGCCCGACATAGGCGTTCTTGACGAACCCCTGGCCGAACGGGATCCCGCTCTCCTCGGCGTACCCCGACGCCGCCGGCGTGCCGGACTCGGGCACCGGCATCACGAGGTCGGCCTCGACCGGGAACTGGCGGGCCAGCTCGCGGCCCATCTCGACGCGCGCCTCGTGCACGCTGCGTCCGGCGATCCGGGCATCGGGGCGGGCGAGGTAGACGTACTCGAAGACGCACCCCTTCGGCGCCGCCTCGGCGTAGGTGTGCGAGCGCAGGCCCTGGTCGTCGATGACGATCATCTCACCTGGCTCGACCTCGCGAATGACGCTGGCGCCGATCGTGGCGAGGGCGGCGTCCTCGCTGGCCACCACCCAGCCCCGGTCGAGGCGGCCCAGGACCAGCGGCCGGATGCCCTGGGGGTCGCGAGCGGCGTAGAGGGTGTTCTCGTTCATCCAGACCAGCGAGAAGGCGCCCTTGAGCATCGGCAGGACCTCGAGGGCCCGGTGCTCGAGGGTGCTGTCGGGGTGGTGGGCGAGCAGCGCCGTGACGAGCCCGGTGTCGTTCGTCGACGACTCGAGCGCGCGCGCGTGGATGTCGAGCTCACCGGACTCGGTCGGCAGGTCGGCGACGGCCTGCGCGAGCTCGTGGGTGTTGATGAGGTTGCCGTTGTGGCCCAGGGCGATCGACCCGTCGGCGGTGGGCCGGAAGGTCGGCTGGGCGTTCTGCCAGGTGCTCGCCCCGGTGGTGGAGTAGCGGGAGTGACCGATGGCCAGGTGACCCTTGAGGGAGTCGAGCGTGGTCTCGTCGAAGACCTGGGAGACCAGGCCCATGTCCTTGTAGACCAGGATCTGGCGCCCGTTGCTCACCGCGATGCCGGCCGACTCCTGGCCCCGGTGCTGCAGGGCGTAGAGCCCGAAGTAGGTCAGCTTGGCGACGTCCTCGCCCGGAGCCCAGACCCCGAAGACCCCGCATGCATCCTGCGGACCTCGGTCCTGGGGGTCGAGGGCATCGGTCAGGCGGCCGTCGCCGCCGGTACGTCGTGCGTGGCTGCTCTGGAAGGGCACGACGACGAGTCTAGGAGATCGCACGACTCCGCTCCTCATCCGCCGTAGACTGGCAGTGCTCCGGAACGACCAAAGGTCCCCCATTGACGGTTCACCCTCACCCGCCCCAGTCGACGCGCTTCGACGTCTCGGACTGGGCCGATGCGTCCGCCCGGTCCACCCTCCAGCTGGTCGCGGCATCGGTGGCGCAGATGGTCGGCTTCGAGGTCGCGGTCATCAGTGCGGTCCATGGAGACGTGTTCGTGTCGGTGGCCATCGAGGGCGACGGCGACGTGCGCGCCACCCTGTCCGAGATGCGTACGCCGGTGCACGACGTCCTGGACGACCTGGCGGTCTCCGAGGACTGGGGTCGCTTCAAGTTCGTCGGCGAGGAGAACTGTCGCGAGGACGACGTGTTCCGTTGGATCCCCGACTTCGAGCCACGCGAGGGGCCGGACGCATGGCATCCGCTGGACATGCTCCTGGCGCCGCTGTACTTCGAGGACGGCGAGATCTGCGGGCTGCTCTCGATCGACCTGCCCCTCAGCGGTCGCAGACCCGACACCACACAGCTCGACCTCCTCGGACGCTACGCCGACCAGGCCGAGCGCGCGCTGCGGAACGCCTTCGAGCGCGACGCCCTCGCCCAGCGGCTGCGCCTGGCCGAGGCGGCGCGCCACATCGTCCGGGTCGCGGTGTCGCAACCCGACGTCGAGGCCGCGCTCGACGAGTGCCGCCCGGCGTTGCTCGACGGCTTCCGCGCCGACGACCTCACCCTGCGCGCCTACGCCGACGTCCTCGGCCAGACCACGGTCACCGGCCCCGAACCGGCCTCCGACGACCTGAGGTCGTTGCTCAGCGACCTGTCGCACCGCAGCTGGGAGCGGCAGCGGGTGGGGGTCCTGCATCGTGGTTGGCACGACCGCGAGCTGCTCACCGACCAGGAGTACGCCCACACCCTGGCCGCACTGACCAGCCTCGGGTACACCTCGGCCCTGCTCGTTCCGGTCGGTGCCGGCCGACGCTGCCTGGGCCACCTGATCCTGTTCCGCAAGGACGCCGGGGTCGCCTGGACCGCCGACGAGCAGGACGGCGCCCTGGAGGTCGCTCGCGACATCGGTCACGCGGTGCTCGCCTCGCGCAACCTCGTGCGCGAGCAGCGCCTGGTCACCGAGCTACGAGAGCTCGACACCTACAAGACCCAGCTGCTCTCGACGGTCTCGCACGAGCTGAAGAACCCGCTCGGCGCCATCGCCGGTCACCTCGAGATGATCGCCGCCGCCCCGGAGCTCTCCGAGGACACGGAGTTCTCGGTGGCTGCCATGGGTCGGGCGTCGGCCCGGCTGGCCCGCGTGGTCGACGACCTGCTCACCCTCTCGACGCTCGAGGACCCCGAGGCCAGTCAGCCCGCAGAGACCCTCGACCTGCGGCCCGTCGTCGACGCAGCGCTGGAGAACGTCCGTTTCGCCGCCACGAGCCGCGACCTCCTCGTCCTGCTGGAGGCGCCCGACGAGGTGGTGCCCGTCTGTGGCGACCGCGAGGGTCTCGAACGGGTCTTCACCAACCTCATCGGAAACGCCGTGAAGTACACCCCGCCCGGCGGAGCGGTCTCGGTGACCATCACGTGCCGCAACCGCCCCTCCTCGCTCGGGGGAGCCGCCGACGGAGGTCCGACCCGCGAGGTGCAGGTCGCCGTCTCCGACGAGGGCATCGGGATCTCGGCCGCAGACCAGGGGCGGTTGTTCACCGAGTTCTTCCGCTCGACGAACCCTGAGGCCCTCACCCAACCGGGCACCGGCCTGGGGCTGACGATCTCGGCACGCATCGTCGAGCGTCACCACGGGCGCATCGAGGTCGAGTCCGAGCTCGGCGCCGGGAGCACCTTCCGCGTCTCCCTACCGGTCGGGACACCCTGACGCGCGGTCAGCGCATGTTGCGCGCGCCCTGCTCGACGGCCTCCCGGATCCGGGCGTACGTGCCGCACCGGCAGATGTTGCGGATGTCGTCGAGGTCGGAGTCGCGCAGCTCGCGGCCCTCGCGACGTACCTTCTTGACCGTGGCGACCGCCGCCATGATCTGACCGGGCTGGCAGTAGCCGCACTGTGCGACGTCTCGATCGATCCAGGCCTCCTGCATCGGGTGCAGGGCCCTCCCCACCGTGTCCGGGAGCCCCTCGATGGTGGTGACCTGGTCCTTCTCCTGCAGGTCACCGACCCGGACCGAGCACGGGTTGAACGCCTTGCCGTTGATGTGGGACGTGCACGCCTTGCACACGTTGATCCCGCAGCCGTACTTGGGACCGGTGACCCCGAGAAGGTCACGCAGGACCCACAGGACCCGCACGTCGTCGTTCACGTCCACCGTGACGGGCTTGCCGTTGAGGATGAAGGTCTGCTTGGGCATCGTGATGTCTCCTTCGTCTCTCAGTAGGTGAACTTGAGACCGTTGGTCGGCGACTTCGGCACCGGCGGCACGAAGGTCTTGGGCTTGAACGAGATCTCGCCGTGGTTGATCGGGAAGTACGTCGGCACCTTCCCCGTCGCCCGCGCATAGGCACAGGCCACCGCTGCGGCCGAGGCCGGGACCCCGGCCTCACCGGCCCCGCCCGGCTGCTCCACCCCGGGATCCATGATGTGCACGGAGATGTCGGTCGGGACGTTCCACTGCCGGGTGTAGAAGTAGTTGTCCCAGCTGGCCTCGAGGAACTTGCCGTTACGCAGGTGGCAGCTGCTGGTCAGGGTCAGCGCGAGACCGTCCATGAACCCACCCTGCATCTGGGCCTCGAGGCCGCGCGGGTTGATGACCAGGCCCGCGTCGACAGCCATGACCGCCTTGGTGACACGCGGGCCGGTGACGGCGTGGTAGCGATCGCGCTGCACGGTGCTCGGACGGGTGTCGATCTCCACCAGGACGGCGGTCGCGCCCTTGTACTCCTTGTGGATGGCGATGCCCTGGGCCCGGTGGGCCGGCATCTTGCGACCCCAGTCGCCCTCCTCGGCCACCTTTTCCAGACAGGCGCGGGTGCGGGCGTCCTTGAGGTTCTTCAAGCGGAACTCGAGCGGGTCCATCCCGAGCCTCTCGGCCATCATGTCGACCACGAGCTCGCTGGCCACCGCCGTGTCGGGCGAGTAGATGTTGCGCATGCTGCCGGTGTTGAAACGCTTGTCGGTCTCGTTGAGCAGCTGGGTGACGGCTCCGAAGTCGTAGGGCAGCTCCTGGGTGAGCGTGAAGATCGACTCCGAGAACCCCAGCCCGCCGAGCACCTTGCCGACCTCGGTCGGCGCTTCGTCGATCATCGAGGTGATGATCTCGCCGAGGCCGTGGCTGAAGTCGGTGACGACCGAGGTGTTGCGCTGCTCGAAGCTGAGCACCTCGCCGGCGAGCATCGTGGCCCGCACGCGAGAGGTGACCATCGGGTGCAGACGGCCCTGGCGCGGCTCGTCGGCTCGGTGCCACATGAGCCGCACCGGCTTCTTCATCTTCTTCGAGATCTGCGCCGCCTCGATGGCGGCGTCGCTGAAGAGCTTGTGGCCGAACGAACCGCCACTGGTGATGACGTTGACCTTGACCTGGTCCTGGGGCAGGCCGATCGCGTCGGCGATGTTCTGCTGAGCCAGGATCGGGACCTTGAGACCGGCCCAGATCTCGGCGGAGTCCTCGCGGACGTCGGCGATCGCACAGTTGGGCTCGAGGGCCGCGCTGCTGCGGAAGGCGAAGGTGAAGTCGGCGTCGACCTGCTCGGCGAGCATCGGCACGTCGGGTACGGCCATCGGGATCTCGGCGCGCCGCAGGCCGGCCAGGATGGTGTAGTCGGACTCGCCCTCGACGCTGCCCTCGTTCCACTCGACGTCCATCTCGCGGATGGCGTCGATGCACTGGCCGAAGGTCTGGGCTCGCACCGCGATGCCGGTGCCCACCGTGACGACGTCGGTCACCCCGGGCATGCGGATGATCTTCGTGCGGTTCCTCAGTCGCTTCGGCGACCCGTTGAGCGTCGGCGGACGACAGACCATCGTCGGCAGCGCGTCCGCGATGTCGAGGTCCATCGAGAACTGCTTGCGGCCCGTGACCGCGAGCAGCGCGTCGTCGCGGTTGTGCGGGGTGCCGATGACCTTGTAGTCGGAGGAGGGCCGAAGGACGACGTCGACGGTTCTGGTGGTCGAGCTCGCCGCCAGCTCCGCCAGCTCGCCGTAGCCGATCGTCGAGCCGTCGGGTGCCTCGACGATGCCCTCGTAGGTGCGCAGGCGGCCCACGGCGTAGCCGAGCCGGATCGCGGCGGCGTCGAGCAGGGCGTTGCGGGCGATCGCGGCGGCCACCCTGATCGGCGTGAAGGTGGAGACGGTGGTGTTCGAGCCGCCGGTGAGCTGGTTGAACATCAGCTCCGGGCGCGCCGGGGCCAGGGTCACCTCGATCTTCGAGACCGGCAGGTCGAGCTCCTCGGAGAGGATCATCGCCGTCGACGTCGTGATGCCTTGACCGACCTCGGCGCGCGGGATCGCGAACGAGGCGGTGCCGTCCTTGTTGATCGTGACCGAGATCATGGCCGACGTCGGCAGCGCCGCATCTGTCTGCAGGTCCTCGAGGTCGTAGAGCTCGGGCACCTGGGGCAGCGACGGGACCGCCGCCTGGGCAGGTGCGGGTGAGGCGAACTCGGCCGCGGCGATCAGCGTCGTGCCGCCCACCACGTAGCCGAGGAAGTGACGACGACCCAGGCCGGATGCGTCGCGTGTTCCGGGCACTCCGTCGGAGCCACCCGTCGTGCTGCCGGTCGTGCTCCGAGAGAGCGACATCTCGACACCCCATGTCTCCGCTCACGCCGCGGAGTGGTCTCCGACGTCGATGCGCGCGCCTCTTCACTGTGTCACCCATCACACGCGATTCCCATGCACCAGGTGCTCACGATGCAGCGACGAAGCCTGTGCAACCCGCACAGGGCCCACGCCGGCCCATGCCGGCTCAGCGGCTCAGCGGGTCAGCCGCAGCCGCCAGGCGCGCAAGGCGAGGTCGAGGTCGACGGGCACCGCGTCGTCGCTCAGCCGGTGACCGGTGAGCTCGACGAAGCGGTGCAGGCGGTTGGCGACGGTGTTGCGGTGGCAGTGCACGGCAGCGGCGGTCCGGGTCGCCGAGCCTCCCGAGGCGACCCACGCCACGAGGGTGTCGGTCAACGCGCGGGACTCCCCGGGCACCAGCGCCAGCACTGGCCCGAGCCACTGCTCCACCAGCCGGGTGGCCACGTCCGGCGACCCGAGGAGCAAGGCCTCCGGAAGCCGGTCGTCGAAACGCGCGAGCCCGGTGACCTCGCCCTGCGCGCGCAGCGCCAGTGAGGCCTCCACGTACCCCTGCTCCGCCCCGGTGAGCCCGCCGATGACCGACGAGACGCCCAGGGAGGCCTCGGACACGGCAGCGAGGTGGTCGAGGGCCACCAGGACCTCTGCCGAGGAGTCCGCGCGCAGGGCGACCAGCCCGACGACGTCGGCGGTGCGGCGTACCCATGCCGTCGCGTGGGGTGCCAGGGCCTCCTCGGCCGGTCGGAGGCCGAGGTCGGTGGCCACCACCACGACCAGCTCACCGTCGACCGGCAGGTCGAGCAGGCGCGCCGCCTCGCGAGCGAAACCGGGCTCGCGCGCCCGCCCTCCGAGCACGCCCTCCCAGAGCTCGGCGCGCTGCTGCTCGTCCGCGCGGACGAGCGTGAGCTCCTGCTGGTGGTAGGCGGAGGCGACCTCGCCGGACGTGGCGTCGACGACCTCCCAGAGACGGGTGCCGATCTCGCGCACCTCGAGCGGTTCGAGTACCGCTTCTCCCTGCTCGACGAGGTCGTCCCAGATGAGCCGACCACCGATCCGGAACGATCGCAGCACGTCGGCGAGCGGGAGGCCCTGCTCGGCCCGGCGGCGCCCGGTCTCGCGCGCGGCGTCGTAGACGACGTCGTCCTCGGTGGGAATCCCCTCGGGTCCGACTGCGTCGCGCAAGATCTCCAGCACCCGGTCGATGTTGGCGCGACAGGAGTCGATCAGGTCCTCCCGGCTCACCGTCGAGGTGGCCCGGTAGCCCTGGTTGTCGCGCACGATGGTCTCGACGAGGCGGTCGGTGATCGCCCCGACCCGCTCGCGCCGGTGCTCGGACAAGAACCCCTGCGTCGTCTCGCGCACGACGCTCATCGCACGCTCACCCTCTCGGGTCGCAGGTCATCGGGCGCCGAGGTTGCGCAGCAGGAACGCCTCGGCGAGGACCACCTTCGCGAACTCCTCGAGGTGCAGCCCTTCGTTGGCCCCGTGCGCCCGCGTGTCGGGGTCCTCGACCCCGGTGACCAGCACGCTGGCCTCGGGGAACGCCTCGAGGAACTCGGCGATGAACGGGATCGAGCCACCGACGCCCATGTCGACGGGCTCGGTGCCGTCCCAGGCCTCCGCGAAGGCGGCCCGAGCGGCGTCGTAGGCCGCTCCGGTGGCGTCGATCTGCGTGGCCTCGCCGGTGTCGACGGTGGTGACGGTGAGCTGCGCGCCCCACGGGACGTGCTCCTCGAGGTGGCGCCGCAGGGCGGCCTCGGCGCTCGTGGTGGTGTCGCCGGGGGCGATGCGCATGCTGATCTTGGCGCGGGCCATGGGCACCAGGGTGTTGGAGGCGCCGTCGACCCGGGGCGCGTCGAGCCCGGTGATGCTCAGCGCCGGCTTGGTCCAGAGCCGCTCGACGACCGAGTCGGTGCCGATGAAGTCGACCCCGGGCTGCACGCCCGACTCGGCGAGGAGCCGCTCGTGGGGGTACTCCACGTCGGCCGCCGGACCGCTGTGCAGACCGGCCACGGCCACGTCGCCGACGTCGTCGTGGAGGCTGGCGATCAGCCGGCTGAGAGTGATCAGGGCGTCGGGCACGAGACCGCCCCACATGCCGGAGTGCACGGCGTGGGTCAAGGTGCGCACCTCGACGTCGACGCGCACGAGGCCGCGCAGGCTGGTGGTCAGGGCCGGCTCGCCGATGTCCCAGTTGCCGGAGTCGGCGATCACGATGACGTCGGCGCGCAGCGCCTCCTGGTGCTCCTTCAACAGCGCTGGGAGCGTGTCGGACCCGACCTCCTCCTCCCCCTCGATGAACATCGTGACGCTGACCGGCAGCCGGTCACCGAAGACGCGCAGCGCCCCGAGGTGGGCGGCGATGCCGGCCTTGTCGTCGGCCGCCCCGCGGGCGAAGAGCCGGCGTCCGCTGGCGGAGTCACGCTCGGTGGGCTCGAAGGGCGCGGAGTCCCAGTCGGCGTGGTCGTTCTCGGGCTGGACGTCGTGGTGGGCGTAGAGCAGCACCGTGGGTGCGCCGTCGGGGCCGGGCTTGTGCGCGATCACGGCCGGCAGCCCACCGTCGGTGCTGACGATGTCGACACTGGCGAAGTTCTCTGCCCGGAACAGTGCGGCCACCGCCTCGGCACTGCGGTGCACCTCGGCGAACCGCGCCGGGTCGGCACTCACCGACTCGATGCGGACCAGGTCCTCGAGGTCCTGGCGCAGGGCCGGCATCAGCCCGCTGACCGTCGTACGGATGTCGTCGCTCGTCGTCGAACTCATGCCCAGCAACCTAGCCCGCGCCCTGGTTGACGGTGGGACGGAGGTCGTCGGGGTAGTCCCTGACGCACGTCAAGGTTTCGGACCCCGAACCGTTGATTTCCGTCAGGGACTACCCCGGCGAGGTGAGCGGGAGGTACGGCGTGAGGTCGGTGCGCTCCCCGGAGGCGGTCACGACGCCGGCGGTCAACGCGTCGACCCAGGCCAGCGCACCGGTGGCCAGGGCCAACCAGGTGTCGGCATCGGTCTCGATGACGGCCGGCGGGGTGCCGCGGGTGTGGCGGACCCCGGGGATGACCTGCACCGCGGCGTACGGCGGCACCCGCACCTCGACCGAGGCGCCCGGCGCGCGGGACTCCAGGACGGCGAGGTAGTGCTTGACCAGGGCGCGCGTGTCGTCGGCCTCGTGCGCGGTGCTCAGCGCAGCGGGGTCGAGGACGCGGAGTCGGGCGGGCACGAGGCCGAGGCTACGTCGGTGCAGACCAGCCGACCTCCGCAGCCCAGCGCTGCGCGGCGTCCATGACGAGGTCGCAGGCGGGGTCCTTGACCGCGTAGTAGGCCTCGACGTCGTCGGGGTGCAGCCGCGCCAGGGCCACCTTGACCTGCGCGTAGGCCCCGGCCGCCAGGTGCGAGTGCCGGAGGTAGTCGCGAAAGAGCAGCGCGTACCGGTGATTCGCCCGCCCCGGCACCCGCACGTGCAGGTGGGTCGGGCGCCAGTCGGAGGGTGGGCGGTAGTAGCGCTTCTCCCAGTCACCGCGAGCCGGGACACAGCCCGGGGGCACGTGGTCGGCGGTGATCTCGGTGGGGGTGACCCCGAGGCGCGCGAGGGCCGGCGCGAGTCGCGGGTCGTCGAGGTGGGCCACGCTCAGCTGCACGTCGATCACGTCCTTGGCCGCCAGGCCCGGCACGGACGTCGACCCGATGTGGTCGATGCGGAGCGCGATGTCACCGAGTGCGTCTGCGAGCCGGACGCGCACGGCGTCGAACGCGGCCGGCCAGGAGTCGTCGTACGGGCTCATCACGATGCGGGGCTCGCTCATGGCGTGATCCTGGCACCGGCGCCGGCACCGCCGCGCACGACAGGTCGGTGCCGGGCGAGCGCAGACACGGTAGACAGGGTGCATGGACCCACACGACTCCGGCCGCGCCGCCCGTCAGCTCGAGACCCTGCACGCCATGTGCTACTTCGTCCCCGAGGTGGAGACCGAGCTCGTCGGGCTCGGCATGCGCAAGGGCCGCGCCTGCTACTTCGCCCAGCGCTCGGCGCCGATGGGTCGCGTCGGCGGCGGCACGGTGGCCGCCACCTTCTTCGTGTTCAACCCGGCGCTCGTCGCCAAGCTCGTGCCGTCGTGCTGGGACGCCGTCGAGCCGGACGCCGTCGTGGCCGCGAGACTGCGCGCGGTCGACGCGGCCTACCGACGTCTCCTCGGCGACGAGACGCTGGCCGACCCCGGTATCGCCGAGGCCGCCGACCTCACGCGCCGGGCCGTCACCGCCTGCGACCCTGCCGGACGCCCGCTCTTCGCAGCCCACGCCGACCTCGACTGGCCGCAGGCCCCCCACCTCGCGCTCTGGCACGGACTGACCCTGTTGCGCGAGTACCGCGGCGACGGGCACATCGCGGCCCTGCTGTCGGCGGGGCTCACCGGCCTCGAGGCGCTGGTCTCGCACACGGCGACCGGTCGCGGCTTCACGGTGCCGGCGGCGCAGATGACGCGCTCCTGGTCGGAGGACGAGTGGGCTGCCGCCTCCGTGGCCCTGACCGAGCGGGGCATCCTCGACGAGGAGGGCGCCCTGACCGCGGACGGCGAGGCGCTGCGCGTCTCGGTCGAGGCGGCGACGGACGAGATGGCGGCCGCGCCGTGGGACGTGATCGGCGAGGCCGGGGTGCGGCGCCTCAAGGAGGTCGGCATCCCGTTGGTGAAGGCCATGCTCGTCGCGGGTGTCTATCCCGACGGCGTCTTCGCCTGACCCCGACGCCGACCACCCGGAGGCGACACTCGTCCGACCCGGCGCGAAGGGCGCGACCCCTGACGCCGCCCCGGCTCGGAGATGCTCAGCCTGGTCGCGAAGGCCGCGGCGCTCGGCGCCGAGGAGTCGGCGGCGGGCTCAGCCGATGGTGTCGAGGACTCCGAGCGTCCGCGCCCAGGCGTCGGAGGCCGGGTCGATGAGCACGAAGTGGTCGCCATCCTCGATCGTCACCAGCTGTGCGCTCGCACCTGCCGCCGTCGCCGCAGCCACGTAGGACTCCGACTGGGCGTAGGGCACGTTGCCGTCCGCGGTTCCGTGCACGCACCAGACCGGCTGGTCGAGCGGCACCTGGCGCCGCGGGTCGAGCCGGGCGTCGGCGCTGGTCGGCTCGTGACCGAGGAAGCCGGCGACGGCTCCGCCGCCAAGATCGTCGGTGCTACCCGCCACGAGATCGAGCACGCCGGCCTGCGAGATCACGTGCGTGACGCCGACTCCCCCGGCCCACCGGTCGAAGCGGCCACGCGAGGCGGCCCACGCGGCGAGGTGGCCGCCGGCGGAGTGGCCGAGGGTCACGACCCTCGAGGTGTCGAGGTCGAGCCCGGCGAGCCGGTCGATGCCGGCCGCGACGTCGTCGAAGGTCGCGGGATCGCCGCCACCGTTGCCGACGCGCCGGTACTCCAGGTTCCACGCCGCCCACCCCTCGGCCGCCAGGCTGTCGGCCAGCGGGGTGCCGAGCGTGTAGTCGTACTGCGCCAGCCAGAACCCACCGTGGATCACGACCACCACGCCCCGCGGCGTCCCCTCGGGCAGGTGGAGATCACCGAACTGACTGGGGTCGTCTCCGTAGGCGATGCGGGTGGGGGCGGCACCGGTCGGCGCTTCACGGTCAGGCACAGGAGCCTCCTCCTCGGGCATCGGCGAGACCGGCGGATCGGGCGTGCAGGCGCCCAGGGCGAGGCCGACCAGACCGACGGCGGGTAGTCCGAGGAGGGTACGTCGCGCCATCACGCCCAGGGGTTCGCGCCCGGCGGCCGATCGGATGGATCAGCGCTCGACGAGACGCCCCGGGCGCGACGGTGAGCGAAGCCGACCGGGCCGAGCTCGGGCTGGTGCGGGTGGCCGGACGGCGAGGAACCCCCGTCGAGGCCGAACCCGTGGACGACTCGAGGACTCGACGACCGGGTCAGGCCAGGGCGAGCGGCAAGGTCTTCATCCAGGCCGAGCGCAGCTCGAGCAGGTTGATGTCGAACGACCCGGTCACCGAGACGACGTCGCCCCCGGTGACGCCGAGCTCGACCACGGGCACGCCGTGGTCGGCGGCGAGCTCGACCAGCCGGGCGACCTCGTCGTGCGGCACGCTCACCAGGCAGCGGGCGGTCGACTCCGAGAAGAGCGCGACGAAAGGATCATCGACCACCGCGTCGAGGTCGACCTCGACGCCGCACATGTGGCGCAGCGAGGACTCGACCAGCGCCTGCGCGAGGCCGCCGTCGGAGAGGTCGTGCGCGCTGGTGACGAGGCCCACCGCTGCGTGGAGCAGCTCGGCAAGTGACCGTTCGGCCGCCAGGTCGACCACAGGCGGCCGCCCGCCGAGGTGGTCGTGCACGACGTGGGCCCACTCCGAGCCCGAGAGCTCCTCGCGCGTCGTGCCCAGCAGGAGAACGGTCTCGCCCGGGTCGTCGCCCTCGACCGAGCGCCAGCCGGTCGGCGTACGCCGGGTGACGTCGTCGATGACGCCCAGGACCGCGACCACCGGGGTGGGCAGGATCGCGGTCTCCCCGGTCTGGTTGTACAGGCTGACGTTGCCACCGGTGACCGGGATACCGAGCTCGAGGCAGGCGTCCTTGAGGCCACGGCAGGCCTCGGCGAACTGCCACATGACGTCGGGGTCCTCCGGCGAGCCGAAGTTGAGGCAGTCCGAGATCGCCAGCGGCACCGCCCCGCCGGTCGCGACGTTGCGGTAGGACTCGGCGAGCGCCAGCTGCGCACCGGCGTAGGGGTCGAGCTTGGCGAAGCGGCCGTTGCAGTCGGTCGAGATCGCGACCCCGAGGTTGGTCTGCTCGTCGACGCGGATCATGCCGGAGTCCGACGGCTGCGAGAGCACGGTGTTGCCGCGCACGTAGCGGTCGTACTGGTCGGTGATCCATGACTTGTCGCACAGGTTGGGGCTGCCGACCAGGCGCAGGACGGTCTCGCGCAGCTCCTCACCGCCCACCGGACGGGCGAGGGCCTCGGCCGAGTCGGCCTGCAGCGCGTCCTGCCACGACGGGCGGGCGTAGGGACGCTCGTAGGTCGGCCCGTCGTGCGCGACCGAGCGCGGGGGTACGTCGACGACCCGCTCGCCGTGCCAGTCGATCTCGAGCCGTCCGGTGTCGGTGACCTCGCCGACGACGACCGCCTCGACGTCCCACTTGGAACAGATGCCGAGGAACGTCGCGACGTCGTCGGGCTCGACGACCGCCATCATCCGCTCCTGGCTCTCGCTCATCAGGATCTCCTCGGGCGCGAGCGAGGAGTCACGCAGCGGCACCCGGTCGAGCTCGACGTGCATGCCGCCGTCGCCGGCGCTCGCCAGCTCGGAGGTCGCGCACGACAGCCCGGCGCCGCCGAGGTCCTGGATGCCGGCCACGATGCCGGCCGCGAACAGCTCGAGGGTGCACTCGATCAGCAGCTTCTCCATGAAGGGGTCGCCCACCTGCACGCTGGGGCGCTTGGCCGGGCCACTGCTGCCGTCGGCGTTGGCATCGAAGGTCTCGCTGGCGAGCACCGAGACTCCCCCGATCCCGTCGCCTCCGGTGCGGGCGCCGTAGAGGATCACCTGGTTGCCCGCGCCGCTCGCCTTGGCGAGGTGGAGGTCCTCGTGGCGCAGGACGCCGACGCAGAGCGCGTTGACCAACGGGTTGCCGAGGTAGGAGGAGTCGAAGACGGCTTCGCCGCCGATGTTGGGCAGTCCGAGCATGTTGCCGTAGCCGCCGACGCCGGCGACGATCCCGGGCAGCACGCGTCGGGTGTCGGGCGCGTCCAGCGGGCCGAAGCGCAGGGGGTCCATCACGGCCACCGGTCGCGCGCCCATGGCGAGGATGTCGCGCACGATGCCGCCGACGCCGGTCGCGGCGCCCTGGTAGGGCTCGACGTACGACGGGTGGTTGTGGCTCTCGACCTTGAAGGTGACCGCGTAACCCTGGCCGATGTCGAGCACGCCGGCGTTCTCACCGATGCCGGCGAGCATCTTGCCGACCGGCGTCGTCTGGGGGATCTCGGAGAACTGCTTGAGGTGCACCTTGGTCGACTTGTAGGAGCAGTGCTCGCTCCACATCACCGAGTACATCGCGAGCTCGGAGCTCGTGGGCCGCCGGCCGAGGATCTCGCGGATCTCGAGGTACTCGTCGGGCTTCAGACCGAGGTCGGCCCAGGGCTGCTCCCGGTCGGGGTCGGTGGTCGCGACGGCGACGGTGTCGAGAGTGGTGGCGGCGCTGGTCTCTGGCACCGCGCCAATCTATCGGGGCGGTGCCGCCGGGACGGTGCCGCCGTCTCTTCCACGCCGAGTCGGCGCTTGTACGCGCCGACTCGACCTCCCCGCCGCGCCGAGTCGGCGCGTTCACGCGCCGACTCGACCTCAGGCCGGGACGGGCAGGCCTGCGGGTTGACGGGTCAACGGGTCAACGGGTCGACGGGTCGACGGGTCGACGGGTCATCATGTCGGCGATCCCCGTCACCTCGACCGTCCGACGGATCCGGACGGCGTCGGCTCCGCCGCCCTTGAACCCCCGGGCCCCCGAGCCCCAGAGCCCCTGAGCCCCGCGGCCGGGAGAACTGCGCCGGGGCGTCGAATTCCGCGCGGAATCGACAACTTCGCAGCGACACGCCGAACTACGTGCGTGTAGTTCGACCGGATCCCTGTTACTGGAGTGATCCGTGAGGTTAGGGTGACGCGTCGCTCCGAGCAGCTGTCGGATCCGCCCATCCTCGACTCCCCTGGAGTTCCGCCTCATGAGCTCGCCCTCCCCTCGCCCCCGCCCGCTCCCACGCCTGCGTTCCGCATCGGCCGTGGCCACGCTCGGCACCCTCCTCGCCCTCGCCCTGCCGTCATCGGGCGCGACCGCCGCCCCGTCCTCGATGTCGGTCTCCGCGCCGACGTCCGCGCCAGCGTCAGCCTCGTCGTCCGCCGCTCTCGCCGGGCAGGTTGCCTCCCTGGCCATGCGTGAGCCGGCCCCCAACCCCGCGACCCCCGGGGACTTCACCGGCTACGGCTTCGACCAGTGCCTCGCACCGACCCAGTCGGCGATGGACACGTGGCTGCGCACCTCGCCCTACCTCGCGGTCGGGATCTACATCTCCGGCGACTCGCGAGCGTGCCGGTCGCAGCCGAACCTGACCCCGGCCTGGGTCAGCAGGCAGCTTCGTCAGGGCTGGCAGCTGCTGCCGATCACCCTCGGCCCGCAGGCCTCGTGCCAACCTCGCTTCCCGCGCTACGCCGACGACTTCACGATCGACCCCTCCCCCGGCGACAAGGGCACCTACGGCAAGGCCCGTGCCATGGGCCAGCAGTCCGCGCAGAGCACGGTCGCCGACGCCCAGGCGCTCGGCATCGTCGCGGGCAGCACGCTCTGGTACGACCTCGAGGGTTTCGACTCCGCCGACACCCATTGCCGTGAGTCCGCGCTGTCGTTCCTGACCGCCTGGACCCGTGCGGTCTCCGAGGCGGGCTACGTCACCGGTGTCTACTCCAGCGCGTCATCGGGCATCAAGGCCCTCGACGACGTCCGGGTGCAGCGACCCGGCGCCTACACGCTGCCCGACCGGATCTGGGTTGCGCGCTGGGACGGCGTGGCCAACACCTCGACCTCCTACATCCGCGAGGACGGCTGGCGCCCCGGCGGACGCGTCAAGCAGTTCCAAGGTGGCCACGACGAGGTGTGGGGCGGTGTCCGGATCAACATCGACACCAACTTCCTCGACCTGGGGGCCGGCTCGACCGCCGCCCCCGAGCAGCACTGTGGTGGCATCAACGTCGCCTCGCGCGACTACCCGGCCCTCCGCGCCGGTGACGAGGACTACAAGCCGGCCAAGCGGATGGTCCGCACGCTCCAGTGCTTCCTCTCGGAGCGCGGCCTCTACACCGGCGCGCTGCACGGCAAGCTCGGCCCCTCGACGCTCGCGGCCGCCAACGCCTGGCAGGTGCAGACCGGCAACGCCGCTGATCCGACCTGGATGCGTCGCGACTGGATGAGCCTGATGACCTACGGCAAGAAGCCGGTGCTGAAGTTCGGCTCGGCCGGCTACTACGTGCGCCGCCTGCAGCGGGCGCTCAACGCCGCCGACCTCGGCGCGAGCGGCAAGATCACCGGCGTCTACGTGGGGTCGACCGCCGCCCTGGTCAAGAGCTACCAGTCTCTCGTCGGGCTGCCCGCGACCGGCGTCGTCGACGCCGCGACCTGGCGCAACCTGATGGCGGGCAGGCGGAGCTAGCCCGAGGCGGGCGGGCCGACCAGCAGCGCGACCACGGTCAGCACCGCCACCGCGACCACGCCCACCAGGGCGCCACGGCCGGGGTGGCGCAGCAGCCAGCCGACCGGACGGTCGAGACGGTTCGCAGGGTCGGACGACGGTGCGGTGAGGCGCCAGGTCGTCGCGAATGCCCCCCGACGCTCGGCCAGCACGTCGAAGAGCACCGTGCAGAACGGAGGGATCGAGGCGAGCAGCGCCACGACGCTGCGCCCGGCCGACCAGCGCTGGTCGACGGCGACGATCACCGCGATCAGGGCGTAGGAGATGAAGACGACGCCGTGCAGCATCCCGAACACGCTGACGGCGACGTCGGTGGTCTCGGTGACGTACTTGAGGACCATCCCGACCAGCAGCAGCGCCCAGGTGATGGCCTCGGCGATCGCGACCGTGCGGAAGAGCCGGAGCGGCCCGAGGCGGCTCGGTGCCGTCGTGCCGGCCGTGGTCACCGGATCACGCGAACGTCGAGGCGGTCAGCGCGACCAGCCCCGCGAGCGACGTGAAGAACCCGAGCCCGTCGGTGCCGGCGCCGGTGAGCTCCTCGACCGCGTGCTCGGGGTGGGGCATCAGCCCGACGACGTTGCCGCGCTCGTTGCTGATGCCGGCGATGTCGCGCAGGGACCCGTTGGGGTTGTGGTCGAGGTAGCGCGCGACCACGCGGCCCTGCGCCTCGAGCAGGTCGAGCGTCGCGGCGTCGGCCACGTAGCCACCCTCACCGTTCTTGAGGACGATGGTGACCTCCTGACCTGCGGTGTAGGCCGAGGTCCAGGGTGTCGAGACGTTCTCGATCCGGAGCCGCTGGTCGCGGCAGACGAACTTCTGGTGGTCGTTGCGGATCAGCGCTCCCGGCAGGAGGTGCGACTCGCAGAGGATCTGGAACCCGTTGCAGATGCCCAGCACCGGAAGGCCGGAGCCCGCGGCTGCGATCACCTCGGTCATCACCGGCGAGAACCTCGAGATGGCGCCGCAACGCAGGTAGTCGCCGTAGGAGAAGCCTCCCGGGAGGACGACGGCGTCGACGCCGCGGAGGTCGTGGTCGCCGTGCCAGAGCGCGATGACGTCGTGACCGGCGAGACCGGCCGCCCGCTGGGCGTCGGCGTCGTCGAGCGATCCGGGAAAGGTGACGACCCCGACCTTCACCCGGCGACCTCCGGGCTCAGCACCTGCACGGTGTAGTTCTCGATGACGGGGTTCGACAGCAGCGTCTCGGCCATCTCGCGCACCTGGGCGAGGACCTCGTCGGTCACCTCGCCGGCCACCTCGAGCTCGAAGCGCTTGCCCTGACGGACCTCCGTGACACCGCTGAACCCCAGCCGGGGCAGGGCGCCGAGCACCGCCTTCCCCTGCGGGTCGAGGATCTCGGGCTTGGGCATCACGTCCACGACGACCTTGGGCACGACCCCGATCCTATGCCGTGGCGTCTCGTGGCGGCACCGGGGTGCCGCGTGGGTGCGGGTGTCCACCGGGCGCGGGGCAGACTGGACCCATGAGCATGTCTTCCGCGTCCGGTCGGCGCAGCCCGATGTCACCCCTGCACCTCGAGTTCCCGCAGTCGCTGGCGGTGTACGACGACTACGCGGCTGCCCAGAAGACCGTCGACTTCCTCTCCGACGAGGAGTTCCCGGTGGAGAACTGCCTCATCGTCGGCACCGACCTCAAGCGCATCGAGAAGATCACCGGCCGTCTGACCAACAGCCGCGTCGCGCTCGGCGGGGCGGCGTCCGGAGCCTGGCTGGGGCTGTTCATCGGCCTCATCCTCACCTTCTTCTCCAACGAGGGCAACGCGATCGTCACGATCGTCTCGACCATGCTCTTCGGTGCCGCCTTCGGCATCGTCTGGGCGCTGCTCGGGTACGCCGCCACCCGCGGCCAGCGCGACTTCGGTTCGATCACCCAGGTCGTCGCCACCCGCTACGAGGTGCTCGTCGAGCACAAGGTCGCGGCCCAGGCGCGCGAGATCCTCACCCGGTTGCCGGGCGCCCTGCCCAACCCGTTCGAGTAGCGCAGGGCTCGGTGTCGCGACGCGACGCCCCTGCTGGTGGCCCGAGCCCTAGCTGGTGGGCCGGAAGGCCGAGATCACCAGGGCCACCCCCAGCCCGGCCACGACCGGACCGATGACGGCCCAGACCTGGACGTCGCTCATCGACGAGCCGGTGAGGTAACCGAGGCCTTGGAGCGCCCACAGCACCCCGACGGCGAACAGCAGCACGCCGAGGACCACGAGCACCGCTCGGCGCAACCGCTGCCCCACGGCTCAGGAGAGCTCGCGCTTGAGGATCTTGCCGGTCGCCGTCATCGGCAGGTCGGAGACGATCTCGACCATCCGCGGGTACTTGTAGGAGGCCATCTGCTCCTTGCCCCAGGCGACGATCTCGTCCTCGGTCGCCTCGGCGTCCTTCTCGAGGATGACGACGGCCTTGATCTCCTCGCCGTGGCTCTCGTGCGGGACGCCGATGACCGCTGCCAGGGAGATGGCGGGGTGGGTCAGCAGGACCTCCTCGATCTCGCGCGGGTAGACGTTGTAGCCACCGCGGATGATCATGTCCTTGGACCGGTCGACGATGTAGTACCAGCCGTCGTCGTCCTTGCGGCCGAGGTCGCCGGAACGGAACCAGCCGTCCTGGATCGACTCGTCGGTCGCGTCCTGGCGGCCGTAGTAGCCCTTCATGATGTTGTGGCCCTTGATGGCGATCTCGCCGATCTCGTCGTCGTCGCCGATCTCGTCCCAGCTGTCGGGCTTGAGCAGCTTCATCTCGACCCCCGGGATCGGCGTGCCGATGGACCCGACGCGCGGCTCCTCCCCGAACTTGCTGAAGCTGGCCACCGGCGAGGTCTCCGAGAGCCCGTAGCCCTCGAGGATGGTGACGCCGAAGCGCTTGGCGAAACCCTTGTGCACCTCGACCGGGAGGGCCGAGCCGCCGGCGGCGGCCACGCGCAGGTTGGCGGCGAGCTCCTTGACGTCGATGCCGGAGTCGTCGAGCGCGCCGAGCAGCCCCCAGTACATCGTCGGGACTCCGGCGAAGAACGTGACGTGCTCCTTCGCCATCAGCTTCAGGGCGGCGTCCGCCTCGAAGCGGGGCAGCATCACGACGGTGCCGCCGAAGGCGAAGGCGCCGTTCTGGACGACGGTCTGGCCGAAGGAGTGGAACAGGGGCAGTACGCAGAGGTAGGTGTCGGGCTTCTCGGTGGTGCCGGCACCGAAGAGCTCCTCGCCGGAGCGGGCGTTGTCACGCATGTTGCGGTGGCGCAGCTCGGCGCCCTTGGGCTGGCCGGTGGTGCCGGAGGTGTAGAGGATGACGGCCGTGTCGTCCTCGTCGGTCTCGACGCTGTCGAACGACGTCGAGAGCGCCCCCGTCGCGGAGGCCATCGTCTCGGTGCCCTCGATGGGCGAGTCGGCACTCGGGTCGGCGGTGATCATGAAGAACTGCTCGCAGGCCTCGGCGTCCTGGAAGCCGGCGTAGCCCTCCTTGCCGATCGCGAGCTCGGGAGTGCCCTCGAAGCAGAAGTAGGCCTTCGCGTCGGCGTCCCCGAGGTGATAGGCCACCTCGCGCCCCTTGAGCAGCACGTTGAGCGGCACGACGGCCCCGCCGGCCTTGAGGATCCCGTAGTAGACGATCGTGAAGTACGGCAGGTTGGCGCAGCTCAGCGCCACCTTGTCGCCGGGCTCGATGCCCCGCTCGACGAGCAGGTTGGCCACCTGGTTGGCGGCACCGTTCACCTGCGCGTAGGTCAGGCGGGTGTCGCCGAAGACGATCGCTTCGCGCTCCGGGTGCTCCGCGGTGGTGTCTTCGAGAAGGCTGGCGAGGTTGTAGGTGGTCACGACTCCCACCTAAGCAGAGGGTGGTGACGTGCGCCACGTCCGCGCGGGGGGAACGCCGCGACGTCGCCGCCGTGCCCTGCGGGAGCCCTGGATCACTGGGCACCCTGCTCAGGACAGCGTGCCGGGGCTCAGGAGGAGAGGAGCCGAGCCGCCCGCTTGAGGTCGTCGCGCACCGCGATCGGCGCCACCCGGTTGAGGACGACGCCGAGCGGCTTGACCGCGCCCGAGGCCCGGACCTCCATCGAGGCCGCTACCTGGCATCGAGTCGCCGGCGACGTCGGGTCGGGGGTGAAGGTCAACGTCAGGACGGCACGGAAGCGACCCCAGGTGCCGCGTTCGGACCAGCGGTGCGGCCGGTCGGCGTCGGTGAGCTCCATGCGGGGCTTGACCCCCGCGCTGGTCAGGTCGGTCCAGGACTGGCCGACGACACCGTCCTGCCCCATCACGTCCGCGACCCCCTTGAGGCTCGACTGCCAGGCGGCGCGGTTGTCGGGGGCGACGAGGTAGTCGTAGGCGACCTGGCACGAGACCGGGAAGTCGATCGGCGTGCGGCTCACCAGCTCTCCCCCGTCAGCAGCTCGTAGGCCTCGAGGTAGCGGGCTCGGGTGACCTCGATGACCTCGTCGGGCAGCGGCGGCGGCGCCTCGCCTGAGGAGCGGTCCCAGCCCGAGACCGGCGAGAGGGCCCAGTCGCGGACGATCTGCTTGTCGTAGGAGGGCTGGGAGGCCCCGGGCTCCCACGCGTCGGCCGGCCAGAACCGTGAGGAGTCGGGCGTGAGCACCTCGTCGCCCAGCACCATCTGGTGGGCCGCCGCCTCACCCGGCCCGTCACCCGGCCCCACACCCGGCCCGCTACCCGGCCTGTCGGCGCCGGCTGCCCGACGTCCGAACTCGAGCTTGGTGTCGGCCAGGATGATGCCCTGCTCGCGGGCGATCTGCTCGGCGCGCGCGTAGACCGAGAGGGTCAGCTCGCGCAGCTCGGCGGCGGTCTCGACACCCACCTCGGCCTCGACCGCGCGGTAGGAGACGTTCTCGTCGTGCTCGCCCAGCGCCGCCTTGGTGGCGGGGGTGAAGATCGGCTCGGGCAGCCGGCTGCCGTCGACCAGGCCCGTGGGCAGCGCGAGCCCGCAGACCTCGCCCGTGGCGCGGTAGTCGACCAGGCCGGAGCCGGTGAGGTAGCCGCGAGCGACGCACTCGACGGGGAACATGTCGAGGCGCTCGCAGATCACCGCACGCCCGCGCACGTCCAGGGGCACGTCGGTCGACAGCACGTGGCTGGGCACCAGGTCGCGCAGCTGCTCGAACCACCACAGCGACATCCGGGTGAGGATCTCGCCCTTGTCGGGGATGGTGGAGTCGAGGACGAAGTCGAAGATCGAGATCCGGTCGCTGGCCACCATGAGCAGCTGGCCGGCGTACGGCCCCTCGTTGACCTCGTAGAGGTCGCGCACCTTGCCCGAGTGCAGGTGCGTGGCGCCCTCGACGGGCGGGGCCTCGGTGATGTTGAGCACGGGCGAAGTCTAGGGACCGTGCGCCTGGTCGTGCGTCCACCCCGAATAGTTCTCCGACACCCGCCTGGGTGCGCTCGTCGCGCGCAGTGGCACAGTTCGGCCATGCCTGAGTCTGCCGAAGAGGTCTACGCCCGGGTCGTCGCCGCTGTCGGCGCGGACGGCCACCTGCCGATGCCGCCCTCGGGCGACTGGGACATCTTCCCGTGGGAGGTCGTCGACGGGCGGGTCGCCCCGCGCACGCTGCGGCCACCTTCCGACGAGCCCGCCCGCTCCGGCGAGAGCGACGAGAAGCCGTGCCACGCCTGCGCCGAGGGCTTCGACGTCGCCCGGACCGTCTGGGAGGACGAGGTGTGGGTGCTGAGCCACGCCGGGGCGCCCAGCGGGTTGCCGATCGTGCTCAGCCTGAGCACGCGTGAGCACCTCGACATGGGCTCCCTCGACGACGACCAGGCCTCGCAGCTGGGACGCATCACCAACCGCCTCGTGCGCATCATGGAGAACCTGCCCGAGATCGGGCGCGTGCACGTGAACCGTTGGGGCGACGGCGGCTCGCACTTCCACCAGTCCTTCTGGGCCCGCACGTCCCGCCTGACGCACGTGCTGGGTTCCCCGGCCATGGAGTGGGACGACATCCTGCCGCCCGGCCCCGAGGACGTCTGGCGCGCCGACCTGGCCACCGTGGCGGAGAAGCTCGCCAACTGGGGCGGGGAGGCGCGGGCCTGACGCACCCGTCGGACCCGCCCACGACCACGAGGAGAACCGACGATGACCGCCACCCCGACCACGGCCAGCCCCGCTGACAGCACGTGGGCCTCCGACTCCCCGACCGCTCCCGGCGGCAAGCCGTGGGACCTGCTCATCGTCGGGGGCGGCACGGCCGGCCTCGTCGCCGCGCACACGGCGGCCGGTTTCGGTGCGACCACCCTTCTCGTCGAGCGTGAGCGCACGGGGGGTGACTGCCTCTGGACCGGCTGCGTGCCGAGCAAGTCGCTGCTCGCAGCAGCCCACGTCGTCGGTGACGCCCGCGCGGCGTCCGCGCTCGGCGTGCACGTCGGTGAGGTGTCGGTCGACTTCCCCGCCGTGATGGCGCACGTGCGCTCCGCGATCAGCACGATCGAGCCCGTCGACTCCCCCGCCGCGATCAGGGCGGCTGGTGCGAGGGTCGCCCAGGGCGAGGTGGTCTTCACCGGGCCCCGTTCGGCGAGCGTCGACGGCGTCGAGGTGGCGTTCACCCAGGCGCTGGTCGCGACCGGGTCGGCCCCCGTGGTCCCCGACCTGCCCGGCCTCGGCGACGTCGAGCCGCTGACCTCCGACACCGTGTGGTCGCTGAGCGAGCTGCCCGGACGCCTCCTCGTGCTCGGCGGCGGACCCATCGGGTGCGAGCTGGGCCAGGGCTTCGCCCGGCTGGGGTCGCACGTCACGATCGTCGAGGCCGCCGACCGGCTCATCTCGGGTGAGACGCCGCCGGCGTCCGACGCCCTCGCCCGTGCCCTCACCGCCGACGGGATCGACATCCGCACCGGGGTGCGGCTGACCTCGATCGACCCCGATCGCGAGGGGCGCCGGGTGGCGGTCCTCGACGACGGCTCCGAGATCGACTTCGACGTCGTGCTGGTCTCGGTCGGACGACGTCCGCGGACGTCGGCGCTGGGCCTCGACGTGGCAGGCGTGTCGCTGACGGAGTCGGGCCACATCGAGGTCGACACGAAGCTGCAGACCACGAACCCCCGCATCTGGGCGGCCGGTGACCTCACCGGCTACGCCCCGTTCACCCACGTCGCGGGCAACCACGGCAGCCTCGCCGCGAGCAACGCCGTCCTGGGGCTGCGCCGCACGGTGTCTCCCGACCTGATCCCTCGGGTCACCTACACCTCGCCGGAGGTCGCGTCGTTCGGCGTCGCCGCCGACTCGCGCCCCGGGCTCATCGTGCACACCGTGCCGCACTCGGAGGTCGACCGAGCTGTGGCCGAAGGCGCGACCCACGGCTACTCCCAGCTCGTCCTCGACGCCAAGGGCAAGGTCGTCGGCGCCTCGATCGTGGGCCCCCGTGCCGGCGAGTCGCTCGCCGAGGCGTTGCTCGCCGCCCAGCAGGGGCTGCGCGCCCGGGCGATGGCCGGCGCCATCCACGCCTACCCCACCTGGTCGGACGGCATCTGGAAGACCGCCCTCGCCCAGGGCCGCAAGGACCTCGCCGCCACCCCGACGAAGCAGGTCACGGCCGCTCTTGCGAAGGTCCGCCGCGCCTGGCTGGCGCGGGGCAGTTTCACCGCCTGAGCGGAGAATCTCCCGCTTCTGTCATGAAGCTTCGTGACAGAAGCGGGAGTTCTGTCAGTCCGACCCTCGTACCGCCGCGACGTCGTCCGGCCCGCTCCCCCGCTGGCGGCGCGAGCGCAGCAGCCCGATGACGGCGAGCAGGACCAGCCCGCCGATGGCGAGCAGGAAGGGCGGTGATCCGGGCTCGGCGCCGTACGCCCCGACCGCGACGTAGATCGCGGTGCCCGGGACGATGCCGACCGCGGTCGCCAGCGTGTACGGCGCCAGCCGGACCGACGTCAGACCGAGCGCGTAGTTCGCCGTCGTGAACGGGACCAGCGGCACCAGCCGGGCCAGGAGCACCGCGCCGAAGCCGTGCTCGCCCACCCGGGCGTCGAGGTCGCGCACCCGCTCGTTGCTGATGCCCTGCACGGCGGCGCGGCCCAGGGCCCGGCTGATCGAGAACGCGACGACCGAGGCGATGATCGCCGCGACCAGCACCGACGCCAGGGCGACCGCGAAGCCCAGCAGCGCGCCGCCCACGATCGTCAGCAGACCGCTCGGCCCGATCGGCAGCAGCGACGTGACGACGTACAACGCGATGAACGCCGGGACGGCGAACCCGCCGAGGCCGTCGAGCAGCGACTGCAGCTCGGCGCGGCTCGGCAGCCCGACCGACAGCTGCGCCACCACGGCCACCACGACGAGGGCGACGAAGACCCCGGCCTTGACGTACGTCGACCTGGTCATGCGATCGCTCCTCCTGACGCGAAGACCGTGCACCGCGCGGGCTCCAGCCCCAGCGCGAGTCGGTCGCCGACGGCGACCCGGGTGCCCAGCGCCACCCGCACCCGCAGCGCCTGGCCGTCGGGAAGGGCGGTGTCGACGAGCACGTCCGAACCAGCGAAGCGCGACGCCGTCACGAGCGCCGGCACGTCTCCGCGCAGCGACACGGCCTCCGGGCGCACCACGAGGACGGCGGCCCCCTCACCCGCCGTCGTCGTCACCTCGACCGCGCCGTCGGCCGAGCGGAACCGACCGCCCGTGACCACTCCGCGCAGCTCGTTGGTCGCCCCGAAGAAGCGGGCCGCGGCCAGCGACGGCGGGTCGGTGTAGAACCCCTCGGGCCGCGCGACGCCGGCCAGCTGAGCGTCGAGCATCAGCGCGATCCGGTCGGCGAGCTCGACGGCCTCGTCCTGGTCGTGGGTCACGAAGAGCGTGGTCAGCTCGGTCTCGTCGTGCAGCTCGCGCACCAGGCGTCGCATCTCGGCACGCAGGTCGGCGTCGAGCTGCGAGAACGGCTCGTCGAGCAGCAGCACCCGCGGTCGCAGCACCAGCGCCCGCGCCAACGACACCCGCTGCTCCTGCCCACCGGACAGCTCGTCGACCCGACGTCCGCCCAGCCCACCGAGCCGCACCCGCTCGAGCATCTCGCCGACCTGGGCGCCGATCGCGGCCCGGGGGCGGCGTGCACCACGCCGGACCCGGAGTCCGTAGCCGACGTTCTGCTCCACGCTCAGGTGCGGGAAGAGCAACGGCTTCTGGAAGACCAGTGACACCGGACGGCGTTCGGCCGGCGTCGAGAGCAGCGACTCACCGTCGAGCAGCACGTCACCCGAGGTCGGCGCCAGCAGCCCGGCCAGCATCGAGAGCGTGGTGCTCTTGCCGCAGCCCGACGGCCCCAGCAGGGCGGTGAAGGAGCCCGGCTCGAGGGTCAGGTCGAGCGTGTCGACGGCGGTGACGTCGCCGAACCGCGCGGTCAACCCGGCCAGCCGCACCTGTGCCTCAGCCACGGACGAGCCCCACCCACGCCGACTCGCGGCCCCGCAGCCGCCGTGCCACCGCCAGCACGATCACGACCGGTGGCGCCACGACCAGCAGCCCGAGCGCTGCTGCAGCGGTGCGGTCGGACGAACCGATCGCGGCGAAGAGCAGCAGCGGCAGCGTCGTCACCCGGCCACCCCCGATGAGCAGGGTCAGGATGTACTCGCTCCACGAGATCAGGAACGTCAGCAGCGCCGTCGTCACCAGCGCGGGTCGCAGCAGCGGCAGGGTCACGGTGCCGAAGGTCCGCACCGGTCCGGCGCCGAGCGAGCGCGCTTGCCGCTCGTAGTCGAGGTCGAGGTTCGCGTACGCCGCCCCGAGGAGGGTCGCGGCGTACGGCACGGTCGGCACCAGCTGCACGAGCACCACCCCGAGCGCGGTGTCGGAGAGCCCGTAGCGCACGAAGAACACCTGGATGCCGAGGGTGACGGCCAGCCCCGGCACGATCACCGGCGCGAGCAGCAGGAACTGCACGACACGACGTCCGCGGAAGCGGTGGAGCCCGATCGCCCGACCGGCGCAGAGACCCACCGCGCAGGCCAGCGTCGCCACCGTCGTGGCGATCAGCAGCGACGTCAACGTCGCGGCGAGGACGTCGCCGCCGACCACGAGGTCGAGCCCACGTCGGGTGAGGCGCTCGGGGACGACGTCGGGGTAGCGCCACGCGCCGGCCATGCTCCACGCCACCAGGGGCACGAGGGGCAGCAGCAGGACGGCGACCACGGCCCCGACCGCCAGCCGGCCCCTCACCGGGCCCATCACAGGGCCCGTCACAGGGCCCTCCGCGACAGCCGGGAGACCAGGAGCAGGTAGGCCGCGACCAGCGCCAGGCTGAGCACGGCGAGGATCGTCGCCACGGCCATCGCCTGCGGTCGCGTCGTCAGGTCGGTGTCGGAGAACCGCTGCAACGCCACCACCGGCAGGGTCGCGGGGAAGCTCTGACCGAGCAGGCGCGGCACCTCGTAGGACGCCGCTGCGAAGGACGCCACCAGCACCGAGGCAGCCGCGACGGCAGGCGCGATCATCGGCAGGGTCACCGACGTGAACCGGCGCGCAGCCCCCGCGCCGAGGGTGCGCGCGGCGCCCTCCAGGTCGCGCACCGACGGCGTCAGCGCCGCCAGCGCGACGACGGCGATGAAGGGCGACTCCTTCCACGTGTACTCCGCGATGATCCCCCAGCCGAAGGCGTCGTTGGTGAGCACCGGGAAGCCCTGCGCCCCGTCGACCAGGCCGGTGCTCGCGCTCAGCCTGGAGACCAGCCCGGACGGCGAGAGGAGCAGCCCGATGCACAACGCACCGACCAGGTGGGGCACGGCCAGGCTGCTCTGCAGCAGGGTCGTCAGCGGACCGCGGGCGTGGCGTCGTACGAGCAGCGCGATGGCGACGCCGAGCACCGTCGCCAGGGCGGTCGAGAGGACGACGACGCGCAGGGTCAGCGTCAGCGAGGCCCGGAACGCCGGGTCGGCGAAGGTCGCGCGGTAGGCGTCGAGGGAGTAGTCGCTCTCCCCCAGGAACGGCTGGCGACCCAGGCTCTGCAGCACCGCCTGTCCGACCCCGCCGACGAAGAAGACCCCCACCACGAGCAGCGCGGGGGTCAGCAGCAGGAGGATCCGCAGGCGTTCGGAGGGCCGCCGGGCCGGTCGTTCACGGCGTCGAGGAGGTCGAGGAAGGAGGACTCGCACGGCGCTACTTCTGCTGGACCTCGGCGACCCAGCCGTCCTCGATCGCGCTGATGTAGGCGCTGGGCAGCTCGGGCTGGGCGTCGGCGAGCAGCTCGTCGAGCGGCAGCACCGAGGGGCCGGTCTCGACCGCAGCGAACCCGTCCTGGATCTCCTGCGGGGTGCTCGACACGTCGATCGCCGGGTAGACGCCGTTGGCCTCGAACAGCGCGAGCTGCACCTCGGGCTCCTGCAGCACGTTGGCCAGCACCAGCGCGGCGGCCTGGTGCTCGGCGTTGGCCGGGATGGTCAGGAAGCTGACGTTGGAGATGTTGCCGCCGCTCGGCACCGACTCGCGAGTCGAGTCGGGGAACACCCCGTCGGCGACCTTGGTGGCGACGGCGCCCGGCCCGTAGGTGAAGAAGGCGCTGATCTCGCCGTCGGAGTAGAGCTTCTCGACGTCGTCCTGGCTCTGCGGGTAGGTCGTGCCGCCGCGCCACAGGCTGGGCTCGACGGCGTTGAGCCGCTCGAAGGTCGAGGTCGTCGCGTCGGCGAACGCCGGTGACCCGGTGTCGCCGTCCTCGTCGAGGAGCGGGCCGGGGCCGCCGATGGTGTCGTAGAGCACGGTGCGGACAGCCATCGAGCCGAAGAAGTCCGGCGGGGCCGGGTAGGTGAAGCGCCCGGGGTGGGCCTGCGACCAGGCGAGGAGGGCGTCGACCGAGGCGGCGTCGGAGGCGTCCAGCCGGGCCGAGTCGTAGACCAGCGCCGAGCTGGCCTGCTGCCACGCCGACTCGCACCCGTCGACGGCGGTGCCGAAGTCCGAGGAGACCTCGGGCGCGTCGAGGTTCACGTACTGGGCGTTGGGCAGGTCCTCGGACCAGCCGCACCGCCACAGGTCGGCCTGGATGCCGGTGGCGAAGTTCTCGCCGTTGATCCAGATCGCATCGACCGCGCCGCCGGACGTGCGGCCGGCCTGCTGCTCGCCGAGCACCTTGTTGACGGCTTCGGCGGTGTCGTCGATGCGCACCTGGTTGAGCGTGACGCCGAGGTCGGCGAGGCGGGTGGCCACGACGTCGTCGACGAAGGTGTTCAACACGTCGTCCCCGCCGTACATGTACCAGTTGACGCTCTGGCCGTCGGCCTCGGCGAGCACGGCGTCCCAGTCGGACGCCGCGGCCGTCTCCGGTGTCCCCGTCGTCGTGTCGTCGTTGCCGCACCCGGCCAGGGCCAGGGCCAGGGCCAGGGCCAGGGCGCCGGTCAGTCCGGTCAGTCCGGTCAGGACGGGGGTGTTCCGGCGGGTCATCGGTGCTCCTCGGTTGCGCGGACGGGGTCGCCCGGTGCCTGGTCGGACGCGAGCCCGGAGGTGGGTTCGTCGCTGCGCAACAAGTGGATGCCCAAGGCGATGCGCTGGAGGGCGGTGAGCGCGACCGCGACCGCGAAGATCGCGGCGATCAGCTCGAGGTGCTGGGGAAGGAGGCAGATGAGCACGTAGGCGAGCACGGTCTCGGTGCCCTCGGCGAGACCGCCGACGAAGAGCAGCGAGCGCCCGTCGGCCACCTCGGCGCGGGCGGCCTCACCGCGGCGCTCGAGCAGCGAGGAGAGCGCGAGAAAGGCTGTTCCGGACAGGTAGTAGGTGCCCAGCAGCACCAGGCAGGCCAGTCGGGCGTCGGGCTCGGCGACCGCGGCGGCCACGACGAAGCCGCCGTAGATGCTGAAGTCGGCGACGATGTCGAGGAAGCCGCCGAGGTCGGTCGACCCGGTCTGGCGGGCGAGCGGCCCGTCGAGGCCGTCGAGCACCCGGTTGAGCAGCCACCCGACGAGAGCCAGGTGCCAGTGCCCGGTGGCCACCAGCGCGCAGGCGCCGACGCCGACGCTCCAGCCGGCGACGGTCAGAGCCGTGGCCCGGACGCCGAGGCGGGCCAGCGTCGCAGCGAGCGCGTCGAGGGACGGCTCGAGAGCGCGGCGCACGGTCGCATCGAGCATGGGTGGGTCCTCCGGTTGCGCGGTGTCGTCGGCGGGCGTCGTGCGGGAGCCCGGTAGGTGCCGCGACCCTTCCCGATCCTGGGTGAGACTACTGCCGGGTTGCTAGGAGGCGACCGCAGGCGGCGTCGAGTCACGTCGCCAGGGTGCGGGCTGGCCCTGCAGCCACCACTGCATCGTGCGCGTGATCCACGGCAGCGCGACGTAGGTCATCACCGGCGTCATCACCAGCACGGTCACCAGCACCCGCAACGGCAGCACGACGCCCACGAGGAGCTCGCGCGAGAGCAGGTTGACGACGACCGACAGCGGGAAGAAGACCAGGAAGATCGTGCACGCCTGCTTCCATCGCGGCGGCGGGGCGGGCACGGCCGACTGCGCAGCTCCCTCGACGACGAGCGTCGACTGCGGCACGTCGAACCAGCCCTCGATGCCGGTGCGCTTCTCGACCCGCTCCTCGACGACGCCCAGTCCGGAGGCCGAGGAGCGCCACCAGGCCCGCTGGGAGGAGTGCTCCCACTGCTGCAGGCTGTCGTGGTCGGCGAAGCGGTAGAGCATGTGCCACTCGGTCGAGTCGACCTCAGGGCGCACCCAGCCGGCGCCCAGGAACCCGGGGAACCGCTCGGCGAGGTGGATACCGGCGTTCAACCAGCTCACCATCTCGGCCTCGTGGCCGACCTCGAGCTGGCGGGTGATCGCGACGGTGACAGGATCGCTCATCCGCCCATCCTCGCCGCTCGGGGGCCGTGGTGGCCCATCGGCGCGGCGAGCGCCGAGCGTGCCGGTGGACGACTGCACGGACCCCGCCTGGTGCACGGACGTACAGATCGCTCCGGTCAGCCGCTCGCCCGGGCGTCGGGAGCGGCCACGGGCGGTCGCCGTGAGGCGACGTGCATGTCGGCGTGTTGGAGGCTCAGGGCCGCCCGGCCCTGAATGGCCTCAGAGGATGGCGCCGGGCGCGTACGCCGCCGCTTCCGGGTGTCGCTCGGCGAGGGCGGCCACGGCGCGGCACACCGCCTGGGTCTGCGAGACGGCTGCACCGGTGAAGGTGATCGGGTCGGCCACCAGGTCGGCGAGCTGGGCTGCGGTCAGGCCGAGCCGCTCGTCGGCGGCGAGCTTGGCGAACACGTCGTTCGAGGCCTGGCCCTGGCGCATGGCCAGCGCCGTGCCCACGGCCGCCTCCTTGATCGCTTCGTGGGCGGTCTCCCGACCGACTCCGTTGCGCACCGCGCTCATCAACACCTTCGTGGTGGCGAGGAACGGCAGGTAGCGGTCGAGCTCGCGCTGGATGACGGCCGGGAACGCCCCGAACTCGTCGAGCACCGTGAGGAAGGTCTGGAAGAGCCCGTCGGCGGCGAAGAACGCATCAGGCAGGGCGACCCGGCGGACGACCGAGCACGAGACGTCGCCCTCGTTCCACTGGTCGCCGGCGAGCTCGCCGACCATCGACAGGTAGCCCCGGGTGACGACCGCGAGGCCGTTGACCCGCTCGCAGGAGCGGGTGTTCATCTTGTGCGGCATCGCCGACGAGCCGACCTGACCCTCCTTGAACCCCTCCGTGACGATCTCGTTGCCGGCCATCAGCCGGATGGTGGTTGCGAGGTTCGACGGGGCGGCCACGAGCTGGACGACGGCGGACAGCACGTCGAAGTCGAGGCTGCGGGGGTAGACCTGGCCGACACTGGTGAGCACCCGCTCGAAACCGAGGTGGGCCGCGACCCGCTGCTCGAGGTCGGCGAGCCTCGACTCGTCGCCGTCGAGGAGGTCGAGCATGTCCTGGGCGGTGCCCATCGGGCCCTTGATGCCGCGCAGCGGGTAGCGGGCGAGCAGCTCCTCGACGCGCTCGACCCCGATCATCAGCTCGTCGGCGATCGTCGCGAACCTCTTGCCCAGGGTGGTGGCCTGAGCGGCGACGTTGTGGGAGCGGCCCGCCATCACGGTGGTCTCGTGCTCGGCGGCGAGACGCGCAAGGCGGGTGAGGGCGGCGATCGCGCGGTCGCGGAGCAGCTCGAGGGACTGCTTGAGCTGCAGCTGCTCGACGTTCTCGGTGAGGTCGCGGCTCGTCATCCCCGCATGGATCGACTGCACAGCGATGTGCTCGTGGCTGGCGAGGGCGTTGAACTCCTCGATGCGCGCCTTCACGTCGTGGCGGGTGACCCGCTCGCGCGCTGCGATGCTCGCCAGGTCGACGCCCCGCACGCCCTCGGCGACCACGGCGTCGTACGCCTCGACGACGCCGTCGGGCACGTCGATCCCGAGGTCGCGCTGCGCCTTGAGCACCGCCACCCACAGCCGGCGCTCGAGCACGATCTTGTGCTCGGGTGACCAGATCTCGGCGAGGTCGGCACCGGCGTAGCGGGTGGCCAGGACGTTGGGGACGCTCACGGGCTGAGTATCGCGCAGAGGGAGGCCAGGCGCGGATCCACCCACGGCCCTTGGCTGATGAAACTCCCGCTTCTGGTGGGAAGGTTCATGACAGAAGCGGGAGTTTCACCGCTCAGGCGGTGAAACTGCCGGCCTCCAGTCGTGCGGTGTCCGTCGCCCAGGGGTGCACCGGTTCGGCGTCGTCGACGGTGAAGGGCGAGCCGTCCTCCAGCACCACCGCGAGCACGCCCCCCGGCCCGGCACCGGTGTCGGAGTCGACTCGCACCGGGTGCTCGAGCCACACCCGGTCACCCCACACCTCACGCCTGAGGATCGTGTGGCCCGACTCGAAGGGGTGCATGCGCAGATCGTGGCAGTTCGGTCATCATGGGCGCGTGTCCGCCCTCGCCCGACTCACCTGGCCGCGCGTCACGGAGCGGTTGTCGTTGCGGCCGCTGACGAGCGACGACATCGACGCGGTCTGGGCCTACCGCAGCAGGGACGACGTCCAGCGGTGGCTGGGCGGGCGGGTGCCCGACCGCGCCGGCTTCGTCGACCGGGTCCTGCGCGCCGAACGGATGCGCAGCACCCTCGTCGTCGAGCACGACGGCGTGGTGGTCGGCGACCTGATGATCGTCGTCCAGGACGGTTGGGGCCAGCGCGACGTCGCCGATCGCGCCGCAGGCACCGTCGCCGAGCTGGGTTGGGTCGTCGACCCCGCCCACCACGGGCGGGGTCTCGGGTCCGAGGCCGTCACCGAGCTCGTCTCCCTCGCCCTGGCCCCGGCGCCGCACGGGCTCGGCCTGCGACGCGTCACCGCGGGGTGCTTCGTCGCCAACTCCGCCTCGTGGCGGCTGATGGAGCGCGTCGGGCTGCGCCGCGAGCAGCACGGCGTCCGCGACTGCCTGCACCGCGACCTCGGCTGGGTCGACGGCTACACCTACGCGCTGCTCGCCGACGAGTGGAGCGCGATGTCGCTGCGCGACTGAGCGCCGTCGAAGGAGATCTCAGCGACGCCGTCGTACGCCGCCGCGCGCGCCGCGGCGAGGTCGGACCCGGTCGCGACCACCGCGAGCACCCGCCCACCCGCCGTCACCAGCTCGCCGTCCCGCAGTGCCGTGCCGGCGTGGATGACGTGCACGTCGCCGAGCGCCTCGGCGGCCTCGACACCGGTGATGACGTCACCCGACGAGGAGCTCTCGGGGTAGCCACCGCTCGCCAGGACCACCGCCACGGCCGCCCCGGCCTTCCACACCGGACGCGGCACGTCGGCCAGGGTGCCGGTGGCCGCACCGAGGAGCAGCGGCGACAGCGGCGAGTCGAGCAGGGCCAGCAGCGGTTGGGTCTCCGGGTCTCCGAAGCGGGCGTTGAACTCGATGACCCGGGTGCCGCGCGAGGTGAGCGCCAGGCCGGCGTACAGCAGCCCGGTGAAGGGAGTGCCACGTCGAGCCAGCTCCTCGACGGTCGGCTGCAGCACGTCACGCACCACCTCGCCGACCAGGTCGTCGGGCGCCCAGGACAACGGCGTGTAGGCGCCCATGCCGCCGGTGTTGGGCCCGGCATCCCCGTCGAAGATCCGTTTGAAGTCCTGCGCCGGCTGCAGCGGGTAGACGGTCGCGCCGTCGGTCTCGTTCCAGCTGCACAGCGCGAAGAGGGAGACCTCGGGGCCGTCGAGGAACTCCTCGATCACCACGCGCTCGCAGGCCGCCGCGTGGGCCAGCGCCTCCTCGCGGTCGTCGGTCACCACGACACCCTTGCCTGCCGCGAGCCCGTCGTCCTTGACGACGTAGGTGGCGCCGAACTCGTCGAGCGCTGCGGCCGCCTGCTCGGGGGTGGTGCAGGTGTGGGAGCGGGCGGTGGGCACGCCGGCGGCTGCCATCACGTCCTTGGCGAAGGTCTTCGACCCCTCGAGCCGGGCGGCCGCCCCGCTGGGGCCGAAGACCGGGATCCCCCGTGCGGCGACCACGTCGGCCACGCCGGCGACGAGGGGTGCCTCCGGACCCACCACGACGAGGCCGACCCCGAGCCGCTCGGCCAGGTCGGCGACCGCCTCGCCGTCGAGCGGGTCGACGGGGTGCAACGTCGCCACGGCTGCGATCCCCGGGTTGCCGGGAGCCACGTGCACCTCGGTGACGTCCGGGTCGAGCGAGAGGGCTCGGGCCAGCGCGTGCTCACGGCCGCCGGTGCCGATGACGAGGGTCTTCACGGGCGATCAGCCTAACTTCTCGACGTCAGCCGGCGACGGTCAGCCGTCATGAGCCTGAGACGGGTCGCCGTTCAGCGGGGTCGCTCAGAGCAGCTCGTGGCGCACGATCGTCGCGGCCCGCGACGGCCCGACGCCGACGACCGAGATCCGCGACCCCGACATCTTCTCGACCGCCTCGACGTAGGCACGGGCGTTCGCCGGGAGCTCGTCGAAGGTGCGGCACTCGGAGATGTCCTCCCACCAGCCGGGGAGGTACTCGTAGATCGGCACCGCGTGGTGGAAGTCGCTCTGGTTGACCGGCATCTCGTCGTGACGCTCGCCGTTGACGTCGTAGGCCACGCACACCGGCACCTGGTCGAGGCCGGTCAGCACGTCGAGCTTGGTCAGGACGAAGTCGGTGACGCCGTTGACCCGCGCGGCGTACCGGGCGATGACGGCGTCGTACCACCCGCAGCGACGCGGGCGTCCGGTCGTGGTGCCGTACTCGGCACCGACCTTGCGCAGGTGCTCGCCGGAGTCGTCGTGCAGCTCGGTCGGGAACGGGCCCTCACCGACGCGGGTCGTGTAGGCCTTGACGATGCCGATCACCTGGTCGAGACGCATCGGTGGGATGCCCGACCCGGTGCAGGCGCCGCCGGCGGTCGCCGAGGACGACGTCACGAAGGGGTAGGTGCCGTGGTCGACGTCGAGCAGCGTCGCCTGGCCGGCCTCGAGCAGCACGATGTCGCCGGCATCGAGGGCCTGGTTCAGGAGGAGCCCGGTGTCGCAGACCATCGGGCGCAGGCGCTCGGCGTGGGTCAGCAGCTCCCCGACGATCTCGTCGACCTCGGCGGCGCGACGGTTGTAGACCTTGGTGAGGACCTGGTTCTTCAGCTCGAGCGCGCCGGTGACCTTCGCGGTGAGGATCTTCTCGTCGAAGAGGTCCTGCACGCGGATGCCGATGCGGTTCATCTTGTCGGCGTACGTCGGCCCGATGCCGCGTCCGGTCGTGCCGAGGCGGCGCGAGCCGAGGAACCGCTCGGTCACCTTGTCGAGCGCGCGGTTGTAGCTGGGGATGACGTGCGCGCTGGCGCTGACCTTCAGCTTGGAGGTGTCGACGCCACGCGCCTCGAGCCCGTCGAGCTCCTCGAAGAGCACGTCGATGTCGATGACGACGCCGTTGCCGATCACCGGGGTGCAGTTCGGGCTCAGGATGCCGCTCGGCAGCAGGTGCAGCGCGTACTTCTCGCTGCTCCCGTCGGGCTGGCCGATGACCACGGTGTGGCCGGCGTTGTTGCCGCCGTTGAACTTCACGACGTGGTCGACGCGGCTGCCGAGCAGGTCGGTGGCCTTGCCCTTGCCCTCGTCACCCCACTGGGCTCCGATGATCGCGATGGCCGGCATCTGTGACTCCCTGTGCATCGTCGGGCTGTACCTGGTCGGACGGTGGTCGGCCGGGGACCGGTGCGGGCTGCGGCGGTCGATCCCGGGACATGAAGAAACCCCGGCACAACAGCACCGGGGCCCTTGCGACCCGAGGTTATCAACAATCTCACCCGGTCGCCGATCCCCCGACCCGTTCGACCACTAGGGTCCAGGGATGGCTGAACCCCTCCTGGTGATCACGAACAGCAGCGCCGGGACCTCCGACGAGGAGACGCTCGAGGTGGCCCTGGCCGTCCTGCGCGAACATGCCTCGGTCGAGGTCCAGAGCACCAGCAACCCCGGAGAGCTCGACGGCGTCCTGCACCGCGCCGGCTCCCGACGCATCGTCGTCGCGGGCGGCGACGGCAGCCTGCACGCGGTCATCGCCGCGCTCTACCGCCGCAACGACCTCGAGCACAGCGTCCTCGGGCTGCTCCCCCTCGGCACCGGCAACGACTTCGCCCGCGGCACCGGTATCCCGCTCGAGATCGAGGCCGCAGCCCGGATGATCCTCGAGGGCGAGCCGCGGCCGATGGACATCCTCGTCGACGAGGTCGGCGAGATCGTCGTCAACGGCGTCCACGTGGGCGCCGGTGCTGCCGCGAGCCGCCGCTCGACCCGGTGGAAGGAACGTCTGGGCTCGGTCGGCGTCGGCAAGGTCAACCTCGGCAAGCTCGGCTACCCGATCGGTGCGGCGATCACCGCCTGGAAGCCGCCCGTCGTCCGACTGCGGGTCGAGGTCGACGGCGAGGTCGTCACCGACTTCGACACCCCCACCCTCCAGGTGGCGATCGGCAACGGCGCCTCGGTGGGCGGTGGCACCGAGCTCACCCCCGGCGCCGACCCCGGCGACGGCCGCGCCGACGTCATGATCTCGCGTGCGACCGGGCCCGTCTCCCGGCTCATCTACGCCGCCCGGCTCGCGGCAGGCACCCACCCGGGCCACGCCGACGTCGACACCCGGCGCGCGACGCAGGTCACGATCAGCGGCGAGGAGTTCTGGATCAGCGCCGACGGGGAGATCAGCGGCCCGGAGCGGCACCGCAGCTGGCGCCTGCAGCGGGCGGCGTACTCGATGGTGCTGCCCACCGACCGGTAACCCGGTGGCGGGCCTCGATAGCGTGATCACGTGACCCGAGGACGAAGCACCGAGACGAGCGACCCGACCGATGCGGGGGACCCCACCGACTGGGTGACCCGCGCGGCCGACGACGCGATCCGTCACGCCGGTGAGGATGCCGAGCTGATCACCTGCGCGTCCGGGGCGAGCCCGTCCGGCCCCGTGCACCTCGGCAACCTGCGCGAGTTCCTGACGGTGCACTTCGTGGCCGAGGAGATCCGCCGTCGTGGCCTCCCCGTCCGCCACCTGCACAGCTGGGACGACTACGACCGCTTCCGCAAGGTGCCCGCGGGGGTGGACCCGTCGTGGGCCGAGCACATCGGTCGCCCGCTGTCGGCGGTCCCCGACCCCGACGCTTGTCACGCCTCCTGGGCCGAGCACTACAAGGAGCCGCTGGTCACCTCCCTGCGCGAGATGGGGGTCGAGATGGACGAGGTCTCGCAGACCTCGATGTACACCTCGGGCACCTACCGCTCGCAGGTGTTGCACGCGGTCTCGCGGCGTCACGACATCGAGACGGTGCTCGACCGCTTCCGGACCAAGGCGTCGGCCACCGAGGCGGACGGGGCCCCCGCGAGCGACGACGAACCGGCGCCGCGCTCGGGCGAGCAGTCACTGGCGCGGTTCCCCTACAAGCCCTACTGCCGCCGCTGCGGCCGCGACACCGTCGACCTGACGGCGTACGACGACGACTCCACCGACCTGTCCTACACGTGCACCTCGTGCCAGTTCATCGGCGTCACCAACCTCGCCACCCAGGACGAGGGCAAGCTGGTCTGGAAGGTCGACTGGCCGATGCGCTGGGCGTTCGAGAAGGTCGACTTCGAGCCGGGGGGCGACGACCACGCCACACCCGGGTCGTCGTACACCGTGGGCAAGGAGCTCGTGCTCCCGACCTTCGGGTGGCGGGCCCCCTCGTTCGTCGCCTACAAGTTCGTGGGGGTCGCGGGCATGGCCAAGATGTCGTCCTCGCGCGGCGGCGTGCCCACCGCCGCCGACGCGCTGCGGATCCTGGAGGCACCGATGGTGCGCTGGCTCTACGTGCGCCGGCAGCCGAAGCAGGTGTTCACGATCGACCTCGGCCCGGAGGTGGTCCGCCTGTACGACGAGTGGGACTCGCTCACCCGCAAGGCCGCCGACCCGACGAAGCGCGACGTCGCCGTGCTCGCCTTCGAGCGCGCGTCGTCGACCGACGCCGCCGGACGGCTGTCGACGCCCGGGGTCGTCGCGCCCTTCCGGCTGCTGTCGTCGGTGGCGGACGTGACCGCGGGCTCGGCCGAGCTCATCTCCACCACGGTCGGGACTGCGGGTTTCCCGCACGCCGCCGTCTCCGACCTGGAGCCGCGACTCTCCAAGGCGATGGCCTGGACCTCCGACCTGCCGCCCGAGGAGCGCACGACCGTGCGTCCCGCGGCCGACACCGCCCGGCTGTCATCGCTGACGGAGGCCGAGCAGAAGTGGTTGGGCGAGCTGCTCGACCGGCTGCCCGACGAGCTCGAGCTCGAGCCCACGACGACCCTCATCTACGGCGTGCCCAAGCTCGCCCGCGGCCTCGAGCTGGACGACAAGCCGACCGACGAGGTGAAGGCCGACCAGAAGGACTTCTTCCGGCTGCTCTACGAGCTGCTCGTCGACGCCGAGCGCGGCCCGCGGCTCCCGACCCTCTTCCTCGCTCTCGGTGCGCCCGCGGTGCGCGAGCTCCTCGGCGGCTGACCCAACGCGCCGGTGGGTTGCTTGTAACGCACCGTTCGGACGTCCACCACGCCGATTGAGCAGTGTGGTGGATGTCTGAACGGTGCGTTACAAGCAGCATGCGGCGCCCCGGGCCCGGGGGGACCCGAGGCGACCCGGGCGAACAGCCGCCTCAGGCGCTCTGGGGTCGCGACTGGCGCGATCGGATCGCGGCCGCGTTCCGCGCCAGATGCTCGTGCAGCTCGGTGCCGTGGCGGGCCACGGTGTCCTGCCACTCTCGCAGGCAGCGTTGCTTCGCCAGCGCGCGACGCTCGCCGAAGAAGTCGGCATACTGCAAACGACTGACTCCGAGCCCCTCGCCTCGAAGGAGTCCCTCGCGCTCCTTCTCGTCGGCGACCACCCGTTCGACGGAGCGAGTCGCGACACCACCCTGTGACGCCGGCACGTACTTCAGCGCGCCATCGCACTCGAACACCTGGTTGCCCACCCGGATGTCGCCCCAGAAGGTCACTCGCGGCAGCTGCACCGGGAACTGCGGATCCGGCTCGCCGATGCCCAGCTCGATCACGAAGTCACGCCCGAGGGACTCGATCACGGTCTGCGCGAGCGGACTCGCGAGCTGCACGGCGGAGCGCGCGTCCGTGACGCCGCGCCAGTTCGTCATCGGCTCGTACGCCGCCTCGAGCTGCGCGCGGGTGACGCCCATCCGCATCGCCGAGTCGGCCGCCACGAGCCCGTGGAGGTGTCCGCGGTCCCTGGCGATGTCGACCGCCGTCCGCGCAAGGTCGAGACACCGCATGCCGCCGGCATCGACGACCTGCTCGAGGCGGAACCGCGCCAGGTGGTGCTTGACCCCGGCCTTGGTCCAGGCGTTGGTGAAGCCAGGTCTGGTCACGTGCACGAAAGGCTCATCCGGTGCCAGGATGTCGAGCCCGAGCGCGTGCGACGAGGAGTCGTGGCTCAGGACGCAGTCGCGACGCATCACCAGAACGGCGGCCTTCGCCCTCAGGAGCGGTTTGCCTCGATATTCGTCGGCCGCACGCCACACCTCTTCCTCGCAGTAGGCGCCTCGCCGCAGGTTGACCCACTCCTCTGACCGCACCAACGACTGGATGTGGTTCGGGCTCAGCCCGAGGTCGAGGGCCTGCATGCGCGTCAGCAGCCCTCCCTGCTGGGCCATCGCGGCACGAACTCGCGGATCCATGCCCCGACCGTCGCCCCAGACGTGCGGCCCGGCAACCGGCGTGGGCGCAGCCTGTGGACGGCGGCCGCTCGATCCTGGGTGTGGGGGCGGGGCGGTGGGCGGCTGCTTGTAACGCACCGTTCGGACGTCCACCACACCGCTCAACGGGCGTGGTGGACGTCCGAACGGTGCGTTACAAGCGACGTCAGCCGAGGAGCTCGGAGTACGCGGTGGGGCTGGAGTCGCGGAGGAACTCCGAGCAGCGCTCCCACTCGTCGGTCTCGCCGATGGTGCGGGCGGCCTTGGCGAGCAGCGAGAGGCAGACCAGGAAGCCGCGGTTGCCCTCGTGCTCCCAGGGCACCGGGCCGTGACCCTTCCAGCCGTTGCGGCGCAGCATGTCGAGGGAGCGGTGGTAGCCGACGCGGCTGTAGGCGTAGACGACGACCGGGTCGGCCTCGGAGGCCACGGCCTCGGAGGCCAGCGCGGCCCAGGCGATCGGCGAGGCCGGGAACTTCCGGACCGCGTCGACGGGGCTGGTGCCCGTCGAGAGGGCGTCGGACGCGGGGTCGTGGGGCAGGTGGGTGGCCGGGGGACCGGCCATCAGGTCACCGAAGGAGCTCATGGACCCATCATGACCCTCGCCCGGTACCGACCCCGCAGTGGCACCTCGACGACCCGCCCGGACATCGCCGAAGCGGCAGACCGCGTCCAGGCGATCCGAGGAGCGGGTCAGATCTTCTTGCCCGCCGAGCGCAGGTTCTCGCAGGCCTCCACGACCCGCGCCGACATCCCGGCCTCGGCGGCCTTGCCCCAGGCGCGCGGGTCGTAGACCTTCTTGTTGCCGACCTCGCCGTCGACCTTCAGCACGCCGTCGTAGTTGGCCAGCATGTGCCCGGCGACCGGGCGGGTGAAGGCGTACTGGGTGTCGGTGTCGACGTTCATCTTGATGACGCCGTAGTCGACGGCTGCGCCGATGTCGTCGGCCGAGGAGCCGGACCCGCCGTGGAAGACGAGGTCGAAGGGCTTGGCGCCGGCGTCCAGGCCGAGCTTCTCGACGACGGCCTCCTGCGCGGTCTTGAGGATCTCGGGGCGCAGCTTGACGTTGCCGGGCTTGTAGACGCCGTGCACGTTGCCGAAGGTCAGCGCGGTCAGGTAGCGGCCGTTCTCGCCGAGGCCGAGCGCCTCGACGGTCGCCAGGGCGTCCTCGGGCGTGGAGTAGAGCTGCTCCCCGCCGCCGCCCTCGACGCCGTCCTCCTCGCCGCCGACGACACCGATCTCGACCTCGAGGATGATGTGGGCGGCCTTGGCCAGCGCCAACAGCTCCTGGGCGATCTCGAGGTTCTCCTCGAGCGGCACGGCCGAGCCGTCCCACATGTGCGACTGGAAGAGCGGCAGCTCGCCGCGCCCGACCCGCTCGGCGGAGATCTCGAGCAGCGGTCGCACGAAGCCGTCGAGCTTGTCCTTGGGGCAGTGGTCGGTGTGCAGGGCGATCTGGACGTCGTAGTGCGCGGCCACCTCCGCGGCGTAGGCCGCGAACGCGCGCGAGCCGGTCACCATGTTCTTGACCGACGGCCCGGAGAGGTACTCGGCGCCACCGGTCGAGACCTGGATGATGCCGTCGGAGCCGGCGTCGGCGAACCCCTTCAGAGCGGCGTTGAGGGTCTGCGACGACGAGACGTTGATCGCGGGGAACGCGAACGCGTTCGCCTTGGCGGCGTCCAGCATCTCGGCGTACTTCTCGGGGGTGGCGATGGGCATCAGGCAGGCTCCTCGAAAGCGTCGTGGCGTCTCGGAGCCAAACCCTAGCGCCGCGCGCGGACACCCCGCCGTAGCCTCGAGGCATGGACCGCCACTTCACCTTGACCACCAGCAGCCGTGGCGCCGTCGTGGCGATGCCCGCCGACGAGGCGTGGGACGTCGTCGCCTCGGGCGCCGAGGGCCCGCAGTGGTACGTCGACGCCGCGCCGTTCGTGTTCCGCGGTGCGCTCGACCGTCTCGTGGGTGGGGCCGGACGCCGACACCGCCCGCCGGGGCGCCCCCGCCTGGCCGCCGGCGACCGAGCCGGCTTCTGGCGCGTGGTCGAGGCCGATCACCGCGCCCGCCGGTTGCTGCTCGAGGCCGAGGTACGCGCTCCGGGCAAGGTCACCCTGGAGGCCACCGTGGCGCCCGGCGAGCAGGAGGGCACCGCCGCGATCTCCTTCGTCATCACCTTGGCTCCCAGCGGCGTGCTCGGCGCGGCCTACCTGCTCGCCGACCTGCCGGCGCGCGGCGTCGTCGCCGAGCTGACGATGCTGCACCTGCTCACGGTGCTGCGGCATCGCGACCACGGCCGCCCGGTCGACTCCGTGGACGGGGCCTGAGCACCCCGACCGCCCCTTCCCCCGTTGACTCCCCACGGGTGAGGTCGACTCGGCGCCGCACCTCCTAACGTCTCTGCCATGAGTCTCACCAAGGGCGACAAGGTCAGCTGGAACACGCCTCAGGGCACGACCACCGGCACGACCGTGGAGAAGAAGACCAAGCCGTTCCAGCACGACAAGCAGAAGTTCAACGCCAGCGACGACGATCCCTACTGGATCGTCGAGTCGGAGAAGACCGGCGCCACCGCGGCCCACAAGGAGTCGACGCTCGAGAGCGCCTGAGGCGCCGCCCGCGACGCCGGGCCCAGGACCCCCGTGCCACGCTGAGCCCGTGGCAGGACCGGCAGGGCCCGACGTCGTACGGCGCGCCTGGCTGCGCCTGGGTGGTCTCTCCTTCGCGCTCAGCGCGATCGGCCTCGTCACGCTCGTCGTCGTACCGCTCTCGCGCGACGACGTCGCCGCGATGATCGAACCGTTCGGGGCCCTCGCGCCGCTGGTCTACGTCGGCGCCGGAGCCCTGCTCGGCCTGGTCTTCGTCCCGGGGCCCCTCCTCGCGGCAGTGAGCGGCGCCCTCTTCGGCACCGGCACCGGGTTCGTGGTCACCACCTCCAGCGCCACGCTCTGCGCCGTCATCTCGACGCTCGTGAGCCGGCGGGCGGGACGCCGCTCGGTCGAGACCGTGGCGGGCGAGCGGGCCACGGCACTGATCGCGCTCGCCCGACGCCGTGGCTTCCTGGTCGTGGTGCTGCAGCGATGGGTGCCCGGCGTCCCGGACGCCCCGTTCTCCTACGTGTTCGGCGCGATCGGGCTCAGCGTGCCCGCGGTCGGGCTGGGCACCCTCGTCGGCACGGCTCCTCGCGCCTTCGCCTACACCGCCCTCGGCGATGCGGCGGTCACCGACAACGGGTCGCTGGCCCTGGTCGCGCTGGCGGTCGCCGCGGCGGTCTCCGCGCTCGGGGTCGTGGCCGGGGTGCTCGTCCTACGTCGGGCGCGGCGCGGCGGCGGGGTCGAGCCGGGACCTGGGCTCGGCGAGCACTGAGCGGCACCCGACGGGACCGTTCGCCTCCGGGTCACCCCCGCCACGTCACCCCCGCCACGCCGGACGGTCGGTGCCGCCCGACAGGTCGGCGTGTGCGCGCACCCAGGCGTGCATCGCGATCGCCGCGGCAGCCGAGGCATTGATGGAGCGGGTCGAGCCGAACTGCGCGATCGAGAAGGTCCCCTCGCAGGCCGCCCGAGCCGTCTCGGAGAGGCCGGGGCCCTCCTGGCCGAAGAGGAAGCACACCCGCTCGGGCACCGTCATCGTCTCGACGTGGGCCGAGCCCGGCAGGTTGTCGATGCCGTGCAGCGGCACCCGGCCGCCCGGGTGGTCGCCGAGGTAGCCGGCCAGGTCCTCGGCGCTCCCGTGGTGGCGCACGTGCTGGTAACGGTCGGTGACCATGGCCCCGCGCCGGTTCCAGCGGCGGTTGCCGACGATGTGCACCTCGGCGGCGAGGAAGGCGTTGGCCGTGCGCACGATGGTGCCGATGTTGAAGTCGTGCTGCCAGTTCTCGATGGCCACGTGGAACCCGTGGCGGCGGGAGTCGAGGTCGGCGCGGATGGCGTCCACCGTCCAGTAGCGGTAGCGGTCGACGACGTTGCGGCGATCACCTCGGGCCAGCAGCTCGACGTCGTACACGCTGTCGGAGGCCGCGGCGCCCTCGGGCCAGGGACCCTCCCACGGTCCGACCCCGACCTCGGGTGGTCCGTGCGGCATCGGGTCGTACGGCGCCCGACGCTCGACCGGCTCGTCGACCACCCGTCCCCCACCGACCATCCCATCGACCACGCCGTCACCCGTCTCGTCGTCCGCTGCCACGGGCGCGACCCTATGCGGCGGTGAGCGCGGTGCCGCGAGGCCGCACACGAAGCGGCGGGTGCCCGAGCACGAGCGGTGGGCTCAGGATCGGGCGGTCGTCTGCGCCCCACACCCAGCCGGGTACCGTGAGCCGGTGACCCTGCTGGCCGCACTACCGGATCTGTCGAGCGCCGTCCACCCGATGCTGCTGGGCATCAAGTGGCTCGACCCTGCCTATCTCTACGACGAGTACAGCGCTGCGTTCATCTGGATCGCCCTGGCGATCGTCTTCGTCGAGTGCGGCCTGTTCTTCCCGTTCCTGCCGGGCGACACGTTGCTGTTCGCGCTCGGGCTCTTCATCGCCGGCAGCGACACCACCGGCTACTCCCTGCTCGGGCTCACGAACGAGCCCATCGAGCTCGTCCTGGCGATGGTCATGCTGATCGTGGCCGCCTTCGCCGGCAACGTCGTCGGCTACGAGATCGGCCGTCGGCTCGGGCCCCCGCTCTACGAGCGCGACGGGCGGATCCTGAAGAAGAAGTACTTCGACCAGACCTCCGCGTTCTTCGACAAGCACGGCAACAAGGCGCTGGTGATCGGGCGGTTCGTGCCGTTCGTGCGCACGTTCATCACCGTGGTCGCCGGGGTGACCCGGATGGAACGCCGCAGGTTCTTCCTCTGGAGTGCGGTCGGAGCCGTGGCGTGGATCATCAGCATCACGCTGCTCGGCTACTTCCTCGGCGCGGCCGTTCCTGCCCTGGGGCAGAACATCGACTACGTGACGATCGCGATCCTGGCTTTCAGCGTCCTCCCGATCGCCTGGGAGTGGTGGCGCCACCGTCGCCACGAGCAGCCGCACGACGCCGAGGCCGAGGCCCAGGCCCAGACCGGCACCATCGAGGCCTGAGGCCGGCGCCCGGGCCGACCCGGGCTGGTGGTCAGCCGACCTGCTTGGCGAACCAGATCGTCCGATGGCTCCAGTCGCCGGGGCCGCGACGCACGCCGGAGCACACCGCGATCGCGAGCCGACCAGGGCCCGTGGTGCGGTAGTAGCGGCGGTAGCGGGTCTCGGCGGTGATCTGCACCCGGTCGACGACGTCGTAGCACCGCAGCTGACCCTTGGCCCCGCGCACGACCATCCGGTTGCCGACGTCGAGCTGCTCGATGAGCGTGTTGCCGAGCGCTGAGCCGTCGGGGTAGGTGTGGGCGTTCATCTTGATGACGCCGTGCTTGGCACCGGCCTTGATGTGGTCCTCGGCGTCCCAGGCGAACTGCTGCTTGCCGGCGTCGGTGAGCGGCGGGGCCTGCGGCACGCCGTCGGCGTCGCGGCCCAGCGCCAGCACCCGACGCGGGGTGATGACCCCCTCGATGCCCAAGGTGGTCGGGCGGAACTTCCTCCCCTGCCTCGCACACGCGCTCCTGGAGACGACGGGTGCGGGCACGCCCGCGCGCACGACCCCGGCTCCTCGGTCCGGCGAGGCCTGCGCCGGCGCCGTGGCGGCCGGGTTCAGGATCCCGAGGCCCAGCACGGCAGCCGCCAGCAGGCTCGCGCCGGAGCGTCGGAGATGACGCGACGTGGGGGTGAGTCGCACAGCGGACCGCCTCGAGGGGAGAACGTGGCACCGGCCAGGGGCCCCGTGCCCCGATGCCCCGGGCACCAACCCCCTCATCGTGCCAGTCCTGGCGCCGGGGGTCACCGGTTCACCCGGATCGGCTGCCGGACCGACGACCGACCCGCCGGCCAGTCGATCAGCCGGTCAGTCGGCGCGGGCTGCGCGGGCTGCGCGGACGGCGTCCAGCTCGGCCTTGGTCAGCACCGCCCGGACCTCGAGCCCCACGTCGGCGAGCGGGTTCTCACCCGCCGGGCTCCGATCGATCGCGCAGCAGACGACCTCGACGATCGCGCCGGCCTCACGCAGGGCGCGGGTGGCGTCGCGCACGGCGCCGCCGGTGGTGATGACGTCCTCGATGATCGTGACCCGCCTGCCGGTGACGTCCGGGCCCTCGGCGAGCTTGCACGTGCCGTAGGTCTTGGCCTCCTTGCGGACGAAGAGCGACGGGGTGCCGAGGATCGAGCTGACGACGGTGGCGATCGGGATGCCGCCCATCTCCAGGCCGCCGAGGAGCTCGGTGTCCTGGGGGACCAGCTGGATCATCTCCCTCGCGACGCGGCCCAGCAGGAGCGGGTCGGCCTCGAAGAGGTACTTGTCGAAGTACTCGTGCGAGACCTGGCCCGAGCGGAGCGTGAACTCCCCCGTCAGGCGACAGCAGGCGTCGATGTCGGCGGCGAGCGAATCGTCGGTGGTGGTCACGAGTGGCAGGGTAGTCGGCATGCGCCAGCTCCGGCACGCCCGCCGACTCGACGGCATCGCGCCCACCATCTTCGCCGAGATGTCGGCCCTCGCCGTCCGCACCGGTGCGCTCAACCTCGGCCAGGGCTTCCCCGACCAGGACGGCCCGACCGAGGTCCTCGACGCGGCGGCCGCTGCGCTGCACGGCGGCGCGAACCAGTACGCCCCCGGGAGTGGGGTACCGGCCCTGCGTCGCGCGATCGCCGAGCACCAGCGCCGCCACTACGGCATCGAGCTCGACCCCGACACCGAGGTCGCGGTCACCACAGGCTGCACCGAGGCGATCGCGGCCGCGCTCCTCGGGCTGGTCGACCCGGGCGACGAGCTGGTCGTGCTCGAGCCGTACTACGACTCCTACCCCGCGATGCTCCAGGTGGCCGGCGGCGTACGCCGTCCGGTCACCCTGCGCTCCCCCGACTTCCGCCTCGACCTCGACGAGCTACGAGCGGCGGTCACGCCGCGCACCCGCTTCGTGCTGCTCAACAGTCCGCACAACCCGACCGGCACCGTGTTGACCCGCACCGAGCTCCGGGCCGTCGCCGCTCTCGCGATCGAGCACGACCTGACGGTGATCACCGACGAGGTCTACGAGCACCTGGTCTTCGACGACGCCGAGCACGTGCCGCTCTCGACCCTGCCGGGGATGGCAGAGCGCACCCTGACCCTGTCGAGCATCGGCAAGTCGTACTCCCTCACCGGGTGGAAGGTCGGTTGGGCGACGGGCCCGGCCCCCCTGGTCGCGGCCCTGATGTCGGCCAAGCAGTGGCTCACCTACACCTCGGGTGCCCCGCTGCAGCCCGCCGTGGCCGTGGCCCTCGACGAGCACCCCGACTACCCGGCAGACCTCGCGCGCGACCTGCAGGGACGCCGCGACCTGCTGGTCGCCGGGCTGCGCACCGCCGGGCTGCCGACGTCCCTGCCGCAGGGCACGTACTTCGCGACGTCCGACATCAGTGAGCTCGGGTGGGCCGACAGCCTGGAGTTCTGCCTGGCGCTGCCCGAGCGTGCCGGGGTCGTGGCGATCCCGGTGCAGGGTTTCTACGACGACCCGGCCGGTGCCGGGAGGCACCTGGTGCGCTGGGCGTTCTGCAAGCAGCGCGACCTGATCAGCGAGGCGACGGCGCGGTTGGCCGCGGCCGATCTCATCCGCTGAGCCTCCGCCTCGGTCAGCGACGACGGCGCGCGGCGAACCACTCGCTCGCGCCGCCCCTGAACAACAGCACCACGGTGGCGATCGAGGCGATCGTGAGCAACAGCGGCACGACGACCAACGCGCCGAGCAGGCTCACCAGGCCCGACAGTGAGGCCGAGACGACGAGCGCGATGCGGGCGCCGTTGCTGGCGCGTGCGGTGCCGATGGCCAGCCCGATCGCCACCAGGCACCAGAGCGCCAGCACCGCGAGGACGCCGATCGAGATGTCGGCCAGGGTGCTGGACGAGAACTCGTCGTAGGCTGGGCTCGTCGCGAGCTGAGCGTCGATCTGGGTGCGGAACTCGGCCCGGTTCGAGGCGATGTAGAGCAGCGAGACGACGAGGCCCGCACACGTGATGGTGCTGGCGACGATGGTGGTGATCACCGCCGCGGTCACGGTGCCGGGACGCCGCTGGGGGCCGGGCGTCGCGGGCACGCCGTACGGGCTGGGTGCTGGCTGTGCCGACCCGCTGTCGGTCGACGTGGTGCCCGGAGCAGTCGTGCTCGCTGCTGCCTCCCCCCCGGGCCGGGTGAGGTCCCAGGCCGACCCACCGGGCGGCGGGGGCGGCACCCGGGTGCCGCCGGTCGGGGCACTCCAGGGCGACGTGCCACCGGACATCGCGGCGGCACCGACCGCATCGCGCACCGGGGCCTTGCCGTTGAAGTAGTCGCGGGCCGGCTGCACCCACAGCATCGCGACACCGGCGGCGACCAGGGCCGAGAACAGCCCGCCCGACGTCAGCCCGGCTACGAAGAGCACGGGAGCCAGGACGCTCAGCACGACCCGCGCGCTGCGTGAAGGTGCCATGACGTACCACCCGAGGATCGCGGTGGCCGCCGCGGTGCCTCCGGCGACCAGGCACATCAGGCGGATGGCGGTCTGCACCTCGTCGACGCTCAGCCCGAGGCCTTTGCCCGGGGAGGTGGAGACGAAGTCCAGCACCGACTGCTGGGACTCCAGCGAGCCGAGCAGGGAGACGCGCTGGAAGGCGTACAGGATCGTCAGCACCGAACCGGCGATGATCGACCAGCCGCTGAACGACACCTGTCGGGGGCGAGGGAGCGGTGTGTCAGCCATGGGGGCAGTCTCCCAGAGACGCCAACTCCGCCCGACGGCTCGTCGTGCCGGTGGTCTCAGGCGGTGAGCACCAGACCCCCACCACTGGTGGAGGCGTCAGCGGCGACGTCGACCCGCACCGCGCCGCCGTCGACGACCTCGCCGCCGATCAGCAGCCGAGCGAGCGGGTCGCCGATGGCCGACTGGATCAGTCGGCGCAGCGGGCGGGCGCCGTAGGCCGGGTCGTAGCCGGTGTCGGCCAGCCAGCGCTTGGCCTCCTCGGTGACCGAGATCGAGATCCGACGCACCGCCAGGCGCGCCTCGAGCAGGGCCAGCTGGAGATCGACGATGTGGGTCAGGTCGTCCTTGGTGAGCGCCTCGAACTGCACGATGTCGTCGAGGCGGTTGAGGAACTCCGGCTTGAAGCTCTGGCGCACGACGGCCAGCACGGCCTCGCGCTTCTTCTCGTCGTCGAGCGTCGGGTCGACGAGGTAGTGCGAGCCGAGGTTGCTGGTCAGCACCAGCAACGTGTTGCGGAAGTCGACCGTGCGCCCCTGGCCGTCGGTGAGCCGACCGTCGTCGAGCACCTGGAGCAGGATGTCGAAGACCTCCGGGTGCGCCTTCTCGACCTCGTCGAGCAGGACCACGGAGTACGGACGCCGCCGCACGGCCTCGGTGAGCTGGCCGCCCTCGTCGTAGCCGACGTAGCCGGGAGGGGCACCGACGAGCCGCGAGACGGAGTGCTTCTCGCCGTACTCGCTCATGTCGAGGCGCACGATCGCGCGCTCGTCGTCGAACAGGAAGTCGGCCAGCGACTTGGCGAGCTCGGTCTTGCCGACACCGGTGGGGCCGAGGAACAGGAACGAGCCCATCGGCCGGTCGGGGTCGGAGATGCCGGCGCGGGAGCGTCGTACGGCGTCGCTCACCGCCACGACGGCAGCGTGCTGACCGATCAGCCGCTCACCGACGACGTCCTCCATGCGCAGCAGCTTGGCGGTCTCACCCTCGAGCATCCGCCCGGTGGGGATGCCGGTCCAGGCCTCGACGACGTCGGCGATCTGGGCGGCGCCGACCTGCTCGCCGACCAACGGCTCGACGGTCTGCTCGGCGGCAGCTGCGGCGATCGACTCCTCCAGCGCTCGCTCGAGCTGCGGCACCTGGCCGTAGAGGATCTCGCTGGCCTCGTCGAGCCTGCCCTCGCGCATCAGCTTGTCGGCATGCACGCGCACGGCATCGAGACGACGACGCAGCTCACCCTCGCCCTCCAGGGTCGCCTTCTCCTGCTCCCACCGGGCCTCGAGCCCGCGCAGCTCCTCCTCACGGTCGGCGAGGTCGGCGCGCAGTGTGGCCAGCCGGTCGACCGAGGCGTCGTCGGACTCCTTGGCGAGGGCGAACTCCTCCATCTTGAGCCGGTCGACCCGGCGGCGGAGCTGGTCGATCTCCTCGGGCGACGACTCGATCTCCATCCGCAGCCGGCTGGCCGCCTCGTCGACGAGGTCGATGGCCTTGTCGGGCAGCTGGCGGCCGGGGATGTAGCGGTCGGACAGGGTCGCGGCCGCCACCAGCGCGGCGTCGGTGATGCGGACGCCGTGGTGCGCCTCGTACTTCTCCTGGATCCCGCGCAGGATCTGGATGGTGTCCTCGACGCTCGGCTCCCCGACGAACACCTGCTGGAAACGACGCTCGAGGGCGGGGTCCTTCTCGATGCGCTCGCGGTACTCGTCGAGCGTCGTGGCGCCGATCATGTGCAGCTCGCCGCGCGCCAGCATCGGCTTGAGCATGTTGCCGGCGTCCATCGCGGAGTCGCCCCCGGCGCCCGCGCCGACCACGGTGTGCAGCTCGTCGATGAAGGTGATGATCTGCCCGCCGGCTTCCTTGACCTCCTCGAGGACGGCCTTGAGCCGCTCCTCGAACTCGCCGCGGTACTTCGCGCCGGCGAGCATGGCGGCCAGGTCGAGGCTGAGCACGCGCCGACCCTTGAGGCTGTCGGGCACGTCGCCGTCGACGACGCGCTGCGCGAGACCCTCGACGACGGCGGTCTTGCCGACGCCGGGCTCGCCGATCAGCACGGGGTTGTTCTTCGTGCGCCGGCTCAGCACCTGGATGACGCGCCGGATCTCGGTGTCGCGACCGATGACCGGGTCGAGCTTGCCGTCCTGGGCTGCCCGGGTGAGGTCGACGGAGTACTTCTCCAGCGACTCGTACGTCGCCTCGGCGTCCTGGCTCGTGACGCGGCGGTTGCCGCGCACGGCCGTCAGCCCCTCCCGCAGCCCGGACTCGCTCAGACCCGCGCCGACGAGCACCTCCTGGGCGCTCGACTCGGTTCCGGCCAGCGCGATGAGGAGGTGCTCGGTCGCGACGTAGTCGTCCTTCAGGCCCTGGGCCAGGTCGAGCGCGCCTGCCAGCACCCGGGTGAGCGCGGCGGACGCCGCGGGCTGCTTGACCGTGGCTCCGCTGGCGCTCGGCAACCGGGTCTGGGTGTCCTCGGCCCGGGCGGCCAGCAGGGCGGCGTCGACGCCGGCCTTGGTGACCATCGTGCGGGCAGTTCCCTCGCCGTCGCGCAGCAGCGCGGTCAGCAGGTGGATGGGCTCGACCGCGCTGTGGCCACCGGTGGTGGCGCTCAGCTGGGCGGCCTCGATCGCCTCGCGGCTGCGGGTGGTGAACTTCTCGGCGCCGAACGTGCTCATGGGGCGGCTCCTTCTCGTCAGGTGCTGATGCTCTCTGCAGGTGCAACGATCGCAGAGTTGAGTCTGTTCCACTCAACTCTGACATGGTCGGCGTCCCGACCGGAGGCTGCGCGCCGGCCGGGTTGCGGCGCGCGCCACCACTTGTTGACGCGTGTCAATTACCGGGCGTATCGTCGTCGACGTGACCCAGACCACAGCATCCAGCAGCCGGCCGAGCACGACGGCCCTCCCCACGACCGCTGTCATCGGCGCCGGGATCAGCGGCCTGACCTCGGCGAAGATGCTCCTCGACTACGGCGTCCCGGTGACGGTCTTCGAGGCCTCCGACCGGGTCGGTGGCAACTGGGCGTTCGGCAACCCCAACGGGCACAGCAGCGCCTACCGCTCGTTGCACATCGACACCTCCAAGCACCGGCTGTCGTTCAAGGACTTCCCGATGCCGGCCGACTACCCCGACTTCCCGCACCACACCCAGATCAAGGACTACCTCGACGCCTACTGCGACGCGTTCGGCATCCGCCGGCACATCGAGTTCACGAACCGCGTGAGGCACGCCGAGCGCCTGCCCGGCGGTGGGTGGGAGCTCCTCGACGAGCGCGGGGACCGGCGCCGCTTCGACTTCCTCGTGGTCGGCAACGGCCACCACTGGGACCCTCGCACCGCTGACTTCCCCGGCGAGTTCACCGGCGAGACGATCCACTCCCACCACTACATCGACCCCCACGACCCGCTCGACTTCACGCACAAGAAGATCCTCGTCGTGGGACTGGGCAACTCCGCGGCCGACATCACCGTCGAGCTGTCGAGCCGGTCACTGCAGAACGAGGTCACGCTCTCGACCCGCTCGAGCGCCTGGATCGTGCCGAAGTACACCGGCGGTCTCCCCGCGGACAAGTACTACGTCACCACGCCCTACCTGCCCCTGGCGTGGCAGCGGAAGTTCCTGCAGAAGATGCAGTTCATGGCCGGCTCCAACCCCGAGCTCTACGGCCTCCCGAAGCCCAACCACAAGTTCTTCGAGGCCCACCCGACGCAATCGGTCGAGCTGCCGTTGCGACTCGGCTCGGGCGACGTCACGCCGAAGGGCAACGTCTCGCGCCTCGACGGTCGCACCGTCCACTTCGAGGACGGCACCAGCTCGGAGTTCGACGTGATCGTCTACGCCACCGGCTACAACATCAGCTTCCCCTTCTTCGACCCCGAGTTCCTCAGCGCGCCCGACAACGCGATCCCGCTCTACAAGAGGATGTTCAAGCCCGGCATCGACGACCTCGCCCTGGTCGGCTTCGCCCAGGCGACCCCGACGCTGTTCCCGTTCGTGGAGTCGCAGGCCCGCCTGGTCGGCGCCTACGCCACCGGCAACTACCGACTGCCCGACGAGGCGACGATGCACGACGTGATCGTCTCCGACCAGCAGAAGTACACCGGCCACGTGCTCGACCGCCCGCGCCACACCCAGCAGGTCGACTACTTCATCTACGAGCACGACATGCGCGCCAAGGAGATCCCCGCCGGACGCCGCCGCGCGCAGACCCACGGCGCCGTCCAGCTCGCGGGTCGCAGCGAGCGCGAGCCCGTGAGCCGGTGAGCGCCGCCCGCGAGAAGCAGCACGCGCCGAAGGGCGACGAGCGGCGAGCGGCGCTGCTGGCCGCCCTCGACCACCACCTGCTCGAGGGCGACGGCGCGCTCGACTCCATCAACATCGCCGACATCTCCCGCCGCGCCGGCGTGACCCGATCGGCGTTCTACTTCTACTTCGAGTCCAAGGCCGCAGCCGTGGCCGCGCTCTCGGAGGAGATGTACGACGGGGCAGCGGCGGCCGCTGCGCACCTCACCGGCGACGGCACCCCGGCCGAGAACATCGAGGCGACGATCCGCACCCTCTTCGCCGCGTGGGAGAAACACCTGCACCTCTACCGCGCGATGCTCGACGCCCGGGCGACCAGCCCCGCGGTGCGCCAGATGTGGGAGTCCGACCGGCTCTCGTTCGTCGCCCCGGTGGCCGCGGTCATCGACACCGAGCGCAGGTGCGGCCGCGCTCCTGCCGGAGCCGACGCCCGGGCCCTGGCCTCGGTGCTGCTCGAGCTCAACGACCGGATGCTCGAGCGCCTCTCCCTCGGCGGCGACGTCGAGCGCGAGACGCTCGTCGAGACCGTCGTCTCGATCTGGCTGCGCTCCATCTACGGCCACACCCCGCCCCTCGAGCCGGCACCGCCGGTCGTCGAGTAGCCGGCGCTGCGACGAAGGAGCAAGCCGGCCCCGGTCGTCGAGTAGCCGGCGCTGCGACGAAGGAGCAAGCCGGCCCCGGTCGTCGAGTAGCCGGCGCTGCGACGAAGGAGCAAGCCGGCGTATCGAGACGCCGCAAGCCAACAGACCACCAGCACCCGCACCAGCGAGAGGCACCCACATGAGCACCCCCGAGACCGTCACCATCCCCAGGGGCGACACCACGCTCGACGCCTGGCACTTCGTCGCCACGAGCGACGCCTTCTCCACCCCGTCCGGTCGCCCCGTGGTCGTGATGGCCCACGGCGTCGGCGGCACCAAGGACTCCGGCCTCCAGGCCTTCGCCGAACCGCTCGCCGCCGCCGGGTGCGACGTCCTCGCCTTCGACTACCGCGGCTTCGGCGCCTCGGGAGGGACGCCGCGCCAGACGGTGTCGATCGAGGGCCAGGTCGACGACTACCGCGCTGCCGTCGACGCAGCCCGCCGCCTGCCCGGCGTCGACGCGAGCCGCGTGGTGCTGTGGGGCGTCTCGCTGTCCGGCGGCCACGTCTTCGCAGTCGCGGCCGGCCGCGACGACGTCGCCGCGATGATCTCGCTGACCCCCCTGGTCGACGGTGTCGCCGCCGGCCGGCACGCGCTGGCGAGCCACACGAAGGGCGAGATGGTGCGTAGCAGCGTCGCGGGCTTCCGCTCGAAGCTCGGCAAGACCCGGATGATGCCCGTCGTCGCCCGCCCCGGCGAGCTCGGCTGCCTGACCCTCGAGGGCTCCTACGACGACTACACCGCTCTGGCCGGGCCCACCTGGGTCAACGAGATCGACGCCACGGTCGGTCTCGAGCTCGGCAGCTGCCGCCCCGGCAAGGTGGCCAAGCAGGTCACCTGCCCGACGCTGGTGCAGATCGCCGACTTCGACCGCAGCGCGCCGCCGCGCGCCGCCGCCAAGGCGGCCTTCAACGCCCGCGCCCTCGTACGGCACTACCCGTGCGACCATTTCGACGTCTGGCAGGGCAAGGCGTTCCACGCCGCGGCGGTGCAGCACCAGGTCGACTTCCTCACCCGCACCTTCGCGCTCGCCTCGCAGCCGGCCTGACAGCCGTGCTGTTGTGACTCACGAACACGTCCTCGGTCCGGCCCGACCCCGGCGGCCTGGCCGACGTCGTCCGCGGCCGGCTACGAGCGTCAGGTCGGCAGCTGCCGGGCACGAGCACGGACTCCTCGCCGGGGTGCTCGCGTAGGGCGTCGGCCCGGTCTTCGGCTCCACGGGCCCGAACCTGCTGTCGCTGATGTCCCGCTGTCGGCGCCGGTGATCGGAGAGCGACCGACGAGGTACGTCGGAGGCCACCGGCCCACGTGCTCGGCAGCGCGACCGTTCAGTCGGGCAACGCCTCGCCCGACGCCGCGTACCGAACGCCCTCCTGGTGCTGCCCGACGGCTTCTACGACTGCCTCGGGGATCGCGGACACCACCTCGCTGAGCGTCGTGGTGGAGGTGAAGGTGCTCCGGCTGCTGTCGCTGCGTGCCGACAGCACCTGCCCGGTTGCCACGTCGACGACCATCACATCGACGCTCCCCGTCACGTCGTCGTCGAAGCCGACCTCCACCGCCGGTCGTCCCGCCACCCGGACGTCGTCGGTGCGGACGCCGTCGACCGTCGCGAGGGCGCCGAACGTGGCAGCGAGCGCGTCGGGCGCAAGCGTGCGAGACGTCGCCAGGCTCGACGAGCGCGGAGTAGAGCGCCTCGTCGTGCGAGCTGGAGCCGAACACGCGCCCATCGAGATAGGCCAGCAACCCCTCGGCCGTACGAGGCAGCGTGGCCGCGAACTGGGGGGTGGGGTCCTGGTAGGAGGCCCGGTCGTGGAACGCGGGTGCCTCCAGGTCGGTGATGGCGTGGGATCCGTCGATGACGTCGTAGGTGGTCCAGCCGGCGGTGGGGTCGCTCTCGACGAGCAGCGTCCGCCCGTCCCACCGGGTCCACGTCTCGCGCTCACGCGAGTACACCGCGCCGTCGCCGAGGGTGCTGCTGTTGCGCTGCACCGAGGTCGCCCGTTGGTGGAGCCACGTCCCCTCCTGGAGCACCGGTCCGCCGTAGGACGCTGCGGTGCGGGCCAGGGCGCGCAGGTCGGCGGCAGCGGCGCTGGGGGGGTCGACCGTGGCGGGAACCACCAGGAGGGCCGTGGTCGCAGCCGCCACGATGCCGACGGCGGCTGCGTATCGGTAGCGGGAGGGCCGGGCGGGGTCGGCCGTCTCGATGCGGACGAGGAGCGCGGCGCGATCGTCGTCGGACCACAGGGATTCCAGCTCGCTCTCGGTGGGTCGGGCGGCGTGGAGTCGGCTCAGCAGGTCGGTCATCAGATTCCTCCGGTCAGGGGTCGAAGCACGTGGTCGCTGCGGAGCGCGAGGTCGAGACGTCGCCGAGCGCGGTGCAGCCGGACGGAGAACGCGTTGCGGGTCAGGCCCAGCACCGCGGCGGCCTGCTCCTGGCTGAGGCCCTCCCACGCGATGAGCAGGATCGCCTCGCGGTCGTCGTCACTCAGGGCAGCCAACGAGCGCACGCACGCGTCGCGCTCGGCGACCACGTCCTCGGCGGACGCGTCGGCCCGCGCGTGCCACCCGTCGCGCACCGCTGTGTGCCACCAGTCCGCCTGCGACGTCTCGCGTCGTCGTCGGTTGGCGGCGAGCTTGCGGACCGTCCCGATCAGCCAGGCCCTGGCTTCTCCGGGGTCCGTGGGGACGTCGTCGATGCGTCGCAGCGCGACGACGAACGCGTCCGCCACCAGGTCCTCGGCCACGGACGCGGGGCCGTGGCGCCGGGCGTAGGCGTACAGCCGGGCCGCGTGGGCGGCGTACAGGTCGGTCAGGCGCTGGTTCGTCATCTCTCTCACACCTAGGTCATGTCGCCAGCCGAGTGTTCCTTACCGAGGCTCGGGGACGACTTCGGCGACGGGCCGACCCGAGGACGGGTCCACGAGCCCGGCTGTGGCGTGAGGAGGTCGGCGGGGATGCCCATGGCCACGGCCGAGCTGCTGGGTGCGCCTCGGGCACGAGCACCTCGGGTCACGCACGGCGTCCTGAGACGAGCGCGACCTCACCGAAGACGCTCCCGACGCGACGTGCGTGCGCACGAGGACGAGCCGAGGTCATCCATCACGGAACAGCACCCCTCGAAGAGACCCGCGGGGCTCTCGATCTGTCCCTCTGGCGTGACCGTCGGCTCGGCTCTAGCGTGACAGGAACGACAGAGAGGCAAGCCCATGCTGGAGCACATCGACACCCCACGCGATCCTGTCACCACGTTCTACGGCGACGTGGCCGTCACCGAGGACTACCGGTGGTTGGAGGACGGCGACTCAGAGGGGACGAAGGCGTGGACCGCGGCGCAGGACGCCCGGACCCGCGACTACCTGGCTTCGGTGCCCGACCGGGAGCCGATTCGACGCCGGTTCGAGGAGATTCTTGCTGTGGAGTCCACGCAGTACGACTCCCCGCGGCGCGGTGGGGACCTGTGGTTCGCCCTCAAGTCGCAGCCGCCGCTGCAGCAGCCGTTCCTGGTGGCGCTCGCGGATCTTGATGACGTCGGCTCGGAACGTGTGCTCGTCGACCCCAACGCCCTCGACCCCTCAGGTGCCACGACGATCGACTGGTTCAACCCTTCGCCCGACGGCGCCTACGTCGCGGTGTCGTTGTCGGAGAACGGCACCGAGGACGGCACCCTGCACGTGTTCGACGTCGCCACTGGTGCCGCAGCGGATGTGCCTGTTCCGCGTGTCAACAGCGGTACGGCTGGCGGGGGCGTTGCCTGGCGGGGTGACGGCACGGGCTTCTGGTACACCCGGCATCCGGGTCCTGACGAGCGACCGGACAGCGACCTGGGCTTCTTCCAGGATGTGTGGTTCCACCAGCTGGGCGCGCCGCTCACCCGTGACACCCGCGAGCTGTCAGGGGTGTTCATCGACAACCGGATCGCTGAGAACTTCCTCGCCGCATCGCCCGACGGCCGGTGGGTCATCGATCGCGTGCAGCGCGGTGACGGCGGTGAGTGGCAGACCTTCGTGCGCGAGCAGGACGGCGGCGAATGGCAGATGGTCTTCGATGTCGCGGACGAGGTCGTGGCGACCGCGCTTGCCGGCGACTGGCTCTTCGCGCTCTCGTTGCTCGATGCGCCGCACGGACGGGTGCTGCGGATTCCGCTGTCTGGTGTGTCGGGCGGCCTCGCGCCCCACGCCGAGGAAGTGGTAGCGCACGGGACGGTCACCATCGAGCTGATCGCCGCTACCCGAGACCGGCTCTGGGTGGTGGACATCGACGGCGGCCCCTCGGCCATGCGGGTCTTCGACCACTCCGGGACGCAGCTACCAGACGTTGATCTGCCCGACATCTGCTCGGTGGAGTCACTCAGGGCGGTCGGCGAGGACGCCGTCATCTGGGCGGTGGAGACGTTCGTGTCGCCACGGACGTGGTTCATCCACAGCGATGTCGACGGCGCTCCCCGGCGCACCGGTCTCGACACCGTGACGCCGCTCGACTTCTCGGGCATGGAGGTGGAGCGGGTGTTCGCTACCTCTGAAGACGGCACTCGAGTGCCGGTGAACCTCATCGCCGCGGCCGGAACGCCGAGGGACGGCACCGCACCAGCGGTGCTGTACGGCTACGGCGGCTACGCCATCTCCCTCAAGCCCTGGTTCCAGCCATCCACGCTGCTGTGGCTCGAGCAGGGTGGTGTCTTCGCGGTGGCCAACATCCGCGGTGGCGGTGAGTACGGACAGGAGTGGCACCACGCGGGCCGACTGGAGACCAAGCAGAACTGCTTCGACGACTTCAAGGCCTGCGCAGACCATCTCGTCGAGACCGGCGTCACCAGCCGCGAGCTGCTCGGCATCCTCGGGGGTTCGAACGGTGGCTTGCTCATGGGCGGTGTGCTCACCCAGGCGCCGGACGTCGCCAAGGCGGTCGTATGCGCAGTCCCCGTGCTCGACGCGCTCCGCAGCGAGATCACCCCGAACGGCGAGTTCAACGTCACCGAGTTCGGCACCGTGCGGGACCCGGCGATGTTCAAGGCTCTTCTCGCCTACTCGCCCTACCACAACGTTCACGACGGCGTCGCGTATCCAGCAGTGCTGCTCACCGCCGGCGAGTACGACCCGCGCGTCGACGCGTGGCACGCCAAGAAGATGACTGCGCGACTGCAGGCAGCAACCTCATCCGACGCGCCCATCCTCTTGCGGATGGAGGCCGGTGGACACGGCATGGGCCAATCCCTGGAGCAGACCGTCGACATGGAAACCGACTGCTTCACGTTCTACTTCCATCAGCTGGGCCTGAGCTACCGGCCCCGATGACACATTTGGGCGAGCCTGCGCGGCAGACACGTAGTAGACCCCGTCACGGACCGCGCATCCTTGTCGAGACGTTCACCTTCACCGCGGACAACATCGACGACATCGACTTCTGGGCTGAGTCGAGCGGCTTCTTGAAACGCCCCGCATGGGGGATCGTCCTGAGAGGGTTTGAGGCGTGGGGGCTCCTAAAAGTTGTATCCGCTCGCGCCCATTGCGAAGGACTCACACGGATCATCGAAGAGGTCTATGGAGAAGGACGAGGTTCCGCGCGGGGCTAGAGAGTCTGAGTCAGCAAAGCCGCTTTGGGTGCTGATGAGCGCCCCCGACTTGTCGAAGCATGCCGCTGTTACGCCGATCGGACCGGACACTTCCTCGTCGGTTGGGTTCTTTAAAATGCCAGTTAGATTGTTTCCGAAGCTGCCCTTCGTCTCAGCAACTTCAGCGATTTCGACGTCCACAGAGCCGAGGAAGTCGTCTGGCTCACTGCCTGTGGCGGTGAAGTCGAATTCGGTGTCCTTCGCGGCCTTCACCCCGTCGATGTAGACGTATCCGAAGGCCCATTCACCGGGATTCACGAGCTCGGGAGCGAAGCCCTGGGACGAGCCAGAGCCCATTAGTTCGCCAGCGCTATCGCGGACAATCCCGCTGACCTCGATACTAGCAAGTGGCGACGCTGTCATGTTGCGGATTACGACCGGGACCGTACCCGACGCAGCATCGGCCTCACCGATAACGACAACCGACAGTGCGCCATCCTCGCCGTCCGGTATCTCGAACTTGCCCTCAATTTTGAGCAATGGGGAGGCCGTCGGCTCTGTTGAGACGCTTTCGGTGCTGCTCGCTTCTGGAGAGTTCCGCACAGCGTCGTCGGACTTCGCCGGGGTAGGTCCATCTCCCGATCGAACACTGTCTTCGGAGTCCGAAGCTCCACACCCGGACATCAGGGTTGCGGCGCAGACTGCCATGGCAAGTTGCTTCCTCATCTGTCCTCCGAACTTCGCGTTTTTGGTGCTGCGTGCCGCAGTATGCCCGTAAAATTTCCGGGCACAGTCACTTCGGCCTACATCCGGCAGTCGGATGACAGGTGCTCACTGAGACGTCATCTTCACGCGCCGTTGTCAGCTGACAGCTACGCGGCAAGAAGGCCCGACATCCCGTAACCACTAGCCTGCGCTGACCTTCTCACAGAGTCGACCGTTTGCCGAAAGTTCTGGGCAATCGGCCGCCAAGGGAAGGCAAACGACTCAATCGAGCGTGAATCGAACACGCCCAGTACGAATTCTCCGCTGCTCTTTGTTGGCGCTAATGGCCACACCGTCAAAGCCCAAGGCCGCCAGGCACTACCGCCCCTCGGGCGGCGTCGTCGTCCTGGCGATCGGAGCGAACTTTTCGGGTCGGCGCTCACCAGATGATGATGCGCATCATTCGGGTGCCGCGAAGCCAAACTTCTTGAGCCGTAGATGTGGCGGTCGCGGTTGATTCGACGGCTTGCCTAGCGCTGGTTCTGATCACGATCAAGGTCGTGGTAATCCGGCGCCGGCAGCAAGCCCTCCGCATGCTGCCGTACCTTCGCGACGTGCTGAGCGAACGCCGCGTGGGTGCATCAACTTCCTCACCGCTCCGCTCGATGGACGCACGATCTGATGGACAGTTTAAATCACCTGCGTGACAGGGAATCCTGAGCAACGCGACGCGCTGCGCTGAAGAGATTCGCGGTTCGTCGGCCTAGGTTCGCAGCGGGTAGTCGATGCCTTGCCCATGAGCTTGGTGGTGGTGGAAGGGGCAGAGCAGGACGGCGTCGCGGGTGTTGGTGCCACCGCCCGCTGACCAGGCCTTCGTGTGGTGGACGTGGCAGAACGCTCCGGCGGTGTCACAGGCCGGGTGCTGACACGTCTTCTGGGCAACGATGAGCGCGATCCGCTGTGCCTCGGTGTGGAACCGCTTCGACCTGCCGAGGTCGAGGACGTGGCCCTTCGTGTCGAGGACCGCGGGCATGAGCTTTGCCTCGCAGGCCCAGCGGAGCAGCTGGCCTGGTGAGACACCGGTGCCGTTCTCGGTGTGTCCGGCCTTCTGCGCACCGTGGGTGAAGACGTCGGCCTGCACGCTCACGATGAGCGTGGCGGCCAGGCCGCCCATCTTGGGGAGCTTCTCGGACGGGTAGCGTTCGATGTACTCAGCGAAGGCCCAGCCCATCCGCTGCGCGGTCGGCTTCTCGTGGTCGAACGCACCAGCACCCTCGGTCGCGCGGACATGTTTGGGGGCGGCCAGCGCGAGGAGTGCTTGGCGGAGCATCTCGGCCTGGACCGCCGGCAACGTGAAGATCCCCTGGCGATGCCGTCGCCGATGGTGTTCATCCGGAACTCGGTCTTCTTGCGGGCCCGTTCCTCTTGTTCTGCGAGCTTCTTCGCCTCATGGGCTTCGGCGCCGTCGGGGTCGATGGTCTCGAAGAGCCGCTCACCGAGCTGACGCAGCTGGTGGGCATCGAAGTCAGAGGCTTTGCCGATCAGGAACGCCTCTGCCTTCACGGCCTCGGCGGCGTACTCGTCGTCGAGGTCGTCGACCGCAGCAGCGATCACGCTCGCCTGCTCCGGCAGAACCCCGCCGGCTGCGACCGCTTCGCGGGTCTGCGGGTGAGCGTCCAACGATGTGGCGAGCTTGCACCTGCGAGCGGCCTCACCACGCGTCATCCGCGTCGCCCGGGCCAACCACTGCGAGACCGACCTGGCACCGATCGACCCGTGCAGGTCAAGGGTGTGCGCCTGACCGAGCAGCCGCGTCTCGACCTCCGCCAACCGCGCCAGGTCAGCAACCAGCCGGGTCACCGCCTGGGTGGTCTCCTCGGCGTTCAACGACCACACCGGGGCGTCCATCGATGTCGTCCAGGCCGGTTTCGAGCGCGTCGAGGAAACCGAGGACCGGGTGACCCGTCCCGGTGTCGTCGAGGCGCCTGCTCATGGGTCTACTCAAGCACCTGACCACCGACACTCAGTTGCCACTTTCGCCCTCAACGGTGGGGATGTGGACAACTTCTTCGGTCGACTCGGCTGTGGAGGGGTCGTGGGTATCTTCCGGGGTTTCGTCGACGCTCGCTTCGCTCGCTGCTCAACCTCCGGAGGGCTCCGTCGACGTCCTCGCCCAGGGGCTCGGACTGCTCAACCTCCGGAGGGCTTCGTCGACGTCCTCGCCCAGGGGCTCGGACTGCTCGGCCTCCGACGCTCTCGGCCTGGACGGCGAAGCGGTGGCGGTACGACGTGGGGGTCGTGCCGTACGCGTCGCCGAAGCGCTGACGGAAGCTCACGACGCTCCGAAGCCGGTACGGGCGCCGATGGTGGCGATCGACAGGGTGGAACGTTCGAGCAGTCGGCGGGACTCGTCGAGACGCCGTGACCTCAACCTGCGTGCCGGACTCGATCCGGTGACCTCGGTGAAGCGTCGGGTGAAGTTGCGCTTGCTCATCTGCGCGTGGGCCGCCAACGCGTCGACGGCGATCGGCTGGCCGAGGTTGGCCAGGGCCCACTCGATGGTGTCGCCGAGCTGTCCGACGCCGTCGGGCTCGGGCATGGGCCGGGAGATGTACTGCGCCTGGCCACCATCTCGGTGCGGGGCGACGACGAGGTGCCTGGCGAGCGTCGCTGCAGCCTCCGAGCCGAGCTCACGACGCACGATGTGCAGGCAGGCGTCGATCGCCGACGCCGTACCGGCAGAGGTCAACACGTCACCGTGGTCGACCTAGATCGCATCTGCATTGACGAGCACCTCGGGATACCTGGTTGACATCTGCTCCGCGGCGCCCCAGTGGGTGACGACGGCTCGTCCGTCGAGCACGCCCGAGCCGACGAGGGGGAAGGCGCCCAGGCACAGACCCACCAGGCGCGATCCCCGCGCCTTGGCGTCGTGGATCGCCGTCGACACGACCTGCTCGGCCGGCCGTAGGTCGGAGTGCCAGGACGGGAAGACGAGGAGGTCCGCCCCGCGGGCGGCATCGGGGCCCTCGAGATCGCCGAGCGTCACGCCCTCGACCGTCGCCACCTGCTGCTCCGTGCTCCACACCGTGGTGCGCCACGACGCGTCGAGACCCAGCAGTCGCACCTCGGTGAACACCGTCATGGGTACCGACAGGTGGAACATGCTCATCTTGTCGAAGGCGTAGATGGCGATGTGCATGGTTGTCCTCAAGTCAGCGTGTCGGCCGAGCAGCTCCACCAGACCCTGATGGTGCTCCTGAACTCGAACTTCGCTGCCGTCGGCGACACCGACTCCTGGATCGAGGTCGCCCGCGCAGGCACCGAGCTGCCGAAGAGCGACCTGGGCACGTCCGCCGTCCAAGGACGCGCGCGGTTCGACGCCTGACGGTGCGCCCGTCGGGCCTTGTCCGCGTCCTCACCCGGGGACCGGACCGCTCGGCCTGAGGAGGGCGTCATCGGCGTCGGCTGCTCGACCGCCGTGCACGAACGGCCTCGCTCGGCCTACGGTGCCCTATGGCCGACGACCTCGAGATCAAGGCACTGACCACTGCCACCTGGGACGCCTTCGCGGGCCTGGTCGAACGACACAACGGCATCTTCGGTGGGTGCTGGTGCATCTGGTTCCACCCCGACTGCGCCGAGCGCGGTCAGGGCTACGAGGGCAACCGCGCCCTGAAGCGCCGCCATGTCGAGGACGGCACTGCTCACGCGGCCCTGGCGTTCGACGGCGACGAGGCCGTCGCGTGGTGCGAGTACGGCACCCCGGAGGAGCTGCCCAACATCCACCACAGCAAGCAGTACCTCGCCGAGGCCGACCTGGTGCCCGACTACCGCCTCACGTGCCTCTTCATCGACAAGCGCTTTCGGCGCCGCGGCCTGTCGTCGCTCGTGCTGCAGGGCGCGCTCGACCTGATCGCCCAGGCCGGAGGCGGCGTCGTCGAGGCTACCCGCAGGACCTGGACGACGGACGCCGGGTCAGCAACTCGTTCCTCTACAACGGCACGCGCGCGCTCTACGAGCGGGCCGGCTTCGACTACGTCCGCCCCAAGGGCAAGGGGCACACGGTGATGCGACGGACGGTCGCGTCCGCCTGACTGCGCCGCGTCAGAGGATGTTGCGCAGCCGATCGACCAGCGACGCCTTGACGGCCGCGGTGATCGCGGACTGGACCTGGGTGTTGAGCCCCGCCTGGTCGTCGAGGTTGGCCAGCAGTGCGCGCAGGTCGAGCTCGTCGATCGCGCGGATGAGCACGTCGTCGGTCTTGAGGGTGCCATCGATGAGGGAGTCCGGCAGCGCGCGGATCGCGAACTCCAGCACGCCGTTGAGATCGGCCTGGTTCGAGCGCCTCGTCGACGAGCTCGGAGACCAGGGGCAGGGTGCCCTCGTCGGCCAGCTGCCGTACGGCGGACTTCAGGCCGTCGCGCAGGGCGTCGACCTCCGCATCGGTCGGCTCGCCCGACTCCGCCAACCCGAGGGTGAGGCCCTCGCGGGTCACGCCCTGGGTGCAGGCGGCGTCGGCGACGCCGAGGAGCACCAGCCGCTCGGTGAGCCCGTCGATGCCGTCGGCCTGGGAGGTGACGACCCGCTCGGTGCAGGGCTCCGGCGGGCGGAGCGGCTCGTAGGTGCCGCCTCCGTTGGCGAGCTGCGTGCCGAGGACGCCGGCCACCAGGACCACCGCGGCGACCGGCAGCGCCGCGGCGCGCAGGAGCGGTCTCATGATCGTCTCCTCGGTCGTGGCGCGACGACGACCACCAGCGCCAGCAGCGCGAAGCCGGCACCGATGAGGAACGAGTCGCGGAAGGCGCGCGTCGCCGCCCGCTCCAGCTGGTCGTCGAGGCCGCTCTCGAGCCGGTCCAGCGCGGGCTGCTCCTCGACGGCGACGTCGACCCGGGCGAACGCCGGCCCGAGGTCGGGCACCTGACCCTGCTCGCCCGACAGCGCCGTGCCGAGCGCCTGCGCCACCGCGATCTTGTCCTCGGGCTGCAGCGGTGCGTCGAGCACCAGAGCGGTGATGGCCTCCTGCGCAGGGACCTGCGCGTCCTGGAGGTCGGCGGTGAAGACGGGCGTCAGGATCGCGAGGCCGACGACGACACCGACATGGCGCGCGCCGATCGTCCACCCGGCATGCTGCACGCGCGGCAGACGCATCTGCACCGCCTTGGCGGTCAGCCGGTCGACGGTCAGGCCGAGACCGAGACCCACCAGCACCTGCGGGGCGATCGTCCAGGCCAGGTCGGACGACGGTGGAAGGGCCAGGCCGGCCAGGCCGCCGGCGATGAGGAAGCAGCCGACCGCCACCTCCATCTCCTCGGTGGGTCTCACGAGGCGAGCGAGCGGACCCGCAGCGATCGCCGCGAGAGGCACGACCGACACCGTGAGCGCCGCGACTCCGGGAGACCTGTTCCACCCCTCCACGAGCAGCAGCACCAGCAGGAAGAGCGCCGCCGTCAGCGCGGCCGAGAGCAGCGCCAGCGTCAGGTTGGGTCGGACGTCGGGCCGGTGCCGGTTGGCGGTCAGCACCGCGGCGGCGGACACCGAGAGAGCCGCGGGCACCGCCAGCACCGCGAACGGCACCTGCACCACGAAGATCGACTGCCACGACACGAGCTCGGTGAGCAGGCCGCCCGCGAAGGGCCCGGTGGCGGTCCCCACGACGCCCGCGGTCGCCCAGACGGCGACGCCGCGGCGCTCGCCGTACTGCGTGACCAGCAGCTCGAGGCACCCGAGCACCGCCAGCGCACCGCCCAGGGCCTGCACGCACCGCGCGGTGATGAGGACGTCGATCGAGCCGGCGAACGCGCACCAGGCGGAGGCACCCGCGAAGATCGCGATGCCGCCCGCGGTGGGCACGGCCGGCCGCGCCCGAGCCAGGCCCATCGCGGTGGGCACGGCCACCAGCCCCAGCACGAGGTTGAAGGCGATCAGCACCCAGGCGACCTGGGTGACCGACGTGTCGAGCTCGCGCAGGATGTCCGGCAGCGCCAGCGTGACCACGGCCGAGTCCGCGAGCACCAGCGCCACGGCCAGGGCGAGGAGGGGACCGACGGCTCGACGCATGACCCCATCCTCCCAGGCCTCCCAGGCCTCCCAGGCCTCCCGGGCCCCCAGGCGCCAGCAGGGGCAGGACCGGCGAGACGATCAGCCGTCGGTCTGCGCCACCGACCAGCTCGGCACGATGAACAGCCCCACCGCCTCGACCGCGACGCCGTCGGCCCCGCCGATCTCGGCCGTCACCGTCACCTTGCGCCCGGTGTCGTCGGTGATCCGCCCGGCGAGCCACACCTCGCCCAGCATCAGCGGCTGCACGTAGCGCAGCGTCAGGGTGCCGGTCATCGTCAGCTTCTTCATGCTGCTGGCCGTCACTCCCATCAGGTGGTCGAGCAGCAGCGCGCTCACTCCCCCGTGCACCATCGAGGGCGGCCCCTCGTAGGCATTGCCGAGCGTCACGTGAGCAGACGTCGACCCGTCGTCGTGGCGCTCGACCTTCATCGGCACAGCGATCGCGTTGCGCTGCCCGACGACGGCGTTGCCCCACTGCCACGACCGCCCGGTCGCGTTGTGCGCCACACCGGCCGGGCCCGGGCGGGTCCGGGCGCCGAGCAGCTCGGCGGCCGCGGCCAGGTGTCGGCGGGCCTCCGAGACCGCCGAGGCCCCCACCTCGGAGCGGATCGCCAGGTCGATCAGGGCACGCAGGTCGTCGGCGACCGGCACGTGCGAGGCCTCGATCGCGTCGACCTGCTCGTCTGTCAGGTCGGAGGCCTCGAAGAAGCCGCCGTACGTCGGCCCACTCACGACCGACCCCCGCTCGCACCGGCGAGCTCGAGGAGCGCGGCCGGCTCGGCGAGCTCGATCGCGGGCGGCATGACAGCATCATCACCACAATCCGGACACCTGTCCAGGAAACAGATCCCACCGTCTTGACGCGCGTCAACTGTCGCGGTTCGATGACGGTGTGCCCTACGACACCATCATCTCCGGCGGGCGCTGGTTCGACGGCACCGGCGCCGCCTCGGCCCTGCGCAACATCGGGATCATCGACGGCGTGGTCGTCACGATCACCAGCGGGCCGCTGCAGGCCGGTCCCGACACCGAGGTGATCGACGCCGTGGGGCAGTGGGTGATGCCGGGCATGATCGACATCCACACGCACTACGACATCGAGGTGCTCGACGGTCCGGGCCTGCCCGAGTCGGTACGCCACGGCGTCACCACGATCATGATCGGCTCCTGCTCGCTGTCGACGATCCACGTCGACGGCATCGACGCCGGCGACCTCTTCGGTCGCGTCGAGGCGATCCCGCGTGATCACGTGATCGAGGCGATCGACGAGCACAAGGACTGGTCGAGTGCCGCGGAGTACGTCGACGCGCTCGAGTCGCTGCCCCTCGGACCGCAGCTCGCGGCCTTCATCGGCCACTCCGACATGCGCGCAGCCACGATGGGTCTCGACCGCGCGACCCGCCCCGACGACAGGCCGAGCGCGGAAGAGCAGGCGCGCATGGAGGCGATGCTGCACGAGGCCCTCGACGCCGGCTTCCTCGGGATGTCGTCGCAACAGCTGCTCTTCGACAAGCTCGACGGCGAGATCTGCCGCTCTCGCACGCTGCCCTCGACGTATGCGAAGGCGCGCGAGCTACGTCGTCTCAACTCGATCCTGCGCACCCGCGAGCGGGTGCTGCAGTCGGGCCCCGACATCACCCACCCGCAGAGCCTGGTGACCCAGGCCCTCAGCTCGCTCGGGATCGGCCGGCCGCAGCTCAAGACGAGCCTGCTCTCGGCCGCCGACATCAAGGCGATCCCGGCCGTCATCCACGGCATGGGCCCGCTCGCGCGGGCGGTCAACAAGCTCGGCGGCGACTTCCGCTGGCAACACCTGCCGGTGCCGTTCGAGGTCTACGCCGACGGCATCGACCTGGTGATCTTCGAGGAGTTCGGCTCGGGGGCGGCGGCGCTGCACCTCGCCGACGAGGTCGCGCGCAACGAGCTGCTGCGCGACGAGACCTACCGTCGTCGCTTCCGCAAGGACTACGAGGCGAAGTGGGGCCCGCGGGTGTGGCACCGCGACTTCTTCGACGCCGAGATCGTCGCGTGCCCCGACTCCTCGCTGGTCGGCAAGTCGTTCGGCGCGGTCGGCCAGGAGCGCGGCGGCCTGCACCCGGTCGATGCCTTCCTCGACCTCGTGCTCGAGCACGGCACCGACATCCGCTGGCGCACCACGATCTCCAACCACCGCCCCGAGCTGCTCAAGAAGATCGCCGTCGAGCCCGGCGTCCAGCTCGGGTTCTCCGACGCCGGCGCCCACCTGCGCAACATGGCGTTCTACAACATGGGCCTGCGCTTCCTGCGCCACGCCCACGACGCCGAGCTGGCCGGCACCCCGTTCATGACGATGGAGCACGCGGTGCACCGCCTCACCGGCGAGCTCGCCGACTGGTACGGCATCGACGCCGGGCACCTACGCGTCGGCGACCGCGCCGACGTCGTGGTGCTCGACCCGGCCCACCTCGACTCCGACGTCGACGACTACCACGAGAGCCCGGTCGAGCAGTTCGGCGGACTCTCGCGCATGGTCAACCGCAACGACGCCTGTGTGAGCCGCGTGCTCATCTCCGGTCGCACCGTGGTCGAGGACGGCGTGCCGACCGCTCTCCTCGGCACCGAGCGCACCGGGTCGTTCCTGCGGGTCGGGGAGAAGGTCGGCCCCCGGGTGGCTCGGCGGACGGCTGACGTCGGGTGACCCCGACCCCTCACCGCCTTCGGGCGATCTGACGACGGTTCAGGCCTCGCCGAGGAAGTCGGCGACCAACGAGTTGACGACGTCCGGCTGCTCGAGGTGGAGGAAGTGCCCGGCGCCCGGCACCAGCGTCGCCCGGCTCGCACCGGTGAGCGCGCGGTCGGCGCCCGCGAAGAAGCGCCGGTCGATGCAGCCGTCCTGGTCGCCCTGGACGAAGAGCGTCGGGACGACAGGGACCTCGGCGAAGGTGCGGTGCCACGTGGCGTACGTCTCGGCCCCACGACCCGGCCGGAGGAAGGCGCGGTAGTACGACACGACCGCGCGGGCGTGCGCGCGATCGGGCACCGACGAGAACAGGTTGGCGAGGTCGTCGGTGGCGTCGTAGCCGGGCGACCAGTCGTGCCAGAGCTTGGTGACCAGCCGTTCGAAGCTGCGCTCGGCCAGGCCCGGCACCTGGTTGTAGGCGATGTACCAGCTGTGGCGGGGCTGCCGGACGACGGCGCCGAGCCAGCCCCCCACCCACTCGCGCGACGGGGTGATCGAGCGCAGCGGCGGCACCGCCAGCGTCACCACCCGTCGGTACGGCGAGCTCGGGTGCGCGCCGAGCCCGCTCGCTGCGATCGCGCCCCAGTCGTGGCCCACCAGCATCGCGCGGTCGTCACCGCCGAGCGCGTCGTGCACCGCCACCGCGTCGGCCATCAGCGACCCGACCGTGTAGGTCTCGTCGCTCGGGAGCGCCGACGGCCCGTACCCACGCAGGAACGGTGCCGCGACCCGGTAGCCGCGCTCGGCGAGGAAGGGACCGAGGTGGCGCCAGGTCCAGGCGGTGTCGGGAAAGCCGTGCAACGCCACGACCAGCGGCGCCTCGGACCTGCTGCCCGGACCCCACTCGAGCACCCGAGCGGTGTACGTCGGCAGCGGCACCTCGACCACCCGCGGCAGGCTCATGAACCTCACCCTCCCAGACCCCCGGGTCGAGTCGGCGCGTCTACGCGCCGACTCGACAACTCGGCGCGAGATCCGGGTCGAGTCGGCGCGTCTACGCGCCGACTCGACATCAACCCTCGGTACCGGTATCGGCGCCGGTGTCCGTGGCGGCGTCCGAGGCGTCCGGCTCGCGTGCGGCACGTGCTGCGGCCCTGGCCGCCTTGGCGATGGTCTCCTCGACGATCGAGTTGAGTCGAGCACCGTTGGGCCAGCCGGCGTAGTGGCAGACGAAGACGACGATCTCGCGTAGCGTCTCGTCGTCGAGCTCGCCGCGGGCGTGGGCGGCCGGCACCTGGATCCCGAGCACGTCGGCGGCACCCTGCCCAGCCAGCATCCCGATGAGGATCAGGCGTCGGTCGCGATCGGTCAGGCCGGGCCGTCTCCAGATGTCACCGAAGAGGTGGTCGGCGGTGTAGCCGAAGAAGTCCCCGGTGCCGTCGGTCATCTCGAAGCCGTAGACCTCCTCCATCTTCTCCAGCCCGAGACGGCGCTGCTCGGGCAGCCCGTCGAACTTCTCGGTCACAGTCCCAGTCCTGTCCTCAGTCGTCGCAGCGCCAGGTCGGCGAGCGGGGTGTCGACCTCGAGCGAGTCGGCGAGCTCGGTGGCGAAGCGCAGGTCCTTCTCGCCGAGGTCGGCCACGTGGGTGAAGACCCCGTGCCAGAAGTCGTCCGACGCGATCGGTGCAGCCGTCTCGCGGTGCATGATCGCGCCCGCTCCGCCCGTGATCGCGTCGGTGTGGCGGACGACGTCGCCGAGCGCGCGCAGGTCGAGCCCGGCCGCCTCGGCAAGACGTTGCGCCTCGGTGGCAGCGGTGAAGGAGACGAAGTGCATCAGGTTGCGGGCCAGCTTGAAGGCCGTGCCGGCACCGATCGCCCCGGCATGCACGACCTTCGACCCCATCGCGTCGAGCGCCGGGAGGGCAGCGGCGTACGCCGCCTCGGAGCCGCCGACCATGATCGCGAGCGTGCCGTCGGCGGCACCCGTCGCGCCGCCGCTCACCGGGGCGTCGACCAGCAGGACGCCGTGCTCGGCCGCGGCGGCCTCCAGCAGGCGCGGGGTCGTCGGCGCGACCGTCGAGTGCACCACCACCACCAGACCTGCCGGCGCCGACACCAGCGCGTCGTCGACCACCGAGCGCACCTGGTCGTCGTCGCGCACCATCACGCACAAGACGTCGACGCGTGCCGCGAGGCCGACCACGGAGCCGGCCACCCGGGCCCCGGCCGCCTCGAGCTCGGACAGCGGCCCGGGGGCGAGGTCGTACACCGAGAGCTCGAGGTCGGAGGCCGCCAGGCGCAGCGCCATCGGCTTGCCGATGTTGCCGAGGCCCACGAAGCCGACGCGTGAGGGACGCCGTGGCGTGTTCATGCCCGGAAGGTCTGGCCGCCGTCGACGGCGATGATCTGCCCGGTCACCCACGACGACTCGTCGGAGAGCAGGAAGACGCAGGCGCCGACCATGTCGTCGGGCCGACCCATGCGCTTGAGCGCCAGTCCCTTGACGAGGTCCTCGGCGGCGTCGCCGGCCTGCTTGCGGGTCGCAGGGGTGTCAGTCGGACCGGGCGCGATCGCGTTGACCCGGATCCCCATGCCGCCGACCTCGTGGGCGAGCTGGTGGGTCAGGCCGTTGACGCCGACCTTCGCCAGGCCGTAGAAGCCGGAGTAGAGGTAGGCCGCCGTCGAGCTCTGGTTGACGATCGAGCCACCACCTCGCTGCCGCATCGAGCGGTGGACGGCGCGGGTCATCACCAGGGCGCCGTCCATGTTCACGCTCATGAACTTCTTGTAGTACTCCCAGTCGACGCTGATCAGCAGGTCGAACTGCATCTCCCCGTAGATCGCGGCGTTGTTGACCAGCCCGTCGATGCCGCCGTACGCCGCGGTGACGGCCTCGACGAGCGCGGACGCCGACTCGGCCGACGACACGTCGGTGCGCACGAACGTCGCGGTGCCGCCGTCGGCCTCGATCTGCCGGGCGACCTCGTCGCCGGCCTCCTCGTCGAGGTCGGCGACCACGACCGACGCGCCCTCGGCGGCGATCGCCCTCGCATAGGCCTCGCCGATGCCTTGGGCCGCGCCGGTCACGACGACGACCTTGTCCTGCAAGCGGTTGCTCATGGCTCTCCTCGGTCGATCTGGGCGGGTTCGGCGATGGTCTTCGTCTCGAGGTACTCCTCGAAGCCGGCGACGCCCATCTCGCGGCCGATGCCGGAGTGCTTGTAGCCGCCGAAGGGTGCGTCGGGGCTGAACCACACGCCACCGTTGACGGCGAGGGTGCCGGTGCGGATGCGAGCCGCCACCGCCTTGGCGCGCGCGAGCGAGCCGGAGTCGACCGAGCCGGAGAGTCCGTAGGCGGAGTCGTTGGCGATGCGGACGGCGTCGTCGTCACCGTCGTGCGCGATCACGACCAGGACCGGTCCGAAGATCTCCTCCTGCGCGAGCCGCGAGGAGTTGTCGAGGCCGACGACGACGGTCGGCTCGACCCAGAAGCCGTCCCTGTCGATGACCGACCCGCCCGTCGCGAACGTGCCGCCCTCCTCCAGCGCCAGCCGCAGGTAGGCCTCGACCCGGTCGCGCTGCACCTGTGAGATCACCGGGCCGCAGATGGTGCCGGGGTCGGCGGGGTCCTTCGCCCCGATCGACTCCATGGTCGCGGCCGCGACCTGCACCGCCTCGTCGTACGACGCGCGCGGCACCAGCAGGCGGGTGGTGATGGCGCAGCCCTGCCCGGCGTGGATGCAGGCCGCGAAAGCCGTCGCCGCGGCCACCGCGCCGACGTCGGCGTCGTCCAGCGCGATCGCGGCGCTCTTGCCGCCGAGCTCGAGGAAGACGCGCTTGAGGCTGGGCGCGGCCGCCGCCATGATCGCCTTGCCCACGCTGGTCGAGCCGGTGAACGACACCATGTCGACGCGTGGGTCGGTCGAGAGCGCCGAGGCGACGTCGTTGGAGCGCGGGGTCACGACGTTGAAGACGCCGGCCGGGATGTCGGTGTGCTCGGCAACGAGGCGTCCGAGCTCGCAGGCGACCCAGGGCGTGTCGGGCGCCGGCTTGAGGACGACGGTGCAGCCGGCGGCCAGCGCGGGCCCGACCTTGGCCAGGTTGATCTGCGTCGGCACGTTCCACGGCGTGATCGCGGCAACCACCCCGACCGGCTCGCGGCGCACCGTACGACGCGACGCGATGCCCATCGGCGCGGCGACACCGAGGTCTCTCTCGAACGCGTAGGCCTCGGCCAGGTCGGTGACCCACTTCAGCCCCTCGACCGGTACGTCGAAACCCGCGGCGCCCATCATGAAGTCGGGCATCCCGACCTCGGCGCGGGTCAGGGCGCGGAAGTCCTCGGCATGGTCGAGCAACGCCTCGTGCAGCTGACGCAGGCACCGGACCCGCAGCTCCACGTCGGTCGACCAGTCGCTCTCGTCGAAGGCCCGACGGGCGGCGCCGATCGCTCCCTGCACGTCCGCCGCCGTCCCGTCGGGAGCTCGTCCGATCTCCTGACCGTCGGCCGGGTTCACGATCGGGTACGTCGTGCCGTCACCGCCGCCGACGAGCTCGCCGTCGACGAGCTGCCTGGGCGCGGGGGTCGCCAGTGCTTCGGCGAGCCTGCTCACGCGGTCGGGTCCTGGGTGACGAAGTCGCCGCGCTCGACCGGCGGCGGCCAGACCGGCGAGGGGAGGTCGCGGTGGTGGTAGTGCCCGGGGACCTCGTGGCCGGCCACCGCCATCCGCCTCAGCAGCGTGTCGGGCGCCTTGCCGGCCTTGATGATCTCGACGAAGGTGTGCGCGGTCGAGGCCAGGTCGAACCAGTCGCGCTGCCACGCGAACTTGAGCAGCCCGTCATCCGGTCCGCCGACCTGGCGCTCGACGCCGAACCACGAGCCACCGATGCCGAGGATCTCGTACTCCTGGCCGGTCTCGTCGTTCGTGATCCCTGACCTCTGCTTCCAGAACCCCAGCACCATGGCCTTGGCCTCGTCGATCATCGCGCACTGGTAGTCGTAGTGCCATCCGTCGAGACCGTCCATCTCGATGCCGATCGCCCAGTCCCGGATCTGGTCGCGCCCGACCGCCATGAAGTGCTCGTCGGGGCCGTACATCCAGCCGTAGGAGGCGTCCTCGGCGTACCACTCGGCCATCTCACGCCAGTCGCCCGACGCCTCGGCCCGGCGGTTGACCTCGAGCCAGGTCTCCCAGAACTCCTCGATCTCGGCCCTGGTGAGCGGGGTGGTCGGGGTGCTGTCGGTCATGCTTCCTCCTCGAGGCTCAGCGCCATCGCCGGGCAGTAGCCGACCGCCGCGGCGACCTGGGGCCGCAGCGACTCGTCGGGGTGCTCCTGCAGGACGACGACCACATCGGCGTCCGCGTCGAAGCCGAAGACGTCGCGAGCCTCGCCCTGACACATCTGGTGGCCCTGGCAGAGGTCGAGGTCGGCGATGATCTTCATGTCGTGGCGCCTTTTCGGGCGCGCGGCAGTTTCTCCGCTGAAGTGGTGAAACTCCCGCTTCTTGTAGGAAGCTTCATGACAGAAGCGGGAGATTCACCGCTCAGGCGGAGAATCTGCCCCCGGCCCGTCACCCCAGCCGCCTGGTGTAGCGCGCCCGGCACGGGCGCTGCAGCTGGACGACCATCGTGGAGTAGTCGTCGCGGTAGGTCTCGCTGGGCTGGGCGAGCTCGAACTCGAAGTCGCGCAGCAGCACCGAGAAGATCGCCTTGATCTGCATCATCGCGAACGCGTTGCCGACGCAGCGGTGCTTGCCGGCGCCGAACGGGATCCACGTCCAGCGGTTGCGGAGGTCCTCCTGGCGCGGGTCGCGGTAGCGCGAGGGGTCGAACGAACCGGCGTCGGGGAAGTCCTCCTCCAGCCGGTTGGAGACGCGCGGCGAGGATGCCACGATGGTGCCGACCGGGATCGGGTGACCGGCGAGCTCGATCTCCTCGACCACCTGGCGCATCAGGATGATCAACGGCGGGTGCAGGCGCAGCGTCTCCTTGACGACCGACTCGAGCGTCGGGATCGAGCGCAGCGCCTGGAAGGAGACCTCGACCCGGCCGTCGGGTCCGTCGGCGTAGAGCTCATCGAGCTCCTCGGTGACCTCGGCCATCACGTCGGGATGCCGCATCAGCTCGATCAGGGTCCAGGCCGAGGTGCCCGACGACGTGTGGTGGCCGGCGAAGAGCATGGAGATGAAGACACCGGTGATGTAGTCGGCCCCCATGTCGAGGGAGATCAGGACGTCGAGCAGGTCGCGCTCGTCCTTGGCGACGCTCCCGCCACGTTCCCTGGCGCGCTCGCGACGGCGGTCGACGATGTCCTGCACGAGACCCACCAGCTCGGCGCGGGACCGGTCGCGGACCTCGAAGGACTCCACGCCCTCCAGGTAGGGGTCGACGTAGGCCAGGGCGTCGGTGCCGCGCTCGAGGCCGTGGTAGGCCTCGGCGAAGCGGTGGTCGATCTCCTCGCGGAACGGCAGCCCGACCAGGCACGCGGCGGTGGTGTAGATGGTCAGCTCGGCGAAGAAGTCGAGCAGGTCGACCTCGCCCTCGTCGCCCCAGCCGACGACCATCCGACGGACCTCGTTCTCGGTCGTCGTGGCGTGCCCGGAGAGGGAGGGGGGAGGCCTGCGGCTTGAGGAAGTGCGGATGACGAGCCAGGCCGAAGCGCACCCAGGCCTCGAGCACCCGCGCACCCTCGTCGGCGTCCCAGTCGGAGCCCATCTCGCTCCACGTGGGGCCCGGCCGCACGATCGAGGCGCGCACGCCGGTGCCCTCGAGCTCCATCTGCAGGGAGTGGGCCATGCCCTCCAGGCCCCACTTGCCGGCGGCGTACGACGCCATGTGGGGCCGCGCGCGCACGGCGACGTCGGACGACACGAACACCACGTCGCCCCGGCGGCGCTCGATCATGGCCGGCACGAACGCCCGCACCAGACGGTGGGCGCCGGTGACCGCGAGGTCGAGCTCTCGGGAGAAACGCTCGGAGTCGACCTCGGCGACCACGCCGGGCGCTACGGCCCCGGCGTTGGACACCACGGTCTCGATGTCGCCCATTGCCGCGGTCGTCTCGGCGGCGAAGGCAGCGACCGAGGCGGCATCGGTGACGTCGAGGTGGGCGACCGCCGCCTCACCGCCGTTCTCGCGGACCTGCGCGGCGACCTCGTCGAGCTTGTCGACACGACGCGCCCCGAGCGCGACCGGGTAACCGGCGGCAGCGAAGGCGAGCGCGGTGGCGGCGCCGATGCCGGACGACGCGCCGGTGATCACGGCCGGACGACGCTCGGGTCGCGCATACCTCGACGCGGCACCCATCAACGCACCTCGACCGAGGTGACGGGCACCGAGCTGAACCCGCGCACGCTGACCGAGTGCACGCGCCGGCAGTCGTCGTGAGCGACCTCGATGCGCCTCACCCGGGTGACGAGCTCGCGCAGGGCGATCTGCGCCTCGAGCCGGGCGAGGTTGGCGCCGAGGCAGAAGTGCCGCCCGCCACCGAAGCTCACCGACCGGGCGAGCTCCTCCTTGGGCCGGTGCACGTCGAAGACGTCGGCGCGGGCGAAGACCCGCTCGTCACGGTTGGCCGAGCCCAGGCAGAGCGCGAGCCTCGCGCCGGCCGGGGCGACGACGCCGTCGACCTCCACGTCGGCGAGGAGGTGGCGCACCAGCACCTGCGAGGAGGTGTCGAAGCGCAGGGTCTCCTCGATCCAGGGCGCGACCAGCTCGAGGTCGGGGCCTGCTTCGACGGACCCGCGCCCGAACACCTCGGCGTCCTGGTCGTCATGACGGGTGAGGTGGAAGAGCGCGTGGCCGAGGAGCTTGGTGGTCGTCTCGTTGCCGGCCACGACCATCAGGAAGAGGAAGGCGATGATCTCGTCGTCGGCGAGGCGGTCGCCGTCGATCTCGGCCACCAGCAGGGCCGAGGTCAGGTCGTCGGTCGGCTGCTTCTTGCGCTGCGCGAGCATGTCGGCGTAGTAGACGACGAGGTCCAGCGATGCGGCGACACCGGCCTCGGGCACGTCGTGCACGCCGTCCTCGCGGTGGACGACGGTGTCGGCGAGGCGGCGCAGCTCGTCGCGGTCGGCGCCCGGCACCCCCATCAGCTCGGAGATGACGTCCATCGGCAGCTTGGCGGCGAAGTCGGTGATCCAGTCGAAGCCCTGGCCGCTCTCCGCACGCTCGAGGCAGTGCGTGAGGTAGTGGTCGGTGAGGCGCTCGACCCGCGGTGCCAGCTCGGTGACACGGCGCGGGGTGAAGCCCTTCGACACCAGCGATCGCAGCCGCTTCTGTCGCTCGCCGTCCATGCCGAGGAACGACATCACCTTGTGGGCGTGTGGGCCCCAGGCCGACGGCTCGAGCGAGACCCCCATCGCGTTGGAGTAGACGCCCTCGCTGCGGAACGCGTGCTGCACGTCGGCGTGCCGGGTGAGCACCCAGAAGTCGTGGGTCGCGTTGTGGTGCAGCGGCTCCTCGGCGCGGCACCGGGCGTAGACCGGGTAGGGGTCCTCCTGGAAGCCGTAGTCGAACGGGTCGAAGACGATCGGTCCGCGGGCGGTCGCGGTCGAGGCGGGCAGGAAGGCCATCAGGTGTTGCCTCGCAGGATCGTGGCGACGACGACGTCGAGGCGATCACCCATCTCGGTGTAGGTGAGCAGGCCCATGCCGGCCTGCAGGAGCGCGCCCGAGAACGCCAGGGTCAGTGCCTCGACCACCTCGTCGGTGTGCTCGCCGACCTCGTCGCCGAGGGCCAGCGCGAAGCGCCGCACGAACTCGGCGCCGATGCGCAGCCGCAGCCGATCGACGTCCGGGTCGGAGCTCAGCAGCGCCGGTGTCACCGCGGCGGCCAGCTCGGGGGCGCAGGAGAGTCGATCGGCCATCTGGCGCGTCACGCTGCGGACCCGGTCGACCGGGTCCGCGCCGCTCGCCTCGTGCTCTGCGTCCTGGGTCAGGTAGCCGAGGAAGAGCTCGGCGAAGAGGTGGTTCTTCGAGGCCAGGTAGGTGTACGCCGTCGCCGGCGACACCCCCGCCCGCGACGCCACCGTGCGGATCGTCAGCGCCTCGTGCCCGACCGCCCGCAGCTCGTCGTCGCCGGCCGCGAGCAGCCGGGCCAGCGTCTCGACCTGGCGCGTGCGCAGGCCCTGGCGCGGGACCCTGAACACCTGACTGGACACCTGTCCAATCTAGAACGGGGAGCGGGCGCGACGCAAGGGTGTCGGCGACCCTTCGTCAGCGTCGCAGGTAGTCGAGCGCCTCGAGCCCGGGCGTGGGGGAGGAGTAGACCGCCAGCCAGTCGAGCGCGCCGATCGGACCCTCGAGACCCACGAACGGGAGTCCTACCGCACGCCCCACCTGACCCAGCGGCACGGCGTCCGGACAGGCCACGGCGAGGTCACCGTCGAAGCCCACGAAGCACAGCGTGACCGCGCCGTCGGACACCCCGGGAACGACGAAGTCGACGCGTCGCGCGACCGGACCCCCGCGGGTGACCTCCGTGAGGCCGACGACCGACAGCCCCGGCACGGCCCCCTGGGCCGGCAGGTACCCGAGCCAGGAGTCGTCGGCAGCGACCACGCCGTAGCTGTCGCCGGCGCCGGCGTTGCCGCTGTCGTCGCTCAGCCCGTCGTAGAGCGCCAGGACCACCAGCACCACGACGAGCACGAGCAGCACCGGGCCGACCCGCCGCGCGACCTGGCGGGCACGTTCACCCGTGAGGTGGTCGAGCAGGGAGCCGGACGGCGTCGGGGCGCTCACGAGGAGACCAGGCTCGCACTCTTCCCGGCGGCCGTCGAGGCCACCGCGTACGACGTGCCGCGGGCCTCGCGCACCCACAGGACACCGTTCCCGGGCGTCGCGCCCTCGGCCGTGAGCTCGCGCTTGAGGACCTTGTTCGTGGCGGTGCTCGGCAACGACGGTGCGATCCGCACGAACCGCGGCCACGCCTTCGGCGACAGGTCCGGCTGGGCAGCCAGGAACGACTCCAGCTCGGCAGGCTCGAGGCAGGCCTGGTCGTCGAGGACGACGGCCGCCATCACCTGGTCGCCCACGTCGGCGTCGGGCACGGCGTACACCGCGACCTGGTTGAGCCCGTCGAGTCGCGCCAGGATCCGCTCGACCGGCGCCGCAGCCAGGTTCTCACCGTCGACGCGCATCCAGTCGGCGGTGCGGCCGGCCAGGTAGATCCAGCCGTCGGCGTCCTTGTAGGCGAGGTCGCCCGACCAGTACATGCCGTGGCGCATCCGGTCGTCGTTGGCGGACTCGTCGTTGTAGTAGCCCTGGAAGTAGCCGGCGCCCTGGGTGTTGACCAGCTCGCCGATCGCCTCCGCGGCATTCGTCAGCGCTCCGTGCTCGTCGAAGACCGCGGGTGGGCACTCGGTGACCGACTCGGAGCTGTAGATCGCCACGCCCTCGGCGCCGACGCCGATCGACCCCGGCGGGGTGCCGTCCTCGCGGGTGATGATGATCGCCAGCTCGGTCGAGCCGAAGCCGTCGACGACCGTGCAGGCGAAGCGGCGCGCGAAGTCGTCGATGTTGCGGTCGCCGGCCTCGTTGCCGAAGGCCACCCGCAGCGGGTTGTCGCCGTCGTCGTCCTGCTCCGGCGTGCCCAGCACGTAGGCGAGTGGCTTGCCGACGTAGTTCATGTAGGTGACGCCGTGCCTGCGGACGTCGTCGAGGAAGTGGCTCGCGGAGAACTTCGCCGGCACCATCGCCGCGCCGCTGCCGATCGCGACCGCCCACCCGGCCACGACCGCGTTCGAGTGGAAGAGCGGCATCGAGAGGTAGCAGACGTCCTCGCTCGACACCTCGAAGCGCGAGACCAGGTTGAGGCCTGCGAAGAGCACCATGATGTGCGCGACCTGCACCGCCTTCGGGTCACCGCTGGTGCCGGAGGTGAAGATCATCATGAAGGTGTCCATCATCTCGGCCTCGCGGTGCGGGGCCAGCTCCCCGGCGCCCGCGAGCAGGTCGGCCCACTCCCGGCTCGAGGTGTCGACGACCCGCACGTCACCCAGGTCGAGACCCTCGAGCAACGGGGCGTGCTCGGCGTCGGTGACGAGCACCTGGCACTCCGAGCGTCGGACGTCGGCCACCAGTCCGTCGCCTCGGCGCGTGGTGTTGATGCCGCACAGGACGTAGCCGCCGAGCGCCGCGCCGGCCATCATCCGCAGCATGTCGGGGGTGTTGCCCAGCAGCGAGCCGACGTGCATCGGCCGGGACGGGTCGGCGATGCCCAGCAGTGCCGACGCGACCTGCGCGCTCTCCGCGAGGTGCTCGCGCCAGGTCCAGGTGCGACCGTCGTGGACGAGCCCGGTGGTGTCGTCCTCGGCACGCTCCCGCAGGAGCTGCTGCACGGTCTCGGCCATCTCAGGCACCCGCCAACGCGACGAGACCGAGCCGGCCCGCCAGCCGGTCGAGGTAGGCGAGCACGTCGTCCTCAGGCCTGTCGGGAACTCCCCAGATCAGGTCGGTCGCTCCCGCACCCGCCCAGCCCTCGAGGTCCTCGGGCGACGGCTTGGCGGCGATCAGCACGTGGATCTCGGGCGCCCCGTCGCGGCCGGCGTCGGACCACGCGGCGTGCAGCGTGGCGCACTTGGTGCTGATGTCCTGCTCGATCGGGGTGGTCATCCACCCGTCGGCGTGCGCCGCGATCCAGGCGAAGGTCTGGGGGCCGGCGCCGGCGCCGACGACGAGCGGCACGTGCGCCTGCACCGGCTTGGGATAGGCCCACGACGGACCGAACGACACGAACTCGCCGTCGTAGGAGGCCTCCTCCTCGGTCCACAGGGAGCGCATCGCCTCGACGTACTCCTTGAGCACCGTGCGTCGCCTCGCCGGGGGCACGTGGTGGTCCTCGAGCTCGTCGGTGTTCCAACCGAAACCGGCGCCGATCGTGACCCGTCCGCCGGAGAGGTGGTCGAGGGTCGCGATCTGCTTGGCCAGCGTGATCGGGTCGGACTCCACGGGCAGCGCGACCGCGGTCGCCAGTCGGATCCGCGAGGTCACCGCGGCCGCGGTGGCCAGCGAGATCCACGGATCGAGGGTGCGGGTGTAGCGGTCGTCGGGGAGCGACTCGCCGCCCGTCGGGTGCGCGGCGTCGCGCCGCACCGGGATGTGGGTGTGCTCGGGCACGTAGATCGTGTCGAAACCGCGCTCCTCGGCCGCTACGGCGAGGGCGGCGGGGGTGATCCCGCGATCGGAGGAGAACAGGACGAGACCGTTGCGCATCTGAGCATTAGAACGTGTTCTAGTTCCCAAAGTCCAGCGTCTCGTGGTCAGGCAGGCGGCGCCCGGTGGTCGGCCGAGGCCCCGCCCCTGACGCGGGCGCCTGCCCTATCCTGAGGCGATGACCACCACCCCGGTCCGGATCGCGATCGTCAACGACTACGACCTCGTCATCGCGGGCATCACCGCCGTGCTCGAGCCGTACGCCGACCGCGTCGAGGTCGTCGAGATCGACGCCGGGCGCCCCGTGGCGAGCGCGGTCGACCTGGTGCTCTACGACACCTTCGGCCAGCTGCAGGGTGACGCCGTCGACCTCTCCGAGGTGTCGACCGACCCGGAGGCGCGCATCGTCGTCCTCAGCTGGACCACCGACCTCTCGCTGGTACGTCGTGCCGTTGCGGCCGGCGCGGCCGGCTACCTCACCAAGGCCGTGACGGGTCCCGAGCTCGTCGATGCGATCGAGCGCATCCACGCGGGCGAGCAGGTCCTGGCGCTCGGCGCGGGCGAGGCCCTCGACAACGACACCATCCTGGGGCGCTGGCCGGGCGACCTGCAGGGACTCTCGCCACGCGAGGGCGAGATCTTGGCCCTGATCTGTCAGGGACTGACCAACGAGGACATCGCCGAGCGAGCGTTCATCAGCATGAACACCGTCAAGACCCACATCCGCTCGCTCTACCGCAAGATCGACGTGGACACCCGCAGCCAAGCGGTGCGATGGGGGATGGAGCGCGGCTTCACCCCCGACCGCACCCGCGTGGTGCACCCGGGCACGGCCGCGTCACGCTCCTGACCGGCCGGGACCCACTAGAGTCCACCTCACCCTGCAGGACGATTCGCGCGTCCTCGCAGGCGTGCGAACGTGATCGGTCGGTGCCCTCCGGGCGCTGAGCAGCACGTGCGTCACACCCCCTCAGCCACACCTCAAGGAGAAACGTCATGGGTTACGGATTCGGTGGATTCCTGATTGTGCTCGGCCTCATCCTGGCCTTTGCCGTCGACGACGCGGTCGAGGGTGTCGACCTCTACACGGTGGGTCTGATCATGGCCGGCGTGGGCGTCGTCGTGGTCGCCCTGGCCTTCTTCACCCTCAACGGTCGACGCAACAGCCGCACGGTGCAGACGACCACGCACCCCGACGGCTCGCAGACGGTCAACGAACGGCGCAACGAGATCTGAGCCGCACCCCGAGCACCGGCAGCCCCGCTGCGCGAGAAAGGCCCCTTCGGCCAGCGAGCCGGAGGGGCCTTTCGTGCGCCGGAGCGCGTCCGGCGCCCTTCACGACGCCGCGCCTGCGTGAGGCCGCGTCATCGCCGGTCCGGGCCACGGTAGTGACCCCGGCCACACGAGGCCTCACCCGCGCGGCTGAAAGCCCCGCAGGCGCAGGCTGTTGCCGACCACGAACAGCGACGAGCAAGCCATGGCCGCCCCGGCCAGCATCGGGTTGAGCAACCCGGCTGCGGCCAGCGGCAACGCGGCCACGTTGTAGGCGAAGGCCCAGAACAGGTTGCCCTTGATGATGGCCAGCGTGCGCCGTGACAGCGCGATCGCATCAGCCGCCACCAGCAGGTCGCCCCGCACCAGCGTCAGGTCGCTGGCCTCGATCGCCACGTCGGTGCCGGTGCCCATCGCCAGCCCCAGGTCGGCCTGCGCCAGCGCGGCGGCGTCGTTGACGCCGTCCCCCACCATCGCGACGACGCGGCCCTCCCCCTGGAGCCGTCGGACGACGTCGGCTTTCTCGGCGGGCAGTACCTCGGCGAACACGTCGTCGGCGTCGATCCCGATGCCGGCGGCCACCCGGGCGGCCACCGCGGTGTTGTCACCGCTCAGGAGCATCGGGCGAAGCCCCAGCTCGCGGAGCCGGCTCACGGCCCGGGCCGAGGTCTCCTTGACGGTGTCGGCGACGACCAGGGCGCCCCGCGCCCGACCGTCCCAGCCCACGGCGACGGCGGTGCCGCCGGCGTCCTGCGCGTCCTCGATCGCCGCGACCAGCTCGCTGGGGACGTCGAGCCCCTGCTCGACCAGGAGCCGGGGCCTCCCGACGACGACCTCGACGCCCTCGACGCGGCCGCGGACGCCCAGGCCGGCCAGCGCTGCGAAGTCGTCGACGCTCGCTGGATCGTCCGGTACCTCGTCGCCCACGCGCTCGTGCGCCGCGGTCACGATCGCGCGGGCGATCGGGTGCTCGGAGGAGTCCTCCAGCAGCCCGGCGCGGCGCAGCACCAGGTCGGCGTCCTCGCCGGGGGCGACGAGCACGTCGCGCAGCGTCATCTCGCCGGTGGTCACGGTTCCGGTCTTGTCGAGCAGGACCACCTCGACGGCGCGGGTCTGCTCGAGCGCCTCGGGACCCTTGATGAGGATGCCGAGCTGGGCACCGCGGCCGGTGCCGACCATCAGCGCCACCGGCGTGGCCAGCCCGAGGGCACACGGGCAGGCGATGATGAGGACCGCGACCGCGGCGGTGAAGGCGGCGGTGGCGTCGCCGGAGAACACCTGCCAGCCGAGGAACGTCGCGACGGCCAGGGCGATGACGAGCGGCACGAAGATGCCCGAGACGCGGTCGGCCAGGCGTTGGGCGGCAGCCTTGCCGGTCTGTGCCCGCTCGACGAGCCGGGCGATCTGGGCCAGCTGGGTGTCGGACCCGACCCGCGTCGCGCGCACGAGCAGGCGGCCGCCGGCGTTGACGGTGGCGCCGGCGACGGCATCGCCGACGACGACCTCGACCGGCACCGACTCCCCGGTCAGCAGCGACGCGTCGATGGCCGAGGACCCTTCGACCACCTCGCCGTCGGTGGCGACCTTCTCGCCGGGTCGGACGACGAAGGTGTCGCCGACGCCGAGCTGGTCGACGGGGATGCGGGTCTCGACGCCGTCGCGGAGCACTGCGACGTCACGCGCCCCGAGGTCGAGGAGCGCCCGGAGCGCGGCCCCGGCCTGACCCTTCGCCCGGTGCTCGAGGTAGCGACCGACGAGCAGGAAGGTGGTGACGCCCGCTGCTGCCTCGAGGTAGAGGTTGTCGGAGCCGCTGCTGCGGCTGAGGGTCAGCTCGAAGGCGTGGCGCATCCCGATCTCGCCGGCGGTGCCGAGGACCAGGGCGTAGACCGACCAGCCGAAGGCGGCCAGCGTGCCCATCGAGATGAGGGTGTCCATGGTCGTGGCGCCGTGACGCAGGTTGGTCCACGCTGCGCGGTGGAACGGCCATGCGCCCCACGCGACGACCGGGGTGGCCAGCACCAGCGAGATCCACTGCCAGTAGTCGACCTGGAGCGCGGGCACCATCGCCATCGCGATGACCGGCGCGCTCAGCACCGCCGACACGATCGTGCGCGTGCGTAGTGACGTGCCCCCGGCGACCACCGGCTCGTCGTCGGCCGACGGCAGGGTGGCGGCGTACCCGGCGGCCTCGATCGTGGCGAGCAGTGTCTCGGTGGTGACGTCGCCACCGTAGGAGACCGAGGCCTTCTCGGTCGCGTAATTGACGGCGGCCGTCACCTGGTCGAGCTTGTTCAGCTTGCGTTGGATGCGGTGGGCGCAGGACGCGCACGTCATCCCGGTGATCGCGAGCTCGACCTCGTTCGCCGAGGCGTCGTCGGTGGGGGTGGTCGTGCCGGCGGAGGGCGTCATACGATCGCGTACCCGGCTTCCTCGACGGCCGCGCGGACGACGTCGTCGACCAGCGGGGCGTCGCTGGTGACGGTGACGCCGCCGCTGGCCAGGTCGACGGCCACGTCGGTGACGCCGGCCACCTCGGTGAGCTCCTCGGTCACCGAGGCGACGCAGTGCTCACAGGTCATGCCGGTGACGGTGTAGGTCTGGGTCTCGCTCATCGTAGTTCTCCTCGGACGGGGTCGGACGGGGTCGGACGGGATGGGAGCAGGGGCATGGGCAGGACGGCCGCGGGTCAGGACCTCACGAGACGGGCGATCGCCTCGGAGGCCTCCCTCAGCTTGGCCTCGGCCTGCGGACCGCCGGCGCGGGCGGCGTCGAGCACGCAGTGGCTCATGTGCTCGTCGACGAGCCCGAGCGCCACGGCCTGGAGTGCCTTCGTGACCGCCGAGACCTGGGTCAGGATGTCGATGCAGTACTTCTCGTCCCCGATCATCCGCTCGATGCCCTTGACCTGGCCCTCGATGCGACGCATCCGCTTGAGGTAGTCGTCCTTGCGGATCAGGTAGCCCGGCGGCGTCTGGTGGTCCATGCTCACACCCTACCCCCCTAGGGTAGTGGAGCCAAGGCTGCCGGGCCAAGGCCCACCCGTGCCCGGGCCCCGGGCAGGATGGCGGAGTGACCGACCTCCTGCCAGGGACACCCCTGGCCCTCCCCCACGGCCCCGACTGGGCCAACCGCTTCGCCCTGGCCCCGCTGACCAACACCCAGAGCCACGACGACGGCACGCTGTCCGACGACGAGTTCAACTGGCTCGAGGCGCGCGGTCGCGGCGGGATGGGACTGACGATGACCTGCGCGACGTACGTCGCTCCGGCAGGTCAGGCGTGGGCCGGCCAGCTCGGCATCGCCTCCGACGACCAGCTCCCCGGGCTCACCCGCCTCGCCGAGGGCCTGCGCGCGACCGGGACCGTCTCGTCGGTCCAGCTGCACCACGGCGGACGCCGGGCAGATCCCGCACTGTCCGGACGGCCCAACCAGTGCCCCTGGGACGATGCGAAGACCGACTCCGTCGCGATGACCACCGACGAGGTGCACGAGTGCGTCGCCGACTTCGTCGACGCGGCGGTGCGCGCCGAGACCGCCGGGTTCGACGGCGTCGAGGTGCACGGAGCCCATGGCTACCTGGTGTGCCAGTTCCTCGATGCCCGCTCGAACCACCGCACCGACGAGTACGGCGGTTCCCTGGAGAACCGCACACGGATGCTGACGGAGATCCTCACCGGCATCCGCGAGGCCACCGGCCCCGACTTCCAGCTCGGCCTGCGCCTGACGCCGGAGGGCAACGGCGTCACGCTGCCCGACGGGGTGGCGGTGGCCGGCCAGGTACTCACCTCCGGCCTGCTCGACTATCTCGACATGTCGTTGTGGGACGTCTTCATGCACCCACGCGGAGACGTCGGGGACGACGACCGCCTGCTCATCGAGCACTTCACCTCGCTCGAGCGCGGCGGGACCCGCCTCGGCGTGGCCGGCAAGGTGCTCTCGGCTGCCGACGCCAGCTGGTGCCTCGAGAAGGGGGCCGACTTCGTCAGCGTCGGGATGGGCGCGATCCTGCACCACGACTTCGCGACCCTCGCCGTCGCCGACGCCGGGTTCCGCGCGGTCGAACGGCCCGTGACTCGCGAGCACCTCGTGTCCGAGTGCGTCTCGCCGACCTTCGTCGACTACCTCGCCCAGGGCTGGGACGACCTGATCGCCTGATCCGCGGCGCGGCGCCGCGCCTGCGCCTCGGCGTCCGAGCCCCGGCGTCGTCCGGGCTGGGGTGGGGTGGGCTGGGGGTGGGCGTGCGCCGTTTGGTCCCAAACGACACGATTCCGGCGCTCGGACCTGTCGTCTGTGACCAATCGACGTCCCCCCGCCGGCCACCACCGTCCGCTGATCCCTTCAGCCCCAGGCGTCACATCGCGTTCGCCGTTTGGGACCAATCGGCGAAATTCCGGCCGAAAACCTGCCGTCTGTGACCAATCGAGCCCGCCTGAGCGACGAGAAGGGTGGAGCTGACCGAGTCCGGTGGGGCGCAGTCCTGGTCCGCCTCAGCCCAGCTTCGCGAGGTGCTTCCACGCACTCTGCGCCGCGCGGTAGCCGCACATGCCGTGGACGCCGGCGCCGGGAGGGGTCGACGCCGAGCAGAGGTACATGCCGGGGACGCCGGTGTCGTAGGGGTCGGCGGCCAGCGCTGGGCGCCCGATGAGCTGGGGGATGGTGTTGGCGCCCATCGCGATGTCGCCACCCACGTAGTTGGGGTTGTAGGCCTCGTAGTCGGCCGGCGTCATCACGCTCGTGCTGATGACGCGCTGACGGAAGCCGGGTGCGTAGCGCTCGATCTCGTCGAGGACCACGCCCGTCGCGTCGCCGGTGTAGCCGTGGGGGACGTGGGCGTAGGCCCAGATCGGGTGCACGTCGCCGGCCGAGCGGGTGGGATCGGCGAGGTACTGCTGGCCGACGAGGATGAAGGGGCGCTCGGGCATCCGCCCGGCCACGACCTCTCGCTCGGCATGAACGAGGACCTCCGGCGATCCCCCGACGTGCACGGTGCCGGCGCGACGCGCTTCCTCGGCCGTCCACGGGACGCCGCCGCGCACGGCGATGTCGACCTTGTAGGCGGCCGGGCCGTACTTCCAGGAGCGGTAGGCCTTGCCCAGACGCCCCGGGGTGCGGTCGCCGACGATGTCGGCGAAACCGGTCGGGGTGGTGTCGAAGAGCGTGACCTGGCTGGGAGGCAGGTCGCTGAGCGAGGAGACCCGGTGGTCGAGCACGATCGTGCCGCCGAGCTCTGTCAGCAGGCTGGCGAGGGCGGTGGTGATCGCCTGCGACCCGCCCTCGGCCGCGGGCCAGCCGTGCACGTGACCGGCGGCGATCATCATCGCGCCGACCGCGGAGGAGGCCAGCCCGGTCAGCGGCCGGTAGACGTGCGCGGCGCAGCCGAGGAACAGCGAGCGCGCCTGCGGGGTCCGGAACGACTTCACCAGCACCGTCGCCGGCAACCCTGCCCGCAGCCCGAACTGGGCCAGCTTCACCGGGTGGCCGGGAACGCTGATGAGCGGGCCGAGGATGTCGTCGGCCAGCTGCGGGAACGACGCCTCCAGCGGCCCGAAGATCTGGCGCCACCGCTTGCCATCGACGCCGAGGCCGCCGGCGGTCTCGATGACGTCGCCGCGCAGCACCCCGGCCGTGCCGTCCTCGAGCGGGTGGGCGACGTCGATCTCGGGCCAGCACCAGCGCAGCCCGTGCTCGGCGAGCGGCAACGTGCGCAGGTAGGGCGAGGCCACACCGAAGGGGTGGATCGCCGAGCAGACGTCGTGCAGCACGCCGGGCTCGGTGAGCTCGGCGGTGCGGGTGCCGCCGCCGAGCTCGGAGGCCGCCTCGAGCACGGTGACCGCGACCCCCCGTTGGGCGAGCGCCACACCGGCGGCGAGACCGTTCGGTCCGGACCCGACGATGACCGCCGTACGTCGTGTGCTCATGGCCCGAACCTACCCGCCACGGATCCGTGACGACCTCCACGTCGGTGGGCTAACTTGACGCGTGCCAGTTCTGCCCGACCGCGCCGAGCACCGGAGGACGACACCATGAAGACCACGACCTGGGGCTCCATCGACGGCCGCGAGATCACCTTTCCGATGGAGGTCGACGCGTTCTGCTCGGCCACGCTCGGGTTCAGCGTGCCGGCTGCGGCCGCCGCCGCTCTCCTCCCCGGCGACGCGTTCGAGGTCGTCGAGGTCTCGCCGGGTACGGCCCAGCTGATCGTCAGCCTGGTCGACTACCGCGAGAACCCCTGGGGCGACTACAACGAGGTCAACCTCGGTTTCCTCGCCCGCCCGGTCGGGGCCGGTGACGAGGTGGTCGGCTCGTTCGTCTACCGGATGCCGGTCGACCAGGACTTCACCTGCCGCGCCGGCAACGAGGTGATGGGCTTCCCCAAGGTCGTGCTCGACATCGCGGCCGACTACACCGACACCCACGTCACCTTCGCGCTGCGCGACGGCGCCGACCTGGCGCTCACGGTCACCGTGCCGCGCGTCGCGCCTGTCGGCGACCCCGCCCGGATCGACACGGTCAGCTACTCCTACCTCGACGGCGTCCCCTTCGAGACCGCGCTGGCGATGGACCTCGCCACCGGCTACGTCGAGGCGGCGGAGGTCGGGCTCACGCTCGGCTCCGGCGACATCGCCGACGAGCTGCGCGCCCTCGGGCTGCCGACCGCCCCCGACTTCGCCACCTGGGGCGAGGACCTCGGTGCGGTCTTCCAGCTCGGTTCCCCCCTCACTGGCACCTGACCCCGGCATCCCACGCGTGATCCACGGGCACGTGGCGCCGGTGAGTCGCGCGTCGGTCGCCGGTCCGACGCGGCACGACGACACCGTCCGGCGTCACTGGCGCAGCGTGCTCCGGAAGGCCTTCGACTGCCACCCGTCGGCCTGGCCCTTGGCGACGCGCGGCAGGTTGCGCCCGCCGTACACGACCTTCTTCGCGGTGCCGAACGTCAACCAGGTCTCGTTGCGCTGCGTGCCGCGGCCGGGCTTGTCGTAGTCACAGACGCCGTAGGGGAAGACCTGCTTCATCGACACCCACTGCGCGTCGGTCATCGGCAGCAGCGCGACGTCGTAGTCGGAGCGGTCGAGCGGGCGCAGCTGACAGGCGACGCGGTCGTTCATCGTGTCGTCGCCGGCCTGCTCGCGCGGCGTGCTCAGGTGCAGCTGGAGCGACGGCGGCAGGACGCACCGACGCTCCTCCCCTGCGGACCCGGGGATCTCGAGGATGCCCGGCACGTTCGAGCAACGATCGGTGACGTCGGAGGGGCGGTCGGTGGCGATCTTGCGCGCCAGGGGCACCCGCGACCGATCGGCCTCGACCGCGGAGAGCCAGCGGTCCATCGCCAGCAGCGACTCGTTCGCCCACCTCGGGTCGCCGATGAGCGGGGCCTCGCCGAACCACATCACGCGGTTCGGCGTGCTGCCGCCCTGGGCGCGCGCCATCCGGTCCTCGACCCAGAACGCGTGCGCGTAGTCGTGGGCGATGCCCGGGTCGGGGCCGCCGAAGTTGATGATCGCGACCTGGTCCATGTGCTGGCCCTCGTTGATGAGGCCGGTGCGGTAGGCGTTCCCGATCGAGCTGATGTCACCGACGGTGCGCTCCTCGGTGTTCTCGAGGTCGACGTCCAGGCCGCCGAGCTTGGTGTTGAGGTCGACGAACTGCGCGGTGGTGATCTCACCGCGACGCAGCGACTCGAGGCCGTACTGGATGCCCAGGTTGGCGAACGGCAGGCCTGCGAAGCCCTCGCCGAGCTCCTTCTCCTGCGGGCCCCACGCCGACTCCGGCCGCAGCCCGAGCGAGTTCTTCATGATGTCGAGCACCGAGCAACGCACCCCGCCGGGGTTGGTCTCGGAGTCGTAGCGGGTGCGGGGGTCGCCCGGCACGGTGTCGACCGAGCCGGCACAGTCGTTCTCCGGGTCGAGTGCCGACGTGAACAGCAGCTCGTCGGCGGCGATCGAGTTCACCATCGAGAGATGACCCTCGACCGAGGCGACCTGGGTCGGCAGCCACACCACGCCCGGCGCCCACCGCGACGGGTCCTCGAAGTAGCGCCGCATCAGGTGATAGTCGGCGAACTGCGCGCCGGGGCTGATCACGTCGGGGTAGGTGCAGGTGGTGAGCAGGCCCTGGTAGATGCCGGGGTAGGAGTTGGCGATCGTGTTCTGGGCGATCGAGCCGCCCGAGCAGCCGGTGCCGATCGTGTAGCGGATCGTCCCGTAGGTCTCGACGAAGTGCTCCTTGGCCATCAGCAGCGACTCGGCCTCGGTGGCGATGTTGCAGTTGTGCCCGGTGTTGTTGAGGGCCGTGGAGATGACGGCGAACCCGCGTCCGAGCGCAGTGACGTAGGACGACTCGATGCCGGGCGTCTCGGGGATCGTGCCGGCGTAGTCCTCCAGCGGCGGCTCCCCAGGCGTGTACGACGCCCCGCAGTTGCCGCCGTGCGGGATCAGCACCTTGTGGTTGAACTGCTCCTGCTGGCTGAAGGCGTCCCAGGGCCGGCCCGGCTGCCACAGCGCCAGGATCGTGTAGCGGTCGCGAGCCTGGAAGCCGTCCTCGCGTCGCACGATGAACGGCACGGTCGTGCCGGTGTCGCTGGTGGTCGTGGCGACGTCGGACGGCGGGTTCTCCGGGTCGTAGGGCTGCAGGCCGGCACGGGTGGGGTCGCTCGACTTGTAGAGGAAGGAGTAGCGCGCCGGCTGGTTGCACTGCGCGTCGGTGGCAGCCTGCTGGCAGACGTAGGGCTGGTGCTGCGGGCCGGAGAAGATCGGCCCGCCGTTCGGGTGGTTGGTGACGACGAGCCGCCCCGCGAAGCGCGGTGATCTCTCCCCGGCCCTGGCGCGAGAGCCGGTCGCGGTGACGACGTTGCGCCCGAGGCGGAGTCCGCTCAGCACGGCCTCGTAACGACCGCCGGGTCGCAGCGCGAACTGCTTCGTGACGTCGCGGCCGTTGAGGCTGACCCGCACCTGCTGGCGGCGCAGCCCCTGCACCTTGGCCACCGCGATCCGGGCCTGGCCGCCGGAGATCAGGTCGGGCCGGTTCGAGACCGCGATGACCGGGATCCGGCGCGCCCCGCCCACGACCGGCGTGGCCTTCGGCTTCGCCGACGACGCAGCCGCGGGAGCCGCCGCGACCGCCGCTCGTGGTGGCGCAGCCGCGGCGGCGCCGGCAGCAGTGGCGCCGGCAGCAGCGACGCCGGCAGCGACGCTCCCCAGCGGCCCGAGGAGGGCGAGCCCGCAGAGTGCTGCGAGCCACGTGGTGGGGCGGTACGACATGCGAGATCTCCTGACGCGAGGCGGCCGGACCGTGGGGCGGCCGGGCCGTGGTGGCCCTCACGTGGTCAACGAAAGGACGGGCCGGGGGTCACGCCACCGGCACGGCGCCCGCGCACGGCATCCGCGCGCGGCGGACGCACGTCGTCCGGGTTCGGTGGCAGGCTGGGCCGATGCGCCGCGCGACCGAGACGTCACTCACCTGGGCGCAGGCGCTCGCCTGGAGGCTGGAGCGCCAGCTGCTCGACCCGGTCGGCTCAGGGTCGGTGGCCGACGTCGTACGACGCCTCGGCGCGGTGCCGTCGATGGACGAGTCGCTGGCCGAGCTCGCCGTCCGCACCCGCTGCACGGCGTCGGAGCCGGGTGCCCTGGCGGCGGCGCTGGTCGAGGGCAGCGTGGTCAAGGCGTTCGCCTTCCGCGGGTCGATGCACTACCTCGCACCCGAGGACGCAGGCGTCTACCTGGCCCTGCGCGCCGCGGGACGGCAGTGGGAGCTGCCGAGCTGGGTCGAGCACTACCGGCTCACCGCCGAGGAGTGGCCCGACTTCCGAGCGGCGGTGCGCGATGCCCTCGCCGGCGGGCCGCTGACCGTCGCCGAGCTGGGCGAGGCGCTGGCGGCGAGTCCGGACTACCGGCACCTGAAGCCGGTCTTCGACGAGGGCGCCGGCACGCTCGTCAAGCCGCTGACGTGGCAGGGCGACATGGGCTTCGGGCCGCCGAGAGCGGGCGTCCCCACCTTCCAGCGCCTCGACACCAACCCCCGCTGGGCGGGCATCGCGGACCTCGAGGTCGCCGGCCCTCGCGCGGTCACGGCGTACCTGCGCACCTACGGCCCGGCCACGCCCGACCATCTGCACTACTGGTTGGGCAGCGGCCTGAGCGCGGGGCGCAAGCGGATCGACCGCTGGATCGCCGAGCTCGACGACGACCTCGTCGCGGTCGACGTCGAGGCCACGACGGCGTACGTCGTGCGCGACGACGTCGCCGCCCTCGAGGCCGCGCGGGCGTCGTCGGCGGTGCGCTTCCTGCCCGGGCACGACCAGTGGGTGATCGGGCCGGGCACCAAGGACCAGCACGTCACCCCGTCGTCGCTGCGCGACCTGATGACCCGCAAGGCCAACCCGGTGATCGTGGGAGGCGTCGTCAGTGGCACGTGGGCGCGGAAGAAGGACGAGCTGCGGGTGACCTGGCTCGACGACCGGCCTCGACCGGACGCCGCGATCGAGGACGAGGCGGAGCGGCTGGCGGGCCTTCTCGACGCCGACCTCCGCCTGAGCATGGTCGAGCCGTAGCCCGCGTGGCAGGTCGGTCCTCGATCACGTCCCGGCCTCTCGCCCGCCCCGGTGCCCTACTCCGGAAGGGGCTGCTCGGGCAGTGGTCCGAGACCGGCGAAGGCGTCGAGGTAGGGCTCGACGTCACCGTCGAGCACCCACGACCGCAGCTCCTCGGCTGTCCGCCGACTGGTGAGCGCACGGAAGAGGTCGAAGGCATCGGCCTGCAGGACGACGCCGGGCTCGCCGTCATGCGACTGCCAGGTCCAGGTCGCCGACTCCAGCCGCACCGGCGCCCGGTCGGCGACGGCCTTGCCGAACCGTCTCGCCAGGCTCTCGCGGACGGCGACCACCCCGTCGCTGTCGCGCGCCCCTGGCACGGCGAGAGCTCCGCGCAGGTCCTGCTCGTGGATCACCAGGTCGCCCAGCGCCCTCGGGTCGGCGGCGAGGTGGGCCACCACGGCGTCGTGGTCGGCGGCCCACTCGGCGAGCAGGTCGTCGACCCTCGCGCCACGACGATCCTCGACCTGGACGCTGGTCCACCCCTCGTTGTGGTCGTCGGGCTCGTGACCGGCGACCACGTCGTGGTCGAGCCCGATGACGTGCGAGAGGAGGTCGCGCGCCGTCCAGGCGGGCGTGGCCGGCACCATGACCTGTAGGCCGTCGTCCCCGGCCTGGAGGGCCAACCCCCGCACCCGGTCGTAGGCGTCGTTCCAGGCGGTCTGAGTCGCGTCCATGCGTGACACCGTGCCAGAGCCATCGCCCTCTCCGCCAGGCGATCCGGCACCGCGCGGCTCTCCCTAGGATGGGTGCCATGTCGGAGCTGCTGCGGGCCGGCTCGACCTCGGACAACGACCTCGGCACCTTCGTCCGCCGCCACGGCACGATCATCGAGCAGTTCGACCACCGCAGCCAGGACTCCGGCAACGTCTCGTGGCTCGTCGAGGCCGCGAGCCGACGTCTCGTCGTCAAGAGCGCAGGCCGACCGGAGCCCTTCGACGGCGACGGCCACGAGCCCTACCTCGACCACGCCGGCCGGGTAGCTGCTGCCCCACGCGGTCGCGCACGCGCTTCACGGAGTCGGCAGCGGACTTCTGCGGGTCGGACGCGGTTGCGCGCGTCGTCCACCGGGCCGTCGACCCGACGCCGTCCCGGAGGTTTCCGGACGTCGGAGCATTCGCTCGGGCGTGGGTGACGGCCCGTCACACCGGTGGCGCTGCGCCGAGCTGGACGAGGACCGGGGCCGGACGTCGGCCACGTCCGCCGGGAGGTGCATCACCTTCCCGACGGCACGCCGATCGAGAGATCGTGGGTGACTCGCGGGGTCTCGTCGACGCTCGCTCCGGCATTGGGGGAACCCGGTGACCCGGGCGTACCATCGAGCCAGCAAAGGGTTGTGCGCGTAGAGGTGGGTTGGCGCGTCGGTGTCCGACGTACCCGAAAGGCCCTCCCGTGTCCCTCGCCCCCGTGTCCGCGTCGCTCGACGCGCCGCACACCTCGCTCTCCCCGCTCGGCAGCTACCGCCGACTCCTCGACCTCGCCGGTCCGGGGTACGTCGTCGTCGCCTTCCTCGCCCGCCTGCCCCTGGCGATGAGCCAGCTCGGCACGCTGCTGCTCGTCTCCACCGCCTCCGGCAGCTACGGCCTCGGCGGCCTCACCGCCGGCGCCCTGGCCGTCGCCAACGCGATCGGCTCCCCGCTCGCCGGCGCCCTGGCCGACCGCGTCGGGCAACGCCGGGTCGTCCTCACGCAGTCGCTGCTCGGCGCCCTCGGGCTCACCGCCCTGGTGCTGAGCGTGCACGCGGACCTCAGCTCGCAGGCAGTCGTCACGGTCGCGGCCCTGACCGGCCTCGTCCTGCCGCAGGTGGGCTCCCTGGCCCGGGTCCGCTGGCGCCCCCTGACCACGAGGGCCGGTGAGGTCGGACCGCAGCAGCGCCGCCTGGTCGACGCCGCCTTCTCCTACGAGGGCGCGGCCGACGAGGCGTCGTTCGCCATCGGCCCGGCCCTCGTGGGCCTCGCCGCTGTCGCGGTCTCCCCCGGCGGCGCGCTGCTCGTGGCGGCCGGCCTCCTGGCCGTGTTCGGCACCGCGTTCGCGCTCGACCCGTCCGCGAGGCTGGCGCACCTGGCCCACCTCGGACGGACCGTCGTCGGCGACGGACGGCTGGTCACCTTCACCTTCGTGGTGCTGGCGCTCGGCCAGCTGTCGATCGGGATGCTCTTCGGCGGCACCCAGACCGGTGCCACCGTGCTCGCCACCGAGGCCGGGTCACCCGGCGTCGCCGGCCTGGTGCACGCCACGCTCGGCGTCGGCAGTGCCGCCGCCGGGATCGCCACGGCGTACCTGCCGGCACGCATCGGTCACGAGCGACGCGCGCTCGTCGCCGCCGGGTCGCTCGTCGTCCTGTCGCTGCCGCTCCTGGTCGTCGGCGGCCTTCTCGGCGTCACGATCGTGGTGCTCGTGCTCGGCTGCGCCGTGGCGCCCTACATGATCGCGATCTTCTCGATGGCCGAGCGCGTCGTCCCCGCCCACCGCGTCGCGACGGCGATGACATTGCTCGCCGCGTCGACCGGCCTCGGCTACGCCCTCGGGGCAGCTGTCGCCGGACGGCTCGGTGACGCGGGTGGCTCGAGCGCCGCCTTCACGGTCACCGTCGGCGCCTCGGCACTCGCGATGCTCCTGATGAGCACCCAGCAGCGCCGGCTCCACCGCGCCGTCTCCGCCTGCGCCGTCGCCTGACCGGGCAGGGGCCTAGGCAGCGTCCTCGTCGGCGGCGACGACCTGCTTGAAGTAGCGGCGGTTCACGAAGAGCTTCTCACCGGTCAGGTCGAGCTGGTGCCAGAGCACTCCCTGCGGAGGGCCGAGCCTGGTCGACCGCGGCAGCTCGGCCATCAACGTCTCGCCGCCACAACGTCCCCCGCGACGCGCAGAACGCCCACGCGGTGATCGCGTGGGCGTCCCGACCGGCGGTGCCGGGGGTCGTCAGGCTGTGGCGGCGGCCTTCTGGCGGCGCGCGGTCTGCTCGAGGCGGGCCTGCGCAGCGCGACGGACCTTCTTGCCCTTCGTGGACATCGTCCAGAGCAGACCGACCTGCTGGGGGACGTTCTTGACCGTGGTGGTGGCCAGGAAACCGTTGGGCAGCGAGAGCCGCACGACCTTGTGCCAGGCCGAGTAGACCTGCCTCGGCAGCGAACCCTCGACGTAGGTCAGGCCGTAGGTCTCGAAGACCTGCTTCACCTGCGGCGCGATCTCGGCGTAGCGGCTGCTGGGCAGGTCGGGGAAGAGGTGGTGCTCGATCTGGTGGCTGAGGTTGCCGGTCATCAGGTGCATCGCCTTCGAGCCGGAGATGTTGGCGGAGCCGAGCATCTGGCGCAGGTACCACTGGCCACGCGACTCGTTCTCCGGGATCGACTTGCGCTCAAAGGTCTCCACGCCCTCGGGGAAGTGACCGCACATGATGACCGAGTGCGTCCAGAGGTTGCGCACGAGGTTGGCGGTGAAGTTGGCCGCCAGGGTCGGCACGAACGAGCCGGTCGGGATCGCCATCGCGGGGTTGACGAGGTAGTCCTTGGTGGCCTGCTTGCGGATCTTGGCCACGCGTGCTGCGGGCGTTCTGCTTGAACGCCTCGCTGCGCTTCTCCTTCGGGATGGCGAGGTTCTTGCCGAGCTCGAGGTCGTAGGCCGCGATGCCGTACTCGAAGAAGCAGGCGTTGACGAAGTTCCACAGGGGCTGGCCGAGGTAGAACGGCGTCCAGCGCTGGTCCTCGTCGACGCGCATGATGCCGTAGCCGAGGTCGTTGTCCTTGCCGACGATGTTGGTGTAGGAGTGGTGGATCTCGTTGTGCGAGTGCTTCCACGCCTCGGCGGTCGAGGCGTTGTCCCACTCCCAGGTGGTCGAGTGGATCTTCGGGTCACGCATCCAGTCCCACTGGCCGTGCATGACGTTGTGGCCGATCTCCATGTTCTCGAGGATCTTCGCCAGGCTCAGCCCGACGGTGCCGATGACCCACGCCGGCGGCAGGATGCTGACCAGCAGCACCGCGCGCGAGCCCAGCTCGAGCTTGCGCTGGACGTCGACGACCTTGCGGATGTAGGCGGCGTCCTTCTCCCCGCGGGCATCGAGGATGCCCTGGCGGATGGCGTCGAGGTCGCGCCCCAGCTGCTCGATGTTCTCATCGGTCAGGTGGCTGGTCGGGTTGACGTCCTGCTTGGTGATCACGGTCATGGTGTGCCTCTCGTCGATGCGTTGAGGTGGTCGTGGGAGAAGTCAGATGTCGAGCGAGCAGGGGCCCGCCGCGGCGTTGATGCAGGTCTGGATCGCGATGCCCTCGGGGCCGGTCTCGCCAGGGACCGCGCGGGTGATCGCGCCGTTGCGCAGGTCGCGCACGGCGCCGTCCTTGAGGGAGAGGACGCAGCCGAAGCAGACGCCGATCCGGCAGCCGCTGGGCATCAGGACCCCGGCGGCCTCACCGGCATCGAGCAGCGGGGTGGAGCCGTCGGCGTCGGCGTCGATGCCGGTGCCCGTAAAGGTGACCGTGCCCCCCTCGCCGGTCTCGCCGAGGGCGACCGGGCGGAAGCGCTCGGTGGTCAGGGCCAGACCGCGGTCGGCGTGGAAGGTCTCGAGGGCGTCGAGGAGGCCGGCCGGCCCGCAGGCGTAGGCCAGGCGGTCGTCGAGGTCGGGAACGAGTGCAGCCAACCCCTGCTCGGGATGGGCGACGTCGAGCAGACCGTCACGGTCGTCGTAGCGCTCGATGAGCGTGAGGTGACCGGCCTCGGCGTGGGCCCGCAGCTCGTCGCGGAAGATCGCGCTCGACTCGTTCAGGTTGACGTGCACCAGCGTGATGTCGGTGGCCGGCACGGTGGCGCGGGAGTACAGGTTGCGCAGCATCCCGATGACCGGGGTGATGCCCGACCCGGCGGTGACGAGCAGGATCTTGGCCGGCAGCGGGTCGGGCAGGACGAACTCCCCCTGGGCCTGCGCGAGCTGCAGCATCTGGCCGGCGCGCGCGTGCCGCACGAGGTGGTTCGACACCACGCCGTCCGGGATCGCCTTCACCGTGATCGAGAGGCAGCCGTCCGGGCGCGGGCCGTGGGTGAGCGAGTAGGTGCGCCACAGGCGGACGCCGTCGACCTCGGCGCCGACGCGGACGTACTGGCCGGGCACGTGGCCGGCCCAGTCCTTGCCAGGCTTGATGACGACGGTGGCGGAGTCTGCGGTCTCGGCGCGCACCTCGACGATCCGACCGCGCAGCGGGGCCCCGGAACGGAGGGGGTGGAAGACGTCGAGGACGTCGTCGAGCTCGAGGGGGGTGACCGCGGCGTCCGCGATCTTGCGCAGCCGCGCACGCAGCGGCACGCGGGTCGGCCGGCTCGTCTCGGCCGCCACGGCAGCCTGCGTCGCCGGGCGCGGATGTGCGGTGGTGGTCATGACTCCAGTGTGGTCGACTTAGGGGATAAACTCCTGACCGGAAGACGTGAATGATTCGGTGCTCTTTGTTCAGGGGAGACAATTTGATGGATCGCAGCCCCGATGTCGCCGCGCTGTCGTCCCAGGGGCCCCTCTCGTTGCCCCCGGAGGCGGTCGCCGAGATTCGCGCTGCCCTGCCCGGCATCGCCGACGACGTCGTCTCGGTGATCCTCGAGGAGGTGCCGAGCTACGCCGACGCCTTCGTCGGCCCCATGGGAGAGACGATCCGCGGGGCCGTGCAGGTCGCCCTCGGCGCCTTCTTGTCCCTCGCGAACAGCAGCGGGGGCGCTGATCCTCGCACCCCGACCGCCCCGGCGGTCGACGGCGCCTACCAGCTGGGCCGCGGCGAGGCCCGCGCCGGTCGCTCGACCGACGCGCTGCTCTCGGCGTACCGCATCGGCGCCCGGGTGTCGTGGCGCGCGATGTCGGCGCGTGGGGTGCACGCCGGCCTCGACGCCGACACCCTGGCCGGCTTCGCCGAGCTCGTCTTCTTCTACATCGACCAGCTCTCCGCCGCGAGCGTGGCCGGCCACACCGACGAGGCGGCCACGACCGGTCGGGTGCGCCAGCGTCGCCTCGAGCGCCTGGCCCACCACCTGCTCAGCGGTTCCCCGGCCGACACGGTGAGCGCTGCCGCCGAACGTGTCGACTGGGTGCCGCCGACGACACTCACGGCGGTGATCGTGCCCGAGGCCCAGGTGCGGCCGGTGCTGGCGGCGACCTCGCCCAGCACCCTGCAGGCCGTCGACGCCCCCGGGCTGGACGACGGCGCGCTGCTCCTGGTGCCGGACGTGCACGGACGACGCCGTCCGGTCCTGCTGCGCGCGCTGGACGCCCGGGCCGCCACCGCTGGGCCGGCGCGACCCTGGCTCGAGGTGCGGGCGTCCTACGACCGCGCCCTGCGGGCCCGCCGGCAAGGCCTGACCGGCGACACCGACGCGCACCTCGCCCAGCTCGTGCTGACCGCCGACCTCGATGCCCTCACCGACCTGCGGGCGCGTGCGCTGGCTCCACTGGCCGAGCTGCGACCGGCCACGATCGAGAAGCTCGCCGAGACGCTGCGCTGCTGGCTGCTGCTGCAGGGTCGCCGCGACGAGGTGGCCGCGGCGCTCTTCGTGCACCCTCAGACCGTGCGTTACCGCATGGGCCAGCTCCGCGAGGCCTTCGGCGAGCGTCTCGAGGATCCCGACGAGGTGCTCGCGCTGACGATCGCGCTCTGCGCACCCACGGCGTCGTCCGACTCTCGCCCCGACGCGCCTGGGACGACCCCGTAGCGTCGTCACCATGAGGAACCGGTCCCCCCGACGTGCCGCGCTGGGTCTCGCCTCGCTCGGAATGCTCGCCGCCCTGACGGCCGGCGGCTGTTCCGGCGCCGGCGACACCGGGGACGACGCGGGCGAGCCGGCCGCGTCGACGAGCTCCACGCCCTCCTCAGAACCCACCGTCGACCCCACTCTCCCCACGGACCCCACTGCCGACCCGGCTCCGCCCGGAGCCGACGACGTCCAGTACGTCGCTCTCGGTGACTCCTACGCCGCCGCCCCGGGAGTACCCACGACCGACCCGGCGGGCGGCTGCTTCCGCTCCGACCACAACTACGCCCACCTCCTGGCCGAGTCCGCCGACTTCTACCTCACCGACATGACGTGCAGCGGAGCCACGAGCCAGGACGTCGTCGAGCGGCAGGTGCCCGCCCTGAGTGCGGCGACCGACGTCGTCACCATCGGCATCGGGGGCAACGACTTCGGTCTCTTCAGCACGATCTTGGAGAGCTGCATCTCCGCCGGCGGAACCGGCGAGGCGGGCTCGCCGTGCAGCGACGCCCTGGCCGCGCAGCTCGACGGCGTCGCACCGGGTATCGCAGACAACATCGACACCACCCTGGCCGCGATCACCGCGGCAGCCCCGAACGCCGAGGTGTTCGTCGTCGGCTACCCCGCACTGCTCCCCGCCAGCGGCACCTGCCCCGACCTGGTTCCGTTCGCCGCGGGCGACTACCCGGTGCTGACCACCTTGATCCGTGGCCTCTCGGACGTCCTGGAGACCTCCGCCGACGCGCGCGGCCTGCCGTACGTCGACGTCGCCGCCGCCAGCGCCGGGCACGACGTGTGCTCCGAGGACCCCTGGGTCAACGGCAAGGACTTCGCACCCGACGGCACCATCCCCTTCCACCCGCTCGCCGCCGAGCAGGCTGCGATCGCCGCACTCGTCGAGGACATGCAGTGATGCGCCCGAGCGTCTCGTAGGGTTGTGCTCGTGCCTCGTCCGTCACGCCTCGTTGCCGCGCGCGCCCTCGTGGGCGTCGTGGTGGTCGGGCTCACCCTGGGTGCCTGCCAGGCACCCGACGACGAGGTGGCGCCCGGGACCGCGGTGACGCAGGTGGGCTCCCCGCAGACCGGTGCTCCCGGTGAGGGCAGCGACTTCGTCTACGTCGCGATGGGCGACTCCTACACTGCCGCGCCGCTGTTCCCCCTGGCCGATGAGGAGACCATCAACGGCTGCCTGCGCTCGGAGGGGAACTACCCGGCCCTCGTGGCGGGCGCGCTCGACGTCCAGCTCGTCGACGTCAGCTGCTCGGGAGCCTCGACGACCAGCATCTTCGTCGAGCAGAAGTTCGTCGACAACGAGCAGCCGCCCCAGCTCGACTCGCTCACCGAGGGCACCGACCTGGTGACCCTCGGCATCGGCGCCAACGACTTCCGCTACTTCTCACAGATGATCTTCACCTGCCTCGCAGTGGCCAGGCGCGACCCCGAGGGTTCCCCGTGCCAGGAGCGCAACCTCACGCCGCAGGGACGCGACCGCATCGAGAAGAACCTCGGCACCATCCGCAAGAACGTCGCTCGTGTCGTTCGGGCCATCGCACGCAAGGCGCCCAACGCCCAGATCCTGCTCGTCGGCTACCCCCAGCTGCTGCCTGACGAGGGCACCTGCCGTGCGAAGCTGCCGCTCGCGGTCGGCGACTACGACTACGTCCGTACCCTCAACCTGCGTCTGGCCGACGCCGTGCGCAACGGCGGGGTCAAGGCCGGAGCCGAGTTCGTCGACCTCGTCGAGGCCAGCCAGGGCCACGACATCTGCTCCGAGGAGCCGTGGGTCGCCGGCATCCGGGGAGCCCCGGAGCGCGCCATGGGCCTGCACCCCTACCCGGCCGAGCAGCGTGCCGTCGCCGACCTCGTCATCGACCTGGTCTGAGGCGACGGTCCCGGCCGGACGCTGCGCCCCTCAGAGCGCGCCGTGGACGACCCGGCCGCCGACCACGGTCAGGGCCACCGGCATCGTGCGCAGCGCAGCAGCCGTCGCGCGCGGCGAGTCGTGCGGTGCGAGCGGGTCGCGGTCGAGCAGGACCAGGTCGCCACGTGACCCGACCCGGACCCGCGGCTGCTCGCCGACCGATGCCGCCAGCGCCTCACGCGCGGTCAGGGTGTGCTCGGCGTGCCACGGCTCGCGGTCGTCTCCGCTGCGGTGCACCGCCGCCGCCATCGCCAGCCACGGGTCGAGCGGCGAGACCGGGGCGTCGGAGCCGAGCACCAGCGTCGCGCCGGCGTCGAGCATCCAGCGGAACGCGAAGCTGCGCTCGGCGCGCCCGGGCCAGATCAGCTCGGTGAGGTCGCGGTCGTCGAGCAGGTGCGCCGGCTGCACGCTGGCCCGGATGTCGAGCGAGGCGAGGCGGGCGATGTCGGAGCGGACGATGAGCTGGGCGTGCTCGATCGACCCGCGTGCCCCGGTCGCGGCGTAGGCGTCGAGGGCGGCGGTCACCGCAGCGTCCCCGATGGCGTGGGTGGCGACCTCGATGCCGCTCATGTGGGCGCGGGCCAGCAGGGCCACCAGCTCGTGGTGGGCGAGGTTGGCGGCACCGCTGGGGTGCTCGAGGCGGGAGCCGTCGGCGTACGGCTCGCAGCACCAGGCCGTGCGGGTGTTCAACGAGCCGTCGCTGATGATCTTGAGGGGGCCCATGACCAGCCGGTCATCACCGGCGATGAGTGGGGACCCGGTGCGCAGCCCGGCGGCCACGACCTCCTCGAGGCCGTCGGCATAGGTCGCCATCCGCACCCGGATCAGGTCGCAGCCGGACTCCCAGCGCTCGACCCACTCCGCGACCCCGCCGGAGAACTCGAAGTCGACGAGGCCGACGACGCCCATCGCTGCCGCGGCCTGGAGGCTGTCGCGGTAGGCGGCCGGCGACGTGCCGGCGTCGCCGGTGAGGCTGTCGAGGATCTCGTAGGCAGCGAACCACTCGTTCTCCCGCACGACGCCGTCGCGCGCGCCGAGCCCGAGGGCGGCCAGCGCGACGCTGTTGAGCCAGGCGTGGTGGGCGTCGCCGGCGATGAGGATCACCGGCGTGACCCCGGTGACCGCGTCGAGCTCGGCAACCGTCACGTCGCGCGCCCACACCCCGGGACGGTGGCCGAAACCGATGATCGGGTTGCCGGGCGCCTCGGCGACGCGCTCGGCGACGAGGGCGATCGCGGCCTCCGGGCTGGTGAGCCCCGTGGTGTCGAGCCGAGCCCGGCACAGGCCCCACTGTCCGAGGTGCACGTGCTGGTCCCACAGGCCCGGGATCAACCACCGCCCGTGGCCGTCGACGGTCTCGACCGAGGCCCCCGACCGCGTGCGGGCCTCGACGCCGGCACCGACCTCGGCCACCTCGCCGTCGAGCACGAGCACGTCGACCGGCTCCCCGCCCCCGTCACCCCCGTCACCCCCGTCGCCGTCCGTCAGCGCGACGAGGCGGACGTCGCGCAGCAGCAGGTCGGTCACGTCTCGACGCTAACGCAAGGGGCTGGGCGGGCATCCGGGCCTCCCTCATCTAGGGTCGGGCCCATGATCGGGCGCATCGCGGGGGTCCTCACCGCGCTCGTCGTGCTCGCCGGCCTGGGGGCCGCAGCCGGTTACCTGGTCGGTCGCGACGACGCGGTCGAGCCGACCACGTTCGCGGTGCCGCAGGCGGTGCCGGCCGAGAGCCCGAGCTTCCCGGTCAACGTCTACGACGTGAGCCCCGACCCCACCACCGCACCCCTCGCGAGCGACCTTCCGCTGCACGAGGAGAAGTTCCGGTCCGGCGGCTTCGCGCTGCGAGCCCCGGCGCCCGACGGGTGGCTACGAGTCGAGCTCCCGGGCCGCTCGCAGTGGAACTTCTCAGTCGTGGACAACCCCTCCCACACCTACGTGCTGCGCATCGGCATCATCGCCGGCGAGCGCAAGACACCCGGCGTCGAGACGCTCTCGCGCATCGTCGCGCTCCGGGCCCAGGAGTCCGACGGCAACTCCGCGAACCTCATCGTCGAGGACCAGTCCGACACCGGGTTCACCGCCACGCTGATCGACAGCGACGGCTTCCAGCGCGTCGCGATCGAGCGGTTCCTGACCATGCCGGGCGACACCTCGGCGTACTACACCGTCGCCGTCAACGGCCGCGAGGCCGATCGCGAGGCGATGGTCGCCCTGGTCGATGAGGTCATCGCCGGGGCCTACGTGCCGTGAGGCCGCGACGGCCGGCGCGGTCGGCGCGGCCGGGGCTCAGGCCAACCCGAGCACCCGCACCTCGCTCAGCACCCGGTTGGCCGTGGCGCGGTCCGCGCTGCGGATCTGCACCCACACCAGCTGGCTCCGGTTGACCTGCACGACGCGCTCGACGACCAAACCGTCAGGGCAGTCGGAGTAGACGACGGTGACGGTGTCGCCGGAGGTCGAGAAGACCGGTTCGGACGCCGTGTCGCACTCGAGGTGCTGAGGCACCTGGTCGGGAAGCTCGGTGCCGGGCAGCACGCCGACGAAGACACCCTGGGCGGAACCCGGCGTGGTCGCCCAGTCGGCGCTCGTGCCGACCGAGACGGCCGGCAGCTCGCGCCCCTCCCCCGCGTTCGGCGGCATCCAGGAGGCGGTCGACCGCGCGCCGTCCCAGCCCTGCGGCACCGTCACCTGCACCGCCCCGGTGTCGTCGGCGAGCGTGACCTCGTTCGGCGAGGTGGTGAGGCGGTCCTCCAGGGCCTGTCCACCGATGAAGCCGCCCCCGACCACGGCTGCGGCCACCACCAGCGCGGTGACCACGGTCGCCACCCGTCGCGGCCGGCGGCGCGGGGGGGCCGGCAGGTCGGGTGCGGGCAGCGGTCCGGCCGTCGGCGGGGGGCTCGGCCGGGCGCCGGGCCGGGTGCGGTCGGGGTCGGCGCTCAGCCAGCCCGAGGCGCCCGCCGCGCCCGGCCGCTCGATCAGGGTCGCGTCCGCCAGCGCGGCCGACAGCGCCTCGACGAAGGCGGTCACCGACGGCCAGCGGTCCGCACGCTCGCGCGCCAGCGCCCGGCGCACGACGTCCTCGACGGCGTCGGGGAACGACCGGTCGGCCCTCGAGAGGGCCGGCGGCGGCCCCGGGTCGGCGGCTGAGCTGAGGCTGGCGTGCGTCCACGGCGTCCGCCCGCCCAGGAGGAGGAAGGCGAGCACACCGAGCGAGTACTGGTCGGCGCGGGCGTCGGGCGACTCGCCCTGCGCCTGCTCCGGCGCCACGAACGACGGGGTGCCGGCGATCATCGTGAGCCGCGACGAGACGTCGAGGGCCTTGCCGAGGCCGAGGTCGCCGAGCATCGCGCGCAGCACCGGCCCCTCCGCTGCTCCCGGGCCACCCGGGCGAACGGGGCCGGGCTCGACCGTCCGGAAGAGCACGTTGGCCGGTTTCACGTCGCGGTGCAGGATGCCGCGGTCGTGCAGTGCCTGGAGCCCGGCGGCGACCTGACGGACGACCTCCAGGCCCTGCCCGACCGACATCCCGGCCACCTCGAGCCGGTCGGCGAGCGTGCCCTGGTCGGCGTACGACATGACGAGGTAGGGACGGCCGTCCTCGAGCTCGCCGGCGTCGTAGACGCTCACCACGTGGGGCGACTCGACGCGGCGCAGGTAGCGCCCCTCCTCGATGAAGCGGGTGCGGACCTGGTGGTCCTCGGTCCAGTTGTCGGCCAGCACCTTGACCGCCACCGGGGCGTCGAGCTGCTCGTCGTAGGCCAGCCAGACCGTGGCGAACCCGCCGCTGCCGATGCGGCGGCGCACGGCGTAGCGGCCGAGACGGTGGGGCATGGACATCCCTGCATTATGTTTCACATCGACGACGAGACGGGGAGGGGTGAGGCGATGGACGCCGAGGTGGTCACGCCCGACGAGATCGACGACCTGGCCCACCGCGCGCAGGACGGCGACGCCGCCGCGCTCGACGCCGTCCTCACCGCGATCCGCCCGCGCACCCTCAACGTCTGCCGCGGGGTCCTGCCCTACTCGCCCGACGCCGAGGACGCCTGCCAGGAGGCGCTCATCAACATCGCCACGAAGATCGGTTCGTGGGGCGGCCGGGGTCGCTTCACGACCTGGACCCACGTCGTGGCGGTCAACTCCGCGCGCACGACGTACCGCCGGATGAAGAACCAGGCCACGGTCACCGACCCGCTCGAGCACAGCCCGATCAGCGAGCGGCCGGACCCGCGCACGACGAGCGTCATCGCCGGCACCCGGCTCGACCTCCTCGAGGCGATGGAGGCGATCGAGCGCGAGCACCCGCAGTACGTCGAGCCGCTGCTGCTGCGCGACGTGTACGGCATGTCCTACGACGAGATCGCCCAGCAGATCGGCATCCCGCTCGGCACGGTCAAGGCGCAGATCCACCACGGCCGCAAGCTGGTCCGCCCGTTGCTGCGGGGAGAGGCGTGACCCGCTCGCCCAGGCTCGTCGCGATCACGGTCGCGGCCGGCGTCGGGCTGGCACTGTCGGGGTGCAGCGGCGGGTCGTCCGCATCGACGTCGGCGCCGGCTCCCTCGGCTCCCGCGGTCGGGGCTGCGGCTCCCGGCGGGAGCGCCGCGAGCCAGGCCGGCCTCGACCCGGCCCTCAGCACCCCGCTGGAGGACTCGGTCTACCCCGATGTCGGCGACCCGGGCGTCGACGCGCTGCGCTACAGCCTCGACCTCGACTGGGACCCCGCCACCGACCTCCTCACCGGCACCGAGACCCTCACGTTCCGCGCCACCGCGACGGCCGACAGCTTCCAGCTCGACCTCGGGGCGCCGCTCGACGTCGCGGACGTGACCCTCGACGGCGAGCCGGTCGAGCACACCCACATCGGGAAGGACCTCGTCGTGACGGGTCAGGTCGAGGCCGACCGGCGCTACGAGCTGGTCGTCGAGTACTCCGGGACCCCGCAGCCGGTCGCGGCACCGACCACCCGCGACGACATCCCCGCCCTCGGCTTCACCATCGACGCTGCGCACCAGGTCTGGACGATGCAGGAGCCGTTCGGCGCCTACAGCTGGTACGCCGTCAACGACCAGCCCTCCGACAAGGCCTTCTACGACTTCACCCTGTCGGTCCCCTCGCCGTGGACGGGGATCGCGAACGGCCTGCAGACCTCCAGCACCGACGACGGCACGACGACCACCACGACGTACGAGCTCGACGACCCGGCCGCCTCCTACCTGGTGACACTCGCCTTCGGCGACTACGACCGCACGGACGACGAGGGCCCCGGGGAGGTGCCGATCACCTACTGGACGCCGCGCGGCGCGGAGCAGTTCGACGCCGGGCTGGCCACGACTCCCGACGCGATGACCTACCTGGAGGACTACCTCGGGCCCTACCCGTTCGCTTCCGCCGGCATCCTGGTCGTCGACTCCACCAGCGGCATGGAGACCCAGACGATGATCACCCTGGGCAACACCGACTACGCCACGAGCCCCGGCACCGTCGTCCACGAGCTCGTCCACCAGTGGTACGGCGACCAGGTCACCCCCGCCGACTGGCGCGACGTGTGGATGAACGAGGGCATGGCCATGTATCTGCAGCTGATGTGGGAGGCCGAGCAGTCCGGCACGGACCTCGACACCTACCTCGACGACGTCCGCGACTTCGAGGCCGACCAGCGCGCCACGGCCGGCCCCCCGGGCGACTACGACCCGACCCGGTTCGGCGAGTCCAACATCTACTACGGCCCCGCCCTCATGTGGCACGCCCTGCGCCAGCGCCTCGGCGACGACGAGTTCTTCCGGGTCGTGCGCGGCTGGCCGCTCGCGCACGACAACACGAGCACCGATCGAGAGACCTTCCTCGCCTACATCGAGGCAGAGACGGGCGAGGACCTCGACGAGTTCTGGGACGCCTGGCTGCTCGGCGAGACCACCCCCGGCTGAGCTGCGCGTCCACGGTCGCCGACACCGTGCGACCGCGCGGCACGATCACGTGGAGCCGCTCGGGCCTGACCCCGAGCACGAGGCCCCCGAGCACGAGGCCGGCGAGCACGAGGCCGGCGAGCAGGAGGCCCGGTGCTCCGTGCCTGGGCCACCCGCACGGGCTAGTGACCCCGGTCGGCGCCGTGCGTAGCGTGACCGCATGAGACGCCCCCACCAGAACGTGGCGACCGTCCTGGTCGACCCTGCGGTGGTGCGCGACCTCGAGCTCGAGCTGATGGCGCTCGACCTGTGGGTGTGGCCGATCGCGACGGCCGGGCTCAACGAGGACGGTCCTCGTCTCGCGTTCCAGACCCGGCGGCGGATGGTGCAGGCCCGGCGCGGCGAGTGGGACCTCGCCGCCGAGTGGCTCCCGGTGGTCATCTCGTTCGGCGACAGCTGGTACTGCGGTGCCGAGCCGCTGCCCTGGGCAGCGCACGCGACCCTGTGGGACACCCTGGCCCGCTACCCCGACCACACCCGCTACCGCCTCGGGCTCGGCGGGGTGCCGACGCTGCGCGTGCAGCGTGAGACCGAGGTCTGAGCAACCCCGCGGAGCGTCCGCACGCCGCGGACAGGGTCCGCGCCCGCGCCCCCTCCCCTCCCGCGCCCCGTCCGACCGCCCTCGCCGGGGCGCGGAGCAGAGGGAACGTGTTCTAGGGTGCCGGGATGAGTCGGACCTACGTGGTCAGTGGGGCGGCCGGCGGGATCGGCGCCGCCACCACCCTCCTGCTGCGCGAGCAGGGGCACCGCGTCCTGACTGTCGACCGCACCCCGACAGCCGGCGCAGGCGGCGACGCGATCGACGTCGTGGCCGACCTCGCCACCACGGGCGGGCGCGCGGACGCCGTCGCCGGTGTGCAGGCGCTGACGGACGTCGTGCACGGGCTGGTGCCCGCGGCGGGCCTGGGCGGCTTCACCGGCACCGACCCAGCCCTGATCACGTCGGTCAACTTCTTCGGAGCGATCGCGCTCGTGCGCGGGCTGCGTCCGCAGCTGGTCGCGGCGCAGCGCGCGAGTGTCGTGCTGCTGGCCTCGAACTCGATCACCGGGATGCCCGGCTGGAACGCCGAGGTCGCGACGCTGTGCCTGCGCGAGGACGAGGAGGCCGCGCGGGAAGCCGCGGCCGCCACCGAGGCGGTGCTGGTCTACCCCTCGACGAAGGCCGCGCTGGCCTGGTGGGCGCGCCGCGAGGGCGTGAGGCCGGAGTGGATCGGCGCCGGCATCCGCCTCAACTCCGTCGCCCCCGGCAAGGTCGCCACGGCGATGACCGCCCAGCTGGACGCCGACCCGGTCCTCGGCCCGCTCGGCGCCTCCTACCCCACCGCGATCGGTCGTGACGGGCGCGCCGAGGAGATCGCCGCGCCGATCGCGTTCCTGCTCTCGGACGCCGCTGCGCTGGTCGTCGGCAGCTGCCTCTTCGTCGACGGTGGCACCGACGCGATCCTGCACCCGATCAGCCCGCAGGGCTGGGAGGTCGGCCCGATCGAGCCCTGAGCGACCGACGTCGGCCTCGGCTCAGAACAGCAGCGCCGAGGCCGGGTCCGCCAGGATGCCCGCGACGTCGGCGAGGAAGCGTGAGCCCTTCTCCCCGTCGACGTGACGGTGGTCGAAGCTCAGCGCCAACGTGGTCACGTGTCGAACGACGATCTCGTCGCCGTCGGGTCCGGAGACCACCCAGGGCTGCTTCTTGATCGCCCCGAAGCACAGGATCGCCGACTCGCCGGGGTTGATGATGGGGGTGCCTGCATCGACCCCGAAGACGCCCACGTTGGTGATCGTGAAGGTGCCCCCGGCCATCTCGGCCGGCTGCGTCCGGCCGTCACGCGCCGTTGCGGTCAGCGCGGACAAGGCCTGCGCGAGCTCGACGAGCGAGAGCCGCTCGGCGTCCTTGATGTTGGGCACCACCAGGCCGCGCGGGGTGGCGGCGGCGATCCCGAGGTTGACGTAGTGCTTGTAGACGACCTCCTGGGCTGCGTCGTCCCAGAAGGAGTTGACTTCCGGGGCTCGGCGCATGGCCAGCAGCACGGCCTTGGCGAGCACGAGCAGGGGCGAGACCTTGACGTCACGGAGCTCGCGACGGCTCCTGAGCCGCTCGACGAGCTCGACGGTCGCCGTGGCGTCGAGGGTGACCCACTCGGTGACGTGCGGGGCGGTGAAGGCCGAGCCGACCATCGCCCCGGCCATCATCTTGCGCACGCCCTTGACGGGCTCGCGGGTCTCGCGCTCGCCGGTCGAGGGGCTGCGGGCACCGAGCGGCTCCGAGACCCCGGCAGCGTTCGATCCGCCCCCCGCCTGCTCGACGTCGGCACGCGAGATCGTGCCGTCGGGCCCGGTCGCCGAGACGGTCGTGAGGTCGACGCCGAGGTCCTTGGCCAGCTTGCGCACCGGCGGCTTGGCCAGCGCCCGCACCGCTGCGGGCTCGCGCACCTCGACGGTGCGTGCGGGCTCGGCCGGGACCGGAGGCTCGCCCACCTCGTCGGCCTCGAGGTCGACGTCGTCGTGCTGCACCCCACCCGGGGCGAAGGCCCCCTGCAGCGCCTGGGTCGCGCCGCGGGCGACCGGCGCGGTGGACGTCTTGCGGGCGCGTCGCGTCGGGCCACGGTCGGCCTTGTTGCGACCCACCAGGCTCTCGCCCTCGCCGCCGCCGCTGGCTGCGGGGTTGGACAGGTCGATCTCCATCGCCGCGTCGGTCGGCGCGGGGTCGTGGGCCTGCGCCTCGGCAGCCGGGGCGGCAGCGCCGATCCGGATGATCGGTGTGCCGACCTCGACGGTCTCGCCCTCGGCCACCATCAGCGCGGTGACCTCGCCGGCGTACGGCGAGGGCAGCTCGACCAGCGACTTGGCGGTCTCGATCTCGACGACGATGTCGTTGATCGCGATCACGTCGCCGACCTTCACCTTCCAGGTGACGATCTCGGCCTCGGTCAGACCCTCGCCCACGTCGGGCAGCTTGTACTCGGGCACGGCAGGTCTCCTCAGAATCCGAACGAGCGGTCGACGGCGTCCAGCACCCGGTCGAGGTCAGGGAGGTAGTCCTCCTCGATCCGCGAGGCCGGGTAGGGCGTGTCCATCCCACCCACTCGGAGCACCGGCGCCTCGAGGGAGTAGAAGCACTCCTCGGTGATGCGTGCCGACAGCTCGGCGCCCAGACCCAGGTTGACGTGCGCCTCGTGCACGACGACGACGCGGCCGGTGCGGCGCGCCGAGTCGTGCACCGGGGCCATGTCGAGCGGCGAGAGGGTGCGCAGGTCGATGACCTCCAGCGAGCGACCCTCCTGCGCGGCAGCCTCGGCGGCCTTGAGCGCGGTCTTCACCGTGGGTCCGTAGGCGAGCAGGGTGGCGTCGTGGCCGGCGCGCACGATGCGCGAGGTGAACAGCGGGGCAGCCTCGTCGAGCGACAGCGAGTCGTCGAGCTCAGCCTTGTCGGCGTGGTACTGACGCTTGGGCTCGAGGAAGATCACCGGGTCGTCGCTGGCGATCGCCTGCTGGATCATCCAGTACCCGTCGACCGGGTTGGAGCAGGCCACCACCTTCAGCCCAGGGGTGTGCGCGAACTGCGCCTCGGGCGACTCACTGTGGTGCTCGACCGCGCCGATGCCGCCACCGAACGGGATCCGGATGACGATCGGCATCGTGGTCCGGCCCTTGGAGCGGTAGTGGATCTTCGCGACCTGGCAGACGATCTGGTCGTAGGCGGGGTAGACGAACCCGTCGAACTGGATCTCGACCACCGGCCGGTAGCCGCGCATCGCCAGGCCCACGGCGGTGCCCACGATGCCGGACTCCGCGAGCGGCGAGTCGATGACCCGGTCCTCGCCGAAGTCCTTCTGCAGTCCGTCGGTGATGCGGAAGACCCCGCCGAGCTTGCCGACGTCCTCGCCCATGAGCAGGACCTTCGGGTCATCCTCCATCGCGCGGCGCAAGCCCATGTTGAGGCCCTTGGCGAGGGTGATCTTGGAGAGGTTCGAGCTGTCGGCCATCACCGGGCTCCTTCGAAGGTGTCGAGGTAGTCGGCGAAGCCTGCACGCTGAGCGAGGAGCTCGGGCGGCATCTCGGCGTAGACGTGGTCGAACATGCTCAGCGGCTCCGGGTCGGGCATCGCCTTGCACCCCTCGCGCAGGGTGTGGCCGAGCTCGTCGGCCTCGACGGCGACCGAGTCGTAGAAGTCCTTGTCGGCCAGTCCGTTGCGGTCGAGCCACACCTTCACCCGGGCGATGGGGTCCTTGAGCTTCCAACGCTCGACGTCGTCGGAGAGCCGGTAACGGGTCGGGTCGTCGGTGGTGGTGTGCGCGCCCATCCGATAGGTGTAGGCCTCGACGAGCGTGGGGCCCTGGCCGTCGCGGGCGCGCTGCAGCGCGGCCTGCGTGACGGCGTACGTCGCCAGCACGTCGTTGCCGTCGACGCGTACGCCGGGGAAGCCGAAGCCCAGCGCGCGTTGGTAGAGCGGGATGCGCGACTGCCGCTCGATCGGCTCCGAGATCGCCCACTGGTTGTTCTGGCAGAAGAAGACCACCGGCGCGTTGTAGGAGGCGGCGAAGATGAAGGCCTCGTTGACGTCGCCCTGGCTGCTGGCACCGTCGCCGAAGTGGGCCACGACCGCCGTGTCGCGCTCGGGGTCGCCGGTGCCGACGTCCCCGTCGCGCTGCACGCCCATGGCGTAACCCGTGGCGTGGAGCGTCTGGGCGCCGATGACGATCGTGTACTGGCCGAAGTTGACCTCGGCGGGGTCCCAGGAGCCGTGGTCGACGCCGCGGAAGAGTCCGAGGAGCTTGAGCGGGTCGAGCCCGCGGCACCAGGCGACGCCGTGCTCGCGGTAGGTCGGGAAGACGTAGTCCTGCGGACGCAGCGCGCGCCCGGCGCCGATCTGGGCGGCTTCCTGGCCGAGCAGCTGCGCCCAGATCCCGAGCTCACCGTGGCGTTGGAGCGCGGTGGCCTCGGTGTCGATGCGCCGGGTCAGCACCATGTCGCGGTAGAAGCCGCGCAGGTGGTCGGCGGAGAAGTCCATGTCGAACTCCGGGTGGTGCACGCGCTCACCCTCGGGCGTGAGCAGCTGGACCAGCTCGGGGCCTCCGTCGGCCTGGCTGGGGCCGAACACGTCGGCCAGGTCGGGCCCGAAGCTGCCGGAGGTGCTGCTCGCCGGGTCGTGCTCGGCCGGTGATCCGCTGAGGCTCATGCTGACTCCTTGTCGTCACCCGGGGGAGCGGGATCGCCGCTCGTCGGGAAGCTGGGACCGTGGGGCTCGCGGGCGACCGGGCGCACGGGGTGGGCGACCTGTGACCCGGGACACAGTCCGGATGGTCTGCAACCTACAAGGGCCGACCGACGCGGGCCAACCCGGCCGCGGCCACCGGCCGGTGCGGGCCGCGGCCGCTAGCCTGGGGCCATGGGTGACAAGAGCAGGACCGCCAGCACCACCATCGCCGCTCCCGCGGCCACCGTCTTCGCGATCCTGGCCGATCCGCGCCAGCACCCGCGCATCGACGGCTCGGGCAACGTCAAGGACTCGGTCTCCGGGCCCGAGCGCCTCGAGCTCGGCTCGGAGTTCGGCATGGACATGAAGCAGGGCGCCTCCTACACGATCAAGAACACCGTCGTCGAGCTCGAGCCCGACCGACTCATCGCCTGGCGCCACATGAGCCCCCACGTCTGGCGCTACGAGCTCGCCCCTGCTGCCGACGGTGGCACGCAGGTCACCGAGACCTGGGACCTCTCGACAGTGCAACCCGATCGTGCGCGGGGTCCTGTCGGTCGTCTTCGGGTCGAAGACCCAGAAGTCGCTCGAGGCCACGCTGGTCAAGCTGAAGGCCGCTGCCGAGGCCGACGCCGCCACCTCCTGACGGGCCTCCCTCAGGTCAGGGTCGCCCGGACCACGACCGGGCTGGAGCACCCGCAGCGGCGCCCCCGCGGTCACCGATCCCGACGTCCCTCGCCGAGCCCCGGATCGTCGGCCGCCCGACGTCTCATCCCTTCGTTCGAAGCGGCTCCTGGTGCGCGCCCCCTAGGCTGGCGTTCCGAGACGTGGTCGCATCGACCTGCTCGCCGGACGAGGGAGACTCACATGCAGTGGTGGGGTTGGTTGATCGTGGTCCTGGTGGTGATCGCGGTGCTGACAGTGGCGTTCGTCGCCGTGCAGGCGAAGCGCCGCAAGGGTGGCGTGATCGTGGCTCCCCCCGGTGGGAACGCCGGCTCCGGCGGCAGCGCATGAGTCGCCTGATGCGCACCTCCGAGATCGCCTCGCTCCCGGTCGTGACCGTGGCCGGAGACGACGTCGCCCAGGTCAAGGACATCGTCTTCTCCGCCGACGGTGGAGCCGTGTCGGGGTTCACCCTGGCCGGCCGCGGACTCCTTGCCGGACCCCTCAAGCAGGCCCTGCCCTGGGCGAACGTGATCGGTCTCGGCCCGGACGCAGTCATCATCGCCGGTGACGACGCGCTCGAGGCCGTCGACACCGTCCTGGCTGCCGCAGCCTCCACGAACGCCGGCTCCGGTAGCGGCGGGAACGTCCTGGGCGACCGGGTGCTCACCGACACCGGCACCGACCTGGGGAAGGTCGCCGACGTCGTCATCGAGTACGACAACGCCTCCGGCGGGCCGTGCGACGTCGTGGGCTACGAGATCGAGGCCTCCGAGGCCCTCCGGGCCAGCCACTCCAAGGGCAGCAAGAACACCCGCCTGCTCATCCCCCTGCCCGACACCCTCGCCGTGTCCGGAGAGCACGTGATGGTGCCCGCGAGTGCCGAGCAGTTCGTCAGCAACGACCTCGCCGGCTTCGGTGCCGCGGTCCAGGCGTTCCGCTCGCAGCTGGAAGGGAGCAGCTGATGCTGTACTCCGACCTCAAGGGCCGCAAGCTCGTCGACACCAGCAGCGCCGACACCGTCGGCAAGGTCGACGGCTTCCTGCTCGACCCCTCGACGCGCACGGTCGCCGGGCTCGAGTTCAAGAAGACCGACCACGGCTCCGTCGTCTCGTGGTCCGACCTCACCGCGGTCGGCGCGGACGCCGTCACCGTGGGCAGCACCGATGCCCTCGGCGAGCTCGAGGGCCACCTCGCCGACCTCGCGACCAAGGACGGGCAGGTGCTGAGGAAGCGGGTGCTGACCGACGCCGGCGAGGATCTCGGCTCGGTGCACGACATCGACCTCGACCCCCGCACCGGGGCGCTCAACGAGCTGGTCATCGGGTCGAAGAAGCACCGCAGCACGATCGCCGGCTCCCGACTGCTCGGCGTCGGCTCGTACGCCGTGGTCGTGAAGGCCGAGTAGGCCAGACCGCACTCGGTGCGCGGGGCAGCACGGCTGCGCGCCCGAGGACGAGCAGCAGGCGTCAGTGCAGCTCGCCCAGGTCCTCGTGCTCGCCGTGCGAGGCAGGCTCGACCTGGAAGGTCGCGTGGCGGACGTCGAAGTGCTCGCTGACGCAGGTGCCCAGCTCGTCGAGGATCACCCCGACCCCTCGCTCGGCGAGCGCCGCGTCGGTCACGGTCACGTGCGCCGAGAGGCTGGCCATGCCGCTGGTGATCGTCCACGCGTGCAGGTCGTGGACGTCGAGCACGCCGTCGACGTGGCGCAGGTGGTGCTCGACGTCGTCGAGGTCGAGGTTCTTCGGGGCGATCTCGAGCAGCACCACCGCGGCGTCGCGCAGCAGGAGCACGGCACGCGGCACGATGAGCGTTGCGATGGCCAGCGAGGCGATCGCGTCGGCCCGGTCGAAGCCCCACACCAGGATCGCCACCCCGGCGGCGATCGCGAAGACCGAGCCCAGCAGGTCGGCCCCCACCTCGGCAGCCGCGGCGCGCATGTTCAGCGATCCGGTGTCGGAGCGGTTGAGGATCGTCAGCGACACCGCGTTCGCGACGAGACCCACCACCGCGAAGCCGATCAGCGGGGCGGCCTCGACCGAGACCGGGTCGGAGAGCCGGGAGAGACCGGCGTAGGCGAGGTAGGCGCACACCCCGAGCAGCACCACCGCGTTGAGCAGCGCCGCAAGCACCTCGGCACGGTGGTAGCCGAACGTCGAGCGGCGCGAGGCCGGCAGCGAGGCGACGTACGACGCCCCGAGCGCGAGCACCACCGACCCGGCGTCGGTGGCCAGGTGCCCGGCGTCGGCGAGCAGCGCCAACGATCCGGTCAGCGCCGCGCCGATCACCTCGACGACCAGGATCACCAGGGTGACCAGCAGCGCCCAGCGCAGGCGCGAGCGGTCGGCCGCCCGCCCGGCGGCGTGCCCGTGCCGGTGGTCGTGCCCGTGCCGGCGGTCGTGCCCGTGTCCGTGCCCCACGGCGCTCACCCTAGTGAGGGCACGCGGCAGGTCCCGCGGCGACTCGGCCCGTCAGCCGCGTCCGTGCGGCTCGGTCCAGACGCTTCGATCGGGCCCGCTCGGAACGATCCGGGTCGGGTTGATCTGGGTGTGCACCACGTAGTAGTGCTCCTTGATCTGGTCGAAGTCGATCGTCTCGCCGAACCCCGGGGTGGCGAAGAGGTCGCGGGCATAGCCCCAGAGCGCCGGCATCTCGGTCAGCTTCTGCCGGTTGCACTTGAAGTGCCCGTGGTAGACGGCGTCGAAGCGGGCCAGCGTCGTGAACAGGCGGACGTCGGCCTCGGTGATCGCCGCACCCATCAGGTAGCGGCGGGTGGTGAGTCGCTCCTCGAGCCAGTCGAGCGCCGTCCACAACCGGTCGTAGGCGTCCTCGTAGGCCTCCTGCGAGCCGGCGAAGCCGCAGCGGTAGACGCCGTTGTTGACCTCGGTGAAGACCCGCTGCATGACCTCCTCCATCTCCGTGCGGAGCTCGGAGGGCCACAGGTCCGGCGCCCCTTCGCGGTGGTGCTCGCGCCACTCCGAGGACAGGTCGTGGGTGATCGACGCGAAGTCGTTGGTGACCAGCTTGCCGCTCGACTCCTCGACGATCGCCGGCACCGTGATGCCGCGGGAGTAGTCGGGGAACCGCGCGAAGTAAGCCTCCTGCAGCCGCTCGATCCCGAGCACCGGGTCGCGACCCCCGGGGTCGCGGTCAAAGGTCCAGGACCGTTCGTCGTGGGTCGGTCCCGGGGTCCCCAACGAGATGACGTCCTCGAGCCCGAGCAGGTGCCGCACGATGATCGCGCGGTTCGCCCACGGGCACGCCGGCGCTGCCACGAGCCGGTAGCGACCGGCCTCGACGGGCCACAGCTCGCCCTCGACCGGGCCGTGCTCGGGTCGCCTCGGCGAGCCGTCGACGACCTGGGTGATCCGGTCGGGCACGTAGGTCATGTCGCGCTCGAAGGCCTTGCCCTTCTCGCCGTACGTCGGGTCCTGCGCCTCGTCGCTCATGGACTCACCCTAGACGCGTAGGTGATGCTTCAATCAGTGCGGTGCAGCACGCCGGGTGCCGAGGGGCCCGATCTCAGGTGCCGGCCAGCGCCTCGAGGGCGGCTCGGAGGCGATCACGCGCATCAGCACCTGTGGCGCGCGCGTAGTAGGCGACGAGGTTCCCGGAGAAGTAGGCCGACCGGTCGGACTCGAGCCCGGCGTCGGCGAAGATCACCGGGTCGCTCTGCGCGAACACGATCGCCGCCTCGAGCCGGTCGAAGCACAGCACCACGAAGCGGCCGTCGCTCGACGAAGCGGCCTCCACGTTGCCGGCCATGCCCAGCAGCCCTGCCACCTCCTCGGGGTCGAGGGCCAGCCCGTCGACCGCGCGCACGGCGTAGGTGTCGGCGTCGAGGCGACGCGAGGCCAGGACGGCGTCGACGTCGTTGGGGTCGGCCGACCGCGGCTGGTCGAGCGAGACGACGGTGACCCCGAGGGTGTCGAGCAGGGCGGGCGCCCCGGCCTGCAACGAGGAGTAGGTGCCGTCGTCGATCGGGCCGGCCTCGCCACCGCAGCCCACGGCGCTCATGACGAGCACGCCGACCAGGAGGGCCGAGGCCGCCGGGCGGACGACGCGGGTGCGGGAGGGCATGCGCCCGAGTCTGACAGCCGTCATGGCGCGGGCCGTCATGGCGCGGGCCGTCATGCCTCTGCGCGGGCCGTCACCCCGGCTGCGGTGCGACGTCGACGGAGACCCGCATCGTGGAGCGTTTGGCCTCGGTGAAGATGACGCCCTTGAGCGGCGGCACGTCCCCGTAGTCGCGGCCCCAGGCGATCGTGACGTAGCGGTCACCGGCCCACTGGTCGTTGGTCGGGTCGAGCGCGAGCCACTCGTCGTCGCCGAGCCAGACCTCGAGCCACGCATGGGAGGCGTCGGCCCCCACGATCCGCTCCTTGCCGGGAGGCGGCGTCGTGGCCAGGTAGCCGCTGACGTAGCGCGCCGCCAGCCCGTGCGAGCGCAGGCAGGCGAGCATCAGGTGGGCGAAGTCCTGGCAGACCCCGGCCCGCTTGTCCAAGATGTGCTCGACGGTCGAGGTGACCGTGGTCGCCGTCTTGTCGTACTCGAAGTCGGTGTGGACCCGGTGCATCAGCTCGGTCGCTGCGTCCCCGACCGCTCGGCCGGCGGTCAGCGAGGTGGCGGCGTACTCGCGGGTGCCCGGCGCCTCCTCCACCAGCGGCGACGGCAGCGCGAAGTCGGTGGCCTTCCAGGCCCCCGGCTTCGTCGGGTCGTGCAGCGGACGCACCGTCTCCCACGGCCGCGCCAGCGCCACCTCGGGGTGCGTCGGCGTGAGGGACTCGACCTCGCCGACGCCTTCGACCACCAGCTCGCGGTGGCGCTCGGTGACCTGGAAGTAGGTCACCCGGTTGCCGTAGTAGTCGAGGTTCGAGGAGGAGTCGACCGGCTCCGGGGTCACGCTGACGTCGTAGGACGCCACCTGCTGCGACGGCAGCTGGCGCGGCACCAGGTAGGCCACGCCGAGGCTGTCGCTGACGGCGTCGTCATAGGTGTAGGTCGTGGTGTGGCGCACGACGTACTTCATGGGTGCGCCCGCACGAGGACCTCGCCGGCGGCCGGCGAGCTGAACGACTCGACGAGCGGGAGGCCGCCGAGCATGCGGGGCGCCGGACCGCTGGTGTGGTGCAGCTCGGCGATGGCCTCGCCGAGCCGGGCGAGCTGGCCGATCGTCTGGTCGAGGTAGGCCTCGAGGTTGGGCCGACCCACCCCACCGATCGCGACGAGGGTCGCGATGTCGGTCTCGGCCAGCGCCTGCTGGAGGTCGATGACCAGCCGCTCGGGCCGGCTCGAGCCGGTCGAGGCCGGCAGCGCCGCCAGGTGACCGGAGAGCTCGTCGAGCACGGAGGCCAGCGAGCGGGGGTTCTGCTTGTCCTCGAGCAGCAGCTCGAGCACGCCGCCCGGACGCACGTAGCCGCGGTAGCGGCGGCGGTGGGTCACCGAGCTCTCCGCAGCGACCAGCACGGCGTTGAGCACCTCACGGTCGACGTCGATGCCGCGACGCACGGTCGTGGTGGCGGCCAGCAGCTGGCACAGCTGCAGCCCGCGCTCGAGGGCACGACCCACCCCGATCATGTGCCAGCCCTCGTCGCGGATCATGCTGGCCGTGACTCCTTGCAACGAGAGGATGCCGGTGAGCATCCGACCGGCCGACTCGGTGATCTGCTGGCTGTGGGTGCTCGCCCGCAGCGACGCCGCCGCGCGGTCGGTGGCACCGAAGGTGCGCCACACGTCACGGGAGAGCTGGTCGCGCACGCCGTTCATCGACTCGCGCATGCCCTCGACGCCGTGGCCGACCGACCCGCGCCGGTCGCTGTCGAGGAGCACCGAGCGGAACTCCTGGTCGAGGTCGGAGAACCGGCGCCCGGTGAGGCGCCGCACGGCGCCCATCATCACGTCGAGCCCGGCACCCCCGGTCGAGCGCGGCCTGGTCTGGAACTCCTCGGCCAGTCCGTGCGCCGCGATCACGAGCCGCAGGAGGTCCTCGACCCGCTCGGAGTAGCGGCCGAACCAGTGCATGTCCTCGAGGATGCGCGGCACGGTGCCGGTCGACGAGCGGACGCTGGTCATCGGCAGGATGTCGGGCAGGCCCTGGTCGGCGTCGGTCGGGTCGCTCTTGAGGACCCACAGGTCCTTGCTGCCCCCGGGCCGCCCGTTCGCGTCGTCCTCGACGACACTGACCAGCCCGCCGACGAGCGTGCGGTAGGCCGAGCCGTAGCGCAGGGTGAAGGTGCGCAGGGTGAGCGGGCGCGGCGTCGCCTCGCCGACGCCGTACGCCGTGCGGTGCCAGGTGGGTGCCTGCGAGAGCGGAAGGCGCTCCTGGCCGACGTAGCGGTGGGGCTGGGCGAGCAGCAGCCGCACCACGTCGTCGCGCGGGGTGCCGGCCAGGGCGTCGGTGCTGCCGTCGATCGGGCGCACCGTGAGCGCACCGGGGCCTTCGAGCCGGTCGAGCACGTGCTCGAGCCCGTCGGGCTCGCCGCACCACCAGGTCGGCACCGACTCGAGGCGCAGCGGCTCCTCGAGCAGCGCCTCGCAGAGCGCGGGCATGTAGGGCAGCAGGGCCGGGTTCTCCAGCACGCCGGCGCCGAGGCCGTTGACGATCCGCACCCGGCCGCGGCGGGTCGCCTCGACGAGCCCGGCCACACCGAGCCGGGAGTCGCCGCGCAGCTCGAGGGGGTCGGTCCAGGGCGAGTCGACGCGGCGCAGGATCACGTCGACGCGCTCGAGCCGGCCGAAGACGCGCATCTGCACCCAGCCGTCCCGCACCACCAGGTCGCTGCCCTGCACGAGCGGGAAGCCGAGCGCGGAGGCGATGAACGACTGGTCGTAGGCGGTCTCCGAGCCGGTGCCCGGCGAGAGGACGACGACCCGCGGATCGGCGCGGTCACCGGCCGCCGACTGCACGAGCGCCGAGCGCAGGGCCGAGAAGAAGGGCTCCATCCGGTGCAACCCGGCGGCCCGGAACATCTCCGGCATCATCCGCGACACGATGCGACGGTTCTCCATGGCGTAGCCCAGGCCCGAGGGCGCCTGGGTGCGATCGGCCAGCACCCGCCAGTCGCCCTGGTCGTCGCGACCCAGGTCGGTGGCGGTGAGCACGAGCGGGCGCGGGTCGTCGAGGGAGGTGCGCGCCATCACCCGGAGGAAGCCGGGGTGCCCCAGCACCAGGGACGCCGGCAGGACGCCGTCGCGCAGCAGCTTCTGCTCGCCGTAGAGGTCGGCGAGCAGCGCGTTGAGCAGCTCCGCGCGCTGGGCGAGACCCACCTCGAGCGGCGTCCAGGTGGCGGCGTCCAGCACCAGCGGCAGGGGGTCGAGGTTCCACGGGCCCTGGCGCTCGCCGGGGCGGCCGTAGGTGACACCGTCGTCGGCGAGCGCGCGCACGATGTCGGCGTCGACCCGACCCAGGTCGGGCGCCGACAGGTCGACGGCGACCTCGGCGAGTCCTTTCCACGGGGTGCGCAGCGCCCCGTCGAGCCCGACGACCTCGTCGAAGCGGGCGACCTCGCCGCCCAGCGTGGGCTGGGTGACTCCGGCCGCGTAGTCACGCAGCAGGCTCACGCGTCGGTATCTCCTGGCACTCCCGAGGCGGTGGGGGCGCTCGGTCCGGACGCGAGGGGGGGCACCCGGCGCAGGTCGAGGGTGTGCGGGTACTCGTCGCTGGCGCTGCGGCGCGCGGCCTCGCGCAGCGCGCCGACGTCGAGGCGTCCGGCGGTGTGGCCGTGGGCCTGGAACCGGCTGGCGCGGCGCGCCTCGGCCTCGTTGGCGTTGACCGGCGGCGCGTCGTAGGAGCGGCCGCCGGGGTGGACGACGTGGTAGGTCGCCCCGCCCAGGCTGAGACCCGACACGGTGTCGACGACGTCGAAGCGCAGCGGTGCCTGGACCTCGATCGAGGGGTGCAGGGCCGACCACGGCTGCCAGGCCCGGAAGCGCACGCCGGCGTAGTGGTCGCCGGCGGGAGTCGCGGTGAGGGGCACGGGGACACCCTGGCACGTCACCAGGTGTCGGTGCGGGTCGAGGCCCGAGACCGACACCTGCACCTTCTCGACGCTGCTGTCGACGTAGCGCGCGGTGCCCGAGCCGGTGGCCTCCTCGCCGAGGACGTGCCACGGCTCGATCGCCTGGCGCAGCTCGAGGGTGACCGGACCGACGCCTGCCATGCCGATCCGCGGGAAGCGGAACTCGGTGAACGGCGCGAGCCACTCCTCCTCGAAGGGGATGCCGAAGGCGCGCAGGTCGGCGATGACGGCGTTGATGTCGCTGATGGCCCCCTGCGGCAGCAGCGGGTCCTCGTGGAGCCGGGTGCCCCAGCGCACGAGCGGGGCCTTGAGCGGCTGCTCCCAGAACATCGCGACGAGGCTGCGCACCAGCAGCGCCTGCACGAGCGCCATCTGGGCGTGCGGCGGCATCTCGAAGCCGCGCAGCTCGAGCAGCCCGAGCCGCCCGCGCGAGGAGTCGGGGCTGTACATCTTGTCGATGCAGAACTCCGAGCGGTGGGTGTTGCCGGTGAGGTCGGTGAGCAGGTGCCGCAGGGCCCGGTCGACCAGCCACGGTCGCGGACCCTCCCCCGCCTCGGCGGTCTGCGCGGTCAGCCGCTCGATCTCGGCGAAGGCGATCTCCATCTCGTACGTCGCCTCGGGCCGGCCCTCGTCGAAGCGGGGCGCCTGACTGGTCGGGCCGATGAACCGACCGGAGAAGAGGTAGCTCAGGCTCGGGTGGCGCTGCCAGTAGGTGATGAGGCTGACCAGCAGGTCGGGACGTCGCAGCAGCGGCGAGTCGATCGGGGTGACGCCACCGAGGGTGAGGTGGTTGCCCCCTCCGGTGCCGGTGTGGAGCCCGTCGAGGTCGAACTTCTCGGTCGTCAGGCGCGCCTGCCGGGCCTCTTCGTAGAGGGTGGTCGTCAGGTCGCGCTGCTCGGCCCAGCTGCGGGTCGGCTGCACGTTGACCTCGATCACGCCGGGGTCGGGCGTGACGACGAGCATGGTCAGGCGCGGGTCCGGCGGCGGGCCGTAGCCCTCGATGACCACCGGGCAGCCCACCTTGCGGGCGGCGACCTCGATCAGCTTGAGCAGGTCGGCGTAGTCGTCGAGCTTCTCGGTCGGTGGCAGGAAGACGTGCACGTGCCCGTCGCGGGCCTCGAAGGCCAGCGCAGTGGTGCCCTCGCCCTCCGGGTCGACGACGGTGACGACCGGGACCTTCGGCTCCAACGGGGCGCCGGCCTCGAGGTAGGAGGGCTCGCCGGCGAAGCCGGGCTCCTTCCAGGCCACCGAGTCGAGCGGCAGCCGCAGTCCGACCGAGCTCGTGCCCGGCAGGAGCACGAGGCGGCCCCGGCGGAAGCTCCACGCCGGGCTGACCCAGCCGTCGTGGTCGGCGGTGCTGGTGACGATGGGCAGCACCCAGCCGGTGGGGGTGTCGATGGCGGCGTCGAGGACCCCGAGCCCCTGGGCGTCGAGCTTCTCGGCGTCCTGGTCGGGAGCCTCCCCCGCGGGCTGACGCACCTCGGAGGCGAGCGCCGAGAGCGGGTCCTCGTACGCCGGGTGCACGTGGCCCTCGGGCAGCGCGAGCACGCCGGCGACCCGGCGCGCGAGCGCCTCGGCCTGGCCGGTGGCGACCTCGGGGTCGCTGCCAGGGCCCCACGGGTCGGCGAAGAGGGAGGAGTCGCGCCACAGCGGGACCCCGTCGGTGCGCCACTGCAGGCCGATGTTCCAGCGCGGGAGCGGTTCGCCCGGGTACCACTTGCCCTGGCCGCGATGCACGATGCCGCCCTGGGCGTAGGTCTCGCGCAGCCGCTCGGCCAGGATGTTGGCCAGCGCGCGCTTCTCCTTGCCGTCGGCGTCGGTGTTCCACTGCGCGGTGGTGGCGTCGTCGAGGGAGACGAACGTCGGCTCGCCGCCCATCGTCAGCCGGACGTCGCCCTCGCCCAGGCGTTCGTCGACGGCTGCGCCGAGCGCGTCGATGCGCGCCCACTGCTCATCGGTGTAGGGCTTGGTGACGCGCGGGTCCTCGTGGATGCGGGTGACCTCGTTGTGGAACGAGAACGTCACCTCGACCGGGTCGGTGGCGCCCTCGATCGGCGCCGCGCTGCTCGGGTGCGGCGTCGCACTGAGCGGGATGTGGCCCTCCCCGGCGAAGAGGCTGCTCGTGGGGTCCATGCCGACCCAGCCCGCACCGGGCAGGTAGACCTCGGCCCAGGCGTGCAGGTCGGTGAAGTCGGCCTCCGGGCCACTCGGACCGTCGAGGGCCTTCTGGTCCGACGCGAGCTGCACGAGGTAGCCGGAGACGAACCGCGCGGCCAGGCCGTGCTGGCGCAGCAGGGCGACCAGCAGCCACGCTGAGTCGCGGCACGATCCGATCTTGCGGTTCAGCGTCTCGTCGGGGCTCTGCACCCCCGCCTCCATCCGCACCGAGTAGGCGATCTCGTGGTGCACCGCCGCGTTGAGCGAGGCCAGGAAGTCGATCGTGCGGGTCGTGCCGTCGGGCCCGTCGTGGGGTTGCGGCAGCCGCAGGCGGAACTGGTCGGCGACCGAGGCGTCGTCCACCGAGCGGAGGTAGGGGAAGAGGTCGGCGTGCAGGCTCGACTCGTAGACGAACGGCATCGAGGCGGCGTAGTCCTCGACGAAGAAGTCGAAGGGGTTGATCACCATCAGGTCGGCGACCAGACCGACGGTGATGTCGAGGGTCGAGACCTTCTCGGGGAAGACGAGTCGTGCCATCCAGTTGCCGAAGGGGTCCTGCTGCCAGTTGAGGAAGTGGTTGGCCGGCTTCACGTCGAGCGAGTAGGCCTCGATCGGCGTCCGGGCGTGCGGTGCGGGCCGCAGTCGGACGACGTGCGGCGCCACGTTGACCGGCTCCGCGAAGTGGTAGGTGGTGCGGTGCTCGAGCGAGACCTTGGTCGACATGGTCCTACCCTGCCCCTCTTGGGTTGCGAAGCGGTAACGCAGGGGCTGCGCGAGACCGACCCGGTCCGCCGATCAGGACCACCGCGCGCCGGGTCCGATCGGGCGGTCCGCCCGGTCGTGGCGGAGCGCACCCGGCGCCCGGTCGAACCGGCACACAGCGGCGTTGCAATCGTCATACCTTTGCGGCACCCTGGAGAGACGCCGGTCACACGCCGACGTCGTCGACCCTGTGGAGGACTCGTGGATCCCATCACCCCCGTGCACGGCACCGCCACGCTGCTGCTCATCGCAGCCGGCGCGGTCGCCCTGCTCCTGTTCCTGATCATCCGCGTGCGGCTGCACGCCTTCATCGCCCTCGTGCTGGTCAGCGTCATCACGGCCGTCGCCGCCGGGATCGCGGTGGTCGACGTGCCGACGGCGCTGCTCTCGGGCTTCGGGAGCACGCTCGGGTCGGTGGCGCTCCTGGTGGGGTTCGGGGTGATGCTCGGGCGTCTCTTCGAGATGACCGGTGGCGCGCAGGTGCTTGCCGACACGCTCATCAGCCGCTTCGGCGAGAAGCGCGCGCCGTTCGCGCTCGGCGTGGCGGCGCTGCTGTTCGGCTTCCCGATCTTCTTCGACGCCGGTCTGGTCGTGTTCCTTCCCATCATCATCACCGTCGCGCGACGCTTCGGCGGCTCGGTGCTCCTCTACGCGCTGCCGGCCGCCGGCGCTTTTGCCGCCATGCACGCGCTCGTGCCCCCGCACCCCGGCCCGGTGGCTGCCGCGGACTTCCTCGGCGGCGACATCGGCACGATCCTGCTGATCGACCTCCCCGTCGCAGTCCTGTCCTGGTACGTCGGCGTCTACCTCTTGTCGCGACTCCTCGGTCGGCGCATCTTCGTCGACGTCCCCGACCTGCTGTTCGGGCCGACGACCGGGTCCGGCGGCCCCTCGGCCCCGGCCACCGGCGGGGCCGGCGGCGGGTCCGGCGTCCGGGCCACCGAGACCTCCGGCACCGGCACCACCGTCACCGAGAACCCCACCGCCGAGAACCCCGCCGCCGAGAACCCAGCGCCCCCGGGCACCTCGCCGAACCCCCAGCGCCCGTGGCGGCGTCCACGCCGTCGTTCGCCCTGGTGCTCAGCCTGCTGCTGCTGCCCCTGGTGCTCATCGCCGGCAACACGATCGTCTCCACGCTGGCGACCAACGGCACCGTCGACGCCGAGGCCACGTGGGTGACCACCCTCCAGCTGTTGGGCAACACCCCGATCGCCCTGCTGATCACCCTGCTGGTCGCGATCGGCCTGCTGGGCACCCGCAACGGCCGCAGCCTCGAGGAGACCACCACCCTGCTCGACCAGTCGCTGGCGCCGATCTGCTCGATCATCCTGATCACCGGAGCCGGTGGCATGTTCGGCGGCGTCCTGCGCACCAGCGGCATCGGGGAGTCGCTGACCTCGTCGCTCTCGGACCTCGGGCTGCCGATCCTCGTGCAGGCGTTCGTCATCGCCACGATCCTGCGCGTGGCGCAGGGCTCGGCCACGGTGTCCCTGACCACGACGGCGGGGCTGATCTCGGCCCAGGTGCTCTCCGGCGGCTACGGCGACGTCAGGATCGCGGCCCTGGTCATCGCCATCGCTGCCGGCGCGACGGTGCTCTCGCACGTCAACGACTCGGGCTTCTGGCTGGTCAGCCGCTTCTTCGAGATGGACGAGGCGACGACGCTCAAGACCTGGACGGTGATGGAGACCACGCTGGGACTGTCGGCGTTCGCGCTCTCGGCCGTCGTGTGGACCATCGGGTGACGGCGGCCGTCGACGCCCCTGCTCAACCGAGTCCGACCGCCACCTCGCCGATCCCGCTCAGCGCCTCGAGGCACAGCGCGGTCATCGCCGTCCGGGCGCCCTCCACGTCACCGCCGGCGACGGCGCGGGCGACCTGTGCGTGCAGCTCACGCGCCTCCGGCTTCGGCTCGGGAGGCATCAGGTGGTGGTCGGTGCGCCCGCGCAGCACCTCCTCGACGACGTCGCACAGCCCCGCGAACATCGCGTTGCCGGACGTCTGCAGGACCAAGCGGTGGAACGCCACGTCGTGCTCGAGGAAGGCGGCGAGGTCGCCTGCCGCCCCGGTCGACTCCAGCTGCTCGGCCAGCGCGAGCAGGTCGGTGCGCGCGGCGTCACCCACCCGCGACGCCGCCAGGGCCGCGGCCATCGGCTCGACGCAGGCACGCAGGTGGGCGAGCTCCTCGAGGTGGTCGCGCCGCTCGGGACCGTCGAGGCGCCACCGGATGACGGCCGGGTCGAAGACGTTCCACTCCTCGCGTGGCAGCACGGTGATGCCGGTCCGTCGACGGCTGCGCACCAGGCCCATCGACGCCAGCACCTGCACGACGTCTCGGGCGACCGTGCGCGAGATCGAGAACTCCTTGCCCAGCGACTCGAGCGTGATCGTGGTGCCCGGCTCGAGCGCCCCCTGCGCGATGCGACCACCCAGCTCGCCGATGCAGGTGTGGTACATCGTGGACATGTCTCGCACCCTAACCGTCACCACCCTCGTGCTCGTCGCCCCTGAGCCGAGCGCAGCCCGATGACGTCACCGCTGGTCGTGGTCGTCATGGGCGTCTCCGGAACGGGCAAGTCGTCGCTCGCCCAGCTGCTCTCCGAGCGTCTCGGCCTCGAGTTCGTCGAGGGCGACGAGCGCCACCCCGAGAGCAACATCGCCAAGATGAGCCAGGGCGTCGCGCTGACCGACGAGGACCGCTGGCCCTGGCTCGACGTCCTCGCCGACCTCGCCCGGCAGCGCTGGGAGGCGGGCGAGTCCTTGCTGCTCACGTGCTCGTCGCTGAAACGCAGCTACCGCGACGTCCTGCGCTCCGGCGTCCCCGGGGGGCGATGTTCTTCGTCCACCTCCATGCCGACGTCGACGTGCTCACCGAGCGGATGGCGCACCGCACCAAGCACTTCATGCCGACCTCGTTGCTGCGCTCCCAGCTGGAGACCCTCGAGCCGCTCGGGGACGACGAGCTCGGCGCCGTGGTCGACGTGGCCCCGCCGCTCGAGACCGTGGCCGACGCGGCCGAGGCCGCGGTCCAGGCCGCGCGCGACCGGGCCTGAGCCGGCCCCGCTGCGCCCGTCGCCGGTGCCCGCGCCCGCGCGGCAGGAGTGCCGGCGCGCAGCCTTCCGTGGCGGCGCCTCAGCGTCCGACGAAGCCGCGGGCGACCTCGATCATCCGGTCGTTGCCCTCGGGCTCGCCGATCGAGACCCGCACGCCCTCGCCTGCGAACGGACGGACGGTGACGCCGGCCGCGTCGGCGGCAGCGGCGAACTGCGCCGAGCGCTCGCCAAGGGCGAACCACACGAAGTTGCCCTGCGGCTCGGGGAGGCGCCAGCCCTGGCGCACGAGGGCAGCGTGGACCCGCGAGCGCTCCACGACGAGCGCGGCGACGCGCTCGAGCAGCTCGTCGCGCGCCGCGAGGGAGGCGATGGCGGCAGCCTGGGCGACCGCGTTGACGCCGAACGGCAGCGAGACCGCACGCATCGCCGCCGCGATCGGCTCCTGCGCCACGGCGTACCCGACCCGGAAGCCGGCGAGGCCGTAGGCCTTGGAGAAGGTGCGGAAGAGGACGACGTTCGGGTGCGCCCGGTAGGTCGCGAGGCCGTCGACGGCGTCGTCCATGGAGACGAACTCGAGGTAGGCCTCGTCGACGACGACCACCACGTGCGGGGGCACCGCGGCGATGAACGCGTCGAGCTCGCTCTGCGTGACCGACGGACCGGTCGGGTTGTTGGGGGTGCAGACCATGACGATCTTGGTGCGCTCGGTGATCGCGGCGAGCATCGCGGGCAGGTCGTGGCGCCCGTCGTCGCTCACCGGCACCTGCACCGACACCGCGCCGGCCGCGGTCACCGAGATCGGGTAGGCCTCGAAGGAGCGCCAGGCGTAGACGACCTCGTCGCCGGGGTCGCAGAACGCGCTGGGCAGCTGGTAGAGCAGCGCGACGCTGCCGGTGGCGACCGCGAGGTCGGTGACCGGCACGTGGAGACGCTCGGAGAGCGCGGCGTAGAGCGCGCTGCTGCCCATGTCGGGGTAACGGTTCATCGCCTCGACCGCTGCCGTCGCCGCCTCGACCACGCCGGGCAACGGCGGGTAGGGGTTCTCGTTGCTGGAGAGCTTGTACGACGTCAGGCCCGGCTGCACCGTCGGCGGCTTGCCCGCCACGTAGGCGGGGATCTGGGCGACGTTGGCGCGCGGCTGCGGAAGGGCCATGACGTCACCCTAGTTCGCCCCGGACCCTCGTCCGGCGCGACCTCAGCGCCGCGCCTGCCACGGACGCAGCAGCACCGCCAGCAGGATCCCGACCCCGACCCCCACGGCTGCGCCGGTCGCGTTGTCGATGATGTCGGTGACGTCGCAGGCCCGGTCGAGCCGAGCGAGCTCGAGCTGGGTCACCTCGATCCCCACCGAGTACGCCGCCAGCAGCACCAGCCCGACCGGCACCGTCACCCAGGCCGAGCGCCGGCGTGCGGCCACGACGACCAGGAGCGCGCCCGAGGGCACGAAGATCGCCGCGTTGAGCAGCCGCTGACCGCCGGCGAAGATCCAGAAGCCGTCGGGAGCCGGGCCGCCGATGTCCCACGAGCAGGTGTCGAGGCGTCCCTCGGCGTAGACCACACCGGGCGCACCGCCGGTGGGGAGCAGGGTGATCAGGGCGATCACCACGAGCGACCAGAGCAGGCCCGCGATCGCGGCCGCGCCCACCCAGCCGAGGCGCCGGCGCACCACGAGGGCCAGCAGCAGGCACCCGACGCCCGAGAGCGCGGCGCCGAGGAGCATGACTCCCACACCCCCGACCGGAAACACCGGGCGAGGCTAACCCGTCCCCGTCAGGGCTCGGACGGGGACACGACGAGGTGGGCCGACATCGAGCCCGGATCCGGTGGGCTCGGCGCGACTCAGGCTCCGGGCGGCAGCACGACGTCGCCGCCGACGACGGCGGGCAGGTCGCGACCGAGGGTGATGTCGACGGGGTTGGTCAGGCAACGGATCGAGCCGCCGGCCTTGTGGAACTCCGAGACGTCGACGAGCACGATGTCGAAGCCCCAGGCCTCCAGCTGCGTGCGGACCCGGTCGGGGCAGGCCGGCATCACGATCGTGGAGCCGACGACGACCGAGTTGGCGCACAGCGAGTCGATCGCCTCGTCGGCGGTGAGCACCAGCGGCTCGGGCACCATCGCCAGCAGCGCCGCGCCCGACGGGCCGTCGAGGGCGTCGGGGCAGACCATCGCCCGGCGCTCGTCGAGGGGACAGAAGGCCAGGTCGAGGTGATACATCGAGGGGTGGGTGATCCGCAGCCCACGTACCCGGACGCCGAGGTCGCCGGCGAGGTGCTTGAGCGCGAGCTCCTCGGTGCGGGGTCCGTAGCCGACGACGAGCGCGTCGCCGAACGCGAAGGCGTCGCCGGCCTCGAAGTGGGCGCCGACGTCGTCGCGCCCGACGTACGACGTCGTCCAGCCGTGGCGCGCCAGCCACGGCTGCGCGCTGCTGGTCTCGATGCGCCGCTGCGCGTAGCGCATGTGCGACATCACGGCGTGGCGCGCGCCGTCGGGGCGGACGACCCCGAGGCCGAGATTCATCGCGTAGACCATGTCGGGGGCGTCGTCGCGCTGCGCGAGGACGTCGACGCGGGCGCCGAGGTCGCGCAGGACGCCGACCATCGTGTGCCACTGCTCCAGGGCCCGCGTCGGGTCGGGCTGGACGTCGGGGTCCATGAACGGGTTGATGACGTAGTCGATGCGGAACGCGGTCGGCTCGACAGCCAGGTAGTGGCGGCCCCAGCCCAGCGGTGCGGCCGTCGGTCCGGCCGGCTGTGCGACGTCGATCATGCGTGGCTCCCCTCGACGAGATTGTCAGACAATCTGACAGGTCCATGGTGGCTCAGCAAGCCCCGCACCACAACCCGACCCGGCATGATGAGCGCATGACCGGCGCCCCAGCCCCGTTCGCGACGTTGCACGTGGAGCACTCCTCCACCGTCGACCGCGCTGCTGCCGAGCTGCGCCGAGCCATCTTCGACGGCGAGATCGAGAGCGGCACCCCGCTGCGCGAGCTCGCCCTGGCCGAGTCGCTGGGCGTCTCGCGACCGACGGTGCGTGAGGCCCTCGGAGTGCTCGTGGCCGAGGGCCTGGCCACCCGCCAGCCCAACCGTGGCGTCAACGTGGCGACGCCCGAGGCCACCTCGGTGCGCGACGTCTGCCAGGCGCGCTTCGTGCTGGAGGGGGCCGGCGTGCTGCGGTGGGAGAGCGCCGACCAGGTCGATCGCGACCACGTGCGCGCCTCCCTGCTCGACTACACCGCCTCCATCGCCGCCGGCGCCTCCTACGCAGAGCTCAACGAGCGACACCTGGCCTTCCACGTCTCGCTGGTCGGCCTCACCCAGAGCGCGCGCCTGGTCTCGATGGCCGAGCTGCTCGTCGTCGAGCTCAAGCTGGCCCTGGCGCAGGTCGACCGGCTGCGCCGCAACGCCCACGACCAGGCCGACTCCCACACCGAGCTGGTGGCCCTGATGGAGGACGGCGACCTGAGCGGCGCCCACGCGTTCCTGCGGGCCCATCTCGACGAGGCCGCCGACGCGATCCTCACCGCGCTCCAGGTCGGTTGAGCCGCCGGCGGCCCGTCGCACGACCCCGCCCGGGGCTGCCACACTGAGCCCATGCGCATCATCCTCCGACTCCTGACCACCGCGCTCGGGGTGGCCGTGGCGGCCTGGTTGCTCGACGGCATCCGCTTCACCGGCGGGCCCAAGCAGGGCCTGGCCGAGGCGCAGCACAACCTGGTGCCGCTGCTGGTCGTGGCCGGCATCCTCGCTCTGGTCACCTCGTTCGTGAAGCCGGTGCTGAAGATCCTGTCGATCCCCCTGATCATCCTCAGCCTCGGCCTCTTCCTGCTGGTGATCAACGCCCTGATGCTGCTCCTGACGAGCTCGCTGGCCGACGCCCTCGCCATCGGGTTCACCGTGAAGGGCTTCTGGACCGCTGTGGGTGGCTCGATCGTGATCACCCTGGTCACGTGGGTCGTCGACGGCTTCGTCGGCGACGACGACTGAGCGCCCCAGCACCCGATGACCCTCGTGCTCCCCTCCCCCCGCCGCCGCGGGCACTACCGGATCGGCCTGGTCTGCCTCGGCAACATCTGCCGCTCGCCGGTCGCCGACGTCGTCCTCACGGCCCTGGTGGCCGACGCCGGGCTGGACGATCGTGTCGAGGTCGCCAGCTGCGGCACCGGCCCCTGGCACGTCGGCGAGCCGATGGACCGGCGATCCGCGGCGACCCTGCGCGACGCCGGCTACGACCCGAGCCGCCACGTCGCCCGGCAGTACGACACCGGTTGGGCCGAGCACTGCGACCTGCTCCTCGCGATGGACGAGCAGAACCTCGCCGACCTCGGCGGCCGCAGCGAACGCGTGCGACTGCTGCGCGAGGCCGACCCCGAGAGCCCGGCCGGAGAGGACAGCACCGTCCCGGACCCGTACTACGGTGGCCCCACCGGATTCGAGGAGGTGCTGGCGATGGTCGAGCGCAGCTGCGCGACCCTGGTCGCGCTTCTCCCGGCCGTGCTGCTCCTCGGTCCCGCCGAGCCCTCCGCGAGCACGCCGTGACCCGGCAGCCGACGCTCGCCCGACGCGCCGAGATGCTGCTCGACTCCGCCGTGGTCGCCACCGCCCCCGTCGCCGGCGGTGACATCGCGACCGCCACCAAGCTGCGCCTGAGCAACGGCACCACCGCGCTGATGAAGACGCTCCTCGGCGCGCCGGGCGACTTCTTCACCTGCGAGGCGGCCGGCCTGCGCTGGCTCGGCGAGGTGCCGGGCGGCGTCCGGGTGCCGGAGGTCCTCGCCGTCGACCACGACTGCCTGATCCTCGCCTGGGTCGAGACCGGGAAGGGTGGCGCCGACGACGCCGCCGATCTCGGACGACGCCTCGCCACCACCCACCTCGCCGGCGCGGCGTCGTACGGCGCCTCGGGTGAGGTGAGGGGTGACGGTTACATCGGGCGGCTCCCGCTGCCGAGCACCACGGCCCCCACGTGGGCGGAGTTCTACGCCACCCGCCGGCTGCTCCCCTACGCCAAGCTCGCCCGCGACCGCGGCGCACTGACCACCCAGGAGTCGTCGACGATCGACGCCGTCGTCGGTCGGCTCTCGACCCTGATCCCCGAGGAGCAGCCGGCGCGTCTGCACGGCGACCTGTGGAACGGCAACGTGCTGTGGGGTCAGGAGGGCAGGGTCACCCTGATCGACCCTGCGGCCTACGGCGGTCACCGCGAGGTCGACCTCGCCATGCTCGCGCTCTTCGGGTTGCCCCACCTGCCCCGGGTGACCGAGGCCTACGAGGAGGTCAGCCCCCTCGCCGAGGGCTGGGAGGACCGCCTCGGCCTGCACCAGCTCTTCCCGCTCCTGGTGCATGCCTGCCTCTTCGGCGGCGGGTACGGCGCGCGTGCGGCCGCCACGGCGGCGCGGTACCGCTGAGGGCCGCAGGCCGAGGAGCCCAGCAACCCAGCAGGCCCAGCAGGCCGAGCCGCGGTCCCGCGGTCCCTCAGTCCCTCGGTGCGCCGCAGGCCCGGGTCGGCAGGCTCACTCAACCTCGTCTCAGGACGACCTGGCACATTGGCTACGTGAATCCTGTGTCGTCGGGCTCGAGCACCCCTTCCTCCGCACCCTCGGGCTCCTCCGCACCCTCGGGCTCCTCGCTGCCGTCGGGCGCAGGACCGACCAAGCCGTCGGTGCTCGTCGTCGACGACGACAAGGCGGTGCGCGAGTCGTTGCGCCGCTCGCTGGAGTTCAACGGCTACGAGGTGCACCTGGCCGGCGACGGCGCCGAGGCGCTGGCCGGCATCGGCCCCCTCTCCCCGGACGTCGTGGTGATGGACGTGATGATGCCGCGCCTCGACGGCCTGGAGACCACGCGTGCCCTGCGCGCCGCCGGGAACGACGTCCCGATCATCGTGCTGACCGCTCGTGACGCCGTCGGCGACCGCGTCGAGGGGCTCGACGCCGGTGCCGACGACTACCTCGCCAAGCCCTTCGCGCTGCCCGAGCTGCTCGCGCGCCTGCGGGCGCTGCTGCGCCGCGTCGTGACCGACGACGACCTCGAGGACGAGACGCTCACCTTCAGCGACCTGTCGATGAACACCTCGACCCGCGAGGTCGTCCGGGCCGGACGCTCCATGGAGCTGACCCGCACCGAGTTCACCCTGCTGGAGATGTTCCTGCGGCGCCCGCGCCGCGTGCTCGACCGCTCGTTCATCCTCGAGGAGGTCTGGGGCTACGACTTCCCCACCACCGCCAACTCGCTCGAGGTCTACGTGGGTTACCTGCGCCGCAAGACCGAGGCCGAGGGAGAGCCGCGCCTGCTCCACACCGTGCGCGGGGTGGGCTACGTGCTCAAGGAGTCATGAGCCCGGTCGACCCGGTCGTCGCCGACGCTCCCCCCGACGGCGCTCCCACCGACGAGCCGGGCGCGGGCGGGTCCGCGCCCCTCGCGCCGGCGTCCTCGGAGCGCGGCTGGCACTACCGCAGGTCGTTGGCGAGCCGGGTGACCCTGCTGACGACCATCGCCGTCGGGGTGTCGGTGGCCTTCCTCGCCGCCGGTGTCTACGTCACCGCGCGGATGCAGCTGCAGTCGCAGCTCGACCAGGCGCTCCTGGAACGGGCCTACGGCACGGCCCAGATCGACGCCCTCGGCCAGGCCGGGGTCGCCGCGCCGGTCATCGTGGCCGCCTCCGACATCAGGGTCGCCACGCTCGAGGGCAACAAGCTCTCCGCCTACTACTCCGGCTCGGCCCTCCCGATCGGCAAGGCCGAGCTCTCCGTCGGATCGGGACAGGCCTCGAAGTCGATCCGCACGGTCACCATCGACGGTGACGAGTACCGGATGATCGCGGTCCCCACGGTGAACCCCGGTCGTACGCTGATCATCGCGCAGTCCTTGGCCCAGCAGGAGCGACTGCTCTCCCGCCTCGGTGCGGTCAGCCTCATCTTCGGCCTGCTCGGCGTCCTGGGCGCCGGCATCGCCGGGTGGGGGGTGGCCCGCAACGGCCTGCGCCCGGTGCGCAAGCTCACCAGCTCGGTGGAGCAGATCGCGGTCACCGAGGACCTCACGCCGCTCCCGGTCGAGGGCGACGACGAGATCGCCCGGCTCGCGACCGCCTTCAACCAGATGCTCACCGCCCTCGACGCCTCGCGCGACCGTCAGCGCCGCCTGGTGACCGACGCCGGGCACGAGCTGCGCACCCCGCTGACCTCCCTGCGCACCAACGTCGACCTGCTCACGCAGTCCGACCAGGCCGAGCGCTCCCTCGACCCGACGGCGCGCGCGGAGCTGCTCGACGACATCCGCGCCCAGATCGACGAGCTCACGACCCTGATCGGCGACCTCACCGAGCTGGCCCGCGACGAACCGCTCGCGGCCGTCGTCGGCGAGGTCGACCTCAGCGAGATCCTCGAGATCTCGGTGGCCCGGGTACGACGACGCGCGGTGGATGCGACCTTCGAGGTCACCGCCCAGCCGTGGCCGGTCTTCGGCGAGGCGAACTCACTCGAGCGGGCCGTCACCAACCTGCTCGACAACGCCGCCAAGTGGAGCCCACCGGGTGGCACCGTGCGCGTGCGGCTGGCCGGCGGCGTCCTGGTCGTCGACGACGAGGGGCCGGGCATCGCCGCGGCCGACCGGTCGAAGGTCTTCGACCGGTTCTGGCGCGCCGAGGAGTCCCGCACGATGCCCGGCTCGGGTCTCGGGCTCTCGATCGTGCGCCAGGTCGCCGAGCGGCACTCCGGCTCGGTCGAGGCCTCCCGGTCGCCCTCCGGCGGCGCCCGCCTGGTGATGCGGCTCCCGAGCGGGGTGCCGGCCCGTGCCTAGTGGCCTGCGCAGTCCGTTGCCCGCGGCAGCGCTCGGGCTCGTCCTGGCCTCGGTCTGGCTCACGGCGGGCTGCGGGGGCGACGACGAGACCCTCCCGCCCCGGGCCCCGATCGCCACCGACCTCGCCGAGCCACTGTGGAACCCGTGCGACGCCCTCGACCCGGCCGAGGTCGCCACCCTCTTCGGCGCCACGTTCGACCAGCAGACCGGCAGCGACCAGGACCCCCGCTGCACCTTCACCCCGACGGTCGAGGGTGAGACCGTGCTCGACGTCAACTACCAGCTCTACGGCGGCACCCTCGAGGACGTGGTCACCCAGCTCGGCACGCCCGGCGACACCTCCGAGCTGCGACAGCCGCAGGTGAAGGGCGCGAGCGGCGCCCGCGTCGTCATCGACGCAGCCTCCGACGCGCTGGCCGTGACCGGTCTGGTGCGCAACGGACGCCTGGTGCAGGTCGTCAACGCCCTCGACCTCGCGCCGTACGACAAGGACGCCACGATCTCCGGGGTCGAGACGCTGATGGCCGAGCTCGCCTCCCACGCCGAGGAGTCCGGCCTCAACCTCGAGTAGGCCGGTGTCGCCGCAGGTTCAGCCCAACGCCTGGAGCAGCCGCTCGGCCTTGAGCCGCGACTCCTCCCACTCCTCCACGACGTCGGACTGCACCGTGATGCCGCCCCCGGTGCCGAGCAGGTAGCCGTGGTGGGGGTCGGCGGTCGTCAGGCTGCGGATGACCACTCCGAGGTCGGCGCGACCGTCGGAGGAGATCCAACCGAACGCCCCCGCGTACGGCCCGCGCGGCGTCTCCTCGACGGCCTCGATCACCTGCATGGTGCGTCGCTTCGGGGCGCCGGTCATCGAGCCGGCCGGGAAGAGCGCACGCAAGGCACCCACGGTCGAGACGTCGTCGCGCAGCCGCCCGACGACCGTCGAGACCAGCTGGTGCACGCTCGCGTACGACTCGACCTCCATCAGGTGGGGCACCTCGACCGAGCCCACCTCGCAGACCTGGGCCAGGTCGTTGCGCAGCAGGTCGACGATCATCAGGTTCTCGGCGCGGTAGCGCGGGTGCGTGGCGAGCTCGCGACGCTGGTGGACGTCGTCCTCGACCGTGAGGCCGCGCGGCGTCGTGCCCTTGATCGGCTTGGTCTCGAGAGCCCGGTCGGCGGTGATGAGGGCGTAGCGCTCGGGGCTGCTGCTGAGCAGCCACGCCCGCGCGTGCGGCACGTCGGTGACGTCGTGCTGGAGGAAGCCGGCGTACGGCGCCGGGTTGAGGTCGCGCAGGCGCAGGTAGAGCGTGGCCGGGTCGAGGCTCTCCCCTGCCGCGCTCGCCGCGGCGAGACGGTAGGTGAGGTTGACCTCGTAGGTGTTGCCGGCGTGCAGCTCGTCCTGCACCCGGGCGAACCCGGCGGCATAGGCGGGCGTCGGGCCCGAGACACCGGCGCGGATCGGCCCGCCTTCCGCGGTCCGCGAGGCGAGGGTCGCCACCTCGTGCTCGAAGGAGCGGACCCGACCGCGCCCGGGCCGCATCCACACCGCGTCGGGCAGCGTGGGGTCGGGGCGTGCGGGCAGGTCGGCGCGACTGGCGTAGCCGAGGTAGCCGAACCACTGCCCTCCGGCGGGGTGGGAGAGCTCGCGCTCCAGAATGGCGAAGACGTCGTCGCCGACGACCTGCGAGGTCCCGCCGACGTGCCGGGTCACCTCGCGGCGAGCGGCGCAGTACGTCAGGGAGACGTCGTCCTCGTCGAGCCAGCCGATCACCGAGCGTCGCCCCGACCACTCGCGAGCGCCACCGCCGTCCAACCAGAAGCACCGCCGGTGGCGGGCCGCGACGGTGGTGAAGAACGCGACCGGGTCGCTCATCACGCACCCGCCAGGAAGTTCGCCACGAGGGCGGCGCCGTGCTCGGAGAGGATCGACTCGGGGTGGAACTGCACGCCCTCCAGCGGGAGGCTCCGGTGCCGCACGCCCAGCACCGTGCCGTCCTCGGCGCGCGCCGTCACCTCGAGCCCGTCGGGCAGCTCGTCGGGCAGCTCGACGGGCAGCTCGACGGCGGCGAGCGAGTGGTAGCGCACCGCGGCGAAGCCCTGCGGCAACCCGGTGAAGACCCCGCGCCCGTCGTGGGTGACCCGGGCGACCTCGCCGTGCGCCGGGCGCACCCGCGCGACCCGGCCGCCGTACGCCGCCACGAGGCCCTGCATGCCCAGGCAGACGCCCAGCACGGGCCGGGTGGCGGCACGCAGCACCTCGCCACCGACCGCGAAGTCGGCCGGGTCCGCGGGCGTGCCCGGGCCGGGCGAGAGCACGACGTACTCGTGCGCCAGGACCGACGCGGCGCTCACCTCGTCGTGCTGCACCACCGTCGGCAGTGTGCCCGTGACCGAGGCGACCAGGTGCACGAGGTTCCACGTGTAGGAGTCGTGGTGGTCGACCACGACCACGTCCGCGTTGCTCACCGCGGGCATCGACACCGAGCCACCGTAGCGCTCGGGCTCAGCCCGACCGGCTCACCGCGGTTCCAGGAGCAGGTCACCCACCAGCTCGTGGAGCAGGTCGTAGCCGCGCTCGGTGAGGATCGACTCGGCGTGGAACTGGATGCCCCGGTAGTGCGGCCCGCGCAGGTGGTGCACGTCACCGGTGGCCTCGTCGACGTCGACCGAGACCCCGTCGGGCACGCCGGCCGGCAGCCCGCCGCCGCGAGCCACCCGACCCACGAAGGTGTTGTAGAACCCGACGCGCTCGGTGCGCCCGTCGTACGACACCGCCGACTGGGTGCCCTGGAAGACGATGTCCTTGTAGACCAGGTCGATGCCGAGCTGGTGGCACAGCGCCTGGTGGCCCAGGCAGACCGCGAGGAACGGCTGGCCGACCTCGAGCAGGTGGGCGACCGCGTGGCGCAGCCGGCCCATCTTCTCGTCGCCGTCGTCGCGCGGGTCGCCCGGGCCGGGCCCCACGATCACCAGGTCGAAGCCGTCGAGGCAGCCGGGCTCGTAGTCGTCGTGGCGCACCACGCTGCTCGGCATGCCGAGGACGCCGAGCACGTGGCGCAGCATGTTGACGAAGTCGTCCTCCCCATCGAGGATCACCACGCGCTTCCCGGCCAGCCGCGGGTCGGGCGGCGAGCCGGCCTGGTCGGTCAGCCAGAACGAGCTGAGCCGGCGGTTGCGGGCGTTGAGCGACACCAAGACGTCCTCGTCGTTGACCAGCTCGGCCAGGGCCACGTCCGGGGTCGGCGCCTGCGGCACCAGGCCGAACGCCGACAGGATGCCGCCGGCCTTGGCGTGCGTCTCGGCCACCTCGGAGGCGGCGTCCGAGTCGCGCACCAGGGTGGCCCCGGCGGTGACCTTGAGCCGGCCGTCGAGGTCGACGTCGGCCGAGCGGATGACGATCGGGCTGTCGACGACGGCGCCCCCGGCCTCGTCGCGCCCCAGGATCGCCAGGGCGGCCCCGTAGTAGCCACGGCCCTCGGTCTCGTAGGTCCTGATCAGCCGGCACGCGTTCTCGACCGGGCTGCCGGTGACCGTGGCGGCGTACATGGTGTCGCGCAGGATCTCGCGCGGGTCGCGCTCGCTGCGCCCGGCCAGGAGGTACTCGGTGTGGATGAGGTGGGTCATCGGCTTGAGGAACGGCCCGAGCACCTGGCCACCTTCGTGGCACAGGTCGCACATCATCTTCAGCTCCTCGTCGACGACCATGAAGAGCTCGTAGATCTCCTTCTCGTCCTGGAGGAAGTCGAGCAGCGGCCTCTTCACGCCGCCCACCGCCGCCTCGCCGCGCGGGATCCGGAACGTGCCGCTGATCGGGTTCATCCGCACGTCGCCGTCGTGCACGCTCACGTGGCGCTCGGGGCTGGCGCCGATGAGGAACCGGTCGCCGGTGAAGAAGACGTAGGTCCAGTAGGCGCCGCGCTCGCGCTCCAGCAGGCGTCGGAAGACCGACAGCGCGGTCGCCGGGCCCCAGTCGGCCAGGGTCGCTCGGTAGTGGCGACCGATGACGAGGTTGGCCCCCTCGCCCTGCCCGATCTCGTCGGTGATGATCCGCTCGACCAGCGTCGCGTACTCCTCGTCGCCGGTCTCGAAGCCTCCGCGGTCGGAGAACTCGACCGGCACCGGCTCGATCGCGTCGATGACCTCGGCCACCGAGAACTCGTGCTCGACCTCGACGTCGACCACCACCAGCGGGGTGCCGTCGTCGTGGGCCTCGAAGCCGCGCTCGGCGATCTGGCGGAACGGGATGGCGAGCAGCCGGTCGGCCACGCGGCCCGGCTCCGGAACCCCGGTCTCGAGCGGCACGTCGAGCAGCGAGTCGACCACCGACCGGGTGCCGCCGATCAGCCCGACCGTGTCACGGTCGCCGGCCCGCGTCGAGCGCCGGATGATGGCCCACGCCTCGTGCCCCGTGAGCGCGGCGATGGCGTCCTCGGCAGGGGACCCGGAGGCAGTGGTCGACGGCATGGCGCGAAGCCTAGTTGCGCCCGGCGCGGTGGCGGCTGACGGTTGCCCGTCACGGGCAGAGCCCCGCCTCGGTCAGGAGACCGTCGTCAGCAGCTGCGTCGCACGGGTCAGGACGACGTACAGCGTCGCGCGGCCGGTCTGGGACTCGTTCTCGATCTCCTGCGGGCGCACGACCACGATCGCGTCGAACTCCAGGCCCTTGGTGTCGAGCCCGTTCAGCACCACGACGCGGTCCTCGCCCGACGGCGCGACCGAGGAGTCGATGGCCGCACGAGCCCCAGGGGCGTCGTCGGCCCGCTCGGGCCACGAGGCCAGCCACGCGTTGACCTCCGAGCGGCGTGCGACCGGGACGACGATGCCCACGGTGCCGCCGACGGCCGCGGCCACCTCGGCGACCGCGGACCGGGTCGCGGCCTCGAGGTCGGGCACCGGCCCGATGACCTTCGGCTCCGCACCCGTCGAGCGCACCGCGGTGGGCAGGTCGGCATCGAGGCCGACCCGGGCGGCGTAGGCCGCCGCGAAGGCGTAGATCTCCGAGGAGTTGCGGTAGTTGGTCGAGAGGTGGAACTCGTGCAGCTGCTTGCCGGCCAGCGCCTCCGCGCGAGCGGCAGCGGACTCCTCGGGCACCGGCCACGACGACTGGGCCGGGTCGCCGACGATCGTCCAGGAGGCCGTGCGGCCGCGGCGTCCGACCATCCGCCACTGCATGGGCGTGAGGTCCTGCGCCTCGTCGATGAGGACGTGGGCGAAGCCGTCGTCCTCGATCGAGTGGGTCGGAGGAGTCCACGCACGACCGGTCGGGGCGTACTCGCGGTCGGAGGCGGTCATCAGCTCCTGCATGTCGACGCCGCCCTCGACCAGCGAGATCTGGTCGTCGCGCTCGTCGTCCCCGCGCGTCGGCACGTCGCCGAGGGCATAGCGCAGCTCGTCGATGAGCGGGACGTCCTCGATGGAGAGTCGACTCTCGTCGCCCCACGACTTGAGCAGCAGGCGCTGCTCCTCGGCGGTGACGACGCCGTCGCCGACGCGGGCGAGCAGCTCGGGGTCGCGCAGCCAGGCGAGCACGTCGGGGGCGCTGAGCGGCGGCCACCAGCCGATGACGAAGTCGAGGAACTCGTCGGTGCCGAGCAGGTCGTCGTCGAAGTGCTCACGGCCGCGCTCGCGGCCGCGCTCGCTGCGCACCTGGCGCCACAGGGTGTCGAGCAGGGTCGGTGTCACCCGCGGCATCTGGCGGTTGCGACGACCCTGCGACATCAGCTGGCGGCGGACCTTGCCGAGCACGCCGCGGTCGAGGACGAGACGCGAGTCGTACCAGAACAGCGAGAACTCCGACGGGCTGCTGGGTGCCTGCTGACGGGCGGCGCGGCGCATCAGCTCGGCCATCCGGGCCGAGCCCTTCACGTCGGCCACGGCCGGCTCGTCGTGCCGGGTCGCGCGCATGCCGTCGACGACCTCGCCGAGCGAGCGCAGGGCGATGGCCGTCTCCCCGAGGCTGGGCAGGACCCGCTCGATGTAGCGCATGAACACCCCGCTCGGGCCGACCACCATGACGCCACCGGACTCGTAGCGGCGCCGCTCGGTGTAGAGCAGGTACGCAGCGCGGTGCAGCGCCACGACCGTCTTGCCGACCCCGGGCCCGCCGGAGATCGTCACGACGCCCTTGCCGGGCGCGCGGATCGCCTGGTCCTGCTCGGCCTGGATCGTGGCGACGATCGAGTGCATCGTGCGGTCGCGAGCGCGCGAGAGCTGCGCCATCAGGGCGCCCTCGCCCATGATCGGCAGGTCGGCGGTGTTGTGCTCGGCGTCGAGCAGCTCGTCCTCGACGCCGAGCACGGTGGTGCCGAGCGAACGCAGCACCCGACGGCGCACGACGTCCTGCGGGGTGGCGGCGGTGGCCTGGTAGAACACCGCGGCCGCCGGAGCCCGCCAATCGATCAGCAGGCTGTCGCGGTTGGCGTCGCGCAGGCCGATGCGGCCCACGTAGCGGGGCTCGGGGTCGACCTCGGGGCGCAGGTCGAGGCGGCCGAAGACCAGCCCCTCGTGCGCGGCGTCGAGCTGCGCCATGCGCTTGGCGGCCTGGAACACCATCGCGTCGCGCTCGACGAGCCCGCCCTCGTGGCCCAGCCGACCGCGGTCGTGGCCCTCGCGGGCGAGCTGCTGGGCGGCCTTGCCCGCGTCGGCCAGCTGTCGGTGCACCCGGTCGACGAACTCCTGCTCGCGAGCGATCTCCCGCTCGACCAGCTCTTCACTCACGCTTGCGGCTCCCCCGACTGGCGCCACAGGGTGCTGCGGCGGTGCTGCCGTTATCGGCAAGTCCTCCACTCTACAAACCTCCGAGCCCCGCTCGACACCATGTGGGTGCCGAATGTGGGTGCCGGATGCGGGCGCGGGAGGTGGGTGCCGGTCACGTCACGATCGGGCCACCGGCGCACTCGGGTCGCAGCCCGAGGGTGGGCGCCGGCGTCACGTGCCACGCGAGAGGAACGCCGTCATCGCCTCCCTCGCCTCGTCGGAGCCGAACAGGCGAGCCGACAACGCCGCCAGGTCATCGCGCTCGGCGTCGATGCGCGCGACGAGGTCGCGGGCCAGGAGGGCCTTGGTCTCGCGCAGCCCCTGCGGTGCGCCGGTGGCCAGCGAGGCGCACACCTCGGCGACCCGGTCGTCGAGGGCGTCAGCGCCGACCGCCTCGGTCACCAGCCCCATCCGCGCCGCCTCGCGGCCGCCGAAGGTCTCTCCCGTCAGGCCGGCGTACGCCGCGTCGCGCGAGGTCAGCCGCGCCAGCACGGTCAGCGAGATGACAGCCGGCGCCAGCCCGAGCTTGACCTCGGTGAGGGCGAAGGACGCCCCCTCGGCTGCGACCGCGATGTCGCACGCGGCCACGAGCCCGATCCCACCGGCACGGACCGGGCCTGCCACCCGGGCGACGACCGGTTTCGCCATCGTCACGATGAGGCGCATCAGGTCGATGATGGCCTGGGTGCCCTGCGTCATCGAGCCGCCGGCGGCCTCCGAGAGGTCGGCGCCGGAGCAGAAGACCCGTTCCTGCGAGGTCAGCACCACGACCCGGACGTCGTCGTCGGCGTCCGCGGCGGCCAGGCGTGCGGCCAGCTCGGTGACGAGCTGCCGCGAGAGGGCGTTGCGGTTGTGGGGCGAGTCGAGGGTGATGCGGGCCACCGCGCCGTCGACGGTGAGGTGGACCAGCTCGGCTGCGACGTCGTCAGGCATGGCCTCATCCTGCCGCACCGGGCGACCCTGCGGACCGGTGCGTGACCTCGCGGGCGTCGGCTCGTTGAGGTCGGTACAGCCCCGGCAGCCCCACCTGCGCCCCCCACCTGCGCCACTCCCGCGACCGGGTTCGTGCCCCCTAGGAACCGCGATGTACTACGACCGTCTCGGACACTCCCTCGTCCCCACCGCCGCCCTCGTCCCCACCGCCGCCCTGGCCCACTCGCCCGTCGCCCCGCGCCGCAGCCCGGCCGAGCCCGCCCCCCGCAGCCTGGTGAAGTCCTACCTCGACGCCCATCGCACGGTGTGGCACACCTCGAGCCTGCACGAGCTCTACCCCGAGATCGTCGGCTACCTCGAGAGCCGCTACGACGCCGCTCGACGCGCCGGCTCGATCGTCGTGCGAGCCGTCGACGGCTCCTACGCCGACCTGCACTTCGACCACGACGACCTGCGCCTGGTCACCGAGGCCCTGCTGTCGCGCGAGTACCGTCAGGCGCTCTTCGACGAGTGCATCAGCCCGGCGATCGAGCGCCTCTCCGCCTAGCCGCAGACTCGCCTCCAGGCCCACCCCGGAGCGGGCGGGGTGGGCGGGGTCACCCATCCGCGAGCACCTCGGTGACGAACCAGTGCCATGATCTCGCGCCGTCTCTATGCCCTGTTCGGCTTGCTTGCAACCGTTTTCGGCATGGCGGTGGGACACCTCGTCGCCTCCCTCGTCAAGCCCGACTCCTCTCCGGTCCTCGCCGTCGGCTCCGCCGTCATCGACAACACCCCGGCCCAGCTCAAGGAGTGGGCGATCCGCAACTTCGAGTCCAACGGGTTCAGCATCGGCCCCTTCGACTTCCCGGCCCAGAACTACGACAAGGTCGTGCTGGTCGGGTCGGTCCTCGTGGGAGTGATCGTGCTCGCCGCGGTGGCCGGCATCCTGACGCGCAAGAGCTTCGCCGTCGGCGGCGGCATGCTGCTCGCCCTGGTCGCCGTGGCCGCCCTGGCCGCGATCACCCGGTCGGGGGCCTCGGTGCTCGACATCGTGGCGAGCCTGTTCACCGCGATCGCCGGAGTCGGCGCCCTGTGGGTCCTGCACCGCCAGGCCACCGGCCTCCCCCTCGACCCCCGCACGGCCACCTCCACCCCCCTCGCTCCCGCCGCACCGCGCAACGGACACCTGCCGGCCGGCATGGCCGACGTCGTCTCGAACGACTCCGCCCCGGGCGCCAAGGCCCCCTCCACCCACCGCTCCGGCCCCACCCGCCGCGCCGTGCTCGTCACCTCCGGCGTGCTCGCCGGCGCCGCGGTCGTGTTCGGTGGTGCCGGGCGTTTCATCGGCAACCTGCGGGCTCGTCCCGAGGACGTCGTGCTGCCCTCCCCGGCGGCCGGCGAGGCCGCCTCGGCCCTGCCCGCGGGGCTGGAGACCGAGTACCCCGAGATCACGCCGTTGCGCATCAGCAACGCTGATTTCTACCGGGTCGACACCCGGCTCGACACCCCGGTGGTGTCGTCGCAGGGCTGGACGCTCACGATCGACGGTGACGTCGAGAACCCGCTCGAGATCACCTTCGAGGAGCTGCTGGCCATGCCGATGGTCGAGCGCGACATCACCCTGACCTGCGTGTCCAACAGCGTCGGCGGCAAGTACGTCGGCGGCGCGCGCTGGCTCGGCGTCCCGCTCAAGGACGTCCTCGATCGAGCCGGCGTGGGATCGCAGGCCGACCAGCTCCTGCAGACCGACTTCGACGGCATGACCATCAGCACCCCGCTCGACCTCGCGACCGACGGCCGCGAGGCCCTCATCGTGGTCGGCATGAACGGCGAGCCGCTCCCCCGTGAGCACGGGTTCCCGGTGCGGATGGTCATCCCCGGCCTCTACGGCTTCATCAGCGCCACCAAGTGGCTCACCAAGCTGACCCTGACGACGTACGCCGAGCAGGAGGCGTACTGGACCAAGAAGGGGTGGGGCACCGACACCCCCATCAACCCCTCGGCCCGCATCGACACCCCACGCTCGCTCGCGACCGCCACGGCCGGCGAGACGCTCATCGGCGGCGTCGCCTGGGCCCAGAACGACGGGGGCGTGCAGCGGGTGCAGGTGCAGATCGACGGCGGCGCATGGCAGGACGCCGAGCTCGGCCCGGACGTCAACAGCGTCTACTGGCGCCAGTGGTACTTCCTCTGGAAGGACGGCAAGCCCGGTTCGCACAAGGTCTCGGCCCGCACCATCGACGGCAGCGGTGGCACCCAGACCGCGGCGCGCGCCGAACCCTTCCCGAACGGCTCGACCGGCATCCACACGGTGCTGTTCACGGTCGCCTGAGCCCGTCGGACCGGGTGGGGGCCCGTGCCCCGGCCACCCTCTCCCCGAGCTGAAGGACCCCGCAGCGGGTCCGTCCACGTCATCGACGTGGCCGGGCCCGCTGTCGGCATTCCCCCGGCACCGCCGGGCCCCCTGTGATCGCGATCACCGCGCCGCTCGACCCGAATTCGTGTGATCGGTCCAATCCGACCGGGTCGAGGCAGCGAATGACTTCACGTAATTCCCCTTAACGGAAGGCAACACCCCATGAAGCTCAACACCGTCCGCCGCGGCACCGCCGCCGGCGCTGTGCTGGCCCTGTCCCTCACCCTCGCCGCCTGTGGCGGTAGCGACGACGCGACCACCAGCACCGGTGGCACCGACACGTCGTCCTCCGACACCTCCTCGGCTCCCGCCGACGAGGCTGCCGACCCGCAGGCGCAGACCTTCGGCCCGGCCTGCGACCAGATCCCCACCTCCGGTGACGGCTCGTTCGTCGGCATGGCGACCGACCCGGTGGCCACCGCCGCCAGCACCAACCCGCTGCTCACCCAGCTCGTCGGCGCCGTCGGCTACGTCAAGGGCCTGGGCGACACGCTCAACGGCGCCGAGGCCCTCACGGTCTTCGCTCCCTACGACCCCGCCTTCGAGGCCATCCCCGCCGACGCCCTCGACGGCCTCGCCACGGAGGCCAAGGCCGACAAGACCGGCTCCGAGTCGGCGCTGTTCACCGTCCTGGCCAACCACGTCCTGGGCGAGAACGACGACCCGGACGCCGTCGTGGGCGACAAGGACACGCTGGCCGGCACCACGCTGACCATCTCCGGCGACACCAGCGGGATGACCGTCTCCGACGGCACCGTCACCGCGAACGTGCTGTGCGGCAACATCCCCACCGCCAACGCCACGGTCTACGTCATCGACTCCGTGCTCACCGGCCCCCTCGGCTGATCGATCCCTCGCGGATCACCCACCACCAGGACAAGGCACACTGAGTCACATGAGTCAGGCCAAGCGGACGTCGACCGGCACCCCCCTCGCGGGGGTGCCGGCGACGACCGCCGCCGAGCACCTGGCCGACCTGCTGCGTCGCTCCTCCCGGGGCGACCAGGCAGCGTTCGCCGAGCTGTACGACGCCACGCAGGCGCGCGTGTTCGGCCTGGCCGTCCGAGTCGTCCGCGACCCGGCGCAGGCCGAGGAGGTCACCCAGGAGGCGTTCCTCGAGGTCTGGCGCACCGCCGGTCGCTTCGACGCCGACAAGGGCAGCGCCCTCTCCTGGCTGATGACGATCTGTCACCGCAAGTCGGTCGACCGCGTGCGGTCCGCCGAGGCCTCCACCAGGCGTGACACCTCCTACCACCAGCAGAGCCACACGATCGACACCGACACCACCGCCGATGCAGCCCAGGCCTCCATGGAGGCCCAGCGGGTGCGCAAGGCGATGACCAGCCTCACCGACGTGCAGCGAGAAGCTCTTGAGCTCGCGTACTTCGGGGGCTACACACATACCGAAGTGGCAGGGATTCTCGATCTCCCTGTCGGGACGGCCAAAACCCGTATCCGTGATGGACTCATCCGGCTGCGCGACAAGATGGGAGTGGGCTCATGAGCGGTGACATCCACGCGCTTTCGGGAGCCTATGTGGTCGACGCGGTCGACGACATCGAGCGGGCGCAGTTCGAGAGGCACCTCACCGGGTGTGACGACTGCCGCCTCGAGGTCGAGTCGCTGCGCGAGGGGGCCTCCCTCCTCGCCGAGTCCGTCGCCCAGCCGGCCCCGGCTGCCCTGCGCGCCCAGATCCTCTCCACCATCGAGACCGTCCGCCCGCTGCCGCCGCTCCTCGCCGACGTCCAGAGCCGGGCCCGTGCCCACCGCCGCCGGCTCCCCACGCTGATCGCCGCCGCGGCCGCCCTCGTCGTCATCGGTGGCGCCGGCGCCACCGTGTGGCACCCCTGGGAGCAGGCGCCCGTCGCCGACGTCACCGCCTCCCAGCTGGAGACCGCACCGGACGTGCAGGTGATGAAGCAGGAGCTCGCCGGCGGTGGCGAGATCACCCTGACCCGCTCCCGTTCCCTCAACTCCGCCTTCGTGTCGACCAGCAACATGCCGCGCCTGCACGACGGCAAGACCTACCAGCTCTGGACCATCCACGACGGCCAGAAGGTCCCCGCCGGACTCGTCGACGGCGACGCCAGCAAGGTGCTCGTCGAGGGCGACCCCGGCACGGCCTCGGCCATGGCCATCACCATCGAGCCGGCGGGCGGTGTCGAGCAGCCGACGAGCAAGTACGTCGTCGCCTCGTTCGACTTCACGAGCTCGTGAACGCCCCGACGACACGTCGACCTCGCCGGGTCGCCGTGGTCGGGTCCGGCGTGGCCGGGCTGACCGCGGCCTACATCGCCTCACGCACCGCGCACGTCACGCTCCTCGAGGCCGATGACCGCCTCGGCGGGCACGCCGACACCCATCGGGTGCCCGAGGTGCGACCCGACGGCAGCACCCGGGTGCTCGACATCGACACCGGCTTCATCGTGCACAACCCCCGCACCTACCCGACGCTGCTACGCCTGTTCGCCGAGCTCGGGGTCGCCACCCAGGCCTCGGAGATGTCGATGTCGATCACCGACGACGACAGCGACCTGGAGTGGGCCGGAGCGCTCGGCCGGTCCGGGCTCTTCCCCACCTCGGCCAACCTCCGCAAGCCGCGCTACCTCGCGATGCTGGTCGAGATCCCGCGCTTCCACCGCCGGGCCAAGGCCCTGCTGGCCGTGGAGTCCGACGAGCGCACGCTGCGCGAGTTCCTCGACGCCGGCCACTTCAGTGACTACTTCGTGCGCCACTTCATGGAGCCGGTCGTGGCCTGCGTCTGGTCGTGCGAGCCCGAGGTCGCCCTCGACTACCCCGCGCGCTACCTCTTCACGTTCCTGGCCCACCACGGCATGCTCGGCATCTTCGGCTCGCCCCAGTGGCGCACCGTCACCGGCGGCTCGCACTCCTACGTCTCCAAGATCGGTGCCGCCCTGAGCGTCGCCCCGCACGAGGTCCGCCTCGGCGCCAAGATCACCTCGGTGCTCGAGGTGAGCGGTCGCGGTGGCCCCGACGGCGAGGGCTGCGTCGAGGTCACCGACGGCAACGGGGTGGTGTCGACGTACGACGCCGTGGTCATCGCCACTCATCCCAGCCACGCCCTGTCGATGCTGGCCGAGCCGACCGACCTGCAGCGCGAGCTCCTCACGGCCATGCCCTACTCGCCCAACACCGCGCTGCTGCACACCGACTCCACGCTCCTGCCGGCCGCCACCGACGCGTGGGCCTCGTGGAACTTCCGCCGTCCCGGCGTCGACGTGGCGCGCCCGATCGACGACGGCGTGATGGTCACCTACGACCTCACCCGGCTGCAGCGACTCGACACCGACACGCACTACCTCGTGACGCTCGGCGGTGACGACCTCGTCGACCCCAGCACGATCATCGACCGCATGCAGTACGAGCACCCGCTCTACAACCCGGTCTCGGTCGCGGCTCAGAAGCGGCTCCCCGAGATCGACACCGACCGGGTCGTCTTCGCCGGTGCCTACCACGGCTGGGGCTTCCACGAGGACGGCGCGCGCTCCGGCCGCGCCGCAGCCACCCGCCTCGGCCTCGACTGGCCGCTGTCGGTCGCGCCGGGCCGCGACGCCGCGCCCGCCATCGCGACCGGCGTCTTCGAGACCACCATCAGCCACACCCGGCGCGCGCCGTTCACCCGCCGCTTCACCCACCACTCGCGCACCTGGCTCGTCGACCTCGACGACCTGCCCGACCACGGGTTCCTGGGCCGCTTCGAAGCACGCGACCACCTCGGTGACCCCGACGACTCCATCCGCGCCAACCTGCTGTCCTTCCTGCGGGCGCGTGACGTCGAGATCGGCACCGGGCGGGTCCTGATGGCCGCCAACGCGCGCGCCTTCGGCTACAACTTCAACCCGATCAGCGTCTTCTGGTGCTGGGACGAGGCCGGCCGACTGGCCGCGACCGTCGTCGAGGTGCACAACACCTACGGCGACCGTCATGCCTACCTCGTCCACCCCGACGAGCAGGGACACGCCACGACGCCGAAGGCGATGTACGTCTCGCCGTTCCACGGCACCGACGGCACCTACGACCTGACGGTCCCGGTGCCCGGCGACAAGCTCCGGATCGTCGTCGACCTCACCACCGACGACGGCGAGCGCTTCAGTGCCTCCCTCGTCGGCACCCGCACCACCACCAGCCCGGTCCGGGCGGCCCCCGCTGCGCTGCGCGGGTCCCTGCTCATCCGCGCACACGGCATCTGGCTGTGGCTGCGTCGTCTGCCGATCAGGCAGCGCCCGGCGCACCGCCAGGCCCAGGTGCAGCCGGCGCCCTCGGCTCCCACCACCGGCACGACGTCCACCGCGAAGCCGCTCGCCGCTCCCGCGCAACCCCAGGAAGAAGCAACCCGATGACCGTCGCCCCCGAGCGCATCAGCGCCAACCACTGGCCCGGCCTGGACGTCGTCCCCGGCGGTCCGCGCGCACGGGTGTCGGCCTCGGTCGCGCGCCGGCTCTTCAAGACCGCGGTCAACCGCCTCGACGTCTCCGTCGTCGTCGGTGACGAGACCTGGGGCAGGGGTGGCCCGGTGGCCGTCGTCCACCGCCCCGACGAGTTCTTCGCCCGCCTCGGTCGTCACCAGCTGATCGGCTTCGGCGAGGCCTACCAGGTGGGCGCCTGGGACGCCGTCGACCTCGGTGGGTTCCTCGAGGTCCTCGCCAGCGAGATCCAGGACCTCGTGCCGCAGAGCCTGCAGAAGCTGCGCGCCGTCGTGGTCAAGCGGCCGCCGCGCACGCAGAAGAGCTCGAAGAAGTACTCCCAGGACAACATCGCGCACCACTACGACCTGTCGAACGACCTCTTCCAGACCTTCCTCGACCCCACGCTGACCTACTCCAGCGCGCTCTTCGAGGGTGACCCGATGGACGCCGGGACGGCTGACCTCGAGGCCGCCCAGGGCCGCAAGATCGAGCGGCTCCTCGACGAGGCGGGCGTGGGCGCGGGCAGTCGCGTGCTCGAGATCGGCTCGGGCTGGGGCGAGCTGTGCATCCGCGCCGCTCGCCGCGGTGCGACGATCACGTCGGTGACCCTCTCGACCGAGCAGAAGGCCCTCGGCGACCAACGAGTCGCCGCAGCCGCTCGCGAGCTCGGTTTCGACGCCGGGCAGGTCTCGATCGAGCTGTGCGACTACCGCGACGTCACGGGCACCTACGACGCCATCGTCTCGGTCGAGATGATCGAGGCCGTCGGCTGGCAGTACTGGCGCACCTACTTCGAGACCATCGACCGGGTGCTCGCCCCCGGCGGCAAGGTCGGCATCCAGGCGATCACCATGCCGCACGACCGGATGCTCGCCACCCGCAACACCTACACCTGGATCAACAAGTACATCTTCCCCGGCGGGTTCCTGCCGTCGGTGCAGGTGATCGACGAGATCACCCGCGAGCACACCACGCTGCGGATGGCCGCACCGTTCTCGATGGGCCACCACTACGCCCGCACGCTGACGCTGTGGGACGAGGCGTTCCTGGCGTCGTCGGAGCGGGTGCTCGGGCTCGGCTTCGACGAGACCTTCCTGAAGATGTGGCACTTCTACCTCGAGTACTCCCGCGCCGGCTTCGCGTCGGGCTACCTCGACGTCAACCAGCTCACCTTCACCCGAGAGGCCTCCGCGTGACCACGACCGACTCGACCCACGTGAGCACCGCGGGCCCCACGACCGGCATCGCCCACCGTCTGGCCGAGGCCCTCGCCCCGTTCATCGGCGGTGGCGAGCTCCCGGTGCGCCTGCGCGCCTGGGACGGCTCCGAGACCGGGTCGCCCGACGGTCCGCTCGTGGTCCTCACCTCGGTCGACGCCGTGCGCCGACTGCTGTGGCACCCCGGTGAGCTCGGGGCTGCGCAGGCCTACGTCACCGGCGAGCTCGACGTGCCCGAGGTCGACGGCTGGGACCTCGACAAGGCACTCACCTACGCCTTCGCCGTCGCCCGCGAGCGTGGCCTCAGTGGCACCCGCCCCACCCTGGCGGCGATGGTCAAGGCCGTGCGCACCGCGCTCGATCTCGGCGCCCTCGGTCGTCCGCCGGCCGCACCCGCCTCGCAGGCCCAGATCAAGGGCCGCCTGCACAGCCCGCTGCGCGACCGTCGCTCGATCGCGCACCACTACGACCTGTCCAACGAGTTCTACTCGTTGATCCTCGAGCCCCACATGGCCTACTCCAGCGGCTACCACTCCTCGTCCGAGCAGCCGCTCGAGGAGGCGCAGGCCGCCAAGCTGTCGCTGGTCTGCACCAAGCTCGGCCTCGAGCCCGGCTCGACCCTGCTCGACATCGGGTGCGGCTGGGGCTCGATGTCGCTGCACGCCGCTGAGCACTTCGGCGCCAAGGTCGTGGGCGTCACGATCGCGGCGGAGCAGAAGAAGTTCATCGACGCGCGCATCAAGGAGCGCGGCCTCGAGGCCCAGGTCGAGATCCGGCTCCAGGACTACCGCGAGGTGCCCGAGCGCGGCACCTTCGACGCCGTCTCCTCGATCGAGATGGGCGAGCACGTCGGGCAGAAGAACTACCCCACCTACGCCGAGGTGCTGCACCGGTCCGTCAAGCCCGGAGGCCGCGTGCTGATCCAGCAGATGTCGCGCGCCGGCAAGTGGCCCGGCGGCGGACCGTTCATCGAGTCCTTCATCGCCCCCGACATGTACATGCGTCCCATCGGCGAGACGGTTGCCTTCCTCGAGCGCTCCGGCCTCGAGGTGCGCGACGTCCACGGCCTGCGCGAGCACTACGTGCACACCGTCGCCGGCTGGCTGGAGCGCTTCGAGGCCAACATCGACCGGCTCACCGAGCTCGTCGGCGAGGAGGTCGTGCGCGTGTGGCGGCTCTACCTCGTGGGTGGCGCGATGGCCTTCCGCGACGGCCGGATGGGTGTCGACCAGATCCTCATGGTCCGCCCCGGCGCTGCCCACACCCTGGCGCCGATCCGTTCCTGGTAGTCGCTGGCTAGCCTCGAGCCATGAGTACCTTTCCCGCCCTCGTCGTCGTCCTGGTCGCCACCCTGGCTGCCGTCGTCGTCTCGATGGGTGCCGCGGCGGTGCGGGCCAAGCAGCTCGACAAGGTCGCGGTCGTCGACGTCGCCTGGGGTCTGGGCTTCGTCGCGATCGCCCTGGTGGCCGCCCTGGTCGGCCTCGCTGCCGACGACGCCGACGCCCGGCGCTGGCTGGTGCTCGTGCTGGTGACGATCTGGGGCGGACGCCTCGGCTGGCACGTGCGCTCGCGCGCCATCGGCGACCACGGCGGCAAGGAGGACCCCCGCTACGCCGAGCTGCTCGGCGGGTCGCTCTCCGAGGTCGGCATCGGCACCGCCGTGCGCAAGGTCTTCGCCGTGCAGGGCGGGGTGCAGTGGTTCGTCGGCCTGCCGGTGGCGATCGGCGGTGTGCTGGCGACCGAGCACGCCTGGCTCGTCGCGGTCGGTGTCGTGGTCTGGGCGATCGGTTTCGGCTTCGAGACGATCGGCGACCGTCAGCTGGCGGCGTACAAGGCGAAGCCCAAGGACGAGCGTCCGACGGTGATGGACACCGGTCTGTGGGGCTGGACCCGTCACCCCAACTACTTCGGTGACGCCGCCATGTGGTGGGGCCTCTGGCTCACCGCCGGCCTCGCGTCGGGCTGGGTCGCGGGCCTCGCCACGGTCGCCTGCCCGCTCGCGATGACGTTCTTCATCCGCAACGTCACCGGCGCCAAGCTGCTCGAGAAGACGATGAGCCAGCGCGACGGCTGGGACGAGTACGCCGACCGGGTGCCGATGTTCTTCCCGCGTCCGCCCGGTCTCGGCTGACCACCGCCGGATGCAGCGGTGCGTGGCGTGAACGACCAGCTGGACGATCCCGGCGACCGCCCCCTCGACGACCCCCTCGGCGACCCGCTCGAGGACCTGGGCGACGACCTGATCAGGCTGGCCTCGGCCGACAACTTCCGCGACGTCGCGGGAGCCGGCTACCGCACCTCGACCGGGCGGGTGCTGCGCCGCGGGGTGTTCTTCCGCTCCAACGAGCTCCAGCTCACCCACGAGGATGCCGCTGCCATCGCCGGGCTCGCCATCACCGCGATCTACGACCTGCGCGAGCGTCGCGAGGTCGAGGCGCACCCGGACGTCGAGGTGCCCGGCGCGGTGTGGAACCACGTGGAGGTGACCGGCATCCCACAGGGCGTCGGCGCCGAGCTCGACGACCCGGACGCCGCGGTCGAGGCGATCTGCGACGTCTACCGCCGCTTCGTCACCGACCCGGCGTCGCGGGCCTCCTTCGGCGCGCTGCTGCGAGGCCTCGCCGAGTCCTCCGCGCCCCAGCTCTTCCACTGCACCGCCGGCAAGGACCGCACCGGCTGGGCTGCCGCGCTGCTCCTGCGCCTGGCCGGCGTGCCCGAGGACGTCGTCGTCGACGACTACCTGCGCACCAACGTGATCGGCGTCGCCACCCGCACCAAGTACCTCGATCTGGTCGCCGAGCACCTCGGCGCCGACCGGGTGCCGGTCTTCGAGCAGATCATGGTGGCCGACGTCTCCTACCTGGCCGCCGCCGACGACGCGGTACGGACGTCGTACGGCGACCTCATGAGCTACCTGCGCGACGGCCTGGGGCTCGACGAGGAGACGCTGGGGCGCCTGACCGAACGGCTGCTCAGCCCCACGGGGGCCTGACCGGCTCGGACCTCGTCGGGGCGACCGGGTGCTCGGCCTGCGTGTCGATCGGGGAGGCGGGCGCCTCGGCGGAGGCAGGCGCCGACGCGGGCGGGTCGTCCGAGGCGTCGTTCAGCTTGAGCCGGAGCTTGCGTCGTCTCGGCACGGGCAGCTCGATCTCGATCGTCGGCTCCACCAGCACCCGGGTCTCGGGAGCCTTGGCGTGCGGCTCCAGGACGATCTCGTGCGTGCCCCCGTCGCGGCCGTCGAAGCGCACCACCACGGTCTCGAAGCCCTTGTGCCGCTGCATCTGGGCATACATCGCATAGGCGCGCCGGTCGGCCTCGGTGAGGTCGACGCTGTCGGTGAAAGGAGTCAGCAGCGCGCGCGGCCACAGCCGTCGCGCGAGGACGACGTTGACCTGCAGGCCGAGGACGGCCATCACCGAGGCGATGTAGATGAGGCCGAACAACCCGAGCACCAAGCCGAAGGTCTGGTTGAGCGTGCTGGCGCCGTTCAGGACGTGCTTGGCGTAGACCGTGCCGATGTACTGCAGGAGCTGCCACAGCACGGCGACCGTGAACGCCCCCGGCGCGGTGCGCATCCGTTGCGAGGTCGGGGCTTGTCCGAAGCGGAAGAGACCGGTGAGGACCAGCCCCACGATCACCACCGTGGCGATCTGGATCAGCGCCCGGATGGTGAGGTTGAGGCTGTCGCCGAACACCTCGGTGTTGGCGCCGACGGCCGAGAAGATCGAGATGCCGAGGACCGCGAGGCCGGCGAAGACGAGCAGCAGGAGGCTCTTGACCCGCAGCAGGATCGGGTTGGGCCGGCTGTTGCGCGGCACCGCCCAGGCGACCGCGAGCAGGTTCTGGATCGAGACCCCGAGGCCCAGGGCGCCGTACAGGGCGGCGATCGCGCCGACGATGACGGCCCCGGCCGAGCCCTGCAGGCCCTCCGGGCGGCCGAGCTGGTCGCCGATGATCGGGAAGGTGGCCAGGGCGGAGTTGAGGACCTGCTCCTGGAGCGCCGGGTTGCCCTGGAGGATGAAGCCGAAGATCGAGGAGGCGAGCAGCAGCAACGGGAAGATCGCGACGAAGGCGTAGTAGGTCGACGCGGCCGCGAGGTAGTTGCCCTGGTCGTCGAAGAACTTGTAGAAGACCGCCAGCGGGAACCCGATGACGCTGTGGCGGCGCTGCGTGCGGTCCATGCCGCTCACGACGCCCATGTCACGAATCTACCGCGCCGCCCACCGCCGCTCAGGGGAAGAGCAGGCGACCCGCGCCGTCGACGTCGAAGAGCTGCACGCCGGGCTGCTCCGGACTGTCGGCGCCGAGCGCCACCGAGATCTTGTTGACGGCGTGGCGCAGGACGTCGAGGACGACCTCCACGGCCTCCGCAGGGGTCAGGTGCGCCCGCACCGCTTCGAGGTCACGGGGCCGCAGGTTGGCCGGCGTCCAGACCAGGGCGTCGGCCAGCGCCAGGGCTGCCTGCTGCGACGCGGGGAGGCTGCGGTGACGGTAGTCGTCGACGTCGGAGAACACCGTGGCGTCGGCGCCCGCGCTGATCGCGGCGAGGCTGCGACGGGCCATGCAGACGCGGCACCGGTGCTGGCGGGCGACCCGCAGCCGCACGAGCTCGGTGGTCACCGCGTCGAGCCGGTCGAGCAGCGCCACCTCGTGGATGAGCTCGTCCATCAGCAGCCGGGCGTGCTCGGAGCGCACCAGAGAGGTGTCGAACCACTCCTCGCGACCGAAGAGGGTGTCGAGCACGACGCGCACGCGCGGCACGAAGTCGGCCACGTAGATCGCCAGCGTGGCGTCGAAGGCGGCCGGTCCGAGCGCCCCGATCCACGCGGCGCGCAGGTCCTCGCTGATCTCGGAGACGTCGACGGCGAACTGCTCGGCGAAGGCCATCACGACGGCCTGCGGCACCGGGGCGTGGCGCCGAGGGCCCGTCGGCGGACGACGTAGCGGCGTGAGCCCCAGACCTTCGGCGGTGACCATCCGGATCGTGGCCAGGTCGATCTCGTCGACCGACGCCGGCCAGAGCGCCACCAGCCCGCCCAGCGCGGCCCCGGCCGTCGGCGCGTGCTCGTGCAGCGCCGCAGCACCGCCGACGGACCACGGGGACGACATGGGCGTCAGCCTAGTGAGCGGCGTCGCCGCCTCAGTAGGACTTCGGCAGCCCCAGCGAGTGCATCGAGACGAAGTTGAGGATCATCTCGCGGCTCACCGGGGCGATCCGGCCGACGCGGGTCGCGACCAGCAGGCCGGCCATCCCGTACTCCTGGCTCGCGCCGTTGCCACCGTGGGTCTGCACCGCTCGGTCGACGACGTCGCACGCCGCCTCCGCGGCGGCGTACTTCGCCATGTTGGCGGCCTCGCCGGCGGCCATCTCGTCGCCCGCGTCGAAGAGTGCGGCGGCCTTCTGGTTCATCAGCCGCGCCAGCTCGATCTCGATGTGGCTCTGGGCGAGCGGGTGGGCGATCGCCTGGTGGGTGCCGATCGGGACCGTGAAGACCACGCGCTCCTTGGCGTACTGCGTGGCCTTCTCGAGGGCGTAGCGCGCCAGGCCCGTCGAGAACGCCGCGGCCATGATGCGCTCGGGGTTGAGCCCGGCGAACAGCTGCACCAGGCCGCCGTCCTCGTCGCCGACGAGCGCGTCGGCCGGGAGCCGGACGTCGTCCATGAACACCTGGAACTGGTTCTCGGGCGAGACGATCTCCATCGGGATCGGGTGGGCCTCGAAGCCCTCGGCGTCGGTCGGGACGACGAACAGGCACGGCTTGAGCTTGCCGGTCCTGGCGTCCTCGGTGCGGGCGACGACGAGCACGTTGTCGGACTCGTCGACGCCGGAGATCCAGATCTTGCGACCGTTGAGGATCCAGCCGTCGCCGTCGCGGCGTGCCGTCGTGGTGATGTTGTGGGTGTTGGTGCCCGCGTCGGGCTCGGTGATGGCGAAGCACATCGTCGAGGTGCCGTCGCACAGGCCGGGCAGCCACTTCTGCTTCTGCACCTCGGTGCCGTAGCGGGCGATGATCGTGCCGCAGATCGCGGGGCTGACGACCATGAGCAGCAACGGGCAGCCCTGCGCGGCGAGCTCCTCGCAGACCGCGGCGATGTCGCCGATGCCGCCACCCCCGCCGCCGTACTCCTCGGGGAGGTTGATGCCGAGGTAGCCACATCTGCCGATCTCGAGCCAGAGGTCGGTGGTCTTGCCGCCGGAGCGGGCCTTCTCGGTGAAGTACTCGCGGCCGTACTTCGAGGCCAGCTTGGCGACCTGCGTGCGGAGCTCCTGACGCTCCTCGGTCTCGGTGAACGTGGTCACGGTGCTTCTCCTTCTGCTGCTTCTTCGACGACTGCGAGGACTTCTCCGGCGGCGACCTGCGCTCCGGGGCTGACGTTGATCTCGGTGACGGTGCCGGCGGTCGGCGCGGTCACGGTGTGCTGCATCTTCATGGCCTCCAGGACGAGGACGACCTCGCCGGGCCTCACCTCCTGGCCGGGCTCGACGGCGACCTTGACGACCGTGCCCGGCATCGGCGCGAGCAGGCTGCCGCTGGCGACGGCGTCAGCCGGGTCGACGAAGCGGGGGACGAGGGTGAGCCGCCGGTGTCCGCCGGGGTGGTCGACGTCGACGTCGGGCCCGGCCACGGCGACGTCGTACGACGTCCGCACACCGTTGGTCTCCACGGTCACGGTGGTGGGACTCGCGGCGATCACGGTGTGGCCCTCGACGACGTACCCGTCGCGGGTGCCCCACCAGGCGACGCGCGCGCCGTCCTCGAACGCGGTGACCTGCGGCTGGCTGACGACGTTGCGCCAGGCGACCGGGACCCGCTGCTGCACGGTGCGGGCCGCACGGGTGCGCTCGGCGAGCGCCAGGGCTGCGGCGACGGCGGCGCCGGCGTCGGTGACAACAGCGCCGGCGTCGGTGCCAGCAGGGCTGGCGGCGTGCTCGGCGAGGAACGCCGTGCTGACGTCACCGGCCAGGAACCTCTCGCTGCGCAGCACCTCGACGAGCAGGTCGCGGTTGGTGACCAGACCGTGGATCCGGGCGCGGCTCAGCACGCCGGCGAGCTTGCGGGCCGCCTGCTCCCGGCTGGGTGCGTGCGCGATCACCTTGGCGAGCATCGCGTCGTAGTGCGTCGACACGACGCTGCCGGAGACGAAGCCGCTGTCGACGCGGATGCCCTCGGGCGTCGGGATCTCGAACGTCGTCAGCAACCCGCTCTGCGGCTGGTAGTCGGTGGCGGGGTCCTCGGCGTAGAGGCGCACCTCGATCGCGTGGCCGGTCGGGCCGTCGGTCCATCCCGAGGTCTCGTCGTGCTCGGCGGCGTCGATCTGCAGCGCCACGAGGTCGACGCCGTGCACCGCCTCGGTCACGGGGTGCTCGACCTGGAGGCGGGTGTTCATCTCGAGGAAGAAGAACCGCTCGGTGTCGGGGTCGAGCAGGAACTCGACGGTCCCGGCGCCGCGGTAGTCGATGGCCTGTGCGGCCTTGCGGGCGGCGTCGTGCAGGGCAGCGCGAGTCGCCTCGGACAGGCCAGGCGCCGGGGACTCCTCGACGACCTTCTGGTGGCGGCGCTGGATCGAGCAGTCGCGCTCGCCGTAGACGCTGCTGCCGACGACCTGGACCTCGACGTGGCGCCCGCGCTCGACGTACGCCTCGACGAAGACGGTGCCGTCGCCGAAGGCCGACTCGGCCTCAGCGCGGGCTTTCTCGATCTCGCCCGGGAGGTCGGCGAGGTGGCGCACGATCCGCATGCCGCGCCCGCCGCCACCGGCACTGGCCTTGACCAGCAGCGGCAGGTCGGCCTCGGTCGCGCTCTCGGCGGTGTGGTTGGTGAGCACCGGGACGCCGGCGGCCTCCATGAGCTTCTTCGACTCGATCTTCGAGCCCATCGTGTCGATCGACTCCGGGGCCGGGCCGACCCACGTGAGCCCGGCGCCGATGACCGCGCGGGCGAAGGCGGCGTTCTCCGAGAGGAACCCGTAGCCGGGGTGGATCGCGTCGGCCCCGCTGCGCCGCGCCGCGTCGAGCACCAGGTCGATGCGCAGGTAGGTCTCGGCCGGGGTGTTGCCGGGCAGGTGGACGGCGTGGTCGGCCTCCCCGACGTACGGCAGGGCCGCGTCGGCGTCGGAGTGGAGGGCGACGGTCTCGATGCCGAGCCCACGACACGTGCGGAAGACGCGGCTGGCGATCTCGGCCCGGTTGGCCACGAGCAGTCGGGTGATCATCGCGCAGTCCCCCCACCGTCGGTCGTCAGTCGGCTCGCGGCGTCTCGATACGCCGGTCGCTCGCACGCTCGCTCCCCGGCTACTCGACGACCGGAGGTGCCGCCGCTCGTCGAGCAGCCCCACACGCGACGACCGGAGGTGCCGCTCGTCGAGTAGCCGGTCCCGCGACGAAGGAGCGGACCGGCGTATCGAGACGCCGGCAGGGCAGGCACAGCAGCGCCGCTCGTCGAGTAGCCGGTCCCGCGACGAAGGAGCGGACCGGCGTATCGAGACGCCGGCAGGGCAGGCACAGCAGCGCCGCTCGTCGAGTAGCCGGTCCCGCGACGAAGGAGCGGACCGGCGTATCGAGACGCCGGCAGGGCAGGCACAGCAGCGCCGCTCGTCGAGTAGCCGGTCCCGCGACGAAGGAGCGGACCGGCGTATCGAGACGCCGGCAGGGCAGGCACGGCGGTCACGGGCGGAACACCCCGAAGCGATCGGTGCCCTCGAAGGGAACGGTGTCGATGACGGACAAGCAGATGCCCAGGACGGTGCGGGTGTCGCGGGGGTCGATGACCCCGTCGTCGTACAACATCCCGGACAGGAAGTAGGGCATCGACTGCTCCTCGATCTGCGCCTCGACGACGTCCTTGATGGCCTGGAAACCCTCGGCGTCGAAGGTCTCGCCCTTGGAGGTGGCTGACTGCTCGGCGACGATCTCGAGCACCCCGGCCAGCTGGGCCGGACCCATCACCGCCGACTTCGCCGACGGCCAGGTGAAGAGGAAGCGTGGGTCGAAGGCGCGCCCGTTCATGCCGTAGTTGCCGGCGCCGTAGGAGGCCCCCATGATCACGGTCAGGTGCGGCACGGTGGAGTTCGAGATCGCGTTGATCATCATCGCGCCGTGCTTGATGATGCCGCCCTGCTCGTACTCCTTGCCGACCATGTAGCCGGTGGTGTTGTGCAGGAACAGCAGCGGCGTGTCGCTCTGGTTGGCCAGCTGCACGAACTGCGTGGCCTTCTGCGCCTCCTCGCTGAACAGCACGCCCTGGGCGTTGGCGAGGATGCCGATCGGCCGGCCGTGCAGCCTCGCCCAGCCGGTGACGAGCGAGGTGCCGTAGAGCGGCTTGAACTCGTCGAGCACCGCCCCGTTCGTCTCGCTGACACCGTCGCAGAGCAGGGCGATGACCTCGCGCGGGTCGAAGGGCTCCTTCAGGTCGCGCGGGATCAGGTCGAGGAGGTCGTCGGGGTCGCCGGCCGGCTCGGCGTACGGCGGCACGTCGGCGTCCGGGCGCGCCTTGCGCCAGTTGAGGCGCGCGACGATCCGACGTCCGATGCGGATGGCGTCCCGCTCGTCCTCAGCGAGGTAGTCGGCCAAGCCGGAGGTGCGGGCGTGCATCTCGGCGCCGCCGAGCGACTCGTCGTCCGACTCCTCACCGGTGGCCATCTTCACCAGCGGTGGACCGCCGAGGAAGACCTTCGCCTGACCCTTGACCATCACCGTGTAGTCGCTCATGCCGGGCACGTAGGCGCCCCCCGCGGTCGAGTTGCCGAAGACCAGCGCGACCGTCGGTTCCTTGCGGGCGCTGGCGCGGGTGATGTCGCGGAAGAGCTTGCCGCCGGGGATGAAGATCTCCTTCTGCGTCGGCAGGTCGGCGCCGCCGGACTCGACCAGGGAGACCGTCGGGAGCCCGTTCTCCTGGGCGATCTGCGAGGCCCGGAAGATCTTCTTGGTCGTCCACGGGTTGCTCGCGCCCCCCTTGACCGACGGGTCGTTGGCCGTGATCACGCACTCGACGCCCTCGATGACGCCGATGCCGGTGACGACCGAGGCACCGACGGTGAAGTCGGAGCCCCAGGCTGCCAGCGGGCTGAGCTCGAGGAACGCCGAACCCTCGTCGATCAGCAGCTCGATGCGCTCGCGCGGCATCAGCTTGCCGCGGTCGTGGTGACGCGTGACGCTGCGCTCGCCGCCGCCGGCGACGGCCTTCGCGTGCTCGGCCTGCAGGGCGTCGATCTTCGCGAGCATCGCCTCGCGGTGCGTGGGCATGGGGTCGTTCACGGCGTGATCCTCCGGTCGTCGAGTAGCCGGCGCCGAGACGTTGGAGCGGGCCGGCGTATCGAGACGCCACCTCGGTCGTCGAGTAGCCGGCGCCGAGACGTTGGAGCGGGCCGGCGTATCGAGACGCCACCTCGGTCGTCGAGTAGCCGGCGCCGAGACGTTGGAGCGGGCCGGCGTATCGAGACGTCGGCAACCCGACCGCCCACCGTGCCCACCGCCGGCGGTCGGCTCACGGCGTCTCGATACGCCGGTCGCTCGCAAGCTCGCTCCCCGGCTACTCGACGACCGGCTGGCTCCCGACGACCGGCTCGCTCCCCGGCTACTCGACGACCGGCTGGCTCCCGGCTACTCGACGACCGGCTGGCTCCCCGCCACTCGAGGACCGCCGCTCACGACGCGTACCCCAGGAGCTTGGCTGCGAGGTCGGCGAGCACCTCGGAGGCGCCACCGCCGATCGGCAGGATGCGTGCGTCGCGGTAGTGCCGCTCGACTTCCGTGCCGTTCAGGTAGCCGGCTCCCCCGTGCAGCTGCACGGCCTGGTCGCACACGTACGTCGCGGTGTTGCAGGCGGTCTCCTTCGCCAGGCAGGCCTCGGCGATGACGTTCTCGCCCGCGACGTGACGGCGCGCGACGTCGCGGGCGTAGACGCGCGCGACCTCGACCTGGCGGCGCATCTCGACGAGCTTGTGACGGACCACCTGGTTGGTGATGAGCGGCTTGCCGAAGGTGTCGCGGTCGCGGCAGTACTGCGCGGTCAGCTCGAGCGCGCGGCCGGCGATGCCGTAGGCGTGCACCGCCAGCGCGATCCGCTCGACGACGAACTGCTCGGCGATCTGGTAGAAACCGGTGTTCTCCGAGCCGATCAGGTTCGCGGCCGGCACCCGGACGTCGACGTACGACAGCTCGGCGGTGTCGGAGCAGTGCCACCCCATCTTGCTCAGGGCTCGGTCGACGGTGAAGCCGGGCGTGTCCTTCTCGACGACGATCAACGACACGCCGCCATGCCCCGCACCGCCGGTGCGGACCGCAGTCGTGACGAAGTCGGCGCGAGTGCCCGAGGTGATGAAGGTCTTCGCGCCGTTGATGACGTAGTCGTCGCCGTCGCGCACGGCTGTCGTGCGGATCCCGGCCACGTCGGAGCCGCCCCCCGGCTCGGTGACGGCGAGCGAGCCGATCAGCTCTCCGGCGAGCGTCGGACGCACGAAGCGGTCGATCAGGTCTGCGTCGCCGCTGCCGATGATGTGGGGCAGGGCGATGCCGTGGGTGAAGAGCCCCGCCATCAGCCCGCTGGAGGCACCGGCGCCGAACATCCCCTCCTGCAGGTCGGTGGTGTCGAGCAGGTCCCCGCCCTGGCCGCCGACCTCCTCGGGGAAGCCGACGCCGAGCACGCCCTGCTTGGCCGCGGCCCGGTGCAGCTCACGCGGCAGCGTCCGGTCGTCCTCCCACTGCTGGAGGTTCGCCATGACCTCGCGCCGGGTGAACTCGGCGCCGAGCTCGCGGATCTCGTTGACCGCCATCAGAGCAAGCCTTCCTGGATCTGGACCGAGCGGGAGCGGACCCACTCCCCCAGGCCCTTGGCCTGGGGGTCGAAGCGGGTGGAGGCGGCCACGCCCTCGCCGAGCAGGCCGCGAAGCAGCACGTTGACGCCGCCGAGGTTGGGCAGCACGTAGACCTCGACCGCATCGTCGGCCAGGGCGGCCGCTTCGGGGACGAGCTCGCGGATCTTGCGCGGGGTGATGAGCTTGGTCAGCCAGGTCACCCGGGCGGCGTGCTGGGCCTCGTCGATCGTCGCATCGTGCGCGACCCACAACCCCAGGTTGGCGTCACCGCCCTTGTCGCCGGAGCGCGCGTGCACGAAGGTGCCGAGCGGCAGGCGGCGCGTGATCGAGTCGGTCGGGGCCGGGTACGGCGAGGGGCGCCGGCCGATGTCGGTCGCCACGGCGGAGAACTCGGTCGGGTCGGGCACCACCTCACGGGTGCCGTCGGCATGGACGACGGTGTGGGTCACCGCCGCGCGCTCGACGTAGGCCGCGCGGTAGACGCCGTACGGCGTGGGAGGTCCGGGCGGCGAGGTCATCGTGAACCCGGGGTAGGACCCGAGCGCGAGCTCGACGAGCGGGGCGGTGAACGCCTTGCCGACCGGGCCGGCCTCGGCGTCCTTCACCGTGCACCGCAACAGGCTGGAGGCGCCTTCCTCGGTGTCGGCGTCGGGCATCGGCAGGGCGGTGCGGTTCCAGATGACGTCGCGCGCCGTCAGCGAGCCCTCCACCTGGGAGCGCACCCAGTCGGCCTTGGCGTCGATGTCGAGCCCGGTGAGCACGAGCTCCATCGAGTTGCGGAAGCCGCCGAGGGTGTTGAGGCAGACCTTCAGCTGCTCGGGCGGGGCCTCGCCGCGGACGCCGGTGATGGCGACGCGGTCGGTGCCCTGCTGGGCGAGCGTGACGGTGTCGAGGTGGGTGGTCACGTCGGGGTTGAGGTAGCGGGTGGTCTGGATCTCGTAGACCAGCTGTGCGGTGACGGTGTCGACGGTGACCGCGCCGCCGGTGTGGTCGTGCTTGGTGATCACGCTGGTGCCGTCGGCAGCCAGCTCGGCGACGGGGAACCCGAGGAGGGTGCCGGCCTGTGACGGGAGGGGCAGGGAGAGGAAGCCGGAGAAGTTGCCCCCGGTGGCCTGGGTGCCGCACTCGAGCACGTGGCCCACGACGACGGCGCCGGCCAGCTCGTCGTACTGCGTGGGGGTCCAGCCGAAGTGCGCGATCGCCGGCCCGACGACGAGCGAGGCGTCGGTGACGCGGCCGGTGACCACGACGTCGGCGCCCTGGCTCAGCGCTGCGGCGATGCCGAACCCACCGAGGTAGGCGTTCGCCGTCAACGCCCCCTCGCTGACCTCGTGGCCGCGCAGGTCGTCGCCCTCGACGTGCGCGATCGCCGGGTCGAGGCCGAGGCCCTTCGCGACCTCGCGCAGCCTGTCGGCGAGGCCGGCCGGGTTGAGGCCGCCGGCGTTGCTGACGATCCTCACACCGCGCTCGAGCGCGAGGCCGAGGCAGTCCTCGACCTGGCGCACGAAGGTGCGCGCGTAGCCGAGGGAGGCGTCCTTCATCGTGTCCTTGCCGAGGATGAGCATCGTCAGCTCGGCGAGGTAGTCGCCGGTCAGGACGTCGAGGTGGCGGTCGTCAGCCGTGCCGTCGATCATCTGGCGCATCGCGGCGAGGCGGTCACCGTAGAAGCCGGAGCAGTTGCCGATGCGCAGCGGCGCCCGGGTCTCAGTCATCGCCGGCCCCATGCCTCGGTTCCCGCCCGCCGCCGGGAGGGCCGGCGAAGCACTGCGCGACGTCGAGCCAGGCGTCGGCGCCCGGGCCCTCGGCGACCAGGTCGGTGTCGTCGCGGTGCACGCGCTGGGTGACCAGCAGGCAGAAGTCGTACGCCGACCCGCGCACCGTCTCAGCGGCGTCGTCTCGGCCCCAGGTCCAGAGCTCCCCGCTCGGAGCGACCAGCTCGACCCGCACCTCGGCGCTCGGGACCTCCCGGCCCGCGTTGACGAACGAGAAGCCGCGGGTGCGCACCCCGATGTGGGCGACGTGCCTGACACGGTCGGAGCGTTCGGGGGCGAGCCCGAGGGCCTCGTGCACGTCGAGCGCGTGCGCCCACGTCTCCATGTAACGGGCGGTGACCATCGAGGTCGCCGACATCGGCGGCCCGAACCACGGCATCTTCTGTCCGTCGGGCACTGCGCGCAACGCTTCGGCCAAGGTCGGGCGAGCGGCGTCCCAGCGGGCGAGGAGGTCGGCCGACGAGGACTGGCCGATCTCGAGGGCCGCGGCGTCGACGAACCCGGTCGGGTCGCTCATCCCTGCCAGCACCAGGGCGTCCCACGGGGCCTTGTCGTCGTGGGCCCGAGCAGCGAGCACGGCCGCCTCGTCGGTCCAGAGCAGGTGGCCGACCGTGGTGGCGATGCTCCAGCCGTCGGCCGGCGTGTCGAGGCGCCACTGGGAGTCGTCGAGGTCGGCGACGACGGCGCGGAGGCGGTCGCCCTCCTCGGTCAGGTCGACGAGGAGGTCGTCGAGCATGGTCATGCGTTCTCCTCGAGGTGCCGGTCGAGCACGAGGGCCCACTCGTCGAGGATGCGGGCGCGTCGCCGGGTGTCGTCGGTGATCGTGGTCGCGAGCCCGAGCCCGCGCACCAGGTCGAGGGTGGCTTGCACGAGCTCACGGGTGCCGTCACGTGACTCGTCGGCGCCGAGGCACTCGACGGTCATCCGGTGGGTCTCCCGTCCGACCCGTTGCTCGAGCGGGGCGACGGCAGCCAGGAGGTTCGGGTCGGTGCGCGCCGCGACCCACAGCTCGAGCGCAGCGGTGAAGACCGGCGAGGTGAAGTGGTCGCCCAGCATCTGCAGCACCGCGCGGGTTCGTCGTGCGCCCGTGGGGAGCGTGGACGCGGCGGCGGTGAGCTCGTCGCCGCGCACCGCGGTGAGGTGCTCGACGGCGGCCAGCACGAGGTCGTTCTTCGTCGGGAAGTGGTGCAGCTGCGCACCGCGGCTCACGCCGGCGCGCTCGGAGACGAGGGTGGTCGAGGTCCCGGCGAAGCCCTTCTCGACGAGAAGCTCGACCGTGGCCTCCATCAGCCGCGCCCGCATCGCGCGGGTGCGCTCCTCCTGCGGCACGCGCGGCGAGGCCGGTTGCGCCGTGGTCGTCGTCACACCGGTCATCGTGGCGGTCTCACAACAAACAGTCAAGCCTGTCTTTAAAATCAGAGGTCGAGCCCGGCTCTCGGACCCGGACGCACCGGATCAGCCCGCGCAACCGCGCTGGAGCACGGCCGTCACCGACCTGAATTCACCTCTCAGCCCTCGCCGACCTGCGCTCGGCGATCCGCGGTCCGCTCGGCCGTTCGGGACCTATGCTCTGCCGCGACGACACCCCCGCCACCTGAAGGAACCGACATGTCCTCCTACGACCCACCCCCGCCGCCGAACCCGAACGAGCCCCCGCAGTACGGCCAGCCGAATCCCTACGGACAGCCCCCGCAGTACGGCCAACCGACTCCCTACGGCCAGCCGAATCCCTACGGCCAGCCCCCGCAGTACGGTCAGGCCGCCTCCGGCCAGGCAGGATCGGCGGACTACGCGCACTGGGGCAAGCGGGTGGGCGCATCGCTGATCGACGCCCTCGTCACCCTGCTCGCCTACCTGCCCGGCCTGATCGGGGTGGTCATCATCGCCTCCGGCTCCGAGACGACCACGACGAACGGCGTCACGACCGTCGAGAACGACAACATCGGCATCGCCCCGCTCCTGCTGATCCTGCTCGGCGTCGTGTGCTACGTGGCCTTCGCGATCTGGAACTACTTCATCCGGCAGGGTCGCACCGGCTACACGATCGGCAAGGGCGTGCTCGGCATCAAGCTCATCTCCGAGCAGGACGGCCGGCCGATCGGCGCCGGCAAGGCGTTCCTGCGCCAGCTCTGCCACATCCTCGACAGCTTCTGCTACATCGGTTACCTCTGGCCGCTCTGGGACGCCAAGAAGCAGACGTTCGCCGACAAGATCATGACCACGGTCGTGATCAACGCGCCGAAGCCCTGATCGCCCCACACCGCACGACCAGTCGTAGGACAGCCGCAGGCCAGGGCCGGGGGTCTGCCAGACTCCCGGCCATGTCCACGATCCTGATCACCGGAGCCTCCTCCGGCCTGGGCGCCGAGATGGCCCGCCAGCTCGCTGCCAAGGGCCACGACCTGGCGCTGTGCGCACGTCGTACCGACCGTCTCGACGAGCTGGGCGCGGAGATCCGCGGCGCCCACCCCGAGCGTCGCGTCGCCGTCCGCGCCCTCGACGTGACCGACGACGGGGCCGTCTTCCGCGTCTTCGACGAGTTCCGCGCCGAGCTCGGACGCCTCGACAAGGTCGTCGTCAACGCCGGCCTCGGCAAGGGCGCACCCCTCGGCACCGGCGGGTTCGCCGCCAACCGCGAGACCGCGATGACCAACTTCGTGGCGGCGCTGGCCCAGACGGAGGCCGCGATGGAGATCTTCCGCGACCAGGGCGCCGGCCACCTGGTGATCGTCTCGTCGATGGCAGCCATGCGAGGCATGCCGAAGGAGATCACGACGTACGCCGCCACCAAGGCCGGGATCGCCCACCTCGCGGAGGGCCTGCGCACCGAGCTCTACGGCACCCCGCTGGGCAAGACCGTCAAGGTGACCGTGCTCTACCCCGGCTACATCATCTCGGAGATGAACGACTACGCGGAGCCGACCTCGCCGCTGATGGCGACCACCGAGGACGGCGTCAAGGCGATGGTCAAGGCCATCGAGAAGCAGGTGGCCGATGCGTGCGTGCCGCCGCTGCCGTGGGCGCCGCTGTCCCTGGTGATGAAGCACGCGCCACTGCCGCTGCTCAAGCGGATGATCTGACGCACTACCTCCCCCGCAGCTCGCCACGTCGCCAGGCGACCCAGGCGCCCGTCGACCACAGCGCCAGTGCGACGAGCAGCGGTTGGAACGGTAGGCGCAGGAGCCGCGCCCGGTCGGTGTCGAGCCCGAACGAGTCGGAGTCGTTCACCGCCTGCCAGATGTTCCCCGGGAACACCGCCACGAAGAACAGCGCGATCATCCACCCGAGCAGGGCGAGCCACCGCGCCGAGCCCGCGCGGCGGACGGACAGCACCAGCACCCCGACGCCGAGCGTCAGCTCCATCGCGCCGGAGACGATGACGATCGCCTCGCGCGCCGGGAAGAACGTCGGCACCTGGCCGAGGAACTCCTCGCGCACGGCGAAGTGAGCCGCGCCGGCGACGAGGAAGATGCTCACCAGCAGGAGACGTCCGGCGAGGCGCAGGGCGCTGCGCACGATCACCTCCCGACGTCTCGCTGGACGGCGGCCGCGTCGGCCGCGGGCACCCCGTTCGGGGAGACCGGGCCGCTGCCCAGCTCCTCGTCCCACGCGATCCGCAGCTCCAGGCCCGAGAGGGTGTGGCTGAGCCCCCGCGTGGGCCCGGTGACGAAGACGGAGACGACCGTGGCGGCGAGGAAGACCGCGATGCCGACCAGCGCCCACCAGCCACCGACGAGCACCAGCGCGACCGGCGGCGTGATGCCGCTCAGCAGCTTGACCACGCGCAGCAATGGTTCGCGCCGCACCAGGCTCGAGCGTCGAGGAACGGCGCGCACCGAGATGGCCCACTCCCCCACGGTGCGCCCGGCGAGCAGGACCGCCGCGACCTCGACGCCGTACGGCACCGCGACCTGGAGCGTCGTCTGCACCCCGTCGTCGAGCGGGAGCGGGCCGTAGACGGCGGCCGCACGGTAGGCCAGGGCGACGAGCCCGCCGAACAGCACCAGGAAGAGGACGTCGCTGACCATGCCGACGAGGCGTCGTCCGACCGTGATGTGGGTCGGCATCGCAGCGGTGCCCGCGTGCCGTGCCACGAACAACGCCGAGACCAGGGAGCCGGTCACGGCGCCGGCCGTGTTGAGGATCAGGTCGTCGACGTCGAAGAGCCGGTAGGCACAGTCGTAGAGGTTCCAGACGCCGGTGAGCTGGGTGGTCTCGATCAGGAGCGAGGTCGCGAACCCGACGACCGTGGCGACGACGAAGCCGCGCCGCACGATCACGCGGAGGAAGAAGCCGAGGGGCACGAAGAGGAGCAGGTTGAGGGCGAGCTGGAGGAAGACCGGGTCGCGCAGCAGCGAGGTGACCCCGCCTGCCACCTCGCCCGACCACAGCGCTCGGATCGAGCCGAGGGGGTCGAGGTTGCTCGACGTGCAGCGGAAGGTGCCCGACGACGGCATCGGCAGCAGCGTGTAGGTCCAGAGGGCGAGCCCGTAGACGGCCGCCGACAACAAGGTGGCCAGGTCGCCGGGCCCCAGTGCGCCGTCGCGTCGGTACTGCACCGCCGCGGTCGGCACGAAGAGGAGCACGGCCAGGCCGCTGCCGAGCGCGAGGGCGATCAGCGCGTTCACTGCCTGGTCGGACACAGGGGAAATCTACGGGGCGCCTGCGACCCTCCTACCGGTAGGTGACCTGCTCGCCGCGCAGGTGGTGGTGCTCGTTGAAGGTCAGCAGCCGGGCGCCGGAGGAGCCCACCAGCACGCGTGAGTACGACGAGTTGACGCTCACCGTGTTGAAGCGCGCCCACAGGCGCGCGGTGGCGGCCTGGTCGTCGACGCAGGTCGGGTCGACGAGCGTCGCGGCAACGACCCCGATCGGTCCGCCCGAGCTGACGACCACGACCGTCTCGCCGCTGCCGCAGACCTCGATCGCCCGCTCGAGCGAGGCGCGCGAACGCGCCACGAACTCGGCGTACGACTCGAGGGCGCCGGCGTCCTGGCCGGCGGTCCACCGGGCGGTGACCTCCTCGAAGATCTCCTGGAAGCGTCGCCGGTCGACCGCACCGTGGTCGACCCCGGCGGCCCCGGCCCCTGTGACGAGGTCGGGGTGGCTGCCGACCAGCCCGACGTGGTCGAACTCGTCCCAGCCCCCGTCGACGGTCGTCTCGATCTCGCCCCAGGCCCCGGACTCGAGCATCGCCTCGGCCGTCTCGCGGTGGCGACGCATGGTGCCGCGCACCACCGCCGACGGCGTGATGCCGACCCGACGCAGCCAGCCGCCGAGCAGCCGCCCCTGCTCCCAGCCGCGCTCGGAGAGGACGTCGTAGTCCTCGGCCCCGAAGGACGCCTGGCCGTGTCGGACGAGGAGGAGATGACCCATGCGACCACCCTAGAAGTGCCGCGGCGAGCACCGCCCGGCCGGTCGGCACGCGGGTGCGCCCCCGGGGTCGCGAAACGATCTACGCTGCTCGCGCAACCAAGAGGCGGCTCAGCGCGTCACACCGGTTGAGTGAGGGGCTGGAGCAGCTTGTCCCCACCATCTTGGAAGGAACCACCCCCATGACACCACGCCCCGCACGTCGACGCTCCGGCGTCGTCGCGCTCACCTGCGCCGGGCTCACCCTGAGCGCCGGCGCCCTCGGCGCCCTCGGCACCACCGCCGCAGCCGCACCCGCTGCAGCCGCCCCGGCGAACGACTGCGCCACGCCCTTCCCGGCGTCGCAGGTGGCCAAGGATGACGCCGTCACCGGCCTGACCGTCGTCACCGGCACCGCCCCGGTCGGCTTCACCGGCACGGTGCTGGGCACGCTCAACGACGGCATCGCCCCCGGCGTCGACATGATCATGATCGATCTCGACATGGACGCCTTCGCCCAGACCGGTGGCGTCTGGCAGGGCATGTCCGGCTCTCCGGTGTACGCCGCCGACGGCCGCCTCGTCGGCGCCGTCGCCTACGGCCTGTCGTACGGCGCCTCCCCGATCGCCGGGGTCACGCCCTTCGAGCAGATGGACGACTACCTCGCCGCCCCGTCGGGCGGGGGCGCAACCCTCTCCAGGGCTCAGACGCAGCTCGTCGCCGACCGCGCCGGCATCACCCGGGCCGAGGCGTCCCAGGGCTTCGAGGAGCTGCCCGTGCCGTTCGGCGTCGCCGGCGTCACGGCCCGTCAGCTCGCGCAGGCGAAGGCCAAGGGTCCGGCGTTCCTCGACAAGGACACCTACGTGCTCGGCAAGGCCGGCGCGCAGGCAGCCGGCCCCGAGACGATCGTGGCCGGCGGCAACCTCGCCGCCTCCGCGGCGTACGGCGACATCACCTTCGCCGGGGTGGGCACCGCCACCTCGGTGTGCAACGGCAACGTCGTCGGTTTCGGCCACCCGCTCTACCAGCTGGGCAAGACCACCGAGGGTCTCCACCCCGCCGACGCCCTCTACATCCAGCCCGACTCGCTGGGCTCGCCCTTCAAGGTCGCCAACATCGGCGAGGTTTCGGGCACGATCTTCCAGGACCGGCTCACCGGCATCACGGGCACGTTCGGGCCCGCGCCGTCCGGCGCCACCGTCACCAGCACCGTCACCAACGGCGCGACCTCCCGCACCGGCACGACCGAGGTCCCGGTGGCCGACGCGCTGCCCGATGCGACCTTCTTCCAGCTGATCACCAACAGCGAGCGTGTGCTCGGCACGAACCCCGAGGGCACCGCGGTGGAGGGCTGGACGATCTCGGGCGACGACAACGGCACGCCGTTCGAGCTGTCCTTCGACGACCGCTACACCGGCGGCGACCTGGTCTACGACCCGATCTACCAGCTGTCCGACCTGCTCTACACGGTGGCCTACCTCGACGGTGTCACCGTCGACGCCGTCGACGCCGACACCACGCTCACCCCCGACGAGAGCACCTACAAGCTCGGCGGCGTGGAGCAGTGGAAGGGCGGCTCGTGGACGAAGGTCACCTCCGACGCACCGGTGCGCACCTCGCCCGGAGCCACGCTGCGCCTGCGCGTCACGCTGACCGGCACCGCCGGTGACAGCACGGTGCGCATCCCCGACCTGAAGGTCCCGAAGAAGGCCGACGGTCGGGCGCGGCTGCAGGTGCGCGGTGGCGCGAGCTTCTACTCCTACTTCTACGGTCGCTCGATCAAGGGGATCCAGAAGCGCATCGACGAGGCGGTCCGCCACGACGAGATCGCGGTGACGCTCGCGACCCGCGGTGGTGGCGGCGACTCAGTGGGGGGTGGCTCGACGGACGAGAGCTTCAAGCGCAAGCCCCAGGCCGACGTCCCGCCTGAGCCGGAGGCGTCGAAGGAGTTCTCGCTGAGCAAGACCCTCGGTCCGGTCGACCACGTGGTCGACGGCAAGATGAAGTTCCCGGTGCGCATCAAGTAGCACCGACCCCCGGAGACAACAGTCCCGGCCCGGACTCGCGTCCGGGTCGGGACTGCCTGCTTCTCGGGCCTCCTGCTAGTCGGCGAGCAGGTCGCGGCACCGGGACTCGAGGTAGCCGACCGCCGGACCGAACACGGCGTATGCCTCGTTGGTGGTCTGGCCATGGACGTAGCGGTACCAGATCTGCTGGGCGATGACCGCCAGCCGGAAGAGTCCGAACACCTCGTAGAAGCGCCACCGCTCCGGGGTCATCTCGAGCCCCGCGCGCTCGCAGTAGTACTCGACGACCCGGGCGCGCGTCCACATGCCCGGCGTGGTGGTCGGCTGGCGCCGGAACATCTGGAAGATCTCGTCGTCGTCGGCCTCGACCCAGTAGGCAAGGGCCCCGCCGAGATCCATCAGCGGGTCGCCGACGGTGGCCATCTCCCAGTCGAGGACGCCGATGATGCGGCTCGGGTCCTCGGCGGCGAGGACCAGGTTGTCGAAGCGGAAGTCGTTGTGGATCATCACCTGCCCGACGTCCCTCGGCTGGTGGACGTCGAGCCACCCGGTGAGGTCGCTCCAGTCGCCGGTGTCGTCGGTACGGGCGTCGGCGAACCGCCTGGTCCAGCCGCCGACCTGGCGCGAGACGTAACCGTCGCCCTTGCCGAGCGCCTGCAGGTCGGGGATCGACACGATGTCGACGGCGTGCAGGTCGACCAGCACGTCGAGCGCGCCCGCACACATGGTGGAGGCCTGCTCAGGGGTGACGTCGAAGCCGAAGTTCTTGCGTGGGATGAGCCCGTCGAGCTTCTCCATCACGTAGAACTGCGAGCCGATGACCGAGGTGTCGGTGCAGTGTCCGACCATCTCCGGCACCAGCGCGAAGGCCGGCGCCAACGCGCGTTGGACGACGTACTCGCGGCCCATGTCGTGGGCGCCCTTCGCCTTGGCGCCCACGGGTGGGCGTCGCAGGATCAGGTCGGGCTGCTCGCCGTCGTAGCGCAGCAGGTAGGTCAGGTTGGACGCGCCGCCGGCGTACTGGCGCACCTCGGCGATCGGCCCACGATCGATCCAGGCGGCCACCGCCTCGACGTCGAAGGCGTCCTCGTCACGGACTGACTTGGCAGGGTTGCCGGCATCGCCGGGGTGCTCGTCGACCATCCCCCGACCCTAGGGCGTTCGGGCTCGACCCAGGACCAGCGTCAGGCCCAGGCGACGGCAGTGCGGCGCTCGAGGCGGGGCAGGCGGTCGAACCACGGGGACTCGCCGGGGTGCCCGAGGTTGACGACCAGGTGGGTCTTCCACGACGTCTCAGCGAAGAACTCGGCGTCGATGCCGGCAGCGTCGAAGCCGGCCATCGGGCCGGCGGCGAGACCGTGCGCCCGGGCCGCGAGCATGAAGACGCCGGTCTGGATCGCGGCGCTGTACTTCGCGGTCGCCTCGCGCGCCTCGTCGGGCATGGCGCCGAAGTTGTCGCGCAGCATCTCGCCGCGGTCGGGGAAGACGGTCGGGAAGTGCTCGTGGAAGGCAGAGTCGTAGGCGAGGACCGCGACCACGGGGGCCTGGCGGGTCTTGGCCTGGTTGCCCTCAGCCATCAGCGGGACGAGGCGGTCACGACCCTCGTCGGTGCGCACGAAGAGCACACGCAGCGGCTGGCTGTTGGCCATGGACGGCGACCAGCGCGCAAGGTCCCAGATGCCGGCGAGCTCGGCGTCGGTGACGGGCTCGTCGGAGAAGGAGTTGGCGGTGCGGGCCTCGGTGAAGAGGAGCGCGCGAGCGTCGTCCTGCAGCAGCTCGAGCGTGGGACTGGCGGTGGTGGTCATGGAGTTCCTCCGGGGATCGTGGCTAGTGCTTGTGTTTTCGATGCTACTCCTATTTCAGAAGTCAATTGCAGAACCGAAGTGGAGTACGCTTCATTCCATGACGCCGAGCGCACCGAGCTCCCCGGTGCCGTCCTCCGCCGAGCACGAGACACCGATGTGCGACGCCTCGCTCGAACGCGCGTTCAGCTTTCTCGGCAAGCGGTGGAACGGCGTGCTCCTCGGCACGCTCATCCAGGGCCCGGCCGGCTTCGGCGACCTCAAGCGCGGCCTCGGCATCAGCGACTCGATGCTGGCCGACCGGCTCGCCGAGCTCACCCGCGCCAACCTCGTCGATCGCACCGTGGAGCCGGGACCCCCGGTCGCGGTCAGCTACACGCTGACCGACAGTGGTCGCGCGATCCTGCCCGCTCTGCGGGCCCTGACGACCTGGGCCAGCGAGAACCTGACCGAGGAGCGCTGCAGCGGGCAGCACTGACCGGGGGCGACCCTAGGACGCCTTGGTCGCGGTGCAGAGGAACACCCCGAACTCCCGGTCGTTCTTGACCACGGTGGTGGCGTCGGCGAAGCGGACGTCGGTGAACCCGGCGGCCTCCAGCTGAGCGGTGAGGGACTTCCGCTCGAAGCCGTGGTGCCCGTCGAAGCCGGCCCGGCCGGCGTGGAACGCTCCGTCGGGATCGGCCTCGAGGTCGGCGATCGCCAACCGGCCACCCTCGACCAGCAGGCCAGCCACCGATCGGAGGAGAGCATCCAGGTCGGGCACGTGATGCAGGGCCATCGAGCTCCACGCGACGTCGAAGCTGCCCTCGAGCGAGTCCGTGGTGAGGTCGGCTTGGACGGCGTGCAGCCGGTCGCCGAGACCCGCCGCCTCGATGCGCTCCTGGGCGACCTTCGTCATCCCGGCGGAGGCGTCGGTCACCACCACGGAGGCGACCTTGTCGGCGAGCAGGATGCTCAGGCGACCGGTGCCGGAGCCGATGTCGAGGGCCCTGGTGTCGGCGTTGAGATCGAGCGCCTGCTCGACGGCTCCAGCCACCTCGACCTGTCGCTTCTCGTGGCCGGGGTCGTCGTCCCAGGTGGCTGCCTCGTCGTCGAAGCTCGTGTGCTCGTGCATACGCTCGAGCCTAGTCCTGCGGTCGCCGGGCACCACGGACGACGGCCCCGCCGACCGGGGATGCCGACCTTGGGTGCAGGCGACGGGAGGAGACTTCAGCTGCCGGCGATGCAGCGGGCAGGGTGAGGTGTGGGTCACGGCCCTGGTCTGGGTCGGTGTCGGATCCATTCGTCGGGTGGTGGGTCACCGCGTCTGCGTGGTGGTGGTCGGAACTCGGGTCGTCCGTCTGGGGCGAGGCGGACCCGCCAGGCGGTGTCGTGGATGGCGCGGTGGTGGTGGCCGCAGAGAATGACCAGGTTGTCCAACGAGGTGGGGCCGCCGTCGGCCCAGTGGCGGATGTGGTGGGCGTGGCACATCACTGGCGGGCGGGTGCAGCCGGGGAACGCGCAGTGTCGGTCGCGGGCGATGAGCGCGAGCCAGATCGCGGTCGTGACGAGACGCTGGGTACGCCCGACGTCGAGCGGTTGGCTGTGGGTGCCGAGACAGATCGGGAGGATGTCGGCATCGCACGCCAGGCGGCGTACGGCGGCATGGGAGAGCCGCAGCCCGTCCTCGGTCATCGCGGATTGGCCGGCGTGTACTGAATCGTGGCGTAGGGACTCGAGGTCGATGAACACCCCGACCCTGGGGCGGGCGCCGTGGGACTCGGGTGAGGCTTCGGTGTTCAGGGCGTGCTGTGCGAGCCCGATCATCGCGTCCCACATCCGTGCGCCGTGGTCGCGCGGGTCGGCTCCAGCTTCGTCGTCTTCGGCGGGAGCGGTTGGTTGAGGTTTCGTCAACGGGAGCAGTGCTGCCCGCAGGGTCGCGGCGTCCTCGACGGTGCCGCGCCCACGGACCCGAACGCCGCCGGCGCCGTCGTTGATGATCGTCAGGTGTCGGCCGTGGTGGGCTGCGCGTTCCTCGCGGGCCAGGGCTGCTTCCTCGGCGCGGTGCTCGCGGTCGGGGTCGACGTGGGCCAGGATCCGGCGCCCGGCCTCGGCGAGCTGGGTCGCGTCCAGGGTGCGGGCTTGGTCCAGGAGCAGGGTCTCGGCCTCTGCGCGCATGACCGGGTTCGTGGGGAGCTTGTCGATAGCGTCGCACACCACCCCGGCCTGGGTCGCGGAGACCGTGCCCGCGCTCATTGCCTCCAGGGTGGCTCCGCGCTCGCTGGTGAGGATCTCGGCGTGGGCCACGGTGCGGTGTCCGGCCGTGCGGGTCAGCCCGGCCAGGTGGGCGTACCAGTCACCGGTCGAGGCCCAGCACAGGGTCTTGCGGGGCAGCTCGCGGGCGGTGATCTCGCCCAGCAGGTGTGCTCGTACCGCGGCAAGGCGGGCTTCGTGCTCCTCGAGCGCAGTGATGGCCTCGATCAGGTCCTCATCAGACACCGCAGCCCACAGTCTCTCGAGCAACGGCGCCACCTGGGCGTCGGCGTCACCGATGACATCGGCCGGGGACTGGCTCGACACACCGAGCATCGTCATCGCCCCTCGCGGGCTGGACCTGCGCCCGGGGACTCACGCCACGAGACTCGTCAACGACTGTGATGCAGGGCGCCAACAAGTGGCGGGCCCCGGCAGCACCACCGGAGGACTTCTGCATCGGTGCGACCCTGAGGCCGCGTGCTACACATATTAGAACACAGAGGCGAACTGCATGCCACCCCATCGGCACGACAATTGCGGCGGAATGACGAGTTTCGAGAACAAGCCCCACGTCGGAGGGGGCCGCTAGGTTCGGCGCATGAGGGTCGTTCAGGTTTCAATCGACCTCCCTGAATGTCCCGCACAGGTAGGGGTCACCCGTGGCACCCCGGACTGCCGCTGGGGCAAGAGTCATGTGAGGTCGGTCGCTACTGGAGGTGTTCTGCCCTGCCGAGGCGAAGGACGGTTTCGAGGGCAGCGACATGGAGGACGAGCGGCGTGGTGAGGTCGTTGCCCTCCTTGCCGATCCCGATGCGGATCAGGGCTCGGTTCTACTGATCCCGCTCCGTGCGTGGCGGCGTGCGGGCTTCCAACGGCAGGGTCACGACCACCTGGGTTCCTCGACCGGGCGTCGAGATCACCGAAATTTTGCCGTGGTGGTTCCTCACGATCGAGGCGGCGATACTCAGGCCCAGTCCTGAGCCCGGGATCGCCCGGTCCGTGGCCGTAGTCGACCGGAAAAACTTCGTGAACAGGTCGGACTGCTCGTTCTCAGGTATGCCGATGCCGTCGTCGCTCACGGTGATTTTGGCCTGCCCGGCCTCGATGTCCAACGCGCACTCCACGGTGCCGCCGGCGTCAGTGAACTTCAGCGCGTTGCTCACCAAGTTCCACACCACTCGTTCGAGCTGACTCGCATCACCGTGAACGAGGATCTGATTCGCGGGTAAGCGGAAGCGAGTGGTGAGTGGCCGTCCGTCGATCAGGGGTTGCAGAACCCCGCGGGCCGACAAGACGACGTCCTTCAGGTCCACCGAGGACATCTCGGACGGCAGTTTGCCTGCCTCGACGACGGACACAACCAGCATGTTGTTGACCAAGACGAGCAGGCGCTCGCTATTACGGTCCACCGCGTCGATCCACTGCCGTTGCTGCGCGGTGAGCGGACCGGCATCCGAGCCCTTGAGGAGTTCGATGTATCCCGAGATGCTGGTGAGCGGCGTACGCAGCTCATGGCTCACGTTGGCGACGAGATCGTCCTTGATCCTGTCCAGCTCACGAAGTGTCTCCGAGGCCTCGGCTTCCTTGGCCAGCCTGGCCGCCAACAGGTCGGCCTGGAGCTGGAGCGCACGCTCGGTCTCTTTCCGGGCGGAGCCATCTCTTGCGATGGTGGAGAATCCGCTCATCGCCCCGTCAACGCCGTACACAGGGGAGATGGCGAGCGAGACGTCGATCAGGTGACCATCCTTGTGCCGTCGGACGGTATCTAGTCCCTGAACTTGATCCCCGAGGGCGACCCTGCGCATGACGTGGGTGATCTCCGCGTTGATGGCGGGGTCGTGTGCCAACATCCGGATGCTCTGTCCTACCGCCTCGTAGGCCGCGTAACCGTAGAGTCCTTCCGCCCCCTTGTTCCAACTGATGATCGTGCCGTCCATGGCCTCGCCGATGATCGCGTCGCTGCTCGACTCGACGATCGCGGACAGGTGCCGCACCGCTTGCTCGGCCAGCTTGCGCTCGGTGATGTCGACCTGGATACCGGCGACACGATAGGGCTGCCCGGCCTCGTCGAAGTAGAAGCGGCCCTTGCTCCAGAGCCAGTGCAGCGAGCCGTCCGACCACTCCGTCCGGAACTCCGTGTCGTACTCGCCCTCGCCGCCCATCGCTGTGCTGAAGCAGGCGTGGACCCGGTCGCGGTCCAGCGGGGAGACGTGCGCGAGGAACGTGTCGTAGCCCCATTCAGACACGGGCTCCGCGTATCCGAAGCACTGGTCGTGGCGCAGCGACCTCACTGCGACATTGGTGCGCAGATCCATGTCCCAGTCACCGATGCTCGCCGCCTCGAGGGCAAATCCCAGCCGGCTCTCGCTCTCGTGCACCTGTCGCTCTGCACGTTTGCGGTCGCTGATGTCCTGCACGGTCCCGAACAGGCTCACCACGTTGCCGTGCTGGTCCTTGCGGGGCACTGCCCTGGCATAGACATGACCGAACTCCCCGTCCGGGAGCTTCACCACCAGCTCGTACTCCTGCGGTTCGCCGAGTGTGACTGCGAGGCCGACCTTCTCCGCCAGGACGGCCACGCTGGGAGCGTCGTAGATCTCCTCCTGCTCCGCGTAGTTGTGTGGTGGTCCGAGCGCCGGGTCCCGACCCAGGATCGCGAACACCTGCGGAGACCAATAGATGCTGCCGTCGGCAAGGTCGAACTCCCAGTCCCCGATCCGGCCGACGCGCTGCGCCTCGTACATGCGCTCCAGTGCACGGTCGGCGTCGTCGTGACGTTCGAATCCCATGCTGGCCGACCCCTCCCGCACGAGCGAACCCGACCGCGACGGCGACCGAGGTACTGTTCAGCCTTGACATTTGCATGATATGTCGCTTGGCGCGCCGTGTGGAAACTTGAGGATCGCGTCATATCACTCGACTCGCGTGGGGTGTGGAACCCGATGAGGACTCGAGATGCGATCGCGTCGAGCTGGCCTGCGCTCTAGATCACGCGGACCTGAGCGCGAACCGGGCAGCTCTGACGTCGACGGGCCGTCGACGTCCTGGTCGACGGCACTGATGGTCGATCACGACAGGGCGTGTGAGGGTCTGGAGGCCCGGCGGGGTGAGGGGTCGGCGGACCTGGCGGTGTGACACGCAAGTGGGTCCCGCCCGCTCACGCCCACACGCGGCGGTAGGACGCGGATCGCCGACCGGGCCGGATCCTGGCAGGTCGACTGGTGGCAGAGGCGCACGCGCTTTGCTCAATCGTTGAGCAGGGCGGCGAGGAGTTGGCGGTAGACCCGAAGCTGGGCGCGCATGGGTTCGGGTGACTGCTGGGTCCGGCACAGCAGGAACGATCCCTCGAAGGTGACGAAGAGGTGGTCGGCTAGCTCGTCGGGGTCGGGGCCGTTGTCGTGGCCGGTGTGGAGGTAGGCGTCTCGCACCATCGTGGACACCGCTCGGCGCCAGCCGCGTACCCCGCGTTCGACCTCGTGCAGGGTCTCGGAGCTGAGCAGGTCGCGCTCGGACAGTGCCGCGATGTAGAGGCAGGACGTCTCCTCGGCGACCAGGCTCTCGGCCCACTTCTCGAAGTGGCCGATGAATGACAGCAGCCGGTCGACCGGGTCTTCGACGTCCTCGACCGCACCGAGCCCGGACTGCATCGTGGCGAGGTCACCGTCCACCCAGCGCTCGACCAGGGCGTGGGCCAGTGCTTGCTTGGATGCGAAGTGGTGGAAGAACGCTCCTTTGGAGCTCTTGGCGTCCTTCAGGATCAGGTCCACCGAGGTAGCCGCAAAACCGTTGGCCAGCACCAGCCGCTCGGCTGAGTCCAGCAGTCGGTCGCGGGTGGCGGTCCCGTCGCGAGGCATCGACCTATTGTTTCAGACTGTCTGGTCTGATACAAACAGACTAATCAGTCCGAAACGTCAGGAGACGCCATGTCCGTCAACACCGTGAACGACGCCAGTCCGCGCAGGTTCCCAACCCGGCAGCCGGGTCAGGTCTTCTTGACCGAGGGCGGGATCGAGACCGAGATCATGTACAAGTGGGGACACGAGCTCCCGGAGTTCGCGATGTACCCGCTGCTGGAGAACCCGGCCGCGTTGGCAGATCTGCGCACGATGTACCGGGCCTTCCTCGACACCGCGGCACGGCACGACGCAGCGGTGCTGATGGGCGGGTTCGACTACCGGGCCAGCCCAGACTGGGGAAGCCTGCTGGGCTACTCGGCCGCCGGGCTGGCCGAGGCGAACCTCGCTTCCATCGACTTCCTTCGCGAGCTCGCGGCCGAGTACAGCGACGACATCGAGACCATTCTCATCCAAGGATTCGTCGGTCCTCGCGGTGACGCCTACGAGCGCAACGTCGTGATGGGTCCGGACGAGGCAGAGGAGTACCACTCGGTACAGCTGGCCACGCTGTCCCAGGCAGGCGTCGACCTCGCGTGGGCCTTCACCTTCAACGATGAGTCCGAGGCGATCGGTGTCGCGCGTGCTGCGCGGGCCGTGGACGTCCCGGTCGCGGTGTCCTTCACGCTGACCTCTGAGGCCAGGGTGCACTCAGGGTCCTCCCTCGAGGCAGCGATCCGAGCCGTCGACGTTGCCACGGACTCCTCGGTGGAGTTCTTCGGGATCAACTGCTCACATCCCTCGGAGTTCTCACCGGCCCTGAGCGACGGCGCGTGGACAGAACGGATCCGCTCGTTGCGTCCCAACGCCTCGAAGATGGAGAAGATCGCACTGTGCCAGCTCGGGCACCTCGAGGAGGGCGACCCCGTCGAGCTCGCAGGCCTGATGGGCGGGCTCGCACGCCGCTTCCCATCGATCGACATCTGGGGTGGCTGCTGCGGGACCGGGGCGGTGCACCTGGACCTGATCGCCCAGGCGGTGCAGCTCCAGGACGAGATGAACTGAGGCGGCGCACCAGAGCGCCCGCACCGACTCGCGACCCGTGGCTCTGACCGCCAGCGTCATTCTGGGCGTAGAGGTGCGTCAGCAAGATCAACCCTGACCCTGCGCACCGACGAACGTTCCGTCGCCCCGGGGGCAGTATTCCGTCAGCGGCTGGCGCCGTACTTGCCCAGCTCGAGACGCGCGATCACGCCACGATGCACCTCGTCCGGCCCGTCGGCGAGGCGAAGTGCGCGCGCGTTGGTCCAGGCACCGGCGAGCGGGTGGTCGTCGGAGAGGCCGCCGCCGCCGTGCAGCTGCATCGCCATGTCGACGACCGTCTGCGCCATGTTGGGGGCCGCGACCTTGATCTGGGCGACCTCACTGAGCGCGTTGAGCGGGCCGCCGACATCGAGCTTCCAAGCGGCGTTGAGTACCAGGAGCCTGGTGGAGTCGATGGCGATGCGGGCATCGGCGATGCGCTCCCGGTTGCCGCCGAGGTTGGCGAGCGGCTTGCCGAAAGCGCTGCGCTCGAGGCCACGTCGGCACGCGAGCTCGAGCGCCATCTCGGCCAGGCCGATGAGGCGCATGCAGTGGTGCACGCGGCCGGGTCCGAGCCGACCCTGGGCGATCGCGAACGCCTCGCCCGGCCCACCGATGGCGTTGCTGAGCGGCACGCGGACGTCGGTGAAGGACACCTCGCCGTGGCCGAACGGCTCGTCGTAGTAGCCCATCGTGTTGAGCATCCGCTCGACCTTCACACCGGGAGCGTCCGCGGGCACCAGCACCATCGAGTGACGCCGGTGGCGGTCGGCGTCGGGGTCGGTGAGGCCCATGAAGACGAAGACCTTGCAGTCGGGATGTCCGACTCCGGTCGACCACCACTTGCGGCCGTTGATCACCATCTCGTCGCCGTCGACCACTGCGGTCGCGGCCATGTTCGTGGCGTCGGACGAGGCGACGTCCGGCTCGGTCATGGCGAACGCGCTGCGGATCTTGCCCTCCAGCAACGGCTCGAGCCAGTCGGCGCGCTGGGCGTCGGTGCCGTAGCGCAGCAGCACCTCCATGTTGCCGGTGTCGGGCGCGTTGCAGTTGAGCACGACCGGCGCGAGGGCCGAGCCGCCGGTGAGCTCGGCAATCGGGGCGTAGTCGACGTTGGTCAGTCCTTCACCCCCGTCGGTGCCGAAGCGGGCGGCGTACTCGCCGGCGTGCTCGGCGGGCAGGAAGAGGTTCCACAGACCGAGCTCGCGCGCTTTGACCTTGAGCTCCTCGATGATCGGCAACGGCTGCCACGGGTCGCCCGTACGGCGCAGCTCCGCGAGGTCGCGGTGGTAGTCGCGCTCGACGGGCGTGATCTCGTCGGCGATGAACGCCGCGACGCGCTCGGTGAGGTCGGCGGCTCTGGGAGAAGGGGAGAAGTCCACGACTCGACCCTAGGCGGTCGTGAGAAGATCGGCTCCGTGCCCGTTGCCCGTAGCTCGTTGGTCGCCGCGGCGCTCGGCTTGGTCATCAGCCTGTCGCTCGTCGGCTGCTCCGGGAGCGAGGACGTCGTTCCCGCACCCGCTCCGTCGACGACCACGCCGTCCGCTGCCGAGCCTTCGGCCGATTCCTCGGTCGACGCCTCGGCCGACGTCGCCCGAGGGCTCGAGCAGCTGTACGCCGGCAACAGCGCGCTCCCCCAGGACCGGGGCGAGGCCGCCTGCTTCGCCGACGAGCTGCACCGCCGCCTCAGCGACCAGGACCTCGTGGACGCCGGCATCCTGCAGCCCGACGGGTCAGCGACCGACGCCCTGCCGGTCTTCGACGAGACCACCGCTGCTGCGTGGGTCGACGCCCAGCTCGCGTGCGTCGGGTTCATCGAGGCCTCCACCAGGGCGCTTCTCACCCAGACCCGCGGCGCGATCGACGCCGACGCCTACGCCACCTGCCTGCGCACCGCCCTGACCGACGGGCAGATCCGCGCCGCACTCGTCCAGACCCTCTCGGGTGGCTTCGACTCCCCCGAGGTCGCGCTGCTCGCCGACGCTCAAGCCGGCTGCACCTCCTAGCCTCCCTCTCAACCCGACTCGGCGCTGATCTCGTGTCCAGTCGGCGCGTCTACGCGCCGACTCGGCGCTGATCCCGGGTCGAGTCGGCGCGTCTACGCGCCGACTCGACCCCCCACCCACGCGCAGACCCTCCGCAGACCCCACGCACAGACCCTCCGCAGACCCAACCGTCACCGCACGCCGATGCCCGGACGCACCGACGCACGGACGCACCGAGGTACCGGACTCAGGCGACGGCGACGGTGGTGATGACGCGGGCGCGCTCGGAGGGGTCCGTCCAGAGGGTGCGGACACGCAGCAGGCGTAGGCCCGACCACGCCAGCATCGCGATGGCGAAGAAGATCGAGAGCGACCAGTCGTCGGACTGCGACAGGAAGGAGAAGAACAAGCCGGTGACGGTGGTCGAGAGGGCGAGGCGGGCGGAGTAGGCGACCATCATCGACGGCGGCGCCGGGGTGGCGCGCGAGGAGCGGAGGTCGACGGCGTACGGCCGCTTGGACGACCAGCGCATCGCGGCCCCGACGACCTGCACCGTGACGACGAGGAGCGTCGCGACGAGCGCGCTGACCTCGGGCGCCGACGGTACGCCGGCGCGGATCGCCGCCACGGCCACCGTCATCAACGAGGCGGCGAGCAGGAACTCGGCGAGCACGAGGGCGCGGGCGTCGAAGACGGTGCGCGGGTCGACCGGCAGGCTCTCGCGCCACAGCGCTCCACGTCCGTCGAGGCACCAGGCGTTGACGCCGTACAACAACGCACCGCCGGAGGCGACCAGCCCGGGCAGCACCGTCATCGAGCTCCACTGCAGGTTGCCCAGCACCGCCACGATGCCGGGTCCGAGCGCCAGGACGACCACGCCCCGGCGCATCGGCACGGCGCGCCAGACCGACCCGCGGTCGGTGCGCACCAGCGCGGCGAGGTCGGAGCGGGCGAGCGAGCGGGCGGCGTACCGTCCACTCTCGACGCGCAGCTCGTCGCGGGCCACCCGGTGCGCGGCGACGTGGGCGGGCACCGCGCCGAAGCCGGCCAGCACGACGAACCCGACCAGGATCGCGCCACTCGCCGCCAGCCAGTGGCTCCACCCGTCGTCGAGCATCGCCAGCACGACCACCCGCGTGGGGATGCGGTCGAAGATGTCGATGATCTGGTTGCTGAGCTGCAGGCCGAGAGCGGTGCCGAGGACGACGACGTTGAGCATCCGGATGCCGACGATCCCGTGCGGGACCCGACGTACGCCCTCGAGGGTCCAGGCCAGCACCTGCGCGAAAGCGGTGCCGGCAGCGAGCCAAAGAACCACGATCAGCTGCGCCTTGACGACCTGCTCACTCCCCACGGCGAACGCGGTGATGCCCAGCAGGCCCCAGGCCTGGATCAACCAGGCGATGTTGAGCGGGGCGAGCAGCAGCGCGCCGAGGTGATCGGTCGTCGGGCTGATCGGGTGGATGGACGCCGGGTCACGAGGGATCAGCTCGCGCCCGCCGCCGGAGGCGGCAGCCGAGACGACCGCGAGCAGCACGAACGCCGCCAGCGCCGTCGGCAAGATGATGAGGACGTCGGTCGCCGCGCTGCTCGCACCGGCGGCGGGGTGGTAGGCGGGCCCGATCGCGATCGCCGCGCTCACGCCCAGGACCAGGACCGCACCGAGCACGCTCAGCGCGCGTCGTCGCACCGCGCCCATCCGGAAGCGCAGCAGGTGGACGACGTCCACGACGGCGCGGGCCGCGTCGCTCACCGGGTGGCGGCGCGGCGCGCGGGTGTGGTTGACCTCAGTCGAGGAGGCCGCGGTAGGCACGAGCGCCCTCCTCGCCCAACATCTCCGACGACGCCAGGGTCGCGACGCGCGCGCCGCCGCGCAGCACGCTGACGGTGCTGCAGGCCTCCACCGCCAGCTCGCGCAGGTGGGTCGAGACGAGCACGCAGGCACCGCGGGCGCGGGCGTCGCTGATCACCTCGAGCGTCGCTTCGACGCCGATCGGGTCGACGCCGTCGAAGGGCTCGTCGAGCAGCAGGACCTCGGGCTCGTGCAGCGCAGCGAGCACCACGCTCAGGCGTCGTCCCATGCCGTGCGAGAAGCCGGCGGTGACCCGGTGCGCGACGTCGCCGAGCTCGAAGCGCTCGAGCAGGTCGCGCCCACGCTCCTCCCAGTCGGGGAGGCGGCGCAACCGGGCGGTGAGCTGCAGGTGCTCCCACGGTGTCGCCCGCGGCACCAGTCCGCCGACGTCCGGGCAGTAGCCGACAGCGCGCTTGGCCTCCAACGGGTCGTGGCGGACGTCGTAGCCGGCCACCACGACGGTGCCCGCGGTGGCCGGCACCACCCCGGCGAGCACGCGCATCGTCGTCGACTTGCCGGCACCGTTGCGTCCGAGCAGGGCCGTCGACTGTCCGGCGTGGGCCACGAGGTCGACGCCGGTGACCGCCTCGACCTCGCCGAAGCGCACGTGGAGGCCGAGGATCTCGACCATCGGGTGCGCCGGCTGGTGTGCGCCCGGTGGGCCGACCGGGTCGGCGGAGAGTCCCTCGCTCATGGCGCCATCCTGACGTGTCCACGCGGGCCGGGGAGGTGAAGCGTGAAACTGCCCGCCACCCGACCCGGCGCCCCGGCGCAGCGGGACCACGGTCAGACGTTCTGGGGGAACCCCAGGTTGATGCCGCCGTGGCTCGGGTCGGGCCAGCGGCTGGTGACGGCCTTCTCACGGGTGAAGAAGTCGACGCCGTGCGTGCCGTAGGCCTTGGCGTCGCCGAAGAGCGAGGCCTTCCAGCCGCCGAAGGAGTGATAGGCCACCGGCACGGGGATCGGCACGTTGATGCCGACCATGCCGACCTGCACCTCGCGCTGGAAGCGCCGGGCCGCACCGCCGTCGTTGGTGAAGATGGCGACCCCGTTGCCGTAGGGACTGTCGTTGATCAACGCCAGGCCCTCGTCGTAGGAGGCGATGCGCACCACCGACAGCACCGGGCCGAAGATCTCGTCGGTGTAGACGGTCGAGGAGGTCGGCACCTTGTCGACCAGGGTCGGGCCGAGCCAGAACCCGTCGGCCGCACCGTCGGGGGTCACGTCGCGGCCGTCGACGACCAGGTCGGCGCCGTCGGCCGTGGCGACGTCGAGGTAGCCGGCGACCTTGTCGCGGTGCTCGCGGGTGATCAGCGGACCCATGTCGGCCGAGCCGCGACCGTCGCCGGTGACGAGCTTGCCCATCCGATCGCGCACGCGCGAGACGACCTCGTCGGCGATCGAGTCGATCGCGAGCACGACCGAGACGGCCATGCAGCGCTCGCCGGCCGAACCGAAGCCGGCGTTGACGGCCGCATCGGCGACCAGGTCGAGGTCGGCGTCCGGCAGGACGAGCATGTGGTTCTTCGCCCCGCCGAGGGCTTGGACGCGCTTGCCGTGCGCGGTGCCGGTCTCGTAGACGTAGCGGGCGATGGGGGTCGAGCCGACGAACGAGATCGAGGCGACGTCCTCGTGCACGAGCAGCGCGTCGACGGCCTCCTTGTCACCGTGGACGACGTTGAAGACACCGTCGGGCAGGCCGGCCTCGGTGAGCAGCTCGGCCATCCAGCCGGCGACGCTGGGGTCCTTCTCGCTCGGTTTCAGGACGACGGTGTTCCCGGTCGCGATGGCGATCGGGAAGAACCACATCGGCACCATCGCCGGGAAGTTGAACGGGCTGATGATGCCGACCACGCCCAGCGCCTGCTTGATCGAGTAGACGTCGACGTCGGTCGAGACGTTCTCGGAGTACGTGCCCTTGGACAGGTGCGGCATGCCGCAGGCGAACTCCACGACCTCCAGGCCGCGCGCCACCTCGCCGGCGGCGTCGGAGAGCACCTTGCCGTGCTCGGAGGTGAGCAGGGCTGCGAGGTCGCCCTTGCGCGCGTTGACGAGCTCGCGGAAGGCGAACATCACCTGCTGCCGCTTGGCGGTCGACGAGCTGCCCCAACCGTCGGGCCCGGAGAACGCGGCCTTCGCGGCGGCGACCGCGGCATCGACGTCCGCGGCGGAGCCGTAGCGCACGTTCTTGGTGACCTCGCCCAGCGCGGGGTCGTAGACCGGACCGGTCCGGGTGGACGTGCCGGGTGCGTGCGCCCCGTTGATCCAGTGGTCGAGCACGGGCAGGTCGCTCGCAGTGGCGTCGGCGGTGGTGGTGGTCATGGCTTACAGCTCCTCGTCGAGCAGGGTCAGGACGTCGTCGTAGATGGACAGGGCTCGGGCGACCTCGTCGTCGGTGACGACGCAGGGCGGTACGGCGTGGATGCGGTTGTCGGCGGCGAAGGGCAGCAACCCGCGGGCGAGCATCTCCGCCTTGGCGCGACCGATGACGGCCGGCGCCACCGGGGCCCGGGTCTCGGCGTCAGCGACGAGCTCGATCGCCCAGAAGACGCCGGTCCCGCGGACCTCGCCGACGATCGGGTGCTTCTCGGCCAGCTCGCGCAGGCCCGGGCCGAGGACGTCGGCGCCGATGCGCTTGGCGTTGGCGACGATGCCCTCGTCCTGCATGGCGTCGAGGGCGGCGACGATCGAGGCCGCGGCCAGCGGATGGCCGGAGTAGGTCAGCCCGCCGGGGAAGACCCGCTCGTCGAAGTCGGCGGCGATCGCGTCGGAGATCACCACGCCCCCCACCGGCACGTAGCCGGAGTTCACGCCCTTGGCGAAGGCGATCAGGTCGGGGCGCACGCCCCCGTCGATGCCGTCGAAGGCGAACCACTCGCCGGTGCGCCCGAAACCCGCCATCACCTCGTCGAGGATCAGCATGATGCCGTGGGCGTCGCAGAGCTCGCGGACGCCGGCCAGGTAGCCCGGCGGCGGCATCAGCACGCCGGCGGTGCCGGGGATCGTCTCGAGCAGCACCGCGGCGATGCCGCTCGGCCCCTCGCTCTCGATCACCCGACGCAGGTGCTGCAGGGCGCGCTCGGCCTCCTGCTCGGGCGTCGTCGCCCAGAACTCCGAGCGGTAGAGATAGGGGCCGAAGGTGTGCACGTGCCCGCGGGCGTACTCGTTCGGCACCCGTCGCCAGTCACCGGTCGCGACGACCGCGGCGCCGGTGTTGCCGTGGTAGCTGCGGTAGCGCGAGATCACCTTGTCGCGCCCGGTGTGCAGGCGCGCCATCCGGATGGCGTTCTCGATCGCGTCGGCGCCACCGTTGGTGAAGAAGACCTTGTTCATGCCCTCAGGGGCACGGTCGGTGATGCGCCGCGCCGCCTCGCCGCGCGCGAGATGCGCGGTCGGAGGAGCGATCGTGGTGAGCAGGCCGGCCTGCTCGCGGATCGCGGCGACGACGCCCGGATGCTGGTGGCCGATGTTGACGTTGACGAGCTGGCTGGAGAAGTCGAGGTAGCGACGACCGGCGTGGTCCCACACGTGAGAGCCCAGACCGCCCGCGATGACCATGGGGTCGAGCGCCGCCTGTGCCGACCACGAGTGGAAGACGTGCGCGCGGTCGAGCGCGTAGGCCCGGTCGTCGAGGTCGTGCTGGGTCACCGTCGTCATCGTCGGTCTCCTTCTGGCGGTGCTGGATGGGCTGGGGCCGGGTGACAGGCGCGTGGCCTGCCACCCGGCGGGGGAGCTACTGGCCACCCTCGTTGAGGGTGACCTCGATCGGGGTGTAGTCGGCGCCGTCGACGTCGACGCCCTCGTCACGGAGCTCGGTGAGCGCCTCCTCGACGTAGGTGTTGTCGTACGCCGTCTCGGGCGGCGGGGTGCTGATGATCGTCGCGCCGGTCTCGTTCTCGGTGCCCATCGCGATGTCGACCGTCTGCTGCCACGCGGCGTCGTCGATGACGCCGATGCCGTTGGTCGAGGGCCAGATCAGCTTGTTGACCTCGTTGGCCATCCAGAGCTGGTGGCTCGTGCCGAGCTGCGAGCCGGCGGCGGTGACGATGTCAGCGGCCTCCTGCGGGTTGTCGCGCGCGAAGACCCAGCCCTTGATGGAGGCCTTGATGAAGGCCACGGTCTGCGCCTGGTAACCCTCGTCCTCGAGCCGGTCGGTCTGGGCCCAGATGGCGTCCTGGAGCATCGCGGTGCCGATGTCGTTCCAGTCGACGACGTTGAGGTCCTCGGGCTGGAAGAGCTCCCCGGTGTCGGGGTTGACCGTCTCGAGCACCTGGGCGTACTCGTTGTAGGTCATCGCCTGGGCGGCGTCGATGTCGCCGGCGAGCAGGGCGTTCATGTCGAAGGCCTGCTGCACCAGGTTGATGTCGCCGAGGGCCACGTCGTCCTCCTGCATCCCGGCGAAGAGCTCCCACTCGTTGCCGAAGCCCCAGCTGCCGACGTTCTTGCCGGCGAAGTCGGCCGGCGAGGTGATGCCGGCGTCCTTGAAGGAGACCTGCGTGGTCGCACTGCGCTCGAAGATCTGCGCGACGTCGGTGATGGCGGCGCCCTGCTCGATCGAGCCCAGCACCTTGGGCACCCACGAGATCGCGTAGTCGACGTCGCCGGACGACAAGACGTCCTGCGGCACGATGTCGACACCTCCCTCGACGATGGTCACGTCGAGGCCCTCGTCGGCGTAGTAGCCCTGGTCGACGGCCGCGTAGTAGCCGGCGAACTGGGCCTGCGGCACCCACTGCAGCTGCAGCGAGACCGGGGTCAGGTCACCGGACGACGAGCTCGACCCGTCGGAGCCGGACGAGCCCGACGAGCTGTCGTCGCCAGAGGTGCTCGAGCACCCCGTGACGGCCAGCGCCAGGGCGGCGGCTGCGGCGCCCAGCTTGATGGTTCCTCGCATGGTGTTCCTCCAGGTGTGGAGTCGGTGGAGCGGGAGAGGGTGGGTGGTGCTGGTCGTGCCGGTGGTGCGGGGTGGTGACGGGCGGTGCTGGGTGATGCGCGAGCGGTGGATCAGGCCCGGCTGCGGTGACGGGAGAACCAGAGCTCGACGAGCAGGGTGGCGACGTAGAAGGCGAGCCCGAGGATGATCGCGCCGACCACGTAGGAGTAGGCGGTGGCGTACTTGCTGCTCGCCGCCGAGGAGGTGATCGACTTGCCGAGACCCCCGACGGGACCGCCGAAGTACTCCGCGATCAGGGCCGAGATCACCGCGAGCGACGAGGCGATCCGCAAGCCGGTGAAGACGTAGGGCGTCGCGGTCGGCAGCGTCACGGCCCGGGCGACCTGCACCGGACCGGCTGCGTAGGCAGTCATCAGGTCGCGGTGCACGCGCGTCACCTGGCGCAGCCCGCGCAGCGTGTTGAGGTAGACCGGCACGCTGACCGCGATGCCGGCCACGACGATGCGCGCGGTGTCGACCGCGGCGCCGTACATCGTGTAGAGCACGGGCGCCAGCGCCACGATCGGGACGACGGACAGCGCGGCCACCACCGGAACGGCCATCTGGTCGATGATCCGCACACTGCCCGCGACCACGGCACCGACGACCCCGAGCAGTGCTCCGACGAGCATGCCGATGAGGGCGTTGCGACCGGTCACCTGCATGCCGGAGACGATGAACTCCCAGTTCGCGCGCACCTCGGAGGCGATCGCGCTCGGGGCCGGGACGATGAGCGGCGCGATGTCGAGAGCCCGCACCGCGAGCTCCCACAGCCCGACCACCGCAGCCCCCAGGACCAGGGGCGCCACGACGGCGCCGACGCCGTGACCGGTGATCGGCAGTCTCGCGCGGGTGTCGCGCTCGGCGGTGGGAGTGGTGATGCCCCACGAGGTGCTCATCTGTCGTCCACCCCGCGTGCGGTGGTGCCGGCGGCGGGGGTGCCGTGCAGGTGCGCGCGCACCTGACTGACGGCGTGGGCGAACCCGTCGGCGTCACGCATCGCGTCGGTGCGCTCGTGCGCGCCGCCCAGGCCGGCGCGGGCATCGACGATGTCGACGATGCGGCCGGGTCGTGGCGACATGACGACCACCCGGTCGGACAGGAAGACCGCCTCGGGGATCGAGTGGGTGACGAAGAGCACCGCGGCGCCGGTCTCGGCGCAGATGCGCACGAGCTCGTTCTGCATGCGCTCGCGGGTGATCTCGTCGAGAGCGCCGAAGGGCTCGTCCATCAGCAGCAGCCGGGGACGCTCGGCCAACGCGCGCGCGATCGCGACCCGCTGCTGCATGCCACCGGACAGCTGGTCGGGATGGCTGGTGGCGAAGTCGGTGAGCCCGACGAGCTCGATGAGCTCGGCGACCCGCGCGCGCCGCTCCGACCTGCCGGCACCGTGCAGCTTGAGCGGCAGCTCGATGTTCGAGCGCACCGTGCGCCAGGGCAGCAGTCCGGCCTGCTGGAACGCGATGCCGTAGTCCTGGTCGAGGCGCGCCTGTCGAGCCGGCTTGCCGAACACGTCGACCGTGCCGGACGACGGCGTGTCGAGGTCGGCGACCAGGCGCAGCAGGGTGCTCTTGCCGCAGCCGCTGGGCCCGATCAGGGACACGAACTCGCCGGCTGCGACGCTGAGGTCGACGTCGGCCAGCGCGGTGACGGCGCGCTTGCCGCGCCCGAAGACGCGGCTCGCGCCGTTCGCCCGGATCGCGGGCGGCGTGGAGATGTCGCGCGCGTCGTTGACCGCGCTCCGCTGCGGTGCACCGCCGGTGCTCGTCGTGACGGAGGTGGTCTCGGGAGTGGTCATCAGGCCGCCTGCTCGAATCGGAAGGGACGCAGCAGCAGGCCGAGGAGGCCCACCGCGCCGGCGGCCACGAGGCCGACGGCGATCGCGCCGAAGATGGGGGCCCAGGCCTTGGCCGGATCACTGCTGGCCGACTGGGCGAAGTCGATGACCATCCGGCCGATGCCGCCCTTGAGCCCGATCGACACCTCGGCCACCACGGTGCCGATGACGGCGCTGGCCGCAGCCAGGCGCAGGGCCGGCAGGAGGAAGGGCACGCTCGAGGGCAGTCGCAGGGTGACCAGGCTGCGCCACCAGCCGACGCCGTAGGCGTGCATCAGGTCGAGGTGGGTGCGATCAGGGGACTTCAGCCCGCGCAGCGCGCCGACGGCCACCGGGAAGAACGCGAGGTAGGCCGCGATCACCGCGACGGAGTAGTCGGAGGTCCAGGGGCGGCCGAGGATCTCCAGGTCGGAGCCCCACCGGCGGACGAGCGGGGCGATCGCGATCAGCGGCACCGTCTGGCTGAGCACGATCCAGGGGAGCAGCGCCGACTCGGCGACGCGGAAGCGGCTCATCAACAGCGCCAGCAGCAGCCCGACGACGACGCCGATGATCCAGCCCCGAGCAGCGATGCCCACGGTGAACAGGCAGGCGTCGAGCACCGCTCGCCAGGCGTCGGCCGCACCGACGAGGCCGGTGACCGGCTCGAAGAGCCGCTGCACCATCTCCCAGGTGTGCGGCATCGCCAGGTCGCTGGCGCGCGGAAGGATCAACGTCCGTTCGCCGACGAGGACGCCGTCCGTGGGGCCGAACGCCTTGTAGAGGTCCCAGGCTCCGGCGACCAGGGCGACGCCGACGACCCCGAGGACGACGGCGCGCACCCGGCCGAGTGCGCGGAGACGGGCAGGCACGTCAGACACGTCCGCGGCCCCTCAGACCTTCGCCGTGACGTGCTCGCGCAGCTCGGGGATGATCGACTCGCCGTAGACCCGCATCGTCTCCTCCTTGTTGTCGTGCTGGAGGTAGACCGCGAACTGGTCGACGCCGATCGCCTTGAGCTCCTCGAGCTTGGCGAGGTGGTCCTCCACCGTCCCGAGGATGCAGAAGCGGTCGACGATCTCGTCGGGCACGAAGTCGGCGTGGGTGTTGCCCGCGCGGCCGTGCTCGTTGTAGTCGTAGCCCTCGCGTCCCTTGATGTAGTCGGTGAGGGCCTCGGGGATCTCCACGCCGGAGGCGGGGTCGTCGCCGTAGCGCGCGACGATGTCGGCGACGTGGTTGCCGACCATGCCGCCGAACCACCGGCACTGCTCGCGCATGTGCGCCAGGGACTCGGGGGTGTCGTCGCCGACGTAGGCCGGCGCCGCCACGCAGAAGGTGATCGCGTCGGGGTCACGGCCGGCGTCGGAGGCGGCCTTGCGGACCGCGCCGATCATCCACCTCGCGATGTCGACGTCGGCGAGCTGGAGGATGAAGCCGTCGCCGTGCTCACCGGTGGTCTTCAGCGCCAGCGGACCGTAGGCGGCGATCCAGACCTCGAGCTCGGAGGAGCGCGCCCACGGGAACTGCAGGGTCGTGCCGTTGATCTCGACCGGGCGGCAGTTGGCCAGCTCACGGATGACGTGGGCGGCCTCGCGGACGTCCTTGAGCGTGGTCGGCTTGCCGTTGAGCACCCGCACCGCGGAGTCGCCGCGTCCGATCCCGCACACCGTGCGGTTGCCGTACATCTCGTTGAGAGTCGCGAACACCGACGCCGTGACGGTCCAGTCGCGGGTGGCCGGGTTGGTCACCATCGGCCCCACGATGATCCGGTTCGTGGCAGCCAGGATCGCCGAGTAGATGACGTAGGGCTCCTGCCACAGCAGGTGGGAGTCAAAGGTCCACGCGTAGTCGAAGCCGTGCTCCTCGGCCTGCTTGGCCAGCCCGACGGTGCGCCAGGCGGGCGGGTTGGTCTGCAGGACGACGCCGAATTCCATGGGGTTCTCCGAAGCTAGGGTGAGGCGGTTGTCGAGGTGGTTCAGACGAGGTACTGCGACAGACCGCGCCTGAGGTACTGCCCGTGGCCGGCCCGACCGTGGAACCGGCCGTCGGAGACGAGCACCGAGCCACGCGAGATCACGACGTCGACGTGGCCGTCGATCTCGTAGCCCTCCCACGCCGAGTGGTCCATGTTCATGTGGTGCGTACGGCCCTCCCCCACCCCGATCGAGGTGTGCCCGCTCGGGTCGTAGACGACGAGGTCGGCGTCCGCCCCCGGGGCGATGACGCCCTTGGTGCCGTAGAGGCCGAACATCCTCGCCGGCGTGGTCGAGGTGAGCTCGACCCAGCGCTCGAGGGTGATCTCGCCGGTGACGACGCCCTGGTACATCAGGTCCATCCGGTGCTCGATGGTGCCGATCCCGTTGGGGATCGCGCGGAAGTCACCCCTGCCGAGCTCCTTTTGGCCCTTCATGCAGAACGGGCAGTGGTCGGTGGAGACCATCTGCAGGTCGTTGGTGCGTAGGCCGTTCCACATGGCGTCCTGGTGACCGTCCTCGCGCGAGCGCAGCGGCGTCGAGCAGACCCACTTGGCGCCCTCGAAGTCGCCCCACCCCCCGCGACCAGGGTCGGCGCCGATGGCTCCCAGCTGCTCCTCGAGCGAGAGGTAGAGGTACTGCGGACAGGTCTCGCCGAAGACGTTCTTGCCGCGGTCGCGGGCCGCCGCGAGCTGGGCGACGGCCTGCTTGGCAGACACGTGCACGACGTAGAGCGGTGCCTCGGTGAGGTCGGCCAGCATGATCGCGCGGTGCGTGGCCTCCTCCTCCATCTGCCAGGCGCGCGCGATCCCGTGGAAGTAGGGCGTGGTCTTGCCGGCGTCGTAGAGCTGCTGGGCGAGCACGTCGATGGCCGGGCCGTTCTCGGCGTGCATCATCGTCATCAGCCCGAGCTCGGCGGCCTTCTGCATCGCCCGCAGGATCTGGGCGTCGTCGGACATGAAGACGCCGGGGTAGGCCATGAACAGCTTGAAGCTGCTGATGCCCTCGTCGAGGAGCGTCTCCATCGACTTCAGCGAGTACTCGTCGACGCCGCCGATGATCTGGTGGAAGCCGTAGTCGACGACCGCGTTCCCCGCCGCCTTCTCGTGCCACGCCGCGAGCCCGGTCTCGATGCGCTGACCGGTGGTCTGCACGGCGAAGTCGATGACCGAGGTGGTCCCACCCCAGGCAGCGGCGGTGGTGCCGCTCTCGAAGGTGTCGCTGGCCTCGGTGCCGCCGAAGGGCAGCTCGAAGTGGGTGTGGGCGTCGATGCCGCCCGGGACGACGTACGAGCCGGTGGCGTCGACGACCCGGTCGACCGACCCGGCGAGGTCGTGACCCAGCAGCGTCGAGCCCGGGGTGAGGACCGCCACGATCTTCTCGCCGTCGACCAGGACGTCGGCCCGGGTGCGGCCGGTCGAGCTGACGACGGTGCCGCCGGAGATCAACAGGGTGCTCATGCCACGCTCCTCTGGTCGCCTCAGGCCCGGGCGATGCAGGCGTAGGAGTCGGGGCGGCGGTCGCGGTAGAACTGCCAGTCGTCGCGCATCGCCTGCACCATGCTGAGGTCGATGTCGCGCACGAGCAGCTCCTCGTCGGTGCCGGAGCCGAGCTCGCCGACGAAGTTGCCGCGCGGGTCGATGACCTGGCTGGTGCCGTAGAAGTTCACCGCCTCGTCGCCGTACTCGTTGTCCTCGAGGCCGACGCGGTTCGGTTGCAGCACGAAGTAGCCGTTGGCGACCGCAGCACACGGCCCCTCCACCTCCCACAGGCGGTTGGACAGGCCGGGCTTGGTGGCGTTGGGGTTGAACACCATGTGCGCGCCGTTCAGGCCGAGCTCGCGCCAGCCCTCGGGGAAGTGCCGGTCGTAGCAGATGTAGACCCCGATCCTGCCGACCGAGGTGTCGAAGACGGGGTAGCCGGTGTTGCCGGGACGGAAGTAGAACTTCTCCCAGAACTTCTCGACGTGGGGGATGTGGTTCTTGCGGTACGACCCCAGGATCGTGCCGTCGGCCTCGACCACCACCGCGGTGTTGTAGTAGACGCCGGTCTGCTCCTCCTCGTAGATCGGGAGGATCATCACCAGCGCGAGCTCCTTGGCCAGGGCGGCGAAGCGCTGGACGATCGGGCCGTCGGCGGGCTCGGCGTAGCGGTAGTACTTCTGGTCCTGGGTGATGCCGAAGTACGGCCCGTAGAACAGCTCCTGGAAGCAGATCACCTGGGCGCCCTGATCCTTGGCATCACGGGCGAACTGCTCGTGCTTGTCGAGCATCGACTCCTTGTCACCGGTCCAGGTGGTCTGGGAGATGGCTGCTCGCACGATCGTCACGGGGTCCTCCGGAGCTGGGTGGCACTGCGCTGAGTTCTGTTATCTTGCGAGTTGAACATTTCGCGTGGATTACCCTCCTGTCAAGGGTCCGAGGCATCTCGTCGCTGCGGAAGGGCGCTCGATGACGGCAACGACGCTCGCGTGGGGACCGGTCGAGGACCGCTCACCCCCTGGCATCGCCGGCGCGTTCAGCCGCGCCATCCGAGCCGGGACGCTCGCCCCCGGCGACCGCCTGCCGACCGTGCGCGACGTCGCCGCCGACCTCGGGGTGTCGCCGGCCACGGTCAGCGCCGCCTGGCAGGCGCTGCGCCGCGCCGGCCTGGTCGTCTCCCGCGGGCGTGCCGGCACCTTCGTCCGGGACAGCCCGACCACCTGGCTCAGCCCGCGCGTGCGTGGGCTGGTGGGCCACGACGCCACCGGCGAGGCCGCCGTGCGCCTCGACCTGTCGCGCGGCACCCCCGACCCGGCGCTGCTGCCGTCGCTCGGCCCGGCCCTGGGCCGGGTCTCGGCGCGGGCGGCCACCCTGGCCTACCAGGAGGAGCCGGTCGTGCCTCGCCTGGGCGAGGTGCTCGCCTCCACCTGGCCCAGCGCGAGCGACACCATCACGGTCGTCGACGGCGCCACCGACGGCATCGCGCGCACCCTCGAGCACCTGGTCTCGTTCGGTGACCGGGTGGTGCTCGAGTCGCCCGGGTTCCCGCCGTTCTTCGACCTCGTCGAGGCGCTCGGCGCCGAGGTCGTGCCGGTCGGGCTCGACGGCGAGGGGGTCGTCGTCGCCGACCTGCGCGCCGCGCTCGACACCCGCCCCGTGGCGCTCGTCGTCCAGCCGCGGGCGCACAACCCCACGGGGGTCTCGTGGTCGGCGACCCGGGCCGCCGCTCTCGCGCAGGTGATCGCCCGCCGCGGCGACGCAGCGCCGTGGGTGATCGAGGACGACCACTCCGGGGCGATCAGCACCTCTCCGGACGTCTCGTTGAGCACCCTGTTGCCGGAGCGCGTCATCCACGTGCGCAGCTTCTCGAAGTCGCACGGACCCGACCTGCGCATCGCCGCGCTGGGCGGCCCCCCGGCGCTCGTCGACGCGCTGGTGCAGCGACGGATGCTCGGCCCGGCCTGGACCTCGCGGATGGTCCAGACGATCCTGCTCGACCTGCTCACCGAGGCGCAGTCGATGGACGAGGTCGCCGAGGCTCGACGGCAGTACTTCGGACGCCAGCGCGACCTCGTCGCTGCGCTGGCGTCGTACGACGTGGAGGTCGCGACGCCCGACGGCATCAACCTCTGGCTGCCGGTGGACGACGAGCGCGCGGCGCTGCTGCACCTCGCAGCGGCCGGGATCCGCGTCGCCGCCGGCACGCCGTTCGTCGCCACCGGCGCGACCACCCGGCCACACGTGCGGGTGACCTCGGGGCTCGTCACCCACGACCACCTCGACGAGGTCGCGGCCGGCCTGGCCGGCGCCGCCACCGCTTCCTGACGGCGACCGACCGACGAGGACGGGCCCCGGGTCTCCCCGGCCCGATCCGCCGACGCAGCACGAGGGCAGGGGCCCTATCGGAGCGGGCCATCGAGCAACTACCATCGCCCGGCCTGGGTCCCAGGTCTCTCGAAGGAGCTGACATGCCTGCTCAAGACGATCACCACCGGACTCCACCCGACGCTCACGGCCTGCCGGAGCGCACCGACCGCAGCCCGTGGAACTGGCTGCTCCTGCTGCCGCTCGTCGCGGTGCTCTACCCGCCGTTCTACAACCGGACCGACCCCGAGCTGTTCGGCATCCCGTTCTTCTACTGGTACCAGCTCGCCGCGGTCGCCATCGGCGTCGGCTGCACGTACGCCGTCTACCGCCGGACGCGAGGCTGACATGGACGACATCTTGGTGACAGAGGCGATCATCTTCACCGTCATCTTCGTCGGCGTCAGCGCGCTCGGCTTCTGGGCGAGCCGGTGGCGACGTGGCAGCGACCTGGACAGCCTCGACGAGTGGGGCCTGGGCGGGCGCAGCTTCGGCGGCTGGATCACGTGGTTCCTCATCGGCGGCGACCTCTACACCGCCTACACGTTCGTCGCCGTGCCGGCGCTCGTGTTCGGCGCCGGGGCGATCGGCTTCTTCGCGCTGCCCTACACCATCGTCGTCTACCCGATCGTCTTCATCGTGCTTGCCCGGCTGTGGTCGGTCAGTCACCGCAACGGTTTCGTCACCCCGGCTGACTTCGTGCGGGCCCGCTCCGGCTCCCCGACGCTCGCGCTCCTCGTCGCGATCACCGGCCTGGTCGCGACGATGCCCTACATCGCTCTGCAGCTGGTCGGGATCGAGGCCGTGCTCAAGGCGATGGGGGTGAGCGGCGAGGCGCCGATCATCGTCGCCTTCGTCATCCTGGCCGCCTACACCTACAACTCAGGGCTACGGGCGCCGGCGCTGATCGCCTTCGTCAAGGACGCCCTGATCTACCTCGTCGTGATCGCCGCCGTCATCGTGATCCCCTACAAGCTCGGTGGCTTCGGACCGATCTTCGACGCGGCGTCGGCCAAGTTCGGGGCCAGCCCCAACCCCGGCGACGGGATCATCCTGGCCGGCCCGGCCCAGCTGCAGTACGCCACCTTGGCCCTGGGGTCCGCCCTGGCGCTGTTCCTCTACCCGCACAGCCTCACCGGCGTCTTCGCCGCCAGCCGGCGCGACACCATCAAGCGCAACATGGCCGCCCTGCCGGCGTACTCCTTCGTGCTGGGGCTCCTCGCGCTGCTCGGCTACATGGCGATCGCCTCGGGCGTCACGCCGCTGGTCAACGGCGACGGCAAGCCCGACAACAACACGGTCGTGCCGCTGCTGTTCGAGCAGCAGTTCCCCAGCTGGTTCGCCGGCGTGGCGTTCGCGGCGATCGGGATCGGCGCCCTGGTGCCGGCCGCGATCATGTCGATCGCCGCGGCCAACCTGTGGACCCGCAACATCTACAAGGAGTACCTCAACCCTGACGCGACCCCCAAGCAGGAGGCCCGCAGCAGCAAGCTCGCCTCGTTGGTCGTCAAGGTGGGCGCCCTCGCCGCGATCCTCACCCTCGACCCGCAGTTCAGCATCGACCTGCAGCTGATCGGCGGGGTGATCATCTTGCAGACCCTGCCGGCGGTGGCGATCGGTCTCTACACGCGCTGGTTCCACAGCAGGGCCCTGATCGCCGGCTGGGCGGTGGGCATCGCGGTCGCGTTCTGGACGCTCTACGAGGTGCCGCAGAAGGTCTTCGGCGCCGACGGTCAGGTGACGATCGTCAAGGAGCACTTCGGCGGGTCGGGCTTCGCGCTCTCGAAGCTGGGCTTCGACACCACGGCCACGATCTGGGCAGGCATCCTGGCCACCGCGGCCAACCTCGTCGTGGCGGTGATCGCCACCCTGGTCCTGCGGGGGCGCGTCGCCGACGGCGAGGACACCACGCTCCCTGGCGACTACACCGCCGAGGCCGGCGACCCCGGGGTGCAGGAGACGCTCGACCTGAGCGCCGACTGACTCCCCGGCCGGCACCCGGCCGGCACCCGGCTGGCACCCGGTCCGACCACCGAGTCGCCCACGGGCTGCGACTCAGCTCTCGGGCTGCTGCGTCTCGGGCCGCTGCGTCTGGGGCTGCTGCGTCTGGGGGAATGTGACTCGGACGCAGGTGCCCCGGCCGGGCTCGCTGTCGAGGTCGACCGCCCCACCGAGCGCCTCGACGATCGACGCCACGATGTCGAGGCCGAGCCCGGTGCCGGGCGTACGACGCTCGATGGCGGCCTGGCCCCGGAAGAACCTCTCGAACACCCTGCCGAGCTCGCTGCTCGGGATCCCGACACCGGTGTCGACGACCTCGAGCTCGGCTCCGGCGTCGCCGCCGCGCAGGACCACGTCGATGGTGTCGCCGGGGTCGCAGTACTTGATGGCGTTGGAGAGCAGGTTGTCGATCACCTGACGGATCCGCCGTTCGTCGACCTCGGCCAGCAGGAGGTCGGGCGCTGCGACGCAGACCGTGACGCCGGCGGCGACGGCCTGGAGCACCGCGGCCTGCACCGCCTCGCGGGCCACCGCGACCAGGTCGACCGAGCGGCGCTCGAGCTGGAGGTTCCCCTCGCGGGCCTGTCCGAGGTGGAGCAGGTCCGAGAGCAGGGCGCGCAGGCGTTCGGCGTTGCGCTTCACGATGCGCAGCTGTGCGGTCGCGTCGGCCGGCAGGTCGTCGTTCTCCTCGAGGAGCTCGAGATAACCCATGACCGACGACAGCGGCGTGCGCAGCTCGTGGGAGACCGACGAGACGAACTGGTCCTGCAGCTCCTCGTAGGCGCGCTGCTCGGACACGTCGAGGATCTGCGAGATGAAGTGGCGCGCCGCGCCGTCGGCATCCCGGACCAGGGCCACCGACAGGTCGCCCCAGACCACCGAGCCGTCGGCGTGCAGGTAGCGCTTGCGCAGGCGGTAGGAGTCGATCTCGCCTGCGAGGACCTGCTCGAAGAGCGCGAGGTCGGCCTCGAGGTCGTCAGGGTGCGTGAGCTCCTGGAACCCGCGTCGACGAAGCTCGGCAGCCGGGTAGCCGAGCATGTCGCACAGCGCCTGGTTGACCATGAGGGGTCGGCCCTCGAGGCCGACCAGGACCATGGCGACCGGGGAGTGCTGGACGGTCAGCCGCCACAGGTCGACGTCGCCCGACGAGTCCACGCACGCACCTTTCGTCGAGCACCCCGCTGTGGTGCCCAACCGTAGGCGATCCGAGCGCCGCGGGGGCGGGCTTGCACCGATCTCGTCCTCCTGTCGCCGCTCGGACGCCGGCCAGGGGCGGGCCGCGCACCGCCCGGGAGGGCTACTCGGCAGCAGGTGCGCGGCGTGCCCGTCAGCCGGGGAAGGAACCGCCCGACGCCGCGAGGTCGCGCAACCAGGCGGTCGGCTGGAAGCGTTCGCCGTACGCCTGCGCCAGCTCGTCGGCGCGCGCGACGAAGGCGGCCAGACCGATCTCGCCGGCGGCGTTCTCGTAGCCGGTCATGAACTGCGCGGCGCCGCCGGTCATCGGCGGGAAGCCGATGCCCATGATCGAGCCGATGTTGGCGGCCGCGGCCGAGGTGACCACGCCCTCCTCGAAGCACTTGGCGGTCTCGAGCGCCTCGGCGAACAGCATCCGGTCCTTCATGTCCTGGAACGGGATCTGCTGCTCGGCGATCGGGAACTCGTCCTTGAGGCCGGCCCAGAGCGAACTGCGCTTGCCGTCCTCGTAGTCGAAGAAGCCCGCACCCTTGAGCCGCGAGGAGCGGCCGAGGCCGATCATCTTCTCGACGACGGGCACGCCGGGGTGGGTCGTGTACGTCGTCCCGTCGCGCTCGGCGGCCTCCTTGGAGGCCTTCTCGATCTTGGCCATGAGCTCCATGTTGAGCTCGTCGGTCAGCTGCAGGACGCCCACGGGGTAGCCGGCCTGGGTCGTGGCCCGCTCGACCGACATCGGGTAGCAGCCCTCGGCCAGCATGGCCAGGCCCTCCATGACCTGCGTGCCGATGACGCGCGAGGTGTAGAAGCCGCGGCTGTCGTTGACGACGATCGGCGTCTTCTTGATCTGCTGGACGACGTCGAAGGCCATCGCGAGCGCCTTCTCGGAGGTCTCCTTGCCCTTGATGATCTCGACCAGCGGCATCTTGTCGACCGGGCTGAAGAAGTGCAGGCCGATGAAGTCGGCCGGACGGTCGACACCCTCGGCGAGCTCGGTGATCGGCAGCGTCGAGGTGTTCGAGCACAGCAGCGCGTCGTCGTTGATGAACGGCATGATCTCGGCGAAGACCTCGGCCTTGAGCGAGGGGTCCTCGAAGACGGCCTCGATCACCAGGTCGCAGCCGGTCAGGTCGGCCGGGTCGGCGGTCGCGGTGATCCGACCGAGCATCTCGGCGGCCGACTCCGCGGTGAGCTTGCCGCGACCGACGGCCTTGGCGTTGAGCGTCTCGGTGTAGGCCTTGCCCTTGTCGGCGTTCTCCTGCGCGACGTCCTTGAGCACGACCTGCATGCCCGCACGGGCGCAGGAGTAGGCGATGCCGGCACCCATCATGCCGGCGCCGAGGACGCCGACCTTGACTGCCCGGTAGGGCTCGATGCCCTTCGGACGCTCGGTGCCGGCGTTGATCGCCTGCAGGTCGAAGAAGAACGCCTGGATCATGTTCTTCGAGCCCTGGTTGACGATCAGGTTCGTGAGGTAGCGCGACTCGATGCGCGAGGCGGTGTCGAAGTCACGGCTCGCGCCCTCGACGGCCGCACTCAGGATCGCGCGGGCGGCCGGGTAGACGGCGCCCTTGGTCTGCTTGCGCAGCAGCGCGGGGAAGGCGGGCAGGAAGCCGGCCAGGGCCGGGGACTTCGGGTTGCCGCCGGGCATCTTGTAACCGGGGGCGTCCCACGGGTTCTGCGTCGCCTCGGGGTTGGCCTTGATCCACGCCTTCGCGGCCGGGATCAGCTCGTCCTGGCTCGAGACCAGCTCGTCGACGAGACCCTTCTCGAGTGCGGCGGCGGCCTTGAACTGCGCGCCGGTGAGCAGGAACTCCATCAGCCCGGCCTGCAGGCCGAACTTGCGCACCATCCGGGTCACTCCGCCACCTCCGGGCAGCAACCCGAGGCTGGACTCCGGGAGGCCGACGGTGACCTTGGGGTCGTCGACGGCGATGCGGTGCTTGGCGACCAGGCAGATCTCGAACCCGCCACCGAGGGCGGCGCCGTTGATGGCGGCCACGACCGGCTTGGGGAGCAGCTCGAGACGGCGCAACGCCGACTTGACGTTCTCGGCCATGGCGAAGACCGACGCGGCGTCGTCCTTGCCGGCCTGGACCATGCCCTTGAGGTCGCCGCCGGCGAAGAAGGTCTTCTTGGCGCTGGCGATGACGACCCCGGCGACGCCGTCGGCGTCCGCGGCGAGCTCGTCCTCGAGGTGGTCGACAGCCGACCTCATCGAGTCGATGTAGAGCTGGTTCATCGTGTTGGCCGACTGGTTCGGGTCGTCCAGCGTCAAGGTGACGATGTTGTCGGCGTCCTTCTCGTAACGGACCGACGTCTCAGTGGTGGTGGTGCTCATGCGGATGTGGTTCCTGTCTCAAGTCGTGTGTCGTACGGCGGGGGTGGTTGCGGGTGCTTCCCGGCTCACCGGGTTTCGACACGCGGGTCACGGCTTCGTTCCTCAGCCGTGCCGCTTGCTCAACCACCATCGATCGGTGCGGCCTCGTTCCTCGGCCGCGCCCGATCAGACGATCTCGACGATGGTGGCGATGCCCATGCCGCCGCCGACGCAGAGCGTGGCGAGGCCGCGCTTCTGGTCGCGCCGCACGAGCTCGTCGATCAGGGTGCCGAGGATCATCGCGCCGGTCGCGCCCAACGGGTGACCCATCGCGATCGCGCCGCCGTTGACGTTGGTGATCTCGTCGGAGATGCCCATGTCGCGCATGAAGCGCATGGCCACGGCCGCGAACGCCTCGTTGATCTCGAAGAGGTCGATGTCCGTGGTCTCCAGGCCGGCCTTGGCGAGCGCCTTGCGGGCAGCCGGGGCCGGGCCGGTGAGCATGATCGTCGGATCGGCGCCCGAGACGGCCATCGAGATGATGCGCGCGCGGGGGGTCAGGCCGAGCTCGACACCGATCTCCTCGGTGCCGATCGCCATCAGCGCGGCGCCGTCGACGATGCCCGAGGAGTTGCCGGCGTGGTGCACGTGGTCGATCTTCTCGATCCAGTGGTACTTCTCCAGCGCGACGTCGTCGAAGCCGGCGTCCTTGCCGATCTGGGCGAAGCTCGGCTTCAGGCCGGCCAGGCCCTCGACGGAGGTGTCCGGACGGATCGTCTCGTCGGTGTCGAGCACCGTGAGCCCGTTCATGTCGACGACGGGGATGACGGAGTCGGCGTGATAGCCGTTGGCCCAGGCCTTTGCGGCCCGGTGGTGCGACTCGGCCGCGAACGCGTCGACGTCCTCACGGCTCCAGCCCTCGATCGTGGCGATCAGGTCGGCGCCGATGCCCTGCGGCACGAACCCGGTGGTGAGCGCGGTGGCCGGGTCCTGCGCCCAGGCGCCGCCGTCGGAGCCCATCGCGACGTTCGACATCGACTCGACGCCGCCGGCGAGGATGAGGTCCTCCATGCCGCCACGGATGCGACCGGCCGCCTGGTTGACGGCCTCCAGGCCCGAGGCACAGAAGCGGTTGAGCTGCACGCCGGCGACGGTGTCGGGGAAGCCGGCGGCGAGCGCTGCGGTCTTGGCGATGTCGCCACCCTGCTCACCGACCGGCGAGACCACGCCGAGGACGACGTCATCGACGCGGCCCGGGTCGAGGCCGGGGTTGCGCTTGCGGACCTCGTCGAGCAGCCCGACCATCAGGTCGACGGCCTTGACCTCGTGCAGGGAGCCGTTGGCCTTGCCCTTGCCGCGCGGTGTGCGCAGGTGGTCGTACACGAAAGCTTCAGCCATGACCTCGTCCTCGAGCTAGGGGTGTGGGATGCCGTGCGGTGTTGCGTCCTACGATTGTGACACCAATACTGTCACTGTCGTCAAGACGTGGCGGGCGAACGACGAGGGGTGAGAGGGGTCACACACGTGGACGCCGACCTGCTCACGCTCGACCAGCTGTGCACCCGGGTCGGGCTCTCGGTGCGCAACGTGCGCTTCTACACCTCTCGAGGCCTCGTGCCGCCACCGATGCGCCAGGGCCGCTCCGGCTACTACTCCGCCGACCACGTCTCGCGGCTCGAGCTGGTCCAGGAGCTGCAGCAGCACGGCTTCACCCTGGCCGCGATCGAGCGCTACGTCAGCGCACTTCCGGCCGACGCCGAGCCGGAGGACATCGCCCTGGCGCGCACGATGCTGGCGCCGTGGCAGTCCGACCTGCCGGTCGACATCGAGCGGGCCGAGCTCGACCAGCGCGCGGGGCGCGCCCTGACCGACGAGGACATCGCCACCTTGGTGGCGCTGGGCATCGTGCGGGTGCGCGGGGACCGGTTCCTCGTGGCGCGCACCCAGCTCGGCGTCGGCCTCCAGCTGCTCGACCTCGGGTTCCCGCGGGAGGTCGCCGAGGGCGCACGCGCGATCTACCTCGACCACGGGCGGCAGATGGCCGAGGAGCTGCACCGTCTCATTGCCGACCAGCTCGCCCCGCGCTACGGCTCGTTCGAGTCGGAGCGGTTCCAGGCGGTCATGGAGCGGCTCAAGCCGCTCGCCGTCGGTGGCCTGGTCACGGCGTACGAGAATGCCGTGGCTCGCGCCGCTCGGATCTCGACGCGGCTCCGTGGCTGACCTGGCGCCGTCGGACTAGTCGACCGACACCTCGCCCATCTCCTCCCACCCGTCGCCCTCGACCTCGCGGCTCACGATCTGCGGCGTGCGGACCAACGCCTGGGGCATCGCCGCGACGGCCTTCGCGAAGTGGTCGCTGGAGACGTGCGCACCGGCTCCGTCGGCGGTGAAGGCCTCCACCAGCACGAACTCGGAGGGGTCCTCGACGCTGCGGGACCAGTCGAACCACAAGTTGCCCGGCTCGGCCCGGGTGGCGGCGGTGAAGTCCGCGACGAGGTCGAGCCAGCGGTCGGTCCACTCCGGCTTGGTCTGGAACTTGACGACGATGAAGTACATGCGGGGCGCCTCTCGGTGGTCGGGTGGGTCTCTGCTCGGTGGCGGCGACGTCGGGTCGGCGCGACGGGGCGTGCTTGTAACGCACCGTGACGACCTCCACCACACCGCTCGAGCGGTGTGGTGGAGGGTCGAACGGTGCGTTACAGGCTAGCGACGCTGGGGTCAGCGGCGCCCGGAGGAGAACGACGCGGGGCTGTGGTTGGTCGTCGAGGTCGACGAACCGGCGCCGGAGCCGCCACGACGGCGGTTGCGGTTGCCGCCCCCGGTGCCGCCGGTGCCGCCCGCAGCGGAGCCGGCCGGCTTGCCGGCGCCGCCCTGCTTGGCCGACGAGCGCTGCCCGTTGTTCGAGCCACCCGAGCCGCCCGAGCCCGAGCCGCCACGTCCGCCGCCGCCGGAGCGACGTCCACCGCCGCCACCACCGGACTTGGCCGGACGGTTGCGCTGCGGCTGCGAGGGCACGTCGACCTCGAGGCCACCGGGCACCAGGGTGCGGTCGCCGGGAGCGAGCTGGGCGAGGAGCGGGTGCTGGGAGCCGTCGATGCGCGTGGTGGTCGGCTTGATGCCGGCCGCCCGGGTCAGGGCACGCACGTCGCGCACCTGCTCGTCGGTCATCAGGGTGATCACGGTGCCCGAGGCACCGGCGCGGGCGGTACGACCCGAGCGGTGCAGGTAGGCCTTGTGCTCGGTGGGCGGGTCGGCGTGGACGACGAGCGCGACGTCGTCGACGTGGATGCCGCGCGCGGCGATGTCGGTCGCCACCAGGGTGCTGGCCTTGCCGGAGTGGAACGCCTCCATGTTGCGGGTCCGGGCGTTCTGGCTCAGGTTGCCGTGCAGGTCGACCGACGGGACGCCGGACTTGTTGAGCTGGCGGGCCAGGGCCTTGGCGCCGTGCTTGGTGCGGGTGAAGACCACCGTGCGGCCGGGGGCCGAGGTGAGGTCGACGAGGATCGGGATCCGCTGCTCGCGAGCCAGGTGGAGCACGTGGTGGTCCATGGTGGAGACCGGCGACTGCGCCGAGTCGGCCTCGTGGACGACCGGGCTGTGCAGGAACTTCTTGACCAGCACGTCGATGGCGTTGTCGAGCGTGGCCGAGAAGAGCAGGCGCTGGCCGGACGTCGGGGTGGCCGTCATCAGGCGACGCACCGCCGGCAGGAAGCCGAGGTCGGCCATGTGGTCGGCCTCGTCGAGCACGGTCACCTCGATGGCGTCGAGCTTGCAGTGGCCCTGCTGGATGAGGTCCTCGAGGCGACCGGGGCAGGCCAGGACGATGTCGGCGCCCTTGCGGAGGCCGGCGACCTGGGGGTTCTGGCCGACGCCGCCGAAGACGGTCATCGTGCTCAGCCCGGCGGTCTTCGCCAGCGGCTTGAGGGCCTCGTGGATCTGGCCCACCAGCTCGCGGGTCGGGGCGAGGATGAGCGCGCGAGGCTTGCCGGGCATGGCCGGCAGGTTCGAGTCGAGCAGACGCGCGACGACCGGCAGCAGGAAGGCGTAGGTCTTGCCGGAGCCGGTACGGCCCCGACCGAGGACGTCGCGGCCGGCGAGCGAGTCGGGCAGCGTCGCGGCCTGGATCGGCGTGGGGACGGTGATGCCCTGCTCGGTCAGGACACGCACGAGCGCGGCCGGCAGGGGCACGTCGGTGAAGCTGGAGATGGCGGAAAGGGGTGCAGAAGAAGTCATGGCGACATCACTCACTACGTGTGTCTCGCCCAGCTGTCCCGCCGGCGGCGGGATCGGGTAAGCAGTGCCCTCACGACGAGGGGCGCTGGGATCCACAGGTGGTGCCGGGGGGAACAGCGCGGGAGCCGGCGGCAAGACTGGCCGAACTCTGCTGTCGAACCTACTGCACGGGCGCCCGATGCCCCGCATCTGCGGGGCGCGCGACGGTGTGAGTCACGGCACCCCCGTTGCGACTTCCCGAGCACCCCGAGCACCCCGAGCACCCCGAGCACCCCGAGCACCCCCAGCACCCCGGGCAAGGGCAGGACCACCCGGGGGACGCACCGCGCCGCGCATGAGGGTGAGGGCACTTCCCCGCCCCGGGCTCTAGAGTTCGGGCATGCAGACCGTCCTCGTCACCGGCGCCACCGGCTTCGTGGGCCGCCGGCTCACCCCGGTCCTGGTCGAGCGTGGCCTCGACGTCCGCGCGATGACTCGTCGTCCCGAGCAGTACGACGGCCCCGGCACCGCCATCGGCGGTGACGTCGAGGACGGCGAGAGCCTCGTGGCCGCCCTCGAGGGGGTCGACGTCGCGGTCTACCTGGTGCACTCCCTCGACGACGACGACTTCGAGCGCAAGGACGCCGACGCCGCCGCCCGGTTCGGCTCGATCGCTGCCGACGCCGGGGTGAAGCAGATCGTCTACCTCGGCGGCCTGGGCGCGGAGGGCGCCGACCTGTCTCCGCACCTGCGCTCGCGGCGCGAGGTCGAGGGCAAGCTCGCCGAAGCCGGGGTGCCGGTCACGGTGCTGCGCGCCGCGATCGTCGTCGGCGCCGGCGGGATCTCGTGGGAGATCACTCGCCAGCTGGTGAAGAACCTGCCCGTGATGATCGTGCCGAAGTGGGTCAACACCCGTACCCAGCCGATCGCCGTCGACGACGTCATCCGCTATCTCGACGGCGTGATCGGCAACGAGGCGGCCCTCGGGCGCGTCCTCGACATCGGGGGCCCCGAGCAGCTGACCTACCTCGAGATGATGCAGCAGGCCGCGAAGGTGATGCTGGGTCGTCGGGTGCCCATCGTGACGGTGCCGGTGCTGACTCCGTCGCTGTCGTCGCACTGGATCGCCTTCGTCACCGACGTCGAGACCACCACGGCGAAGAACCTCATCGACTCGATGGCGACCGAGGTGATCGTGCGCGACGACTCGATCCTCACGCTCGTGCCCGGTGAGCTGATCAGCTACGAGGACGCCGTGCGCCAGGCGATCGAGGAGAGCAAGGCGCCGGTCTGACGTCTCCGTTCCCCGCGGTCGTGAATCACAGCGCACCGGGTTTCGACACGCTCCGTCGCGGGTTCGTTCCTCACCCGCGGTCGCTGCTCAACCACCATCGATCGCGACGGCTCCGCCGTCGTGATCACACGCCGAAGATCGCCGGGAGCGCGAAGAGCATCGTCAGCGACCACACGCAGTGCGTGATGATCGGCGCGAGGATGCCGCCGGAGGCTCGGCGCTGCAACCCGACGAGGACGCCGAGCAGGATCGCGGCGAAGGCCAACATGATGTTGCCGGTGGCCAGCGTCGCCACGGTGTAGGCGACCGTCGTCCACACGACGGGGCTGCGGGTGATCGCGGCGTAGGCCGCGCCGCGGAAGAAGAGCTCCTCGGCGATGCCGTTGAGGGCGGTGACCACCACGAGCACCGGCAGGTAGCCCTCGGTGGCGTAGCCGAGCACCCCGCGCACCTGGTCGGCCAACCACGGGATCTCCCGCACCACCAGCGCGCCGAGCACGAACACCCCGGCCAGCGCGGCGCCCAGCACGAGGGGCTGGACGACGGGGCGGCTGTGCAGGTCGTGGCGCACGATGCGACCGAGGTGCAGCGGGCCGGAGGCGAAGGCACCGGCGGTCCAGACGCCGGCGAGGACGAGCGAGAAGATCACGAACTCGGGGCTGCCCTTGTCGAGGCGCAGCAGGATGCCGAGCACGATCGCGCCCAGGACCACGAACGACCCGGTGACGACCTGGCGTCGTCTCAGGTCACGCTCGGACTGGCGGTGGTCGCGCGGGACGACGTCCCACAGCGACCGTTCGATCCACTGCCTCATCTGCGCTTCACCCTCACCACGACCGGAGCCTGAAAGGACTCACCCCTCGCCGGTAACGCTACCGGCGAGGGGCGATCTACTTCTGACGACGTGACCAGGGCCACGTGCAGACGGTGCTGACTACTTGGTCAGGCCGTCCTTGAGGTCCTTGGCGGCGTCCTTGACCTTCTCGACGCCGTCCTTGAGCGAGGCGGAGGCCTGGTCGCTCTTGCCCTCGGCCTCCATGCTCTCGTTGCCGACCGCGGAGCCGGTGTGCTCCTTGGTCTTGCCCTTCAGGTCTTCGGTCTTGTTGCTGATCTTGTCATCGAGTCCCATGACGGAACCTCCTAGATGAGGTGGACGAGAGGCGGAGTGCCTCCACTACTCACAGGTAACCACGCCCACCTGAGAGCGGCACCGCCCATGAGGGTGACGAGGCCCGGTCAGGGCGTGAAGCTCAGCACACCGTCCTCGATCTTGTCGCGACGGATGGTGCGGATGTCGACCAGGTAGTTCTGCTTGAGCATCCACGGGGCCCGGTCGCCCTGCCGCGGCAGGTGGTCGAGCGCGCGCTGGATGTAGCCGGAGGCGAGGTCCATGAACGGCCGCTCCCCCACGGTCGGGTCCTTCACCGGAACGACGCTGCGCAGACCCTTGCGGTCCATGTGCGACAGCAGTCGGACCACGTACTCCCCGACGAGGTCGGCCTTCAGGGTCCACGAGGCGTTGGTGTAGCCGATGGTGAACGCGAAGTTCGGCAACCCGCTGACCATCAAGCCCTTGTAGGTCATCTGCTCGCTCTGCTGCTGGGCGACGCCGTCGACGGTGAGGTCGATGCCGCCGAAGAGCTTCAGCTTCAGGCCGGTGGCGCTGATGATGATGTCGGCCTCGAGCTCCTCGCCGGAGCCGAGCCGGATGCCGGTGGGTGTGAAGGTCTCGATCGTGTCGGTGACGATGTCTGCCCTGCCGGAGCGCAGCGCCTTGAAGAGGTCGCTGTTCGGCACCACGCACAGGCGCTGGTCCCACGGGTCGTACGGCGGCTGGAAGTGCTCCTCGTAGGTGGTGCCCTCGGGCAGCTGCGGCTCGGTGAACTTGCGCAGCGCCGTCTTGGACTTCTCGGGGAACTTCCGGGCGAGCTGGTAGCTGGCAACCATGCGCAGCACGTTCTTCCAGCGCACGATCGGGTACGTCAGCCGGTCGGGCAGCGGAGCCAGCCGCTTGGCCCACGAGTCGGTGCCGGGCTGCGGGATGATGTAGGTCGGCGTCCGCTGCAGCATCGTGACGTGGCCGGCGGTCGGCGACATCGACGGCACCAGCGTCACCGCGGTGGCGCCCGAGCCGATCACGACGACCTTCTTCCCGTCGTAGTCGAGGTCCTCGGGCCAGAACTGCGGGTAGACCAGCTCGCCGGCGAAGTCGGCGGCGCCCGGGAAGACCGGCGCGTGACCCTCGTCGTAGTCGTAGTAGCCGGTGCAGCCCCACAGGAAGCTGCACGTCATCGTCAGCGGGGCGCCGTCGTGGTCGATCTGCACGGTCCACCGCGCGGCGGCGGAGTCCCAGTCGGCGGCCGTCACCCGGTAGCGGTAGCGGATGAGCTTGTCGACGTCGTACTCCTCGGCGACCGTGCGCACGTAGTCGAGGATCAGGTCGCCGTCGGCGAGCGCGGTGTCCCCCGGCCACGGTCGCCACCGGTAGCCGAAGGTGAACATGTCGGAGTCCGAGCGGATGCCCGGGTAGCGGAAGAGGTCCCAGGTGCCGCCGCTGGCCGCGCGCGACTCGAGGATCGCGATGCTGCGGTCGGGGTGTCCGGTCTTCAGCTGGCAGGCGGCACCGATGCCGCTCAGCCCGGCGCCGACGATGAGGACGTCGACGTGCTCGATCTGCTCACTGGCTGTCATGGCACGACGGTAACCCAGTTGTTGACGGATATTCAATAGTCGTTCGGTGGGTGGTGGGTCACGCCCGCGGCCGCCGGTCAGGCCTGGACGGCGACTCCGCCGTCGATCAGCGCATCGACGCCCTCGATGCCCCAGGCGGCCAGCGCGGCGCGGGTGTGCTCGCCGGCCGCGGGTGGCGGCGACGAGATCGTGGCCTCGGTGCGGGAGAACCGCGGCGCGGGTGCCGGCTGCGTCATCCCGTGCGCCTCGACGAAGGTGCCACGAGCGACCAGGTGGGGGTGCTCGTAGGCCTGGCTGATCGGGATGATCCCGGCGACGCAGGCGTCGGTGCCCTCGAAGACCTCGATCCACTCGGCCTGGGTGCGGGCGGCGAAGGTCTCGGTGAAGACACGGCGCATCTCGTCGTACTCCCCCAGGTCCGCCTGGCCCGGACAGGTCTCCTTCACGCCGAGCATCGTCACGAGCGCGTCGAAGAACTGCGGCTCGAGCGCGCCGACCGAGAGGTGCAGCCCGTCGGAGGTCTCGTAGATGTCGTAGAACGGCACACCACCGTCGAGGAGGTTGGCCGCCCGCTCCTCCTGGTAGCCACCGGTCGCGAGAAACGCGGCGGTCATCGCGTTGAGGTGGGCCGTGCCGTCGACGATCGCGGCGTCGACGACCTGGCCCTGCCCGGAGATCCTCGACTCGAGCAGCGCCGCGAGGAGGCCGATGACGAGGTAGGTCGAGCCGCCGCCGAAGTCGCCGACCAGGTTGGCCGGGAAGTGCGGGCGCGCCTTGTCCTGGCCGAGGCCGAAGAGGCTGCCGGTGATGGCGATGTAGTTCATGTCGTGCCCGGCCGCCTGCGCGAGCGGGCCGGTCTGGCCCCAGCCCGTCATCCGTCCGTAGACGACGCGCGGGTTGACCGCCAGACAGTCGTCGGGGCCCAGGCCGAGCCGCTCGGTGACGCCGGGACGCATGCCTTCGACGACCACGTCGGCGTCCTTCACCAGGTCGAGCACGACCTGCACGGCGGCAGGGTTCTTGAGGTCGAGCGCGACGCTCGGCCGGCCGCGGTTGAGCAGCATCGTCGTCCCACCCGCGAGGGCCTGACCGCCGGGCCGCTCGATACGGATGACGTCGGCGCCGAGGTCGGCCAGGATCATGCAGGCGTGGGGGCCCGGCCCGATCCCCGCGATCTCGACGACCTTGACGCCCCTGAGGGGTCCGGTGCCCCGACCCAGCTCGATGGGCCCTGGCGTGGTGTCCGTAGTCATGCAGCGGATCCTGCCAGTTGCACTGTCATCGTGGGACCCGGTCCGTCCGGTCGCACCGGGGGCCGCAGGTGGGACCGCACCCGACCGATCACCCGGGAGCATCGCTCAGGTCAGCACCCGCCGCAGGAACTGCCGGGTGCGTTCCTCGCGCGGGTTGCTGAAGATCTCGGCGGGCGGACCCTGCTCGAGGATCCGGCCCCGCGACAAGAAGCAGACCGACGTGGCGATCTCGCGGGCGAAGCTCATCTCGTGGGTGGCCAGGATCATCGTGGTGCCGCGCTCGGCGAGGTCGCGCACGATCGTCAGCACCTCCCCCACCAGCTCGGGGTCGAGAGCGGCGGTGATCTCGTCGAGCAGGAGCAGGTCGGGTCGGGTGCACAGCGCGCGCACCAGGGCGACCCGCTGCTGCTGACCACCGGACAGCCGGTCGGGGTGCTTGTCGACCTGGTCGTCCAGCCCGAACGTCGCCAGCAGGTCGCGGGCCCGCGCCTCGGCCTCGCCGCGCGAGAGCCCGTGCACCCGGCGCGGGGCCAGGGCGCAGTTCTCGAGCACGGTCAGGTGCGGGAACAGGTTGTAGGCCTGGAAGACCATGCCGACGCGGCTGCGCACCTCGCGCTGGTCGACGAGGGGGTCGGAGATCTCGACCCCGTCGAGGCGGATCACCCCGTCGTCGATGTCCTCGAGCAGGTCGAGGCAGCGCAGCAGCGTCGACTTGCCCGACCCCGAGGAGCCGATCAGGCAGATCACGTCGTGCTGCTGCACGCTGAGCGAGACGTCGTCCAGCACGAGCCGGTCGCCGTAGGACTTGCGCAGGTCGGTGACCTCGAGCAGCGGGCGCTCGCTGGCGCGCGCGTCGTCCGCCGTCACAGCGCACCTGCTCGCTCGCGTCGCATCGCGCGCCGCTGCAGCACGTCGGTGAACCGTGCCAGCGGCACGGTGAGCGCCACGAAGAACAGCGAGACCACCACGTACGGCGTGAAGTTGAAGTTGTAGCTCACGTAGTCGCGGGCGGTGAAGAGCGCGTCGAACAGCGCGACGCTCGAGACCAGGGCGGTGTCCTTGGTCAGCGAGATGAAGTCGTTGAGCAGCGGCGGCACCACTCGTCTCACGGCTTGGGGAACCACGACGAACCGCATCGCCTGCGCGCGCGAGAGCCCGAGCGCGTCGGCGCTCGCGAGCTGTGAGGGGTGGATCGACTCGATGCCGGCGCGGAAGACCTCGGCGACGTAGGCGCTGTAGGAGATGACGAGCGCCATCAGGGCCCAGAAGAACAAGCTGTTGGGCACGCCTTGCAGACCGAGCGCAGGCATGCCGAACGCCAGGAGCAGCACCAGCAGGATCGTCGGGACGCCGCGGAAGAAGTCGATGTAGACCACCGCCAGCAGGCGCAGCGGCGTGAGCCAGGCGGCGCGCGCCTGTCGCGCCAGGGCCAGCGCCAGCGCCACGACCAGGATGAGCGGCTCGCCGATGAGGAAGAGCTTGATGTTGAGCAGGAAGCCGTCGGCGATGGCCGGCAGCGAGTCTCGGGCGTACTCGGCGCTGAAGAACGACTCCTGCACCGTGGCCCAGCCCGGCGAGGTGACCAGGACGACGGCGAGGAGGCCGAGGACGGCGACCGTGGCGGCGGCGGCGATGCTCAGCGAGCGCAGCCGCAGCCGTCGGCGCAGCGCTTGGCGCTCCTGCTCACGGGCGCTGGGCACCCAGTTGCCCCCTGGGCGCGCCACGAGGCCGGACCCCGGGCCCGGCACGGGGCCTGTCACGGGGCCTGTCGCGGGGCCTGTCGCGGGGCCCGTCACAGGGCCTGTCACCGGTGCGTCACTGGAGGACGGGGACGTCGACGACGTCGGAGAGCCACTGCTGCTGCAGCTCGTCGAGGGTGCCGTCGGCCCGGAGGGCGGCCAGCGCGTCGTTGACGCACGGCACCAGCGCGGAGTCCTTCTCGAAGAGCATCCCGAACTCCTCGGTCTGCTCGCCCTCGGCCTGGAACTGTCCGACGATCGTGGACCCGCCGATCTCGACGGCACTGATGTAGAAGGCGGTCGGCAGGTCGGCCAGGATCGCGTCGACCTGGTCGTTCTTCAGCGCCTGCTTGGCGATGTTGGTGTCCTCGAAGACCAGCGGGTCGCTGTCGGGTGCGATGTCGTCGCGGATGGCGCTCAGCGACGTCGTCCCGGTCTGCGCGCCCAGGCGCAGGCCCTTGAGGTCGGCCAGGCTCGTGGCCTCGGCTCCGGCGGTCCCCTCGAGGGCCACGACGGCCTGGGCGGCCGAGTAGTAGCCGTCGGAGAAGTCGACGACCTTCGCGCGGGCGGGGGTGATCGAGATCTGGTTGATGTCGAAGTCGAACGACTTGGCGCCCGGCTTGTAGGAGGTGTTGAACGGCACCGTCACCCAGGTCACCTGGTCGGCGGTGAAGCCGAGCTGCTCGGCCACCGCGTAGGCGACCGCCGACTCGTAACCCTTGCCGTTGGTGGGGTCGTCGTCGACGAACCACGGCTCGTAGGCGGGCGAGTCGGTGCCGACGCTCAGGGTCCCCGGCGTCAGCAGCTGCAGCTGGTCGCGAGCGCACGCGTTGCCGGGCACGGCGCTCGGAGAACCTGCCGCCGGGTCCTCGGCCGCGGTCGGCTCGTCGTCGACCGGGGCGCAGCCGGCGACAGCGAGGGCGAGCAGAGGGGCGGCGAGGAGCACGCGGCGCAGAGGCATGTCGAAAATAGTAGGGCTCGCCCCGACGCCCAGGGAATCAGCGGCCGATCGAAGGGACCCAACCTTGCAACTCGTTGCATAGGGTGGCACCCTCGCCCCATGGCCCTCGAGCACGCTCTCCTGGTCGCGCTGCGCGAGCAGCCGGCGAGCGGGCTCGAGCTGGCCAGGCGCTTCGAGCGCTCCATCGGCTTCTTCTGGAGTGCCACCCACCAGCAGATCTACAAGGTGCTGGGCCGGATGGACCGCGACGGCTGGGTCGACGTCACCGAGGTCGCCCAGGTGGGGCGCCCGCTCAAGAAGGTCTACGCCGTCAGCGCCCTGGGCGAGCAGGCCCTCGCCGACTGGCTCGGCAGCCCGACCCCCACCGACGGGCTGCGCAGCGAGCTCGCGCTGAAGATGCGCGGCGCGAGCTTCGGCGACCGCGGCGCGGTGCTGGACGTCGTCCGCGCCCACCTCGCCGACCACGCCGTCCGCCTCGACCACTACCGCCAGCTGATGAGACGCGACTACCCGCGAACCGTCCGCGCTGGACGGGCTCGACCTCGACCACTACCTCGTGCTGCGCGGCGGGATCCTCACCGAGGAGACCTGGGTCGCATGGCTGACCGAATACCTGGAGGCCCACGCATGACCAGCAGCTCGCCCTACCCGCACCTGCTCGAGCCGATCACCCTCGGCTCACTCACCCTGCGCAACCGCGTGGTCATGGGCTCGATGCACACCGGCCTCGAGGACAGCCGCCGCCACCTGCCCGAGCTCGGTGCGTTCTTCGCCGCGCGGGCGCGCGGCGGCGCCGGCCTCATCGTCACCGGCGGCTACGCCCCCAACAAGCGGGGTTGGCTCAAGCCGTTCGCCTCCGAGATGACCACCCGCCTGCAGGCGATGCGCCATCGCGACGTGACCGACGCCGTGCACGACGAGGGCGGCGCGATCGCGCTGCAGGTGCTGCACGCCGGACGCTACGGCTACCACCCGTTCGTCGTCTCGGCGAGCAACCGCAAGAGCCCGATCTCGCCGTTCAGGCCCAGCGCGCTGTCGGCGCGCGGCGTCGACCGGACGGCGTCCGACTTCGCGCGCGCGGTGGGGCTGGCGCAGAAGGCCGGCTACGACGCGGTCGAGATCATGGGCTCGGAGGGCTACCTGATCAACCAGTTCCTCGCCTCGCGCACCAACGACCGCACCGACGCCTGGGGCGGCAGCGCCGAGAAGCGGAGGCGCTTCCCGCTCGAGGTCGTCCGGCGAGCGCGCGAGGAGGTCGGCGACGGGTTCCCGATCATCTACCGCATCTCGCTGCTCGACCTGGTCGAGGGCGGCCAGACCTGGGACGAGGTCGTGGCCCTCGCGCTGGCACTCGAGGAGGCCGGCGTGAGCGTGCTCAACACCGGTATCGGCTGGCACGAGGCGCGGGTGCCCACGATCATCACGCAGGTGCCGCGCGCCGCCTGGCGCGACTCGACCGCCCGCCTCACGGCCGCGGTGTCGGTGCCCGTGTGTGCCTCCAACCGGATCAACACCCCCGAGCTGGCGGAGTCGATCCTGGCCGCGGGCCAGGCCGACCTGGTCTCGATGGCACGACCCTTCCTGGCCGACCCCGATCTCGTCGCCAAGGCGATGGCCGGTCGCGCCGACGAGATCAACACCTGCATCGCCTGCAACCAGGCCTGCCTCGACCACACGTTCAGGAACCAGCGCGCCTCGTGCCTGGTCAACCCGCGCGCCTGTCACGAGACCACGCTGGTGCTCGGCCCGACGAAGCGCGCGGCGTCGGTGGCTGTCGTCGGTGCCGGACCGGCCGGGCTCGCGGCTGCGGTCAGCGCAGCCGAGCGCGGCTTCGCGGTCACCCTCTTCGAGAAGTCCGCTGAGCTCGGCGGACAGTTCCGCCTGGCGATGGCCGTGCCCGGCAAGGAGGACTTCGCCGACACCCTGCGCTACTTCACCCGCCGTCTCGACGTGCTCGGCGTCGACGTGCGGCTCGCGACCGAGGCCGGCGAGGGCGAGCTCACCGACTTCGACGAGGTGGTGCTGGCGACCGGCGTCGTGCCGCGCATGCCCGACCTCCCCGGCATCGACCACCCCAGCGTCGTGACGTACGCCGACGTGCTCTCCGGTCGCGTCGTGCCCGGCAGGCGGGTCGCGGTCATCGGCGCCGGCGGGATCGGGGTCGACGTGAGCGTCTGGCTGACCCACGACCCGCAGGAGGACCTCGATGCGTGGATGTCGCACTGGGGTGTCGGCGATCCCTCCCTGCACGCCGGCGGCCTGACCGAGCCCAAGGCGCGCTCGCCGCTGCGCGAGGTGACCCTGGTGCAGCGCAAGACCACCCCGATCGGCCGGGGCCTCGGCAAGACCTCCGGCTGGGCGCACCGCGCGGTGCTGAAGCAGTCGCAGGTCGCCCAGGTGAGCGGCGCGTCGTACGACCTCGTCGACGACGCCGGCCTGCACGTCACCGTCGACGGCGAGCAGCGCGTCATCCCCGTCGACCACGTGGTGGTCTGCGCCGGCCAGGAGTCGGTGCGCGACCTCGTCAGCAGCGACCGTTCGTGGCACGTCATCGGCGGCGCCGACGTCGCCGCCGAGCTCGACGCCAAGCGCGCGATCAAGCAGGGCACCGAGCTCGTCGCCTCCTTCTGACCCCACCTCGAACCCCAGCCGCCCCAGGAGATGTCGAGTCGGCGCGTAGACGCGCCGACTCGACCCTCCTCGTGAGGTCGAGTCGGCGCAGATCGAGGGATCCGGGTTAGGTTCGCGGCATGGACGACGGGCTGCTGCGCGACCTGACCGACGACGAGTGCCGGGCGGCGCTGGTGTGCAAGTGGGGCGAGGTCGACGCCGACGTGCTGCCGGCGTGGGTGGCCGAGATGGACTACGCCATCGCCGAGCCGATCACCGAGGCACTGCACCGGGCCGTCGCGCGCGGGATGACCGGCTACCCCGCCCTGGGCGGCGGCGGTCCGCTGAGCGAGGCGTACGCCGGGTTCGCCGCGCGCCACTTCGGCCACGACGTCGACCCGGCTCAGGTGCTGCCGACGGTCGACGTGACCGCCGGCGTGCGCCTGGCGCTGGACGTCGTGGCGCGACCGGGCGGGCTGGTGATGCCGGTGCCCGGCTACAGCCCCCAGCTCGACCTCGCCGCGATCACCGGTCGTGAGCGGCTCGACCTGCTCGTCGACCCCGACGCCGAGCGCGCCGAGCTCGACCTCGACCTGCTCGAGCACCACTTCGCCCACCGCGGCGCCGCGGCGCTGCTGCTGACCCAGCCGCACAACCCGTGGGGGCGCGCCTTCACCCGCGCCGAGCTCGAGGGCGTGCGCGACGTCGTCACCCGCCACGGCGGCGTCGTCGTCTCCGACGAGATCCACGCGCCCCTCGTGCTCGACGGCGCCGCGCACGTGCCCTACCTGGCCGTCGACGGAACCGCCGACCACACCGTGGCCGTGGTCGCGGCGTCCAAGGCGTTCAACATCGCGGGCCTCAAGTGCGCCCAGCTCGTCACGGCCTCCCCCGCGCTCTCGAAGGCCCTCGCGACCGCGCCGATGGCGCGCAACGACTCGTGGTCGGTGCTCGGTGTGGAGGGCTCCATCGCCGCCTACACCGAGGGCGACGCCTGGCTCGCCGCGCTGCTGTACCGGCTCTGCGCACAGCGCGAGCTGCTCGCCGACCTGCTCGCCACCCACCTGCCGCAGGCGCGGATGCGCCCCCTCGAGGCGACGTACCTGGCCTGGATCGACCTGCGCGCCTACGGTTACGACGACCCGGCGGCGATCGCCCTCGAGCGGCAGCGGGTGAGGGTGGCGGCCGGGCACGACTACCAGCCCGGGCTGCCCGGGCACGTGCGGCTGAACATCGCGACCAGCCCGGAGCGGCTCACCGAGGTCGTGCGCCGGCTGGCGGTCGCGCTCGGCTGAGGCTCGTCCCGGAGGCCCGCCAAAGGCCGGGTCGGGTCAGGGGCGGCGCTGGAAGGGGCGCCGGATGCGCCCGACGCCGGACGCCGCGTCCGGCTGCTCATCCTGGCTCGACGCCTGGCCTGCGCCCGGGCTCACCGCGTCCTTGCTCGTCGCCTGACGCCTGCCTGCCGCGACGGCCTTGTTCGCCTCGTCGAGGTCGTTGCGGACCTGCGCGAGGCGCGCCGACATCCCACCGAGCCCGGCCATCGCGGCCTCCAGGAGCTGCTCGGCCGGGAGCTCCTCCGGGCTCACGAACGCCTTGGACGACGGCCGCGGGCGCAGGTCGTCGAGGTCACCGAGCACCTCGACGCCGAGCTCGGTGACCTCGGCGATCATCGCCGCCGCGGCTCCCCCGGCCCAGGCGAAGCATTCGGGCGGGAGCGTCAGGCCGGGCTCCTCACCGCGCCGCGGCGACAGGGTGTGGCGTGACAACGCGTGGTTGACGCTGCGCTTGTAGTCGGCCACCGACAGCTCGGCCACCGCCGGGCTCGCGTTGAGGCGGCGCAGCACCTCGGCCGAGGCCGCACCCAGCGACTCGTGGGCCACGGTGCCGGGCTCGGTCTCGACCGCAGCCAGGTCGCACGCGCGGCTGAACCGGCGCCACAGCTCGTCGGGGTCTGCGCCGGACGGCGGCACCGTCACGATCCGCACCTGCTCGAGCGAGAGGCGCTCGACGAAGCGGCGCAGGATCGCCGCGGTGTCCTGGCGCCGCCAGAAGTGGCGGGCGGGGTTGACGACGGACTCGCGGGCGCCCTCGGCCGCGACCGAGGCGGCGTACTCGCCGAGGGTCCAGCTGTAGCGCTGGCGCACCGAGCTCTGCCACTGCGCCGGCACCGAGCGGGCGAGGTCACGAGCGGTCAGGACGATCTCGAGGCGCGAGTGCGGGAACGAGTCGACGATGGCGTCCCACTGCGGACCGGTGGCCCGGTGCACGTGCTCGTGCGAGAGCACCACCGACCCACCCGGCCACGCGTTGATCTCCTCGACGAGACGTCGCCAGGTGCGCGGCAGCGCGCCGTCCTCGGGCTTCCACTGCAGCAGGTCACCGACCCAGCGGCTCACGACGGTCCGCGAGTTGCCCGGCAGCAGCACCCCGGCGGACGCCAGGGCGTCGACGTTGTCCCAGAGCGAGTCCTGGAGGTAGGTGGTCCCGGTCTTGGGTGAACCGATGTGCAGGTGGATGACGGCCGGAGCCATGGAGGACCCTTCCGGGGAGAGGCGACAGGGCGTGGCCCTGCTGGGCCAGCCACGTTATCCGAGCGACCCGCTGTTCGCGCCCCCCGCGGGCCGGTGGCGCACGTCGGGCTCCAGCAGGCGGCTGGGGCGGAAGCCGGGCCAGGTGGCGAGGGTGCGCTGCGGGTCGAGCAGGTAGTCGAGGTCGACCTGCCACGTGTGGCCGGTCGGGTTGCGCCGCAGCACGTAGCCGAGGCCGTGGGTGCGGTAGACCGCGCCGCCGGCGGCGAGCACGGACGCGATGAGCTGGGAGTCGACGTACTTGCGCACCGGGCGGAACCCGCCGACGGCGCGCAGCACGGCGGTGTCGACGAGCATCGTGCCGCCGGCCACGAAGCGCGCGTACAGCTCGACGGGGTGCCCGCGCTTGACGGTGAGGTCCTGCTCGGTCAGGTAGTGCAGCTCGGCAGGCATGCCCACGAGCTCGGCGCCCGAGTAGCCGCGCGCGCGCAGCAGGTCGGCGACGACGTCGGGGGCGTACCAGTCGTCGTCGTCCATCTTGAGGACGACGTCGCCCCCCGCGGCCCGCGCCGCGCGCTCGAGCACGTCGCCGAAGAGCGTGTCGGCCGGCTGCGGCAGCACCTGCACGCGACGTCGGGTCCGAGGGCCGCGCGCACGGCCGCGGGGTCGGGCTCGAAGCCGTGCGGGGCGAGCACCAGCTCGAGCCGCTCGACGCCGCGCTGGCGCGCCACCTGGGCGAGCGCGAAGTCGAGCATCTCGGCGCGACGCGTCGCCAGCAGGATGCTCACCGACGCCTGCGGCGACCCGCCGGCGCGCGCCGTGACGGCGTCGTACGCCGCCCGTCGCAGGAGCAGGCTGTGCTCCTCGCGGGCGAGGGGGTCGGCGAGGTCGACCGGGGTGCGCAGCGTCGTGAGGAAGGGTGCAGCGAGGGCGTCGGGCGCGAGCGCGTCGGGGGTGACGGTGACCGGGACGCCGGCCAGGCAGAGCGCCTCGACCGCCCCGGCCAGGGCGGGGTCGGGCGCCGCGGCGGCGTCCACCCGCACGCCCCGCACCGGTCGCAGCGACGCGACCAGGGCGGGTGTCACGCCGTGCGCGAGGTCGAGGTCGGCCAGGTCGCGCACGGGCTCCGGGGCATCGACGAGGAAGCCGATCGGGTTGATCACGCGGACGTCGGGCGCTGACGGGATGCGCGGCGCAGCAACGACGGGCGCTGCGTTGCGCCACACCGACTGCGCAGCGAGCTCGGCGAGCACCGCCCGCAGGTCGACGGGGCCGCTGAAGCGGAGCACGGTCCACCAGCCGTGCCTGGCGCGCCGCGAACGCAGCGACCGCAGGGCCGGCCACTCCGGCCGCGGGACGACGCTCGGCGCAGCGGCACCCTCGCGCACGAAGAGACCGACCGCGCGGGTCAGGACGCCGTCCGGGCAGGCGACGTGGCGCAGCGAGGAGACGTCGCGCGACACCACCGCGACCTGCGGCACGCGGCCGGGCGCGAGGTGCGTCGTCGAGGAGCACGGCGCGGGGGTCCTGGTCGAGGAAGCCCTGCACCGGTGGCGGCAGCTCGGGGTCAGTCATCGGCCGGACCCGAGCGTCGGATGCCGCGCCGGCCGAGCTGCTGGTCGATGCGCGACGACGCGTCCGCCTCGGAGACCGGACGGCCTCCGGTGCGGGGGTAGAGCTCCGGGCGCGCCTTCGGGCTGCGCACGAACCCGACGGCGCGGCCCTCGACCCGGGCCGACCCGGCGACCTCGTGCAGGACGTCGTCCAGGCTCTCCCCGGGTGTGACCACGCGGCGGGCCCGCTCGGCGGCGGCCGTGCGCACCAGGCGCGCGGTGGTGCCGTCGCGCAGCGCGATCGTGCGCAGCCCGTCGTGGGTGTGCTCGACGTGCAGCAGCAGCTCCTCGAGCGCGGCGGGTCGCGGCGCGAAGCGCGCACCGGGCAGGATCAGGCGGAAGGGCGTGTCGGGTCGCCCCGCCGGCAGCGCGTCGAGCAGGCGCACCCGCGGGTCGCTCGCGTAGGTCTGGTGCACGATGCGGGTCGGGAGCGCCGGGTCGTCGAGCACCGCCATCCGCTCGTCGGAGAGGCCTGCGAAGTCGCCGAGCAGGGTGACCCGCAGGTCGTGCAGCGTCGAGGCGAGGACGGCGTCCACGGTGGCGACGACGTCGGCGGGGTCCAGCGGCGCACCGTCGGTGTCGCGGACGTCGAGCACCACGTCGAGGTAGGGCACGGCATAGGTGCGACCGGGGAACCGCTTGGCGCGCAGCACCGGCGAGCGGTCGGCGAGGAACGGGTCGTTGTAGGCGTTGACCTGGTCGCGGCGGCTCATCACGTGGGTGGGCCCGAGGTGCCAGCTGACGGCCTCGCGGTCGGGCACGAAGACGACGCCGACCTCCGCCAGCCGGGCCCCGAGCGAGATGTCCTCGCCGAGCCGCAGCGCGGTGTCCATGCCGCCGGCCTCGAGGTAGGTGGCGCGGCGCACGGACGCCGTGGCGCCGGTGTGGGTGCGCAGCGCGAACCAGCCGGCCTCCCGCAGGTCGTCGGTGCGCCCGTAGATCTCCTCCACCCAGGCGTGCGGCGTGCGCTCGTCGTCGTTCCACCACGCGCCGACCTCGTCGGCCACGACCCGCGCCCGCACGTCGTCCGGACTTCTCGCGAGCACCGGTGCCGGGTCGACGAACCACTTGTCGCCCAGCACCGCGACGTGGTCGAGCAGGTGGTGCCAGCGCAGCTGCGCCTCCACCTCGGTGCGCTCGACGAGCATGTCGGCGTCGAGCCAGTGGATCACCTCGCCCTCGGCGGCCAGGGCCCCGGTGTGGCAGGCGTTCGCGCGCCCCCAACCGGAGTCGACGCGCACCAGGCGGGTGCGCTCGGGGCGCAGGTCGGGCAGCGCGAGGAGGCCGGGGCCGTCGTCGGCGACGACGACCTCGAGCAGGTGCGCGGGGTAGCTCTGCGCTGCCAGGCCGGCGAGCACGTAGGGCAGCAGCCGGCCGGCGTCGTAGGCCGGGATGACGACGCTGACGCTCAGCGTCGGCTCCCACGCGCCGACCTCGGGCGGGTCGAGCTGCTGCCACTCGTTGCGGCGGACGCGTGGCCGGTGACTCACCCGGCGCTCCCCGTGTCGAGGGTGGCGTGGGTGACGTAGACGAGTCCGCCGGACGCGACGATCTCGGCGGGGGTGCGGTCTCGGGCGTGGACGACGTCGCCGGGCGGCGGGGTGGCGACGAAGCACTCGGTCTCGTCGGTCTCAGCATGGGCGCTGGGCATCACGACGAGGTCGGCGCCGCTGTAGCGGCGGGCCAGGAGCAGGTCGGTGACGGCGTCGGGCACCTCGGTCGTCACCGTGACCTCGCCCGGGTGCTCGTCGAAGCGGACGCCGGCGCGCTCCGCGAGGCGGGCCCGCCACGCGGTCGTGGAGTGGGCGAGCAGGGCGGCGCGGCGCACTCGCACCGAGTGCCGCTCCCGCGCGTCGGGGTCGTCGAGCTGCTCGGTCGGGATGCCGCACATCGCGAGCCCGGCGACCAGGCGCGGGTCGGCGTCCGGGGGCAGCCGCACCCCCTGGGCGTCGCGGAGGCCGGCGACCAGGGCGGGCGTCAGGGGGGTGCCGGCGGGCAGGTCGACCATCGGGCGCGTCCAGGTGCGTCGGAACCCGATGGGGTTGTAGACCGCCTCGTCGAGCGGGGCGCCGGCGTGCTCCGCGGTGACGAGCGCCGGGGCGCGGCCGATGACCGGGCTCTCGGCGAGGGGGGTGGTGTCGGCCGTGACCACCGCGTCGGCCGGGCGCTCGTCGTCCACGTCGTAGGCGGCGGCGTACGTCGGGTCGGCGGGCGGGACGACGTCGCCCGCGACGCGCAGGCCGCCCGGCCCGGTGACGACGGGCGCGGCCGCGACGGCGGCGAACGACATCAGCACCGGGGCCACCTCGAGGCGCGCGGCGAAGTCGACCCGCGTGCTCGCGAGGCGTCCCTCGAGCCGGGCGTCGAGGTCGGCCACAGCGGGCCAGGAGGGGTGCGGGCGCAGGGTGAGGGCCGCGGTGTGGTCGGCCACCACGCAGCCGATCATCCGCGCCCAGCGCAGGTCCGCCGACCCGCGAGACGTCGGTGCGCAGGCTCTCGACGTCGGCCGTCACCAGGATCACCGTGCGGACCTGGCCCTCGGGCAACGGCGTCCCGAGGCGGCACACCGTGACGTCAGCGGGGTGGGGCGCGTCGATGCGCACGTCGAGGTCGGTGACCACCGCGGCCGGACGACGCGCGCCGTCGAGCAGGCGCGCGACCACGGCGTCCACGGCGCTCGTGGTGTCCGGAGCGTCCAGCGGGGGCATGCGCCTACGGTAGGACCCGTGCTCAGCCGGGACGACGCCACCGCGCTGGTCGCGGGCAGCCGGCTCTTCGACGAGCGCTGGTACGCCGAGGTCACCCAGCGCGGGTTCGACTCACGGCGCGCCGCGGTCGAGGCGTGGGTGGCCGACCCGGCGACCGACTCACCACACCCCCTCTTCGAGCCGCTCTGGCTCTACCCCGGTGGCGCCTGGCGCCGGCACGCCCCGGACCCGCTGTCCTACTACCTTGCGCAAGCAGCCGAGGGTCGGCGTCCGCCGCGCTCGCCGCACCCGCTGTACGACGTCGACGCGCTCGGGCCGCTGGAGCGCTGGCTCCTCGACCACGAGTCGTCCGAGCTGGTGCCGGTTGCGGCGGCGCGCGCGGTCGAGGCCGTGGTGGCGTGGGTCGAGGTGCCGACCGACGACGTGCGGCTCGCGGTGCGCTGGGCGCGCCACCTGCACCGCACCGCACCGGACGTCGGCGTCTCGCTGCAGACCTCGCGCCCCGACGTCCGCCGGCTGCTGGAAGCGGTCGCCGCCGAGCTGCCGCGAGTCGTGGCGGGGGCTTGGACGATGACCTGGGGAGCGCCCGTGGTCACCGTCGACGCCGACCTCGAGCCGCCGCGCTGGTCGTGGCTGCCGGCGTTGCTCGCCGCGCTCGACGAGCCCGGTGTCGCGGCCGCGCAACCGCTGCTGCTCGCCGACGACTTCACCCTCTCCGCTCCCCTGCTGGTCGGCCACCCGGTCTCCGCGATCGAGCGGCTCGACGGGGCTGCGCTACCCGAGCGGTTCGCGGGCGTCGAGGCACGACTGCCCGGCGTCGACGGGGACGTCGTGCTGGCGACCGGGTCGTGGGTCGTCGGGCCCGGGCCCGCGCCGACCGGGCCGAGCTGGAGCGCCCTCGAGGCTGAGGCTCGCTCGGCGAGCGTCGTCGACGGGGTGCCCACGCTGCGCTGGTCGATCGACATCGCCGCCGGCGCCGCCCCGATCGGACGCCGCTGGGGCGACTGGCACTTCGCCCGCTCCCTGGCCGGCGCCCTCGAGCGGCTCGGCCAGTGGGTCGAGATCGACCACCCCGAGACTCGCGGGCGCACCACCCGCGGCGAGTGCGACGTCGTCCTCGCCCTGCGCGGGTTGGCGCGTGTGGACCCGCCGCCCGGCACGACCAACCTGCTCTGGGTGATCAGCCACCCCGACACCGTCTCCGCCGACGAGCTCGCGGCGTACGACGCCGCCTTCGCCGCTTCCACCACCTGGGCGGCGACCCACGGCGTCACCCCGTTGCTGCAGTGCACCGACACCACCCGCTTCCACCCCGGCGTCGGCGCTCCCGGTCCCGGTCACGGTCACGGTCACGGGGTGCTCTTCGTCGGCAACGCCCGCGGCGGGATGCGTCCGGTCGTCGCGGCGGCGCGCGCAGCCGGGGTCGAGGTGGACGTCGTGGGCACCGGGTGGGCCGAGCACGGCGTCCCCGTCGTGGCCGACCGGATCGCCAACGAGGCCTTGCCGGCGGCGTACGCCTCGGCCGGGGTCGTGCTCAACGACCACCACGCCGACATGCGCGACGAGGGGTTCGTCTCCAACCGCGTGCTCGACGTGCTCGCCGTCGGCGGACGCCTGCTGACCGACCCGGTCGCCGGGCTCGACGAGGTGCTCGGTCTCGCGCTGCCCACCTGGCGCAGCAGCGACGACGTCGCCCGGCTGACCACACCGCCGTACGACGCCTGGCCGGACGCCGCCGCCCGCCTCGCGCTCGCGCAGCGGGTCGTGGCCGAGCACTCCTTCGACGCGCGGGCCCGCACGCTGCTCGACGCGGCGCTGCGCCACCGCGGCGCCTAGACTCACCGACCGTGACCGACGGACCCCTCGTGCCAGCCCAGCCCGGACAGCCCGCCCTCGACCCGAGGATCCCGCTGCCGCCGTACTCGCTGCGCATGGGTGGACAGCACTTCAAGAAGGACGAGGACTTCGTCGCCGCGGGCGTGCGTGACGCGCGGCTGCTGCGTCGCCGGGCCGGGCTCACCAAGGGCAAGCGCGTGCTCGACTGGGGCTGCGGCGCCGGCCGGCTCGCGATCGGCATCAAGCACCTGATGGGCCACGTCGCCGACTACCACGGTGTCGACATCCAGCCCGAGCTGCTCGGCTGGGCCGAGGACCACCTCACCGACGAGCACACCCGCTTCACCCTCGTCGACGCGCACAACGCGCGCTACAACCCCGACGGCGAGCACTCGTTCCACATCCCGGCCGACGACGCGAGCGTCGACGTCCTCTACGCCTACTCGGTGTTCTCGCACATGCTCACCCACGACCTCGCCGGCTACGGCGCGACGATCGCGCGGATCCTCGCGCCGAACGGGCGTGCCTGGGTGACGGCATTCGTCGAGGAGGACGTGCCCGACTGCGTCGAGAACCCCACCGACTACCGCGCGCTGGAGTGGAAGGGCGCGCTGCACTGCGTGCGCTTCGACCGCGTCTTCTTCGAGCGCACCCTGCACGACGCCGGGCTCGCCGTCGACGAGTTCGTGCACGGACGCGAGACCGACGGCCAGTCGATGTACGTGCTGCGCCGCCTGGCGGGCTGACGGCGCCGACATGAGGCAGCGGAGCCGCGAGCTCGCCGAGGAGGTCGAGCGGCTGCGCGCCGACAACGACCGCCTCGAGCGCCAGGTCGCGCGCCTGCGCTCGCGGGTAAACGGGCGCGGCGGTCCGGACGACGACCTCTCGTACCTGTTCGTGATGACCTACGGCCGTTCGGGCTCGACCCTGCTCAGCGGCCTGCTCAACGCGCAGCCCGGTTACCTGGTCCGCGGCGAGAACGAGCACGCCCTGCACCACCTCTTCGCCTACCACCGCCAGCTCGCCGCCATCAAGGGGCGCAAGCCGGCTGACGTCTACCGTGCCTCCACGCACCCGTTCTTCGGCATGGGTGACGTGCCGCTCAAGCGCTCGCTGGCCGGCATCCGTCGCCTCGCCCTCGAGACGGTGCTGCGGCCCGAGGCCGACACCCGCGTGACCGGGTTCAAGGAGATCCGCTGGTACCACCAGGACATGGAGGACTACGTGGCCTGGTTGCGGCTGGTCTTCCCGGGCGCCCGGTTCCTCGTCAACACCCGCGAGCACCCGTCGGTGCTGGCCAGCGGCTGGTGGGCCAAGGGCGACGCGGAGCACAACGCCGCGCACCTCGCCGAGACCGAGCGACGCATCCTCGCGGTCGCAGCCGACCTCGGCGAGGCGGCGTACCGCGTGCACTACGACGACTACGTCGCCGACCCCACCGTGCTCGAGGGTCTCTACGACTGGCTCGGCGAACCCTGGGACGAGGCGTCCGTGCGCGCCACCCTGGCCGTGCGCCACTCCGTCTGACCCGGCCGGGGACCGCCGGCCCGCCGCGCGGCCGACGTGCTGCTTGTAACGCACCGTCCGCACCTCCACCACGCCGTTCAAGCGGTGTGGTGGAGGTCCGAACGGTGCGTTACAAGCGACCTCAGCCGAGCGAGCGGGTCTGGCTGGCGACGAGGTCGGCGTACCACGCGAACGAGCGCTTGGGGGTGCGCTTCTGGGTCTCGAAGTCGACGTGCACCAGGCCGAAGCGCTGGGTGAAGCCCTCGATCCACTCCCAGCTGTCGAGCAGCGACCAGGTGTAGAACCCGCGGACGTCGACGCCGCGCTGCACCGCCTCGCCCACGGCGCGCAGGTGGCCGGCGAGGTAGTCGATGCGGGCCTGGTCGTCGACGACGCCGTCGGCGTCGGGCTTGTCGTCGTAGGAGCAGCCCGACTCGGTGATGACGATCGGGGGCAGCGCGGCGCGGAAGCGCGCGCGGAACATGATCAGCCACTCGCGCAACGCGTCGGGCACGACCGGCCAGCCGAAGTCGGTGACGGGGTAGCCGAGCAGGGTCATCAGCTGGAACGGCAGGGGCGCGTCGTCGGCCGCGGCGCCGACCTTGAAGGGCTGGAAGTAGTTGACGCCGTAGAAGTCGAGGGGTTGGCGGATCATCGCGAGGTCACCGGGCCGGACGACCTCGTCGAGCAGCGGCGCGACGTCGACCGGGTAGCGCCCCAGCAGCATCGGCTCGAGGAAGAGCCCGTTCCAGATGGCGTCGAAGAGCTTCGTGGCGCCGACATCGGCGGCGTCCTCGCTGGCCGGCCACATCGGCGCGTGGTTGTTGGCACAGCCGACGCTGCGAGCACCGGCCTCGCGCAGGGCGACCACCGCGTGCCCGTGACCGAGCAGCAGGTGGTGTGCAGCCGGGAGTCCGTCGAACATCAGCTCGTGGCCAGGCGCGTGCAGGCCCAGGCTGTAGCCCAGCAGCGTGACGATGTTGGGCTCGTTGATCGGCACCCAGTGCGCCACGCGGTCGGCGTACCGCTCGCCGGCCAGCGCCGCGAAGTCGGCGAACGCCTCGACCGTCGACCGGTTGAGCCAGCCACCGTCGTCCTCGAGTCCCTGCGGCAGGTCGAAGTGGTAGAGGGTGACCATCGGGTCGATGCCCACCTCGAGGAGCCGGTCGATCAGCCGGTCGTAGAAGTCGAGGCCGGTGGCGTTGACCGCGCCGCGGCCATCCGGCTGCAGCCGCGACCACGAGAGGGAGAAACGGTAGCCGGGGGCGCCGAGCTCGGCGAGCAGCGCGACGTCGTCGTCGAGGCGGTGGTAGTGGTCGCACGCCACGTCGCCGGTCGAGCCGTCCTTGATGCAGTCGGGCCGACGGGCGAAGGTGTCCCACGTGCTGGGGCCGCGCCCGTGGGCGTCGGCAGCCCCCTCGATCTGGTAGGCCGAGGTGCTCGTGCCCAGCACGAAGCCAGGCGGAAGCGCAGGCGCTCCTGGCGGGACACCAGGTCGCCCGCCGGGGGGTGGGGGGGACACAGGCACAATGATGCCCGTGACTGTCGAGATCCGCCGGGCTTCTGCTGCGTTCGTCGAGAAGGCCGAGGGTCGGCTCACCCGCCACGCGTTGTCGTTCGGGTCCCGCTACGACCCGGAGAACCTGCGCTTCGGCCCGATGGTGTGCCACGACGACCACCTCCTCGGCAACGGCCGCGGCTTCGAGCCCCACACCCACGCCGACCTCGCGATCGTCTCGTGGGTGCTCTCCGGCGCGCTGACCCACAGCGACTCCACCGGCACGACGCACACCGTCGAGGCGGGCGACGTCGCGGTGCTCCTGACCGGCGACGGGATCGAGCACCGTGAGGTCGCGACCGCCCCGCAGACCCGCTTCGTGCAGGTCTGGCTCGCCCCGAGCGAGGACGCCGACCTGCCGGCCGAGACGTCGTACGACGTCACGACGCCGAGGCTCGAGCCCGGTGCCCTGACCCGCGTCGCCGAGCCGTTGCCCGGCGCGGTCTTCTCGGTCGCCCGGCTCGAGGCAGGCGACACCGTGACGATCCCGGGCGGGCCGTTCGTGCACGCCCACGTCGGCCGCGGAGCCCTGCTCCGCTCGTCGATGGCCGAGCCGCTGCAGGAGGGCGACGCGTTCCGCTTCACCGACGAGGGCTCGCACGAGGTCACCGCGGCGGTGCCCACCGAGCTGCTCGTCTGGGAGCTGGCCCGGGCCTAGGAGACCGGCCGGGGACGGCTACGGGGACGGCTACGGGGCGATCACCGCCAGCGCCCCGGGCAGCACCTCGACGACGGCAGGCGGGTCCGCGAGGCCGGGCAGGACGCCGAGCGGCTCGCCGTCGCCGCCCACCGGCATCCCCACTGGCTATGCCCACCGGCATCCCCACCGACACGGCCCCACCGGGTCCGGACGCGTCGGCGGACAGCTCGACCCGGCGTCCGCGCAGCACCGTCACCTGGGGCAGGTCGACGTGGGCGCCGTCGTAGACCTTCGGCAGCGAGCGCATCAGCGACAGCTTCGAGCGGGCCTCGATGACGATGACGTCGAGGAGCCCGTCGTCGACCACGGCTGCGGGGGCGATCTTCATGCCGTTGCCGTAGTACGCCGAGCTGGCGACCACGACGTTGGCCGCGGCGTACGTCGCCGTCACGCCGTCGACGCTCACCCGACAGGTCGCCGGTCGGTAGCCGGCGAACGCGCGCAGTGCCGCGTAGGGGTACTGCAGCTTTCGCGGCAGGCGGCGGGCACCGTCGACCAGCTCGGCCGCACGAGCGTCGACGCCGCAGTAGACCGATCCTGCGACCCGACGCGCGACCGCGTCCGCCGCACCCGCGCCGCCGAGCGTGCAGGAGACGAGGTCGACCCGGCGCGCCCCGCCGTCGAGCAGCAGGGCCGCCTGCTCCTCGGGAGTGCCCGGGATGCCGAGCATCCGGGCGAAGTCGTTGCCGCGCCCGGCGGGGACGACGCCGAGGGTGCCGCCGGCGAGGGAGACCGCGCCGGCCAGCGACGAGAGCATCCCGTCGCCCCCGACCGAGACCACCACGTCGCCGCGCGCCACCGCCTCGTCGACCAGCCCGACCATCGCCCTCGGCCCCGGCGAGTAGGTGACGTCGACGCGCGCGCCGGCGTCGCGCAGCAGCCGCGAGACCGGCAGCACGGCACCCGGCGCCGCGCCGCCGCCCGAGGCGGGGTTGACCAGGAACGTGAACGACCGGTGCCCGCCGGCCGGCCTGGTGGACTCGGTGGGCTCGGTGGGCTCGGTCGGCTCGGTCGGCTCAGGCATCGGGGATCAGCACTCCGGGGTTGAGGATGCCGGTGGGGTCGAGGTCGGCCTTGACCGCCCGCAGCACCGATGCGCCGAGCTCGCCGATCTCCTGGGTCAGCCACGGCCGGTGGTCGGTGCCCACGGCGTGGTGGTGGGTGATCGTCGCACCCGCGGCCATCATCGCGTCGCAGGCAGCGGCCTTGGCCCGCAACCATCGCGGCAGCGGATCCTCGGCACCCGCGGCGGCGATCGTGAAGTAGAGCGAGCAGCCGGTCTCGTAGACGTGGCTGACGTGGCACAGCACGATCGCGCCGTCTCCGAGCTCACCCACCAGGGCGTCCTTGACGGCGGCGTACAACGCCTGTCGGTTCGACCAGAACGTCGCGGTCTCCACCGTCTCGACCAGCACCCCGACGTCGAGCATCGCGTCGCGCAGGTAGGGGGCGGCGAAGCGACCCTCCACCCACGCCTCGCCCGGCTCGGTGCCGAGCGCGACTCCCCCGAGACCTTCGAGCACGGCGCCCACGGCAGCCCGCTTGGCGCCGACCGCGGCCGGCTCCCCCTCGTAGCCGGTGATCATCAGGCAGGCGGCAGCCGCCTCGCCCTGGCCGCCGATCGCGTCGGGACGCGCCAGGTTGATCGCGGTCTCGTTCTCGTCGGAGAGCCTGATGACGCTCGGCAGCAGTCCGGCTTGGGCGAGCGTGCGCATGGCGTCGGCGCCCTCGTCGAACGAGCCCCACCGCCATCCTTCGTAGACCTTCTCGACCGGTAGCGCGCGCACCCGCACCGTCACCGCGGTGATGACGCCGAAGGCTCCCTCCGAGCCGAGCAGCAGCTGGCGCAGGTCTGGTCCAGCGGCGTTCGCGGGCGCGCTCCCGAGCCGGAGCTCGCCGCGCGGCGTCGCCACGCGCAGCCCGACGACGAGGGCGTCGAAGCGGCCGTAGCCGGCGCTCGACTGCCCGCTGGAGCGGGTCGCGGCGAAGCCGCCGATCGTGGCGTACTCGAACGACTGCGGGTAGTGCCCCAGCGTGAGCCCGCGCTCGGCGAGCAGCGCCTCGGCCTCGGGCCCGCGCAGCCCCGGCTCGAGGGTCGCGGTCATCGAGACGTCGTCGACGTCGAGGAGCCCCTTCATCCGCACCAGGTCGAGCGAGACGACACCGGCGAAGCCGTCGCGCCGGGCCGCGAGCCCGCCGGTGACCGACGTCCCGCCACCGAAGGGGACGACGGCGAGGTGGTGCTCGACGGCGAGCGCCAGCACCGCCGCGACCTCGTCGTGCGTCGAGGGCCGGACGACGACGTCGGGTGCGTCGACCAGGTCACCGGCGCGCATCCGCAGCAGGTCGGGCGTCGACTTGCCGCGGGTACGCAGACGCCGCAGGGTGGCGTCGGTGGTGACGTGCTCGGCCCCGACCGCCCCACCCAGAGCCGTCAGGACGTGGCCCGACAACCCGACCGGGGCCAGCGACGGCGCCTCGACGACCGAACGGTCCGCCAGGCCGAAAGCCAGCTCGACGAGCTCTCGGGCCGAGTCCGGCAACGGTCCGGCCAGCGCCGGGTCACCCCAGCGCGAGGGGTGCATCTCGGACTGGACGAAGGGCAGCATCGGCGGTGTCGGGCTCATGGTGTTACAGTGTGACACATGACGTCACTTCGTCACAACGATCACGCCGACCGGGTCGACAGCGTTCCGGGACCACACGAGGCCTACCTCGACGCCGCCCGCGCCTGCCTGCTCGACGTCGGCTGGCGGCGCACGACGCTGACCGAGGTCGCTCGACGCGCCGGGGTCTCGCGCATGACCATCTACCGCTCCTGGCCCGACATGGGTGCACTGCTCGGCGACCTGATGACGCGCGAGTGGACCGACCTGGTGCGGGCCGCAGTCGCCGACGCCGACCCTGCGCTGCCGCGTGTCGAGCGCCTGGTCGCGACCATCACCACGTCCGTGCGAGGGCTACGGAGCAACGAGCTCTTCGTGCGGATCGTCGAGCTCGACCCCGAGCTCATCCTCCCCTACCTGCTGGCCCGACGCGGTCGCTCGCAGAACCTCGTCCTCGGGGTGGTCGAGGCGGAGGTCGTCGCCGGACAGGACGCCGGGGAGGTCCGGGCGGGCGACGCCACCGCCATCGCGCGAGGTCTCCTGCTCGCGGTGCACGGCTTCGCCCTCTCGGCCCAGACGATGCTCGACGACAGCGTCGACGAGGCGGCGATCGACGCCGAGCTCGAGCTGCTGCTGACCCGGTCGCTGGCGCCATGAGCGGGGCGCGACGCATCACCCCGGGGCTGGGCGACGCCCCCACCGACGTCGACCTCGTCGTCATCGGCCTGGGTGCCACCGGAACCGGCGTCGCGCTCGACGCGGTGAGCCGGGGGCTGTCGGTGCTCGCCGTCGACGCCCACGACCTCGCCTTCGGCACCTCGCGGTGGTCGTCGAAGCTGGTGCACGGCGGACTTCGCTACCTCGCCCACGGCCAGGTGGGCGTCGCTCACGAGAGCGCGGTCGAGCGCGGCATCCTCATGGAGGTCACCGCCCCCCACCTCACCCGCGCGATGCCGTACGTCGTCCCGTTCACGTCGTCGACCGGTCGCGCCCAGCGTTCCCTGACCCGCGTCGGGATGCGCGCCGGCGACCTGCTGCGCCGCGGCGCGCGCACGTCGGCGGCCACGCTCCCGCCACCGCGGCGGCTCTCCGCCACCGAGCTGGTCGCCCTCGCCCCCGGCCTGCGCCGCCCGGGCCTGAGCGGCGGGACCCTGTCGTGGGACGGCCAGCTCGAGGACGACGCTCGCCTGGTCACCACGATCGCCCGCACCGCCGCCGGCCTCGGCGCCGCGGTGCACACCCGCGCCCGAGTGCTGAGCGCGACCGGGACGCACGTCGACCTGCGCGACGAGCTCACCGGCGAGGAGCACCGCGTGGGCGCTCGGGCGGTCGTCAACGCTGCCGGGGTCTGGGCCGACCGGCTCGTCGACGAGGTGCGGCTGCGGCCCAGCCGGGGCACGCACCTGGTGCTGCGCGGCGAGACCCTGCCCGGCCTCACCACCGCCGTGTTCGCCCCGGTTCCCGGCGCCACCAACCGCTTCGTGATGGTGCTGCCCCAGCCCGACGACACCATCTACGTCGGGCTGACCGACGAGCCGGTCGAGGGCGAGATGCCCGACGTGCCCACCCCCTCGGAGAGCGAGGTCGGGTTCCTCCTCGACGTCGTGTCGGCGACCTTCGACCGCTCCCTGCACCGCCGTGACGTGGTCGGCGCGTTCGCCGGGCTGCGCCCCCTGCTCGACATCGGGGACGACTCGGGCCACGTCTCGACCGCCGACCTCTCGCGCCGCCACGCGGTGCTCACCAGCCGCTCCGGCGTCGTGACCGTGGTCGGCGGCAAGCTCACGACGTACCGCCGGATGGCCGAGGACGCCGTCGACACGGCCGTGGCCGCGAGCGGTCTGCGCGCGGGCCCGTGTGTGACCCGCACCCTCCCGCTGCTCGGCGCCGCCCCGCGAGCCGCCCTCGCGGCGCTCGAGCTGCCGCCGCGACTGGTGCGCCGCTACGGCACCGACGCCGCCCTGGTGCTCGACACGGCCCGCCGCGTCAGCGCCCTGTCGGACGACGAGCTCCTGGCACCGGTCGCCGCCGGGGTGCCGCTGACCCTGGCCGAGCTGATCTTCGGCGTGACCCACGAGGGCGCGGCCGACGTCGGCGACCTGCTCGACCGGCGCGCCCGGGTGGGCTTGGTGGCGGGCGACCGCGAGGCTGCCCGGCCGGCAGCCGAGCGCGCGCTGACCCTGACGGCGTCCGTCGGCGCGGGTCGAGGGGCCGGAGGTCAGCCGATGCGGGTGCCGAGCAGCGAGCCCACCAGGTAGGTGATGAGCATCGCGAAGAGGCCTCCCGCCATGTTGCGCAGCACCGCGCGCCGTGCGGGAGCCTCGCCGAGGCGGGCGCTGACGTAGCCGGTCACCGCGAGTGCGACCGTGACGGCGGCGACCGTCACCACGACTCGCGCCGAGGCCACGACCAGGGCGATCGTGAGCAGCGGCAGCAGGGCACCGACGGTGAAGGCGATCATCGAGGCCCAGGCGGCGGCCCAGGGGCTGGTGAGGTCGTTGGGGTCGATGCCCAGCTCGGCCTCGGCGTGCGCGCCGAGCGCGTCGTGAGCGGTCAGCTGGGTGGCCACCTCGAGGGCGAGGTCGGCCTCGAGGCCCTTGCCCGCGTAGATGGCGGCCAGCTCGGCCAGCTCCTCCTCCGGTTCCTCGCGCAGCTCGCGACGCTCCTTGTCGAGCAGCGAGCGCTCGGAGTCGCGCTGCGTCGAGACCGACACGTACTCCCCCGCCGCCATGCTCATCGCGCCCGCAACGAGTCCGGCCACCCCGGCCACGACGATCGCGCTGCGCTGCGTGGTGGCTCCGGCGACGCCCACGACGATGCCGGCGGTCGAGACGATGCCGTCGTTCGCGCCCAGGACCCCCGCGCGCAGCCAGTTCAGCCGGCTGGAGATGCGGCTGGAGTGCGGCTCGTCGTCGTGCGGGCCGATGTCCGACCCGTTCAGCGTCGCGGACGGCGCCACCGGGTCGCTGGTGTCACTGCTCATGGCTCGATCGTCGCCGGGTCGCGGGTCCGGATCAAGCAAGGTGAGGCTGTCCAGCGGCGGCACCGAGCTCGCGCGACGTCGGTCGCCCGGCCGGTGACAGGTCACGATCTCGACCGAAGTATGTACGGATGACGAATGTCGTGTTCTGATCGATGCGGAAACCGTTGCGCCCCGGCGACGGAGACACCTGGGGGGAACCACCACATGACCCGTTCCATGATGCGCCTGGTGCTCGCGACTCTTGTCGCGATCGCTCTGGCCGCCGGCTTCACTGCCGCTTTCTCCTCCGGTTCCGCTGGGGCCGAGACGGCCCAGCGCGCGCCCGTGAGCAGCCCGAGCGACGCGTGCCAGTCCGAGTACGACTCCTTCGTCGCGTCGGCGATCGACTACAACGCCTCGACGAAGCAGGTCCGCAAGGACAACAAGCGGGTCTCCAAGAAGCAGGCCAAGGTCGAGCGGGCCCAGGGCAAGAAGCAGAAGGCCAAGGCCAAGAAGCAGCTCAAGCGGGCCAAGCAGGCCCAGCGGCGTGACTCGGCGCAGCAGCGACGCGACAAGCAGCGCGCCATCGCCGACTACAACACGTGGCAGAAGTGTGAGAGCGACAACGGCGGGGCGAGCCCCAGCCCGTCGCCGTCCGCGTCCCCGAGCCCGTCGCCGACCCCGGGCGCCAGCCCGATCCAGCCTCTGTGCGACAACGGCCTGCCGCAGGAGGTCTGCGACGTGTTCACCATGCTGCCTGCACCGCCCTCGGGTGGCACCAGCCCGATCCAGGCCCTGTGCGACGCCGGCCTGCCCCAGGCTCTGTGTGACGCAGCGAAGCTGCCCGCCGGTCCTGGTGGCGCCAGCCCGCTGCAGCCCCTGTGCGACGCCGGCCTGCCGCAGTTCATCTGCGACCTCAGCGCCAGCGGTCTGCCGATCCCGATTCCGATCCCCTGACCTGCCGGGTGACCGCCTCACCGCGGCCGCCCTTTCCACGTCGCCGACTCGCAGAGATGGCCGCCGCATCGGGCGAGTGCACCTTCCAGGCGGCGCTCGGTGATCTCCTAGCCACGACGAAGTTGCGCACCACCTCGACCTGAAGGAAGCCATGAACCCGAACCCCTGGCGCAGATTCTCCGCCCTCCTCCTCTCCGTCGTCGTGATGGTGGGCAGCGCGATCCTGGTCGCCGGCGTCGCCACCGCGGACGTCAGCTCGACCTCACCCGCCGCCACCTCCGAACGCGCAGCCGCCACGTCTCCGAGCCCGGGTTGCCAGTCGGAGTACGACGCCTTCGTGGCCTCGGCCATCAGCTACAACGCCTCGACCAAGCAGGTCCGCAAGGACAACAGGCGCGTGCAGAAGAAGCAGGCGAAGGCCGACCAGGCCAAGGGCAAGAAGCAGAAGCGCAAGGCCAACAAGCAGCTCAGGCGCGCCAAGGCCGCCCAGAAGCGCGACACCGCCCAGCAGTCGCGCGACAAGCAGGAAGCCATCTCGCGCTACAACACCTGGCAGACCTGTGAGTCCACCAACGGCTCGCCCAGCCCCTCGCCGACCACCTCGCCGACCACCTCACCCAGCCCGTCCCCCAAGCCGTCGACGTCGCCCAGCCCGTCCCCGTCGCCCACAACGACGCCCACCCCGACCCCGGGCGCCAGCCCGATCCAGCCTCTGTGCGACAACGGCCTGCCGCAGGAGGTCTGCAACGTGTTCACCATGCTGCCTGCACCGCCCTCGGGTGGCACCAGCCCGATCCAGGCCCTGTGCGCACCTCCCCTGGGCGCCCCGCAGGCCCTCTGCGACGCCGCCAAGCTCCCCGCCGGTCCGGGTGGCACCAGCCCGCTCCAGCCCCTGTGCACCGCTGGGCTTCCTCAGGCTGTCTGCGATGCCGCGCCCGGGTCCGGCGGCGGTTCTCCGGTCCCACTGCCGCTCCCGGCCCTGATCTGCACGGTCATCCCGATCCCGGGCATCTGCCCCTGACCGCCTGAAGCACCGAAGTGTCGCCGCCCGCCGTCGGCTCGGGGAGGCGCCTGCTGCGACAGCTCGGTCGAGACGTGCCGACGAGCACTTCCTTCGGCCCGCCGGTCGTGCTGTCCTTGTTCATCCGTCCGCTCCACCCGCACCCATCGAGGACTCATGACTCCGCACGCTCGCACCCGGCTCAGCTCCGTACTCGTCACGATCACCGTTCTCCTCGGCAGCGCCACCCTGGTCACCGGCGTCGCGACCGCGTCCGTGACCTCGACCGGACTCGGCGTCGGCTGCCTCGAGCGCACCGCGGGCTCCGGCCAGCACCCCGAGCCCCGGCTGCCAGTCGGAGTACGACGCGTTCGTGGCCTCGGCCATCAGCTACAACGCTTCGACCAAGCAGGTCCGCAAGGACAACAGGCGCGTGCAGAAGAAGCAGGCGAAGGCCGACCAGGCCAAGGGCAAGAAGCAGAAGCGCAAGGCCAACAAGCAGCTCAGGCGCGCCAAGGCCGCCCAGAAGCGCGACACCGCCCAGCAGTCGCGCGACAAGCAGGAAGCCATCTCGCGCTACAACACCTGGCAGACCTGTGAGTCCACCAACGGCTCGCCCAGCCCCTCCCCGACCACCTCACCGACCACCTCACCCAGCACCAGTCCTTCCCCGAGCACGAGCCCCACGCCCAGCACCAGCCCATCACCCAGTGTCACCCCGCGGCCGAGCGTCACCCCTACCCCCAGCATCAGCCCGTCTCCTGGTGTCACGCCGCGGCCGAGCCTCACCCCTACGCCGAGCGGCAGCCCCACGCCGACCCCGACGAGTCCGTTGCCCACGCTGCCACCGCTGCCCACCGCCCTGCCGATCCCGCTCCCCAGCACCCTGCCGATTCCCACGACGGCCCTGCCCGTGCCCACGGTCCCGGTTGTGCTCTGCACGCTGGTGCCCTCGCTGTGCTGATGAGACGGGCTGCCGCGCGGCTGTGCTGAACTGACGGTGCTGCGCGACGTTCGCCCGGCCGCGCACACGCCCTTCACGGGTCCGGGCCCAGGTCCTGCAGGGTGCTCGGGGTGGTCCCGGCCGCAGCTGAGCCGAGCCGGTCTCAGCGTGCCAGCGTGACGACGTCAGGGGCGCAGCGCGGGTCCTGCTCGAACTGGCCCAGGCCACAGGCACCGTCGACGAGCTCACGATCGCCCAGCGGTTCGACGAGATCGACCATGACGTCGTACGACGAGGTCTCGTCGTGGCCACAGACGAGGGACCGCACGGTCTCGGTCACCGTGACCATGACGGTGGTGGGATCCTCCTCGACCACGACAGCGACCCGGTCGCGACAGTCGCGGCCGTCGTAGCTGAGCTCGACCTGGCCGTCGACCAGCTGCGCGGGCTTGTCCCAGGGCGTGGCCTCCTCGAGGCCGAAGAAGAGGAAGCGGACGCCGGCGAACACCGCGATGCCGAGGACGGCAGCGAGGACCGCGATGCCGACGCCGAGCTTCGACGTCCTCGACGCGGCCACGTCCTTACCGTGCCACACCGCGTGCCCGGTGGCCGCGAGTCCCGCAGCGACCCGAGAGGCCGGTCGTCGTTACCCGGGTCGGCACAGCGTGCCTCACAGGCCGAGGTCGCGGCCGATGAGCTCCTTCATGATCTCGTTCGAGCCGGCCCAGATCTTCGAGACGCGCGCGTCGCGCCAGGCGCGGGCCACCCGGTACTCGTTCATGAAGCCGTAGCCACCGTGCAGCTGGACGCAGTGGTCGAGGACGTCGTTCTGGATCTGCGAGGTCCACCACTTCGCCTTGGCGGCGTCGACCGGCGTGAGCTCCTTCTTGGTGTGCGCGATCACGCACTGGTCGACGTAGGCCTGGGTGACCTCGATCTGGGTGACCAGCTCGGCCAGCAGGAACTTGTTGTGCTGGAAGGAGCCGATGCTGGCGCCGAAGGCCTTGCGGTCGATCGTGTAGGCGATCGTCTCGCCGAGGATCTGCTTGACGTGCGCGAGGTTCGAGATCGCGCAGCCCAGCCGCTCCTGCGGCAGGTTCTGCATCATGTGGATGAAGCCCTGGTCGAGCTCGCCGACGATGTCGTCGTCACAGACGCGGAGGTCCGAGAAGTTGAGCTCCGCGGTGTCGGACTCGTCCTGGCCGACCTTGTCGAGCTTGCGGCCCCGGCTGAACCCCTCGGCCGCGGTGGGCAGGGCGAAGAGCGTGATGCCCTTGGCCTTCTTCTCCGGCGAGGTGCGCACCGCCGTCACGACGAGGTCGGCGGAGTAGCCGTTGGTGATGAACGTCTTCGAGCCGTTGACGACCCAGTCGTCACCGTCGCGCACCGCGGTGCTCTTCAGGGCCGCCAGGTCGGAGCCGCCCGAGGGCTCGGTCATGCCGATCGCGAGCAGCGTCTCCCCGGTCGCGACGCCGGGCAACCAGCGCGCCTTCTGGTCGTCGTCGCAGAGCTCGACGATGTACGGCGCGGTGATGTCGGCGTGGATGCCCCAGCAGGAGCCGAGAGCGGCGTTGACCTTGGAGAGCTCTTCGGCCATCACGGCGTTGAAGCGGTAGTCGCCGGCCTCGGAGCCGCCGTAGATCTCCGGGATCTCGAGGCCGAGGAAGCCCTGCTTGCCGGCCTCGAGCCAGAAGTCGCGCGGCAGCGCCTTGTCGGCGGCGTGCTGCTCGACGTGCGGCACGACCGAGCGGTCGAGGAACTCCTTGACCGATGAACGGAATGCCTCATGGTCCTCGTCATAGATCTCGCGCTTCATGAGAGGAGCGTAACCGAAACCTACCGGTCGGTAACCACCCGTGGGGCGACCGCGTTGCCCATCGCCCGCGAGAGGGGAGGCCGGGAGGGCGTCGGCGCGTCGCGTCAGTCGAGACCCGGCAGGTCGAAGACGTCTCTTGATGGCGGCGGCTGGGCGGCGAACGGCCGGTCGAAGTCCGAGAAGACGAAGGCTCCGTCGGAGTCGTTGTCGAGCTCGAGGATGTAGTGCGGGTCGTCGACCGCCACCGCGGCCACGCCGGCCTCGCCGCCGGGGTCGCCGCCGGTCTCGACCCTGACCACCGCGCGGCCCTCGACGGTGCCCGGCCCGAGCACCCTGCCGACCCCCGTCCCGGTGGTGCTCGACAGGAGCCCGTCGAGGTCGCAGACCGTTGCGAACTCCTCGGCGTCGGCCGCCGGCACCGACACCCAGCGCCCGTCGACGGTGGCGGCGATGAGCGGTCCCTGGGTGGCGTCGGTCGAGGCGATCCAGAAGGCCTCGTCGGCGAGGAACCAGGTGTCGCCACCGATGCGCCGCAGCTCGGCGGAGCCGCCGCCCGACGAGATGGTGCCGTCGCAATCGCCGCTCGAGGTGATCGCGAGGTCGACGCCCAGCAGGTCACCACCGTCGAGGACGTCGCCGGAGATCCGCACCGAGTCGAGCCCGGCCATCGCACTCTGCGCTGCCGACAAGATGTCCGGCGCGGGCTGGTCGGCGAAGGCGGTAGGGGGCGACGTGCTGCTCGAGGTGGTCGGCGAGGGCGACGAGCTCGGGGCGGGCGGCGGCCCGGCGGTGTCGTCATCGGAACCGCTGCTCAGGGCGACGGCGGCGACCCCGCCACCGACCACCGCAGCCGCTGCCACCGCGAGCCCCAGCCAGCGGCCCGTGCGACGGCCCGTGCGACGCGCCCGTGCGACCGCCCGCAGGACCCCCCGGGGCGTGGATCGACGGGCGACCGGGCAGCGAGAACGTCGGCGAGGCGGCGGCGTACGGCCCGGCGGCGTGCGGCCCGGCGGCGTACGGCGCGGCGGGCGGGGTCGTGCGGGCCTGCGCCGCACGACTCGGGGGCTGAGGAGGAAGAGGCCCGACGGCAGGCCGGGCCTGGGCGTGGAAGAAGGGGTCGCTCGTCAGCGCTGCCGTGCGGCGCAGGTCGTCGCGCAGCTCGCCGGCTTGTCGGTAGCGCTCGTCCGGGTTCTTGGCCATCGAGCGCCGCAGCACGTGGTTCACGGCGTCCACCAGCGGGCTCGCGCCGGCGAGCTGGGGCACCGGTGCCTCGAGATGGGCGCTGATGACCGCGAGCTCGGTGGTCCCGGCGTAGGGCGGTGTCCCCGTGAGGGTCACCCAGAGCAGGCATCCGAGGGAGTAGAGGTCGGAGGCCGGGCTGGCCGGCGCACCCTGGTGCAGCTCGGGAGCCATCGAGGACGGCGTCCCGGCGACGGCCGAGCCGGCGCGGGTCGCCTCGGCGTCGACCCTGCGGGCGATGCCGAAGTCTCCGAGGTAGGCCGACACCGAGGCCGAGGCCCCCGAGCCGCGGCGGCGCACGAGCACGTTGGCCGCCTTGATGTCGCGGTGCACCAGCCCGGCGTCGTGGGCGTCGGCGAGTCCCGCGGCGACGTCCTCGATCAGGGCCACCCCTCGGCCGAACGGTGCCGGGCCCCAGCGGCCGACCATCTGGCCGAGGTCGCCATCGGGAATCAGCTGGGTGGCGATGTAGAGGTAGCCGTCCTCCTCACCGTGGGCGTAGACCTGCACGACATGGGGCGAGTCGAGCGACGCGAGGGCGCGGGCCTCGTGGCCGAACCGCTCGCGGAAATCGTCGTCCTCGGCGAAGACCGGCGCGATCACCTTGAGCGCGACCCGCCGTCCGAGGTTCTCCTCGAGTGCCTCGTAGACCACTCCCATGCCGCCGGCTCCCAGCTGGGCCAGCACACGGAACCGCCCGATGCGGTCGCCGACGCCGGGGTAGGTGGACACACCCCTTTGTACCCGACCCGAGGGGTGATGCGGCAGGTCCGTCCGCACCGCGAAGATCGGCACACCGTGTGGTTGGATCGATCCAACCCACGGGTCGACGCTTCAGGAGGCACGCATGAGCACCACCGACACGGGTCAGTCCGGTACCGAGACCGGCCAGACCCCCCACCCCAGCACGGCTCCCGCCAACCCCACCGGAGCGGGCAACCATGCCGTCTGGCCCGGGCACGCCTACCCGCTGGGCGCGACGTACGACGGATCGGGCACCAACTTCGCGCTCTTCAGCGAGATCGCCGACCGCGTCGAGCTGTGCCTCTTCGATGCTGACGGCACCGAGACCCGCGTCGAGATGACCGAGGTCGACGCCCTGGTCTGGCACGGCTACCTGCCCTCGATCCAGCCCGGCCAGCGCTACGGCTACCGGGTGCACGGCCCGTGGGAGCCCGCGAAGGGGCTGCGGTGCAACCCCAACAAGCTGCTGCTCGACCCCTACGCCAAGGCGACGACCCGCGAGATCGACTGGGACCAGTCGCTGTTCGCCTACACCTTCGGCGACGAGGACTCGCGCAACGACGAGGACTCCGCGGCGCACATGACGCTCGGCGTCGTGATCAACCCGTACTTCGACTGGGAGGGCGACCGTCGCCTCGGCATCCCCTACAACGAGAGCGTCATCTACGAGGCGCACGTCAAGGGCATGACCCAGCTGCACCCCGAGGTGCCCGAGGAGCTGCGCGGCACCTACGCCGGGCTCGCGCACCCGGTGATCACCGACCACCTCGCCAAGCTGGGGGTGACCGCGATCGAGCTGATGCCGGTGCACCAGTTCATCCAGGACTCCACGCTGCTCGACAAGGGCCTGCGCAACTACTGGGGCTACAACACCCTGGCCTTCCTCGCCCCGCACGCCGACTACTCCGCCGCGGCGCACACCGACGCCGAGCAGGTGCTGGGCCAACAGGTCCAGGAGTTCAAGTCGATGGTCAAGGCGATGCACCAGGCCGGCATCGAGGTGATCCTCGACGTCGTCTACAACCACACGGCCGAGGGCAACCACATGGGCCCGACGCTGAGCTTCCGCGGCATCGACAACCCGGCGTACTACCGCCTCGTCGAGGACGACGAGAAGCACTACATGGACTACACCGGCACCGGCAACTCCCTCAACGTGCGCCACCCCCACTCGCTGCAGCTGATCATGGACTCGCTGCGCTACTGGGTCACCGAGATGCACGTCGACGGGTTCCGCTTCGACCTCGCCTCCGCGCTCGCGCGCGAGTTCTACGACGTCGACCGGCTCGCGACCTTCTTCGAGCTCGTGCAGCAGGATCCGGTGGTCAGCCAGGTCAAGCTCATCGCCGAGCCGTGGGACGTCGGCCCGGGCGGCTACCAGGTCGGTGGCTTCCCACCGCAGTGGACCGAGTGGAACGGCGCCTACCGCGACACCGCGCGCGACTTCTGGCGTGGCGAGCCCTCGCTGGGCGACTTCGCCTCGCGCGTGGCCGGCTCCTCCGACCTCTACGAGCACTCCGGACGTCGTCCGTTCGCCTCGATCAACTTCATCACCGCCCACGACGGCTTCACGCTGCGCGACCTGGTGTCGTACGACGACAAGCACAACGAGGCCAACGGCGAGGACAGCCGCGACGGCGAGAGCCACAACCGCTCGTGGAACCACGGCGTCGAGGGCGAGACCGACGACCCCGAGATCCTGGCGTCGCGCGCGCGCTCGCAGCGCAACTTCCTCGCCACGCTGCTGCTCAGCCAGGGCGTGCCGATGATCCTGCACGGCGACGAGATGGGGCGCACCCAGAACGGCAACAACAACACCTACGCCCAGGACTCCGAGATCGCCTGGATGCACTGGGATCGCGCCGACCTGCCGCTGATGGAGTTCACCGCCGAGCTGATCCGGCTGCGCCGCGACCACCCGACGTTCCACCGCCAGCGCTTCTTCACCGGCAGCACGGTGCGCACCGGCGAGGGTGACCGGCTCAACGACATCGTCTGGCTGCACCTCGACGGCGAGCCGATGGAGGACCAGGACTGGGACCCCGACGGCGGTGGCGAGCACTCCGGCCAGGCCATCGGGATGTACCTGAACGGTCGGGGCATCGCCGGCAAGGACCCCCGCGGGGGCGCCATCCACGACGACCACTTCCTGCTCTACTTCAACGCCGACGGACCGGCCGAGGTGACGCTGCCGCCCGCGGAGTACTCCGAGACGTGGGACGTCGTCATCAACACCGCCGGCTCCAGCGGCGTCGACGCCGGCAAGCCGGCCGGGTCGACGTTCGCCCTGGCCGGGCGCAGCGTCCTGGTGCTGCGCGAGGGTCACCCCCCCGAGCCGGAGGTCGACTCGTCGGTCGCCGCCTCGGTCGCCGCGCAGACCCGTACGGTCGAGTCGTGACGCAGACGCCGCGCGCACCGCGCACGCCGCGCAACACCTACCGTCTGCAGATCCGGGCGTCGTTCGACCTCCACGCAGCGGCCGAGCGTCTCGCCTACCTGCACGACCTCGGCGTCGACTGGGTCTACCTCTCCCCGCTGCTCGAGGCAGAGCCCGGGTCCGACCACGGCTACGACGTCGTCCGTCATGACCGCATCGACCCCGCGCGCGGTGGCGCCGAGGGCCTGGCGGCGCTGTCGGCCGAGGCTCGACGCCTCGAGATGGGCGTGCTGGTCGACATCGTCCCCAACCACATGGGCGTCGCCACCGCGTCGGCCAACGCGTGGTGGTGGGACCTGCTGACCCACGGACGGGAGTCGCGCTACGCCGAGGCGTTCGACGTCGACTGGGACGCCGGCGGCGGCAAGGTCCTCATCCCGGTGGTGGGCGACGACGACGAGGACGCGATCACCGTCGACGTCGAGGCCGGTGAGGTGCGCTACCACGACCACCGGTTCCCGCTGGCGCCGAGCACCCGCTCGCTCGACAAGCAGCACTACCAGCTGGTCTCGTGGCGGGCCGCCGACGACCGGCTCAACTACCGTCGCTTCTTCGCCGTCAACACCCTGGCCGCAGTGCGCGTCGAGGAGCGGTGGGTCTTCGAGGAGAGCCACGTCGAGATCAAGCGATGGATCGACGAGGGCCTCGTCGACGGCCTGCGCGTCGACCACCCCGACGGCCTGCGCGACCCCGAGGGCTACCTCGCCGACCTGGCCGGGCTGAGCGAGCACGCCTACGTGCTGGTCGAGAAGATCCTCGAGCCGGGCGAGACCCTGCCCAGCACCTGGGCCACGGCCGGCACCACCGGCTACGACGCCCTCGGCCTCGTCGACCGGGTGCTCACCGCCCCGGTGGCCCGGGGCGAGCTGCCTCAGGACGTCCACGACTGGGCTGCCATGATCCACGGCACCAAGCGCGCGGTGGCCGACGGCATCCTCGGCTCCGAGGTGCGCCGCATCGTGCGCGAGCTGCCCGGCGGCACCGCGCCGGCGTCGTCCGGCTCGCTGACGAAGCGGCTGAGCGCGCGGTTGCGCGGTGGGTCCGCCGAGCCGACTCCGCTCGGGCTCCCGCAGGCCGTCGTCGTCGACGCCGTCGCCGAGCTGGCCGCCTGCTTCCCGGTCTACCGCTCCTACCTGCCGACCACGCGCGGCTACCTCGACGAGGCCTTCGCGTCGGCCCGCACCCATCGACCCGACCTCGCCTCGGCGCTCGACGCCCTGAAGCCCGTCCTGGGCGATGCCGCCCAGCCGGCCGCGCTGCGCTTCCAGCAGACCTCCGGGATGATCATGGCCAAGGGGGTGGAGGACTGTGCGTTCTACCGCTACAACCGCCTCACCTCCCTCAACGAGGTCGGCGCAGACCCGAGCGAGCAGTACCTGCCCGTCGACGGCTTCCACCAGCTGATGGCGACCCGGCAGCGCGAGTGGCCCACGGCGATGACGTGCACCACGACCCACGACACCAAGCGCGGCGAGGACGTCCGCGCGCGGATCGCCGTCCTCGCCGAGGCCCCCGACGTCTGGGCCGCGGCGTTCGTGCGGTTGCAAGAGCTCGCGCCGGTGCCGGACGACGCCTTCGCCGCACTGCTGTGGCAGGCGGTCCTCGGAGCGTGGGCGCCCGAGGACGACGACCTGCGCCCGCGTCTGCACGCCTACGCCGAGAAGGCGATGCGCGAGGCCGGCGACCACACGCAGTGGACGTCTCCCGACGAGGACTACGAGGCCGCGGTGCACGCCTGCGTCGATGCGGCCTTCGACTCCCCCGAGGTCAAGGACGTCCTCGACCGACTGCTCGAGGCCGTCGTCGAACCCGGGTGGACGAACGCCCTGTCGGCCAAGCTGCTGGCGCTCACCCTGCCCGGCGTCCCCGACGTCTACCAGGGCTCCGAGCTGTGGGAGCAGTCGCTCGTCGACCCCGACAACCGGCGCGCGGTCGACTTCGACCTGCGCGCGCAGCTGCTGAGGGACCTCGCCACCGGGCGCGGGCCCGACCACGCAGCCCGGGGCAAGCTGGCCACCACGAGCGCCGCGCTGCACCTGCGCCGCGACCAGGCCGAGCTCTTCACGACCTACGAGCCGGTGACAGCGCGCGGTGACGCCGCCGAGCACCTCGTCGCCTTCGACCGCGGTGGCGCGATCACCGTGGCCACCCGGCTGCCGTTGACCCTCGTCGACCGTGGCGGGTGGGGCAGCACCGAGCTGGTCCTGCCGGCCGGACGGTGGTGGGACCACGTCACCGACCGCGACCTCGAGTCCGACGGCACCGTGCTGCTGAGCGAGGTGCTCGACACGTGGCCGGTGGCCCTGCTGACGAGGGCGGAGGAGTCGTGACGACCGGGTCTGCGGCACGGGGGCCGTACGACGTCTGGGCACCGAAGGCCGCGTCGCTGGCGCTGTCGGTCGGTGAGGAGATCGTGGCGATGGAGCAGCGCGGGGGCGGCTGGTGGACCCCCACCGGGCCCACCCCCGACCCGACGGCGGCCGACGTCGACTACGGCTACCTGATCGACGGCTCCGACGAGCCGCGACCCGACCCGCGCTCGCTGCGCCAGCCGGCCGGCGTCCACGAGCGTTCGCGCACCTTCCGCACCGACGCCCACGTGTGGGGCGACGGCGACTGGACCGGGCGCCAGCTCGCCGGCGCGGTGATCTACGAGCTGCACCTCGGCACGTTCACCCCCGAAGGCACCCTCGACGCGGCACTCGGCAAGCTCGAGCACCTGCGCTCGATCGGCGTCGACCTGGTCGAGCTGATGCCGGTCAACTCCTTCAACGGCACCCACAACTGGGGCTACGACGGCGTCGACTGGTTCGCGGTCGACGAGACCTACGGCGGCCCGGCGGCCTACCAGCGCTTCGTCGACGGCTGTCACGCCGTCGGCCTCGGTGTCATCCAGGACGTCGTCTACAACCACCTCGGACCCGCCGGCAACTACCTGCCGCTCTTCGGCCCCTACCTGACCCAGGGCCGCAACACGTGGGGCGACCAGGTCAACCTCGACCAGGACGGCTCGGCGGAGGTGCGCCGCTACATCATCGACAACGCGTTGATGTGGCTCGACGACTTCCACGTCGACGGGCTGCGTCTCGACGCCGTGCACGCCCTGACCGACTCCTCCCCCACCCACCTGCTGGAGGAGCTGGCGATCGAGGTGGCCGCCCTGTCGGCGCACCGCGGCGTCCCCCTGACGCTGATCGCGGAGTCCGACCTGAACGACGCGAAGCTCGTCACGCCGCGCGAGGCCGGAGGGTTCGGGCTCGACGCGCAGTGGAGCGACGACTTCCACCACGCCGTCCACGTCGCCCTGACCCGGGAGACCGACGGCTACTACGCCGACTTCGAGCCTCTGGGCGCGCTGGCGAAGGTGATCGAGAAGGGGTTCTTCCACGACGGCACCTACTCGTCGTTCCGCGAGGCCGACCACGGCGCCCCGATCGACACCGCCGCCATGCCCACCTGGCGACTGGTGGTCTGCAGCCAGAACCACGACCAGATCGGCAACCGCGCGACCGGCGACCGCATCACCGAGAAGCTGGACGACGACCAGCTCGCGTGCGCGGCGCTGCTCACGCTGTGCGGTCCGTTCACCCCGATGCTCTTCCAGGGCGAGGAGTGGGCGGCGTCCACGCCCTTCCAGTTCTTCACCTCCCACACCGACCCCGAGCTGGGCAGGGCGACGGCCGAGGGCCGGATCGGCGAGTTCGCGAAGATGGGCTGGGACCCCGACGTCGTCCCCGACCCGCAGGACCCCGAGACGTTCACCCGCTCCAAGCTCGACTGGAGCGAGCTCGAGTCGGGCCGGGGCGCCCGGATGGTGGAGGTCTACCGACAGCTGGCGGCGCTGCGTCGGGCGCATCCGGCGTTGACCGACCCGGCGTTCTCGCGCACCCGCTGCGAGGTCGACGAGACCGCCCGGCTCCTGCGGATGCACCGCGGCGACCTGCTGGTCGTCATCAACTTCGCCGACACCGACGCGGTGGTCGACGTGGCGCAGGCAGACCTGCTCTTCGAGACCGAGTCCGGGGTCGACCTCACCGCCGGCTCCCTCACCCTCCCGGCCCACGCCGGCGCCGTCCTTCACCCCTCCTGACCCACCCGCCCCACCCTCGATGCCGAGTCGGCGCGTAGACGCGCCGACTCGACGCGGGGTGGGTGCCGAGTCGGCGCGTAGACGCGCCGACTCGACGGGGGGTGGCACGCTGGCGAGCGTGACCGTCATCAAGATCAATGCCATCACCGTCCCCGCCGACTCCGGCGACGAGCTCGCCCACCGCTTCGCCTCCCGCGCGGGCGCGGTCGACGGGCAGGAGGGGTTCGAGGGGTTCGAGCTGCTCAAGCCCGTCGACGACCGCACCCAGTGGCTGGTGATCACCCGCTGGCGCGACGAGGACTCCTTCCAGGCCTGGGTCGGGTCGCGCTCCTTCGCCGACGGTCATCGTTCGGCGTCCGAGCGCGCCGGCGGCGAGGCTCCCCAGCCGGTCTCGACGCACAGCGAGATCTGGAGCTACGAGGTGGCCGGGGGCTCGACCCCGGCCTGAACCTCGGCCCGGGCCGCCCGGTCGACCCAGGGGACCGCTCAGGGGTCGGCCAGGGGCTCACCCGATGTGGTCGGGCACCCTGCCCGGGCACCGTGGAACCACACCCGTCCACCCATCGTCATCAGGGAAGTGCCCACCATGAACGACATCCGCCAGAGCCTCGCCCAGCACGGTCTGGTCCGCTCCAGCGACCACAAGATCCTCGGCGGCGTCAGCGCCGGCATCGGACGTCGCATCGGCGTCGGGCCCTGGGTCGCCCGTCTGCTCGTCGTCCTCACGACGATCGTGCTGCCCGGCAGCCCGATCCTCATCTACCCGATCCTGTGGATCCTGATGCCGACCCAGGCGCAGGCCGACGCCTACGCCCTCCGGGTGGGCGCCGAGAAGCCGGACCAGGCCGTGCCGGCGCCGCAGGCGTGGCAGCCCGCGACGACCGCACCGCCGTCCGGCTCGGACGACGTCTGAGCTCGGGCCGACCACCTGGGCCCGACCACCAGCCGGGGCGGTGCCGGCGCGTCCAGGCCTGGAACCGGGGAGGTGTGGGTCGAGGCCTACTCAGCCGGTTCGACGACCCGCGTCGGCATGAAGAACCCGGTCGCGAGCAGCGCCACCGCGACGACCGCCGAGCCCACGAAGACTGCGTGGATCGCCGGTGCGATGGTGCCGATCGGCAGGCTCTCGAGATCGACGGCACCGCCGCCCGACCCGGCGATGCGGCTGTTGACGATCGCGCCGAAGACCGCGACCCCGACCGCGCTGCCCATCGAGCGGGCGAACATGTTGGCTCCCGTCGCGACGCCGCGGTGCTGCCAGCTGACCGACGACTGCGCGACGATGACGGCCGGGCTGGCGACGTACCCGAACCCGACGCCCATCACGAAGCACGGCAGCGCAAGCTGCCACAGGGCGCTGTCGGCGCTGACGAACGACAACAGCGCCGCGCCGGCGATCGTGATCGCTGCGCCCATCGAGACCGTCGCCCGGAAACCGATGGTCAGGTAGAAGCGCCCGCCGGTGGCGGCAGCGATCGGCCAGCCGATCGTCATCGCAGCGAGCGCCAGACCTGCCACCAGCGCGCCGTGACCGAGCACGGTCTGGGCGTAGAGCGGCACGTACGACGTCAGGCCGAGCATCAGCACGCCCACGACGAACGAGCCGGACGCTGCGGCGTTGAGCACGCGGCGCTGGAAGATCCACAGCGGCAGCACCGGTTCGAGGGCTCGCCGCTCGACGGCGACGAACCCCACCAGGAGCGCGGCGGCCGCGACGAAGATCCCGACGCCGGCCGGTGAGGACCAGCTCCACCGCACACCACCCTCGAGGAGGCCGAGCAGCAGCAGCGTGCCGCCGCCCGCGAGCAGCGCGGCACCGGCGTAGTCGATGGAGTGCTTGCGCCGCTCGACGGTCTCGTCGAAGCGACGCCACAGCACCCAGGCCGCGGCGAGGCCGAGGGGCAGGTTGACGAAGAAGATCCAGCGCCACGACAGGTAGTCGGAGAAGATGCCGCCGAGGGTCGGCCCGATGATCGAGGCCATCGCCCAGACGCTCGCGATGTAGCCCTGCACCTTGGCCCGCTCGGCCAGGGAGTAGATGTCGCCGACGATCGTCATGCCCATCGGCTGCACCGCGCCCGCACCGAGGCCCTGCACCAGCCGGAAGAAGATCAGCGCCGGCATGCTCCAGGCCAGGCCGCACAGCAGCGAGCCGACGACGAAGAGCCCGATGCCGAGCATCATCACCGGCTTGCGGCCGGCGAGGTCGGCGACCTTGCCGTAGATCGGCACCGACACCGCCTGGGCGAGCAGGTAGATCGAGAACAGCCACGGGAACGACGTGAACCCACCGAGGTCGTCGACCACCGCCGGCACCGCCGTCGCCAGGATCGTGGAGTCGATCGCGACCAGGCCGATGCTCAGCATCACGGCCAGCAGGATGGGTCCGCGCTCGCTGCGCAGGCCGACGCTGGCACGGGTGATCTCGGGGGCACTCACGTCAGCGCAACCACCGACGCGGGTGCCTTGTTCCGCGCCTGAGGTCACCTCATGGGTCTTCTCCCCTGGGCGAGCCGGACGCCGACGACGACGCCGACGTCTCCGGACCTGGGAGACCTCGCTGCGCCGTGCGCCGTCGGCCGCCCTCTGGCTGTGCGGACAGCCCCTGACGAACTGGCCCTTCCCCGGGTCGCGCCGAGGACCGGCTCGTCGCGGACCCTCTCGTCAGGGACTATCCCGGTGAGCCGTCGAGCACCTCGTCGACCCACTGCGGCACCAGCAGGCCGGCGGGTCCGTGCCGCGACTCGTGGAAGTACGACGTGCCCTCGCTCGGCTGCAGGTTGAGCTCGAGGGTGCGCGCCCCGTGGCCGGCGGCGTACTGCACGAAGCCCGCCGCCGGGTAGACCGCGCCGGACGTGCCGATCGAGACGAACAGGTCGGCGCGCTGCAGCTGCATCTGGATGAGGTCCATGCCGTAGGGGATCTCGCCGAACCACACGACGTCCGGACGCAGCTCCGTCTCGTGGCAGCGCGGGCACGGCGGGAAGTCGCTGAGGTCGCCGGACCACTCGACGCGGGCCTGGCAGCTGCGACACAGCGCGACCCGGAGCTCGCCGTGCATGTGGTGCACGTGAGCGGACCCACCGCGCTCGTGCAGGTCGTCGATGTTCTGGGTGACGAGGAAGAAGTCGTCGCCGAGCACCTCCTGGAGTCGGCCCAGGGCGAGGTGCGCCGGGTTCGGCTCGACGAGGGCCAGGGAGGCACGACGGGCGTCGTAGAAGCGATGCACGACGAGCGGCTGACGCTCGAAGGCCTCGGGCGTGGCGACGTCCTCGACGTGGTGGCCCTCCCACAGCCCGTCGGCGTCACGGAACGTCGGGACGCCGCTCTCGGCGGAGATCCCCGCCCCGGTCAGCACCACGATCCTCACCCCGTAGTCCTACCAGTCCGAGCGACGGGGAGTGAGGCAGGCCACCTGCGCGCCCGGCGTCGTCCGTCCGGGGGAGGGCGGATCGATCGACGTGGGCCCATACTTCAGCAGTGAAATCCTTCCGCTGCCGCGTCTGCGACAACTCCCTGCACTTCGAGAACTCCCTCTGCGTCGCCTGCGGCACGTCGTTGGGCTTCTCCCGCCCCGAGCGCGCCATCGTCCCCCTCGACTCCGCCGGGCGCTACGTCGACGCCTCGGGCGCGCAGTGGTACGTCTGCGCCAACCTGAACCTGTCCGGGTGCACCTGGCTGGCCTCGGCCCCGGGCAACCAGTGCTCGAGCTGCGACCTGACCCGCACCCGACCCAGCGACGAGGACCTCGTCGGCCTCGAGAACTTCCCGGCCGCCGAGGCCGCCAAGCGCCACCTCCTGGTCGAGCTCGACACCCTGGGCTTCGAGGTGGTGGGCAAGGACGTCGACCCCGACGACGGCATCGCCTTCGACCTGCTCTCCAGCGTCGAGGAGAACGTCGTCATCGGGCACGAGAACGGGATCATCACCATCGACCTCGCCGAGAGCGACGACGCCTACCGCGAGAAGGTCCGCGCCAAGCTGTCGGAGCCCTACCGCACGATGCTCGGACACTTCCGCCACGAGTTCGGCCACTACGCCGAGTGGCAGTGGGTGCGCGGCGACGAGCGGATGAGCCGCTGCCGCGAGCTCTTCGGCGACGAGTCCAAGGACTACCAGGCCGAGATCCAGCGCCACTACGACGAAGGCCCGCCCGAGGGCTGGGAGTCGTCCTTCATCTCGACCTACGCCACGATGCACCCCTTCGAGGACTTCGCCGAGACCTGGGCGCACTACCTGCACATCTGCGACAGCATCGAGACCGCCCGGGAGTACGGACTGCTCACGGTCGGCGGGATCAGCGACTTCACGCAGTTCAACGATGTCGTCACGGGCGTGTGGATACCGCTCTCGATCGCTCTCAACCAGATGAACCGCTCGATGGGCAAGGACGACGTCTACCCGTTCATCATTCCGGCGCCGGTGCTCGACAAGCTCGACTTCGTCGCGTCGCTCTCGCCGAACGCCTCCTGACGGCGACACCCGGAGCCACCGACGCACACAGACCCCGCCCCACCCGATCTCTGCGGAGGTCGGATGGGGCGGGGTTCTCGTCGTGCGAGGGCTCAGCCGATGAGGAGGATCGCGAGCACGAACGCCAGGACCGGCCCGGCGAGGAGGAACACGCTGCTCCAGAGCTCTTCGTTGTTGCGTGGGGACTGTTGCGGGGTGAGGGTCGACATGAGCCCTCCATGCCCGCGCTGCGCCCGAGCCAAACCTCCCCCGAATGGCCGGATCACAGGCGGCCAGGAGCGCAGGAGCGCCAGGGCCGCCGGGGACGCCGGCGTGCGGCGTGCGGCGGGCGGCGGGCGGCGGGCTCGAGGCTCTCCCGCGTCAGAGCACCGGCAGCGTGACGCGGAAGGTGGTGCCGGCCCCGAGCTCGCTGTCGACGTCGATCCGACCGTCGTGCCGGGCCACCACCTGGGCGACGATGGCCAGGCCCAGCCCTGTCCCCGGGCGTTGCAGCGCCTCGGGGTTCGTGGAGCGGAAGAACTCGGTGAAGAGGTGCTCGAGGTCACCGGTGGAGATGCCGATCCCGTCATCGGCGCAGGTGAAGACGACGTCGCCGTCGTGAGCCGTCAGGGACAGCGTGACGACGCCGCCCACCTGGGAGTACTTCACCGCGTTGCTCACCAGGTTGACGAGCAGGCCTCGTAGCTCCTCGCGCGCCCCGGCGACCATCGTCTGGTCGGGGCACGGCTCGACGCGGAGCGTCACGCCCCGATGGTTCGGCCGGACCGCCTCGTCCTCGACGACCTCGGCGAACAAGGCACCGAGGTCGACCGGCACGCGCACGATCGTCGCCGTGCTGCTGGTCTCACTCAGCAGCAACAGGTCGTCGACGATCGCGGTCAACCGAGCCGAGCCGCGACCCATTGCTCGAAGCGATGTCTCGGCGGTCGGGGGCAGGTCGGGCAGGGACCCGAGCATCTCGACGTGCCCGGCGATCACGCCCAGCGGGTTGCGCAACTCGTGACTGACGGTGGCGACGAGCTGTCGGCGGTACTCGTCGAGCCTCTGCAGCTCCTCGATCAAGCGCTGCTCGCGCTCGTGAGCACGGGCACTGAGCAGCGCTCGGCCCAGGTCGTGGCCCACGCCGAGGGCGGCCGCACTCTCGCTGCCGGTCCAGCGCTCACCCGCGCCTTCGCGGACCACCACGAGCACCCCCATCGGCTCGTGCCCGGCGCCCACCGGCACCAGCAGGACCTCCCCCGCCCCGTGAGCGGACAGGTGACCGGTCAGGTCGTCGCGGTGGCCGCGATCGAGCTCGTCGTCGCCCCAGACGCGATCGCTGTCGGCGACGATCACCGTGCGCTCGTCCCAGGCGCGTCTCGTCGCCGCCTCGATCGCCGGACGCAGCGCCAGCAAGGCGGAGAACGTCTCGGAAGTGACGCTGGCGTCGACGGGCTCGTCGTAGAGCCAGACGGTGAGCGACCGCGCACGGAACCCGGTCATCAGGGCGGGGTACACGCCGGACAGCAGCTCGCGAGCGGTCACCTGCTGGGAGGCCGCTCGCACCACGTCTCGTGCGGTCTCGTCGAGGCGGGCCTTGCGGGTCAGCTCCTCGCGATCGACGATCGCCAGCGTCGCCTGTAGCGACAGCTCCATGCTGTCGGCGATCTCCTGGAGCTCCGTCGGTCGGGGACGACGTCCGCTCTGCGGCTCGTCGAGGTGGAACAGGATGCGCGTGCGCCCGGAGTCGTCGTCGAGGTGGGCCACCAGCATGTCCAGGGACCGCCATCGCCGGGGATCGTTCGAGACCGGCATGACGGGCACGTAGCCGTACCCCCGGATGGCTTCCTGGAGCGCGGGGTCCATGTCCTCCTCGGCGAGGAACACGAACTTGCCGTAGCGAACACCGTCCTGCAGGACTCGATGGGCGTGGCTGACCGGGAAGACGTGGCCACGTTCGGCCTCGGAGTCCGGGTTGCCGGTGGAGACCACGACCTCGAGCAGGCCGTCCACGCGCAGCACCTCGATCGTGCAGATGGCGAACCCGGTCCTCTCGCACGCGTCGTCAGCGATCCGACGCAGCTCGTCGCGTGCCTCGTGCCCACCCCAGCTACTGGTGCGTGCCGATATCGGGGACGTCGTAGACGCGTCCTCGGTATCCATCGAGACCCCTTGTCGCTGAGCGGTGCGGCACCAGTGTGCCGCGAATGGGCCGGCTGGCGCTGGAGTCGGCGGATTTCGACCGCTGACGTCTTGGGTGGCAGGGGAACGAAGGCAGAACGGCGCGAGCGTGGGCGCGCACCCAGCGCGGCTAGACGGTCGCCGCACGTCGGACGGAACAAGCGGCAGCCCACGTTGCACCATGGGGTCGTTGCCATACCGACGACCACGAAGCGGGCTGGACCGGCTGCGGTTCGCAGAAATACATTTCGGTGAACGCAGGCGGCATGGCAGAGTCCCGGCTGGGAGGGGAACCCCGAGGAGGAAGGCCACGACGATTCCACCCACTGCCCCTGCCCTGCCGCTCGCATCCGGAGCCCGCACGCTCGCTGCTACCACCGGCTCAGGCGCACGGTGATCTGATGGGTCAGCAGGGCCATTTCGAGGCAGGGAGACCGGTCGGCCCGCCAGGCACCCAGGGCTCTGGCCCGCAGGGCCTGACTGGGCCGCAGGACCGACTGGCCTTCGCGGCGCCCAAGGCGATGACGGCCTCCGGGGTGCCGATGACGTCGACGGCGCACCGTGGACCCCTGGCGCCGGGGCGGTGAGGAGCCACTCAGTAGATCGGTTCATCCCGCCGAACGTCGAGGGCATCGCGCAGGCGGCCTCCGTCTCGCCGCGACCCGGTGAACGGCCATAGCAATTCCCCTAGGAAGGAAGCGAAGCCTCGTGGTCGAACAAAATGCGGAACGCGGGAACGGCGGGTGGATCGACGGATGGCGAGAAGCACGCAAGCAACCGCTCCTGATCGTCGTCACACCTCTCGTGCTCGCGGCGTTCTTCTGGGCCCTGGTCGGCGGGGTGGCCGCCTTCAGCAGTGTGCTCAACGCCGTGCACGCCGCGGAGTACACCGTGACCGTGACCGGCACCCGATCCGGAGCATGCCCGATCGCGAACTCCCCCCCGCCGGCGCTCAGTGGTGGACCGCGGTACAACCAACGCGATGAACGCTGCTTCCTCCGCTATGAGCGCCCGGGCCTGAGCGAGCGCAAGGTGCGGCTAGCGCAGCCCTCCTGGACGGATCGTGGCTCAGATCGGGTGGTGGCGGTCATCGATGGTCCCGAGGGTGACCTGGCCGTCCGCACGGACACTGGTTCACCGTTGCGTATCGCAGCGACAGCCCTGGGGCTGTTCCTCGGCAGCGAGGGGTTCCTCGTCCTGCTCAGCATCCTGCTCGTCCGACGGATGAATAGTCGAACGCCGAGTTCTGGGGAGTGATCCAGGGCGCGTTCTGCGCGTGCGCCTTCGTCCAGGACATGAAGAGCCCGCGGCGCGGACTGAGACCCCAGATCGACCCTCGATATCGCTCTGACCTGCAAAACGCAATCGACTCAGTAGTACCAGGGGTACGGCGACCAGTCCGGCTCCCGCTTCTCGAGGAACTGGTCACGGCCCTCGGCTGCCTCGTCGGTCATGTAGGCCAACCGGGTCGTCTCGCCGGCGAAGAGCTGCTGGCCCACGAGGCCGTCGTCGATGAGGTTGAAGGAGTACTTCAGCATCCGCTGCGCGGTGGGCGACTTGGTGTTGACGAGACGGCCCCACTCCAAGGCGGTGGCCTCGAGGTCGGCGTGCGGCACGGCGCGGTTGACCGCGCCCATGCGCACGCCGTCCTCGGCGGAGTACTCCTCGCCGAGGAAGAAGATCTCGCGGGCGAACTTCTGCCCGACCTGGCGGGCGAGGTAGGCCGACCCGAACCCGCCGTCGAAGGACCCCACGTCGGCGTCGGTCTGCTTGAAGCGCGCCTCCTCGGCGCTGGCGATCGTCAGGTCGCACACCACGTGCAGGCTGTGGCCGCCGCCGGCCGCCCAGCCCGGCACCACCGCGACGACGATCTTCGGCATGAAGCGGATGAGTCGCTGGCACTCCAGGATGTGGAGGCGTCCCAGCTTGGCGGCGTCGATCGGGTTGGGCGGGGCGCCGGCGTCGTCGTGGCCGTCCGTCTCGTACTGGTAGCCCGCGCGACCGCGGATGCGCTGGTCGCCGCCGGTGCAGAACGCCCACTTGCCGTTCTTCGCGCTCGGGCCGTTCCCGGTGAGCAGCACGCACCCCACGTCGGCCGAGATGCGCGCGTGCTCCAGGACCCGCAGCAGCTCATCGACGGTGCGGGGCCGAAACGCGTTGAGCACGTCGGGGCGGTCGAAGGCGATCCGGACCGTGCCGTGGGCCCTGGCCCGGTGGTAGGTCAGGTCAGTGAGGTCCTCGAAGCCGGGGACGACGTCCCAGGCGGCGGGGTCGAACGTCTCGGACACACCCTCGATGGCGGACATGGCCCGAGGCTATCGCCCGCCGAACGCGCGGAATCCGGCGGCCGCTCGTGCTGTTGTGTGCAGCATGACGACACTAGAAGGCGAGTACGAGCCCAGCCCGGCCGGCTGGGTCCGCGACCAGGTCGAGACCTACGAGGCCACCGGCGGACGCGAGGCCAACACCCTGCTCGACCACCCCGAGTGGCCGATCGTGGTGATCACCTCCAAGGGCGCGAAGTCCGGCAAGCTGCGCAAGAATCCCGTGATGCGCGTCGAGCTGGACGGCGTCTACGCCGCGGTCGCCTCCAAGGGCGGCGATCCCGAGCACCCGGTCTGGTACCACAACTTCATCGCCCACCCGGTGGTCCAGCTCCAGGACGGCCCCGAGCCGCACCTCTACCGCGCCCGGATCGCCGAGGGTGAGGAGCGTGCGGAGTGGTGGGAGCGCTGCGCCGCGCAGTACGCGCCGTACCTGGAGTACCAGGCCAAGACCGACCGCGAGATCCCGGTGTTCCTGCTCGAGCGGGTCGGCTGACCCACGCCGCGCCTCCTCGGCAAGGGGTGGGACGTCGCGCGCTCCCATTGCGGGGGACGGTTGAGACCGCCACACGTGGGTAGACCTCCTCCCGGCAGGCGCTCGCAGACGACCCGGGAGGACCCATGACCTACGAGATCAACCCGCGCCTGGTGCGCAAGATGGCCCAGGAGTACGACGACGCGGTGGTCCCGCTCGCGAGCTTCGACGTCAAGACGGTCAACGTCAGCGGCGACACGTTCGGCGACACCGAGCTCGCGGCGTGGTTCTCGGCCTGTGCCCAGCAGTTCGACCTCGCCGGCGTCTCGCTGTACGACGGCACCCGGGCCGTCGCCGAGAACCTCCGCGTCACGGCACACTTCGCCGAGGTGACCGACGATCATGTCGCGCAGACGTTCGCGCCGCCGTCCGGTCTGGCCGACCTGCTCGATCCGTCGAGGCCCGCGATGCCGCAGGTCGGTCCCTACGGGGGTCTGTGAGCCGTGAGCGCACCGCCGTCCCTGCAGCTGGGTGAGACCCAGGACCCGAAGGCGCTCATCCCCGGCAACGTGAGCGTGGTGTGGGAGAACATCACCAGCCTCTCCGAGGCTCGCACGTCGATCACCGATGCCCAGGCAGCGTGCGAGGCGATCAGCTCCGAGGAGGCCCTCGAGAGCGGGCTGACCTCGATGTACTACGGGATGGATCGCGCCAAGCAGCTTGATCGCTTCGAGGGGTTCGCCGACGTCCTCGACACCGCGCATGGCGCGCTCACGACGTACGCCGGTGCCCTGTCGAAGGCGCAGGGGGTCGCCGCCGACGCCCTCGCCAGGTGGAACGAGGGCGAGAGGCTCACGCGGGAAGCGGTGACGCAGTACAACGCGGCCGTGCAGGCCTACAACGACGCCCAGTGCGCGCCCAAGCAGTACACCTTCGCCGGCGGCCGCGCCTACGAGGTCCCCTCGATCTCGCAGGGCCCCCCCGGGGAGTTCGTCGACCCGGGCGAGTCGGTACGCGAGGAGGCCAGGGCGCTGCTCGAGAGCGGGCGCAAGGACCTCCTGAGCGCTGCCGGGGCCGCCCTGGCAACTCTCGGGGCCCCCGACGCTGAGGACGACGGCAAGGAGGACTCGCACAGCGGCGACGTCGACTGGCTCGGCGCCGACGGTTCGATGGACGGGCCCTCGATCTCCTGGAACTTCTGGGAGAAGACCTTCGGCGACGGCGAGGAGAGCGAGAACCCGTTCAAGCTCACGCTGGGCAACATCAAGGGCGGCGTCTACGTCTTCAACGCCGAGGGCGAGTTCGAGAACTACTACGGCGACGTCAAGGTCAACGGCGACGGCTCGGTGACCGTGCTCGGTGCCGACGGATCGGCCGGGGCGACGATCGACAAGGACGGCGTGAAGATCAACGCCGACGGCACGCTGACGATCCTCGGTGGCAAGGGGAGCATCCACGGGTCCCTCGGACCCGCCGAGATCGGGGCCGAGGGCGAGTTCCTGGTCGGTGCCCGCGCCGAGGGCGACATCACCCTCGGCAGGGAAGGCATCCACGGTGGCGGCGAGCTCTTCGCCGGCGGCAAGATCGAGGGCAAGCTCAACGGCGACGTCGGTGGCTTCGGCGGTGAGGGGCGTGCCGAGGGCTGGGCCGGGTTCGGCATCGCCGGGGACGCCGAGCTCTCGTTCGAGGACGGCAAGCTCACCGTCGGCGCCGACGGCGGCGTCGCCTTCCTGCTGGGCGGCAAGGTGGGTGGCGACGTCACCCTCGACCTGCCCGAGATCTACGGTCACGGCAAGGACCTCGTGGGCGCGATCTGGCCGGGCTGAGCGCCGCCGCCGTCCCCACCCCCCATCGTCAGGAGAACCTCGTGCACCAGCCACCCGTCCCCATCCGCTTCGCGCTGCCGTCGACCGACTGGCAACAGGTCGATCCGGCCACGGTCGGCGTCACCAACGTCGTCTTCCTCGCTGCCCGCGGCGGCGTCGAGGGCGACTTCACCCCCACGCTCTCGGTGAGCGGCGGCTGGCGACGCAGTGTCGACTCGCTGACCAGCATGGGCGACGAGTCGCTCGCCAAGCTGGTCGCCGAGGGCGCCGCGGACGTCGAGCTCCTCGACCGCAAGCTGCTGGAGTCGGACACCGCTCCGGCCCTGACCCAGACCCTGGGGGCCACCGCGACCGTCGAGGGACGACGCTTCGACCTGCGCCAGACGCAGGTCATCACGAGCTACGTCGACCTCGAACGCCCCGAGCGCACGGCCATCTTCATCCACACCCTCACCTGCACCTTCAAGCAGGCCCCGGCGATGGTCGAGGAGTTCCGCACCTACATCGCCTCGGTCGCCCCAGCGGACCCGGCGGACCCGGCGGACCCGGCGGACCCGGCGGACCCGGCGGACCTGGGGTTCGGGTCACCCTGAGCCACCCTGAGCCGGGTCAGAAGGCGCCGAGCAGGGCCGCGACGACCAGCACCAGCAGCGTGACGAGCGCGCCGATCCCACCCACCCAGGCGAAGGCCCGGGCCACCCGTTCCTCGGTGCCGCGCACCTGCACCAGGTCGAGGGAGTCCGCAGCGGCGACCACCAGGTCGCGGCCCTCGGCGCTGTCGAAGCGGTAGTCGGCGACCGCGCTGATCCGTCCGGTGTCGTCGAGGGCCCAGACCTTCTCGAGACCGCGGTGGTGGAGCCGCCCGCGCCTGACCCCCGCACTCGCCGCGACGCGAGGCTCCCCGACCACCCAGTCGATCTCGCGCCACACGTCGGTGATCGAGTAGGTGTCCGACCCGCGCAGACGGACCTGGTGCGAGATGCTTCGCCGCATGCCGGCGCGGTTGAACGCCCCCCACCACTGGGCGTCGGCCAGGTCGGTGCTCACCGTGAAGCCGTGCTCCTCGCGCGTCACGACGTACGGCGTCCCGGCGGCGGCCTCGCGCACCCTGGCCTCGAGCGCGGTCGAGGCCCTGCCGGCGTCGGCGTCCTCGCTCACGGGAGCATCTCGTCGGCGACCTCGATGTCGAAACCGACGTCGGGGCCCTCGGCGGAGGTCACGCTCACGTAGGTCTCGAGTCGGTCGGAGCCGGCGGTGAGGACGCAGGTGATCTCCTCGCCCACCACGCCGGCCAGGTCGCCCGGGCAGCTGACGTCGTCGGGTGCCACGCCGCCACTGAGGGTCGTGAGCTGGGTGACCAGCTCGGGCTCCAGCTCGGCCGGCTCGAGGGTCTGACCGGGGTCGACCGCCAGGTCGAACGCCACGTCGCTCCCGTCGACGTCGGTCACCGTGACGGTGAGTCCGTAGCGGTCCCCGTTGACGTCGGTGAAGTGGCAGCGCTGCTCGGCGTCGACCTCTGCTGCGAGGTCGCCGTCGCAGCCGAGGTCGTCGACCTCGGCGCCCGCGCCCTTGAGCTCCTGCAGCTGCGGGTCGAGCTGCTGGACCAGCTCGTCGGGCGCGAGCGAGTCGGCGCCGCCAATGCTCACGCTGCACCCGGCGAGCAGCAGGCCGCCGACCACCGAGGCGACGAGGCGGCGGGCGGGCAGGGAGGTGATCGGCGTCCGCATGGCGACAGCCTGCCACGAGCGCCGCGGGCGGAAACCCGGGCCGGCAGGTGGGTCACTCGCGGGCCCGCCGCGGTGACCGCCGTCACCCGGGGGGCCCTCGATCGTTGTGCCGACATGCGACTGCGCCCCCTCCTCGTGTCCCTCGGCTCCGCGGCGATCCTGCTCACCCAGGGTGTCGCCGCGCCGTCCGCACCCGCAGCGGGTGGGCCGACGCCGAGCGACCCGGCCTACACCGCGCGCGACACCCAGAACATCGCCGATGCCTACGGCCGGGTCAGCGGACCGGGCGGGCAGCTGCGCAACCCGGCCTACCTCGCGGCTCTCGCCACCGAGGTCCCGGCCACGAGCCTGGCACAGCTGGTCACGCAGGCGGCCTCGCCGACGCACCCGGCCCTGAGCGCCGGCAACGTCTTCCCGGGCTGGAACGTCGGCAACCCGCTGCGCGCCGACTGGGAGGGCACGCGGGGCCGGATGAAGGCGGTGTCGTTCACCAACCGGTACGGCGCGCTGCTGCGCGGCCACGTCTACGCCCCGCTCGCGGACGCGAAGGACCCCTACACCGGCACGCCGTTACGCGGGCCGTTCCCCGGGGTCGTGCTGACCGAGGGGTCGGTGCAGGGCTCGGAGGGGATGTACGAGTGGCTGGCCCAGGACCTCGCCGAGCGCGGGTACGTCGTCCTGACCTACGACGTGCAGGGTCAGGGGACCAGCGAGACCCTGCCGCACGAGAACGACACCGTGAACGCGCTGCCGTTCTGCAACCCCTTCGCGACGCCGGCGGACGGCGAGATGTCCGGCTGCCCCGGGGTGCCCTTCCAGCAGCTGTCGAACTTCGTCGTCGGCACGAAGGACGCGCTGAGCTTCTTCACCTCCACGCCGAGGAAGCGCTACTCCCGGGCCACGCCCGGCGTGGGCGACGACGTCAACCCCTACTGGCGCCTCTTCGACCACTCCCGCGACCGCCGCACGGCGACCCCGGGCCGCACCCAGCGGATCGCGATCGTCGGGCACTCCCTCGGCGCCTCGGCCGTGTCGAAGGTGCAGGCCACCGACAAGCGCGTCGCTGCCGTCGTCGCCCTCGACAAGCTGGCCGGACCGTCGTCGAGCGGCGCGCTCGACGGCGCCGGCAACACCCCGGTCGTACCCGCCCTGGCCGTGCAGTCGGAGTACGGCTTCTCCGTCAGCCCGTGGGAGCTCAGCGGTGGCTCGTCGCTGATGCCGCAGCCCTCGCCGGACGGACCCGACCCGCGCCGCGAGCGCGCCACCGGCTTCGACGACTGGGCGCGTGCCGGCGTCGACTCGATGCTCGTGGTGCCGCGCGCCTCGACCCACCTCGACTACACCGACATCCCGCTCGTGCTGCCGGCGAGCCGTTACGGCCAGGACCTCACCAGCGTCTACGTGCAGCGCTGGCTCGATCGCTACCTCAAGCACCGCGGCACCTCGCGGCAGCTGCTCGCGAGCTCCTTCCGCTACCTCGAGCCCACCGGTGGCGGGCGCTGGTCGCCCGTGCGCCTGCAGCGCGACCCGCTGCTCAGCTTCTACTACTGCTCGGCCTACGCCCTCGGCAACCGCTCCGACGGCGACGTGACCGGCGTCGGTTGCTGACCTCGGCCGCGGTGGGCGGCGGGGTCCGAGCCGTCGTCGGGCGCTGACGCCGCCCCGCAACGAGTGGCTACTGGCGGTGGATGGACGCCGCGAGGCCTGCGAGGTGGCCCAGACGCGCCACCTCGGAGTCGAGGAACTCCGGGCCGCCGCGGCGGGCCACGATGACGACCTCGTTGCCGTCGATGCGCGCGCCGGCCCAGAGGGTGTCGGAGTCCACGGAGCCCGGAGGTGGGTCGAGCCGCGCCGGACGCTCGATCTCGACGAAGTCGAGCTCGGACGGCGCCGCTCCGGTGGCGCGGACCACCCCGTGCGAGCGGTGGACCCGCGCGGCCCAGTCGACGCGGAACGTCGCCGGGAGCAGGTCGACGAGGCGGTCGAGCGCCTCGTCGGGGGTCGAGGTCAGCTCTTCCACGGCCTCCAGGTCGAGCACGAGCCCGCCGGAGGCGTAGCGGCTGATCCAGACGACCCGGACGCCGTCGAGCTGGTGGCAGGCCGAGACGATCGAGTCGGGCATGATGCCGGGCGCCACGTCGAGCAGCACGTCGTCGAGAGCCGTGCCGTCGAGCCGCTTCTCGATGATCTCGATCGCCTCGATGTCGCCTCCGGCGACACCGATGGCCGAGGCCAGACGCCCGAGGGACCCGGGGACGTCGGGCAGCTCGACGCGCAGCAGGAAGGGCATCCGGCGAGGCTATCGCGTGTTGATTGCGGGGCCGTGTCGCGCGTCTCAGCCGTGGTCGGCGCCGACCCGGGCGGCTCGGAGCCGCTCGACCAGACCGGTGGCGCGCTGGGCCGGGGTGTTCACCGCACTGCGCACCGCCGCCTCCGATCCGACCACGCTCACGTGCTGCTGCGCGCGGGTCACCGCGGTGTAGAAGAGCTCGCGGGTCAGCAGCCGGGAGTCCGCCTCGGGCAGCAGCACGGTGATGCGCTCGGCCTGGCTGCCCTGGCTCTTGTGGATCGTCATGGCGTGCATGGTCTCGACGGCGTCGAGGCGACCCGGGGCGAAGTCGCGCAGCCGCTCCGAGCCGGAGATCCAGGCACGCAGCCGGCCGTCGGGCAGGCGCACGGCGGCGCCGGTCTCGCCGTTGTAGATCTCCAGGGTGTGGTCGTTCGAGGTCACCAGCAGCGGACGACCGACGTACCACTCCCCGTAGACGGGCTGGCCCGTCTCCTCGGTGACCCAGCGCTCGACCTGCCGGTTCCAGTGGCGGACGCCGCGGGGACCCTCGCGGTGGGCGCAGAGCAGGCGGTGCCGGTCGAGCGCCGCGACAGCACCCGTCGGGTCGCCGGCCTCGGCCGCCGCGCGGACGGCGAGCGCGGAGGTCAGCGTCTCCTCGCGCAGGGCCGCCGCCGGGTCGTCGGTCTCGATCAGCTCGACCTCGTCGCTGGGCGCCCGCAGCCGGTGCAGGACGGCGTCCGCGTCGCCGGCGCGCAGCGCCTCGGAGAGCTCGAGGATGTCGCGGGTCGAGCGGAAGTTCCTGGTGAGCGAGACGACGGGGCTGGCCGACTGTCCGTCGAAGCCGGCCACGATGTCGGACAGCACGGCGCCCGCGCCGACCGAGGTGAGCTGTCGGGGGTCGCCGACCAGCACCAGCCGCGACTGCGGGCGCACCGCCTCGAGCAGCCTGGCCATCATCGTCAGCTCGACCATCGAGGTCTCGTCGACGACCACGAGGTCGTACTTCAACCGGTTCGACCGGTCGTGGCGGAAACGGGTCTGGTTGTCGAAGCGCCACCCCAGGAGGCGGTGCAGGGTCATGGCCTCGGGTCGGCCCACCCGGTCGCGGTCACCGGGGTCGAGGCCCGCCAGCTCGCCCATCACGGCCTCCTGCAGCCGGGTGGCCGCCTTGCCGGTGGGCGCGGCCAAGGCCACCGACAGCCGCTCGCCTCGGGCCCGGGCCTGGTCGGCGAGCAGCACGAGCATTCGAGCGACGGTCGTGGTCTTGCCCGTGCCCGGGCCGCCGGTCAGCACGGTCGTCGACTGGCGGACCGCTCGGACGACGGCCTCGCGCTGCTCGTCGCTGAGGTGGCTGTCGCTGATGCGGGGCAGTGCCGCGGCCAGCGCCGCCTCGTCGACCCCGGGCGGCGGCGCGTCGACGCGGGTCAGCAGGTCGGCGCAGACCTGCGTCTCGAGCCGGTGGTAGCGGTCGAGGTAGACCAGGTCGCCCTCGAGGCGGACGACGCCCTGCTCGGCCAGGCGCGACCCCCCGACGGCGCGGGCCCAGCCGGCCGGTTCGGGCCACGCGAGATCGGGGGCGATCGCCGAGATGGTGGTCAGGTCGACGCAGACCGACCCGGCGCGCACGGCGCGCACCGCGAGCGCGACCGCCAGCAGCACCGGGGCCTCGGCGACGGGGTCGAGCCCGCCCAGGTCACCCAGCCGGGAGGCGACGTGGACGTCGGCCGCCTCGAGCACGCCGGCGTCGTTGAAGGTCTCGAGCAGCCCGGACTGCCCGCGGGCCAGGCGTCGGTCGAACTCGGAGGTCGGCTCGAAGATCTCGGTCATGCGCGGACCTCGCCGTCGAGCAGGTCGGACAGGTCGTCGAGCAGCGCCACAGGGGGCCGCCAGGTGAAGACACCGCACGGCTCGCCGTCGACGCGCGGCGTGTCGGGCCCGCACATGCCGCGCAGGTAGAGGTAGACGACACCGCCCAGGTGGCGCTCGGGGTCGTAGCCGGGCTGGCGCCAGCGCAGGAAGCGGTGCAGCACCGCGGCGTACAGCAGGGCCTGCAGCGGGTAGTCGGAGTGACCCATGGCGGCGTCGAGGGCAGCCGGTCGGTAGGAGAAGGCGGTGAGGGGCTCGTCGCGCGGTCCGAGCCAGTTCGTCTTGTAGTCGACGATCACGTAGCGCGGGTCGCTGCGCCCGCCCAGGCGCAGCACGACGTCGACCGAGCCGGTGAGGTAGCCCCGCAGCGGCTGACGCCCGAGGGCCGGCGCCTCCAGCGCGTCGGCGTAGCCCCGGACCGGGTCGCCCTCGCGAAGATGACGGCGCAGCAGCGGGGCGAGGTCGCCGAGCTCGGTGCCGCTCGGACGGCGCCGCTCGGAGGAGCCGACGGCGTCGTCCCCCCCGGAGAGCGGCAGCTCGAAGTCGAGCTCGCGCAGTCGGTCGCGAAGCCCGATGGTGCGCAGCGTCGCCTCGACGCCCTCACCGTCGGCGGTGGCGCTGCCGAGGGGCGAGTCACACACGGCCACCAGGGCGTCGGCCAGCCTGTCGCGGTCGACGTCGACCGGCCACCAGACGAGCTGCTCGTCGAGGTGCGAGAGGAGCTCGGCCCGGAAGTCGGCCGCGTCGGGGTCGGCGTGCTCCAGGACGGCGTGCACCAGCGACCCGAACGTCGCCCCGACCGGCAGGTCGGCCATCGGCGAGGGCATCGTCAGCTCGGCGGGCACCTCGGGCTCTGCGGCGACCTGGGTCGCGAGGTCGCCGAGACCGGGGAGCAGGGCGTCGAGGCCGACGTCGGCCTCGTCGTCCTTGGGGACCGTCTCCGGCTCGCTCGTGGCAGCGGGAGCGGTCGAGGTGACCTCGACGTGGGTCAGCGCGGAGTAGGAGGTGCGGCGCCAGGCGGTGTCGACGGTGCGCCCGAACCGTCGGACGTCGAGGGTGGCCGGCGGCGGCGCCTCGGGCTCCGGGCCGAGCGGTGCCTGGATCGCCGCCTCGGGCGTGGGGCCGCCCCGCGCGGCCCAGGCGCCGAACAGGGGGACGACGTCGTCGTCGGAGGGCACCGGCGGGGAGGACGGCACGTGACCGGAGCCCTGCGTGCGCATCAGCAACCGGTGGAGCGGCGAGGCGAGGGCGTTCCTGGTCGGCGCCCACCAGCAGACGACCTGCGACTGCGCGCGGGTGATGGCGACGTAGAGCAGGCGCAACCACTCCCCCGCCTCCTCGTCGGCCCAGCGGGCGACGTGGTCGGACCAGCCGGACCCGCCGGCGCCCACGTCGAGGCAGCGTCGTCCGTGCTCGTCGTGGAAGAGCGGACGGGTGGGCTTGGGCAGGAACCGGTCGGCCAGCGACGGCAGGTAGACGACGGGGTACTGCAGCCCCTTGCTCGCGTGGATGGTCACCAGCTGGACCGCCGCGGCGTCGGAGTCGAGACGTCGGGTGCGCTCGGTGCCGCGGCCCGCACGTCCTTCGCGCACCTGGGTGCGCAGCCACGCCAGCAGCGACACCAGGCCGAGGTGCTCGCTCAGCGCCACCTCGTGCAGGGCCTCGCCGATGTGGCGCAGGTCGGTCAGGCGCCGCTCGCCGCCCACCTCGCGCAGGACCCGCGCCGGCAGCCCGGCCGCGGAGGCCGCCTCGAGCACCGCGGCGATGCCACGTCGTCCCACCAGCTCGGCCCAGTGCCGCAGGGTCTCGGCGACGTCGTCGGTGAGCCTCTCGCCGCCGTCGTCGACCTCGCGGGCGTTGCGCCCGATGAAGCAGGTCAGCGCGGCGGCACGCACCCGCGCGCTGCGGTGCGGCTGCTCGAGGCCCTCGAGCAGCGTCAGCCACTCCACCGCCGCCGCGGTCGCGAAGACGCTGCCCCCGCCGGCGATGACGGCCGGCACCCCGACGTCGAGCAGGGCTCGCTGGGCGGCCTGGAGGTCGGCGTGGCGGTAGCAGATCACGGCGACGTCGTGGGGCTGGAGCGGCTCGCCCGCGAACGTGGCGCCGGAGGCCAGCAGGCGGCGTACGTCGATCGCGAGGTCGCGCGCGACGTGCGGGCGGACCTCGCCGACCGTGAGCGAGGCGTTCGGTGGTTTGGCGAAGGCATCGCGGCGCACGGCGCGCAGTCGCAGCGGGGCCGCTACCGGGGCACCGACGAGTCGAGGTTCTTGGTGATGGGCCGCGACGTCGTGGACGACGATGCGCGGGTCGCCGAGCTCGGCGCCGACGAGCAGCTCCTGGAAGGCCTGCAGCAGTCCGGCGTCGCTGCGCCAGTTGGTGGCCAGGGTCTGCTGGGCGCCGGCGGTCTCGGCCGCCTGCAGGTACGTCGTGACGTCGCCACCGCGGAAGGCGTAGATCGCCTGCTTCGGGTCACCGATCAGCACCATCGTCGCGACCGTGCTGAACGCGCGGTCGAGCACCAACCACTGCACCGGGTCGGTGTCTTGGAACTCGTCGACGAGCACGATGCTCCAACGCTCGCGCATCCGGGTGCGGGCCGGCGAGTCGGCGGGCTCGAGGGCGTCGGCCAGCTGGTGGAGCAGGTCGTCGTAGGAGAGGATGCCGAGGCGTCGCTTGCGGACCTCGAGCTCGGCACGCACCGCCTGGGCGAAGGCGACCCGCCGCCCCGGTGCTGTCGCCCGCTCGGCGTCGGCGGGCTCGAGGTGGGCCTGGGGGTCGTTGACGACCGAGCGCGCGATCGCCATCGCCTCGGAGTGCGCGAAGACCGGCGGGGCGTCGGCGAAGGCGAACGCCCGTAGGTAGAGGTCGTCGACGACCTCCGACACGAGGTCGTCGAGATTCTCGACCAGACGCGCTCGTGCGTCGGTGTCGCCGGCCACCCCGAGTGAGCCGAGCACCATCGAGCAGAACTGGTGCGTGGTTGCGATGGTCGCAGCGTCGAAGCCGGCCAGGGCCTCGGCCAGCCGGACCTGCCGGCGCGCCCGCTCGTCGGTGTCGCAGTCGAGCAGCAGCGTGAGCAGGTCGGAACCCTCGGCGCTGATCGCCGGGTCGCCGGCCAGCAGCCGCTCGGCCTCGACCAGCTGAGCCCGGACCCGCTCGCGCAGCTCCTGGCTCGCTGCGCGGCCGAAGGTGACGATGAGCATCTCGTCGAGGCCGGCGATCCCCTCCGCGACGTAGCGGGTGACGAGCGCGCCGATGGTCCAGGTCTTGCCGGTGCCGGCGCTGGCCTCGAGCAGGGTCGTGCTGCCGGCGGCCGGCAGGGCGTCGCGGATGTCGAAGGGCGTGATCGCCGGGTTCGGGGGAGCGCTCACAGGGGGCCGACCTTCTCGCCGATCGTGAGGATCGGCTCCCAGACCTGCCAGGCGTGCGTCGCCAGTCCGCCGTCGAGCAGCACCTCGAGCGGCGCGTCGTCGCCGTAGGCGCGACGGTGGTAGGCGTCGGCGTCCTCGCCCTCGATGCCGAAGGCGTTGTGGGGGTCGGTCTCCCAGGCCTTGCGGGCGAGGAAGGCGGGGGAGACCTCGTCGCCCAGCTGCTCGCGCAGGTGGCCCTCGGCCCACGCCGCGGCGGTCGCCAGGGGCAGGGCGAGGGGTTCGCGCAGGCCGCGGTCGCGCAGGTCGACGAGCTGGCGCAACCAGTCGATGCCACGATGGTCGAGCGGTCCGGCGAGGGCACGCTTGGGCCCCGCGCGGTCCTTGCCGACGGCGTGCGCGGTGTAGCTCTCGTCGGGACGCGCGGCGCTGAGCGCGAGCAGGTTGATCCAGGAGGCGAGTCGCTGCTTGGGCTTCAGGCGGGAGTAGCCGACGCTGACCAGCTTGGCGCCGTGCAGCCCGGTGACCGTGCCGGAGAGACGTCGTCCGCCTCCGAGGTCGACGTCGATGTCGACCGCTCGGGCCGGTTCCTGCCTCAGCTCGGCGGTGCGGTCGAGGAGCTTCTGCGCCTCCTGAGCGACCTTCAGCAGCTCGCGGCTCGCGAGCCGCCCGGGAGGGAGCGTGCCGCGCAGCTGCTCGGCGAGCATCACCGCCTCGGCGTCCTGGCCTGCGAGCAGCTCGCGCAGCAGCCGGTCGCCGACGCCCCACACCTCGAGGGCGTCGAGCTCGATCGGGATCGCGTCGCTCAGCTCGTCGGGGGCCAGTGGCGTCGAGACGTCGAGGCGCTGACGGAGGAACGACCTGACCGGGTGGTGGAAGAACGCGACGAGGTCGGCGAGCGAGACGTCGCCGACCGGGCGCTCGGCCAGGGGAGCCTCGAGCAGGCGCGCCGGCGTGACCCGCTCCCCCACGCTGGCCCGCGCGCCCGCGAGCGCGTCGGCGTCGAAGCTGAACGGTCGTCGGTGACCCTCGGCCACCAGACCGTCGTCGGTGAGGTTCCTGGGGTCGTAGGGCTGCAGCGGGTGGTGGGTCAGGATCACGGCCCGCGCGGGCTCGGCCATCGTCCGGTCGGCCGCGTCGAGGATCTCTCCGAGGGGCACCGCCGGCGGGCGGGCGGCCCCGGACTGCTCGTTGGCCCCGGTGTAGGTGATGACGACGTGGTCGGTGGCGGCCAGCAGCGCGTCGAGCAGCAGCTGACGGTCTTCGCTGCGGGCGTCGCGCTCGCCCGTCATCGGACGGCGGGCCAGGACGTCGTCCCCGTCGACGACGGTGGTGCGTGGGAAGACACCGTCGTCGAGGCCGACCAGGCACACCACGCGGTGGGGCACCGAACGCATCGGCACCATCGTGCAGACCGTGAGCGTCCCGGTGCGGAAGTTGGCGCGCGTGGGTCGGCCGCCGAGCCGCGAGCCCAGCAGCGCCCGCACGTCGGCCAGCCGCAGCGGCACCCCCTGCGCGCCGACCGACGAGTCGGCGGCTCGGGCCAGCTCGCGCTCGAGCTGCGGCACCTGCCAGGCGGCGTCGGTCTCGACGTCGGTGAGGCCGCGGACGCCCACGCTCAGCTCACGCATCCAGGAGGCGACGTCGGTCGCGGTGCCGAGCGCGGTGAGGCAGGCCCCGAGCCGGTCGAGCATCTCGGCGAGCCGCCCGACGAGGTCGATGTCGTTGCTGCCGACGTCGTCGACGGGGAGCCCGCGACCCAGGTGGCGGTGGTCGTCACCGCTCAGGGCGACGCCGAGCAGGATCCGGTCGAGTCCGGCCCGCCACGTGTTGTGCTCGAAACCGCTCATCGCGAAGCGCGCCCGCTGAGCCGCGTCGATGCCCCAGCGGATGCCGGCCTGGCCGACCCAGGTGGTGATCCGGTCGAGGTCGTCGTCGGTGAACCCGAACCGCAGTCGCACCGCCGGGTGCGCCGTGAGGTCGAGGACGTCGGAGGCGGCCACGCGCCCCCCGGCCAGCTCGACGAGCGAGGCCGCGACAGCGAGCAGCGGGTTGGTGCTCGTGAGGGCGCGGTCGGCCAACCGCACCCGGAGCCGGTGGGCGGGGTGACCGCCGCCGTCGGCGTCCGAGACGACGTCGGCCAGGCCGAACCCGGCCGAGATGAGCGGCGCGAAGGTCTCGATGTCGGGGCACATCACCAAGATGTCGCGGGGCTCGAGCGTGGGGTCGTCGTCGAGCAGGCCGACCAGCACCTCGCGCAGCACGTCGACCTGGCGCGCGGACCCGTGGCAGGCGTGCACCTGAAGACTGCGGTCGCCCCGCTGCAGGACGCGCTCGGCGCGCTCCTCGGCGGTGGGGGCGTGGTTGGCGCGCAGGTCGTGCTGGAGCCAGCCGAGCAGACGCGCAGGGGTCTCCGCGCCGCTGGAGGACGGGGCGGTCTGGTCGACGTACGGGACGGCGAGGGTGCGTCGCAGCTCTCGGGTGTCACGGCCCAACGAGGCCAGCAGCGGGTGGCCGACGAGCGAGGCGGAGCGGTCGTCGTCGCGGGCCACCACACCCCCGACGCCGCCGATGGCCTGCCACAGCTCGGCCGACGGCTGCGGGAGCCAGAGGTGGACGTCGCGCACGGAGGCGAGCGCCTCCAGCAGGCCGACCTCCGTGGTCGAGAGCCGGGTGTGGCCGAACAGCGAGAGTCGCGACGGGAGGTCGAGCCCCGCACCGCCGGACTCGAGACCCGCGACCGTGCGGGCCCAGCGGACGTCGGGCGGGTCGACGTCGAGGCGCCCGAGGAGGCGCTGCCACAGGTGGGCCTGCCAGGCGAGATCGTCGGCGAGCCGGCCGCCGGCGCCGTCGGTGAACCGCCCCTCGCGCCAGTCGGTGACCAGCTGCGGACGCTGCGCGGCGTAGGAGGAGAAGAGTCCGGCCAGTCGGCGGGCGACGGAGTACCTGCGGTCGCGCCGCATCGCCTGCTCCTCACCGCGCTGGCCGTGGCCGAGGTGGCGCGCGAGGTCGGCGCACCACGGCTCGTCGAGGGAGTCGTCGATGGTGCTCAGCAGCGGCCAGACGAGACGGTCGGGGTCCCAGAGGTCGTCACGGTCGCGGTCGAGCAGCAGCGACTCGAGTGAGCGCGGGTTGAGGAACCGGACGCCGGCGCACACCCCGTCGCCGCCTCGCGGCCCGACGCCGAGTCGGTGCGAGAGCCGCTGGGTGAGCCACCGCTCGACCCCCTTCGCCGGCACCACCACGACCTCCTCGGCGAACGGGTCGTCGAGCGGCACCGCCAGCAGCTCGCCGAGGGCCTCGGCGAGCTGGTCGGTGCGCGGAGCGCGGTGCAGGTGCAGCGTCATCGCGTCAGACCCTAATCGTCGCCGCCGACAGCCCCCGCGTGCTGCGACTCGGTCAGCCGGCGGCCGGGGTGTCCAGTTCCCACAATTGTCCGACTTTCGACAGGGGCGGCGTCCGAAAACCTGTCCAGACGCCACAATTGTGGAGTTGTGGCAGCCCTGCCCCGGCGCCACCCACCGCCCCACGCCGGCCGCCCCGTCAGCCGAAGTCGCGCAGCGCCCGCCCCTCGATCTCGCGCAGCACCTCGTCGGCCGAGCCCGAGCTGACCGCGCCGGTGCGGCGAGCGTTCAGGACGAGGTCGCGCTCGGCGTCGGTGACCCGGCGCAACACCCAGCGCAGCTCGTCGGCGGGCGGCATCGCGTCGTCGTCGGCTGCGTCGGTCTCGTCGGAACGGATCGCCCGCCGCATCGCGTCGTACGAGGCCAGGTAGCCCTCGTACTGGAGCCGCGCCGCCTCGCGCACGGGCGCCGAGGTGTCGGCGCACTCCTCGCCGTCGAGGAACTCCAGGGCGCGGTGGGTGACCTGGTCGCGCAGGTCGACGATCTCGGCTGCCTCGTCGACGTCGCTGGCGACCGCCAGCTTCTTCGTGAGCGGACCCAGCGTCAGGCCCTGCACGAGCAGGGTGACCATGACGCAGACCAGGGCGGCCACCACGACCGACTCCCGGTCGGCGAACAGCTCGCCGGAGTCGAGGAACGTCGGCAGGGCGAGCGCCGTGGCCACGGTGACGACCCCGCGCATGCCCGACCAGGCCACGACCGTGGTCTCGCGCCAACCCACCGGGACCGGCACCTCCCGACGTCGTGCGGAGGCCCGCCAGCCGGAGGTGACCGGGATGATCCAGGCGAAGCGGAACAGCACGACGGTCAGCACCACGGCGATCGAGAGGACCACGAGGTCCGACGACAGGGTCGCCTCGCGCAGCACCGTGACGAGCTCGTAGCCGAGGATGGTGAAGATCAGGCTGGTGATGAGGAAGTCGGCGTAGTTCCAGACCGAGCGGCCCAGCAGCCACCCCTGCGACGTGGTCGCCTCGTGCCCGACGTCGCGCAGCAGCAGGCCGAGCACCAGGACCGCGAGCACGCCCGAGCCGCCGAGCTCCTCGGCTGCGATGTAGCCGAGGAACGGGACCAGCACGGTCACGGTCGTCTCGGCGTAGCCCTCCTCGAGCGCCGCGAGGGCGAGCTTGGCCGCGTACCCGACCGCAAAGCCCATCGCGATGCCGACGACGACGGTGACGACGAACTCCAGGCCGGTGTCGGCCAGGCTGAAGGCGCCGGTGACCAGCGCGGCCACGGTGACCTTGTAGAGCACCAGCGCCGTCGCGTCGTTGAACATGCCCTCGCCCTCGAGGATCGTCACGAGGCGGTGCGGCAGCTTGAGCCGGCGCGCCACCGCGGTGGCGGCGACCGGGTCGGGCGGCGAGACGACCGCGCCGAGCACCCAGGCCGACGTCCACCCCAGCCCGGCGGCGTGCGCGACGACGGCGACCACCGCGGCAGTCGAGATCGTCAGGCCGACGGCCAGCGCCAGCACCGCGCCCGCGTGCTCGCGGAACTCGCCGGCCGTCGTCTTCTGCGTCGCCGCGAACAGCAGCGGCGGCAGGACCAGCGGCAGGATGATCTCGGGCTCCACCTCCAGGGGCGTCGCTCCGGGGAGGAAACCGAGCAGCCCGCCCAGGATCGTCAGCAGCACCGGTTGCGGCACCCGGACGACGTCGGCCAGCGGCGTCAGCACGATGACGGCCACGAAGAGGACGCCCAGCAGCCAGAGTTCGTTCACGTGGCTCACGCTAGGCCAGCCCGCGGGCCAGCTGCCCGGCGCGGTGCCCGGCGCGGTGGCCGGGCGCGGCGTCCGAATACGGCGTCCGAACCGGGCAGCGCCGGCGGGGCCGAACCTGTCGAAGGTCACACCGCTCAGGTCTTGGATCGATCCAATAACGGGAGCACACTGGAGGCACACCCCCCAGAAGAGAGGCACACCATGCACCTGAAGGAAGAGCTCACCGACCTGCACGACTCCTACGTCGAGGCCGTCAACATCGCGGTCAGCCACGACGACCTGGACGACGTCCGCCGTCTCGCAGCCGAGTACGACGACGCCGCCATCTCCCTGATCGCCGAGCGCGAGGGCGTGACCCACCTGCTCCCGAGGCGCAGCACCCCCGGCGCCGAGGCCGTGATGCGCCGCTTCGTGACGCGGTTCCGCACCCAGCGCGCGGCCTGACCGACCCGAGCACCCCACCGCACCCCCCGCCACCCCACCCGGGTGCGGGGACCGGGTCGACGCAGGCCTCGTCAGCTCGAATCAGCCTCATCGGCCCACGGCAGTCCTCAGTCCTCGTGCGACAGCTCGTCGTACTCCCGATCGGCTTCCTCGATCTGGGTCTCCAGCGCCTCGACGGCGTCGGGCTTGCCGTTGAACCGGCGGTAGGAGTAGACGATCAGCGCAGCGGCGATGATGCCGGAGCCGAACTGGGTCGCCGCCGTGGCCACGCCGCCGGGCAGCCACCAGCCGTCCGAGAACGGCCACCAGCCGGGCACCGCGGGCTGGGCGATCCACAGGACGCCCGCCGCGAGGAGCAGCAGCACCCCCGTGATCGACATGATGATCCGCGGCGTCGTCTCGACGCTCTCGGCGGCTCCCTTGAGCGCGCGGTACTTGATCGGCGCGAGTCGCCGCTCCGCCCACTCGTACTGCTGGGACAGCACGGCCATCGCTGCGAAGATCATCAGCAGCCCCGGGCCCGGCAGGATCAGCGCTGCGATGCCGGCCACGAGCAGGGTCCACCCGACGGCCTCGAGCCCGACCCGCTTGACGACCTTCATGCGCAGAGCATCCCAGAGTCGGCCAAGTCGGCCGCGGTCCAGCCCGTGCCGGCAGCCATCTCAGCCGCCGTACTGCGCGAGGTAGGCACGCCCCTCGTCGTCGAGCCGCCCGTGCGCCTCGGCGCGGCGCGCCCACTCCACCGCCATCGTCATGAACCGCAACGGGTTGTAGACGTCCTCCTCGCGCGAGAAGAGCCCGTCGCCGGCGTAGGTCATGATCGTCAGGTTCGACTGCTCCAGCGCCGACCCGTCGCCCGGATCGGGCATCAGGTTGCGCACCTCGCAGACGAGCCGTGAGGTGGGTGCGTCGACGACCTGCCAGGCCAGCGGGAAGGCGGTCATCACCGACCCGGGGAACGACGTCATCGTGGACACCGACCAGTCCCGGATGGCGTCGCGGCCGCGGAAGGTCCCGAACGCGTGCTCCACGTAGGTCGCGTCCTCGGTGAAGTTGAGCGCGAAGTCGGTCCAGTCGCCCACGTCCACGTAGCCCTGCACGCGGGCGTGCAGGGCTGCGTAGGCCTCGGTGATCTCGGCCGCGGCGAAGGCGCTCATTCGCCGACGTCCCTCAACAGAGCAGCGGCACGGCGCAGCCGGGCCCGCCGGGCACTGCGGGCACCGCGCCAGGACGCGACTCGTCCGCGGCCTGGGTGGTCGGGCGCAGGTAGCCGGCCAGCTTGCGCGACATCGTCGCGCTGATGTGGAGGTCGTCCCACCAGGTGTGGGTCGCGCCGACCAACCCGTGGCAGGTGGTGGGCCCGCAGAAGTAGCCGTTGACGTTGATCAGGCTCGCGTCGGACGCCAGCGGCTTCATGACGTTCGTGAGGTAGCGCTTGGTGCCCACCGAGTCGGCCAGTGCCTTGTTGCGCGCGACGTCGCAGGAGTACGGCAGGTTGCCCTTCTTGCAGGGTGCGGTCTGGTCGGGAACGGTGGCGACCTGCCCCACGACGTCCACCTCCGCCCCCATCCGCGCCAGCGTTCGCATCAACCGCGGGGTGCCTTGACGCATCGCCCGCGCCATGTCGCCGGTGTAGCTCTGGTCGCCGACCTTCAAGGCCTCGCGGTAGCGCTGCCAGCTGGCGGCCAGCAGCACGCGGTGGCCCTCGCCGGACTTGATGAGGTCGCGGGTGAACTCGATCGCGATGTCGTTGGCCTGGAAGCACTTCGGGGCGGGCCGGCCCTCGGCGACGTCGTTGTCCATCGGCGGGCAACCGCCCATCACGATCGCGACGATGTTGACGTCCTTGCCGCCTGCGGCGCGGCGCAGGGCGGGGATCATCTGCCACGCGTGGGAGTCGCCCCACAGCAACACCGTCGGGCGGTCCTTCTGGGTCTTGTTGAGCGGGCAGAGCACCGGCTCCTGGGGGATGAGGTCCGCGCGGGCAACGCACGCGCGGGGCATCGTGGCGTGGTCGTTCCGCGGACTGGCGGCGCTCGCGGACGAGGCGACCAGGGTGACGAGCACCGAGGACACGAGGGCAAGGGTGAGCGCGCCGAGCAGCGCTACCGCGAAGGGAGGGAGCAGGCGTTCATTCATGGTGGCCACATGGTCACACGCCGCCCCGCGTTCGTGCAGCCGAAAGTCTCGTTCTCCGGTTGGTCGCCCCGCGCGTGCTGGCTCACCGACGCCCTGGCGCCGCCGTCGGCGCGCGTCGTCAGCGCACGCGGTCGGCGTACGCCGTCGCAGCGACGTGCACCGAGTCGAGGTAGCTGCGCGAGTTGTTGTAGCTGAGAACTGCCGTGGTCCAGCCGGACGCCGTGGCGACGTCGCGCTCACCCGCGCACAGGTAGCGGGCAGCGGCGTACGCCGCGTCGTCGAGGTCGTTGGGGTCGGCCACGCCGTCGCCGTCGCCGTCGGACTGCCAGCTGACCCACGTGCCGGAGATGAACTGCATCGGCCCGAACGCGTGGTCCCAGCGCCGGTCGCCGTGCCACAGGCGGGACTGCGCCGTGGCCGCGATCGCCTTGAACCCACCGGTGCCGTCGAGCGCGGGTCCGAGGATCCGGGAGGAGGAGTGCCCGTCGGCCAGCAGCGTGCGCCCGCCCAACAGCCCGTGCTGCGACTCGACCCACCCCACCGCGGCCAACGTCGTCCACCCGAGGCCGCACCCCTCGGGCGCCATCAGCTCGGCGCGGGCGTAGGCGCGCAGCGCCGTGACAGGGACGCCGCTGGCCTCCGACGTGCGGGTGAGCCAACCGTCATCGATGATCGGCACGGCCCGCGAGCCCGCGCGCGGCACGGCGGACGACGTCGGCACCGCGGGCAGCGCGGGTGGCGCCTGCTCGAGAGCGGACGGCGTGAGGTCGAGGGTGGGCGAGCGGACGTACAGCCGCTGTTGGGCCAGGTAGGCGCCCGCAGACAGCGCGACCAGCGCCATCGTGAAGATCACGACGGCCCGCAGGGGGTGGCGCGTCACGAGCCGGCGGAGCCCGCCACCACGGCGGCGGTGTCGCCGGACGCGGCGGCGCCACCTGAGCCGCCGGGGTCGCTGATCGTGCTGTCGCCGGTGGGCTCCGCGTCGGCCACGTACGTCGCGTCCGTCGGGATCGACCCCTTGGGCCGCGCCTGGTCGCCGGACTCCGCGAGATCGAGGAGTCCACGGATGCTGGGCACGAAGTACGACTTCAGCTCGCGCGACAGCGCGGCACTGATGTGGTTGTCGTCGAAGAAGTTCACCACCCCGTTGGCCTCGGCATAACAGGTGTCGTCGTCGCACATCGAGTCGGCGATGTCGATGAAGCGGGAGCTGTCGGTGAAGTCGCTCATCCGCTCGTCGAGCCAGGTGTCGGTGCCGACCTCGTCGACGATCGCCAGGTTGCGGTCGACGTCGCAGGAGAACGGTCGCGGCCGCGCCTCGCACAGCGGGGCGCTGCGGGGGATGAACGGCGTGGGACCGACGACGTCGATGTCGGCGTTCAGCAGGGAGAGGTCGTCGAACAGCTGAGGGGTGCCCTCGCTGAACAGGGCGGAGATCTGCTTGATGTAGGCGTCGTTGATGCCGCCGTCGACCCGTTCGCCGAGGGCCGTCTCGCTGACGGCGTTGCGGTACGTCGGCCAGGACGCGCTCAGGATGACCCGCACCGGGGGCTTCTTGCGACCGCTGCGCTTGGCGACGAAGTTGTAGGCCATCTCGTTGTTGCGGGCGCACGCGATGCCCACACCCTCGGGGGCGCGCAGCGGCGGGCAGGCGCCCATGACGTAGGCGACGAGGTTGACGTCCTTGCCCTCGGCGGCGGCCTCGATCGCGGGGATCAGCATCCACGCGTGGGAGTCGCCCCACAGCACCACCGTCGGGCGGGTGGGGTCGTAGGGAACGAGGTCGCAGCGGTTGGGCTTGTCGGGGATGAAGGAGTTCTCACCGAGGCACTCCGACGGCATCTCGGGGACGTCGGCGAGCTGCATCGCGACGGTCTCCCAACGCGGGGTGGTCGCCTGGTCGTTGGCCAGCGCGAGCGCTCCGGTCGAGAGCGAGGCGACGGTCGACATCGCGATGACGCCGCTGACGATGACGCGCCGCGAGCCCCAGGTCTTCGACTTCGTGACCGAGCCGGAGCGCTTGTAGAACAGGCCCTCGATGAAGCGGTAGCTGAGGTAGGCGATGAAGAGGCCGATCAGCACGAGCCCGATGCGCGCCCAGAGCGGCGGCGGAGCGAGGTTGAGGGACTCACCGAGCACCAGCAGCGGCCAGTGCCAGAGGTACCAGCCGTACGAGACCAGCCCGAGGCCGACGAGGAAGCGGGTGGAGAGCAGGTGGGTGATCGCGGTCGGCCCGCCGACCCCGGCCCACACGAGCAGGGCGGCGGCGAGGCACGGGAACAGCGCCCAGTAGCTCGGGTAGCCGTCGACGGGCATCGGCTTCCAGAGCACGAACGCGATGATGGCGGCGCCGGCGAGGCCCATGACCTCCCGGAGGTCTTCTGCCAACCTCACCCGGCGCACGACCAGCGCCAGTGCCACACCGAGCAGGAACTCGAAGGCGCGGGTGATCGGCAGGTAGTAGGCGGCGTCGGGGTTGCTGCTGGCCCACGTGATCGCCAGCCACAGCGAGGCCCCGCCGAGCGCGACGCTGGTGGCCAGCAGGGTGGCCACGGTGGGCACGCGCAGCACCCGGGCCAGCGCCCAGGCGAGCAGGATGCAGAGCGGCAGGGCGAGGTAGAACTGCTCCTCGACCGAGAGCGACCACGTGTGCACGAGCACGCCGGTGCCGGGCTCGAGCCCGAAGTAGTCGATGTCGTCCTGCTGCCAGAAGAAGAAGTTCGAGACGAACCCGGCTGCAGCGGCCGCCGACTTCGCCGTCTGTTGCTGCGAGCCGGTCGGCGTCGCCACGAAGTAGCTCAGGACCAGGACGCCGATGAGCATCGTCGCCTTGGCCGGGATGAGCCGTCGGGCGCGTCGCGCGTAGAAGGAGCCCCACCTGATGCTGCCGCTGCGCTGGTACTCATACATCAGCAGGCCGGTGATGACGTAGCCGGAGACCACGAAGAAGAGGTCGAGGCCGATGTAGGCGCCCTCGAAGCCGGGCACGTGAGCGTGGAAGCCCATCACCATGATGGCGGCGGCGCCACGGATGCCGTCGATGTCGGGGCGGTACTCCGAGCGGGTGCGGGCCTTGCTCGCGTTCGGCTTGGGGGTGCGCGGGGCGGTCCTGGCGATGGCTGCCGCGGCGTCCGCGCTGTCACCGCTGCCGCGGACGCTGCTGCGCGCGGGCAGGGTGGAGGAAGCCATGGCCCTCCCTCCTTGCAGCTCGACAGCGCCCCAGGTCGCACGAAGCGTCACCACAGTATGCGGCGTCACCTGAGTTCGACGCGAAGCAACCTCCCGATTGGTCGTCGGGACGACTCATTCTGCCGCAGGCGCCGATCCCGGTTTCCCGGGTCCGCTCCGCGGCTGGCCCGCTACGTCGTACCCTGCGCCCGTGGGGTCCTCCGAGGCACGAGCAGCGCGCGCGGGGGCTCCCCAGCCCTACGGCTCACGCCTCCTCGGCCCGGACGACCAGTCCCCGCGCGCGCTACGCATCCGGGTGCAGCTGGTGCTCACCTGGCTGCTGATCTCCACGAACGTGATCGGTGCCGGCGTCGTGTTCGTGATCTCCGCCTTCGTCGTGCCCGCGCCGGCACCCACCGACGCCACGAAGCTGTCCCTCGCGATCGCGGTTCCGGTCTACGTCGTCGTCGCTGTCGGCATCGGCGCGAGCGTCGGGACGGCGACGACGGTGCGGGCGCTGCGGTGGATCCTCGAGGACAGACCGCCCACCGAGCGCGATCGGATGAGCACCCTGCGGGCTCCCCTCCGGCTCACGCGGCTGCAGAGCCTGCTGTGGACGAGCGCCGCCGTGCTCTTCACGGTGCTCGCCGTCGTCGTGCAGCCGAGCCGCGCGGTGTCGACGATGCTGACCGTGACCATCGCCGGCTTCGTGGTGAGCGCGGTCGCCTACCTGCTCACCCAGTTCACGGTGCGTCCGATCGCGGCGCGCGCCCTCGAGGGGGCCCCCCTCACCGACCGGCCCCGCGGGGTCGGCGTCGGCGACCGGATGGTCATCTTCTGGGGCCTGGGCACCGCGCTGCCACTGGTCGGGCTGATGATCGCGGCGATCCTGGCCCTCACCGGCGACCAGACCTCGCTGACCAGCCTGGCGGTCCTGGTGCTCGCGCTGGGCGGCGTCGTCCTGCTCTTCGGTCTGTTCATCACCGTGCTCAACGCCCGCTCGGTCGTCGCGCCCGTCGTCTCGGTGCGCGACGCCCTGCTGGCGGTCGAGAGCGGCGACCTCGACCACGTGGTGCCGGTCTACGACGGCACCGAGCTCGGCCAGCTGCAGTCGGGTTTCAACCAGATGGTGACCGGGCTGCGCGAGCGCGAGCACCTGCGCGACCTCTTCGGTCGCCACGTCGGGCAGGACGTCGCCCGGGCGGCCGCGGAGGGCGAGATCGAGCTCGGTGGGCAGACGGTGGTGGCGTCCGTGCTGTTCATCGACCTGATCGGCTCCACGACGTACGCCGCCGAGCACGACGCGCAGGACGTCGTCGAGGTGTTGAACCGCTTCTTCGGCGTGGTCGTCGACGAGGTGTCGCGCCACGACGGGCTGGTCAACAAGTTCATCGGCGACGCCGTCCTGGCGATCTTCGGCGCCCCCGTCGAGCACGACGACCATGCCGGTGCCGCGCTCGCCGCGGCGCGGACGATGGCTGCCCGGCTCGCCGAGGAGGTACCGGAGGTCGGCGCCGGCATCGGCGTCGCGACCGGAGAGGTGGTGGCCGGCAACGTCGGGGCGGCCAGCCGCTTCGAGTACACCGTGATCGGCGACGCCGTGAACTCCGCCGCGCGCCTCACCGACCTCGCGAAGGAGGTGCCGGGCAAGGTGCTCGTCGCCCGGGCCAGTGTCGAGGGTGCCGCCGGCGACGAGGCGCAGCACTGGGCCGACCACGGCGAGCTGACCCTGCGCGGGCGCGACGCCGCGACGACGGTGTCGATCCTCGCAGGCTCCGAGGACGACCCGGCCGGGCCGTCAGGCCGTGGGGATCAGCCGAGCGCGGACACCGCAGCGTCGTAGTCCGGCTCCTGGGCGATCTCGGGCACGAGCTCGTGGTAGAGCACCGAGCCGTCGACATCGACGACGACGACCGAGCGGGCCAGCAGGCCCTCGAACTTGCCGTCGGTCATCGCGACGCCGTAGTCCTGCCCGAAGCTCGACTTGAAGCCCGAGGCGACCGTGACCTTCTCGATGCCCTCGGCGCCGCAGAAGCGCGCCTGCGCGAAGGGCAGGTCGTTGGAGACACACACCACGACCGTGTTGTCGAGACCGGCCGCGAGCTCGTTGAACTTCTTCACGCTCGCCGCGCAGACCCCGGTGTCGACGCTCGGGAAGATGTTGAGGACGGTGCGGGTGCCCGAGCCCAGCGACACGTCGCTGAAGTCGGAACCGGTCAGGGAGAAGGCAGGGGCGGCAGAGCCGACCGCGGGCAGATCTCCGACAGTGGTGACGGGGTTGCCGCCCAGAGCAGTAGTGGCCATGGGCTATGTCTAGCAGCCCGCGCCACGCGTCAGTCGACGGGGAGCGCGGCAGGCTCGTCGGCCTGGGTGCTGGCCGGGGCCGGCGCGGGCTCGTCGCTCGGGCCGTCGGCAGGCGCGTCGTAGTCGGTGACGCAGGCGTCGAAGCCGTCGTCGTCGACCTGCGGATCGTCGGTGTGCCCCTCGCGGGCGCAGTTCTCGAGCGCCGCCGTGCTGCCCTGGTGGGCCGGCACCGCGGCGGGGACGTCGGCCGGCTCCTCGGCGGGGACGTCGGCGGGGACGTCGGCGGGCGTCGGCGGGTTCCTCGGCGGGCAGCTCAGCAGCCTCATCGGCGGGGACGTCGGCCGGCTCGTCGGCGGGGACGTCGGCGGGGATCGCGGCGGGCTCCTCAGCAGGAACGTTGCTCGGGGCGTCGGTCGGCGCGTCGCTCGGGGCATCGGTCGGCGCGTCGCCGGGCGTCTCGGACGGAGTGTCCGTCGGGGTGTTCGTCGGAGGATCCGCCGGTCCGTTCGAGGGCGCCTCGGCCGGAGGCGTGGTGGGCCCGGTGGTGGGCCCGGTGGTGGGACCGGTGGTGGGATCGGTGGTGGGCTCGGTCGGCTCATTGTTCGGCAGCGTCACCGGTTCGTGGGCGTGCATGTCCGCGTGGAACGTGGCGGGCTCGCCTGCGGCCTCGGGCCGCGGCCCGGAGGCGACCATGGCCGACGTCTGGGGGCCGCGACCGACCGAGGCAACCCCGGCGCCGCCTTGTTGGGCGATCGGCACCAGCGGAACGAGCACGCCGGCGTTGATCACGGACTGCAACGGCAGCACGTCGTTCCCCTGGAGGTAGTTCCGCATGATCGCGATGACCTGGTCGACGTAGGCGACGCTGTGGTTGTAGCGGAAGATCGCGGCGCGCTGCCCACCGGTGGTCGACAGGTCGTCCTCGCCCGAGCAGAGGTAGACCGCCGCAGCGAGGGCGGCGTCGTCGATGTCCTGCGGGTCGCGACGACCGTCGGCATCACCGTCGACGCCGACCACGGCCCACGTCGAGGGGATGAACTGCATCGGACCGACCGCGTGGTCATAGGTGGTGTCGCCGTCGAGCTCGCCCGCGTCGGTGTCACGCACCTTGACCGTGCTGCCGCTGCCGTCGAGCACCGGGCCGATGATCGCGGGGCGGCTCACGCCGTTCTCGTCGACCAGCGCACCGTCGTAGCGGCCGTGGTCGGACTCGACGCGACCCACGGCTGCGATCAGCTGCCACGGCAGGCGACAGCTCTTGTCGGCCGAGCGGATCAGGCTCTCCGAGCGCTGGTACGCCGCCAGGGCGACCGGCGGGATGTCGCCGGCAGCAGGACGCGCCGCGACCGTGGCGAAGCGACCGTCGGACGCCGAGCGGATCTGCGCGGGCGGCGACACCGTCGCCGGAACGGTGACCTCACCGTCGAGCACCAGCACGCCCTCGGGAGGGCTCGGGACCGCGACGACCCTGGCCGTCGACGTCGAGGCTGGCGCGGTCGGGGCAGCCAGATGCGCAGTCGAGACTGCCGAGGCCACGACGAGTGGCACGACGATGGCGGTTCGGATCAGGGCTCGCTGCACCCATCAAGTGAAACACCTCGCGCCGGGTCGTACACCGGGTTCCGCGACATCCGCACGAACACGTGACGGACCGTGCGACAACCTCGCCCGCGGCTGAGCTGAGCAGGCGAGGAGCAAGCCCCCTGGAGGCTGAGCAGGCGAGGAACGAGCCGTCGACGAAGCCACCCCACCATGGCTGCGGTCGCCACCCGGCCCACCCAGGCTTCGTCGACGCTCGCTGGCGCTCGCTGCTCAGCCTCCGAAGACGAGCCGGACGGAGGCTGAGCAGGCGAGGAGCAAGCCCCCTGGAGGCTGAGCAGGCGAGGAGCAAGCCCCCTGGAGGCTGAGCAGGCGAGGAACGAGCCGTCGACGAAGCCACCCCACCATGGCTCCGGCCGCCACCCGGCCCACCCAGGCTTCGTCGACGCTCGCTGGCGCTCGCTGCTCAGCCTCCGAAGACAAGCCAGGACGGAGGCTGAGCAGGCGAGGAACGAGCCGTCGACGAAGCCACCCCACCATGGCTGCGGTCACCACCCAGCCCACCCAGGCTTCGTCGACGCTCGCTGGCGCTCGCTGCTCAGCCTCCGAAGACAAGCCGGACGGAGGCTGAGCAGGCGAGGAACGAGCCGTCGACGAAGCCGCCCCACCATGGCTGCGGCCACCACCCGGCTCACCCGGGCTTCGTCGACGCTCGCTAGCGCTCGCTGCTCAGCCTCCGAACGTCCCCACGCTCGCTGGCGCTCGCTGCTCAGCCTCCGAGCGTCCTCGCGCTGACCGTCGCTGCTGCTCAGCCTCCAGGTGCTTACAGCCTGCTGGAGAAGGGCTCGGTGCCCTTGGCCAACCGAAGCCCCGGGATGCCGGAGTGCAGGCGAGCGAACCGCAGCTCGCGCAGCAGGTCGCCGGTCTGGTTGGACAGCGGCACCGGCGCGAGGCCGAGGGTCGACAGGGTGCCGACGGCCTTGCCGCCGCGCGTCAGGAATCCGGACCCGGAGTCGCCGGGAATGCCGGGCGTCGCGGTGTAGACCTGGTGGCTCCACCCCTCATCGGCCTCCGCATCCCCCAGCGCGAGACCACTCTTCGGCGAGAGCGCCGAGGCGCCGGCGCGCAGGCTGGAGTTGCCGTAGCTGTAGACCCGCTCCCCCGCGACGGTCCCATTCTTGTCGATGCCGCTGGGGCCGCCGTAGTAGGGGACCGTGGGGTTGACCTTCACCGCATCCTCGGGCCGCACCTCCACCAGGGCGAAGTCGTTGTAGGCACACGTCGCGGCGTCGGTCGTGCCGGACTCGCGCATGGCGAGCCAGGACGAGTACGCGAGCTCCCCCCTGCCCACGCGCATGCCGTTGACGATCGGGTTGCCGCCCTCGACAAAGTCCACCTTCGTGCCGAGAGGCTGCGAATCGACCTTGCAGCCGTCGGTGTCGGTGGCCTCGCCCTTGCCTGCGCAATGCGCGGCGTAGCCGACGTACACGCCTCCGACAGCGTCGGTGAACACGAAGTTGGCCGTGCACTGCGCTCCGGCGGTGTACATCATCACGCCGGGGGTGATGGTGGCTCGACCAACCGATGCGAAGTCGCGGGCGCGGACTCGCACGCCATCAACCCGCTGCACGGAGCGCGCAGCGGCAGTCGCGGCACCGGCAGACGAGCTGCCGGCGACTGCAGGCGCCAGTGCCGCCCCACTCACGGCAAGCGCGATCGCGCAATGGACGAGACGACGTCGCCCGGGGCGAACAGTCAAGGTCCTCATGCGGGTGCAACGAACCCTAACCTCGGACGTTACGAACGAAGCAGGTTGTCACTGGTGCCAAAAATGACCGAGGCGGCCCGAACCATTCTCGCAGCGGCATACAGAGAATGATTCGGACCGCGTCTTGGGTCGTAGCCCCATGATCGGCAACGACGTCCGAGGGGGTTCGAGAACACCGACCCCCAAGGCTCTTGGATCGGGGAAGGTCCGGGGCGACTGAGCCGCCCCGGACCTCCTCACCGAGGGTGGTGCGTTACTGCTGCTCTAGCTGACGATCAGCGCAGGCCGCGGTTGTTGCTGCGACCGGCGTTGGACGTGTCGGTCGAGGAGACGCGAGCGAAGTAGCGCGTCTTGTCGTTGCCGTTCTTGTCCTTGACCGTGAACTTCGCCTTGTTGCCGACGAGGCTCTTGGTGCCGACGATCGTCTTCTTGTTGCCGGTCTTGTTGCCCTTGACCTTGTAGAGCTTGACCGTGGCGCCGTTGGCGACACCGGCCGGGGCGACCTTGATGGTGACCTTGTCGGCCTTGCTGTCGTTGTTGCGGCCCTTGGTCTTGGCGACGATGTCGACCGGCGGGACCGGCGGCGGCGGCGTCGTACCCTCGTCGACCGTCGTGGTCGCGGAGGCGGTCGACGAGGAGACAGGCAGTCCCTTGCCGTCGTTGGTCGTCGAGGTGCGGGTCTGGCGGTCAGCCTGAGCACCGAACTGGGCGAAGACACCGTCGACCTTGACAGTCACCGGACCCACGGCGTTGTCGTCGAGGCGCACGTTCAGGACAACCTGACCGTTCTCATCGGTGAACACCTCGCCGTCCTGCACGAAGCCGGGTCCGCTGACCTGGGCGTTCAGGTTGACGAGCGCGTTCTGCACCGGGTTGCCGAACGCGTCGGTCACAGCGGCCGTGAACGGCACCTGGTTGGTTCCGGACGGAACCGTCGCCGGTGCACTCAGGGTGACGTTGCGAGCCGACTGACCGTCTGTCTGAGCCTTGACGGTCAGCGCGGCGGTCTCGGTGCGGTTGCCGGAGGCGATCGTCAGCGTGACGAGGCCCGACTTGGTGCCGATGACCTGGTAGCCGGCCGGCAGGGTGCCGGTGTTGTCGAGCTTGGTCGAGACCGAGGCGACGCCCTGCGAGAGGTTGGTCGCGCCAGGCGTCAGGATGAGCGCGCCGTTGTCGACCGCCAGGGTGACCTGCTGGTTGGGCTCACCGGCGACGATGCCGATGTCCGCACCCTCGTTCGGCGACCCGGGGACGGCCGGTCCGGCCACGGTGTCGTACAGCGGCACGATGGCCGACGTGTCGGCGGTGTAGGTCGGGGCCTCGGCGCTGTTGGCGTCCAGGCTGATCACGTAGTCCGGACCCTGACCCGTGTTGTTGTAGCGGATCGTGCTGGGCGTACCGACCTTGGTCGGGGCTGCGTTCGGCACGAACGAGTCGGCGTAGTAGTTCAGCGCGACGCTGTCGGTGCCGCCGTTGACTCCGGCGGCGTCGGTGAAGGTGAAGCTCACCGTGCCGTCGGCACCCACGGGCTTGCGCTGGGCAGCCGTGTCGTTGTTCGACGGGCCGGTGCGACGGGCCGAGACCTCGCCGCCACCGATCGGCAGGCCGTACTGGTCGGTGACCACGGCGGTGAAGACGCAGTCGGTCTTGACCTTGCAGAACGTCGTCTGGGTCGCTCCGGCGATCGTCGTGGCGACCGCGCGGTTGAACGTGATCGTCTGCGTGAAGCCGTTCAGGTCGACGCTGAAGGAGTCGCCGTCGGAGATGGCCTCGGGGCTCACCGGGATGGACGCGACGCCGTTGGCGTCGACGTTGGTGGTGTAGGTGGCCGACGCGTTGCCACCGAAGGTGACACCGGTACCGGCGACCTTGAGGGTCACGTTGCTGTTCGGGGCGAGGTTGCGCAGGTTGAACGTGATCATGTTCTGGTCGACGCGCACCTGGGTGTTGCCACCGTTGGCGCCCGAGCCGAATCCGCGCCACGTGTCGGCCTCGGCCGGGGTCACGATGTTGAGGTTGGCAGCGTTGATGGCGGCCGCCGTGACGGCGTTCAGGGTCGCCGTGGTGGTCGCGCCACCGGGGCCGGCCAGCTTGATCTGGTAGACGCCCGTCGCCGGTGCGGCGGGGGGAGTGGCGGTGAAGCCATCGGTCCCGAGGCGTGCCTCCTGCGCAGTGAAGTTCGCGTCCTGCGCGACGGTGTTGGCGCCGGTCTCGGTGACGGTCACGCCGGCGTCGGGGGTGAGCGACACCGACTGGCCGCCGTTGAGCTGCGTGGTGCGGCCGGCACCATCGCGCAGGGTGACGGCGTAGTTGCCGCTCTTGACGCCGGACGGCGTCGTCTGGTTGAGCGGGGTGACGTCGATGCTCGTCAGGGGGCCGGAGGTCGACTGCGACACCTGGGTGCGTGCCTCGTCGGCCTGCACGGCACCGTCGTTGTTGTCGTCGACGACCAGGGCGTAGGCGGCGGTGCTGCCCGGGGCCGGGGTCGTGACCGTCACCTGGATGGTGACCTCGTCGAAGCCGTCGCCCTTGGCGGAGTCGTTGGCCGAGCCGTCGGCTGCGAACGCGTAGCCCCCGGTCTTGGCGACCGTCTGGGTCGGCGAGTTGGCGTTGGTGCTGCTCAGGCCGCTGTTGAAGATCTTCAGGTTCGCGAACTCGGCGTTGGTGATGTTCTTGGTCTTGAGGACCACGACGCCACCGATGGTGCCACCGTCGAGCGTGGGGCCGACCGAGCCGACCGTGAGGACGTCGCCCGCTGCCGCGCTGGCCGAAGTTGCGAGGGACGGGAGACCCGCCACTGCGAGTGCGGAGATGGCAGAAACTGCCAGGCCCCTCTTGATGCCGCTGCTAGTCATGCTGTTCCTTTCGGAGGGAATTACGTCTACACACAGAGGGGTCGTGCTGACCACCTGTGGCCGAGGATCATGAGCTCGGCGGCGCCGGACTCCAGCCAGACGCGAGGCTGATCTAAGCAAGCGATCCGCCCGTGTGGCAATTAATTGCAGATCCGCGGGTGTGATAGACAACAAAGCATCAAAGAGTGACACCGATGAGGCGTCTGTCACAACTGGAAGCGTTCGCCCGGCACCCGCCACCCCTGGCTCGGTCGACACCACCTGCGGATGCACCCGCCACGACGAGCCGACACCACGACCGAGGCAAGGAGTTGATCCCTCATGTCGACCTCACCCCGGACCGCGCCGACCAGCTCGCGCCCGCGCGGCCGGCCGCAGCGCCTGCCGGTCGACGTCACTCCCTGGGAGGACCCCGACCTCGACAGCACGCGGCGCTTCGCGTGGCTGCTCGCGGTCACCCGACTGCTCTCCCCGGCGACGGTAACGATGGGCCGTCGTCAATTCATCGAAGCGATGGCGCGTCACGACATCCGCCTCGACGCGGCGCGGGTGAGCCGGCTGGAGGCCGGTGAGCTGACGTCCAAACCTCGGGTGATCGCCGGATACGAGCAGGTCAGCGGGGTGTTACCCGGGTCACTGCTGTCGGTCAACGCGCTCCTCCAGCGCTTCGCGCACTCCGCCGACAGCGACGAGCGGCGCGCGACGGTCAGCGCCGCTCAGCTCGACCGGAGCTTCGACCGGATCGACCGGGGCGACCCCGACGGCGGCGACTGGCTCCAGGTCGCGAACGCCGTGCAGTCGACCGACTCGGTCTACCTCCCGCCGAGCGTCTGGTCGTCGTTGACGACCGAGCTGGTCAGTGAGCTGACCCGCTCGACAGGTATCGCGCACGTCCGGCGCTACGAAGCAGCGACGTCCCTGCTGCAGAACGCGACCGGGCGTCGTCACCTGACGATGGCGGTCGGTCGCTTCGTCATGCACCCCGATGCCCAGTCGGTCACGCCGGCCCTCTCGCTGCTCCAGGAGGTCCCGGATCGTCCTGCCGGCGAGCTGGTACTAAGACTAATGGGCGAGGGAAACCAGCTGCTGCGACGTGGCGCAGCGAGCGTTGCCGGGGCACTGGCCGCTCGACACGGGTTCCTCGACGAGCGCTACGACGCCCTCGAGGGCCACGTCGCGGCAGAGCTGAGCCGAGACAGCTCGATCCTGCGACGCTCCGACGCCCTCGACCTGGCGTCACGCCTTCCGGATGCGAGCCATCGCCGCATCGTCGGAGCCGTGAACGACGTCCGCATGCGCGCCATGCTGACGCGGGCCTGCACCTCCTTCGAGCTGGTCGATCGCGAGGTCTCGCGCGCCATCACCGAGGGCATCGCCACCTCCGCCGAGGCGGCCGCAGGTCGCGCAGCGCAGGATCCTGACCAGATGCTGCGGCGGCTCGTACGTGAGGCGCTGTTCCACGTGCACCGCGACCGACGCCACCTCGCTGCGGTCGTGCTGGCCGCCAGCCCCTACGCCCGCCCCGTCGCCGAGGCGGCTCTCGACGCGGCGGCCGAGCGCGACGAGACCACAGCCGAGCTGGCGTGGTCGTTGTCACGACGCCTGGGCCACGTGCTCGACCGCGCAGAGGTCAGCGACCGCGCTTTCGCCGAGCGGCGACCCGCGCTGCACGCCAGCGCCCTGGTCACCCTCGGTCTCAGTCTGGGCGAGCTCCCTCAGCCCATGGCCGAGCACCTGCGGCGCACCGCACGCACCAGCACCGGCACCCGCGTCGGCCACGCAGCCACCTTCGCCCTGGGCATGGCGGGCCACCCCTACCTCACCGCGTTGGCCGCGGAGGCAGGTCCGTGGCAGCGACCGGCACAGTGGTGGGCCTCGGTCGGCCCGGCGCTCCATGACACCTGAGCGGTCTGCCACCTGAGCCGGCAGCTGCCACTCAGAGGAGCCGGAACGTCCGGCGGACCCCGTCGATCTCGATGGTCACCGCCGGGTAGGTCGCGCTAGGAGTGATCTGGACCTCGCCCAGGGAGTTCGGTCGAGGACCGTCATGGACACCGCGGCCGTTCTGGTCCATCGTCATCTCCCTCGGCACGCACGCCGGGCAGAAGAGTGTGGTGCCGGAGGTGTAGAGGTAGACCAACGGCGACGAGCCGGGCGTGAACCCGGCCGCCCGGATGTCGTAGTAGCGGCAGCCGCGCGCCTGGTTCTCAGAGGTGCACCGCTGCTTCGTGCGGACCAGCTCGATGGACGGCGCACTGGCGCGACCGCAGACCCGCACGGGCTCCCCGGCGGCGGGCGGCGAGACGCCGTCAGGTGTCGCGAACCGGAACCTCGCACACACGCGTTCCCCGCCCATGGGGGTGTACTTGCGAGATGCGGCCTCGGTCGTCTGCCATTGGCCCCGGTCGTCGAGGCGTTGCAGGACGAGGTCACCGGGCACGGTCGCCGCGCGAAACATCACCGAGCGGTACGCCGACGTCGCCGTGAGCTCGGGGACCTGCGGGAGCGTTGCGGTCGAGGGGTCAGGAGTCGAGGCGACGTCCGAGGACGGGGACGCCGGCTCGCTCGGAGACGTGGACCCGGCGGTGTCGGTGGCCGAGGTGATCGGTGCGGTGTCTCCACCACCCGAGGTCACGACCGCGACGATCGCGGCGCCGACGACGACCAGCAGCGCGACCAGCGCGAGCACCTTGGTGATCGGTGTGGCCGCCGGCTGCCGGCCGGGGCGGACCGGGCCGTGCGCGCCGCTGCCGGTCGGCAGACGCGGCGCACCCCCCGTCGGCGGTGCGCCGGTCGTGCCGGCACGCACGGTCGTGCGGTCGGACCGTGGGGCCGGCGGCCCGGGACGCGACGGACCGGCGGAGCTCGCAGCGAGCGACTGGTCGACGAGCTGCGTCACGTCGGGATTCGGCGGCTTCGGGCCCAGCGGCGAGGCAGCGAGCGCGGACGATCCCGGCGCGACGTACCGGGTCGCCTGGTCCTCGTGGGCCGTGCCACGCGGTTCGGGGTCCCGGGGGACGAGGTCGTGGGTACTGACGCCGGTCGCCGAAGGCACCAGGTCGGCCAACAGCTCGACAGCCTCCGCCACCGACGAGAGCCGCAGCGCCGGGTCCTTGGCCATCGCCAGCTGGAAGAACTCGTTGATGCCCTCACAGAAGGGCGGCCCGACGACGAGCTGGGGCGGCGGCGCCTTGACGTGGGCCTCCATGACCTGGAACTCCGTGCCTGCGTAGGGCGCCCGACCGGTCAGCATCGCCCAGACGAGACAGCCCAGCGAGTAGATGTCGGTGGCGACGGAGGCCGGGGCACCGTTGAGGCGCTCCGGGGCCAGGTAGGAGGTCGTGCCGACGATGGCCCCGGTCTGGGTGAACTCGGTCTCCTCGGACACGGCGATCCCGAAGTCGCAGAGGTAGGCCCGGTCGGTTCCGCTGCGCTGGCGGTGCAGCAACACGTTGGCCGGCTTCACGTCACGGTGCAGGATCCCCTCCGCATGAGCATCGGCGAGCGCCTCGCAGATCTGCAGCGCCATGTCGACCGCCTCACCGGGGGGCATCGCGCCCCGGAGGTTGAGCCGGGAGTGCAGGTCACCGTCGGGCACCAGCTGAGTCACCAGGTAGGGCGTGCCCTCGTGCGCCTCGTAGTCGTAGATGGCGACGATGTGACGCGACGCGAGCCGTGCCAGCACCGCTGCCTCGTGCCCGAAGCGCTCGCGGAACTGTTCGTCCGAGCTGTTGGTGTCGAGGAACTTCAGGGCCACCCGCCGCTCGAGGACCTCGTCGAGAGCCTCGTAGACGACCCCCATGCCGCCGCGTCCGATCTCGCGGACGATGCGGTAGCGCTCGCCGATGAGGGTGCCCTCGGCGTCAGGGGGGAAGAGTGCCATCAGGGGCGACTGGACGGGGGCTTCCAGCCGCAGACGCCGAAGCCGGACGTGCTCTTCTGGACGACGACGCGACCGGGCTCCGGGATGGGTGCCGGCTCGTTGTCGTTGCCACCGCCCGGCTGGACCGGGGTGGGTGCCGGGGCCACGGCGGGGCCGTTCGACGTCGAGGTCGGCTGGTTCGAGTCGCCGAAGTCGCGAGGCCCACGAGTCGCGCGCGGGCTGACGCGATAGGTGACGGCCGAGCGGCTCAGCGCCGCGTTCACCTTCTTGCTGGCCTTGGTGAGGATGCTGAGACGTGAGTAGCCGGTCGCGCCGGCGGGGGCGGTGACGCGGAAGCTGCCGTTGGCCTGCGTGCGCCCCTTCCCGACGGCCCGGAAGGGCGTCCAGGACTTCCCGGTCCAGTGCGTGTAGAGCGCGGTGTAGCGCAGGCGGCCGCCGGCCTTGACGCGGCCGGCCACGCTGAGGCTCCGACCGAGCACGGTGCTGCGGGATCCGGCGGAGAAGTCGACCTGAGGCAGCGCGCTGACGCGGATCGCCTTGCTGACCGCAGCCTCCGTGGTGTCGGTGTTCTGGGCATAGGCGACGATCGCGGCGCTCCGCTTGATCGGCACGAGCTCTTGGAACGGGCCCTTGCGCGACGTCCTGGTCTTGCTGATCCGACGCACGATGCGGCCCTTGTCGTCGAGGCGCCAGATCGCCCACCGCTGGAGTCCGGTCACGCGCCCGCTCACCCGGATCCTGCTGGGGTAGCTCGTGGCGGACACCTGGCAGCTCTTGGCCTCGCGCGACACCCTCAGCGAGATGTCGGAAGGACGTCCCACGAGGTCGTAGACGTCCCAGCCCTGCTTCGAGCTACCCAGACGCAGGCCGTCGACGTAGACCACCTCGCCCGTGCAGCCGAAGGCGAACCCCATCCGGGCCTCGTCGCGCTCGGTGCCGACCCGGGCGGCCATCGCGGCCAGCGTGCTGGGCGCGGCCACCTCGCCGTCGCTGACCCCGTTGACCAGGTGGAGCCAGGTGTAGGTGGAGGAAGAGGCCCGAACCGGGTGCCAGCCCGCCGTGTTGTCGGTGAAGCTCGCGTAGCCCAACCACTCCTCGATGCCCGCGGCGTCCGGGATGTAGGAGACCGTGACGAAGGCGCCGACGTTGCGGTTCGGGTGGAAGACCTGCACGTCGAAGATGTCGGCCGCGCCCGGGTCGGCGGTGTACGCGCGAAGTGCGACGGCGTTGTCGACGCGGTCCGGCGTCCAGGCCACGCTCAGGGGGCCGTAGGGGAAGGGCTCGCCGTTGCCGTAGCCGAAGGCGAAGTCGTCGGCCTTGTCGGTCGTGCCCTGTGCGGTGCACCCGCCCTGCCAGACCTGCAGACCGGACTGACCTGCAGGGTTGCCGTTGATCCGGTGGTACGTCGGGCCGGCGGCCTTGTTCGCGAGGACCGCCGAGGCATCCGGCGTCGCCAGGAGGCCGGCGGCGATGACCAGCGACACGACGGCAGCGCCGACGGCGCGAAGTGGCGCGAGTCGCAGGGGGGAGAGACGCATGGGGGTCCTAACCGGTGGGAGCCGCAGAGGGAGTGACAACAGGCCCCGTCCGCACCAGCGAAACCATCCACCCCGAGCGTCGTTCGGTTGCCACAGAGGATTGTGCGTGAGTCACGAGATAACTGCCAGTCCTTCGACACCTTCCGCCCGCGAGCGTCGAGGATCAGCGCCGCCGCTGCGGGCGCCGACTCCCCGAGGGTGTTCGCGGTGCGAGCGGCAGCATGCCGCATCCGAGGAGCCGTCACCAAGTTCCTCAGCCGTTTGGGCGACACGTCGTCGCGCAGCCGACACGTGCCCGGTGCAGAGGCCACACCTTACGAGTCGGTGAACACGTGAGTAGGGGTGAGGACGTAGGTCGGTGGCGTCGGCAAGGCTGGCACCTCAGCCCTACGATCCGAGCACCGGAGGTCGACCGGCATGGCGGCAACAAGTCTGGGGGACGCAGAGTCCCTCGCCCAGCGCTTCACCAAGGTCCGCGCTCACACCGAGACACTGGCCCAGCCCCTCTCACCGGAGGACCAGACCGTCCAGTCGATGCCGGACGTCTCCCCCACCAAGTGGCACCGCGCCCACGTCACGTGGTTCTTCGAGACCTTCGTGCTGTCCGAGCACGAGCGCGACTTCTCGCCGTTCCAGGACAAGTACTGGTTCCTCTTCAACTCCTACTACGAGACGCTCGGGCCCCGATACTCCCGGACCGACCGCGGCTTCATCACGCGCCCGGGTGCGCACGACGTCGGTGTCTACCGTCGCCAGGTCGACGACCGGATGCGCGACCTCTTCGAGAACCTCGCCCGGACCGACCAGGGCACGCTCGACAAGCTCGCTCCCACCCTCGAGCTCGGCTTCCACCACGAGCAGCAGCACCAGGAGCTGCTACTGATGGACATCAAGCACGTGCTCTCCCGCAATCCCCTCCAGCCCGGGTACGCCGGCACCCCCAGCCCGCTCAGCGAGCCCGACGACATCGGCTGGGTCGACGTCGCGGGCGGGCTGGTCGAGGTGGGCCACGAAGGCGAGGGCTTCAGCTTCGACAACGAGCTGCCCCGCCACCGCCAGTGGCTCGAGCCCTACCGCCTCGCCGACCGGCTGGTCACCAACGGTGAGTGGCTCGAATTCATGGCCGACGGCGGGTACCGGCGCCACCAGCTGTGGCTTTCCGACGGGTGGTCAAAGGTCAACGCGGAAGGTTGGGCCGCCCCCCTCTACTGGAGCGAGCACGACGGCGTCTGGCTCGAGCACACCCTCAGCGGCACCTGGCCGGTCAACCCCGGCCTGCCGGTCAGCCACGTCAGCTTCTACGAGGCAGACGCGTTCGCCACCTGGGCCGGCAAGCGCCTCCCGACCGAGGCAGAGTGGGAGCACGCGGTGCTCGGCGACGAGGAGTCTCGACAGGCCGGTGGCTCACACGCCGGCTCCCCGGCTGCTCGACAACCGGACGAGTCCTACCACCCGCGCGCTGCCGGCCCACGCACCGGCGGGCTGCGCCAGGTCTATGGCGACTGCTGGGAGTGGACGGCTTCGGCCTACCACCCCTACCCCGGCTTTCACCCGCCGGCGGGCGCGATCGGGGAGTACAACGGGAAGTTCATGTCCAACCAGATGGTCCTGCGTGGCGGCTGCGCCCTCACCCCACCCGGCCACGCCCGCGCGACCTACCGCAACTTCTATCCGCACGCCTCGCGCTGGGCCCTCTCCGGAGTCCGGCTCGCCGATGGAGGAGCCCCCTCATGAGCACGTCGAACAGCCCTGACCCCGTCATCTCCGTGTTGCTCGACCCCGACTGGGCGTCCGGCTCCCTCGTCGACGACGTACGCCGCGGCCTGAGCGAGCAGCCGCTGCGGCTGCCGCCGAAGTGGCTCTACGACGACGAGGGCTCGCGCCTGTTCGACCTGATCACCCGGCTGCCGGAGTACTACCCGACGGAGGCCGAACGGGCGATCCTCGACCAGCACGGCGCCGAGATCGCTGCGGCCTGCGACGCCACCACGGTCGTCGAGCTCGGCAGTGGCACGAGCGACAAGACGCGCGTGCTGCTCGACGCCTTCGCCGACACCGGCCGGCTGCGTCGCTTCGTGCCGGTCGACGTCTCGGAGGCGACGCTGCGCACGGCCGCGACGATGCTCGACGAGCGCTACCCCGACGTCGCCATCGAGGCCGTCGTCGGCGACTTCACCCTCCACCTCGGCGACCTGCCCGGAGGCGACCGCAGACTGGTGGCTTTCCTCGGCGGCACCATCGGCAACCTCTACGTCGAGGAGCGCGGCGCGTTCCTCGGAGCGCTCGGTGACTCTCTCGAGTCCGGCGACTGGCTGCTGCTCGGCACCGACCTGGTCAAGAGCAGCGACCGGCTGATCGCGGCCTACAACGACTCCCAGGGCGTGACGGCAGCCTTCGTCGCCAATGCCCTCACGGTGCTCAACCGCGAGCTCGGCGCCGACTTCGACGTCGATGCCTTCTCCTACGTGCCTTTCTGGGATCCCCACATGGAGCGGATGGACCTGCGCCTGCGCGCCGAGATGCCGCAACAGGTCAGCATCCCCGGGGCCGACCTCGAGCTCGAGCTCGCGAGCGGCGAGGAGATCCGCGTCGAGATCTCCACCAAGTTCCGACCGGAGGGGATCAAGGCAGAGCTCGCCGCTGCCGGCTTCGACGTCACCGACACCTGGACCGACCCCGCCGGCGAGTTCGCACTGACGCTGGCCCGGCTGCGTGCGGGCGATACAGGCGGGTGCGGGCATCTCGACACGCCGGCTACTCGATGACCGTGGTCGTCGAGTAGCCGGGGAGCGAGCCTGCGAGCGACCGGCGTATCGAGACGCGGCGACGCACGCACCCACAACGACCATGCTCGTCGAGCAACCCCCAAGGTGCAGGCATCTCGATACGCCGGCCCGCTCCTTCGTCGCGAGGCCGGCTACTCGATGACCATCGACGTCGCGATGGCCCTGCTCGTCGAGTAGCCGGAGCGAGCTACCCGATGACCGCTCGTCGAGTAGCCGGGGAGCGAGCCTGCGAGCGACCGGCGTATCGAGACGCGGCGACGCACGCACCCACAACGACCATGCTCCTCGAGCAACCCCCAGGTGCAGGCATCTCGATACGCCGGCCCGCTCCTACGTCGCAGGGCCGGCTACTCGATGACCGTGCTCGTCGAGTAGCCGGGGAGCGAGCCTGCGAGCGACCGGCGTATCGAGACGCGGCGACGCACGCACCCACAACGACCATGCTCCTCGAGCAACCCCCGGGGTGCACGCATCTCGATACGCCGGCCCGCTCCTACGTCGCGAGGCCGGCTACTCGATGACCATCGACGTCGCGATGGCCCTGCTCGTCGAGTAGCCGGGGAGCGAGCCTGCGAGCGACCGGCGTATCGAGACGCGGCGACGTACGCACCCACAACGACCATGCTCCTCGAGCAACCCCCAGGGTGCACGCATCTCGATACGCCGGCCCGCTCCTACGTCGCGAGGCCGGCTACTCGATGACCGTGGACCAGCGACGTCGCGCAGGCCGGCTACTCGATGAGCCGTGGTCGTCGAGTAGCCGGGGAGCGAGCCTGCGAGCGACCGGCGTATCGAGACGCGGCGACGTACGCACCCACAACGACCATGCTCCTCGAGCAACCCCCGGGTGCAGGCATCTCGATGGCCGTCACGCGCGGCCGGCTACCCGATGAGCGTGGTCGTCGAGTAGCCGGGGAGCGAGCCTGCGAGCGACCGGCGTATCGAGACGCGGCGACGTGCGCACCCACAGCGACTATCGGGGTGGCAGCATGCTCCCCATGGACGTCGCCCGCTTTCGAGCCGCCTTTCCCGCCCTGACGACCGGACCAGGCCGGGGCCTCTCCCGCTTCGACGGCCCCGGCGGCTCGCTGGTGCCGCAGGTCGTCGCCGACGCCGTCGCGTCGGCGTACACCGCGGGGATGTGCCAGCGCGGTGCCCTCAGCGAGGTGGAGCGCTTCACCGACACCACCACGACCGACGCGCGGGCAGCGATGGGCGACTACCTCGGCTCGGACCCGCGCGGCGTCGTCTTCGGCCGCTCGATGACCGCCCTCACCTTCGACCTCGCGCGCACGATGGCCGCCGGGTGGGGCCCCGGCGACGAGGTCGTCGTGAGCCGGCTCGACCACGACGCGAACATCCGTCCGTGGGTCATCGCCGCGGAGCGCGCCGGCGCGACCGTGCGCTGGCTCGGCTTCGACCCCGAGACCGCCGAGCTGGACGACGTGACGACGGTGCTGAGCGAGCGGACCAGGCTGGTGGCGGTCACCGCAGCGTCCAACCTCCTCGGCACCCGCCCGGACGTCGCAGCCGTCACCGCCGCGGCCCGCGAGGTCGGCGCACTGTCGTACGTCGACGCGGTGCACCTCGCTGCGCACGCCAGCGTCGACCGCGCCGCGCTGGGCGCCGACCTCGTGGCGTGCTCGCCGTACAAGTTCTTCGGCCCGCACCTCGGTGTGCTCGCCGCCGACCCCGAGCTGCTCGAGAGCCTGCACCCCGACAAGCTGCTGCCCTCGACCGAGACGGTGCCGGAACGCTTCGAGCTCGGCACCCTGCCCTACGAGCAGCTGCGCGGCGTCACCGCCTGCGTCGACTTCATCGCCTCGTGGGGTGTCGAGGGCGAGACCCGCCGGGAGCGTCTGGTCTCCGCGTTCGACCAGCTCGGGCGACACGAGCACGCGCTCGTCTCCCGGCTGCTCGTGGGTCTGCGCGAGCTCAGCCACGTGAGGGTGCACGGCTCCCCCTCCTCCCGCACCCCCACCGTGCTGCTGAACGTCGAGGGGGTCGACCCGCGCGCCGTGCAGGAGCACCTGCTCGAGCACGACGTCGTCGCGCCGGCCGGGAGCTTCTACGCCCTCGAGGCGTCACGCCACGCCGGGCTCGGCGACGCCGGCGGCGTCCGCATCGGGCTGTCGCCGTACTCGACCGAGGCCGACATCGAGCGCATCGTGGTCGCTCTCGGTCGGCTCGGAGGGCACCGCCTGGACGCGACAGCCGCGACCGGCCCCGCCGCGTGATGTGATGAGGCCGTGAGCCACACCGACCATCCCATCGGCATCGACTTCGGCGGGAGCGGCATCAAGGCGGCCCCGGTCGACCTCGAGAAGGGCGACTTCGCCGCTGACCGCCAGCGCATCAAGACCCCCGACCCGGCGACCCCCGAGGCCGTCGCGGAGGTCATCTCGGAGCTGCTGAAGAGCCTCCCGGACGCCGACGGGTCCGGCAGCGCGGTCGGGGTGACCGTGCCGGGCATCGTGCGCCACGGGGTCGTCGGCAGCGCCGCCAACATCGACCCGGCGTGGGTCGGCACCGACGCCGACGCCCTCTTCACCCGCGCGACCGGGCGCGCGGTGCGCGTGCTCAACGACGCGGACGCCGCCGGCCTCGCCGAGGTGCGCTTCGGCGCCGCGCGCGGTCAGAACGGGCTCGTGCTGATGACGACGCTCGGCACCGGCATCGGCTCCGCGCTGGTCTACGACGGCGTCCTCGTGCCGAACTCCGAGCTCGGCCACCTCGAGCTCGACGGCGAGGTCGCCGAGAAGCGCGCCGCCAACAGCGTCCGCGAGGACGACGAGCTGTCGTGGGAGAAGTGGGCCGAACGGCTCACGGCCTACTACCGCCACCTCGAGCGGCTGTTCTCGCCCGACATGTTCGTCGTCGGCGGCGGTGTCAGCAAGCACGCGGCTTCGTTCCTGCCGATGGTCGACATCGAGACGCCGATCATCCCGGCGCTGCTGCTCAACAAGGCCGGCATCATCGGGGCGGCGATCTACGCGTCCGGGGACGCCTGAGCGCTGCCACGAGGCGCAACCCCGGGTGCCGCTCAGCCCCTGACCCTCTCGGTCGAGGCGCTGAGCACGGACTGGTCGCGGTAGCCAGGCTTCGACCCGGTGGCCTCGACGCGCAGGGTGTCGCCCTTGTCGTGGCGCGACACCCGGTACTGCTTGGCGGTGGAGACGACCTTGCGGCCGTTCAGCCAGACGTACGACGTCTCGACGCCGCTCTGCGACCAGTCGGCGCCGCTGACGTGCAGCATGGTGCCGACCTCGGGCGCACCCTTGATGCGGGGCGCCGAGGTGGCCTCGAGGCTGCCGGGGGCGATCGGGCCGAAGCTCTCGGCGAGCGAGGTGGCGCGGTAGCCCTTCTTGCTCGCGGTGACCAGAGCAGTGACCGTCTTGGCGACCAGGCCCGGCCCGGGCTTGAAGGAGGGGCCGTGGGCGCCGACGATCTGCTTCTCGCCGACCCACCAGGTGAAGGTCACGTCGACCGTGGACGGCTTCCACGAGCCGTCGCTGACCTTGAGCGTGTGGCCGACGCGTGGCGACCCCGTGCCCTTCGGCCTCTTCGTGCTGTGGACGGTCGGGCCTGCCGGCGCACTGAGTCGTCCGAAGTCGGCACGGTAGCTGCCGGCGAGCAGGTTGCCGACCGACGTCGAGGCCCTGCTGTCCGCGGCATCTCCGGGAGCAGCAGAGCTCGCCGAGGTCGCCGGACCGGCGCCGGCAAGGGTGAACGCCGCACCGCCCAGGGCTACGGCGAACGAGGTGACGAGGGCGGGCACGAACGTGCGGGGGTAGCGCATGAAAACTCCTGTGGGGGGATGTGCGACCGAGAGTGACGAAGGGGTCGCGAAGAGCGACGCTAGTGGGAGACTCGTGACTCGTGGAGGTGTCCGACGAGAGATGGCCCCATCGGGTCATCACGTCGACCCGATCGGCGTGCGACCTGAGACAGTTCGTGCTCCTTCTCGCGGTGTCGGCGCCTCTGTGGTGGTTGCCGGGTGGCTTCTCGCGGTTCGTGGTGGCCAAGCTGCTCGTCACCGCCGTGGCCGTGGTCGCCGCGGCCCTCGCTCCGCCGGTCGGCGCGCTGCCGCGACCGGTGGTGCTCGTGGGCGTCGCGTGGGCGGCCTGCTTCGCGCTCGCCGCGCTGCTCGGCGACACCCCGTGGGCCTCCCTGGTCGGCCGCTGGCCGCGCTACGAGGGCCTGCCCACGCTCGGGCTGTACGCGAGCGCCTGCTGGACGGGCGCACGGGTCGTCGGGCGCGGGGCCGGCTCCGCTCGTCGACTCGACGTCGCGGCAGGAGCGATGGCGCTGCTGCTCGCCGCCTTCTCCGTCCTCGACGTCCTCGGCGTCACGCCCCTGGGTCCGAGCACCGACGAGCGCAGCGGGTCGGTGCTCGGCAACGCCACCGACCAGGGTGCGGTCGCGATGATGGCGGCGCTGCTGCTCGCGGGTCCGGCGCTGCGCCGCCCGGACGGAGCCGGCCTCTCGTCCGTCGTCTTCCTGCGGGTGTCGCTGGCGGCCGGCCTCGCCACGGTCGCCATCTCGGGCTCGCGCGCCGCGCTGGGGCTGACGTTGATCGGGCTGCTGGTCGCCGCGGCCGCGCAGGACCGCGGTGGCGCCGCCCGGGTGCGGCTGAGGGTGACGCCGGCGGGGTGCGGTGCAGTCGTCCTGCTCGTCGTCACGGCGCTGCTGGTGCCGACCACCCGCGATCGTCTGCTGGGCCTCGGTACTGCCGAAGGCCGTCTGCACCAGTGGCGCCTCACGCTCGACCTGGTGCTCGAGAATCCCGTGCTCGGCCTCGGCGGCAGCCGCTACGTCGATGCGTTCCTGCGCGTCGAGGACGCCGCGTTCGTCGACTTCACCGGCACGCAACGCCTCGCCGACTCACCGCACTCGATCCTGCTCCAGGTGCTCGTCGCCGGCGGCGTGCTGCTGCTGGGCGTCACCGTCGTCGGGGCGTACGTCGTCGCCCGTACGGCGCGCGCAGCGCTGGCCGACCACCCCGAGGCCGGGCCGGCAGCCCTCGCCGTCGTCGCCTACCTGGCCCTGGCCTGCGTCAACTTCACCACCGCCGGGCCCACCTGCCTGGCTGCGCTGCTGCTCGGCACGGTGATCGCCGTGCCGGTCCGCGTGGGTGCCCGCGACCGGTCACGGGTTCCCATCGCCGCGACGAGCGGGCTGCTCGCGCTGGTGCTCGCGGCGGCGGCGATCGGCGACGTCGCGCTGAGGCGTGGGGTCGAAGCGGCCGACGTCTTGTCCGGGTCGAGCGCCGACGCCCACTTCGGCCGGGCCGTGTTCTGGCGCCCGTGGGACGTCGACGTCCCCGTCATCGCCGCGCGCTCGCTGTCGGGCGCGGCAGCCGCGGGCGAGGTGGCCGCCGCCCCGCTCGCCGAGCGACGGGCCCGCGATGCCGTCGAGGTGCTGCCGACCGGCTACGAGTCGCTCGTCGCGCTCGGCGTCAGTCTCTCGGCGCAGGGCCAGGTGGGCGAGGCAGCCGCGGCACTCGACCGTGCCGTCGCCCTGGCGCCGCAGCGGCTCGACGGCTACGTGCAGCGCGCCATCGCTCGCGTCGGGCTGGGCCGGGTCGACGAGGCGGTGGCCGACCTGCACCGCGCGCAGGAGATTGCACCGCGCTCCCCCGTCGTACGCCGCTTGCTGCGTCGGGTCGAGCGCGAGGCCGGTGGTTGAGCATGATCACGGCATGAGCGAGATCATCGACGCCGTCGACCTCGTCACCCAGCTGCCCGGGGTGACCCGCCACGACCACCAGCGCTACGCGGCCTTCAAGGTCGGCGGCCACACGTTCGCCTACCTGTGGGAGGCGACCCGCACGGTCGGGCTCAAGCAGACCCTCGCCGAGCAGCTCGCCCTGGTCGCTGAGCGGCCCGCCGTCTTCGAGGTGCAGTTCACGATGGGCGCCTTCGGGTGGGTGGTGGCCCACCTCGGGCTGGTCGATCGTGATGAGCTGGCCGAGCTGGTCTTCGAGGCGTGGCGGTTGACCGCGCCGGCTCAGCTCGTCGCCGAGCGCGCTGACCGGTTGCCCAGCTGAGCCTCGGGGCGACCCGGCTCGGACGGCGAAGCGTCCGGCGCGCGCGTGAGCGGCGTGAACAGCTCAACCGGCGCCGACTTGCCCTTGAGCTCGAGCTCGCCTCGTGACAGCAGCGCCTGCGGGCGCACCAGCATGTCGCGGGTCGCTGCGGTGACGAGGACGTCGTCGCCGGTCCGGCGAGTCGCGGCCTCGACCCGGGCGGCGACGTTGACGGCGTCCCCGATCACGCTGAAGTTGAGACGCCCCGCGCCGCCGAGCGGCCCGGCCACGACCAGCCCCGAGTTGACCCCGGCTCCCACGGTGAGCCCGCTCGTGCCGAGGGCCACCGCGTCGACGATCATCCGCGCCGCGTCGACGGCGCGGTCGGCGTGGTCGGGCCGCAGGTCCGGCGCTCCGAAGACCGCGAGCAGCCCGTCGCCGAGGAACTTGTCGACGTGGCCGCCGTAGGCCTCGACGATCGGGACGATCTCGGAGAAGAGCGCGTTGAGGGCGGCGATCACCTGCGTGGCGGCGGCGTTCTCGGCGTAGGCGGTGAAGTCGCGGACGTCGACGAAGAGCACCGACACCTCCACCTCGACCCCCTCGCTGGGGAAGCGACCCGAGAGGATGAGCTCGGCGACGTCCTTGTCGACGTAGGTGCCGAAGGCCTCGCGCAGCTCCTCGCGCTCGGCCAGCCCGTGCGCCATCCGGTTGAAGTCGTGCGCCAGCTCACCGACCTCGTCGCTGCTCAGCACCGGCACCCGGCCGTCGAACTGCCCGGAGCGGACCCGGTCGAGCCCGCGGCGTACGTCGGCGAGGGGCTCGGTGATGCTCGAACCGAGGAAGACGCTCAGCTCGGTCGACAGCAGCACCCCGATCACCAGCGCGACGACCACCACCAGCGCCAGCCGTTGCGAGCCGGTCCCACCTCCGACGATCCCCGCCACTGCGATCCCCGAGCAGGTCGTGTACGCCGGCAGGGCGATGCGCAGTCGCTTGGCCAGCGGGAGCCCGTGCGCCTCCAGGGCGAAGTCGGCGGGGAGCTCGGCTGCGATCTCCTCGATGAGCGGTCGGGCGAGGATCTCCATGACCGAGTAGCTCAGCACCGTGGCGTACACGGCCGGGATCACGCTGGCCAGCAGCATCGCACCCAGGCCCGCCCAGCCGATGTCCCACACGATCGCGGCCAGCACCGAGGAGGGGACCACCGCGATGAGGGCGACCCCGACGGAGTCGCGGCGGAACTGGCCCAGGGTGAACGTCGTCGCGACGTCCCAGGCGGCCACCGTCTCCTTCGGCGTGGGCCGCACGGTCGTGCGCCACGCCTCGATCAGCGCGAACGCGGCGTCCGAGCGGCGTGAGGCATAGGTGACCGCGCCCGCAGTGAGCAGCGCGGTGGCCCCCATCACCAGCCCGACCTGACCGACGCTCAGACCCTCGTAGAAGCGCGAGGCCAGCAGGATCGTCACGACGGCCACGACCAGCGACGCCCACGCCTCGCCGGCCAGCAGCACGTAGCGATAGCGCGGGCCCAGGGCACGGTAGACGCGACGAACCAGCGCAAGCACCCCCGGAGTGTGACCTCTCGAGCCGACGCCGTCCACTGGAGGGCTACCGGGATCGTCGTCGACGACCGGCGACGACCGGCGACGACCCGGCGGTCGTCACAGGTCCGTCACCGTTGACCTACCCCGCACGACGGGGTCGGGTGCCACGATGAACGAATGAGCACCCTCACCCGACGTCAGGTGACCTTCGTCGGGAGTGGCGGTGACGACCTCGTCGGCACCCTCGACCTGCCCGACGGCCCCGTCCGCGCGACCGCGCTCTTCGCGCACTGCTTCACGTGCAGCCGCGCGTCGAAGGCCGCCGCGAGGATCTCCACCGCGCTGGCCGAGCGCGGCATCGCCGTCCTGCGCTTCGACTTCACCGGCCTCGGCTCCTCAGGCGGCGACTTCGCCGAGACCACCTTCACCAGCAACGTCGACGACCTCCTGGCGGCCGCGAGGTGGATGGCGTCGGACGCCGCGGGCGCACCCGGGGCGCCTCGCCTGCTGGTCGGTCACTCGCTCGGCGGGGCGGCGGTGATCGCGGCAGCCGGATCACTGGCGAGCGTCGTCGGGGTCGCGGTGGTGGGCGCGCCGGCGAGCCCGGCCCACATCGAGCACCTGCTGCGCGACGCCGTGCCGGCCCCCGACCCGGTGGCGGGCCACCACGACCGGCACTTCGAGGTCGTCATCGGCGGACGCACCCTCATCGTCGGCCAGGACCTCCTCGACGACATCACCGACCAGCGTCAGCACGAGCGGATCACCGAGCTGCGCCGAGCCCTGCTGGTGCTGCACTCGCCGAGCGACGAGATCGTCGGCATCGACCAGGCCCGCGAGATCTTCGAGACCGCCCGGCACCCCAAGTCGTTCGTCGCCCTCGATGGCGCCGACCACCTGCTCGACCGGCCGGCCGACGCCCGGTTCGCCGCCTCGATGATCGCCTCCTGGGCCGAGCGCTACCTCCCGGTGGCCCCAGACGACGGGCCCGCCGAGCACGCCGGCGTCGCGCAGGCCGTCGAGGGCGCGGTCACCGTCGCCGAGGTCGACCCCGACGGCCTCGCACACGTCGCCGCGGTGCCCGGCCACACGTGGCGCCTCGACGAGCCGTCCTCGGTCGGCGGCGACGACACCGGGCCCAACCCCTACGACCTGATGCTGTCGGCCCTCGGCGCCTGCACCTCGATGACCATGAGGATGTATGCCCGCCGCAAGGGGTGGACCTTCGGCGCCACGACGCTCACCCTCAGCCACGACCGCGTGCACGCCCGCGACTGCGCCGAGTGCACGACGTCCACACGGCTACGTCGACCGGATCCACCGCGTGATCACCCTCGATCCGGCGCTGGACGACGACCAACGTGCCGCCCTGCTCGCGATCGCCGACAGGTGCCCGGTGCACCGCACCCTGACCCACGAGGTGCTCGTGACCACCGAGGCGGCCACGTCGGGGTGAGCACGCGTTCTCGGCCCGGCCCCTAGCGTCGGGGCCATGGACATCGAAGGAGCACGCTTCCTGGTCGTCGGCGCCTCGGGCGTGCTCGGCGGACTCACCGCCCGGGCACTGGTCGACGCCGGCGCCCGCGTCGTCGTGACCGGCCGCGACGCCGGCCGGCTCGCCGAGGTCGCAGCCGTCGCCGGCACCGACCCGATCACCCTGGACGTCGTCGACGTCGAGGCGTGCGGTGAGGCCGTGCGGGCGGCGGCCGAGCAGCTGGGCGGGCTCGACGGGCTCGTCGTCGCCACCGGCGTCCCGGCGTTCGGCCCGGCGCTGGAGACGGAGCCCGCCGTCGCCGAGGAGCTGTTCGCGGTGAACACCCTGGGCCCGATGGCACTGGTGCGCGCGGCGGGCCCGCTGCTCGAGCAGTCCGAGGCCGGCGTCGCCGTCGTGCTGTCGGCGATCCTCGCCGACCTGCCCACGAACCAGATGGCCGACTACTCCGCCTCGAAGGCCGCCCTGTCGGCGTGGCTCGGGGTCGTGCGCCGCGAGAACCGTCGGGCCTTCCGGGTGCTCGACGTCCGCCCGCCGCACCTCGACACCGGGCTGTCCGAGCACCCTCTGGCCGGCACCGCCCCCAAGCTCCCTGAGCCGCTGCCTGGCAGCGCGGTGGTCGACGCTCTGATGAAGGGCATCGTCGACGACAGGAGCGAGATCGTCTGGGACCCGAAGGCCAAGGAGCTCGCGCTCAAGTAGACCGGTGAGGCCCACGACGACGCCTTGGCCAACCTCAGCCACGTCGCCACCACGGTGTCGGGGTTGAGCGACATCGACTCGATGCCCTGCTCGAGCAGCCAGTCGGCGAGGTCGGGGTGGTCGGAGGGTCCCTGGCCGCAGATGCCGACGTACTTGCCGGCTCGTCTGCAGGCCGCGATGGCGAGCTCGAGCATGTGCAGCACCGCCGGGTCGCGCTCGTCGAAGCCCTCGGCGACGAGCGCGGAGTCGCGGTCGAGACCGAGGGTCAGCTGGGTCATGTCGTTCGAGCCGATCGAGAACCCGTCGAAGTGCTCGAGGAACGCATCGGCGATCACGGCGTTCGAGGGCACCTCGCACATCATCACGACCTGCAGGCCGTTCTCCCCACGCTCGAGCCCGTGCCGGCCGAGCAGGTCGATCACGCCGGACGCCTCCTTCAGGGTGCGCACGAACGGGATCATCACCTTGACGTTGGTCAGGCCCATCTCGTCGCGCACGTGGCGCAGCGCCTCGCACTCCATCGCGAAGCAGTCGGCGAAGTCGGCCGAGAGGTAGCGCGAGGCCCCCCGGTAGCCGATCATCGGGTTCTCCTCGTCGGGCTCGTAGAGCTCGCCGCCGACGAGGTTGGCGTACTCGTTCGACTTGAAGTCGCTCATCCGCACGATCACCGGCTCGGGCGCGAAGGCCGCGGCGATCATCGCGATGCCCTCGGCGACACGCTTCACGAAGAAGTCGCGCGGGCCGGCGTAGGCCGCGGTGATCTCCTCGATCTCCTTCGTCAGGTCGCCCGGCAGCGACGAGGCGTCGGCCTCGAGGTCGAGCAGCGCCTTGGGGTGGATGCCGATCTGGCGGTTGATGATGAACTCGAGCCGGGCCAGCCCGACCCCCTTGTGCGGCAGCCGTGAGAAGGCGAAGGCCTGCTCGGGCGTGCCGACGTTCATCATGATCTTGACCGGCACGTCGGGCATCGAGCCGAGCTCGGTGACCTCGACCGAGAAGTCGAGGACGCCCTCGTAGATCAGGCCGGTGTCGCCCTCGGCGCAGGAGACCGTGACCTCGCGGCCGTCGGCGAGGTCCGTCGTGGCGGTCGAGGTGCCGACGACGGCGGGGATGCCGAGCTCGCGGGCGATGATCGCGGCGTGGCAGGTGCGGCCGCCACGGTTGGTGACGATCGCCGAGGCGCGCTTCATGATCGGCTCCCAGTCGGGATCGGTCATGTCGGCGACGAGCACGTCGCCCTCGACGAACTCGTGCATCTGCTCGATCGAGGTCAGCACGCGGACCGCGCCCGCCCCGATCTTCTGCCCGATCGCGCGACCCTCGACGAGCACCTCGACGCCCTTGGTCACGCCCTTGTCGATCGTGAACCGCTCCTGGGCTCCACCCTTGCGCGACTGCACGGTCTCGGGGCGCGCCTGCAGCACGTAGAGCAGGCCGTCGACGCCGTCGCGGCCCCACTCGATGTCCATCGGGCGCCCGTAGTGCTCCTCGATCACCAGCGCGTGCGTGGCCAGCTCGGTCACCTCGTCGTCGCTCAGGCTCAGCAGCCGCGCGTCGGCGGCGTCGACCGGCACGAACTCGGTCGTGTGACCGACGCGGGCGTCGGAGGTGTAGACCATCTTGGTGGCCTTGCCACCCACGCCGCGCTTGAGGATCGCCGGCCGGTCGGCGCGCAGAGCCGGCTTGTAGACGTAGAACTCGTCGGGGTTCACCGCGCCCTGCACCACGCCCTCGCCCAGGCCGTAGGCCGAGGTGATGAAGACGGCGTCGTCGAAGCCCGACTCGGTGTCCATCGTGAACATGACGCCCGAGGCGCCGATGTCGGAGCGCACCATCTTCTGCACGCCGGCCGACAGCCCGACGTCGGCGTGCGCGAACCCGTGGTGCACCCGGTAGGCGATCGCGCGGTCGTTGTAGAGCGAGGCGAAGACCTCGCGCACGGCGAGCAGCACCGCGTCGATGCCGCGCACGTTGAGGAACGTCTCCTGCTGCCCGGCGAAGGAGGCGTCGGGCAGGTCCTCGGCGGTCGCCGACGAGCGGACGGCGAACGACGCCTCCTCACCGCTCTCCCCCGCCAGCCGGTCGTACGCCGCGCGGATGTCGGCCTCGAGGTCGGCCGGGAACTCCACCTCGATGATCGCGCCGCGGATCTCGGTGCCGACCTCGGCCAGGCGTCGTACGTCGTCGGTGTCGAGGCCGTCGAGGAGCCCGGAGATGCGCTCGGCCAGGCCGGTGTCGCCGATGAAGCGGTGGAACGCGTCGGCCGTCGTGGCGAACCCGTCGGGCACCCGGACGCCGAGGTCGCTCAGGTTCGAGACCATCTCGCCGAGTGAGGAGTTCTTGCCGCCGACCTCCTCGAGGTCGGCCAGGCCGATGTCGGAGAACCAGCGGACGTTGGTGTTCTTCGCCTGTGCGGTCATGTCACTCGCCTTGCGTCTCGTGGGGCTTCTCGTGGGTCTTCGCGGGGGTCTTCTCGTGACGCTTCTCGGGGGGTTCGTCGGCGCCGGAGGAGATGCGTCGCCCGGACAGTCGGGTCGCCATCAGGTCCTGCGGGGGCCGGTCGCGTGCCTTGCTCCGCTCCCTGCTGAGGATGCCGCCGTTCTTCTTGAGGGTCTGCAGGATCAGGGTCGAGATCTCCTCGACCGACTTGGCCGAGGAGTCGATCACCGGCACCCGGTGGGCGGCGAAGATCTCGGCGGCGCGACGCAGCTCCCAGCGGCACTGCGAGGGCTCGGCGTACGACGACCCGGGTCGCCGCTCGTTGCGCACCCGGCTCAGCCGCTCGACGGTGGTCGTGATGCCGAAGCAGCGCTCGCGGAACTCGCGCACCGGACGCGGCAGGTCGTCGGCCTCGAGGTCCTCCTCGACCAGCGGGTAGTTGGCGACGAAGAGCCCGTGCTGCAGGGCGAGGTACATGCTCGTCGGCGTCTTGCCGCACCGTGACGGCGCCAGCAGGATGACGTCGGCCTTGTCGAGGGCCCGCAGGCTCTGACCGTCGTCGTGCTCGATGGTGAACTCCACGGCCGCCATCCGGGAGTTGTAACGCTTGATGTCGCCGACGCCGTGCAGGCGTGCGGCTTCACGCACGCCGCGCTGACCGAGGATCGCCTCGACGCGGTTCATGTGCAGGTCGAAGAAGTCGATGAGCGGCGCCCTGGTCTCCGCGAGGATGCCGCGGATGCCGTCCTCGGCCGCGGTCGTGAACGCCAGCGGCGTCACCGGGCCCGCCATCGCCTCGTCGAGGATCTCGACGACGGCGCGGGCGTCGGCCTCGGTCGAGATGAAGGGGATGACGGTCCGTTCGAAGACCGTGTCGGGGAACTGGATGAGCAGCGCGTTGCCCATCGTCTCGGCGCTGATGCCGGTGGAGTCGGAGAGGAAGAAGACCGGGACGACGTGCTGGCCGGGGCTCGACCCGTCGGGCGCGACCGCCTGCTCGGCACCGTCGCCCACGTCGTCGGTGGGGCCGTCCACTGCTGCTGTCATCGCCGCTCCTTCGCCTCACGGGCGTTGCCAGGAACCGTACTCACTCGCGCCGCGCGCAGCAGGCCATCTCACCTGCGCCGCGCTGCGCCTCACCTGCGTTTCACCTGCGCTCAGTGCGCTCGGCGCCCGATCCGCGAGCGATCTGCACCGCACCCGCACGCGACGACGGCGCCTTCGCTACCTGCCAGTAGATTGGGGCGTCCTCACCTCCAGGGAGTCACGATGAGTCGCACCAGTGTTCGCACCCGTCTCGAGCAACGCGTCGCCCGGGCAGCCCGTTGGGGCATGGGGCAGGCGCTCCCCAAGGCGGCGATCCGCAAGGTGGCTCGAGGCGGTGACCTGCACGGACGGCTGATCATGACGACGATGTCGAGCCATGCCGCGCCCGTCGAGCTGTTCGACGAGATCCGCGCGAAGGGCCCCTTGCACCAGGCGCGCTTCGCCTACGTCACGGCGTCCCACCCGGTCGTCAAGGAGGTGCTGACGAGCGGCGACGTGCAGGCCGGCGTCGAGTTCGGCGGGGGCGGGCCGCTGGCCCGGCTCGGCGCCTGGGCGGCGACGTCCGCCCCGATCGGACCGCTCACCCCGCCGTCGCTCCTGGTCACCGAGCCCCCCGACCACACCCGCTACCGCAAGCTCGTGACCCGCGTCTTCAGCGTGCGCGCCGTCGACCGGCTGCGCGCACGCACCGAGAAGATCGCCGCCGAGCTGCTCGCCGGCCTCGACCCGAGCGCACCGGTCGAGCTGGTCGAGACGTACTGCGCGCAGCTGCCGCTGACGGTGATCGCCGAGATCCTGGGGGTGCCGGCCGCTGATCACCAGCGGGTGCTCGAGTTCGGCAGCGCCGCCGCCCCGAGCCTCGACCTCGGCCTCGACTGGGCGACGTTCTCGTCGGTCGAGAACGCGCTCACCGACTTCGAGCTGTGGCTCGCCGACCACCTCGACGCGGTACGGCGCAACCCCGGCGACGACCTGCTCAGCCAGCTCGTGACCGCTCGCGACGAGCAGGGCAACGGGCTCTCCGACGCCGAGCTCAAGGCGACGGCCGGGCTCGTGCTCGCCGCCGGCTTCGAGACGACCGTCAACCTGCTCGGCAACGGCATCGCGCTGCTGCACGAGCACCCCTCGCAGCTGCGTCGGCTCCAGGCCGACCCGGGCCTGTGGCCGAACGCGGTCGACGAGGTGCTGCGCATCGACCCGCCGGTGCTGCTGACCGGACGGATGGTCTCGCGCGACACGTCGTTCGCCGGCGTCGACGTGAAGGCCGGCGCGCTGGTGACGACCCTGCTCGCCGGCGCCAACCGCGACCCCGACGTCTTCCCCGACCCGGGCGTCTTCGACGTCGCCCGGCCCAACGCCGGCGACCACGTGTCGTTCTCGTCGGGGCGCCACTACTGCCTGGGCGCCGCCCTGGCGCGGATGGAGGGCGAGGTCGGGCTGCGCTCGATCTTCGACGCCTTCCCGGACCTGCGCGTGCTGCCCGGGGCGAGGCGTCGTACGACCCGCATCCTGCGTGGGTACGCCGAGTTGCCGGCGCGGCTGGGCGGGTAGCGGCGGGGCGGGAGTTTCACCGCTGAGGTGGAGGAACTCCCGCTTCTGTCACGAAGCTTCATGACAGAAGCGGGAGTTTCACCGCTGGAGCGGAGAAACTGCCCCCCGCAGCTCAGCCGTCGGCGTCGAGCGAGGCAAGCTCGTCAGCGCTGAGCGTCAGGTCGGCTGCGGCCGCGGAGTCGGTGATGGACGACGGCCGCTTCGCACCCGGGATCGGGATGACGCACGGCGACTGGGCGAGCTCCCAGGCGAGTGCGACCTGCTGGGCGCTGACGCCGTGCGCCTCGGCGACCTTCGCGAAGGCCGGGTGCTTGTCGGCGAGCTCCTTGGCGTCGCCGAGACCGCCGAGCGGGCTCCAGGGCAGGAACGCCAGACCGAGCTCCGCGCAGACCTCGATCTCGGGAGCGCTGCTGCGGAAGGCGGGCGAGAACTGGTTCTGCACGCTGACCAACGCGTCGCCGAGGACGGCGTGCGCGGCACGGATCTGCGCGGGGTCGGCGTTCGAGAGACCCACCCGGGCGACCTTGCCGGTGTCGGCGATCTCCTTGAGCGTGCCGATCACGTCGTCGTAGTCGACGTCCGGGTCGGGACGGTGGTGCTGCCACAGCGCGATCTGCTCGACGCCGAGGCGCCCGAGGCTGGCGTCGACCGCCGCGTGCAGGTGCGCGGTCGAGCTGTCGGTTCCCCAGTCGCCAGCCCTCAGTGCGCACGTGGCCGCCCTTGGTCGCCAACAGCACCTGCTCGCCCACGCCGAGCTCGTCGAGCAGACCGGCGACCAGTCGCTCGTTGGCGCCCTGCGCCTGGGCGCCGTCGTCCCCGGGACCGTAGGCGTCAGCGGTGTCGAAGAGGGTCACGCCGGCGTCGAGCGCTGCCTTCACCGTGTCGAGCAGCTGCTGGCGGGGTTGCGGACCGCTCTGGTCGAAGGTCATCAGGCCGAGCCCGATCGCGCCCACCTCGACGCGTCCGACGGTGTCGTTGCCGATGTGTCGTGTCTGCACAGGTGCTCCTCTCAGTCCTCGAACGCGGCGGTGTCGATGACGAAGCGGTAGCGGACGTCGGAGTCGACGACACGGTCCCAGGCGGCGTCGATCTGCTGGGCGACGTCGCCCTCGTTGATCAGCTCGATCTCGGCGCCGATGTGGTGCTCGGCGCAGAAGTCGAGCATCTCCTGGGTCTGGGCGATGCCACCGATCATCGAGCCCGACCAGCTGCGGCGGTTGCCGAGCAGCGCGAACGCGGGCACCTCGAGCGGCTCGGAGGGGGCGCCGACGCTGACGAGCGTGCCGTCGAGGCCGAGGAGCGAGAGGTACTGGCCCATCGGCAGCGACGCCGACACGGTGTTGAGGATCAGGTCGAACGACCCGGCCAGGTCCTTGAAGGTCTGCGGGTCGCTGGTCGCGTAGTAGTGGTCGGCGCCGAACTTCGCACCGTCGTCCTGCTTCGACAGGCTCTGCGACAGCACGGTCACCTCGGCGCCGAGGGCGTGGGCGATCTTGACGCCCAGGTGGCCCAGGCCGCCCATGCCGACGACCGCGACCTTCATGCCGGGGCCGGCGTTCCAGTGCTTGAGCGGGGAGTAGACGGTGATGCCGGCGCACAGCAGCGGGGCCGCGACGTCGAGCTCGACGCCTTCGGGGATGCCCAGCACGTAGGCCTCGTCGACGACGATGTGCGAGCTGTAGCCGCCGTCGGTGGGCTTGCCGTCGAGCACGCCGCCGTAGGTGCCGACCATGCCCTTGAGGCAGTACTGCTCCTCGCCGGCCTTGCAGTTCACGCACTCGCGGCAGGAGTCGACCATGCAGCCGACGCCGACCCGGTCACCGACGGAGTACCTCGAGACGTCGGAGCCGACCTCGGTGACGATGCCGGCGATCTCGTGACCGGGCACCAGGGGGAAGGTGGCCTCGCCCCACTCGTTGCGGGCGGTGTGGATGTCGGAGTGGCAGATGCCGGCGAACTTGATGTCGATGAGGACGTCGCTCGGACCGACCTCTCGACGCTCGATCGTGGTCTTCTCGAACGGGGCCTTGGCGGACGGGGTGGCGTAAGCGGTGACAGTAGGCATAGGTAGGAGAACCCGGCCGTCGCCACTCGCATTCCGCACCCAGGGGTGAGAAGCAGATTCTCAGGCGCCGTTCAGGCGAGGTCGGGTCGGATGACCGTCACGCCGCCCGCACCCGCACCGGGCTCGCCGAGGGCCGCCAGCCGCGCTCCGGCCTCGGCGAGGCCGATCCGGTCGCGCAGCAGACGCTCGGGCGCGAGCGTGCCGTCGGCGACCAGGGCCAGCAGCTCGGGGTAGTCGCGCGCGGCCATGCCGTGGCTGCCGAGGACCTGCAGCTCGTGGCCCACGACGCGGCCCATGTCGACGGCAGGGCGGGCGTCGGCGCCACCGAGCAGGCCGACCTGCACGTGGCGCCCACGCGGGCGCAGGCAGGCGATCGACGCCTCCAGCGTGGCGCGGCTGCCGAAGCAGTCGAGGGACACGTCGGCCGCCTGGTGGCCGAGCAGGCCTTCGAGCTCGTCGACCGAGCCGACCGCCTCGCCGCCGAGCTCGGCGGCCAGCGCCCGGCTGGTCTGTGAGGGGTCGATCGCGACCACCCGAGCGCCCCGGGCCACCGCGACCATCACCGCGGCCAGGCCCACGCCCCCGCACCCGTGGACGACGACGGTCTCGCCCTCGACGACGACGCCGACGTGGGCGACCGCTCGGTAGGCCGTGGCGAACCGGCAGCCGAGACCCGCCGCCACGTCGACGTCGACGCCCTCGGGCACCGACACCAGGTTGAGGTCGGCGCGCGGCAGCGACACGAGCTCGGCGAACGAGCCCCACTGGGTGAAGCCGGGCTGCAGCTGCTGCTCGCAGACCTGCCCGTCGCCGCGCCCGCACGCGCGGCACCGGCCGCAGGCCAGCACGAACGGGGTGGTGACCCGGTCGCCGACCTGCCAGCCGACGACGTCCGGGCCGACCTCGACGACCTGCCCGGCCAGCTCGTGGCCGGGCACGTGGGGCAGCGCGATGCCGTCGTCGTGTCCCTGCCAGCCGTGCCAGTCGCTACGGCACAGCCCCGTCGCCTCGACCGCGACCACGACGCCGTCCGCGGGGCAGGTCGGGTCGGGCACGTCGTCCAGTGCCGGGGTGAGACCGAAGGCGGTGAAGACGACCGCGCGCATCAGAGGTCACGCAGGTCGTCGGGCACCTGCGGCCAGTCGGCCGGGTCGGTGTCGTCGGCGGGCAGCAGCGCGTCGGGGTCGCGCCGCAGCGGAACCGCGGCCAGCGCGACCTGCACCAGCGCGGTGCGGCCCTTGACCACCAGGCCCCGCTTGACCCGACCCAGGCCACCTCCCTCGCCGAGCAGGTCGAGAACGACCTGGGTGACCACCGCGTCGTCGTACGTCGGTCGCGAACCGGGCTCGACCACGACGTCCGGGAGCGCGACCAGCACCGGGAGCACCTGCGAGCCGAGGCCGTCGAGGAGCGTGAACCGCTCCAGGCGGTCCATCGCCTCCCACACCTCCTCGATGGAGGAGCCCTTCGGCACCCCACGTCGCTGGGCCGCCAGGACCGACTTCGCCACTCCGTGCAGGGCCGCCGTCAGCTCGTGCTCGCTGAATCGCATGCCCCAAGCATGCCCCGGCATAGGGCCTGCTGCGCCAGGGGCACGTGCGCGTGGAGCATCCGGGGAGGCCGACGACGCTGCCACGTGCGCACCGGGGTCCGGGACGAGGACGTCCCTACCGGCGGGGCCCACCGGATGGTTGGCGTAGCGCGAACGGGTCTCCGGGACGCTCAGCGCCAGGAAGGTCGGTCGTCGTACGAGAGCGTCCCGGCCGGACGCCGGATCAGCGGCTCGGGACGAGCCGCGCGACCGCGCCCACGACGCGCGTCGTCGCCTGGGCGATGCTCGAGACGGGGTCGCGGGTTGCTGCCTGGTCGTCGAAGGGGCCGTGGGCGCCGGCGTCGACGTCGGCGTCCATCGGGTCGAAGAGGTTGTTCCCGTCGGTGGGGTGGGTCACCTGCTCGGTCTGCTGGCCGTCGACACCGGTGCGGGCCAGGTAGAGATCGAGGAACCAGGGGGCGATCCGGTTCCCGAGCACCGTGTAGACCGTGGCGAGGCCCACCCAGGAGTTGCGACGCGGGTGCTCGGCGGCGAACAGGATGGCGCGCGCACACACCTCGGGCTGCACCAACGGCGGGACCGGCATCGGGTGCCCGGGCATCTTGTTGAGGTTCCAGGTGAACTGGGGCGTGTTGACGCCGGGCAAGGTGACGAGGTCGACGCGGACCTTGCTGCCGCTCTCCCGCAGCTCGGTGACCACGGACTCCGTCACGCCCTTGATGGCGTGCTTGGCGCCGCAGTAGGCCGACTGGAGCGGGATCGCCCGGTGGGCCAGCGACGAGGAGACGTTGACGATCGACCCACGGTCGCGTGGCCTCATCACCCTCAGGGCGGCTCGCATGCCGTTGACCTGACCGCCGTAGGTCACCGCGGTGATGCGGTCGAACTCCTCGACCGAGGTGTCCCAGAAATAGCTGAGAGCCCCGACGAACGCGTTGTTGACCCAGACGTCGATCTCACCGAGCTCGGCCTCGACCTGCTCGACCGCGTGGTCGACTGCGACCGGGTCGGCCACGTCGACCATCAATGCCGAGCAGCGACGGCCCAGGGCCTCGACCTCGCGCCGGGTCGCGTCCAGCCCGGCCCGCCCGCGGGCCAGCACCGCCACGTCGTACCCGGCCCTGGCGAACTCCCGAACGGTCGCACGTCCGATGCCGGCGGTGCCGCCGGTCACGACGACGACGGGTGGACGCGGGCTGCTCGGATCGATGGGCACCTGACCACCTTCACGCCCGGAGCCGCTGCAGGGCACCACCCCTCGGAGGGAAGTCGCCCAGCCCGCGGCGAAGGAGCACGCCGAGCACCGCGCCGTCCGTCACGCGTGCGGACGTCGAGGCGCTCGGGGCTGTAGGGGCGGGCAGGGTCAGTCGGCGAGCTGCCGGTTCTCGGCGTGCACCACCGACGGCTCGATGCGCAGCACCCCCGCGACGGCATCGGGCAGCTTCCAGTTCCACGACCCGAAGAGCGAGACCAGCGACGGCACCAGCAGCGACCTGATGATGGTGGCGTCCAGCAGGATCCCGATGCCGAGGCCGGTCGCCAGCACCTTGATGTCGGTGCCCGGCCCGGAGGCGAGGGCCGCAAAGGCGAGGAAGAGGATCAGCGCGGCACTGGTGACCAGTCGACCGGTCCGGCCGATCCCGAGGGTGACCGCCTCGTCGGTGGACGCGCCGGCGTCGTACTCCTCGCGGACCCGGCTCAGGATGAACACCTCGTAGTCCATGGACAACCCGTAGAGGAACGCGAAGACCATGATCGGGATCCAGAACGTCACGGCGCCGGTCGCGGCGATGCCGAAGATCGCGGACGAGCCGAAGCCCTCCTGCCAGAAGAGGACCATCGCTCCGAACACGGCGGTCAGCGAGACCAGGTTGAGCAGGACCGCCTTGAGGGGCAGCAGCAACGAGCGGAACGCGCGGACGAGCAGGACGTAGGTGAGCAGGCTGATCAGCAGCAGCATGAGCGGCAGGTTGCCGTAGACGGCGTGCAGGAAGTCGACCTGGTCGGCGCCGAGACCGGCCACCCCGACCACGCCGTCGGTGCTGTCGGCGAGCTCGGTGACGCGACGGACGACGTCGACGCTCTGGGAGTTGACGGTCTCCTCCTCGGGCACGAGGACGACGACCGTCCGGCCGCCCACGTCGGCTCCCGCCCCCGTCGGGACGACGGCGGTGGAGATGCCGTCGACCTGACCCAGGACGCTCGCGACCGACGCAGCCTGGTCGGTCTCGGTCAGCACCTCGATCGGGGTGAGCACGCCCGTGGGCACGCCGCCGCTCTCGAGCACCTGGAGCGACTCGTAGGCCGCCCCGCTGCTGGCCAGCGAGTCGGAGTCGGCGGCACCGATCTTGATGCCCGTGAAGGCCGCCGTGAGCAGGCCGAGCACCAGGAGGGCCGATCCGGCAGCGACCCACCGACGGCGTACGACCCACCCCGCCCAGCGGGTCCAGGCACGGCTGGACTCGCTCTCGTGACGGATCTTCGGCCAGTCGACCCGTGGGCCGATGCCGCCGAGGATGGCCGGCGTCAGCGTCAGCGTCACCAGCACGCTCGCGAGGGGGATCAGCGCGCCACCGAAGCCGACGCTGCGCAGGAAGGGGACCGGCAGCACGACCAGGGCGAGGAGCCCGATGGCCACCGTGATGCCGCTGAAGAGCACGGCGTGGCCGGCCGTCTCCATCGCGGCCACCACGGCCTCGTGGTTGTCGCGGCCGTGGTCGCGCTCCTCGCGCCAGCGGGTGACGAAGAGCAGGGAGTAGTCGATCGCGACGCCGAGCCCGACCAGCGCGATCAGGAACTCCACGATGAAGGAGACGTCGGTGAGGTAGGTGATCGGCAGGAGCAGCAGGAAGGTCGTCAGGATCGACACGGCCGCGACGAGCATGGGCAGGAACGCCAGCAGCGAGGCGAAGACGAACAGCAGGACGGCGAGCGCGCCCAGGCCTCCCAGCAACGTCTCGGCCAGCACGCTGTTGCCGCCTGCCTCGTCACCGACGGCCAGGGCGTCCATGCCGGTGACCCCGACGCTCGCGCCGTCCGGCACCTGAGCGCTCACCGCCTCGTGGACGGCGTCGGTGGGCAGGACCGTGGAGAAGTCGGCGGGGAACGGGTAGAAGACCATCGCGTACGCCGTGCGGTCGTCGTCGGTCCGGAACGCCGCGTCGCCGGTGGTGGCCTCGTCGAGGACTCGTAGCGGGACGTCGATGCTCGTCACCGCGGCGAAGGCGTCACCGATCTGTCGCTCGGCGCCGGTCACCGACCGGCCGTCCGGCATGGTGATGGTCACCACCAGCGGCACGGTGTTGCCGCCGTTGCCGTAGGCCTCGATGATCTTCGCTGCGGTGTCGGTCCCGGGCTGACCGGGCAGCGAGAAGTCGACGGTGAGCCGGTCGTTGACCGTGCTGGTGACCGACACTCCCGCGAACGTGATCAGCAGCCAGCCGATCATGACCCACCTGCGGTGCCTCAGCACCCATTCGCCCAGTGTTCGCACGGCTGGAGCATAGACCTGCGCAGCCGCCCCGAGAGGGTGTGGAACACGGTGGATCACGGGCCTGGACCGGCGCGGTCCGGCCCGGTGCTGTCAAGCCTCGAGCCACCGCCGCACCGCGGTCCGGACGAAGTCCAGCTCGACCGGCAGTCCTGCCGGGTTGCCCGCGCGGTGGCCCCAGATGCCGGGGATCGGCGCCAGCTCGGCCGAGGTCAGGTGCTCGAGCTCGGCGGCGTTGTCCGCCACGCGGAAGTAGAGGTCGGTCTCGCCCGGCATCAGGAGCACGCGAGCCCGGATGGCGCCGAGAGCCGCCGGCAGGTCGCCGCCGCCGCTGATGTCGGCCTCGGACCACGTCATGGCCTGCGCGTAGAGGTTCGCGGCCCGGCTCGTCACGAAACCGGCTTCCCAGTCGGTGCGCAGGTAGGTCTCGAGGTCGGGCGCGCCCAGGACGGTCCGAAAGAGCTCCTCGCGGTAGAAGTCCTGGCTCAGCCCCCAGCCGGCGTACACGTGGCCGAACGCGCGCAGCGCCGCCGCGGGCTCGGCCGAGAACCGCCCGCCCCCGAGGTGCTCGGGCGCGGCCTCGAGGATGCGCAGCAACCCGGAGAGGAAGACCTTGTTGTGCGGCGCGGTCCGGGCGCTCCCGCAGACCACGATCGCGCGCTCGACCACGTCGGGGAACAACGAGGCCCAGTGGTAGGCCTGGATCGCGCCCATGGAGAAGCCGTAGACCGCGGCGACCCGGTCGATGCCCCACTGCTCCTCGAGCAGGCGGCGCTGGGCGCGGACGTTGTCGCCGGCCGTGACGAGCGCCGGGAACTCCGGGTCGTCCGCGGCGCTGGAGGAGAGCCCGTTGGAGAACATGTCGGGGACGACGATGAAGTACGTCTCGGGGTCCAGGACCAGGTCGGGGCCGATGAGCGCGGCGAGGTCGTCGTGCGTCGCGGTGTAGCTGCACGGGTGGACGATCACGTTGTCGCGTGCGGCGTTCAGTGTGCCGTGCGCCTGCCACGCCAGTCGCGCCCCCCGGATGACGCCCCCGCGCTCCACCTCGAGGTCGCCCAGCTCGAGGACACCTTCGACGACCGGCCAGCTGCTCATGCGACGACTATGTCACCGCCGCCCGATCCCGTGCAGGACGGCCGTCAGGCGCGCTGGAGCAGGATTGCGGTGAACTGCTGACGGGTGCCCCAGGGCGTGACGTGGTCCTCGCCGCTGGTCGAGAGCAGGGAGTAGCCGGGGAACTCCGCGGCGAGCTCTTCGTGGGTGTAACGCACGATCGGCAAACCGCTGCAGGTGAGTGGGCCGTCGGGACCGAAGGTCGCCACCACCACGAACCCGCCGGGCTCCAGGCAGTGCTCGAGCGAGAGCCGGTAGTCGTCGCGTTCGTCCTCCTCGGTGAGGAAGTGGAAGACCGCGCGGTCGTGCCACAGCGCGAACGCCCGCGACGGGCGGAAGTCGAGGACGTCGGCCACATCGAGGTCGAGGCGGCCGGGGACCGTCCCCACCCGGTCGCGCACGGTCGTGAGGGCGGTGAGCGAGAGGTCGATCGCGGTCAGGTCGGTGTAGCCACGCTCCACCAGGTGGTCGACCAGCGTCGACCAGCCGGCCCCGACGTCGATGACGGACCGGTCGATGCCCAGGCCGGTCTCGTCGACCAGGCCCAGCGACAGCTCGGGCACCGACTGCCACCACGAGACGCCGTCCTCGTCCTTGCCGTCGTGCACGTTCTCCCAGTAGTCGGAGCGAGCGGCGGCGTCCTCGGGACGGTGGAGCTCGGCGTCGACCATGCTCTGAGCCTACTGGCGCCGGACGCGGGGGCGTCCCTCGCGGAACGTCATCACCTCGTCATACCGCTTCATCTCACCGAAGGAGGGTCGACCGCTACGTTCAGGACATGTCCTCGACCAGCACGCCTGCGACCACTACTCCGCTCGGTGACGTCGCGCGCCTCATCGACGGTGGGGACATGGACTGTGGCAGCGGCCTCCTGCTCCTCATCACCCGCGCCATGCGTCGACTCGAGACCGGAGACCTGCTCGCCATCCGGAGCGCGGAGTCCAGCGTCGTGGTCGACCTCCCCGTGTGGGCCGAGCTGGTGGGGCACGAGGTCGCCGACCACCTGGCCGAGACCGAGGTCGGGCCGTGGTGGTTCTCGGTGCGCAAGGACGGCGCCCGGGCCGCCGACCACGCCTCGCCCGACGCTGGGACCGTCTTCAGCACCGGAAGCCGGACGCCGGTCGGTCACCGACTGTGGGCCTACACCAACTTCGACTGCAACCTCGCCTGCCTCTACTGCTGCGCGGAGTCCTCTCCCAAGGCCGACGCCCGGCGCTTGGACCCCGCCGTCGTGGGTCCGCTCTTCGCGCAGTTCCGCGAGCAGGGCGGCAAGGAGCTGCTGCTCACGGGCGGGGAGCCCTTCATGCACCCGCAGCTCGGCGAGCTCATCGACGCCGCGGCCGGCCTCGAGCGCACGATTCTCACCAACGCCATGGTCTTCGGTCGCGGACGGCGCCGCGAGCTGCTCGAGTCGATCGACCGCGACGTCGTGATGCAGGTCAGCCTCGACTCCGCCACCTCCGAGATCCACGACAAGATGCGCGGCGCCGGGTCCTGGGCCCGCGCGCTCGACGGGATCGGGTTGGCCCACTCACTGGGCTTCCGGGTGAAGATCGCGGCCACCCGCTTCGACGAGGACCCCGAAGGCGTGCGCGAGCTGCACGAGCGGCTCGATGCCGAGGGCATCGCGCAGGAGGACCGGGTGATCCGACCGGTCGCAGCCGAGGGTTTCGCCGACGGCGGCATCCACGTCTCGATCGACTCCCTCGAGCCCGAGCCCGTGATCACCGCCGACGGTGCCTGGTGGCATCCGGTCGCGGTGACCAACCCCCACATGCGGATCGCCGACGCGCCTCTCGATCTCGAGGAGATCTTCGGCGTCGTGCGAGACACGTTGAAGGTCCACGATGCCGCTTCGGCGGCCGGAAGAGAGGTGTTCCGCTGTGCATGACTCAGCAGGCACGATCGTCAAGGACAAACTCGGCTGGGTGCTCGACCCCACGCCCGAGATCAACCAACGGGCGCAATCGGTCGCGTTCGCCGTGCTGCGCGTCCTGCTCGGCCTGATGTGGCTCTACAACGTCTCCTGGAAGCGCGCGCCCGACTTCGGCAAGGACGCCGGCAACGGGCTCTTCAAGTTCACCTCGTACGCGGTCGAGTACCCCGTCCTGGCCCCCTACGCCTGGCTCACCGACCACCTCATCCTCCCGGTCTTCCCGGTCTTCGGCTGGGTGGTGCTGATCGCCGAGACCGCGCTCGCAATGATGCTGCTCACAGGCACCTACGTGCGTCTGGCCGCCTTGATCGGTGTCGCCCAGTCGCTGGCGATCGGGCTCTCGGTCGCCTACGCCCCCAACGAGTGGCCCTGGTCGTACTTCTTGATGATCGGCGCCCACCTGGTGCTGGTCTTCGCCGCCGCGGGTCGCACCCTCGGGACCGACGGGGTGCGCGCCGGCACGACGTCGGCCCGCACGCTGGGCCAGGTCTGGGCCGCGCTGGCCATCGTCGTCGGCGCCATCTCGCTGCTGCGCTCCTTCGGAGACCCCTTCGCTGCGAGCGGACCGACCTTGGGCAGCAGCGACCCTTCCCTCTCGCTGGGAAGCTACAACCTGGTCGGCTCACTGATCCTGCTCGTCGCCGGGCTCCTGCTCCTGGTGGGCCTCCGCACGGGGCGGCCCGCGCTGCTCCAGGCTGCAGCGGCCCTCGGCGTCCTGGCCGCGGTCTCCCTCTATGCTCAGCTCGGGTTCAGCGCCCCGGTCCTCGGTGGCAGCACGACCTCGGCAGCGGTGTTCCTGTCGGTCGCCCTCGTCTCCTTCCTGGTCGGACGTGCGCCTGCACCCGGCACGGAGAAGCAGCGCACCCAACCACCTCACCGAGCAGAGAGCCACCACTGATGAAGCTCAGCCGCACCCCCCTGTCCGAGGTCTCCGCACTGACCACCAGCCGACGGGGCCTGTTCCTCGGCGCCTCGGGGCTCGTGCTCCTGTCGGCCTGCGGCACCGACGGCTCCGCTCCGTCCACGGGCGGTGCTGGCGGCGGGTCCGCACCGAGCGCGGGCCCGTTGTCGATCTCGGCGATCCCCGACCAGGACCCCGAGATCCTCAACCGCCTGTACGGAGACGTGGCAGCCCGCTTCGCCGACGCGACCGGCCTCGAGGTGACCTACACCCCGGTCACCGAGTACCCCGCGGTGGTTCGCGGCTTCGAGGTCGGCGACCTCTACCTGGCCTGGATGGGCGGGCTCACCGGCGTTCAGGCCGCACAGCGCGTCGACGGCGCCGTGGCGTTCGCCCAGCGCGACATCGACGCAAAGTTCACCAGCCTCTTCATCGCGACCAAGGACTCCGGTCTCCAGCCGTTCGACGACGTGTCCGGCCTGAGCGAGCTGGCCGGGTCGTCCTTCACCTTCGGGAGCGACACCTCCACCTCGGGTCGGCTGATGCCGCAGTACTTCATGGACCAGGCGGGGCTCTCGCTCGAAGACCTGAAGGGTGAGCCCGGCTTCTCGGGCTCGCACGACGCCACGATCGAGGCGGTCGCCTCGGGCAGCTTCGAGGTGGGCGCGGTGAACTCGCAGGTCTGGGAGTCGACCGTCGAGGCCGGCGAGGTCGACGTGTCGAACGTCGTCGTGCTGTTCCGCACCCCGACGTACTTCGACTACCACTGGCTCGCGCGCCCCGATCTCGACGAGGTGTTCGGCGCCGGCACGCTCGACTCGATCAAGGAGCTGCTCTTCGGGCTCGACCCGGCCGTGCCCGAGGATGCCGCCATCCTCGACCTCTTCGGCGCCACCTCGTTCGTCCCGACGGAGAATGCCAACTACGACCAGATCCGCGACGTCGCCGAAGGGCTCGGCTTGCTCGCGTGAACCCACGTGCCACCGACGAGGTCGTCGTCCGGCTCCGGGGAGTGGGCCGCAGCTTCGGCGCCACGCCCGCGTTGGGGCCAGTCGACCTGACCATCTGCTCCGGTGAGCGGGTGGCCGTCCTGGGCCCCAGCGGTGCCGGGAAGAGCACGCTCCTGGGACTCCTCAACGGGTCCCTGGAGCCGTCCGAGGGGAGCGTCGAGCTCTTCGGTGCGCCTACCGTCGGTCTGACGTCGCGTGGGCGCCGCGACCTGCAGCGCCGGATCGGCACGATCTCGCAGGGCCTCGACCTGATCGAACAGGTGCGGGTGCTGCACAACGTCAACGCCGGCCGGCTGGCCGAGTGGAGCACGGCCAGGGCGCTGGCGTCACTGGCCTGGCCCCGACCCGACCAGCGGGCCCTGGATGCCTTGGAGTCGGTGGGACTGGAGTGGGCGGTCCACGAGCGCACCGAGCGGTTGTCCGGCGGCGAACGGCAGCGTGTCGCCATCGCTCGCCTGCTGATCCAGAGGCCCGAGCTGGTGCTGGCCGACGAACCGGTCGCCAGCCTCGACCCGACCCGGGCAGGAGAGATCCTGCGGCTGCTGTCGCGGGTCTCCGAGGCGATCGGCACCCTGGTGGTCACCCTGCACCAGCCAGCGCTCGCGCGCGAGCACTGCACCCGGGCCGTCGGTCTGCGCGCGGGCCGACTCGTCTTCGACATCCCGATCGCTCAGCTCGCCCCGGACCGCCTCGATGGTCTCTATGCCCGAGCCTGACCAGATCGCGATGACAGACCTCCTCGATGCCGGCGAGCGAGCCGCACCGCAGCCGGACGGCCAGCCGGCGCCCAAGCCAGCGCACCGGGTCACCGGGCGCACGGTCACGCTCCGCCGTCTGACGGGGACCCTGATCCTGCTCCTGCCTCTGCTCTGGGCGATCCGCCGCGCGGTGCCCGAGAGCCGTGACATCGTCAACGTCGGCGGTGTCTCGCTGATCGGTGATCTCGTGGCGAAGGCGTTGCACCCACGACTCGACACCGAGTTCCTGGGGGTCGTCCTCGATGCGACCCTCACCACGCTGGCCTTCGCCGCCCTGGGCACGGCGCTCGCTCTGGTCATCGGGTTGCTCGGCGGCCTGGTGCTCAGCGACGCCGCGTGGTCGCGCCGACCCCCGGCGCCGGTGCGCGTGGTGCGTCTGGCGCTGCGCGGAGTGCTCGTGGCGGTCCGCTCGATCCATGAGCTGATCTGGGCCCTGCTGCTCGTGAGCGTGCTCGGGCTCGACCCGCTGGTGGCCGTGATCGCGATCGCGCTGCCCTTCGGCGCCCAGACGGCTCAGGTGTTCGGCGACACCTTCGACTCCCTGCCGAAGGGCGCCCTGCAGTCGTTGCGTGGCGCCGGCGCCCCGGCCGTGCCGGCCGTGGTCTTCGCCCTGCTGCCACCGGCCGGACCGCTGATGCTGTCGTACTCGTTCTACCGCTTCGAGTGCTCGGTGCGCTCCACGGTGCTGCTAGGTGCCGTCGGCGTCGGCGGGCTCGGCCAGGAGCTCGTGGTCAGCCTGAGCTCGCGCAACTGGGACGAGGTGTGGACCCTGATCGCCGCAGTGATCCTCCTCTCCGCGCTGGTCGATGCCTGGAGCGGCCGCCTGCGCGCGGACATGGCGGTGGCGAGCTGCTCGGAGTGGTCGGCGGGTGCGAGCAGCCCGGCAACCGCCGGTGTACGACGCGCACGCTCACGGTGGGCACGCTGGTCAGCGATCGTCGCGCTGCCTGGGCTGATCGCGGCGTGGGTCGTGTCGGGGGTCTCGGTGTCGGGGCTCACCAGCGAACGCACCCGTCTGCTCACCGGACGCCTGCTCGACGACCTGGTCCCGCCCGCCCTGCCGCTCGGCGGCTGGTCGGTGGTCGCCGGCGCCGTGCTCGACACCCTCTCGATGGCGGTGCTCGCGATGACGATCGCGGTGCTGATCACCGTGGCGGTCGCCCCCCTCGCCGTCTCCACCCGACGAAGCAGCGGTCCTCCGGGGTCGCTTGTGCTCCGGGGGGTGAGACGGGCCGCGTGGGGACTGAGTCGCATCGTCCTGCTGGTCCTGAGGTCGGTGCCACCCACGGTGTGGGCCGTGATCGCCCTGCTCGCGCTGTTCCCCGGGATCCTGCCTGGCGCTTTGGCACTGGGCGTCTACACCGGCGGGGTGCTGGGTCGCCTGGTGGCAGAGTCGTGGGAGTCGGTGAGCGCAGCGCCACGCAACGCTCTCGTGCGGACCGGGGTCCCCGGAGCGCTCGCGACGGCCGCTGCCGTCGTCCCCGCCTCGGCCCAGCAGCTGGTCACCTACACGCTGTACCGCTTCGAGATCTGTGTGCGGGAGACGGCGGTCGTCGGCGTCGTGGGCGCTGCCGGGCTCGGCCGGCTGCTCGCCGACAACCTCAACTTCTTCCGTTTCCCGGTCATCACCACCCTGCTGCTCGCGTCGTTCGCGGTGAGCGCAGCCACCGAGCTGGTGAGCCGCCGACTGCGCCGCGCCATTCGCGCTTGAATGCACCCCGCCAGTCAGTCCGGTCCGGTCCCGTTCGGCCAGCTACCAGCCGAGGGCCTCGCGCGCCGCGGCGGCGACCGCCTCGAAGCGCGACTGCTCCAGGACCGCGCCCTCACGGCGTACCGCCGACGGCGCGAGCCGCAGCACCCGGTCGAGCCGGATCTCGCTCGGGCGGCCCTGCTTGTCCCAGTCACCCGAGCCCAGGTCGTACCAGCGTCGGTGGTCGTCGGGACCCTGGCGCCGGTCGTGGTCCTTGCTGGTCAGCATCAGCCCGAGCAGGTCACCGTCGACGAGGCCGATCACGAGCACCGGGCGATCCTTGCCCTTCGAGTGGTCCTCCTCGTAGGGGACCCACGCCCACACGACCTCGCCCGGGTCGGCGTCGCCGTCGAGCCGGGGGGCGTAGGTGATCGCGGCGCGGCCACGGAAGTCGCCCTGGTAGGCCTGGGTGCCCGCAGGGCTCGGACGACCCACGGGTGCCCGCGAACCTGCGCCCCGACGCCGGTTCTTCGCGCTCGACACGGCAGCGCGTGCCACGGCGCTCCCCAGGCGGCGCAGCAGGGTGGAGGTCGCCATGCGAGCCAGCCTACGACGTCGCGAATCCGTGGGGTGAGGCGTCGTGCTCTATGGTGAGGCAACCCTAACTCCTTCGGCTTCCCCTACGGAGACTCTGATGCAGCGCGTCCGCCTCCTGCTTGCCCTCGCCATCGCCACGACCCTCGTCACTGCCGGTTGCGGGGACGACGGGCCCTCGATCGTCGTCTACAACGCTCAGCACGAAGAGCTGCTCGTCGACCTGGCCGCCGACTTCACGAAGCAGACCGGCATCGAGGTGCAGCTGCGCAACGGCAGCGACCTGGAGATGTCGGCACAGCTGGTCGCCGAGGGCAGCGCGTCGCCGGCCGACGTCTTCCTCACCGAGAACTCCCCTGCGATGGCGCAGGTCGAGCGGGCCGGCCTGCTCGAGCCGCTGGCCCCCGAGCTGACCGCCGACATCCCCGAGCAGTACCGCCCCACCAGCGCCGACTGGACCGGCTTCGTGGCCCGCTCGACGGTCCTGGTCTACAACACCGACCTCGTCGACCCCGCCGAGCTGCCCGCCTCGCTCCTCGACCTGGCCGACCCGGAATGGAAGGGCCGGATCTCCTTCTCGCCCACCGGGGCCGACTTCCAGGCGATCGTCGCGGCCGTCCTCGACCTCGAGGGCGAGGAGGCGACCCGGGACTGGCTGGCCGGGCTCAAGGCCAACGGCACCGTCTACGACGGGAACAACGTGGTCCTGCAGTCGGTCGACTCGGGAGAGTCCGAGGTCGGGATCATCTACCACTACTACTGGTACCGCGACCAGGCCGAGAACGGCGACGTCAGCGACAACAGTGCGCTCTACTTCTTCGGCGACCAGGACCCGGGCGCCTTCGTCAGCGTCTCCGGGGCCGGGGTCCTGGCCTCCAGCGACCAGCAGGCCGACGCCGAGACGTTCATCTCCTACCTGACCAGCCGGACCGGTCAGCAGGTGCTCGCCGACTCCTACGCGCTGGAGTACCCCCTCAACCCGGCTGTCGACCTGGCCCCTCCGGTCCGCCCCCTGAGCGACCTGCAGCCGCCGGCCGTCGACGTCTCCGACCTCGATGGTGCCGCGGTGGTGGACCTCATGACCGAGGCGGGTTTCCTCTGAGCCTGCTGCCACAGCAGCGGCACGCCCCTGGGGCCGCGAGCGTGGCCCCCCTCCCACCGGCCAGACCTGCTCCGCGTCGATCGGAGCGCGCCCCGGCGCCTCGCGCCCTGCTCGTGGCAGGGGCTGCGGTCGCCGTCCTCACGCTGCTCCCGCTGGTCTACGTGGTGGTCACCAGCGCGTCCTACGGCCCCACCCAGGCGCGCGACTTCCTGATCCGCGACCGCATCGGCGAGCTGCTGTGGAACACCACGCGGCTGCTGCTCGGCGGGGTGGCGCTCAGTGCCGTGCTCGGCGTCGGGGCGGCGTGGCTGGTCGAGCGCACCGACCTGCGCGCACGCGGGTGGTGGCACGGCCTGATGTGTGCGCCGCTGGCCGTGCCGGCCTTCGTGAACGGCTACGGCTGGGTGTCGACCACCCAGTCGGTGCAGGGGTACGCCGGCGCGGTGCTCGTCGTCAGCCTGTCCTACTACCCGCTCGTCTACCTCCCGACCGTCGCGGCGCTGCGTCGCCTCGACCCCGGCCTGGAGGAGGTGAGCGCGTCCCTGGGCCGGGGGCCTGCACGCACCTTCGCCGTGGTCGTCCTCCCCGCGATCAGCCCCGCCGTGCTCGGTGGTTCCCTGCTGGTCGGGCTTCACCTCCTCGCCGAGTACGGCGCCCTTCAGCTGCTCAACTACCCCACCCTGACCACCGCGATCCTGCAGCAGTACGGCGCCTCCTTCACCGGCTCGGCCGCCACCCTGCTGGCACTGGTCCTGGTCGTCTTCTGCCTGCTCCTGCTGGGCCTCGAGCTGCTCCTGCGGGGACGTCGTCGCCGGTCGCGAGTCGGGCCGGGGGCCACCCGTCGCGCCACCCCGGTCCGGCTGGGACGACGTCGTCCGCTCGCGGTCGCGGCGCTGGTCGGCCTGGTCGCACTGGCCCTCGGCGTGCCGCTGGCGAGCCTGGCCCGCTGGCTGGTGCGCGGCACCTCGGCCACCTTCGACCAGTCGACCCTCGCCTCGGCTGCCGCCACCACCCTGGGGCTCGCCCTCGTGGCCGGGGTGGTGGCGTGCGCCGCCGCCCTCCCCGTCGCCTGGCTCTCCGTGCGCCACCGCAGCCTGGTCACCACCGCCATCGAACGCAGCACCTACACCGCGAGCGCCATGCCCGGGATCGTGGTCGGCCTGGCCCTGGTGACGATCTCGATCACCACGGTCCCCGCGCTCTACCAGACCCTGCCGATCCTCGTCGTGGGCTACGTCATCCTCTTCCTGCCCCGCGCCGTCGTCAGCGTCCGCTCGACCCTCGAGCTCGCACCGCCGTCGCTGGAGGACGTCGCCACGTCGCTCGGCTGCACCGGGCCCGAGGCCGCCCGCCGGGTGACCCTCCCCCTCATCGCGCCCGGTCTGGGTGCAGCCGTCGCCCTCGTCTCGTTGGCGGTGTCGACCGAGCTCACCGCAACCCTGCTCCTGTCGCCCATCGGCACCACCACGCTGTCGGTGGAGTTCTGGTCGAAGGCGTCGTCGGTGGCCTACGGGGCGGCCGCCCCCTACGCGCTCGCGCTGATCGTCCTGTCGGTCCCGGCGACGATCCTGCTGAGCCGGGTCGGCCTCGGGGGCGAGAGTCGGTGACCGCCCTCGACGTGACGGCGCTGCGGGTCGCCTTCGGCACGACCGACGTCCTACGCGGGATCGACCTGCGCGTGGAGTCGGGGATCACGGCCGTGGTGGGCTCGTCGGGCTGCGGCAAGTCGACCCTCCTGCGCACGATCGCCGGTTTCCTCCAGGCCTCCTCCGGCGAGGTCCGACTCGCCGGCGAGCTGATGACCCCGGCAGGTCCGGGCGGCCGTTCGGTCCCGCCACGCCGACGCAACACCGGCTACGTGCCCCAGGAGGGAGCTCTTTTCCCGCACCTCGACGTCGCCGACAACATCGGCTTCGGACTCCCCCGCAAGCAGCGGCGCGACGCCGCCCAGGCCGCGCACCGGGCTCGCGGACGGGTGGCGGAGATGCTCGAGCTGGTCGAGCTGCCGACCGCGCTCGCGGGTCGCTACCCGCACGAGCTCTCGGGTGGCCAGCAACAGCGCGTCGCGCTGGCACGCGCGCTCGCTCCCGGACCCGCACTGGTCCTGCTCGACGAACCCTTCTCCTCCCTCGACGCCGGGCTGCGTGAGGAGACGGGGCGCTCGGTGGTGCGCGCGGTGCGAGCGGCCGGCGCCGCGGCGCTGCTCGTCACCCATGACCAGGGCGAGGCGCTCTCGCTGGCCGACCAGGTGGCCGTGATGGCCGACGGACGCTTCCTGCAGGTCGGCAGCCCGTTGAGCGTCTACCTCGAGCCGGCCGACGCCGCGGTCGCGACGTTCCTCGGGCACGCGGCGCTGGTTCCCGGCGTCACCAACGGCGGCGGGACGGCGTCCAGCCTCCTGGGCCCGGTGCCCCTCAAGGGACGCCACGAGGCCGGCCCGCTGCTGCTCGCCATCCGACCCGAGCAGGTCGAGGTCACCCGCCCCGGCGACGCGCGCGACGGCCGGGGAACCGATGGGGAGGGAGTCGAGGCCACCGTCGTCGACGTCAGCTTCTTCGGCCACGACGCCACCGTGCGTGTGCACGTCGAGGGCCACCAGGAGGTGCTCACCGCGCGGACGCCTGCCGACTCGGTGCCGCAGACCGGCGACCGGGTGCTGCTCCAGGTGACGGGCGAGGTGCTGGGCTTCGCCCGCGAGGCCGGTCCGTGACGACCGGACCCTCTCTGGAGGCACGGGGCGGGTCGGCGCCACCCCGCGCCGGGCTCGACCACTACCTCCTCGGTGGTGCGGACGGCGACGTCGCGCTCGTCGACGGGGCGACGTCGCTCACCTACGCCGACCTGCGTGCCGCGGTCGGCGAGCGGAGCCGCGAGCACCAGGGGGCCGGCCCCCTGGTGCTTCCGATCGGCAACGACCTCGACTCGGTGATCGCCTACCTCGCCGCGCTCGCCCTGCACCGGCCCGTGGCGTTGGTCGAGGCCGGGACGACCGCCCCCCGGCGGTGCCGCGAGGTCGGCGCGGTGATCGGGTGCACCGATCCCTCGGCGCCCGCACCACACCCCGACCTCGCGCTGCTGCTCTCCACCTCCGGCTCCACCGGCTCGCCCAAGCTCGCGCGGCTCTCCCGCGACAACCTGCTCGCCAACGCCCGCTCCATCGCCGACTACCTCGACCTGCAGAGCACCGACTGCGCGATCACCTCGCTGCCGTTGCACTACTGCTACGGCCTGTCGGTGCTCCACAGCCACCTCCTCGTCGGCGCGACCGTCGTGCTGACCGACCGCTCGGTGGCCGACGAGGCCTTCTGGCAGCTCGCCACCGACCGCCACGTCACCGGGCTGGCCGGCGTGCCGTACACGTTCGACCTGCTGGCGGCGAGCGGTTTCGCCGATCGCGAGCTGCCCTCGTTGCGCTACGTCACCCAGGCCGGTGGTCGTCTCGACGCCGACCGGGTGCGGGCGCTGGCCGAGCTCGGCCAGTCCCGGGGCTGGGACCTCTACGTCATGTACGGCCAGACCGAGGCCACCGCCCGGATCACCTACCTCCCGCCCGAGCTCGCCCACCGGCGTCCCGAGTCCGTCGGCGTGCCGGTGCCGGGCGGTTCGGTGCGCGTGCACCGGCCCGACGCCTCGGGCGTCGGTGAGCTCGTCTACGCCGGTCCGAACGTGATGATGGGATACGCCGTCACGCCCGCCGACCTCGCGCGTGGGGCCGACCATGCCGAGCTGTTCACCGGCGACCTGGCGAGGATCGGCCGTGACGGCCTGGTCGAGGTCGTGGGCCGACGTGACCGGGTGGTGAAGGTCTTCGGCGTGCGCCTCGACCTCGACCGGGTCGAGCAGGACCTGGCCGACGTCGGACCGGGCTTCCGGCTGTGCGCCGAGGGCGACGTCGTCCACCTCTTCACCGAACGCTCGCGCTCGGTCGCGCGCCTACAGGCCGGGCTTCGTCGTCACGGCCTGCCGACGTCCGCCGTCCACGTCCACCGGGTGGCGGCGCTGCCGCGCACCAGCGCGGGCAAGGTCGACGACGGTGCCCTTCGCGTGCACGCACGACGCGCAGGCTCGGTGGCGACGGCTCCCCCGTCGACCGCGACCACGGGCTCGGGCACGGACAGGGGCACGGGCACGGGCACGGTGTCCGCCGAGGCCGTGCGTGACCTCTACGCCGTGCTGCTCGGTCGACCCGACGCCGTCCTCGACGACAGCTTCGTCTCCCTCGGCGGCGACTCGCTGTCGTACGTCGAGCTGTCCTCCCGTCTCGCAGCCCTCCTCGACCACCTGCCACGCGCGTGGCCGTCCCTGACCGCACGCGAGCTCGCCGCCGGGAGCCGTGCGACGCAGACGTCTCGCCGCTCGCTGCCCCTGGAGGTCGGCGTGGTGCTGCGCGCCCTCGCCATCCTCATCGTGGTGGTGACGCACGTGGACCTGGTGCTGATCCCCGGCGGCGCCCACCTGCTGCTCGCCGTGGCCGGCTACCACCTGGCTCGCTTCACCCTCTCCATTGCTGAGCGACGCCTGCGCACCCGCCGCATCCTGGCCGCGGTGGCGTCGGTCGCCGTGCCGTCGTCGCTCTGGATCGCCGGCTCGACGCTGGCCACCGGTGACTACCACTGGACCACCGCCCTCTACCTCAACGGCGCGCGCAGCTACCGCCGCGAGGGCGGGCTCGCCTGGACGCTGGACTGGCAGTTCTGGTTCCTCGAGGCGATCGTGTGGGGCTTCCTCGCGGTGGCGGCGTTCCTCGCGATCCCGGCGGTCGACCGCTGGCACCGCCGCGCGCCGTTCGCCGTGGCCGCCGGCGTCGTGGTGGTGACCACGGCGCTGCGCTACCTCACCGTCGGGGTCGAGGGCGACGGCGTCGAGCGGTACGCCGTCCCTTCCGTGCTCTTCGTGCTCGCGCTCGGCTGGGCGGCCGCCGAGGCCCGCTCGCAGGCTCAACGGGTGGCGGTGCTGGCGGCGTCGTCCGTGGGCCTGTACGGCTACTTCGGTGACCGCCAGCGCGAGCTCATCGTGGTCGCGACCATCGCCCTGCTGCTGTGGCTGCGCCCGATCAGGGTGCCGGTGCCGGCGGCCCGGGTGATCACGCTCCTGGCCTCCTCGTCGCTGTGGATCTACCTCACCCACTGGCAGGTCTACCCGGAGATCGAGGCGGCCGGTCACCCGGTGCTCGCGCTGGTCGCCTCCCTGGTCGTCGGCGTCGTGGCCCATCGGGCCTACCAGCGCTGGGTGCTCACCCCTTGGCGTCGGATCGCGAGAGCAGCTTGAACGCCGGACCGACCACCCGGTCGTAGACCGCGGGAGCCGCCCGGAACGCCAGGATGACGCCGTGGTTGCTCCACGCCGTCTGGGTCGCGCGCGTCGGACGGTGCAGCTGACCCACCACGGTGCGCGCCACCCGCTCCGGGCTGATCGTCGGCGGCGGGGGTGAGTTCTGGGTGCCGCCGGACTCGATCGCCTTGCCGTAGATCGGGGTGTCGACGCTGCCCGGCGCCACGTGGCACACGTGCAGGTCGGGCAGGTCGACGTTCTCCAACGAGAGCTGACGAGCGAGTGCGCGCACGCCCCACTTGCTGACGACGTACGGCGTCATCTCGGGCACCGCGATGTGGCCCAGCAGCGAGCCGACGATCACCAGCACGCCGCGCTCGGCCTCGCGCATGATCGGGACGGCGTGCCGCGCGACGTTGGCGCTGCCGCTGAGGTTGCTGGCCAGCACCCGGTCGAAGACCTCCGCCGAGGTGTCCTCGGTGCGGCCGTAGGTGACCTCGCCGGCGCTGTGCACGACGGCGTCCACGCGGTGGTGCTCCGCCATCGTGCGGGCGAACAGCTTCTCGACCGCGACGTCGTCGGAGACGTCGGTCACCACGACGAGCGCCGAGGAGCAGCCGGCCGCCCGACACTCCGCCGCGACCTCCTCGAGGGCGTCCTCGCCGCGGGCGACGAGCACCAGGTGGTGGCCCGAGCCCGACAGCTGCAGGGCGGTCGCCCGCCCGATGCCGCTGGAGGCGCCGGTGACCACCACGACGGCCGGCGTCGGGATGCCGGCGCGGTGGCCGATGGCCAGGACGCCACTGGGGATGACGTTCGGGACGACGTTCGGGATCAGGTTGAACACGGTGCTGGGGATCTTCATGCTGCCCACCCCCTAGGAGGGATTGAGGTGACGCCAGGCGCACTAGCGTCGAGGTCATGGGTGACAGGGACTCGCAGGGCCGCCGCGGCCAGGTCGTGCTCGTCGTCGGCGGCACCAGCGGCATCGGCCTGATGACCGCCCGCCAGCTCGTCGACGAAGGTGCGAGGGTCGTCGTCAGCTCCCGCGACGAGGCGCGGGTGGCGCGGGTCGCCGGCGAGCTGGGTTCCGGGACGATCGGCATCGCCGGCGACATCCGGGTGGCGGACGACGTCGAGCGGGTGGTGGCCGGGTGCCTCGCCGCCCACGGTCGCCTCGACGCCGTCGTCACGACGGCCCAGGTGATGGCCTACGGGACGACCGAGCAGGTGCCGCCCGACGTGTTCGCCGCGGTGCACGACGTCGCGGTGCTCGGCACCATCAACCTCGCTCGCGCCGTGCTGCCGCGCTTTCGGGCGCAGGGCGGCGGCAGCCTGGTGGTCGTGGGCTCCCTGCTCGCGCAGATCGCCGTCCCGTCGCTCGGTGCCTACTGCACGGCCAAGTGGGCTCAGCTCTGCCTGGTGCGCACGATCCAGCTCGAGACCCGTCACGAGAAGCGGATCCATGTCTCGGTGGTCGCGCCGGGCGCCATCGACACCCCGATCTACCAGCAGGCTGCGACCTACGCCGGTCAGGACGGCTTCGCTCCCCCGCCGGTCATCTCGCCCACGTCCGTGGCCCAGGCCTGCGTGCGGGCCATCGACCACCCCCGACGACTCGTGCACGTCGGCCCGGCCAACTGGCTGACCGTGATCGGCTTCCGGCTGATGCCCGGCATCTACGACCGCCTCGCTCCGCTGCTCGTGCGGCGCGTGGTGCTGCGTGGCCCCCACGTGCCGGACAACTCGGGCAACGTGGCGAGCCCGGTCGTCGAGCTCGAAGCTCCCCGCGGCGGCTGGACCTGGTACGGGCGTCGTACCCGCTAGGCACACCGCCGGACCACTGACCTGGTGCACGTCGGACTCCCGTTCGGTTGAGGCGAACGGCGCGACCGCTCAGCTCCTCGACGCTAGCGGCGCCGGGGCTCCTCGTGCCCACCCCGCGGAGGATCGCCCGTCCGGGTGGACGGCGGGCGCCGGCGACGCCTACCGGGCGTCGTCGAGGGCCTGCGCGACGCGCCGGTGTGCCTCCCAGATCTCCTCGGGCAGGCCCTCGAACTGCTCGAGGTGCTCCTGGCGGAAACCCATCTCCTGACGCCAGCGCTCGACGTCGATGGTGAGGATCCGAGCGAGGTCCTCGGCAGGGATGTCGAGACCGTCGAGGTTGAGCTCCTCCTCGGTCGGGATGACGCCGACCGGCGTCTGCTGCCCGGTGACCTCACCAGCCTTGTACTGGACGAGCCAGAGCAGGGCGCGGAGGTTCTCGCGGTAGCCGGGCCACAGGAAGTGCTTGTCGCCGCCCTCGGAGAGGTCCTTCTGGAACCAGTTGACGTGGGCGAAGATCGGCTGTTCGGTGGCGGCGCCGATGATCTTCAACCAGTGCGCGGCGTAGTCGGCCTCGGCGTAGGCCATGAAGGGCCGCATCGACATCGGGTCGTAGCGCAGCTGACCGTCGAGGCCGTCGGCGGCGAAGGTGGCCTCGGCGCCGAGCGTCAGGCCGTCGTACACGCCCTCGGCGAGGTCGGTGATCGCGCGCACCAGCGGCTCGCGGTCGCTGGTGCGGCCACCGAAGATGATCGCGTCGATCGGGACGCCGGCGGGGTCCTCGAAGTCCTTCGCGACGTTGGGCACGTTGGCCAGCGTCGTGGTGAAGCGGCTGTTCGGGTGGGCCCACGGGGAGTCGTCGCCGGGCTCGCGGTCGGAGATCTTCTCGCCCTTCCAGTCCTCCCAGCCGGTGACGTCGGTCGGGTAGTCGGGGGTCTTGCCCTCCCACCAGACCTCCCGGGCGTCGGGGTGGTAGGCGACGTTGGTGAAGATCGCGCCGCTGCCGGGCTTGATGGAGTCGAGCGCGGTCGGGTTGGTCAGCTCGTTGGTGTCCTTGGCGACCCCGAAGACACCGTTCTCGGGGTTCATCCCGTAGACCTTGCCGTCGTCGCCGACCCACAGCCAGGCGATGTCGTCGCCGTAGAAGTCGACGTGGTAACGATCGCCCATCGCGTCGGGTGCCAGCGTCATCGCCAGGTTGGTCTTGCCCGACGCACTCGGGAAGCCGCCGCAGACGTGGTACTTCTTGCCGGTCTCCTTGTCGGTGATCCCCAGGAGCATGAACTGCTCGGCGAGGAACCTGCCCGACGCACGCCCGTCGTAGCAGGCCTGGCGCAGGCCGTGGGCGATCTTGCCCAGCAGCGCGTTGCCGCCGTAGGACGAACCGAAGTGCAAGATCGTGCGGTCGTCGGCGACCGTGACGAAGTAGCGCTGGTCCTCGGGCGTGCCCTGACCCAGGTTGGGCAGGTCGCCGGTCACGTGCACGGCACGGACGAAGGTGTTCGGGTCGTCGAGGTTGTTGACGTGGACGACGCCGACCCGCGCCATCCGGATCATGTGGAGCACGACCGGGCGGTTGTCGGTGAGCTCGACACCGGCGGCGTACGCCTCGAGCGGCGAGCCGGGAGGCGCCATCAGGTAGGGGACGACGTACATCGTCTTGCCCTTCGACTGCCCGCGCATCCGCTCGAGCTGGCTGGTCGTCATCTCCTCGGCGTCGCGCCAGTTGTTGTAGACACCCTTGTCGTCGGGGTTGTGCGTCGCGACGATGGTGCGCTCCTCGGAGCGCGCGGTGTCCTTGACGTAGGAGCGCGAGTAGTAGAGGCCCTCGCCGGCAGGCATCAGCTCGGAGTCCTCGAGCGCCTCGGCCACCAGGCGGTCGTCGTCGGAGGCGTTGACGACCTCGATGCGCTCGGGCTCGGTGATCTCGGCCCAGTAGGCGACGTACTCCCGGACCTTCGGGTTCGTCAGGCCTGCGTCGTCGAGAACCTTGTCCACATCCAGCATGCGGGTAACGCCTTTCGCTTGATCTCGCTCAGGGTGGCTCAGAGGATGGCCGAAACGTTACCCATCGGTCACATCGGCCGGGAGGCCAGGTGCGATTGGATCGATCCAGAAGATCATGACGGCGATCAGGCTTGCGCGACCGCTTCCAGCACCGTGCGCACCGCCTCGAGCTGGAGGTCGTAGGTGCCCTCCGTCTTGGCGAGCAGGGTGTCGACGCCGGCCGCCCGGTGCCTGGCGACGCGGGCGCGGATCGCGTCAGCGGTGCCGACGAGGTTCGTGAGCTCGCCCAGCTCGAGCGGCACGGCGGCAGCGGCCGCCGCCCGGTCTCCGCTGCGCCACAACCGCACGACCTCCTGCACGCGCCGGCCGAAGCCGAGGCGGGTGAAGGCCTCGTTGTAGAAGTTCGTGGAGCCGGTGCCCATCGCCCCGATCGTGAAGGCGTAGCCGTCGGCGTGCTTGCGGGCGAGCCGGCGACCGGCGGCGTCGTCCGCGGCGACCTCGACGGCAACCGGGACGACGATGTCGAGTGCGTCGAGCCCACGCCCGGCTGACTCCGCACCCTGGCGCAGCGGATCGAGGAAGATCTCGGCGGACTCCGGGATGAAGGCGTTGCCCAGCCACCCGTCGCCCAGCTCGCCGGTCAGCCGCAGGTTGGCCGGCCCCATCGCGGCGACGTAGATCGGCACGTGCACCGGCAGGCTCTCCGGGTCGAGGGCCGGGCGCATGCTGGCTCCGCGACTGTCGGGCAACGGCAGCGGGTAGATCTCGCCCTCGTGGACCAGCCGGTCGCCGCGGCTGATCGTGCGGATGATCTCGATCGTCTCGCGCGTCATCCGCACCGGCTTGTGGAAGCGGACCCCGTGCCACCCCTCCATCACCGCCGGGCCCGACACGCCGATGCCGAGGTGGAACCGGTCGCCGGAGAGCCGCTGCAGGCTCAGCGCGGACGTCGCCAGCAGTGCCGGGCTGCGCGACCCGAGCTGGACGACGAACGTGCCGAGCTTGATCGTGCGGGTCCGCGCGGCGAGGAAGGCCAGACCGGTCAGGGCGTCGTAGCCCCAGATCTCCGGGCACCAGACCGAGTCGACCCCGAGGTGCTCGAGCTCCTGGACGAACTCGGTCGTGCCGGGGCGCTGCGGTTCGACGACCACTCCGACCTTCATGGGTCGACTATCCCCCAACGCGCCGACCCCGGTAACCCGTGCGGGCCTGTCGGCGGGCGTGCCAGAGTGTCGGACGGGCGCCGCATCGAGCACCGACGCCGCACCACCAGGCACGAACCAGGAGGTCACGCCATCCGCTACCGCGACTACCCGTCGATCGAGGTCTCCGCCCGGATGCCCGCGTCACCGGAGCGGGTCTGGCCGCTGGTCATCGACATCACCCTGCCCTGTCGCTTCTCCCCGGAGCTCCAGTCGGTCGAGTGGCTCGACGGCCTCGACTCCGCCCCACCGGTACTCGGACGACGCTTCCGCGGCCACAACACCAACGACGTGCTGGGCGAGTGGGTCACGGAGGCCGAGGTCGTCGAGCTCGAGGACCAGCGCCGGTTCGTCTGGGACGTCGTCATCAATGGCGAGACCAGCACGCGCTGGGGCTTCGAGATCGACCCCACCAGCGACGGCGTGATCGTCCGGCAGTGGGGCCGGATGGGCCCCGGGTCCAACGGCATCACCATGGCCATCGAGCAGATGCCGGACAAGGAGCCCCGCATCATCGCCGGCCGCCTGACGGCATGGCGTGAAGCGATGCAGGCCAACCTCGAGGGCCTGCGCGACCTGGTGTTGAGCAGTCCGAGCGCTTCCGGAGGTTGAGCAGCGAGCGAAGCGAGCGCCGGAGGTTGAGCAGCGAGCGAAGCGAGCGTGAGGAGGTTGAGCAGCGAGCGAAGCGAGCGTGACGAAACCCCGCAAGATACCCACCACCCCTCCACAGCCGAGCCGACCAAGGAAGTTCTCCACATCCCCACCGTTGAGCGGGAAAGTGGCATTCTGAGTGTCGGTGGCAGTGCTTGAGTAGCACCATGAGCAGGCACCTCGACGACACCGCGACGGGTCACCCGATCCTCGGTTTCCTCGACGCCCTCGAGGCCGGCCTGGACGACATCAAGGACGCCCCGGTGTGGTCGTTGAACGCCGAGGACACCACCCAGGCGGTGACCAGGCTGGTGACCGACCTCGCCCGGTTGGCCGAGGTCGAGACCCGACTGCTCGCCCAGGCGCACACCCTCGACCTGCACAGCTCGATCGGCGCCCGCTCGGTGCCGCAGTGGCTGGCCCGCACGACCCGGATGACGCGGGGTGAAGCGAACCGTAGGTGCAAGCTCGCGACCACGCTGGACGCGCACCCGCAGACCCGCCAAGCAGTCGCAGCCGGGCAGGTGCTGCCCGAGCAGGCAACCGTGATCACTGCTGCCCTCGACGACCTCGACGACGACTACGCCGCCCAGGCAACCGAAGCGGAGGCGTTCCTGATCGGCAAAGCCTCCGACTTCGACGCCCACCAGCTGCGTCTGCTCGGTGAACGGCTCTTCGAGACCATCGACCCCGACGGCGCCGAAGCCCACGAGGCGAAGAAGCTCGCCGAGCAGGAAGAACGGGCCCGCAAGAAGACCGAGTTCCGGATGAACACCATCGGCGACGGCCTCGCCAGGGGATCGTTCACGTTGCCGGCGGTTCAGGCCGAGATGCTCCGCAAAGCCCTCCTCGCCCTCGCCGCTCCCAAGCACGTGCGGGCGAAGGAGGGTGCCGGTGCGTTCGACCACGAGAAGCCGACCGCGCAGAAGATGGGGTGGGCCTTCGCCGAGTACATCGAGCGCTACCCCACAGACCACCTTCCGAAGATGGGTGGGGTGGCCGCGACGCTGATCGTGACCGTGCCGGTCGACGTCTTCACCCACGGCACCCCGAAGGCCCGGGCGCACCGAGAACGGCACCGGGATCTCACCAGGACAACTCCTGCGCTGGGCCTGCGAGACCAAGCTCATGCCCGCCGTGCTCGACACCGAGGGCCACGTCCTCGACCTCGGCAGGTCCAAGCGGTTCCACACCGAAGCCCAACGCATCGCGCTCATCATCGAACAGAAGACCTGCCAGCACCCCGCCTGCGACACCGCCGGAGCGTTCTGCCACGTCCACCACACCAACCCCTGGTCCAACGGCGGCGCCACGAACACCCGCGACGCCGTCCTGCTCTGCCCCTTCCACCACCACCAAGCACACGCCCAGCGCATCGACTACCCACTCAGGACGTAGACCCGGGCGCGGACCTCGGCAAGGTCGAGCACGCCGGCTGCGCGTTGCAGCGTCCAACCCGCTTCCAGGCCCTGGTCGAGTAGGTCGAGCAGTGCGGCTCTGGTGGCCGCATCGACAGGACGTGGGACACGGCCAATCAGCCCCAGCCGTTACTTCCCTCGACCAAGGTGAGCTTCACCGCGAGCTCCTTGACCGCCTCGGACAATCTCGCGATCTCGGCCTTCGCAGCCTCGAGTTCGTGATCCGAGCAGTGCCTGCGACACCCGGCTTCGATGAGGCCAGCGCGGCGAGAGCGCCGTCCTTGGCGATCTGTTCGATCCGCATGATCGTGGACCGGTCGACCTGCTGGGTCGAGGCGGCCTCGGCGATCGTGGCCTCCTGGCGTAGCAACTGCAACCAGATCTCGTACTTCTGCGACGCGCTCAAGAACCGCTCCGCAACGCTTCCCAGCCATCGACTTCGACTCGTTCTCCGCCATGTCCTGATCCTCCTGCGTGCTGTGGAGGACCCACCAGATGTGGTCTGGTCCAAACGCCGATCTCTATCGCTAAGTCAGGCGCAAACCAACCCCCGGGCATCGAAACCGCATCAGGTCAGCCGGCGAGCAACCGCAACGCATCTACCTGGGCGACCAGCCAGGGGCTGAGCGCCCACGGCGTCCGCTCGATGGCCGTGAGCAGGTCGGCCACCTCGACCCAGACGAGCTCGGCGACCTCGTCGGCGTTCGGCGCCGGGACCGGGCGCGTCGCAGCTGGACGCGCGGTGAAGACCGGGCAGACCTCGTTCTCCACGATGCCGGCGGCGTCGACGGCGCGATAGCGGAAGTCGGGGAGCACCGGTGCGATCGCCTCGACGTCCAGGCCGAGCTCGTGCGCAGCGTGGCGGTGGACGGCGTCCTCGAAGGTCTCGCCGGGGCGGGGGTGGCCGCAGAAGGAGTTGGTCCAGACACCGGGCCAGGTCTTCTTGTGGAGCGCGCGGCGGGTCACCAGCACGCGACCTCCGTCGTCGACGAGGTGGCACGAGAACGCCAGGTGCAGCGGGGTGTCGGTGGTGTGGACCGTGGCCCGCGGCGCGGTGCCGATCGGGGTCGCGTCCTCGTCGAGCAGGACGACGACGTCCTGGCTCGCATCGTTCGGCGTGCTGGGGGGGCTCGCGGGGCCGGCGGTGGTGGACACCCGCCCACCGTAGGGGTGCACGGCATCTCGCCGCCTGTCACCATCGGGGTGAGGCGCCGCCCCGTGCAGGGCCACACGATGGGAGGCCGATCCGAGATGTGCAGGGGTGAGCCCGACATGAGTACGTCGCAGCCCGTGGCCACGCGGGCGTCCCCCGCGACCGCCGTCTCGGGGCTGCTGGCCGCCGCGCACCTCGGCCCGACGGTGGCCGTCACCCTCATCGTGGCGCTCCTCGCTGTCGCTGCCGACCTTCCCGCCGGCACCGCGGTGATCGTGACCGTCGCCGTCCTCACCGGCCAGCTCACGATCGGTTGGGCCAACGACCTGCTGGACGCCGAGCGCGACCGCGCTGTGGGCCGGGTCGACAAGCCGATCGCCGCCGGCCGCGTGTCGCAGTCGGTCGTGCAGGCCTCGCTGGCGGGTGCCGCCGCCGTCTGCGTGGTCCTCTCGGTCGCCGCCGGCCCTCGCACCGCCCTGGTGCACCTGCTGCTGGTCGTCGGGATGGGCCAGGCCTACAACCTCGGCCTCAAGGCCACCGTCTGGTCGTGGGTGCCGTACGCCGTCGCCTTCGGCTCGCTGCCCGCCGTCGTCACCCTCGCCGCCGACGACCCGACCAGTGCCCCGTGGTGGATGCTCACCGCCGGCGCCACCCTCGGGGTCGGCGCCCACCTGCTCAACGCCCTGCCCGACCTCGCGGACGACGAGCGCACCGGCGTCCGCGGGCTGCCGCACCGGCTCGGCGCCCACCGCTCGCGACTGCTCGCGGCCGCACTCCTCGCCGCGGCGTCCCTCGCTGCCGGCCTCGGCCCGGCAGGCGCTCCCGGCGTCCTCGTCGTCGCCGGGCTGGCCCTCGGCGCCGTGCTCGTGCTCGCCGCGGTCGTCGGCCGCGGGCGGCTGCCGTTCCAGGCCGCGATGCTGCTCGCCCTGCTCGACGTCGCGCTCCTGGTGGCGGCCGGATGAGCGGCCCCGATCTCGTGATCGTCGGCGCCGGCCCGGCCGGTGCCGCCACCGCACTCGGCGCGCTCGACGAGGACCCGAGCCTGCGGGTGCTGCTCGTCGACCGGGCTGCCTTCCCGCGCGACAAGTCCTGCGGCGACGGCATCGCCCCGCACGTGCTCGACCTGCTCGCCGAGGTCGGCGTCACCGGCCTGCTCGACGACCGCGCCCCGGTCTCGCGGTTGCGCCTGGTGCGCGGCGAGCGCAGCGTCGACCGCCTCATGGAGCGAGCGGCGTACGTCGTCCCGCGCGCGCTCCTCGACGCCCGCCTCGTCGAGGCCGCCCAGGAGAGGGGCGCCGTGCTCGTGCAGGACCGGGTGCGCACGGTGCTGCCTGCGCCCAGCAGCACCGACGGCCCGGTCGCGGTCGACCTGCGCGACGCCGGACGCCTCGAGGCGTCGGTGCTGGTCGGTGCTGACGGCGCGCACTCCCTCGTACGACGAGCCGTCGGCCGCGTGCCCGGGCCGATGGCGCTGGCCATCCGCGGCTACGCCCCCACGCCGGCTGCGCGCGCCGGCGCACAGGTGATCGCGTTCGGCACGGTGCGGCAGCCGGCGTACGCCTGGTCGTTCGACCGCGGCGACGGCCTGGCCAACGTCGGGTACGGCGAGACGCTCACCGGCGGCCGCGTCGGCGCGAGCAAGGCCGAGCTGATCCAGCGCCTCGAGGAGCTGCTGCCCGGCGCGAGCGTCGGCGGCGGCGACTGGGTCGGGCACCACCTCCCGCTCTCCCAGGCCGGATGGCGTCCGCGGGCCGGCCGCGTGCTGCTCGTCGGCGACGCCGCCGGACTGGTGAACCCCCTCACCGGCGAGGGCATCTTCTACGCCGTCGCGACCGGCATCGCCGCCGGTCGCGCCGCGGCGCAGGCGATCCGCGCCGGCGACCCGCACTCGTCGGGCGCCCGTTACTCCCGAGCGACCCGACCCCTGCTGGCCCGGCACCTGCGTCACACCGCGCTCGCCGCCACGCTCTGCCGCTCGGGGCCGGTGCTCGACGTCGGCCTGGCCGCCTCGCACCGCGCCCAGGGCGTGTTCGACGACCTCGTCGAGCTCGGCCTCGCCCGCGGCCGGATCACCCCGCGCCTGGCGCTCGGGCTCGGCGCCGCCGGCGTCCGCGAGCTCGGCACCCGCCTCGTCACCTCACGCAGACCTGCTCGACCGGCACCAGCACCCCAGGAGACATGACATGCACGTGCTCAGCGTTCGCGGAGCCCTGCCCGAGCACCGCTACCCGCAGGCCGAGATCACCGCGTCGTTCACCGACACGATGCTCCAGGGCAAGGTCGACCGGCGCGTCGTCGAGCGCTTCCACCGCAACGCCGGCGTCGACACGCGTCACACCGCGCTGCCACTGGAGGCCTACGGCGAGCTGCGCGACTTCGGTGAGTCGAACGACGCGTTCATCAAGGAGGGCACGGCGCTCGGGGCCCGCGCCGTGGTCGACGCCCTCAAGGCGGCCGACCTCGCGCCGTCCGACGTCGACCTGATCATCAGCGCCACCGTCACCGGCATCGCCGTCCCGTCGCTCGACGCACGGGTCGCGGCGGTCATCGGGCTGCGCCCCGACGTCAAGCGGATGCCGCTGGTCGGGCTCGGCTGCGTCGCCGGTGCTGCCGGCGTGGCCCGCCTGCACGACTACCTGCTCGGCCACCCCGACGAGGTCGCGGTGCTGATGTCGGTCGAGCTCTGCTCGCTCACGCTGCAGCGCGACGACGTGTCGATCCCCAACCTGGTCGGCAGCGGGCTGTTCGGCGACGGCGCCGCGGCGGTCGTCGCGGCCGGGTCGCGTCGGGCCGCGCAGCTCCTGCAGCCCGAGGGCGGCGTCCGGCTCGAGGTGCTCGACAGCCGCAGCCACCTCTATCCCGACTCCGAGCGCACGATGGGCTGGGACGTCGGCGCCGGCGGGCTCAAGATCGTGCTCGACGCCGCGGTGCCCGACCTGGTGCGCCACTACGTCGGCGACGACGTCGACGCGTTCCTGGCGAGCCACGCCATGACCCGCGACGACCTCGAGTTCTTCGTCGCCCACCCCGGCGGGCCCAAGGTGCTCGAGGCCATGCAGGACACCCTCGGGGTCGAGCGCGAGGCCTTGGCCGTCACCTGGGACTCGCTCGCCAAGATCGGCAACCTGTCGTCGGCGTCGGTGCTGCACGTGCTCGCCGACACCCTCGCCGACCGTCCGCCGCGGCCGGGCTCCTACGGGCTGATGCTGGCGATGGGGCCGGGGTTCTGCTCCGAGCTCGTGCTCCTGCGCGCGGTCGCGCCGCAGCCGGCGGACGAGGGATCGAAGGGGTGAGCAGCGAGGTCCTCTTCACCCTGCTGATCGCCGCGGTCGGCCTCGAGCGGCTCGCCGAGCTCGTCGTCTCGAAGCGCCACGCTGCCTGGGCCGCCGAGCGCGGCGGTGTCGAGACCGGCGCCGGTCACTACCCCGTCATGGTCGTGCTGCACACGGGCTTCCTGGTCGGCGCGCTGGTGGAGGTGTGGGTACGTCGCCCCGACGTGCCGGCGCTGCTGGCGTGGACGATGCTCGTGCTCGCGGTGGCGAGCCAGGCCTTGCGCTGGTGGTGCATCCGCACCCTCGGCCCGCGCTGGAACACCCGCGTGATCGTCGTGCCGGGGCTCCCGCTCGTCGAGGGCGGGCCCTACCGCTTCTTCCGGCACCCCAACTACGTCGCCGTCGTGCTCGAGGGCGTCGCCCTGCCCCTGGTGGGCGGAGCCTGGATCACCGCCCTCGCTTTCACCGTCCTCAACGCCGCGCTGCTGCGGGTGCGGATCACCACCGAGGAACGCGCCCTCGACGCCGGTGTCGCTGCCGGTGCCCGATGAGGGCCCGATGAGGGCCTGCTGGGTGGTCGAGCCGTGATCGACCTCCTCGTCGTCGGCGGCGGCCCCGCCGGCCTGGCCACCGCCCTGCACGCCCACCGGGCCGGCTTGTCGGTGCAGGTGTGGGAACCGCGGGCGGGCACCGTCGACAAGGCCTGCGGCGAGGGACTCATGCCCGGCGCGGTCGCGGCGCTGGCCGACCTCGGCGTGCACCCGCGCGGCCACCCGTTGCTGGGCATCCACTACCTCGGGTCGGGCCGCGGGGCCCGTGCCGACTTCCGCGGCGGCGCCGGTCGTGGCGTGCGTCGTACGACGCTGCACGACGCGTTGCGCGCAGCGGTCGACGCCGCTGGGATCGCGGTCGAGGAGCGCCGGGCCACCGACCTGCGCCAGGACGACGACGTCGTCACCGTCGACGGCGTCCGCGCACGCTACGTCGTGGCCGCCGACGGCCTGCACTCGCCGCTGCGACGCGCGCTCGGTCTCGACGCCCCCGCTCGCTCGTCCGCCGGCGCGAGCCGTCGCGCCCGGCACGGGCTGCGCCAGCACGTGAACGTCGCGCCCTGGTCGTCGTACGTCGAGGTGCACTGGGGCCGGCACGCCGAGGCCTACGTGACCCCGGTCGCCGACGACCTCGTCGGCGTCGCCGTGCTCTCGTCACGGCGCGGCACCTACGCCGAGCACCTCGCCGCCTTCCCCGACCTGCTCGCGCGCCTGCACGGCGCCGAGCCCGTCGACTCGGTGCGCGGGGCGGGACCGCTGCGCCAGAGCGCGACCCGCCGCGCGGCCGGACGGGTGCTGCTGGTCGGCGACGCCGCGGGGTACGTCGACGCGCTCACCGGTGAGGGCGTGGCCCTGGCGCTGGGGCAGGCTCGAGCGGCCGTCGCGGCCGTCGTCGCCGGTGACCTCGCGCAGTACGAGCGGTCCTGGGTCTCGCTCACGCGCCGCTACCGCTGGTTGACCGCCGGGCTCGTCGGCGCGACCCGACCCGCGCCGGTACGCCGTGCGCTGGTGCCGGCGGCGAGGCTGCTGCCGCCCGTCTTCGACCTCGCGGTCAACGCGCTCGCGCGACCCGTCGGCCGCTAGCGGCCGGGCCCGGCCGAAGACCTCGGTCTGAGCGACATCGGCCACGTCCACCCGACCCGATGAGCGGCGAGCGGCGAGCGGCGGGCAACGAGCGCCTCAGCTGAGGATCAGCACGACCCCGGCGCCCATCCCGCCGACCACGATCGCAGCGCGCAACAATGACGGCGGAAGGTGGCGACCGAGGTGGGCGCCGAGGTAGCCACCCACCACGGATCCCAGCGACAGCAGCCCGACGGCGGTCCAGTCGAGGTCGGCCACGAGGATGAACACCACGCTGGCCACCACGTTGCCGGCCATCACCGCCAGCGTCTTCAGGGCGTTGAGGACCCGGAGCTCGAGGTCGACGCCGAAGCCGAGGACGGCCAGGGCCAGCACCCCTGACCCGGCTCCGAAGTAGCCGCCGTAGACGCCGGTGAGCCCGAGGAACGCTCGAGTCGCCGGGGAGGGGACCTCGCGCCGCAGCGGCGTCCCGGCCCGCTCGACATGACGGGCACGCACCCAGCCCGAGATCCGAGGCTGGACGCCCACCAGGAGGCAGGTGAAGAGGATCAGCCATCCGACGACGGCCTCGAAGAACCCGGCCGGCAGGGAGAGCAGCAGGAACGCCCCGGCCACGGCGCCGAGCCCGCAGGTCAGGAGCACCGCCCCGGCTGTCCGCGGCTGCTCACGCAGCTCGCGCCGGTAGCCGTAGGACCCGCTGAGCGCCCCCGGCGTGAGACCGAGGGTGTTGGAGGCATTGGCCACGACCGGCGGCAGGCCCACGGCGACCAGCACCGGGAAGCTGAGGAGGGAGGCGACCCCGACCGTCGAGGTGAGGATCCCGGCGCCCAGCCCTGCCGCGAGGACGACCAGCTGCTCGAGGCCGGTCACGACGCGATGGTCACGGGGTGTCGCCGCGCAGCACCGCGACGTCGCTGACCATCTCGACATGGGCGTGCATGGCGTCGGCGGCGGCCTTGGGGTCGCCGTCGGCGATCGCCTGCGCGATCGCGCGGTGCCCGGCCAGGGAGTCCCGGGGGCGTCCCGGCTGGGAGAGCGACTCCAGGCGTGACTCACGGATGAGCCCCCCGATCTCGCCCATCAGCCGAGCCAGCAGCAACGAGTGGGCGGCGGTGACGACGGCGCCGTGGAAGAGCTCATCACCCTCGACCCCTCGCCCGCCCGCGGCGATGTCGGCCGCCATCTCGTCGAGGGCACCGTGGATGCGCGCCAGGTCGTCGTCGCTACGACGCTCGGCTGCGAGCGCGGCGATCTTGGTCTCGAGCGCGTCGCGCGTCTCGATGATCTCGGGGAGGCGGTCGGCGTGTGCGCGGATCGCGTCGACGATGCGCGAGGTGGCGTTGCCCGTGACCACGGTGCCGTCGCCGTGGCGCACCGTGACCACCCCGATCACCTCGAGGGCGACCAGCGCCTGGCTCAACGTGGCCCGGCTGACACCCAGGCGCGAGGCGAGCTCGCGCTCGGCCGGGAGCCGGTCGCCGTTGCCGAGGCCGTTGGCCGCGATCCAGGTCGTGATCTGCTCGGCGACCTGCTCGTAGAGGCGCGAGCGAGCCAGCGGTCGCGGGAAATCTGAGGCGTGGGACACCGAAATATCGTCGCACGCTCTTGACCATTCACCCATTGACCTATTGGCTAGGCCACTGAGCCACACCTGGTGAGCCCGGTCACATCGGCCGGCGAGAGAGAGGACGTGGGCCATGGGTCCGGAATGGGTAGCGATCATCGCGCTCGTCGCGTTGTTCGTCATCGGCACCGTGCTGCCGATCAACATGGGCGCTCTCGCCTATGTCGCGGCCTGGCTGGTCGGGATGTACTCCCTCGACCTCGACGAGAAGACGATCGTCGGCGGCGTCAGCGCCGACCTGATCCTGACGCTGATCGGGGTGACCTACCTGTTCGCCATCGCCCGCAACAACGGCACGGTGGACCTCATCGTGCGTAGCGCGGTGCGCGCCGTCGGCGGGCGGGTCGCCCTGATCCCCTGGGTGATGTTCTCCGTCACCGCCCTGCTGACCGGGATCGGCGCCGCGAGCCCCGCAGCCTGCGCCATCATCGGTCCGATCGCGCTCGGCTTCGCCGGGCGGTACAAGATCAGCCCGCTGATGATGGGCATGATGGTGGTGCACGGCGCGCAGGCCGGCGGCTTCTCGCCGATCAGCATCTACGGCATCATCACCAACTCGGTGATGGAGGACGCCGGTCTCCCCTCGAGCGAGATCGCGGTCTTCTTGTCGAGCCTGATCGTGAACTTCGTGCTGGCCATGATCCTCTTCGTCCTCCTCGGTGGACGCCAGCTGATGGCGCGCCGGGTCGAGCCCACCGACGAGGACACGATCGTCGACGACCTGCACCGTGGCGGGGCCTCGATCCCGGCTCGGGGCACGGGCGCGTCCACCGCCACGACCACCCAGTCGCTGGGCATGAAGAGCGACCAGGTGCTCACGCTGATCGCTTTCGTCGCGGTCGCGCTGATCGCGCTGATCTTCGACAAGAACATCGGGTTCGTCGCCATCACCGCCGCGGTGATCTTGGCGATGCTCTCGCCCGACGAGCACAAGGACGCCATCAAGCAGGTCGCCTGGCCGACCGTGCTCCTGGTGGCCGGGGTGAGCACCTACGCCACGATCCTGACGACCGCCGGCTCCCCCGAGTTCGTGGGCAACTACGCCGCCGGCCTCGGCGCCGCGGCCCTGGGCGCCCTGATCCTCTGCTACGTCGGCGGTGTGGTCTCGGCCTTCGCCTCCTCCACGGCCCTGCTGCCCGTGATCATCCCGATCGCGGTGCCGTTGATCGCGGAGGGCGGCATCAACGCCGCACTCTTCGTCGCGGCGCTCGCGGTCTCCTCGACGATCGTCGACGTGAGCCCGTTCTCGACGAACGGCGCCCTGATGCTCGCCAACAAGCCCGACAGCATCGAGGAGCCCGTCTACTACAAGCAGATCCTGACCTACAGCGTGATCGTGGTGGTCGTCGGACCGCTCCTGGTCTGGGCCGCGCTCGTGCTCCCCCACTGGTGAGCAGGAGCAGACCATGACCAGCACCCACGACACCTCCCACGACGCTCGGCGCGCCGGGTCGGGGCGCCCGCTCGACGACGTCCTCGTCGTCGACCTGTCCCGCGCCCTGGCGGGCCCGCACGCGACGATGATGCTCGGCGACCTCGGTGCCCGCGTCATCAAGGTCGAGACCCCGGACGGTGGTGACGACACGCGCGGCTGGGGACCGCCCTTCGTCGGCGAGGAGGGGGGGCGCCAGTCGACGTACTTCCTCTCGGCGAACCGCAACAAGGAGTCGATCGCCCTCGACCTCAAGGACGAGGCCGACCGTGACGTCCTGCTGCGGCTCGTCGACCGGGCCGACGTCCTGGTGGAGAACTTCCGCACCGGCGTCCTCGAGCGCCTCGGCCTGGCTGTGGAGAGCCTGCAGGAGCGCAACCCGCGGCTGGTGGTGCTCTCGATCACGGGGTTCGGGCACGACGGACCCGAGGGCGGTCGGGCCGGCTACGACCAGATCGCCCAGGGAGAGGCCGGCCTGATGTCGCTGACAGGCTCCGGGCCCGACGACCCGCAGCGGGTGGGCACACCGATCGCCGACCTGCTCGCCGGCATGTACGGCGCCTACGGCGTCCTCGCCGCGATCAACGAGCGGCACCGCACCGGGCGCGGCTCGGTCGTCCGGACCTCGCTGCTGGCCTCGGTCGTCGGGGTGCACGCCTTCCAGGGCACCCGGTGGACCGTGGCCGGCGAGGTGGGGCGTGCCCAGGGCAACCACCACCCGTCGATCTCGCCCTACGGCCTCTTCCGGTGCCGCGACGGTGCGGTGCAGATCGCCCTCGGGAGCGAGGGGCTCTGGCGCCGCTTCTGCGCCGGCTTCGGGCTCGATCCGGCTGCCGAGGGCCTGGCCACCAACCCCGAGCGGGTCGCGGTGCGCGACCGGGTGGTCGAGCTGGTCGAGCAGGTCTTCGCCGACTGGGACGGCGAGGCGCTCCTCGCCCGGCTGGCGGAGGTCGGGGTGCCGGCCGGCAAGGTGCGCTCGATGGACGAGGTCTACGCCTGGGACCAGACGCGGAGCCAAGGTCTCCTGATCGACGTCGAGCACGCCACCCTCGGCACCGTCACGCTCCCCGGGCCGCCGCTGCGGTTCTTCGACGCCGACGGCTCCGAGGTCACCCGACGCGACCACGACGCCCCGCCCGTCCTCGACGAGGACGGCGAGCGCGCTGCGCGCCTGGCTGCAGGAGCCGTCGTGACCGGGCGGTGGCGGGTCGCACAGCTGCTCGACCTCGTCCTCGACGACCGGAGCTTCGAGTCGTGGGACCGACCGATCGACATCAGCGGCCACACCGCGGAGTACCGCGCGACCCTGGAGGCAGCCACCGCCAAGGCCGGCACCGACGAGTCGGTCATCACCGGGCGTGGCCTGGTGCGCGGGCGACCGGTGGCGGTCGTGGCCAACGAGTTCGCCTTCCTCGCCGGCTCGATCGGCTCCGCCGCGGCGGAGCGGATCACCGCCGCCGTCCGACGGGCGACGGCCGAGGGCCTGCCGGTCCTGGCCACCACCGCCTCCGGCGGCACCCGGATGCAGGAGGGCACCCCGGCCTTCGTGCAGATGGTCGAGATCTCCCGTGCCGTGATGGACCACCGCGCGGCCGGTCTGCCCTACCTGGTCTACCTCCGTGACCCCACCATGGGTGGCGTCTTCGCCTCCTGGGGTTCCCTGGCCCACATCACCGTGGCCGAACCGGGGGCGCTGCTGGGCTTCCTCGGGCCGAAGGTCTACGAGGCGATGAACTCGGTGCCCTTCCCGTCCGGCGTGCAGACCTCGGAGAACCTCGCCGCGCGCGGCGTCATCGACGCCGTGGTCGAGCCCGAGCTGTTGCCGAGCCTGGTCGACCACGCCCTCGCGGTGCTCGTCGACTCCTCGACCGAGCCGGTGCTTCCTCGCCGTGGAGGTGAGCCGGACGACTCGGCGTCGGCCTGGTCGGCCATCGAACGCACCCGGTCGACCGGCCGGGCGGGGGTCCGTGACCTGCTGCGGGTGGGGGGCTCCTCGACGGTCCGGCTCCGCGGGACCGACGAGGGCGAGCGCGACGCCACGATGATCGTGGCCCTGACCCGGCTCGACGGCCAGGCCTGCGTCCTGGTCGGGCAGGACCGCACACGCCAGTCGTTGGAGACACCGATGGGGCCCGCCGCGCTGCGCGAGGCCCGCCGGGCGATGCGCCTGGCCGAGGAGCTCGGGCTGCCGCTCGTCACGGTCATCGACACCCCCGGCGCCGAGCTGTCCCAGCGCGCCGAGGAGGGTTCGATCGCCGGCGAGATCGCGCGCTGCATCGCCACGATGACCACGATGAGCGTGCCCACTCTCTCGGTGGTGCTCGGCCAGGGTTGCGGGGGAGGCGCCCTGGCGCTGCTCCCGGCGCGGGTCGTCGTGGCGGCGGAGAGCGCGTGGCTCGCTCCGCTGCCGCCGGAGGGCGCCAGCGCGATCGTGCACCGTGGCGACACCAGCCACGCGCCGGAGCTCGCCGAGCACCAGCAGGTGCGTGCGGTCGACCTGCTGCGCGCCGGCACGGTGCAGCACGTCGTCCCCGAGGTCGACGGGGAGTCGGCCGACGACCTCGCTGCGGCCGTGGTCGCCGAGTGCTCGGCGCTGCTGTGGGAGATGTCGCCGCGGCGGTGACCTCGCGGCCGGTCTGCAAGCGTCGCGGCCATCGGACCTGCGCCGCGCTGCGCTCGCGGGCGACACCTGGTTCGGCCGGTGGTCCTCGCCGAGCAACCCCGTCACCGGCCCAGCAGTGGCTCCAATGCCGCGAGCTGCTCGAGCGTGACGTGGCTGGGGTTGCTGGCGAAGGGGCTGCGCAGCACCTCCATGCCACGGAGCACGTGGTGGTGCTGCACGGCGTGCTTCGGCACGAGCGCCGGCAGCAGGTGCAGGTCGACCCGCGCGACGTAGTCGGCGCGGGCCTTGGCCTTGCGGTCGATCCAGTAGTCGCTGTGCGCCGGGGCCTCGACGCACGGCGCGGTCACCGTGCCCCTGGCTCGGAAGCCGGCCGGGCAGCCCGGGTCGCTACCGCCGACCCAGAGCAGGACGCGCTCGCCCGGACTCATCATGCGCGCACGGTAGTTGTGCGCGACGGTCCAGTCGTCGTGGCCCTGCCCGCCCTCGGCGATCCAGCGCTGGAGGTCCCACACGCGCGGGTTCGCCACCAGGACCCACGCGCCGAGGTCGGCAGTGGTGACGACCGGGCCGGCAGCCGAGGTGCGCGGAGAGGTCGCCTTCCAGTCGGTGCCGTCGCGCTTGACGACGCCGGCCTCGGCGAGCGCCGCGAAGACCTCGTTGCGCAGCGGGTTCAGCCGCTGACGCCGACGCGCGTCGGCGTACCCGAGCAACAGCGCCCACCACCCGTGCACCTCCTGCTCGACGCTCAGCGGCGGCGTCCTCGACCCCCGGCGCGGCGGTCGGAGACCCTCGACGAACGTCGTGGTGGCGGCGAGCAGCTCCTCGGCGTCCTCGGGTGTGAGCCGGTGCAGACGCAGCCGCGGCTCGCCGCCCCCGGCGTCGGCCTCGGCGGCCTCGGCGGCGCGCACCAACAGCGCTCGGACGTCGTCCACGTGCTTGGTCTCGTGCGCCGCGGGATCCGGCTCGTCGTTCACCCCGGTGACTCTACGGACCCCCCGGCCCGGCCCGGCTTGCCGGCATCGGCGTACGAGCGGACCACGGAGGTGGTGAGGGGGAAGTCGACGGCGAGGTCACCGAAGAGCAGCGACCCGGCGGTCGCAGCAGCCGCCGCCGCGGCGGCGACCACCTCGTCGGCCAGCTCCGCCGGGGTGTGGACGACGACCTCGTCGTGCAGGAAGAAGACCAGGTGCGGGCGGGCGTCCACCGGGCCGGCGTCGACCCCCGAGGTGGGGCCGCCCAGGCGCCACAGCCGGTTGCGCAGGTCGGCGATCCAGCACAGCGCCCACTCGGCACCGGTCCCCTGGACGACGAAGTTGCGGGTGAAGCGTCCGTAGGCGCGGCGGTGGCGGGCCTGGTCGTCGCGCTGGACCGCGTCGAGGGGCGCCGCCTCCGGGTCGCGGTCCCAGGCGTCCCCGAGGGTCGGCGAGCCCCGACCGAGCAGGGTGCGCACGACCTGGCCGCGCTCACCGGCGCGCGCGGCGTCCTCGAGCAGGCCGAAGGCCGCGGGGTAGCGGCGCGTGAGGTCGGCGACCATCCGGCCGCTCTCGCCGCTGGTGGCGCCGTACATCGCGCCGAGCAGGCCGAGCTTGGCGTCGTTGCGGGTGGCGACGGCGCCGTCGGCGACCATGCCGGCGTAGAGGTCGGTGCCGCGCGCCGCCTTCGCGAGGGCGCGATCGCCGCTCATGCCGGCCAGCACCCGCGGCTCGAGCTGGGCGACGTCGGCGACCACCAGCACCCAGCCCTCGTCGGCCACGGCGGCCGGGCGCACCAGCACCGGGAACGACAGCGCTCCCCCACCGTTCGACGACCAGCGCCCGGTGGTCGAGCCAGCCGGCTGGTACGACGGCCGGAACCGGTGGCCGCTGACCCACTGGTCGATCCACGCCCAGCCGTTGGTCGAGAACAGGTGGGCCAGCTGCTTGTAGCGCAGCAGCGGCGCGATGCCCGGGTGGTCGAGCCGCCCGAGCGTCGCGGCACGGGTGTCGTCGACGACCAGCCCGGCACCGCGCAGGGCGGCGAGCAGCTCGGGGCGGGAGTCGGGGTTGAGCCGAGGGGCGGCGAAGGCGCTGCGCACCTCGTCGGCCAGCGCCTCCAACCGCTGTGGCCGGGCGCCGCGCGGCGGGCGGGGGCCGAGCAGGTCGCTGAGCAGCCGCTCGTGGACGTCGACGCGCCACGGCACGCCGGCGAAGGTCATCTCGGCAGCGACCAGCGCTCCGGACGACTCCGCCGCCAGCAGCAGCGCGAGCCGCCCGCTCTCGCTCGAGGCTTCCACGGCGGCGCGCTGACGCTCGTCCTCCAGGTCGGCGCGCAGGTGCTCGGTGCTCTCGTCGAGGGAGAACAACCCGGCCGGCGACGTGGCGAGTGGCGCGAGGCGGTCCCACGCCCCCGACTCCTCGCCCGCCAGCAACCGCTGGTCGACCGCCGGAGCGCGACGTAGCAGGTGGTGGCTCAGCCGCAGGTCGTGGACGCGCTCGATCCGGACGCCGGCCGCGAGCAGCGGCGGGTACCACCGGGCGGTGTCGTCCCAGACCCAGCGCGGCGGTGGACCTGCGTCTGCGCCGCCGCGACCGCCGGCCTCGCGCTCGCGCACGTACGCCGGGAGGTCGTCGTACGTCAGCTCGTGATGGTGCTCGCCGTCGACGACCAGGACCCCGTCGCCGGGCAGGCGCGTGAGGCAGGTCCGGCGCGGGGTGGGCACGAAGCACAGCCTCGCACCGGCCGGCGCCGTGAGCGGGTCGAGGTCGGGTGTGATCGGATCGCCGGGTGCCCACCCCGCGTCCAGCCAGCCCGAGCCCCGACCACCTGGGTCCTGACAACCCGTTCGCGGCGCCCAGCAGCCTCGACCACGGGCTGCCTCCGTTCGACCGGATCACCGAGGAGCACCTCCGCCCGGCCTTCCTCGCCGGGATGGCCGAGCACCGCGCCGAGGTCGCCGCGGTTTCGTCCGACCCGGCCGCGCCGACGTGCGCCAACACCCTCGACACCCTGGAGCGCTCCGGCGCCCTGCTCGGCCGGGTGTCGCACGTGTTCTTCAACCTGCTCGGCTCCGACGCGACCGACGGCTTGCGCGCCATCGAGGCCGAGGTCGCCCCGCTGCTCTCGGCTCACCGCGACGCGGTCCTGATGGATGCCGGCGTGTTCGCGCGGGTGACCTCGCTGCGCGAGTCGATCGGCGCGGACGACGACGCCGGGGTCGTGACCCCGGAGCAGGCGCGGCTCGTCGAGCGCTACCACCTCGACGCCGTCCGGGCCGGAGCCGCGCTCGACACCGACGACCAGCAGCGGCTGCGCGAGCTCAACAGCGAGCTGAGCGTGCGCTCGACCGAGTTCCGCAACCGGCTGAGCGCCGACACGAACGACCTCGCGGTGCACGTCACCGACGCGTCCGAGCTCGACGGCCTGGCGCCGGACGCGCTCGCCGCCGCGGCCGCCGCGGCAGCCGGTCGCGGGCTCGACGGACACCTGCTGACCCTCGTGCTGCCGACGGGCCAGCCCGCGCTCGCCTCGCTGCACGACCGGGGGTTGCGTGAACGGCTGCACCGCGCCGCGACCTCGCGCGGTCGCCGCGGCAACGACCACGACACGCGTCAGGCGCTGACGCGCATCGCCGCCCTGAGAGCGCAGCGCGCCGCCCTGCTCGGCTACCCCGACCACGCGTCGTACGTCGTGGCCGACCAGACCGCGGGCAGCGTCGACGCCGTGCTCGACATGCTGGGCTCGCTGGTCGAGCCGGCCGTGGCGAACGCGCGCGCCGAGGCCGAGGCGCTCGCCGTCCGGTTGCACGCCGACGGCGTCGAGGGCGACCTGCAGCCGTGGGACTGGGCCTACTACGCCGCCCAGGAGGCGCAGGAGCGGTTCTCCAGCGACGCCGCCGCCCTGCGCCCGCACTTCGAGCTCTCCCGCGTGGTGCGTGACGGGGTCTTCGCCGCCGCCGAGGGCCTCTACGGCCTGACCTTCCTGCCCCGCCCCGACCTGCCGACGTACCACCCGGACGTGGTGACCTACGAGGTCTTCGACGGTCCCGTCGGTGCGCCCGGCGACGGCACGGCGCTGTTCGTCGCCGACTGGTACGCCCGCGACTCCAAGCGCGGTGGCGCCTGGATGAGCAGCTTCGTCGACCAGTCGCACCTGCTCGGGCAGCGACCGGTCGTGGTCATCAACCTCAACATCGCGCGCCCGCCGGACGGCCGACCGACGCTGCTCACCCTCGACGAGCTGCGCACGACGTTCCACGAGTTCGGCCACGTGCTGCACGGGCTGCTGTCCGACGTTCGCTACCCGCGGCTGTCGGGCACGAGCGTGCCCCGCGACTTCGTCGAGTTCCCCTCGCAGGTCAACGAGATGTGGGCCTGGGACGCCGGCCTGCTCGCGCGCTACGCCGTCCACCACGAGACCGGTGAACCGCTGTCAGCGCAGGCGCTCGACGGCGTCGCGGCGAGCCAGTCGTTCGGCCAGGGCCACGACACCACCGAGCTGCTGGCCGCCGCCCTGCTCGACCAGGCGTGGCACCGGCTCAGGGCGGACGACGACCCGGTCGCGCCGGAGGACGTCGACGCCTTCGAGAGCGCCGCGCTGCGTGGGTTCGCCATCGAGCTCGCCGCTCTGCCGCCGCGCTACGGCAGCACGTACTTCGCGCACGTCTTCGCGGGCGGCTACAGCGCGGGCTACTACTCCTACCTCTGGAGCGAGGTGCTCGACGCCGACACCGTCGACTGGTTCACCGAGCGCGGTGGCCTGACCCGCGAGAACGGCGAGGTGTTTCGTCGCGAGCTGTTGTCGCGCGGCGGCACCGTCGACCCGATGGCAGCCTTCGCGGCAGTCGTCGGCCGAGCGCCGGACAGTCGCCCGCTGCTCGAGCGACGCGGTCTGACGGGCACGCCGGGCTGAGTCGAGTCGTCAGTGCGAGCTGCTGGTGACGCGGCCGGCGCCGAGGCCGACCATCATCACCCCGCCCGCCCGGCGACGCGTTTCGGGGCGTGGCGCGGGGTGCTCATTTCCCACAATTGTGCCGTTCAGACAGGTTTTCGGCTCCCCACCGTGTCACAACCCCACAATTGTGCCGCGATGACATGCCTCAGGCCGAGTCGACCCGCTGGCACCGACCGCCGGCCGTCAGGCGCAGATGATGCAGTGCCGCGCCGCCGGGCGGACCTCGAGCCGCGCCGCCCCGATCGGTCCGCCGCACCGCTCGCACATGCCGTACGACCCGTCGGCGAGGCGCGCCTCGGCCTCGTCGAGCTCGGCCAGGTGCGCCCGCGCGGAGGTGACGAGCGCTCCCACCTGCGAGCGCTCGAAGGCGATGGTCGTGCCCTCGGGGTCGTGCTCGTCGTCGGCATTGGTGTCACGCGACGCGCTGACCACCTCGTCGAAGTCCGCCGTCAGGGTTGCGAGCCGGGCGCAGGTGCGCTCGCGGTCGACCGCGATCAGGCGCGCGACGTCCGACTCGTCGAAAGGCCTCAGGACTGCGGCGGACCGAACAGGAAGCGGGCGAGGAGCAATCGCCACGGCGCGAACATCATGTCGTCCACTCTCCCCGCTCAGACCGGACGTGGCCTGATCCGCAGGGGTGAGATGTCACCCCTGACATGGCGCTGGCGGCGGCACCCGAGGTGTCACATCGGCACAATTGTGGAGTTCTGACACGGTTTGGCCTCCCGGCCGTGCCACAACTCCACAATTGTGGGGAGAGTGCACCTCGGGCGGGTGAACCCCGCCCCCGTTCAGGTCAGCTTGTGCTTGACCGCCCGCGCCGCCGATGCGGTCTGCTGGGCGAGCGCCTGGGCCGCCGCGACCTTGCGAGCGCGGCGCTTGTCGGACTGCAGAGCCAGGAAGTTGAGCGTGCCCCAGCCCAGGGTCGCGGCGAGCACCTTGGCGCGCGTGGTGTCGTCCTCGGCACGGACCGCGAGGACGACGCCGTCCCCCACGTCGCAGCAGATGCGGATCCACATGGCCGTCCTCACGGTGCCCTCGGAGCGCCCGAGGATGCCGAAGGTGCTGATCGCCGCATCGCGGACGCCGAAGACCCCGGCCAGCCTGTCGTAGCCGGCCTGCTCGTGCTTGTCGGCGCCGAGCGCGTTGCCGAGGTGCTCGGGGGCGTAGAAGCAGTAGCCCGCGTACGACGCGGTGGCGGTGCTCATCAGGCGGCTCAGGAAGTAGCTCATGACGGCGAGGGTAGCCGCGCCGGAGGCACCCGCCGTCCCCCTCGAGGGTGGCCCCGACGTGGCACTGGCCGGCCGGCGGACCGGCTCCTCCCCTGTCGAAGCGGACGGCGCCGGCACCGGCCGCGACACCGGCACCGAGCACCGGCACCGGCACCGGCACCGGCAGCGAGGGTCAAGCCGGTGGTTCGGCCCGGTGCCGTCCCGGCTCCGGCGCCGGGTGCGTCTGCGCGACCTGGGTGAGGGTGGCGGCCAGGTGGTGCAGGTGCCGCACGACCGGGTCGTCGTGCGACGCCGCAGCGGGGTCGACGAAGAGCGCGTGGTCGCCGCTGGCGAGCGGCTCCTCCGCATCGGGCACCACCGACCCGGGCGGCAGGGCGCTGAGGGCCCGTGCCGCCTCGGCGATCGAGCGCGCCGCGGACGCCGAGGCCTCAGGCGCCGACGGCGGACGACGCTGCAGCGCGATCACGAGGGAGCGGCACTGCGAGACCGCCGCGATGTAGAGACGCAGCCGACGTGCGGTGCGCGGGCTCGACCCTCCCCACCCGATCTGTCGGGTGAGCGGCCGCGCGACGAGAGCGAGCCTGCGGGCATCGTCGTCCAGCCGTCGGGCGGCGGCGTCGAGGTCGACCACCCGCACCCCCTCGGCGTACGACGCCGAGGCCTCGAGGAGGGCGGCCATCGAGTGCAGCATCTCGTCGCGAGCGCTGCGCATCGTGTCGCGGGTGGAGAGCGGGGCGAACAGCAGCGCGACACCGATGCCGGCCACCGCGCCCACCGCCGTCTCCCCCAGGCGAAGCACGAGCACGGAGTCGCTGAAGGTGCCGAGCACGGTGTACATCTCGCCCAGCAGCACGGTGATGAAGAACGTCATGGCGGCCTGCGAGACCTTCGCGAGGTAGAAGGCGCCGAAGACCGCGACCAGGATGATCGTCAGCACCGCTGCGTCGTGACCGGCGGTCGCGTGGGCGAGCAGGACGGCGGCGACCAGTCCGGCGAGGGTGCCGGCGATGCGCGCGACGCCCTTGTTGAAGGTCTCGTAGCGGGTGCCGGTGCCGGTGAACATCACGAACGCCGTGATCACCGCCCAGTAGTAGCGAGTTGGCGAGAGCAGGGTGCCGAGCCCGATGGCGACGACGCCGGCGAGCGCGACCTGTGCCGCCTGACGACTGGTCATCGACCACCGCGACACCGGGTTCCACCCACCCATCGCCGCCACGTTCTTGGCGATCGCCGGCGAACCGGGCAGCCCGCCGAAGGCCAGCATCGAGGCGGCCTCGAACTCGTCCTCGCCCGGGTCCACCTCGGGCGGCTCGTCGACGGCGGCGTCGAAGCGGAGGAACTCCTGGACGCCGTAGGCCAGGTGCCGCGCCGACCACCAGCCCTCGCCGCCGGCGCGCTCGACCTCGGCTGCGCGTCGTCGGAGCCGGTCGCAGGCGATCAGGGCGGCGACGTCGCGGTGCCCGGCGAGGTTCTCGACGGCCGTCTGCGCCTCGTCGCGCAGCACCGGGTCGGCGTCACGCAGGCGGACGGCGGCCAGCGCGACCCGCTCCATCGCCTGCTGCGCCTCGATCAGGCGCCGGCGCAGCGCGGCCGCCGACCAGCCGTCGGGGACCGCGGAGCGCTCGGCCGACCACGCGTCGGCGAGCAGCGCCGCCTCGCCCATGCCGGCGCGACGGGCACCGAGACGACGCATCACGCGCTCGCGGCGTCGCTCGCTCGCGGGCGCCAGCGCGAGGAGATCGGCCGCCTCACGCGCCACCGAACGACCGCGGGAGTAGAAGGAGGCGATGGTCGAGCGAAGGACCGTGCGGGGGTTGGTGTGCAGCAGCGTGGCGCTGAGCAGGCACACCCACACCGACGAGACGACCGCGGCGAGCAGCAGCTCGGGCACGACGTCCCACGAGGCCTGGAGGAAGGTGGCGAAGAAGAACCCCATCCAGGTCATGAACCCGTAGGAGAACCACGCACCGCCGAACCGCCTGACCCACACCGCGGCGAAGAGCACGAGCGCGAAGGCCGGCACCTGCAGCAAGCGCTGCTGGTCGCTCAGCACGGCGAGGAGGAGCCCGGTCGCCACCGCCACCGGGAAGCCCGCCGCAGCCGGCACCATCTCCCGGCGCGCCATCGACGACAGGGCGTTCGAGCCGAGCATGGCGACCACCGCGCCGAACAGCGTCATCGAGAACGCGTCGCGCCCGGTGATTCCGAGCAGGTGGGCCACCAGCTGTTGCACGACCAGGCTGGTCCCGACGCCGAGCGAGACGGCGAGGCCGCCGCGCAGCCGCCCGAACGCCGGGTCGGACGCCGAGAGCCGGTCGCGCACCTCGAGCAGGCGGTGGCGTACGCCGTACCGGACCGCGTCCCGCGGTTCGCGCCCCTGCCCGTCGTGTCCACCGTGCGCGCCGTGCCCATCCCACCCTGCCCACCGTGCCCGGCAGGGTCGGCGGCGAGGGTCACCCGCCCATCCTCCCAGGGCGGGGCTGAGAGGGTGCCCACCGCCGGCCGTGGTCGGGTCCCATCCCCGGGGAGGCGACCCGCACCACCTCGGGTCGCTGCCAGGGGCCGGGGCCCGATCGAGGAGGAGCGGGTGGAGCCGACGCTCGTCACGACCGCGAGGTCGCCGACCAGCACGCGCGCTCGACCTCAGAGCAGGAACACCACCCCGGCGATGGCGGCGTTGGCCAGGTTGGCGAGGCTGCCGGCGAGCAGCGCCCGCAGCCCGACGGCGGCGACCGTCGAGCGGAGCTCAGGTCGCAGCGTGCCGAGGGTGCCGAGCTGGATCGCGATCGAGCCGAAGTTGGCGAAGCCGGCCAAGGCGAAGGTCACCACCACCACGGTCACCGGCGCGAACGAGTCGACGTCCGGGCCGAAGGCGGCGAAGGCGACGAACTCGTTGAGGATCGTCTTCTGACCGATGAACGATCCGGCCTGGGAAGCCTCCGACCACGGCACGCCGAGGAGCCAGGCCAGCGGGGAGAGCGCGTCACCGAGCAGACCCTCGAAGGTGAGGTCGTCGAGGCCGAACCAGCCCCCGATGCCGCCCAGGATGCCGTTGGCCATGGCGATCAGGGCGATGAACGCGATCAGCAGCGCGCCGATGGTGACCGCGATCCGGCCGCCGGCCAGGGCTCCGCGCGCGATCGCGTCGATGACGTTGACCGACTCCTCGTCGCGTGACGAGCGGACGTCGAAGCGCTCGTCGTCCGCGCTGTCGGCGGTCCCGCCGGCCGCGGCGGTCTTCTCGTCGGACGTCGTGCCGCCGCCCGTCGCGAGCGCGGGCTCCGGCTCGGAGCCAGGGTCGGGCTCGGGGTCGAGGTCGGGGTCCGGCGTCGAGTCGGGCCAGATGATCTTGGCCATCAGCAGCGACGCCGGCGCGTTCATCACCGTCGCCGCGAGCAGGAAGGGCAGCGGCGCGCCCAGCAGGGCATAGCCGACGAGGGTCGAGCCGGCCGCTGCCGCGAAGCCGGCGGTGACGACGGTGAACACCTGGGGGCGGGTCAGCCGGCTCAGGTAGGGGGCGATCACCAGCGGCGCCTCCGACTGGCCGAGGAAGATGACCGTCGCGGAGTACATCCCCTCGAGCTTGCTGACCTCGAGCAGCCACGCGATCGAGCCGCCGATGACCCAGGTGGCCCACTGCACCACGCGCAGGTAGAAGAGCAGGTAGACCAGGGCGCCGAGGAAGACGATCACCGGCAGCACCTGGAGGGCGAAGATCGTGCCGTCCTCGGGGCCGACGTCGAGCAGCGGACCGAAGACGAAGCTGGTGCCGTCGCCGGTGTAGCCGATGAGCGTCTCGAGCCGGTCCGAGACCCATCCGAGGGCGTCGCGGCCGGGCGGGAAACGCAGGACCGCGACCGCGAAGAGCACCTGCACCGCGAGCGCGGCACCGACGACACGCAACGAGATGCCGCGTCGGTGCTTGGAGAAGAGCACAGCGATGCCGAGCAGGACGACGAGACCGAGGACGCCGCGAAAGTCACTCACGCGGGCACTCTAGACATCCTCGACCGACGCGCAACCCCGTCGTGAGGCACGTGGTGGGGAGGTCACGTAACACCGAGGACGACCCACGGCAGGTAGGTGGCACCAGACCCCCCGGGTCGCCGCCCCTGGTCAGCCGATGACCGGGACTGCTCAAGGAGCTCACATGCGCCTCTCCACCCGTACCGCCGGCACCGTCGCCGCCCTCGCCCTCTCGGTGAGTGTCCTGGCAACACCCGCCCTCGCGGCGCAGCCCGACGCCTCGAGCAAGCCGGAGCCCTGCGCCCAGCAGCAGAAGCAGGCCGACAAGGCCGAGGCGGCGCTCGAGCGTCTCACCGCCAGGCTCGAGGCGAAGCAGGCCGAGGTCGCGAAGGAGAAGAAGGCGAAGAAGAACGCCGACACCGCAGCCGAGCACCGTTCGGCGAAGGCCGACCTCGCGCAGGCGAAGGACGACCGCACCGAGGCGAAGAAGGACAAGAAGGCGCAGCAGCAGCGTGTGGCCAAGGCCAACGAGCGCCTCGAGAAGTGTCAGGCCGAGCAGGCCGCCACGCCGGCTGCAGGCTGACCCACCCCAGACGATCTGACCGAGTCACCCCCCGGTGCAGTGGCCCCGTTCCGCGCAGCGGCGGCGCGGGGCCACTGCCACTGACGTCGCGTCGCTCGTGGGACCGATCCGCTCACGCACCACGGACCGGGCTCGAGACACGCGACCGCGCGGGCGCCTACCTACTCCCCCGGTGGCAGGCGTCCGCGCAACTTCCGCAGTCCGCGGTGGCGCGCCACCCGCACCGCCACCGTGCTGATGCCGAGCGCGTCGGCTGCTGCTCGGTTGTCGAAACCGAGTCCGTCGACCAGCCCTACCGCGTCCCGCTCGCGGTCCGGCAGCGAGGCGATCGCGTCGCGCACCCAGTCCTGCGCATCGATGACCAGCGTGGGGTCGGGCTCGGACGGCAGATACGTCTCGACCTCCCCGGGCTCGGTACGCCGACGCTGCGAGCGGCGGTGCGTGCTCGCACTGACCTTGCGGGCGATCCCGAACAGGTAGCCGGCGAAGTCCGAGGACGAGCCGTCGAAGTCGGCGATCTTGGACGCCGCGACCAGCCAGGCCTCGGCAGCGACGTCCTCGGGGGAGGCCACGCTGTCGCCGGTGGGCCGGGTCGACAACCACGCGATGAGTCGCCCCGCGTGAGCCTGGTGGAGCGAGCGCCACGCCTGTGGGTCGCCCTGCTTGGCTGCGGCCACGAGCGTGTCGTCAGCCACGGCCTCGCGACTCCTTCTCGGGATGGCCGCGGTGCCTGCCGTGGCGCGGCCCGTCGTACGGCGGATCATGGCGCGTCTCCGGGTCGGGGGCGGCCGTTGCGCTCCGGCCGCGATCACCGGAGCCGGCGGGGGGTCTCGACGCCGGCTTCGGCGGCTTCGGCGGCTTGGGCGGTGGGGGCAGCTCTGGGCCCTCGGGGTCTTCGGGCCCTTCGGGGCCTTGTCGTCCGGGCCCTTCGGAGCCTTGTCGTCCGCTCCAGGAGTCCCTGCCTTCGGGGTCTTGGGGTCCTCAGGGGTCTTGCCCGGTTCGGCCTCGTCATCGGGTCGCCCGGTCTCGTCGCCGTTCCGCGCCGGGTCGGGACCCTCCTGCTCGGGATCGATCTCCGGCGACGACGGGTCCGCAGGGCTGAACGGGTCGCCCGAGTCGCCCGTGGGGGCGCCGGGGTCGGACCCCGCGGGCGACGGGCTTGCGGGGTCGAGCGGCGCCGTGGGGGTCGGCTGGGGAGAGCGCTCGTCGACATCGGGGAGCCCCGGGATGTGCACGGCGCCGGTCGCCCACGCGCCGCCGACGGAGAGCACCAGCACCCCGATCACGGCCGCGACGGCCACGGCGACGCGGCGTCCGGCGGCCGGGGAGGGGCTGCTCGCACGGGCTGCGGCAGCGAGCTGCTCGACGACGTGGTCGGGGGTCTCGACGCGCGACACCGACAACCGCAGGTGCGACGACCTCGGACCCATCGAACGACCCTCCGGGTACCTCGTAGTGCTCGGGCCACACACGCCCCGTGGCGCGTACCTACCGACACCATGCCGTCGGGAGGTCGTGACGTTACTCGGGTCGCCGAGCTCGGGCCCGCGCGCACCTCCGCCGGTTCCGGCTCAGCCGCAGGGAGGAGCCCGGCCCGCCCGGGGTGCCCGTAGGTTCGACCCATGACCGAGGAGCAGATCAACCCCGCCCGGATCGACGACGCCACCAGCGCCCCCGACGGCGTGCCCGGAACGACCGACGGGGCCCCGACCGCGGGCCGCGAGCTCAGCGAGGAGAAGCACGACGAGGCCGTCGAGCCCGACGACAACGCCTTCGAGGTCGATGGTCCGCAGGCCGGGCACGCCTGAGCGAGCCCTCGGGCCCGATCAGGTGGGGGTGACCTGACCCATCGTCACGCCGGCATCCCCTGGGGCGACTCCCCACGTCGAGCGCTCGCACGGAGACGCTCTCGAGCGTCCGGGCCGAGGCGGCGGCGAGAGCTTCGCGGTCGGGAGGGCGAGTGACCTCGCGACGACCTACGGTCTCCTCAGGTGCAGAACCTGAGCACCCGCCGCCGCGACCAGACCCGCCAGCAGCCCGACGTCGGCCGACGTCTCCGGGTGCCACTGCACAGCGACGCAGAAGCGCTCGCCCGGCGCCTCCATGGCTTCGAGGACGCCGTCTGCGGCGTGTGCCGAGGCGACGAAGCCCGGGTGCGTGCCGACGGACTGGTGGTGGTGGCAGTTGACCTCGAGCCGCTCGCCGACGAGGTTCGCCACGCGAGAGCCGGGTCCGGTGGTGACGTGGACCCGGCCGTACGCGGCGCCGCCGGGGCTGTGCTGCTCGTGGCCGACGACGTCCGGCACGTGCTGCTCGAGCCGACCTCGCGCGTGCACCGCCATCACCTGCATGCCACGGCACACGCCCAGCACGGGCAGCCCTCGCGCCTGCGCGGCATCGAGCAGGGCGAGCTCCCAGGCGTCGCGATCGGCGCGCCACCCAGCCGTGCGCGGGTGCGCCGGTTCACCGTACGTCGCGGGGTCGACGTCGGCCCCGCCGCTGACGACCAACCCGTCGAGCCGCGACACCACCGCTGCGGCAGCACCGGCCGTGTCGACCGGCGGCAGCAGCACCGGCACCCCACCGACGGCGGTGACGGCCTCGGCGTACTCGCTGGGCAGCAGGTCGGCGCGCTGCTGCCACACGCCGTACGACGCGACCTCGCGGTAGGTCGTCAGCCCGATGACCGGCGCCCCGGGAACGTCCGCCCCGACCGGGGTGACCACGTCAGAGCGGCGTGACGTAGGCACCCGAGATGCCACCGTCGACGAGGAAGGTGTTGGCGGTCATGAAGGAGGAGTCGTCCGAGGCCAGGAACAGCACCGCGGCAGCCATCTCCTCGGGCTCGCCGAAACGCCCCATGGGCACGTGCACGAGGCGGCGCGCGGCCCGCTCCTCGTCGGAGGCGAAGAGCTCCTTGAGCAACGGGGTGTTGACCGGTCCGGGGCAGAGCGCATTGACGCGTACCCCCTGGCGCGCGAACTGCACCCCGAGCTCGCGACTCATCGAGAGCACCCCGCCCTTGGAGGCGGAGTAGGAGATCTGCGAGGTCGCTGCGCCCATGACGGCCACGAAGGAGGCGGTGTTGATGATCGAGCCCTTGCCCTGCTCGAGCATGTAGGGCAGCGCAGCCTTGCAGCACAGGTAGACGCTGGTGAGGTTGACCTCCTGCACCCGGCGCCACGCGTCGAGATCGGTGTCGAGGATGGAGTCGTCCTCGGGCGGGCTGATGCCGGCGTTGTTGAAGGCGATGTCGACCGAGCCGTAGGTCGCCTGGGCGGTCGCGAACAGTGCGTCGACCTCGTCCTTGGCAGTCACGTCGACGTGCACGTAGGTCGCGACCTCGGCGCCTCCGAGCTCCTCGACCAGCTCGGCACCCCGCGCGTCGTCGATGTCGCCGATGACGACCTTGGCGCCCTCGGCCACGAACCGCTGCACCGTCGCCAGACCGATGCCCGAGCAACCGCCCGTGACGACGGCGACCCGGTCCTGGATACGTCCTGCCATGTGTGCTTCCTCCTGCGACGTCGTGGATGAGGCCGGGCGGTTCATGGCGCCGCGAGCTCGGTGTCATGGGCGATGAAGACGTTCTTCTCCTCGGTGAACGCGGCCGCGGCGTCCGGGCCGAGCTCGCGCCCGATCCCGGACTGCTTGTAACCGCCGAACGGGGTCCAGTAGCGCACCGCGGAGTTCGAGTTGACGCTGAGGTTGCCGGCCTCGACGGCGCGCGCGACTCGCAGACCACGTCCGATGTCGGAGGTGAAGATCGACCCGGACAGGCCGTACTCGGTGTCGTTGGCGAGCTCGACGGCGTGCGCCTCGTCGTCGAAGGCCATCACGGCCACCACCGGTCCGAACACCTCCTCGCGCCACAGCGGGTTCGAGGGGTCCTCGAGGGCGACGACCGTCGGCGGCACCCAGAAGCCGTCGCCGCCCGGGGCGGAGCCGGCGAAGGCGATCTCCACGTCGTCGAGGTAGCCGACCACCCGGTCGCGCTGGGCCGCCGAGATCAGGGGGCCCATCTCGGAGGACTCGTCGCTCGGGTCGAGCACCCGCACGGCCCGCACCGCCGGCTCCAGACGCGAGACGAACTCGTCGTACGCCGAGCGCTCGACGAGGATGCGCGAGCGAGCGCAACAGTCCTGACCGGCGTTGTCGAAGACGGCGCCCGGGGCGGCCGCCGCAGCCGCGGCGATGTCGGCGTCGGCGAAGACGATGTTCGAGCTCTTGCCGCCGAGCTCGAGGGTCACGTTCTTCACCTGCTCGGCGCATCCGGCCATCACCTGCTTGCCGACACCGGTCGAGCCGGTGAAGCAGACCTTGCGCACGAGCGGGTGGGTGACCAGGCGGGTGCCGACGACCGGCCCGGCGCCGGGCAGCACCGTGAGCACGCCCTCGGGGATGCCCGCCTCCAGAGCCAGCTCGCCGAGCCGCAAGGCGCTGAGCGGGGTGAGCTCGGCCGGCTTGAGGACGACGGCGTTGCCGGCGGCGAGGGCGGGCGCGAAACCCCAGGCGGCGATGGGCATCGGGAAGTTCCACGGCACGATGAGCCCCACGACGCCGTACGGCTCGCGGAAGGTGAGGTCGGTGCCGCCCGCGACCGGGATCTGACGGCCGAAGAGCCGCTCGGGGGCGCCGGCGTAGTAGTTGAGGCAGTCGCGCACGTTGCCGGCCTCCCAGCGCGCGTTGCCCCAGGTGTGGCCGGCGTTCTCGACGTCGATCGCCGCCAGCTCGTCGAGGTGCGCGTCGACCACGAGCGCGAAGCGGCGCAGCAGCGCGGCCCGCTCGCCGGGCGCGACGTGGCGCCACGGGCGCGAGGCCTCGTGAGCCCGCTCGATCCCGGCGTCGGCCTCGGCCTCGGTGGCCAGGTGGACCTCGGCGATCGCCGAGGCGGTCGCCGGGTTGAGCACGGTCCAGGTCGTGGGGAGTGTCATCAGAGTCTCTCGAATCCGCGCCGTCGCTCCCAGTCGGTCACGGTGGCGTTGTAGGCGGCCAGCTCGACGTCGGCCATGTTGACGTAGTGATCGACCACGGCGTCGCCGAACGTCGAGCGCGCGACGTCCGAGGTCGCGAACGCCTCCCGCGCCAGCTCCATCGTGGCAGGAACCCGCGGAGCGTCGGAGGTGTAGGCGTTGCCCGTCAGTGCCTCTCCGAGGGGTAGGGCCTGCTCGATGCCGTGCAGCCCGCCGGCGAGCATGGCGGCCGTGGCCAGGTAGGGGTTGACGTCGGCCCCCGGCACCCGGTTCTCCATCCGCGCTCCGGCACCGGCGCCGACCAGCCGCACGGCGCAGGTGCGGTTGTCGAGGCCCCAGGCGATCGCGGTCGGTGCGAAGGAGCCGTCCGCGAAACGCTTGTAGGAGTTGATGTTCGGCGCGTAGAGCAGCGTGAAGTCGCGAACCGTGGCGAGCACCCCGGCCACGAAGTGGTCGTACAGGGGCGTGCGCGCCCCACCGTCGGCCGGGTCCCAGAAGACCAGCGACCCGTCCTCGCCGCGCAGCGAGAGGTGGATGTGGCACGAGCTCCCCTCGCGCTGGTCGTACTTCGCCATGAAGGTCAGGGCCTTGCCCTGCAGGGCCGCGATCTCCTTGGCGGCGTTCTTGTAGACGACGTGGTTGTCGGCGGTGGTGAGCGCGTCGGCGTAGAGGAAGCCGATCTCGTGCTGCCCGAAGTTGCACTCGCCCTTGGCGCCCTCGACGTCGAGCCCGGCGTCGTACATGTGGTTGCGGATGGCGCGCAGCAGCGGCTCGACCCGGGAGGTGCCGAGAATCGAGTAGTCGACGTTGTACTGGTTGACCGGGGTGAGGTCGTGCCAGTTGGCGCGCGCCGCCGCTTCGTAGGTCTCCTCGACCGCGACGAACTCCAGCTCGGTGCCCGACAGCGCGGTCCACCCCTTCTCGGCGCACCGGTCCAGCTGGGTCTGCAGGATGGCGCGCGGCGACTGGACGACGTCGCTGCCGTCGGGCCAGACGAGGTCGCACAGCACCAGCGCGGTCGCCGGGAGGTGGGTGAGGAGTCGGATGGTGCGCTCGTCGAGGACGAACTCCATGTCGCCGTAGCCGCGCTCCCACGAGGAGATCGCGTAGCCCCCGACGGTGTTCATGTCGACGTCGACGGCCAGGAGGTAGTTGCAGCCTTCGGTGCCGTGCCCCACGACGTGCTCGACGAAGTACTGCCCGTGCAGGCGCTTGCCCTGCAGACGCCCCTGCATGTCGGTGAACGCGACGACCACCGTGTCGACCGCACCCTCGCGGATCCGACCGAGGAGGTCGTGCATCGAGAGGTGGCGTTGGTTGCGCAGGGTCATCTCGGTACTCCTATCCGACCAGTCCGCGCAGCAGCGCGGCCGTGTCGTCGCAGTGCTGCTCCATGGCCTTGCGCGCCCGGTCGGGCCGCCCGTCGAAGATCGCGCGTACGACGGCCGCGTGCTGCCGGTCGGAGTGGGCGATGTTGGTCTCGAGCACGGGGATCGCCAGCAGCATGTCGTGCAGCGTGCCCTGCACCGACGTCACCGCCTCCAGCACTCGGGGTGAGCCGGTCAACGAGGCGATCGTGAGGTGCAGGCGCGAGTCGGCCTGACGGTGCTCACCGGGCCGGCTCGCCGTTGCGACGGTCGCATGAGCCTCCTCGAGCTGGGCCACCTGGCTCGGCAGGAGATCGGCCCCGGCCGCGACGTACGCCGCCCCCGGCTCGACGACGCGGCGGAAGGAGAGCGCGTCGAGGCGGTCGGCACGCTTGGCCGGGTCCATGCGGGCGATCCGCCGAGCCGACGGCGAGCGCGGCTTGAGGGTCACCACGGTGCCGCCACCGCGTCCCCGGGTGGTCTCGACCATGCCGGCCTCCCGTAGCGCGACCATCGCCTCGCGCAAGGTCGCACGCGACACCCCGAGCCGCTCGCCGAGCTCACGCTCGGCGGGCAACGCGCTGCCGAGGGGGTAGATCCCCAACCGGATCGCCGTGCCCAGCTGCTCGACACAGGCCTCGAAGGCGTGATGCCCGCGCACGGGCCGCAGGACCGCGTCGCCGAGTCCGAGAGCGGCATCGGCGGGCATGGGCTCATCCTTGGGTCGGGTGTCGGGGCTGTCAACAGGACCACCGTCGAATGGTCTGAGTTCATACCAATTTTACGGGCGCTTGTTTACACCCGGGCCGCGGCGGGTCTAGTTTCCCGGTCATGGCCAACGACCAGATCAACACCGAGGACGAGGCGCTCCTCGCCAGGCTCGGGTACAAGCAGGAGCTCAGCCGGACCTGGTCCGGCTTCTCGAACTTCGCGATCTCGTTCTCGATCATCTCGATCCTGGCCGGGTGCTTCACGACGTTCGGGCAGGGATTCAACAACGGTGGGCCGGTGGCCATCTCCTGGGGCTGGCCGATCGTGGCGGCCCTGATCCTGGTCATCGGGTTCACGATGTCCGAGCTGGTCTCGGCCTACCCGACCTCGGGCGGCATCTACTGGTGGGCGGCCAAGATGGGTGGTCCGCGCGCGGGCTTCTTCGCCGGCTGGCTGAACCTCATCGGGCTCATCGCGGTGACCGCGTCGGTCGGCTACGGCTGCGCGACGTTCATCGACCTCACGCTGAGCACCTTCTCGTCGAGCTTCGCCGAGGGCTACTCGCTGTCGCGGGTCTTCCTGATCTTCCTGGTCGTGCTCGCCCTGGTCGCCGTGCTCAACATCTTCAGCGGTCACCTGATGGCGGTGATGAACAACGTGTCGGTGTGGTGGCACGTCGTCGGGGCCCTGGCGATCATCGTGGTCCTGGTCGTGGTGCCCGACAACCATCAGAGCTTCAGCTACGTCTTCACCGAGCGCTTCAACAACTCCGGGTACGACGGTGGGTCCAGCAGCGGGGTCAGCTACTGGCTGCTGGTCATGCCGTTCGGGCTGCTGCTGACGCAGTACACGATCACCGGCTTCGACGCCTCCGCCCACCTCTCGGAGGAGACTCAGGCGGCCTCCGACGGAGCGGCCAAGGGCATCTGGCGCTCGATCTTCTACTCCGCGATCGGCGGCTGGCTGCTCCTGCTCGCCTTCCTCTTCGCGGTCCCGAACGACGCCTCGGGAAGCGCCGACAACCTCGGTGTCGGCGGCGGGGGCGTCGCCTACATCTTCACCTCCGCCCTCGACACCAACCTCGCGGCCACGTTGCTGCTCATCTCGGCGGTGGGCCAGTTCTTCTGCCTGACCGCGACCATGACGAGCGCTTCGCGGATGACCTTCGCCTTCAGCCGTGACAAGGCGATCCCGGGCTCGTCGCTCTGGTCGAAGGTCAACGCCGCCAAGGTGCCTGCCAACGCCGTCCTGCTGGTCGCAGTGGTCTCGGCGATCATCACCCTGCCGGCGCTCGTCGAGGTCAACGTCGGCACCGCCGAGGACCCGTTCATCGTCCCGACCGCCTTCTACGCCGTGGTCTCGGTGGCCGTGATCGGCCTCTACCTCGCGTTCCTGATCCCGATCTGGCTGCGCTGGAGGCTGGGCGACGCCTTCGAGCCCGGCTCGTGGAACAACGGCTCGAAGTACAAGTGGATGAACCTGGTCGCCGTCGGCGAGATCGCGATCATCTGCGTCTACTTCGTCCTGCCGTTCGTGCCGGCCGGCAACCCCTTCGCCGACGACTTCTCCTGGAAGTTCGTCAACTACGCCCCGCTCCTCACCCTGGGATCGCTGGCCGTGCTCGGCGTCTGGTGGTCGGTGTCGGCCAAGCACTGGTTCACCGGCCCGCAGGTCACCATCGACACCGCCGTCACCGAGGCGTTCCAGGACTGACTGGTCCCCCGCTGCCGAGCGCCGACGCGAGGCCGAGGCTCGGCGGAGGTCGGGGGCCACGTGCGGCCTGAGCCTCGGGTCGACGTCAACGCAGCCATCGCTGCCCAGACCAGGGCGCTGCCCGAACAACTGCGCCGCTCTTTGACGTGGGACCAAGGCGGCGAGCTGGCCAAGCACGCACAGCTGAAGATCGACGCCGGGATCGACATCTACTTCTGCGACCCGCACTCGCCATGGCAGCGGCCCAGCAACGAGAACACCAACGGGCTGTAACGCCCGTACTTACCCACAGGCACCGACCTGCACTACTTGGCCGTGCGCTACACCCAGCGCCTGGCCGAGGCCGGCGCTGTCGCGTCGGTCGGCTCGACTGGTGATTCTTGCGACAACGCGATGGCCGAGGCGTTCAACTCGCCCTTCAAGGCCGAGCTCATCCGCAACCGTGGACCCTGGAACAACCTCGACGCCTCGAGTACGCCGTCGCCGAGTACGTCGACTGGTTCGACCACCGGCGCCTGCACGGCGAGATCGACCTCGTCCCGCCCGTTGAGTACGAGACCACCCACCACGCTCCCACAGTCGCCCTCAAGCCGGCGCCGTTGGCTGTCGAGCGTGGCTTCTATGCCTCTACGAAACCCGGTACGTCACACCTCTTTCGCGATGTCGGACTCCCCGTCTGGGAGTCCGGACTTGTTGGGGGGGAGCAAGGTGGTGCTGGGGCCGCCGCGTTGCTCGGGCGGGTGCGCGACGCGCGATCAGTTGTCCAGGACGGCGACGAGCTTGAGGGCGATCCGACGCAGGTGTGCCACGTCGTCGAGGTCGAGCTGGTCGAAGACGAGCCGGCGGACCTCGGCGACGTGGCCAGGCGCGGTCACAGCGAGTACCTGCAGGCCCTCGTCGTTCACGGTGATGAGCTGCACGCGCCGGTCGGCCGGGTCCGGGTGGCGCTCGACCCAGCCGCGCTTCTCCAGGCTGGTGACGGCATGGCTGGCGCGGGACTGGCTCATCGCCGCCGACACGGCAAGCTCGGTGAGCGGCAGCCGCCGCCCGGGCTGAGCGGACAGGATGCTGAGCAGCATGTAGTAGACGTGGTTGATGCCGGCCTGCTCGCGCAGTTGGCGGTCCAAGGACTGCGGCAGCAGCTGCACCACGCGCAGCAGCGGCAGCCACGTGTGCATCTCGGTCTCGTCGAGCCAGCGGGGCTCACTCGTCGGCTCGACAGCGGCCGCGGGAGCAGCCTTGAGGTTCTTCCGGGCCATGCGGGGCTCCTCGAGGTCGTGGGGCGGGCGCCCGCGAGTCGGGCGCCGCATGCTGAGGGTGAAGAACGGGTCAAGCGGCCTGGAAGGAGCGCTTGGCCAGGCCCGCGACGAAACCATCGATGGCGGTGTGGACACCGGCAGTCGGGTCCGCGGAGGCACCCAGCGTGACGAACAGCGGCGTGAAGTGCTCGACCGTCGGGTGCGCGTAGCGCAGCCCGGGGGCGTGGGTGCGGAAGTGCGACAGCTCATCGACGTCGCCGCGGGCGAGAGCGTCGGCCACCCACAGGTCGAACTCCTTGGACCAGCCCGGGACGACGTCAGGGCGCGACCAGTCGATGTACTGCAGGCCATGGGTCATGAACCCGGACCCCACGACGAGCACACCCTGCTCGCGCAGCGGTCGCAACCGCTCGCCGAGAGCGAAGAGCTTGTCGGCGTCGGACGTCGGGAGCGACAGCTGCAGCACGGGGATGTCGGCATCGGGGTACATCACCTTCAGCGGCAGCCACGCCCCGTGATCCAGGCCCCGGTTGCGGTGCTCGTAGACCGACTCATTCTCAGGCATCACCGACAGCACCTGCTCGGCCAACGACGACGGGTCAGGGGTGTCGTAGCGCATCCGGTAGTACATGTCGGCGAACCCGCCGAAGTCGTACACCAGCTCGGTCGGGCGGGTGCTGGTGATGCCGATGCTGTCGGACTCCCAGTGCGCCGACACGATCAAGATCGCTCTCGGCTTCGGCAGCTCACGCGACCAGGTGTGCAGCTCCGCCATCCACGCGGGATCCTCAAAGGTGGGCGGAGCGCCGTGACTCAGGTACAGGGCCGGCATCGCGCCGGCCTCCGGCGTCCAGAGCACGTGCGGGCTCGCCGCCTCGGCCGCGGCGACCCGGCGCAGGTGACCCGCGAACGGGTGGCGTGGGTCGATGAGGGAGTCCGCGGCAGCGGTGGTGCTCAGCGGGGCGGTAGTCATGGTCGGGGTTCCTGTTCTCGGGCAATACTTGAACTTTCATGTTCAGTATGACCTATGAAACATGAGAGTTCAAGTATTGCCCCGTAGGGTCGTACGGCTGCGCGCGCGGAACCGCAAGGACCGGGCGGCTCGGCGCGAGTCAGGCGGACTTCCCTCCGGAACGCGCACGCTGGCTGCGCAGGAGGGGCTTCTCGTCAAGACGGTCGACGAGCGCCCGGCGGGTCGATCGTTGCCTCGCGGAACGGCCAACAGGCCGTGGCCCAGGCGAGTCTCGAGGGGCCTGCGACCGGCCGCCGGGGAGTGCAACCGTGCCCACAGCCAGCTCGCAGCGGTGACACCCGCTCGACGGGAACAGCCCCCGGCCAGCGTTTCCGCAGGTCAGCGGCTGCTTCGATCGGTGCGCCTGTAGGGATTCGAACCCCAAACCTTCTCATCCGTAGTGAGATGCTCTATCCGTTGAGCTACAGGCGCGGGTCCCGCACTGCTGCGAGGACTGGTCGAGAATAGCCGAGGTCTCGCGTGATGGGTAAATCGGGTTCCGACGAGCGACCAGCTGCCCGGTTCACTCCTGTTCGCTCAGTCCTGATCGCTCAGGGACCAGCCGTCCGGGATGTCGGTGTCGTCGGCGATGCACTCGCTGACGTTGCCCGCACCGCGCCCGGTGGTCTTGTCGATGAGGCGGTAGCCGTCCTTGTCGCAGTTGTAGGACATCGGGCGGTTGCCGAGGGGGTCGGCCTCGTAGCCTCGCGGGAAGTTGCCCTCGCGGTAGCAGTCGTTGCCACCGCCCGGGGGCACCGGGATCTTGCCGCCGGGCGTCTCGCCCTCGGAGCACACGTACTCGTCGCCCACCGGGTTGAAGGCCTGCAGCAGGACGTACCCGCCGCCAACGACGACGGCAGCGCCCACCACCAGACCGACGACCACGCCCAGGACGATCCACAGCAGGCGAGACCTCTCGAGACGGGGGGTCGGCGCAACGGAGCTGCCGAAAGAAGGATCGGGGGTGGTGTTCATGCGAGCTCCTCGTGACTGAGGCGGCGATCGGCCGCGCGGGTGACCTCACCCTCGTCCGCGTCGGAGGTGGGCGCGTGAGCCGACGTACTCATCTCGGGTCGGTGGTTTCGTCGACGGCTCGTTCCTCGCCTGCTCAACCTCCGGGTGTCCGGTGGTTTCGTCGACGGCTCGTTCCTCGGCGCTGCTCAACCTCCCGCCGAACCCGGTGTGGCGTGGGTCACGAGTCGTTGAACGATCCAATAGGCCATCTCCCGCAGGCGCAGTTAATCTCCGACATCGCCTGCAATGACGCCGCGCGACCCACAGCTCAACGACGTAGACGTCGCGAGACAAAGGACCACGGCATGACCGCCACGCAGGACCGTACCGAGTTCCCCACCACCCACCAGGGCATCCTCGACTTCGTCAACGAGGTCGCAGAGATGACCCAGCCGGACGCCATCCACTGGTGCACGGGGTCCGACGAGGAGTGGGTCGAGCTCACCACGGCGCTCGAGGCGACGGGCACCTTCACCCGCCTCAACCCCGACCTCAAGCCGAATTCCTTCCACGCCGCCAGCGACCCGATCGACGTCGCGCGCGTCGAGGACCGCACCTACATCTGCTCGGTCGACGAGAAGGACTGCGGACCCACCAACAACTGGATGGACCCCTCGGAGATGAAGGCCACGATGCGCGGGCTGTACGCCGGGTGCATGAAGGGCCGCACGATGTACGTCATCCCGTTCGTGATGGGCCACCTCGAGGCCGAGTCGCCGATGTTCGGCATCGAGCTCACCGACTCCGCCTACGTCACCGCCTCGATGCGCGTGATGGCCCGCATGGGCAGCCACGTGCTCGACAAGATCACCGAGCTCGACGCGCCGTTCGTGCAGGCCGTCCACTCCGTCGGCATGCCCCTCGAGGCCGGTCAGGACGACGTCTCCTGGCCCTGCAACGACACCAAGTACATCGTGCAGTTCCCCGAGGAGCGTGCCATCTGGTCCTACGGGTCCGGCTACGGCGGCAACGCCCTGCTCGGGAAGAAGTGCTACGCCCTGCGCATCGCCTCCGTCATGGCGCGCGACGAGGGCTGGCTGGCCGAGCACATGCTCATCCTCAAGCTGACGAACCCGGCCGGTGTCACGAAGTACGTCGCTGCCGCCTTCCCCAGCGCCTGCGGCAAGACCAACCTCGCCATGCTCGAGCCGACCATCCCGGGCTGGAAGGTCGAGGCCATCGGTGACGACATCGCCTGGATGCGCATCGGCGAGGACGGCCGCCTGTGGGCGGTCAACCCGGAGTACGGCTTCTTCGGCGTCGCGCCCGGCACCAACGAGCACACCAACCCCAACGCGATGAAGACGATCAACAAGGGCAACTCGGTCTTCACCAACGTCGCGCTCACTCCCGACGGCGACGTCTGGTGGGAGGGGCTGGAGAACCCGCCGGCCACCGCCGACGTCGTGGAAGGGCGAGGAGTGGACGCCGGAGCTCGCCGAGAAGGACGGATTGCTGTCGAGCCACCCGAACTCGCGCTACTGCACCCCCATCAAGCAGTGCGACATCCTCGCGCCCGAGTTCGACGACCCGCGTGGGGTGCCGATCGACGCGATCATCTTCGGCGGACGTCGCAAGACCACCGTCCCGCTCGTCTTCGAGTCGCGCGACTGGACCCACGGCACCTTCCTCGGCGCCACGCTCTCGAGCGAGACGACGGCCGCCGCCACCGGCGCGGTCGGCGTCGTGCGCCGCGACCCGATGGCCATGCTGCCCTTCATCGGCTACAACGCCGGCGACTACTTCAGCCACTGGATCAACATCGGCAAGGACAACGACGCCGCCAAGCTGCCGAAGATCTTCTACGTCAACTGGTTCCGTCGCGCCCAGCTCGACGACGGCAGCGAGGGCGGCTTCCTGTGGCCCGGCTTCGGCGAGAACTCGCGCGTGCTCAAGTGGATCGTCGAGCGCATCGAGGGTCAGGCCGCCGCCGTCGAGACCTCCATCGGTCACGTGCCGGCGCCGGGATCGCTGGACGTCGACGGCCTCGACCTGAGCGACGAGGCGCTCGCGGCAGCGCTCGCGGTCGACGACGAGGAGTGGAGGGCCGAGCTCCCGCAGATCCAGGAGTGGTTCGAGAAGTTCGGCGACGACCTGCCGGCCGTGCTCTGGACCGAGCTCGACGCACTGCGAGCGCGCCTCGGCGAGTAGCCCTCTCGCTCGATCCAGCCGGACCCCAGCGGCCCGCCGCGCCCTACCGACGTGGCGGGCCGTCGCTGCGCCCGCCACGTCGGCGTGGGTCAAGGTCGGTCACGACCGGGTCATGCCGCTGACCAGGTCGTGGGGCGGGTATGCGCGCCCGAGCCGCGCACACCCGACACCCCTCGACTGCGCCGCTCAGTGGCGCTCGACCAGCGTGTGCCATGCGAACGAGGGGGACAAGGCGCACGACCTGATTCGGCGAAGTCCGGACATGTCCGGACAGTTTCGCGTCTCCCCATCTCGCCCGGACCACCGGTTGTGACGCAACCTGACCGCCTGTGTCACAACCTGACAACGTGGGTTGGCGCTAGTTCGCGAGTCGCCCACCGAGACAGCCACCGGATACCCGCCGACAACCAGAGTCCACCGCCAGCACTGCTGGCGGCGGACTCGGCGGCGGAGGTGGCGAGATTTGAACTCGCGAGAGGGTTGTAGCCCTCAACCCGCTTAGCAGGCGGGCGCCATAGACCGGACTAGGCGACACCTCCATGCCACCCGCCAGGCGGGCAGCGGCCTCAGGCTACAAGGCGATCGCGGACCCGTGCCAATCGGTTCCACCGACGCTCGAGCGCCTCAGCCGGCCTGCGCCTTCGACAGCCGGGTGCCGACCTCGCGCGCGAAGTCGTCGCGGTCGACGCCGAGCAGCCCGACAGGGATCGAGGTGGTGGTCCCGTCGGTGCGCTTGAGCACCAGGCACGCGACGTCGTGGGGGTGGGCGGCGACCGCCTCGACCACCTCGCTCCACCGCCCGTCCTTCACCCCGGCCCCGCGCACCAGGCGCACCGAGTACCCCGCGTCGTCGAGGCGGACGACGTACGCCCGCGAGCGGAGCCAGTACGGCGACGCCGAACACCCCGAGCAGCTCGACGACCAGGAGCAGCACGATCAGGTCGGGCGCCCACCCGGCGACGAGCACCACGGCTGTCGCGACGAAGATCGACACCGCCAGCACGACGAAGCCCAGGCCCACCAGTCGCGCGACGAACGCCGGCGCAAGGCGGTAGAGGCGGGGAGCGGTGTCCGGGTCGGCTGAAGAGCTCACGCTTCCAGTCTGCCGGGCGCCTTGCTAGGAGCCACGGGGCGGGTCATGCTCGAACCTTCGCCCCGCATGCCCCAGCAACCACCGTCGACCGGAGCCCGCCATCGCCACCAGCCCCGCCCTGAGCGAAGCCCTCACCGGCCTGGCCGCTGCTGCCCAGGTCCCGCGGCGCGAGGGCGCGCCGACGACCAGCTGGCGCTGGTCGGTGCGGCAGCGGATGACGGCGGTGCGCGACGCGCTCCTACGGGAGACGAGCGGCTCGGACGACGGCTGGCTGGCGGCTCGCGGCGGGGCCGCGTTCCGCGAGCGCAACACCCTGCTCGCCCGTCTCGGCGACCTCGGCTCGCGTGTGCTCGAGGACGCCGACGTCGACGCCGTGCAGGCCGACGTCGCCCGGATCGTCGGCGACGTGTCGCGGCACCTGCAGCGCGTCAACGACCTCGCCTACGACGAGGTCGAGATGGAGCTCGGCGGCTCGGAGTGACCTCGGTGGCCGCGGCGGGTGCGAGCGGCGTGTCTGGATCGCACAATTGTCCGGGTTTCGACAGGTCGAGGCCGGCGAAAGTGGTCATAACTCCACAATTGTGGAGTCCTGACATGCTCGCACCGGCCCGAGACGGACGGCGCCGACGGGGACGGGGACGGGAACTCCTGGGCAGAGGGGGCGGGATTCGAACCCGCGGCTGACATCTCTGCCAGCGACCGCTTTCAAGGCGGTTCCGATCGGCCACTCCGGCACCCCTCCGTGCCGCGACCGCAGCCACCGCACGCCCGGGAGTCTAAACCGGGTGCAGCGTGGCGCGGCGTCGGGCGCCGGGTCAGGCCTTGAGGACCAGCAGGGCGTCACCCTCCTGGACGACGTCGCCGGGCGCGACCTTGACGGCGACGACGGTGCCTGCGACCTCGGCGATGACCGGGATCTCCATCTTCATCGACTCCAGCAGCGCGACCTCGTCGCCGACGCTCACCTGCGCGCCGACCTCGACGCCGACGCCGAGCACCCCGGCGACCATCTCCGCCACGATCTCGATCACCTGCTCACGGGCCATGCGCAGCACGCTATTCGTTACCGCTGAGTACCCGTGCACGCCGAAGCGAGCCGGGACGCACCGTCTTGCTCAGAAGAGCGCCTCGGTGCGCCGCGGCTCCGGGCGCACGGCCTCTGCCTCCTCATCGACGCGGCTGCGGCGCCCACGACTGCGGGCCGCGCCGCCGGCGCCGGTGAAGAACAGGTCGAGGCGGATCACCAGGAACCCGATGACCAGCCCGACCACGAGGCCGTAGAGCACCGACAGGGCGCTCTCGGTGACGGTGATCGCGGGGTTGGCCAGACAGCCGGCGGTCGCGGAGGTGGCCGCCACACCGAAGGCGCAGACCCACCAGCCCTGGCGGCGTCGGGCCCGCATGTGGACGCCGTAGGCCAGCGCCGGGACACCCAGCACGGCCTCGATCGGACGGGGGAAGGCGCCCAGGTGCTCGCGGCCCCAACGGACGACGTCGAGCGACGACTCGACCAGCGACGGGGTGCCGTAGCGGCGCAGGAGCTCGGCGTACAGCACGGTCACTGCGACGAGCACGCCCCCGACGACGACGATCACGACACCGCGACGCCCGAGACCGTGCAGGCCGGCCCCGAGGCGGTAGACGACGACCAGGACGAAGGCCAGCGCGAGGCCGAAGGTCGCGTACTCGAAGTCGTCGACCGAGATCGCGGGCTCGAAGCCGACGGTCGCCAGAGCGCCGATGCCGGCGACCAGCACCGCCACGAGACACTCGCGCCCCGCCCGCAGGAAGGTCACCGCCGGCACGGTGATCATCACGGCGAGCACGGCACTCACCACCGACGTCGACACTGCGGCGCCCGTCGCCAGGTCGTCGCGCCCCGACAGCACCGTCGCGAGGCCGAGCGCTGCGGCCAGGGTGCCGAAGACGACGGGTCGCCCGCCGGTGCGCCCGGCGAGCGCCCAGGAGAAGTTGCTGGCGATGATGACGGCGCCAGCTCGTCCCAGCCAGCCGGGCCCGATCGGTACGAGCGCGGCGAGCAGGGCCAGGGCGCCGACCAGGGCGGAGACCAGCAGGCCCCGGACCGGCCAGCGGGAGTCGCCGAACGCCTCCAGCCGGTCGCCCAGCGACCGTGTCGGCGCAGCGGCGGCCACGGACTCGGCAGTGGCCTCTCCAGGTCCGGACGCCGTGGCGGACCGCCCGCTCGAGACCGACGCCTCGACGGTGGCGTCCGGGTCGGCGTCCGGGTCGGCGTACAAGTCGGGGGCGCCGGGCGGCACCACCCAGCCGTCGTCGTCGGGCGAGGACGACGGGCTCGCCGCCCCCGTCAGTCGTCGACGGCCCTCGATCCTGAACATGAGGTCCGAGGCTACAGACGTCGGTTGAGCAACGACGGGTTGGTGCGACGGGCAGCGGCGAGGCTGTCGCGGCTCACGTCGGCGCGGAGCACCGTCGCCTCCTCGCCGGCCTCGACCAGCACGTCGCCGAGCGGGTCGACGACCATCGAGTGGCCGCTGTAGCGCGGCCCGGGCTGGCCGGCGGCAGCGACGTAGACGGTGTTCTCGATCGCGCGGGCGCGCACCAGCGTGCGCCAGTGGTCGACCTTGCGCGGCCCGGCGACCCATGCGGCCGGCAGCACCAGCAGCTCGGCGCCGGCGTCCACCAGCAGCCGGGCCAGCTCGGGGAAGCGGAGGTCGTAGCAGGTCATCAGCCCCACCTTCCAGCCCCCGACCTCGACCACGACGGGCTCGGGGGCGCCGGCCAGGAGCCGGTCGCTCTCGCGGTAGCCGAAGGAGTCGTAGAGGTGGATCTTGCGGTAGTCGGCGTGCGCGGCGCCGCGCGCCACGAGCGTGTTGAACGGCCGGTCGTCGCCGGGGATCGCCGTCGCCTCGAACATCCCGGCCACGACCGTGGTCGCCCGCTCGGCCGCGACCCTCGCGACGGCACTGGCGAACTCGCCGTCGAGGCCCTCGGCGTGGGCGCTGACGTCGGAGCCGGCCTCGCCGAAGTCGCGGGCGAACGCCTCGGGCAGCACCACGAGGTCGCTCTCCTCCGGCACCAGCTCGACGAGTCGCGCCCGGTTGGCGGCTGGGTCGAGCCCGGAGGCCTCCTGCACGAGCGCGAGGCGCAGGACGTCACCGTGCCCATCGGGCCCACCCGGCCCACCCGGCCCACCGGGCCCACCCGGCCGGCGCTCGGGTTCGGTGCGGTCGGGAGAGGAGGGCGTCACACCGTCCAGGGTGCCACTGTGCGTGCGCCTCCTGCGAGGATCGGGCCATGGCGGACCTCGACGACGACCTGACGAGCTATGGCGCGGTGATCCTCGCCGGCGGTCAGGGCGAGCGCCTCGGCGGCTTCGACAAGGCCTCGGCCGAGATCGGCGGGCGCACCCTGCTCGAGCTCGCGCTCGACGCGGTGATCGATGCGGCCGAGGTCGTCGTGGTGGGCGAGCAGGTGCCGACCGAACGCCCGGTGACCTTCGTGCTCGAGAGCCCGCGCTACGGCGGACCGGTCGCTGCGCTGCTCACCGGCTGCGACCTGCTGCTGCGCTCGACCGAGGTCGTCGTCGTCACCGCGGTCGACATGCCGCTGCTCACCCACGTCACCATCCGCCGCCTGTGCGCCGCGGCAGTGGGCGCTGGTCATGACGGCCATGACAGACATGACGGCGCGGTGCTGGTCGGTCCGGACGGACGACGCCAGCTCGCCATGGCGCTGCGCCGCGACCGCCTGGACGACGTCCGCCCCGACCACGAGGGCCAGCACGGGATGCCGGTCGGTGCCCTGCTCGACGGGCTCGACCTCGCCGAGGTCGCCGCCGTCGACGAGGAGCACCGCGACGTCGACACCTGGGCCGACCTGCGCGACCTCCGCGGCTGACGTCGCCCTGGCCAACCGGCTGACCGACCGGCCGACCGACCGGCCGACCGGCCGCGGCCGTTCCCGTCCTCGGGGTTGCGCGCAGGCCCGGCGCTGGCAAGGCTGGCCCCGTGAACCTCCACGACTGGATCGACGAGCTGTGCGACGTCCTGGACCTCGAGACCGAGGTCGACGAGGGACTCGTCAACGACCTGGCCGAGCTGGCCTCCGACAACGTCGCCGCCGCGGCGGGAGCGGTGACGGCCTACCTGCTCGGGTACGCCGCCGGTGTGGCCGGGGCCGGTCCGGTCGTCGTCGAGCAGCTGGCGACGCAGGCCCAGGAGCTCGCCGAGCGGTGGGACAAGCCGGTGCTCGCCGACCCCGAGGACCCCGAGGAGCCGGACGACGACGGTGACGGGGTCGAGCTCGGCTTCGAGACCTCCGAGGACGACAGCGAGGAGGAGGAATGAGAGCCGTCCACGCCGAGGGCAGGGGCGGTCCCGAGATCCTCTCGGTCCGCGAGGTGCCCGACGTCCAGCCCGGCCCGGGCGAGGTGGCGATCGAGGTCGCGGCGACCGCGGTCAACCGCGCCGACACCCTGCAGCGTCAGGGCAGCTACCCCCCACCTCCCGGGGCCAGCGAGGTCATCGGTCTGGAGTGCAGCGGCCGAGTGGCCGCGCTCGGCGAGGGCGTGGGCGAGTGGGCAGTCGACGACGAGGTCTGCGCGCTGCTGGCCGGCGGCGGCTACGCCTCGCGGGTCGTCGTCCCGGTCGGGCAGGTCATGCCGGTGCCGGCCGGCATCGACCTGGTGACCGCGGCCGCGCTTCCCGAGGTGGCGTGCACGGTCTGGTCGAACGTCTTCATGGTCGCCGGCCTGCGCCCCGACGAGACCTTCCTCGTGCACGGCGGCGCCGGCGGCATCGGCACCTTCGCCATCCAGCTCGCCTCCGCCCTCGGCTCGCGGGTGCTCACCACCGGCGGCACCGCCGCGAAGCGCGCCTTCTGCGCCGAGCTCGGCGCCGACGTCACGATCGACTACCACGACGAGGACTTCGTGGAGGTCGCGCAGGCCGAGGAGCGTGGTGGGGTCGACGTCATCCTCGACAACATGGGCGCCTCCTACCTCGACCGCAACGTCAAGGCGCTGGCCACCGAGGGCCGACTGGTGATCATCGGGATGCAGGGCGGTGTCAAGGGCGAGCTCGACATCGCCACCCTGCTCGGCAAGCGAGCAGCCGTGATCGCCACCTCGCTGCGTGGCCGCCCGGCCGCGGGCAAGGCCGCCATCTGCGCGGCGGTCGTCGAGCACGTCTGGCCCCTGGTGGCCGACGGGTCGGTGCGCCCCATCGTCGACGGCGTCCTGCCCCTCGAGGACGTCGCCGACGCGCACCGGCGCATGGACGACGGCACGCACACCGGGAAGATCGTCCTGACGCTCTGAGGTGCGGGTGCTCGACCTGCGGTCGGCCGGACGGGTGAGGCGGGTCCGGGGGCGCCGGATAGGTTGGGAGCCATGAGCGAGGAGCAGCCGACCCCGACCGAACCCACCGGCCCGACCGAGGTCGCCTCCGGCGACGACGTCGAGGACGGCGAGCAGAAGATCATGATCATCGGCCCCGACGGCCAGCCGATCGGCACCGTCTCGGCGTCCGCGCTGGCCGCGCAGCACGCGGGCGAGAGCGGCGAGGGGCCGGACGACGGTGACCGCGGCCTGACCGACCTCGTGGAGCAGCCCGCCAAGGTGATGCGGATCGGCAGCATGATCCGCCAGCTGCTCGAGGAGGTGAAGGCCGCGCCGCTCGACGAGGCGAGCCGGCTGCGTCTCAAGGAGATCCACAGCTCCTCGATCACCGAGCTCGAGCAGGGCCTGGCGCCCGAGCTCGTCGACGAGCTTCGCCGCCTCTCCCTGCCCTTCGCCGACGACACGACGCCGTCCGAAGGCGAGCTGCGCATCGCCCAGGCCCAGCTCGTCGGGTGGCTCGAGGGCCTCTTCCACGGCATCCAGACCGCGATCTACGCCCAGCAGATGGCCGCACGCGCCCAGTTCGAGCAGATCCGCAAGGCGCTGCCGCAGGGGACCGGCGCGATGCCGCCCGGCATGGGGATGCCCGGCCCCGGCGGGCCCGGCGGCTCCACGGGCCGCCCCGGTGAGGACGACGGGCACGGCTCCGGCGGCATGTACCTCTGACCCACCCAGTCCCACCCGCCCCGCACGCACCTCCCCAGCCACCCGAGGGGTCGAGTCGGCGCGTCTACGCGCCGACTCGGCAGCTCACCGGTGGCGGTCAGGAGCGGCGGGAGCGGCCCAGGCGGAGCACGACGACGTAGCCGAGGAACCCGATCAGGATGAGCGCCAGGCCGGGGGCTGCGGCGCGGTCGAACGACTGCGGCACTGCGATCTCGTCGCAGGACGTCTCGGCGGCGCCCACGTCGGAGATCGCCTCGGACGTCGTGGGGCAGGTGTAGGCGACGTCGGGGAACTCGACCTGGGGTGTGCTCGGCGTGGGCTCGGTCGGAGAGTGCGGCTCGCCGTACGTCGTGGTGGCCGCGGCCACGCGGTCGTCGGTGACCCGCAGGACGTCGCGACAGCCGTTGACCTGCAGGACCGGGCCCTGGCGGGTGGCCTTCCAGAGGTAGCGCGCGGAGCCCCGTACGTCGGGTCGCGTGAGGCACGCACCGAAGCTGGACGACGTCTGGACCCGCACGCGCACCGAGGAGATGTCGCTCTCGCCGTACACCTCCTGCACCTGGACGGTGTAGGTGTAGCGCGTGGGTCGGCCCACCGGGCCGGGGTCGCGCTCGATGCGCTCGATGGTGGCGGTGAAGACGTCGTCGGGCTCGGCGGTGTCACCGGGTGGCGCGGCGGCATGGGCGCTCGCGGGCACGAGCAGCCCCGTCGCCAGCAGCGCGACCAGGCCGAGGATCACCACGAGACCGCCGGCGACCAGGTCGGCGACCCGGACAGGCAGCGGGGGGCGTCGGCTCGTCACGGGGTCATTGCACCAGATCGTCGGTGATGCCGACCAGTCGAGCCATCTCCCGCGCCACTGCGTCGTCGTCGTTGGCGCCGGCCGTGCGATCGGCGGCTGCCAGGACCGCCGGGTGGGCGTTGGCGACGGCGTACGACGTGCCGACCCACGCGAGCATCGCGAGGTCGTTCGGCATGTCACCGAAGGCGACCGTGTCGGCGGCGGCGACGCCGAGCTCGGCGCACAGTCGAGCCAGGGCGGCTGCCTTGGTGACCCCCGGCGCGCTGATCTCCACGAGTCCGGCCATCGACCAGGTCGCGACACCGGCCTCGCCCACCACCTCGGCGACCCTCGCGTGCACCTCGTCGGCGTCCTCGCCCGAGTGGCGCATCAGCAGCTTCACGGCCGGCTCGTCCCAGATCTCGCCGAGCGGGCCGACCGGGCTGCCCGGGGGGACGCGGTCGACGTCGTGGAAGCCGGGCTCCCTGCGCAGCCCGTCGAGGCACTCCACCGCGAAGCGCGTACCGGGGACGACGTCGCGCAGCCGCTCGGCGAGCTCGAGGCCCGGCTCGGGGTGCAGCCCGTCGACCCGGCGCACCTCGCGGGCTGCGACGTCGTACAGGATCGCGCCGTTGGAGACGATCGCCAGCCCGTGGGCGCCGACGACCTCCCACAACGACTCCATCCAGCGCACGGGGCGACCGGTGACCAGGACGACGGGCACACCGGCGTCCTCGACGGCTGCGAGCACCCGGCGGGTGGCCTCCGACAGCGTGCCGTCGGTGCGCAGCAGGGTGCCGTCGAGGTCGGTGGCGATCAGCGCGGGTCGGTCGGTCATCGTCGACGAACCGTAGCCGAGGCATGATCGCCCTCTAGCCTGGGACGATGCCGCCGACGCCGACCGCACCGTCGTCCACGCTCGCCGAGCCCGACTGGTGGAAGGCGGCAGTGGTCTACCAGATCTACCCCCGCAGCTTCGCCGACTCCGACGGCGACGGCGTGGGCGACCTGCGCGGCATCATCGAGCACCTCGACCACGTCGCCGGGCTCGGCGTCGACGTCATCTGGCTCTCGCCGGTCTACCGCTCGCCGCAGGACGACAACGGCTACGACATCAGCGACTACCAGGACGTCGACCCGGTCTTCGGGTCGCTCGCCGACCTCGACGAGCTCATCGAGGCCTGCCACGCCCGCGGGCTGCGCCTGGTGATGGACCTGGTCGTCAACCACACCTCCGACGAGCACGCGTGGTTCGCGGAGTCGCGCCGCTCGCCCGGCTCGGACCCCGGCAGCACGAAGGCCGACTGGTACGTCTGGCGCGACCCGAGGCCCGGGCACCTCGGCGGCACGCCGGGCGCCGAGCCCACCAACTGGGGCTCGTTCTTCTCCGGTTCGGCCTGGGAGTGGGAGCCCGAGCGGGGGCAGTACTACCTGCACCTCTTCTCGCGCAAGCAGCCCGACCTCAACTGGGAGAACCCCGAGGTCCGAGCCGCGGTGCACGACATGATGCGCTGGTGGCTCGACCGCGGGGTCGACGGCTTCCGCATGGACGTCATCAACTTCATCTCCAAGGACCCCGCCCTGCCCGACGGTCCGTTGCTGCCGACCGGGTGGGGTGACGGCACGCCTCACTTCTCCTACGGCCCGCGCGTCCACGAGTTCCTCGCCGAGATGAAGCACGAGGTCTTCGACGGTCGCGACGGCGCGTTCCTGACCGTCGGTGAGATGCCGATGGTGACCACCGAGCAGGCGTTGGCCTTCACCGACATCGACCACGGCCAGCTCGACATGGTCTTCCAGTTCGAGCACGTCGACCTCGACGGTGGCGACGACAAGTGGGACGTGCGCCCGGTCGGCGTCGCGCAGCTGCGCGCCTCGCTGGCCCACTGGCAGGACGCGCTCGGTGAGCGCGGCTGGAACAGCCTCTACTGGAACAACCACGACCAGCCCCGGGTCGTCTCGCGCTTCGGCGACGACGGCGAGCACTGGCGGGCCTCGGCGACCGCCCTGGCCGCCGTGCTGCACCTGCACCGCGGGACGCCCTACATCTACCAGGGCGAGGAGCTGGGGATGACGAACGTGCCGTTCGCCGACATCGCCGACTTCCGCGACATCGAGTCGCTCAACCACTACGCGACCGCGGTCGACACCCAGGGCCAGGACCCCGCCGTGGTGCTGCAGGGTCTGCGCCACAAGAGCCGTGACAACGCCCGGACCCCGATGCAGTGGACCTCCGGACGCCACGCCGGGTTCACGACCGGCGACCCCTGGATCGCGGTGAACCCGAACGCCGACCGCATCAACGCCGCCGCGCAGCGCGACGACCCCGACTCGGTCTACGCGTGGTACCGCGCGCTGATCCGGCTGCGGCACGAGGAGCCCACCGTCGCGCACGGCGACTTCCGGCTGCTGCACCCCGACCACCCCGCGCTGTGGGCGTTCGCGCGCACGCTGCGGGACCGACGGGTCGCTGTCTACGCCAACCTCAGCGCGCACCCGATCGAGGTCGAGCACGACCTGCTCGACGACCCGGACCGCACCGAGGTCGAGGTGGTCCTGGCCAACCTCGGGGCCGGCACCGGGCCGACGTACGCGCCCTGGGAGGTGCGGGTGATGCGCTCGCTCGGCTGAGTCAGGCAGCCGGAGCCGGCGGGCGCACCATGACCAGCTCGCCCTGCTCGTTGCTACCCCGCAGGTCGACGAACCCGGCGGCGGCGAGGACCCGGATGCTCGCGCGGTTGGTGGGCTCGACCGACGCCCGCACGCGGACGCCGAGCCGGTCGGTCTCGGTGAGCAGCGCGGCCAGCGCCTCGGTGACCAGGCCGTGACCGCGAGCCGACTCCACGAGGCCGTAGCCGACCTCGACCTCGCCGTCGACGGGCGGACCGAAGAAGCCGATGCCTCCGACCGCGAGCTGCTCCCAGACGAGGTGCCGTGGGCCCCACGGGTCGGGCGCCGCACCGGGCCGGACCATGCTCGCGGCGTCGACGTCGTCGCGGCGAGGGTAGTCGGGGTGCCAGCGACCCTGGCGCCGCCCGGCCAGCATGTCGGCAGCATCGTCGGGCGACACGAGGATCAGGCGCAGCCTCGTGGTGGTGAGGCCGACCGGCAGCGACGGCTCCCCGGAGGACTCGACCGGGGCCTGGCTCACGCCCCGAACCAGCGCTCGAGCTCGACCGCGGCGCCGTCCTGGTCGACCGGGTCGGTGACCGCGTCGGCGGCGTCGAGCACCGGCTGCACGGCCTGCGCCATCGCCACCCCACGACCGGCCCACTGCAGCATCTCGATGTCGTTGCGGCCGTCGCCGATCGCCAGGACGTCGGAGGCCGTCAGGCCGAGCGCGTCGCAGACCTTCGTGAGCCCCGAGGCCTTGGAGACACCGACCGGGGTCAGGTCGAGCCACGCCGTCCAGCCGACGACGTAGTCGGTGCCGTGCAGGCCGAGACGGGCGCCGAGGTCGACGAAGTCGTCGGCGGTGGCGTCGGGGTCGCGCACGATCACCCGGCTGACCGGGTGGGCCACGAGCGCCTCGACGTCGATGACCGTCATCCGGCCCGACAGCTCACCCTCGGGGAACGGCGTGGTGACCCGGTAGCCGTTGCCGCGGTCCTCGATCGCGATCCGCGCGGTCGGGTGCTCGGCGAGGAGCGCGCGCACGGCTGGGGCTGCGTCGAAGGTGTCCTCGTGGACGACGTCGATCTCGCCGCCGGGCAGGTAGCGGAACACGACGGCGCCGTTGCTGGCCACGATCCAGAGCGGCTCGTCGGCGTGCCCCTTCATCGCGAGCAGGTCGGCGATCGGCGTCATGCCGTGCGGTGAGCGCCCCGAGGCCAGCACGATGTGCGCACCGGCGTCGTGGGCGCGCCAGATCGCGTCGTGCACGCGCGGAGCGATCTCCTCGTGCGTCATGCCGGCGCCCTCGACCCACTTGAGCAGGGTGCCGTCGATGTCGAGGGCGACCAGCTTGGGGCGCCAGCCGGCAGCCACCGCGTCGGTGTCGCTCACGCCGACGCCACCGGCTCGAGGACCTCACGGCCGCCGAGGTAGGGCTGCAGCGCGGCCGGGACCCGCACCGAGCCGTCGGCCTGCTGGTGGGTCTCGAGGATCGCGACGATCGCGCGCGGGATGGCGCACAGGGTGCCGTTGAGCGTCGAGATCGCCTTCACCCCGTCGTCGAAGCGACCGCGGGTGTCGAGGCGCCGGGTCTGGAACTCGGTGCAGTTGGACGTCGACGTGAGCTCGCGGTACTTGCCCTGGGTCGGGATCCACGCCTCGCAGTCGAACTTGCGCTGCGCCGACAGCCCGAGGTCGCCGGCAGCGGTGTCGATGACCTGGTAGGCCAGCTCGAGCTTGTCGAGGAACGACTTCTCGATGGCGAGCAGGCGCTGGTGCTCGGCGTAGGAGTCCTCGGTGGTGGAGTAGACGAACATCTCGACCTTGTCGAACCAGTGCACCCGGATGATGCCGCGGGTGTCCTTGCCGTGCGAGCCGGCCTCCTTGCGGAAGCAGGGGCTGAAGGCGGCGTAGCGCAGCGGGAGCGAGGCGCCGTCGAGGATCTCGCCGCCGTGGAAGGCCGCCATCGGCACCTCCGAGGTGCCGACGAGGTACATGTCCTGGCCTTCGATGCGGTAGACGTCGTCGGCTGCCTGGCCGAGGAAGCCGGTGGCCTCCATCGCCTCCGGCTTGACCATCGACGGCGCGACGACCTGGGTGAAGCCGTGGTCGCGGGCGGTCTGGTTGGCGAGGTTGACGAGCGCGAACTCGAGCTCGGCGCCGACGCCGGTGAGGAAGTAGAAGCGCGCCCCCGAGACCTTGGCACCGCGGTCGAGGTCGATGGCGCCGAGGATCTTGCCGAGCTCGACGTGGTCGCGCGGCTCGAAGCCCTCGGCGGCGAAGTCTCGGGGGGTGCCGATCGTCTCCAGGACGACGAAGTCGTCCTCGCCGCCCGCCGGCACCTCGTCGGCGGCCAGGTTCGGGATCGAGCGCAGCGTCTCGAGCCACTCGGTCTCGGCGACGCCCTGCGCAGCCTCGGCCTCCTTGACCTCGGCCGAGAGCGTCTTGGTCCGGGCGAGCAGCTGCTGCTTCTCGTCGCCGGTGGCCTTCGGGATCAGCTTGCCGAGCTGCTTCTGCTCGGCACGCCTGGCCTCGAACGTCCCGATCGCGGTGCGGCGGGCGGTGTCGGCGGCCAGGGCGCGGTCGACGACGTCCCCGGACAGCCCGCGCTTGGCCTGGGCGGCGCGCACTCGGTCGGGGTCGTCTCGCAGCACTCGTGGATCGATCACGAGGTCGAGGCTATCGGGCGGGCCCGGGTCGGTTCACCCGAGTTGTGCCGCCCCTGAGGATGACGGCGGCGCGCGGGGCTTTCGCCATACTGGCTGGCGACCTCCTCACGCCCGTCCACTCCCCTGGACCCCACCCGAACGGAGCCGGCCGGTGCTCGACCGCTCACGCGCGACCCAGCTCGGCGCGGCCGTCACCCTCCTGGCCGTGCTCGGCGTGCTCGCCGCAGGGGTGCTGGGCGAGTGGGGCTGGCTGGCCGACGTCGACGCCCTGGCGCGCAGCGCGGTCACGTGGCGCACCGACGACGTCGGGTTCCAGACGTTCCTGCTCGGCGTCGAGGACGTCTTCGGCACCTACCCGATGACGGCCTACACCGCCGTCCTGGCGGTCGCGATGTTCCTGAAGGGCCACCGCCGCGCGGCCGGGTTCGTCGTCGGGGTGATGCTGGTGACCTCGCTGGCCACGACCGGGCTCAAGCTGCTCGTCGCCCGCGACCGACCCGAGTGGCAGCAGCTCGACGAGCTGCTCGAGAACGGCGCCTTCCCCTCGGGCCACGCCTCGTCGATCACGGCTCTGGCCGGCGTGGTGCTCGTCCTCCTGGTGATGCTGGTGCGCCGACGCGCGATTCGCCGCGTGCTCGGCCTGCTGGCGGTGCTCGTGGCGGTCATGGTCGGGCTCGACCGCGTCCTGCTCGGGCGGCACTTCCCGACCGACGTCGTCGGCGGGGCGCTGCTCGGCGCAGCCGTGGTGCTGCTCGGCCTGGCCCTCTACAGCCCGCTGCCGCGCAGCCACGCGCTGAAGACCGAGCCGCTGCCCCAGGTCGTGGCCTCGGAGAAGCGGCTCTCGGTCGTGCTGAACCCGAGCAAGGTCGAGGACGTCGACGCCTTCCGGGCCACGGTCACCGCCATGGCGCGCGACGCCGGGTGGCGCGACCCCCGGTGGCACCTGACCACCCCCGAGGACTCCGGCACCGGGCAGGCCGAGCTCGCCTCCGTCGAGGGCGCCGACCTCGTCATCGTCTGCGGGGGCGACGGCACCGTGCGTGAGGTGTGCGCCGAGCTCGCCGGCACCGGCATCCCGGTCGGGATCATCCCCGCCGGCACCGGCAACCTCCTGGCCCGCAACCTCGAGATCCCGCTCTACATCCGCGCCGCGATCGACGTCGCGCTCACCGGTCAGGACCGGGCCATCGACATGGTCCGGGTCACCGGCGACGTCCTCGCGCCGGAGCTGGAGAAGGCCGACGACCTCGCCGACGCCGCGGACCATGGCGGCGGGGCGGGCGAGGGTGCGAGTCCTGGCGGCATCGACACCCACTTCATGGTCATGGCCGGGATGGGCTTCGACGCCGCGATCATGGAGGGCGTCAACGAGGACATCAAGAAGCGCGTCGGCTGGCTGGCCTACGTGCTCTCCGCCCTGAAGTCGCTGATGTTCCCGGTCACCCGGGTCGAGATCTGCGTCGACGGCGGGGAGTGGACCAAGCACCGGGCCCGCATGGTGATGGTCGGCAACGTCGGCTACCTCCAGGCCGGGATGCCGCTGCTGCCCGACGCCGCGATCGACGACGGCCAGCTCGACGTCGTCCTGCTCTACCCGCGCCGGTTCCTCTCGTGGATCCCGCTCGCGCTGCGCGTGCTCGCCAAGGGTTCGCGCACCGACGACACCATCAACCGGATGACGGGGCGCACCGTGTCGATCCGCGCGCACTCCGACACCCCGCGTCAGCTCGACGGCGACTCGATCGGCCCCGGCCGTGAGCTGCACATGGAGTGCATCCACGGCCGGCTCCTCGTGCGCGTGCCGCGCTGACGCCGCGACCGCAACGGGTGCGGGCGCCGCGACGCGGGTCGAGCGGCTCCCCGGTCGACGGCCGCCCGGACGCGTGCTCGGCGGGGTGCTTGACTGGCGGGTGCTTGACTGGCGCCATGACCCGCCCCGCACCGCTGGAGGCCTGGCACCGCATCGCCGCCGCGCGCGATCCGTCCGGGCTCGAGGCCCTTCTCGCCGACGACGTCGTCTTCCGCTCCCCGGCCGTGCACTCCCCGCAGGAGGGCAAGGCGATCACGACCGCCTACCTGACGGCGGCCATGCACGTGCTCGGTCCGAGCCTGCGCTACCTCGACGAGTGGTACGACGACGGCCCCGACGGTGAGGGCAGCGGCAGCGCCGTGCTGGAGTTCGAGTCGGTTCTCGGCGACAAGACCGTGCACGGCGTCGACATGCTCCGCTGGGGTGCCGACGGCAGGCTCACCTCGTTCACCGTGATGGCGCGACCGTTCCAGGGCCTCGAGGCGCTGATCGCCGCGATGGCCGCCGAGCTGATGAAGGGACACCCATGAAGTACCGCAGGCTCGGGTCCTCCGGGCTGGAGATCTCCGCGCTCAGCCTGGGCTGCATGAGCTGGGGCGACCCGGCCCGCGGCGGTCACCCGTGGGTCATCGACGAGGACGCCGCCCGCCCGATCTTCCGCGCCGCGCTCGAGGCCGGCGTCACGATGTTCGACACCGCCAACGTCTACTCGGGCGGCAGCAGCGAGGAGATCACCGGCCGGCTGCTCAAGGAGCTGGCCCGGCGTGACGAGGTCGTCATCGCCACCAAGGTGCACGGTCGGATGCGTCCGGGCCCGAACGGCGCCGGGCTGTCACGGGTGGCGATCATGCGCGAGATCGACGAGAGCCTGCGCCGCCTCGACGTCGACCACGTCGACCTCTACCAGATCCACCGGTGGGACGACGCCACGCCGATCGAGGAGACGATGGAGGCGCTGCACGACGTCGTCCGGGCCGGCAAGGCGCGCTACCTCGGCGCCTCGTCGATGTATGCCTGGCAGTTCGCCAAGGCCCAGCACGCCGCCGACCTCGGCGGGTGGACCCGCTTCGTGTCGATGCAGGACCACTACAACCTCCTCTACCGCGAGGAGGAGCGGGAGATGCTGCCGCTGTGCGCCGACCAGGGTGTGGGAGTCCTGCCCTGGAGTCCGCTGGCGCGCGGACGACTCACCCGCGACTGGGACGCCGAGACGGCCCGCACCGAGACCGACGAGTTCGGGGCGACGCTCTACGCCGCCTCCGACCGCGCGATCGTCGAGACCGTGGCGCGGGTCGCCGAACGGCGTGGCGTCGCCCGCGCCCAGGTGGCGCTGGCCTGGGTGCTCGCGCAGCCGACGGTGACCTCGCCGATCGTGGGCGTCACCAAGCCGCACCACCTCGACGACGCCCTCGCCGCCGTCGAGCTCGAGCTCAGCGACGAGGAGCTCAGCGAGCTCGCCGCCGACTACGAGCCGCACCGGATCGCCGGGCACCGCTGAGCCCTGCGGGCCGGCGAGCCTCACACCAGGTGCTTGCCCGGCTCCCCGTCACGCCGGTGGGTGCCACCGCCGCTGCCGTCGGCCGGATCGGTCGACGCCTCGGGGGCTCACTCCGGCCCCGGTGCGAGGCAGCCGGGCCAGCGGGCTCGGGGTCGGCGGCTCGGGGTCGGCGGGCTCGGGGTCGGTCGTCTCACCTGAGACGACGTCGTCGACCTCGGCTCCGCCCGCCGGCGGACCGCCGTACGTCACGAAGTCCTTCTGACGGATCAGGATCAGCGAGAGGATGCCGGCGGCGAACGCCAGCACCATCGCGACCACGATGATGTGGTTCAGGGAGTCGACGAAGGCGGTGGTGGCGACCTCGGAGATGCGCTCGCGCGCGGCGGCGGGTGCCGCATCGACGACGCGTTGCACCTGGCCTCCGGTGATGGCGGCCGCGATCTGGTCGGAGCTGCCGGCGGCCGGGCTGCCGGCGAGTCCGTCGCTCACCTCGCGACCGACCTGGTTGGCGAAGAGCGAGCCCAGGGTCGCGATGCCGGTGGCGATGCCGACCTGGCGGAAGGTCGAGTTGGCGCCGGACGCCATCCCGGCCCGGTCGGGGGTGACCACGCCGACGGCCGTCGAGGCGAGCGGGGGGTTGATGAGCCCGATGGCGATGCCGCAGACGATCAGGCCCGGGACGAGGTGGCGCCACGAGTCGGGGTCGGCGGACGTCGGGATGCCGTGCAACAGGTAGAGCCCGACGCCGAGCACCAGGAACCCGGGACCGATCAGCAGCTTGGTCGGCACCTTGTCGGTGAGGCGTCCGGCGATCGCGGCGAAGACGAAGGACGCCGCCGAGAGCAGCACCAGCCGGAAGCCCGACTGCACGGCCGAGAAGCCGAGCACACCTTGGATGTAGAGCACGAGGTAGGCCAGCAGCGAGAAGATGGACGCCGAGACGCCGAACGCCGCGACGAGGCCGCCGTTGAAGGTGGGCTTGCGCAGCAACGACAGGTCGAACATCGGGTGCCGGGCGCCTCGCTGCACCGCCACGAAGACCAGGAAGAGGAACCCCGAACCCACCAGGCAGGCCCGCACGACGCTCTCGCCGAAGCCTTCCTCGCCCGAGCGGATCAGCCCGTAGACGAGCAGCGCCAGCGACGCGCTGAAGCTCAGGAAGCCGGCCCAGTCGGGCGAGCCGGCGCGCGGGTCGTGCGACTCCTTGACGCGGGTGGTCGCGATCGCGATGGCGACCAGGCAGATCGGGATGTTGACGAAGAAGATCCAGCGCCAGCTGAGGCCGCTGACCAGCACGCCGCCGAGCACCGGCCCGACCGCCACCGCGACACCGGTGGTCGCGCCGAAGGCACCGAAGGCGACGCCGCGGTCGCGTCCGGTGAAGGCGGTGGCGAGCAGCGCCAGCGCAGTGGCGAACATCGCCGCGCCGCCGATGCCCTGGAAGGCGCGGGCGATCGAGAGGAACACGACGTCGGGGGCCAGCCCGCAGGCGATCGAGCCGATCGTGAACAGCACGAGACCGACCACGAAGACCAGGCGACGGCCGTAGAGGTCGGCCAGCGAACCGGCCGTGAGCAGCAGTGCCGCCAGGCTGAGCGCGTAGGCATCGATGACCCACTGCAGGTCGGACAACGTGGCGTCGAGCTCGGTCTGGATGTCGGGCAGCGCGACATTGACGATGGTGATGTCGAGCAGCAGCATGAAGACGCCGGTGCAGACCGCGGCGAGGGTCCACCACTTGGGGTCGCGCCCGCCGCTCCGGCTCGGGGCCTGCGGCTCCGAGGGTGCGGGCTCGGTGGTGGTGCTCATTGCGATCTCCTGATCATCACGAGGTTAATGATTACGTCCGGTACGGTACGCCCGTCCACCCGCTCGTCAAGCCCCTCAGGGTGAGAGGAGGGCCACGTGAGCTCCTCGTCGCGGGGCGCCGCGCGCGAACCCCAGCACCAGGATCAGCACCAGCACCAGTCCCAGTCCCGGCACGAGCCCCTGCCCGAGCACGACCTGCACCCTGCGCTGGCCGTCCTCCCGGGCCACCTCCTGTGGCGAGCGCACGCCCGCGTCGTCGCCACCACCGAGGAGGAGCAACGCGCCGGGGTCGACCCGCACGCGGTCGGGGTGCTGCGGCTGCTCACCGACCGCGCCGGGCACGCGGAGCAGGCTCGCGGCGCTCGCGGCGCTCGCGGCGCTCGCGGCGAGGAGGACCGGGCGCCGGGCGCCGACTCGCAACAGGACCTCGCCGACCGCCTCGGTCTCAGCCGCACCACCGTGGCCCGGGTCGCTGCGGCCCTGGTCGACCGGGGCCTCGTCGAGCGGGTCCGCAACCCTGACGACCGGCGCTCCTACGCCCTGAGCGCGACCGACGCCGGGACGCGCGCCGTCGCCGCCTGGGCCCGACGCGCGGACGCCGTCCAGGAGTCGCTCGCGGCGGGTTTCACCACGACCGAGCGCGAGGACCTGGCCGCGCTGCTGCTCCGGGTGGCCGGCCCCGAGGTCGCCCGGGACCCGTCCGAGCCGCTGCGCACCGACCTCGGGTTCCTGGTCGGGCGCGCCCACCTCGCGATGCACCGCACCTTCCTGACGGCCCTGGCTCCCCTCGGCCTCGAGCCGCGCCTCTTCGCGACGCTCACCCTGCTGCAGGCGACCGGGCCCATCACGCAGTCCGAGGTCGCTCGGCTCCTCGGCCTGAGCGGGGCCAGCGTCGTCCAGATCGCCGACGACCTCGAGGACCGTGCCCTCGTCGTACGACGTCGCGACCGCTCCGACCGGCGCAGCCGGCTACTGCACCTGCGAGCCGGCGCCGACGAGACGATCGCCGAGGCCGCTCGGATCGCGGCGGCCAGCACCGCGCACCACCTCGACGACCTGGACCCCGCCGAGACCCGACGCCTGGTCGCCCTGCTGCGCCGCTTCGTCACGCTCGGCCACCAGCCGGCGGGTCAGCCGCCCGACCGGCCGAGGGCCGGTCACGGACGGGCGTGAGCGATCGCCTCGTCCTCCTCGGGCGAGAGCTGGGAGTCGCAGGTCCAGCCGGCGACGTTCTTGGCGTAGGTGCGGGCCTCGCTGCGGCCGTGGATCGAGCTCAGCACGATGCCGTCGCCGGCATCGTCGAGGAGGGCGAGGGTCCAGGACAGGTGACCGCCCATGTCGCCGAAGGCGTCGTAGCGCACGACCGCGAGGTGGCGCAGCCCCTGCCCGGCCTCGGCGCGGAGCGCGGCGACCTCCTGGCGCAGGCCGAGCACGTCGGTGGGCAGGTCGGAGCCGTCGCCGCGCGGCGTCGTCCGACGGACGGCGACGACGGCCAGTCCGAGCGCCGCCAGCGCGGCCGCCAGGGCGATGACGACCAGGACCGCGAGCATGGCGCCACCGTAAGCTCGTCGGCGCTCCCGCTCGTGGCGCAGCGCCGGGCCGGTGGAGAATCACCGCATGGACCTCGCCGCACTCGCGCTGACCTTCGGTGCCATCTTCGTCGTCGAGCTGCCCGACAAGACCTTCCTGGCCACGCTCGTGCTCGCCACGAAGTACCGCCCGCTGCTGGTCTGGATCGGGGTCGGGCTCGCGTTCGCCGTGCAGACCACGATCGCGGTCGCGCTCGGTCAGGTGGCGACGCTGCTCCCGCAGGACCTCGTGCGCGGAGCCGCAGCCGCGCTCTTCGTCGTCGGCGCGATCGTGCTCGTGCGCGAGGGGCGGCGCCAAGCCGCTTCCGCGCAGGCGGAGTCGGACGCCGACGATGCCGAGCTCGCCGAGAAAGCCGCGCCGGCGTCGGGCTGGCGGGCGGTGCTGGCGTCGTTCCTCATCCTGTTCGCCGCGGAGTGGGGCGACCTCTCCCAGCTGCTGACGGTCTCGCTCGTGGCGCGCTACGAGGCGCCACTGAGCGTCTTCGTCGGCGCCCTGGCCGCGCTGCTCGCCGTCAGCGCGCTGGCGGTGATCGTCGGACGCAGCCTGTTGCGAGTGGTCTCGCTGCACGTGCTGCACTTCGTCGGTGCGGGCGTCTGCCTGCTGCTCGCCGCCCTCACCGTGGTCGAGCTGCTCGCCTGACGCGGCGCCCGCGCGCTCGACGCTCCCGGATGCCTGACCCGTGTCGCCTGCAGGGGCGCCTCCTGAGCGTGAGGCGAGCCCTCGGACCGCCCTCGCCCAGCGTTCCGGCGAGCACCGCCCGTCGCCCCGACCACACGGTTGGCCACACGGTTGGCCACACGGCCGACCACACGGTTGGCCACCACTAGGGTGCTGCCATGACCGACGCCTCGACCTCCCCCGCCACCCCGCACGGAGCCGACAGCGAGGTCGGACGCCTGCGCACGGTCATGCTCCACCGCCCCGGCCACGAGCTGTCGCGACTGACGCCGCGCAACAACGACCAGCTGCTGTTCGACGGCATCCCCTGGGTCGCCCGCGCCCAGGACGAGCACGACGCCTTCGCCCAGGCGCTGCGTGAGCGTGACGTCGAGGTGCTCTACCTGACCGACCTCCTCACCGAGACCCTCGCCGTCGAGGAGGCCCGCGCCTCCGCGATCGAGACCGCGCTCTCCGACCTCGAGCTGGGCGACACCATGCGCCACTACCTCGACGGTCTCCTGGGCGACGCCGACCCCGAGCACCTGACCACGCTGCTCACCGCCGGCATCCGCAACGACGAGGTACGGGGCGGTTTCGGCCTCGTCACCTCGCTGCTGCCCCACGACGCGTTCCTCATCGACCCGCTGCCCAACCTGCTGTTCACCCGCGACTCCTCGGTGTGGGTGCGCGACCGGGTCGCGATCACGTCGCTGGCCATGCCGGCGCGCAAGCGCGAGACCCAGCTGACCGAGCTCATCTACTCCTTGCACCCGCGCTTCGTCGGCACCCCCCGCATCCACGGTCACCACTACGAGCACGTCGAGGGCGGCGACGTCCTGCTGCTCGCGCCCGGCGTCATCGCGGTCGGGGTCGGCGAGCGGACGACGGCGGCCGGCGTCGAGCGCCTGGCCCGCCAGGTGTTCATGGACGACCTGGCGCACACCGTGCTCGCCGTCCCGATCGCCCAGGAGCGCGCAACGATGCACCTCGACACGATCTGCACGATGGTCGACGTCGACAAGATGGTGGTCTACGAGAACGTGGCCGAGTCGCTGGTCGCCCACGCCGTCACCCGCGACGGCCAGGAGGACGACGGCACCCTGCACCTCGCGGTCGCCGCGCCGCAACCCTTCCTCGTCGCCGCCGCCCACGCGATGGGCATCGAGGCGCTGCACCGCATCGACACCGGCCTCGACCCGGTCACCGCCGAGCGCGAGCAATGGGACGACGGCAACAACACCCTCGCCCTGGCGCCGCGCGTCGCGGTCGCCTACGAGCGCAACGACGCCACCAACGCCCGCCTCGAGGAGGCCGGCATCGAGGTCGTGCGCATCGCCGGCTCCGAGCTCGGCTCCGGCCGGGGCGGCCCGCGCTGCATGAGCTGCCCGGTCGCGCGCGACCCCCTCGTCTGACGAGCGGCCCGCTCCGCCGGTCCAGACCGGTGCTCGCCCCGTCGTCCGACGTGGGGGCGCGCTGCCGGGTTTGCTGGACACACCCTCGTGGGTCCGCGAGGATCCGTAGGATTCGGTCGCACCGGTGCTCCCGACGAAAGGCCCCTCCATGCCCACGTTCTTCGACTCCTTCAGTCCGCAGGAGGTCGCACGCATCAGCGCGCACGGCCGCCGGGTCACGCTGCCCGAGGGCTGGGCGCCGATCGGCGAGCGCACCAAGGCCGACAAGGCCTACATCATCTTGGACGGCACCGTCTCGGTCCGGAAGCACGGCACCGAGATCGCGACCCTCGGGCCCGGCGACATCGTCGGCGAGGCCGCGATCGTCGGCCACTCGCTGCGCACCGCCTCGATCGTGGCGACCACGCCCATCAAGGCCATCCACTTCACCGACTCCGACATCCGCGAGCTCATCGAGGAGATGCCGGCGTTCGCCGAGAAGATCGCCGCCGTGGCCGAGTCGCGAGGGAAGTCCGACTGAGTCGTGGCCGACGACCCCGACGGCGCTGACCACCGCGACGACCGCGAGGGCCCCGACGGCCCCGACGGCCCCGAGCAGGACGCCGCCGGCGTCGCGCTCCCGGACCTGACCGGCGCCTTCGACGTGGCCGAGGCGATGCTGCTCGGCTCCGAGCCGACCCTGACGCGCCTCGAGGTGTGCGAGCAGTCGGGTGTCGACCTCGAGGTCGCCGTCCGGTTGTGGCGCCTGATGGGGTTCCCGCAGACCGACGACGACGAGGTCGCCTTCACCCCGGCCGACGTCGAGGCGCTGCGCAACGCCTGGGACCTCGTCGAGCTCGGCATCCTCTCGCCCGAGCGGCAGGCCGCCCTGGTGCGCACGTGGGGGCGCAGCTTCGCCCGGCTGGCGGAGTGGCAGACCAGCCTGCTGACCTCGGTGACCCTCGAGGACCCCGACTCGGCCGCCGACCCGGCCGGCTCCTTCACCGCTCTCGCCGAGCAGGTGCTGCCCCGCGTCGAGGCGCTGCAGAGCTACGTCTGGCGACGTCACCTCGCCAGCGCCGGCGGCCGGATGCTCGCCGTCAACGACCCCGGCGCGCCGTCGCGACCCAGCGCGGTCGTCTTCGTCGACATCGTCGGCTACACCTCGCGCAGCAAGTCGCTGAGCGAGGCCGAGCTGGTCGGCTGGATCGAGAAGTTCGAGGGCGACACCACCGACCTGGTCAACGGCGTCGGCGGGCGCATCATCAAGAACATCGGCGACGAGGTGCTCTTCGTCGTCGACGACCCGGCGGACGCCGTCCGGGTCGCCCTCGACATGGCCCGTCGCGGCGCCGACGAGCACGACGAGTACCCCGAGGTGCGCGCCGGCCTCGCCTACGGCGAGGTCGTGCTCCGCCTCGGTGACGTGTTCGGCCCGACCGTCAACATCGCGGCCCGGCTGACGTCGCTCGCCCGACCCGGCACCGTGCTCGTCGACCGTGGGGCGCACGAGGCGCTGGCCGGCGACGACGCCGACCGCTCGCCCTACAGCTTCCGGCGCCTGCGCAACGTCTCGGTGAAGGGCTACTCCCGCCTCGGCGCCTGGGCTGCGCGCCTGCGCGACTGACGTCGTCCGGACGATTCGGTGTCCGTCGCGTAGGCCTGTCCAGATCCCACAATTGTGCCGTTCGTGCAGGTTTCAGGGCCCCGAACCTGTCCGAACGGCACAATTGTGACGTTCTGACAGGTCAGCGGATCGTGACCTGACGGTTCGCCAGCCCCGAACGCGCCGAGCGCTGCTCGGTCGTCAGGTCGGAGGCGTCGGCGAGCGCCTGGTCGAGGGCGGTCTTGAAGGCCTGAGCGGGTTCCTCGAGCACCTCGGCGCCGGTGCCGACCGGGAGGTCCCAGACGGGTACGAGCAGGCCGTGGGCGCGAAACATCCCGACCAGGCGGGCGTCGGGCACGATCACGTCGGCGCCGTCGACGTGCAGGCGGGCGAGGGCGTCGAGCAGGTCGGCCTCGGGCTCGGGCATGACCCAGCGCAGGTGCTCCTTGGCGCCGACGTTGGTCCAGTACGCCGCCTCGACCGACGACAGGCGCGCGGTCGGGGAGGCCGCTTCGTTGGCCTGGGCGAGGGCGTCCTCGAGGCCCTCGGTCGCAGCGAGGTCGCTGGTCCAGAACTCGAACCCCTCGTGCACGGTGACGTCGAGGGTGGTGTTGGTGACGAGGTCCTGCAGGCGCGGACCCTCGCCGGGTGCGGAGCTGAGCCCGATGATGTCGGGCTCGGCGTCGAGCGCCAGCTGCAGCACCGCCGCGAGGTCGCGCGACGGGTCGCCGTACTGGTGCTGGACCTGCAGCCCGAGCCAGACCTCGCCGCTGTCGCGCGACATCGCCGGGGCGGCCATCGGGAGGAGGGTGCAGAGCGTGACGACACGCTCGCCCGCGCCGGCGACCTGCAGGGGCGCGGTCGCCGCCGGGACGAGCTCGCGCAGGGCGATCAGGTCGCACTCGCCGGCGAGACCCTCGAAGGGACGGGCGACGAAGACGTCGGCCGCACCGCCGGCGGACCCGTGGCAGGCCTTGTAGCGCTTGCCCGACCCGCAGGGGCAGGGCTGGCGCGGGCCGACCTCGCCCTCACCGGTGCTGGTGGAGGTGGCGGGCCGGTTCTTGGTGCGTGAGCTCTTTCCCATGGCCGCGAACCTACCGGCCGAGCGCGTCCAGGACGTAGGCCGGTCGGTCGGTGATGACCGCCTCGACGCCGAGCTCCTGGCACAGCCGCAGGTCGCTCTCGGTGTTGACGACCCAGACGTGCATGTCGTGGCCGGCGCGGGTGATGCTCACGCCCACCTTCGGGTGCTCGCGCAGGAACGCCATGCCGGGACCCAGGAGCCAGTCGGCACCGATGACGCGGCGCAGCATCGGCCAGTGCTGCGGCTTGTCGATCAGCTGCACGAGCTGCACCTCGGGAGCCAGCCGCTCCACGCGCTGCAGGGCGGTGAAGGAGAAGCTCATCACCCGCACGGGAGAGCCCGCGACGTCCCAGCCGAACTCGCGCAGCATCTCGACCAGGCGCTTCTCGACCAGGCCGCCGAAGCGGGTGGGGTGCTTGGTCTCGATCGCGACCTCGACCCGGCGGTGGTAGTCGGCGGTCGTCTCCAGCAGCTTGCGCAGGGTGAGCACCCGGTCGAGCGACTCGTCACGCTCGGGCGCCTCGTCGTCGAGGTCGGCCCACGGGTTCTTCCAGGAGGCGAAGTCGAGCTCGTTGAGCTCGGCCAGGTCGGAGGTCGAGACCAGGCCGGACGTGCTCGCCGTCCGTTTCAGGGTGCGGTCGTGCACGCACACCAGGTGGCCGTCGGCGGTCAGTCGGACGTCGCACTCCAAGCCGTCGACGCCGGCCTCGAGAGCAGCGACGTAGGCCCCGAGGGTGTGCTCGGCGACGTCGTGGCTGGCGCCGCGATGGGCGACCACCTGGGGCGAGTTCTTCCCGCCTGTCCGAGGAGCCATGGGCACATCGTGTCAGGCACGCGTCCGGTTGGCACGAAGCGTCGGTCACCCGAATCGCTCGCAACCCCCCTCGCGCGGTGACTACAGTCGTGCTCGTGCCCGAGCTGCCCGAGGTGGAAGCGCTGGCCCTCGACCTCCGGGGCCGGCTCGCAGGACGCGCGATCAGCGTCGTCCACGTCGCGGCGTTCAGCGCCCTGAAGACCTACGACCCGCCGCTGTCGGCGCTCAGCGGCACGCTGGTCGACGACGTGACGCGGCACGGCAAGTTCCTCGACATCGAGACCTCCGGCCTCCACGTGATCCTCCACCTCGCCCGGGCCGGGTGGGTGCGCTGGCGCGACGAGGTCCCGGCGCTGCCGCCCAAGCCCAGCAACAAGTCGCCGCTCGCGGTGCGGATCGTGCTCGACGACGACTCCGGCCTCGACGTCACCGAGGCCGGCACCAAGAAGAGCCTCGCCCTGTACGTCGTGCGGTCGCCGGCCGACGTGCCCGGCATCGTCTCGCTCGGCCCCGACCCGCTCACCGACGACTTCACCATCGAGGCGCTCGCCGAGATCCTCTCCGCCCAGGGCAGCAAGCAGATCAAGGGCGTGCTGCGCCACCAGGGAACCATCGCCGGCATCGGCAACGCCTACTCCGACGAGATCCTGCACGCCGCGCGGATGTCGCCGTTCAAGCCGACCTCGAGCTTCACCGACGCCGATCTCGCGACCCTCTACGCAGCGATCCGCGACACCCTCGGCGCCGCGGTCGACCGCTCCCGCGGGCTCGCGGCCAGCGAGCTGAAGGGCGAGAAGAAGTCGAACCTCGCCGTGCACGCCCAGACCGGCAAGCCGTGCCCGGTCTGCAACGACACCGTGCGCGAGGTGTCGTTCGCCGACTCGAGCCTGCAGTACTGCCCGACCTGCCAGACCGGCGGGAAGCTGTTGGCCGACCGCCGGATGAGCAGGCTGCTGAAGTGACTGCTGCGGGTGACCCCCGCGCCGGTGCCCACGGCACGGCGGCCAGGGGCGCGACGTCGGCCCCGGCCTGCGGGTGCAGTCCGGGGCCGGTGGGTCGTCGACTCAGGCGGGGACGACGGACTGGTTGCGGGCCACGAGCCACCTCACTGCCGGGTAGCCGGTAGCGAGACCGACGATCACCCCGACCTGCATCAGGAACCAGAAGGAGCCCTCGCTGGCGGCCGGCATGAGGTCGTTGACGTGGAGCACGAGCATCCAGCCGACCATCCCGATGTCGAAGGCCACGACGGTGACCGCGGCGGCGAAGACGGCGGCACCCACCGAAAGACCCGGTCCGCGGACGCTGCGCGCGCCGCGGCCGGCGACCCGCTCGTAGACCGCGAGCATCGCGATCGCCAGGGCGGCGATCACCAGGATCATCGGCCACATCGCCAGTCCGGCGATGGTCCACCCGACGGCGGCGACGAACGGCACGGCTACCAGGTGCGCGATGGCGGAGGCGCCACCGCCCGGGAGGACCGCGAGGGCCGCGCTGTCCCGGCTCGCAGGCCCCTCGTCGGTGGCAGGGGTCGCCTCGGGGCGGCCGCGGCGGAGGTAGACCGCGACGGCAACCGGTCCGAGGTAGAGCCCGGAGGTCACCCAGACCAGCTCGGCCGCAGTGGTGGCCTGGCGCCGGCCGCGCAGGTAGATGTCGGCGGCGATGACGACAGCGCTGAGAAGGGCGAGTGCGATGTAGGCCCACGCGAGAGGAGTGACCCAGTCGGGAAGGGCGGAACCCATGGTCATGGTCATGAGACGTCGTTGTTCCTTTGCTGATGAGTGGGACCGGTCGGGCTCCCCCGACGCCCCCGCAGTGGTGCGGGGACGCGAGCAGCCGATGACCGGATGGCGGTTCGACGGGTGCCCAGGACGGCACCGGTCGTCGGCGTGCGTCGCTGGGGCACGCCACGGGGGCTTGGCTCAGGCAGGGCGCGCTGAGCGACCTGTCAGACCCTCAGCACGCCCAGGGAGACGGGCGAGCGGACCAGCCACGGCGTCCGCTGACGCCTCCGCCTGCGGACGAGACCGGCACGGCGGACCCGAGCGAGGAGACCGAGGAAGGTGTCGCGGCGAGACGTCAGCAGCAACAGCAGGACCGAGGTGACCACCAGGGCGACGGCCACGCCGCAGAGGACGCCGGTGGTGCCACCCGCACAGGGGGTCTCGCACAGGGACGTCGTGGGCGACGGCGTCGCAGCAGCAGACGGCGCCCGCACGGCCACCACGACCGCGCCCGCGACGTCGGCCGACACCGTCCGGGCCATCCCCGGCATCCCAGCCATCCCAGCATCTCAGGCATCCCCGGCATCCCGGCCATCCCGGGCATCGCGGTCGATGCGGAGACCGCCAGGACGGTGCACATCAGGCTCAGCGCGAGCGCCACCACCGCACCGAGCATCCGTCGCACGGTCCGCCGCGTCCAGGCGGTGGGCACAACGGCGGGCACGGGCACGCTGCCACGTTATCCGAGCCGCGGTGGACCCTCCGTCCCTGGCTGCCCCACGGACCGAGCCGGGTCTGCCGAGGGCAGATCGTCGTGCGAGACCACCACCGGTGACGCCACGTGCTGAGATGGTGAGATGGACCCATGAGCATCCCCACCGTCGCCCTGTCCTCAGTGCCCGACCCGCTGCCCGAGGGCCTGGTCGTGCTCGACGTGCGCGAGCAGGGCGAGTTCGACGCCGGTCACGTCGCGGGCGCGCTCCACGTGCCGCTGATGGACCTGCCCGACCGCGTCGGCGAGCTGCCGATGGAGCAGGTGCTCGTGGTCTGCAAGGTGGGTGGACGCTCGGCGCAGGCCACCGGCTGGCTCGCCCAGCAGGGCTACGACGCGGTGAACCTCGACGGCGGCATGCTCGAGTGGGACGCCGCCGGGCGCCCGATGGTCAGCGAGAACGGCACTGCGCCGCAGGTGGTCTGAGGCGGCCGGTCGGCCGAGACCCTCGCCGGTCGGCTGGCCGAGCACGGCGCGGAGAAGCCTGCGGAGCGGGTCGGAAAGTCGCGGTCGTCGTCACCTCCCTCGGTCGTGGGAGCCGGGGGCGGTCGTGAACACGCGCGGCAGTCCGACGGCGAGCACGTCGACCAATCGCTCCAGGTACTCGTCGCGGCCGATCTCGCGCACCCCCAGGCTCTCGAGGTGCGGCGTCTGCCACTGCACGTCGACCAGGCGCCGCCCTGCCTCGTCGTCGCGCAGCGTCTCGACCAGACCCACCAGGGCCACCTTCGAGGCATCGCGCGCGCGGTGGAACATCGACTCGCCGGCGAAGAGTCCGCCGATCGCCAGCCCGTAGAGGCCGCCCTCGAGCCGGCCGTCGCGCCACGCCTCGACCGAGTGCGCCCAGCCGAGCTCGTGCAGGCCCACGTAGGCGTCGCGTACCCGCCGGTCGATCCAGCCGTGCGGGCGACCCGGGTCGGCGCAGGCGTCGATCACCTCGGCGAAGGCGGAGTCGAGGCGGATCTCGAAGTCGCGCGCCGAGCGCCGCAACGAGCGCGACACGGCGAGGTCGTCGAGGTCGAGCACCCCACGGCGTACAGGGGACCACCAGCCCACCGGCTCCTTCGCCGCCGCCTTGCCCGAGCCGAACGGCATCGGGAAGAGCCCGCGGCGGTAGGCGGCCAGGATCGTGCCCGGCTCGAGGTCGGCGCCGATCGCGACCAGGTCCTCGTCTGCGTCCGCCTCCGGGATGTCGCCGAAGACCCACCGCGTCGGCGGTGGCTCGACCGGCCACGGGGTCGTGCCGTCGTCAGCTCGGCGATCCATGGCTGGGACGGTAGGGCACGGACGACGTGCGCAAGGCGCACGCCCGGGCGCGCGGTGCCCGTGCTCGGCATCCGGCCCCCTGGCGCGGCCACTCGTTTAGGCTGCGTCACGCTCCTCAGCGTGAGGGCGTGAGGGCGTGAGCATGGTGCGTGCACCGGGCGCGGGAGGTCTCGCCGCGGCAGCCTGCCGGCTCGCGGGGACGGTGGCGGAAGGAGAAGGTGATGGACGGCGCTGACCCGCTCGAGCTCGACACCCTCCGCTTCCAGGCCCTGCTGCTCGATGCCGTGGGCGAGGCAGTGATCGCCACGGACGTCGCCGGCACCGTCATCTACTGGAACAGCGCCGCCGAGCGGCTCTACGGCTGGACGGCGCAGGAGTCGGTGGGGCGCCGCATCGTCGATCTCACCCCGGCACCGCAGTCGGTGCACGAAGCCACGCTCATCCTCGCCGAGCTGGCGGCCGGTCGCAGCTGGACGGGCGAGTTCGTCGTACGCCACCGCGACGGCACGTCGTTCTGGGCGCACGTGACCAACACGCCCGCCTTCGACGCCGACGGCACCTTGCGGGCCATCATCGGCGTCTCCACCGACATCACCGATCGCAAGCAGGCCGAACACACCGTCGAGCACCTGTCCGCGATCGTCGAGTCGAGCAGCGACGCGATCATCGGCAGGTCGTTGGACGGCACGATCATCAGCTGGAACCCGGGCGCCGAGCGCCTGTACGGCTACTCCGCCCTCGAGGCCACCGGCCAGAACATGCGGATCCTGGCGCACGACCGCGCCACCGAGGAGGAGATCCTCGATCTCACGAGGAGGGCCGCACGGGGCCTCACGGTCCAGGGTCTGGAGACCGTTCGCCGACACCGGGACGGCAGCCTGGTCGAGGTGTCCGTCACGGTCTCACCGGTGCACGGCGTCGACGGGTCGCTGATCGGCTTCTCCACGATCGCCCGGGGCGACTCGGCGCGCCAGGAGACCGAGCGTGCGCTGAAGCAGCAGGCGGACCTGTTGGCCACCAGGCTGGCCGAGGAGGCGCGGGCCTCGGAACGACTTCGAGAGCTGGACCGCATCAAGGACGACCTCGTCGGCAACGTGAGCCACGAGCTGCGCACGCCGCTCACCGGCATCGTCGGCTACCTCGAGCTCCTCAGGCAGGAGGAGGTCGGACCCCTCACCGCGCAGCAGCGCAAGCTCGCCGATGCGGCCGACCGCAGCGGCCAACGGTTGCTCGCCCTCGTCGACAACCTGCTGACCGTCTCCACCATCGAGGCCGGCCGGCTCCGGTCCGACTCCTCGCCGATCGACCTCAGGGACGTGGTCTCCTCGGGCCGGCTGGCCCTGCAGACCCTGATCGATGCCCGTGACGTGACGACACGCTTCCTCGCGCCCCTCGAGCCGGTCATCGTCCGCGGTGATGCCGGACAGCTCGAGCAGGTGCTGAGCAACTTGTTGAGCAACGCCTTGAAGTTCACCGAGGACGGCGGCACCGTCGAGTGCGCGGTCGACGTCGAGGGCACCCGGGCCAGGCTCACCGTGAGCGACGACGGCATCGGCATCCCCGAGCACGAACAGCTCGGGTTGTTCACGAGGTTCTTCCGCTCGAGCGCCGCCACGGACCGCGCGATCCCCGGCTCAGGGCTCGGGCTGAGCATCGTGTCGTCGATCGTGCGCAGCCACGGCGGGGACATCTCCGTCGACTCCTCGCCCGCCCGAGGCACCCGGGTGCGGGTCGTGCTGCCCCTGGCGAAGTCCTCGAGCCCGGGTCGAGGGGTCGACGAGGACTGACCTCACCCCTCGAGGTCGCCCAGCACCTGACCCACGACGTCGATCGACTCCGCCGTGATCGGGTCCAGCACCAGCTGCAGGTGGGTGGCGCCGGCGCTCGCCATCGCCCTGACGTGGTCGCCGAGGTCGTCGGGCGTGACCCGCGCGACCGGGGCGTCGTACGACTCGCCCATCAGCCGGCCCGCGCCCCCGGCCAGCGAGACCAGGACGGCGGCGCTCGCCTCGACGTGCCTGCCCTCGGGCATGACCTCGTCGACGTCGGCCTTGACCTGCGCGAACCTCTCGGCCGAGTTGCCGTAGATGCTCCACCACACGTTCCAGGAGTCGGCGACCGGCAACCCGATACCCAGCATCCGGGGGCTGTTGGAGCCGAGCATGATCGGCGGTCCGCCGGCGCGGACCGGGAGCGGGTCGAGGACGCAGTCGTCGACGTCGTAGAACTCCCCGTGGAAGGTGGTGCGGCCCTCCCGAAGCAGCGCAGCGATGATCGAGAGCGCCTCCTCGAATCGCGACACGCGCCGGTCGTAGGGGAACCCGAAGGCGTCGAACTCCCGGCGGTTCCAGCCGGCCCCGAGCCCCAGGACCAGCCTGCCCTGCGAGATCGCGTCGACGGTGGCCGCCTGCTTGGCGAGCATCGCGGGGGCGTGGAAGCCGGTCGACGCGACGAGCGGTCCGATCTCCACGCGCTCGGTCACGGCCGCGATCGCCGCGAGCGTCGTCCACGCCTCGTAGGGCCCTCTCGTCGTCCCGTCCGGCAGGTCGTAGACCAGGTGGTCGCCCACCCAGACCGAGTCGTAACCCGCCGCCTCCGCCCGTCGTGCCAGGTCGAGGTACTCCCCCCACGGCACGAACCTCTCCACCTCGGGCAGCTGGACACCGATCTTGCAGGGATGGGTCATGACTCGAGCCTAGGGTGCGCGGCGCCCCGTAGGATCGGGCCATGGGAGTCACCCGCACGATCGGCCGCCAGCTAGCCCCTCGTGTCGTGCCGCGGGTCACCCAGCTCGCCCCGGGGCTGAGCGCCTCCTTCGTGCGTGAGGCCCTGCACCGCGCCATCGACGGCGCCGGTCCCTTCACCTCGGCGACGCGGCTGGCCGACAAGGCGCTGAGCAGCAACGACGGCGACGTCGCCGGCGCCGTCAAGGACGTCGTCGACCACCACATCCGCTACGCCGGCGTGCAGGGTTTCGCGACCAACCTCGGCGGGCTGGTGACGATGACCGTGGCGGTCCCGGCCAACATCACCGGCCTGGCGGTGCTGCAGGACCGGATGGTTGCCTGCGTCGCCCACCTGCGCGGTTACGACCTGACCGACCCGCGGGTGCACAACGCCGTCCTGGTGACCACCATCGGCGAGGACGACGTGCTGAGGCTGGTCGCCAAGGGCACCCTGCCGGCCCCGCCGATGGCGTTGGCGACGGCGCCCGTGCACGACCCCGCGATCGACGCCGTCGTCTCGGGCGAGGTGGCCAACGACCTCGTCACGCGAGTGGCGGGCAAGCGCCTGGCCACCACGTTCGGACGGCGCGTGCCCGGTGTCGGCGGGCTGGTCGGCATGGGCTCCGACGGCTGGGCGACCTACAAGATCGGCCACTACGCCGAGTCCGAGCTCCTCCCGCGCAGGGCGCGGTAGCCCCGCATCACCGCCCGGCCCGGCGTCGACGACTCCAGGGCCCGCACGACCACCACCCGCAGGCGGTAGCTCGGGCGCAGGTAGGACCGCTCGAGCTCGCCGCGGACGTCGGCCAGCTCGCCGTGCAGCCGGTGCACCTCGGCGTGTGCGCCGGCCGCCTCGAGGGCGAGGGCCCTGATCGCGTCGACGGCCGCGTCGGCGACCTCGTCCGGCTGCGGGTCGTCGGGGTCCGACCATGCCTGCTCGGCCGCTGTCTCGCCGTGAGCAGGGTCGGGCGCCGGGGCCCCGAGCAGCTCCTGGACGTCGCCGATCACGTCGTAGCCGTGGCACTCGACGGCCTCGACCCACGACTTCTCGAGGTCGAGGAACCAGTCGTGCAGCTCGGGAGGAAGACCCAGACGGGGCGAGCCGCGGCGCTGCGACAGCGTGCGATGGGCGAGCAGCTCGCGCACCAGCGGACGGTAGTCGGGCGGGGCCAGGACGTCGTTCGCGCGCTGGTTGATGCGTCGGATCAGCGCCGTCTCGGGCACGCCGAGCGACGGGTTGGCGCGGGTGGCGGAGAGGTCGAGCTCGAGCCCGTCGAGACCCAGTGCCGTGCTGAACCGCGTCCAGAGCACCTCCGGCGCCGTGCCCGACGGCGGCACGGTGACGACGTGGACGTTCTCGGGCGGCAGGTCGTGGGCCCACCGGTCGAGGATGTCGGGCAGCTCCTGCACCCCCCAGAACCAGCTCGCCACCGGCGAGCGGCGCTCGGGGTCGCGCACCTGGTCGAGGAAGGCGGCATACGACAAGGTGCTGCGGTGCTTGACGTTCTCCTGCCACTCAGCCGGCACCTGGCGCACCAGGTCGCGCGCGGAGACCACGACGTGCACCTCGGTCTCCTGCTCGTCGGCCGGGGCGTCCCACCGATGGCCCAGCGAGGCCAGGGCCCGGCCCGCCTGGGTACGCGAGGCGCGGGCGAGGATCTCGTGGCTGATGATCGTGGTGCCGCCGTGGGCGCGCGCCCGGTCGGCGAGCCGGTCCCACGCGCCGATCGCCTCGGTCTCGAGGCCGCCCCAGGGCAGGCTCATCAGGTCGAGGGCTGCCAGGAAGTGGGCGTCGAAGCGGTCGGCGGGGTAGAGGATGCCGGCCTCGGTGAGCCGTTCGCGGTTGCGGAAGAGGACGTCCTGGACGTACGACGTGCCGGTCTTGGGGGTGCCGACGTGCAGCAGGACCCGGCGTGTCCCCTGATGTGTCACGCGGTGTCCCTCCTCTCGGGCCGATGCTGCGGCGGTGCCGCCAGCAGGACCCTGATCGCCAGCGCGAGGACCCCCGCGTCGTCCGGGCCCGCACCGGCGGGCTTCGTCGGCGTCGTGGGCGTCGTGGACGTCGCGGACGCATCGGCGGCGGGCACCAGGCTCTGGAGGTCGCCGACCACAGGGTAGCCAGCCGCGCGGAGGTCGTCGCGCATCTGCGCGGCACGCCGCACCACCCGGTCGAGCTGGTGGCCCCGCACCGCGAGGGCGGCCCCGGGGTGCTGCTCGTGGTCGCCCTGGAGCATCGGCAGCAACACGCGGCGCAGCAGTCGACGGCGCTCGTCGGGAGCCACCAGCAGTCCCAGCGGTGCGCTGACCCGGCGCGCGAGGTCGACCGCGTCGCCCGACACGTGCGGGGCTGCGAGCCGTGGCAGGCATCGAGCCGGGAGCCCCAGGACCTGCGGCAGCTGCTCGAGCGCAGTGACGATCACGACCCGGTCGCGCCCGACCACGTCGCGCCAACGCCGAGCCACGGCGCTCAGGTCGGCGCGGGGCGGCAGCGCGTCGCCCACGCCCGAGCGCAGCCAGTGCTCCCAGCGGGGACCGCCCTCGTCGAAGGACCGGGCGGTGAACGCGCCGGCCAGCAGGGCGGCGAGGTCCGGGGCGAGGACGACGACGGTGGCGTCGGGTCGCGCAAGGGGTCGGGCGGCGCGCAGCATCTCCTCGCGCACGGTCCGGGCCAGCCAGGGGTCGCCGACCAGGCGGTGCCCGCGCTGGTGGCGTCGCAGGTGCCGGCGTGCGCGCCGCGGCACGGCGCTGACGGAGGTCAGCCGGCTACGCGGCGCGACCTGCACCCGATCGGCGGCGACGACGTCCTCGGCGAGCACGGTGACGGCGACGCGCAGCAGGTGCTGGTCGGTCAGCATCTCCGGGTCGACCGGCGACGGGCCCCACGTCCTTGCTCCGGCGGCGCCGACGAGCTCGAGGTCGGGGACGCCGCGGCCGATGGCGCTCGCGGTGAGGACGCGTTCGACGAGGGCGGCCCGGGCGGCCCCGGCCCGGGCGGCACTGCTCACCTGGTCGGCGGCGCCCGGGCGGGCGGCGGCGAGGTTGATGCGCCGAGCGAGCTCGAGCTGCTGGGCGCCGGGCAGGTCCCGCGCGGTCGGCGGCGCGGTGCCGGCGTCCGCGGGCAGCAGCGACCACGGCGTCGTCGAGCCGTCGCGCAACGCCGCGACCCAGCCCCAGGCCCGGCCCGGGTCGACGCTGCCCGGGTCGACGCTGCTCGGGTCGGGGAAGTCGGGCGGCGGCCTCACCGCGTCAGTCGTCCCGCAGACCGCGGACCCGGGACCGGACCCGGGCGGTCAGCTTCTCGTGGGGGTCTGCGCGGCGGTCGGCCTCGACGGTCATCGCGGCGAGGGCCTCGATCGCGGCCTTGAGCTGCGGCTTGGTGCCGATCTTGTCGGGGTTGGCCCAACCGGCGGCGGGGTCGCGCGGGCGCGGGCGCAGGTCCTCCAGGTCGCCGGCGACGTCGACGCCGCGAGCGCGGATCCACTCGATCCAGACCTCCGCCTCGGCCGCCGCCCACTCCTGCATCTGGGGCGGCAGCAGCAACGGCTTGGACGTGCGCCCGACGAGCGTCTCCTCGGCGAGCAGGCGGCGTACGAGGGTGTCGAAGGATCCCTCCTGACGCGGGGCGCGGTCCATCTGCACGTTGAGCCGGCGCAGCATCGCGGTCTCGGGGACGCCGAGCGAGGCGTTGTGGGCGTCGGACTCGCGCGGCACCCACGCCTGGTCGATGCCGAAGGTGGCGCAGTAGCGCTCCCAGAGCTCGGGTCCGCGGGTCTGGGGCACGGTCACGACGTGGACGTGCTCGGGCGCCATCCCCTCGCCCCAGGCGGTGAGCACCTCGGGCAGGTCGAAGGCCCGCGAGAACCACGAGCTGCGCTTGACGACGCTCTTGCAGAACTGTCGGTAGCTCCACGTGCGGCCCTGCTTGATGCTCTCCTGCCACGCCGCCGGCACCTGCCGGGCCTGGTCGCGGGCGGAGTAGACGACGTGCAGCTCGGCTCCGGTGCTCGCGATCGTCGCCTTCGCGCGCGCGATCTGGCCGGGCTCGGCGGGGGCGAGGATCTCGTGGCTGACCACCACCGTGCCGTCGAGGCGGCGTACGCGCCGCACCAGCGCGTCCCAGCCGCCGGCCGCGTGACCGGGCTCGCCGCCCCAGTCCTGGCCGAGCAGGTCGAGCGCGGCGCGGAAGTGGAACAGTGGTGCGTCGGTGGAGAGGTTGCGGCTCGGGAAGTGGACCTCGTGCGCGGCCAGGCTGCGGGCGTTCAGCCGCAGCCGGTCCTGCAGGTAGGTCGTCCCGGTCTTCGGCGCGCCGATGTGGAGGTAGACGCGGCGACTCACCGGGTGATGGTATCTGCGGTTGGTCCGGGCCGCGGGACGGAGGTGGCGATCGCGCTCGTCACTCACCGTTCGGACCTCCACCACGCCGTTCGAGCGGCCTCGTGGAGGTGGTGACGGTGAGTGACGAGCGCGATCTCGTCGTCACCCCAGCGCGCGGACGACCGCCGACGGGCTCGGGCGCCCGAGGTGGCCGGCCATCCAGGTGCTGGTCGCGACCAGCGACGCCAGGTCGACACCGTGGCCGATGCCGAGTCCGTCGAGCAGCCAGACGAGGTCCTCGGTGGCGAGGTTCCCGGTCGCGCTCTCGGCGTACGGGCAGCCGCCGAGTCCGCCGGCGCTGGCGTCGTACGTCGTGATGCCGGCGCGCAGCCCGGCCTGGACGTTGCTCAGGGCCTGGCCGTAGGTGTCGTGGAAGTGCAGCGCGAGCCGGTCGACGCCGACGCCGGCGTCGACGAACGCCTCGACGAGGGCGGTGACGTGGCCGGCGGTGCCGACCCCGATGGTGTCGCCGAGGCTGAGCTGGGCGGCGCCGAGGTCGAGCAGGCGGCGTCCGACCGAGACGACCTGCTCGATCGGCACCGGGCCCTCCCACGGGTCGCCGAAGCACATCGACACGTAGGCGCGGACGTCGAGGCCGGCGGCGAGCGCCCGCTCGACGGTGGGCTCGAACATCACGAGCTGCTCGTCGAGGGTGCGGTTGAGGTTCTTGCGCGCAAACGTCTCGGTGGCGGAGCCGAAGATGGCGATGCGCCGCAGGCCGAGCTCGAGGGCGCGGTCGAGCCCGCGCTCGTTGGGCACCAGCACCGGCAGGTCGCGCGACTTCTCGCCCACCCCGGAGCTCGCGTCGCCCAGCAGCGCCATCAGGTCGGCGGCGTCGGCCAGCTGTGGGACCCACGTCGGGTGCACGAACGACGTCGCCTCGACCACCGGGAGACCCGCAGCGAGCAGGCGCCGGACGAACTCGGCCTTCACGTCGGTCGCGATCAGCGCCTTCTCGTTCTGCAACCCGTCGCGGGCGCCGACCTCGTAGATCGTCACGCGCTCGGGCAGCCCCGGGGCGGGGACCCTCATCGGGAGTCCGACGTCGATGGTCACGAGTGCTCCTCCACCACGAACAGCGTGGCGCCCAGCGCCACCGTCGCGCCGGCCGAGGCGCCGACCTCGGTCACGGTGCCGTCGAAGGGCGCCGTGAGGGCGTGCTCCATCTTCATCGCCTCCATCACGCCGAGCACGTCCCCGGCGGCCACGGCGTCGCCGACAGCCACGCGGACGTCGAGGAGGGTGCCGGGCATCGGGGACGTGATCGAGCCGTCGCCGACCGTTGCGGCACCGGCGAGGCGATCGGCTGGGGTGAAGACGTGGCGCTGCCCGAGGTGCGAGGCCTCGTAGGTGCCGGGGTGCCCGGGGTGGACGTCGACGACCACGCTGACCGGCTCGTCGTCCACCACGGCGGCGAGCACGTGGTCGGCGGCCGAGGTCTGCACGAACGGGACGCCGTCGACGGTGCCGGCGGCGCGGTCGACGACGACGTCCCGGTCGAGCTCGACGAGGGTCGGGGCCGGCGAGGCGCCGAGGCGGAAGCCGTCGGAGCGGAACGCGCCCCGGCCTGCGTGCGAGGTGAGCATCGCTGCGATCCACGCCGTCGCCGCCCGGGCGAGGCTCGGGTCGGGGGTGGGCACCTCGGCGGTGTCGAGCCAGGCGGTGTCGATGGTCGCGGCGGCGAACTCCTCGCTCGCCACGAGCGCGCGGAGGAACCCGGCGTTGGTGGTCAGGCCGAGGATCGCGGTGCGGTCGAGCGCGTCCACGAGCGCCAGGCGGGCGCTCTCGCGGTCGGGTCCGTGGGCGATCACCTTGCCGAGCATCGGGTCGAAGGAGGTGCTCACGACCTGGCCCGACCCGAGGGCGTGGTCGACCCGGACCGTGGTGGGGCCGCGGCTGCCGGACGGCCAACGCACGATCGACGCGGTGCCGGCCTGCGGGAGGAAGCCGTGGAAGGAGTCCTCGGCGTAGATGCGCGCCTCGATCGCGTGCCCGGCCAGGCGGACGTCGTCCTGGGTCAGGCCGAGGGGCTCGCCGGCGGCCACCCGTAGCTGCAGCTCGACCAGGTCGACGCCCTGACCGTCGACGAGCGCGACGGCCTCGGTGACCGGGTGCTCGACCTGGAGGCGGGTGTTCATCTCGAGGAAGTAGAACTCGCCGGTGCCCCCGTTGGCCGCGGGGTCGAGCAGGAACTCGACGGTGCCGGCGCCGGTGTAGCCGACGTGGGCGGCCAGGTCGACCGCCGCCTGGCGCACCCGCGCGCGGGTCGCCTCGTCGAGGGTGGGGGCCGGGGCCTCCTCGAGCACCTTCTGGTGCCGACGCTGGGTCGAGCAGTCGCGCTCGAAGAAGTGCAGCACCGTGCCGTGGGTGTCGCCCACGACCTGCACCTCGATGTGGCGCCCGCGCTCGACGTACTTCTCGACGAGCATGGTGTCGTCGCCGAACGCTGCCAGCGACTCACGCTTCGCGGCCGCGAGCGCCTCGGCCATCTCGCCCTCGGCGCGCACCACCCGCATGCCCTTGCCGCCGCCACCGGCTGCGGCCTTCACCAGCACCGGGTAGGGAGCGTCCTCACCCGTCGGGACGACGGGCACGCCGGCCGCCAGGGCGACCTCGCGGGCGGCGTCCTTGCGCCCCATCTGCTCCATCACCGCAGCCGTCGGCCCGACCAGGGTGATCCCGGCCGCCTCCAGCGCGGCCGCGAACGCCGGGCGCTCGGAGAGGAAGCCGTAACCGGGGTGCACCGCGTCGGCCCCGACCGACCGTGCGGCGGCCACGACGGCGTCGACGTCGAGGTAGCTCTCGACCCGCACCGCCTCGTCGGCGGCCACCACGTGGGGAGCGCCGGCGTCGAGGTCGGTGTAGATGGCCACGGTGCGCATCCCCATCGCCTCGGCCGTGCGGAAGACGCGCAGCGCGATCTCGCCGCGGTTGGCGACCAGCAGCGTCTCGATCACCACCGACCCCCCTCCCCCGCACCGTTGGGGTCGAGTCGGCGCGTAGACGCGCCGACTCGACGGGCAACTCCGGTCGAGTCGGCGCGTAGACGCGCCGACTCGGCAACCGCTGGGGCAGGACGAGAGCCGAGGGGCACGGACATCACGGGAGTCACGAGATCACATCCTGAAGATGCCGTAGGAGGGCGTCGGAACCGGCGCACAGGCCGCGGCGGCCAAGTCCCATGCCGAGCACCCGACGGGTGTCGACGGGGTCGATGACGCCGTCGTCCCAGAGTCGGGCGGTGGAGTAGTAGGGCGAGCCCTGGGCGTCGTACTGGTCGCGGATCGGGGCGCGGAAGGCCTCCTCGTCGTCCTCCGACCACTCCTCGCCGCGGGCCTCCAGGCCGTCTCGGCGCACGGTCGCGAGCACCGAGGCGGCCTGCTCGCCACCCATCACCGAGATCCGGGCGTTGGGCCACATCCAGAGGAACCGGGGGTCGTAGGCGCGCCCGCACATGCCGTAGTTGCCGGCCCCGAACGAGCCGCCGATCACGACGGTGAACTTCGGCACCACCGAGCAGGCGACGGCGGTGACGAGCTTGGCACCGTCACGCGCGATGCCCTTGTTCTCGTACTCGCGCCCGACCATGAAGCCGGAGATGTTCTGCAGGAAGACCAGCGGGATGCCGCGCTGGTTGCACAGCTCGATGAAGTGCGCGCCCTTGAGCGCCGACTCCCCGAACAGGATGCCGTTGTTGGCCACGATCCCGACCGGGTGGCCCCACACGTGCGCGAAGCCGGTCACCAACGTCTCGGCGTACAGCGCCTTGAACTCCTGGAATCGCGAACCGTCGACGATGCGCTCGATCACCTCGCGCACGTCGTACGGCGTGCGCGTGTCGGCGGGGACGACGTCGTACAGCGTCTCGGGGTCGTGCAGGGGCTCCTCGACCTCGCGCACCTCCCACGGCGGCGCGGGCACCGGCGGCAACGTGTCGACGATCGCCCGCACGATGGCCAGCGCGTGCGCGTCGTCGTCGGCGAGGTGGTCGACGACGCCCGAGGTGCGCGCGTGCACCTCACCGCCGCCGAGGTCCTCGGCGGTGACGACCTCACCGGTCGCGGCCTTCACGAGCGGCGGGCCACCCAGGAAGATCGTCCCCTGCTCCTTGACGATCACGGTCTCGTCCGACATCGCCGGCACGTAGGCGCCGCCGGCCGTGCACGAGCCCATCACCGAGGCGATCTGCGGGATCTGCGCCGCCGACAGGTTGGCCTGGTTGAAGAAGATCCGGCCGAAGTGCTCGCGGTCGGGGAAGACGTCGTCCTGCATCGGCAGGAACGCCCCGCCGGAGTCGACGAGATAGACGCACGGCAGCCGGTTCTCCGCGGCGACGGCCTGGGCGCGCAGGTGCTTCTTGACCGTCACCGGGTAGTAGGTGCCGCCCTTGACGGTCGCGTCGTTCGCGACCACCACGCAGGGCCGACCGTGCACGATGCCGATTCCGGTCACCACCCCGGCCGACGGCACCGGCGAGTCCCCCGGCTCGCCGTACATGCCGGTGGCCGCGAGCGCGCTGAGCTCGAGGAACGGGCTGCCGGGATCGAGCAGCCGGTCGACCCGGTCGCGAGCCAGCAGCTTGCCGCGGTCGGTGTGCTTCTTGCGCGCAGCCTCGCTCCCGCCCCGATGCGCCGCGGCCAGCCGGTCACGCAGGTCGGCGACGAGGTCGCGCAGGTCGCCCGGGGTGCTCGAGTCGCTCACCCGGCCAGGTTAGCGATCGTTAACCACCGCGTCCACGGATGAGGCGTCGGACGTCGACCGCAGGGCCCCGGGGCCGCCCGGTGAGGGCGACGGTCGACCCGACGAGCCACGGGGTGACGACTCGCCCCTGCTCGAGCCGCCGGACCAGACCAGCAGGTCACCGCTCGTGGTCGCCGAGCCCGTCGTCGCGGCATAGCTGCGGTCGATCGTGACGAGCACACTCGCCAGCGCCTGCTCGCGGACGGCGTCCGCCTCGTCGCCGAGCGGTCCCTCGAGGTGGAGCACCGCGAAGCCGTGCATCGCCGACCAGCAGGTGATCTCCGCACCCGGGCGCGCGTCGCGGTGCAGGAAGCCGACCTCGACCAGCTCGTCGAGGCAGGAGACGAGCACCCCGAACGGATCGACGTCGGTCTCGTCCGACGGGTCGGGCCCCTGGGGGTAGGAGCCGAACGCGACCCGGAACAGCCCGGGCTCCCCGAGGGCGAAGTGGACGTAGCCGCGGCCGGTCTCGGCCAGGCGCCGCCTGGCCCGCAGGACCGGATCGGTCGCGGTGACGGTGTCGAGCCGGCGCTGCATCGAGGCGACCAGGCCCGCCATCGCGCGCCTCGCGACCTCGGCGACCAGCGCGTCGCGATCGGCGAAGTGGCGGTAGGCGGCGTTGTGCGAGACCCCGACGCGCCGGGCCAGGTCGCGCAGGGCCAGGCCCTCGGGTCCGTGCTCACGCGCCACCGCGATCGCGGCCGTGACGAGCGACTCGCGCAGGTTGCCGTGGTGGTAGCTGGCGGCTGCGGACATGGCGCGACCCTAGCCGATCAACGCCTAGATGTTGACACCGCCCACTTCATCGTCCATCCTCATGTTGTCGCCGTCCACATTCGTCCCGGTGGCCGCCCGACCCGTCCGTCGAGGAGACCCTCCATGAGCCCCACCACCCGCTCCACCCGCTCCACGATCAACAAGCCGCTCGTGCTGGTCACGGTCTGCCTGGCCGCGCTGACCATCAACCTCGACACCACGATCGTCAACATCGCGCTGCCGACCCTGGCCCGCGAGCTCGACGCCGGCACGCGTGACCTGCTCTGGATCGTCGACGGCTACAACCTGGCCTTCGCCGCGCTGGTGCTGGCCATGGGCAGCCTCTCCGACAAGCTCGGACGCCGTCCGGCCCTGCTCGTCGGCCTCGTCGGGTTCGCGATCAGCACCGGCGTCGCCGCGCTCGTCGACAGCGTCGGAGCGCTCATCACGCTGCGCTTCGTGATGGGCTTCTTCGCCGCGCTCATCTTCCCCACGACCCTCTCGGTCATCTCCAACGCCTTCACCGAGCGGCGCGAGCGCGCCGCGGCCCTCGGCGCCTGGGGGGCGGCGGTCGGCCTGGGGGTCGCCCTCGGCCCGGTCGCCGGTGGAGCGCTGCTCCAGCACTTCTCCTGGCACAGCGTCTTCTGGGCGCTCGTGCCCGTGGCCCTGCTCGCGATCGTGATGACGCTGCGCTTCGTGCCCGAGTCGCGCGACGCCTCGGTGCCACGGCTCGACCACCCCGGCCTGGTCGTGTCGATCGCCGCCCTCGGCACCCTGACCTACACGATCATCGAGGCACCCGGCCACGGCTGGTCGAGCAGCCGCACCGTCGTCGGGTTCGTCGCCGCCGTCCTGCTCGTGGCGGTCTTCGTGAGCATCGAGCGAGCCGTCGCGCACCCGATGCTCGACGTCACGCTGTTCCTCGACCGCCGGTTCAGTGCCGCGAGCGGTGCGGTCACGATCGCCTTCTTCTCGCTCTTCGGGTTCATCTTCTTGATCACCCAGTTCTTCCAGTTCGTGCGCGACTACTCCGCGCTCGGCACCGGTGCCCGCATCCTGCCGGTGGCCCTCAGCATCGCGATCGCCTCGATCGTCGGCGGGCAGGTGGCCCCTCGCCTGGGCAGCAAGGCTGTCGTCGCTGCCGGCCTGGCGATGCTGGGCGCCTCGTTCCTGTGGATCTCCGACATCGAGGTCGCCACGTCGTACCCCGCCACCATCGTGCCGCAGATGATCCTGATGGGGCTCGGTCTCGGCCTGGTCTCCACGACCGCCACCGAGTCGATCCTCCAGGTCCTGCCTCCCGCACGGGCCGGGGTCGGGTCGGCCGTCAACGACGCCACGCGCGAGCTCGGCGGCACCCTCGGGGTCGCCGTGATCGGGTCGCTGTTCGCCTCCCTGTACGGCGACTCGCTGGCGTCCCTCCTCGACGGTCGCCTCGACCCCGGCCGCCTCTCGGCCGCCCAGGACTCCGTGGGGGTCGCCGATGCCCTCGGCGCGAGCGTGCCGGGCGTGACGCAGGCGCTGCAGGCAGCCTTCATCGATGGCATCTCCACCAGCTGCCTGGTCATCGGGCTGCTGTGCCTGGTGGGAGCGCTCGGCGCCCTGGTCGCCCTGCCGGGCGACCAGTACGACCCGCTCGGCGCGCCGGCGGAGGCCTCGGCGAGCGCGCAGACGACCCGGCTCGCGGGTTAGCACTCGCTAACCTGAGCCCATGACGGACGCCGTTGCGCCGGCCACGCGCCGTGAGCAGATCCTGGCCACTGCCGCCACGCTCTTCGCCAGTCGCGGGTTCCACGGCGTCTCGGTCGTCGACATCGGAGCCGCGTGCGGCGTCTCCGGACCGGCGCTCTACAAGCACTTCGCCTCCAAGGACCAGGTGCTGGCCGACATGCTCGTCTCGATCAGCGAGCGGCTGCTGGAGGTCGGGCGTCACCGCGTCGCGGGGTCCGAGGGACCTGCGGACGCGGTTCGTCGCCTCATCGGGTGGCACGTCGACTTCGCCCTGCACCACCAGGCGCTGATCATCGTCCAGGACCGGGACTGGTCGAGCCTGCCCGACGACGCCCGCGAGACCGTGCGTGGCCTGCAGCGCTCCTACGTCGACCTGTGGGCCGAGCAGCTCTGCGCCCTCGACGACGCGCTCGACACCGCGGCCGCCCACGCGCGGGCGCACGCGACCTTCGGACTGATCAACTCCACCCCTCACAGCGGGCTGCTGCCGGAACCCGCGATGATGACGCTGTTGACGCAGATGGCCGAGCGGGCGCTCGGCGTCGAGCACCCTGGCCACCCGCCCCCGAGCCGCTCCTAGAAGAGGTGGTCGGACGGCGCCCCGGCGTCGAGGAGCGCCAGCAGCCGGGCGGCCCGCTCGGCGGCGTCGAGCGCGGCGTCCATGCTCGCGGCGTCCAGCTCACCGGCATCGACCCGCTCCTCCAGGGGCACCCGGGCGTGCAGCCGCGCGAGCAGCTCCTCGCGCGGCAGCCCCCGCAGGTGCAGCAGCAGCAGCGGGGTTTCGTCGAGCAGCCACGCCGCCTGGTAGAGCACGGCGAGGGCATGCGGGCAGGGGTCGACCCAGGCCCGGCAGGTGCACGTCGCCTCCAGCTCGCCCCCGAACGGCAGCAGCTCGACGCCGGTCTCGTCGGCGTGCTCGACCAACGAGTGGGGCAGGTCCCCGCCCAGGAGCGCACTTACCCGGCCGGACTCCGCGGCCACCACCTCGACCAGCGCCTCGGTGGCCTGGGCGTCGAAGACCGGCAGGTGGAGGTCGACGGTCCACAGCCCCTGTCCGTCGGCGACCGCGGCGACGAGCCGGCCCCGGCCCAGCGAGATCCCGCCGACCGCGGCTTGGCGCGAGAGCGCGCGGGCGGCGCGCAGGTCGTTCTCGGCGTAGGCCGACTCCTCGACCGCGCGTACCCAGGCCTTGCCCCACCACGTCGTCGCGCGCGCCGCACCCCTGCGGGTCGGCAGGGGCGGGTGGGAGATGACCTCCGAGCGCGGCGCCGCGCTCACCGGCTGTTCACCGCGACCTCACCGGGCACCGGGATCGGGGCGCAGCATCACCAGGTCGCGCAGCTCGTCGTCGCTCAGCTCGGTCAATGCCGCCTCACCGCGGCCGAGCACCGCGTCGGCCAGCGCCCGCTTGCGACCGAGCAGCTCGGCGACCTTCTCCTCGATCGAGCCGCGCATGGTCATCCGGTGCACCTGCACCGGCTTGGTCTGACCGATCCGGTAGGCGCGATCGGTGGCCTGCTCCTCGACGGCGGGGTTCCACCAGCGGTCGACGTGGATCACCTGGTCGGCGCGGGTGAGGTTGAGGCCGGTGCCGCCGGCCTTGAGCGAGAGCAGGAACACCGGCGCGGCCACACCTTCCGCTGCGTCGCCCTCGGGGGCCGCCTGGAACCGCGCGACCATCGCCTCCCGCTCGCGCACGGGCGTGCCACCGTGCAGGAACTGGTGCGCGATGCCGGCCTTGTCGAGGTGCGCCTCGAGGAGCCGGCCCATGGCGACGTACTGCGTGAAGACCAGCGCCGCGCCTCCCTCGGGCAGCACGGTGCTGAGGATCTCGTCGAGCAGGTCGAGCTTCTGCGAGCGCCCCCCGAGCCGCACCGCACCCGACTGCTTGAGGAACTGCGCCGGGTGGTTGCAGATCTGCTTGAGCCCGGTGAGCAACGCGAGCACGAGCCCCCGGCGTGCGTCGGGGTCGGCGCGCTCGATGCGTTCCATGGTCTCCCGCACGAAGGCCTCGTAGAGCACGACCTGCTCACGGGTGAGGCTGAGCGGATGGTCGGTCTCGGTCTTCGCCGGCAGCTCGGGGGCGATGCCGGGGTCGGACTTGCGACGGCGGAGCAGGAACGGCTCGATCAGGTCGGCGAACTGACGCGCCTTGGTCGGCTCGAGACCCGACTCGATGGGCCCGGCCCAGACCTTGCGGAAGGCGTTGCGGCTGCCGAGCAGCCCGGGGATCGCCCAGTCGAGGATGGCCCACAGCTCGGTGAGGTTGTTCTCGACCGGCGTGCCCGTCAGCGCCACCCGGGCCGTGCTGGGGATGCTGCGCAGCGCCCGCGCCGTCGACGAGGCAGGGTTCTTCACGTGCTGGGCCTCGTCGGCGACGACGAGGTCCCAGGGCGACCTCGCCGAGGGCGTCCTGGTCGACGCGCATCGTGGCGTACGTCGTGAGCACGAACCCGGGGTCGCCGACGTCGCCGAGCGGGGCCTGCAGGAGGTCGGCCAGGTCGCGGCGGGTGCCGTGGAAGCGGCGTACGTCGACCCCGGGCGCGAACCGGTGGATCTCGGCCTCCCAGTTGCCCAGCAGGCTCGCGGGGCACACGACCAGCGTCGGGCCACTGCTCGGGCCACGACCCGCGTCGTCGAGCGCCGCGGCGCGGCGGTGCAGGTGGAGCGCGATCACGGTGATCGTCTTGCCGAGCCCCATGTCGTCGGCCAGGCAGGCGCCGAGGCCGAGCTCGGTGAGGTCGGCCAACCAGGTGAGGCCGTGACGCTGGTAGTCGCGCAGGTGGGCGTGCAGCCCGGCCGGGGCCTCCAGCGGCTCGCGCACCGCCGCGGCCAGGAGGCGCTCGCGCACCTTCAGCAGCGAGGCGCCCACGACGACCGCCTGCTCGGTCGGGGCGTCGTCGCCGGGAGCCGCGAGCTCGACCGCACCGGTCAGCGCTGCGGCGAGCGCCTGCGCGGGCTTGACGGTGCGGATGAGCCGCTTCTTGGCCTTGCGCGCGGTGGCCGGGTCGACGACGGTCCAGCTGCCGCGCAGCTTGAGGATCGGTGACGCCGCCCGCGCGAGCTCGCTCATCTCCTCCTCGGTCAGGTCGTCACCGTGCAGGGCCACCTGCCAGCGGAAGCTGAAGAGGGTCTCGGTGCCGAGGAGCGGCTCGTGCAAGGGCTCCTCGCGCCCCGGCCCGGGGGCGCGCCTGCGTGGTGAGGACTCCGCGTCGAGGACCGCGGTGGTCGTGAGGTCGCGACCCAGGCTCGTGGGCCACAGCACGTCGATGCCCAGCTCGTGCAGTGCCTCGACGCCCGCGTCGAGCAGGCTCACCAGCTCGTCGGTGTCGAGGGTGATCTGGTCGGGCACCCGCAACGCGAGCAGACGGTCGAGGACCGGCCACGCGTCAGCCGCCGTCCGCAGCGCGATGCTCGCGTGCGTGCTCGCGCGGGCGCCGAACCCGTGGGAGGCCCCGGCCCCGGCCTCGGTGAAGAGCACCGCGGCGTCACAGAGGTGCAGCGGGTCACGCTCGTCGTGCACCTGCAGGACGACGCGCACGGCGCCGGCCACCAGCTCCTCCTCGTCGGCCTCGATGCGCAGCGAGAGCCGCACGAGCTGTGGCAGGTCGGCCGTCTCGGCCCAGCCTCGGCCGTCGGGGAGCCCTCGGGGGCGCGGTGGCGGGCGATGCGAGCCTGGAGCCGCTCGGCGAAGCGGTCCCCCGCCGCGACACCGCGCGTCGGCGGCGTGCGAGCATCCGGCCCCGACGTCGCCGCGGCAGGGCGAACCGGCGCACGACGCGTGCTGACCGGCGCGCTGCGCGGCATCACGTCGGCGACCGCGTCGAGCACCAGGCGCACGAGCCGCTCCGCCGACGCTGCGTCGAGGCCGTCGTAGGCACGGGAGCCGGCCAGCAGCACGACCCGCTCGTCATCAGCAGCGTCGAGCGGAGCCACCCGCCAGCTCTCCTGGCCGTCGGCCGGCTCGAACTTGCCGGCGGCCACCAGACGCATGCCGAGCAGCACCGCCCCCGACAGGAGGCCGACGCTCGGGTGCACGTCGTCGCGGGCGCGCGCCTTGGTGAGCACCGGCAGGGCCGCCCTGATCGGTAGCGCCACCGTGCGGCGCTCGTCGCTGAACTCGATCACGCTGTCACGCGGCGGCTCGGCCGGGCGCAGGGTGGCGGCACCGGTGACCGGCACGAAGCTCATCGAGACCTCCCTGGCGACGACCGGCCCACTGCGACCGACCTCATACGAGCGACTCGGTGCGACCAGCCGGCGCTGGTGCAGACGACTCGAGCAGCCCGGCCGACGTTAGTCGTCCGCACCGACGCTCGGGTCGTCGAGGCGAGGGGCATCGCGGATCACCGCCGCGAGCGCCGCGGCCGCTGCCTCGGCGACGTCGGCGTGCGGGAGCGCCGGGTCGACCCAGCGCGTCGCGTCGACGCCCGGTGCGCGCAGGTCGTCGACCTCGCCGACCAGGTCGATGCCGGTGGCGGTGATCCACGAGACCCACTCGTCGACGTCGGCGCGCAGCCAGTCGGCGTCCGCCGGCGGCACCTCGACGCGAGGGCTGTCCCGGCCGACGAGGCCCCGGGCGACGACCGTGCGACGCACGAGCCGGTGGTGCTCACGCCCCCGGGCGTTGCTGCCGCCAAGAGCCCGGTTGAGGGCGAGCAGGACCTGCGCCTCGGGAATGCCGACCGACTCGTTGGTTCGTCTGGGCTCCTTCGGCACCCAGGAGTCGTCCAGGCCGACCAGGTCGGCGAAGCGCCGCCAGAGCAGCGTCCGGTCGCCTCCCGGCGGCGGCACGGTGACCAGGTGCACCCGTGACGGCGGGACCACCGCGAGCCAGCGGCCCAGGACCACCGGCACGTCGAAGGCGGCCCGAAGCGGCAGGTCACCGGTCCGGGCGCGGGCGAGGTGGGTGGCGAGCTCGTCGGTGCCGCCGTGCTTGAGCCCCTCGAGCCAGCCCGACACGAGCTGGCGGCCCAGGTCGCGGGCGGTGTAGACGACGTGCAGCTCGGTGCTGCCCCCCGGCCCCGCGTCGAGGTCGGCGACGATCCGCGCCACGGCGTCGTCGTCGCAGCGCACGAAGGCCTCGTGGCTGACCACCGCCGTCGCGGCGTGCCGCCGCACCTGCGCGACCAGCTCGCCCCACGACCCGGCGATGTCGGCGGGGTCCTGGCCGAGCCGGACGCCGGTGAGGTCGAGCGCGGCGCGCAGCACCAGCCCGCCCGGGCGCGGTCCCTGCGGCTGCCTCGGCCCCATCGGCACCAGGACGTCGTGCTCCAGCAGGGACGATGCGTTGCGCTGCAGCCGCGTCTGGAGCGCGGTGGTGCCGGTCTTCGGAGCTCCGATGTGGAGGTGCACGCGCCGGGGCATGGCCGCATCCTGCCACCCGCGATCGGTCCGAACGACCACTCGCGACCGCAACCGCCGACCGGCGCCGACTGGCGCTGAACACCTCGACGGCCCATAGCGCGGACCGTCGCCGGCCGCGGCGTAACCCGTCGTCGGATGCCTCGTTGACCTGGTGTAGCCACCACCCGCCGGGTCCTCAGGCCGAGAACGGGTGCCAGCTTCTCCGGGTTGCCGTCACGGGTCCGGAGGAGGCGCTTCCGGCCCGTCATGGGGGCGGGCCGGAAGCGATGGCGGCGCCGTCTCGGCGATCACCCCTGGGCCGGCACGCACCGCCGGAGATCAGGCGAGGGAGCTCAGGCCGACCGGAGCCCCGGGATCACGTCGGCGGCCACGGCCTCCAAGACGTCGGTCGAGGCGGCGTACGGGTCGCCCTCGCGCGGCCAGTGCGTGACCACGTCGGTGAAGCCGAGCTCCCCGGCACGTCCGACGAGGTCGGCGAAGAGGTCGACGCTCGACAGCGACACCCGGCCGGCGGCCGAGAGGTGCGGTGCGGAGTCGAGGAGCAGGTAGCGCGGCAGGTCGTCGTCGGTGCGGCCGACCGCGTCGAGAGCGGCCTCGTACGTCGTGCGCGCCTCGGCCAGGCCGGCGAACCAGGCGTCGACGCCGTCGACCGTCGGGCCGGTCGTCACCCACCCGTCACCGACCCGTGCGGCGTAGCGCAGCGAGCGCGGACCGTTGGCCGCCACGAGGCACGGCGTACGGCGCAGCGGCGGCAACGTGCGGGCGTCGGCGACCGAGAACCACCGGCCCTCGGCGTCGACGTGGTCGTCGTCGCGCAGGCGCAGGAGCAGGTCGACGAACTCCTGGAAGCGGTCGACCCGCTCGCGCACGCTCAGCGACTCACCGGCGAGCAGGTCGGAGTCGAGGTTGCCGCCGGTGCCGAGCCCGAGGAGGAAGCGGCCGTCACTGAGGTCCTCGAGCGCCTGGGCGTCGCGGAACAGCAGGTAGGGGTGACGGAAGTTGGGCGAGGCCACGAGGGTGCCCAGGCCGATGCGCTCGGTGACGGCCGCCGCGGCACCGAGCACCGGCGTGGCGGTGGTCCAGGGCGCGTCGGGCAGGCCGCCCCAGACCAGGTGGTCGTAGGTCCAGGCGTGGTCGAAGCCCATCTGCTCCGCGGCCTGCCAGCGGGGGCGGGCCTCGACCCAGGGGAGGTCGGTCAGGATCGTGATGCCGAAGCGCATGTGTCCATCCTGCCCCCGACCCGGGTCCCGGTCAGGTCTGGGTGGCCAGCGCCAGCGGGTGGACGGCGTCCGCGCCGGCCTCGCGCAGGGCGGCGGCGGCCCGCGTCATCGTCCAGCCGGTGATCACCTGGTCGTCGACGAGCAGCACCGAGGCCCCGGCGATGCTCGCGGCCCCGTCGTCGAGCGTGAGCGAGCAGCGGCGGCCGATCGCGGCCACGCGCTGGGCCGAGTTCATCGCGCCCTGCCCGGGAGCGACGTCGGGGTCGACGAGCGCGTAGCGCCCGACCACCGGCTTCCTCAGGTAGCGCGCGAGTCCGTCGGCGAAGTCGGCGGTCAGCGCACCCCGGCGCTCGGACTCGACGACGACGATGGCGTCGACCCGCGGGCGCCAGTCGCCCAGCACCTCGACCACCGCGCGCACCAGCCCGGTGGGCACCGGACCGTCGGGGGTGGTGTCACGGAACAGCTCGCGCAGCGCCTGGCCGTGACCCAGGTCGGTCAGCCGTGCGACCGCGCGGCCCTCGTTCGCCCCGGCCCTGATCTTCCCGCTCAGGCCGATGCCCATCGACGACAGTCCGGTGGGCCACATCTTGCGGGGCTCGATGACGACCCCCGGCCGGCCGAGGCGCTCCTCGGCCTCGAGGACCGCAGCCTCCGAGACCGTGGCGTCGAGCGTCAGCCCCCCGCAGTTGTCGCAGCGCCCGCAGTCGACGGCGTCCGGGTCGTCGAGCTGCTCGCGCAGGTAGCGCATCCGGCACCTGTCGGTGGTGAGGTAGTCGAGCATCGCCTGCTGCTCACGCTCGCGCGCCTCACGCACCCGGCGGTAGCGCTCCTCGTCGTAGCTCCACGGCTGGCCGGTCGCCTCCCAGCCGCCGCGGACCCGTCGTACGGCCCCGTCGACGTCGAGCACCTTGAGCATCTGCTCGAGCCGGGTGCGGCTGAGCTCGACGTGGGTCTCGAGCGCGGCGGTTCCGAGCACGCGGCCCTCGTCGGCGAGCACCGCGAGGGTCTGGCGTACCTGCTCCTCGGGGGGGAACGCCAGCGAGCCGAAGTAGGCCCAGATGTCGCGGTCCTCGAGGGCGGGCAGCAGCACCACGGTCGCCTCGTCGGTGCCGCGGCCGGCGCGACCGACCTGCTGGTAGTAGGAGACCGGCGACCCGGGCGCGCCGAGGTTGACGACGAACCCGAGGGTCGCGTCGAAGCCCATGCCGAGCGCGCTGGTGGCGACGAGCGCCTTCACCTCGCCGCGGATCAGCGCGCCTTCGAGCGCCTGGCGCTCGGTGGTCTCGGTCTGGCCGGAGTAGGCCGCCACCTCGTGCCCGCGTGAGCGGAGGTAGTCGGCGACCTCCTGGGTGGCGGCGACGGTGAGGCAGTAGACGATGCCGGAGCCGGGCTGCTCGGCGAGGTGGTCGGCGAGCCAGGCCAGGCGCTGCTGAGCGGTCGTGAGCCGTACGACCCCGAGCCGCAGCGACTCGCGGTCGAGGGACCCGCGCAGCACCAGGGTCTCGGCGCCCATCTGCTCGGAGACGTCGGTGGTCACGCGGGTGTTGGCCGTGGCGGTGGTCGCCAGGACCGGGATGCCGTCGGGCAGCTCGCCCAGGAGCGTGCGGATGCGCCGGTAGTCGGGACGGAAGTCGTGGCCCCAGTCGCTGATGCAGTGCGCCTCGTCGACCACCAGCAGCCCGCAGGTCGCGGCGAGGCGGGGCAGCACCTCGTCGCGGAACCCGGGGTTGTTGAGCCGCTCCGGGCTGACGAGCAGCACGTCGACCTCGCCGTCGTTGATCGCGCGATGGGTCTCCTCCCACTGCTCGAGGTTCGTGGAGTTGATCGTCACCGCGCGGATGCCGGCGCGCTGCGCCGCCTCGATCTGGTTGCGCATCAGCGCCAGGAGCGGCGAGACGATCACGGTCGGGCCGGCGCCCTGCTCGCGCAGCAGCAGCGTGGCGACGAAGTACACCGCCGACTTTCCCCACCCGGTGCGCTGGACGACGAGCGCGCGGCGCCGGTCGACGGCCAGCGCCTCGATGGCGCTCCACTGGTCCTCGCGGAGCACGGCGTCGTCGCGACCGACCAGCGCCTGCAGGTGCGACTCGGCGCGCTCACGCACGCCGGCATCGGTGCTCGTCTGGGTCATGGCGCCTGTCTATCAGGGGCCGCCGACGGACCGGCCACTCCTGCTGTTCGTGCGATAGGTTCGCAGAGCCCTGGGGCACCGCGTCCCAGCCCGGAGGAGGTGCCTCGTGGCGCGTGATGCAAAGGTCCAGCTGCTGGCCCAGGTGCCGCTGTTCTCCGGGTGCTCGGCCAGGGAGCTCCAGCACATCGGCCAGCTGGTCGACCAGGCCGAGTTCGCCGCCGGTGACACGCTCATCGTGGCCGGCCAGACCGGCCGCGAGGCCTTCGTCGTGATGGAGGGCCAGGCCGAGGTCGACCTCGACGGCGACGTCGTCGGCAGCGCCGGTCCGGGCACCGTCATCGGCGAGATGTCCTTGCTCGACGCCACCTTGCGGCGCAGCGCCACGGTCACCGCCTGCTCGGCGATGAAGGTGCTGGTGATCGGCCCGCGCGAGTTCGACGCCCTCATCACCGAGCACCCCGCGGTGCTGCGCGGCATCGCCGCCGAGCTCGCCCGGCGTCTGCACGCCGCCGACACCCGCCTGCTGGGCTGAGCCACCCGGCCGCCTGCCTGTCATCTCGGCACAATTGTGGGGAGATGACAGGTTTCGGGGCGCCCGACCTGCCACATCCCCACAATTGTGGAGTTTCGACAGGCCGCGGGTCGCACGCCCGGCGGCACGGCCCGGTCACCTACCAGATCCGGACCCGCTCGCTCGGGTCGAGCCAGAGCCCGTCACCCTCGGTGGTGGCGAAGACCTCGTGGAACTCGTCGAGGTTGCGCACGATGTTGGTGCGGAACTCCGGCGGGCTGTGCGGGTCGGTGGTGAGGTACTGCTGCTCCTGCTCCTTGCGGCGCTTGGTGCGCCACACGAAGGCCCAGTTGAGGAAGAGCTTCTTGCGGTCCTCGATGCTCGCCGTGGCGCCGTCCCGGCCCCGGGAGAGGACGAACGCCTTGTGGCCGATGGTCAGACCACCCAGGTCGCCGATGTTCTCCCCCACGGTCAGGGAGCCGTTGACGTGCTCGCCCGGCAGCGCGCGAGGTGAGAAGCCGTCGTACTGCTCGACGAGGGTCCTCGACTTCACCTCGAAGGCGCGCTTGTCGTCAGCGGTCCACCAGTCGTTGAGGTTGCCCTGGCCGTCGTACTGCGCGCCCTGGTCGTCGAAGCCGTGGCCGACCTCGTGACCGATGACCGCTCCGATGCCGCCGTAGTTCTCGGCCGGCTCGGCGTCGGGGCTGAAGAACGGCTTCTGCAGGATCCCGGCCGGGAAGCAGATCTCGTTGGTGCGCGGGTTGTAGTAGGCGTTGACCGTCTGCGGCAGCATGTGCCACTCGTCGCGGTCGACCGGGGCGCCGATCTTGGCCAGCTCGCGGTCGGTCGCGAAGGCGGACGCCGCGTGCACGTTGGCGAGCAGGTCGTCGGCGCTGACCTCGAGGGAGGTGTAGTCGCGGAACTCGTCGGGGTAGCCGATCTTCGGCCGGAAGGTGGCGAGCTTCTCGTAGGCCCGCTGCTTGGTCTCCTCGCTCATCCAGTCGAGCGCCTCGATCGAGACGCGGTAGGCGGCGAGCAGGTTGGCGACCAGGTCGTCCATCAACGCCTTCGACGTCGGGGGGAAGTGCCGCGCGACGTACTCCTTGCCCACGGCCTCGCCCACGCAGCCCTCGACGAAGGACACCGCACGCTTCCACCGGGCCCGTAGCTCCGGGGTGCCGCTCAGGGTGCGGCCGTAGAAGTCGAAGTTGGTCTCGACGAAGTCGTCGGTCAGGTAGGCGGCGTTGGCACGCAGGACGTGGCTGAGCAGCCAGGCCTTCAGGTCGTCGAGCGGGACGTCGAGCAGCACCGTCGAGAGGTGCTCGAAGAACGACGGCTGGCCGACGACGACCTCGGCCAGGATCTTCTCGGGCGTGACGTCGGGGCCGGCGAGGTTGGTGACGTAGGCGTCGAAGTCGAAGGCCGGGCACAGGGCGAGGAGCTCGTCGTGGCTCATCAGGTTGTAGGTCTTCTGCACGTCGCGGGTCGCGGAGCGTTCCCAGTGACCGGCTGCGATCCGGGTGTCGATGTCGAGCACCGTCTGCGCGGCCGTGGCGGCGTCCTCGTGCCGGCCGAGGGTGAGCAGGTCGGTGAGGTAGGCGACGTACTTCTCGCGCTGCTCGGCGAACTTGTCGTCGCGGTAGTAGGACTCGTCGGGCAGCCCGAGGCCGCCCTGGAAGAGGTGCAGCAGGTTGCGCTCGGAGTCGCGGGCGTCGGTGGTCACGTAGGAGCCGAAGATGCCGTGCCCGCCGATGCGCTCGAACTCGCCCAGGAACGCCGCCAGGTCGCGGACGTCGCGCAGCGCGGCGACCGCGTCGGTCAGGGGACGCAGCGGCTCGGTGCCCCGCGCGGCGATCGCCTCGACGTCCATGAAGGAGGCGTAGAGGTCGCCGATCTTGCGGGCGTCCTGCGCGTCGGTGCTGCCCTCACCCTGGTCGATGGCCGCACCCGAGGCGGCCCTCTCGCCGAGCTCGGTGATGATCTCCTTGACGTGCTGCTCGGCGGCGTCGGCCAGCTGCACGAACGGGCCCCAGCTGGAACGGTCCGCGGGGATCTCGGTCTCCTCGAGCCAGCGTCCGTTGACGTGGCCGAAGAGGTCGTCCTGAGGCCGGATGTCGAGGTCCATGCCCGCGCGGGCGTCATCGAGAATGCTCACGACGCCGAGAGTATCCGGCGAGGTCCGACCGGTCGGGGCGCCCCATGACGGTGCTCGGTGTCCTAGGGTCACGTCATGACTGAAGAGAGCGCAACGCTGCGCGTGATCGCGACCATCCCGATCGACCCCGAGCGCGCAGCCGAGGCCGCTCCCGCCCTCGCCAAGCTCGCCGAGGCCTCTCGAGGCGACACGGGCTGCCTGGCCTACGAGATCTATGAGTCCGCTGCGGCGCCCGGCGTCTTCGTCACCGTCGAGGAGTGGGTCGGCCAGGCCGACCTCGACGCCCACATGACCCAGCCCCACGTGGCCGAGGCCTTCGAGGTCGCCGGCCCGCTGCTGGCCGGCGAGGTCGCCATCCACCCGCTCAAGGCGGTCTGACCTCCCCCGGTCCTGACGTTTCCACCCCGGGCGCCGAGTCCGCGCCCAGGGGCGCCGACTCGACCCGCACCGGGGACGACGTTCGATCGGCACTGCGCGCCGCGTCGGTGCAGGTGACCCGGAGCAGGCCCCGATGCCGACCCCGGCGACGAGCTCGAGCCCGGGCCGCCACCGGCGGCTCTGCTCAGGCCCGAGCTCGCCTGTGCGTCAGGGCCCGGTCATCGGCGCTGCAGTCGCCGTCCGGCAACCGCACCGGCACCGCCGGCGGCGGTGACCCCGAGGAGGGTCCACAGCATGAGGCTGCCCGGGCCGCCGTCGGAGTCGGCGGGGCCGTAGGCGCCGGCGTCGACGATGGTCGGCACCTCAGGGCCGGGACCGGGGTTCGGGTTCGGCGCCGGAGTGTTCGGCGGCGGGGTCGGGGTCGGGGTCGAGGCAGCCACCCGGCCGCTGGGGCCACAGGTGACGGAGGCGATCTCGGCACCCACGAGGGAGTCGACGCCGAACTGCGACGCGGCGGGCAGCAGCTTGAGGCTGATCGCAGTGACCAGGATGGCCTTGCCGCCGTCGGTCTTGGTCTGCTTGTTCAGCGTGATGTCGAGGATGTTGTCCTCGAGCGGCGCGAGCTGCGGGGCGATCTGGCCGATCAGGGCGTCGACGACCTGGTCCTGGATCGGGTCGATGATCAGCTGGAGCGGAGCGGCCAGGCCGTTCAGCGTGTCCTTGAGGTCGACGCGCAGGGCGTCGATCACGGTGTCGAGGACGACGTCGAGGTCGGTGATCACCTTGGTGTTCGGCGGCGGGCTGGCCGGGAGCTTCACCAGGTCGATGCTCGTGCCCGCGACGTCGAGGCCGAGCGTGGTGTCGACGATGTTCGCCGTGCCCCTGGCGCCGTTGGTGTCGGCGGTGCAGCGCGACTCGACCGAGCCCAGCGAGCCACCGAGGCCGGTGGCGCCGAGCGGGGCGAGGCCGTCGCTGATCGCCGCGGTGAGCGGGCCGACGAGCTGCGGGACGATCGCGTTCAGGGGGGCCAGCGGGCCGAGGGCCGAGGCCGGGTCGATGAGCACCGCGCCGGTGAGGTCGAGGTTGGCGATCGAGATGCCGACCGGGTCACCGGGGGTGATGCAGTTGGAGTCGCCGACCTGGCCGACGCCGGCGCCGTTGCCGGCCACACCGGCGCACGCCTCGGAGGAACCGTTGCGGTTCTCGACCGTGGTGGCGGCGTCCTGGACGAGCGCACCGACGTTGAGGAGGCCCTGGTTGCCCAGCACCGAGATCGGTGGCTGGGGCTCACCGGTCTTGGTCTCCTTCTTGCCGTTGTTGACCGCCGTGGTGCTGCCGGTCGAGAAGGGGTTGCCACCGATCGACAACGTCAGCGCGTTCGCGCCGGAGCGGGCGACGATCTGGTCGGCGGACTGAGCCGCGGAGGGCAGCAGCACGAGCCCGGCGGCTGCGAGCAACGCACCTGATCGGACGAGACGGTTCCGCATGGGTGATCCTTCCAGCAGCTCGGGAGCCGCAGGGTGGTGGGGCGGGACGACCCTCGAGGATGGGGGACCTGGGGGCTCGTCAAGTTCCGGCAGACTAGTCCAGACGGGACCGGTCCGCGGGGGAATGCTGAGACTCGGACGCGCGTCGTCCGCCCGGCCCTGCGGTCAGTCGCGGACCCGGACGACCGACTTGCCCAGGGTGCGCCGCTGATCCATGTCGAGGAGGGCCTGGCCGAAGTCCTCGAGGTCGTAGGTCTTGCCGATCGGGGGCTTGACCGAGCCGTCGGCCATCATCGGCACCAGCCGGGCCCACTGCTCCTGCATGTAGCCCGGGCGCACCATCGCGAAGGCGCCCCAGCCGACCCCGCGGACGTCGACGTTGTTGAGCAGCAGGCGGTTGACCTTGACCTCCGGGATGCCGCCGCCGGACGCGAAGCCCAGGACGAGGAGCCGGCCCTGCGTGGTGAGCACCCGCAGGGAGTCGGTGAAGGCGGGGCCACCGACGATGTCGGCGACCACATCCACGCCCAGACCGCCGGTGAGCTCCTTGACGTGGTCCTTGAAGCCGTCGAGCAGCACGGTCTCGTCGGCGCCGGCCGCTCGTGCGACCTCTGCCTTCTCGTCGGTGCTCACGACCCCGATCACCCGGGCGCCCATGCCCTTGGCCACCTGGATGGTCGCGGTGCCGAGGCCGCCGGCGGCTCCGTGCACCAACACCGTCTCGCCGGCCCGCAGGCCGCCACGCTCGTAGAGGGCGAACTCGGCGGTGAGGTAGTTCATCGGCAGCGCCGCACCCTCGTCGAAGCTCAGCTGGTCGGGCAGGAGGAAGGTGAACATCGCCGGCACGACGGCCCGCTCGCCGGCGCCACCGAACCCACCGACCCCGGCGACGCGCTGGCCGGGCTCGAAACCGGGTCCGCTGACGACCGTGCCCGCGACGTCGACGCCGGGGGCGAACGGCAGGTCGGGCTTGATCTGGTACTCGCCGCGACTCAGCAGCAGGTCGGGGAACGAGACCCCGACCCGGTGCACCTCGATGAGGACGTCGTCCGGGCCCGGGGTGGGCTCGGGCAGGTCGCCCAGGGTGATGTCGGCGGGTCCGGTGAGCGAGGTGATCTGGGCGGCGCGCATGGCCCTCAACCTAGTGCGGGACCGGGGTCTCGGCGAGGCAGGTGCGGCACAGCCGCGCCAGGGCGGGCTGCACGGCGGCGAGCCCCAGCGCGATCGTGGCGAGCCCGAGCCACAGGGCCGACGGTCCGCCGTGCGCCACCAGGAGGGTGCCGAGCACCGGCGCGACCGTGGCCGCGACGCCCCAGGAGAGGCCGTACGCCGCCAGGTAGGCGCCGCGGGAGTCGGCCGGGGCCAGCCGCGACACGATCGTCCAGGCGTGACCCATCAGCAGGAGGTCGCCGACGCTCCAGACGACGGCAGCCACGACGAAGCCGGTGCTGGTGGTGGCCAGGGCGGTGCCGGCGAGGCCCGCGGCGAGGACGACGTACCCGACACCGAGGGCGCGGAACCCGTCGCCGGCCAGCACCCGCCAGCGCAGCACCGGCTGCGCGGCGACGACGGTGACCGCCGACGCCGTGAGCACCAGCCCGGCGCGCTCGGCCGGCACGCCGCGCGCTGCGACGGCGAGCGGTAGCGTGACCACGACGGTCAGGTAGACGAGGGCGAAGCCGGTTCCGGAGGCGAGCATCGCGAGCAGCCGGCGATCGCGCCACGGCGAGGACGGCGCCCCGTCGTCGCCCGAGGTCAGCGGCGCTCCCGGGTCGCGGACGACGAGCGCGACCACGCTCGCGGTGGCGAGGCAGGTCGCGGCGTCGGCGACCAGCAACCAGCGCAGGTCGATCGCTCCGAGCACCACTGCGAGCAACCCGGCGCCGGCCCCCGCGATCGCCAGCGCGGCCGACAGCAACCCGTAGGCGAGCGGGCGCTCGGCGTCAGTGGTCAGGTCGGCGACCAGCGCCTGGCTGGGCGGCTCGTAGATCTCGAAGGCGAGCCCGAGGACGACCACCCCGACCGACGCCACCGCAAAGGACGGGCTCGCCGCGACCCAGAGCTGGGCACCCCCGCACCCGAGCAGGCCCAGGCAGATGGTCGGCACCCGCCCGACCCGGTCGGCCAGCCGCCCCCCGGCCAGGCGCGACGGGATCGTGGCGAGACCGAACAGCGCCATCACCCACCCGGCCGCGGCCAACGAGGCCCCGAGCTCCTCGACGAGCACGACGGCGAGGAACGACAGGGTGAACGCGCCGAGCCGGTTGACGGCTCGTGCGACCACGAGCGCCCACACCGGTCGCGGGAGGTCGCGCCGTCGCGGGCGGACGTCCGAGGTGTCGCTGACGTCACTGGTCTCTGTACGTTGGGCAGTCACACGCCGACATTATGCGGACAGGAGTAACTGGTCAAATGCGTTTCGACAGTCACCTCGAAGCCCTGTTGGCTGCCGCGGTCGGCCTGGTCAACGTCGCGACCCCCGGCTACGACGGCGCACGGGCACACGTCGTGCCCGAGGGGGGCGAGCGGTCGACCACGATCGGTCGGGTGCTGACCTCGCGCGGTCGTCCAGCGGTGGTGTCGGTCGCCGAGGCCGACGAGCTCACGGCGTACGCGGCGCAGGTGCGCGCGGTCTTCGCCGCCAGCGCCGCCGGTGACCTCGACGCCGCGTCGGAGCTGGTGAACCGGATGCTGCTGCAGACCGGCGCCCGACCTCAGCTCGACCGCGGCCCCGACGGGTGGGGGCTGCACTTCCACGGCGCCGACGACGGCGTCGTGGTGGGGTGGTCCGCCGGCCTCGCCTCGGCCCTGGCGATCTGCGCCGGCAGCGACCTGGCCGGCGTCCTCGGGGTCTGCGCAGCCGAGCCGTGCGACCGGGTCTTCGTCGACACCTCGAAGAACGGCACCCGCCGCTTCTGCTCGACCCGGTGCCAGAACCGGGTCAAGGCCGCCGCCCACCGCGCCCGCCGGGTCTGACCCGCCTGTCCCCCGTCCGCCCTCGGCGCGCGGTGGGGTGGGTGGGCCGAGGTGCCACAACTCCACAATTGTGGAGAGATGACAGGCCTGAGGCCCGAAAACCTGTCACCACGTCACAATTGTGGGATGTCGACAGGGCGGACGGCGGCCATCCCCCACCGCGCCGGCTCCGAAGACTGCACGTGAGGCTCAGCGACCGGATCAGCGCCACGACGATGCACGCCACCGCCCGGTTCACGGTGCGCTACGGCGACGACCTGCGCTTCGCCGGCTCCGACCTGCCGCGCCCCACGCGGCGGCGCATCCGGACCCGGCACGGGCGGGTCGAGGTGCACGAGTACGGCGGCACCCCCGGCACGACCGGGCCGGCGTACGTGCACTTCCACGGTGGCGCCTGGCTGATGCGCTACCCGCAGATGGACGACTGGTGGTGCCGCTACCTCGCAGCCACCGCCGGCGTGCGGGTGGTCAACGTCGACTTCCGCACCGGGCCGTACGTCGCCTACCCCGTCGCTCAGCACCAGTGCCACGACGTCGCCGCCGCCATCGCCGCCGAGGCCTCCGTGGTCGTCGGCGGCTTCTCCAGCGGCGCAGGCCTGGCGGCGTCGGTGTGCCTGCAGGCGCGCGACGCGGGCTCCTTCACCCCGCGCCTGCAGGTGCTCGGCGTCCCCGCGCTCGACCTCGCCTCCGACCTGCCGTCCGGGGCCGGCATGATCTCGCCGTCGCTGCGCGCACTGGTGCGACGGGTCTACTTCCCCGACCCGGCGACCCGCTCGGAGCCGTACGCCTCACCGGTCCTGGCCGACGACCTGACCGGGCTCCCGCCCGCGATCGTGATGACCGCCGAGCGGGACACCCTGCGCCCGGACGGCGACACCTACGCGATGCGGTTGCGCGAGGCCGGGGTCGACGTCGTCCACGACGTGACGCCGCGCGTCGACCACTACTTCCTCACCGAGGACCCGGTCCGTGCGCGGACGACGATGGCCATGGTCGCCGAGCACGTCCGGGCCGCGCTCGCCTGAGGCCCCACTGGATGCGGCCTGGATACGGCCTGGATACGGCTGGACGCAGGCTCAGCCCGGGCGCTTGATCTGGTTGAGCTCGAAGTGCATCGGGTCGGTGTAGCGCCAGTCGCCGCCCCAGGCGAAGCCCCAGTACTTGAAGATCGCCACGACGTCGCGGTCCATCTCGCCGATCGTGCCGCGCTGGTTGCCGGGCACGTTGAAGTCGAGCGCGAGCCCGAAGGAGTGGTTCGACAGCGTCGTGGAGCCTGCGATGAAGCGCGGGTAGTAGCACCCGGCGTACTCGCCGGGATGGATCTCCGACTCGAGGTTCTGCGAGACGACCTCGGCCAGGGCGGCCTTGAGCTGCGGGAAGATCGCGTTGTTGCAGGTGACCGAACCGAGGATCGGCACCACCTCGGTCGAGATGTGGCTGGCGACCCAGGCCGCGGCCGGCTGGATGCGTCCGCCGCCGATCGGGGTGTAGTTGAAGACCCCGACCGCGTCGGAGAACGAGCCGAAGAGCACCGCGGTCTGGAAGGCGTCGGGGTCGAGGCCCAGGCGCGAGACGACGTCGAGGTTCTGCACGGAGATGCCGTCGCCGACGATCGAGGCGAGCGGGGCTCGCAGGGTCTGCGGGGAGGTCTGGCCCGAGGAGACCACCAGCGCGTTGTCCTGCGGCATGCCGAGCGCCTCGCCGACGGCGGCGTTGACCACCAGGTCGATGCCCTCGACCTGCGGGGCCCACGCGCCGACGTGCAGGCGTGGCACGCTCGGATTCTTCTCCAGGGTCACGAAGTCGTCGCCGTCGACCGGCAGCTTCTTGCGCAGCGTCGAGCTCACCGCCATCTCCCCGCCGGCGACGCGGTCCCACTGCGCCTGCAGGTCGGCGGAGTCCTTCTGCGTGTAGCGGCGGTACTCCCCCACGTCGACGGCGGCGATCGTGTAGATCTTGTTCTCCAGCACGACCTGGCTGACCGACAGGGCCAGGGCGTCCTGCACCCCGTCGAGGTCGGTCACGGCGTCCACGACGTCGGCGCCGAGGGGCTCGGTGTCCTGGATGAGGATGTCGGCCGGCACGATCGCGCCGGTCCGACGACCCGGCTGCGGCACGGCGTACGCCGGGTCGATCCCGACGGCGGGCTCGGCCGCCGGCTGGGCCGGGGGCGCCACCCCCTCGTCGTCCGTCGCTGCGTCGTCGGAGGTTCCGGCCGTTGTCGGGTCGACCGCCGACTCGACGGCGACCTCGGACGAGGCGGCCTTCTCGTCCTCGGGCCCGCACGCGGTGACGGCCCCGAGCAGGACGGCGACGCTCGACAGGGCGATCGTCGCTCGCCGACACCTCATCGCGCTCCGCCTCTCGCCCCACCCGGCTGCCACGCCGAGACCTGCGGTGAGAGTAGTCGTCGGCGCCAACACCGGCGCCAACACACGGCGCCAACCACGGCGCCACCGAAGGCTCGGTCAACGACGCGCGGTCGGCGTGACCTCAGCGCAGCACGCGTCCGGCGATCCAGGAGATGGACTCGGCGGTGTCGGCAGGCGTGCCGGTCGGGGCCATCACGTGACTCAGCACGAGTCGCACGACGGTGTCGATCGCCGCCGCGAGCCGCTCGGTCTCGAGGTGCACGGGGTAGGCCGGCAGCCGCTCGGCGATCACGCCCGTGGCAGCCACCAGCAGCGAGCCGGCCTGCGTGGTGAGCAGCGGCAGCAGCTCGGTGTCGGCACCGTGCGTGGCCGAGACCACCGCGTGCAGCAGCGGGTTGTCCTGAGCGTGCTCGAGGACCGAGCGGGAGGCGTCGCGGATCGCGGCGACCAGGTCGTCGGGGTGCGCCTCGAAAGCCACCGACACGAGCCCGAGGAAACGGTCGAGCTCGCGCAGGATCATCGCCTCGGCGAGCTGCGGCTTGCTGCCGATCTCGTTGTAGACGGTCTGTCGGCTCACGCCCACCTCGTCGGCGAGCCTGGCCATCGTCACCTTGGCCCAGCCGGTGCCGGCGGTCAGCGAGACCGCCGCCTCGACGATGCGGTCGTAGGTCGATGACGCACCTGCGCCGCGCCCCTCGACCTCCCCGGACTCCATGGCCGCGAGCCTAGCCATCGTGCGGGCGCCCCAGCCCTCCGGCAGCCCTAGTCCCGCAGCCCTAGTCGGAGAGCGTGAGTGCGAGCACCGGGCAGGCCTGCACGGCGGCGTGCACGTGCGCGCGCTCGCTCTCGGGCGGCGCCTCGTCGAGGACGTGCAGCTGCTCGTCGTCGTCCAGCTCGAAGTAGTCGCTGGCCATGGCCTCGCACATCCCGAGACCCTCACAGACATTGCGGTCGACGGTGATCCTCATCGGCTCAGGCTTCCTGCCTGGCGCTCGGGTCGAGGACGACGAAGTCGACCTTCTCGCGCACCCCGCAGTCGGGGCAGCACCAGTCGTCGGGGATGTCGTTCCACGCGGTGCCGGCGGCAAAACCCTCGAGCTCGTTGCCGACCTCGACCTCGTAGGTGTGGCCGCAGCCGGGGCAGCGCGCCGCCATCACCTCGACGTCGGAGGTGGACAGGGTCACTCGGGCGGGCCGTCCGGCGGCGGGGGCGGCCTCGGTGACCTGCTCAACCTCGAGCACGGTCGTCGGGCGGGGGTAGCGGGCCAGGTACTCCTCCCGCTTGCTGGGCTGGATGTTGGCCAGCCTCACGTCGCCACCGAAGTGGTCGACCACCCGCTGGTCCATCACGCGTCGGAAGAGCGGCGGGAAGAAGGCCAGCACGATCATCCCGGCGTAGCCGGTGGGCAGCACCGGGGACTCCTCGAAGTCGCGCAGCGTCTGGTAGCGCCGGGTGGGGTTGGCGTGGTGGTCGCTGTGGCGCTGCAAGTGGTAGAGCAGCACGTTGGTGGCGATGTTGTTGGAGTTCCAGGAGTGCGACGGGTCCACGCGCTCGTAGCGCTGACGGGTGCCGTTGCCGACCCGCTGGCGCAGCATGCCGTAGTGCTCCATGTAGTTGACGATCTCGAGCAGCGTGAAGCCGACCACCGCCTGGAGCAGCAGGAACGGCACCACGGCGAGACCGAGCCAGACGATCAGGGCCCCGAAGAGGACCGCCGACATCACCCACGCGTTGAGGACGTCGTTGCCCGGCCGGAACGGGTGCTGCTGCTTGCGTGCGTAGCGCTTCTTCTCGACGTGCCAGGCGCTCGTCAGCGACCCGAGCACGGTGCGCGGCCAGAACGCGTACAGCGACTCACCCAGGCGGGAGGAGGCCGGGTCCTCGGGGGTGGCCACACGGACGTGGTGGCCCCGGTTGTGCTCGATGTAGAAGTGACCGTAGAAGCTCTGCGCCAGAGCGATCTTCGAGAGCCAGCGCTCGTTGGCCTCGCGCTTGTGGCCGAGCTCGTGAGCGGTGTTGATGCCGATGCCGCCGATGACCCCGATCGTCAACGCCAGTCCGATCTTCGAGGCCAGGCTCAGCTCGCCGGGCCCGAACGGAGCACCGTGGACGATCACGTAGAGGGCTCCGACGAAGCCGGCGTACTGGATCGGGAGGAACGCGTAGGTGATCCACCGGTAGAACCGGTCCTGCTCCAACGCCTCGATGGCGTCGTCCGGCGGGTTCGAGCGGTCGAGGCCGGCGACGAGGTCGATCAGGGGCACGGCGCCGAGCACGATGATCGGGCCGATCCAGAACCACACGCCCCAACCGGTCGCTGCCCACATGCCGATGGCCACGAAGGCCAGTGACGGGACGACCAGCCCGATCAGCCAGAGGTGGCGCTTGGTGTCACGCCAGCCGTCGGTCGAGCCGGCCGACACGGTGCTGAACGGGATGTTCTCGGGGTTGCCGGCCGCCGGGGTGCCGGGTGTGGGGGTACTGGCTGCGGGGGTGGTCGTCATCGACGTCTCGCCTCTCTGCGGGGTTTACAGAACCGTAGAGGATGTACACCTGCTTGACAAGAACCCGCGGTTTGTAAAGTTCGGCACCGCCGTCTCAGCGGCGCCGCAGGGGACGACGCCTCGCCGCCTCGGCGAGCTCGGCCACCTGCTCGGCGAGCCGAGCGGAGCCGAGCGTGCGCACGTGCACCAGGTGGGCACAGGTGCGCAGCCCCAACGCCTTCGACAGGCGGCCGCCGGAGCGTTCGACCTGTTCGATGTCACGCAGGTTGAGGTCCATCATCGCCATCTCGCGACCGGTGCGGTTCGCGATGAAGTTGACGTGCAGACGGGTCAGCGTGAGGCGGCCAGACACCCATTCGGCACCCCAGGTGTTCTGGAACCGGTCGAGGACCAGGTCGCTGTCGGAGCCACCGACTCCCGAGGTGGTCTCGACCATGACACTCACCGACTTCGACGCGACCACTCCGTAGGACATGTCTCGATTCTCCCCCGACCGCCTCGAGAGCGGTGAGCCACGTCACCTCGGCCGGCTCGATCCGTGTAGCGTCACGAGGACCTGATGGCACTTGGATGGCGCCCGGTGGCCCCACTTCGACCACGGAGACCCGATCGATGACCGAGCCCGAACGCGACCGACCCGGCATCGGCGCGACCCTGCTTCGCTGGCGCGCTCCGCTGGTCCTCATCCCGCTGACGCTCGCGCTCGCCTACAGCGGCATGGTCGGCGCCCAGATGCTCTGGGGCCAGGACGCGCCCGCCGCCGCGACCGAACAGGTCGTCACCTGCTGGGACGGCACCGAGGCCTTCGCCGCAGGGTGCCCCGAGACCACCGGCGTCCCGGGCCTGCGCTGGACCTTCCCGTCGTTCGAGCCGGGCTCGTCGCAGTGCCGCAAGGTGACCTACCGAGGCGACCCCGCGACGCGTCCCCTGGAGTTCAGCTGCCGGACCCGCGTCGACGGCACCGCCGCGCGCATCAGCTACAGCGAGCGCTCGAACCTGGAGCGCGGGCTCGCGTACTTCGACAAGCGCTACCAGGGCGTGCGTCCCACCCGCATCGGCGCAGGCACCCGCATCGTCTACCGCGACCCCGAGCCCCGCAAGGACGGCAGCTACGAGGTCACGGTGGCCTACGCCGACCATCCCTTCGCCGTCACGGTGAACGCTGTCAACGAGCGCCTGCGCGACCGCGTCCTCGACGACTCCGTCTCCTCGCGACCTGCCCGCTTCGTCCAGGTACGACCCGCGAAGTCCGCGGAGGGCTGACGAGCGCTGCTCAGCCCTCGCGGATCGCCGCGGCGACGGCGCCCGGGACGTCGGGGTGGAAGACCGTGGGGATGATGTAGCTGGAGTTGAGCTCGTCGTCCTTGACGACGCGCGCGATCGCCGCGGCCGCACGCAGGAGCATGTCGATGCTGACCTCGGTGGCACGGGCGTCGAGCAGCCCCCGGAAGACGCCGGGGAAGGCGAGCACGTTGTTGATCTGGTTGGGGTAGTCGGAACGTCCGCTGGCCACGACGGCGGCGTAGGCGCCGGCCTCGCCGGGATCGACCTCCGGGTCGGGGTTGGCCAGCGCGAACACGACCGCCTGGTCGGCCATGTCGACGATCCACTCGGCCTTGAGGACCCCCGGAGCGCTCACTCCGACGAACACGTCGGCGCCGGCCAGCCCGGCGCGCAGGTCGCCGGTGATGCCGCGCGGGTTGGTGGCCTCGGCGAGCTGGGCCTTGGCCGGCGACAGGCCCGCCATCCCGGCGGCCAGGCAGCCCTCGCGGTCCCAGACGACGACGTCGGGCACACCGGCCGCCAGGAGCAGGGTCACGATCGCGCTGCCGGCGGCGCCGGCACCCGAGACCACCACGCGCGCCGCGGTCAGCTGCTTGCCGACCACCCGCAGCGCGTTGGTGAGCGCGGCGAGGACGACGATCGCCGTCCCGTGCTGGTCGTCGTGGAAGACCGGGATGTCGAGACTGGCGCGCAGGCGCTGCTCGATCTCGAAGCAGCGGGGGGCGGCGATGTCCTCGAGATTGATGCCGCCGAACCCGGGGGCGATCATCTCGACGGCCCGGACGATCTCGTCGGTGTCCTGGGAGGCCAGGCAGATCGGCCAGGCGTCGATGTCGGCGAAGCGCTTGAACAGGGCCGCCTTGCCCTCCATCACCGGGAGCGCGGCGCCCGGTCCGATGTTGCCCAGCCCCAGCACGGCCGAGCCGTCGGTCACCACCGCCACCGAGTTGCCCTTGATGGTCAGCCGGCGGATGTCCTCGGGGTGCTCGGCCAGCGCCATGCTCACCCGGCCCACGCCGGGGGTGTAGGCCATCGACAGGTCGTCGCGGTTCCTCAACGGCACCTTCGAGCTGACCTCGATCTTGCCGCCGATGTGCAGCAGGAACGTGCGGTCGCTGACCTTGTAGACCTCGACGCCGTCGACGCCGTCGGCGGCTGCGACCAGCTCCTCGGAGTGGTCGGCGTCGGCGGCCGAGCAGGTGACGTCGAGCACGAGCCGCTCGTGGCTCGACTCCGCGACGTCGATCGCGGTGACGATGCCCCCTGCGGCCGCCACCGCGGTGGCCACCGCCCCCACCACGGAGTGGTCGGGCGCGGTGTGCAGGCGCATGGTGATCGAGTACGACGAGGGGGTTGCGGTCCGGGACACGCCCCCACCCTCGACCTTCGGGCCGGTGACGGGCAAGTAACAAGTGGCGCCGGGGCGGGTGGGACGGCCGGCCGGCGTGTCAGAACCCCACAATTGTGGGGTTGTGACCGGTTTGTAGGTCCAGAACCTGCCATAACGCCACAATTGTGCCGAAAGGACAGCCCGGGGACGACCGGCAGACGGGTCCGACCGCCTAGCGCACACCGAGGTGGTCGAGCAGGTTCTTGGAGAACCGGTCGCCCATCTGGCCCATCACGCCCTTCATGGTCGAGCGGACCGCGCCGCCCGAGACCTTCGGCAGCGGCAGGTCGACGCAGATCTCCAGGCTGGTCTCCAGCAGGACGCCGTCGGCATGGTCGCTGAGGTTGTACCAACCGTGCACGCCGGCGCGCTCCTTGGTCCCCTCGGGCGGGTCGTGGGTGAACTCGATCCGCTTGCCCTCCTCGAGCGTCATCCGCTCGGTGAACGGGGCGCTGAAGCCCTTGCCGAGCACGTTCAGCCCCGACAGCGTCCAGATCCAATGGTCGCCGTCGGCCTTGATCGAGGAGACGAACGGGGTGAAGCGGGCCACGAGGGTCGGGTCGATCAGGACCTCCCAGACGCGCTCGCGCTCGACGGGCACGACGGCCTCGGCGGTCGTGGAGGCGGAGAAGCTCGTCACGCGCGCAGCGCCTTCTCGACGTCGCCGGCGATCTTCTCGGGCTTGGTGGTCGGGGCGTAGCGGTCGATGACCTGCCCGTCCTTGCCGACGAGGTACTTGGTGAAGTTCCACTTGATCTTCGAGCCGATCACCCCGCCCTTCTCCGAGCGCAGCCAGGAGTAGACGGGGTGGGCGTTGTCGCCGTTGACCTCGATCTTGCTCATCATCGGGAAGGTCACCCCGTAGTTCTTCTCGCAGAACGCGCCGATCTCGGCCTCGTCGCCGGGCTCCTGACCGCCGAACTGGTCGCACGGGAAGCCGATGACGGTGAAGCCCTGGTCGGCGTAGGCCGTGTGCAGCTCCTGCAGGCCCTGGTACTGCGGGGTGAACCCGCAGTGGGAGGCCGTGTTCACGACGAGGACGACCTTGCCGGCGTAGTCGGAGAGGTCGACCGGGACGCCGTCGAGGCTGGTGGCCGTGAAGTCCGTCAGGGAGGTCATGTCCTCAGTCTGGCAGGCGCTGCGCCGCCCGAGCCCTCACCCGCCCGGGTTGCTGAAAGCCGACGAGGTTGCGATGGAGCCCGAGGAGCACGCGCACCCGGCGCTCGCCGGCGTCCAGCACGACCGCGTCGCGATCGATCGAGGTGACCTCACCGGTGACGAGGTACGTCGCGCCGCCGAGGGCGTCGAGGCCGGTCTGGGTGGGCGCACCGGGCTCCAGCGCTCGCACGTCCTCGAGGGCGTCCAGGACCAGCTCGCCCGGACGACGCCGGCCGCCGCGCCGCAGGGCGACGACGACCGTGAGCAGGACGACGTCCGCCCCGCCGGTGAGGTAGTAGTTCAGGTGGGAGGTGGTCGCGCCGTCGATCCGGAACGCCGCGGGCCGGTCCGCCAGCACGCGCACCTCGACGACCTCGGTGTCCAACGCCCGCTGGTAGGTCACCCGGTCGACCGCGGCGCTCCAGGTCGTCTGGCGCGGGTCGATGGTCTCGTCGAAGCGGAACGCGACGCCGTAGGCGGCAGCGGAACCCTCGCCGGAGCGGGCGGTGTCGACCAGCGACGCCTCGACGTCGATGCCCGAGGCAGCCAGGCTGCGCAGGGTCATCAGGTGGGTGACCAGGGGCAGGTTCAGGACCACCGCCACCACGACCACCACCCACGGGGCGAGCCGGCTGCGCGGCGTCAGCCCGTCCACGCCTCGCCCCAGCGTGGCCCGAACGCGATCTCGGCCAACGGTTTGCGCTCGCGCGGCCGGTGCTCCCGATCGCGGTCGGAGGCGTCCACGCCCGCCCTGTCGTCCGCTTCGGCGCCGTCCTCCTCCAGGTGGACGCCGAGCGCGATGCCGGCCATCAGCGCGACGTGGTCGGGGATCGCGAGCGCGGCCGCGACCGCTGCCTGGTCGAAGCCCGCGAACTGGTGGGCGTGCAGGCCCATGGCCCGTGCCTGCAAGGTGATGTGCGCCGCGGCTTGGCCGAGGTCGTAGCGGGCGTGGTCGGGGCTCTTCGGCGCCCTGCCATCGGGTCCGGCGGCGACCTGGGTCGCTGCCAGCAGCACCAGCGAGGCGCGCGGCACCCAGCCGGAGTTGCCCCGACTCAGGTGCTCGACGACGACGTCGTGGGCTGCGCTGCCCCGGGGGGCGACGACGAAGCCCCACGGCTGGCTGTTGCCGGTGCTCGGTGACCACTGGGCGGCGTGCAGGAGCGCCTCGACCTCGACGGTGCTCAGCGTGTGGGTGAGGTCGAAGACGCTCGGGCTCCAGCGCGAGCGCAACGGTTCGGCCAGGCTCTTCGCCTCCGGCGTCGGCGCGTGCTCGAGATGTTCGGCCACGAGGTCACCCACGCCTCAGCCCACCCAGACCGTGTCGGTGGCGCCGGCCACGTAGTCGAGGAAGGCGCGCTCGGCCTCGGGGTCCTGCGTGCGCTGGAAGGGGTACGTCGTGGGACGCGGGGCGCGGTCGTGCCAGAAGTGGTGGGTGCCGCTCGAGTCGGGCCGGGTGGCGACCAGCCAGACCGCCGTGTCCCCGCCGGACGCCGGGTCGCGCAGCAGCGGCCCCATCACCTTGTCGAAGCCGGGCAGGCCGTCGGTCACGCCGGGCGTCGCCGCCCAGCCGGGGTGGCAGCTCTCGACGGCCACCTGGCCGCCGCGCAGGCGCCGGCTCCAGGCGTCGGCCAGCACCACCTGCATCCGCTTGGTGCGGGCGTACCCGCGGACGCCGTCGTAGCCGCCGTCGCGGTACTCGATCTCGTCGGGGGTCGAGCGCAGGCCGGCGGAGTACATGCCGCCCGAGCTCATGAGCACGACCGTGCCGCCGCCGCCGGCGCCGAGGACCGGCAGCAGCCGCTCGATCATCAGGTGGGGCCCGAGCACGTGCACCGCCAGTGCCATCTCGTGACCCTGCGCGCTCTCGGTGCGCTCGGGCACCATCACGCCGGCGTTGTGGACGATGCCGTGCAGCTCGCCGACGCGGGCGCAGAGGTCGTCGGTCCAGGCGCGGACGGCGTCGAGGTCGCCGACGTCGCAGACCTCCTCGACCAGGTCGGCGCTCGGACGCCGGACTCGGAGGTCGCTGACGAGGCGCGAGACCTTCTCGGGGTTGCGACCCAGCACGTGCACGGTGGCGCCGAGGTCGAGGAACGAGGCGACCATCGCCTCACCGATGCCGGACGTGGCCCCGGTGACCACCACCCGTTTGCCGAGCAGGCTGCCGGCCGCAGCGTCGTCCGCCCACCAGCAGCGGCGCAGCGCGGGGCCGATGCGGGTGTAGCCGAGCACGAGGGAGCGGTCGAGGGTGGCATCGACGCAGCGGGCGAGCAGGGACGGCATGCTCCGAGCCTAGAGAGCGCGTGCGCGTGTGCCTCACCCTCCGGGGGTCGCCCGAGGCTGCGCGTGGGGTTCACCGAGGCACGTGCGGAGCCGTCGGGGGACTCGAGCCGCCCGGGGGCGTCTGGCGCCGACCCCCGTTCTCCCCCCACGGTCGAACGGGGGACGGCTCGCCCAGGATAGGTGTCCGGCACCCATATCGTCGGTCCACCACCCGCTGGCGCTCGGCGTGTCGCGGGACCGCTCGGACGCCGCTCGCGGGAGGTTCGAGCGAAATGACATCAGGTGGACCCACCGACGTGGGTCCACCTGATCTCGGTGCGCGAGGGGGGATTTGAACCCCCACGCCCTTTCGGACACTGGCACCTGAAGCCAGCGCGTCTGCCGTTCCGCCACTCGCGCAAGTAACCGGTGAAGGTTATCCCAGCGGCGGATCCATCCCCAAACCGGTGCTCGCCACCGCCGGATGCGGACGCAGGCCTCGCCGTCGCCGCACACACCCGGTGCCCCGACAGGCCCCGACAGGCCCCGACAAGCCCCGACAAGGACTGGCAAGGCGTCGTACGGACGGCGGGACACCCCTGGGCGCACCAGGGCGGTTGCGCGGCAGAACGGCCGCGGGTGGCTACCATCGGCGCTACGTCCGGTCGTCCGACCGCGGCTCGGCATGCCCCGGTGACCGCGGGGGCAGTCTCGGAGGGAGGGGAGCCGATGAGTGGGTTGCAGCGTTTCGAGCAGCGGCTCGAGTCGATGATCTCCGGCGTCTTCGCCCGCACCTTCCGCAGCGCGGTGCAGCCGGTGGAGATCGCGGCGGCCCTCGAGCGCGAGCTCGACAACAACGCCCAGATCCTCTCGCGCGACCGTCGCCTGGTGCCCAACGCGTTCCACGTCGAGCTCTCCGGCACCGACCTCGAGCGGTTGGCGCCGTACGACTCGACGCTCTCGCGCGAGCTGTCGGACTCGCTCAAGAAGCACGCCGACACCCAGGCCTACGTCTTCCCCGGACCGATCACCATCGACTTCGAGGAGGCCGACGACCTCACCACCGGCCGGTTCCGCATCCGTAGCCAGGCGCAGGCCGAGGTCACCGGGACCGCCACCGACACCCAGGTACGCCGAGCGCACGCCTTGCTCGAGGTCAACGGGAGCCAGCACCCGCTCCAACCTCCGGGGCTGGTCGTCGGGCGGGGCACCGAGGCCGACATCCGCATCAACGACCCCGGCATCAGCCGGCGCCACGCCGAGTTCCTCATCACCCTGACCCGCGACGGCACCGACCCCCTGATCGAGGTCCACGACCTCGGGTCGACCAACGGGATCCGCGTCGACGAGCGCAAGGTGCCGCGCGCGACCCTGCGCGACGGCTCGGTGGTCAAGGTCGGCAACACCTCGCTCACCGTCCGCGTCGTGGAGAGCTTCGAGAGCCCGGGGAGCCACCATGTCTGAGCTGACCCTGTTCCTCATCCGCATCGCGTTCCTGGCCATCTTGTGGATCTTCGTGCTCTCGGCGATCTCGGTGATCCGTTCCGACATGTTCGGCGCCCGGGTGCCCGAGGCCGCCCGAGCTCAGGGCACCCCACGCCCGCCCAAGCAGGCCAAGCCGCCGAAGCGTCGCGGCTCACCCACCCACGTGGCCGTGACCCAGGGCGGCAGCACCGGTGCGACCGCGGCCCTCGACCAGGCGCCGATCCTGATCGGTCGGGGCAGCGACGCCGCCATCCGTCTCGACGACGACTACGCCTCGACCCGCCATGCCCGCATCGCCGCCTCCGGCGACCAGTGGTTCGTCGAGGACCTCGGATCGACCAACGGCACCTACATCGGCAGCGTGCGCATCACCCAGCCCACCACGATCACGATCGGCACCCAGGTGCGCATCGGCAAGACGATCCTGGAGCTCAAGAAGTGACCGGACCCGACCCGGCCCCCGAGACCGAGCCGACGCCCGAGCAGGACCGCGGGTCGGCGTCCGAACCAGGTGGACGACCAGGTGCCGACCGTCGAGACCACGACCGCCGACCCGTCCGGGGCGAACCTCACCCCCCCACCCACCGAGCCCGCGCTGAGCCTGCACTACTCGGCGATCTCCGACGTCGGACGCGTGCGCAAGGACAACCAGGACTCCGGGTACGCCGGCCCGTGGCTGCTCACGGTCTGCGACGGGGTCGGCGGCGCGGCGCGCGGCGACATCGCCTCCAGCACTGCGGTCTCCGAGCTGCGCGCGCTCGACGTGCCGCCCCCGGACGCCGACAGCCCGCCGCTGCTCGACCGGGTCACCGAGGCGCTCCACGAGGCCCACGCCACGATCGGGCGCCTCGTCGATGACGACCCGGCCATCAACGGCACCAGCACGACCGCCACCGTCGCGCTCTTCGACGGCCACCGCGTCGGTATCGGCCACGTCGGCGACAGCCGGGCCTACCTCTTCCGCGACGGCGAGATCTCCCAGCTCACCACCGACCACACGTTCGTGCAGAGCCTCATCGACGACGGCCGCATCACCGAGGCCGAGGCGCGGGTGCACCCCCACCGCAACCTCATCCTCAAGGCCCTCGACGGCATCCACGAGGCGGAGCCCGACCTGTTCGCCCTCCAGCTCACCCCCGGCGACCGGCTGCTGCTGTGCAGCGACGGCGCGTGCGGCGTGCTCGAGGACGGCCGCCTGGCCGACATCCTCTCGATGGGCACCCCCGACTTCGCCGCCGTCGAGCTGGTGAGAGCCAGCCTCGAGGCCGGCAGCTCCGACAACGTCACCTGCATCGTGGCCGACGTCCTCACCCCCGACCAGGCCGCCGCCGACCCGTCGTACGCCGAGCTCGAGCCGCTGCTCGTCGGCGCCGCCTCCGAGCTGAAGCGTCGGATGCCGCGCGCCCTCTTCCGTGGCCACCGCTCCGGCGACACCGGCGAGCTCGAGCCGATCGACGCCGAGATCCTCGACCTGCCCTTCGCGATCCCCAGCGACCCGCTGCCGCTCGACCCCGAGGCCGCGCGCTACGCCCCACGCGCGCCCCAGCGCTTCATGTGGGTGCGCCGCCTCCTCGGGCTGCTCGTCGTCGTCGGCCTGCTCTGGATCGCCGGCACGGCGGCCTGGGCCTGGGCGCAGACGCAGTACTACGTCGGCGAGCAGGACGGCCGGCTGACGATCTACCGCGGCCTCGACGCCTCCCTGCCCGGCTTCGACCTCTCGGAGCCGGTCGTGGTCTCCGACGTCATGCTCGACCAGCTCTCCGACTTCGACCGACGTCAGGTGCAGGCCACCATCGAGGTCGACGACCTGGCCGACGGGCGCGACAAGGTCGAGGAGATCGCCGGCAACCGGGTCGCGTCCGACGCCACTGGGGGCACCGGGTGAGCCGTCGATGAGCCTGATGGCCCCCGGGTCGACGCTGATGGGTTTCGTGCACCGCCGACGGCGGGGGGCGGAGCTGTTCCTGCTCGTGCTGGCGCTCACGGTCGGCATCGGCGGCTACGCCGCCGTCGGCATCGGGGTCGAGGGCCGGGTGCCGGCCGACCTCATCGGGTACGGCGGCTGGCTCGCGGCGCTCGTCGTCGCCGCCCACGTCGTCATCCGCCTGGTCGCGCCGTACGCCGACCCGGTGCTGCTGCCGGTCGTGGCTGCGCTCAACGGGCTCGGACTCGCGGTCATCCACCGCATCGACCTCGGCTACGCCGCGCGCGGCACGGACACCGGCTTCGCCCAGCAGCAGCTGATCTGGATGACGCTCGGGGTGCTGCTGTTCATCGGCACCCTGGTGATCCTGCGCGACCACCGCGTGCTCGCGCGGTTCACCTACACGATCGGCTTCGGCGCGATCGGCCTGCTGTTGCTGCCGATGGTCCCCGGCATCGGTCGCACCATCAACGGTGCCCGCATCTGGATCAACCTGGGCCCGTTCAGCTTCCAGCCCGGCGAGGTCGCCAAGGTCATGCTGGTGGTCGCCTTCGCCGGCTACCTCGTGCTGCACCGGGACGCGCTGGCGCTCGCCGGCAAGCGGATCCTCTTCATCGACTTCCCCCGGGGGCGCGACCTCGGCCCGATCCTGGCGATGTGGCTGATGAGCCTGGGTGTCCTGGTCTTCCAGAAGGACCTCGGCTCGAGCCTGCTCTTCTTCGGGCTCTTCCTGGTGATGCTCTACGTCGCCACCGAGCGGGCCGGGTGGATCGTCGTCGGCGGCGCGCTGTTCCTCGCCGGCGCCCTGGCAGCCTGGCGTCTGCTGAGCCACGTGCAGGACCGCGTCGACATCTGGCTGCACCCGATGGAGTACTACCGCAACCAGGTCCCGCCGTTCTCCGACCAGATCGTCGAGGCGCAGTTCGGCATGGGCTGGGGCGGACTCATCGGACGTGGTTTCGGCCAGGGTGACCCGACCCGGGTGACCTACGCCGAGAGCGACTTCATCATCTCGTCGATCGGCGAGGAGCTCGGCCTGACCGCGGTCATCGCGGTGCTGCTCTGCTACGGCCTGATCGTCGAGCGGGCCCTGCGCGTGGCCCTGATCTCGCGTGACTCCTTCGGCAAGCTGATGGCCACCGGTCTGGCCAGCATCTTCGCCGTGCAGGTCTTCGTCGTCATCGGCGGCGTGACCCGCCTCATCCCGCTGACGGGCCTGACCACCCCGTTCCTGTCGTACGGCGGCTCGTCGCTGGTGGCCAACTGGGTCATCATCGCGCTCATCCTGCGCATCTCCGACCAGGCCCGACGCCCGGTGCCCGACCTCTCCGCCGACGAGGACCCCGCCGACGAGTCGACCCAGGTGATCAAGCTGTGACCACTCCACGACGTTCCCCTGTGAGCAAACCGTGAACCGGCCGATCCGAGCCGTCTCCGTCTTCTGCCTGCTGCTCTTCCTGGCGCTCATGGTCAACGCCACCTTCCTGCAGTTCTGGCGGGCGAGCAGCCTCGACGACGACCCGCTGAACCAGCGGGTGCAGCAGGCCTCCTACAGCAGCGAGCGCGGCGCGATCCTCGTCGGTCGTACGCCGGTCGCCGAGAGCACGCCGTCCGACGACAAGTACGAGTACCAGCGCGAGTACCCGCAACCCCTGGTCTACGCCCCGCTGACCGGCTACTTCACCTTCGGCGACTCCACCGGCATCGAGTCCTCGCAGAGCGCGGTGCTGTCGGGTGAGGACCCGCGCTTCTTCGTGCGCAACCTCGTCGACCTCGTGAGCAACCAGCAGCAGAACGGCGGCAGCGTCGAGCTGACCATCGACGCCAAGGCCCAGCGTGCGGCGTACGACGGCCTGGCCGCGCTCGGCCCGGACGTCGAGGGCGCGGTGGTCGCCCTCGAGCCCAGGACGGGCAAGATCCTCGCGATGGTGTCGCTGCCCACGTTCGACCCCAACGAGCTGTCCTCACACGACTTCGGTGCCGTTGCCAAGACCTACGAGCAGCTGGAGTCCGACGACACCGACCCGCTGCTCAACCGCGCCGTGCAGACCCGCATCTTTCCGGGCTCGACCTTCAAGCTCGTCACCGCGGCCGCGGCCCTGGAGTCGAACAAGTACGACTCCGCCGACTCGCTGGTGCCGGGCGGTGCGACGTTCCAGCTGCCCCAGACCAGCGACGACAGCGGCCTGATCGACAACGAGGGCCGCGACTGCGGCTCCGGTGAGATCACCTTCCGCCTGGCGATGGAGCAGTCGTGCAACACGACCTTCGCCCAGCTGGCGATCGAGGTCGGCTCGGAGGCGATGCTGACCCAGGCCGAGAAGTTCGGCTTCAACTCCGACTACCTCGAGGACCTCAGCGGCCAGGCGCAGTCGGTGTTCCCGGCCACGCTCACCCCGCCCGAGCTCGGCCAGGCCGGCTTCGGCCAGTTCGACGTGCAGGCCACCCCCCTGCAGATGGCGATGGTCTCCGCCGCCATCGCCAACGGGGGCGTGGTGATGCGTCCCTACGTCGTGTCCGAGGTGCAGTCGCCCGACTACGACGCCAAGACCACCGACCCCGAGGAGCTCAGCGAGGCGGTCTCGTCCGACACCGCCGACGTCCTGACCGACCTCATGGTCTCCACCGTCGACAACGGCACCGCCTCCCCAGCCGCGATCCCCGACGTCGCGGTGGCCGGCAAGACCGGCACCGCCCAGCGCGGCGTCGAGGGGGCAGCGCCGTACGCGTGGTTCGTCTCGTTCGCTCCCGCGACCGACGCCCGGGTTGCGGTGGCGGTCATGATCGAGGAGGCGCCGGGTCGCGAGATCGCCGGCGGCGGCCTGGGCGGACCCATCGCCAAGGCCGTGATGGAGGCGATCCTCTCGTGACCACCAGCAGCGGTCCCCTCGAGGGCCAGGAGAGGAGCAGGCGATGACCCAGACCCCTGAGCCCACCTACGCCGACGACGCCCAGCGCTACCGCCTCGACTCGCGGATCGCGACCGGCGGCATGGGCGAGGTCTGGCGCGGCACCGACACGCTGCTGGACCGTGAGGTCGCGATCAAGCTGCTCAAGGACGAGATCGCCGACGACCCCGTCTTCCGCTCGCGCTTCGAGACCGAGGCGCGCCACGCTGCGGCGCTGCACCACCCGGGCATCGCCAGCGTCTTCGACGTCGGCGAGCGCGCCCGCCCCTCGGTCGACGGCGGCCGGCCCCGGCCCTACCTCGTCATGGAGCTCGTCGAGGGCCAGCCCCTGTCGGCGCTGCTCACGCAGGGTCGCGACCTCGACCCCGACGCCGTGCGCGACCTGATGGCCCAGGTCGGCGACGCCCTCGGCGCGGCGCACCGGGCCGGGATCATCCACCGCGACGTCAAGCCCGCGAACCTCATCGTCACCCCGGACGGCCAGGTCAAGGTCACCGACTTCGGCATCGCCCGCGCCGCCGACGGCGCCCAGATCACCCGGACCGGCGCGGTGATGGGGACCCCGCAGTACCTCTCGCCCGAGCAGGCAGAGGGCAAGCCCGCGACGATCGCCTCCGACGTCTACTCCCTCGGTGTGGTCACCTTCGAGTGCCTGGCCGGTCGACGTCCCTTCGACGCCGAGTCACCGATCGCGACGGCGCTCGCCCACATCCGCGAGCCCGTGCCCGAGCTGCCTGCGGGCGTGCCTGCCGACCTCGCGACCGTCGTCCGTCGGTCGCTCTCCAAGGACGCCGGCGAGCGCTACCCCGACGGTGCCGCCTTCGCTGCGGCCCTGCGCAACCCGGCGACTGCCGTCGTGCCCACCGCAGCCCGGGCGGTGCCGGTGGTCGCGCCGGAGTCCGAGGAGTCCCGCACCCAGGTGATGGCGGTGACCCCGGTCGCCCCGATCGAGTCCCTCGACGACCCGATCACCACGACCACCGCCGCCCCGGAGTCGTCGCGCAACGCGACCGGCCCGATCGTGGCGGCCGTGGTGCTGTTGATCGCGCTCGGCGTCGTGGTCGCCCTGCTGCTCGTCGGCGGTGGCGACGAGCAGCCTGCCGCCGACGACACGTCGTCCCAGCCGTCCCGCTCGCGATCGGCCGGCGCGACACCGAGCGAGACCCCCGCGAGCCAGACCCCGCCGCCCGACACGACCATCGTGGTCGACGAGGGCGCGTACCTCGATCGTGGCTACGAGGAGGTGGCCTCCGACCTGCGCGGGCTGGGCCTGCGGGTGGAGCCCGACGAGCAGCCCAACGACGACCCGTCGCGAAACGGTCTCGTCACCGGACTGGACCCCGACGGCGAGGTGCAGGCCAACGAGGTCATCGTGGTCACCTACGACGGCGCCGCTCCCGAGGCGACGCCGACCCCGACCCCCGAGGTGACCCCCACCCCCACGCCGACGGCTACGCCGACGCCCACCCCCAGCCCCACCCCCACCCCCCTGGTGCCCACCCCGTAAGGAAGTGCGAGAGCGATGAACGACGCAGGAGCAGCGGGGCCGACCTTCGTGGGTGGTCGCTACGAGCTCGGCGAGCTGCTCGGTCGTGGCGGCATGGCCGAGGTCCGCAAGGGCACCGACTCGCGGCTCGGCCGGATCGTCGCGGTCAAGCGGCTGCGCACCGACCTCGCGAGCGACTCGACCTTCCAGGCCCGCTTCCGCCGCGAGGCGCAGTCGTCAGCGTCGCTCAACCACCCCGCGATCGTGGCCGTCTACGACACCGGTGAGGAGCCGGCCGACGACGGCTCCGGCATCGCCCAGCCCTACATCGTCATGGAGTACGTCGCCGGCCGCACGCTGCGCGACATCCTGCGCGAGGGCCGCAAGATCCTCCCCGAGCGAGCCCTGGAGATCACCAGCGGCGTGCTGTCGGCGCTCGACTACAGCCACCGCGCCGGGATCATCCACCGCGACATCAAGCCCGGCAACGTGATGCTGACGCCGACCGGTGACGTGAAGGTCATGGACTTCGGGATCGCCCGCGCCATCAGCGACGCCGCGAACTCGATGACCCAGACCGCGGCCGTCGTCGGAACCGCGCAGTACCTCTCCCCCGAGCAGGCGCGCGGCGAGACCGTCGACTCGCGCTCCGACGTCTACTCCGCCGGCTGCCTGGTCTACGAGCTGCTCACCGGGCGCCCGCCGTTCGTCGGCGACAGCCCGGTGGCGGTGGCCTACCAGCACGTGCGCGAGCTCGCGGCGCCGCCGTCCGACCACGACACCGACCTCCCGCCGGCCATCGACGCCATCGTGATGAAGGCGCTGGCCAAGCGGCTCGAGGACCGATACCAGTCCGCCGGCGCGATGCGCACCGACATCGAGCGCTACCTCGCCGGCCGGCCCGTCGAGGCCGCGGCCGCGCCGCTCGCCGCGCCGCCGACCGCACCGACCCAGGTCGTGGCGCCGGCGGCCTCGACGCCGCCGCAGCGCGTCGTGCCGGCCATGATCGCCGACGAGGAGGACGAACCTGCGCCGCGCACGGGGCTGTGGGTGCTCCTCGGGCTGCTGGTGATCGCGCTGCTGGTGGCCGGCTACCTGCTGGTGCAGGACTCGCTGTTCCCCTCGGCTCCGGAGCAGGTGCAGGTGCCCTCGGTCATCAACCTCGACGAGAAACGGGCCCGCCTCGAGATCGGCAGCGCCGGCCTGAGCGTCGGCGAGGTCACCTCTCGCACCGACGCCACGGTCGAGTCCGGCCTGGTGCTGGAGCAGTCGCCGCAGGCCGGCGACTTCGTCGACCCCGACGGGGTCGTCGACTTCGTCTACTCCAGCGGCAAACCGATGATCAGCATGCGCTCGGTGGTGGGCCTGCAGCGCAAGGACGCCGTCGCCCAGCTCAAGGCAGACGGGTTCACCGACATCCGGCAGAACCCGGTGGAGTCCGACGAGGACAAGAACCAGGTGCTCGAGCAGACGCCGAGCGCCAACGAGCAGGTGGCCGACGGCACGACCGTGACACTCACCTACTCCCGAGGTCCCCAGCAGGTGCCCGACGTCCTCGCCAGCCCGGTGCAGGAGGCCAAGGACGCGATCCTCGCCCAGGGCTTCCAGCCGGTGGTGCAGGACGACCTCGGCTCCGAGGAGCCCAAGGGCACCGTCACCCAGCAGTTCCCCGCAGCAGGCACCGCGCTCGACCAGGGTGGGGACGTCACCATCTTCGTCTCGGTCTACGTCGAGCCGACCCCCACGCCCACACCCACGCCGGAGCCCACGAAGCCGAGCGACGATCCGACAGACGCCCCGGCGCCCACCCCCACGCCGCTCCCTGAGCAGAGCCCCACGCCCACGCCGACGCCCGTCCCGCCGAGGACAGCGACGCCGAGGGCAGCGACGCCGAGGACGGGGGCCGCCGCGGACAGGGCCGCCGCGGACAGGGCCGCCGGCGCCCGGAACCCAGCGGGTCACCGGGCCTAACGGACCTCGACCGGCTGGGCGTAGGTGATGTCGCGCAGGCCGTCGTAGGCCGGCGCCGCCACGTTGGCCTCCGGGGTCAGGTCCCAGCCCACGCCGATGTCGGGGCGCAACGCGTCGGCTCGGAAGCGCAGGACGTCCGCGTCGCGATCGAGCGAGCTGGTCAGCGCGACCGGATCGCCGACCGCCTGGATCGTGTACGGCTGCGGGTAGGGCAGGCCCTGGAGACGCACCACGCTGCCGTTGCACTTGATGCCGGTCGTGGTCACGATGCGCTGGCCGGCGATCGTGATCGCTGCTGCGCCACCGGCCCACAGGGCGTTGACGACGGCCTGGATGTCCTGCTGGTGCACGACGTAGCGGCGCAGGTCGAGGTCGGGATCGGCCACCGCCCGGTCGAGGGTCTCGGAGGAGGCGTCGGAGAGCACCACGCTGATGCCGGTGCCGATCACCGGCTCGAGACCGGCGAGCCCACGCAGCTGGTCGGCCTGGCGCCGCAGGCGCCGGACCTGCTTGTCGTCGACCCCGGCAGCCAGGGTGTCGACCTCGTCCTTGAGGTCGACCGCGCGGTCCTGCAGCTGCTCGAAGTCGTCGGACTCCGACTGCACCAGCGACGCGAGGTCGGTGTAGCGACCCGGCCTCAGGTCGGTGCCCTCGGAGTTGGCGGCGCTGACCGCGAAGAGCGCGCCACTGAGCAGCACCATCACCGGTGTGCCGACACGCCACACGCGGCGCCACGACGACGGGGCGGGGATGAGCGGCGCGGGCGAACCCACGGCGGACGTCCGCGACGAGACGTCGTCGGGCGACCCAGGGGTCTGCTCGTCGCCGCCGCTCACACCCACTAAGGTAGCCCGCGGACCGGCGGCACCGAAGTCACCGGCACGGTGTCATCCTGGCAGCTCAGGGTGTCCGTCACCTGCACGGCGTACAGCGAGACCAGAAGAGGACCCACCCCGTGGCCAAGACCACCAAGACCGGCAAGAGCGCCGCGAGCGACAGCTTCGACCCCGAGCGGGGCCCGGTGCTCAGCGTGCGGTTCGTGATCGCGCTGACGTTGGTCGTGCTCGGAGTCGCGTGGATCGTCTACTACTACGCCGGCGTGCGGCCCGAGGGCGAGTTCGACGGCGCAGGTGAGGCGCTCGGCGCCAAGGGTCCTCAGGCGCTGCAGGACCTCGGTGACTGGAACTACCTGATCGGGTTCGGCGCCTTCTTCCTCGGCCTGATCATCGCGGCGCACCCCTCGACCCCTCTGGGACGGGGCCGCGGCGTCGTGGTCGGGATGCTCGGCTGCTTCGGGCTCGGCCTGGCGTGGATCTGCGTCTTCTACGCGATCGCCAACGACACCTCCGCGGTCCCGGTCTTCGACGACCTCGGACAGAAGAACCTGATGGTGGGCATCGCGTTCATGGCGGTCGGCTTCACCTTCGCCACCCGCTGGGAGTGAGCTACCCGCGCTCCTCCGACCTTGCGCGTCGGGTGGCGGTTGTGCACAGGCGCTCACCGCGCCCGGATCGGGGCTGCGGCGCCGTCCCCACGCGCATCGGCCGCGCGCTCGACGTACGTCTCGTGGCGGTGCCGGCACGCTGCATCGCCATGCCGGACTGACAAAACTCCCGCTTCTGTCACGAACCTTCCTGACAGAAGCGGGAGTTTCTCCGCTTGAGCGGAGAAACTGCCTCCGGCGCGCCCGCCAGAAGTTATCCACAGGTCTGTCCACACCTGTGGAACGAATTCCACCCGTGTAGTTCTCCACCGGCTTCTCCACACCTGTGGAGAGGACGTCAGGCCAGGACCAGCGACCGGGCGACGACGGCCAGCACGACCAGCGCCAGGACTGCGCCGATGCCGGCCCACTGCACCGCGGAGCGACGTCGACCCTGGGGGGCGTAGACGAGCAGTGCGGTGATGAGGGCGCCGCCGACGAAGCCGCCGAGGTGTCCCTGCCACGAGATGTTGGGCACCGCGAAGGTGATGAGCAGGTTCACGACCAGCAGGCCGCCGAGGCTGCGCAGGTCGCCGCCGACCTTGTGGACCAGGACGGCCAGCGCAGCGAAGAGGCCGTAGATGGCCCCGGAGGCGCCGAGGGTGGGCCCGTACTGTGACGACAACCAGTAGACGGTGGCCGACCCGACCAGGCCCGAGGCCAGGTAGAGCGCCAGGAACCGCGTTCGTCCGAGAGCCGCCTCGATCTGCGGGCCCAGCACGTAGAGCGCCAGCATGTTCGCGGCCACGTGGAAGACCTGGACGTGCAGGAACATGCTGGAGAGCAGCTGCCAGTACGAGCCGTCAGCGACCCCGAAGAGCCAGCTGCCACCGCGCGACTCGCACACCGAGCGCGAGATGCCCTCGTAGATCCCGCGTCCGGCGACGCAGCCGCCGTTGGGCCGCAGCGCCAACAGGTTGACCAGGCGCGAGCCGGAGCCTCCGGTGACGGCCACCGCCACCCAGACCGCGAGGTTGATCGCGATCAGGGCCTGGGAGGTGAGGGCCGGGTTGGCCGAGCGCGTGCCGCCGTACGCCGCACGCCCGCTACGGGTGGCCTTCGACCCCTCCTTGACGCACTCGGGGCACTGGAAGCCCACCGCGGCGTCTCGCATGCACTCAGGGCAGATCGGACGACCGCACCGCTGGCAGCGGATGTTCGCCTCGCGGTCGGGGTGGCGGTAGCAGACCGCCACCCCGGACTGCGGGGTCGGCTGGGAGGGAGTCGACAAGGCGGGGTGCCTCAGCCGCCGACGATCTCGACCGAGCTCATCACGATCGGCTCGACCGGGCGGTCGCCGGCGCCGGTCGCCGAGGTGGCGATGGCGTCGATGACGTCGCGGCTCGCCTGGTCGGCGACCTCGCCGAAGATCGTGTGCTTGCGGTTCAGCCACGGGGTGGCGCCGACGGTGACGAAGAACTGCGAGCCGTTGGTGCCGGGGCCGGCGTTGGCCATCGCGAGCAGGTAGGGCTTGTCGAAGACGAGCTCGGGGTGGATCTCGTCCTTGAACGTGTAGCCGGGCCCGCCGGTGCCGGTGCCCTGGGGGCAGCCGCCCTGGATCATGAAGCCCTCGATCACGCGGTGGAAGCCGAGCCCGTCGTAGAAACGCTTCTTCTCGCCGTTGGCCTCCTTCTCACCGGTCGCCAGGCCGGTGAAGTTCTCCACCGTCGCGGGCGCGTGGTTCGGGAACAGGGTGATCGTGATGTCGCCCTTGTTGGTCTTGAGGATGGCCTGGAGGTCTGCCATGACTGCCTTTCGCGCCCGTGAGGGCAGGGTGGAGTGGTGGTGAGGTGAGCGCGACGTCGACGTGGCGCCGGGGACGGAGCACGGTCGCGCAGAGCCCCTCGATCCTCCCACGCACCTCCACGGCGCCGGGCAGGAGTCCGGTCGGCTCCGCATCACCCGCCCTGGGGTGGTCGGGCTGGGTGTCGCGTGATGGGATGGGCCCGCTCGGGCAAGAAGGACTGCCCACCATCCATCACCACCAACTCGTGCATCAACGAAAGGGAGGCCCACGATGGGACTTCGCTCGAAGAGCTCGCGCCTCGACCAGGCCACCGAAGCCGTTCAGGGGTACGTCGACAGCGTCCGCCCCCACGTGCAGGCTGCCCTCGAGACCGCCACGGAGTCCACGCGTGACTTCGTCCAGGACACCGCGCTCCCCGCGCTCAACGACGCTCGCGACAAAGCCGGCCCGGTGCTCGCCGACGCTCGCGACAAGGCAGCCCCCGTGGTTGCCGAGGCGCGCCTGAAGGCTGCGGCCGGTCTGGCCGCAGCCGGCGAGAAGGCTGCCCCGGTCGTCGCCGAGGCCCGCAGCCGTGCCGCCGAGCAGATCGCCGACGCTCGCACCAAGGCCGCCCCCGTCGTGGCCGCCGGTGCCGCTGCCGCCGGCGAGAAGGCCGGCGCCGTCCGCGCGCTGGCCGACGCCAGGGTCGCCGAGCTCAAGGGCGAGCAGCCGAAGAAGAAGGGCAAGCTCAAGCGCGTCGTCCTCCTCGGCCTCGTCGCCACCGGAGCCGCATTCGCCGCCAAGAAGCTCAAGGGCGGCGGGTCCTCCGACAACTGGCAGTCCTCCTACGTGCCGACCCCGGCCCCGACGGCCACCGCCGCCTCGACGCCGGCGACCAGTGTCCCGGTCGAGGACGCCGGTGGCGCCTCGCCCGACGAGGCCCTGGCCGACGAGGTCGAGACCCCGCACGTCGTCAGCACGCCCGACGAGCCGGTCCAGACCGTCGAGATCGACCCCGAGGGCGAGACCAGGTAGCACCCGCACCACCACAGACGTCGCCCCGGAGCACCCCGTGCTCCGGGGCGTTGCTGTCCGAGGTCGCGGGCCAGGCTCGTCAGGTCTCGTAGGGCTGCGGCTCGACCAGGTCGGGCGCCTCGGCGCGCACCTTGGCCACCACCTGGCGCTCGACGTAGAAGATCAGCAACGGGATCAGTCCCGCCGCCAGGGCCACGACGGTGAAGGCAAGGCTCCAGTCGGCGCGACGCGACAACAGGAACGCCACCACCACGTAGATCATGAAGACCCAACCGTGCACCACCCACAGGAAGCTCGCGGACTGCCCGAAGCTCTGCAGCCCCGACCCGTCGGAGGCGAAGTGCTCGGCCGGAAAGGCCACCAGCGCGCAGAAGGCGAGCAGGACGCCGACGACGAGGGCCAGATAGCGGTAGGCATTGAACAAGGTCACGTCTGGAGCCTACTGACCGTGGGCCCATCCACCCCGTCCGCTTGGTCCAGCTGGTCCGGCCGCCCCGGTCGGCCAGGTCGACCCGGTCGGCCCGGGTGGGTCCCCTTCACCTCCGCGTCCTTCTCGGTGACGAAGCGCCACCAGATGAAGACGGCGAAGGCGCCGAAGAACCACCACTCGACGGCGTACAGCAGGTTGCGGATCGCGGTGAACTGCCCGGGCGGCGGCAGCTGCTCGACGTCGGCGCTCACCAGTCCGTCGGCCCCGGTGTTCGTGCCAGGCGCGTCGGCGGTCAGCACGGCGTACCCGCTGTAGAGGTCGTTGTCGCTGCGCTGCACCAGGTCGGCGGTCCGCAGCTGCGGGAAGACGTCGTCGAGCGGGTCGTCGTCGAAGGCGCCGGTGCCCTCGGAGGGCTGCAGCAGGCCCTCGACCGAGCCGCTGCCGGTCGGTGGTGCCGGCGCGACGTCGGGACTCTCGACCCACCCCCGCACGACCGGTAGCGCGGCTGCGGCAGCGGCTCCGGTCGTCAGCGGCGTCACGACCCAGTAACCGTCTCGGCCCTCGTGCTGGCGACCGGCGATGTAGACCGTGCCGTCGGGCAGCCACGTGCCCTCCAGGGTCACCGGTTGGCCGACCTTCAAGCCCGGGAAGGGGTCATCGGGCTGCATCAGGTCGACGAGCGCGACCGGGGCGCTGCGGCTGAGGTCGATGGCCTCAGCCGTCCGTGTCGCCTGCCACGCCGACAGCTGCCAGACGCCGAGGCCCAGCGCCGCCGCGGTGCACACCAGGGCCAGCAGGTGGGCGCCGAGCATCCTCGGGGTCAGGTAGCGGCGCACGTCTCCAGGGTACGGAGCACCCCCTCGACTCCGGCCCGCGCCAGGCACCCCGCACCGCCGGCCCCGGTCGCCGGCGCGTCAGCGGCCGGTCACGCGATCAGGGCGGCGAGCACACCGCGAACGGCAGCCGGCGGGTGAGGACGAGGTCCTCGGCGGCGTCGCGATCGCCGAGGCGGTAGCCGATGCGCCCGTCGCCGGTGTCGATGACCGGCTCGATGAACGCGTCGTCGAAGGCGGGGTCGCTGGGCGGAACGGCGTCGGCGAGCGCTGCTCGTTCGAGCGTGTCGCCCCGGCCGGTTCCGAGGGTCACGGTCGCCAGCCGGGAGCCGAAGCTCACCGAGAAGGGCCCGAGGTCCTGCACGTCGCTGAGGTCGCCGAGTGCTTCCGGCGTGAAGTCGGCTGCGGTGCGACCCGGGAAGACGACGTCGTAGGGCAGGCAGGACCCCTCGACGTACGTCGAGGTGACGGCCGGCCCGACCAGGCCGACGAGGGTGGGGTCGGCAGCCCAGCTGTCGGTCGTCGCGTCGCTGGTGCCCGACGTCACCAGCGAGCGGGTTGCGTCGACCTGCGCCCCGCCCAGGGGCCCGACGCCGTCGGCCACGGCGCGCTGGACGCCGGCCAGGTCGAGGTCGTCGCGCATCGCCAGGACGAAGCCCTCGCCCTGCGGGGCGACGAAGCGGGCCTCCCAGGAGACGTCGTCCTGGGTGAAACCGTACTTTCGCCGCAGCCGTCGTTCCTGGGGCCGCAGCAGGCCGTCGCTGAACAGGGCCGTGCGAGCGGCGTCGCGCAGGAAGGTCCGGCGCTCGCGGCGGGCGGACTCGCTCGTGAGGCTGGTCTGCTCGAGATCGAGTCGCAGCTCGTCGTAGTCGGTCACGACCAGGATCGTCGCGTCCGCAGGCACCAGCGCCATCACCGCCTCGGCCGGCTCGAGGGCTGGGTCGTAGACCGGGGTCGCCACGGGATCCTCGCGCGTGATCGCCACCGGCTCCGGCCTGGTGCTGCACGAGCCGACCACGAGCGCGCAGCTCAGCAATGCGCCGACCCTCCCCCACCTCATCCTGCGAGTCTGCCAGCCAGGTCGTGAGCGGGGCCTCGGCCCGCGATCGAGCCCGAGCGATCGGCGGCTCCCGGCCGCTGCCGACCCCCGGCCAGGAGGACACCCGTTCGAGCCAGGAGTCGATCGGGTGCCTCGCTCTGGCCACCGACGGCCGGCGCCGTGATGGCGCACGGCCCAACGCCGGCGAAGAGGATCGAGGCGACGTGCAGCTTCTCTGTGGAGCCTAGGGGACTCGAACCCCTAACCCCCTGCTTGCAAAGCAGGTGCGCTACCAATTGCGCCAAGGCCCCCGGGTGGTGCGGGGTGCTGCTGACCCGTCAGGTCGACGTCAGGAGGACGACGAGGTGACCGAGTCGGTGGCTTCGGCCCACAGCGCCTGCTCGGCACGCCCCTCGGCCAGCTTCCTGCGAGCCAGGACACCACCGGCAGCGGCGAGCGCCAGGATCAGGATCTTCTTCATCTCGGGACTCCCCGTGAGCGGTGGTGGTGGCTGGTGCAAGGCGGTGCAAGCAGTGCGAACGTTCTGGTGGGCCTAGCAGGACTTGAACCTGCGACCTCTTCCTTATCAGGGAAGCGCTCTAACCGCCTGAGCTATAGGCCCGTACCCGCCGGATTCGGCAGCGGTGGAACGCTACCCCACGGCGGGAGCATCGCCCAAAATGCGGAAGGGAACCGCTTCAGCTGTCCTCGGCCAGGGTGACCTCGACGCCGCCGAGCAGGGCCGCGGCCATGTTGTAGAGGAACGCCCCGAGGGTGGCGATCGCGGTCAGCAGGACGACGTCGACCGCGGCGACGAGCATGGAGAATCCCACCACCCGGTCGGTCCCGACGTAGTCACGGACGTCGAACGTCGCGGTCGACTGGTCGTCGACGACGTCGCGCACCGTCTGGTTGACCGAGTCGAAGACGCCGGCGGAGTCGAGGACGTTCCAGATCATCGCCACGGCCACGACCGTCACGATGCCGAACGCGATGGAGAGCAGGAACGACGTCTTCATCACCGACCACGGATCGATGCGGGTCAGCCGGAGCCGGGCCCGACGGGGGCCGCGGGGCTTGGCCTGGCCGGCCGGAGCCGGGGACCGGCTCTCGCGCGGCTTCTCGTCCGTCTCGCCGGAGGACGAGCCGAGACCGGCGGCGAGCTTGGCCTGCAGCCGCTCGGCGAACCCGGGACGCACAGCGGTGTCTCCCGACGGTGCCTGCGTGGTGGACGACGCAGCGGCCGACGCCTTGGACCTCGACACGGTCGGCGAGGGGGATGCCGTCGGCGGCGGGGGCGGGGGCGGGGCGGACCTCTCGGTCATCAGCCTTCATCCTCCCCTTGCTCCGTCGGACCTGCATCGGGCGCCTCGCTCGCGGGAGCGTCATCGTTCTCGTCGAGAGCAGCATCGACGTCCGCGTCGGGCTCGATTGTGTCACCCGCGACCTGAACAGCGGAACCGTCGGTGTCGGCGATCTCGTCGACGCCGTCGCCGGCGGCGTCCTCGCCGGCGACCTCCTCGACCACCTTCGCCTCCACCGAGCGCGCGACGACCGCGACCGAGTCGCCCTTCTTCGGGGTCACGAACTTCACGCCCATGGTCGAGCGACCGGTGACTCGGAAGTCGTCGTTGATCGGGCTGCGCACGACCTGGCCGGTGGCGGTGATCGAGAGGATCTCGTCACCGTCCTCGACGATGAAGCCGCCGACCAGTCCCCCGCGGTCCTCGTTGGCCAGGGCCATCGCCTTGATGCCGAGACCCCCCCGGTTGGTCACGCGGTACTCACTGATGCGCGAGCGCTTCGCGAACCCGCCGTCGGTGATGGTGAAGACGTACTGCACCTTGAGGTCGGCCTCGGCCATGGCGTCCTCGGAGGCGTCCTCGACGGCGATCTGGGCCGCCCGGATGACCGACATCGACAGCACGGCATCGTCGCCGGTGCGGAACTTCATCCCCGAGACACCGGACGTCGCTCGTCCCATCGGGCGCAGCTGGGCGTCATCGGCCTTGAAGCGGATCGCCGAGCCCTTGCGCGAGACCAGCAAGATGTCGTCGTCGGCGTCGACCAGCTCGGCGCCGATCAGCTCGTCGTCGTCCTCGCGGAAGTTGATCGCGATGACGCCGGCCTGCCGCGGGCTGTTGTAGTCGCCCAAGCGGGTCTTCTTGACCAGGCCGCTGCGCGTGGCGAGCACGAGGTAGGGCATCTGGTCGTAGTCGCGGATCGCGAGCACCTGGGCGATCGACTCGTCGGGCTGGAAGCTGAGCAGCCCGGCGACGTGCCCACCCTTGGCGTCTCGCGAGGCCTCGGGGAGGTTGTAGGCCTTGGTGCGGTACACGCGACCGGCAGTGGTGAAGAACAACAGCCAGTGGTGGTTGGTGGTGGCGATGAAGTGCTCGACGACGTCGTCGCCGCGCAGGGAGGCCCCGCGCACGCCCTTCCCGCCGCGTTTCTGGGTGCGGTAGGCGTTGGCGAGGGTGCGTTTGGCGTAGCCGCCCCGGGTGATCGAGACGACCAGGTCCTCGTCGGGGATGAGGTCCTCCATCGAGAGGTCCCCGTCGGCGGCGATGATCTGGGTACGCCGCTCGTTGCCGTACTTGTCGACGATCTCGGTGAGCTCCTCGCCGATGATGCGCCGCTGGCGGGTCTCGTCGGCCAGGATGTCCTCGAGGTCGGCGATCTCGATCTCGATCTCGGCGAGCTGGTCGATGATCTTCTGACGCTCCAGCGCCGCGAGCCGGCGCAGCTGCATGTCGAGGATCGCGTTGGCTTGGATCTCGTCGATCTCGAGCAGCTCGATCAGGCCCTGGCGGGCATCGTCGACCTCGGGCGAGCGTCGGATCAGGGCGATCACCTCATCGAGGGCGTCGAGGGCCTTGACCAGGCCTCGGAAGATGTGGGCGCGACGCTCGGCGTCGGCCAGCAGGTAGCGGGTCCGTCGCTGGATGACGTCGACCTGGTGGGCGACCCAGTTGGAGACGAACGCATCGATCGACAGCGTGCGCGGGACGCCGTCGACCAACGCCAGCATGTTGGCGCTGAAGTTGGTCTGCAGCTCGGTGTGCTTGAGCAGGTTGTTGAGGACCACGCGCGCCACCGCGTCGCGCTTGAGCACGATCACCAGGCGCTGACCGGTGCGGCCCGAGGAGTCGTCGCGGACGTCGGAGATGCCCTGCACCTTGCCGGAGTCGGCGAGCTCGGCGATCTTCAGCGCGAGGTTGTCGGGGTTGACCATGTAGGGCAGCTCGGTGATCGAGAGGCAGGTGCGGCCCTTGGCGTCCTCGTCGATCTCGATGACCGCCCGCTGGGTCACCGAACCGCGACCGGTGCGGTAGGCCTGCTCGATGCCCTGGCGGCCCACGATCAGCGCACCGTTGGGGAAGTCGGGGCCCTTGATCCGCTCGATCAGGGCGTCCTGAAGCTCCTCGCGCGAGGCGTCGGGGTGCTCGAGGGCCCACATCGCACCGTCGGCGACCTCACGCAGGTTGTGCGGGGGGATGTTGGTGGCCATGCCGACCGCGATCCCGGCCGAGCCGTTGACGAGCAGGTTGGGGTAGCGCGCCGGCAGGACCGCCGGCTCCTGCGAGCGGCCGTCGTAGTTCGGCCCGAACGCGACGGTGTCCTTGTCGATGTCGCGGACCATCTCGAGGGCCAGCGGCGCCATCCGACACTCGGTGTACCGCATGGCTGCGGCCGCGTCGTTGCCCGGCGAGCCGAAGTTGCCCTGGCCGTTGACCAGGGGCGCGCGCATGACCCACGGCTGCGCGAGGCGCACCAAGGTGTCGTAGATCGCGGAGTCGCCGTGTGGGTGGTACTGACCCATGACGTCGCCCACGACCCGCGAGCACTTCGAGAACCCGCGGTCGGGCCGGTAGCCGCCGTCGTACATCGCGTAGAGCACGCGGCGGTGCACCGGCTTGAGGCCGTCGCGCACGTCGGGCAGCGCACGGCCCACGATGACCGCCATCGCGTAGTCGATGTAGGCGCGCTGCATCGAGGTCTGCAGCTCGATGGGCTCGATGCGCCCGCCGGGTCCGGGTCCGTCAGTGGGTGTGGTGGTCATGTTTTACTCGTTTCTCTGAGAACTTCGCGTCCGCCGACGCGGCGCAAGCCGGTGCTCGCTTCGCTGCGCTCCGTTTGCGCCGAGTCGGCTACTCGTTCGCTGGCTCGCTTCGCTCGCTGCTCACGGCCTCGGGCTCGGGTTGCCTTAAATGTCGAGGAAGCGGACGTCTTTGGCGTTGCGCTGGATGAAGGAGCGGCGCTGCTCGACGTCCTCACCCATGAGGATCGAGAAGATCTCGTCGGCGTGGGCAGCGTCGTCGAGGGTGACCTGGAGCATCAGGCGCTGCTCGGGATTCATCGTGGTGTCCCAGAGCTCGTCGGCGTTCATCTCGCCCAGGCCCTTGTAGCGCTGGACCGGGTTCTCCTTGGGCAGCTTGCGACCGTTCTCGAGGCCGTGGGCCATCAGGGTGTCGCGCTCGGAGTCGGAGTAGACGAACTCGTGGTCGGACGGCGGACCGGTCCAGCGCAGCCGGTAGAGCGGCGGCTGAGCCATGTAGACGAAGCCGTGCTCGATGAGCGGCTTCATGAACCGGAACAGCAGCGTCAGCAGCAGGGTGTTGATGTGGTGGCCGTCGACGTCGGCGTCGGCCATCAGCACGACCTTGTGGTAGCGCAGCTTGTCGATGCTGAACTCCTCGTGGATGCCGGTGCCGAGAGCCGAGATGATCGCCTGGACCTCGGTGTTGGCCAGCACCTTGTCGATCCGGGCCTTCTCGACGTTGAGGATCTTGCCGCGGATCGGGAGGATCGCCTGCACGCGCGAGTCGCGCCCCTGCCGAGCCGAGCCGCCGGCGGAGTCGCCCTCGACGATGAAGACCTCGCACTCCTCGGGGTTGGTGGACTGGCAGTCCGACAGCTTGCCGGGCAGTCCGCCGCCACCGAGCAGGCCCTTGCGCGAGCGCGCCAGGTCGCGAGCCTTGCGGGCCGCGATGCGCGCCGAGGCCGCCGCCTGCGCCTTGCGGACGATGTCGCGGCCCTCGGCGGGGTTGCGCTGGAACCAGTCGCCGAGCTGGTCGTTGGTGATCCGCTGGGTGAAGCCCTTGGCCTCGGTGTTGCCGAGCTTGGTCTTCGTCTGACCCTCGAACTGCGGCTCGCCGAGCTTGACCGAGATGATCGCGGTCAGGCCCTCCCGGACGTCGTCACCGGAGACGCGGTCCTCCGGCTTCTTCATCAGGCCCCACTCGAAGCCCCAGTTGTTGACCAGGGACGTGAGAGCGGTGCGGAAGCCCTCTTCGTGAGTGCCACCCTCGTGGGTGTTGATCGTGTTGGCGAAGGTGTGGACCGACTCCGAGTAGGTGGTGTTCCACTGCATCGCGACCTCGAGGCTCATGTGGTCACCGGTGGCGTTCTCAGGGGTCTCGGCCTCGAAGGCGATGATCGAGGGGTTCGACACGGTCTTGCGACGATTGAGGTGCTCGACGTAGTCGACGAGCCCGCGGTCGTACTTGAAGACCTGCTCGAGCCCACCGCCGTCGGCGCGCCTGATGGCGTCGTGGCCGGAGTCGTCGATCTCGTCGTCGACGGTGTCGTCCTCGACCGCGTCCACGACCTCGTCGGCCTGCGGACGCTCGTCGCGCACCACGATCTCGAGGCCCTTGTTGAGGAAGGCCATCTCGCGGATGCGCGCGGTGATGGTCTCGAGGTTGTAGACGACCGTCTCGAAGATCTCGGGCGAGGCGTAGTAGGTGATGGTGGTGCCGGTGCGCTCGCCGGGCTCGAGCGCGCGCACCTGGACGAGGTCGCCCTCCGGCACTCCGATCGAGAACGACTGACGCCACTCGTGGCCGCGGTTGCGGACCTCGGCGATGACTCGCGTCGAGAGGGCGTTGACGACCGAGATGCCCACGCCGTGCAGACCACCGGAGACCTTGTAGCCTCCGCCACCGAACTTGCCCCCCGCGTGCAGGAGCGTCAGCGCCATCGTGAGCGCCGGCATCTCCTGGCCCGGCGCGGTGTCGGTCGGGATGCCGCGACCGTTGTCCTCGACGCGGATGGCGCCGTCGGCCAGCAGGGTCAGCACGATCCGGTCGCAGTGCCCGGCCAGCGACTCGTCGACCGCGTTGTCGACGACCTCCCAGATCAGGTGGTGCAGGCCGCGCTCGCCGGTCGAGCCGATGTACATGCCCGGTCGTTTGCGCACGGCCTCGAGACCCTCGAGCACCTGGATCGCGGAGGCGTCGTAGTCGCTGTCGACGGTGTTGCTCCGCAGCCCCGCCGGAGCCGACTCCGGTGAGTCGACCGCCCCGGGGGAACCGGTCGACTCCGCTGGGACCGTGGTCGGGTCGGACGCGCCCTCGATGTTGCCGTCGGGGCTGGACTGCTCGCTCACGCGGTACCTCTTCGCCTGGATGGAGACTCGGTGTCGGTCACACCAGGACGGCTGCGACCAACCTCACCATGATACCCCTCACCGCCCGCGCAATCACGCAATCCACCCCGTACCGGGGCACGTCTGTGGAGGAAACTGGCGCCCCACGGGTGCTGGGAGCCTGCTGGAGGGGCTGCTGGGGTGTCGGCAAGGTCCCTGTACGTCCACGCGGCCCGCAGATCGGCTGTGGTGCTCACAGCAGATGGCGTCAGCCGTAGGTGTCGCGGGGTCCACGGCCGTCACGCACCGAGCGCGGACCCTTCTTCCAGGTCGGCAGGTGGGGGCCCTGCACCTCGATCAGCATGACCGTGCCGTGGCCGAGGTCCTCGTTGAGGCGGCGCACGATCGTCGGTGTCAGCAGCTTGAGCTGGGTGGCCCAGGCCGTGGAGTCGGTGCGTACGACGAGCGTGCCGTCGGTGAACGACTCCGGCGTGCAGTGCGCCGCCACGTCGTCGCCGACCAGCTCGGGCCAACGTCCGAAGACGCCGCGCATGCGCAGGGGCAGGGCCCAGCCCCGATCACCCACCAGCCGCGACAGCTCGCTCTCGAGCAGCTGGGGGTCCCGGTCGTCGGGGTGCGCGCCGGAGACACGACCGCGCCGGGTCTCGGTCCCCGGCGCCGAGCGTGGCCGGATCCTGCGACGCGCGGCCGGGGTCGTGCCCGCGGTGGCCTGCGTCAGTGAGCGGGCGAGGTCGAGGCCGTCGTCACGGTGCGGCGCTGCCGGCTCCGGAACAGCGGGGCCGGGCACGGCCGCCTGGTCGTCCTGACGACCGGGCTGCTCACCCTCAGCGGTCACGGGTCACCTCTCCTCCGGCCACGACGTAGCGGACTCCCGCCAGTGCCTCCGGCACGTCGGCCGCCACGGCCGCCGTCACCAGCACCTGCTCGGCACCGGCCACGAGCGCCGCCAGCTGCGCGCGGCGCTCCACGTCGAGCTCGGCGAAGACGTCGTCCAGGATCAGGATCGGGTCATCGCCGTCGGCGCGCAACAGGTCGTACGACGCCAGTCGCAGCGCCAGCGCGAACGACCAGCTCTCTCCGTGCGAGGCGTAGCCCTTGACCGGCAGCCGCAGACCCGCCCCGGCACCGTCGTTCTCGCCGTCGCCCCCGTCGCCCCTGACGCCCCCGTCACCCCCGTGCCCGGACCCGATCGTCAGCACCAGGTCGTCACGGTGCGGCCCGACCAGGCACACCCCACGGTCGAGCTCGTCGCCGCGTCGCCGCGCCAGCTCGGCGAGGAGCGCCTCACCGAGCAGCTCGCGATCGGGCGCGGCCTCGTCGAGCTCGGGCAGGGCGAAGGAGGCCTTGTAGTCGAGGTGGGCATCATCGCGCGACGCCCCGCGTGCCACGGCGGCGTAGGCCGCGCCGACGTACGGGCGGAGCTCGGCGACCAGCGCGAGCCGCTCGGCGAGCAGCTCGGAGCCGACGCGGGCCAGGTGGGAGTCCCAGACGTCGAGGGTGCTGAGCGCTCCCTCCGAGCTGCTGCTGCCGCGACGCGCGCCGCCGGCGGTCTTGAGCAGGGTCGCGCGCTGCTTGAGGATCCGGTCGTGGTCGGCCAGGACGCCGCTCAGCCGGGGGGTCCGCAGCACCAACAGGTCGTCGAGGAAGCGCCGCCGGTCTCCGGGGTCACCCTTGACCAGGGTGAGGTCCTCGGGCGAGAAGACGACGGTCCGGACGAGGCCGATGAGGTCCTTGACCCGGGGCAGTGTCGACTTGTTGATACGACCCTGGTTGGCCTTCCCCGGGTTGAGCTCGACCTCGAGCACGGCGGTCCGCCCGTCCTTGACGACCGCCGCCCGCACGATCGCCTGCGGAGCCCCCGCCCGGATCAGGGGCGCATCGGAGGCGACCCGGTGCGACGAGAGCCGCGAGAGGTAGTCGATCGCCTCGACCAGGTTGGTCTTGCCCTGGCCGTTGCGACCGACGAACGCGGTGACGCCGGGCGCCAGCGCGACGTCGACGACGGTGTAGGAGCGGAAGTTGTGCAGCGCGAGGTGCGAGACGTGCACGGGCCCCCGATCAGGCCTTGGACTCGGGCCGGCCGTCGGTCCCGGGGTCGGCGTCGCCTCCGGCGGGCGGAGCGGTGTGCACCGCGTGGCCGCCGAACTGGTTGCGCATCGCAGCGATCGCCTTCATCGCCGGGCTGTCGTCCTGGCGCGAGGTGAAGCGGGCGAAGAGCGAGGCCGCGATGACGTTCATCGGGACGGCGTGGTCGATCGCCGCCTGCACGGTCCAGCGGCCCTCCCCGGAGTCGTCGGCGTAGCCGCGCAGGCCGTCGAGGTGGGTGTCGTCCTGGATGGCGGCGACCAGCAGGTCGAGCAGCCACGAGCGGATGACGGTCCCGTCGCGCCAGGAGTCGAAGACGGCCGGCACGTCGTCGACGAGGTCGACCGCCTCGAGCAGCTCCCAGCCCTCGGCGTAGGACTGCATCACCGCGTACTCGATGCCGTTGTGGACCATCTTGGAGAAGTGGCCGGCACCGACCTTGACCCCGGCGTGCACGAACCCACCCTCGGCGGGCTTGAGGGAGTCGAAGACCGGCTGCACCTTCGCGACGTCCTCCTTCGAGCCGCCGCACATCAACGCATAGCCGTTCTTCAGACCCCAGACACCGCCGGAGACGCCGCAGTCGACGAAGCCGATGCCGCGCTCGGCCAACGCCTGGGCGTGCAGCTCGTCGTCGGTGTACTTCGAGTTGCCGCCGTCCACGACGAGGTCGCCCTCGCCGAGCAGGTCGGCGAGCTCGCCGATGGTGGCGTCGGTGGGGCCACCGGCAGGAACCATGACCCAGACCACGCGCGGCGCGTCGGCCGGGAGCGCCTCGACCATCGCCGCGAGGGAGTCGGCGTCCGCGAGCTTCGGGTCACGGTCGTAGCCGATGACCGTGTGGCCGGCGTCGCGGAGCCGGGTGCGCATGTTCCCACCCATCTTGCCGAGCCCGACGAGTCCGATGTGCATCTGTTGCCTCCTGGGTGGGAACGCTGGTGTCTGCGCGAGGGTGCGGCGGGCTCTCAGCCTGTCAGGACAGCAGACGACGTGGCATCAGCAGGTAGCGGAAGCCGGGGTCGCCCGCACCGGTGGAGTCGGCGCCAGGCTCGACCACGCCGCTGATGACCACCGGCTTCGACGCCTGCGTGAAGGCCAGCTCGACGACCGGCTGGTCGATCGCGCCGAGCCCGTCGAGCAAGAACTGCGGGTTGAAGCCGGTGGTGATGTCCTCGCCCTCGATCGTCGCCTCGATCGACTCCGAGGCCTGGGCCTCGTCGCCGGAGCCGGCGTCGAGGGTGAGCACCCCGTCGCTGAAGGCCAGCTGCACCGCGGTGTTGCGCTCGGCGACCAGGGCGACACGCTTGACCGACTCGATGAGCGCAGCCTTGTCGACGGTCGCGGTGGTGAGCTTCTCGGCCGGGAACAGGCTGCGGACCTTGGGGAACTCGCCGTCGAGCAGGCGGGTGGTCGTGCGGCGCACGCCCCCGGGGCCGGTGCCCTCGAAGCCGATGAGGCCCTCGCCGCTGCCGCTGGTCGAGAGCGCGATGGTGACCTCGCTGCCCGCGGTGAGCGATTTCGCGGTGTCGCCGAGCACCTTGGCCGGCACCAGGGCGGCGACCGACTCGTCGGGGCTGCGCGGGTCCCAGCCGAGCTCGCGCTGGGAGAGGCGGAAGCGGTCGGTGGCCAGCAGCGAGATCGTGGAGCCGTCGATCTCGACGCGCACGCCGGTCAGCACCGGCAGCATGTCGTCGCGTCCGGCCGCGGTCACGGCCTGGGCGACGGCGTGGGCGAACACGTCGCTCTGCACGGTGCCGGTGGCCTCCGGCATCTGCGGGATCGTCGGGTAGTCCTCGACGGGCATGGTCTGGAGGCTGAAGCGGGCCGAGCCGCACGTGAGCGAGACGCGGGCGCCGTCGAGGACCATCTCGACCGGCTTCGCAGGCAGGCTGCGACAGATGTCGGCCAGCAGACGACCACTGACCAGGGCGCGGCCCTCGTCCTGCACGTCGGCGCGCAGGGTCGCCCGTGCCGAGGTCTCGTAGTCGAAGCTCGACAGGACCAGGCCCTCGTCGTTCGCGTCGATCAGGAGGCCGGCCAGGACCGGGGCACTCGGGCGGACCGGGAGGCTGCGAGCAGCCCAGGCGACGGCATCGGCCAGCACGTCGCGCTCGACACGGAACTTCACGGTAGGTCCTTCGGGTGCAGATCAGGCGCTGGACAGGTCGGGTGGTGCTCGGCTGCGGAGTCGCATCCTGCCACGCAGGGTCAGTTCTCCACAGGGGGCGGGCCGGATGGAGTTCCACCGATGATCGATGTCAGGTCAGGTCCGTCGTAGTCGTAGCAGCTGTGCAAAGTGTGGAAGGACGAGGTTGTCGCAGGTCACCGCGCTCGATCTCTTTCCACAGGGGGTGTGGAGGAGTGGTGCACGACCTGGTGTCGGCGGTGGACGGGCACGTGGTCCGAGGAGCGGGTCGCACGATGCTCCCCAGATCCTCCCCGTGTAGTTCTGACCCGGCGCGGGGGTTGCTCCACAGGTGGGCCCGGGCCGTGGTCGTCAGGACTGGCGAGCCTGGAGCTTGACCCGGTTGGTGAGCTCGCTGACCTGGTTGAAGACGGCGCGACGCTCGGCGAGCAGCTGGTTGATCTTGCGGTCGGCGTACATGACCGTGGTGTGGTCACGGTTGCCGAACTGCGCGCCGATCTTGGGCAGCGAGAGGTTGGTCAGCTCGCGGCAGAGGTACATCGCGATCTGGCGCGCCATCACCAGGTGCCGGCCGCGGCTGGGCCCGGTGAGCTCCTCGATGGTCAGGCCGAAGTAGGACGCCGTCTGCGCGATGATCAGCGGCGCGGTGATCTCGGGCTCCCCGCCCTCGGGGATCAGGTCCTTGAGCACGATCTCGGCCAACGTCATGTCGACCTCCTGCTTGTTCAGGTTCGCGAAGGCCGTCACCCGGATCAGCGCGCCCTCGAGCTCACGGATGTTCGTCTGGATCTTGGAGGCGATGAACTCCAGGACGTCGGGCGGAGCCGTCAGCCGGTCCATGGCCGCCTTCTTGCGCAGGATCGCGATGCGGGTCTCGAGGTCAGGAGGCTGCACGTCGGTGATGAGGCCCCACTCGAAGCGGTTGCGGAGCCGGTCCTCGAGAGCCTCGAGCCGCTTGGGTGGCCGGTCGGAGGTCAAGACGATCTGCTTGTTGGCGTTGTGGAGGGTGTTGAAGGTGTGGAAGAACTCCTCCTGCGTCTGGGTCTTGCCTTCCAAGAACTGGATGTCGTCGATCAGCAGGACGTCGACGTCGCGGTAGCGCCGCTTGAAGCGGTCCTGGCGGTCGTCGCGGATGGCGTTGATGAACTCGTTGGTGAACTCCTCGCTCGACACGTAGCGCACCTTGGCGCCGGTGTAGAGGCTGCGCACGTAGTGCCCGATGGCGTGCAGCAGGTGGGTCTTCCCGAGACCGGAGTCGCCGTAGACCAGCAGGGGGTTGTACGCCTTGCCGGGCGCCTCGGCCACCGCCACGGCCGCCGCGTGCGGGAAGCGGTTGGACGAGCCGATGACGAAGGTCTCGAAGGTGTACTTCGGGTTCAACCTCGTCTCGAGGGCCGAGGACTTCGGCTGCTCCAGACCGAAGCGCGGGGTCGGGGCCGGCGCGGGAGCGACGTCCGGGACCAGCCCCAGGGGCGGGCGGGGCTCGGCGGCCGCCAGGCCGCGGGACTCGGCGTCCACCGACGACGGGAATGGGGTGCTTGTCGACACATCGACAAGTCCCTGAATCGAGGTGTCGGCTTCGGCGAGCTCGGCGTCGGTCTGCCCGAGGGATGCATCGACGGTCACTGCGATCCGGATCTCGCGACCGAAGCTGACCGTCAGGGCGTCCTCGACCTGGGCCCGCAGGCGACCCTCGAGCTGGGAACGGGTGAAGTCGTTGGGGACCGCGACGATTGCGGTCGACTCGTGCAAGGTGACCGGCCGGCTGGCTCGCAGCCAGGCCTGCTGGTGCGGCTGCAGGTCGGTGACGACGGTGCGCCAGGCCTGGTCGAGATCGGTGGGCTGGTTCACGGTTGCATCGTTTCGTCGAGGATCGCGGCTGGGTCTTCCACAGGTTTATCCACAGGTTGTGTACGCCGTCCGCAGCGGGGTGAGCACCCGCTGCGCCCGACCGACCGCTGGCGGCCCGCCGAGAGGTTCGTGCAGGTCAGAGGTGGGGTGGACGGGATACGACGAGACTGCGCGACATCGCCCGAGTGGCGGGACCCGGGGTCCGGCACGAGGCCCGATCTCGCGAACGTAACGGCTCGGCGGGGCGTCGGGCAACCCGTCATCCACAGGGTCGCGCGTCAAGGGGGCGAATGGTAAATCCTGCGCCGACCGCGTCCGGTGGACGACACGCCGGGGCCGGACGCCGACCTTGGGGGACGGGTCGGGTGAGTTTGACCCTGTCTCCGGGCAGCGCGTACCGTTTGTGGGTCACCGGGGTCGACCGGTGCCGCACGTCCACGGGTCAGCACCACCGTGGGGGGGCGGTGCCAGTTGACCGGTGCTCGACGGCGGGTGAGACCGCCGGCGAGCACGGCCAGCTCGCCCGTACTCGACCGGTGTCAACAAGCCCAGGGCTCTGCAGCGCCTCTGCAGCCCCGGTGTCAACAGGGTCAACAGGGTCAACAGGTGGGTCGCAGCGCATAGGGCTGCACCCACCGTCATGTGAAGGAAGTCTTTCGTGAGCAAGCGCACCTACCAGCCGAACAACCGCCGCCGTCACAAGGTGCACGGTTTCCGCCTTCGGATGCGCACCCGCGCGGGCCGCTCGATCCTCTCGGATCGTCGCCGCAAGGGTCGCAAGAGCCTGGCTGTCTGAGCCACGGCGCTCGTGCTGACCGACGACGCGCCCCGGCCACCTCGGCGACCCTGAGGTGCTGGCGGCAGCGAACCGACTCGGTGACGCCTCCTCCTTCCGCGAGGTGACGCGCCGAGGTCGGCGCGCGGCCGCTCGGTGCCTCGTGGTCCATCTTCTGCTCGACTCAGGCACCACCCGCGCCGACACAGGTGCCGGAGCAGCCCCGCAGGTCGGGTTCGTGGTCAGTCGTGCGGTCGGCAACTCGGTCGTGCGCAGCCGGGTGAAGCGGCGCTTGCGTCATCAGGTGCGACCGTTCGTCTCGCGGCTTCCCCCAGGCGCACGACTCGTCGTCCGCGCGTTGCCGGCGGCCGCCGGATGCTCGTCGGCCGCTCTGGGTCGCGACCTCGAGCGATCGTTGGTCAAGGTGCTGGCGGCCCAGAGGAGCAGCGTCGCATGAAGTACCCCTTGATCGGTCTGCTCAAGGTCTACCGGGCGTTGATCAGCCCGCTCTACGGCGAGGTCTGTCGCTACTACCCCTCGTGCTCGGCGTACGCCCTCGAGGCCGTGCAGGTGCATGGGAGTATCAAGGGGAGCTGGTTGGCTGTGCGTCGCCTGGCACGCTGTCACCCGTGGGCGCCCGGCGGCGTCGACAAGGTACCGCCGAAGTCGCAGCCCGAGCCCGAGTCACCGACCTCTCCGATCCACCATCAAGGAGCCTGATCCGCGTGGGAATCTTCTCTGCCATCGGTAGCTTCATCATGACGCCGCTGTACTACGCGATCTCGGCGATCCTGATCGGTTTCCACAAGCTCTTCACCGCGATCGGGATGCCCGGCGAGGGCGGCACCGCCTGGGCACTGTCGATCGTGGGCCTCACCCTGGTCATTCGCACCCTGCTGATCCCGCTGTTCGTCAAGCAGATCAAGTCCCAGCGCAACATGCAGCTGATCCAGCCCAAGGTCAAGGAGCTGCAGAAGAAGTACGGTCACGATCGCCAGAAGCTCGGCGAGGAGACCATGAAGCTCTACAAGGACGCCGGCACCAACCCGTTCGCCTCCTGCCTGCCCCTGCTGCTGCAGATGCCGATCTTCTTCGCCCTCTTCCGGCTGCTCGACCAGGCAGCCAAGAACAAGACCCCGCACGGCTTCTTGACGGTCGACCTCGCCGAGAAGTTCGGCGCGGCCAAGATCGGTGGCGTGGTGCCGATCTACGAGTCCTTCTGGGACGCCCGGGTCTGGGGCACCACGCCGGACACCGCCGTGATGATCGTGGCGCTGATCCTCGTGGTCGCGATGACCTCGACCACCTTCTTCACCCAGCGGCAGCTGATGAGCAAGAACATGCCCGCCGACGCACTCTCCGGGCCCTACGCCCAGCAGCAGAAGATGCTGCTCTACGTGCTCCCGCTGGTCTTCGGCCTCGGCGGGATCGCCTTTCCCATCGGCGTCCTCCTCTACTGGACCACCTCGAACCTCTGGACGATGAGCCAGCAGTTCTACGTCATCCGCAACAACCCCGCGCCCGGCACTCCGGCCTTCAAGGCCAAGCAGGAGCGGGATCGCGCCAAGGAGCGCGAGGCCGGGATCGTGGCGGGCGACGTCATCGTCGAGGTGGAGCCCGACTCCGACCGGCGACCGGCCGTGCGCCAACAGCCCAAGCGCCAGTCGAAGTCGCAACGTCAGGCGGGCGCCCATGGCGGAGCCCGGCGTCCGGTCGACGGCCCCGAGGGGTCTGTCGGTGGCCACGCTCTTGACGGCACCGGCTCCCCGGGCCTGGCCGGCGGCGCCGAGGTGCCCGCTCCAGCTGACGAGCCGGCGTCCCCCGGTACGAGGCCGGCGAAGTCCGGCACACCCAACCTGAGCAAGAAGAAGCAGAGAGGCGGGCGATGAGCGCCGACGCACAGACCGAGACCGAGAACGCTGCCGAGCACCACGAGCCGGAGGCTCTGGACCCGATGACCGCTGCGCCGGGCGCGGCGCCGGCGCGTGAGGCCACGGAGGGCACGGAGGGTGCGAAGGCCGCCGAGGCGCCGTCGCGCGGTTCGCGGGTGGAGCAGCTCGAGGCCGAGGGCGACATCGCCGCGGACTACCTCGAAGAGCTGTTGGACATCGCGGACCTCGATGGCGACCTCGACATGGACGTCGAGGGTGATCGTGCCGCGGTCTCCATCGTCGGCGGTGATCTGCAGATGCTGGTGGGTCGCGAGGGCGAGGTGCTCGAGGCGCTCCAGGAGCTGACACGTCTCGCGGTCTACCGCGAGACGGGAGAGCGCAGCCGGCTCATGCTCGATGTCGCGGGCTACCGCGCCGGTCGTCGTGCCGAGCTGGTGGCTCTGGCGCAGTCCACGGTCGCTGAGGTCAGGGAGTCCGGCGCGCCGGTCTCGCTGGAGCCGATGTCGCCCTTCGAGCGCAAGGTCGTGCACGACGCGGTCGCTGAGCACGGTCTGAGCTCCGAGAGCGAGGGCGTTGAACCGAGGCGCTTCGTCGTCGTCGTCCCTGCCTGATGCAGCGTTGACGAGCTGAGCTCGGCAGCACCGATGGTTCCACGTGAAACAGCCGCACCCCCAGCGCCGTTCCAAGCGCAGGGGGTGTTCGGCGATCGGCTGGAGCTGGCCGAGCGCTACGCCGAGATCCTGGCAACCGATGGCGTCGTCCGGGGGGTGATCGGTCCTCGCGAGGCGTCGCGCGTGTGGGAGCGCCACCTGCTGAACTGTGCCGCGCTGGAAGAGGTCATCGAGCCCGGCGCAGAGGTGTGCGACATCGGTTCGGGTGCCGGGCTGCCAGGAATCGCGCTGGCGCTGGCTCGGCCGGACGTGCGAGTGACGCTGATCGAACCACTGCTGCGCCGGACGGTCTTCTTGCAGGAGGTCGTGGACGAGCTGGGTCTGGACCGGGTGACGGTGCAGCGCGGCCGAGCCGAGGCGTTCCACGATCGCCGCCGGTACGACGTGGTGACCTCGCGCGCAGTCGCTGGGCTCGCCAGGCTGGCGAGATGGTCGATGCCGCTGGTGGCACCCTCCGGCGAGATGATCGCGCTCAAGGGGGCCAGCGCGGCCGAGGAGGTGGTGGAGGCCGCTGGCGAGCTCTCTGCTCTGGGCTGCGCCCAGCCTCGGGTCGCCGAGGTCGGTGTCGGACGGGTGCCGGAGACCACGTGGGTGGTTCGGATCGCCTGGAGCGATGGGGCGTCGGTAACGTCAGCCCGTGCGAGTAGGGCCGCCAGTCGGCAGCGTGCCTCGGGAGCGCGCACAACGAGGCGCTCCCCCGGCTCCTCCTGAGTTGTCCACCGCGGCTCCCCGGCCAGCGGCCGTTCGTTATCCACAGATGCGGACTATTTGCCCCCGCGCGCCTCACCTGCTGTTTCACGTGAAACAGTGGAGCCGGTCCGGTCGGCCCCCCAGTCGCAGGACGTTCCACGTGAAACGGAGTCAATCGTGCCCATCCGCACCGCAGGCGATCTCGCTGCCCTCGACGACAGCTACGGCGCCGAGTCCACGCCTCTCGCGCGGGCCGCGCAGCACAGCCTGCTCGCGCGGCAAGAGCACGTGCGACCCGGGGCTTCGTTCCAGCGCCCTGAGGCGACCCGCATCATGGTGGTGGCCAACCAGAAGGGCGGCGTCGGCAAGACGACGTCCACGGTGAACGTCGCCGCGGCGCTCGCTCAGCTCGGGCAACGAGTGCTGGTGATCGACCTCGACCCCCAAGGAAACGCGTCGACCGCGCTGAACATCGACCACCACCGCGGGGTGCCCTCGACCTACGACGCGCTGGTCGACGGCCAAGACCTCGCCGAGGTCGTGCAGCCCTGTCCCGACCTCGAGGGGCTCTACGTCGTTCCCGCCACCATCGACCTGGCCGGAGCCGAGATCGAGCTGGTGAGCGTGGTGGCTCGTGAAGGTCGTCTCAGCAAGTCGATCAAGGCCCATCCGTGGGTCGGCACCAGCGCCGACGTAGGCGAGGACCGCCTCGACTACGTCTTCATCGACTGTCCTCCCTCTCTGGGCCTGCTCACGCTGAACGCCCTGGTGGCCGGCGACGAGATGATGATCCCGATCCAGGCGGAGTACTACGCGCTGGAGGGCCTCGGCCAGCTGCTCGAGACCGTGGAGATGGTGCGCGCCCACCTGAATCCGCGTCTCGCGGTCTCGACCATCCTCGTCACGATGTACGACGCCCGCACCCGGCTCGCGGCAAATGTCGCCGGCGAGGTGCGCGAGCACTTCGGCGACCAGGTCCTGCGCACCTCGATCCCGCGCTCGGTCCGGGTCTCCGAGGCACCGTCGTACGGCCAGACCGTGATGACCTATGACCCCGGCTCGCCCGGAGCGTTGAGCTACTTCGAGGCGGCCCGAGAGATCGCCGTGCGGGGCGTGCGGTCATGACGGCCTCGACGCCGCAGCGGCGTGGCCTCGGCCGGGGTCTGGGCTCGCTCATTCCCACCCAGCCTCCGGCCGCCACGTCGACAGCGTCCTCCGGCGCCGCCGAGACCACGAGCCCCGGCACCGGTGACTCCGGCGGCTCCCCCGGCGCGGCAGCAGCCACCGACCCCCGCTCGTTGGTCCAGGTCGCCGGCGCCTACTTCGCCGAGCTGCCCCTGGCCTCCATCACCCCCAACGCGGTGCAGCCGCGCCAGGTCTTCGACGAGGACGCCCTGGCCGAGCTCGTCCACTCCATCCGGGAGGTCGGCCTGCTCCAGCCGATCGTCGTGCGCGCGACGGGCGAGAACACCTTCGAGCTGATCATGGGAGAGCGTCGGTGGCGCGCGGCCCGGGAGGCCGGGCTCACGGCGATCCCCTCGATCGTGCGCCAGACCGACGACGTCGACATGTTGCGCGACGCACTGCTCGAGAACCTCCATCGCAGCCAGCTCAACGCCTTGGAGGAGGCCGCTGCCTACGCCCAGCTGCTCGAGGACTTCGGCTGCACCCACGAGGAGCTCGCCCTGCGCATCGGGCGGTCTCGCCCGCAGATCAGCAACACCCTGCGCCTGTTGAGGCTGAGCCCCGCGGTCCAGCGGCGCGTGGCGGCGGGCGTGCTGTCGGCGGGGCACGCCCGCTCGCTGCTCAGTGTTGTCGACGCCGAGGTCCAGGATCGGCTCGCGGCTCGGGTGGTGGCGGAAGGCATCAGCGTGAGAGCCCTCGAGGAGATCGTCGCGGTGGGTGACACCAGCCGCCCCGAGACGCGCACCCAGCGCCGCCGTCCCAGCGCTCCCGGTCTGGCTCGAGCTGGCGGACCGGCTCTCGGACCGCCTGGAGACGCGGGTCAAGGTCGACCTGGGTCAGCGCAAGGGCAAGATCACCATCGAGTTCGCCACCCTGGACGACCTTCGCCGGATCGTGGACCTGATCGACCGGGATGCCATGCCTTAGGTAGGCGAATCTTTCAATCTACAAGTCGACAAAGGGACACATGACTTTGTCGCTGACCTGTGGGGTGTTAGGGCGTCTGGCCCTGCGCCCTCCTGGCCGCTCGCTTGGCCGCTCGCTCCCGCTTCTCCTCGGCGTCGAGACGCTCGGCCTCCTCCGGGGTCGGGGCGCTGCCGCCGTACGACGCAGGGAGCCACCAGGAGCCCGGCGGCTGCTCCTGGGCCGGGTAGGACCGGATCGTCTCGTCGAGCATGGTGGCCATCACGGCCTGCAGCGCGGCGGTCTCGGCGACCGGGTCCTCGCCGGTGGGGTGCAGGGGTTCGCCGACCCTGATCGCGATCGTCTTGCCGCGCGAGAAGTCGCGTTCGTGGCCCTTCGTCATCATCCGCTGCGTGCCCCACAGGATCACCGGCACGAGTGGCACCCCGGCGTCGGCGGCGATCCGGACGGCCCCGCTCTTGAACTCCTTCAGCTCGAACGATCGGGAGATGGTCGCCTCGGGGAAGATCCCCACGGCCTCACCTGCCTTGAGGTACTCCAGGGCCTGTTGCATGGAGGCGATCCCGGCGCCCCGGTCGACCTCGATGTGGTGCAGGGAGCGCATCAGCGGACCGGTCCACCGGTGGTCGAAGAGCTCGCGCTTGGCCATGAAGCGCACCAGACGCTTCGACGGGTTCGCGGCGAGCCCGCCGTAGATGAAGTCGACGTACCCGATGTGGTTGACCGCCAGCAGGACGCCGCCCGCGCGCGGGACGTTCTCGGTCCCGGTCATCACGAAGTCCTGGCCGAGCAGGCGGAAGCCGGTCTTGGCGGCGACGATGATCGGCGGGTAGGTGAGGTCACGCATGGGTGCTCCTGGCGGTCGGGTCGTACGGCGGGCGGGGCGTGCGGTGCAGCGAGCTGCGCAGGGGACGGCTCCGATCGTTCGGGTTCAGCGCCTGGTGGCGAGGTAGTCGGCGATCCTGCCGATGGCCTCCTCCAGCATCGCGACGTCCGGCAACGTCACGAGCCGGAAGTGGTCGGGATCGGGCCAGTTGAAGCCGGTGCCATGAGTGACCAGCAGCTTCTTGGCCCGCAGCAGGTCGATGACGAAGGCCTCGTCGTCGTCGATGCGGTAGACCTCCGGGTCGAGCCTCGGAAAGCAGTAGAGGGCACCGCGGGGCTTGACCGAGGACACCCCGGGGATCTCGTTGAGCAGTCGGTGCGCCAGCATCGACTGCTCGTAGAAGCGACCACCGGGTCGGACGAGCTCGTCGATGGACTGGTAGCCGCCGAGCGCGGTCTGGATGGCGTGCTGCGCCGGCACGTTCGCGCACATGCGCATGTTGGCGACCAGGGTCAGCCCCTCGAGGAAGTCGGTGGCGATCTCCTTCGGACCCGAGATCATCACCCACCCGCTGCGGTAGCCGCAGACCCGGTAGGCCTTGGACAGCCCGCTGAACGTCAGGCACAGGACGTCGCTGCCGGCGGCGGCGGCGGCATGGTGGTGCACGGCGTCGTCGAAGAGGATCTTCTCGTAGATCTCGTCGGCGAAGACGACCAGCTCGTGGCGCCGGGCGATGTCGATCATCCCCTCGACGACCGCCTTGCTGTAGACGGCGCCGGTCGGGTTGTTCGGGTTGATGATCACCAAGCCCTGGGTGTGCTCGCTGATCTTCGCCTCGATGTCGGCCAGGTCGGGGTTCCAGTCGTTCGACTCGTCGCACAGGTAGTGCACCGGAGTGCCGCCCGAGAGGGTCACCGCGCCGGTCCAGAGCGGGTAGTCGGGGGCCGGCACGAGGATCTCGTTGCCGTCGTCGAGGAACGCCTGGAGCACCATCGAGATGAGCTCGGAGACCCCGTTGCCGATGAAGACGTCCTCGACGGTGACGTCACGAAGGCCGCGGCCCTGGTAGTACTGCGCCACCGCGGTGCGCGCCGGGTAGATGCCGCGGGAGTCGCTGTAGCCCTGTGACTGCGCGAGGTGGTGGGTCATGTCGGAGAGGATGGCGTCGGGTGCCTCGAAGCCGAACGGTGCGGGGTTGCCGATGTTGAGCTTCAGGATGCGGTGGCCCTCGGCCTCGAGGCGCTGGGCCTCGACGAGGATCGGTCCCCGCACGTCGTAGCGGACGTCGAGGAGCTTCTTGCTCTGTCGGATCTGGCGCACGGCTCTCATCCTTGCAGGTCATCGCCGGTGAGGTGCCGACGTGGGAGCTGCAGGTCCGCGGCCGTCACGCCGGCTCGGGGGTGTCGCCGCACGCGGGGGAGGCGCACACTGGGTCTGTGCGCACGACCGTCCGCCTGACTCCCGACCGGCTCGACGACCTGCGCGCCGCCCAGGTGCCCTGCGCGGGGTGCCTGCGTTGGGAGCTCGACCCGCTGCGGCGTGCCCGGGTGCGGGGCGAGGCCGACATCGCTGCCGAGAAGGACGCCTGGCTCTCGACGGTCCTGCGGGACTGGGGATCGTGCGGCCGGTTGCTGCTGCTCGACGACGAGGTGGCGGGCTACGTCGTCTACGCGCCGGCGGCCTTCGTGCGGGGTGCTGACGCCTTCGCGGCCGCGCCCGTCTCGCACGACGCCGTGCTGCTCACCACGGCCCACGTCGCACCCGCGCACCGAGACCGCGGCCTGGGCCGGGTGCTGGTGCAGGCCATGGCCGCCGACCTCCTCGAGCGTGGCGGCGTCCGCGCGGTCGAGGCGTTCGCTCGAGGCCGCACGACGCCGCCGCTCGGCGTCTCGTGCCTGGTGCCGGGCGACTTCTTGGCCCGGGTCGGGTTCCGCACGGTGCAGGCGCACCCCACCGCGCCGCGGATGCGGATGGACCTGCGCTCGGCGGTGACGTGGCGCGAGGAGGTCGAGACCGCCCTGGGCCGGCTGCTCGGAGCGGTGCGACCCTCGGCCGTCGGCGCCCCCGAGACCGCTCGTTCGGCCGGGGCGTCGCGAGACACGAGAGGCCCCGCCTAGGCGGGGCCTCTCGTCGCTCTACTACTACTGCCGGGTGCTGCCGTGGCTCGCTCAGTTGATGAACTCGTCGAGCTCCTTCAGGAGCGCGGCCTTGGGTCGGGCGCCGACGATGGTCCGGACGACCTCGCCGCCCTGGTAGACGTTGATCGTCGGGATGCCGGTGACCCGGTAGGACGACGGGGTGACGGGGTTCTCGTCGACGTTCATCTTGAGGAACTTCACTTTCTCGCCGTGGGCACCGGCGAGCTCGTCGAGGATGGGGGCGACCTGACGGCACGGACCGCACCACTCGGCCCAGAAGTCGACCAGGACCGGCACGTCGGACTTGAGGACCTGCGCCTCGAACTCGGCGTCGGTCACGGCGGAGATGTTGCTCATGATGGTGTCCTTCCAAGGTGGTCCACTACGGGTGGAGGCCGCTGGCGGCCGGTGATGTAGGAGGAACGCTGGGTGCGGGGGAGATGTTCCCCCCGACGCACCAGCCGGGCCTCAGGTGGCCAGGACCTCGGCGTCCGCGCGGGCCTGGGCCTCGACCGGGTTGCTCGTGACGTGCTGGAGCTCACCGAGGTAGCGCTCGGCGTCGAGGGCCGCCGCGCAGCCGGTGCCGGCGGCGGTGATCGCCTGTCGGTAGTGGTGGTCGACGAGGTCACCGGCGGCGAAGACGCCCGGCAGGTTGGTGCCGGTCGAGGGGTGCCCGGCGATGACGTAGCCGTTGTCGTCGAGGTCGACCTGACCGATCAGCAGCTCCGAGCGCGGGTCGTGGCCGATGGCGATGAACAGCCCGGTGGCGTCGAGGTCGCGGGTCTCGCCGGTCACGGTGTCGCGCAGGGTGAGGGACTCCAGGCTGTCGGTGCCGTTGATGGCCGCGACCGAGGAGTTCCAGATGATCTCGATCTTGGGGTCGGCCAGGGCGCGCTCCTGCATGATCTTCGAGGCCCGCAGCTCCTCTCGCCGCACGATCAGCGACACCTTCGAGCCGAACCGGCTCAGGAAGGTCGCCTCCTCGAGGGCGGAGTCGCCACCGCCGACGACCGCGATGTGCTGGTCGCGGAAGAAGAACCCGTCGCACGTCGCGCACCACGACACGCCGCGTCCGGACAGGGCGTCCTCGTTGGGCAGGTCGAGCTTGCGGTACCCCGAGCCGGTGGCCAGGATCACCGCGTGGGCGGTGAAGGTCGCGTCCGCGGTCCTGACGATCTTGACGTCGCCGGTGAGGTCGACCTCGACGACGTCGTCAGGAACGAGCTCGGCGCCGAAGCGCTCGGCCTGCGCGCGCATCTCGTCCATCAGGGCCGGGCCCATGATGCCGTCGCGGAAACCGGGGAAGTTCTCGACCTCGGTGGTGTTCATCAGCGCTCCGCCGGCGGTCACCGACCCCTCGAACACCAGCGGCGCGAGGTTGGCCCGCGCGGCGTAGACCGCGGCGGTGTAGCCGGTCGGTCCGGAGCCGATGATGATCACGTTACGGGTGTCGGTCATGGTGCGAAGCAACTCCTTGTGGGCCTGGATCAACTCTGAGGGCGAGCTCGTGGGCCCGCTCTGGTGGAACCGATCCTAGGCGAGGAGGATTCCCCGACCCCGGGTGATGCTCAGCGCCCGACGGGCAGGACGGTCGAGCGCAGCACCTCGCCGGTGCCGCACCGGAGCAGGTCGACGGTCTGGGTCTCGCCGGCCACCGGGCGGTAGGCCAGCACGGCGGGGACGCCGTCGTACAGGGCGGCGAGCAGTCGCCCCTCTCCCCAGGCGGCGGAGTCGCAGACGAAGCCCTCGGCGCGGCTCAGCGCCTCGCCCGGGACCACCGCGGCGGCCGACGACTCGACCCCGGCCCGGTTGCGCAGCCGAACGGCCTGGGTGGCGAAACCGTCCTCGCTGAGCCGCACCGGCGGGCGTGGAGCACTCGTCGTCGTGGTCAGGCTGTGGTCGGCCGGGCTGTCGGAGGATCCGCCGGCCGTGGCGCCGGCCGGTGGGGCTGCTCCGCTCGACCGGTCCTCGGACTGCGCCGCCGACGCCGACTCGGGTCCGACGACACCCGGGCTCTCGTCGGCCGACGTCGCCGAGGAGCCTGCCGCCGCGGAGTCGCCCTGGCCGCCCGGGTCGGCGTCCACGAGCTGGGCGACCCCGAACCCGACGACCACCACGGCCGCCGCTGCCGCCAGGAGCGTCCGTACCCGCCGCCGTCGACGCGCGGCGAGGTCGACGACGCTGTGCGCGGCGTCCGGGTCGCGTTCCTCGGTGGCGAGCTGGGCGAGCACCCGGTCGAGCCGGGTGGCGATGTCGTCGGGCACCGGTTCCTCGACGCGTGCCTGCGCGAGCAGCCGGCGCAGCTGCGCCTCCTGCTCGGGAGTCACCTCGGGGTCGCGGTCCGGCATCAGGTGGTCACCCTCTCAACTGCAGGGTCGGGGCGTCCGGTCGGGTCCGGATCACGGGTGGTCGTCGTGCGGGGGGCTGGGCGGCCCGGTCGTCGGCCCAGGGGGCCCAGGGGGCCCAGGGGGTCCAGGGGGCCCAGGGGGTCCGCGCGGCGGGTTCGGGGATACGACGCGCCCGGCGCCCCGCCGGTTCCCCGCCGCCGGCGCCGGTGCGGGGTCGGTGTCGCCGCTCACCAGGTCGGCCAGCAGCACAGCGAGGCGGCGGCGTCCGCGCGAGCACCGTGACTTGACCGTGCCGACGGCGCACCCGAGCACCTCGGCCGCCTCGACCACGGGAAACCCCTCGAGGTCGACGAGCACGATCGCGGCCCGCTGGTCGGGCGGCAGGGTCGCCAGCGCCTCGAGGACCTGGCGCTGCCGGTCGGCGCGCAGGGTGATCTCGGCCGGGTCGTCGACCTCGCGGTCACCGGCGCTCGCCGGGGCCCCCCGGCTGCCGTACTCCTCGAGGTCGTCGGGGAGCGGCTCCGCCCGGCGGACCTTCATCGCGCGCAGCCGGTCGAGGCAGGCGTTGACCACGACCCGGTGCAGCCAGGTCGTCACCTGTGCCTCGCCGCGGAACGACTCGGCGCGCCGGTAGGCCGCCACCATGGCGTCCTGCAGGCCGTCCGCGGCATCCTCGCGGTTGCCCATCGTGCGCAGCGCCACGGCCCAGAGACGGTCACGGTGGCGGGTGAACAGCTCACCGAAGGCGTCGTGGTCGCCCGCGACGTGAGCGGCGAGCAGCTCGGCGTCCGAGCGGCCCTGGTCTGTCCCGTGCGTCTGGTCCAGCCGATCTGCCTGGTCCGGCCGATCTGCCTGGTCCGGCCGATCTGTCTGGGCCGGTCGGTCTGTCTGGGCCGGCCGGTCGGGGGGCTCGTTCACGGCGCGGTCGCTGCTCGGACGACGACCTCGGCGACACGGCCGCGGAAGAGGGAGCCGTCGGCAGGCAGCGACGTCAGCCAGATGAGCGCGAAGGACGCTCGGGTCGGTCGGCCCGGCGCCAACGTCAGCGACGGGCGTCGGGCGCGGGCGGAGTCGACCGGCTCCGCGTCGGCCATGCTCGTCGGGGCGTCGTCGAACAGGTAGAGCGAGACCTGGGTGGGCGAGCCGACCAGGGTGAGGTCGACACCGCTCACCGGCCGGTTCCCGCCGAGGTCGAGCAGGAGACCGACGCCGGTCTTGAGGCCCGGGGGTGGGCCGAGCTGGTCGTTGTAGGCCTGGGTGTCCCAGGTGGTGGCGTCGTCGCCGTCGACCGCATTGGCCGCCTGGTCGTCGTTCTCGAGACCGTCGGTGCCAAGGGGGTCGTAGGCGGTCGCGGTGATGCCTCTCAGTGGCGCCGACGAGACCCGGGCAGCGGTGGACTCCTCGCTCGGTTCGCTCGCGCGCGGGTCCTCGGCGTCCGAGGGCCCCCGCGACAGGTTGATCGCGATCACCACCGCGATCACCACGAGCACCGCGACCGACAGGATCGCGGCGAGGCGGAACCACGAGCGGCCCGGCACCCGGTCGTCCTCGACGACCGGGAGGACGGCGCTGGTCGACAGCCCGCGGCCGTCGACGAGCCCGGTGCCGGGGTCTGCGGCGCGGCCGGTGGGGAGACCCACCCCGGTGCCGGTGTGGTCCCAGGGCCAGAACTCGTCGCGGCGGCGGGCCGACGCGGCAGGCTCCCCGTCGCCGGGGCCACCGGGGGCCCAGACGGCACTCTCGCGTGGCTGGCGGGCCGGGTTCCCGCCGCGGGGCTCCGGGGCGAAGAGCGGTCGCTCAGGCGGGCTCTCGAAGGGTGGGGGTGGCGGCACGGGCGTGCTGCGACGCTCCAGCCACGACACGTCGTCGCCGTCGGCGCCGAAGATCGGCATCCCGGCCTCGGTGGGCAGGTCGTCGCGCAGCGCGGCCGCGGCCGCCCGGTCGGTCCGGTCGGTCCGGTCGGTCCGGTCGGTCCGGTCAGGCGGGTCGGTCGGGTCGGTCGGGTCGTCGCCGGCGACGAGGTCGGGCCCGGCGGGCTGCGCGGGTTCGGGTCCCGCACCACTAGCCGGACGTCGGACCTCGGTCGCATCCGGCCCCACCGACCCGATCGGTCGGGCCTCGCCCGCGAGGTCGCTGGGTGCCAGCTCCGGCACCTGCGGCAGGACGACGAGCTCTTCGTCGGGCAGCACGGGGGGAGTGCCGGCGAGCAGCGCGACCGCCATCCCGGTGGGGTCGCCCACGAAGTCGGACAGGTAGTCGGCGATCCCGCGGGCGTCGGAGGGGAGGCCGTCGGGCTCGCGGTGCCGGGCGTGCGGGTGGGGGTGCAGGATCTCGTCGCACAGGCTGTCGAGCGGACGCGGAATGCCGGCGCGCACCCGACGAGGTCGCAGCACCTCGCCGTGGTCGCGCGGCGCCGGCGTGACGATCGAGCCGGATCGACCACCCCAGCGGCCGGTGAGCGCGCAGTAGAGGATGCCGGCGAGATCGGTCACGTCGTCGCGCAGGTCGACGTCCTGGACGCCGTGCAGCGCCGCGTCGACGCACAGGCCGATGATGCGGACCCCACCGGTGCGGTCGATCAGGACGTTCTCGGGGTTGAGTCGGCCGTGGGCGACGCCGACGCGGTGGGCGGTGGCGAGGGAGTCGGCGAGCTCGGAGACCAGCCAGGCCGATCGCCGGGGGCCGAGGGGCCCGGTGCCGGCCGCGACGATGTCGAGCGAGGCGCCCCAGCCCCACTCGTTGACGACGTAGCAGACCTGGTCGGTGACATCGGCGTCCAGGACCCGCAGGATCCGGGGGTCGAGGACGGTTGCCGAGCGCCGCGCCGCTGCCATCAGCGCCTCGGCGCGGTCGTCGTCGGCGCGGATGACGTGGATCGCCACGTGACGCCCGAGCATCCGGTCGTGAGCCCGCCAGAACCGGCCGTCGCCGCTCTCGCTGAGGAGGTCCACGAGCCGGTAGCGGTCGGCGAGGACGTCCCCGGGCCGGGTCGCGTACGGCACCAGGCTCCCTCCTCGCACTCGTGGCGTCAGGTCAGGCGGGGGTCCAGGACGACTCCGTGACCACCACCACCATCGTAGGGCGCGGTCAGGTCCCGCGTCCGGACGACAGACGACTCGTGACCTGCGAGATCACCGACGTCACCTCGGTGATCCGCAAGGCGCGGGCGAGGCCGAGGAAGACCACGACGTCGACGACGCTCACCACGGCGGCCCGCGCCAGGGCCACCGCCAGGCTCGAGTCGCCACCTCCGCCCGCACCGAGCCCCAGCGCCACCAGGCCTGCGACACCGGTGGAGCACGCCACCACGCTCAGCAGGCGCACCAGGAAGCGCAGCATGCGGGCGCCCTGAAGCACACCGGCGGCGCCGTCGCGGCCGAGCCGGCGGGCCAGCGTGGCGGAGGAGATCGCGGCCCCCACGGCGTACGACGTCGCGTAGGCGACCACGAGCGCGGGCGAGGTGCCGGCCGGGCTGACGCCGCTCACCGCGACCAGGGCCACGGTGACGTTGACCGCGGCCACCGCGCACTGGATGAAGAAGACCGTGCGCGTCAGCTCGAGCGCGTAGTAGCCGCGCAGCATCAGGTAGTGGACGGTGAACATCACGAGCCCGGGACCGAAGAGCGCGAGCGAGGGCGCGTAGTTGCCGAAGTCGTCGGCGGCCGCACCGTAGCCCCAGATGACGTGGGCGGCGTCGAGGGCGACGAGGGGGAGCAGTGCTGCGACCGGGACGACGACGACCAGGGCGGTGCGCAGCGTGCCGGCCAGGGTCGCGCCGAGGGAGCGCAGGTCTCCCTCGGCCGCCCGGGTGGAGAGACGCGGCAGGATCGCGGTCGCCAGCGACACGGTGATGATCGAGTGCGGCACCATCACGATGAGGAAGGCCGAGGAGTAGACCGTGTAGCCGGTGCCCCCGGTTCCCGCGCCGCTTCCAGCGGTGCCGCTCCCGGCCAGCCGCACCACGACGGTGTAGGCGACCTGGTTGACGATCACGAAGAGCACCGTCCAGACCCCCAGGCGCAGGGTGTGGCTCAGGCCGGTGCCGCGGAAGTCGAAGCGAGGACGGAACGTGAAGCCGGCGCGCTTGAGGTAGGGCACCAGGATCGCCAGCTGCGCCGCGATCCCGAGGGTGGAGCCCAGCCCCAGGAGCAGCTCCTGGCCCGACGAGTAGCCGGCCAGGCGCTCCGCGCCGCTGGCCGGGCCGAAGGTGAGGAGGTAGACGACCAGGGTCGCCACCGAGATCACGTTGTTGGCGATGGGTGCCCACATCATCGGCCCGAAGACTCCGCGGGAGTTGAGGATCTGCCCGACCAGCACGAACATCCCGTAGAAGAAGACCTGCGGCAGGCAGTAGCGGGCGAAGGCGATCACCGAGGCCAGCTGCTCGGTGCGGTCGGGTTGGTAGAAGTCGCCGTCGAGGTAGAGCGACATGACCGCCGGGGCGAAGGCGACCAGGGCGATCGTGACGCTCAGCAGGAACAACCCGGCCAGGGTGACGATGCGGTTGGTGTAGGCCTCGCCGGCGTCCTCGTCGTTGCGCATCGCCCGCACCAGCTGCGGCACGAGCACGGCATTGAAGACGCCGCCGGCCAGCAGGATGTAGAGCATGGTGGGGATCGTGTTGGAGATCGTGAACACGTCGGCGTGCAGGGAGGCGCCGAGCGCTGCCGCCAGGAGTGCCGAGCGCACGAAGCCGCTCAGCCGCGACACCAGGGTGCCGGCGGCCATCACCGCGCTCGACGACAGCACGCTGGCCTGCTCGGCGCTGCGGGCAGAAGACCCCGCTCGCGTCTCGTCGCTCACGCGGGCCTCGCCCCGTCACGACGCGCGGCGAGGAGGCGCCGTCGCAAGCGCAGCCCGATGGCGAGGAAGAGCGTGCCCACTCCGACGCCGAGGATCACCCAGATCACGCCGCTCACCAGGACCGAGCGGATCGGGAGCTCGTCAGTGGCCCCGAGCGGGACGCCGTCGGCGTCGGTGACCATCAGCGTGACGGTGTGGACCCGGCTGGTGGTGGCGGTGACGTTGAGCAGCACGCTGGTGCGGCCCCTGGCGCCGAGCTCGATCGGGTCGACCGCCTCGATCGTCAGACCGTCGTCGCTCTGCGAGGCGATGCTGACCGTCACCGCCTCGTCGAGGTCGTTGCTGAGCGTGACGACGAACGTGCCCGAGTCCCCCGAGAGCGTGACGCCGGAGGAGGCGGTGACCTGCACCGCGCCCAGCCGTGTCTCGAGCCAGCTGCGCGAGAGTGCCAGGGAGGCGCGGGTGGCCCGCTGCTGACGCCGGGTGGCGTACGACAACCCGCTCAGGGCCTCCTCGGTGACCCGTGCGCCGAGGTCGGTGTTGTCGACCAGGACGCGCTGGAGGGTGTCGCCGGTGGTGATCAGCGACTGCACGGCGCTCAGGGTCTGCGCCTGGAGCCCGCGCGGTGCGACGGCGGGTGTCGGGTCGGCCTCTGTCGGGTCGGTCTCTGTCGGGTCGGCCTCTGTCGGGTCGGCCTGGGCTGCGTCGACGGGGTCGGGAGTGGCGCCCGGGGTGGGCGTGGGAGTGGCGGCGGGGTCGGTGTCGGTCACCGGGTCCGCGACCTCGGGAAAGGTCGCGAGGTCGTCGTCCGAGATCTCGGTGGTGGTCGCTTGACCGGTCGCGGAGGCGAGCGGACCGAAGGAGACCCAGTCCTGGTCGAGCCCGTCGACGAGCTCCTCGGCGTCCGACAGGTCCCACCCGGTGGGCAGCATCACGACCAGGGGCTCGCCCCTGACCGACCGCGGCTCGGACGCATCGCCGGCGCCGACCTCAGGGTCGGCGGCCGGGTCGGGGTCGGGGTCGATCCCCGACGGCAGGTCGGGAAGCGTCCGCACCGCAGCCTCGGCCAGCACGCGCTGGCGCAGGCCGACGGCGCTCAGCGAACGCCCCGGCCCCGGGCTGCCCTGGGCGGCGCCGGACGACGTCGTCACGAGCTGGTGGCCGTCGAGCCGGGCGCCCGCCGGGGCGGGGGCGGCGAGGTAGCGGTCGCTGACCAGCAACGCGACGCCGTCGGGCGCCGCGGCCACGAGAGCGGTGTCGACGTAGCCCCCCGGGGCTGCGACGACCTGTCGGTCGTCGATGCCGAGCGAGGCCAGCGTCGAGCTGCGCTGGGCCAGGGCCAGGTCGAGCAGCCCGGGCTCCAGACGCTGGGTCGCCGCCACGTCGGTGTTGCCATAGGGCAGCGTGAGCACCTCACCCCGGGTGAAGACCTGGTCGGCCGCCTCGAGCCAGTCGCGCGCGGCCACGGCGAACGGGGCGTCGGGGGTGGCGGCGCTGTCGGTGTCGTCGGACGATCCGTCGCCGGGGTCCTGCATCGGGGCGCCGGCCGGGTTGCCGGCGGGTGCGGTCGGGTTGCTGGTCGGGTCGGTCGCGCCCGGGGAGCCGGTGTCGGTCGGGGCCGGGCTCGCGCCTTCGCCGCCTGCCTGGTCACCTGCCTGGTCTTCTGACCGGCCGTCCGCCGGGGTCGCTGTGAGCGAGCGCGCCGGGTTGCCGGCTGCCAGCCGCCCGATGACGTCGACGAGCGCAGGGTCGACGAGCCAGGTGATCGGGACGCCGGTGCTCGCGCCCGCCTGCCCGAGCACGAGGAGGTCGCGCAGGCGCCCCCCGGGGCTCAGCCGCTGCTCCCACTGCGCCACGTCGGCGACCGCGCCGTCGTCGGCGAAGGTCGCGGAGCGGGTGAGCGGGACGATCAGGCTCGCCGGGACCGGCTCGGTGCGCCTCGCGACGTAGGGCAGGAAGGTGCGAGCACGGCCGTCGGCGATGGTGTCGCGGGGCAGCGCGCCGCCCTGTCCGAGCGCGTGCACGCCGAACCAGTAGACCCCCTCGGCGTCTTGGTCACCGGGGGAGATGGCGAGGGCGTCGACGGGCACCGTGACGACGTAGCGCGCCGACGAGCCCGGAGCCAGGCTCTCGATCAGGCCGGGCTCGCCGACGTCGACCAGTCGCTCGCCCACCTGGGCGTCGTAGGGCACGTCCATGGCAGCGGCCAGGTCGGCCGGGTCGGTCATCGGCTCGAGCCCGGCCCCGACGAAGGCGTAGAGCTTGATCGTCGTCCACGTCTCGTCGCTGCGGTTGGTGACGGTGCCGCGCACCTTGATCGAGCCCCGCGCCGGCAGCGAGGCCTTCGACATCGAGGCGATCTGCACGCGCAGGGGAGCGGTGTCGGGCTCGGGCGGGACCGCTGCCGAACGCGCCGCCGACCGAGTGGTGGGTGTGGCTCTCAGCCTGGAGGCGGGAGCGGTCGTGAGCGTGTTCGCTCGCGTCGCTGCAGACCGGGTCGGCTGCACCGGTGCCGCGGCCTGAGCGGCGTCCTGGGCGGCCATCAGCCCGACGTCGAGAGAGATCCCGAGTGTTGCTGCGAGAGCCACCGCGGCCGTCGCCCGACCCCTTCGCGCCGTGAGGGCGCGCAGGAATCGACGGGGACGGACCACGAGGAGAGCGTATCGGCCGGTGCGCCGTAAACTCCGCGCCGTGCCTGCCCCGTCGTCCCGCCTGCCTGCCTCGCCGACCTCGACCCCAGCCTCGCCGTCCGCGCCGTTGCCCGTTCTGTCGATGGTCGAGGTGCAGGAGCGGGTGACGCGCGAGCTGGAGCGGCTCGCGCCGGTGCTCGACGGGCTGGGGCGTCTGTTCGCCGACGCCGGGCACGAGCTGCACCTGGTCGGTGGGCCGGTGCGCGACGCGATGCTCGGCCGCTCGCACCACGATCTCGACTTCACCACGTCGGCCCGGCCCGAGCAGACCGAGAAGCTGCTGCGCGTCTGGGGCGACGGCGGCCTGTGGGACATGGGTCGTGACTTCGGCACCATCGGGGCACGACGCGGCGAGTGGGTCGTCGAGGTGACGACGTACCGCACCGAGAGCTACGACCCCGACTCGCGCAACCCGACGGTCGCCTTCGGCGACGACCTCGCCGGTGACCTGGGGCGCCGCGACTTCACCGTCAACGCGATGGCGGTCAGCCTGCCGGGGCGGGTGTTCGAGGACCCGTTCGGCGGCATCGCCGACCTCGCGGAGCAGGTGCTGCGTACCCCCGGTCGCCCGCAGGACTCCTTCGGCGACGACCCCTTGCGCATGCTGCGCGCGGCGCGCTTCGCCGCCCAGCTCGGGTTCAGCGTCGCCCCGGAGGTCGTGGCCGCGATGACGGCGATGGCGGAGCGGATCACGATCATCTCGGCCGAGCGGGTCCGCGACGAGCTGGTCAAGCTGATCAGCGCGCCGCACCCCCGCCTGGGTCTCACGCTGCTGGTCGAGACGGGGCTGGCCGACCTCGTGCTGCCCGAGCTGCCGGCGCTGCGTCTCGAGCGCGACGAGCACCACCGCCACAAGGACGTCTACGAGCACACGCTCACGGTGCTCGAGCAGGCGATCGACCTCGAGTCGCGCCTACCCGAGGGCGGACCGGACTTCGTGGCCCGCTTCGCCGCCCTGATGCACGACGTCGGCAAGCCGCGCACCCGGCGCTTCGTCGACGACGGGACCGTCACCTTCCACCACCACGACGTGGTCGGCGCCAAGATCACCGCCAAGCGGATGAAGGCGCTGCGCTTCTCGCGCGACGAGATCGAGGCGGTGAGCCTGCTCGTCGAGCTGCACCTGCGCTTCCACGGCTACGGGTCGGGGGAGTGGACCGACTCCGCGGTACGCCGCTACGTGCGCGACGCCGGTGAGCAGCTCGAGCGCCTGCACGTGCTGACCCGCGCCGACTGCACGACCCGCAACCAGCGCAAGGCCGAGCGCCTGCGTCGTACCTACGACGAGCTCGAGGCGCGCATCGACCACCTCGCTGAGGCCGAGGGGCGCGCCGCGGTACGCCCCGACCTCGACGGCAACCAGATCATGGAGATCCTCGACCTCCCACCCGGCCGCGAGGTCGGGGCGGCCTATGCCTTCCTGCTCGAGCTGCGTCTCGACCAGGGCCCGCTCGACCACGAGTCGGCCAAGGCGGCCCTGCTCGCCTGGTGGGCCGGGCAGACCAGTGAGGGCGGGATCGTTCCCGAACCGGGCGCAGGCGGCTGAGGACACCACGACCGGCGCCACCCGGGGGTGACGCCGGTCGTGTCCGGACTCGGGTGGTCGGCTGTGTCAGCGGCGCACGACGAAGCCCTCGAAGTAGCCGCGCTGCTTGCCGCGCGGTCCTGCCTTGCGCAGGACCACCTGGACGTCGTGCGTGCCGCCGCCGAGGTTGCCGAACGTGCGCAGGGTGTGGAACGCCACGCCCTTGGCACTGCGCGAGCGGAAGCTCAGCTGCTTGCGCGCCTTGCCATCGATGAGCACCTGGGCGAACCCGCCCCGCTTCGCCTTCCCGTGCAGCAGCTGGAGCTGCTGACCGGCGAAGGAGAACGAGATCACGTGACGCCCTCCACGCTTGGCATCGGCGGAGCAGTAGGCGGTCCCGATCGCGTCGAGGTCGCGGGCGACCCCCCACCCTGCAAGGTCCACCTCGGACGACGTGCAGGCGACGTAGCGCAGCACCCGGACCTGCTCGGTCGTCGAGGAGGAGTTGCCGGCGGCATCGGTGACGGTGAGCGTGACGCCGTAGCGTCCCGGCTCGGCGAAGGTCACGGAGGTCTTCTCCCCTCGCGCGTCGATCGCGGCGCCGCCGTCACCCTTGCTCCAGGTGTAGGTCAGCTCGCCCGACGGCGTCTGGTCGTCACTGCTGCCGGCGGCGTCGAGGACGACGTTCCGATCGACCAGCACCTTGCGGGGGGCGATCGACGCGACGGCGCTCGGGGCGGTCGTGTCGACCGGAGAGCCCAGGGGGGTGACGGTGATCGTCGCGGTGGCCGTGTCGCTCAGGCCGCCGCCGTCGGTGACGGTGACCGTCGCCCGGTACGTCCCCGGGGTGACGTAGGAGGTGGTGACGTCGCGGCCGGTCGCGTCCTTGGTGGTACCGCCGTCGTCGAAGTCCCAGGCGTAGGTGAGCCCGTCGGGAGTCTCGGCGTCGGTGGAACCGAGCGCCGTCAGCTTGATGGAGGTCCCCGGCGTGGTCGTCGACGGGTCGGCCGTCGCCTTGGCGTCGGGCGCGGTGTTGGTCGCCGGGGTGCTGCCGCCGCCTCCGGTGCCGCCGCCTCCGGTGCCGCCGCCTCCGGTGCCGCCGCCTCCCGGTGCCGCCGCCTCCGGTGACGGTCACGGTGACCGTCGTCTTGTCCTGCAGGCCCTGCGGGTCGGTGACCGTGAGCTTGACGATGTGGTCGCCGGTGGTGGTGAAGGCGTTCGAGACCGTGGGCCCGGCAGCGTCCTTGGTCGTGCCGCCGTCATCGAAGTCCCAGCTGTAGTCGAGGTCGCCCGCCGCCGTGGTGTCGTCGGTGCTCTCGAGCCCGGAGAAGCGCACCTGCTGACCCGTGGTCGCCGTGGTCGGGGTGGCGGTGGCCTTGGCGACGGGGGCCTTGTTGACGGCGGTCGGCGGACCGGACGGGCCGCCGCTCTCGGGGACGTAGCCGTAGTCGAACGCGCCACATCCGGCGCCGAGGTCGAAGGTCACGTCGCCGGTGAGGTTGCTGGCGGCAGCGGCGTCGTTCCCGCTCATCGACGTGACGGCGAAGTCGAGGCAGTCGTAGTCGAAGGTCCAGTCTCCGCTCTTGCTCTTGGGGTCGAGGTAGTTGTCGACGTGAGGGGAGGTGGACTTGTCGGAGAAGGTCGAACGTCCGGCAGCCGCGGTGAAGGCTGCGTCGTTCAGGTCGGGCGTCGAGCTGCCCGGGGTGGGCTTGGCGTCGAGCGGCGACTGGGCCGGCGGGTCGTCGGTGCCGGCGTTGCCGTAGCCGTGGGCCTCGTCGGTGTAGACGAGGGAGAGCCCGGCCTCGAACCCGATCGGGTCACGATCGATCTCACCCTTGCCGTCGAAGTCGAAGCCCGAGCGGTCGCGCATCTCCAGGTAGTAGGCGTGGTCCTGCGGCGAGTCGGCGCCGGCCTGCAGGTACTTCCATCCCTGGGTGCAGCGGCTGGCGACGGTGAGGTCCTCCTGGCAGCCGCCGTTGTAGATCGCGGAGTCGGTCGGTCCGCCGTCGTCCTCGAAGTCGCTGGAGTACAGCACCTTCTTGACGCCGTTCACGGTGGCGGTCACGACGACGTCGTCGATGAACCAGCCGGGCAGGGCCAAGCCGGGGTCGGTGGCGTAGGAGAACCGCAGGGCGCCCTGCTCCGAGCCGGCCAGGTCGCTGAGGTCGTAGGTGTCGGTGAGGAAGACCGGGTCGGGCACGTTGCCGGCCAGGCGGTCGACGCTCTCGGTGCCGGCGTCGTAGGAGCCGCTGGAGCCGGTGATGCCGTTGTTGTAGGTGTCCAGGCACCCGCTCTGGTTGGGGTTGCCCGCCGGGACGCCGGTCTTCGACGTCGTGTAGCCCTGCTTGGAGGGGTGGGAGGTGTAGGTGGACCCGCCGTCGGTCGTGGTCAGCACGAAGCCGTAGTCGAAGTCCCACTCGATGTTCCAGCGCGACTTCATGCTCAGCTCGATCGGCGTCCCGGCCGGGAGGTCCTCGAGGCCCGGGAATGGCGATGTCGAGGTTGCGGCCGCCGGTCGGCACGCAGCCGAAGTCGTTGCCCGACCCCGACCACCACAGGTGGCTCGGGCTCGCGCCTTCTCCGCTGGCGAAGGCGTCGGCGCCCAGCAGCGTGCGGCCGGGGAGCTTGGCGACGTACATCTGGGAGTTGTGGACGATGCCGTCCGTGCCCTTGCGCAGCGTGTAGGGCGTGCCGTCGGGGGAGGCCCACGTGATCGATCCGGTGTCGAGCTTGGAGTTGGTGAACCCGGTGACCTTCGTCTGGCCGGGCGCCAGCACCTGGGGCACGACCCAGCCGAGCTCCTGGCGGGAGAAGGCGTCCATGTTCTGCGACTTGTCGGTCGCCATCAGGTTCCAGTCACCGTAGGTCTCGCGGTTGCCGGTGGAGTAGAAGTCAGGCAGCCCGAGGGAGTGGCCGTACTCGTGCGAGATCACCGACGCCTTGTCGATCGCGGTCTCGGGGTTCACGTTGTAGGGACCGACCCGGACGAAGACCTTGAGGGCGTCGCCCTTGTCGACGGTCGTCTTGGTCGAGTACGAGGTGTCGGTGTACCAGAGCGGGTTGCCCTCGAGGTCCTTGAGCTGGTCGTCGGTCACGAAGCCGGCGAGTCCGGTGACGGGGTCGCTGTAGGAGCCCTCGAGCGAGGAGGAGTGCGGCCAGATGTTGTCGTAGGACACGGCGTCCTGCGGGTCGTCGGTACACATCGGGATCTGCGAGGCGCCGTTGCCGCCACAGCCGGCGTAGACGACCATGAAGAAGTCGACGACGCCGTCCTTGTCGGTGTCGAAGTCGGAGTAGTCGATCTCGGGGTCGGCGAGTGCAGCGGCGTCGCGCACGAGCTTGCCGGTCGGTCCGCAACCGGAGTCGATGTTCTGCAGGGCCGCGACCCCGGCCACCGAGCCGACGACGGCCGAGCCGTTGGCGTCGGCGCCGTAGTACTGCGTCTGGCCGGGCAGGTTGTAGACGCCGTCGGTGATCCGCTCGGTGTAGACGAGGTCCCTGGCGACGGCGGGCAGGTCGCCGTACGTCGTGCCGGTGCAGCTCTGGCCGGGAACGACCTTCGAGTACTCGAAGCCGGGGCCGTAGGTGAAGTCGGCCGTGGCCAGGCCAGCCGACGGCACGGTGCCGTTGGGGTAGAGCTGGCCCAGCGACATCTCCTGGTAGAGGTTGAACGTCGAACCCGCGACGTCGGGGCTGTTGATCTTCTCGGCGAGCGTCTCACCGGAGTGACCGGCCAGGTAGTCGCGGTCGGTGTACTGCACCGGCACGATCGGGAACGGACGGTCGCCGTAGCGGGCGGTGTCATAGGCCTCGCTGGGCGGGATGACCTTCGGACCGTGCGCGATCGCGGTGGACGTCGCGGCCGCGACCGTGAGCGTGGCGGTCGTGGACAGGTCGCGCCACACGATCGTCGGCAGGGCGGAGGCCAGCGCGGCCTTGTTCTCCAGCACCAGCGTCACCTCGCCCGGGCCGGCCGGGGTGGCGGCCGGCACGACGGGGATCGTCCACGTCACCGCGCTCGGCGCGATCGTGCGGGTGCCGACGCTCGGCTTCGCGGTCAGGAAGGTGGAGCCGGTCGGCGCGCTCACGTTGACGACGGCACCGGAGATCGGTGCGGTGCCGGGGTTGCTGACGGTGATGGTCGAGGGGTAGGTCTCGCCGGGCTTCACCCAGCCGACCGAGGAGACGAAGCTGTTGGTGAGGTCGAGGCCACCCGCGGCGGCCTGGAGGGGTGCCGCAGCGGCGCCGGCCTCCGCCGTCTCGGCTCCGGCGGCGTCGGTGGCGTCGAGCGCGCGCAGGCCCAGGGTCAGGGCGGCGGGGTCGTCGAGGCCGCGGGTAAGCGCGGCCGGCACGACGGTACGGAAGCTGCCCGACCGGTCGGTGGTGACGTCCTGGGTGCCGAGCACCTCGCCGTCGGGGGCGGTGACCGCAAGGGTGAACGACGCTGCGACGCCGGCGGCCGGGGCGCCACCGGGTGTCGCGGCGGCCTCGGGGACGGCGGCCGCGCGGTGCACGGTGCCCGTGACGGCGAACGCCTCGCCACGGCGCAGCGAGGTGGTGGCCGGGTCGAAGTCGACTCTCAGGGCGGAGGCGGGGACCTGGGGGACTGCCGCGACCGTGGCGGGGCCGGCGGAGGGACCTGCGATGGAACCGGCCGCGGAACCGGTGGCGGCGGTGGCCGCTCCGGTGCCGGCCAGGACGGGAAGGGAGGCAAGAGCGGTGAGCAGCGCCGTGGTGGTGGCGATGCGCCGCGCGAGCGATGGAGCCGTGCCGGGTGCAGGCAGCATGAAGGGTCCTCGAGAACGTCGGGAGCGAGCGAGCGGGATCATGCCTCAAACGACGGGCGGCACCCCGGCGTTACGGCTGCGCCGCAGAATTTACGGCGCCGACACGTGACGACGGACTTTCGTGGCGGGACGTGATACCTGGGGGGACATCCGTCCTGGACGGGCGGTCACAGTCGCGCGCGTGCGACGCCGCCCGTCCTCGCGGGCGCGCCCGACCAGGGCGGCCACAGTCGCGCGCTCGAACTCCACAATTGTGGAGTTGTGGCAGGTTCAGCCGCCTCTGACCTGTCATAACTCCACAATTGTGCCGTTCGGACAGGTCGCGGAGAGCGAGGTCGAGGAAGGCCTGTGGAGAGCGCCCGCGGAACCCCACCCTTCCGATGCAAGGTGCTGGCATGAGTGAACGATTCGACGACCGCCGGCCCTTCACCAAGGAGGACCTCCGGGCCGCTGGACTGAACGTCGGTCGGGTCCGGCGCCGCCACTACGTCTCGCTCGTGACGGGAGTCTGGATCCATCGCGACGCACGTGACTCGTTGTCGATGATCCGCGCCGCGCTGCGGATCCACCCGGACGACGCCTTCGCCAGCCACCTGAGCGCCGCGGAGGTGCTGGGACTTCCGGTGCCCGAGAGCGCTTTCGTCCACGTGACCGTCACCCATCAGGAGGACCGGCACTACCGAGCGCAGATCAAGCCGCACGTCACGTCGCGACCACGTCGCATCATCGTCGTCGATGGGATCCGGACCACCGACCCGATCGCCACCTTCATCGACTGTGCGGGCTGGCTCTCGCTCGTGGACCAGGTCGTGCTCGGCGATGCACTGGTGAGGAAGTACGGCATCGACCCGGCCGACCTGCGGCGCGCGTGCCGGATCAGCAGCGACTACTACGCCGGCCTGGCGCGGATGGCGGCCGACCTGGTGCGCGAGGGAGTCGACTCACCCATGGAGACCCGGCTGCGCATGCTCATCGTCCTCGCCGGGCTCCCCGAGCCCGACGTCAACGTGGTCATCTCGTGGGCTGACGGAGCCTGGCGCCGCCGCTTCGACCTCTGCTACCGCGGCATCAGGTTGATCGTGGAGTACGACGGTCGCCAGCACGCGGAGAGCCGCCACCAGTGGCAGGCCGACCTCGAGCGGCGCGAGGAGTTCGACGACCAGGGCTACCGGATCCTGGTGGTCACCTCGGTCGGGATCTACCAGGAGCCCGACCGCACCCTTCACCGGATCCGCCGCCAGCTGGTGCTGCGGGGGATGGCCGACGTGCCACCCATCGACGACCGGTGGCGAGAGCACTTCGCGGCCTGACCCGCATGTCATCACGGCACAATTGTGGAGTTCTGACACGGTGGCGGCCTCGAAACCTGCAACAACTCCACAATTGTGGGATCTGGACAGGTCGTGCGGACACCCAGGCCACCCCGCACCGCCGACCCACCCACACCTCACGACGACGACAACCCGCCGCCCCACAGGGGCGACGGGCTGTCGATCAGGTCGGTTCAGCGAGCGGGGGAGGTCACTCCTCGCCGGCGATGAAGGCTTCCACGCGGCGGCGACCCTCGGTGTCCTCGATCTGCACCGGGGGGGACTTCATCAGGTAGGACGACGCGGAGATGATCGGTCCGCCCAGGCCCCGGTCCTTGGCGATCTTGCACGCGCGCAGGGCGTCGATGATGATGCCGGCCGAGTTGGGGGAGTCCCAGACCTCGAGCTTGTACTCGAGGTTGAGCGGCACGTCGCCGAAGGCGCGACCCTCGAGGCGGACGTAGGCCCACTTGCGGTCGTCGAGCCAGGCGACGTAGTCCGACGGCCCGATGTGGACGTTGCGGGAGTCGATCTTGTCGGCCAGCTCGCCGGTCAGGTTGGAGGTGACGGCCTGGGTCTTGGAGACCTTCTTCGACTCCAGACGCTCACGCTCGAGCATGTTCTTGAAGTCCATGTTGCCACCGACGTTGAGCTGGTAGGTGCGGTCGAGCGCGACCCCGCGGTCCTCGAACAGCTTCGCCATCACGCGGTGGGTGATGGTGGCACCGACCTGGCTCTTGATGTCGTCGCCCACGATCGGGACGCCGGCGTCGGTGAACTTCTTGGCCCACACCGGGTCGGAGGCGATGAAGACGGGCAGGGCGTTGACGAAGCCGACACCGGCGTCGATGGCGCACTGGGCGTAGAACTTGTCGGCCTCCTCGGAGCCCACCGGGAGGTAGGACACCATGACGTCGGCCTGCGAGTCCTTGAGCGCCGCGACGACGTCGACGGCCTCGGCGGCCGACTCCTCGATCGTCTGACGGTAGTACTTGCCGAGCCCGTCGAGGGTCGGTCCACGCAGCACGTCGAGACCCATGGTCGGGACGTCGGCGATCTTGATCGTGTTGTTCTCGGAGGCGTTGATCGCCTCGGAGAGGTCCTTGCCGACCTTCTTGTCGTCGACGTCGAACGCAGCCACGAACTCGATGTCGCTCACGTGGTAGTCGCCGAACATCACGTGCATGAGGCCCGGCACGGTGGTCGAGGGGTCGGCGTTCTTGTAGTACTCGACGCCCTGGATGAGGGACGTCGCACAGTTGCCGACTCCCACGATTGCTACTCGTACCGAACCCATGGGGTTTCCTTCCGTCTGGCTGCTTGGCAGTGCTGGTGCCGCGGGTTCGCGGCTGGGTGAGGTGGTGCTGACGTGCGGGTGACTGCGCTGGTGGTGCGCTCAGGTCTGCGGCTGGGCAGGCGGGCTGGCCTGCTGGCTGCGCTCGGCGTTGATGAGGTCCGAGAGCCACTGGACCTCGCGCTCGGCCGACTCCATGCCGTGGCGCTGGAGCTCGGCGGAGTACCGGTCGACCTCCTGCTCGGTCATGGACAGCTGCGTCTGGATGCGGTCGAGCCGCTCCTGGAGCCGCGTGCGGCGCCCCTCGAGGACCCGCAGGCGGATCTCCATGTCGGTGCGGCCGAAGAACGCGAACCGGATGCCGAAGTTGTCGTCCTCCCAGGCGGTGGGCCCGACCTCGGACATGAGCCGCTCGAAGGCGGTCGTTCCGGCCTCGGTCACCTGGTAGACGATGCGGGGACGACGTGACACCGGGGCCGGCGTCGTGATGGTCTCCTCGATCAGGGCGCCCCGCAGCATCTTCTTCAACGTCGGGTAGAGCGAGCCGTAGGAGAGCACCCGGCCCCACCCGAGCATCAGGTTGAGCCGCTTGCGCAGCTCGTAGCCGTGCATGGGTCCCTCGTGCAGCAGTCCGAGGACTGCGAGCTCGATGGTCTCTGCGCGACGTGCCATGCGACGTATCGTACTGATATATCCCCGTAGTAGGAAGTTCGTACGTATTGCGCACACGGGTCACGCGCACCGATCGCTGCGGACCCGCCGTGGACGGAGCCGCCATTACCCGCGGCTACCCGGCGGGCCGTAGCATCGGCGTGCGCACGCCCCCCCGGCTGACCACGACAGGGCTCCACCGGCCACCACGGCCACCAGGGCCACGACCGGATCGGCCGGGCGCGCCGCCGTGTGGGCCCGCCCGGGTCCCGGCGTCGACCGAGTCCGAGCAAGAGGTGAACGTGGCAGGCAAGCGCAAGGCTGCGGGCGCGACGCCCAGTCGTCCGACGGCGTCCGGTCGCGGACGCTTCTCCCTCGGTGTCCCCAACCGCACCGGGGCCGACGGCACGCGTCGCACCTGGGGCCAGCGGCTGACCTTCCGCAACCGTCCGCCGCGCACCTGGGGCCAGCGGATCAAGCGCGGGTTCGTCTACGTGCTCTCGGCCGGTCTGGCGCTGACGCTGCTCGCCGTCGGCGGCTTCGTCGTCCTCTACCAGACCATCGACATCCCCGAGCCGAACTCCGAGTTCCTCACCCAGACCACGTTCGTCTACTACGACGACGGCAAGACCGAGCTCGGCAGCTTCGCCACCCAGCTGCGCGAGAGCGTCACCCTCGACGAGATCTCCCAGCACCTCCAGGACGCCGTGGTGGCGGCGGAGAACCGCTCGTTCTACACCGACAGCGGCATCGACCCCAAGGGCATCCTGCGCGCCGCCTTCAGCAACGCCAGCGGCAACAGCCAGCAGGGTGCCTCGACGATCACCCAGCAGTACGTCAAGATCCTCTACCTCACCCAGGAACGCTCCTACACGCGCAAGATCAAGGAAGCGATCCTCTCGCTGAAGGTCCAGCGCCAGCAGAGCAAGAACGAGGTGCTGCAGGGCTACCTCAACACGATCTACTTCGGTCGTGGCGCCTACGGCGCGGAGGCAGCCGCCAACGTGTACTTCGGCGTGAGCGCCGCCGAGCTGAACCTGCGCCAGTCCGCGGTGCTGGCCAGCGTGCTCAACAACCCGTCGGGCCTCGACCCCGACAACGGCCGGACGTCGAAGACCGCCCTGCGCGAGCGCTACACCTACGTGCTCGACTCGATGGCCGAGGTCGGCGACATCACCGCCGAGCAGGCCGCGAAGAGCGCCAGGCAGCTGCCGAAGTTCCCCGAGATCGCCGCGGAGAGCAGCTACGGCGGCCAGAAGGGGCACATGCTCACGATGGTGAAGAAGGCGCTGCTCGGCCTGCGCAAGAAGGACGGCGAGCTCTTCACCGAGAGCGAGGTCGACGGCGGCGGCCTGAGGATCACCACGACGCTCGACCAGACGGCGATGGACGCTGCGGCTCAGGGCGTGGCCGACGTCCGCCCCGAGGGCTTCGGCGACAAGGAGCTGCATGTCGGCGTGGCCAGCGTGGAGCCCGGCACCGGCGCGCTGCGTGCCTTCTACGCCGGCCAGGACTACCTGCAGTCCCAGATCAACTGGGCCGTGGCCGGCGGGCAGGCCGGGTCGACGTTCAAGGCCTTCGCCCTCGCCGCGGCGATCGACCAGGGCTTCTCGCTGCGCGACACCTTCGACGGCAACTCCCCCTACGTGCTGCCCGACGGCTCCGAGGTCGAGAACCAGGGCGACGAGAGCTTCGGCTCGGCGATCAGCATGGTCACCGCGACCGAGAAGTCCGCCAACTCCGCCTTCATCGACATGACGTTGCGGATGGACAACGGGCCCGAGGCGATCGTCAAGATGGCCACCAAGATGGGCATCCCGCCGCGCCAGCCCGGCAACGAGCCGGGGTTTCCCGACAACAGCCCCGGCCTCAAGCCGAACACCGGGGTCGCGCTCGGCTCCCAGACCGTGAGCCCCATCAACATGGCCAACGGCTACGCCACCCTCGCCAACGAGGGCGTGGAGGCCGAGCCGTACGTCATCGAGAAGGTGACCGGCGCCGACGGCGAGATCCTCTACAACCACAAGGTCGAGACCCGTCGTGCCGTCAGCGCCGACATCGCCGCCGACGTCTCCTACGCCCTGCAGGAGAACGTCCGTGCCGGCACCGCCACGGCGGCACTCGCCCTCGGCCGCCCGGCTGCCGGCAAGACCGGCACCGCCACCAACGGCCTGGGCGAGGTCTCGTCGGCCTGGTTCGCCGGCTACACGCCGCAGCTGGCGACCACGGTGATGTACGTGCGTGGCAAGGGCACCGAGCAGCTGCAGGGCTGGTTGCCGTCGTACTTCGGCGGTGCCTACCCGGCCGAGACCTGGACCGAGGTGATGCGCCTCGAGCTCGAGGGCGTCGACCCGGAGGACTTCCCCGAGCCGGTCTACGTCGACGGCGACGCGCCCGGAGTCGACACCGCGCCGACGTACACCGCTCCGCCGGCGGCTCCGAGCGCACCGAGCAGCGCACCGCAGCCCACCCGGGCGCCGCCCAAGCAGCCCAGCACCCAGCCGTCGCCGGACCCGACGCCGCAGCCGACGCCGCAGTCGACGCCGCAACCCACGCCGCAGCCGACACCGACGCCGGCTCCCGGTGGCTGTGGGCTGCTCAGCCCCTGTCCGACACCGACACCGGTCCAGACGCCGGCTCCCACCCCGGCTCCCACCCCGGCCCCGACGCCGGCCCCGACGCCCAAGGCCACCCCGGCGGCCCGCCAGGAGCCCGCCCGCGAGCCGCGCTCCTCGTAGTGGTCGGCTCCCTGCGCCCGGCGAGCTGAGGGTGAGAAGCCGCCGCCCCGCTCGTGGCCACCCGGCCCCGACGGTGCACCCCACCCTCGACGACGCGGTGGTGGGCGCGCTGTCCGAGCCGCTCGGCGGACCGGTCGGCACCCGGGCACGCGACCGGACGTCCGGTCGGGGTGGTCCTGATGTCGCCGGCTCCTGGTGGACGCCGCTGCGCGTGCTGCTCGCGCTGACCGCACTCGCCTTCGGCCTCGGGCTGGCGAGCAAGACGTCCTGCGTGAGCGAGCAGTGGCTCGGTGACACGCAGTTCTCCCACGTGTGCGCCTCCGAGGTCGCCGACGTCTACACCGGCACGAGCCTGGTCGAGGCGCGCTGGCCCTGGGCTGACGATGCAGCCGTGCTCGCGCGACACCCGGTGCTCGAGGAACCCGCCCTCGTGGGGCTCTGGGCCTACCTCGCCACCCGGGCGACCCACGTGCTGGCCGGCTCGCCCGACCTCGCCGCCCGCGCCGAGGTGTCGGCCGACGTCCTGGACCAGGACGCCGACGTACGCCGCGAGCGGACGATCTTCGTGGGCGTGAACGCGATCGGCCTGGCGGCCCTCGCCCTGCTCACCACCTCGGCGCTCAGCCTGGCGCACCGCCGACGGCCGTGGGACGCCGCGGGGTTCGCCGTCGCCCCGCTGCTGGTGCTGACGGGGCTGAGTGCCTGGGACCTCCTCGCCGTGAGTGCCACGGCGCTGGCCCTGCTCGCGTGGTCACGCGCACGACCGGTCGCTGCGGGAGTGCTCACCGGGCTCGGAGCGGCAGCCGGGGTGTGGCCGGCCCTGCTGCTCGCGGCCTTCGCACTCAGCACCCGTCGGACCCGCTGGGTGCCCGACGTCGTGGTGGCGCTCGCGTCCGCGACGCTCACCTGGGTGCTCGCCAACGCGCCGGCGTTCGCCTCCGGCCGCGCGCAGTGGGGCCGGTTCTGGTCGGTCGCCGCCGACCGCGGCCCCGAGGCCGGCACCTTCTGGACGATCATCGACGCCACCACGGGCCTGTCGCACCCGACGCTGCTGACGACGTCCTGGGCGCTCGTCGCCCTGTGGGTCGCGGCTGTCGTGGCCATCTCGCTGCGCGCCCCGGTGCCCCCGCGCGCCAGCCAGGCGGCCCTGCTCCTGGTGGCCGGGTTCGTGCTGCTGCGCCCGGCCTTCGAGCCCCACCAGGCGTTGTGGCTGCTGCCACTCGCCGTGCTGGCCCGGCCGCGGTGGCGCGACCTCCTGGTGTGGCAGGCGTGCGCGGTGTGCTTCGCGGCGCTGCACTCCTGGTGGCTCGGCGGGCTCCTCGAGCCGGGCGGCGACGGGCCGGACGGCTTCTACTGGATCGCGATCGGGATCCACGTCGTCGGCACGCTGTGGCTGGTGGCCGTCGTCGTCGCCGACGTGTGGTGGCCCGAGCTGGACCCGCTCGGCGAGAGCCGGGGGATCACCGAGGACCGCGAGCGCGCCGCAGGTCAGGTGACGACGACGCGGTCGAACGACGTCGTGGTGTAACGCACCCGGACGTCGATCTCGTCGCCGATCGACGGGACGCTCGCGCCGCGGGGCACGAAGAGCATCGAGGCCTGCATGTGCGGCGGCTCGGCGAAGAGCCGCTGCTTGCCGCCGATGGAAAACGGGGAGCGCACGAAACCGACCGCGTCCAGGCCGCCGCGGGCCAGCGTCGCCGCGCGCGAGCGCAGCGAGGAGTCGCCGGTCGGCGCCTCGAGCCCGATCCCGTGCGCGGTGCCGCCGCTGACCACCAGCAGGTGTCCGGCGCGCGGGGTGCTGCGAAGCCGGTAGCCGAACGACTCGCCGCGCTCGAGCGGGTGCACGTCGAGCACTGTCGAGGTGACCTGCAGCGCCGCGCGGTCGCCGAGCCAGAGGCCGGTGCCCATCCGCGGGCGGAAGGTGAGGTCGGCGTACGAGACGCGCAGCGTCGTGAGCTCAGCGGGGCTGAGGTGGCTGACCCAGATCGTGCTCAGCCCCCCGAGGCCGGCGGCGACGGCGTCGTTGAGGAGGCGGCGCGTCTCCTCGAGGTGCGAGCCCTGCGCCAGCGGGAGGTGGATCGACAACCCCTCGAGCCGGGCGCCGCGGTGGTGACGGAGCCGGTCGGCCGCCTCCCACAGCTCGCGGGCGAGGAAGCCGTGGCGCTTCATCGAGGTGCGCAGCTCGAGGACGAACCTGGCCCGGGGCGCGCGCGCCAGCAGGTCCTCGACGTCCTGCACCCGCCCGAGGGTGTGGATGACCCGGTCGGCGAGCGCAGGATCGAGGTCCGCGACGAAGCGACGCCACGGGGTCAGCACGACCAGCGAGCCGTCGAAGCGCGAGGCCAGCTCGGCCAGCTCGGAGTAGGTGCCGGCCGCGATCGTGTCGACGCCGAGCCAGGCGCTCCTGCGCGCCAGGCGCCCGAGGGTGAAGCCGTAGCCGTTGCCCTTGGTGACGGGCACGAGCCCGGGGGTGGCCTCGGCCACCGAGCGCAGGTGCGCGCGCCAGCGGTCGCCGTCGACGGTCAGCGTCAGCGACACCGGTTCAGCCTCGCCGCGACATGTAGACGTCGAAGGCGCGGTAGAGCAGGCGGTTGAGCGGGAGGTCCCACTCGCCGACGTACTCCACGGCCTCACCACCGGTGCCGACCTTGAACTGGATGAGGCCCGCGTGGGCGTCGTCGGCGTCGAGGGTGTCGGTGATGCCGCGCAGGTCGTAGACGTCGGCTCCGGCGGCCAGGGCGTCGCTCATCATCGCCCACTGCACCGCGTTGGAGCCGCGGACGTCGCGCTTCTCGGTGGAGGAGGCTCCGTAGGAGTACCACGCGTGGGCCCCGACGCGGATGGCGATGGTGGCGGCGACCAGCTCTCCCTCGTGCCGCGCGAACCACAGCCGGAGCCGGTCGGGGCTCTCGGCGCCGAGCGCCTCGACCATCGTCTCGAAGTAGCCGAGCGGGCGCGGGGTGAAGTGGTCGCGCTCGGCGGTGTGCACGTAGAGGTCGTGGAACGCCTTGAGGTCGCCGGTCAGGCTCTCGGACGTCCCGGTGGTGACCTCGACGCCCTCCTTGGCGGCCTTCTTGATGTTGCGGCGCCACTGCTGGTTCATGCCGGCCAGGACGTCGGCCTCGGTGCGGACGGTGCCGTCGGCGTGTCGCAGCGCGACCTGGAAGACGTACTGGGGCTGGCCGGCCGAGAAGCCGCCCTCGGCCGCTCGGGCCCGCCAGCCGAGCCTCTGCAGCTGGGCGACCACGCGGGCGCCGGTGGCCTCACGCACGGTGGGGGCGACGTCGTCGAGACGGCGCACGGTGTCGTCGGCGATGCCGGCCTTGATCGCGGAGGCATCCCAGCGACGGGTGACGACCGGCGGCCCCATGCGGACGCCGAACGCGCCGGCGGCCTCGAGGTGGGCGGTCAACGGGGCGAGCCAGGCGTCGAGGTCGTGGGTCGACCAGTCGAGCACGGGGCCCTCGGGCAGGTAGGCCAGGAACCGCTTGAGCTTCGGCAGCTGGCGGTAGAGGACGAGGGCCGCACCGACCGGCGTGCCTGGGTCGGCGTCGTCGAACCAGCCGAGCGACTCGCACCGCCACTCGGCCTTCACCGTGCCCCAGGCCGGCGTCTGCAGGAAGCTCACCGAGCGCTGGGAGTCGACGAAGGCCAGGTGCTCAGCGGGGGAGATGGCGCGGACGGTCAACACGTCAGCGAGGTTACCGGCACCTCAGAGCCGGTCGCGCAGCCAGGCGAAGTCGGCGGCGTGCTCCTCGGGGCCGCCAGGCGTCTCGCAGACGACCGGTGCCCCGGCGTCGCGCACGACGGCAGCGAGCAGGTCGGGATCGATCTTCCCGGCACCGAAGTTGGCGTGCCGGTCGGCGCCGGAGTCGAACTCGTCGCGGCTGTCGTTGCAGTGCACCAGGTCGATGCGTCCGGTGATCGCGACGACGTCGGCGACCACGGTCTCCAAGGAGTTGCCGCCGGCGTGGGCGTGGCAGGTGTCGAGGCAGAAGCCGACCATCTCGGCGCCCGCGGCCTTCGAGACGGCGTCCCAGACCCGGTCGATGCGCTCGAGGTAGCGGGTCATCGCGTTCTCGCCGCCCGCGGTGTTCTCGATCAGCAGCGGCAGCTTGAGGTCGGTCGCCTCGATGGCCTTGCGCCAGTTGTCGAAGCCCACCTCGGGGTCGTCGGTCTTGTTGACGTGGCCTCCGTGCACGATCAGGCCCTTGGCGCCGATCGCTGCGGCGGCGTCGACGTGCTGCTGGAGCAGCTTGCGGCTCGGGATCCGGATCCGGTTGTTCGTCGTCGCCACGTTGATGATGTACGGCGCGTGCACGTAGAGGTCGACGCCCGCGGCGACGGCATCGTCACGCAGCGCGTCGGAGCCGCCGGCATAGGCGACCTCGGGGCCCTGGTAGCCCTGCGGGTCGCCGAGGAAGAACTGCACCAGCGGTGCCTGGCGGGCGCCGGCCTCGGCCAGCGGGTCGGTCTGGTCGACGTGGGCACCGATCGGCAGGCTCATGGCACCGAGCCTAGGGAACCGCGCCCGCGGGGCGGTGAGGTGGTTACTGTTCGTCCTGCACCTGCCGCACGGTCCGGACGCCGTACGCGCACCCGTCCGGAGGCCACCATGAGCAGCATCCGCATCCAGTCGTCCTCGCGGACGTGGGCCTCGGAGACCGCACGCGTGTTCCGCATCGGGCGCGACCCGGGTTCCGACATCGTCACCGACGAGGCGACCGTCTCGCGCGCCCACGCCGAGCTGCGCCCGCTCGGCGAGGGCTGGGAGGTCGTCGACCTCGGCAGCTCGTTGGGCACCTGGGTCGACGGCCGGCGCATCGAGCGCGCCGACCTGACCGGGACGACGGTCATCGGCTTCGGCGACCAGGGACGCGGCTTCAGCATCTCCGTGACCGTCGTCGGTGCCGGGCCCGGCGCGGCGCCCGCGACCCAGGCGATGCAGCTGGGCCGGCCGGACCAGCAGCCCTCGCCCCCCATGGACGCGACCCTCGTCAACGGCACCCCGCCGGTCTTCGCCCCCGGCTTCTCGGGGGCGCCCGGCACGCCCGGTGGTCCGCCGGCCCACCCCGGTCTGCTGATCCGACGTCGCCTCGACACCGACCTGCGCTTCGGTGGCAACGCGCCGGTGCGGATCGGTCGCGACCCGGGCCTGGAGGTCGTGGCCGACGACAGCGCCGTCTCGCGCCTGCACGCCGTCCTCGAGCCCGGCCCGGAGGGCTGGCGCTGGACCGACCGCTCGACGGGCGGCTCGTTCGTCGACGGCGAGCGCATCTCGGTGCTGATGATCGAGGAGCCGACCGAGATCAGCCTGGGCCACCCGACGGCTGGTTACGAGATCGAGGTCGTCCCGGTCGTCGCCGCCGGCCAGGCGCTCGCAGCGATCGCACGCAAGAAGCGGCGACGCGCCCTCCTGCTCGTAGGCACCGCCGTCGCGGTGGTCCTGACCGTGGTGGGTGCCGTCGTCATCGGCAACGCGGTGTCCGGCGACGACCCCGTGCCTGTGCCCGTGGCCACGGGCCCCGAGGGCCCCGACACCCAGCTCGACACCGCTGAGCTCGACCGCGCCAAGGCTGCGGCGGTCTTCCTCACCGCCATCGACGACAACGGCGAGCCCGTCTACACCGGTTCGGGCAGCATCATCAGCGACACCGGCCTGATCCTGACCAACGCCCACGTCGGCAAGCCGACCGCCCCGGGCCAGGGCGCCGCGGAGGTGGGTGACCCTGCCTACCTGCTGGTCTCGATCACCTCCGGTTCCGACGACGTCCCCGCCGAGCCGACCTACCGGGCGGAGTCGATCGTGGCCGACGGCTACCTCGACCTGTCGGTCCTGCAGATCAACGCCACCGCCGACGGCGGCCCCGTCGACGTCGGGGCTCTCGCCCTTCCCGAGCCGCTCCCGCTCGGCTCGAGCAGCGAGGTGCGCACCGGTGACGAGATCACCGCGCTGGGGTACCCCGCGATCGGCAACGTCTCCTCGCAGCTGAGCAAGCCCCTGACGGTGACCCGCGGCGTCGTGTCGACCTTCCAGGCCGACCCCGTGATCGCCACCGAGCGCGGCTTCATCGACTCCGACGTGCGGCTGGGGTCGGGCAACTCCGGCGGCCCCTCCATCAACGACGCCGGCGAGATCATCGGCATCAACACGGCGGTCATCACCGCCAACTCCGACTCCGCAGGCGCGATCACGTCGGGGTCTGCGCTGATCCGCCCGGTCGACCTGGCCGCCGACATCCTCGAGATCGCGCGCAGCGGTGGTGACGTCGAGTACGTCTCGCCGTACGTCGACGACCTGCCCCAGACCGGCGACCTGCCCGACAGCGTGAGCTTCGACTCCGCCGGCTGGGTGGCCGACGGCGGCGAGGGCGACTGCAACGGCACCAGCACCGTGTCGAGCCCGCAGCGGATGTCGGTCGTACCCGGCGACCTCCTCTACGCCGAGTACCTGATCAGCGGTGTGCCCGACGGCACGCCGATCGGGGTGACGCTCTACTCCCTCGACGGCAGCGAGAAGATCGGGTCGCTGCAGGACATCTGGAGCTTCGGCCTCGACCGCACCTGCATCTACGTCCCGTTCGAGGCCCCTGCCGGTGTCGACGGCGTCAACGGCGTCTTCGTCGTGGGCGAGGAGGCCGAGGCGGTGGCCGACAACCCGCTCGCCTATCAGTGAGCGGTGCCGGCTGCGACGATGCAGCGAGGCCGGCGCGCCGCTGTTAGTCTTCGATGTCGTCGTCGTCCGCCCCACCGACGGGTCCCCGGACACCTCGACACAGCACGTCCTCCTGCCACGGAGAGACCGTGGCCGTTGAGTCCACAGGAGGTGGGTCGCCTTGCGCGCCTACGAAGTCATGGTCATCCTCGACCCCAGTCTCGAGGAGCGGACCGTCGAGCCGTCGCTCGACAAGTACCTCAACGTCATCCGCACCGATGGCGGAACCGTCGACAAGGTCGAGGTGTGGGGCCGGCGTCGCCTGTCCTACGAGATCAAGAAGAACGCCGAGGGCATCTACGCCGTCATCAACCTGCAGGCCGAGCCCGCCACGGTCAAGGAGTTCGACCGCCAGCTCACGCTGAACGAGTCGATCCTGCGCACCAAGGTGCTCCGCCCCGACGCTCACTGAGCACACGTTCAGCTGACACCGGGGACTCCTGCAGTCGAGAGACTTGTGGAGGAGCACTTTCCCCTGTCGGTGGAGCACGCCACGATGAGCACCAGCAGTTCCCGGCGCTCACCGGGCACACCACCGACACCACTGGATCACACGATTCCTAGGGAGACCTGACATGGCCGGCGAGACCATCATCACCGTCGTGGGCAACCTCGTCGACGACCCGGAGCTCCGTTTCACCCCCTCGGGTGCCGCGGTCGCGAACTTCCGGATTGCCTCGACCCCACGCACCTTCGACAAGCAGAGCAACGAGTGGAAGGACGGCGACGCGCTGTTCCTGTCCTGCGCCGTGTGGCGCCAGGCTGCCGAGAACGTTGCCGAGTCACTGCAGAAGGGCATGCGCGTCGTCGTGCAGGGCCGGCTCAAGCAGCGCCAGTACGAGACACGCGAGGGTGAGAAGCGCACCGTCGTCGAGCTCGAGGTCGAAGAGGTCGGCCCGTCGCTGAAGTACGCCACCGCCAAGGTGGCCCGCGCCTCCCGCTCCGGCGGCGGTGGGGGTTACGGCGGCGGCCAGGGCGGCGGCCAGGGCGGCCAGGGCGGCTACGGCGGCGGTCAGGGCGGCGGCCAGCAGGCCGACGACCCGTGGGCCACGCCGGCTCCCGGTGGCGGCGCCCCCGCCGGCGGCGGGACACAGCGTCCCGCTGCCGACCCGTGGGGTGCCCCGGGCGTGGGTTCCGACGAACCCCCGTTCTGATCCAGCAGCACCTGCTCCACCAGCGTCATCCATCCGCACATCCCTCACCATTCCGTCCCTGCTCCGTGCAGGGCCGGGCTTCTAGAAAGGAAGCACCACAATGGCCAAGGCAGTGATGCGCAAGCCCAAGAAGAAGGTTTGCCAGTTCTGCAAGGAGAAGGCGACCGGCGTCGACTACAAGGACACCGGTCTCCTTCGCAAGTTCATCTCCGACCGAGGCAAGATCCGCGCGCGCCGGGTGACCGGCAACTGCGTCCAGCACCAGCGAGACGTCGCCATCGCGGTCAAGAACGCCCGCGAGGTCGCTCTGCTTCCCTACACCTCCACCGGTCGCTGAGAGAGGTTGACATGAAGCTCATCCTTACCCAGGAAGTCGATGGTCTCGGCGGCGCCGGCGACATCGTCGAGGTCAAGAACGGCTACGGCCGCAACTACCTGATCCCGCGTGGCGTCGCCACGCGTTGGACCAAGGGCGGTCAGAAGCAGGTCGACTCGATCAAGGCTGCTCGGGCCTCGCGCTCGGTGCGCGACCACGACCACGCCGCTGACCTGCAGCGCAAGCTGCAGGCCGGTCCGGTCGACCTCAAGGTCCGCGCGGGCGCCGAGGGTCGGCTCTTCGGAGCCGTCACCGTCAGCGACATCGCCGAGGGTCTCACCGCCGTCGCCGGCGAGGAGATCGACAAGCGCACGATCGCGGTCACCAACCCGATCAAGTCGTTGGGCGCCCACACGGTCGCCGTCAAGCTGCACGACGACGTGTCGGCCCAGGTGGCCCTCAACGTCATCCCCGGCTGACGTCGACACCTGCACGAACCAGCACGACCTGCACCATCCGGACGGCCGCCCCACGGGGCGGCCGTTCGTCATGTCCCTGCTGCCCCGGGCGGGGCGGGGGCCCCGGCCCACCGGCGTCCGGAGTAGGTGAACAGCACCAGCACGGTGGCGAGGTGGAGCACCTGCCCCGCGCCGCCGGCGAGGTCCTCGAGCCCGTCGAGCCCGGCGCCGAAGACCAGCACGGGCAGGACGGCGACGACGGCCGTGAGCGTGACCAGACCGTGGAGCACCGTCATCGACGTGCGCTCGCGGGCGCGCTGGGCGGCCTGGCCGAGCTGGTGGAAGAGGAGGGCGGCGAAGCCGAGGGCAGGCAGGTCGGCCGCCCAGGCCAACGACTCGTCCTCGGCGGCGACGGCCGCCAGCACGTCGGGGAACCACAGCGGCACCGAGACGGCCAGGGCGAGTGCTCCGAGGTACAGCAGGGAGCCGCGGGCGATCGGGCTCGGCAGCCGGCGGACGCCGACGAGCACGAGCACCCAGCCGAGCGGGTCGGCCAGGAGGTCGTAGCCCCCCTGGCGAGCGAACAGGCCGATGACGACGTACCCCATCGCGATCGCCTGCAGTGGTTTCACGCGGGGGACTCTACGGCCGCTCGCCGGCCGCCCCGGTGACCAACCACGCCTCCGTGCGCTCGCGGTGCAGGAGGGTGGCCAGTCGTCCGCCCATGAAGACGGAGGCGAAGACGACCCAGACGGCCGCGACCCCGCCCCCGGCTGCGGCGACCAGGAGCACGACCGGGGCGTAGACGGCCAGGGTGAGGAGCCCGGCGCGGGCCAGGTAGGCGCCGTCCCCGGCCCCGATGAGGACGCCGTCGAGCACGAAGACCACCCCGGCCGCAGGCTGCCCGAGGGCCGCCACGACGAGCACCGGCACGAGCAGCGCGCGGACGTCGTCGTCGCCGGTGAAGAGCGCGCCGAGCACCGGGCTCAGGCCGGCCAGCAGCAGGCCGGTCACGATGCCGCTCACCACGCCCCACTGCACCATCCGGCGGGTGACGGCGCGGGTGCCGGCTCGGTCACCGGCGCCGAGCAGTCGTCCGGTGAGGGCCTGGGCGGCGATCGCGATCGCATCGAGGACGAACGCGAGGAAGCCCCACAGCGTCATGGCGAGCTGGTGGGTGGCGATCTCGGTGGCACCGCCCGCGGCGCCGAGGCTGACTGCGTACGTGGTGACGAGCAGGGCCGCCCGCAGGGTGAGGGTGCGCACGACCAGCGGCACGCCCGAGCGCCCCGCCGCCCGCACGCCCGCCGCGTCGGGGCGTAGGGAGGCGCCCTCGCGGCGCGCCGCCCGGACGACGACCGCGACCAGCGCCGCAGCGCAGAGCAGCTGGGCGATGACCGAGCCGAGCGCGGAGCCGGCGATGCCGAGCCCGGCGCCGAACACGAGCACGACGTTCAGCACGACGTTGAGGAGGTTGCCCGCGACGGCGACCACCAGTGGCGTCCGGGTGTCCTGCAGACCCCGCAGCACACCGGTGGCGGCGAGCATCAGCAGCAGCGGCGTGATGCCGAGCACCGCGATCCGCAGGTAGTCGGCTGCGTAGGCCTCGACCGTGGCGTCGGCGCCGAAGGCTCCTACGAGTGGCTCGGTCACCAGCAGCCCGAGCGGGGTGAGGACCACGCCGAGGAGGCCGGCCAGCCACAACCCGTCGACACCCTGGGCGAGGGCTCCGGAGAGGTTGCCGGCCCCCAGGCGCCGCGCGACACCGGCCGTGGTGCCGTAGGCGAGGAAGACGCAGACCCCCACGGCCGTCTGCAGCACCACCGCGGCCAGCCCCAGCCCGGCGAGCTGCGGGGTGCCGAGGCGTCCGACGACGGCGGCGTCGGCGAGGAGGAAGAGGGGCTCGGCGACCAGGGCGAGAAAGGCCGGGACCGCCAGTCGCACGATGGCCCTGTCCTGTTCCCGCACGAGGGCAATCTATGCGCCCCGAGCGTGGGCCCCTGTCTGTGGATATCTGTGACACGGCGCCGCGTGTCGACAAACGGACAGGACACGCCGAGGTAACACGCGGTGAACAGAATTGTTCGGGAAAAGATTTGCGTCGATCGCGGCCGACGTTCATCGCCCCAGGTCAGAGCCGGTTTTCTGGTTCTGCCGGGCGAGTTGTGCACAGGTTGTTCCCCAGGCTGTGCACAGCGAGTTGCGTGTCGTCCACCGGTCCCGGGCAGTTATCCACAGGGCCTGTGGACAGGCCGGTGTCGCCGGGCCCGTCGGACCCGTAGGTTCGCGAGTCCGACCAGCACCCGCTGCGGCCTGTCCACCGGCCGTCCGCCAGATGCTGTCGGTGCCCGCCCCTAGCGTCACCCGCACCACCTGCTGCTACCCGGAAGCGAGACCGTGAGCGTCACCGACTCCGACCACCGCACGACCACTCAGGGGCCGGAGAGCCCCGAGCCCCCGTTCGACGACTGGGGTGACGGCCCGGCGGCCTTCGAGCCGGGCCAGGCCCCCCGTTCGGCCGGCGACCGCACCCCGCCGCAGGACATGGCCGCCGAGCAGTCGGTCATCGGCTCGATGCTGATCTCCAAGGACGCCATCGCCGAGGTCTCCGAGGTGCTGCGCGGCCCCGACTTCTACCGCCCGATGCACGAGACGATCCACGACGCGATCATCGACCTCTTCGGCCGCGGTGAGCCGGTCGACATGATCACCGTCGCGGCCGAGCTGCAGCGGCGCGGCGAGCTGGCCAAGATCGGTGGGGCGCCCTACCTCCACACGCTCGCCGCCAACGTCCCGATCGCCTCCAACGCCGAGTACTACGCCCAGATCGTGCGGGAGAAGGCGATCCTGCGGCGCCTGGTCGACGCCGGCACCAAGATCGCCCAGTACGGCTACGCCGGTGAGGGGCAGGTCGACGAGATCGTCGACCGCGCTCAGGCGGAGGTCTACCAGATCACTGACCGGCGGGCGAAGGAGGACTACGCCCCCCTGAGCGACATCATGGACAAGGTCCTCGACGAGATCGAGGCCATCGAGAACCGCGAGTCCGGCCTGTACGGCGTGCCGACCGGGTTCGCCGACCTCGACGACCTCACCAACGGTCTGCACTCGGGCCAGATGATCATCGTGGCGGCGCGTCCCGCGATGGGGAAGTCGACGCTCGCCCTCGACTTCTGTCGTGCGGCGTCGATCCAGAACAACCTCACCAGCGTCTTCTTCAGCCTCGAGATGACGCGCTCGGAGATCTCGATGCGGTTGCTCTCCGCCGAGGCGAAGGTGCCGCTCAACCACATCCGCAACGGCAAGATGGACTCCTCCGACTGGGACAAGCTCGCCCGCCACATGGGCAAGGTGTCGGGGGCGCCGATGTTCATCGACGACAGCCCGAACATGACGATGATGGAGATCCGGGCCAAGGCCCGTCGCCTCAAGCAGCGCCACGACCTGCAGCTCGTCGTCATCGACTACATGCAGCTGATGACGTCGGGCCGCAAGGTCGAGTCCCGCCAGCTCGAGGTCTCGGAGTTCTCGCGCCAGATCAAGCTGCTCGCCAAGGAGCTCGAGGTGCCGATCATCGCGCTCTCGCAGCTCAACCGTGGTCCGGAGCAGCGCAGCGACAAGCGGCCGATGATGAGCGACCTGCGGGAGTCCGGCAGCCTCGAGCAGGATGCTGACATGGTGATCCTGCTGCACCGCGACGACGCCTACGAGAAGGAGTCGACGCGCCCTGGCGAGGCCGACCTGATCGTGGCCAAGCACCGCAACGGCGCGACGCGCGACATCACCGTGGCCTTCCAGGGGCACTACTCACGCTTCGTCGACATGGCGCACTGAACCTGCTGCGGTCCAGGCGCGGGAGCGGCGCGCCCGTGTGTCCCGGCGTACGGCACGAACGACGTCGGCCAGGAGGAAAGCCGGCAGCTGCCCTCAGGTGACCACGGCGAGCACGAGGCAGCCGACGAGGATCAACCCGATCACGAGAGCGACCACGAGGTGGAGCGGGTGGTTCGCGGGCGAGGAGCCGGGGCGCCAGAGGTAGCCGGGGGACGGGCGCTTCTCCGGGGACATGCCTCTCCTGGTGTCGTGGTGGGTCCGACGGTACTCGTCGGGGACGGCGGACGCGCGGGCTGCGGCCGGCCGCAGCCGCCCGGCGGAGGGTCGAGCGGCGCACATCTGGACGGGGCCGTCCTCCCGACGGCTCGGCCTGAGCAGGCATACCCTGAGAGCTGACCTCGTCCCACGCCTGGGCCGGACGACACTGGAGGCACCCGTGGCCCTGCGCATCGAGGAGCTCGACTTCGCCGAGACCACCATCGGCGTGATCAGCCTGCGTCGCCGTCACGAGCCCGTGGTCGGTCACGACGTCTACGAGGTGAAGATCGACGACGAGTTCTTGATGTCGAGCCTCTTCACCGTCGTCGAGCAGGAGCTGGCCCACCTCGCCCTGGCGCGAGCGCACGGAGAGGGTCTGCACGTGCTGGTCGGTGGCCTCGGCCTCGGCTACACCCTGCGGGCGGCGCTGCAGGACGCTCGCGTCGAGATGGTGCAGGTGATCGAGGCAGTCGCCGCCGTCATCGACTGGCACCGCCGCGACCTGCTGCCCGACACGGTCGGGCTCGCCGCCGACCCCAGGTGCGACCTGGTGCACGCCGACTTCTTCGCCGTGATCGCCTCCGGCGACACCCCTCACTCCATGTACGACGCCGTGCTGCTCGACATCGACCACTCCCCGCAGAACGTGCTGCACCCGAGCCACGGCGCCCTCTACAGCCCCGACGGGCTGCGTCGCCTGGCCGCGCGCCTCGCCCCTGGGGGCGTGTTCGGACTGTGGTCCGACGACCCGCCCGACGCGGTTTTCGAAGCCTCGCTCGCCGAGGTCTTCGACGCGCCGCGGACCCACGTCGTCTCCTTCGCCAACCCCCTCACCGGCGGTGAGTCAGCGAGCACCGTCTACGTCGCACTCGCGCGAGCGGGTCGGGGGTGACCCCCCGGGGCCCTGGCTGGTGTGCGCTGTGATGCGGGGCGGTGTCGGCAGCGAGCCCGGCCGGTCGAATCGACCGAGCTGGTCCAGACCGGCGGTCGACCTCCACCGATATCCCGACGCCGCGCCGTGCCTCGTACTAGGTTCGCTGTCAGGAGTGCGGTCAGCCGGGGGAGGGAAGATGGCATCCACCACGCGGGAGCACGCACCCGCCACCGCCACGGTTGATCCCGACGACCGGGCCGCCGTCACGCCGACCGACCCTCGGGTCGCGGCGGTCCTCGACGTCCTCGGTGGCGCCGAGCAGGCCGACGTGGCCGCGACCTGGTCGGTCGACCCGACGCTGCTGTCGCGTTGGGTCGAGGCGTTCGTCGAGGCCGGGACGGCACAGGTGCAGAACCGTCCCGAGGCGCAGGCCCGCACCCAGCGCGACCGGTTCCTGATGGCGTTCGCCTTCGAGCTGCGTACGCCGCTCACCGTGGCGCGGGGGTGGGCCGGGCTGCTGGCCGAGGGTGACCAGGGGTCGATGTCGCTCCTGCGCACCGCCCACCGCCTCCAGGAGGCGCTCGGTCATCTCGCCGACCGCCTGGTCGACGTCGAGCTGCTCGTCGCAGCTGCCATGGGAGGGCTGCACGTCGAGCGCCGAGACGTGACGGCGGCGCAGGTGTGCCGCCTGCCGGGCGCAGCCGCGATCGGCGGTGACGGCGAGGCGACGCACCTGTACGTCGACCCGGTGCTCTTCGCTCGCATCCTGCGCGACCTGTGGGACGCCGCCGCCCTCGCGCCGGCGCCGCGTTCGCGCTCGATCGAGGTCATCGTGCGCGATCCGTGGGTCGAGGTGCGGATCGTCCGCGACGCCGACCCGATCGACACCGAGATGCTGCAGGCGCTGTTCGAGCCCTTCGAGTTCGACCAGCTCAGCTCCGGAGTCTCGATCGGTCTCTATCTTGCCCGCGCCCTGACCGTCGCCCATGGGGGAACCCTCGGGATCGACCAGGACGACCAGCGTGCGGTCATGTGGGTCAGAGTGCCGCTCCGACCCGACACCCCCGAGCCGCTCCAGGCTCACGACAACGGAGGTACCCGATGACGTTCAAGCTCGCCTGTGGCGACGTGATGCCCGGCTGCAGCGCCAGGTTCGAGGACGAGACCCAGGAGGGACTCCTGGACCAGGTCGCCACCCACGCGGCCGCCGACCACGACATCGCGGAGATCTCCCCCGAGGTCAAGGCTGCGGTCGAAGCGAAGATCGTCGCTGCCTGACCCACCTGCAGCGGCGTCCTCCCCGGGGGTCGGGCTCGGGGCTCGACCCCGGGGCGGAGCCGGCGGGCGGTGGGCAGACACGTTCAGTGACCGTGACACCGAGATCCGGCGTCGTGCTCGCGGGTGTCAGTCGGTGACCTGGACGCCCTTCCAGAAGGCGACGTGGTCGGCGATGTTCGCGGCGGCGTCCTTGGGCTGGGGGTAGTACCACGCGGCGTCGGCGTTGACCTTGCCGTCGACCTCGAGGGAGTAGTACGAGGCAGTTCCCTTCCACGGGCAGACGCTGGTCGTCGACGACGGACGCAGCACCGCCTCGTCGACCGACGAGGCCGGGAAGTAGTGGTTGCCCTCGACCACGACGGTGTCGTCGGAGGTGGCAATGACCGTGTCGTTCCAGATCGCGCGCATGACTGTCACGCTAGTCCCATGACGCAACCCTCAGCCGCCGACGCCGCCGACTCCTCGATGCCCGACGCCCCCGATGTCCCCGGGGGTGCCGAGAGCCCCGGGGGTGCCGAGAACTCCGAGCCGGTCACCATCAGGGACGCCGAGGACCGCTCACGCTTCGAGATCCTGGTGGGCACCACCCTCGCCGGGTTCACCGAGTACGTCGACGGCACCGGCGACGAGGACGGCCAGCGGACCTTCCCGCACACGGTCGTCGACGAGGCCTTCGGCGGCCGCGGTCTCTCGAAGCTGCTCATCCGAACCGCGCTCGACGCCGCCCGCGTCAGCGACCTCGCCGTCATCCCTGCGTGCTCGGCCGTGCAGCGCTTCCTTGCGAAGAACCCCGAGTACGCCGACCTGGTGCCGCAGGCGCGGCGGTCCGAGTTCGAGCTCTGAGCAGCACCGGCGCGTCGGAGCCACGCCGGGTCGCGTCGCTCGCCGGTGGTCTCGGCCTGCTCGGCCAGCCCCTGGTGATCGTGGCTCAGCTCGTCGTCGCGACCCGGTGGCAGCCTTCCTACGACCTGGCCCGTCACACCATCAGCGACCTCGGGGCCGTCGGCTGCGGAACGATCCAGGCAGCCGGTGGCCCGGTCGAGGTCTGCTCGCCGTGGCACGCACTGATGAACGCCTCGTTCGTGGTCATCGGCTCGCTGCTCGCCCTCGGCGCGCTGCTGGCGGCGCCCTCCCTGCTGCGTACCACGGCCGGGACGGCGCGGGTGCTCGCTGGCGCGGCGGCACTGCTGCTGGTGGTCGCCGGCATCAGCTCGGCCGCCGTGGGGTTCGTGCCGCTCGACGTCGACGGCGACCTGCACACGCTGGTCGCGACCCCGCTCTTCGTCGCCCAACCCCTCGCGCTCCTGGCGCTCGGTGCCGTCGCGGTCCGAGCCGGGCGCCGGGGTCTGGGGGTCGCGCTGCTCGCCACCGGCCTGGTCGCCGTCGCCGGTGCCCTCGCGTTCGGTGCGTCGATCGCGACCGGAGACGTCGGCGGGCTCTCCGAGCGCATCGCGCTGTGGCCCTGCCAGTTCGGGCTGGGCGCGCTGGGTTGGGCGGTCGTGCGCAGCGGGCGCGGCGGGGTTTGGGAGACTGAGGCGTGACCATCGTGATGGGCGTGGAGTCGTCGTGCGACGAGACCGGGATCGGCTTCGTGCGCGACGGCGTGCTGCTCGGCGACGCGCTGGCCTCCAGCATCGAGGAGCACGTGCGCTTCGGAGGCGTCGTCCCCGAGATCGCCGCGCGTGCCCACGTGCAGGCCATGGTGCCGACGATGCGCACCGCCCTCGACGACGCCGGGCTGGCCTGGCACGACGTCGGGGCAGTAGCGGTGACCGCAGGCCCGGGTCTGGCGACGGCCCTGCACGTCGGCGTCGCCGCGGCCAAGGCGGCCGCGCTCGCCCTCGGCGTCCCGCTGTACGGCGTGCACCACCTGGCCGGGCACGCCGCGGCCGACACCCTGGTGCACGGACCGCTCCCCGAGCAGAGCATCGTGCTGATCGTCAGCGGAGGTCACACCAGCCTGCTGGCGGTCGACGACCTCGTCCGCACCCCGATCCGCCACCTCAGCGACACCCTCGACGACGCCGCAGGGGAGGCCTTCGACAAGGTGGCCCGCCTGCTCGGCCTGCCCTACCCGGGAGGTCCGTCGGTCGACCTGGCAGCCCGCAACGGTGACCCGGGCGCCGTCCGCTTCACCCGCCCGCTGAGCGGTGCACGCGATCCCGCGCTGGGATTCTCCTTCTCCGGGCTGAAGTCTGCCGTCGCGCGCTACGTCGCGGCCCCACGCGACCCGGGCGTCAGCATCGACGACATCGCGGCGTCCTTCCAGGAGGCCGTGGCCGACACCGTCACGCGCAAGGCGGTCCTCGCCTGCCAGCTGGAGAAGGTCGACACCCTGGTGATCGTCGGCGGGGTCGCGGCGAACAGCCGGATCCGCGCGTTGGCCGAGGAGCGTTGCGCCGCAGCCGGCATCGACCTGAGGGTGCCGCCGCCGCGGCTGTGCACCGACAACGGCGCGATGATCGCCGCGATCGGTGACCTGCTGGTGCGCGAGGGGGCCAAGCCTTCCCCGTCCTCGCTCGGCGCCCGCTCGTCGGTGCCGCTCGAGCTGGCTCGGCTCGACGGCTGAGGCCCGGGGGCAGTTTCACCGCTGAAGTGGTGAAACTCCCGCTTCTGTCATGAAGCTTCGTACCAGAAGCGGGAGTTCCACCGCCTAGGCGGTGAAACTCCCGCGGCCCAGGCGCCGACATCCCGATGACACCCCAGGGTTCCCTGATGCCGTCGTACCGGGGGTATCTGATCCAATAGCGACATGCTGATGCTCGACGCCCTCAAGCAGCGCGTGGGGAAGTACCTCCTCGAACGCACGATGCGAGGGGGGCTCGACCTGCGCAAGCTGCGCTTCCTGCCCGACTCGGTGACCCTGCCGTTCAAGCGCGACGGGCTCGACCCCGTCGCCGAGATGGGCGCCCTGCGCGACACCGAGCCGGTCGCCGAGCTGGCGACCCTCTTCGGCCGCAAGGTCTGGCTGGTGAGCGGGTACGACGAGTCGCGCGAGGCGCTTGCCGACGGGGCGTCGTACAGCAACGACCTCGGCCAGTTCGTCTCCCAGGAGGGCCGCGACGATGCTGAGCAGATCGGCGGCCTCGGCATGACCGACCCGCCGCTGCACACCGCCCTGCGTCGCTACCTGACGCCCGAGTTCACGATGCGCCGGCTGGCCCGCCTCGAGCCGGAGATCGAGCGGGTCGTCGCCGAGCGTCTCGACGCGATGGAGGCCTCCGGTCCGGAGGTCGACCTCGTCAGCGAGTTCGCCTTCCCGGTGCCGTTCCAGGTGATCTGCGAGCTGCTCGGGCTGCCCGTCGAGGACCGCGAGCGCTTCTTCGAGCTCGGTGTCGCGCGCTTCGACCTCAGCGAGGGCGGAGCCGGGATGTTCGGTGCGGCTGCCCACACTCGCGAGTTCCTCATCAAGGCCGTTGCCGCCCAGCGCGAGGCACCGGGGGACGGGCTCATCGGGGGGCTGCTCAAGGAGCACGGCGACACGCTCGACGACCTGACGCTGGGTGGCATCGCCGACGGCGTCTTCCTCGGCGGCTACGAGACGTCGGCCTCGATGCTCGCCCTCGGCTCCTACCTGCTGGCCGAGAGTCCGGACGCCATGACGCTGCTGCGCGAGGACCCGGCGTCGGTCGACCGCGTCGTCGAGGAGCTGTTGCGCCACCTCACCGTGGTGCAGCTGGCCTTTCTCCGCTTCGCCAAGCGCGACCTGGTGCTCGGGGGCAAGCAGGTCTCCGCGGGCGACGCCGTGGCGATCTCGCTGCTCGGCGCCAACCGCGACCCCCGGTTGGCCGAGGGCCTCGACGACTTCGACCCGCGTCGCGCGCCGACCCGCCACCTCGCCTTCGGCCACGGCATGCACCGCTGCGTCGGTGCCGAGCTGGCCCGGATGGAGCTGCGGATCTCGCTGCGTGCGCTGGCGCAGCGCTTCCCACACCTGAGCGTCACCACCCCGATCGCCGACCTCGAGTTCCGCAAGCTGTCGGCCGTGTACGGCGTCGAGGCACTGCCGGTGCACCTCTACGGCGCCGACCAGCCGGCGACGAGCTCGCCGTCGGCTCGCTGAGCATTCCGCCCCTCGCCGATCAGTCCTGCCGCAGGCCCCGGTCGGGGTCGCCGCGACGGTCGGAGCGCACGCGTAGGACGAGCAGTCCCGCGGCGAGCACCGCTAGCCCCGCAAGCACGTAGAGCACGACGGTCGGGACGCTCCCCGACCCCATCTGCTCCAGAGACTGCGCGTCACCGGGTCGGGCGAGGGTGGAGGCGTCGCAGGTGGCCGGCCCGGTCTCGGTCCCGCCACGGGAGACCTCGAACGTGTAGCTGCCGGTCTGGCGGTCGCCGTCCAGGCTGAGCACGGAGTAGTCGATCGTGGTGACTCCCTCCTCGAGCGGGTCCGACCGGGCGCAGATCGTGCCGAGGTCGCCGAAGCTCGCCCTGCCGACGGCGACCGGCTCGTCGTCCGGTCCGCGCACGGCCACCAGGGGCGAGCTGTCGAGGTCGAGCTCGGTGAACTCCAGGCGCAGCACCGTGGTGCCGACGACGACGTCGTCGCCGGGGCCGGGGGACCCGCCGACCAGGGCACCGTGCGCGCTCGCCGGGAAGGCCGCGAGCGCCACGAGGCCGAGGGCCAACATCACCGCGGCGAGCGACCCGACCGGCCTCGTCACGAGAAGTCCGCGCACGCCAGCTTGTTGTCCATCGCGTCGGCAGGGTGCACCACGACCGCAGGAGCACCGTCGCCGACCCGCGCATCGTTGGTGATCGTCGCCTCGCCGGACCCGTCGGCGCTCGAGATGAAGGCGAGGTGGACCTCGTTCGGCGGGCTGTCGCCACCGGTCGGGTCGAGCTTGAAGTGCTCGCCGCCGGCGTCCTGCTCGCAGGTCTGGGTGTGCAGGTGGGAGACGTAACCGGTGTCGGGGACCAGGCCGGTGAGCCGGACCGTGACGGTGGTGCCGTCGTCGTCCTGGGCCAGGTAGGCCTCACCGGCGACGTCCTCGCTGCCCGGAGGCGCGGTGTCGAGAACCGTGAAGTCGCCGCTCTCGACGTCCCCGTCGACCTGGTCGGCCGGGGTCGCGTCGGGCTCGTCCATCACCATGCCGGACATGTCACCCATGCCGTCACCGGTCCCGATCTCATCGCCGGTGTCGTTGCCGCACGCGGCACCCAGGAGGAGGAGCGCGAGAGCGCTGGACGTCGTGGTCAGGCGTCGGAGAAGCATGGTTCCACGCTATCCAGTGGTCCGGGATCGCCAGATCCTGGGCGGTGCAGCTCGACTCGCGAGATTTCGAGACGCGGCGCTCGGCCCGGCGCTGCGCTCCGGTCCGCGCCGACGCTCCTCAATCTTCGCGCCGGCGTCTTGTCACTTGCTGGTGGAGCGGCGGTACTGGCGCACCGAGAGCGGCACGAAGACCGCCATGATCAGCACGACCCACACCAGCGTGTAGAGCACCGGGTGCTGCATCGACCAGGCGTCGTACTGCGTCGGGTTCGCGCCGAGGTTGCCGAAGAGCTCGCGGCAGGCCTGGGTGAGCGTGGAGACCGGGTTCCACAGCACGAACGTGCGCAGGATGCCGTCGAAGGACTCGGTCGGCACGAACGCGTTGGAGACGAAGGTCAGCGGGAAGATCACCACGAACGAGGCGTTGTTGATGACCTCGACGCTCGGCACGAGGAGGCCGACGTAGGCCATGATCCAGCTGAAGGCGTAAGCGAAGACCAGCAGCAGCAGGAAGGCCGCGAACATGTCGGCGAGGCCCTCGCGCACGCGCCAGCCGACGAGCAGGCCGGTCAGGGCCATCACGATCAGGGAGAGCACGTTGTAGACCACGTCGGACGTGGTGCGGCCCACCAGGACCGCGGCGCGCGACATCGGCAGCGACCGGAACCGGTCGATGATGCCCTTCTGCATGTCCTCGGCGAGGCCGGCTCCGGTGAAGGTGGCACCGAAGACGACCGTCTGGGCGAAGATCCCGCCGATCAGGAACTCCTTGTAGTCGACGCCGGGCGGTGAGATCGCGCCGCCGAAGACATAGGCGAAGAGCAACACGAACATCAGCGGGCTGATCAGCACGAAGACGAGCACCTCGGGCACCCGCTTGATCTTGATCAGGTTGCGCTGGGCGACGACCCAACCGTCGGTCACGGCCTGCTGTGCACTCATGCGGAGACACCCCTGTCGTCGGTCGAGCCGGTGGTCGAGCCGTCGGTAGCGTCGGCGTCGTCCTCGGCCGCTCTTCCGGTGAGGGTCAGGAAGACGTCGTCGAGGGTCGGGCGTCGCAGTCCGATGTCGAGCACTCGGACGTCGGAGTGCTCCAGCTCGGCGAGCACCCGTTGCAGGGAGGCGGCCCCGCCGGAGACGGCGGCGGTGACGGTGCGCTCGTCGACCTGCACCCCGGCGACCGCCACGTCGTTCATCGCGGCGACGGCCGCGTGGGTGTCCGCGACGTCGGCGAGCACCAGCTCGACGCGCTCGCCCCCGGTCTGGGCCTTGAGCTCGTCGGCGGTGCCGCGCGCGATGGCGCGGCCGTGGTCGATGACGACGATGTCGTCGGCCAGCCGGTCGGCCTCCTCGAGGTACTGCGTCGTGAGGAGGAGCGTGGCGCCGCCACCGACGAGGTCCTTGATCACGTCCCACATCTGCTGGCGGCTGCGGACGTCGAGGCCCGTGGTCGGCTCGTCGAGGATCAGCACCGGCGGCGCCGCCACCAGCGCGCCGGCGAGGTCGAGGCGCCGTCGCATGCCGCCGGAGTACGTCTTCGACGGACGGTCGCCGGCGTCGGAGAGGTCGAAGCGCTCGAGCAGCTCGCGCGCCCGCGCCCTGGCCCTCGCCTTGTCGAAGCCGTACAGGCGCCCGACCATGACGAGGTTCTCGTAGCCGGTGAGGTACTCGTCGACCGCGGCGTACTGCCCCGACAGCCCGATGAGTCGGCGTACTCCCTGCGGGTCGGCGACGACGTCGACCCCGGCGATCGTCGCGGTGCCCTCGTCGGGGGTCAGCAGGGTGGCCAGGCAGCGCACGGCGGTGGTCTTGCCGGCGCCGTTGGGGCCGAGGAGCGCCAGCACCCTTCCCTCGGGCACGGTGAGGTCGAGCCCACTCAGGGCGGTGACCTCCTTGTAGCGCTTGACCAGGCCGCGGGCCTGGATCATGTCGGGCATGGGGTGGACTCCCTGGTGGCGGACGGGCCGTTCGGTGACTGTTGCAGGGTAGGGACCGGCGCCGACACCCGAATTCATCGCCGCCTATCCTCGCCCGATGGACGACGTCGCCCCCAGCGCCCACGTGGTCGTGATCGGTGGGTCCAACGTCGACGTCCTCGCCCGGCCGCATGACGTCCCGGTCGCCGCCACCAGCAACCCCGGCGTCGTCACCGTCACTGCCGGGGGCGTGGGGCGCAACATCGCCGAGAACCTCGCCCGTCTCGGCACCCCGGTCTCGCTCGTCAGCGTGGTCGGCGTCGATGCCCACGGTGACCTCGTGCTGGCGGCGACCCGGGCGGCCGGTGTCGACGCCACCCTGGTGCGCCGCAGCACGACGACGACCGGGACCTACGTCGCCGTCCTCGACGAGGTGGGTGAGCTGGTGACGGCGGTCGCGGCGATGGACGCCACTGCCGCGTTGTCGCTCGACGACCTCGCCGCAGCGAGCGGCGCGATCGCGGCGGCCGGGCTGCTGGTGCTCGACGGCAACCTGCCGAGCGGCGTCCTGGGCGCGGCGTGGGACCTCGCCGTGTCGTTCGGCGTCGGCGTCGTCCTCGACCCGGTCAGCGTGCCCAAGGCGGCGGCCATCGGCGGGTTGCTCGGCCCCGACCGCCCGCTCGCGTTGCTCTCGGGCGGTGTCACCGAGCTCGCCACCCTGGTGCGAGGCGACGCAGGTCTCCTCGAGCGAGGGGTCGAGGTGCTGTGGGAACGCTCCGGACCGGCCGGCTCGGTGCTGAGCACGGCGCAGCGCGTCGTCCACCTGCCGTCGTTGCCGGCGAGGGTCGAGGACGTCACCGGCGCCGGCGACGCGATGCTGGCGGCGTACTGCCACGCCTCACTGAGCGGCTCCTCACCCGAGGACGCCGCCCGCTACGGCCATGCGGCGGCAGCCCTGACCGTCGCGAGCCGGCACCCGGTTCGACCCGACCTGAGCGACGCGCTCGTGAGGAGCCTGCTGTGAACCACCCCATCGCGATGACCGACGAGGTCGCGGCCGCGCTGGCGGCGGGCCGGCCCGTCGTGGCGCTCGAGAGCACGATCATCAGCCACGGCATGCCCTACCCCGCCAACGTGGCCATGGCGCTGGAGGTCGAGGCGATCGTGCGCGAGTCCGGCGCCGTGCCCGCCACCATCGCGGTGCTCGGGGGCATGCCTCGCATCGGGCTGTCGCCCGACGACCTGGAGCTGCTGGCCGGCGACCCTCACGTGACCAAGGTGAGCGTGCGCGACCTGCCCTACGCCGTGGCCCGCGGCCTGCACGGTGCCACCACGGTGGCCGCGACCATGCGCCTGGCTGCCCTCGCCGGCATCGACGTCTTCGTCACCGGTGGGCTCGGCGGGGTGCACCGCGGCGCCGCGGAGAGCTTCGACGTCTCCGCCGACCTGGGTGAGCTGGCCTCCACCCCGGTCACGGTGGTCTCGGCCGGGGTCAAGAGCATCCTCGACATCGGGCTCACCCTCGAGCTGCTCGAGACGAGCTCGGTGCCGGTGCTGGTGGTCGGCAGCGACGAGTTCCCCTCGTTCTACTCACGCAGCAGCGGTTTCGCCGCCCCCGCGCGCGTCGACTCCGCCGAGGAGGTCGCGGCCGTGATGGGCGCGGCCCGCGGGCTCGGGCTGAGCTCGGGCCTGGTGGTCGCCAACCCGATCCCGGCCGCCGACGAGATCCCCGCCGCCGAGATCGCCGCCGTCATCGAGCGCGCACTGGCCGACCTCGACGCCCTCGCCATCGGCGGCAAGGACGTCACGCCGTACCTGTTGAAGCGCATCGTCGAGCTCACCGACGGCGCCAGCCTGGTCGCCAACATCGCCCTGGTGCGTCACAACGCCCGACTCGGTGCGGCCATCGCGGTTGCCCACGCTCGCTCGGTCGGTCACGAGCGTCCTTGACGAGGTGGGCGCACCGGGGCCGGTCCGGGCCACCTCGCCGGGCCGCTCGTCCGGCCCTCGCCGGGCCGCTCGCCGGGCCTGTCGCCGACGAGCGGTCGGGCAGACCTCGGCGATGCGGCAAGGTAGGCGCGTGCACTACATCGGAGTCGACCTCGCCTGGGGTGAGCGCCAGCCCACCGGCCTCGCCGTGCTCGATGCCGGTGGCCGCCTGCTGCACATCAGCGCGGTGCGGACCGACGACGACATCGAGGCCGGGCTGGCGGCGTACGTCGCCGGCGACTGCCTGGTGGCCATCGACGCGCCGCTGGTGGTCAAGAACGCGACCGGGTCGCGTCCGGCCGAGCGCGCGCTGAGCAAGGACTTCCGACGCTTCGACGCCGGCACCCACCCGACCAACACCGGCAAGCCGGAGTTCGCCCACGGCAGCCGCGGCGCGCGGGTGGCCAAGGTGCTCGGGCTCGACATCGACCCCCGCTCGGGCCGAGCTCGTCGCGCGATCGAGGTCTACCCCCACGCCGCGTCGGTCGTGCTGTTCGGGCTCGACAAGATCCTCAAGTACAAGAACAAGCCCGGGCGCGACCTCGAGCTGCTGCGCGACGAGCTGCTGCGCCTGATGGAGCACGTCGAGGCGACGGTGACCACCGACGAGACCTGGGCAGGGCTGCGCTCGCAGGTCGAGAACGCGAGCCGCAAGAGCGAGCTGCGCGTCGTCGAGGACCAGGTCGACGCCGTGGTCTGCGCGATCGTGGCGCTGGTCGCCCACCGCACGCCCGACCTCGTCACGACGTACGGCGACCTCGACACCGGCTACATCGTCACGCCCACGCTCGGCACCGCCCCGACCCGCACCGACGTCGTCCGCGCGGCGGTGCAGACCTACGCGGCCGACCATCCCGACCTCACCCTGGCCGGTCAGGAGGCGGTCAGGCTCGTGCAGGGCATCCTCGACGAGGCCGGCATCAACTACCTCTCGGTCACCGGCCGCACCAAGTCGGTCACGTCGTTCGCCGAGAAGGCGGGGCGGATGCTCGCCGGGGTGCCGGCGTACGCCGACCCGCTCACCCAGATCACCGACCAGATCGGCGTGCGCGTGATCACCTACGTCGAGGACGACGTCGACGCGGTCGCCGACCTCCTGGGCGAGCAGGTCATCGTGCAGGACGACCGCGACATGGGCCAGGAGACCGCCGACGAGGGGCGCTTCGGCTACGCCAGCCGCCACCTGTGGATCTCGCTCGACCCGGCGCGCGAGGGCAACCCCGATGTCGCCCACCTGCGCGGCCGGGTCGCGCAGGTGCAGGTGCGCACCGTGCTGCAGCACGCGTGGGCGGAGTTCGAGCACGACATCCGCTACAAGGGCAACGTCGCGGTCGAGCACGCACGCGAGTTCGACCGCCGCTTCGCGCTCGCGGCCGGGCTCATCGAGCTCGCGGACCGGGAGTTCTCGCAGATCCGCGAGCGGCTGCGGGGCGTGGCGCCCGAGGTGCCGGTGGCTGCGGACGACGACCCCCGCATCGACCCTCGCGAGCTGGCAGCCTTCCTGGCCGGTCAGTACTCCCAGGCCGGTTGGTCGCGGACCGAGCACTACGGCTGGATCTCGGGGCTGTTGCTCGAGCTCGGCATCACCTCGCTCGCCGAGCTCGGCGACGTCCTGCGGGGCGTCGACGAGGCGGCCATCAACGAGCGGATGGACTACCGCCACCCACCGGGCGCCGTACGCCGTCTCGACGACGCACTGCTCTGGGCCCACGGCGTCAGCTTCGTCGACCTCCACGGCAACGCGCACCGACGCGACGGGCTCGCGGCTCGCTTGGCCAAGCTGAACCCCGGCGCCTGACTGGGGTAGTCCCTGACGGAAATCATGGTTTCGGGCTGCGAAAGCGTGATGTACGTCAGGGACTACCCCGAGTGCGCGACTCAGGCGAGCACGCCGCCGCCGTCGTCCCCGCCCGGGGGCTGGTCGGAGGCGCACTGGCCCAACGTGATGGCCTTGTACTTCGCGAAGTCGGGCGAGGTCGCCGAGGCGTTGAGGTAGTCCTCGGCGGGCAGCGCTGCGTAGTACTGCACGGCCTCGAGCAGGTCGGCCGAGGCCTGGGTGCCGGCGGCGGCGTCCTCGGCCTCGGCCAGCGGGAGCGCCCGCTCGAAGCTGGCGACGGTCTCGTCGAAGTCGCTGAGGTTGAACGCGTCGATGCCGGCGACGACCTCGTCGCAAGCGCTCGTGCCCGCAGTGGCCCCGCCGGGGTCGGACGGCTCGGGGTCGGACGGCTCGGGGGAGCTGGGCGCAAGCGAGGAGTTGCCGGCGCTGTCGCCCTCGTCGAGCGCCGACGAGCCGGTCGAGCAGGCAGTCATCAGCAGCGCGGAGAGCAGCGCGGCGACGAGCAGCGCGAGGGAGCGAGACGCGACGTTCACGTGGACGACGGTAGGCGACGGTGCCTGACCGCGACCACCGCCGGCTCCGGACGCCGATACCGGAGGCGGGTGGTGGCGTCCGAGGACGACACGCAGCACGCCGGTTAATCGGCGCGCCCGACGGGGGTTCGCCCGGGTGGTGACGTCACGAAACTCCCGCTTCTGTCATGAAGCTTCCTGACAGAAGCGGGAGTTTCACCGCTTCAGCGGTGAAACTGCCCCAGGGCGTCACCAAGGCGACGGCACATAGTCCTTGAGGAAGTGACCGTGCAGGTCCGCACCGGACTCGCCTTGCACGACCGGGTCGTAGACCCGCGCGGCGCCGTCGACGAGGTCGAGGGGAGCGTGCCAGCCCTCGGCGGCGATGCGCAGCTTCTCCTGGTGCGGGCGCTCGTCGGTGATCCAGCCGGTGTCGACGGCGTTCATCAGGATCCGGTCGGTCTCGAACATCTCGCCCGCCGACGTGCGGGTCATCATGTTGAGCGCGGCCTTGGCCATGTTGGTGTGGGGGTGGCCGGGGCCCTTGTAGCGCCGGGAGAACTGGCCCTCCATCGCGGAGACGTTGACCACGTGGGCCCGCCCGGACGGCGCCGCGGCCGCGGCCGCCGCCATCGCCGGGCGCAGCCGCGAGACCAGCAGGAACGGCGCGACCGAGTTGCACAGCTGCACCTCGAGGAGCTCCATCGGATCGACCTCGTCGACGGTCTGGGTCCAGGAGTTGGTGGTCGCCACGTCGGGGAGCAGCCCCCCGGCGTCGACGGCGGTGCCGGCGAGGTGGGCGTCGAGCGAGGCGTGGCCGGCCTTGAGCGCGAGCGCGGTGAGCGTGGCGGCGGAGTGCGCCTCGCGGGCGCGGTCGAGCGACTCCCCCTCGTGCGCGGCCACGGCCTCGCGTTGCAGGGCGCCGGCGATCGCGGCCGGGTGCGCCTCGGAGATCCGGTCGAAGCGCACCATCTCAGGCAGGTCACGACCGGCGATCGACTCCGGTAGCGGCTCGTCCTCCGCCGCGACGAGGGGCGCGTAGGCACCAGGGGAGCGGCGCACGGTCTGGCAGGCGTTGTTGATCAGGACGTCGAGCGGACCAGCCGCTGCGACGTCGTCGGCCAGCGCCACCACCTGCGTGGGGTCGCGCAGGTCGATGCCGACGACCTTGAGCCGGCCGAGCCAGTCGTCGGCGTCCGGCAGCGAGGAGAACCGGCGTACGGCGTCGTGGGGGAAGCGTGTCGTGATCGTCAGGTGCGCGCCGTCGCGCAGCAGCCGCAACGCGATGTACATGCCGATCTTGGCGCGCCCGCCGGTGAGCAGTGCGCGGCGTCCGCTGAGGTCGGTGCCCTGGTCGCGCTTGGTGTGCGACAGCGCGGCGCACGTCGGGCACAGCCAGTGGTAGAAGGCATCGACGAGGGTGTAGTCGGTCTTGCAGACGTAGCACCCGCGTGGGTTGAGCAGCTCGCCGGCGAAAACCCCCGCCGTGGGGGTGGTCAGCAACGTTCCCTCGGTCTCGTCGTCGATCCGCATCGGTGAGCCGGTGGCCGTCGCTGCCGTGACCGCGCGGTCGTGGGCGAGCTCCTCGGCGCGCTTGGCTGCGCGCCGGTCGCGCTTGAGCGCCTTGTACATGTGGGACGCCGCCCGCTTGACCTCGATGTGGGCCGGGTCGTCCTCGGGGACCGTGTGCAGCTGCCCCAGGACGCGCAGGGTCGCGGTGAGGTCGTCGGGGTGGATCACCTGCAGATCCTACGGCGCTGCTCGCCCCGGGCTCCCCACGTGTGGGTCCGGGCGTCAGTCGCGGGCATCGACGCCGGACGTCGACTGGGTGAGGCGGTAGCGCACGAACGACGGCACGGCCAGCGAGGCGAGGACCACGCCGACCACGACCAGCACCCCGCCGCCGGCCGCTGCGGCCGCCGTACCGATGAGGGCGGCCGAGGCGCCGTGGGCCACGTCGGCCACGCGCGGGCCGCCGGCGACCACGACGATGAAGATGCCCTGCAGCCGTCCGCGCATCTCGTCGGTCGCGACCGTCTGGAGCATCGAGGAGCGGAAGGCCGCCGAGGCCATGTCGGCGGCCCCGCCGACGGCCAGCATGAGCACCGCGACGACCAGCATCGGCCCACGCAGGGACGGCGACGCGCCGGCGACGCCGACCGCGACTCCGAAGCCCACCATCGCCAGGCCCCACACGACGATGCAGACGACGACGGCTCGCCCCTGCGCCGAGACCCGCGAGACCCAGCCCGACAGGACGCCGCCGACCACGGCGCCGAGCGGGATGGCGGCGAAGAGCACCGCGAACGCCAGCCCGCCGGCCTCGGGGCCGTCGAACGACTCCGAGGCGATCTCGGGGAAGAGCGCGCGCGGCATGCCGAAGACCATGGCGATCAGGTCGACGACGAACGACATCATCAGCACCGGCTGGGTACGCAGGAACGTGAACCCCTCGACGACCGAGCGCAGTCCGGGCGTCTGGGCGCGGACGCCGTCGGCCCGGTCGATGCGCAACGACGGCAGCCGCACCACGGCCGACAGGGTCGCGAAGAGCGTGATGGCGTCGACGAAGTAGAGCCACTCCAGCCCGATGACCGGGATCAGCGCGCCGGCCACCAACGGCCCGGCGATGCCGCCGGCCATGAACACCGTCATGTTGAGCGAGTTGGCCGCGGGCAGCAGCTCGGGGCTCAGCAGTCGCGGCAGGACGGCGCTGCGGGTCGGCTGGTTGACGCCGAAGAACGCCTGCTGCACCGAGAAGAGGATCAGCAGCAGCCACACGTTGGAGCTGCCCAGCGCGGCCTGCACCCAGAAGAGCACGCTGGTGCCGATCAGCCCGGTCGTGGTGATGATCAGCAGGGTGCGCCGGTCGAAGACGTCGGCGAGCGCGCCTCCCCAGAGCCCGAACACGACGAGAGGCACCAGTCCGAAGAGGCCGGTGAGCCCGACGTAGGCCGACGAGCCGGTGTCGGCATAGATCTGCGCCGGCACCGCGACGACGGTCAGCTGGGCGCCGATGACGGTGATGATGTTCGCGACCCAGAGCCGCCGGAAGTGGTCGTTGCGCAGCGGGCGGGTGTCGGCGACGAGTCCGCGCAGGCGCTCGCTCACGGCTCGAGACGGGCCGTGCCCGCACCGTGGCGGGCGCCGAGCTCGCGGTAGTAGAGCGAGTTGGTCTCGACCCACGGCTCCGAGGACGTGCCGGCGATCGACTTGACCGGCTGGCACGGGACGCCGGCAGCGACCATGCCGGCCGGGATCTCGACGCCGGGCGTGACCACCGACCCGGCCGCGACGAGCGTGCCGGCGCCGACTCTGGCGCCGTCCAACAGGGTGCTGTTGTTGCCGATGAGGGCCTTCTCGCCGACGTCCGCGCAGTGCACGACGCACCCGTGGCCGATGGTGGCGTCCGGCCCGACCGTGAGGGTCTCGCCCGGGGCGGCGTGCAGCACCGAGTTGTCCTGCACGTTGGTGCCGGCCCGGACGACGACGGTGCAGATGTCGGCGCGGATGACCACGCCGTACCAGATGCTCGCGCCGTCCTCGACCGTCACGTCGCCGATGAGCGTGGCGGTGGGTGCGACGAAGGCGCCGGGGTGGACGACCGGGGACTTGCCCTCGAAGGAGAAGAGGTTCACACCAGGACGCTAGCGTCGCCCCATGGTGCGTTTCGGCTCGACCCCGCGGCGGGCCCCGCAGCGGGCCCAGCAGCGCGCCCCGCGGCCGGCGCCGGAGCCGACCCCGCGCGGCGAGGTGATCGCTCAGCTGCTCACCGGCGTGGTGCTCGGCGTCGCGGCGGTGTACGCCGGCGCGGTGGTGCGCCGGGGACCGGTGGTGGCGATCGTGGTGGTGCTGATCGGGCTGTCCTACCTGCTGCGCAACTGGCACCGGGTGAAGTGGGTCGCCCGGGGGTTCCTGGCCAGCGGCCTGACCGCCCTCGGCGCCGTCGTCGTCGTCCTGCTGCTCGGCCACGACGTCGTCTGAACCCCGCTCGGCGTCGCGACCGCAGTAGCGTCACCCCATGGACGCACCCGACCTCGACGCGCTGACGACCGCCCTCGAGCAGCAAGGGGTGCGCGGCGTGACGATCGGGTGGGTCGACAACAACGGCACGGTCCGCTCCCGCACCGTGCCGACGGCGGCGCTGCCCGGTGTCGCGACCAAGGGGGTGGGGATCACCGCGACCTTCGCCGTCTTCGACTCCCACGACGGCGTGACCTTCGCCCACGACGGCCTCGCCACTCCGTCCGGCGACGTGCGGCTCGTGCCGGTCATCGACTCCGCCGCCGACGTCACCCCGCTCGCCGCTCAGCCCGGCCAGGCGTGGGTCAACGGTCGACAGCTCGACGCGGACGGTGACCCGTGGCCCTACTGCCAGCGCACCGTGCTCGAGCGCCAGGTGGCCGCTGCTGCGCAGGCCGGCTTCGAGGTGCGGGCCGGCTTCGAGATGGAGATGGTCGTGGTGCGCGACGACCTGGTCGCCGACCCGGAGGGCAAGGAGTGGCGTCCGGCGCACCGCGGACCGGTCTACTCGCCCAACGCGCTGCGCGACATCGACGAGTTCGTGACCCAGCTGCTCGGCGACCTCGCGGCCCACCACATCGCGATCGGGCAGCTGCACGCGGAGTACGGCGGCGCGCAGATCGAGATCGCCCTCGACCCCCTCGACCCGCTGGCGATGGCCGACACCCAGGTGCTGGCGCGCCAGACCATCCACGCCGCCGCCCGCGCCCACGGGCTGCGGGTCAGCTTCGCCCCGGTCACCACCTCCGACGGCGCGGGCAACGGCTGGCACCTGCACACCTCGCTGGTGCGCGACGGCCGCAACGCGCTGACCGGGGACGACGAGCACCGACTCTCACCGACCGGGCGCGACTACCTGGCCGGGCTGCTGCGCGAGCTCGACCCGATCGTGGCGGTGACCGCACCCACCACGGGCTCGCTGATGCGTCGTCGTCCGGGCTACTGGGCCGGCGCCTACGGCTTCTGGGGCATCGAGAACCGCGAGGCCTCGCTGCGCCTGGTGCCGTCGTCGCCGCTGCTCGGCACCGAGCACACCAACGTCGAGCTCAAGGCGTGCGACGCCTCGGCCAACCCCTACCTCGCGCTGGCGGTCGTGATCGCCGCCGGTTTGGCCGGCGTCCGCGACGGGGCCGGCGCGACGCTGCCCGCCCCGGTCCAGAGCGACGTCGGCACCTGGGACGACGACGCGCGCGAGGCGGCCGGCATCACCGCGCTGGCGACCACCCACGAGGAGCAGCGCGCTCACCTGGTGGCGAGCGACCTGGTGCGCGACGTGCTCGGGCCCGACCTGCTGGGCGCCTTCGTGGCCTGTCGCGACGCCGACGCCGCGTGGGCGGCCGCGCACACGCCGGAGGAGCAGGTCGCCTCGCTGCGGTGGCGGTACTGAGCGTGCCGGCCCCGGTACGACGCCTGGCAGGGACCGCCGCGGTGCTCACTGCCCACGGACCCGCCCTGCCGCAGCCCGACCAGCTCTGCGGCCCGTTCGCCGCCTGGGCCGCGGTGCACGCCGTCACCGACGATCCCCCGTCGGTGACCGAGCTCGCGCTCGCTGCGGGCACGCGGGTCTGGCCGCACGAGGTGCCGGCGTTCCGCCCGCCCGGCGCGCCGTTCGACCGCACGGGGTGGGAGCAGCTGCCGGTCGCCGCGAGCATCGAGGCGAGCGGCACCGACGCGCGTGGGGTCACGGCCGGCGTCGCAGCGCTCTGCGGGCAGGTGGGCGTCGTGCCCGCCGGTGGGGCGGGTGACGTCATGGGTCTGCTCGCCGCGCTCATCGACCTCGACCGCCCGGTCGGGGTGGTGGCCAACCTGCGCACCGGGCTGGTCGCGCCACCGGGCCTGACCTGGGACGTCGGCCACTTCGTCGTCCTCTGGGGCGTCGGCGGACGCCGGGTCGCGCTGGCCGACTCCTACGTCGAGCTCGGCGCGCCGGGGCTCCCGCCCGGGTGCCGCCTCGTCGACGGCGCCGCGATCTCCGAGGCCTGCGCCGAGCGCGGACTGCTCGTGCTCGTCGACCGGGACGACGTCTCGGCGGTCGGACGCCTGGTGGCCGCGACCGGCTTCACCCGGAGGCTCTGGACGACCTGACCTCACCCGGGTGCGCCGGCAGGCTTGCGGGCCGCGGTTGACTGGCCCGGTGAGCCGACCCACCCCGATCAAGCCCGGACCCGGCCAGGAGTCGGTCTGGGACTACCCGCGACCCCCACGCCTGGAGACCAGCAACGCCTCGATCCAGGTCGTCCTGGGCGGCGTCGTCGTCGCCTCGACCACCCGGTCGTGGCGGGTGCTGGAGACCAGCCACCCGCCGACGTACTACCTGCCGCGCGACGCGTTCGTCGAGGGCGCGCTGCGCGAGGCGGAGGGTTCGTCGTTCTGCGAGTGGAAGGGGATGGCGAGCTACTTCGACGTCGTCGGCGCCAACCAGGTCGCGCGGCGGGCCGCGTGGACCTACCGCGACCCCACCGGCGGCTTCGGCGACCTGGCCGGCGCCGTGTCGGTCATGCCGGCCGCCATGGACAGGTGTGTCGTGGACGACGAGGTCGTCGTGCCGCAGGACGGCGGGTTCTACGGGGGCTGGATCACCTCGGGCGTCGTCGGACCCTTCAAGGGTCAGCCCGGCTCCTGGGGGTGGTGACGCAACCTCGCTCCGCGAGGTCGTGACCCGCGACCCACAGCGGTGAGTCGAAGAAGCAGGGGCACCAGCGTGGCGGAGGTCGGCACCCACCGAACGGGACTTCGTCGACGCTCGCCTGGGGGCTCGCTGCTCAGCCTCCGGGGGTCGGCACCTACCGACCGGGGCTTCGTGGACACCTCGCCCGGGGCCTGGCTGCTCAGCGCTCGCACCGGGCGGACGGACGGACGGACGCGTAGGCTGCGCGCGTGACGAGCGCCGAGCCCGGGTGGTACGCCGATCCCTTCGGTCGGCACGAGGTCCGCTACTTCGACGGCGCGTTGTGGACCGAGCACGTGTCGTCCCACGGTCGGCAGAGCACCGACGCCCCGACCGTCGGGTCGGGTGCCGAGCGTCGACCGCTCGCCCGAGAAGGTGCAGCGCGACGTGCAACGAGCCGGCCAGGCAGGTCAGGCCGCGTTCGTCGGGGGCGGGACACTCTTCGACGAGCCGGTGCTGGTGGTCAACCAGAAGGCCAAGCTGATCGAGGTCAGCAACGAGTACGCCATCTACGACCAGCACGCGCGCCAGATCGGCGCGGTGCGCCAGGTCGGGCAGAGCACGCTCAAGAAGGTCGCGCGGGTGCTGACGTCCTACGACCAGTTCATGACGCACAAGCTCCAGGTGGTCGACGCCCACGGCACGCCGGTGCTGGCGATCACGCGCCCGGCGAAGTTCGTGAAGTCGCGGGTGATCGTGCAGGGCCCCGCCGGTGACGAGATCGGCCAGATGGTGCAGCAGAACGCGATCGGCAAGATCCGGTTCGCCCTCATGGTCGGCGAGCAGCAGATCGGCTCGATCAGCGCCGAGAACTGGCGGGCGTGGAACTTCTCGATCCGCGACCACGATGGCGTCGAGGTCGCCCGCATCACCAAGACCTGGGAGGGCCTGGCGAAGACGATGTTCACCACGGCCGACAACTACGTCGTCCAGGTGCACCGTCGCCTCGAGGGTCCGCTCCAGGCGCTGGTGGTCGCGGCGGCGGTGAGCATCGACACCGCGCTCAAGCAGGACCAGCGCGGTCTCGGCTGACGCACCCGGCGGCCCAGTCGTGACAGAGTGCTGCGCGTGGTCGAGCGTGCCGGCGAGCTGCTGAGGTCCTTGCGGGATCTCGGGCCGCGCACCCGCACGCAGCTCGCCGAGACACTGGGCGCCTCGAGGAGCACGGTGAACGCCGAGCTGGTGCAGCTCGTGGGCGCCGGCCTCGTGCAGGACGCCGACGGGCCGGTCAGCTCCGGCGGGCGACCCTCGACCCAGGTGCAGCTGCACCCAGGGCTGCGAGTGCTCGCCGTCTCCGTGGGCGAGACGCGGGTCCGGGTGGCGTTGGTGCACGCGGGCCTCACCATCGTGGCCGGATCGAGCCTGGGCATCGAGGCGCTGACCCAGCAGGAGGTCGTCGACCGGGTCCTGGAATCGGTGCGCGCGCTGGTCGGTGAGGTCGCACAGACAGGGAGGGCCGGAGCGGGCGAGGCAACGCGGCTCCCGGTCGCGCTCGGCCTGGCGGTGATCGAGGCCGAGGGTTCGGTGGGACTCGCCGCTGGGCCGCCCGACGAGCCGCCCGCTGGGCCGTCCGACGGGCCGTCCGCTGGGCCGCCCGCCGGGCCGTCCGCTGGGCTTGCCGAGAAGATCACCGACGCGATCGTGGGCGTCCTCGGGTCGCCGGTCGTCGTCCGCTCGACGCCGGTGCGCGCGATGGCGCGCGGCGAGGGTCACGCAGGCGGGTGCCGAGGCGAGCGTGACTACGTCGTCGTGCGGCTCGGTGCCGACATCACCTGCACGAGCGTGAGCGGGGGTCGACTCGTCGACGGAGCAGCGTCAGCGGGTGGCCGGATCGGCCACTACCGCATCGACGAGTTCGGACCGGCGTGCACCTGCGGCCTCAGCGGCTGCCTCGACTCGTTCGCCGGCCTGGCGGCCATCGTCGAGCAGGCTCGCCTCGCAGGGGAGGGCGGACGGTCGGCCGCGTTCGCCTCGCGACTGCAGCAGCGTGGCTCGCTCGACCTCGCCGACGTCATCGCTGCCGTCGAGGCGGGTGACCGGGTGGCGGTCCAGATCGCTCGGGAATCGGGGCGGCGGATCGGCCAGGTGCTGTCGGCACTCGTGGCCTTCGCGAACCCTGCTCGGATCGTGCTCGGGGGGCCGGGGGCGGCCCTGGGCACGCACCTGCTCGCCGAGGTGCGCGCCGAGGTCCACCGCACCGCACCCGGCATCAGCACCGAGCACCTGAGCATCGAGCTCAGCCGGCTCGGCGAACGGGCCGTCCTGCTCGGAGCGGCACACGCCGCCACCGAGCGTCTCTTCGCCGGCTGACCCCACCGCATTTGCGTTCAAATCGACGTAACTTAGGTGAACAACACCGCCGAGACTGAGCTCGGGTTGAATATTCTCAGGTGGTCCTTGATCCCGGCCGGATGAACCACTTAGTTTGTCCAGTGCCCCAACAAACCGGTGACCGGTATCACAGTGCAGGAGGATCGAGATGACCCCGACCGAGTCGGCGCTCAGCCACCGTGTCGACCACCTCGACCTCCGGCGCTCCAACCTGGGCCTGGTGCTGCGGCAGCTGCGCGACCACGGGCCGCGCTCACGAGCCGCGCTGGCCACCGACGTCGAGATGACGCGCTCCACGGTCTCGACGCTCGTCGCCGAGCTCGCCGACCGGGGCCTGGTCCGGGAAGGCCAGGTGCAGCGCAGCGCGGTGGGGCGGCCCGGCACGGCGGTCGAGCTGGACGGCCACGGCGTCGTCGGGATCGGTGCCGAGATCAACGTCAACCACGTCTCCACCGTGGCCCTCGACCTGTCCGGACGGGTCCGCGCCGAGCGCAAGCTCGCCCTCGACGCGCGCAGCCTGGACGCCGAGCAGGTCGTCGACCACCTCGTCGACCTCGTGCGTGACATCGCTCGCGAGCTGGAGACGGAGCACGCTCGTCCGGTGGGTCTCACCGTCGGCGTCGCCGGGCTGGTCGACCGCGAGCGCGACGTGCTCACCATGGCCCCCAACCTGGCCTGGCACGACGTGCCGATCGGCGAGATGATCCGGAGCAGGCTCAGGAGCACCTACCCGGTGACCATCGACAACGAGGGCAACCTCGCGGCCAAGGCCGAGGCCACGCCGGGTGATCCCGAGCGCCAGGACATCCTCGTCATCTTCGGCGAGATCGGCGTCGGCGGCGGCATCGTCGCCGACGGTCAGCTGGTGCGCGGCCGGCAGGGCTTCGCGGGCGAGTTCGGGCACATGATCGTCCAGCCCCGCGGGCGGACCTGCGGCTGCGGTCGGTCGGGCTGCTGGGAGACCGTGAGCGGGCTCAAGGCCCTGCTCGAGCTGGCCGCCGACGCCCACGACCCGATCCGCAACGCGGCGATGGCGCTGGACGACCGGCTGGCCGAGCTGAAGCGCCGGGCCGACCTGGGAGATGCGCGCACCCTCGACGCGCTGGAGCAGGTGGGGAGCTGGGTGGGCATCGGTTCCGCGGTGCTCACCAACGCGCTCAACCCTGCGGCGATCGTCCTCAGCGGCTACTACGCCTCGGTGGGCGAGCACATGCGCCCGGCCATCGAGCGCGAGCTCCTCGCCGGGGTCCTGGCGCCGAACGCGGGCGGCACCCGTGTGCAGCTGTCCTCCCTCGGTTTCGGAGCCGCGGTCATCGGCGGCGCCATGGTCGCGCTCGACGCCGTGTTCGCCGACCCCACGCGGGTCGCTCGGCTCGTCCGGACCGACCACGAGGTGCTCGTGTGAGCGCTCACGAACGTCCCCTCCTGCCGACGGGCTCCCTCCCTGCCGCGGCATCGGCCACCGACGCGCCCCTGCTGCAGATGACCGGGATCGTCAAGGACTTCCCAGGTGTCCGCGCGCTCGGGGGCGTCGACCTCCACGTGCGCGCCGGCGAGGTGCACTGCCTGCTGGGCCAGAACGGCGCCGGGAAGTCGACGCTGATCAAGATCCTCGCTGCCGCCTACCAGCCCGACGAGGGCACGATCCTCTGGGACGGAACCGAGCGCCGACTCGGTACGCCGCTGGCGGCGATCCGGGCCGGGATCTCCACGATCTACCAAGAGCTCGACCTGGTCTTGGACCTCAGTGTCGCCGAGAACATCTACCTCGGTCACGAGCTCGCCCGAGGTGGCTTCATCCGGAGGTCCCGGGCCAACCGTCAGGCCGCGGAGCTGCTGGCGAGCCTCGGTCACGCCGACATCTCCCCGCGACGACTCGTCGGCACGCTTCCGCCGGCCGGACAGCAGATCGTGAGCATGGCGCGCGCCCTGTCGCACGACACCCGTCTGCTCGTTCTCGACGAGCCCTCCGCCGTCCTCGACCAGTCGGGCGTCGAGAACCTCTTCCGCGTGGTGCGCAGCCTGACGGCGCGTGGAGTGGCGGTCGTCTACATCTCGCACCGCCTCGAGGAGATCCGTGAGATCGGCGACCGGATCACCGTCCTCAAGGACGGCATCACCGTCGCCACGGGTCTCTCGGTCGAGGCGACCCCGACCAGTGAGCTCATCCAGCTGATGACCGGGCGCGCGATCGAGTACGTGTTCCCACCGCGCGGCGCGCCGACTCCCGACGACGCAGCCGTGGTCCTCGAGGTGAGCGGCCTCGCCCTCGACGGCGTCTTCAGCGGCGTCGACCTCACGGTCCGTGCCGGGGAGATCGTGGGACTGGCGGGTCTCGTCGGCGCCGGACGCTCCGAGATCCTCGAGACCATCTACGGTGCGCGCAAGGCCAGCGCCGGCCGCGTGCTGGTCGACGGTCGCCCCCTGCGTCGAGGCTCGGTCAGCTCCGCGGTCCGCGCCGGCATGGGACTGGCACCGGAGGAGCGCAAGTCGCAGGGTCTGCTGCTCGACCAGGCCGTGTTCCACAACATCACCGTCTCCTCGATGCGCCGCTTCTCCCGTGGCGGCTTCCTCGACTCAGGAGCCGAGCGCGCGAAGGCCCTCGAGCTCACCCAGTCGCTCGACGTGCGTCCCGCCGGGGTCTCCCGCGCGGTCCGCACGCTCTCCGGCGGCAACCAGCAGAAGATCGTGCTCGCGCGCTGGCTCCTGCGCGAGTGCCGGGTGCTGCTGCTCGACGAGCCGACCCGTGGGGTCGACGTCGGCGCCCGGTCCGAGATCTACGCCCTGGTACGCGGCCTGGCCGACGCCGGCATCGCGGTCGTGGTCGTCTCGAGCGAGGTCGAGGAAGTGCTCGGACTCGCCCAGCGCGTGCTGGTCGTCCGTGAAGGAGAAGTCGTGCACGAGTCCGACGTCGACGACATCGACGAAGCGGGCGTCCTGAACCTCGTGATGGAAGGAAGAGTCGCATGAGCGACAGCACAGCCGAGGCATCGCCGACGACCACCGCGCGCCACGCCTCGTCACCAGGTGACGAGGGCGCCTCCTCGGGCCAGCGCCTGGCCGTGCTGCGCTCCAGCATGGGCCGCAACCTCGGCCTGGTCCTGGCCCTCGTGGTGATCTGCGTCGTCGGGGCCGCCACCGCGGGCGAGCGGTTCGCCGACATCGACAACGCCGTGACGATCCTGCGCCTCGCGGCGACGATCGGGGTGGTGAGCATCGGCATGACCTTTGTGATCACCGGGGGCGGCATCGACCTGTCGGTGGGTGCCATCCTGGCTCTGTCGTCGGTCTGGTGCACCACGTTGGCGACCCAGCAGCTCGCCAACGACACCCACTGGATCGTCATCGTCGCGGCCGCCCTCGCGGTGGGTGGCGCCTGTGGCCTCATCAACGGCCTGCTCATCGCCTACGGCGGGGTCGTGCCCTTCATCGCGACCCTGGCGATGCTGGCCAGCGCTCGCGGCCTCGCCGAGATCATCTCCAACCGGCGCACCCAGATCGTGGACGTCGCCGGCTTCCGGGACTTCTTCAACCGCGACATCGTGGGCTTGTCGATGCAGATCTGGATCTTCCTCCTCGTGGCCACCGCCGGCTGGGTGCTGCTGAACCGCACGACCTTCGGTCGGCGCACCCTCGCCGTCGGAGGCAGCCCGGAGGCGGCGCGGTTGGCCGGCATCAACGTCAAGCGCCACACCGTGCTCCTCTACGTGCTCCTCGGCGTCCTGTGCGGCGCGGCGGCGCTGATGCTCGTCGCTCGCACCACGACCGGCAGCTCGACCAACGGTCAGCTCTACGAGCTGGACGCGATCGCCGCCGTCGTCATCGGCGGCACCCTGCTCTCGGGAGGCCGCGGCACCATCGTCGGCACCGTCATCGGCGTGCTGATCTTCACGACCCTCACCAACATCTTCACCCTCAACGACCGCTCGACCTCCGAGCAGTCCCTGCTCAAGGGCGCGATCATCGTCGTCGCCGTCCTCCTCCAGCAACGCCTGGCCCAGCGCAGCAGCAAGCACGACACGACCTAGCCCACGTCGGCTCCAGCGTCGTCCGACCGCACGCCCCCAGCGGCCTCGTCGCACCGTCTCCTGATTCACCCGGCCCAGCCACCCGTCCGTCGCACCCCCTGGCAGCACCACTCCCACCACCACACCCAAGGAGCTCCACATGTCGCACCTGTCCCTTCCCAAGCGCCTCGGCATCGGCCTCGTCGCCGGCGCCGCCGGCCTGTCGTTCGCTGCCTGCACGGGCAACACCACCGAGACCGCCGAGAGCGACCTCGGCGGTGGCTCGACCCAGGCCGAGGCCGGCTCGAACGACGAGGCAGGCGACCCGATCGTCATCGGCTTCTCGGCGCCGGCCGCCGACCACGGCTGGATGGCCTCGATCTCGGAGTCGGCCAAACGAGTCGCCGACCAGTACGACGACGTCGAGCTGCGTCTCGCTGAGGGCACCAACGACGTGAACCTCCAGATCAGCCAGGTCGAGACGTTCATCAACGACGGCGTCGACGCGATCGTGCTGCTGCCCTTCGACGGCGCGGCCATGACCCCGATCGCGCTCGAGGCGATGAGCAAGGGCATCCCGGTCATCAACGTCGACCGTGAGTTCTCCGACCCCAACGCCGCACGGGTCACCGTGCTGGGCGACAACTACGGGATGGGCGTCTCGGCCGGCGAGTACATCTGCGAGCAGGTGGGCGACAAGCCCGACGCCGTGATCGCCGAGATCGCCGGCATCGACTCGCTGCCGCTGACCCAGGACCGCAGCCAGGGATTCGCCGACGCGCTGGGCGAGTGCGGACAAGACGTCGACAACCGGGTGCCGGCCGACTTCACCCCCGAAGGCGGCTCGAAGGCCATGGAGAACCTCCTTCAGGCGGCCCCCGAGATCGACGCCATCTGGAACCACGACGACGACCAGGGTGTCGGCGTCCTCGCCGCCATCGAGAACGCTGGTCGCGACGAGTTCATCATGGTGGGAGGAGCCGGCTCGGCCAACGCCATGCGCTCCATCCAGGCCGACGACGGCGTCCTCAAGGCCACCGTGGTCTACCCCTCCACCCAGGCTGCGGACGGCATCAAGCTCGCTCGTCTGCTGGTGCAGCAGAAGGCCGTCGGCGACCTCGTCGAGGTCGAGGTGCCCCGCTCGGTCCAGCTCTACGCGCCGGTCGTGACCAAGGACAACGTCGAGCAGTTCCTGCCCACGGCGTTCGAGTCCTGACCTCGACCGGCTGACGTCATCTCCTGACCCCCCGGCCCCCCGGAGTGGTGGGTCGCGCCACCCCACCACTCCGGGCCACCACGCCTGCCCCGACCACCACGTCCACGACCCCGACGGAGCTTCGATGACTGCCGATCGCCGATCCAGCGGCACCCTGAACGTCGCCCTCGTGGGCCACTCGTTCATGGGGGCGGCGCACTCGCAGGCCTGGCGCACGGCCCCGCGTTTCTTCGACCTGCCCCTCACCCCGGTGATGTCGGTGCTCTGTGGTCGCGACCACGACCGGACGACGGCGGCGGCCGCGCGTCTGGGGTGGGAGCGGGTCGAGACCGACTGGCGGCGGGTGGTGGCCGACGACTCGATCGACGTCGTCGACATCTGCACCCCCGGCGACTCGCACGCCGAGATCGCGGTCGCCGCCCTCGAGGCCGGGAAGCACGTCCTGTGCGAGAAGCCGCTGGCCAACACGGTGTCCGAGGCGGTGACGATGACCGACGCGGCCCGGGAGGCCGGCGAGCACGGGGCGCGCGCGATGTGCGGCTTCACCTACCGCCGCGTGCCCGCCGTGGCCCTGGCTCGCCGGCTCGTCCTGGAGGGGCGTGTCGGCGAGGTGCGCCACGTCCGCGCCCAGTACCTGCAGGACTGGATCGCCGACCCCGAGGCGCCGTTGTCCTGGCGGCTCCAGAAGGAACGGGCCGGCTCCGGCGCGCTCGGTGACATCGGGGCGCACATCATCGACCTGGCCCAGTTCCTCACCGGCACGACCATCCAGGAGGTCTCGGGCCGACTGACGACCTTCGTCGAGGAACGCCCGATCGCCGCCGAGCACGCCGGCCTCTCGGGGACGCCGGACGACTCAGCGGAGCGCGGCGCGGTCACGGTCGACGACGCGGCGGTCTTCATCGCTCGACTCGGCGACGGTGCGATGGGGGTCTTCGAGGCCACTCGTTTCGCGACCGGTCGCAAGAACGCGATCCGGATCGAGGTCAACGGCTCACGCGGCAGCCTGGCCTTCGACTTCGAGGACATGAACGTCCTGCAGTACTTCGACGCCTCCGAGGACGCGACGACCAGCGGCTTCCGCCGCATCCTGGTCACCGAACCGGAACACCCCTACCTCGAGGCCTGGTGGCCGGCCGGCCACGGCCTCGGCTACGAGCACGCGTTCACCCACCAGGTCGTCGACCTGGTCGAGGCGATCGCGGCCCGGACCGACCCCACCCCGACCTTCGCCGACGGTCTCCAGGTCCAGCGTGTGCTGGCCGCCGTCGAGACGAGCTCCGACACCCGTACCTGGCAGGAGATCAGCCGATGAGCCCCATGAGTACCGATACCACCACGCAGGGACAGACCAACGGGTCAGGCCGCGACGCGACCACGGCACCCACCAGCACACCTGACTTCACGCCCCGGCGCGAGGACAAGTTCTCCTTCGGGCTCTGGACCGTCGGGTGGCAGGGTGTCGACGTGTTCGGCCCCGCCAGCCGCCCGCTCCTGGACCCGGTGGAGGCCACCTACCGCCTGGCCGAGCTCGGCGCCGCTGCGGTGACGTTCCACGACGACGACCTGCTGCCCGACGAGGACACGCGCGAGGCCACCCTCGGCCGCTTCCGCACCGCTCTGGAGGAGACGGGGCTGCGCACCGAGATGGTCACCACCAACCTCTTCAGCCACCCGGTCTTCAAGGAGGGCGGGATGACGGCCAACAACCGCGAGGTCCGCCGCTACGCCCTCCAGAAGGTGCTGCGCAACATCGACCTCGCGGCGAGCCTGGGGGCCGAGACCTTCGTGGTGTGGGGCGGACGCGAGGGCGCCGAGCACGGAGCGAGCAAGAACGTGCGCTCCGCCCTCGACCGCTACGCCGAGTCCTTCGACCTGTTGTGCGACTACGTGCTCGAGCAGGGCTACCCGATGCGCTTCGCCGTCGAGCCGAAGCCCAACGAGCCGCGCGGCGACATCCTGCTGCCCACGATCGGGCACGCGCTCGCGTTCATCAACGAGCTCGCCCACCCCGAGATGGTGGGGCTCAACCCGGAGGTCGGCCACGAGGAGATGGCCGGGCTCAACTTCGCCCACGGCATCGCCCAGGCCCTGTGGCACGACAAGCTGTTCCACGTCGACCTCAATGGCCAGCACGGCCCTCGTTTCGACCAGGACCTCCGCTTCGGCGCCGGCAACCTGCGGGGGGCCTTCTGGACCGTCGACACGCTCCTCGGAAGCGGCACCGCCCAGGCCTACGACGGCTACCTGCACTTCGACTTCAAGCCGCCGCGTGCCGAGGCGATGGACGGGGTGTGGGACTCCGCCGGCGCCTGCATGCGCAACTACCTGATCCTGCGCGAGAAGGCGCTCGCCTTCCGCGCCGACCCCGACGTCCACGCGGCGCTGGACGCGGCCTCGGTCCCCGAGCTCGACGTTCCCACCCTCGGGGAGGGTGAGTCGCTGGCCGACCTGCGCGCCGCCTCCTACGACGTCGCGGGCCTCGCCGAGCGCAGCGTCGCGATGGAGGCGCTCGACCAGCTCGCCATGGACCACCTCCTGGGCGTCCGCTGACGCGGACCCGCCGATCGGGCGACCGCTCGGTCCAGCACCCGTCGACCACGACCATCGCCAGCACCAGCAGAGACGAGGAAGCTCATGCCCCGACCGATCACCCTCTTCACCGGCCAGTGGGCCGACCTACCCCTCGAGGAGGTCGCGAAGCTGGCCTCGGGCTGGGGCTACGACGGCCTCGAGATCGCGTGCTGGGGCGATCACCTCGATCCCTGGCAGGCCGCCGAGGACGACGGCTACATCAAGGCCAAGCTCGACCTGCTCGAGAAGTACGACCTGAAGGTCCACGCCATCTCCAACCACCTCAAGGGACAGGCGGTGTGTGACGACCCGATCGACGGCCGTCACGAAGCGATCCTGCCGGCCCAGGTGTGGGGCGACGGTGACCCCGAGGGCGTGCGGCAGCGCGCGGCCGAGGAGATGAAGCTGACCGCCCGGACGGCCCAGCGCCTCGGTGTCGACACCGTCATCGGCTTCACCGGCTCCGCGATCTGGAAGTACGTCGCGATGTTCCCGCCGGCGACCGAGGAGATGGTCGCCGCCGGCTACCGCGACTTCGCCGACCGGTGGAACCCGATCCTCGACGTCTTCGACGAGTGCGGCGTGCGCTTCGCCCACGAGGTGCATCCCTCGGAGATCGCCTACGACTACTGGACCACGGTCGCGACGATGGAGGCGATCGGGCACCGCGAGGCGTTCGGGCTGAACTGGGACCCCTCGCACTTCGTGTGGCAGGACCTCGACCCGGTCGGCTTCCTGTGGGACTTCAAGGACCGGATCTACCACGTCGACTGCAAGGACGCGAAGCGTCAGACCGGGAACGGCCGCAACGGTCGCCTCGGCTCGCACCTGCCGTGGGCGGACCCCCGTCGAGGGTGGGACTTCGTCTCGACCGGTCATGGCGACGTGCCGTGGGAGCAGTGCTTCCGGATGCTCAACACCATCGGTTACGACGGCCCGATCTCGATCGAGTGGGAGGACGCCGGCATGGACCGTCTCGTGGGCGCCCCCGAGGCCCTGGAGTTCGTCCGGCGCCTCGCCTTCGACGCCCCGACGGCATCCTTCGACGCCGCCTTCTCGGCCACGAGCTAGGGCCTGACGTGCGACAGCGACACCCGTGCGAGAGGGTCGTGGCGTGACCCTCGTGCTCGGCATCGACTCCTCGACCCAGTCGACCAAGGCCCTTCTCGTCGACGCCGACGACGGCAGCATCGTCGCTGCCGGCGCGGCACCGCACCCACGAGGCACGGAGGTCGATCCGCGGGCCTGGCTCGCGGCCTTCGACGAGGCGACCCACGGCCTGCTCGAGCAGGCGGCAGCGGTCTCGGTGGCAGGCCAGCAGCACGGCCTGGTCGCCCTCGACAGCTCCGGTGAGCCGGTGCGCGACGCGTTGCTCTGGAACGACACCCGCTCCGCGACCGCTGCTGCCGAGCTGGTGGCGGAGATGGGGGGCGGGCAGGCGTGTGCCGACGCGATCGGCAGCGTCCTGGTCGCGTCGTTCACCGCCAGCAAGCTGCGGTGGGTCCGCGACCACGAGCCGCAGAACGCCGCCCGGATCGCCGGCGTCCTGCTTCCGCACGACTACGTCTCACGCCACGCCTGCCAGGCGGGGACCCCTGCCTTCACCGATCGCGGTGACGCGTCGGGCACCGGCTACTTCGACGCCACCGCCGACGTCTGGCGACCGGACCTCGCCGAGGCGGCCCTGGGGCGCGCGGTCGAGCTGCCACGCCTGGTGGGTGGCGGCGCGGTCGCCGGTCGGACCCCGCACGGGGCCGTCGTGGCCGGGGGAACGGGCGACAACATGGGTGCCGCGCTCGGCATGGGCCTCGAGCCCGGCGACGTCTTGATCTCGGTCGGCACGAGCGGGGTGGTCTCGGCCGTCAGCGCGACCCCGGTCGCCGACGGGTCCGGCACGGTGACGGGCTTCGCCGACGCCCGGTCGGGCTACCTGCCGATGATCACGACGATGAACGCCGCCGGCATCCTCGACCTGCAGGCCCGCCTGCTCGGCGTCGACCACGACCAGCTGGCCGTCCTCGCGCTGCAGGCAGCCCCTGGGTCCGGCGGCCTGACCGTGCTGCCCTACTACGGCGGGGAACGCAGCCCGAACCGGCCCGACGCGGTCGGCACCTGGCACGGGCTCACCGGCGACACCACCCGGGCCGAGCTCGCCCGGGCCGCCTACGAAGCGTTGCTCTGCTCGCTGGCCGACGCGGTCGACCACCACGCAACGCAGACCGGCGTCACGCCGACGCGCCTCCTCATGGTCGGGGGCGCGACCCGCAGCCCTGCGCTGCAGGCCCTGGCGCCGTGCGTGCTCGGTCGGCCCGTGGTGCTGCCGCCCGCGCAGGAGTACGTCGCCCTCGGCGCAGCCCGTCAGGCTGCTTGGGCGCTGTCCGGCACCGACGCTCCGCCTGACTGGCCGCTGCCGGCGGGCGAGGTGCTCGAGGGGACGGCGCTCCCCGAGGTGCGGGCGTCCTACGCCGTGCTGCGCGACAGCATCTGATCGCGCCGGGAGCGCCGCTCGCAGACGTCTGCGAGCGGCGTCGTCTCAGCCGCGCGTGCCGTACAGGTGCTCCAGGGCCAGCTGGTCGAGGGCCTCGAAGGCCATGCCGCGAGCGCCGGCCTCGATCGGGTCGAAGTCGTCGTCGGCGCGCAGCTGCGCGACCGACTCACCCTCGCCCATGGTGGGGGTGGCGAGCTCACCGACGCGAGCCGCCGCCAGGGCGGCGACCACGTCGGGGTCGGCGCGGAAGGCGCGCGACTTCTCCTTGAGGATCAAGTAGTTGGTCATGCACCCGGCAGCCGAGGCCCACACGCCGTCCTCGTCCTCGGTGCGCGGCGGCTTGAAGTCGAAGTGCCGGGGTCCGTCGTACCCGCTGGTCTCGAGGAGGTCGACGGTCCAGAAGGCGCCGCGGACGTTCCCGGCGCCGAAGCGCAGGTCCTGGTCGAAGCGGGGGCCGTGCTGGCCGTTCAGGTCGACGTGGAACAGCTTGCCGGCCCACAGGGCCTGGGCGATGCCGTGGGCGAAGTTGAGCCCGGCCATCTCCTCGTGGCCGACCTCGGGGTTCACCCCCACGAGCTCGGGGTGGGCCAGGCGCTCGATGAAGGCCAGGGCATGGCCCACGGTCGGCAGCAGGATGTCGCCGCGCGGCTCGTTCGGCTTGGGCTCGATGGCGAACCTCAGGTCGTAGCCCTGGTCGAGGACGTACTGGCCGAGGACGTCGAAGCCCTCCGCGTAGCGGTCCAGGGCCGTGCGGACGTCCTTGGCCGCGCCGGACTCCGCGCCCTCGCGACCTCCCCAGGCCACGAACGTCTCGGCCCCCAGCTCGACGGCCAGATCGATGTTCATCAGCGTCTTGCGCAGCGCGAAGCGCCGCACGTCGCGGTCGTTGTTGGTCAGCCCGCCGTCGCGGAAGACGGGGTGGCCGAAGAGGTTCGTGGTGACCATCGGCACGGCCAGCCCGGTGGAATCCAGGGCGGCGCGCATCGCGTCGAGGGCTGAGCGTCGCTCGGCCGGGGTGGCGTCGAAGGCGAAGACGTCGTTGTCGTGGAAGGTGATGCCGTAGGCCCCGAGCTCGGCCAGTCGGCCGATCGCGTGCGCGGGCGCCATGGGCGCACGCACCGCGGTGCCGAAGACGTCGACTCCCTCCCAACCGACCGTCCAGAGTCCGTAGGTGAACTTGTCGTCGGGGGTGGGGGTGGGCCGGTCCATGGGTGCTCCTCGTGTCGGAGGACGCTCGACACCGGGCGAGGAACTGTCGCCTGGCGGTCGCGCATCGTGATCGAATCGTGACTTCAAGTTTGCAGAAACAACAAACTAGTCACTCTGGGGCCTTTACGTCCTGAAAGTAGCCGGTTAAGTTGTGCCTCACAACATACGGAGTGAGGACGGTCACAGATCCGCTGTGCCGGGCACCTCGCGCCGAAGAATCTTCAAGGAGTGTCGATGTCGACATCGAAGCGGGCCGCGTTCGCAGCCCTCTGTGCCGCAAGTGCGCTGGTGCTCGCGGGCTGCGGGTCCGACAGCTCGGACGGTGGCTCATCAGCAGCCGACGGCGGCAGCGGGTCCTCGTCGGGCGGTGACGCGACCGGCAAGGTGGGGGTCATCCTCCCCGATGCCACGACCTCGCCGCGCTGGGAGGCCAACGACCGGCCGAGCCTTCAGGCGGCCTTCGACGCCGCCGGGGTCGAGTCCGACATCCAGAACGCCGGCGGCGACGTCGCGAAGTTCTCCACGATCTGCGACGGGATGATCAACTCCGGCGTCCAGGTCATCATGATCGTCAACCTCGACTCCGACTCGGGCGCGGCCTGCCTCAAGAAGGCTGCCGACGCCGGTGTCCAGAGCATCGACTACGACCGCCTCACCCTCGGTGGTGGAGCCTCCTACTACGTCTCGTTCGACAACGTGGTCGTCGGCAACCTGATGGGCGAGGGCCTCCAGTCCTGCCTGGACGCCGACGACAAGACGACGGCCAACATCGCCTTCATCGACGGCGACCCGACCGACAACAACGCCGCACTCTTCAAGCAGGGCTACTCCGAGGCCCTCCAGCCGAAGATCGACTCGGGCGACTACACGCTGGTCGGCGACCAGACCGGCAAGTGGGACGCCAACGTCGCGGCCACCGCCTTCGACGGGCTCTTCACCGCAGCAGACGGCAAGATCGACGGTGTCGTGTCCGCCAACGACACCATGGCCGGCGGCATCGTGGCCCGGCTCAAGGCCAACGGCCTCGCCGGCAAGGTCCCGGTCACCGGGCAGGACGCCTCGGTCGAGGGCCTGCAGCGGGTGCTGGACGGCACGCAGTGCATGACCGTCTACAAGGACACCAACGTCGAGGCCGACGTGGCCTCGCAGCTGGCGATCGCGCTCATCCAGGGCGACACCGCGACGGCTGACTCGCTGGCCACCGGCGAGGTCGAGGACACCGTCACCGCAGAGATGGTGCCGTCGGCGCTGGCGACTCCCGAGTCCATCTCGGACGCCGCCGGGGTCAAGAAGGTCATCGACGACGGTTTCCAGACCGCCGCCGACGTCTGCACCGACGCCTACGCCAAGCTCTGCGCCGACGCCGGCATCAGCTGAGCCACCCCCTGATCCCGCGTGGGGCACCGTGACCCGGTGCCCCACGCGTGTTCTCTCCCCATCGAACGACCGGACGACCTGGAGAACCGATGACCAGCACTGCCATCCCGCCCGCCCGCTCACCTGTCACCGAGCCCGTCCTGCGCCTCCGGGGGATCGAGAAGAGCTTCGGAGCAGTCAGCGTGCTGCGCGGGGTCGACCTCGACGTCCACCTCGGGCGGGTCACCGCCCTGGTCGGCGACAACGGGGCGGGGAAGAGCACCCTGATCAAGGGCATCGCCGGGATCCACGCCTTCGACGCCGGGGAGTACACCTTCGAGGGCCGACCGGTCACGGTGAACAGCCCGCGTGACTCCAACGCGCTCGGCATCGAGGTCGTCTACCAGGACCTCGCGCTGTGCGACAACCTCGACGTGGTCGACAACATGTTCTTGGGCCGCGAGCTCCGCAAGGGCCGGTTCCTCAACGACCAGGAGATGGAGAAGAAGGCGAGGGACACCCTCGACGGACTCTCCGTGCGCACCCTCAAGTCGGTGCGCACCCTGGTCGCCAGCCTCTCGGGCGGGCAGCGCCAGACGGTGGCGATCGCCCGCTCGGTGCTGTGGAACTCCAAGGTCGTCATCCTCGACGAGCCCACCGCGGCACTCGGCGTGGCCCAGACCGAGCAGGTCCTGGCCCTGGTGCGACGCCTGGCCGACAAGGGCCTCGGTGTCGTCCTCATCAGCCACAACCTCACCGACGTCTTCGAGGTCGCCGACGACATCGCGGTCCTCTACCTCGGCGAGATGGTGGCCCAGGTCGATACCTCGACCGTGACCTCCAACGAGGTCGTGCACCTGATCACCGGCGGCAAGAAAGCAGGAGAGAAGTGAGCACCACAGCAGGCACGTCGTCCACGGGCGCCGTTCACGACGACACTCGCGAGCCCGGGGAGTCGATCTCGCTCAGCGCCTCGCTCCACAACTACGTGGTCAAGCTGCGCGGCGGCGACGTCGGTGCCCTCCCGGCACTGGCCGGCCTCGTCGCCCTGGTCGTCATCTTCTACATCGCCGCGGGGTCGACGTTCACCAACGCCTACAACGTGGCCAACCTGATCCAGCAGGGGGCCGGCTACGCGGTCCTGGCGATGGGCCTGGTCTTCGTGCTGCTCCTGGGCGAGATCGACCTGTCGGCGGGATACGCAGCCGGCGTCGCCGCCTCGGTGATGGGCGTCGTGATGACCAACCACGGTCAGTCCTGGCCGCTGGCGCTGGTCGCGACCCTCGCGACCGGCGCGGTCATCGGGCTCGTGATCGGGCTGATGGTGGCGAAGGTGGGGGTGCCCTCGTTCGTGGTCACCTTGGCGGCGTTCCTCGGTCTCCAGGGTGCGGTGCTGATCATCATCGGTGACGGCGGCACGATCCCCTACCGCGACACCACGGTCCTCGCGATCGTGAACTCGACCATGCCGCTCTGGCTGGGCTGGGTGCTGGCCGTCGTCACGGCGATCACCCTGGGCGCCTCCAGCCTGCTGAAGATCCGCGCCAGGCGTCGCTCCGGCCTGCCGTCCGACTCGATGTCGGTGTGGGCGATCAAGTTCGGCGCGATCGCGATCCTGCTGTTCGCCGCCACCGCCTACCTCTCCGGTGAGCGGAGCAAGAACCCGGCCCTCGCCTCCCTCAAGGGCGTCCCGGTCGTGGTGGTCGTCATCGGCGGCCTGCTCGTCGGGCTGACCGTGATGTTGACCCGCACCGCCTGGGGCCGCCACGTGTACGCCGTCGGCGGCAACGCCGAGGCGGCTCGGCGCGCCGGCATCAACGTGGCACGCATCAAGATCTCCTGCTTCATGCTGTGCTCGATGCTGGCTGCGGTCGCCGGCGTCCTGCTGGCCGGACGCACCAACTCGGTCTCGCCCAACACCGGTGGTGACCTGACCCTGCTGCTCGCCGTCGGCTCCGCCGTGATCGGTGGCACCAGCCTCTTCGGCGGCAAGGGCAAGGTGATGGACGCCATCCTGGGCGCTCTCGTGGTCACGATGATCCTCAACGGGATGAGCCTGCTGGGCCAGCCCGCCGGCAAGGTCTACATCATCACCGGCCTCGTGCTGGTCGTCGCCGCGACGGTGGACGCCGTGAGCCGCCGGCGGACCGGCGGCGTCCGGTAGCCGCGGCCGCAGGCCACGAGGGCCCGACCGATGACTCGCCGAACGGGCATGAGCCAAGAAGAGCTGCGCCGCTCCAACTGCAGTGCCCTGCTGACCTACGTCCACCAACGGGGGCCGACGACCCGCGCCCGGCTGACCGCTGACCTGGGTCTGAACCGCAGCACCATCGGCGACCTCACCGGTCAGCTCGCGGACTGGGGGATGGTGGAGGAGAGCGCCCCGGAGGTGCGTTCCTCCGGTCGGGCCTCGGGGCGCCCCTCGCTGCTGGTCAGCCCGCGTCACCAGGTCTGCGTGCTCGCGGTCACCCTCGACGTCGACCGCATCGAGTGCGCGCTGGTCGGTCTCGGCGGAGTGGTGCTCGAGCGTCGGGTGCGCCTCCACCAGCCCGGTGGGCACGACGTGGCCGAGGTGGTGGAGACCGTCGCCCTGCTGTGCGAGGAGATCCTCGCCGTCATCGACGGCCGGTGCCTGGGCCTGGGGGTCTCGGTGCCGGGGTCGGTGCGGGCTCGCGACGGCATGGTGCGCTTCGCCCCGAACCTCGGGTGGGTCGACGCCCCCTTCACCGCCCTGATGGAGGCACGGCTCGAGCTGCCGGTGCGCACCGGGAACGACGCCAACCTGGGAGCCCTCGCCGAGCACCTCCGAGGTGCTGCGGTGGGGTTCAGCGAGGTGGCCTACATCGGGGGCTCCGTCGGCATCGGTGGGGGGTTCATCGTCCAGGGTCAGATGCTCGGAGGCGCGCTGGGCTATGCCGGAGAGGTCGGCCACCTGCCGGTCGACAGCGGAGGCGACGCCTGTCGCTGCGGGTCGCTGGGCTGCTGGGAGACCAAGATCGGCAGCAACCAGGTGCTGGTCGCCGCGGGGAGACTTCCCGGGGGCGGGATGGTCGCCATCGAGGAAGTCGTCTCCGCTGCGCAAGCAGGCGAGCCACGGGCCGCCCGAGCCCTGTCGGACGCCGCGCAGTGGGTCGGCTACGGCTTGCGCAGCGTGCTGCGGCTCTTCGATCCCAGCATGGTCGTCCTGGGCGGGGTCCTGGGCCGGCTCTACGAGGTGTGCGGCGCGGAGGTGAAGGACTCCCTGCACCAAGGCTCCGGCGTCGACCTCGCCGGATCCATCGAGGTCCGGGTCGCAGCGCTGGGCCTGGACGCCCCGTTGCTGGGGGCGGCCGAGCTGGCCTTCGAGCAGCTCCTGCGCGACCCCGCCACCGTGGGCGACCCCGACGGCGGTGACGGCTGGGATCGTTCGTCCGGTCGCGGGTCCAGCTCGGCCGCGGTCTGACGCCGGGCCGGTCCGACGTGCCCCCGGGGCCGCCGAAGAGGTCGAGGACCCGGGTCGTCGGTCGGCGGCCTCGTCTAGGTTTGACCTCGTGACGCTCTCGCCCCTGACCCTGCCCACCGCCGACCTTGCCGAGGAGTGGGTTCGCACCCGCGCCGGCGAGGGCATCGCGGCCGCTCGCGAGCTGATCGACGGACTGCGCGCCGACCCGCCGACGCAGGCAGTGGCCGCCCTGCGGGTGTGGGACGAGGCGGCGCTGCGGCTGGGCAACGTGGCGGCCATGGGCTCGCTCTACGGCAACGTGCACCCCGACGAGGGCGTTCGCACGGCCGCGGAGAAGGCCGAGCAGGACGTCGGTCGGCTGATGACCGAGCTCAGCCTCGACCGCGGGCTCTACGAGGTCTTCGCCGGCCTCGACCCGGCCGGGCTCGACGAGCAGGCAGCGCGCCTGATGAACAAGGTGCTGGCCGACTTCACCCGCGCCGGCGTCGACCAGGACGACGGCACCCGCGCGCGCATCACCGCGATCAACGAGCGGCTGACCGAGATCGACCAGGAGTTCGGCAAGATCGTCCGCGACGACGTCCGCACGATCCACGTCGAGCCCGACCGGTTGGCCGGCCTCCCCGAGGACTTCCTCGCCGCCCACCCCGTCGGCGACGACGGGCTGGTCACCCTGACGACCGACTACCCCGACGCCATCCCGACGCGCACCTTCGCCGCCGACCAGGGAGTGCGCCGCGACATGACGGTGGCGTTCCTCGAGCGCGGGTGGCCGGCGACCGACCCGCTGCTGCGCGAGATGTTCGCCCTGCGCCACGAGCTCGCCGGGCTGGTCGGCTACGCCGACTGGGCGGCCTACGACGCCGACGTGAAGATGATCGGCAACGGCCCGGCGATCCCGGTGTTCATCGACAAGATCGCCGACGCCGCAGACGAGGCGATGCGACGCGACCTCGCGATCCTGCTCGAGCGCTACCGCGCCGACTTCCCCGACGCCGAGCGCGTCCCCAACTACGACGCCACCTACTACGAGGAGCTCGTCCGCAAGGAGCGCTACGACGTCGACTCCCAGCGGGTGCGCACCTACTTCGCCTTCGACAAGGTGCGCCAGGGTCTGCTCGACGTCACCGGCCGCTTGTTCGGGCTGCGCTACGACCGCGTCGACGACGCGATCGTCTGGGACGACGACGTGGCCGTCTACGACGTGGTCGACCTCAGCGGCGCCGCCGAGGCCGCCGGCGGCTCGGGCGTCGCAGGTGACGACGTCCTCGGCCGCATCTACCTCGACCTGCACCCCCGAGCCGGCAAGTACAAGCACGCCGCTCAGTTCACCCTCACCGACGGCGTCGCCGGGCGCCAGCTGCCCGAGGGCGTGCTGGTCTGCAACTTCTCGCGCGGGCTGATGGAGCACGACGACGTCGTGACGCTCTTCCACGAGTTCGGTCACCTCGTGCACCACGTGCTCGGCGGGCGGGTGACCTGGGCCCGCTTCGCCGGGGTCGCGACCGAGTGGGACTTCGTCGAGGCGCCCTCGCAGATGCTCGAGGAGTGGGCGTGGGACGCCTCGGTCCTGAGCAGCTTCGCCACGAACGCATCCGGAGAGGCGATCCCGACCGACCTGGTCGAGGGCATGCGCCGCAGCGACGACTTCGGCAAGGGCTACGCCGCGCGGGTGCAGATGTTCTACGCCGCGATGTCGTACTACTTCCACGTCGAGCGGCCCGACGACCTCACCGCGCGGATGATCGAGCTGCAGGAGCGCTACTCCGCCTGGCCCTACCTCCAGGGCACCCACATGTTCGCCAGCTTCGGCCACCTCGGCGGCTACAGCTCGGGCTACTACACCTACATGTGGTCACTGGTCATCGCCAAGGACCTCTTCAGCGCCTTCGACCCCGCCGACCTGTTCGACGACGCCGGCACCGGTGTGGCCGGTCGCTACCGCGAGAAGGTGCTGGCCGCCGGAGGAACCCAGGACGCCGCCGACCTGGTCGCCGACTTCCTCGGCCGGCCCTACACCTTCGACGCCTACGCTGCCTGGTTGGCTGAGTGAGCTGTCTGTCGGTCTGCCGGCCTGACGGTGGCAGTTTCTCCGCTGAAGCGGTGAAACTCCCGCTTCTGTCAGGAAGGTTCATGACAGAAGCGGGAGTTTCGTCAGCCGGGTCGGCCTGCGGGGGGCGCCGACGCAGGGCCGAGCAGCGTCAGCTCTTCTTGACGACCGACACCGTGTACGGCGTCGTGGGCGTCGGCGGCGTGGTGAAGCGGGCGTTGGGCAGGTAGTAGTCCTTGCCGCTCGCGGCGATCGTCGTCGGGACGTCGAAGCTCGGCGAGCGCAGCACGCCGGCCTTGGTGCCGGTGAGGCCGCGACGGTCGAGGTCGATCTGGACGACCACGTTGTTCTGGTTGCGCACCACCGACAGGGTGCGGTTCTCCAGCAGCATGCCGTCGCCGTTCTCGAGCGAGACCCCGCCGAGGTCGACCTGACGGGCCTTGCCGGCGCGCTTGCCCTGCCTCGCCACCTTGAAGAGGGTGCCGTCGGCAGAGTTGACGACGAGCAGCGCCTTGCCGTCAGGAGTCTCGGTGATGCCGTTGGCGCCGAAGCCCTCGGGCTGCACCCACTCCTTGCGCAGGGTGATCGTGCGCACCCGCTTGGCCGGGGCCAGCGAGCCGCTCCTCGTGACCGGCACCCGGTAGATCTCGGGCGCCGAGGAGTTGGTGAAGTAGGCCGCCCGGTCGGTCAGCACCACGTCGTTGATGAAGGCCGGACCCTCGGTGAGGGTGTAGTCGGCCAACACGTCGCCCGTGCCGGCGTCGAGCACCCGCGCGGTCCCGGCATCACCACCGGAGACGTAGAGGCGGTTCTGCTTCGGCTCCACCTTGAGGCCCACCGAGGCGGTCCCAGGGCCGTCGCTGATGACGGTGCCGTCCTGCTTCTTCAGGTCGTAGGCGTAGATGGAGCCGTCGGCCAACGAGCCGAAGTACGCCGTCCGGCCGCTGATCGCGATGCCCTCGGGCTGGAAGCCGTCCGGCAGCGAGAAGGAGGAGTCGGCCTTGGGCTTGGCGGACGCAGCGTCAGCGCCCGGCATCGCGGCGACCGGGCCCGCGAGGGCCACGCCCGCCGCGGCGAGCGCGGCGACGGCCGAGCGGGTGGAGGAACGGGACACGCGCAGAGTTGTCATGTCACCAAACCTAGCCGGACCCTCGTCGAGCGGGACCACCCTTGCGGACGCCCTGCGCCCGATGCCCGACGAAGGAGTTCTCCTGGGGCGCCGAGGACGCAGCCGGCAGTGGGCCGGAGGCCCGGAGAGCTTTCCCTGGCAGCAGCGCGATGACCGCCGCCCCGGCGGCCGGGGTGGGCCCGGGGGTTCTCTGGGTCCCATCGGGCCGTTCGGGCCCCGGGGCCAGCCGCGGCGACGTGCGCGCCGCGATCATCGATCTCCTGGCCCGAGCCGGTCGCCCCGAGGAGCCGAGGAGCCGAGGAGCCGATCAACGGCTACCAGGTGATCGGACGCATCGACGACAAGAGCAACAACGCCTGGCGCCCGAGCCCCGGGTCGGTCTACCCGACCATCCAGCAGCTCCAGGACGAGGGCCTCGTCGAGACCGATGAGGAGGGCGGCCGTCGCACCGTCCGCCTCACCCCCGCCGGCCTGACCTACGCCGCCGAGCATGCCGAAGACGCTCGCCGCCGTGTGGGCGCCATTCGACAGGGCGGCCGAGAGAGCGACCCAGGAGGCGGCCGAGAGGTCGGCCGGCTCGCGCGGGGGTCGCGGGGACGGCGGCTCGTCGTCCGACCTCGAGTCCGAGATCGGCCAGCTGATGAGTGCCGCGTGGCAGATCATCCACGTCGGGTTCGGAAGCCCGGCGCCGCGCGGCGACCGAGACCCTGGTCGACACCCCGCCGGCTGTCCGGCGTCCTGGCCGACGGTCACGATCAGGAGACCTCCTCGGACGCCGCCGGGGACTGATGCGAGCGGCTCGGAAGACCTTTTAATCAACTGCTGCAAGCTGGTTTGCGAGCCGAGACCGGCGTGCATAATCAGACTGCCTACTCGGGCGCCCATCCCGTCGACCTGCCATCTCGAGGACCCACCATGACCCAGCAGAACACCGGCCTGACCGCAGACGAGCTCGCTGCCGAAGGGGTCACTGCACTCCCTGACAAGGAAGTCGTCTCGATCCTCGACCTCAACGCCGACCTCGACCTCGCGATCGACGCCTCGGCGCCGATCGACCTGGCCGTCGCCGCCAACGCCAACGTGGCCGCACCCATCGACGCCGCTGCCAGCGCGAACGTGCTCTCGGACGGCTCCACCGCGCAGGCGCTGTCCGACCAGGGGGTGCAGATCAACCAGGGGATCGACGCCGACGCCACCGCGACCACCGACCAGGACAGTGTCATCGACCAGGGCGCCTCCCCGGACGCTGGATCGACCACCTCCGGGGCGCCGGCCGACCAGCCGCTCAGCACCGACCCGAGCGCCGGGAGCGCAGCCACGCCGGGCACCGCCGGCACGGTGGGTGACACCGGTGGCGCGGTCGATGGCACGGTCGGCGGCGCGGTGGACGGCGTGACCGGCACCGCGGGTGACACCGTCGGCGGCGCGACGGGCACGGTCGGTGACACCGTGGACGGCGCGACGGGCGCGGTGGGTGACACCGGCGGCGCGGTCGGCGGTGCGGTCGATGGCGCCACGGGCGCGGTCGACGGTGCGACCGGCACGGTGGGTGACACCGGCGGCGCGGTCGGCGGTGCGGTCGATGGCGCCACGGGCGCGGTCGACGGCGCGACCGGCACGGTGGGTGACACCGTCGATGGCGCCACGGGCACGGTCGGTGACACCGTGGACGGCGCGACGGGCACGGTGGGTGACACCGTCAGCGACGCCGCCTCCGGGGTGACCAGCAGCCCCGACCTCTCGGGCAACCTGCTCAACGTCGACGTCAACCTCGACGCGGACGCCAACCTGGCGGCCCCCATCGCGGGCTCGGTCGCAGCCAACGCGAACGTCGCCGCACCGATCGATGCGGCAGTCGCCGCCAACATCGGCTCCGACGGCTCCACGGCCACGGCCATCGCCCAGCAGGACGCCATCATCAACCAGGACATCGACGGTTCTGCGACCGCCGACAGCACCCAGGACTCCACCATCGAGCAGCCCTGACGACCCTCACAGCCCTAGCAGTCCTAGCAGCCCTGGGCAGTCCCCAGGCGGCGCGAGTCCGGTCTCAGCTCATGAGGTCGATTCCGCCACGGCCGGCCTCTGACACGGTCGGCCCCAGGCCGGTGGACAGCGCGTGGCGCCGCCGACCGTCCTGGTGGCCGACCGGGCTCCACCGGCACCCGCTTCGAGATCTCGGCCTCGCGCCACCTGTGGCGGCCGGCCTCTCCATGACACCTGACCTGAAAGCAGCGCCGTGACCGTCATCTCCGAGGTGCCCGAACGCGCCGACGGACTCGTCCTCATCGGAGAGATGACGGGCTCGGGCTACAAGGTGGCACCGTCACTGGTGCGACGCGGTGATGGTCAGACCCTCCAGGTCACGCCACTCCTGTACGAGGTCCTCGCCGGCATCGACGGGGAGCGCACGTACGCCGCCGTCGCCGAGCACGTCTCGTCGACCCTCGGCAAGGCGGTCAGCGCCGAGAACGTCGAGCAGCTCGTGGAGGAACAGCTTCGACCACTCGGCATGGTGGTTCGTGCCGACGGTGAGCAACCGCAGCTCAAGCGCAGCAACCCCTTGCTGGGGCTGCGCGCCAAGATCTCGGTCACCGACCCCGAGCGCACCCGCGCCCTCACCGACCCCTTCCGCGTGCTGTTCCACCCGGTGGTGTGGATCCCGGTCATGGGGGTGTTCTTCGCCTTCTCCGCCTGGGTGCTCTTCGGCAAGGGGCTCGCCTCGGCGACCCACCAGGCCTTCCAGAGCCCGGGGCTGTTGGTCCTGGTCTTCCTCGTCACGGTGCTCTCGGCGGGGTTCCACGAGTTCGGGCACGCAGCAGCCGCGCGCCGCGGGGGCGCTCAACCGGGGGTCATGGGTGCGGGCATCTACTTGGTGTGGCCGGCGTTCTACACCGACGTCACCGACAGCTACCGCCTGGGTCGCCTAGGACGCCTGCGGACCGATCTCGGCGGGCTCTACTTCAACGCGATCGTCGCAGTGGCCATCGCGGGGCTGTGGTGGATCACCCACTGGGATGCGCTGCTGCTGGTCGTCGCGACGCAGATCCTGCAGATGGTGCGTCAGCTGATTCCGCTGGTGCGCTTCGACGGTTATCACGTGCTCGCCGACCTGACCGGCGTCCCCGACCTCTTCCCGCGCATCGGTCCCACCCTGAAGTCGTGGTGGCCCACTCGCTGGAACGATCCGAAGGCGGCCGAGCTCAAGCCGTGGGCGAGGGCGGTCATCTCGCTCTGGGTGCTGGCCGTGGTGCCGCTGCTGGCCTTCTCGCTCTTCGTCGCCGTGCTCACCCTGCCCCGCGTCGTCGGCACGGCCTGGGCGAGCACGCGCGCGGAGTGGACGGCCCTCGGTCAGGCGGCGACGGACGTCGACCTGCTGGCGGCGCTGGGTGCGCTCCTGTCGATGATCGCGTTCGCGTTCCCCGTCCTGGCGGTCGGAGTGCTGCTGTGGCGGATCAGCAGGACGGTCGGCACCACGGTGTGGAAGCGGACCGAGGGCAGCCCGGCGAAGCGGGGCACCGCGCTGCTGCTCGCCACGGCCCTGCTGGCCGGCCTGGCGTGGTCGTGGTGGCCGAGCCCGGAGCGCTACCGCCCGGTGCTGCCCTACGAGGGGGGCACGCTCACCCAGGCAGCAGCGCTCCCGCTCGCCCGCGTCGGCGTGACGCTGCCCGCCCCGCAGCTGCAGGGCGGACGGATGCAGACCGTGCTGCCCGCCGACGCGGACCTCCCGACGCAGGAGGACCCGATGCCCGCACTCGTGCTGGTCCCCAGCGGCAGGGCACCTTCAGGGGCAGCCCTCGTCGATGCCGCCGACGTGACGACGCCAGACGACCTCGCCGCCGACGAGACGACCGAGCCGAGCGCCGACGAGACGCACCGAGCCGACCGCCGACGAGACGCCCGAGCCCACCGCCGACGAGACGACCGAACCCGCCGCCGACGAGACGCCCGCGCCGACCGCCGACGAGACGCCCGCGCCCGACGGGACGACCCCCGGCGAGACGCCGGCGGCTCAGCCGGCCGCTGGTGGCTCGCCGCAAACCGAGGGTGCGCCGGCTCCCTCCTGGGTCTTCCCCTTCGACCGGCCGCTGCCTCCGGACGAGGGCGACAACCAGGCGGTCGCGATCAACACCACCGACGACACCGTGAACTACGACGTGGCCATGGCGATGGTCTGGGTGGAGGACGACCAGGTCCTGAACACCAACGAGGCATTCGCCGCCGCCAGCTGTTCCAACTGCGTGTCGGTGGCGGTTGCCTTCCAGGTGGTGGTGATCGTCGGCGACGCCGACGTCGTCGTGCCGCAGAACCTGGCCACCGCGGCCAACTACAACTGCTTCGAGTGCATCACCGCCGCAGTCGCCAGCCAGCTGGTGGTGACGGTGGAGCGGTTGCCCGGCGAGCAGGAACAGCTGGCGCTCACGGCGATCTGGGACGACATCGGCGCCTTCGCCGCTTCGATCCCCACGCTCAGCCTCGACCAGATCCAGTCCCAGCTGCAGGACTACAAGCAGCAGGTCCTCGACATCTTGGCAGTGGAGCCCGGTCGGTCCGAGGACGGCACCACCGAACCCACGCCGAGCCCGAGCAGCAGTCCGTCGGCGTCGCCCGGCTCCTCGCCGAGCCCCACCGCCGTGCCACCTGCGACCGGCTCACCGCAGCCCTCACCCAGCTCGAGCCCGTTGCCGTCCCCCACCAGCTCGCCCGTGCCGTCCTCGAGTCCGAGCCCGTTGCCGGGTCCCACGCCGGGTCCCACGCCGGGTCCCACGGCAGGTCCCACGCCGGGTCCCACGCCGGGCCCCACGCCGAAGCCGTCGCCCAGCCCGAGCTCGTCGCCACGCCCCACCACGGTTCCTTCCCCGACGCCCGCGACCACCCCCACCCCGGCACCGGTCGCCGGCTGAGCGCGGAGGGGTGCCCGACAGCGGAGGTGCGGGTGGAATCGGTGGATCATCACCCGGACGGAGTGAGCAGAGGTTTACCGTTACACCATGTCTGATCACACCGAGCCGTCCTTCGAGCTGTCGCCCGACCACATCGACCTGCGCGACTGGCTCCACACCTTCGCCGCCGACGTGATGCGCCCGGCTGCGTCGGAGTGGGACGAGAAGGAAGAGTTTCCCTGGCCGGTGCTCGAGGAGGCCGCGAAGGCGGGCATCTACTCGATGGACTTCTTCGCCACCCAGGGTTTCGACGAGACCGGCCTCGGCATCCCGGTCGCGATGGAGGAGCTCTTCTGGGGTGACGCCGGCATCGGGCTGTCGATCGTCGGGTCCGCGCTGGCCGCCGCCGGCGTGAGCTCCAACGGCACGCCCGAGCAGACGATGGAGTGGGTGCCGCAGATGTTCGGCAGCCCGGGTGACCTCAAGCTTGCTGCCTTCTGCTCCTCCGAGCCGGACGCCGGCAGCGACGTGGGGGCCATGCGCACCCGCGCGCGCTACGACGAGGCCACCGACGAGTGGGTCATCAACGGCACCAAGACCTGGGCGACCAACGGCGGTATCGCCGACATCCACGTCGTCACCGCGGTCGTCGACCCCGACCTCAAGACCCGCGGCCAGGCCAGCTTCATCGTGCCCCCGGGCACCACGGGCCTCAGCCAGGGGCAGAAGTTCCACAAGCACGGCATCCGCGCCTCGCACACCGCCGAGGTCGTCCTCGACAACGTGCGGGTGCCGGGAGCGTGCCTGCTCGGCGGCAAGGAGAAGCTCGACGAACGTCTCGCCCGTGCCCGCGAAGGTGGCGGTGCGCGCGGCAACGCCAGCATGGCGACCTTCGAACGCACCCGTCCCGCGGTCGGTGCCCAGGCCATCGGCATCGCTCGGGCGGCCTACGAGGTCGCCCTCGACTACGCCAAGACCCGCGAGCAGTTCGGCAAGGCGATCATCGAGAACCAAGCCATCGCCTTCGCCCTCGCCGACATGAAGACGTCGATCGACGCCAGCCGTCTGCTCGTGTGGCGTGCGGCCTGGATGGCCGCGAAGGGCAGGAAGTTCGAGGCCGCCGAGGGCTCGATGTCGAAGCTCTTCGCCGGTGAGACCGCCGTCAAGGTGACCGAGAAGGCGATGCAGATCCTCGGGGGCAACGGCTTCACGCGCGAGTACCCCGTCGAGCGGTGGGCGCGCGACGCCAAGATCTACACCATCTTCGAAGGCACCAGCGAGATCCAGCGCCTCGTCATCGCCCGGACGATCTCCGGTGCGCCGATCCGGTAGCCCAGGCTCGCGGATCGTCGGCATCCGTTGCGCAGCGTCGGGTGAGCGTGTCAACCTGTTCCTGACCGCTCGGTTCGTAAATACCCTGAAGCGATGCCCTGGAGGGACGCCATGACGACGACGCCCGACGTGACGCAGGCCGAGGTTCGGCTGCTCGAGGGGTTCGACGAGACGATCGCGCGCCACGACCGCATCGAACCGCGCGACTGGATGCCGGAGAAGTACCGATCGACCCTCGTGCGCCAGATCGCCCAGCACGCGCACTCCGAGATCATCGGGATGCAGCCCGAGGGCAACTGGATCACCCGCGCGCCGTCGCTGCGCCGCAAGGCGATCCTGCTCGCCAAGGTCCAGGACGAGGCCGGCCACGGGCTCTACCTCTACTCGGCGTGCGAGACGCTCGGGGTCTCGCGCCAGGAGCTGACCCTCAAGCTCATCGAGGGAAAGCAGAAGTACTCCTCGATCTTCACCTACCCGACCCTGTCCTTCGCCGACGTCGGAACCATCGGGTGGCTGGTCGACGGCGCCGCGATCTGCAACCAGGTGCCCCTGTGCCGGACGTCGTACGGCCCCTACGGTCGCGCGATGATCCGGGTCTGCAAGGAGGAGTCCTTCCACCAGCGACAGGGTTTCGAGCTGCTGTCGACGATGATGGCCGGCACCGACGAGCAGCGCGCGATGGTGCAGGAGTCGGTGGACCGGTTCTGGTGGCCGGCGCTGATGATGTTCGGCCCGCCCGACGACGACTCGCCCAACACCGCGCAGTCGATGGCGTGGGGCATCAAGCGCGACACCAACGACGAGCTGCGGCAGAAGTTCGTCGACATGTCGGTCCCGCAGGCCCGGGCGCTCGGCGTCACCTTCCCGGATCCCGAGCTGCGCTGGAACGAGGAGCGAGGACACCACGACTTCGGCCGGCCCGACTGGGACGAGCTCTCCGCGGTCATCCGAGGGTCCGGGGAGTGCAACTCCGAGCGCATCGCCCACCGACGACGAGCGCACGAGGACGGCGCGTGGGTCCGCGAGGCCGCGACGGCCTTCGCCGCGCAGCAGGGGGAGGCGGCGTCATGAGCGGCGACGGCACCGACCTCTCGGCCGGGGGCGGCCACGGCGCCGTCCCCCTGGCCGGGGTCCCGACGGGGTTGGACGAGCGTCCGCGCGGTGAGTGGCCGCTGTACGAGATCTTCGTCCGCGGCAAGCGGGGCCTCAACCACGTGCACGTCGGCTCGCTGCACGCCGCGGACGACGAGATGGCCGTGCGGCACGCCCGTGACGTCTACACCCGACGCAACGAGGGGGTCAGCATCTGGGCGGTCCGCGCCGAGGCGATCACCGCGTCGAGTCCCGACGAGAAGGACCCGTTCTTCGCGCCCGCTGCAGACAAGGTCTACCGCCACCCCACCTTCTACGCCATCCCCGACGACGTCCCGCACCTGTAGGTCGCCCGACGACTGCACAGGACCACCGCAGATCCACCGAGCACCGCAGAGGACGACAGGGGACCACCAGATGACCGACCACGACAGCGTGTACGACGGCCTGCTCGGCGGCGACGACTCCCAGTGGGCCTTCGGGAGCGCCGACTCCAACCAGCAGGGTGAGGACCCCCTTGCCGGGATGGACACCTCGGTCGCACCCGGTGTCGATCCTGCGGTGCTGGCGGCCTACTGCCTGATGCTCGGGGACGACGCCCTCATCTACTCCCACCGGCTCTCGCAGTGGGCCAGCAACGCGCCCGACCTCGAGGAGGACATCGCGTTGGCCAACGTGGCCCTCGACCTGCTCGGCCAGGCCAGGCTGCTCCTCTCCCGTGCCGCCGCGGCGGACCCCGACGTCGTGCCGCGCCTGCCGTCGGGGTCACCGGTGCCACCCGAGGACGCCCTCGCCTTCTTCCGGGAGGAGGCCGACTTCCGCAACGTGCGCCTCGTCGAGGCCGACAACGGCGACTTCGCGGTGACCGTGGTGCGCCTCCTCGTCTTCTCGACCCATCGTCTGGCTCTGCTCCAGCGGCTGCGAGCGAGCAACGACCCGGTGCTCGCGGCGATCGCGAGCAAAGGGGTCAAGGAGGTCGCCTACCACCGTGGCTACGCGGGCCGGTGGTTCCTCACCCTCGCCCGGGGCACCGAGGAGTCGCGCCGCCGCCTGGTCGCCGGCCTCGCCCTGGTCTGGCCGCTGCTGGACGAGCTGTTCTGCACCGACCCGGTCGAGCTGGTCGCCTCCGAGCAGCGCTTCGGGGTCGATCCTGCTGGGCTGGCGGCGGAGGTCGGCGTGCTGCTCGACCAGGTCCTCGCCGTCAGCGGTGTCGAGCGACCCGCCGTCGCGGCCACGGGGCCGGTCGGGCGCTGCGCGGGCCGGGCCGGTCGGCACACCGAGACGATGGGCCGACTGCTCGCCGAGATGCAGGTCGTCGCTCGTGCCCATCCGCTGGGGCGGTGGTGACGGTCGTGCTCGACGAAGCCACGGTGCCCCCGAGCCTCGCGGTCGCTCGCAGGGTCGCAGCCGAGGTGAGCGACCCCGAGATGCCGATGGTGACCCTCGCCGACCTCGGCGTCCTGCGGGACGTCGAGCTGGTGGGCGCGCGGCTCACGGTCACCATCACGCCGACGTACTCGGGCTGCCCTGCGATGGCGACGATGCGCGACGACCTCGTGCACCGGCTGCGCGACCACGGGTTCACCGACGTACACGTCGAGGTCAGCCTGGCGCCGTGCTGGTCGAGCGACTGGATCACCGATCGTGGCCGGCAGGCGCTGCGTGACCACGGCATCTCGCCGCCGGGTGCCGCACCTCGCCACGACGGGCCCATCGCCCTCGACCTGACGCCGGTCCGACGCCGCCTCACCTGCCCACGCTGCGCCTCGACCGAGGTGCGGCTCTCCTCGGAGTTCGGGGCGACCGCCTGCAAGGCGATGTACCGCTGCCAGGCGTGCCTCGAGCCGTTCGACCACGTGAAGGAGATCTGATGACCTCGGTCACGATGGCCCCGCGGCGCGACGACGACCTCGCGCCGCAACGCGCCGGGCGCGGACGGTTCCACGAGCTGAGCGTCGCCGCCGTGGAACCCCTCACCGAGGACTCCGCCGCCGTGACCTTCGCGGTGCCCGACGTCCTCGCCGCCGAGTTCGCCTTCCGGGCCGGGCAGTCGCTGACGCTGCGCCGCACGATCGACGGAGCCGAGCACCGCCGCTCCTACTCCATCTGCGCTGCCGCCGGCTCGGCGCCGCGCGTGGGTGTCCGAGAGATCCCGGGCGGGCTCTTCTCGTCGTGGCTGGTGCGCGAGGTCGCCGTCGGCGACGTGATCGAGGTCCAGCCCCCGAGCGGGTCCTTCGGGGTCGACCCCGCCGAGCCGGGCCGACACCTGTGCATCGCCGCCGGCTCGGGCATCACCCCGATGCTGTCCATCGCCGCGACCGTGCTGAGCAACCCGGACGCCCAGGTCACGCTGGTCTACGGCAACCGGACCTCGAGCTCGGTGATGTTCGCCGAGGAGCTCTCGGACCTCAAGGACCGTCACGGCCCGCGACTGGATCTCGTCCACGTGCTCTCCCGCGAGCCCCGCGACGTCGAGCTCTTCTCCGGGCGGCTCGACGCCGAGCGGCTGCGGCGTCTGCTGGGTGCGCTGGTGCCCGTCGAGGCGCTCGACCACGTGTGGCTCTGTGGCCCGCTCGGCCTCGTCTGCGACGCGCGCTCGGTGCTCACCGAGCTGGGGGTGCCCGCCGCGAAGGTCCACGTCGAGCTGTTCCACGTCGACGAGCCGCCCCCTGAGCTGGTGCGTCCGGACGTCGTGGTGGCGGGAGACACCAGCAACGTCACGATCGTCCTCGACGGGCGGGTCACCACCGCCGCGACGTCGCGTGCCACGTCGGTCCTCGACGGCGCCGCGGCCACGCGCGGCGACCTCCCCTTCGCGTGCAAGGGCGGAGTCTGCGGCACGTGCCGGGCGCAGGTGACGACGGGAGCAGTCGACCTGCGCCGCAACTACGCCCTGGACGACGACGAGATCGCTCGCGGCTTCGTCCTGACCTGCCAGACCTACCCGGTCGACGACGAGGTGACGATCGACTTCGACGCCTGACCAGGTGACGGACGACTACACGCGAAGGCCCTGGAACGCCATGTCGGCGAGGGCCTTGGCGAGGGTGTCGGGATCGACGCTGCCCCCGGGCCGGTACCACTCGACGAGGGAGTTCACCAGCCCGAACAGCAGCCGGCTCACCAGGTCCGGCGCGATGTCCGCGCGCACCACGCCCTCGTCGGCGGCCGCAGCCACGAGGCCGGCCAGCCTCAGGTCGAGCTCACGGCGTCGTTGCAGGGCCACCAGCTCGACCTCGCTGTTGCCGCGCACGCGCAGCAGGAGGGTCACCGCGGGCAGGTGGTCGACGAGGATCCGCACCGAGCGATGCACGACGGCTTCGAGGCGGACGCCGGCCCCGGCCCCCGAGGTCGGGTCGGCGGCCGTGTCGATCGCCGAGGTCAGCTCGCCCAGGGCCTCGTCCAGCGCCGCCGCGAGCAGGTGCTCCTTGCTGGGCACGTGGTGGTAGATCGCGGACTTGGTCAGGCCCAGGTCCTTGGCGATGTCGCTCATGCTGGTCGCGTCGTAGCCCTGCCGGTTGAACAGGTCGACGGCGCGTCGTAGGACGGTCGCCTGGTCGTAGCCCGGCCGACCGCGTCTGGTCCCGCCCGTCGCCGCTCCTGTCACCGCCGTCGCCATGAGGAAAGGTTCCCACGTGGCGCCGCGCCCGTACCCGCGCGACCCCGGGCTCTCGACCGGGCTCCCACCCCCCTGCGATCCTGGAGGCGTGACCGCCCCGACTGCCACGTCCACCACCCGGGTCCCGCTCCGCACCTGGTTGCCCGTGGTGGCCGACCTGGGGTGCGTGCTGGTCTTCGCGGTCGCCGGCAAGGGCTCGCACGAGGCCGACGCCTCGCCGTGGGTCGTGCTGGCGATCGCCTGGCCGTTCGCGGTGTCGGCGCTCCTGGCCCATGCCGCTCTCGCGCGCGCCGGGCGCACCACCGACCGGGTCCGGCCCGAGGGCGTCGTCGTCCTGGGCACGACGTACGTGCTCGGCATGGTGCTGCGCCTGGTCTCGGGCCGGGGCCTCGCGGTGGGATTCCTGGTCGTCGCCCTGGTCTTCCTCGCGCTCACGATGCTCGGATGGCGTGCCGTCGCCCGTCTCGTCGCTGCGCGCCGTGCCCGCGGGTGAGCAGAGCATGACCCGACGACGCCTCCGGTTCCGCGGCCGCATCGCCGGGATCGGCACGACCGGGGGCACCCGGGTGGTGGTCGGCCACTGGCCCGACAGCCCGCTCGGCAGCTTCTCCGACGCGATGGTGGCCCGCCCTGACGGCCGTCGGGTCCTGGTCGCACCGAACGAGGACGTCGCGCGATTCGTCGCCGCCACCTACACCTTCGACGAGATCCGGGTCGAGCCGTTCCTGGTGACCACGACGAGGACCGCGTGGCGGGTGCGGTCGCGCTCGCTGACCCTCGACCTGACCGTCGGGCGCACCACCCTCCTCGGCGTCCTGCTCCGGCTGGTGCCGCGCAGGCTCGCGCGGGCCCCGTGGTGGTGCGCGCTGACCGACCAGGTCGCGCGCCGGGTGCTGGACGGCGTCCGTACGCGCGGTGACACCGGCGACCGGCGCGAGTGGTACGGCGCCACCGCCAACCGTCGCCTCGTCGCGGTCACCGGCTCGTGGGAGGGCGCCGACCTGGGCTCGCTCGCACCGGTCTCGCCGCCGCCGCGGTTCGGCTTCTCCTCCACCCCGTCGCGCCCGTCGGTCACCGACGTCGTGACGACGATCGAGCTCGACGCCGACGTCGTCCTGGTGACCCCGGGCCCCTCGGGCGAGGTCTAGGAGTCGCTGGGCCCCCCGAGGCACGGGTCGTCCGGCAGCCGGACGACGATCGCGGCCACGTCGTCCTCGGTCTTGCCGGCGATGTTGGCAGCGAAGAGGGCGTCACAGGTGCCCCGCGCGTCGGAGTCGGTGGCGCCCAGCACGTGCTGGATCTCCTCCAGCCCCTGGTCGAGCGAACGGTTGCGGTGCTCCACCAGGCCGTCGGTGTAGAGCACCAGGGTGCTGCCCGGTGGCAGCAGCCGGGTGTGGGTGCGACGCACCGCGCTGCCGGCGCCGAGGAGCAGGTCGGGGGCCCCGTCGCCGAGCAGCTCGGTGGAGCCGTCGGGCAGTCGCAGCACCGGCGGCGGGTGGCCGGCATTGGCCCAGTCGAGGCGCCAGCCGCCCGGCACCTTCTCGAGGCGCGCATAGACGGCGGTCGCGATCGTGTCGATCGCGAGCTTGGCGATGAGCCCGTCGAGACTGTCGAGGAGTCGTCCGGGCTGCCCGAGCACCGGGTCGGTCGTGTAGGCCAGGGCGCGCAGCATGCCCTTGAGGTGCCCCATCGCGGCGGTGGCCAGGACGTCGTGCCCCAGGACGTCGCCGATCGCGACGCCCACCGACCCGTCGTCGTAGGCCAGCAGCTCGTAGAAGTCGCCGCCGACCTGGGCGGCCTCGTCGCCCACGTGGTAGCGCGCGGCGACGTCGAGGCCCTCGACCGGAGGCAGCTCGGAGAGCAGGCTGTGCTGGAGGGTCTCGGCGATCAGGCGCTGGGCCTGGAAGAGGCGGGCGTTGTCGAAGATGAGCCCGGCGCGGTGGCCGAGGTCGCGGCCGATCGCGAGGTCCTCCGGCTCGAAGGCCGGCCGGTCGGTCCCGCGCACCAGGACGAGGATCTCGCGCACCGACGAGCGTCCGTCGAGCGCCACGCACATCGCCGAGGAGCTGTCGAGCGCCGCCGTCTTCTCGGTGATCGAGATGTCGTCGAGGTAGCCGGCGCGCTCCTCGAGGTTCTGCCGGTGCCCGAGCTGCTCGATCAGCCGCACCGACCGACCCTGGAGCAGGTGGGTGACGAGCGAGCCCGAGCGGAAGGCGGCCTGGAGCGACGCGGCGTGGTCGTCGACCTGTGCCTGACGCGACGGGTCGCGGTGCAGGGCCCGCGAGCCCACCAGCTCTTCGTGGTCGCCCAGGTGCAGGAGCGCTGCCCAGTCGGCGAGCTCGGGGGTCACCAGCCGCAGCAGGCGGTCGGTGCAGAGGTCGATGTCGAGCGTGCCGCTGAGGCGGTTGACCGCCTCGACGAGGAAGGTCAGCCGAGCCCGCGCCGCCTCGGCGTCAGCCCGCGCGACCTTCTCGGCCTCGAAGGCCTGCTGCAGCGCGAGGTCTGCGTCGATGCGTTGGGTCACGTCGGTCTGGATGCCGACGTAGTGCGTGACGACGCCTTCGCCGTCGCGCACCGGGCTCAGGTCGACCTGGTTCCAGAACGGGGTCTGGTCCTTGCGGTAGTTCAACAGCGTGACCCGGCACGCCTGGCCGCTGTCGACGGCCTCGCGCAAGCGAGCCGGCCCGGTGGGATCGGTGGCCGGGCCCTGCAGGAAGCGGCAGTTGCGCCCGACGGCCTCGTCGAAGGCGTAGCCCGTGGTCTCGGAGAAGGCCGGGTTGACCCACACCAGGGGCTGGCCGGAGCGGACGACGTCGGCGACGGTGAAGGACAGCGACGTCGCCGCCACGGCTCGGCCGTACAGGTCGAGCCCGAGCTGCGCAGGGTCGCTGTCGGGCGCGTCGAGCTCGCCCGGCACGCGGGGGCCGGCCAGGGGGAGCAGCACCACCAGCGCATGGTGGTCGAGGCCCGGCGCACCGGTCAGCGGCAGCGCGACGACCCACAGCATCGAGCGTCGTACGCCGAGCTCGCTGGCCCGCGCGGCGCTCACCGCGTGGCCGGCCACCGGCTCGGACCGTGCGATGCGCGACAGCGGGTGCTCGGTCTCGGAGAGCTCCTCGCCGTCGAGGTCGCGCAGGCGGGCGGCGTGCGACCAGTCCTCGAGCGAGACGGGGAGCAAGGCCTCGGGTGCGAGCTGCTCGGCCACCGGGTTGGCGTGGATCACCGTGCGGGTCGCGAGGTCGACGAGCAGCGCACCGGCCGGGGACCCACCTACGAGCGGGGAGAGGTCGAGGTCGCCGAGCCCGGCGCGACTGCGGCCCTCGGTGCTCACCAACGTCGTCGCCTTCCTGGGTGTCGCGCTCCCGGCGGACGGGCTCGTCGCCGAGGACCGATCCTGCCACGCGCGGGTCGCGGCTTCACCCGACTGCGGGGGTTCGCCGCTGTCTCCCGCTCGATCTCACCCCGATGAGCGAGGGTCGCGCTCCGGTCGCGTCAGCCCAGGTGGACGGCGCGGTGCACCCACGTCGAGGTCACCTCCATGCCGACCTTCCGGTAGAGGCCGAGCGCCCCGGTGCGGCTGTCGGTCGAGAGGCCCGAGGTCTCGGCGCCGTGCTCGCGGGCCCGGGCGAACGCGTCGACCATCAGCGCCTGCGCGAGCCCGCGACCCCGCAGGTCGCGTCGGACGGCCAGCCGCGAGATGTAGGCCTCCGCCGGCTGCTCGTCGTCCGCGATCATGGCGAGGACGGCCGCCCCGACGACGACACCGCCGGGATCGACGACGACCCGCAGGTGCCAGGGCTCGAAGCCGGGACGAAGCATGGTCACCGCGGCGAAGTCCTCGAAGGTCTCGCGCTCGCGCCCCGCCCACTCGGCGAAGGCGTCCTCGGCGACCTCGTGGACGGCGGCGTGCTCGCGCGGGTCGGCGGCGCGGACCAGGTAGCCCCCGGGCAGGGCTCGCTCGACGATGTGGGCACCGCGGGGGAGCCTGAGCACCCAGCTGGTCCAGCGCACGTGGTAGCCCAGCGCGGTGAGGAGGAGGTCGCCGGGCGAGCCCTCCGGCACCGACATGCCGACGACTGCGGCACCGCGGTCCCGGGCGGTGGCCTGCATCCAGTGCGCCAGCCAGGTGCCGACGCCACGCCCCCGGTAGGCCGGACGGACCGCGGCGTCGCCGCGTTCGAGGCCACCGACCTCGGCGTACCCGACGAGGGTGTCGGCGTCGAAGACTCCGATGGTGCTGGCGGCGACGTCGAAGCTCGGTCGTTGCCAGTCGCCGACGATGTCGGCCTCCTCGATCTCGGTCGTCCCGATGTCGAGGCGTTCCTGCTCGGCCATCGCCTCGTACACGGCGCGGGCGTCGTGGTGGTCGAGGGGTCGGCTGGTCAGGTAGGCAGGGAGCAGTGGGTCCACGGCCGGTACTCAAGCAGGACCGGCCCGGAGCGGGCCACGTTGGTGCGGGCCCGGTCCAGACCGGTCGGTGCGCCGGGTCGGGTGGTGAGGCGCGGGGGTGTCGCTGCGATCAGGTCGGGCAGGTCACGCGCCGGCGATCGCGGAGATGTCGAACTCGAGCTTGATCTTCTCCGAGACCAGCACGCCTCCGGTCTCGAGGGCGGCGTTGAAGTTGAGGCCCCAGTCGGAACGCTGCACGGTGGTGGTGCCCTCGAAGCCCAGACGCAGGTTGCCGAACGGGTCGCGTGCGGTGCCGACCTCCTCGAAGTCGATGGTGACCGACTTGGTCGTGCCCTTGATGGTCAGGTCGCCGGTGATGGCCCAGTCGCTGCCGTCGCGCTCGACGTGGGTGGAGGAGAAGGTGATCTGGGGGGTCTCCTCGACGCCGAAGAAGTCGGCGGAGGCCAGGTGCCCGTCGCGGTCGGCCGAGCCGGTGTCGACGCTGCTCGCGGCGATCGTGATGTCGACCTTCGAGTCGGCCGGGTTCGCGGCGTCGACGTGCGCGGTGCCGCTGAACTCCTTGAACTGGCCGCGGACCTTGGTGACCATCGCGTGGCGCGCGACGAAGCCGAGCCGGCTGTGGGACGGGTCGATGGTGTAGTCACCGGTGATGTCGGCGATTGCGGTGGTGCCGGCGTCGAACTCGCTCATGGGGTGCTCCTCAGGGAATGGTTGTTGAAGTATCAACCATCCAACGGCCCGCGGTCCGCAGTTCATTCCCGAGGGTCGGCGAGCGCCACGAGCCGACTAGACCACCGCCTCGTCGCGCGCCCGGGCCTGGCGACAGCCGCAGACCCGGCGGGTCTGCGGCTGGCGGTCGAGGTCGTGGCCGGCGGTGCCGGTGGCGGAGACGATCAGGCGGCGTGCGTGACGGCCGGCACGGTGACCTGCGCGGGCGTGAGCCAGACGGCCTCCATGCGTTCCCGGCCGTTCGGATCGGCCACCGGGACCCACCGCATCTCGAGCCGGTTCATCGTGTCGACGGGCATCGGACACCTCCTGTTCATCTTCTGTTCACCAAGATACACGCGATCGCCCCGCACGCCAAGAAGACGGCCGAGATCCGCGGAAGTGCCCCACCTGGTGTCGTTCGACCGACCCGGTCGGCGACGCGCGCCCCACCTGGCTCGACCTCGAAAGCGCCACGGTGGGTGAGACGCGCGCAAGAACGCGCCCCAGACGCCCCGGGCGCCCCGTCTCCCTCGTTGGCACGCGGTCAGGCGGGCTGTCGGGGTCGGATGCGAAACCGATTCTGACCCGAATTCGGGTCAGAACTTGCTCTTCAGCCGGGAGCATCGCATGGTGGGTGACGTGCCAGCCGATCCGAGCCTCGTGAGGCGCCTGACGGAGAGCACGGGGTTGTCCGGCGCCGAGGTGGCCCGCGTGGTCGAGGACGTCGTGTCGTACTACTCCGAGAGCGTGGAGACCTACGTGAGACGCCGGTTCGCCGAGCTGCGGTCGACCGGGCTGCACAACCCCGAGGTGTTCGCCCGGATCGCGAGCGAGCTCGACTCCCGGGTCGTGGCTGCGCCGTCCCTCACCCCGCGCCAGCTGCGCCGCCTCGTGCACGGCTGAGCCCCGGTCGCCGGCCACCCACCGGCGGCGCCGGCCACCCACCGGCGGCAACCAGAGACAACCAGCAACCACAGCGGAGAAGGCAGGACACATGTGCGGGATCGTCGGCTACATCGGCAACCAGCAGGCAGCACCTCTCATCCTGGAGGGGCTGAGCCGGCTCGAGCACCGCGGCTACGACTCGGCGGGCGTCGCCGTCCTCGGGGGCACCAAGGAGTCGGTCCTGCGGGTGGCCAAGCAGGCCGGTCGGGTGCGCGAGCTCAGCGACGACCTGCCCAAGCGCTTCGCCGGCAAGGTGGGGATCGGGCACACCCGCTGGGCGACCCACGGTCCGGCCAACGACGTCAACGCCCACCCGCACACCGACACCTCGGGTGACGTCGCTGTCGTCCACAACGGGATCATCGACAACGCCGCCGGCCTGCGGGCCCGGCTCACCGCGGACGGCGTCGACCTCGTCTCCGACACCGACACCGAGGTGCTGGCCCACCTCATCGCGCGCTCGAGCGCCGACACGCTCGAGGAGCGGGTCGCGCAGGCGCTGTCCGTCGTCGACGGCACCTACGGACTCGCCGTCGTGCACGCCGCGTTCCCCGACCGGATCGTCGTGGCCCGCAACGGCTCGCCGTTGCTGATCGGGGTGGGGGAGAAGGAGATGCTCGTCGCCTCGGACCTCGCCGCCCTGATCCGGCACACCACGATGGTCGCCTACCTCGAGGACGGCGAGATGGCCACGCTGACGGCCGGCGGCTTCACGACGTACCGCTCCGACCTGACCTCCACGGACCGCCGGGCCACCGAGGTCGACGTCGACCCCGACTCCTACGAGGCCGGCGACCACGAGTCGTTCATGCACAAGGAGATGCTCGAGCAGCCCGTCGCCTCGGAGCGGATCCTGCGCGGACGCCTCGACGAGCGCTTCGGCACCGCCCACCTCGGCGGCCTGCAGATGGACGCCCGCGAGACCCGGGCGATCAAGCGGGTCAAGATCCTCGGGTGCGGCTCGGCCTACTACGTCGGGCAGATGGGGGCCTCGCTCATCGAGGAGCTCGCCCGGATCCCGGCGGACGCCGAGGCGGCCAGCGAGTTCCGCTACCGCAACCCCGTCATCGAGCCCGACACGCTCTACGTCGCGGTGAGCCAGTCGGGAGAGACCATCGACACCCTGCTCGCCGTTCAGGAGATCCACCGCAAGGGCGGACGCTGCATCGGCCTGGTCAACGTCGTCGGCTCGGCGATCGCGCGGGAGTGCGACGGCGGCATCTACCTGCACGCCGGCCCCGAGGTGGCCGTCGCCTCGACGAAGGCGCTGACCAACATGTTCCTCGGCTTCGCGCTGCTCGCCCTGCAGCTGGGCCGGGTGCGTGACCTGTCGATCGCCGACGGCAAGCGCCTCATCGCGGCGCTGCTGGCCCTGCCCGACCAGATCGCGGAGGTCCTGGAGCAGGAGGACGGCATCGCCGACATCGCGCAGGTGCTCGCCGAGGCCGAGAGCCTCTTCTTCGTCGGTCGGGTGCGCGGCTTCCCCGTGGCGCGCGAGGGCGCGCAGAAGTTCAAGGAGATCAGCTACCGCCACGCCGAGGCCTACCAGACCTCCGAGCTCAAGCACGGTCCGCTCGCCCTCATCTCGACCGAGGTGCCGTCGGTGGCCATCGTCCCGGACGACGAGCTCACCGACCGCAACGTGGGCGCGCTGCACGAGATCGCCGCCCGCGGTGGCCCGCTCGTGGTCATCACCCACGCCGACGTCGACCTCGGGGAGATCGAGTGCCGCCGCATCGACGTCCCCCGCTCCGAGCGCGAGCTCGACCCCATCTTGTTGACGATCCCGCTACAGCTGCTCGCCTACCAGGCTGCGCTCCACCTGGGCCACGACATCGACAAACCCCGCAACCTCGCCAAGTCCGTGACGGTGGAGTGACCAAGCGAGCAGCAGGGCGCGAGGGACGAGCGTGCTGCGTCGGCGAGACGAGGTCGAGCGAGCGGCGCGGGTGAGGCGCGAATCCCGCGGCGGCGAGTCGAAACCCCGGGTGCGCGCCGCAAGCGCGACTCGCCCACCGCTCCCCACCCCGACGCCCCCGGCCAGGAGCATCGCGGGCGCCAGACCTCAGACGAACGGCGCGAACGTCGGCGCCGGCAGCGGTCCGAGGACGCGGTCACGTGCGGCCTCGAAGCCGGCGGCGACACCGATGAGGGCGCCCTCGCTGTGGGCCGTGCCCCAGAACGACACCGCGACCGGGAGCCCGGCGGCCAGGTGCACGGGCACGGTCAGCAGCGGGTAGCCGGCCATCGCGGTCGGGCTGGTGCACGACCCGGCCACGTGCTCGGCGTTGACCAGGTCGATCGGGTGGGCCGGGGGGTAGGACGGCGTCACGAGCGCGTCGAGGTCGTGCGCGGCCAGCGCTCGGTCGATCCCGCCGCGCGAGACCTCGACGCAGCGGGCACGGGCGGCGGCGTAGTCGGCCGTCTCGACGCCGGCGGCCTCGAGTGCTGCCTCGCAGGATCGACTGACCGAAGCACGCGAGCTCCACCTCGGCGTGGGCGCGGTTGAAGGCGAGGAGGTCGGCCAGGGTGCGGGGGACCCCGTCACCCTGCCGGGTGGCGAGGTAGTCGTCCAGCCCGCTGCGGAACTCCGCGAGCAGCACGGCGACCTCGTCGTCCGAGCCGTACGTCGTCAGCTCGCCCAGGTCGACGTCGTCGACGATGACCGCGCCGGCGTCGGAGAGCAGCCTCAGGGCCGCCTCGCCGGCGGCGTCGGCGTGGCGGGAGTAACCCCACCAGGGCGCGCGCGGCACGCCGAGGCGCTTGCCCACGAGGCCGTCGGGCCCCGCCGCCGCGCCCAGGTCCGGCAGGTCGGCGAGCACGGCGAGCAGCGCGGCAGCGCCGGCGACCGAGCCGGCCAGCGCGCCGGGGGCGTCCTGCGAGGCGGAGATGGGGACGACGCCGCTGGTGGGCACCAGCCCGACCGTCGGCTTGAGTCCCACGCAGCCGTTGTAGGCGGCAGGGCTGGTGATCGACCCGTCGGTCTCGGTACCGACCGCCAGCGCGACCATCCCGGCGGCGACCGCGGCGCCGCTGCCCGAGCTCGACCCGCCGGCCGACCGGTTCAGCGCGTACGGGTTGAGCGTCAGGCCGCCGTAGGCGCTCCAGCCCGACGTCGACTCGCCGTCACGGAAGTTGGCCCACTCGCTGAGGTTGGCCTTGCCGACGACGACCATCCCGGCCGCGCGCGCCCGCCGTACGAGCTCGGCGTCGGCGGCCGGCGGCTCGGCACCGGCCAGGGCGAGAGACCCCGCGGTGGTCGACAGCCCGGCGGTGTCGACGTTGTCCTTGATGAGCAACGGCACGCCGTGCAGCGGCCCGCGGTCGGTGCCGCCGGCGCTCTCCGCGTCGCGCTCGTCGGCCTGCGCCCGCGCCGTCGGGTCGAGGGTGCAGACCGCGCTGACGAGCGGGTCGACCTCGGCGATGCGCGCCAGGCTCTGCTCGACGAGCTCGCGTGACGTCGGCCGAGGGGGTTTCCTCACGAGACGAGTGTGGCGCAGGCCGACCAGCCGCACGTCGGGTGACCCAGCGCACCGCGGCGACGAATCGGGTGGTAGAAGTGCTAGCCACTACCGTTGTCGCGTGAGTGACACCAACGAACCGATCAGCGAGCCCAGCTCCAGCGAGCAGCAGGGCCCCACGTTCGCCGACCTCGGTCTGGGCGACGCGGTCCTCAAGGCGCTGCGTGACGTCGGCTACGAGAACCCCTCCACGATCCAGGCGCAGACGATCCCGCCGCTGCTCGCCGGCAACGACCTGGTCGGCCTGGCGCAGACCGGCACCGGCAAGACGGCCGCCTTCGCGCTGCCGATCCTCGACCAGCTCGACGTGCGGCAGAAGTCGGTGCAGGCCCTGGTGCTCGCCCCCACGCGCGAGCTCGCGATCCAGGTCTGCGAGGCCTTCCAGAAGTACGCCGCCCACACCAAGGGCCTGCACGTGCTGCCGGTCTACGGCGGTCAGGCCTACGGCGTCCAGCTCAGCGCACTACGGCGCGGCGTCCACGTGGTCGTCGGCACCCCCGGTCGCATCATGGACCACCTCGAGAAGGGCACGCTCGACCTCAGTGAGCTGAAGTTCCTCGTGCTCGACGAGGCCGACGAGATGCTCAACATGGGTTTCGCCGACGACGTCGAGACCATCCTCGCCGACACCCCCGACACCAAGCAGGTCGCCCTCTTCAGCGCCACGATGCCCGCGCAGATCCGCCGGCTGTCGAAGAAGTACCTCAACGACCCGGTCGAGATCACGGTCAAGGGCAAGACGGCCACCGCCGCCAACATCACCCAGCGCTACCTCATCGTCAGCTACCCGCAGAAGGTCGACGCCCTCACGCGCATCCTCGAGGTCGAGAACTTCGAGGGCATGATCGTGTTCGTCCGCACCAAGAACGAGACCGAGACCCTGGCCGAGAAGCTGCGTGCCCGGGGGCTGTCGGCGATGGCGATCAACGGCGACGTCGCCCAGGTGCAGCGTGAGCGCACGGTCAACCAGCTCAAGGCCGGCAAGCTCGACATCCTCGTCGCCACCGACGTCGCGGCCCGCGGCCTCGACGTCGAGCGGATCAGCCACGTCGTCAACTACGACATCCCCACCGACACCGAGTCCTACGTGCACCGCATCGGCCGCACCGGCCGGGCCGGCCGCAGCGGTGACGCGATCTCGTTCGTGACCCCGCGTGAGCGTTACCTGCTCAAGCACATCGAGAAGGCCACCCGCCAGCCGCTGACCGAGATGAAGCTGCCGAGCGTCGAGGACGTCAACGTCACCCGGCTGACGCGCTTCGACGACCAGATCACCGCAGCGCTCGAGCAGCACGACAAGATCGAGCAGTTCCGCGACATCGTGGCCCACTACGTGCGCAACCACGACGTCCCCGAGGCCGACGTCGCCGCCGCGCTCGCCGTCGTCGCGCAGGGCGACGTGCCGCTGCTCCTCGACCCGGCCGCCGAGCGCAAGATGCGCAACGAGTCCTTCGTCAAGGACCGCCCCGAGCGTGGCGGACGCCCCGAGCGCGGTGGCTCGGGCAACTCCGACCGGTTCGGCGGCGAGCGGCCCGAGCGTCGTCCCCGCGGTGGCAGCGAGCAGCCGATGAAGGCCTACAAGATCCAGGTCGGCAAGCGCCACAAGGTCGAGCCGCGCCAGATCGTCGGCGCGATCGCCAACGAGGGCGGTCTGTCCCGCTCCGACTTCGGTCACATCCAGATCCGACCGGAGTTCTCGATCGTCGAGCTGCCCGCCGAGCTCTCGCCCGAGACCTGGAAGAAGCTCGAGTCGACCCGCATCAGCGGCAAGCTCATCGAGCTCACCGAGGACGGCGGCCCGCGCCCCTCGCGGTCCGGCGGCGCCTCGACCAACGACGGCCCGGCGCGACACGACAAGAAGCCGCGTCACAAGAAGTCCTTCGACTGACCTCGCGCCCCCGGCGCGACGCTCCGAGGGCCGCGGGGTGTCAGGACTCCACAATTGTGGAGTTGTGGCACCTTTCGGCGGCCAGAACCTGTCACAACGGCACAATTGTGGAGTCCTGACAGGCTGGCCGGCGACCCCTCGCCTGCTCCGCGGTGTCAGGGGCGGCTGGTAGAACCAGGGTCATGCGCCTCGATCGGGCCTTGCCCGCTGCCGTCCTGCTGCTGGTCTGCGGCCTGCTGACCGGCTGCGACGCGGCGTCACCCGAGGCCGACCCCGATGACGTCGGCACCAAGGCCGGTGGCACCGCCGCCGCCCTCGTCGACGCATTGAACGCAGGTGACCTCACGGGTGTGCCGTTCACCGAGGTCACCGGGGCGCAGGCCGGCGACGACCTCGCCGACGTGGTCGCCGGCATGGGTGATCGCCAGGCGACCGTCAGCCTCGACGGCGTCGCCGAGGAGGGCGACACCGCGACCGCCACGCTGCGGTGGTCGTGGGCCCTGACCGACTCCGACACCTGGACCTACCCCAGCGATGTCCTCCTCGAGCGCACCGCCGGCTCCTGGGAGGTCCGCTGGGACCACGACGTCGTCGAGCCCAGCCTGAACGCCGCCTCGGTGCTCGACGCCACCAGCCTGCGGGGAGCTCGCGGCGACATCCTCGGAGCCGGCGGCGTGCGGCTGGTGACCGACCGCCCCGTCGTCCGCGTCGGCATCGACCGCGGCAAGGTGGAGGCGACGCAGGCCGGGTCCTCCGCGACCGCGCTGGCCCGACTCGTCGGCGTCGCCCCCGGGCCGTTCCGACGGCGAGTCGTGGCCGCCGGGGAGCTGGCCTTCGTCGAGGCGGTCACCTACCGCGCCGACGACCTGCCGGCCGAGGTGGCGAGCCGTTACACCGACATCACCGGCGCGTCCCTCGTGCCCACCGACGTGCCCCTGGCACCCACCCGCGACTTCGCCGCACCCCTTCTCGGCACCGTCGGGGAGGTGACGGCCGAGATGATCGCCGATGCGCCCGACCGCTACGAGGTCGGCGACACCGCGGGCCTGTCCGGACTCCAGGCCCGCTACGACGACCAGCTCCGGGGAGCCCCCGGCGTGGTCGTCGATGCCGTCGGTTCCGACGGCAGGGAGCGCGAGATCGTCCGGTTCGGAGGCGACGACGGCACGCCGCTGCGGCTGACCCTCGACGAAGCGCTGCAGAGCGACGCCGAGTCGTTGCTGACCGACGTCGAGCCGGCCAGCGCGCTCGTCGCCATCCGACCCAGCACCGGCGCGATCCTGGCGGCCGCGAACGGCCCCGGCAACGGCGGGCTCAACCTGGCCACCTTCGGCCAGTACGCCCCCGGCTCGACCTTCAAGTCCGTGAGTGCGCTGGCCCTGCTGCGCAGCGGACTACGGCCCGACGCGACCGTGCCGTGCACGGCCACCCTCGACGTCGACGGACGCGACTTCGAGAACTACGACGACTACCCCGACAGTGGCTTGGGCGACATCTCGTTCCGCACCGCGCTGGCCAACTCGTGCAACACCGCCTTCATCGCCGAGCGCACCCGGCTGGACGACGGCGACCTCGCCGCCGCGGCAGCCGCGCTCGGGCTCGGGGTCGACCACGACCTCGGTTTCCCGGCCTACTTCGGAGCCGTCGACCCCCCGACGACCGAGACGGGTCGCGCGGCCGACATGATCGGCCAGGGCACCGTGCTGGCCTCACCGCTGGCGATGGCCACCGTGATGGCCTCGATCGAGCGGGGTGCGCTGGTGGTGCCGCGGCTGGTCGAGAGCGTCGACGTGGCCGCCCCCGCGGGCGTCACCGGGGTCAGCCGCGCCGAGGCGGCCCAGCTGCGCAGCCTGCTGCGGGGCGTGGTCACCGACGGCAGCGGCCGCCTGCTCGTCGACCTGCCCGGACCCGACGTCATCGCCAAGACCGGGACGGCCGAGTTCGAGGCGGACGACGGCAGCACCCGCACCCACGCCTGGATGATCGCCGCCCAGGGAGACCTCGCGGTCGCAGTCTTCGTCGACGAGGGCGCCTCGGGCTCCGGCACGGCCGGGCCGATCGTCGGGGGTTTCCTCCGCGCCGCGCGCTGACGGACCCCGACACGGAGCGAACCCCTCGCTGCATGGGGTCAGAGAGGGGTTCTGTCGTCTCCTTGGTGCTCCCTCCGAAGAACGACTGACGTCACTATACGCCGAGACCCCGAGGCTGTCGTGCCCCCTGAGCCGAAATCTGGCTGTCCGCCGCCGACGAGGCCGGGAGTGCCACCATGGTCACCATGAGCGCACTCGACGTCCTGCCCCCTGAGCACCGCGGCCTCTACATCGACGGATCGTGGCGGGACGCCGACGACGGCCGCCGCTTCGAGGTCGTCGACCCGGCCGACGGGTCGGTCATCACCACGGTCGCCGACGCGTCCCCGGGCGAGGCCGTCGAGGCCCTCGACGCCGCTGTCGCCGCCCAGGCCGGCTGGGCCGCCACCGCCCCGCGTGAGCGCGGCGAGATCCTGCGCCGCGCCTTCGAGCTGCTCGGCGAGCGCGCGGACGACGTCGCCGCCCTGATGAGCCTCGAGATGGGCAAGCCGGTCGCCGAGGCCAAGGGCGAGGTGGCCTACGGCTCGGAGTTCTTCCGCTGGTACGCCGAGGAAGCGGTGCGCATCCACGGCCGCTGGATGCAGGCGCCGGCCGGGGGTAGCCGACTGCTCACGATCAAGAAGCCGGTGGGGCCCTGCCTGTTCGTCACGCCGTGGAACTTCCCGCTCGCGATGGGCACCCGCAAGATCGGTCCCGCGATCGCCGCCGGCTGCACGATGGTCATCAAGCCCGCCGCCCAGACCCCGCTGACGATGCTGCTCCTGACCGACCTGCTCGAGCAGGCCGGTCTGCCGCCCGGCGTCCTCAACGTCGTCCCCACGACCGACGCCGCCGGGCTGAGCGAGACGCTCCAGGCCGACGACCGGCTCCGCAAGGTCTCGTTCACCGGGTCGACGGCGGTCGGGAGGATCATGGTGCGGCAGTCGGCCGAGATGCTCCAGCGGGTCAGCATGGAGCTCGGCGGCAACGCCCCGTTCCTCGTCTTCGCCGACGCCGACCTCGACGCGGCCGTCGACGGCGCGATGCTGGCCAAGATGCGCAACATGGGCGAGGCCTGCACCTCGGCCAACCGCTTCCTCGTGCACGCCGACGTCGCCGAGGAGTTCGGACGACGCCTGGCCGAGCGGATGGGCGCCCTGACGGTCGGCCGCGGGCAGGACGACGGCGTCGACGTCGGGCCGCTCATCGACGAGCCGGCGCTCGAGTCGGTCAGCCAGCTGGTGACCGACGCGATCCACGACGGCGCCCGGGTGCTGGTGGGTGGCGAGGTCGGGTCGGGTCCGGGCTACTTCTACCCCCCGACCGTGCTGGTCGACGTGCCGGCCGAGTCGTCGATCAACACCGAGGAGATCTTCGGACCGGTCGCGCCCATCACGACCTTCACCACCGACGCAGAGGCGATCGCTGCCGCCAACTCCACCGAGTACGGCCTCGCCTCCTACGCCTACACCCGCGACCTCGACCGCACCATCGCGCTGGCCGAGCGCCTCGACTTCGGCATGGTCGGCATCAACACCGGCCTGGTCTCCAACCCGGCTGCGCCGTTCGGCGGCATGAAGGCCAGCGGCTTCGGCCGCGAGGGGGGATTCGAGGGCATCGAGGAGTACCTGGAGACCACCTACGTCGCCCTCCCGGTCGCCTCGGACTGAGCCGGACCGGCGGAGGTGCCTGCGGCCTTCCGTAGGCTCTGCGCATGCACAGGTGCGCAGTGGCGGGCGTCGCGCTCGCCACCGCGCTTGCCACCGCGCTGGCCCTGCTCGCCGCAGGGTGCTCGCCGGTGGCGCCGGAGCCCGAGACGTCGGTCGCCGCGACGACATCCACCGCGGACCCCTCCGCCGGGGCCGCCGAGCGGCCACCACCGACCGAACAGCCCGACCGGCTCGGGCGACTCGGGCGTGCGCGTCCTCGCGCCGAGCGGGACCCGCTGGCCGACGCGGTCGAGGGGCTCGCGCCGGGGCTCGACGAGGCGGTCCTCGGAGCCGATGTCAGCTGGCCACAGTGCCCCCTCGGGATGGGCATCGCGCTGAAGCGCTCGACGGGTGCGCCACCCCCGGTCGACGCGGCGCGCTACGTCATCCTCGGCCTGACCAACGGACCGGGGTTCTACCCGAACCCGTGCCTGGCCGAGCAGGTCGCCGACGTGCGCAGCCGAGGGCGGATGGCGGCGGCGTACAGCGTGGTGAGCTACCCCGAACCATCTCGGCTCCGGCAGCACGCCGACGACGGGCCGTACGACGGCAGCACCCGGCTGGGAGCGCTGGCCAACAACGGCTACGCCCAGGCGCAGTTCAACCTGCGCACGATGCGGGCCGCCGGCTTGCTGAGCCCGATCGTCTGGATCGACGTGGAGCCGGTCCCCGACTTCGCCTGGAGCCGCGACCTCGAGGCCAACGCGGTGGTCGTCGCGGGGATGGCGCGCGGCTACCGCGAGGCCGGGTTCGCGATCGGCGTCTACTCCACGCCCTACCTGTGGGACGTCGTGGTGGGTGACCTGGCCCTGCGGGTCCCCGAGTGGCGGGCCGCAGGCCAGACGTCGCGCGACGCGGCCCTGGCCACCTGCGAGTCGGACCGCGTCATCCAGGGCGGCGAGCCGGTCCTCGGGCAGTGGGTCGAGGCCGGGCGCGACATGGACGTCACCTGCCCGGGCGTCGGCCTCGAGCTGGAGCGCTGGTTCCACCAGTACTGACGACGCGCACCCTGCGGTGCGCCGACGGGCGGCGTCGTGCTGGCCTGCTGCGCGGCGTCCATCACCGTCGCGGCGGGGCAGGGCAGGACAGGGCAGGGCACACCAGGACAGGACAGGATGGGGCGGCTCGTGGACGCCGGCGGTCCGCGCACACCGATCAGATCGAGCGGCCGACCATCGCTGCCAGCTCGCCGCGCGTCGTCACGCCCAGCTTGCGGTAGATCTTCGACAGGTGGCCTTCGACGGCCTTGACCGAGACGAGCAGACGCTCGGCGATCTGGCGGTTCGACAAGCCGTCGAGCGCGAGCACCGCCACGCGTCGCTCGGCGACCGTGAGCTCGGCGAGGGCCTCGGCCTCCAGGCGCAGCGGGATCTCGCCGACGTGCTCGAGCCAGCGTCGGACCCGACTCTGCAGGGGCCACAGGTCCTCACGCGCGGCGTAGAGCTCGGCGGCGCGCAGGAGCGCCGTGGCGCCGGGGGCGTCGCCCATCAGGATCATCAGGCCCGCCAGGTCGGTGTCGATCTGGGCGGCCAGACGTGCGGAGGCGCCCGTCGCGAGCAGGGCGCGGGCCTCGGTCAGCCGGCTCAGCGCCTGGCCGTCCGCCGCGGTGGTGGCCAGGGTGCGCAGGGCACGGGCGACACCGTGGACGTCGTCTCGTGCCCGCGCCAGGGCGTGCTCGACGGCGGCCAGCTCGGCGGCCTCGCGGCGCCGTCCCAGGCGCACCAGCGCGAGGGCGGCTCCGACCCGCCACGGCACCGGGTCGTCCGTACCGAGGACCTCGAGGGCACCCGCCGCGACGTAGAGGTCGAGCGCTGTCTGGTGGTCGTCCTGCGCGCTGGCGACCTCGCCGCGCGCGTGCAGCGCTGTCGGCGCGCCGGGTCCGTCGACGAGCCCGGCGAGCCGTCGGGCCCAGCCTGCAGCACTCGCGAGGTCGCCGCGAGCCAGCAGGCACTCGATCGTCAGCGCGGCCAGCTCGGCGTGCTCACGCCGGACGGGGGCCGGGTCGTCGCCCGGGTCGCGGACCTCGATCGAGCCTTCCACGTCGACACAGCCGGTCGGCTCGGAGAGGTCGGCGAGCGCCTCGAGCGCTGCGCGCATGCAGCCGCGGCGCACCACCGCACGGACCTCGCGCAGTCGCTGGTCGAGCTCGGGGGGTGTCGCGGTCGCGCCGGGAGCTGCTGGCATGTGCTCAATGTAGGAACGCCACCGCGTGCCGTCAGCCGTTAGGACAAAATTTCACCTGCGGCGGAGGGCACGTGGTCGGCCGGCAGTCGGGCCGGCAGGCCGAACCTGGTGAACAGCTCGGGGGCGAAGAACGCTCCGACGTGGCGCACCCGATCGCCGTCCAGGTCGAGCACCTGCAGGTGGAACGGCTCGAAGTGACCCTCGGGCTGGCGCATGTAGAGGCCGAAGGCGGGCTGACCGTTGGCCGTGGTCCGGAGCATGGGCATCTCGTGGATCCCGCCGGGGCACTGGCCGTCGATGAGCGCGCCGATGTTGTCCGCGCCGACGTACCAGCCGGTGAAGGGCGGCATCTCCCAGACGGCGTCGGCCTTGAGGAGCGAGACGATGACGTCGATGTCCTTGCGCCAGAAGGCCTCGACGTAGCGCTCGAGCAGCCGTTGCTGGTCGGCGGTGAGGTCGCGCGACCCGGAGACGGAGTCCTCGGTCAGGCCGCGTTCGGCGAGCTGGGCATGGGCCCGCTGCAGCGCTGAGTTGACGGCGGCCGAGGTGGTGTCGAGGGCCTCGGCGACCTCGGCCGCCGACCAGCGCAGGACGTCGCGCAGGATCAGCACCGCGCGTTGACGGGCCGGGAGGTGCTGGAGGGCGGCGATGAACGCCAGGCGGATCGAGTCGCGCTCGGCCACGACCACGGCGGCGTCCGGGACAGGTTCCAGCCAGGCGATCTCGTGGTCCTGCTCGAGGGCGTCACCGGCCATCTGGTCGGGGGTGCCGAGGCCGGCCGGGAGCGGACGGCGCGGCTTGTTCTCGAGGTTCGTGAGGCAGACGTTGGTCGCGATCCGGTAGAGCCAGGTGCGCACCGAGCTGCGGCCCTGGAAGCCGGCGCTGGCCTTCCACGCGCGCAGGAACGTCTCCTGCACGAGATCCTCGGCCTCGTGCACCGAGCCGCTCATCCGGTAGCAGTGGGCGAGCAGCTCGCGCTGGTAGCGCTCGGTGACGTCGTCGAAGTCGTCGAGCTCGGCGATCGCGTCGCTGGTGGCCTGGGTGGCCTGGGTGGCCTGGCTGGCCTGGCTGGCCTGGCTGGCCTGGGTGGTGGTCATGGGTGCTCCTCGGTCGGCCGGATCATTGTGCCTGCGCCTACCGACCGGCGTCGACCGTCGGATCCATCGACCTCGGCCCCGGGGCCGCCGACCGGCCGGAGCCAGGGCGAATTGCGCCCGGCGCGGCTCGGCGCCCGCGGAGGTGGGCGCCCCTGCGACTAGGTTGCGCAGGGTGAGAGTCGTGGTGGCCCGGGAGACCCGGGAAGGCGAGAACCGAGTGGCACTGGTCCCCGAGCTGGTCGGCCGGTTGGCTGCGCTCGGCCACGAGGTGGTGCTCGAGCCGGGCGCGGGTCGTGGAGCCCAGCACGGTGACGACGAGTACGTCGCCGCCGGCGCGACGCTCGAGCCGGAGCCGTTCGCCTCCGCCGACCTCGTCGTGTCGGTGCAACCGCTCGAGCCGGGCGTCGTCCGACTTCTGCCGCGCGGTGCGACCACGGTGTCGTTCCTGCCGGCAGGCGCGGCGTCGCCGCACCTGTCGCTGATCGCCGACCTGCGCGACGTGGGGGTGACGAGCCTGGCGATGGAGCTCGTGCCGCGCATCTCCCGGGCGCAGTCGATGGACGCCCTCTCCTCCCAGTCACTGGTGAGCGGCTACCGCTGCGCGATCGTCGCGGCAGGGTTGCTGCGCCGCTTCTTCCCGCTCAACATGACGGCAGCCGGCACGGTGCCGCCCGCCGAGGTGGTCGTGCTGGGAGCCGGCGTCGCCGGGCTGCAGGCCATCGCGACCGCCAAGCGCCTCGGGGCGGTGGTGCGGGCCTACGACGTCCGCCCGTCGTCGGCCGAGGAGATCGCCTCGATGGGCGCCAAGCCGATCGACCTCGGCCTCGACACCCTCGACGGGGCCGGCGGCTACGCCCGCGAGATGAGTGACGAGCGCGCTGCGCGCCAGCGCGAGCTGCTGGCGCCGTACGTCGCCGGTGCCGACGCGCTGATCACGACGGCCGCCGTGCCCGGACGACGGGCTCCGCTGCTGGTCACCGCCGAGATGGTGATGGCGATGAGACCCGGATCGGTCGTGGTCGACCTGGCCGCGGAGTACGGTGGCAACGTCGAGGGTGCCCTGCCCGGCGAGGTCGTGCGCATCGGCGGCGCCCAGGTGTGGGGTGGCGCCAACGTGCCCTCGCAGATGCCCGGGCCGGCCTCGCGCCTCTACGCCCAGAACGTCCTCAGCCTCGTCGAGCTGATGACCGCCGAGGGCGAGCTGCGCCTGGACCTCGCCGACGAGATCGTCGACGCTGCCTGCGTGACCCACGACGGCGTCATCCGGCACGAGCCGACCCGGCTCGCCCTCGAGGGGCCCGACGAGGCGGAGGTCTCCCCATGAACAACGACATCACCTGGCTGACCTACTTCGTGCTGAGCGTCTTCGTCGGTGTCGAGGTCATCTCCAAGGTCTCCTCGACCCTGCACACGCCGCTGATGTCGGGGGCGAACGCGATCCACGGCGTCATCCTGCTCGGTGCCATCCTCGTGGCCGGTGAGGCCGACGGCTTCGCGCTCTCGATCGCGCTGATCGCGATCGTGCTCGCGGCCGTCAACATGGTCGGCGGCTTCCTGGTCACCGATCGGATGCTGCAGATGTTCACGCGCAAGCCGGGCACGCGCAAGGAGGTGGGTCGCTGATGGTGATCCCCGAGTGGGCCCAGCTGCTCTACCTGCTCTGCGCTGTCGGCTTCATCTTGGCGCTCAAGGGTCTCTCCGGCCCGCGCACGGCCCGCGTCGGCAACCTCATCGGCGCCGGCGCAGCGGTCGTCGCGTGCGCGCTGCCGTTCTTCTACGCCGGGCTCGACCACGTCGCCTTCATCCTGGTCGCCATCGCGATCGGCACGGCGATCGGCGTCGTCGGGGCGCAGCGGGTCCAGATGACCCAGATGCCGCAGCTCGTGGCGCTCTTCAACGGCGTCGGCGGCGGCGCCGCGGCACTGGTCGCCCTGCTCGAGCTGCGCCGCTTCGCCGAGCTCGCCGGCACGCGCCCGGACGTCGGGCGCGGGCTCGAGGTCCCGGCCGCCTACCTGGTCGCCACCGGCTTCACGATCCTCGTCGGGTCGGTCTCCTTCGCGGGCTCGGTGGTCACCTTCGCCAAGCTCCAGGAGCTGATGACCTCGCGCCCGGTGGTCTTCCCGGGGTTGCCGGTGGCCTTCGGCGGCGGGTTCGTGGCGGCCCTCGTGCTGGCCGGGCTGATCGTCGGCGAGCCGGTCCTGTGGGCGGGCGTCGTGCTGGGCCTGCTCGGGCTGGTGCTCGGCGTGCTGCTCGTGCTGCCGGTCGGCGGGGCCGACGTGCCGATCGTCATCTCCCTCCTCAACGCCTTCACCGGTCTCACCGTCGCGGCCGGCGGCTACGTGCTGCAGAACACCGTGCTGCTCGTGGCCGGCACCCTGGTCGGCGCGTCGGGGACCTTCTTGACCCTGCTGATGGCCGGTGCGATGGGCCGCTCGGTGTCGAACATCCTCTTCGGGGCGCTCAAGGGCGGCTCGACGCTCGGGTCCGGCGAGGCCTCGGACCGGCCGGTCCGCAGCGCCGGCCCGGCCGACGTCGCCATCCTGCTGGCGTACGCCGAGCGGGTCATCATCGTCCCCGGCTACGGCCTCGCGGTCGCCCAGGCCCAGCACACCCTGCGCGAGCTCGTCGACGTGCTGGCGGCACGAGGCACCCGGGTCGACTACGCGATCCACCCCGTGGCCGGCCGGATGCCCGGCCACATGAACGTGCTGCTCGCCGAGGCGCAGGTGCCCTACGAGCAGCTGGTCGAGATGGACGACATCAACGCCGACTTCAAGCAGACCGACGTCGTGCTCGTCGTGGGCGCCAACGACGTGGTGAACCCGGCCGCACGCACCACGCCGTCCGCCCCGATCTACGGGATGCCGATCCTCAACGTCGACGAGGCGCGGCAGGTGGTGTTCATGAAGCGCTCGATGCGACCCGGCTTCGCCGGCATCGAGAACGAGCTGCTCTTCGACCCCCGCACCACCCTGCTCTTCGGCGACGCGAAGGACTCCATGGGCAAGCTGCTCGCGGCGGTCAAGGCACTCTGACGCCGCCTGTTCTCGCGACTCGCCCGTGTCGTTTCTCCACAATTGTGCCAAGGTGACACGGTTTCGGGCCCCCGACCTGTCATATCTCCACAATTGTGGAGAAACGACAGGCCGGTCAGGCCGAGGCTCCAGCGCCGCGGTCCGCGTCGCCCGGCTCGTCGTCACCCGACCCGCGCAGGGCGTCGCGGAAGCCGATCTTGTTGCCGGTGCGCAGCAGGGTGCGCTCGTAGACCTGCGCACCGACCCGCACCAGCAGCACGGCCGCGACCACGGTGGTGGCGATCGCCACGAGCAGCTGCCACAGGGGTACCGAACCCTCGGCGAGCCGGGAGGGCATCAGCATCGTGGAGACGATGGGCATCATCGACGCGACGGTCCGCACGCCCTCGCCGGCGGTGACGGCGATGATGTAGGGCGCGAACAAGATCAGCTGGAGCGGGGCGGTGGTGCCCTGGAGGTCCTGCTGGCGGCCGGCCAACGACCCCGCGACCGACCACACGCTGGCCAGGGCCACGAACCCGAGCACGAAGAACACGACGTACCAGATGATGGCGGGACCGACGACGGTCAGCGCCTCGGTGTTTCCGGCCGCGACCAGAGCGATCACCCCCACCAGTGCGAGGACGACGGTCTGCCCGATCGCGAGCACGCTGGTGCCGATGACCTTGCCCCACAGCAGCGCCCGGATCGGCACCGCGGCTGCCAGGATCTCGACCACGCGACTCTCCTTCTCCTGCGTGACCGAGGTCGCGATCGACATGCCGAAGGTCAGCGCGGTGAGGTAGAAGAGCAGCACGAACACGAACGACGCGACCTGGCGCAAGCCGGTGTTCTCGGCGTCGGGGTCGAGCAGGCGTTGCCCCACCTGGGCCCCGGCGGTCAGGGCCGCCAGGTCGACGCCCTGCGCGTCGGCGTTCTCGCCGGTGACGATGCTCGACACCGCCGACGACACCGCCTGGGCGATCGTGGGGTCGACCTCGTCGTCGCCGACCAGGTCGTAACCGGGACCCCCGCCTGCTGCGGGGAGCAGGGCCACGTCGACGTCGCCGTCACGCACCGCCTTCTCGGCCGCGCCCGCATCCTCGTACGAGGTGGCCTCCAGCGTGAGCGTGTCGTCGACCTGTCGAGCGATCGTGGCCGCCAGCTCGACCGCGGTGGTGCCGCCGGCGTCGACCACGCCGATGCCCTTCGTCTGCGGTCGGTTGCCGAGCAGGCTGGTGATGACGATCATCGCGACGATGCTGACGATCAGCAGGACGCCGGTGACCTGGAAGGCCCGGCTCCTCAGCTGGGTGCTGACCTCGCGCTCGGCGACGACGCGCCAGGGCGGCGTGCCGAGCGAGGTGCCGGCCGGGTGGGCGGCGTGGCTCGGCGGGGTGCTCATCGGGTGACCTCCCGGAAGATCTCGGTGAGTGGTGGGCGCACCCGCGCGAGCTCTCGCAGCTCGGTGCGGGCGGTGATGGTCGCGGCGAGCTCGGAGGCCCCGAGGCCGGAGAGGGTGAGGAGGGCGGTGCCGCCGTCGACGTCGCTCACGTCGATGCCGCGGACGTCGCGCAACCACGCGGCGTCCCCGCCGACCTCGACGCGGTACTGGTCGGCGGCGCCGGCGCGCAGCTCCTCGACGCTTCCGGCGGCGACCACCCGGCCGGCCGAGAGCACGACGACGTCGTCGCAGAGTCGCTCGACGAGGTCGAGCTGGTGGCTGGAGAACAGCACCGGCACGTCGGCCGCCTCGGCGTGGAGCAGGTCGACCATCGTGTCGACGGCGACGGGGTCGAGGCCGCTGAACGGCTCGTCGAGCACCAGCGCGACCGGTCGGTGCACCAGCGCCGCAGCGATCTGCACCCGCTGCTGGTTGCCGAGCGACAGGGTGTCGAGCAGGTCGTCGCTGCGCTCGCCGAGGGAGAAGAACTCCAGCAGCTCGGTGGCCCGGCGCCGCGCGGCCGGGCGGGAGAAGCCGTGCAGCCGGGCGAAGTACACGAGCTGGTCGAGGATCTTCATGCGCGGGTAGAGCCCGCGCTCCTCGGGCATGTAGCCGAAGGTGCGTCGGTCGTCGGGGGTGGCGGGCCGACCGTCCCACCCGACCTCCCCCGACGTCGGCGCCAGGACGCCCAACAGCATCCGCATCGTCGTGGTCTTGCCGGCGCCGTTGGCGCCGACGAAACCCGTGATCCGGCCGGGGAGCACCTCGAACGAGACGTCGTCGACGGCCGTGACGGGGCCGAAGACCCGGGAGAGTGAAGTCGCGGTCAGCATGACACCGACGCTAGGGCCCCCGGCGCCTGCGCGGCGACCAGGATCGGCGATCGGGATCGGGATCGGGATCGGCGGGCGCTACTGCGCCAGGCCGTACAGCCGGTCGCCGGCGTCACCGAGCCCGGGCACGATGTAGCCCTTCTCGTTGAGCCGCTCGTCCATCGCCGCGGTCACGATCGTGACCGGGACGTCGATGCCCTCGAGGCCGGCCTCGAGGTTGGCGCAGCCCTCCGGTGCTGACAGCAGCGTGATGCAGGTGATGTGGTCGGCCCCGCGGTCGGTGAGGAAGCGGATCGCGGCGGCGAGGGTGCCGCCGGTGGCCAGCATCGGGTCGAGCACGTAGCACTGGCGCCCGGAGAGGTCGTCGGGAAGTCGCTCGGCGTACGTCGAGGCCTCGAGTGTCTGCTCGTTGCGCACCATTCCCAGGAAGCCGACCTCCGCGGTCGGGAGCAGCCGCATCATGCCGTCGAGCATGCCCAGCCCGGCGCGCAGGATCGGGACGACGAGCGGCTTGGGCGTGGCCAGCTTGGTGCCGGTGGTGGGGGCCACGGGGGTGAAGATGTCGTCGGGCACCACGCGCACGTCACGGGTCGCCTCGTAGGCCAGCAGGGTCACCAGCTCGTCGGCGAGGCGACGGAAGGTGGGGGAGTCGGTGCGCTCGTCGCGCAGCACCGTGAGCTTGTGGGCGACGAGCGGGTGGTCGATCACGAGCGTGCGCATGGCCCCGACCCTAGTGCCCGCCGAGCGCCCGCCCGGTGTCCGCCGCCCGGGCTCCTGGTGTCCTGGACGGCGCAAGGTACGAGAGGGCTCGGAGGTGGCGGTGGCACAGGCCTTGGCGGCAACCGGGGGTCGTGCCACTCTGGACGCATGGCCGAGCAGATCGACGTCGTCGACTTCGCGCTGGCTGCCTATCGCGACCAGGGCGAGTGGCAGGTCCAGGAGCTCGGGCACGACCTCGTGGCGGACGTCGACACCCTCGCCGCGGCGTTGCGCCGCTTTCCCGGGGAGGGCGGCGCGGTCGGCCTGGTCGGGATCGACGAGGACTTCTTCGTCATCCTGCGTGTCTCGGGCTCGCGCACGCGTCTGCTGCTCTCCGACGTCACCGCGGCCGACGAGTGGGAGCTGGCCTCGTCGGTGGTCGAGCACCTGCACCTCCCGCTGCCCGAGGACGATGACGTCGAGGAGCCTGCCGGCGACCTCGACCTGCTCGTCGACCTCGGGGTGAGCGCGATCGACCTCGCCGTGCTGCTCGACGACGACGCCGACCTCTACCCCGACGAGATGCTCTCCGACGTCGCGCGCCGGCTCGGGTTCGGTGAGCAGTTCGACGACGCGGTCGGTCTCGCCTCCGCGTGAGCCCCGGGTGACTCACGAGCGCTGGGTCGAGCCGATGCGCCTGGCCCTCGACGAGGCGCGCGCCGCGCAGGACGGTGATGACGTACCGATCGGCGCGGTGGTGATCGACGCCGACGGCGCGGTGCTCGGGCGCGGTCGCAACGTCCGCGAGGCCGAGCGCGACCCCACCGGTCACGCCGAGGTCGTGGCCCTGCGTGCCGCCGCGCGGCGCCGCGGGGAGTGGCGACTCGAGGGCTGCACGCTCGTGGTGACGCTCGAGCCCTGCACGATGTGCGCGGGCGCAGCCGTGCTCGCGCGGGTCGCGCGGGTCGTCTTCGCAGCCCACGACGACAAGGCCGGGGCGGTCGGCTCGTTGTGGGACGTCGTGCGCGACCGCCGGCTCAACCATCGGCCCGAGGTCGTCTCGGGAGTGCTCGCCGACGAGGCGTCGGGTCTGCTCGACGGTTTCTTCCGCGCACGGCGTGGGTCCTCTCCTCTGGAGTAGCGGCTGCACCCTTGGGCGCGCGACCCGGTCGGGCCAGAGGCGGTGGCGGTCGCACCGGGCTGATTTCTGCCCCACCTGCGTCCTCCGGTAACCTTCCCGGCGGTGGCGTGTCCGAGAGGCCGAAGGTGCAACACTCGAAATGTTGTGTGGGGTCAAACCCACCGTGGGTTCAAATCCCACCGCCACCGCCAGCCCGAAGGGCCTCTGACCTGCGCAAACCCTGGTCGGAGGCCCTTCGTGTGCCTCTCGCGCGCCCAGGACGTGCCCGATGATGGGTGTCTCTCGGCGGCCTCGCCCACTGGTGCGCGACGAGCGATCTCCGGAGGAGCCCCAGCCCCCGGGGGCTGGCAGGCTCGTGGCGGCGGGCCGTCAGGTCCTCGAGCGACCTGGTGGTGGAGGCCCCTGCTCGGGTCGCCGGCGGGCCCGTTCCGGGTCGCCCGTACGCACCACCCTCCCCAGGCTCCGTACGTGATGCCGCGCGCGGGCGCACCGGACGCGACCCGTCTGGACTGCTGACGACGGTGCTCGATGGCCTCGAAGCTGCCGGTCGGCTCGACCCCGCCGAGCATCAACGATCGCCGGCGCTTGCCGGTCAGCGGTGCGCGGCGCCGCCACTTACAGGGTCGGACGGCACACGGCGAGGAGCGTCCCGCTCCGGCTGCCGACGTAGACGTCCCAGCCGTCGTCGAAGCTGACGAGCCTGACCCGGTTGCCGCGCAGCACCAGGGACGAGCCGGGGATGACGTCGGGGCCGAAACCGGTGGCGGAGCAGTCGTGGCGAGCCGCGAGCTGCTCGAGCCGGTGCTGCTGGGTGGTCAGGGCGGAGAGCTCTGGGGCAGCAGGCTTCTCGGCCTGCGACATCAGCCCGCCGGTGGTGCCGGTGATGTCGCCGGTGCCGCCTGTGCCCGTGCTCGCGGAGCTCGCCGAGAGGATCGCGAGGAACGCCGTCGCGGCGACCAGGACGGCCTTGCCGGCAGCGAGAACATGGCGCGGGGGGAACGGAGGGCGTCTCGTGGCGCGACTCATGGATGTCTCCAGGACCGTTCGGGGGATGGTGATAGGGACAGGTGGGAGTGACCTGGCCGGAGTCCTTGTCCGGACCGAGGGTGTCGCCCCGGACACCTGGTCAACGAGAGGCTCGTCGGGAGGTCACGCCCGCGGGCACCCCTCGGCCGACTCGTCTCACCACCCCGGCGATGGGCGCTCCCACCGGGTGGAAGGATGACGCCATGACCTGGTTCGCGACACCCGCCGAGGCCTCGACCCGGTTGCACGACGTCGGGTACCTCGCCGACGCCACGACGGCGACGACGTCCTACCTCGCCGGCGCGCTCGAGAAGCCACTGCTGATCGAGGGTCCGGCCGGCGTCGGCAAGACCGAGCTGGCGAAGGCGGTGGCGCGAGCGACCGGCGCCGACCTGGTGCGACTGCAGTGCTACGAGGGTCTCGACGAGGCGCGGGCGCTGTACGAGTGGAACTACAAGAAGCAGCTGCTGCGGATCCAGGCGACCGGGCAGGGAGGTCAGGACGGCGAGGGAGGTCGCGGCGGCGAGTGGTCGCAGACCCACGACGACATCTTCTCCGAGGAGTTCCTGCTCACCCGCCCGCTGCTGACCGCCATCCGGCGCGAGACCCCGACGGTGCTGCTCATCGACGAGGTCGACAAGACCGACGTCGAGGTCGAGGGCCTGCTGCTGGAGGTGCTCTCGGACTTCCAGGTGACGATCCCCGAGCTCGGCACGATCACCGCGACCAGGCGGCCCTACGTCGTCCTCACCTCCAACGCCAGCCGCGAGCTGTCGGAGGCGGTCAAGCGTCGCTGCCTCTACCTGCACCTCGACTACCCCGACGCCGAGCGGGAGCGGGAGATCGTCTCCTCCCAGGTGCCCGACCTCGACGACCGCGTGACCGGTCAGCTCGTCGCCACCATCTCGCGGTTGCGCGAGCTGGAGCTGAAGAAGGCGCCGTCGATCGCGGAGTCCGTCGACTGGGCGCGCACCCTGGTCGCCCTCGAGATCGGCGACCTCGACGACAAGGCGATCGCCGACACCCTCGGCGTCATCCTCAAGCACCACTCCGACCAGGCCAGGGCGATCAAAGAGCTCCGGCTCGGGCGCTGAGGGTGGCCACCCCACCGGCGGGGGCCCGCAGCGGCCTGGTCGAGCGCCACATCGCCTTCCTCGAGGCGCTGCGTGGCGGCGGGCTCTCGGTGTCACTGGCCGAGGACCTCGACGCCGTCGCGGCGTTGACCGCGGTGGAGTGGACCGACCGGTCGATCGTGCACGACGTCTACGCCGCCACGCTGGTCAAGCGTCAGGCGCAGCGTCCGACGTTCGACGCCCTCTTCGACCTCTACTTCCCGCGGATGGTCGGGGGTGGCGTCGCCGAGCAGGAGCGCGCGATGGCCGAGGGCATCGAGGCCGGCACGGGCTCTGCGGTGCGTGACAACGCGGCCGCGCTCGAGGCGTTCCGCGAGGCCCTGCAGGAGGCGCTCGAGCAGGGCGACGAGCAGCGCCTGGTGCAGCTGGCCGCCGAGATGGTGGGTCGTTTCGGGGCCATGCCGGGGCGCGGCCCGGGGCTGTCGTCGTGGTCGGCCTACACGGCGCTGCAGCGGGTAGCTCCCGGTGAGCTGATCGAGCGCATCGTCGCGGCCCTGCTGGGGGAGGGCCGCACCGAGGAGGAGGCCCAGCGCACCGCCGGACGTCGCATCGGGGCGTTCACCGCGACCGTCGAGGCCGATGCGCGTCGCCGGATCGCCGAGGAGAAGGGCGCTCAGCACGTCGCCAACGTGGCGTTGCGCCCGAGCATCGACCGCCTCGACTTCACCTCGGCCCGCAAGGGCGACCTGGAGGAGATGCGACGCGAGATCTATCCGCTCGCCCGCCGGCTCGCGGCTCGGCTCACCAAGGAGCACCACGCCCGCCGTCGCGGACCACTCGACTTCCGCCACACGGTCAGGGCGTCGATGTCGACCGGCGGCGTCCCGATCGCCACCCACCACCGGCCCAAGCGCCCGCACCGCACCGAGCTCGTCGTGCTCTGCGACGTCAGCGGCTCGGTGGCCAACTTCGCGCAGTTCACGCTGCTGCTGGTCTTCGCGATGCGCGAGTCGTTCCAGAAGGTGCGGGCCTTCACGTTCATCGACCACGTGCACGAGGTGACCCACCACTTCACCCCGGGGGCCGACGTCGTCGACGTGATGGCCGACCTCGCCGCCAGCACGTCGCACGCCGCGCTGTGGGGTCGCACCAACTACGGCCGCGCCCTGACGAAGTTCGCCGAGGAGCACGGCGACGCGATCGGGCCCAAGACGTCGCTGCTCATCCTCGGCGACGCCCGGTCGAACTACTCCGACCTGGCCGGCGACGTGCTCAAGGACATCGCCGGCACCTGTCGTCACGCCTGGTGGCTCAACCCCGAGGCGACCCGCCACTGGGGCACCGGCGACTCGGCTGCGCCGACGTACGGCGACCTCGTCGACATGGTCGAGTGCCGCAACCTGACCCAGCTCGCGGAGTTCGTGCACGACCTGGCGTTGTGAGGCGGCGCGGCGGCGGCGGGGTGGGCATGTCCAGATCGCACAATTGTGCCGTTCTGACACGTTTCGAGCGCTCGAACCTGCCACAACTCCACAATTGTGCGGTCCTGACAGGTCGGGCCTTGCCCACGTCGGTGCGCGCGAGACGCCGGACGCGGCACAATGGCACGCGTAGGACGGACTCGAGGACACATGGGGGTGGTCGCCGTGGGGCGAAACAAGGTCGGATCAGGCCGGCGGGTCGCGACGACGCGCGCGCTCACCGCGACGGTGACGCTCGCAGTGGCGCTCTCGGGCGTGCTGGTCGGTGGCGCGGGGACGACGTTCGCGGCAACCCAGGCAACCCAGGCGGCATCAGCCCCACCAGCCACGCGCGCGGAGCGGACCGGGCCCTCCGGCGACCCTGCGAAGGGAACCCGTCGGGTCGTCTTCGTGGGGAACAACTGGGACGGCACGGCCGACCTCGTCGCACCCGGTTCCTTCAAGCGCCTCGGACGCATCAACGTCGTGCCCGACTACGCCGAGCGCATCCAGGAGATCGCGGCCAACCCTTACCGGCTGGCCTACTTCCTGGCGATCCGTGAGCTCATCGGTGAGGGCAACGACCAGTTCGTCGACGACATGTACTCCTCCAACGACGGCCGGCTCGTGGTGATCTCGCGCCCTTCGTTCGCCGACGTCGTGGCGATCAGCCTGCGGACGAAGAAGATCGTCTGGCGCTTCGAGGTCGCGGGTGTGCGCTCCGACCACATGGCGATCTCGCCCGACGGGCGCCGGGTGGTGGTCAGTGCCTCGACGGGCAACGTCGTCCACGTGCTGCGGGTCGCCGACGGCACCGAGGTGGGCAGGTTCCGCTCGGGTGGCTCGCCGCACGAGAACGTCTTCATCGACGGTGGCAAGCGGATCCTGCACGCCAGCATCGGCACGGTCTACAGCCCTCTCGACGACCCCGACGTCCCCGACCCGTTGGAGAGCGAGCGGGTGCTCCAGGTCGTCAACGCCAGGACGTTCGAGATCGAGCGCCGCTACGACATCCGCAAGGCGCTCGACGAGGCCGGGCTCACCAAGGTCTCCAGCGCCGTGCGTCCCCTGACCCTCTCGCCCGACGAGAAGAAGATCTACCTCCAGCTGTCGTTCTTCCACGGCTTCGTCGAGCTCGACCGGCGCTCCGGGAAGATCACCCGCATCAAGCGGTTGCCCGACCTCAAGCCGAACGTGCCGCGCGAGCGGTACGTGCTCGACTCGGCCCACCACGGGATCGCGATGAACCCGGAGGGCACCCGCATCTGCGTCGCGGGCACCAACAGCGACTACGCCACCATCGTGCGGACGAAGTCGTTCACGCGCACCCGGCTGCTCCGGGGCGGCGAGAAGCCCTACTGGGTCACGCCCAGCTGGGACGGCAAGTACTGCTACATCTCCTGGAGCGGCACCGACGACGTCTCGCGCATCTCCTACCGCACGGCGCGCATCGTCGACACGATCTCGGTCGGCAACCACCCGCAACGCATCCGCAACGGCTTCATCCGCACGGGCTTCGTGCGCGGCCTCGGGGTGGCCGCGCCGACCACGTCGCCGGGCACCACGGGCTAGCCGGGCGAACCGGGCGCGGGGGCGCCGTCCCACACTCGCTGGAGCACCGGGGCCAGCCGGTCGAGGGCCTCCGAGATCACCGCGCCGTCACCGGCGAAGCTGAACCGCACGAAGCGTCGGCCCTCGACGGTGTCGAAGTCGACGCCGGTCGCCAGGGCCACGCCGGTGGTGGCGAGCACGTGGTGGGCGAAGGCCATCGAGTCACCCCGGTCGCCGAGGAGGTGGCCGACGTCGGCGTAGACGTAGAACGCACCGTCGGCCGGTGCCAGCTCGGTGACGCCGAGCCTGGGGAGAGCGTCGAGCAGCAGGCGCCGGTTGGCGGCGTAGCGCTCGACGTGCGCGTCGAGCTCGGCGTACGACGCCTCGGTGAAGGCAGCCAGGCACGCGCGCTGCGCGAGCACCGGCGGACAGATCGTGAAGTTGCCGGTGAGGACGTCGACCGCACGGCGCAGGCGCTCGGGCACGAGCATCCAGCCGATCCGCCAGCCGGTCATCGAGAAGTACTTCGAGAACGAGTTGAACACCACCGCCTCGCGACTGGTCTCCCACGCCGACCGGGCCAGGCGCTCCCCGGTGCCCCCGGTGCCCCCGGTGCCCCCGGCAGCCCCAGGGGCGCTGCCGGCCAGCGGCGCGTACTCGATCCCGTGGTAGATCTCGTCGCTGATCAGCTGCACGCCGGCGTCCTCGCAGTACGACGCCAGCGCGGCGAGCTCGCTGGGGAGCAGCATGGTGCCGGTCGGGTTGGCCGGGCTCGCCACGACGAGCCCTGCGAGCCCGCCGGCAGCGGAGTCGTCGACGAGCGCGGTGAGCGCCTCGACGGTGGGCTGGAACCGGGTGGCCGGGCCGGTCGGGATCTCCACGACCTCGCAACCGAGTGCCGCGAGCACGTTGCGGTAGCAGGGGTAGCCGGGTCGCGCGATCGCGACGCGGTCACCGGCCTCGAACGCAGCCAGGAAGGCCAGCAGGAACCCCCCGCTGCTGCCGGTGGTGACCACGACCTCGTCGGGGTCGACCTCGATGCCGTGCGTGCGCCGGTGGTGTGCGGCGATCGCCTCGCGCAGCTCGCGGATCCCCGTGGAGGGCGTGTAGCCCAACGGGTCGCCGCTGCGGAGCAGCCGGATCGCCTCGTCGGTGACCGCGCGCGGGGCGCCGGTGCTCGGCTGGCCGGCCAGCAGGTCGAGCAGGTCGTCGTGCGTGCGGCGCCGCTCGGCAGCCGCCGCCATGAGGTCCATGACGTGGAACGGCGGCACGTTCGCGCGCTGGGCGACCTGGAGGCGGTTCACGACACCGAGCCTACGGGCGCCGGCTGCGACGGCCGGGGTGGAGCGGGGCTCAGGAGCAGAGCCGGTCGGCGTCGTCGAGGCGGGTGGCGACGTCCGGCACGAAGGTGACGGCGTCAGCGGCGACGTCGGCCTCGACGAGCCGTTGCACCTGCGCCACGCTGTCGGTGAGGTCGGCGAACGTCCGTGCGGCCGCGTCGTCGCCCGCCTCGAGGACGGCGTCCACGCGCGGCTGGGTGGCCTGCCAGCGGCGCATCGAGTTGAGCGTGGAGTCGGCGTTGTCGAAGTACGGCAGCAGGTGGGTGTCGCCGGCGGCCGCCGAGGCGTCGGCGGCGTCGTCGATGTCGACCAGCAGTCCTCGCAGCACGCCCTGCTGTCCGTCGTAGAGGTCGCAGGCGGCGTCCACGCGCCGCCCGTCGGCGCCGGCGACCCACCAGAGCACGGCGGCCACGACGACCACGAGCGCCACGACGGCAGCGATGAGGCGCGTACGCGGCTCCCAGGCCGCTGGTCGCAGGCCGACCGGTGTCTTCACGGGCGGGAGTCTACGAAACCCCTCGGCGAGCGGCGGCGAGACCTGCCTTGCGGCCGAAGAACGACCCCTCGCCGAGCTGGGTGCCCGAGCAGTAGCCCTTGCCGTCCTGGGCCAGGTTCGAGGCGCAGGCGCCGGCGGCGTAGAGGCCCGCGACCGCCGACCCGTCGGGGCGCTGCACCTCCCCGTCGACGCTGACCCGCAGGCCGCCGAGGGTGAAGCCGGCATACATCGCCTTGCCGAGCCGCAGGTCGAAGACGGCCCAGGGGCCGGTCGACTGCGGCGCCAGCCACTCGGCACCCTTGTGGAAGTCGGGGTCCTCGCCGCGGGCGGCGTGCTCGTCGTAGCGCTGCAACGTCGAGGCGACCGAGCCGCTCGGCAGGTCGAGCGCGGTCTCGAGCTCGGCGATCGTCTCGTAGCCGTCGATGAGCGGGGCGAGGGGGAACTTGGGGTACTCGACGTGCTCGCTGTCGACGATCAGGTACGCCACCGAACCAGGCTGCTCCATGACGAACTGCGAGGTGCGGGAGTGGTAGCTGTCCTCGGCCACGAAGCGCTCCCCGGCCGCGTTGACGATGATCCCGGTGAGCAGCCCCGACGGCGGGTAGACCGGGGCGGTGATGAACGGCTCGTCCATGTGCTTGAGCTCGGCGCCGACCGACTGCCCGAGCCGGATGCCGAGCCCGTCGTCGTAGGTCGAACCGAGGGTGAAGAGGTTCTGCGACAGTGCCGGGGTGTGCTCGGCGACCATGTCGGCGTTCATCACGAAGCCCCCGGCCGCGAGCACGACGCCCCCCGCCAGCACGTGGCCGGTCTGCTCGAACGAGCGCCAGGCCACGCCGACGACGGCACCCGACCCCGAGACGTCGTCGACGACCAGGCGGGTCGCCCCGGTCTCGTAGCGCACCTCGACGCCGGCCTCCACCACGCGCTCGCGCAGGAGGTCCATCACCATCCTGGTGCCCTCGGTGTCGCCGGCCACCGGCACCTTGTGGCCGCGTGGCGCCGGCCGAGCGGCGTCCTTGTAGGGCCACAGCTTCTCGTTGCCGGTGTACATCAAGCCCTCGGTGCCGGGCTGGATCACGGCCTTCTCCGGGTAGTAGGACCGCTCGAACTCGAACCCCAGGGCCTCGAGCCAGTCGAAGTGCGCCACCGACTCCTCGCAGTAGGCCCGGATCTTGTCCTCCTCGGGCTCCTTGGAGGCCAGGACGAGGTAGGAGTACATGTCCTCGACGGAGTCCTCGTGCCCGGTGGCGATCTGCACGGCGGTGCCGGCCCCCAGGTAGAAGTGGCCGCCGGACAGCGAGGACGTGCCGCCGTGCACGGCTGCGCGTTCGAGCAGCAGCACCCGCGCCCCCGCCCGCGCCGCGTCGAGGGCGGCGCACCCGCCGGCGATGCCGAACCCGACGACCACGACGTCGAACGACTCGGTGTCGACGGGCAGCGACGACGCGGGGACGGTCTCGGGGATGGCGGTGCCTCGGGTGCTCACCCGGCCAAATCTAGAACATGTTCCACTTTCTGGCGACGCGACCGCGGCGACCGAGCCGAGGGCCGGGTGGACGGATGGACGGATGGTCGGGGACTAGCGTGCTCCCCGTGCACTTCACCGAGTACGACACCCGCGTCGCCGCCTACGCCGTGATCGTCGAGGAGGTCGACGGTCGGGAGCAGGTCCTGCTGACCTGGTACAACGGCGAGGGCCGCCACGAGCCCGGCTGGAGCCTCCCCGGCGGTGGCGTCGACTACGACGAGAGCCTGGAGGACGCCGTCGCGCGCGAGGTCTACGAGGAGGCCGGCTTCCGGGTCGAGGTCGGCGCACCGCTGACCACCCAGGCCTGGGGCCACCGCGACGGCACCTCGCGCTCGCCCAAGCCCTACAAGGCGGTGAAGGTGATCTTCTCGGCCACCATCACCGGAGGCACCCTCGGCACGGTCGAGGTCGGCGGCAGCACGGACTTCGCCGCGTGGGTGCCGCTGGCCGACCTCGACCAGCGCGGACGGCGAGCCGACGTCGTCGACGCCGGCATCGACGGCTGGCTGCGCGCGCGCCGCTGACGCCGCCGTCGACGGGGCCGGACGACGTCTCACCGGTCCCGGCCGCGGCGCGCCCGGAGCGCGATCGCCGATAGGATCGGACCCCGGAACCCCAACCCCCGAGGTGCCATGTCCTTCGACGTCGAGCAGCTCGACAGGTTCGTCCTGATCGGCGCTGCCGTCACCTTGCTCGCGATCCTCGCCGTGCGCCTCTCCTCACGCGCCGGGCTGCCCAGCCTGCTGATCTACCTGCTGATGGGCGTGGCCCTGGGCGAGTCGGGGGTCGGCATCGCGTTCGACGACCCCGAGGTCGCGCACTCCCTCGGGTTCGCCGCGCTGCTGCTCATCCTCGCCGAGGGCGGTCTCACCACGAGCTGGCGCGAGGCGAGACCCTCGATGCGTCTCGGTACGTCGTTGGCGACCGTGGGCGTCGCGGTCTCGGTGACGGTGATGGCCGTGGGCGGTCACTACCTGCTGGGACTGCCGTGGGAGCTCGCGGTCCTGCTCGGCGCGGTCTGCTCGCCCACCGACGCCGCCGCGGTCTTCTCGGTGTTGCGCGTGGTGCCCCTGCCGCAGCGGCTGACCGGATCGCTGGAGGCCGAGTCGGGCCTCAACGACGCGCCCACCGTCGTGCTGGTCACCTTGATCTCGACCGGTGCGGTCGCCGACTACGGCCTGTTCGGCACCGTCGCGATCATCGTCTTCGAGCTGGTCGCGGGGGTGGCCGGCGGCCTGGCCATCGGTTTCGGTGGCGCCTGGGTGATGCGCCGCGTCGCGCTGCCGTCGTCCGGCCTCTACCCGCTCGCGGTCCTCACCTTGACCCTGCTCGCCTACGGGTCCGCCTCGGCGCTGCACGCCAGCGGCTTCGCGGCCGTCTACGTCTCGGCGCTGGTGCTCGGCAACTCCGAGCTGCCGCACCGGGCCGCCACCAAGTCGTTCGCCGAGGGCGTCGCCTGGCTGGCCCAGATCGGCCTCTTCGTGATGCTCGGGCTGCTGCTCTCGCCAGGACGCATCTCGTGGTCGACCGTCGGCACCGCGATCCTGGCCGGCCTGCTCCTCACGCTGGTGGCCCGACCGGTGTCGGTGCTCGTCAGCTCGCTCGTGCAGCCGATGCCGTGGCGCGAGCTGTCGTTCGTGTCGTGGGCCGGGCTGCGCGGAGCCGTGCCGATCGTGCTGACCACGATCCCCCTGGCGGAGGGGGTGGCCGGCTCGACGCGTCTCTTCGACATCGTCTTCGTGATCGTGATCGTCTACACCCTGCTCACAGGCCCCACCCTGCCGCTGGTGGCGCGGGTGCTGCGGGTGACCCGGCGCTCCGAGCCACGCGACCTCGACCTGGAAGCCGCACCGCTGGAGCGGGTCGCGGCCGACCTGCTCCAGATCACGATCAGTCCGGTCTCGCGCCTGCACGGCGTCGAGGTGGGCGAGCTGCGACTGCCCGCCGGCGCCTCGGTCTCGCTGGTGATCCGCGACGGGCGGACGCTGGTGCCCGAGGCCCGTACCGTGTTGCGTCACCACGACGACCTGCTCGTGGTGACCCCCCGACGCCAGCGCGAGGCCACCGAGGACCGGTTGCGTGAGGTCAGCGCGCGCGGTCGCCTGGCGCAGTGGCTCGAGGACTGACCAGCAGGGAGTGACCGCGAGGCTCAGCCGGCGGCGGGTGGGGCCGACGGAGCGGGCGTCTCGACGGGCGCCGTGGGGATGCAGGTCGTCTCGTCGGACTCGGCGCGGAACTGCGCCCGGCCCTTCTTGACGTCCTTGAACCCCTCACCGACGACCACGTTCAGGCCGCCGACCGGGCCGTCGCGCTCGACGATCGTGACCTTGCCCTTCAGGTAGCTGCGCACCAGCTTGACGGCGGCGGTGGTGCCCTCGGTGGTCCAGATCTGGGAGGTGGCGACGCGCCGGGTGCCCTCGGGGGCGTCGCCCAGCTCGCCGCGGCCGAAACCGAGGTCGACGAGCTCGCTCAGCGTGCGTCCGGCCAGGCCGTTGGCCCCGCCGGCGTTGATGACGCTCACCGTGACCGCGCCCGGTAGCACGGGATCACCGGCCGCCACGGGTGTCGGGGTGCAGATCGCCGGGTCGGCCGACTCGGGGAACGGCTCGGCGACCCGGTCGAGGCCGACGCGCACCGCCACGACCACGAGCAGCGCCAGGACGCCGAGGGTGGCCGCGGTGCGGAGGCGGGCCAGCCACACGGGGCCGATCGAGCGCGCGTACCTGGTGAGGTCGTCGAGGAGACCGCTCATGACGGAGTGCCCATCGTCAGGCCGGGACCCGGTGGACGCGCGCGTGCAGGACGCTGCGCTGCGCCAGGGCGGCGCGCAGCGCGCGGTGCAGGCCGTCCTCGAGGTAGAGGTCGTCGCGCCACTCGACGACGTGGGCGAACAGGTCGCCGTAGAAGGTGGAGTCCTCGTCGAGGAGGGCGATCAGCTGCAGGGTGTCCTTGGTCGTCACCAGCTCGTCGAGGCGCACCTGGCGTGGAGGCACGGCGTTCCACTCGCGGTGCGACAGGCCGTGCTCGGGGTAGGGGCGGTCGCTGCCCACCCGTTTGAAGATCACTCGGTGAGTGTAAGCAGCGCCGCGTCGTCACCCGCCCCGACGTCCGTCCCACCACTACGGTGGCTGCATGAGCGAGACGCCCGGTGCTCCGGACCAGCCCACCGCCCCTGCGCCCCCCGACCCCGCCGGCCCCGTCGTCGCCGCCCCCGTGGCGCCCACCCCGGGCGGATCTGCTCCGAGCGCGACGAACCCGGTGGAGCAGGCGGTGCTCGCCGGCTACGCCTTCGAGGGCCCGGCCCTCGAGCTCGGGGGGCTGATGCTCGACGCGACCACGCCGTCGCCGGCCCGCGTGCGGATCCCGCTCGGCATGCTCAACCGCCACGGTCTCGTCGCGGGTGCCACGGGCACGGGCAAGACCAAGACCCTGCAGCTGCTGGCCGAGCAGCTCAGCAGCAACGGCGTCCCCGTCTTCGCTGCCGACATCAAGGGCGACCTGTCCGGCCTGGCCACCCCGGGCCAGGGCGGGGAGAAGATCGTCGCGCGGGCCGCCTCGGTCGGGCAGACGTGGGCTGCGACGGGGTTCCCGGTCGAGCTCTACGCCCTCGGCGGTGACGGCACCGGCATCCCGCTGCGGGTGACGATGTCGTCGTTCGGGCCCACGCTGCTGAGCAAGGTGCTCGACCTCAACGACACCCAGGAGTCGAGCCTCGGGCTCGTCTTCCACTACGCCGACCAGGCCGGGCTGCCGCTGCTCGACCTCGCCGACCTGCGCGCCGTCGTCGCCCACCTGACCAGCGAGGAGGGCAAGCCCGAGCTCAAGGCGCTCGGCGGGCTCTCGACCGCGACTGCCGGCGTCATCCTGCGCGAGCTCATCACCTTCTCCGACCAGGGCGCCGACGCGTTCTTCGGGGAGCCGGAGTTCGCCACCTCCGACCTGCTCCAGGTCACCCCCGACGGCACGCCGCACGGCAGGGGCCTGATCTCCCTCGTCGAGCTGCCGAACCTGCAGGACCGGCCGGCGATCTTCTCGACCTTCCTCATGTGGCTGCTGGCCGACCTGTTCCACGACCTGCCCGAGGTCGGTGACATCGACCGCCCGAAGCTGGTCTTCTTCTTCGACGAGGCCCACCTGCTGTTCCGTGACGCGTCGAAGGCCTTCCTCGACCAGATCGCGCAGACCGTCCGGCTGATCCGCTCCAAGGGGGTCGGGGTCTTCTTCGTGACCCAGAGCCCGACCGACGTGCCCGACGACGTGCTGGCCCAGCTCGGCTCTCGGGTGCAGCACCAGCTGCGCGCCCACACCCCCAACGACGCCAAGGCCCTCAGGGCGACCGTGAACACCTATCCCGGGAGCGAGTACGACGACCTCGGCGAGGTGATCACGACGCTGGGGATCGGCGAGGCCGTGGTGACGGTGATGAACGAGCGTGGGGCGCCGACGCCGGTGGCCTGGACTCGCCTGCGCGCGCCGGAGTCGCTGATGGCGCCCTCCGACCCGGCGCTCCTGCAGGCGATCGTGACCGCCAGCCCCCGCTACGCGACCTACGCTGCCGCGGTCGATCGCGAGTCGGCGCGTGAGCTCCTCGCCACCAAGCTCGAGGAGGGGGCGCGCAAGCAGGCCGAGGAGGAGTCGGCGGCGGCGGACGCCGAGGCGGCCGCGGCGAGGGCGAGGACGGAGGCGAAGGACGCCGCCGTGGCGGCGAGGGCAGCCGAGAGGGAGGCGGCTGCGGCGGCCAAGAAGGCGAAGGAGAAGCAGGAGGACGGCAGCATCGTGCACGACGTCGTCAGCTCCGGGGCCTTCAAGGACTTCATGCGCACCGCTGCTCGCGAGGTCGCCCGGGGGATGTTCGGCACTGCGCGCAGGTGAGCTCGCGCCGAGCGAGCAGGGAGGCGTGGGTCGGGGGTCGGGGTCGGGGCCAGGGGTCGGGCGGGGGGGGAGTGGTCAGGCGGTCCAGCGGACGGCTTCGTCCAGGTGGTCGGCCAGGGCGTGGACGCCGCGCAGGTCGTCGCGGGCCCCCATGAGGGTGGTCAGGCTCTGAGCGTGCTTGGCCTTCAGGGTCGATCGCTGCGCGCGACGCTGGTCGAGCTGGGCGGTCTCGTCGATCTCGTTCTCGGTCATGGGTCAAGGCTGGACCGTCAACATTGACCGCAGGTTGACCCGCGGTTACAGCCACGTCTCGCCGCACGTGATCTCGGCGACGTTCGGCGCTACATTGCCGCAGTGACCGACTCCTCGACGCGCGACGACATCGATGCCATCTGCCGTCTCAAGTACGCCTACCTGCGCTGCCTCGACACCAAGCAGTGGGACGGTTTCTCCGACTGCTTCGTGCCGGAGACCACGGCCGACTACAACGGCCTCGAGTTCGCCGACCGAGCGGCCCTGGTCGACTACATGCGCGCCAACCTCGGCGAGGGGATGATCACCATGCACCACGTGCACCACCCCGAGATCGACGTCGACGGCGACACGGCCACCGGTCGCTGGTACCTCGAGGACCGCGTCATCGTCGACGCCGTGCACTTCATGCTCGAGGGGGCGGCCTTCTACGAGGACCGCTACGTGCGCACCGACGCCGGCTGGAAGGTCTCCCACACCGGCTACCGCCGCACGTGGGAGATGCACCACGACCTCACCGACGCCAAGGTCAAGGTCACCGGCCCCGGCGTCCACCTCCACTGATGCTGCCCACCTGATTCAGAGCGCCAGGTCGGTCCAGGCGTTCTGGATGACCTCGACACCGCGCTCGCGGGTGATGAGGCGACCCCGGCCCGGCGGCATGGGCGTCGGACGCACGTTGCCGAGCAGCGGGCCCTCCTCGGCACTGCCGGAGAGCATCAGCCCGGGCATGGCGAGGTCACGCAACGACTGGATGACCGGCTCGTACATCGCCCGCGAGGCGCCACCGGAGCGTCGGGCGACGGTGACGTGCAGACCGACGTCGCGCGCCTGGGCCAGCAGGGGCTGGAGGAGGACGAGCGGCGAGCTCTGCTGGGTGGCGACCAGGTCGTAGTCGTCGACCAGCACGAAGACCTCGGCACCGGTCCACCAGGTGCGGCTGCGCAGCTGCTCGGGCGTGACGTCCGGGCCCGGGATGCGGCTCTCGAGATAGGTCGTCAGGTCGCGCAGGGCCGGGGTCGCCTGGGTGGCGGAGGTGAGGTAGTTGAGCAGGTACTCCTCCGGGACCTCCCCGAGCAGTGAGCGTCGGTAGTCGACCACGACGATCTGCGCCTCGGCCGGGGTGCGGGTGCGCATGATCTCGTGCAGCTGGGTGCGCAGGATCGCGCTCTTGCCCGAGCCGCCGTCGCCGAGGATGAGCAGGTGCGGCTGGGTGTCGGGGTCGAGGCCGACCGGTGCGAGCTCCTTCTCGTTGATGCCCATGAGCAGGGGGCGTGACGACGCGGGGCCGGCGGCGGAGGCGCCCGTAGCCGCTGCGGTCGATGCTGCGGCGGTGGAGGCGAGCTCGCGCACGCGGTCGAGGTCGATCTGCTCGGGGAGCAGCCGCAGCTTCGGGCCGGCCGGGCCCGTCCAGGCCGCCGCGACCCTTGCGATCAGGTCGTCGACGCCCTCGCCGAGCGTGTCGGCCGACGGGTCGCCGTCCACGCGCGGCAGCGCGCCGAGGAAGTGCAGCTTGCCGGGCACCAGGCCGCGGCCGGGCCGTCCGGTCGGCACGAGGACGGCGACCTTGCGGTCGATCTCGGAGTCCATGGCGTCACCGAGCTTGAGCTCGAGCCGGGTGCCGAGGACGTCGCGCACGGCGGCGCGGAAGTCGGCCCAGCGTCCGGTCGAGGCGATGAGGTGCAGCCCGAAGGTCAGGCCGCGCGAGGCCAGGGTCTGCAGCTCCATCTCGAGGTCGTCGAAGTCCGAGCGCAAGGTGCTCCAGCCGTCGATGACGAGGAACACGTCGCCGTAGCCGTCGTCGACGCGGCCGGCGGCGCGCCGGGTGCGGTAGGTCTCGATCGAGTCGATCCCGTTGGCGCGGAAGTAGGCCTCGCGCCGGTCGACGACGCCCTGCACCTCGGCCACGATCCGGCGCACGACGTCCGGCTCGGAGCGGGTGCCGACGCCGGAGACGTGCGGCAGCCGGGCCAGCGGGGTGAACGTGCCGCCGCCGAAGTCGAGCACGAAGAACTGCGACTCCGCCGGTGTCGTGGTCAGCGCCAGGCTGGTCACCATCGTGCGCAGCAGCGTGCTCTTGCCGCTGCGCGGACCGCCGACGACGGCGACGTGGCCCGCGGAGCCGCTGAGGTCGATCGAGAGGGTGTCGCGGCGCTGCTCGCGCGGCCGGTCGACGGTGCCCAGCGGGATGGTGAGCCCACCCTGCGCGCGCCAGCGCGGGGAGACCAGGCCGACCACGGGGTCGTGCACGAGGTCGTCCATCAAGGCGTCGAGGGTGTCGGGCTCGTCGAGCGGCGGGAGCCAGACCTGGTGGGCCGGCGTGCCGTGACCGGCCATCCGCTGGACCGCGACGTCGAGCAGCGTCTCCTGGGAGTCGCTCACGACGGGGGCGGGCGCGGCGTCGACCTGCACCTCGACCTCGGTGTCGAGCGAGAGCACCTCGGAGATCGTGAACGGCAAGATGCCGCGCACGTGCCCGCCCTCGTCGCGGTTGACGCCGGAGCGTCCGGCCGCCGGGGGCCCCGAGACGTAGGCGGCCTTGAAACGGGTCATCGTGGTCGGGTCGGGCTTGAGGTAGCCGAGCCCGGGGACGGCGGGCAGCTCGTAGGCGTCGGGGACGCCGAGGACGGCGCGCGACTCCTGGGCGCTGAAGGTGCGCAGGCCCACCCGGTACGACAAGTGCGACTCGAGCCCGCGGAGCCGGCCCTCCTCCAGGCGCTGGGAGGCGAGGAGCAGGTGGAGGCCGAGGGAACGCCCCAGGCGGCCGATGGCGACGAAGAGGTCGATGAACTCCGGCTTGGCCGAGAGCATCTCGGAGAACTCGTCGACGACGATGAACAGCGAGGGCAACGGCGCGAGGTCCTCGCCGGCGACCCGGGCCTTCTCGTAGTCGCGGATCGAGGCGAAGTTGCCGGCCTCGCGCAGCAGCTCCTGGCGACGCACCATCTCGCCCGAGAGGGCGTCCTGCATGCGGTCGACCAGGGTGAGCTCCTGGGAGAGGTTGGTGATGACGGCCGAGACGTGCGGCATCCGAGCCATCCCGGCGAAGGTCGCCCCACCCTTGAAGTCGACGAGCACCATGTTGAGCTGCTCGGGCGAGTGCGTCATCGCCAGGCCGAGCACCAGCGTGCGCAGGAACTCCGACTTGCCCGACCCGGTGGCGCCGATGCAGAGCCCGTGCGGGCCCATGCCCTGCTGGGCCGACTCCTTGATGTCGAGGTGCACCATCGCGCCACCTTCGCCGAGGCCGATCGGCACCCGCAGCCGGTCGCGGGAGGGCCGGCTGCGCCAGGCCGCGGACGGCTCGAACACCCGGACGTCGCCGAGCCCGAGGAGGTCCATGACGTCGGTGGGGCCGGTGATCTCGCCGTTCGCGCCGTCGGCCGGGCCGCTCACGGTCACGTTGTGGAGCGGGGTCAGCCGGCGGGCGAAGGCCTCGGCCGTGGCGATGTCGCACTGGTCGCCCTTGGCGCGGATGGGCTCGTCGCGCAACCGGACGGCTTCGACCGGCACCGTGGCCCCCGTGGCGACCGCGCCGGGCGCGATCTCCAGGCGCAGGCGCGTGGAGTCCTCGAGCTCGTCCCAGCGCGTGGGCAGGTCGAGGACCGTCACACCGTGCAGCCCGTCGGGCGGCACCACGTGGTTGCCCGGCGGCAGCTCGAAGCCGTCGGTGACGAGCAGGATGTGCGGCGTCGCCTCGCGGTCGTCGGCGCCGAACCGGGGTCGCTCGCTGAGGTCGGGAGGCAGGAGGGCGGCGAGGTCGTTGAGGGACGTCGCGACCATCCGCATCGGGCCGACGGCGTCACTGGCCTCGCGGCTCAGGGCGTGGGGCAGCCACTTGACCCAGTCCCAGTGCGCGATGTGCTCGTCGGTGCACAGCACCGCCACGACGAGGTGCTCGGGCGACTGGAAGGCGGTGGCCGAGCAGATGATCGCCCGGGCCAGCGACCGGGCCTGGTCCTCCTCGCCGCAGACCTCGACGCGGTCGAAGGCGCGCAGGTTCACCGACGCCGGCAGGTCGGGCTGGGTGCGGTGGACGACGAGCAGCCGGTGCAGGGCCGAGGCGGAGGCCGGGTCGACGTCGTCGATGGGGGCGCTCTCGGGCGGGACCAGCTCGAGGGCCAGCGGCTGGGCGCACAGGCCGTAGCGCACGTGCAGGAACTGCGCGTCGGTCGCGTGGTGCTCCCACACGCGCGAGCGCTCCTCGGCCAGCGCGGGCAGCGAGGCGGGGTCGGGGTGGTGCCACATGAGGGCCCGGCGCTGCTGGTCGGCGGCCTGGCGAGCCGTCGTCCGCACGCTCGCGAGGTAGCGCAGGTACTCGGTCCGCGAACCGGTGACCTGCTGGGCGCGCTGCTTTCGCTGCCGGTCGATCTGCACGAAGATGAAGCCGAGGGTGGCGAAGAGGAACATGCCGGCGGTGAGGAAGCCGCGCGCCGGGTTCGATCCCGGTCCACTGCTCAGCGTCGCCACCAGGACGATCGAGCCCAGGCTGCCGAGCATCGGGATGGCGTTCATCGCCACGCCGGCCGCGCCCTCGTTGGCCTGCAGCTCCGGCGGCGGCTGGAGCACGATCTGGCCACCGGGCATCTCGGGGCGCTCGGTGCGGGACCCGCTCAACGCACCACCGGGCAGCGGTTGTCCGGGCTGCTCCACCGGCTGAACCGTCGTCACGTCGTCCACCTCGCGCTCGTGCGTCGCGCTCTCGAGCGACGGTGAAGATCCGATGATAGGGAGTGGGTGATCCGGGGCATACCCTTCGCGCTACGACCCGGCTGCCGGGCTGGAGCGAGCCGGACTGGAGCGAGGTCACGTGAGCAGTTCCCTTCCCTCGAGCGACCCCCACGCGGCGATCGCCCTGAGCGTGCACGGTCCCGTGGGCGTCCTGGACCTCCAGGTGCCGTCGGGTGCGTCGGGTGCCGACGTGGCGGCGGAGTACTCACGTCAGGCCAGCCTCCCCACGGTCCCTCGGCTCTACACCCGGATGGGTCGACCCCTCGACGAGGACGTCTCGCTGGCCGATGCCGGCGTCGGCGCCGGCTCGGTGCTGGTCGCCTCCGTGGGTCCGTCGCCTCGGGCGCCGCGTCGTCGTCGGACGACGGAGCCGGTGGCGGCGGGCGCCACCGCGACCCGGCCACGCTCGACACCCGGCCCGCTCTCCGGGCTCTGGTTCGCCGTGGCGTCGGCGGTGGCCGCGCTCGCCGGCGGCTACGCCGCAGCCCTACCCGACTCCCCCCAGCGCGACGCTGCGACCGCCACGCTCCTGGCGGCGGCCGTCCTCGGGTCGCTGCCCGGCGGGCCCTGGGCCCCGCACCGGGTGCTGGCGGCTCCGGCGTTCGCCGCGGCCGCCGCCTTCGCCGTCGCCTGGGACCCTGCCGACGTCCGGCTCCCGACCATCATCGGCATCGCCGCGCTGGCAGCCGCGATCTGCGCGGCAGCCGCCCGCGCGCTCGAGCAGCACGCCGAGGAGGGTCTGCGCGTGTGGGCGGTGACCGGCGCCGCGCTCTTCACCCTGACCACCGGGGCCGCGCTGGCCGGCGTCGGGGCGCAGGTGGTCTGGGCGGTCCTGCTGCTCCTGGCGATGCTCGCGGCCCGGTTCGTGCCCCAGATCGCCGTCGACGTGCCCGACCACTACCTGCTCGACCTCGAGCGGCTCGCCGTCACCGCCTGGTCGGCGCGTGAACGCCCCACCGGGCGTCGCGGGCGCATCGTCGTCCCCCATCAGCTCGTCGTGTCGGTCTCGCAGAGCGGCGCCCGGCTGGTGACGGCGTCCGCCGTGGCGATCCTGGCGACCTCGGCGACCTCGGCCGCGCTCCTGCTGCGGGAGGCGACGGCGAGCGCCGACGTGATCGGGGCCCGGTGCGAGGTCGGCTTCTGTGGCGGGGCGCTGCTGCTGGCCGCGCGCAGCTACCGCCACGTCGGAGCGCGTGGCGCCCTGCGTGCCGCAGGGCTGGCGTGCTGGGCGGTGCTGGCCGTCGTGCTCCTCGACGCAGCGGGCCAGAGCGCCGCGCTGGTGATCTTCGCGGGAGCGGTGGTCCTGGGTGCCCTGGTGGTGCTGGTCGCGGTGGCGCTGGGTCGCGGCTGGCGCTCGGCGTGGTGGGCGCGGCGGGCCGAGGTGGCCGAGGCGCTGTGCGCCGCTCTCGGGGTCGCCTCCGTGGTCGCAGCGGCCGGTCTGATGACCGCCCTGTGGAATTGACAGGTTGCAGGTTTAGGCACCGAGGCGCCGGGCACAACCACCACTGTGCCGCTCGTTGGTCGGGCGGATCCAGCCCCATCGAGCACCACCCCACACCCCATCGTTCGTGCGGCCGTCGCGCCGCCCGGCCAAGGAAGCAGGCGACATGTCCACCAGCGGCGAGTACGGCCAAGGCCAAGGCACTCTGACGAAGGCAGCCGGCATGGTTGCCGATGCCAAGACCGACTTCAACGCCCTCAGCAGCAAGCTGAGCGGCCAGATCTCCTCCATGCAGTCCCAGTGGGGCGGCCAGGGCGCGACGGCGTTCTTCACCCTGCACAACACCTGGACCCAGAAGCAGAACGACATCGTGAAGGCCCTCGACGACTTCGCCGACTCGCTCACCATGACCGAGCGCGACAACGTCAACAACGACGAGCAGCAGGCCTCCAACATGAAGAACCTCCTCAACAAGCTCGGCTGAGCAGTCCGCTCGCCTCCCTCCGCACTCTCCACTCCTCTGCACTCGGAAAGGACCACCACCATGAGTCTCGACGGAATCAAGGTCAACCACGCCGCGCTCGACCAGGCCTCCAGCGACATGATGAAGGGCGTCGAGGACATCAACGACCGCCTCAACCGACTCGAGGCCGAGCTGAAGCCGCTGCAGAGCGACTGGGCCGGCAACCAGCAGGCCTCCTACTACGAGGCCAAGCGCAAGTGGGACACCGCCATCAACGAGATGGCCCAGCTGCTCAAGGAGACGCACCTCGCCGTGACGTCGTCGCGCGAGGACTACCAGACCGCCGACCAGAACGGCGCCAAGCGCTTCATGTGAGGCCGGCGCTTCACGTGGGGCGGCGTACCCGGGTCCACGCCGCAGGGGTCGACACGCGACGTGTCGGCCCCTTGGTGCGCTCCGAGGTCGGCGGTGGATGATGCGCGCAGGCGCAACGTCCCGATCGCGCCGCTCGAGCTGATCCAGCAGCACCCAGCACGACCACGAGGAGATCGATGAGTCAGACCCAGGCCGGCGCGTCGGGGCTCGTGCGCGTCACGGTCGCGTCCGGCAGTCGCCGCGTCGACCTGGTGCTGCCGGGCGCCATCCCGGTCGTCGAGCTGGTCCCCGAGCTGGCCCGCAGCGTCGGGTTGCTCGACTCCGCCACCGTCTACGCCGGCTACCGGCTCGTCACCTCCGACGGCCGACGGCTCGAGGGTGACTCCGGACTCACCCTCCAAGGCGTCGAGGACGGCCAGGTGATCACGGTCAGCGCCGGGGTCGACGAGCGCCCGGTGGTGGTCTACGACGACGTCGTCGAGGCGATGACCGACGTGGTCGAGCACGACCTCAAGCCCTGGGAGGCGGCGTCCGGTCGGCGCACGGCGCTCTGGGCGGCGTCGCTGCTGATGACGTTGGGTGCAGCCGCGCTCTTCATCCAGGACGACAACCAGCTGGCTGCGGTGGCCGGCGCGGTGCTGGGCGTCGTGCTGACGTCGGCCGCCATCGTCCTCTCCAGGGCGCAGGCCGAGCCCGAGGCGTCGGTGACCGTCGCCTGGATGGGCGTCGGGTACGCCGCGGTCGCCGGGCTCCTCTTCTCCGACCTCTCGCTGCCGGCGTCCGAGGACGACTACTCCTCGGCCCTCGTCACTGCCGGCGCCGGGGTCGCGATCGTCGGCCTGGCCTGCCTCGTCGGGCTCGGGGTGGGCCGCGCGCTGCTCGTCCCGGCCGTGGTGATCGGGGCTGTTGCGGCCCTGACCGGCGTCCTGGTGCGCGGCACCGGCCTGAGCCCGGCCGTCGTCCTCACCGTCGCCCTGGCCTTCCTGGTGCTGGTCGGCAGTGTCTTCCCGTGGCTGGCGCTCGGCGTCACCGGTACCGCCGTCGACCAGCTGTACTCCGCCGACGACATCACCGCCGACCCCGACGAGCTCGACCCTGCTCGGGTGTCGGCCGACGCCCGGGTCGCCCACGAGATCCTCGTCGCGATCTCGGCGACCGTCGGGATCCTGCTCGTCCTCGTCGCACCGCTCGCGGTGACCCGGGGTCTCGACGGCACCCTGCTCGTCGTCGTCTCGTGCCTCATCGTGATGCTGCGGACCCGGCAGTACCGCACCGGCTCGGAGGTGCTCGTCGGGCTGGTGTCCGGCGTCCTCGGGCTGGTCTCGATGGCGGTCGCCCTGCTCGTGGTCTGGCCCGAGTGGCGCCCCACGACCGCGGTCGTGCTGGCAGCTGCCGGTGGGCTGCTGCTGGTCTCCACGCTCTCGCCGTCGGGCCCGTCGCTGCGGCGCGGCCGGCTGGGCGACGTCCTGGAGACCATCGCGCTGCTCTCGTTGCTGCCGCTGCTGGTGCTCGCGTCCGGTCTCTTCGACGCGATCAACGGCTGAGCCGGCGGTGGCGACCAAGAAGGACCTCGTCGAGGCCTACAGCTTCAGCCGTCGCCGTCTGGTGACGGCCTTCGTCTCCGGGGCCCCCGGTGGCCGTGAGGTCGAGCCGGCGCGCCCCGGACGGGCCGTCATCGGCGGGATCGCGATCGCCGTGCTGCTGCTCGCGGGCGCGGCCGTGCTCAACATCCTCGGCAGCCCCACCGAGATCGACGCCGCCAAGCCCCAGCTGCTCTCCGAGAAGGAGAGCGGCGCCGACTACGTCCTGGTCGAGACGCCGGGACGCGAGGGCCTCGAGCTGCGCCCGGTCATCAACATCACCTCGGCGATGCTGCTGCTCGGCTCCGACGTCGAGCCGCTCGTCGTCTCGCGCGACAAGCTGTCCGAGCTGCAGCAGGGTCCCCCGATCGGCATCCTCCAGGCCCCGGCGACGCCGCCGCCCGTCGACAAGCTCATCGGCACCGGCTGGACCGCCTGCACCGGCACCGTCGACGGCGAGCGGGTCGGGGTCAAGGTCACCGTGTCGGCATCACCCGAGGTCGTCGCGACCCCCGACGTGAGCTTCGTCGTCCGCGCGGTCGCCGACCCGGACGACCGGACGACCGGACGACCCGGGCACGCTCTACCTGGTCGCGCAGTCCGCCCGCGAGACCGACGACGGGGTGCCGCGGGCCTCTGCCTTCGAGATCCCACTGCCCGACGACCGCGCCAACGCCGTGCTGGGCGCGGTCGCCGCCGGCAACGTCACGGCGGCCGTCGACGTGCCGCCCGAGTGGATCGCCGCGTTCCCGCAGGGCAGTCCACTCGACCTCTCGACGTTCGGCCTCACGTCGCGGCAGGTCGGTCGGCCCTTCCCCGGCCGCGACCCGGACGGCGTCCTGAAGAAGGCGAAGGTCGGCGACGTGATCGACGTCGACGGGCGCAGCTACGTGCTGACGGACGCGGGCACCGGCCTGCTCCTCGACGACTTCTCCCGGGCCGTCTACCTGGGCGCTGCCCCCGGGGACCGCCAGCCGCTGGCCGTCGGCAGCGTGCTCCCGCCGGAGGTGGAGGTCGACGTCACCGACCGGCTGGCCGCCACGAGCTGGCCGGAGGCCACCACCACCGAGCAACCCAACGGCGAGCTCTGCTCGCTGCTCAACGCAGCGCCCGGCACCGCGCCCTACGCGCTGCTGGGCCGAGCCGTCCCGGGCGGGGAGGCCTCGGCCGAGGGCGTCGACCCCGGCCCGCCGGTGGCGAGCGTCCAGCCGGGCACGGGCGCGCTGGTCCGCTCGGGCGGGTGGTTCGACGACGAGGCCGTGAACCGGGTGCTCGTCGACGACCGGGGGTTCGCCTACGGCGTCGCCGGTGACGCCGAGGCGAGCAGCCTCGGCTACGCCGGGGTGCCGGCCGAGGTCGTGCCCGACAGCTGGCTCGAGCTGTTCCAGCCGGGCGTCCTGCTCAGCACCGAGGCGGCGCAGTGCCCGCCCACGTCCCGCGCGCGGTCGGCACCGTGCGGCTGAACCGCCCGGGTGCCGCGGCTGCGCCACTCGCCCGGGCCCTCGCTACGGCCTGCGCTCGGGCCCTCGCCCTGGCCGTCGGTTCGGGCGTGCTCGTCGCGGTCGGCAGCGGCGGGGCGGCGTACGCCGTCGACGGCGACTCCTGCGACAGCGTCGAGGTCGACACGACCAGCGAGAACGACGTGACCGAGTTCGCGGCCGACGGAGCCCCGGCGAAGCTCCTGGACCTCGAGGAGGCCCAGCGCCGGGTGCTGCAGCTCACCGGGCGCCGCGCCGGCGCCGGCGTGACGGTCGCGGTGCTCGACTCGGGCGTCAAGCCGGTGCCCGGTCGGCTGACGGTGCAGCAGGGGACGCCGGCCCCGGGCGCCTCGTCGACCGACGACTTCGTGTGGTTCCAGGGCACCATGCTGGCCGGTGTCATCGCCTCGGCCCCCGACCCCGGCACCCAGCTGCCGGTGGGCATCGCCCCCGGCGCGACGATCTACGACCAGCGCATCTACGACGCCGCCACCACCGAGGAGGGCCTGAGCCCGCTCGGGCCGAGTGCGGTGGCCGACGGCCTGGACGCCATCGCCCCACTGGTGGCGCGCGGTGACATCGACATCGTCACCGTCGGCGTGAGCAACCAGGACACGCCTGCGCTGCGCGCGGCCGTCGAGCGGGTGACCGACAACGGGGGCATCATCGTGGCCGCCACCGCTCCCCGTCCCGACGCGGAGTCGGGAGAACCGGGCGCGACGTACGTCAACGGCGAGGACTTCGCCGACGTGGCCTTCCCGGCCGGCTACGCCCCCACGAACCCGCTCGTCCTCTCGGTCGCGACGACGGTCGCCGACGACGAGCTCGACCCCAGCAGCGCCATCCTCTACAGCTCGGCCATCAGCGTGGCAGCGCCGACGGCGGGGGCTGTCTCGCTCGGGCTCGACGACCGCTTCTGCTCGGTGGTCATCCCCTCGACCGCCGTCGCGGCGGCCGAGGTGTCGGGAGTCCTGGCCATGTTGCGGACCGTCTTCCCCGACGACCGCCCCGAACAGCTCGTGGCGCGGCTCGAGGCCACCGCCTCGGGCTCCACGAGCGTGGACCCCGCGATCCCCAACACCCGGGAGGGCAAAGGGGTCGTGCAGCCGCTGGAGGCGGTGACCCGCCCGCTCCGACCGGCCCGCGACGGGACGGCTCCCGACACCCTCCCCGACCAGGAGGGCCAGCGCGCGACGCTGCCCGTCCCCGACCCCGACGAGCTCGCCTCCACGCGCAGCAACGCGGTCTGGTGGGGCCTGTTCGCCGGCGGGGGCCTGCTGGTCCTGGTGCTGCTGCGCCCGGTGCTCTCGCGACGTCGTTCGTCCTGACCCGCCCGGGCTCAGTCCTTGCCCGCGCGCGCGATCCCGACGAGGTTGCGCACCGGGCCGGGGGGCGGCTGGCGGGCTCCGACCCAGACGGCGCGGAAGGTGCGCTGCAGGCTCAGGCCGACGGTCGCCACCTCGACCAGGTGAGCGAGGTCGAGGTCGCGCGCGACCACGCGGCGGCTCAGGAAGGCGGCCGACCCGCCGGCGAGCACGGTGCCCCGCACCGCGGTCGCGGTGGTGAGCTCGGCGACCGGCGCCGCCCCGGAGAGGCCGTGCTCGCCCAGGGCGGCCTCCAGCACCTCACGGGTGCCCGACCCGCTCTCGCGCTGCACGAGCGACAGCTCGGCCACCTGCTGCGGCGTGAGCGGCGTGCGCCGTCGTCCCAGAGGGGTGCCCTGCGCCACGACCAGCACCAGCTCGTCGTGAGCGACCGCGGTGCTGCGCACGCCGGCGGGCGCGCCCGGCCCCTCGACGAAGCCCAGCCCCGCCGCACCGGTGCGCACCGCCTCGAGCACCCGGGTGCTGTTGGACGCCGTCAGGCTCACCGTCGTCGGGACCGCGCCCTCGGCGACCTGTCGCTGTCGCAGCTGCACCAGCCACCGGGGGATGAGCGTCTCGGCGATGGTCATGCTCGCCCACACGGCGAGGTCGCGGCCCCGGTCGTCGCGCAGCCCGTCGATCGCCGCCTCGATCTCCTCGGCGACCGCCAGCAGGTGGGTGGCCCTCTCGACGACGACGATCCCGGCCTCGGTGAGCTCGGAGCCGCGCGGACCACGGCGTACGAGCGTGAGCCCGGTCAGCGTCTCCATCGCGCGGACCCGCTCCGAGGCGGCCTGCTGGGTGGTGCCGTGGGCGCGCGCCGCGGCCCCGATGCTGCCCAGGCGCGCCACCAGCACCAGGAGCCGGAGCCCGTCGAGGTCAGGAACGTGGGAGGCCACAGGGTCGACCTTAGCCTGCTCACAGGTCGCACCTGTGCAGGCACCGTACGGGACCCCTACCGACCGAGACCGCAGGGGCGCACGCTGGTCTCATGACCACCAGTGCCGCCCGCCGTCACCACCGCCGTCGACGTCGACACGGCCGGTCCGGAGGTTCGTCTCACCACGTTCGGCCCCAACTGGTTCGCCACGGTGATGGGCACCGGCATCGTGGCCAACGCGGCCGCCACGCTCCCGGTCGAGGTCCCCGGGCTGCTCGCCGTCGCACGCGGGGTGTGGGTGCTCGACTGCGTGCTGCTGCTCGTGGTGTCCCTCGCCACGGCGCGCCACTGGACCCGCCGGCCCGGGGCGGCGCGCGGCTACCTCGCGGACCCGACGATGTCGCACTTCTACGGGGCGCCCGCGATGGCGCTGCTCACGGTCGGTGCGGGCGCGCTGCTCCTGGGCCGGCCGCTGCTCGGCACCGCAGCGGCAGTGGGGGTGGACGCCGTCCTCTGGACGATCGGCACCGTGCTCGGCCTCGCCACCGCCGTGGCGGTGCCCTATCGGGCCTTCACGGCGCACCGGGTCGAGACCGACGGGGCGTTCGGCGGCTGGCTGATGCCCGTCGTCCCGCCGATGGTCAGCGCGGCCACCGGACCGCTGCTGATCGCCCACCTCCCGGCCGGCGACCTCCGGCTGACGATGCAGCTGGCCTGCCTGATGATGTTCGGGCTGACCCTGGTGGTCGCGCTGATGATCATCTCGATGATCTGGAGTCGGTTGATGCACCACCAGGTCGGGGCCGCAGCGGCGGTCCCGACGCTGTGGATCGTGCTGGGCCCCGTCGGGCAGTCGATCACCGCCTCGCACACCCTCGCCGCGACGGCCCCCGCCTCGCTGCCCGCGCCGTACGGCGCCGCGGTCGCCACGCTCGACGTGCTCTACGGCGTCCCGATGTGGGGTTTCGCGATGCTGTGGCTCACGCTGGCGACCGCTCTCACCGTGCGGGCCGCTCGGGCCGGGCTGCCCTTCACCCTCGGCTGGTGGTCGTTCACCTTCCCGCTCGGCACGGTCGTCACCGGCACCGCGGGCCTCGCGGCAGCAACCGGGGCCCCGTTCCTGGCCGTCGCGGCGACGCTGTTGTACGCCGCTCTCGTGGCGGCGTGGGCCGTGGTGGCGCGGCGCACGATCAGCGGGCTCGTCTCGGGCGAGCTGCTCGGCGTCGGCCGCTGAGCCTCACCCCTGGCCGGCGCCGGCCGGCACCCGGCACCCTCGTCCTCCCAGCTGACCTGATCCGCTCGAAGCTGCCGGGTCGCTCCGTGCCTCGCCGCCCGGCGCTCACCTTTGGGTGATGAATCGCCCCGCCTCGCGCGGCAGGATCTGGGTCAACAACTCGGGGCACCGACCTCGATCACCCCTGACGAAGGACGACCCATGGCTGCACTTCTCCTCGGCTCCATCAGCACGCTCGCCGACACCTCCGAGCTCCAGCGCTACGCGTTCAACGCCGCGTTCGCCGAGCACGGGCTCGACTGGAGCTGGGACCGCGAGGAGTACGTCGCCCTGCTGACCAGCAACGGCGGCAAGAACCGCATCGCCGCCTACGCCGCCGACCGCGGCGAGGACGTCGACGCCGACGCCGTGCACCTGACGAAGTCGGCGCGCTTCCAGGAGAGCCTGGCCGGCGCCGGCCTCGAGGTGCGCCCCGGCGTCATGGACACCATCACCGCCGCCCGCGAGGCCGGCGACAAGGTGGCCCTGGTGACGACCACGTCGCCGGAGAACGTCGAGCACCTGCTCGCCGCCCTCGCTCCGACCCTCAGCGCCAGCGACTTCGACCTCGTCCTCGACGCCACCGGCGTCGAGGAGTCCAAGCCGGCCCCGGCCGCCTACCACACCGCGCTGGAGCGCCTGGGCGAGCAGGCCGACGACTGCGTCGCGGTCGAGGACAACGTCGGCGGTGTCGCTTCCGCGACCGCGGCCGGTGTGCGGTGCGTGGCGTTCCCGAACGCCAACACGGCCGGTCACGACTTCGCGCAGGCCGCGAGCGTCACCGACCACCTCTCCTACGACGGCCTGCGTTCCTAGTCGTCCGCGCGTCGAGACGCCCAGCGTCCTCGCCGCGCCGTCCAGCTCCGCGGTGCCCCCTGAGCGGGCCCTGCGTCACCCATCCGTCAGCGGAGGACTTCCGTTGCCTCAAACAGGAGAACTCCCCGTGTCCGACCAGCCCTTGTCCCACCTGACCGCCACCGAGACCGCCTTCCACGTCGAGGCCTACGAGAAGGTCGAGTACACGCTGCGCTACGTCGACGGGGTGTTCGACGTCGAGAACGCCGACCTCGCCGACCGCTACCGCGCCTGGGGCCGTTGCCTGATGGTCGTGGACTCCGTGGTGCACGCCCACTACGGCGAGCAGGCTGCGGCGTACTTCGACCACCACGGCATCGAGCTGACCGTCGTCCCGCTCGAGCTCGACGAGACCCGCAAGAACTGGACCACCGTCGAGCACATCGTCGATGCCTTCGCTGCCTTCGGTCTGGTGCGCAAGGAGCCGGTGCTCGTCGTCGGCGGCGGGCTGACCACCGACATCGCCGGGCTCGCGTGCGCCTCGTTCCGCCGCTCGACCAACTACATCCGCATCCCCACCACCCTCATCGGGCTGATCGACGCCAGCGTCTCGATCAAGGTCGGCGTCAACCACGGCAAGTACAAGAACCGGCTCGGCGCCTACCACGCCTCCCAGGAGGTGCTCCTCGACTTCTCGTTCCTGCGGACCCTGCCGGTCGACCAGATCCGCAACGGGATGGCCGAGCTGATCAAGATCAACACCGTCTCGGACGCCGCCACCTTCGACCTGCTGGAGAAGTACGGCGAGGACCTCCTCACCACCCACTTCGGTCACGTCGACGGCACCCCGGAGCTGCGCGAGATCGCCCACCGCGTCACCTACGACTCGATCGCCAGCATGCTGCGCCTCGAGGTGCCCAACCTGCTCGAGCTCGACCTCGACCGGGTCATCGCGTTCGGCCACACGTGGAGCCCCACCCTCGAGCTCGCGCCGGAGGTGCCGTTCTTCCACGGCCACGCCATCAACATCGACATGGCGTTCTCGGTCACCATCGCCGAGCAGCGCGGGCTGATCTCGGTCAGCGAGCGTGACCGGGTGTTCTGGCTGATGAGCCGCCTGGGTCTCGCCCTCGACAGCCCGCTCTTCACCCCGGAGCTGATCCGCACCGCGACCGCGTCGATCCTGCAGACCCGCGACGGGTCGCTGCGGGCCGCGGTGCCCAGCCCGATCGGCACCTGTGAGTTCCTCAACGACCTCGACGACGCCGAGCTCGACCGGATGCTCGAGATCCACCACGAGGTCGTGAAGTCCTACCCGCGCGCGGGTGACGGAGTCGAGGCGTTCCTCTTCGAGGCGCGCCGGGCCACGGCGTCCGTGGTGCCCGCCCACGAGACGGTCGCGCAGAGCGTCTCGGCGTGACCGAGCGCACCCTGCGGCCGGTGACGCCCCTGGGCCTGCTGGTCGAGCACCTCGACGAGGTCGCCGCGCTCGTCGAGCACGCCGACAACGCCGAGGGGCCCGGCGAGCTCGCCGCCGAGCTGGACGGCGTCCGGCAGCGGGTGCGGGAGGCGCGCCTGCTCGCGGCCGGGCTCGACCCCTACCTCGAGCTCAGCACGTCACCGGAGTCGGCCGACCTGGCCGACCTCGCGCAGGAGACGCTGGGCTACCGCTACCCCGAGCGCCGCGGCGGGCCCGGCGGCAGCGCGGTCACCGGGGCGCTCGAGCCGGAGATGCTCTCAGGCCACGTCGAGGGCCAGTTCCTGCAGCTGCTGGTGCACGCGACGCGCGCGCGCCGGGTGCTCGAGGTCGGCATGTTCACCGGCTACTCCGCGCTCGCCATGGCTGAGGCGCTGCCGGACGACGGCGTGGTCACGGCCTGCGAGATCGACGACGACGTCGCGAACTTCGCCCAGCAGCGCTTCGCCACGGCCACCCACGGCGCCAAGATCGACGTCGAGGTCGGGCCCGCGAGCGACACCTTGGCGCGCCTGGCCGCGCAGGGTTCGCCCTACGACCTGGTCTTCATCGACGCCGACAAGGCGGGCTACGCCGGCTACCTCGACGCCGTCCTCGACGGAGGGCTGCTCTCACCCCACGGTCTGGTCTGCGTCGACAACACCCTGATGCAGGGGGGCGCCTACGGCGCAGGACCCGACAGCGACAACAGCCGCGCGATCGCCGACTTCAACGCGAAGGTGGCCGACGACGATCGCCTGCAGCAGGTGCTGGTGCCCCTGCGCGACGGGATCACACTGATCCGTCGACGCGCCGACCCGCTCGCAGACCGCCAGGAGGTGTCCCCGTGATCGCCCACCCGATCCACCCCATCGGCGTCCGCGTCGACGACCTCGACCTGAGCGTGGCGACCCCTGACGAGCTGGCGGCGATCCCCGACCTGCTCGCCGAGCACGGGGTGATGGTGCTGCCCGACCAGCACCTCGACGATGCAGGGTTCGTGGAGTTCCTCCAGGGCTTCGGCGACCTGGTGTTCACCAGCGGCGAGACCCCGGTGCCGGGGTTCGACGACCTCAACGTCATCAGCAACGTGGGGCGCACGACGCCCCCGCGCAGCACCTTCCACGTCGACACCAGCTATGTCTCGGTGCCGCCGGCCTACACCGCCCTGAGGGCCGTGACGATCCCCGAGGTGGGCGGCGAGACGCTCTTCAGCAACCAGTACGCCGCCTACGAGTCGCTGCCCGACGACGTGCGGGCCCGCCTCGACGGCCGCACGATCGAGCACGTCGTGACCGGCGTCGAGCCGGCGCCGGGCGAGGAGCACTCGGCGCACCACCCGATCTTCCGGCCGCACCCGCTCTCCGGGCGCACCACGCTCTACCTGACCACGCCGGCGCGCTGCGCCTCGATCAGCGGGCTCGACGCCGACGAGACCGCGGAGACGGTGGCCTACCTCCTGGAGCACTCGACCCGCGACGAGAACGTCTACCGCCATGCCTGGGCCCCGGGCGACGTGGTCATGTGGGACAACGGGTGCGTGCTGCACCGCGCCGACCACTCCGGCGTCGTCGGCGACCGGGTGATGCACCGCGGCATGTCGCGGGGGTACGCCGCCTCGTGAGCCCGGTCGGGTCGGTGCGCGCCGCCGGTCGGGTGCGACCGCGGTTGCGGAGCCTCGCGGCGCTCGCGGTGCTGCAGGCGACGCTGCCGGTCGACCTCGCCGTCACCGGTGCGCTGCTCGCGCGGCGGTCGCTTCGCCCCACCACCGAGCCGGCGTCCTCCGGTCGCACCGTGCTCATCAGCGGGGGCAAGATGACCAAGGCCCTCGCGCTGGCGCGGGCGATGCACGCCGCCGGGCATCGCGTCGTGCTCGTCGAGACGCCGCGCTACCGGCTGACCGGCCACCGGTTCTCCCGGGCCGTCGACGTGTTCCACACCGTTCCCGACCCGACCGACGACGGTTACGCCGAGGCGCTGCTGCGCATCGTCGAGCAGGAGGCCGTCGACGTCTACGTGCCCGTGTGCAGCCCGGTGGCGAGCTACTACGACGCGCTCGCCGCCGAGCGCCTCGCAGGGCTTCTGCGAGGTCGTGCACGCCGACGTCGACACCATCGCGATGCTCGACGACAAGGAGCGCTTCTGCTCCTTCGCCGCCTCGCTCGGCCTCGACGTGCCGCAGGTGCAGCGGGTGACCTCGGCCGAGCAGGTGGCCGACTTCGACGTCGACGACCCCCAGCGCGCCGGGCGCACCTACGTGCTCAAGTCGATCGCCTACGACCCGGTGCACCGCCTCGACCTCACCCGGCTGCCGCTGGCCTCGCGGGCCGAGACGTTGGCGTTCGCCCGGTCGAAGCCGATCTCCGACGACAACCCGTGGCTGCTGCAGGAGTTCGTGAGCGGCGACGAGTACTGCACGCACGCGACCGCGCGGGCCGGTCAGGTGCAGGTGTCGTGCTGCTGCGAGTCGTCGGCCTCCCAGCTCAACTACGCCCAGGTCGACAAGCCGGAGATCGAGGCCTGGGTGCGCACGTTCATCGCCGCCACGGGAGCGACCGGCCAGCTGTCGTTCGACTTCATCGAGTCCGACGACGGTCGGGTGCGGGCGATCGAGTGCAACCCGCGCACCCACTCGGCGATCACGATGCTCTACGACCACCCGGGGGTGGCGGCCGGCTACCTCGAGGACGGCGCGCCCGAGGTGCGGCCCACGGCGCAGAGCAAGCCGACGTACTGGATCTACCAGGAGGTGTGGCGCCTGCTGCACGCGCGGACGCCGTCCGCGGTGCGCGCGCGGCTGCGCGTGATCGCCGAGGGCACGGACGCCGTCCTCGACCGCGACGACCCGCTGCCCTACCTGATGCTGCACCACCTGCACCTGCCGTCGCTGCTCCTGGGCGCACTGGTGCGGGGCACCGACTGGGTGAAGGTCGACGTCAACATCGGCAAGCTCGTCGAGCCGGGGGGCGACTGATGGCCGAACCCCTCCGGGTGCTGCACCTGACCGGCTCGGCGGTCAGCGAGTTCTACGCCGACCTCTCCCGGCTGTATGCGGCCGACGCCTTGAGCGCCACCGCCGACCCGGAGCGCTACGAGCTGCTGGTGGCCTACGTGAGCCCTGACGGTCGCTGGTGCTTCCCCGACGGGCTGAGCCGCGACGAGATCGCGGCGGCCCCGACGATGCCGGTCGCCGAGGCGGTCGAGCGGCTGCTCGGGCTCGACCTCGACCTGGTGGTGCCGCAGATGTTCTGCCTGCCCGGCATGACGACCTACCGTTCGCTGCTCGAGCTGCTCGGCCTGCCCTATGTCGGCAACCGGCCCGAGACCATGGCGCTGGGGGCGCACAAGGCCCGGGCGCGCGCGGTCGTCGCCGCGGCCGGCGTCCGGGTGCCGGAGGCCGAGGTGGTCACCCGAGGACAGCGGCCCGCCCTGCGGTGCCCGGTGGTGGTCAAGCCGGTCGAGGCCGACAACTCCCACGGCGTCTCGTTGGTGCTCGAGGACGCCGACCTCGACCGAGCGCTCGCCGAGGCGTTCGAGCACGCCGGCTCCGGCGGGGAGGTGCTCGTCGAGACCTACGTGGCGCTCGGGCGCGAGGTGCGCTGCGGCGTCGTCGAGCGCGACGGCGAGCTGGTCGCCCTGCCGCTCGAGGAGTACGCGGTCGACGAGGCCACCAAGCCGATCCGCGACGCCGCCGACAAGATCACCCGCCGTGGCGACGGCGACCTCCAGCTGGTCGCCAAGGACGCGGTGCACGCCTGGATCGTCGATCGCTCCGACCCGTTGACCGAGCACGTGGGCGACCTCGCCAAGCGCTGCCACCGTGCGCTGGGCTGTCGCGACTACAGCCTCTTCGACTTCCGCGTCGACGCCGACGGCCAGGCGTGGTTCCTCGAGGCCGGGCTCTACTGCTCGTTCGCGAGGCAGAGCGTCGTGGCCGTGATGGCGGCCGCGGACGGCGTCGACGTCGGCGAGCTGTTCGCCTCGATGATCGACGCCGCCGGGCGCTAGTCGTCGGCTGGTCGACGACGGCACGGATCGCCTCGACCTCGGCAGTCGGGGCGGGGTTCGAGCAGGCGCCCAGCCCGGGTGGGCCGGGCGGTGACGTAGCGTCGCTGAGATGACCGAGAAGACGATGCGCGAGCGAATGCTCGCCGGTGAGCCCTACGTCGCCGACGACCCCGAGATCGCCCGTGACTCGCAGCGCGCGATGCGGCTCAGCCACGCGATCAACACCACCGACCCGACCGACTCGACGGCGTTGCGGAGCCACTTCGAGGAGCTGCTCGGGGCCTACGGCGAGGACGCCGAGATCCGGCCACCGTTCCACTGCGACTTCGGCTTCCAGACCACGTTCGGCGCCCGCTCCTTCGCCAACTTCGGGCTCGTCGTCCTCGACGTCGCCACCGTGACCGTGGGCGACGACGTCCAGCTCGGCCCGGGGGTGCAGCTGCTCACCGCGACCCACCCCCTCGAGCCCGGCCCGCGCCGCGAGAAGTGGGAGGCGGCCGAGCCGATCGTCATCGGCGACAACGTCTGGCTCGGGGGAGGGGTGATCGTGGGCCCGGGGGTGAGCATCGGCGACAACACCGTCGTCGGTGCCGGCTCGGTCGTCGTCGCCTCGCTCCCGGCGGACGTCGTGGCGGTCGGGGCACCGGCCAGGGTCATCAGGCAGCTCTGAGGCCGGGGTCGGCACAGTAGGTTGCGTCCATGAGCGACGACTGGCGTACCGGCACGGTCGCGACCGTGCGATCCCTCATCCTCCAGGCCGAGCCCGCCATGGAGGAGGAGGCCAAGTGGCGCAAGCCCACCAACCCCCAGGGCGTGCCGACGTTCTCCTGCGACGGGCTGGTGTGCACCCTGGAGACCTACAAGGACAAGGTGAAGGTCACCTTCGCCAAGGGAGCCTCCCTCGCGGACCCGGCCCATGTGTTCAACGCCAGCCTCGACGCCGGCACCCGGCGGGCGGTCGACCTCCGCGAGGACGACGACCTCGACCGGGAGGCGTTCGTCGAGCTGATCCGGGCAGCGGTGGCGCGCAACCGCGCCTGAGCCGGCGACGGGGCCGGGCTGGACGGGCTCCGACGTAATCGGCAGAAGTGCTCTCGCGCAGACGAAGTCTGCGTAGCCTGAAGACGTGGATGACCAGGGTCCGGCTGCGGAGGCGGTCGCAGCGGCGCGACAGCTCGCGCTGATCCTGTGCATCTCCGGGCTCTTCACCCTCTCGGCGCTGATCGCCAGCCCGATGTCGAAGCCGGCGATCCTGGCGATCGCCGCGGCGCACCTCGCGGCCGCGGCCGCGACCTGGGCGGGGCCGTGGCACCGGTGGGGGCTGGGCCGCACCGCGGCTCCCGGGATGCTGGCCCTGATCCTCCTGAGCGCCACCACCTGGGCCTTCGACGGGTTCGCCGCCGGTCTCGGACCCCTGTTCATCCTGGTCCTCGCCTGGTTCGGCCTGCACCACCGGATCGCGACGATCGCCGGCGCCGTGCCGGTCGCGGCGATCGGCTACGCCACCGCCCTCGTGGTGGCCGACGCACGCTTGCGCCTCGTCGTCTCCACGCTGGTCCTGATGCCCATCGCCGCCACGGTCAGCGTGCTCATCGCGCGGACGGTCGGCCGGCTGCGGGAGACCCAGCGCGAGCTACAGGTCAAGGACAGGTGGCGCGCCGCGCTCATCGCCACGATGGCCCACGACGTCCGATCACCGCTGTCGACGGTCATCGGGGTGCTGGAGGTCCTCGAGGACGACCCGGTCACGTCGGCGAAGCACCAGCGGCTGCTCGACTCGGCGGGGCGACAGACGCGACGCGTGGTGCGACTTGCTGTCGGCATCCTCGAGGCCGAACGCATGGAGCAGGGCAAGATGCGCCTCGAGCGTCACGAGGTCGACCTGGCGGCCCTGGCCCACGAGGTGGGTCTGCTGACCCAGGTCGACGACGTCCGCGTCGACATCGACCCCGCGATGACCGTGCTCGCCGATCGCGAGCGGCTCGAGCAGGTGCTCTACAACCTGGTGAACAACTCCCTGCGCCACGGCCGTCCCCCGGTCGTCATCAGCGCGACCCAGGCGGACGGGCGCACCGAGATCTGCGTCACCGACCACGGGGACGGCGTGCCCGCCGCCGAGATCTCGAACCTCTTCGACCGGTTCAGCTCGGCCGACCACTCGCCGCACTCGGTCGGCCTGGGCCTCTGGATCGTCCGCCTGCTCGTCGAGGCTCACGGCGGGACCGTGCGTTACGACCCCAGCGGCGCGGCGGCGCGCTTCGTCATCTCCCTGCCGGACGGCGCGCCGGCAGCACGGTCAAGCCTGACCTCGACCCGAGACGACTCCCCGACCCAGGTCTCCAGCGCCGTGCAGGTTCGTGCGACCTCACCGGATCGCTGAGCGAAGCCGGTCGGCAGCTACGTGGCCGAGTCGGACCGCAAGCCGAGGGGCGCACGTTGCTTAGCGACTCGTGGCACCTCGCCGTGGCGACCGCTTCCGGGCTGCTTGTCGTCTGGTTGGCGGTGGTCGCCGCGCTCTACGTGGTCGGGCGTAGACAGCAGGAGCGTGTGAGCTTCGCAGACGTCGCACGGTTGCTCCCCGACGTCCTCCGGCTGCTTCGCCGGCTTGCGGCAGATCCGACGCTTCCCCGAGGACTTCGCCTCCGGCTGGGCCTCGTCGTCGCGTACCTGCTGATGCCCGTCGATCTGGTCCCCGACTTCATCCCGATCGTCGGCTACGCCGACGACCTCATCATCGTCGCCATCGTCTTGCGCTCGGTGATCCGTAGCGCAGGTGCAGACGCGCTGGACCGACACTGGCCCGGGACGCCCAGCGGCCTGACTGCCCTCAAGCGCATCGCCCGAGCCTGACAACACCTCAGCCCGAATACTGCCGCTGGGTTCATGTCCCATTCCACCCGCGTGGTCCGGCACCGGATTGCTGACGGTCCGCCTTCGAGCTACAGGTGCGGCCGGCCGATCTGCTCCTATCCGCTAGTGCTGCAATCATCCGGTTAGCGGTCCTGCAATCATCCGCCTAGACCGCCGCGCGATCCGGTCACAAGTGACTTGACCCATTCGTTTAGGACCGTGGCAAGGTGCTTCGCGCTGGCCCAGCAGTGCGCCAGAGTCGCCGGGGAAGAGACCTGCGACTAGGGCGACTGGACTGGCACCCGGTCGGGCGCCTGCCCGGCCCCGGCGCTCTCTCCGGTCGCCGCTCAAGGTTCGAACTGAACGCACCCGACCGAGATCGATGGTCGAGCCGCCCAGACACCGGACGACCTCGATGCCGCGCACCCAACTGAGACTAAAAGTGAGACTGGAGGCGATCCGCCGCACCGGGCTCGATGAGCCCGGTACGACATACCTGCAGGTCAGTGGCGGAGGATAGGGGATTCGAACCCCTGAGGGCTTTCACACCCAACCCGCTTTCCAAGCGAGCGCCATAGGCCACTAGGCGAATCCTCCGCGCAGGAGACTACCCGTGCTCCGCCCGCCTCTGCCAATCGCCTATGGTTGTCGCCAACCCCCCACGTGGCGGCACCTTGCTGAATCCCCCAGGGCCGGAAGGCAGCAAGGGCAGGCGAGCTCTGTCGGGTGCGTGGGGGGCCTTTTGCCTTCTGGGCAGAAGACTTCGCCGGTTGCTCCGGCTGACCCTTGGTCGGTGGTCCCGCGCGCCGCTCCGCGCTGGAAGCCAGGCGCGGGGTTCCTGTGTGCGGGACCTGTCGGGTGTCGGACCCGGTGGTTAGGGTCGGGGTCGTGGACTCACCCCTCGCCCTCTACCGCCGCTACCGGCCGGAGACCTTCGCCGAGGTGATCGGCCAGGAGCATGTCACCGAGCCCCTGCGTGCCGCGCTGAGCAACAACCGGGTCAACCACGCTTATCTCTTCTCGGGGCCGCGCGGCTGCGGCAAGACGACGTCGGCGCGCATCCTGGCCCGCGCGCTGAACTGCGCGCTCGCGCCGGTACCCGACCCCTGCGGTGAGTGCGACTCCTGCAAGGACCTGGCCCGCAACGGCCCTGGCTCGATCGACGTGATCGAGATCGACGCCGCTTCGCACGGCGGCGTCGACGACGCGCGCGACCTGCGCGAGAAGGCGTTCTTCGCGCCGGTGCGTGACCGCTACAAGGTCTACATCATCGACGAGGCCCACATGGTCAGCTCGCAGGGCTTCAACGCCCTGCTCAAGCTCGTCGAGGAGCCGCCGCCCCACCTGCGGTTCATCTTCGCCACCACCGAGCCGGAGAAGGTCATCGCGACCATCCGCTCGCGCACCCACCACTACCCCTTCCGACTGATCCCGCCGCGACTGCTGTCGTCCTACCTCACCGAGCTCTGCGAGCAGGAGGGCGTGTCCATCGAGTCGGCCGCGCTGCCGCTCGTCGTGCGCGCCGGAGCGGGCTCGGCGCGCGACACGATGTCGGTGCTCGACCAGCTGCTCGGCGGTGCCGGACCGGAGGGCGTGACCCACGCCCTGGCCAGCGGCCTGCTCGGCTACACCCCTGACACCCTGCTCGACGAGGTCGTCGACGCCTTCGCCGCCGGCGACGGAGCCTCCGTCTTCGGGGTGGTCGACAAGGTGATCGAGACCGGCCAGGACCCCCGCCGCTTCACCGAGGACCTCTTGCGCCGGTTGCGTGACCTCGTGATCGTGGCCGCGGTGCCCGACGCGCCCGCCACCGGCCTGATCGACGTCTCCGAGGACCAGGGCGAGCGGCTGGTCGCCCAGGCCTCGCGCTTCGGCCGCTCCGACCTGAGCCGGGCCGCGGACCTCGTCGCGACCGGACTCACCGAGATGCGCGGTGCGACAGCGCCTCGGCTGCTGCTCGAGCTCATCTGTGCCCGCGTGCTCCTGCCCGGCGCCGACCACACCACCCAGGGGGTGCTCGCCCGGCTCGATCGCATCGAGCGACGCGCCTCCATCACGGGCGCGGTCGCCGTTCCTTCGGCCACTCCCTCCGCCGGCTTGCCGGCGGCCACACCCGCTCCCGTGCTCCCACCCGGACCGGTGCGGGTCGCCGTCCCCGAACCGCGCCCGGACGCTCTTCGACCTCCGGCCGAGCCTGAGGCTCAGCCCGAGCCGACTGCCCCACCGGCGGCCTCCTCGCCGGCCTCCTCGCCAGCGGTGTCGCCGGTGCAGCCGGTCGAGACTCCGTCGCAGCCGCGGTTCAGCTCGACGCCGCCGGTCTCGGCACCCCAGGTCGAGGTGGTCCCGGAGCGGGGCTGGGCCGACGCCGAACCCTCCGGCGTCCCGGCCGCTTCCGGTGCGGCCCGGCCCGGCTCGCCGACGTCGCCGGAGGTGGCGGCGCCAGCCGCCGACGCCCCGTCGGCTCCTTCGGGCGGTGCGCTCTCCCTGGTCGAGGTCCGTCGTCTGTGGCCCGACATCATCGAGGCCACCAAGCAGCGACGTCGGATGACCTGGATCCACCTCACCCAGAACGCGCAGGTGGTCGATGTCGACGAGTCCGTGCTGACCCTCGGCTTCGCCAACGCCGGAGCCCGCGAGTCCTTCGATGCCGGTGGCAGCGGCGAGATCGTGCGCCAGGCCGCGATCGACGTCGTGGGCACCGCGTGGCGCATCGAGACCATCGTCGACCCGGGCGCCGACCCCGGAAAGGCGCCCCCGCCGACGCCGGAGCCCGCGGCGCCCCGACCGCCCGCCCCCGAACCTGCTCGCGCCTGGGACGACCCGCCGCCGGCGGCCCCGGAGGCGCCCCCGGCGTGGCTGAGCGACGAGTCCGACGGCGCTCCTGCCGACTCAGCCCCGCCGTCCGAGCCCCCCGAGTCGACTGAGCCGGTCGAGGCGGCGCCGGCTGCGTCCACCGATCCCGCGGTCGTCTCTGCCGCTCGGGGGGCGATCCAGCAGACTCGCTCCAGCGACGACCCGCCCGACACCCGTGCGGCCGAGGCCGCTGCTGCTGCCGATGCGGGAGCAAGCCCCGACGACCTCGACGCCGACTCCGACCTGCTCGGCACCGACGACCTGCTGGCGCGCGAGCTGGGCGCCCAGGTGATCGAGGAGATCCCCCACCAGTGAGACTGGTAGCGGCACGACCGGCGCCGCGTTCGGCGGCCCGCACGACCCACCCTTCACCTACCACCCGGATGGAGACCTGATGACCCAGAACCCCTTCGAGGCGCTCGGCGGAGCCGGCGGCTTCGACATGAACGCCCTGCTCGAGCAGGCACAGGCCATGCAGGCCACCATCGAGTCGGCCCAGCAGCAGCTCGCCGAGACGGTCGTGGAGGGCAGCGTCGCCGGGGGCGCGGTGACGGTCAAGGTCAGCGGAGTCGGTGACCTCCTCGGGGTCGACATCGCGCCCGGCACCGTCGACGGCAACGACGCCGAGTCGCTGAGCGACCTCAGCGACCTCATCGTCGCGGCCTACCGCGAGGCGAAGACGCAGGCCGACCAGGCCGCCGCCGACGCGCTCGGCCCGCTGGCCGGCGGCGGCGGGATGCCCGGGATGCCGGGGTTGCCTGGTGAGGGTGGTCCGGGGCAGCTGGGGTTCTGAGTCGGGTCGCGGGGCTTCGTCGACGGCTCGTGCCTCGCCTGCTCAGCCTCCGTCGGGGTTGCGGGGCTTCGTCGACGGCTCGTGCCTCGCCTGCTCAGCCTCCGTCGGGGTTGCGGGGCTTCGTCGACGGCTCGTGCCTCGCCTGCTCAGCCTCCGTCCGGGGCAGCTGGGGTTCTGAGTCGGTCGCCGGGCTTCGTCGACGGCTCGTGCCTCGCCTGCTCAGCCTCCGTGGGGTTGCGGGGTTTCGTCGACGGCTCGTTCCTCGCCTGCTCAACCTCCGTGGTCGGCCACGCCCTACGCCGACCCGTGGGTGGGTGCGTCTAGGCTCGCGGTGTGTACGAAGGCGTCGTCCAGGACCTCATCGACGAGCTCGGGCGACTGCCCGGGATCGGTCCGAAGAGTGCCCAGCGGATCGCCTTCCACCTCCTGGCGGCCGAGCCGGTCGACGTACGACGCCTCGCCGACGTGCTGATCGAGGTCAAGGCCCGGGTCAAGTTCTGTGTGACGTGCTTCAACGTCTCCGAGGACGACCAGTGCCGCATCTGCCGCGACCCGCGACGCGACCCGACGTCGCTGTGCGTGGTGGAGGAGTACAAGGACGTCGTCGCCATCGAGCGCACCCGCGAGTTCCGCGGCCGCTACCACGTGCTCGGCGGCGCCATCTCGCCGATCGACGGCATCGGCCCCGACCAGCTGCGCATCCGCGAGCTGATGATCCGGCTCTCCGACGACCAGCTGACCGAGATCATCCTGGCCACCGATCCCAACCTCGAGGGGGAAGCAACCGCTACCTACCTCACCCGACAGCTCAAGCCGATGGGGTTGCGTGTGACCCGGTTGGCGAGCGGACTGCCTGTGGGCGGTGACCTCGAGTACGCCGACGAGGTCACCCTCGGACGCGCGTTCGCAGGAAGGCAGACAGCACCATGACCCCTCCCACCGGATCCACCGGCCCCGACGACTTCGCCGGCCAGGCCGTCGACGGCGACACCGAGGAGTTCGCCCAGCAGATCGCCGACTCGGTCTCGAGCTTCCTGCTGGCCCTGCGCGAGATCGCGCGCGAGGCCGACGGCGGCCGCGCGATCTCGCTGCTCCTCCTCGAGATCAGCCAGGTCCTGCTCGCCGGCGCGCGGCTCGGCGTCCAGCAGGACTTCGAGCCGAGCTCGGAGCACCAGCCCGACGTGGGCCCCGAGGCCGACGTCGACGAGCTGCGGCTGCGCCTGGCCGAGATGCTGGGCAACATCGACACCTACACCTTCGTCTTCGACCCCTACGCCCCCGAGGTCGTCGCCAGCCAGCTCTCCGACGACCTCGCGAGCATCGCCCTCGACCTCGAGAACGGGTTGCGCCACTTCCGCCGCGGCGACATCGCCGAGGCGCTGTGGTGGTGGCAGTTCTCCTACGTCTCCTCCTGGGGCAACCTGGCCGGGGCCGCGCTCAACGCCCTGCTCTCGGTGGTCTCCCACGACCGGCTCGACGTCGACTACGTGTCGGAGAGCGACCAGATCGCTGCCGCCGCTGCGCTGGACAGCGGTCGGGGCTGACCGTCCCCGCTCGGTAGAATCGTCCGGTCGGCTGGACCTGCCAGCCGTCGGAATCGCAAGGAGTGAGCCCGGTGGGCATTGTCGTGCAGAAGTACGGCGGTTCTTCGGTCGCCGACGCTGCCGCCGTCAAGCGCGTCGCCCGACGGATCGTGGAGGTCAAGAAGGCCGGGCACGACGTCGTCGTGGCCGTCTCGGCGATGGGTGACACCACCGACGACCTCCTCGCCCTCGCCGAGGGCGTCAGCCCGCTGCCACCGGCCCGCGAGATGGACATGCTGCTCACCGCCGGCGAGCGGATCTCGATGGCGCTGGTCGCGATGGCCATCTCCGACCTCGGCTTCAGCGCCCGCTCCTTCACCGGCTCGCAGGCCGGCGTCATCACCGACTCGGTGCACGGCAAGGCCAAGATCATCGACGTCACGCCGGGCCGCATCTCGGCCGCGCTCGACGAGGGCCACATCGTCATCGTGGCCGGCTTCCAGGGCGTCTCGCAGGACACCAAGGAGATCACCACCCTCGGTCGCGGCGGCACCGACACCACCGCCGTCGCCCTCGCCGCAGCGCTCGACGCCGACGTCTGCGAGATCTACACCGACGTCGACGGCGTCTTCACCGCCGACCCGCGCATCGTCCCCGCCGCCCGCAAGCTCGACCGGGTCACCTACGAGGAGATGCTCGAGCTCGCCGCGTGCGGGGCCAAGATCCTGCACCTGCGCTGCGTCGAGTACGCCCGGCGCTACAACATCCCGATCCACGTCCGCTCGTCCTTCAGCCAGCTCGACGGCACCGTCGTCTCGGGCAGCATCGAGGACCGCAACCAGGAGGACTCCATGGAGCAGGCGATCATCGCCGGCGTCGCCCACGACCGCAGCGAGGCCAAGATCACCGTCGTCGGCGTGCCCGACAAGGTCGGCGAGGCGGCCCGCATCTTCACCGCCCTGGCCGCCGCGCAGATCAACCTCGACATGATCGTGCAGAACGTCTCGGCCGTGGCGACCAACCTCACCGACATCTCCTTCACCCTGCCGCGCACCGACGGCCAATCGGCGATGTCGGCGCTCGCAGCGCTACAGCCCGAGATCGGCTTCGAGACCCTGCTGTACGACGACCAGATCGGCAAGCTGTCGCTGATCGGCGCCGGCATGCGCTCCCACCCCGGCATCACCGCCAAGTTCTTCGCCTCCCTCGCGGAGGCAGGCGTCAACATCGGCATGATCTCGACCTCCGAGATCCGCATCTCGGTCGTGGTCGACGAGTCGCAGGTCGACGAGGCGGTGCGCGCCACCCACACCGCCTTCGACCTCGACTCCACCGAGGTCGAAGCCGTCGTCTACGGCGGAACGGGGCGTTGAGAGATGGTCAGCATCGGCATCGTCGGCGCCACCGGCCAGGTCGGCGTCGCCATGCGTCAGATCCTCGAGCAGCGTGACTTCCCGCTCGAGGAGATCCGCTTCTTCGCCTCCGCCCGCTCCGCCGGCACGGTGCTGAGCTACGCCGGTCGTGAGGTCACCGTCGAGGACGCCTCGAGCGCCGACCCGTCCGGGCTCGACATCGCCCTCTTCTCCGCCGGCGCCACCACGTCGCGCGCCCAGGCCCCGCGGTTCGCCGCCGCAGGCGCGATGGTCGTCGACAACTCCTCGGCCTTCCGGATGGACCCCGACGTGCCCCTGGTGGTCTCGGAGGTCAATCCCGGCGACCTCGCCCACGCCCGCAGGGGCATCATCGCCAACCCGAACTGCACCACGATGGCCGCGATGCCGGTGCTCAAGCCGCTGCACGACGAGGCCGGCCTCGTGCGCCTGATCGCCTCGACCTACCAGGCCGTCTCCGGTTCCGGGGTGGCCGGCGTCGAGGAGCTCGCGGGTCAGGTCGCCGCCGCCGGCGACAAGGCCTCCGAGCTCGCCTACGACGGGGCAGCGGTCTCGTTCCCGGAGCCGGTGAAGTACGTCGGTCCGATCGCCTACAACGTGCTGCCGCTGGCCGGCTCGATCGTCGACGACGGGCGGGGCGAGACCGACGAGGAGCAGAAGCTGCGCAACGAGTCCCGCAAGATCCTCGGCATCCCCGACCTCCTGGTCTCGGGCATCTGCGTGCGGGTGCCGGTCTTCACCGGTCACTCGTTGGCGATCAACGCCGAGTTCAGCCGCTCGATGCCGGTCGAGCGCGCTCGCGAGCTGCTCGGCCACGCCGCCGGCGTCGAGCTGAGCGACGTGCCGACCCCGCTCCAGGCGGCCGGCCAGGACCCGTCGTACGTCGGTCGCCTGCGCCAGGACGAGGGCGTCCCCGACCGCCGGGGCCTCGCGCTGTTCATCTCCAACGACAACCTGCGCAAGGGGGCCGCGCTCAACACGGTGCAGATCGCCGAGCTGCTCGCCGCCCGCTGAGCGGCGGCGCCGGCCCCGCTAGTCCGACGAGTCGAGCTGGAGCGTCGCCACCCACGCGCTCGCGCAGAACGCCGCCGCGCTCAGCAGCGGCACGACGACGAGGATCGCCACGCTGTCGAAGAGCCCACTCAGGACGACGACGGCGACCAGGCAGGTGAGGCCCACCGCCAGGAAGCTCGTGATGCCGGGTTCGGGCACCTTGAGCAGGCCCAGCAGCCCCCGCCCGACGAGCACCGTCAGCGTGAAGATCACGACCAGGAAGATCATCCCGGGCCCGGTGCCGCACGACTCGTTGCCGCGGGCGAGCTCGCATCCGCGGAAGCCGGCCCACATCAGCACCAGCAGCGAGACGCCGCTGAGCAGACCCGCGGCAGCCGCCCCGAGACCGGCGGGGAGGCGTCGTCCGGCGCGCTTGCCATCGACCGGCGCTGCCAGGTCGTCGTGCTCGACCCCGACCGGCGGGTGCTGGTCGTCGACGACCACGTCGGTGCCCGTGTCGGCGAAGGAGGCCGAGCTCGGCTCGGCCGCGACCGCAGGCGTGGGGGCCGTGGAGGCCGCCGGGGGCGCCGGGGCCGCCGGGGCCGGCGGCGGTGTCGGATGGGTTGTCGGGTGCAGTGTCGGGTCCGGGGCAACCTCGGGGGCGGGGATGACCTCGGGCGCGCGAGCGCTGGGTGCCACCGGGTCGGCCGTCGCCCTGCGTCGTCGGAACAGGCGGGGCGGCTCGAGGCTCGGTGTGGTCGCGGACTCGTCCTCGGCTGCCATGGCGTCAGTGTTCCACGGGGCCGGCGCGGGGGCCCCGGTGCCACCGGAGAAACCCCGGCCCGCACGAGGCGGAGCCGGGGAGTCCGGCGGGATGGAGGTGTCGGGCTGACAGGATTTGAACCTGCGGCCTCGTCGTCCCGAACGACGCGCGCTACCAAGCTGCGCCACAGCCCGAAAGAGACCCGACGTGGCCGGATCACTCTCCGCGAGCATACCGGAGCCCTGCGACCCACTCGAATCGTGGGGGCCGCTCGGACTCGCGACGGCTCAGGTGGACGATGCCGGTTCGCGCGGCACCAGGGTGAGCAGGGTGGCCTCGGGACGACACGCGACCCGCACCCGCACGTAGGGGTTGGTGCCGAGCCCGGCCGAGACGTGCAGCCACGCCGACCCGGGGTCGCCGTCGGCGGAGTCGGCGGGATGACGGTGCAGCCCCCGCGCCCGCGCGGGCTCGAGGTCGCAGTTGGTGGTGAGCGCGCGCCCGCCGGGCAGGCAGACCTGGCCGCCGTGCGTGTGGCCGGCCAGGACGGCGTCGTAGCCGTCGGCAGCGTACTGGTCGAGCACTCGCAGGTAGGGTGCGTGCGCCACGCCGAGCCGGACGTCGGCGTCGGCGTCCGCCGGGCCGGCGACGAGGTCGAGGCGGTCGTACTCGAGGTGCGGGTCGTCGACTCCGGCGAGGGAGAAGGTCACGTCGCGCACCGTGATCGTGTCGCGCCGGTTGGTCAGGTCGCGCCACCCCGAGTCGACGAAGCGCTCGCTCAGCTCACGCCACGGCAGCTGGGCGGAGTCGGTGTGCCGGGTGCCGTCGTCGGGCAGCAGGTAGCGCAGGGGGTTGCGCATGGTCGGCTCGAAGTAGTCGTTGGACCCGTGCACGAAGACGCCCGGTACGTCGAGCAGGGGGCCGAGGGCGTCGCAGACGGCCGGCACCGCCTCGCGGTGGGACAGGTTGTCGCCGGTGTCGACGACCAGGTCGGGCTGCAGGTCGGCCAGCCCACGGATCCAGCCGAGCTTGCGAGTCTGGGCGGGGGTGACGTGCAGGTCGCTGAGGTGGAGCACCCGCAGTGCCGGGGCGCCGGCGGGGAGCACCGGGAGGTCGACACGGCGCAGCGTGTAGCGCCGTGCCTCACTCACGCCGTAGGCGGTGAGGCCGAGGCCCAGGGCGCCGGCGGCGCCGGTGGCGGCGGCGACGAACCGGGCGGTGCTCATGGGCTCAGGCTGCCACAATGGTGCGCATGAGCACCCTCAAGGACCGACTGCGCGCCGACCTGACGACCTCGATGAAGGCCCGCGACGAGCTGCGGTCCGCCACGCTGCGCATGGTGCTCACCGCGATCACCAACGCCGAGGTCTCCGGCAAGCAGGCCCGCGAGCTGAGCGACGAGGACGTCGTGGGCGTCCTGACCAGCGAGGCCAAGAAGCGACGTGAGGCAGCGACGGCGTTCAGCGACGGGGGGCGAGCCGAGAGCGCCGCCAAGGAGCTCGCCGAGGCCGAGGTCATCGGCACCTACCTGCCCGAGCAGCTCAGCGACGCAGACGTCGCCGACATCGTCACCGCGGCCGTCGCCCAGGCCGGTGCGGCCGGGGAGGGCATGAAGGCCATGGGCAAGGTGATGGGTCTCGTGCAGCCCCAGGTCAAGGGTCGCGCCGACGGCGGCCTGGTCGCCGCGGAGGTCAAGCGCCAGCTCGCCTGACGCTCGGCGGGCAGGGGCCCGAGCGCAGGGGCCCAGCTCAGGGGCGAAGCGGCGAGCCGGAGCCGCTGCGGCTAGCGGCCGCCCCCGTTGGTGCCGTTGCTCGGCGGGCTGACCGGCGGGCTCACCGGCGGCAGCGCCGTGGACGGCGGCGGGGCGGGGGAGCTGGCGACCTCGTCGCCCGCGCCGACCACGGTGGAGGGATAGACGAACGGCACGTCCTCGAGCGTGTCGTCGGCCACCTTCATCGCGTTGCCCCAGATCGGGGCGGCGTCGCCGGAGCCGGAGGCGCTGTAGATCGGGTAGCCGCCGACCGAGACCCCCTCGAGCGAGATCGGGGTGCCGACGCTGTTGGCGCCGGCGATCATGGCTGCTGCCGCCATGTTGGGGGTGTAGCCGACGAACCAGACCGACTGCGAGCTGCTGGTCGTGCCGGTCTTGCCGGCGGCCGGCTGGGCGAGCGTCTGGGCGCTGGCGAAACCACCCTCGATGACTCCGCGCAGGACGTCGCTCACGGCGTCCGCGGTGCTCTGCTGCATGACCTGCTGGCACTGCTTGGCGTAGGTCTTGAGCACGTTGCCCGAGGCGTCGGAGATCTGGGTGACCGGGCGGGCGTCGCAGTGCAGGCCCCGGGCGGCGAAGGTCGCGTAGGCCTCGGCCATCTCGAGCGGGCTGACGTCGGCGACACCGAGGGTGAAGATCGGGATCCGCTCGGGCTGCCCGCGCTTGCCGGTCGGGTCGTCGAGCTGCACGCCCATCGCCTTGGCCAGCTCGAAGGGCTTGCACACGCCGGTCTCGCGCTCGAGCTGGAGGTAGAAGGTGTTCACCGACTCCCGGGTGCCCGAGTAGAGGTTCTTGTAGCCGCTCGTGGTGGAGTTCTTCACGTCGAACGTCCCGGCGAACGGGGGCTCTCCCGGGCAGTTGGCGAAGTCGGCGCCGTCGAAGGTCATCACCTCCGGCGAGTTGAACGTCTGGCTGAGCGGCACGTACTGCTCGAGCGCGGAGGCCAGGACGAAGGGCTTGAACGTCGACCCCGCCTGGAAACCGTTGGAGTCGCCGTACTGGCTCGGCACGGTGTAGTTGAGGAAGGTGTAGCCGTCGTCCTTGTTGCGGCCCATCGGGCGCGACTGTGCGAGCGCGCGGACCTCGCCGCTCCCCGGCTCGATCATGGCCAGGGCACCGATCGCCTGGTCGTTGCGGAAGACACGGGCGCTGACGGAGTCGTCGGCCGCCTTCTGGTAGTCGAGGTTGATCGTGGTCTGGATCGTCAGGCCGCCGGAGTAGAGGAGTCGGTTGCGCTCCTCGAGGTTCCTGCCCAGCTGCGGGTCCTTCTGGAGGTACTCGATGACGTAGGCGCAGAAGAAGGGCGCCTGACTGTTGACGCAGCCGTTGTTGCTGGGCTGGGTGTCGAGCCCGAGGCCGCGCTTCTTCAGCTTGTCGGCCTTGGCCTGGGCGATGACGCCGAGCTCCGCCATCCGGTCGAGGACCACGTTGCGTCGCACGATGGTGCGGTCGGGGTAGTCGGTGGGGTCGTAGGCGCTGGGGTTCTGCACGAGCCCGGCCAGGATCGCCGACTGGTTGAGGTTCAGCTGCTTGGCGTTGACGTCGAAGTAGTGCCGGGCCGCAGCCTGGACGCCGTACGCGCCGTCGCCGAAGTAGACGACGTTGAGGTAGCGCTCGAGGATCCAGTCCTTGGAGTGACGGTTCTCCAGGGCGATCGCGTAGCGCAGCTCCTTGAGCTTGCGCGCGATGGTGTCGTCGGTGACGGCCGCCTTCTCCTCGGGCGAGCTCGCCTGGCTCAGCAGGGTCTGCTTGACGAGCTGCTGGGTCAGCGTGGATCCCCCTTGCACGACGCCCCCCGCTGCGGCGTTGGTGAAGAGCGCGCGCATCGTGCCCTTGAAGTCGAGGGCGCCGTGCTCGTAGAAGCGGTAGTCCTCGATCGAGACGAGCGCCTTGACCATGCGGCGATCGATCTGGTCGAGCGAGACGGTGATCCGGTTCTCGTCGAAGATCGTGGCGATCGTGTTGCCCTGCGCATCGACGATCGTGGTCTTCTGCGGTAGCGCGTCGGTCTCGAGCTCCTGCGGGAGGTTGTCGATGCCGTCGGCGGTGTTGGACGCTGCGAACCCCAGCACGCCGGCGAACGGGATCGCCAGGCCGGAGACGACGACGCCGAGGATGGCCGACACCACCACCATCACGCCGAGGTGGGTCAAGGCCGTGGTGGCGCGCGGACGTTCGGCTCGTGGTCGGGACACCGCACCAATGTACGGGAGTCGCGGGTGCGGAGGTGATTTCACCAGTAGGGTGTAGCGGCGCCCGGTGGGCCTGCCCCAGCCCGAGGTGACCATCCGCGACTAGTCATTAATGACTAGAAGGATTGGGTCGAATGAGTCTGTTACCCGCACGAGGATTTCTTTACCTTGTTCTCAAGGGAACCTCCCGTGTGGCGCCACAGACGACGCGCCGCCGCCCGAGACAGTATGGGGATCACCATGTGGGTCGACGACTGGGCGCCTCGCGCCGCATGCAAGGCACAGCAGCCCGACGAGCTCTTCGTCCGCGGCGCTGAGCAGAACAAGGCCAAGCAGCTCTGCCAGGGCTGCCCGGTCCGCACCGAGTGCCTCGCCGAAGCGCTGGACAACCAGATCGAGTGGGGTGTCTGGGGCGGCATGACCGAGCGCGAGCGCCGTGCGCTCCTGCGTCGTCGTCCGGCCGCCTCGTGGCGCTCGGTCCTGATGACCGCGAAGCAGAGCGCCGGCACCACCGCAGCAGCCTCCCCCGTGGCTCCGCGCGTCAACGCCTGATCCTGACGTACACAGGCGATCTGCACCGCGGGGCCGCTCGGGCCCACACGGGGTGCACGATCCGGTAACAAACCTCGCCGTCCGTCTCGGACGGCGACGGCAGGTGCCTCAGCCGCCGTCGGAGTCCGCGAGAAGCTCCCCGACCCGGCGCAGCCCGGCCAGGTCGTGCACGTCAGCCGGCAGGGCCGGCACCAACGTCGTCGCCACCTGGGGGTGGGCCCGCGCGAACCGGGCCCGCAACGCTCGCTCGCGCTCGACCAGTCGGGTCTGGTCGGCGTGCAGACGCAGCAGTCCTGCGGTGGGTGAGGTCGGGTCCCCGGCGCGCAGACGCGCCGCCGCCGCCATCGCCTCGTCGGCCGAGAGCAGTCCCTGCGGCACCGGGCTGGAACGGTTGACGACCAGACCGGCGAGGGGCATCCGGTCCTCGCTGAGCCGTTCGACGAAGTACGCCGCCTCGCGCAGTGCGTCCGGCTCGGGCGAGGCGACGACCACGAACGCCGTCTCGTCGGCCTGCAGCAACGCGTAGGTCTTCATCGCGCGCTGGCGGAAACCGCCGAAGACGGTGTCGATCGCCGCCACGAAGGTCTGCAGGTCGCGCAGCACCTGGGCGCCGAGGATCTTCATCAGGGCGTTGGTGATCAGGCCGAACCCGGCCGCGGCGATCCGCGCCGGCCCTCGGGCAGGAGCCAGCATCAGCTTGATGAACCGCCCGTCGAGGAAGCGTGAGAGCCGCTCCGGGGCGTCGAGGAAGTCGAGCGCCGAGCGCGACGGCGGCGTGTCGACGACGATCAGGTCGTAGCTGCCGTCGCGCTGCGCGTCGGCACGGATCTGGCCGAGCTTCTCCATCGCCATGTACTCCTGCGTGCCGGCGAACGAGCTGGAGAGGGTGATGTAGAAGGGGTTCTCCAGGATCGCCTTGGCCTTCTCCGGCGTGGCCTGAGCCTCGACGACCTCGTCGAAGGTCCGCTTCATGTCGAGCATCATCGCGTCGAGCGACCCGCCGGCGCCCGGGTCGACCCCGCTGACCGGGCGCGGGGTGTTGTCGAGGGTCTCGATCCCCATCGCCTGCGCCAGTCGGCGCGCCGGGTCGATCGTGAGCACGACCACCGAACGGCCACGCTCGGCGGCTCGCAGGGCCAGCGCCGCCGAGGTCGTCGTCTTGCCGACGCCCCCGGAGCCGCAGCACACGATGATGCCGACGCCGCGGTCGTCGAGGAGCGCGTCGACGTCGAGGGGGCCGGCGGCCGGACCGCTGGGCCCGACGCGGGTGGTGCGGGTGCGTGCCATCTCAGGCCAGACCTTGCGCGCGCAGCAGCCCGGCGAGCTCGTAGAGCGCCCCGAGGTCGACGCCCGACGGCAGCCGCGGCAGCTCGTAGGTGGGCACGTGCATCTCGGCGACGAGCCTGCGCTGCGCGTTCTCGAGCGCTCGCCGCTCGGCGTGGTCGCGCCCCTCGCGCACCAGGCTGTCGACCAGCGCCGGGTCGGCCTCGAGACCCACCGACGCGAGGTCTGCGGCGACGTCCACGGCATCGGTGTCGGCGAGCTGCTCGGGGGAGAGGTCCTGCGGGCGCACCAGGTTGACGATCACCCCGCCGACCGGGAGGTCGTTGCGGTGCAGGTCGGCGATGCCGTCCGCGGTCTCCTGCACGGGCATCTCCTCCAGGACGGTCACCAGGTGCACCACGGTCCGCGCGGAGCGGAAGAGGGTCATCATCGTGTCGGACTGTGCCTTGATCGGGCCGACCTTGGCCAGCCCCGCGAGCTCGTTGCTGACGTTGAGGAACTGCGTGATCCGACCCGTCGGCGGCGCATCCAGCACGACGGCGTCGTACTGGATGGCGCCCTTGTTGCGAGCGTTGCGCTGCACCGCCTCGTAGACCTTGCCGGTGAGCAGCACGTCGCGCACCCCCGGCGCGATCGTGGTGGCGAACTCGATCACGCCGAACCGGTCGAGGGTGCGGCTGACGCGTCCGAGCTTGTAGTAGAGGTCGAGGTACTCCAGCAGCGCCGACTCGGGGTCGATGTGCAGCGCGTGGACGACGCCGGGCCGGTCGTCGCCGATCGGCAGACCGGTCGTGATGCGTTGCTCGGCGTACGGCAACGGGTCGACGTCGAACATCCTGGCAATGCCCTGACGTCCCTCGACCTCGCACAGCAGGACGTTCTTGCCCCGGGTGGCCAGCGCCAGCGCGAGCGCTGCGGCCACGGTCGACTTGCCCGTGCCGCCCTTGCCGGTCACCACGTGCAGACGCACCTTCGACCAGTCGCTCATGTCGACCGAGCCTAGGCGCCCGCTGAGCCCGCGGTGCACGATTCGGGGTGACCTGCGCCGTGGTGGGGCTCACGCCCGGCCCGAGCGCAGCTAGCGTGCGGGAGGTGTCCTCCCGGCCCTCTCAACGTTCCCGCGCGCTCGTGCGTTGACGAGGTGGTGGGGGTGCGGGAGGTGGACGCGCGCTACGAGGAGTTCGTCACGGCCGAGACGCCGCGACTGCTGCGCGTGGCCTACGGGCTCACCGGCAATCCGCACGACGCGTGGGACCTGGTGCAGGAGGCATTGGTGCGAGTGGGCATGAGGTGGCGACAGGTGGGCGAGGGCAACCCCGGCGGCTACGCGCACACCACGCTGGTGCGCCTCAACATCGATCGCGGACGACGCCTCAGCCGCGAGCGGCTGCCCGGCCGGCTCCCCGACCACGACGCACCGGTGCGCGTCGACGCCGTCCTCGACCCCGACCTCGTGGCGGCACTCCTCGAGCTGCCCCGCCAGCAGCGAGCCGCGGTGGTCCTGCGCGCCGTCGAGGACCTCGACCACGCCGCCATCGCCGCGCGGCTGGGCTGCTCGGTCGGTACGGCCCGCAGCCACCTCTCGCGCGGGCTCGCGCGCCTGCGCGAGGTCCTCGCCGCCCAGGAGGTCGACCGTGACCACTGAGCCGCCTCACCCCGAGCACGGTGACGGACGGCGCGGGACCGACAGCGACGACGACCTGCTGGCCCGGCTGCAGGCGGTGGCGACCCAGGTGCGGCCCACAGCCGGGGTGAACGAACGGGTGGGTGACGCCCTGCGGCGTCGCCGTCGTCGGCGTCGGGCGCAGGTCGTGGCCGGATCGGTCGCCGCAGCCGCCGCAGCCGTGGTCGGGGTGGTCGGGGTGGTCGCGCTGCCACGACCGAGCGGGCCGGATGCCCCGCCACCGGCGGGCGATCCGCCACGCCCGGCGATCATCGAAGGTGGGGGCTACCGCCCGGCCGGCTTCTTCCGCGACGTGGTGGGCGGTTCCGCGCTGCCGTCGATCACCCGCTACTACCGCACGGAGCCTCGCATCGTCTTCACCGCGAGGTTCGACTGGTCGCCCGACCCTGCCGGCGAGGCCTACCTCGCCGATCTCTCCTTGGAGCGCTACCGCTCCGACCCGGAGCAGCGTTGCTCACGGTTGATCGGTGCAGCGGGCTCGTGCACCACGCGGGCCGACGGCACCGTCACCGCGCGTTACGAGGTCCCTGCGGACGGGGCCCTGCTCGCGCCGATCGGCGGGGAGGGACGCCTGCGGCTGCCGGGCTCCGCCGCGGTGGTGCGGGGGGTGACCTCCTTTCGCACCGATGCGCGCGCCGTCACCGTGCTGGTCTGCAACTGCAGCAGCCAGCGCGGCGACGTGCTGAGCGCCGCGCCGCCGGTGAGCTTCGAGGCGCTCGAGGACGTCGTCACCGACGCCTCGTGGGGGCTGCGCGTCGGGGGCTGAGCAGCGCTCGGCCAGCGGGGCGGAGCAGCGGCTCGCTCGCGGCCCGCCACGCGCCGGCGTCCTGCGGAGCCACCGGCTCGCAGGGCGCGTAGGTTGACGGTCATGGACAAAGTGGTCACCTCGGCGGCCGACGCGGTCGCCGACATCGTGTCGGGCTCGACGATCGCGGTCGGGGGCTTCGGGTTGTGCGGGATCCCGTCGGTGCTGATCGAGGCGGTGCTGGCGTCCGGGGTCGACGACCTCGAGGCGTTCAGCAACAACGCCGGGGTCGACGACTGGGGGCTCGGTCGCCTGCTCGCGGCGGGACGGCTGCGTCGGATGGTGGCCTCCTACGTCGGGGAGAACAAGGAGTTCGCCCGCCAGTACCTGTCGGGAGAGCTCGAGGTGGAGCTGACGCCGCAGGGCACGCTCGCCGAGCGGATGCGCGCCGGAGGGTCGGGCATCGCGGCGTTCTTCACCGCCACCGGCGGTGGCACCCAGGTGGCCGAGGGCGGGCTGCCGTGGCTCTACGACGCCGCCGGTCAGGTCGTGAAGGCGTCTCCTGCGAAGGAGACCCGCGAGTTCGCCGTCGACGGCCCGGAGGGGCGGGTCCTGCGGGAGTTCGTGATGGAGGAGGCCATCGTGGCCGACTTCGGGCTGGTGCGGGCCTGGAAGGGCGACCGACACGGCAACCTGGTCTACAAGGACTCCGCCCGCAACTTCAACCCGCTCGCGGCGATGTGCGCGCGGACCACCATCGCCGAGGTCGAGCACCTCGTCGAGCCCGGCGACCTCGACCCCAACGACGTCCACACCCCCGGTGTCTACGTGCATCGCGTCGTCGAGCTGACCCCCGACCAGGCGGGGGAGAAGCGGATCGAGAAGGTCACCACCCGGCCGCGCCCCGAGCGCCATGAGGCCGATGGGCCCGGGGAGGCCGGGGAGGCGCGGCGTCGTGCCCGAGCAGCCGCACACGTCGATGGGGTTCTCCGCATGAGCTGGACACGGGAGGAGATGGCGGCCCGCGCCGCGGCCGAGCTGTCGGACGGGTCGTACGTGAACCTCGGGATCGGCCTGCCGACGTTGGTGCCGAACTTCGTGCCCGACGACGTCGAGCTGGTGCTGCAGTCGGAGAACGGGGTGCTCGGCACCGGTGCCTACCCGTTCGCGGGCGAGGAGGACCCCGACCTGATCAACGCCGGCAAGGAGACCGTGACGCTACGCCGGGGTGCGTCGATCTTCGACTCCGCGACGTCGTTCGGCATGATCCGCGGCGGCAAGATCGATGTCGCGATCCTCGGTGCGATGCAGGTCTCGGCCGCCGGTGACATCGCCAACTGGATGATCCCCGGGAAGATGGTCAAGGGCATGGGGGGCGCCATGGACCTCGTGCACGGCGCCAAGCGGGTGATCGTGCTGATGGAGCACGTCGCCCGCGACGGCGGTCACAAGATCGTCGAGGAGTGCTCGCTGCCCTACACCGGCAAGCGGGTCGTGCAGCGGATCATCACCGACCTCGCCGTCATCGACGTCCTGCCCCCGACCGAGGCACCTGAGGGTGGGGGCCTGCGGCTGGTCGAGCTCGCCCCCGGCGTCACCGAGGACGAGGTGCGGGAGAAGACCGAGCCGCCGCTGCTCTGACGAGCAGGGCCCCAGGTCGGCGACCGGGTCGCAGCGCGGGCCGCGGCGCGCGCACCCACCCGGTCAGTGAGCTCGGTGGCGTAGGCCGTGACGCGGTTCCGGCCGGTGTGGCCGGGTGCGGCCGGGTGCGGTCAGGTGCGACCGGGCGCGGGGAGTGCCAGGCTGGGCGCATGCGGGTGGCAGTGGCCGGCGGGACCGGCGTGGTGGGCCGACGGGTGGTCGATGTCGTCCGCAGCCGCGGGTACGACGTCGTCGTGCTGACGCGCTCTGCCGGCGTCGACCTGGTCGCCGGCGACGACCTCGCGCAGCACCTCGCCGGGGTGGACGTCGTCATCGACGTGAGCGGCACGACCCGGCAGCGGCGAGCGGCTGCCGAGGAGTTCTTCGGCGGGGTGACCGCGCGTCTGCTCGTGGCGGAGGCGCTCGCCGTGGTGCCGCACCACGTCGCGCTCTCGATCGTCGGGGTCGACGACGTCGACACCGGTTACTACGCGGGCAAGCGCCGCCAGGAGCAGGTGCTGGCGGCGGGCCCGGTGCCGTGGAGCCTGCTGCGGGCGACGCAGTTCCACGAGTTCGCGGAGCAGTCGCTCGGTTTCGCCCGGGTCGGACCGGTCTCGCTGGTGCCCCGGATGCGGACCCAGCCGGTCGCGGCTGCCGAGGTGGCCCAGGCGCTGGTCGACCTGGCCGACGGCGCGCCGGTGGGTCGGGCGCCCGACCTGGCCGGCCCCGAGGAGCACGAGCTGGTCGACCTCGCGCGCCGGGTCGCTGCTCGACGTCGTCCCCGTCGACGCGTCGTGCCCGTCGCGCTGCCCGGTGCGGCCGGCCGGGCGATGCGTCACGGCGCCCTGCTGCCCGCCGACGGGGCTGCCCTGGGCACCCAGACCTTTGCGGAGTGGCTCGCCCGAGGCTGAGGACCAGCCGCTGGGAGGTTCAGAAGTTGAACGGCCCCGGTCGGCCCCGGTCGGCCCCGGTCGGCCCCGGCGGCCGCGCCCGCAGGTCGCGAGTAGGGTGCCGAGCATGACGAAATGGGAGTACCAAGTCGCACCGATCCCCCTCCACAACGAGGCTCTGATGCTCAACAACTTCGGGCAGGACGGCTGGGAGCTGGTCGCCATCCAGACCAACGCCCAGGGCGGCCTGATCGCGTTCCTCAAGCGTCCGGCGCAGTAGTGCCCACCCCCGAGGAGCGGCTCGCAGAGCTGGGGCTGGCGGTCCCCGAGGTCGCCAAGCCGGTGGCGGCCTACGTTCCGGCGGTGCGCTCGGGCCACCAGGTGTTCACCTCGGGCCAGCTGCCGATGCGCGAGGGTGAGCTGATCACCACCGGCAAGGTCGGGGCGGGGGTCACCGCGGAGGAGGCACACGCCTGCGCCCAGCAGTGCGTCCTCAACGCGCTGGCAGCCGTGCGCGCCGAGGTCGGCGAGCTGTCGTCGGTCAAGCGGATCGTCAAGGTCGTCGTCTTCGTGGCCTCGACCCCCGACTTCACCGGTCAGCCCGGGGTTGCCAACGGTGCGTCCGAGCTGCTCGGGAAGGTCTTCGGCGACGCCGGCATCCACGCCCGCTCGGCGGTGGGGGTCGCGGTGCTGCCGCTCGACGCCCCGGTCGAGGTCGAGCTGCTGGTGGAGGTGTGAAGATCCCGCTGCCGCCGGTGCCGCTGCCGCCCGAGGTCGTCGCCGTCGCCCAGGAGTACGCCGACGGCATCCGCACGCCGGTCCTGCCGCGCCAGGCGGCGACCGTCATCCTGCTCGCCGAGTCCGACTCGCCCGACCACGCCGCCGAGGTCTACTACCTGCGGCGCCAGACGTCGATGGACTTCGCTGCCGGCATGGCGGTCTTCCCCGGAGGGGGCGTCGACGAGCGCGACTTCGACGCCGAGGTCGCGTGGGCCGGCCCGACGCCGGGCCAGTGGGCCGAGCGGCTCGGCTGCGACGAGCACCTGGCGCGCGCGCTGGTCTGTGCCGCGGTGCGCGAGACGTTCGAGGAGTCCGGGGTGCTGCTCGCCGGCCCGATCGGCGCGGACGGCGAGGTGGTCGCCGACACCACCGGCGAGGACTGGGAGGCCGACCGGGTCGCCCTCGAGACTCGCGAGCTGTCGTTGACCGACTTCCTCAACCGTCGCGGCCTGGTGCTGCGCACCGACCTCCTCGGCGTCTGGGACGCCTGGCTGACCCCCGTCTTCGAGCCGCGGCGCTACGAGACGTGGTTCTTCGTCGCCAAGCTGCCCGAGGGCCAGCGCACCCGCGACGTCTCGACCGAGTCGTCGTCGGTCACCTGGCTGCCGGCCCGCGTCGCCGCCGAGCAGGCCGAGTCGGGCGAGCTCGCGATGATGCCGCCGACCTACCTGACCTCCCTCGAGATCGCCGGGTTCGGTTCGCGCGACGACGTCCTGACCGCGGCCGCCGAGCGCACCGTGGCGATGTTCACGCCCTCCGTCGAGCCGCTGGACGACGGCTTCACGCTGTCGATGCCCGAACGGCTGCGCCCGATCGCTGCCGGACGGAAGCGCTGATGGGGCCGGTCGCGCCCGCTTGGAGCGGAGGGTCGTTCGGCGAGCGGGGCGAGTGCCTGCTCGCTCCCAACCCGGGGATGATGACGCTCGACGGCACCAACACCTGGCTGCTGCGCGAGCCTGGTTCGTCGACCTCGATCGTGGTCGACCCCGGTCCGCTCGAGGACGGTCACCTCGACCGGGTCGACGACGTCGCCGGCGACGTCGGGCTGGTCCTGCTCACCCACCACCACGCCGACCACTCCGAGGTGGCCGCCGCGCTCGCCGAGCGCAAGGGGTGCGTCGTACGCGCTCTCGACCCCGCGCTCTGCGTCGGCGCGGACCCGCTGGTCGACGGCGAGGTGGTCGAGGTCGGCGGGCTCACCGTGCGGATCGTCGCCACTCCGGGCCACACCGCCGACTCGATCTCGCTGCTCCTGCTCGACGAGAAGGTGCTGCTCTCGGGCGACATGGTGCTCGGCCGCGGCACCACCGTCGTGGCCCACCCCGACGGCCAGCTCGCGCCTTACTTCGAGTCGATCGAGAAGATGCGCGCGCTCGTCACCTCCGGCGAGGTCGAGGCCATCTGGCCGGCGCACGGCCCGGTCATCGCCGACGCCGCCGGCGTCCTCGACTTCTACCTCGAGCACCGCAGGGCCCGGCTCGAGCAGGTGCGCTCGGCCCTCGCCGAGCTGAAGGCACGCCCGCACCCCGAAGGTCTGGCCGTCGACGAGCTGCCCCGCAAGGTCGTCGAGATCGTCTACGCCGACGTCGACGAGTCGCTGTGGGTGCCGGCGGAGCTGTCGGTCAGGGCGCAGCTGGCCTATCTCGCCGAGCACGGCTGACCACACCCCTCTCGCGGCCCCGGCTCTCATGCCGAGTCGGCGCGTAGACGCGCCGACTCGACCGGGATTTGACGCCCAGTCGGCGCGTAGACGCGCCGACTCGACCCGGATCGTCAGGAGGTCAGCGGGCGCGCTTGGAGAGACGCTCGACGTCCATGATGACGACCGAGCGGGGCTCGAGACGCAGCCACCCGCGCGAGGCGAAGTCGGCCAGCGCCTTGTTGACCGTCTCGCGGGAGGCACCGACCAGCTGGGCGAGCTCCTCCTGGGTGAGGTCGTGATGCACGTGGACGCCGTCGTCGGCGGTGCGCCCGAAGCGGTCGGCGAGGTCGAGCAGCGCCTTGGCCACGCGGCCGGGCACGTCGGAGAAGACCAGGTCGGCCACGACGTCGTTGGCCTTGCGCAGGCGCGCGGCGAGCTGGCCCAGGAGGCCGCGGGCCACGGCCGGGCGGCCCTCGAGCCAACGCAGCAGGTCCTCGTGGGAGAGCGAGGCGAAGGTCGCGTCGGTCACGGCGGTCACGGTGGCCGAGCGGGGGCCGGGGTCGAAGAGCGACAGCTCGCCGAACATCTGGCCGGGGCCCTGGATCGCGAGAAGGTTCTCACGGCCGTCGGGAGAGGTGCGGCCGAGCTTGATCTTGCCCTCGAGGATGACGTAGAGCTTGTCGCCGGAGTCGCCCTCGCGGAAGAGCACGTCGCCGCGTCGCAGCTTGGTCTCCGACATCGAGGCGCGCAGGGCCGTGGCAGCTTCGTCGTCGAGCGCACTGAACAGCGGTGCTTGACGCAGTACGTCGTTGTCCACGGGGGACCTCCCGATCGAGGGTGTTCGGTGTGGGGCACAGGTCGCGCACCTGCGTCGACTTGATCCTAGGGGGTGGCGGACATCACAGGACAACTACCTGCCCACGAGCTGCCCACGAGGCGGGCCGGGCGCTTGCAGGCAGGCAGCACGGGGGCCGCGCCCGGGCGCCACGTCGGGGTGTCGGACCGCCGCCGTAGGCTGACGGCGTGCTGCCCGACGAGTCCCGGACCTCTCTCGTCCGACGCGCACGGAAGATCAACCGGGTGCTGGCCGAGACCTATCCCGACGCCGGGTGCGAGCTCGACTTCGACGACGCCTTCCAGCTGCTCGTGGTCACCGTGCTCAGCGCCCAGACCACCGATCGTCGGGTCAACGGGGTGCGTCCCACCCTCTTCGCGGCCTACCCGGACCCCGCGAGCATGGCCGCTGCCGAGCGTGGCGACCTCGAGGCGATCGTGGCCTCGCTCGGGTTCTTCCGGGCCAAGACCGAGTCGTTGCTCAAGCTCAGCGCCGCGATCGTCGAGCAGCACGACGGCCGGGTGCCGCACCGCCTCGACGACCTGGTGAAGCTGCCGGGCGTCGGGCGCAAGACGGCCAACGTCGTCCTCGGCAACGCCTTCGACATCCCCGGCATCACCGTCGACACCCACTTCGGCCGTCTCGCGCGCCGCTTCGGCTGGACCGACGAGACGGACCCGGTCAAGGCCGAGCACGCCGTCGGCTCGCTGTTCGAGAAGCGCGAGTGGACCATGGTGTCGCACCGGGTCATCTGGCACGGTCGGCGCCGCTGCCACGCCAAGAAGCCGGCCTGCGGCGCCTGCCCGCTCGCCCACTGGTGCCCGTCGTACGGCGCGGGCCCCACCGATCCGGTCGCCGCCGCCGCGCTGGTCAAGACCCAAGGTCCTGCGTGACCACCCCTCGAGGCAGGAGGAGTACTCGGATGATCGGCGCCATCGTCTTCGCCGCGCTGCTCCTCGCCGGCTGCGGCGGCGGTGGGTCCGTGAGCGCGCCCGGCGCGGCCGACGTCGCGGTCGACACCCCGAAGCTCGTCGCGATGAAGGCCGAGGCCGGCATCGAGGACTGCGTGCCGGGCCCGGGCGGCGGGTCGTTGCCCGACCTCGTGCTGCCCTGCCTGGGCGGAGGCCCGGACGTCGACCTGGCGAGCCTGCAGGGGCCCCTCATCGTGAACCTCTGGTACTCCGGGTGCGGGCCGTGCCGCGAGGAGATGCCGGCGCTCCAGGACTTCTACACCCACCACGGCGACGAGGTCGCGCTGCTCGGCGTCGACGTGGAGATCTACCCCGACCTCGCGATCTCCTTCGCCGACCTCGTCGGGGCGACCTACCCGCAGCTCGCCGACCCGGGCGGCGAGATCCTCGACCTCCCCGACCTGCGGGTGCCCGGCTTCCCGCAGTTCCTCTTCGTCGATGCCGCCGGCGAGGTCGTGTTCCAGAGCGGCGGGGGCGTGACGAGCGAGGCCGAGGTCATCGCCCTCGCGGAGAAGCACCTCGGCGTCGACCTGGGCGACCGCCCGTGATCGGGCCGGAATGGTTGCGGCCCATCGAGGAGGCGGCCCGATCGATCACCGTGCACGACCTGACCCGTTTCATGGTGCCCGAAGGCGCCGACGCCAGCGAGTCGGCCGTGCTGATGCTCTTCGGAGAGGGCGAGCACGGTGCCGACCTGCTGCTGACCGAGCGCGCCCACACCATGCGCTCCCACCCCGGACAGGTGTCCTTCCCCGGGGGGCGCGTCGAGCCCGGCGAGAGCCTGGTCGAAGCGGCGCTGCGCGAGGCCGAGGAGGAGACCGGCCTCGACCCGGCCGGGGTGGAGGTCTTCGCCCAGCTGCCCGAGCTGTGGCTGCCGCCGAGCAACTTCTCGGTCGTCCCGGTGCTCGGGTGGTGGCGCGAGCCCGGCCCGCTCTGGGTCAGGTCGCCCGAGGAGGTGCACGCGATCTACCGGGTGCCGGTCAGCGAGCTCATCGACCCCTCGCACCGCATCGTCGTCACCGGCCCCTCGGGCTGGCGCTCACCGGGGTTCCTGATCGGCGACGACAAGGACGTCATCCTGTGGGGCTTCACCGGCGGCGTGATCGCCCGGCTCTTCGAGTACCTCGGCTGGATCGACGACCTGCCCGATGCCCCCGAGCAGGAGATCCCGGCCTATATGCTCGGCGGCTACCGACCCGACGACGAGCCCGTCGCGCCCAACACCGAGTTCGAGGAGAGGCGGCGGTGAACCTCCTCGACATCCTGCTCCTGCTGCTGGTCCTGGCCTACGCGCTGTCCGGCTACTGGCAGGGGTTCGTGACCGGCGCGTTCGCCACGGCCGGGCTGCTGCTCGGGGGACTCGCCGGCGTGGTGCTCGCGCCGCGCGTCCTCGGCGACGCCGAGCCGTCCCTCGGGGTCTCCCTCGGGGCGCTCTTCATCGTGATCGTGCTGGCCTCGGTCGGCCAGGCGGTGCTGCAATACCTCGGCTCCCGGCTGCGCGCCAAGATCACCTGGCAGCCTGCGCGGGCGCTCGACGCCGTCGGCGGCGCCCTGCTGAGCTCGCTGGCTGTGCTCGTCGTGGCCTGGGCCCTCGGGGTCGCCATCTCCGGATCGCGGCTGGGTTCGCTGACCCCGCTGGTGCGTGACTCGGTGGTGCTCCGCACGGTCAACACCGCGCTGCCCGCCACCGCGATCAGCGCCCTCGACGGGTTCAACAACGTCGTCGGCACCGGTTTCTTCCCGCGCTACCTCGAACCCTTCGCGCCCGAGAACATCGTGGAGGTGAGCCCCGGCGCGCGCCGGCTGCTCACCGACCCCGACATCCGCAACGCCGAGCCGAGCGTGCTGAAGGTCCGTGGCAACAACAACTGTGGGCGTGGTGTCGAGGGCAGCGGCTTCGTCTACGCGCAGGACCGGCTGATGACCAACGCCCACGTCGTGGCCGGCGTGAGCCAGCCCGACGTGCTCCTCGGCGACACCACCGTGCCGGCGAGCGTCGTCTACTTCAACCCCGACCTCGACATCGCCGTGCTGGCCTTCGACAGCGGCGACACGCCGGTCCTCGACTTCGTCGCCAGCAACGAGGAAGAGCAACAGTTCGTCACCGAGGCCGACGACGGGGTCGCGATCCTCGGCTACCCCCAGGACGGCCCGTACGACGTCCAGCGCGGCCGGGTGCGCACCGAGACCCAGCTGAAGTCACCCGACATCTACGGCGACGGCACCGTCCTGCGGGCCGTCTACTCGCTGCGCGGCCTCGTCCGTCCGGGCAACTCCGGCGGCCCCGTGCTCACCACGCAGGGCCACGTGGCAGGGGTGATCTTCGCGGCGTCGGTGACCGACGCCGACACCGGTTACGCCCTCACCTGGGACCAGGTGGCGCAGGCGGCAGCGGACGGCGGCACCAGCAGCAACCGGGTCTCGACCCAGAGCTGCGCCGGCTGATCAGGGGAGGCTCGGGGCTGACCGAAGCTGATCAGGGCTGACCGCGAAGGTCAGCTCCTGCCCTTGAGCGCGCTGGGGATCTGCTTGCCCTGCTCGATCGCCTGCTCGGGAGGACCGGCCTGCTTCACCTTCTTCAGACCCAGGAACCCCAGGAGCCCGGCCAGCAGCAGGTAGAGGCCGAAGACGATGAGGAACGACCAGTGGAGCCCGAGGCCGGTCAGGTGGACGAAGTAGGCCAGCGACACCGACAGCATGATGATCGCAAGCACCGCGATGAAGGCGGCGGCGGCGAAGAAGACCGCGCCGGTCACCCCGAACTTGATGCTGAGCTTGAGCTCCGACTTCGCGAGCTGGATCTCCTTGCTGATCAGCGTGGAGATGTCGCGGCTGGCGTCGTTGACGAGGCGGCCGATCGTGGGCTCGTCCTCGGGCTTCTCGGGTGCCATGGCGTCGAGCCTACCCACTAGCCCGTCTCACCGCCGACTGCGGGCCCGAGTGCGGGCCCGCCCGCCCGGTCGTTCCCGTAGACGTCGGGGATGCCGTCGTGGTCGGCGTCGACCTGCTCGAGGGCGCACAGGCGCTTGTAGACCCGGTTGCGCAACCGCAGGATCACGGTGGCCACCAGGGCGGCCAGCAGTGAGCCGACGAGCACCCCGACCTTGACGTTGTCGTCCTGCGCCGAGTTGGCGCCGTACGCCAGCTCACCGATCAGCAGCGAGACGGTGAAGCCGATGCCGGCAAGCAGCGACATCCCGATGACGTCGAGCCAGGAGAGCTCGTCGTCGAGCTCGGCCTTGCTGAAGCGCTGCAGCAACCAGGTCGCGCCGGTGATGCCGACCGACTTGCCGATGAGGAGACCGGCCACGATGCCCAGGGCGACCTTGCTGCTGAGGGCGTCGACGAGGCCGTCGATGCCGCCGACGCTCACCCCGGCGGCGAAGAAGGCGAAGATCGGGACCGCGACGGCGGCCGAGACCGGACGCACGAGGTGCTCGAGGTGCTCGGCCAGTCCGGGACCGGCGTCGGGCCCGCCGGCGGCGTCGCTGCGCACCACCGGGACGGTGAAGGCGAGCAGCACCCCGGCGACGGTGGCGTGGACCCCCGACTCGTGCACGAGCGCCCACGCGACCACGGCGAGCGGGATGAGGAGCCAGGGCGAGCGGATCCGCTTCTGCACCAGGACCCCGAAGGCGGCGATGGGCAGCAGGGCCAGCAGCAGGTAGGCGAAGTGGAGCTCGTCGGTGTAGAAGATCGCGATGATCAGGATCGCCAGGAGGTCGTCGACCACGGCGAGGGTGAGCAGGAACGTGCGCAGGCCGGCAGGGAGGTGCGAGCTGATCACCGCGAGGATCGCGACGGCGAAGGCGATGTCGGTGGCCGTCGGGATCGCCCAGCCGCCGAGGTTGTCGGTGCCGAGGTTGACGAGCGCGAAGACCAGCGCCGGCACGGCCATGCCGCCGGCAGCGGCGACCACGGGCAGGGCCGCGCGCCGTGGGTCTCGTAGGTCACCGGCGACGAACTCGCGCTTCAGCTCGAGGCCCGCGACGAAGAAGAAGATGGCGAGCAGGCCGTCGGCCGCCCAGGTGCCCAGGCTGAGGTCGAGGTGGATCGCCGAGGGACCCACGACCAGGTCGCGCAGGTCGACGTAGGCGCCGGCGGCCGCAGTGTTGGCCCAGACCAGCGCGGCCAGGGCGCCCAGGATGAGCAGGACGCCGCCGGTGGTCTCGGCGCGCAGGATGTCGCTGACCCGCGAGGCCTCGGGGAAGGTGCCGCGACTGAAGAGCCGGACGGGTGGCTTGTGCGGGGTCTGGGTCACGGGTGTGTCCTCGGGCTCTCGGGGGTCGTCGATCGACGTAGCGTGCTGCCGCACCTTGCACGGGGGTCACCGATGACCTCCCGCTGCCGACCAGACTTCCCGGCTCACCGTGACCCACCCTAGCGAGCGCGACCGCGGGCGCCGGGCGGCGGGGCCGACGACGGCCGACGACGGCCGGTGCGCTCAGCCGGCCGGCTCGCCACGCCTCGACACGTCGGCGACCGGCTCGCTCGACGCCGGGCCTCGGGGCCGCCGGCGCGTCCGCGTCACCGCACGCCCCAGGTGTAGGTCTGCTTGCGGAGCTGGAGGTACATGAAGGTCTCGGTCGCGACCACGCCGGGGATCGTGCGCAGCCGGGTCGAGATCAGCTCGAGCAGGTGGGCGTCGCTCTCACAGACCACCTCCACGAGCAGGTCGTAGGAGCCGGCGGTGATGACGACGTAGTCGACCTCGGCGATCTCGGACGCCGCATCGGCGACCGGCTCCAGGCGGCCGGTGACCTTGAGCCCGACCATCGCCTGGCGCGCGAACCCGAGCTGGAGTGGGTCGGTGACCGCGACGACCTGCATCACGCCGCCCTCGACCAGGCGCTGCACGCGCTGGCGGACGGCGGCCTCGGAGAGCCCGACGACCTTGCCGATCGCGGCGTACGACTTGCGTCCGTCGTGCTGGAGCTCCTCGATGATCGCCTTCGACACCTCGTCGAGCGGGGCGGAGGCAGGCAAGCGGGTCATGGCCGAAACGTACGGCACCGCGGCGCGCCCACGGTGTCGGACGGCGCGGTGTCGGGTGAATCAGGGTCGGTGCGGGCTGCTACTGCGGATTCCGTTGCCGGCGTGTTACTTGTCGACGGGATCGCTTGTCGGCACCTGGTTCTCATGGCACGATCCGAAGAATGTCCGGCACGGCGGAGGGACCAGCAATGTCGTCAGACACGTTCGGAGGGCGCGGCGGGGTCACCCGACGCCGGCTGCTGCAGAGCGGCGGCGCGGTCGCGGCCCTCGGCCTGGGCGGCGCCGCGCTCAAGCTGCCCTTCTTCGCCGCCGAGGGCGCCCAGCAGGACCCGGCGCTGTGCCGGGCCGCCGACTCCTCGAGCAGCGACCTGTCCTTGATCATCTCCAACTGGACCGGCTACATCGACCCACGCAAGAAGCCGACGTCGACCTACCAGGAGTTCGAGGCCCGTACCGGCATCTCGGTGTCGTACACCGACGACGTCAACGACAACGCCGAGTTCTACGCCAAGGTGCGCAACCAGCTCGGCGCCTGCCAGACGATCGATCGCGACCTGATCGTGCTGACCGACTGGATGGCGGCGCGGATGATCTCGCTGGGCTGGATCCAGCCGCTGCAGAAGGACGCCGTCCCCAACCTGCACGCCAACCTGATCCCGTCGCTGCGCAACCGTCAGTGGGACGAGGACCTGAGCTACCACGCGCCGTGGCAGAGCGGCCTGACCGGCATCGCCTACAACGCCGCGCAGGTGGGCGAGGTCCGCTCGTTCGACGAGCTGCTGCACCGCGCCGACCTGAAGGGCCGCGTCACGCTGCTGTCGGAGATGCGCGACACGATGGCGTTCGTGCTCAAGGTGCAGGGCGCCGACCCGGACGACTTCACCCCTGATCAGTGGGCCGACGCGATCGACGAGCTGCAGCAGGTCGTCGCCGACGGCCAGGTGCGGGCCTTCGTCGGCAACGACTACCTCAACGACCTCGCCGCCGGCAACGTGCTGGCCTGCGAGGCGTGGTCGGGCGACGTCATCCAGGCCCAGATCGACAATCCCGACATCACGTGGGTCGTGCCCGAGGAGGGCCTGTCGCTGTGGAGCGACAACATGATGGTGCCCAACCAGGCCACCCACCAGGAGAACGCCGAGACCTGGATCAACTACTACTACGAGCCGGAGGTCGCCGCGAAGCTCGCCGCCTGGGTCAACTACATCTGCCCCGTCGAGGGTGCGCGGCAGGAGATGGAGAAGATCGACCCCTCACTCGTCGACAACCCGCTGATCTTCCCGAGCGAGGACGACCTGGCCGACACCTTCGACTTCATGCCGCTCGACGACCGGCAGTCGCAGGACTACGAGAAGGACTGGGCCAATGTCACAGGCGGTTGAGAACGCTCCCCCGACCCACGGGCGCGCGGAGGCGGCGGAAGCCTTCGACGGGCTCCGCCTCTCCTCGCTGACCAAGTCGTTCGCGACCTTCACCGCGGTCGACGACCTCGACCTCGACGTCCCGCGCGGCTCGTTCTTCGCCCTGCTCGGGCCCTCGGGCTGCGGCAAGACGACGACGCTGCGGATGGTGGCCGGCCTCGAGGCCCCGACGTCCGGCACGATCACCCTGGCCGGGCAGGACATCACCCGATCCAAGCCCTACCAGCGTCCGGTCAACACCGTCTTCCAGAGCTATGCGCTCTTCCCGCACCTCGACATCTTCGAGAACGTCGCCTTCGGGCTGCGCCGGCGCAAGCAGCGCGGCGTCGAGGCCCAGGTCAACGAGATGCTCGAGCTCGTCGAGCTCGGGACCCAGGCGCGCAAGCGACCCGCCCAGCTCTCGGGCGGGCAGCAGCAGCGGGTCGCCCTGGCCCGCGCGCTCATCAACAAGCCCGAGGTGCTCCTGCTCGACGAGCCGCTGGGAGCACTCGACCTCAAGCTGCGTCGCTCGATGCAGATCGAGCTCAAGCGCATCCAGACCGAGGTCGGGCTCACGTTCATCCACGTCACCCACGACCAGGAGGAGGCCATGACGATGGCCGACACCGTGGCGGTGATGAACGAGGGGCTCATCGAGCAGATGGGTGACCCCGCCGAGCTGTACGAGAACCCGCGCAGCACCTTCGTCGCCAACTTCCTCGGTCAGTCGAACCTCATCGCCGGCACCATCACCGCGCGCGCCTCCGACGTCGTGACCGTCGACATGCACGGCATCACGGTCTCGGTGCCGACCCACCGCACCCACACCGACGGCACCGACGGCTGGGTGGGCATCCGCCCCGAGAAGGTGTTGATCGGCGACCCGGGCGCCGAGCTCGACGCACCCGGCAACACGATCTCGGGGGGTGTGGTCACCGACGTCAGCTTCGTCGGCGTCAGCACGCAGTACCTCGTGCGGATGCCCTGGGGCCAGGAGCTGCAGATCTTCCAGCAGAACACCGGGCGGGTGCGGATGTTCCGCACCGGTGAGTCCGTCGAGCTGTCGTGGCGCCCGGAGTACGCGTTCCTGCTCGATCAGTCGCAGGACGCCAGCGCCGGTGCGCAGCGGGTCGACACCGATGGCTGAGATGCACCGCCGCGCGGGCCGCGTGGGCTACCTGCTGATCCTGCCCGGCGCCCTGTGGCTGTTGCTGTTCTTCGTCCTCCCGCTCTACTCGCTCATCGCCACCAGCCTCTACGACCCGTCGGGCTCCGACTTCCGTGGCTATGAGATGACCTACGCCTTCGGCAACTTCGTCGACGTCGTCCGGGCCTACTGGCAGCCGATGCTGCGCTCGCTGCTGTACGGCGGCCTGGCCACCGTCTTCTGCCTGGTGCTGGGCTACACGTTGGCCTACGCGATCGCCTTCAAGTCCGGGCGCTGGAAGACGCTGCTGCTCGTCTTGGTGATCGCACCGTTCTTCACCAGCTTCTTGATCCGCACCCTGTCGTGGAAGCTGCTGCTCGCCGACGACGGGTTCGTCGTCAACACCTTGCAGTTCGTGCACCTCCTCGGCTCGGACGGGCGCCTGCTCGCCACCCCGGTGGCGGTCGTGGCGGGGCTGACCTACAACTTCCTGCCGTTCATGGTGCTGCCGCTCTTCGCCAGCCTCGACAAGATCGACTACCGCCTGATCGAGGCCGCGAACGACCTCTACGCCAACCCGTTCCGAGCCTTCTTCAAGGTGACCTGGCCGCTGTCGCTGCCCGGCGTCGTCTCCGGCACCCTGCTGACGTTCATCCCGTCGGTGGGCGACTTCATCAACGCCGAGATCCTCGGCAACACCAACACCCGCATGATCGGCAACGTCATCCAGAGCCTCTTCACCGACGCCAACGACTACCCCGCCGCCGGTGCGCTCTCGGTGATCCTGATGGCCGTGATCTTGGCGATGGTGCTGGTCTACGTGCGCAGGGCCGGCACGGAGGAGCTGCTCTGATGCGCTGGTTGCGCGAGCGGCTGGTCCTGATCTTGGGCTTGCTGGTGCTGGCCTACACGTTCGTGCCCATCGCCGTGGTCGTCCTGATGAGCTTCAACAAGCCGCTGAGCGAGCAGTCGAAGGTCTACCAGTTCACGGGGTTCACCCTCGACAACTGGCTCAACCCGTGCGCCGACCCGAGCATGTGCCAGGCGCTGGGCCGCAGCGTCGAGATCGGCGTCCTCTCCACGTCGGTCGCCACGGTGCTGGGCACCCTCGCCGCGTTCGCGCTGGTGCGCCACGACTTCGTGGGGCGCTCCAGCAGCAACCTGATGATCTTCCTGCCGATGGCGGCCCCCGAGATCGTGCTCGGGTCGTCGTTGCTGGCGATGTTCGTCGCCGCCGGCCTGGCCGGTCAGCTGGGGTTCTGGACCATCCTGATCGCGCACATCATGTTCTGCCTCTCGTTCGTGGTGGTCACGGTCAGGGCCCGGCTGGCCGGCATGGACGACACGCTCGAGCAGGCCGCGATGGATCTCTACGCCACACCGTCCCAGACGTTCTGGCGGGTCACCTTCCCGCTGGTCTTCCCCGGCATCCTGGGCGCGGCGTTGCTCAGCTTCTCGCTGTCGTTCGACGACTTCATCATCACCAACCTCAACTCCGGCAACACCACGACGTTCCCGATGTACGTCTACGGCGTCAGCCGGCGCAGCGTGCCGATGCAGATCAACGTGATCGGCACGGTGATGATCCTCGTCTCGATCGCCATCGTGGTCGCCGGCGAGGTGGCCAACCGCCGTCGCCGCGTGCCGGCGTGACCGCAGCGCTCGACGGAGCCCACAGGTCGGTCTTCTGGCTCGACGACCCCGACCGGCCGGCAGTGCTCGCCCCGCTGAGCGGGCGCGTGGTCGCCGACCTCGTCGTGGTCGGCGGCGGCTACTCGGGTCTGTGGACGGCGTTGCGTGCCGTCGAGCGCGCGCCCGGTCGTCGGGTGGTGGTGCTCGAGGCCGGGGCCTGCGGCTACGAGGCGAGCGGTCGCAACGGCGGGTTCGCGTCCGCCTCGCTGACCCACGGGTTCGGCAACGGGCTCGAGCGCTGGCCCGCCGAGCTGGCGCGGCTCGACGCCCTCGGCGCCGCCAACCTCAGCGCGATCGGCGAGACCGTCGCACGACACCGCATCGACTGCCACTGGGAGGAGACCGGCGAGCTGTCGGTCGCCGCCGCACCCCACCAGGTGGTCGAGCTCGAGGAGACCGCGCGGCTGATGCGCGAGCACGGCCACGACGTCGAGCTGCTGGACGCCGCGGGCGTGCGCGCCCACGTCGACTCACCGACGTACCTCGGCGGCCTGCTCGACCGCACCGGCACCGCGATGGTCGAGCCGGCCCGGCTCGCGTGGGGGCTGCGGCGGGCCTGCCTCGAGCTCGGTGTCGAGATCCACGAGGGCTCCGTGGTGCGGGCGGTCGAGCCCGACGGCTCGGGAGTGCTCGTGCGTACCGACCGAGGATCGGTGCGCGCCGAGCGGGCGGCGCTGGCGACCAACGCGTTCCCGCCGTTGCTGCGGCGCCTGCGCCTGATGACGGTGCCGGTCTACGACCACGTGCTGATGACCGAGCCGCTCTCGACCGCGCAGCGCGCCTCGATCGGCTGGGCCGGGCGTGAGGGTGTCGGTGACAGCGCCAACCTCTTCCACTACTTCCGCCTGACCCGCGACGACCGGATCCTCTGGGGCGGCTACGACGCGGTCTACCACTACGGCAGCCGGATCGGACGCGCGCTGGAGCAGTCCGAGCGGCACCCACGCGATGCTCGCCGAGCAGTTCTTCGAGACCTTCCCGCAGCTCGAGGGACTGCGCTTCAGCCACCGGTGGGGCGGGGTGATCGACACGTGCACCCGGTTCGCGGCGTTCTTCGGCACCGCCCACGCCGGGCGGACGGCGTACGCGCTGGGCTACACGGGTCTCGGGGTGGCCGCGACCCGCTTCGGCGCCGACGTGATGCTCGACCTCCTCGACGGCGAGGTCACCGAGCGCACCGAGCTCGAGATGGTGCGCCGCAAGCCTCTGCCCTTCCCCCCCGAGCCCCTGCGCGCCGCCGGCATCAACGCCACCCGCTGGTCGCTCGACCACGCCGACCGGCACGGCGGCCGGCGCAACCTCTGGCTACGCGGCCTCGACCGGCTCGGTCTCGGCTTCGACTCCTGACCGCCGGTTCGTCGAGTAGGTCGGCCGAGCGGAGCGAGGGTGTTGGGTCGTCGAGTAGGTCGCACGAGCGGAGCGAGGGCGGGCGTATCGAGACGCGGGCGGTCGGCTGGCGGGCGTCTCGATATGCCGGTTGCTCGCTTCGCTCGCGGCCCGGCTACTCGACGAGCGTGGGGCCGGTGTTGGGTCGATTGTGGGCGTATCGAGACGCGGGGGGTCGGGTGCGGGCGTCTCGATATGCCGGTTGCTCGCTTCGCTCGCGTCCCGGCTACTCGACGAGCGCGGGGTGGTGTTGGGTCGTCGAGTAGGTCGGACGAGCGGAGCGAGGGCGGGCGTATCGAGACGCGGGCGGTCGGGTGCGGGCGTCTCGATATGCCGGTTGCTCGCTTCGCTCGCGGCCCGGCTACTCGACGAGCGGGGGGCTGGTGTTGGGTCGTCGAGTAGGTCGGCCGAGCGGAGCGAGGGCGGGCGTATCGAGACGCGGTGGGGTGGCTGGCGGCGTCTCGATATGCCGGTTGCTCGCTTCGCTCGCTTCCCGGCTACTCGACGAGCGGGGGTGGTGTTGGGTCGTCGAGTAGGTCGGCCGAGCGGAGCGAGGGCGGGCGTATCGAGACGCGGTGAGGTGGCCTATGGCGTCCCTGCTCCGTCTGCGCGACCAGCAGGCAGCCAGGCGACGCCCGCGGGGTCGTCGATGGGCGGTCGCGCATCGGAGGCGGCGCCGAAGTCCTTCTTCGCCAGGCCGGGAAGCAGGTCGTAGTCACCTGTCATCAAGGCCTCCCGCTTGGCCCGTGACCATCCCTGGATCTGCTTCTCGGCGAAGAACGCCTCGTCGACGCGTCGGTACTCGTGGCTCCAGGCAACCTGGACGGGACGTCGACCCGGGCGCCTGGTGTAGGCCGCTCCGAGGCCTTCGTTGTGCTGCCACAGGCGTCGGGTCAGGTCGGTCGTGCTGCCGACGTAGTAGGAGCCGTCGGCGCACCGCAGGATGTAGACGTAGGGCATGAACCGACCATGCCCTGCAACGGTGTTCCGGCGCTGACGTCATCCACAGGCGGGCGGTCGGGTGCGGGCGTCTCGATACGCCGGTTGCTCGCTTCGCTCGCGTCCCGGCTACTCGACGAGCGGGGGGTGTTGGTTCGAGGGTGGGCGTGTCGAGACGTGGTGGGGTGGCTGGCGGCGTCTCGATACGCCGGTTGCTCGCTGCGCTCGCGGCCCGGCTACTCGACGAGCGAGGGCGGCCGGTGGCTCGACGAGCGGTGGGTGCGCTGGTGTCAGATGAGGGTGCCGGCCTTGTCGAGGACCACGCGCAGGATCTGCTCGATCTCGTCGAAGTGCGACTGCTCGCAGATCAGTGGCGGCGAGAGCTGGATGACGGGGTCGCCGCGGTCGTCGGCGCGGCAGTAGAGGCCCTCGGCGAAGAGCTGCTTGGAGACGAAGCCGTAGAGCAGGCGCTCGCTCTCCTCGGCGGAGAAGGACTCGCGGGTGTGCTGGTCCTTGACCAGCTCGATACCGAAGAAGTAGCCGTCGCCGCGCACGTCGCCCACGATCGGCAGGTCGCGCAGGCGCTCGAGGGTGGCCCGGAAGGCGTCGGTGTTGTCGCGCACGTGCTCGAGGATCTTCTCGTCCTCGAAGATCTGCAGGTTCTTCAGGCCGATCGCCGTCGAGACGGGGTGGCCGCCGAAGGTGTAGCCGTGCGCGAACATCTCGGCCCCGTGCAGGAACGGCTCCATCAGCCGGTCGCTGGTGATCATGGCGCCCAGCGGGGCGTAGCCGGAGGTGAGGCCCTTGGCGCAGGTGATGATGTCGGGCTGGTAGCCGAAGCGCTCGGCACCGAACATGTGGCCGAGGCGGCCGAAGGCGCAGATGACCTCGTCGGAGACGAGCAGGACGTCGTGGCGGTCGCAGATCTCCCGGACGCGCTGCCAGTAGCCGGGCGGGGGCGGGAAGCAGCCGCCCGCGTTCTGCACGGGCTCGAGGAACACCGCAGCCACCGAGTCGGCCCCCTCGTTGAGGATCGCGATCTCGATCTGGTCGGCGGCCCACCGGCCGAAGGCCTCCGGGTCGCTGCCGTCGAGCAGGCCGCCGGTCATGTCGGCGGCGCGGTAGACGTTCGTGTTGGGCACCCGGAACGTCGAGGGCACCAGCGGCTCGAACTGCTGCTTGAGCCCGGGCAGCCCGGTGATCGAGAGCGCGCCGGCTGTCGTGCCGTGGTAGGCGATGGCGCGGCTGATCACCTTGTGCTTCATCGGCTTGCCGGTGAGCTTGAAGTAGTTCTTCGCCAGCTTCCACGCCGACTCGACGGCCTCACCGCCGCCGGAGGTGAAGAAGACGCGATTGAGGTCGCCCGGCGCATAGCCGGCGACCTTCTCGGCGAGCTCGATCGCGCTCGGGTGGGCGTAGGACCACAGGGGGTGGAAGGCCAGCTCGCCGGCCTGCTTGGCACCGACCTCGGCCAGGTCGGTGCGGCCGTGCCCGAGCTGGGAGACGAAGAGGCCCGCGAGACCGTCGAGGTAGCGGCGCCCCTGGGCGTCCCAGATGTAGGCGCCGTCGCCCTTGACCATGATCGGCACGTCGGCCGTCTCGTAGCCGCCGTGGCGCGTGAAGTGCATCCACAGGTGGTTCTTGGCGGCCTGCTGCAGGTGGTCGTAGTCCGGGTGCATGCCTCCATGGTGCGCGCTCGAAGGGGTCCGCGGCAAGTGAATGCGTGGTGAACCGCTGTTCTGAGCACGAAATCCGTTGCCAGAAGGGGACACGAGCCGCCTGATAGAAACGGTCCATGGCTGATGTCGTCTTCCGCAACGGTCGAGTCTTCGACGGCCACCGCTACCTCGGGGAGGTCGACGCGGTCGCGGTGCGCGACGGCCTGGTGGCCGGACCGGACGTCGAGCTCTCGCCCGGCGCCGAGGAGGTCGACCTCGCCGGCGGTCTGCTCGCCCCCGGGTTCGTCGACGCCCACGTGCACGTCGTCCAGGGCGGCCTCGAGCGGCTGCGCTGCGACCTGTCCGACCTGCGCACCCGAGAGGAGTACCTCGCCGCGATCGGTGCCTACGCCGACACCCACCCCGACCTACCGTGGATCCTGGGCGGCGGCTGGGCGCTGCCGGCCTTCCCGGGGGGTGCACCGCTGGCGGCCGACCTCGACGCCGTCGTACCCGACCGCCCGGTGCTCCTGCCCAACCGCGACCACCACGGCGCCTGGGTCAACACGCGGGCCCTCGAGCTGGCCGGCGTCACGGCGTCCACCCCCGACCCCGAGCACGGCCGCTTCGAGCGCGACGCGTCCGGGCGCCCGACGGGGATGCTCCACGAGGGAGCCATGCACGTCGTGACGCGACTGGTGCCCGAGGTCTCCGCCGCCGAGTACGACGCCGCCCTCGTGGCCGGGCAGTCCTACCTGCACTCGGTGGGGGTCACCGGGTGGCAGGACGCGATCGTCGGGTCGTACGCCGGGATGGACGACCCGGGGCCGGCGTACCGTCGGGCAGCCCAGGCGGGCACGCTGACCGGCCAGGTCGTGGGCGCGCTGTGGTGGGACCGCGACCGCGGTGTCGAGCAGGTCGCCGACCTCGTCGCCCGCCGCGCGGAGTACTCGCTGGGCCGTTTCCGTGCGACGAGCGTGAAGATCATGCAGGACGGCGTGGCCGAGAACGGCACGGCGGCGCTGGGCGCGCCGTACCTCGACCGCTGCGGTCACCCGAGCGACAACACCGGGCACTCCTTCCTGCACGCCGGCGCGCTCGCCGAGGCCGTCGCCGCGCTGGCGGGCGCCGACTTCCAGGTGCACGTGCACGCGATCGGTGACCGGGGGGTGCGCGAGGCGCTCGACGCCTTCGAGGACCTGGCGCCGTCGGACCTGCGCCACCACGTCGCGCACCTGCAGCTCGTGCACCCCGACGACGTCCGCCGCTTCGCCGCGCTCGGGGTGGCCGCGAACATCCAGGCGTTGTGGGCCTGTCTCGACGACCAGATGGTCGAGCTGACGCTGCCGTTCCTGGGCGTGGAGCGGGCGCGGTGGCAGTACCCGTTCGGCGACCTGCACCGCGCGGGGGCTCGGCTGGTCGCGGGGTCCGACTGGCCGGTCAGCACGCCGCACCCGCTCGAGGCGATCCACGTCGCGGTCAACCGCTGGGCCCACGGCGAGGAGGGACGGGCCGGCTCGGAGGCGTTCCTGCCGGAGCAGGCGGTGTCGCTGGAGGTCGCGCTGGCCGCCTACACCTCCGGCAGCGCCTGGGTGAACCACCTCGACGACCGCGGGGTGGTGAGGCCGGGCGCGGTCGCCGACCTCGTCGTGCTCGACCGCGACCCGTTCGACGCTGCGGCGTCCGAGATCGGAGCCACCCAGGTCGTGAGCACCTGGATCGACGGGAAACGGGTGTTCTCGCAACGGAATCAGTGACTGACGTCGTCTGGGGCTACCGATTCCGCAGTCCGCTCACTAGGCTCCGGACCATGCCCGACCAGACCTTCAGCAATGTCGTCGACGGAGAGCTCGTCGCCTCGGCGTCCGGCGAGACCTACGACGTCCTCGACCCCACGACCGGCGAGGCGTACGCCGTCGCCCCGCTCTCGGGCGCCGAGGACGTCGACCGCGCCTACGCCGCCGCCGCGACCGCGTTCGAGACCTGGGGCGACACGACCCCCCAGGACCGCGCCCACGCGATGCTGCGGATCGCCCAGGCGATCGAGGACCGGGCCGAGGAGATCAACGCCGTCGAGTCGCGCGACACCGGCAAGCCCCTCGGGCTGACGTTGAGCGAGGAGATGCCCTATGCCTCCGACCACTTCCGCTTCTTCGGAGGTGCCTCGCGGCTGCTCCAGGGCCTGGCCGCCGGGGAGTACATGAGCGACCACACCTCGTGGGTCCGTCGTGAGCCGGTGGGCGTCGTGGGCCAGGTGACGCCTTGGAACTACCCGCTGCTGATGATGATCTGGAAGATCGCACCGGCCCTCGCCGGCGGCAACACCGTCGTCCTCAAGCCGAGCGACACCACGCCCGCGAGCTCGACGCTGCTCGCCGAGCTGTGCCAGGAGTTCCTGCCGCCCGGCGTGCTCAACGTCGTCTGCGGCGACCGCGACACCGGCCGGGCGCTGGTGGCGCACCCCACCCCGGCGATGGTGGCGATCACCGGCTCGGTGCGCGCCGGCATGGAGGTCGCCCAGTCGGCCTCGGCCGACCTCAAGCGCGTGCACCTCGAGCTCGGCGGCAAGGCGCCCGTCGTCGTGTTCGACGACGCCGACGTGGCCAAGGCTGCCGAGGGCATCGCAGGTGCCGGGTTGTTCAACGCCGGGCAGGACTGCACCGCGGCCACCCGGGTGCTCGTGCAGGCCGGCATCCACGACGAGTTCGTCGCGGCCCTCGCCGAGGCCTCGCGGGGCATGCCGACCGGCATGCCCGACGACGAGGCGACGTACTACGGCCCACTGAACAGCCAGGCGCAGCTGGAGAAGGTCTCCGGCATGGTCGAGCGGCTTCCCGACCACGCCGAGCTCGTGACCGGAGGCGTCCGGCAGGGCGAGCGCGGCTACTTCTACGAGCCGACCGTGCTGTCGGGCCTGCGCCAGGACGACGAGCAGGTGCAGCAGGAGATCTTCGGCCCGGTGATGACCGTGCAGCGCTTCTCCGACGAGGCCGAGGCGCTGGCGTGGGCCAACGGCGTCGACTACGGGTTGTCGTCGAGCGTGTGGACGCGCGACCACGGTCGGGCGCTGCGGATGTCGAAGCGCCTCGACTTCGGCGTGGTCTGGATCAACACCCACATCCCGTTCGTCTCCGAGATGCCCCACGGCGGCTTCAAGCACTCGGGCTACGGCAAGGACCTGTCGATGTACGGACTGGAGGACTACACGCGTATCAAGCACGTGATGTCCTACATCGGGGAGTGACGAGATGCCCGAGATGAGGATCCTGCTGGTGGGCTCGGGCGGGGTGGGGGCGGCTTTCGCCGCGATCGCCGCGCGGCGCGACTTCTTCGCCACCATCGTGGTCGCCGACTACGACCTGGCCAAGGCCGAGAGGGCCGCCGCCACCGACGAGCGCTACGTCGCCGCCCGCATCGACGCCTCCGACGCCGACGCGGTCACCGCGTTGTGTCGCGAGCACGCGCATCACGCACGTGATGAACGCGGTCGACCCGGTCTTCAACATGTCGATCTTCGACGGGGCGTTCGCAGCCGGGGCCGACTACGTCGACATGGCCATGTCGCTCTCGCGCCCGCACCCCGAGGCGCCGTACGAGCAGTGCGGCGTGAAGCTCGGCGACGAGCAGTTCGCCGTCGCCGACGAGTGGGCGTCGTCCGGCCGGCTGGCGCTGGTCGGCATGGGTGTGGAGCCCGGGCTGTCGGACGTCTTCGCGCGCTACGCCGCCGACCACCTGTTCAGCGAGATCGACGAGCTGGGCACCCGTGACGGTGCCAACCTCGTGGTCACCGACGAGGCCGGCAACGAGGTCTTCGCGCCGTCGTTCTCGATGTGGACCACGATCGAGGAGTGCCTCAACCCGCCGGTGATCTACCAGGACGGCGCCTGGCACACGACCGCGCCGTTCAGCGAGCCCGAGGTGTTCGACTTCCCCGAGGGCATCGGCCCGGTCGAGTGCGTCAACGTCGAGCACGAGGAGGTGCTCCTCATGCCGCGCTGGGTCGACTGCAAGCGGGCGACGTTCAAGTACGGCCTGGGCGAGGAGTTCATCACCATCCTCAAGGTGCTGCACACCCTCGGGCTGGACCGCACGGAGAAGGTGACGGTCAAGGGCGTCGAGGTGAGCCCGCGCGACGTCGTGGCCGCCGTGCTGCCCGACCCCGCGACCATCGGGGAGCGGATGACCGGCAAGACGTGCGCCGGCCTGTGGGTGACCGGCACGGGCAAGGACGGCGAGCCGCGCTCGACGTACCTCTACCACGTGGTCGACAACGCCTCCACGATGCAGGACTACGGCCACCAGTGCGTGGTCTGGCAGACCGCGGTCAACCCGGTGATCGCCCTCGAGCTCGTCGCGACCGGGGTGTGGAGCGGGGCCGGCGTGCTCGGACCCGAGGCCTTCGACGCCGTCCCGTTCCTCGACCTGCTCACCGCCTACGGCAGCCCCTGGGGGATCCAGGAGCTGCCGCCGGAGGCTGAGCAGCGAGCGCCGGCGAGCGTCGACGAAGCCCGGTGACCCTGGTTGCGGTCGCTGCCCGGCTCACGGGGCTTCGTCGACGGCCTCGCCCAGGGGCTCGGCCTGCTCAGCCTCCGTCGTCGTCGGCCTTGCTGACGCCGGACGAGATCAGGTCCATCACCGAGGAGTCGGCCAAGGTGGTGACGTCGCCGATCTCGCGGTGCTCGGCGACGTCCTTGAGCAGGCGGCGCATGATCTTGCCCGAGCGGGTCTTCGGGAGCTCGGCGACGACCATGATCTGGCGTGGCTTCGCGATCGGACCGATCTGCGTGCGCACGTGGGCGCGCAGCTCCTCGATGATGTCCTCGCCACCGTCACCGGCCTCGTCGGTCAGGATGACGAACGCGCAGACCGCCTGGCCGGTGTCCTCGTCCTTGGCGCCGACGACCGCGGCCTCGGCGACCTTCGGGTGCGAGACGAGGGCAGACTCGATCTCGGTGGTCGAGAGCCGGTGGCCCGAGATGTTCATGACGTCGTCGACGCGGCCGAGCACCCACAGGTCGCCGTCGGAGTCGAGCTTGGCGCCGTCGCCGGCGAAGTACCAGGCCCCGCGGTCGGCGGTCTTGGGGTACTTCGACCAGTACGTCTCCTTGAACCGCTTGTCGTCGCCCCAGATCGTGCGCAGCATCGCCGGCCACGGCTCGGTGAGCACGAGGTAGCCGCCGTTGCCGTGGCCCACCGACTCGCCCTCCTCGGTGACCACGTCGGCGGCGATGCCGGGGATCGGGATCATCGCCGAGCCCGGCTTGCCGTGGGTGACGCCGGGGAGCGGGCTGATCATGATCATCCCGGTCTCGGTCTGCCACCAGGTGTCGACGACGGGGGTGTTGTCGCCCCCGATGACGTGGCGGTACCAGACGTAGGCCTCGGGGTTGATCGGCTCACCGACCGACCCGAGGACCCGCAGCGACGAGAGGTCGCGCTGGTCGGGGATCTCGCGGCCCTGCTTCATGAACGAGCGGATGGCGGTCGGTGCGGTGTAGAAGAGCGTGACGCCGTACTCCTCGATGATGTCCCACCACCGACCGCGCTCGGGGGAGTCCGGGGTGCCCTCGTAGAGCACCTGCGTGGTGCCGTTGGCGAGCGGACCGTAGACGATGTAGGAGTGCCCGGTGACCCAGCCGATGTCGGCGGTGCACCAGTAGACGTCGCTCTCCGGCTTCAGGTCGAAGACGGCCCAGTGGGTGTACGCCGCCCCGGTGAGGTAGCCGCCGGTGGTGTGCAGGATGCCCTTCGGCTTGCCGGTGGTGCCGGAGGTGTACATGACGTAGAGCGGGTGCTCGGCGTCGAAGAACTCGCAGGTGTGCTCGGTCGAGGCGGTGCCGACCGAGTCGTGCCACCACACGTCGATCTCGTCGTTCCAGCCGTCGGCGCCGAGGTCCTGGCCGGTGCGCTTGACGACGAGCACCTTCTCGACCGTGTGGCCGAGGTCGGCGGCCTTGACGACCGCCTCGTCGACGGCCGGCTTGAGGGCCGAGGGCGTGCCGCGGCGGTAGCCACCGTCGGCGGTGACGATCACCTTCGCCTGACAGTCCTCGAGCCGCGAGGCGAGGGCGTCGGAGGAGAAGCCGCCGAAGACGACGGTGTGCGGAGCCCCGAGGCGGGCGCAGGCGAGCATGGCGACGACGGCCTCGGGGATCATCGGCAGGTAGATCGCGACCCGGTCACCGGTGGCGACACCCAGGTCGGTCAGGGCGTTGGCGGCCTGGCTGACGAGGTCCTTCAGCTCGGCGTACGTGATCGCGCGCTTGTTCGCAGACGGACCATCGAGTTCTGGGTCGTCGACCGGCTCCCCCACGAAGTGGAAGGCGACCTTGTCACCGTGGCCGGCCTCGACGTGGCGGTCGACGCAGTTGTACGCCGCGTTGAGCTTGCCGCCGACGAACCACTTGGCGAACGGCGGGTCGTCCCAGTCGAGGACGCGGTCCCAGCGGGTGTCCCACGTGAGGCGCTCGGCCTGCTCGGCCCAGAAGGCCTCACGGTCGGACTCGGCGCGGGCGTAGGCCTCCTCGCCGAGGTTGGCGTTCGCCGCGAGGTCGGCCGGCGGCTCGAAGCGACGGTCTTCCTTGAGCAGGTTGGACAGGGTCTGGTCGCTCACGGTGCTTCTCCCGGTGCTCTGGTGGGGCGCATTGACGAGGGGTACAGGTGGCTCGTCGTCACAGTAGGACGCTCGGCGAAGTCTCGCTCGGTCGGGTTGGTCGGGGGTTGTCGCCGCCGCGCGACCGTGTGGGTCGGGCCCTGGGGACCACCCACCCCGGCGAGGGTGTCGCCGGGGTGGGTGGTCGACGGGGCCTGCTGTCGGGGCCTGCTGTCGGGGCCTGCTGACGGGCTGTGAGGGCCCGCGAGGCTCGTCAGTGCCCGGTGGCCTTCTCGGAGCCGGCGCCGGTCAGCGCGCGGACCTCGAGCTCGGTGAAGCGGTCCTCCGCGGCCGGCTCGCGGCCGGTGAGGGTGCCGATCACCCCGAACAGGAACCCGAGCGGGATCGAGACCAGGCCGGGGTTGTTGAGCGGGAACCAGGCGAAGTCCGCCCCGGTGATCAGCGACGTCTCCGCGCCCGACATCACCGGGCTGAAGATGACCAGGCCGACCGCCGAGACCAGCCCGCCGTAGATGCTGAACAGCGCGCCGCGGGTGTTGAAACGACGCCAGAAGATGTTCAGCAGGATCGTCGGCAGGTTCGCCGACGCCGCGACCGCGAAGGCGAGCGCCACCAGGAAGGCGATGTTCAGCTTCTGCGCCGGGATCGCCAGGATGATCGCGACCAGGCCGATGGCGCCGGCCGCGAGCCGGGTCATCTTGATCTCCTCGGCCTCGGTGGCCTCGCCCTTGCGGATCACGTTGTTGTAGACGTCGTGCGCCACCGAGGCGGCAGAGGTCAGCGTGAGCCCGGCGACGACGGCGAGGATGGTCGCGAAGGCGACCGCCGCGATGAGGGCCAGCAGGATCGCGCCGCCGGTGCTGCCGGCGCCGCCACCGACCTCCTCGGCCAGACGAGGAGCCGCCAGGTTGCCCGATGCGTCCAGCGTGCTGGTGTCGAGCAGGGCCGCGGCACCGAAGCCGAGGACCAGCGTGAACAGGTAGAAGGTGCCGATCAGGCCGATCGCCCACAACACCGACTTGCGCGCGTCGCGGGCCGTCGGGACGGTGTAGAAGCGGATCAGGATGTGCGGCAGCCCGGCGGTGCCCAGGATCAGGGCGAGCCCCAGGCTGATGAAGTCGAGCTTGCTGGTCAGGTTCGTGCCGTACTTGAGCCCGGGCTCGAGGAAGGCCTGGCCCTTGCCGCTGTTGTCGGCGGCCGCGCCGAGCAGGGTGGAGAGGTTGAAGTCGAACTGCGCGAGCACCAGCACCACGATCAGCGCCGAGCCGGTCATGAGCAGCACGGCCTTGACGATCTGCACGTACGTCGTGCCCTTCATGCCGCCGACGGTGACGTAGAAGATCATCAGCGCGCCGACACCGAAGATGACGATGTTCTTGACGGCCTGGTTGTCGACGCCGAGCAGCAGGGCGACGAGCGTGCCCGCGCCGACCATCTGGGCGAGCAGGTAGAAGATCGACACGACGACCGTCGAGCTCGCAGCCGCGAGACGCACCGGCTTGCGGCGCATCCGGAAGGCCAGCTGGTCGGCCATCGTGAAGCGGCCCGAGTTGCGCAGCATCTCGGCCACGAGCAGCAGCGCCACGAGCCAGGCGACCAGGAAGCCGATGGAGTAGAGGAAACCGTCGTAGCCGGACAACGCGATGATGCCGGTGATGCCGAGGAACGACGCGGCCGACATGTAGTCGCCGCCGATCGCGAGGCCGTTCTGCAGCGGAGAGAAGCTACGACCGCCCGCGTAGAAGTCGGCCGTGCCGGAGTTGGAGCGGCTGGCCCGCACGGTGATGCCGATGGTGAGTGCCACCACCGACAAGAACAGCACGGTGGTCAGGACCTGGGTGTTCATCAGCGGCCTTCCTTGGTGGTCTTGCCGGTGAGGTAGGCCTCGTAGTCGGCGTTCAGCGTGGTGGCCAGAGGATCGAGCCGCGCGTTGGAGAAGCGGCTGTAGAGGTAGGCGATCACGAACGTGGTCAGGAACTGCAGCAGCCCGAAGACCAGGGCGACGTTGATGTTGCCGAACAGCCGGTGCGCCATGAAGTCGGTCGCCCACGTCGACATCACGACGTACAGCAGGAACCAGGCGAGGAAGGCAGCCGTCGCGGGGACGACGAATCCGCGGTAGCGGCGCCGCAGCTCGAGGAAGTCGGGCTCGGTGGCGAGCCGGTCGTAGACCGGGTCGTGCCGGGCCGCCTGCTCGTGGGGTGTGGACTCGGTGGACATGGGCGTCGCTGCCTCTCGGGTGCCGGGACCCCGGGGACGGGGGTGATCGTCGTCACGCTAGGAGTGCGCTCGGTCACGTCGCGAGGGGTGTGCACCAACCGTGCGACCTGCGGGGCCGCCCGTGCGACGAGCGGTCGGTCGGGCGCGACGAGCGGTCAGGAGCGGTCGAGGTCGACCGCCTCCGGAGTGTGCAGACGGACCATGAACCGGCGAGCGTGGCTCGGCACGCGACGCGCGGTCAGGCGGGAGACGAGGACCATCGTGGCGAAAGCCAGCGGCACCGACCAGGCGGCCGGCTGGGCGAGCAGCACCGCGAGCCAGCCACGCGCCAGGTCGGGCTCACGACTGTGCGCGAGGGTCCACGCCGCGGCGGCCGTCGAGCCACCTCCGCCGGCGAGCAGGCCGGCCACGGTTCCGACCGAGGTCAGCCCGCGCCACCAGATGCCGAGCACCAGCAGGGGGCAGAACGTGGAGGCCGCGACGGCGAAGGCGAGGCCGACGGCGCGAGCGATGCCGATGTCGGGCAGCGCGAGCGCGGCGGCCAGCGGGAGCGCGACGGCGATCAGCGTGGCCGCGCGGAAGGCGGTGACCTCCGGGAGGCGGCGTCCGGTGACGTCTTGCGTCAGCACGCCCGAGACCGCGATCGTCAGCCCGGACGACGTCGACAGGAACGCCGCGAACGCACCGGCCGTCACCAGTCCGGTGAGGATGTCGCCGCTCAGCCCCGGCAGCACCAGTCGCGGCAGGTCGAGCACCAGGGTGTCGGCCGACCCGGCGCCGGTGCCGGCGCCGTACGCGCGGCCGAGGGCGGCGTACACCGGCGGGATGACGTAGAAGGCACCCAGCAGGCCGAGCACCACGAGGGTCGTGCGGCGCGCGGCGCGGCCGTCGGGGTTGGTGTAGAAGCGCACCACCACGTGCGGGAGCCCCATCGTGCCGAGGAACGTCGCGATCACCAGCGAGTACGTCGTGTAGAGCCCCTGGCCGCCGCCGTCCGCCAGCGGCAGCGACCAGCCGTCGCGGGTGGCGCCGGGACCCGGGACGCGGTCGCCGGCCCAGACGACGAGCAGCACGGCGGCCGGCACGAGGAGGGCGGTGAGCTTGAGCCAGTACTGGAAGGCCTGGACGAACGTGATCGAGCGCATCCCGCCCGAGCCGACGCTGACCAGGACGACGAGGCCGACGACCAGCGGGCCGACCCAGCGAGGCGCGTCGATCGCGGCGGCGAGGGTGATGCCGGCGCCCTCGAACTGGGGGAGGAGGTAGAGCCACCCGACCGCGACCACCAGCACCGAGCAGAGGTTGCGCACCCGGCGCGAGCCGAGCCGGGCCTCGGCGAAGTCGGGCAGCGTGTAGGCGCCGGAGCGGCGCAACGGGGCTGCCACGAGGACGAGCAGCACGAGGTAGCCGGCCGTCCAGCCGACGGGGTACCAGAGCATGTCGGCGCCGAAGGTCAGCAGCAGCCCGGCGACGCCGAGGAAGGACGCCGCCGAGAGGTACTCGCCGCCGATCGCCGAGGCGTTGAGGCCGGGGCGCACCGTGCGGGAGGCGACGAAGAAGTCACTGGTGGTGCGCGAGAGCCGCAGCCCCCACGTGCCGATGGCCAGCGTCGCGATGCTCACCAGCACCACTGCGATCACGCCCGGGACGACGCTCAACTGCCGCGCTCCTCGAGCAGCTCGGCGAAGTCGCGCTCGTTGCTCTCGGCGCGGCGCACGTAGCGCCAGCCGAGCACCACCAGCCAGGGATAGACCAGGACGCCGAGCACCAGCCACGCCACGGGGACCCCCAGCAGGCGGATGTCGCCCAGGCTGGGCGCGAGGTGGAAGACCAGCGGCAGGCTGCCGACGCTGAGCGTCAGGAGCGCCAGGATGCGCAGCGCCAGCCAGAGCTGCTCGCGCAGCAGCGAGTCGAGGAACACCGCCCCGAGCGGGGTCTCCTCGTCGATGTCGCCGGTGCGCGGCCCCGGACGTGGACGTCGGTCCGGGCCGGTGACCCGCACCCGAGCCGGTCGCTCCCCCTCACTCATCCGCGCGTCCGGTTCGTGGGGGTCCGGGGTCGAGTCGGCGCGTAGACGCGCCGACTCGGCGCGCGATCCGGGTCGAGTCGGCGCGTAGACGCGCCGACTCGACCTCACCCGGGTGACGAGAGGGGTGGGTGGGGTAGGTGGCGGTCATGGGCCGGCGCGCTGGGTGAGGCGCTCGCGCAGGTCGCGGGTGTTGCGGCGGCTGACGCCGAGCTCGACGGCGTCCGCGTCGGAGCCGACGACGACCGAGCAGCGTCCGGCGTCCATCCGCACCTCGGTGACGTGGGTCAGCGCCACCAGGACCGAGCGGTGGATCCGCACGAAGCCCGCTGAGCCCCACTCCTCCTCGAGCGAGGTGAGCGGCGTCCGCAGCAGGTGGCTGCCGGCGGCGGTGTGCAGGCGGGCGTAGTCGCCCTGCGCCTCGACGTGGGTGACGTCGGCGCGGTCGACGAAGCGGGTGACCCCGCCGCGCTCGACGGCGATCTGCACGTCGGGGGTGGCGGACGTCGTGCGCTCGGCGCCCTCGACCACCCGGCGCACCGCCTCGGCGAGGCGCTCGGCGCGCACGGGCTTGAGCACGTAGTCGGCAGCGCGCAGGTCGAAGGCCTCGACCGCGTGCTCGTCGTGGGCGGTCACGAACACGATGGCCGGTGGGGTGCGGAAGCGCTGGAGGACGTCGGCCAGCTCGAGCCCGCTCAGCCCGGGCATCTGGACGTCGAGGAAGACGCAGTCGACGTCGCTCTCGCGCAGCACCCGCAGGCCGTCGGTCGCGGAGTCGCAGGTGCGGACCTCGCCGACCCGCGGGTCGCGCGAGAGCAGGTAGCCGATCTCGTCGAGGGTCGGGCGCTCGTCATCCACCACGAGGACCCGCAGGGCAGCCGTTCCGGCTGGGCCGCCGGGGTGCGCGACGGCACTCACGGCGGGGTCCCCACGACGACGCCGGCCGCGAACTTCGGCAGCCGCACGATCACCTTGGTGCCGGCCCCCGGCGCGGTCTCGACGACGAGCCCGTGGTCGTCGCCGTACGTCGTGCGCAAGCGCATGTCGACGTTGCCGAGCCCGACCGAGTCGAGCGCGGCGTCGCCGGCCAGGGCCCGCCGGACGACCTCGGGGTCCTCACCGGCGCCGTCGTCCTCGACCTCGATGATGCAGTCCGTGCCGCGATCACGCGCCGTGATCGTGATGTGGCCCGAGCCCGAGCCGCTGCCGCCGGCCAGTCCGTGCTGCACGGCGTTCTCGACGAGCGGCTGGATGCACAGGAACGGCACCGCCACCGGCAACACCTCGGGGGCGATGCTCAAGGTGACCTGGAGCCGGTCGCCGAAGCGGGCCTGCTCGAGCAGGAGGTAGCGCTCGACCGAGCGCAGCTCCTCGGCCAGGGTGGTGAACTCGCCGTGGCGACGGAAGGAGTAGCGGGTGAAGTCGGCGAACTCCAGGAGCAGCTCGCGTGCCCGGTCCGGGTCGGTGCGCACGAAGCTCGCGATCGCGCCGAGCGAGTTGTAGATGAAGTGTGGGGAGATCTGCGCGCGCAGCGCCCGCACCTCGGCCTCGGCGAGGCGGGCCCGCGAAGCCCCGAGCTCGGCCAGCTCGAGCTGGCCCGAGACCCACGTGGCCACCTCGTCGGTGGCGCGCGCCAGGCCTGCCGTCGGGTAGGGGGCGAACGCCGCGAGGGCGCCGACGATGCGCTCGTCGACCACCAACGGGCTGACCACGCTGGTGCGAACCGGGCAGCCCGCCCGCTCGCAGGGCAGGGCGGCGGCGTCGAAGCTGCGGGTGCGCCCGCGCTCCATCGTCGCTGCCACGAGGCCCCGCACCTGGGTGCGGTGGTGGGCGCCGGCGCCGTCCCACGCCAGGGCGCCGGCGGTGTCGGTGATGGCCAGCGCCTGGGTGCCGAGGAGCTCGCGCAGGTGCCTGACCGAGCGCTCGGCGCTGTCGCGGGTGAGCCCCTCGCGCAGGGCCGGCGAGGCGAGCGAGGCGCGGTGGAGCGTGCGGAACGCCGCCCGGTCGGACTCCGTCCCGAGATGTGTTCGCCGCCACCCACGCGCCATGGCCGACATGATCACACGTCCACCTCGCGCCGGGGGGTTGCGTGCCCGGCCGCGGGCACGGATGATCCAGCACGTGGGGGACACCGGGACGCTGACGAGCACGCTGACGGGCACGCCGACGGTCACGCCGAAGGGTACGCCGATGGGCACGCTGACGAGCGCCGGTGCGGGAACGTCCGGCGTCGGTTCGGGCACCACCCTGGTGACCGTCGCGCACGGCACGCGCAAGTCGGCCGGCAACGAGGTCGCCCGCGCGCTGACCGCGGCGGCGGGAGCCCGGCTCGCCATGACCGCGCTGGCGACGTACGTCGAGCTGTCCGAGCCCCTCTTCGCCGACGTGATGGCAGCCGCCGAGCAACCCGCGGTCGTCGTCCCGCTGCTGCTCTCCACCGGCTTCCACATGCGCAGTGACCTGCCCGAGCAGGCCTCGCTCGCGAGGGTCCCGGTGATGATGGGCCGCCAGCTCGGCCCCGACCCGCTGCTCGCCCAGGCCCAGGTCGAGCGGCTCGTCGAGGCCGGCGCCCGGCGCGGTCAGCGCGTCGTCCTGGTGGCTGCCGGCTCGAGCGACGAGGCCGCCACCTGCGACCAGCTCTGCGCGGTCGCCCACCTCGCCCGCGCCTGGGACGGTCCGGTCGAGCTCGCCACGTTGTCGGGCCACGGGGCTCGTCCCGCGGACGTCGTGCGCCCCGGCGACGCGGTCTCGCCCTACCTGCTCTCGCCCGGCTTCTTCCACGACCGGCTGCGCCGCGAGGCGCCCGAGGGTGTCGTGGTGGCCGACGTGATGGGCCCGCACCGCGCTGTGGTCGACCTCGTGGTCGCTCGCGTCACTGCGCTGCTCGCCTGACCCTGACCTTGACGCGGACCGACGGACGGCCGACTGGGCCCGGCCGCCGAGGTCACGGCTCGACGCGCGTCGCCCTCACGAGCACGAGCCGCTCGGGATAGAGCGTCGGGGCGCGCAGCCCGACCTCGACCAGCACCCGCCCCGGCAGCACGGCGCCGTCTTCCCACCACAGCAGCGGGCTCATGCCCGGACCGGTGATGTCGTCACCCGGAGCCAGCGGCGCCACCCGGTAGGTCGCGTCGGGGTCGAGGCCGGGCAGACGCATCATCCCGGTCGGACTGTGCACGCTGGTCGTCAGCTGGGCGAGCGAGTAGACGGCCTGCGAACGGTCGGTGGCGACCACGCCGCTGACCTGCACCGCCGGGTCGGGGTGGTCGTCGTGGACGACCGTCCCGCTGTGCGCCAGCTCGCGCACCGCTCGGTGCGTGGCGATCCACTCGGCCAGCCGGTCGAGCTCCTGCTCGTCGGCCTCGGCGAGGTCCCACTCGATGCCGAGGTGGCACAGCACCGCCGTGCCGGCCCGGACGTCGAGGGGGTGCGTGCGGGCGGTGGTGTGCGCGGTGGGCGAGCCGATGTGCGACCCGACCAGCTCGGGTGGGAGCACGAGAGCGGTCCAGCGCTGGATCTGCTGGCGCTCGAGCGGGTCGATGCAGTCGCTGGCCCAGACCCGGTCGGTGCGCTCCAGGACCCCGAGGTCGACGCGGCCACCACCGGAGGAGCACGACTCGACCTCCAGCCCTGGATGACGTGCCTTCAGCTCGTCGAGCAGCGCGTAGAGGCCGAGGGTCTGCTCGTGCACCCGCGCGCCACCGGTCGTCGTCGAGACGGCGTCGACCAGGTCGCGGTTGTGGTCCCACTTGAGGTAGTCGACGTCGTTCTCGAAGACGAGGGCGTCGAGGCGCTCCAGCAGGTAGGCGTGGGCATCGGGGTGCGAGAGGTCGATGACCTGCTGGTGGCGCGACGCGGGCGGCATCCGACCAGCGGGTCGGAGGATCCAGTCCGGGTGCGCGCGGGCGAGGTCGGAGTCCTCGTTGATCATCTCCGGCTCGACCCACAGCCCGAACTGCAGGCCGAGGCCGTGCACGTGCTCGACGAGCGGCCTCAGGCCCTGTGGCCAGACGTCCTCGTCGACGTACCAGTCACCCAGGCCGGCGTGGTCGTCGCGGCGACCTCGGAACCAGCCGTCGTCGAGCACGAACCGCTCGGCGCCGACGCGCGCACCGAGGTCGGCGAGGCGCGACAGCCGCTCGAGGTCGTGGTCGAAGTAGACGGCCTCCCAGGTGTTGAGCGTGACCGGGCGCGGGCCGCGTGGGTGGCTCGACCGTGAGCGCAGGAAGGCGTGGAAGCGCCCGCTCATCTCGTCGAGGCCGTTGCCGTGGGAGGCGTAGAGCCACGGCGAGGAGTACGTCGCACCCTGCGCCAGGCGGACCTCGCCGGGCAGCAGCAGCTCGCCGCCGGCGACGACACGTCGTCCGTCGGGCAGCGCCTCCGCGAGCGCTCGGTGGTTGCCGCTCCAGCCGACGTGGACCGCCCACACCTGCCCGGAGCGGAACCCGAAGCCGGGCTCGCCGGCCGCGAGCACCAGGCTGGCGTCGGTACCGGTGCGCCCGCGCCGGCCCTCGCGCAGGTGGGTCCCCAGGGTGAAGGCGTGGCGCTGGGGGCTGCGCTCGCGCAGGTGGCGCCCGGTCAGGTCGAGCACCTCGCGGGCGAGGTCGGGCACCGGCAGGGCGAGCGTGACGGCGTCCACCTGCAGCGGCCGGACGTCGAGGTTCGTCAGCGTGGCGCGCTGGCGCAGCAGCCCTGAGCCAGTGAGCTCGACCTCGATCTCGACGCCGACCTGCTCGAGGGCGTCCTCGGCCCGCACGACCAGCCGGGTGGTGGCGGCGTCGTCCCCGACGGCGTCGGTGCGCTCGACGTCGAGCACCGTCAAGCGGGTGCTGACCGCGACCCCGTCGCGGTGCAGCGCGAGGCCGGGGGTGCCGGCCCAGCCGCCGGAGGCCTCGGGCAGCAGGGCGAGCGGGACCGGCCCGTCCATCGTGTTGCTCACCTGGGGGGCGGCGAGCGAACGGACCAGCTCGACGAGGTCCTGCTCGGCGAGCTCGCCGAGGTCGCGGCCCCAGTGGACGACGCACGGCAGCGCGCTGCAGTCGAGCACCAGGCTGGTGCCGGACGCACGGAGGTGGATCAGGCCGCAGGGCGTGGGGGGCATCGCGATCCTCAGCGGAAGTCGATGAGCAGCGTCCCGGTGTCGTCACCGGGATCGAGCGGGTCGCGCCACGCCACCTGCGGCATCCGGTCGGCGGAGTCGACGAGCAGGTCGCGGCTGGGGCGCAGGGCGCCCGAGCGGGTGCGGGAGAGCCCCGCGGCGGCGAGGTCGGCGCGCGCGATCGGCACGGTGGGCTGCAGCAGGGGGTCGAGCGCGAGCGCGGGAAGGTCGAGCGCGGGGTCGGTGGAGGTGCTGCGGGCGGGCTCGGGCCGCGGCACCGGCGCCGGCCTCGGGCGCGGCAACGCGCGGCTGCGCAAGCACCGGGTCCGGTAGGGCAGCTGCATGCCGTCCATGCCGCGTCCGTAGTCGTCGTACAGCGCGAGCAGGGCCTCGATCGTGGCCTCGCGCTCGGCGTCGTCCATCATCGCGACGTGGGAGCGTGAGCGCACGAGGTCGACGATGGAGCGGCGGTTCACGACCTGCCAGTGCGTGAAGGTCTGCTCCTCGACCTCCCCGAACAGCGGGGAGGACACGAGGGCGGCTGCCGGGTCGGTGGCATGGTCCTGCGTGCCGATGATGCGGCCGAGCTTCTTGACCCACGGGATCCGCTCGTCGCGCCGGTGCCAGACCAGCGCGAGGTGGCCGCCGGGCTTGAGCACGCGCGAGATCTCCTCCAGCGCGGCGTCGGCGTCGAACCAGTGGAAGCACTGCGCGGCGACGACGACGTCGACCGAGGCGTCGCCGAGGGGGATCTTCTCCGCACCGCTCGCCGAGGAACGGACGTCGGGCAGGTCGCGGCGCAGGATCGCCAGCATGGCCTCGTCGGGCTCGGTGGCGTGGACGTCGTGGCCCTGCGCGTGCAGGACCCGGGTGAGCTTGCCGGTGCCGGCGCCCAGCTCGAGGACGCTCAGCTGCTGCGCACCGGGGGAGTCGTCGTCGGGCACCACCCCGGTCGCGAGCCAGCTCGCGGCGTCCGACGGGTAGGTCGGGCGCCCCCGGTCGTAGGCGTCGGCGACGCTGCCGAAGGAGCGCGCCTGGCGCTGACGGTCATCGCTCATGGTGGGCGATGCTACGACCCGGACCCGCCGAGATCGGGTCGGCGCGCCCGGCGCGGCCACGGCTACCCTCGGCGGGTGCCCGACACCCCCGCCACCCCCGACCCCCTGGCCTGGTTGGTCTCGCTCGAGGGCGTGCCGTCGGCGTACGCCGCCACCCGGGACGGCATCGACATCATGCTGCGTGACCGCGGCCTGCGCCGCACCTCGCCGGAGACGACGGCGGAGTCCCTGCTGCGCGGCGCGCACGCCAGTGCGGTGCTCGAGGGCTCGACCTCGACGCTGGCGCAGGTGCGCGAGGGTGCCGGCGACGAGGTCGCCCGCGACGCCGTCCGGGTCTCGACCGAGCTGCTCGGGCTGGCGCCGGCGCTCATGCAGTCGCCGCTGCAGGCCTTCGCCCGCATCCACGCCCTGGCGGCGGGCGCGACCGTCGAGCCCGAGCGGCTGGGTCGCCCGCGCGACGCCGACGCCGCCGCCCGGCTGCGCGACATCGCGACCGTCGTCCTCTCCGACGGCGAGGCTCCGGCCCTGTTGGTCGCGGCGATGGTGCACGCCGAGATCGTCACGGCTGCGCCGTTCGTCTCGCACAACGGCATCGTCGCGCGGGCCGTCGAGCGGCTCGTGCTGGTCGCGCGCGGCGTCGACGAGAAGTCGCTGTGCGTGCCGGAGGCCGGTCACCTCGCGCTACGGGCGCCGTACGAGTCGAACCTGCGCGGGTACGCCGAGGGCGGGGCGGCGGGTGTGCACGCCTGGGTGCTCTACGGCGCCGAGGCCTTCGCGGCGGGCGCCGAGGCGAGCCCGCTGCGTCGTGCGGCCGAATGACCGCCGGCACGTGCAGGTGGCACCCGAGTGCTGATGCTCTCGAGTGCCACCGCTGACACGTGAATTCCGCTGGCTACCAAGCGTGCTGTCTCAATGCTGCCTCGGGATGAACCCGTCGACATGCGCCCTCAAGAAGGGTGGATCGCCGCGTGGGTACCCGGTTTCACGTGTTGCTCTTGAGTTGTCGTGCCTCTGTTTCTACGCCTCTCGGAGGGCAGCTACAAGGGCGGTAGGGGCTTGACTTTTGGCCTGCTCGCGAGGTGACGCTCGTCACACCGCGTCAGGGCCTGAGCAGGCGCTGACGGATCTCGCGGCCGCTCGGCGGCTGGCTCAGCCCGAGGTCGCCGGGCTGCACCGTGCCGCCGTCGATGGTGCGCCCGGTGAGGTGGTAGGTCACCCGCTCGGCGCCCTCGCCCAGGAGCGGGTCGAGCACGCGCTGGATGGTTCTCAAGACCTCCAGGAAGGTCGGGGTGTCGGTCACGTCGACGACCCCTGAGACGGCGCCGGCTTCGAGAGGCTGGTGCTGGTAGCGCACCGACTGGGCGACGACGCCGGGCAGCACCTCCACCGCGTCGACGATGGTCGCGGTGATGGCGGCGCCGCCCGGTCGACCGCCCAGCATGCGTGACAGGAGTCCCACGAGAACCTCTTCCCTCCCTTGCTCGTCCGGGCGACGTCAGACCGCACGGCGCCGGCGCGCGTTGGCCCAGGCCACACCGCCGACGGCCACGGCACTGCCGACCGCGAGGGCGGTCAGGGTGGGCTTGGCGGGGGGCATCGGCACTCGGCTGCGCAGCGCGACGGGCTTGGTGAAGACGAGCACCGGCCAGCCGCGCTCGGCGGCCGCGCGGCGCAGGTCGCGGTCGGGGTTGACGGCGTGGGGGTGGCCGACGGCGGCCAGCATCGGGATGTCGGTGACCGAGTCGCTGTAGGCGTAGCACTGGGTCAGGTCGTAGCCGCGCTCGGTGGCCAGCTCCTCCATGGCGCGCGCCTTCTCCTCGGCGAACGCGTAGTAGTCGATCTCCCCGGTGTACTTGCCGTCGACGACCTCGAGGCGCGAGGCCACGACGTGGTCGGCGCCGAGCAGGACGCCGATCGGCTCGACGACCTCGGTGCCCGAGGCAGACACGATCACGACGTCGCGCCCGGCGAGCTGGTGCTCGGCCATCAGGGTGACCGCCTCGGCGTAGACGATCGGATCGACCACGCCGTGCAGCGTCTCGGCGACGATCTCGCGCACCGTGGCGACGTCCCAGCCGGCGACCAGCGACGACATGAACGCCCGCAGCTTCTCCATCTGGTCGTGGTCGGCGCCGCCGACGAGGAAGACGAACTGGGCGTAGACCGATCGCAGCACCGCCCGGCGCGAGATCAGCCCGCCGGCCTGGAAGGGCTTGGAGAACGCGAGCGTGCTCGACTTGGCGATGATCGTCTTGTCGAGGTCGAAGAACGCCGCGGTCGGCTCCATGGCGCCATGGTAGGGCCCACCTCGGCACCAGGCGGGGGTTCTGGGTCGGGGCCTGGCCGGTGAGCTCCCTCGTCAAGCAGTCGGGCCGGCGAGTCGTGCCCACCACGTGTCCACAGGGGTCCGGTCGGCGCTTCTCGTCCACAGGGCCCGCGATGGGCCCGCCTGCCTCCGGTGGGAGGGGGCAGCGTGAGGTCCATGAACCCGCCGCTGCTCGTCACCGCCTCGACCTCCTTGCGCGACGACCTGCTCCGGTTGGCCGCGGCCGCCGGTGTGCGGCCTGAGGTCGTGCCAGACCTCCCCGGCGCGCTCCGCTCCTGGCCGGGTGCCTCCGTGGTCCTCGTGGGGGTCGACCTGGCGCCGGCGCTGGCCCAGCTCGCTCCCGAGCGGCGCGACGGAGTCCACGTGGTCGCCGAGGCGCCCGTCGACGGCGACCTCTTCCGCACCGCCCTCCTGCTGGGCGCCGAGGGGGTGGTCGACCTGGCGTCGTCAGCAGCCTGGGTGGTGGAGCGGCTGACCGACGCCGGCGACCCCGGCGCCACCCGCGGCCTGGTGGTGGGGGTGCTCGGCGGCTCCGGGGGGGCCGGTGCGACGACGCTCGCCTGCGCGCTCGGCCAGGCAGCGGCCCGCCGCGGGCCGACGGTCGTCGTCGACTGCGACCCGCTCGGGCCGGGGGTCGACCGGGTGCTCGGGCTCGAGACCACCGACGGCTCGCGGTGGGAGGCGTTGTGCCAGACGACCGGACGTCTCAGCGCCCGGGCCCTGCGCGAGGCACTGCCCCAGCGCAACGGGCTCCGAGCGCTGTCGTGGCGAGCCGGCTCGACGGCCAGCCCCCAGGCGTTCGCGGTCCGCGAGGCGCTCTCGGCCGCCCGGCGCGGTCACGACGCCGTGCTGGTCGACCTGCCGCGGGTCGTCGACCCCCTGGTCGAGGAGGTCCTGGCCCGGTGCGACGCCGTCGTGATGGTGGTCGTGCCGAGTGTCCCCGGCGTGGCCTCGGCCAGCCGGCTCGCCGCCCGGTTGGCCGGGGTCGCCTCGCCGAGCGTCGTGCTGCGCGGGGTCGGCGTCAGCGAGCGCGACGTCGCTCGCGCCACCGGTCTCCCCGTGATCGCCCAGGTGCCTCAGCAACGCGGGCTGTCGGAGTCCATCGACCTCGGCCTCGGGCCGATCCGGTCCTGGCGCAGCCCGCTCGCGCGCACGTGCTGCGCCCTGGTGGCCGACCTGGGTGCGGTCGTCGCTCACGCGGTCGCGGCGTGACCGCGACCTCGCACGCGACTCAGCTCGGGCTCTCGTCGGGTCTCTCCCCAGGTGCGTCGGTGCTGGTCGACACGGTGCGTGAGCGCCTGGCCCGGACTCCGGGCGAGCTGACCCCGCACCGGGTGGCCGAGGCGCTGCGCTCGGCGGGGCGGCCCGTGGGGGACGCCACCGTGCTCGAGGTCTACGAGGCGCTGCGCCGCGACGTCGTGGGGGCCGGCCCGCTCGAGCCGCTGCTGCGCCTGCCGGGGGTGACCGACGTGCTGGTCAACGGTCCTGATGACGTCTACCTCGACCGGGGCGCCGGTCTGGAGCGGGCCGACGTGCGGTTCGCGGACGACGACGCGGTGCGTCGTCTGGCTCAACGACTGGCAGCCCACGCCGGCCGCCGCCTCGACGACGCCACCCCGTGCGCCGACCTTCGACTGGCCGACGGCACCCGCTTCCACGCGGTGCTCGCACCCTTGGCCCGCCCGGGTACCGCCATCTCGCTGCGGGTGCCCCGCGCCGCGGGGTTCACCCTCGACGAGCTCGTCGAGCGCTCGATGGTGGCGCCCGAGGTCGTCGAGCTGCTGCGGGGCGTGGTCGCGTCGCGGCTGGCCTTTCTCGTCACCGGCGGCACGGGCACCGGCAAGACGACCCTGTTGGCGGCCCTGCTGGGCGAGGTCGCTGCCGAGGAGCGCCTCGTGATCGTCGAGGACGCCTCCGAGCTGCGCCCGCGGCACGCCCACGTCGTCGCGCTCGAGGGCAGGCCGCCCAACATCGAGGGTGCAGGGGCGGTCGAGATGCGCACGCTCGTCAAGCAGGCCTTGCGCATGCGACCCGACCGGCTCGTGGTCGGCGAGGTGCGCGGGGGCGAGGTCGTCGAGCTGCTCGCCGCCCTCAACACCGGCCACGAGGGCGGGTGCGGCACCCTGCACGCCAACTCCGCCGCTGATGTCCCGGCCCGGGTGGAGGCCCTGGCTCAGGCCGCCGGTCTCGGACGCGAGGCCGCGCACAGCCAGCTCGCCTCGGCGCTCGACGTCGTGCTGCACCTGGCGCGAGGCCGCGACGGTCGCCGACGCCTCTCGCAGGTCGCCGTGCCGGTGCGCGACGACCGCGGCCTGGTCGCCATGCGCCTGGGCGTCGAGATCGGTGGGCCGGGGGAGCGGCCGCTGGTGACCGAGGGGCCGGGCCTCGGCGACCTGCTCACCCTGGTCGGGCGGCGCAGGTGATCCACCTCGCCGTCCCTGCCGCGACCGTGGTGGCGCTGGCCTGTGCCGGGGCTGCGGCCGCGCTGTGGTGGCCTGCTGCGGCGCCCTCGCCGCGAGCATCGGACGGCCAGGAGCGGTCGGGCTCGTCACGCTCCCGCACGGTGGCGCCGGTCGTGGTCGTCGTGCTCGGGCTGGCGACGCTCGCCACCGCGCGTCAGGTCGTCCTGCTGCTCATCGTGAGCGGGGCCGGCTGGGCGGCCTCGGTGCTGCTGCGCCGTCGCCGCGAGGCGAGGGCCGCCGAGCAGACGTCCGCGAGGCTGCTCGAGGCCTGCGAGCAGCTCACCGGCGAGCTGGTCTCCGGCCAGCCCCCGTCGGCTGCGCTCGAGCACTGTGCGCACGAGTGGGGTCTGGTCGCCCCGGTGGCCGAGGCGTTCCGGGTGGGCGCCGACGTGCCGGGCGCCTGGCGCGAGGTCGCGCAGCATCCCGGCGCCGGCGACCTGCGTCTGGTTGCCGCCGCCTGGCAGGTCTCCCACCGCACCGGCTCCGGCCTGGCCGGAGCGCTCGAGCACGTCACCGCCGACCTCCGCGCCCAGCGCGCGACCCGCCGCATCGTGGCCGGCGAGCTCGCCTCGGCCCGGGCGACCGCTCGCCTGGTGGCGGCGCTCCCGGTCCTCGCGCTCACCTTCGGGTCCGGCGCCGGCGGCGACCCCTGGGGGTTCCTGCTCGGCCACCCGATCGGCCTGGCCTGCCTGGGCCTCGGGCTGGCCTTCGCCCTGCTCGGGCTGGCCTGGATCGAGGCGCTGGCCCGGCAGGTCGACCGGCCGTGAGCGCAGCCGGGTGGCTGCTGACGATGGCCTCGACCGGAGCCGTCGCGCTGCTCCTCCCGCCACGGGCCCGCCTGCCCGCGGCTCCCGGGGTGGTCGCCGGTGTCGATGACCGCGGTTGGCTGCGGCGCCATCGCCTGCTGTGGGCGACGCTCGCCGGGGTCGGGGCTGCCACCTTCGCGAGCGGGCCGATCAGCCTGCCGGCTGCGGCCGCGGCGGCCTGCACGGTGTGGTCGGTCGTCGGTCGCGCCGAGCCACCCGCCGTCCGCGCCGAGCGAGAGGCCGTACGCCGTGACCTGCCGGCAGTGGTCACGTTGCTCGCGGCCGCCCTGCGCTCGGGAGCAGCGCCGGCCGAGGCAGTCGTCGTGGTGGCCGACGCGCTGCCCGGGCCCGCCGCCTCCCGTCTGGCCACGATCTCCTCGCGCCTGCAGCTCGGCGGTGACCCGGGGGTGGTGTGGGGCGAGCTCGCGCGTGACGAGGAGCTCGCGAGCCTCGGTCGCACCTTGGCGCGCGCCCACCTGACCGGCTCGCCCGTGGTGACCGCGGTCGAGCGACTGGCCACCGACCTCGCTCGCGCCTCGCGCGGAGCCGCCGAGGACCGCGCCCGAGCGATCGGCGTCAAGGCCGCGGTGCCCCTGGGGCTCTGCCTGCTGCCGGCCTTCGTGCTCATCGGCATCGTGCCGCTGGTGGCCGGGCTGATCATGTCGCTCGACTGGTGAGGTGCCGCGGTCCAGCGCACGGCGCGCAGTCACCCGCGAGTCGCGCACAGCCGCCGACGCTCCGGGTGCCCTCCACAGGGCGACCCCGACGCCACGGGCCCGGGGGCCGCGAGGTCACAGGCTGGTCGTCGACGGGCTGCACCAGGCGGCCGCGACGAAGGGACACCCGACCATGCGCCACCTCTCGATCCTCCCGCGAGATCACCACCACCCGGCCCAGCACGAGCGCGGCATCACCACCGCGGAGTACGCCGTGGGCACCGCCGCCGGTGCCGGGCTCGCCGGGTTGCTCTACACCCTGCTGACCGGCGGGTTCGGCAACCAGCTGCTCACGACGCTCTTCGACCACGTGCTGTCGCTGCTCGGCATCGGGTGAGGTCGGTTCCGTGCGGACGTCGCGCGGTCGCCGTGCCCGACGAGCGCGGTGCGGTCACGGCCGAGGCCGCCCTGGCGCTGCCGGTCCTCGTGATGATGACGGTCGGGCTGGTGTGGTTGCTCTCGTTGGGGACTGCCCAGCTGCAGGTCATCGATGCGGCGCGGGAGACCGCCCGGGCCGTGGCTCGGGGCGACGCTGCGACGGCGGCTGTCGAGGCGGGCCGGCGCGTCGCGCCCGACGGGGGCACGGTCGTCGTCAGCACCGACGGCGATCACGTCGTCGTCGAGGCGTCCGCACGGATCGACGGCCCGGGGCGGCTCTTCTCCTGGCTGCCCGGGGTGACCGTGCGCGCCGAGGCGTTCTCGCTCGCCGAGGCCGGCCAGTGAGCCGCCCCCCTGTCGTGGCGTCGGGTGAGCGCGGCGCGGCGACCGTCGTGGCGGTGGCTCTCCTGGGGGTCCTCGTGCTCGTCGGCAGCGCCCTGAGCGTGGTGGGGGCGATCTTCGTCGCGCACCGCGGTGCACAGGCAGCCGCCGACCTCGCCGCGCTCGCGGGAGCGGCCCAGGCGTCCGGTTCCGGTGCGGGGGGTGACCCCTGCTCGGCCGCGGCGTCCACCGCGGAGTCCAACGGCGCGAGCCTGACCGGGTGCCTCGTCGCAGGCCGCGACGTGCGGGTGACGGTGGCGGTGCCCGGTCCGCGCTGGCGGGGGCTGCAGGTCACCGACCTGGTCGCCGAGGCACGGGCAGGGCCCGGGTGAGCCTCACCGGTCGTCGTCGAGGTCCTTGCGGCGCTCGGCCTCGGCCCGGTCGAGCTTCTCGGAGAGCTGCTCCATCTTCTTGTTCTCCTTGCGCTGCCGGAGCCCGCGCTGCACGCCGTAGCGGGTGATCGACAGACCCCACAGCACGGACGCCCCGGCCAGCACACCGAGCACGAACAGGGTGGTGGTGCTGATCTCGATGCCGGCGATGTCGATCTGACCCGTCGTGCTGACGTCGGTGGCGAAGACACCGAGCAGGATCAGCACGACGCCGACGAGGATGACTGCGAGTCCCAGGAGCACCATGCGGCGAGGCTACTCCGAGGCCGCGCTCAGCAGCAGGCGGAGCAGGTCGGCTGCGCCGGCCTTGTCGAGCGGGTTGTTCTGGTTGCCGCACTTCGGCGACTGCACGCACGAGGGGCAGCCGTCGGGACACGCGCAGGACTCGATCGCCTCGGCCGTGGCGGTGAGCCACTGCCGGGCAGCCCGGAAGCCACGCTCGGCGAAGCCGGCTCCCCCCGGGTGGCCGTCGTGGACGAACACGGTGAGCAGCCCGGTGTCGGCATGGCGCGCGGTGGAGACGCCGCCGATGTCCCAGCGGTCGCAGGTCGCGAACAGCGGCAGCAGCCCGATCGCGCAGTGCTCGGCGGCGTGGGCGGCTCCGGGCAGGTCGACCCCGGCCGGGAGCGCGGTCGCGAGCAGGTCGTCGGGCACGGTCCACCACACCGCCGAGGTCGACAGGGCCCGCTCCGGCAGGTCGAGCGGTTCCTCGGCCATCACCTCCCCGGAGGGTTGTCGTCGCTTGAGGTAGGAGACGACCTGGTGGGAGACCTCGACGTCGCCGAACGACAGCCGGCACCGGCCCCAGTCGCGGTGCTCGCGCTCGGTTCGTTATCGTGATGTCGGTGATCTCGCGGGCCGAGGTGGTGTAGCCGGGAAAGCCCGGTGCGCAGCGGGTCATGGTCGCGACGCGGTCGTCGAGGTCGAGCTCGTCGACGAACCAGGTCTCGCCGCGATGCAGGTAGACCGCCCCGGTGTGGGCGGTGCCGTCGGCCCGGCCGCCGTCGACCGTGCCCACGACGCGTCCGGTGCCTGCCTCGACGAGCGACACCGGCGCCCCGCCGGTCGAGCGGATGTCGATGAGGTCGGCGGCTCGCCGGCGGTCGGTCCAGAACCATCCGGCCGTGCGTCGACGCAGCAGCCCGGCCTCGGTGAGCGCGAGCACGACCTCGCGTGCCCGCGGGCCGAAGAGCGGTAGGTCGGCCGCAGTCAGGGGTCGTTCCTGTGCCGCGGCACAGAGATGGGGCCCGAGCACGTGCGGGTTGTCGGGGTCGAAGACCTGCGCCTCCAGGGGGCGCCCCAGCAGCGCCTCCGGATGGTGCACCAGGTAGGTGTCGAGCGGGTCGTCGCGGGCGATGAGGACCCCGAGCGCGTCCTGGGCGCCGCGACCTGCGCGGCCGAGCTGCTGCCACAGCGCCGCGCGGGTGCCGGGGAAGCCGCAGACCAGCACCGCGTCGAGGCCATGGATGTCGATGCCCAGCTCGAGGGCGTTGGTGGCGGCGAGCCCGACGATCTCGCCCGAGCGCAGCGACGCCTCCAGGGCCCGTCTCTCCTCGGGCAGGTAGCCACCGCGGTAGGAGGCGATGCGCTCGCGCAGCACCGGGTCGACCTCGTCGAGGAGTGCCGCTGCGGTGAGCGCGACCTGCTCGACGCCCTGGCGCGAGCGTACGAAGGCCAGGGTCGGCACGTCCTCGGCCACCAGGTCGGCGAGCAGGTCGGCCGTCTCCGAGCTGGCTGCGCGCCGCACCGGCGCGCCGTTCTCGCCGGTGAACGACGTGAGCGGCGGTTCCCACAGGCCCAGCGTCAGCTCACCACGGGGCGAGGCGTCGTCGGTCACCGCGACGACGTCGAGGCCGGTGATGCGCGAGCCCGTCAGGGCCGGCTCGGCGGTGGTGGCGGAGGCGAGCACGAACGTCGGGTGGGCGCCGTACGACGCGCACACCCGGCGCAGGCGGCGCAGCACGTGGGCGACGTGCGCGCCGAAGACGCCGCGGTAGTAGTGGCACTCGTCGATCACGACGTAGCGCAGCGAGGAGAGGAACCCGGCCCAGCGCTCGTGCCCGGGGAGGATCGAGCGGTGCAGCATGTCGGGGTTGGTCAGCACGTACTCGGCGTGGGCGCGAGCCCAGTCGCGCTCGTCGCGACTGCTGTCGCCGTCGCAGGTCGAGACACGAGTCGACAGGCCGAGCGCGAGCAACGACGACAGCTGGTCGTGGGCCAGGGCCTTCGTCGGGGCGAGGTAGAGCGTGGCGGCGCCGCGGCGTCCGTGCCGGTCGCGTGCGCCGTGAGCCGCGCTCAGGGCCGGCAGCTGGTAGGCGAGCGACTTGCCGGACGCCGTGCCGGTCGACACGATCACGTGCCGCCCCGCCCACGCGGCCTCCGCGGCCTCGACCTGGTGGGCCCACGGCTCCTGGACGCCGCGGGCGACGTAGGCGCGACGCACGTCGGCGTCGACCCAGGCCGGCCACGGACGGGTCCGTGCCTCGCGCGCCGGCACCCGCTCGACATGGGTCAGGCGAGCGTCGCGACCGGGGACGGCCGAGAGCCGGTCGAGCAGGTCGGCCACCGAACGGGACACGGCGGACGACGGCATGCCCCGATTGTGCCAAGGGCCGCCGACACCGCACGCTCGTGGCCCGGCGCGCCGTCGGTCGGGGGTGTTGTGGTGCGTCCGAACGGGTGCTCATGGTTTGATACCCCAGGCTGAGACTCGGGACCTGTGTGCTCGGGCGCAGCTCCCCCTGCACAGTGCCTCTGGGAGAATCACGTGGACCTGACTCTGGAAACGCGCGACGTCGATGGGCGCACCATCGTGGCGGTCGGCGGCGAGATCGACGTCTACACCGCCCCGAAGCTGCGCGACAAGATCACCGAGCTCGTCGCGGCCGGCACCTACGACCTGGTCATCGACATGGAGGCCGTCGAGTTCCTCGACTCCACCGGCCTGGGCGTGCTGGTCGGAGGCCTCAAGAAGGTACGTGCGCATGACGGCTCCCTGCACCTGGTCTGCAACCAGGACCGGCTGCTGAAGATCTTCCGGATCACCGGCCTGGCGAAGGTCTTCGTCATCCACGAGACCACCGCGGCCGCCCTGGCCTGAACGGTCCGCGCGGTCGCGTGCCGCCGCCCGTTTCCCACGAGGCAGGCTCTCCTGCCCCTCGTCGGTGACGCTGCGGACCCGCTCTCGCGACGCGCGTGTGGTGCGCGTCACACCCTGTGTCCAGGAGGGGGTCGGGTCTGCGTAAACTCCGCTGCGTCCGACATGCCGTAGGTCACATCTGACCCGCGCATGCCGCATCACAACGTGCTGGAGGAAACAGATGGCAGGCCCAGTCTTCGCAGTCGCCCCACTCGCCGTCGAGGTCACGGGCGGCAACCTCGTCCTGGTGGTCATCGTCGCGCTGATCGCGCTCGGCGCGCTCGGCATGGCCGCGATGTTCCGCCAGGAGGTCCTGGCCGCGGCCGAGGGCACCGACAACATGAAGACGATCGCGCAGGCCGTGCAGGAAGGTGCCGACGCCTACCTGCAGCGTCAGTTCCGCACCCTCGCGGTCTTCGCCGCGGTGGCGTTCGTCGTGCTGCTGGTGCTTCCCGCCGACGACACCACGGTCCGGATCTTCCGCTCGGTCTTCTTCATCCTCGGCGCGGTCTTCTCCGCTGCCGTGGGTTACCTGGGCATGTCGCTGGCGGTGCGCGCGAACCTGCGCGTGGCAGCGGCGGCCAACGAGCCCGGTCCCGGCGGTCGGGAGAAGGCGATGACCATCGGCCTGCGCACCGGCGCCATGGTCGGGATGCTCACCGTGGGGCTGGGACTGCTGGGCGCGAGCCTGGTGGTGATCTTCTTCCAGGACAAGGCCCCCGACGTCCTGGAGGGCTTCGGCTTCGGCGCCGCCCTGCTCGCGATGTTCATGCGCGTCGGTGGCGGCATCTTCACCAAGGCCGCCGACGTGGGCGCCGACCTGGTCGGCAAGGTCGAGCAGAACATCCCCGAGGACGACCCGCGCAACGCCGCCACGATCGCCGACAACGTGGGTGACAACGTCGGTGACTGCGCCGGCATGGCCGCCGACCTCTTCGAGTCGTACGCCGTGACGCTGGTCGCAGCACTGATCCTCGGCTCCCAGGCCTTCGGCGACAAGGGCCTGGTCTACCCGCTGTTGATCCCCGCGATCGGCGCGCTGACTGCCGTGGCGGGGGTCTACCTCACCAACCCGAAGGCCGGCGAGAACGGTCTGGTCACCATCAACCGCTCCTTCTACCTCTCGGCGGGCATCGCCGCGCTGGCCAGCGTCGTCCTGTCGTTCATCTACCTGCCGACCTCGTTCGCCGGCTTCGCGAACCTCCCGGCCGTCAACCCGCTCGACCTGGCCGGCTCGCCCTCCGGCAACCCGGCCCTGATCGCCTCGGTCGCCGTCGTGATCGGCATCGTCATGGCAGCCGGCATCCTGGCGCTGACCGGCTACTACACCGGCACCGAGTACGAGCCGGTCAAGGGCGTGGGGCGCACCTCGCTCACCGGCGCCGCGACGGTGATCCTGTCGGGCCTCTCGGTCGGCTTCGAGTCGGCCGTCTACACCACCCTGGTCATCGGGGCTGCGGTCTTCGGCGCCTTCCTGCTCGGCGGTGCGTCCCTCACGGTCTCGCTGTTCGCCGTGGCTCTCGCCGGCTGCGGGCTGCTGACCACCGTGGGCGTCATCGTGGCGATGGACACCTTCGGACCCGTCTCCGACAACGCCCAGGGCGTGGCGGAGATGTCGGGCGACGTGAGCCCCGAGGGTGCCCAGATCCTCACCGACCTCGACGCCGTCGGCAACACCACCAAGGCCATCACCAAGGGCATCGCGATCGCGACCGCGGTGCTCGCCGCCACGGCGCTGTTCGGCTCCTACGCCACCTCGGCGTTCGAGGCGCTGACCGAGGCCGACCTCACCGACATCGAGGCCAGCCGCGAGCTCTTCGGGTTCTTCGTCTTCGACCCGTCGGTGATCGTCGGCGTGCTCCTCGGCGCAGCCGTCGTCTTCATGTTCTCCGGCCTCGCGATCAACGCCGTCGCCCGCGCGGCCGCTGCCGTGGTCTACGAGGTGCGCCGCCAGTTCCGCGAGATCCCCGGGATCATGGAAGGCACCGGCCGTCCCGAGTACGGCAAGGTCGTCGACATCGTGACCCGCGACTCGCTGCGCGAGCTGGTGGCGCCGGGCATCCTGGCGATCTTCGCCCCGGTCGCGGTCGGCTTCGGACTGGGCGTCACCGCCCTGGCGGGGTTCCTGGCCGGCGCCATCGGCACCGGCACGCTGATGGCGGTCTTCCTCGCCAACGCCGGTGGGGCGTGGGACAACGCCAAGAAGCTCGTCGAGGACGGCAACCACGGCGGCAAGGGATCGCCGGCGCACGAGGCGACCGTCATCGGCGACACCGTCGGCGACCCGTTCAAGGACACCGCCGGCCCGGCCATCAACCCGCTCATCAAGGTGATGAACCTCGTCTCCCTGCTCATCGTCACCGCCGTGGTGTCGCTGAGCGTGGGCGAGAGCCAGAACGACGCCCTGCGCATCGTGATCGCCCTGGCGGCCGTGGCCATCATCGCCGCTGCGGTGATCGTCTCCAAGCGCCGCGGCTCCGGCCTCGAGGGCAACGCCCCGGCGCCCACGGCGGAGACCGCGGCCTGACCCACCTGGTACTGCCCTGCCGGCCCGTCGCTCTCCCGAGCGGCGGGCCGGTGTCGTCCCGGCCGGGGCGCAGGCTGACAGACTGACGCGCATGCCTCGTGAGCGCCTCGCCCTCGTCTCCGACGTCCACGGCAACCTCACCGCGCTCGAGGCAGTCCTGGCCGATCTCGAGGACCGAGGCATCACCCGCGTGCTCAACCTCGGCGACTACGTCGGCAAGGGCCCGCGCGGGCGAGAGGTGGTCGAGCTCTGCCAGGAGCGGTGCGAGGTCAACCTCCTCGGCAACTGGGACGACTTCCTGCCCGATCCCGACCGGTCCTACGACGACGCCTCGTTGCGCTGGTGGTCGGCCCAGCTCGCCCCGGGCCAGGGGGAGTGGCTGCGCGGCCTGCCGTTCTGCCACGACCTCACCATGAGCGGACGACGGATCCGGTTGATGCACGCGTCGTCGCAGACCGTCCACCGGCGGGTGCGCTACGTGAAGGACCAGGCCGAGTTCCTCGGGCAGTTCGCCAACACCCCGGCCACGATCGCCGCGGTCGGCGAGGGGCCGCCGCCCGACACGGTCGGGTACGCCGACACCCACGACCCGTTCTACGAGACCCAGCTCGAGAGCCGCACCCTGTTCAACACCGGTAGCGCCGGCAACGCGATGGGTGACCCGACGGCGTCGTACGTGGTGCTCGAGGGGATCCTCGACGAGCCGGACCCGGCGCCGTTCTCGATCGCGTTCGTGCGGGTGCCCTACGACGTCGAGGCCGAGCTGGCCCATGCCCGCGAGGTCGGGTGCCCGCAGTACGCCGGCTACGAGGCCGAGCTGCGCCTCGGGCTCTACCGCGGGGCCCTGGCCGAGTACGAGTCGGGCGCGATCACCCTGCAGGACTACTACCACCGTGCTCCCGAACCCGCCCGTGAGGTGCCTGCATGAATCCGACGCTGGCCGTTCCGCTGCGCGAGGCCCTCCTCGCCGCCGACTTCACCTACGACGGCGTCGCCGAGGTGCTCGGCACCCGCGCGCACGACGCCCTGGCCCGCAACGAGACGACCCCCGGTCTGCAGCGCACCGCGGGTGGAAGCCCGATCGAGACGCTGATCCGACTCTTCCTCCTGCAGACCCCCGTGTCGGTGGCCGCGGCCGAGGCGGCTCTGCCGGGCCTCGTCGACCGGCTGGCGGTGGCCGGTCTGCTCGAGCAGTCGGTCAGCGAGGTCGCGGCGCGGCTCGACTGCCGCCCCTACGCCACCGACGGGGGCGACGGCGGGGCCGACGACGGCGGCGACCGGCCGAGCGACGAGCAGCAGCTCTGGGTCGTCAGTGACCTGACCCCCGGGCTGGACGGCGGCCCGCAGCGGGTCGGCGCCGACCACGTGCTGGGCATCAGCCCGGCCTCGACGTCGTTGGCCCAGCTGACCCTGCGCGAGCCGGTGGGCTCGGCGCTCGACCTCGGCACCGGGTGCGGCGTGCAGGCGATCCACCTCGCACGCCACGCCGAGCGGGTGGTCGCCACCGACGTCAACCGTCGCGCCCTGACCATCGCCCGTTTCAACGCGGCGCTCAACGGCGTCGCCGACTCGGTCGACGTGCGCGACGGCTCCTTCTTCGAGCCGGTGCGGGGCGAGCGGTTCGACCTGATCACCACCAACCCGCCGTTCGTGATCTCACCGGCGCTGCGTCATGAGCTGGGGGAGCGCCTGGTCTACCGCGACTCCGGGCTGCCCGGCGACCGCGTCGTCGAGGACATCGTCCGGGCCGCCCCGGCGCACCTCAACCCGGGCGGCTGGTGCCAGGTGCTGGCCAACTGGGTCATCACCACCGACCGCGACTGGGACGAGCGCCTGGCTCAGTGGCTGGCGCCCGGCCACGACGCGCTCGTGGTGCAGCGCGAGGTGCTCGACCCCGCGGCCTACGTCGAGCTGTGGCTCAAGGACGCCGGCCGGCACGGTGCGGTGGACTACCTGCACCGCTACGACACGTGGCTGTCGTGGTTCGACGAGCAGGGCGTCGAGGCGATCGGCTTCGGCTGGATCAACCTGCACGCCTCGGCCCGGACGACGCAGCGCATCGAGCTGCTCTCGTGGCCCTACGACGTCGAGCAACCCATCGCTCCAGCGGTGCGCGACTGGGGCCTGGCCGATCCCGGCGCCGTCTCGCTCGACTCACGGCTCGTGACCCGGGAGGACGTCGTGCAGGAGACCGTCGGCCCGGTCGGGGCCGAGGACCCCGCCACGATCGTCCTGCGCCAGCAGCGCGGGCTGCGACGGGCTCGGTCGGTCGACACCGTCGAGGCGGCGTTGGTCGGGGCCTGCGACGGCGACCTGGGCGTCGGGGCGATCCTCGACGCGATCGCCCAGCTGCTGGGCAACGACGCCGCGGCCGCGCGCACGACGTACCTGCCGGTGGTGCGCGAGCTCGTCGCGGAGGGCTTCTTGACCCAGCCCACGTAGACGGACACCGAGCACGACCCGCCGTGCGGACGCCCGGGGTCGCGGCGTGTCGCGACGACCGGTCAGTCCTGGTACGTCGTCCGCCCAGCACCACGGCGGTAGCCTCGGCGCGTGTCCACGGCAGGTTGGTATCCCGATCCGTCGGGTCAGGCGGGTGCGTTCCGTTACTGGGACGGGGTGCGCTGGAGCGAGTCGCTGGCCGACACGCCCTCCGCCCGACCGCCTGCTGGTCCGGCAGCACCCCCGCCGTCGGGCTTCGCGCGTCCGGCGGTGGTCCCCCCGGCACCCCTGGGGGCTCGACCGGTGGCTTCCAGTCGTTCGCCGCGATCGGTCCGCTCGGGCCGCCGTCCCCGCCCGCCCCGAGCGCGTACTCCGTCGCGTACGACGCGGCCCCGCCGCCGCCCGCCAGCCCGGGCACGGGCTCGGCCCGCACCGCCGTGCTGGTGCTCCTGGCGATCGCGGTGACCCTCCTGCTCGGCATCGCCAGCTTCCTCGTCGTCCGCCACCTCATCCTCGAGGGCCCGACCGAGCAGTCGTCGGCGATCGACCCCGCCGACCACGCCGACCACGCCGGCGACCCCGACGCCCCCGGCGCCCCCGTGACGTCCGCGCTGTTCATCGGCGCGGCGCCGACCGGCAGGCAGAAGGCGATCGAGGTGCAGGACGCCACGCTCGCCGAACCGGCAGTGGCTTGAGGCCCACGTGCGGGCGTGCCGAACGTCTCCGCGAGCCGTCCGGTGCCGGCCAGCGGCGACCCCCGGGTGGACAGCACGCGCTACCGTGATCGGCCGTGGGGCATCACGGCGCCTCGCGCAGCCCCCGAAGTGGCGTCGTCCGACGTCCTCCAGTGATCCCCCTGTGACCGAGCATGAAGGAAAGTGACCAGTTTCGTGGCACACAAGTTGGTGATCGTCGAGTCCCCGGCGAAGGCCCGCACCATCGGCGGCTACCTCGGCGACGGGTACGTCGTGGAGTCGTCCATCGGTCACATCCGCGACCTCCCCAACAACGCCGCCGACACCCCGGCCAAGATCAAGGACAAGCCCTGGGGCCGGCTCGCGGTCGACGTCGAGGACGGGTTCACTCCCTACTACGTGGTGCCGCGCGACAAGAAGTCGCACATCGCCAAGCTGAAGTCGCTGCTCAAGGACGCCGACGAGCTCTTCCTCGCCACCGACGAGGACCGCGAGGGAGAGGCGATCGCCTGGCACCTGCTCGACGAGCTGAAGCCTCGCGGGATCCCGGTCAAGCGCATGGTCTTCCACGAGATCACCAAGGCCGCGATCCTCGAGGCCGCCGACAACCCGCGCGACATCGCGATGGACCTCGTGGAGGCGCAGGAGACCCGTCGGATCCTCGACCGCCTCTACGGCTACGAGGTCAGCCCGGTGCTGTGGAAGAAGGTGATGTCCGGGCTGTCCGCCGGAAGGGTGCAGTCGGTCGCGACCCGGCTCGTGGTCGACAAGGAACGCGAACGGATCAAGTTCAAGCTGGCCTCCTACTGGGACCTCGAGGGCACCTTCGACGCGGGGGCTCAGCACGAGGCCCGGATGTTCCCGGCGAAGCTCTACTCCCTCGACGGCACCCGGGTGGCCTCCGGCTCGAACTTCGGCCAGGACGGTCAGCTCAAGTCCGGTGCGACGGTCGTGCACCTCGACCGCGAGCGTGCTGAAGCGCTCGTCGAGGCGCTGGGAGAGAGCGCCTACGACGTCCGCTCGGTCGAGTCGAAGCCGTACCGTCGCTCGCCGTACGCGCCGTTCCGCACCACCACGATGCAGCAGGAGGCCAGCCGCAAGCTCGGCATGAGCGCGTCGGTGACGATGTCGGTGGCACAGCGGCTCTACGAGAACGGCTACATCACCTACATGCGTTCGGACTCCACGACCCTGTCGGGCGGAGCGGTCAACGCCGCCCGGTCGCAGGTGCGTGAGCTGTACGGCGCCGAGTACCTCCCCGACGCCCCGCGCACCTACGCCTCCAAGGTCAAGAACGCCCAGGAGGCGCACGAGGCGATCCGCCCGGCCGGCGAGTCGTTCCGCACGCCCGCGCAGACGGGGCTGACCGGCGACCAGTTCCGTCTCTACGAGCTCATCTGGATGCGCACGGTCGCCTCGCAGATGAAGGACGCCGTCGGCCAGAGCGTGTCCATCCGCATCGGCGGGGCTGCCGCCACGGGCGAGGACGTCGTGTTCTCGGCGTCGGGTCGTGTCATCACGTTCCACGGGTTCCTCAAGGCCTACGTCGAGGGCACCGACGACGGCGGAGCCAAGGACGACCAGGAGACCCGGCTGCCCAACCTCGAGCAGGGTGGCCGGGTCTCAGCGGCCTCGATCAGCGCCAACGGCCACGAGACCAAGCCGCCGGCGCGCTACACCGAGGCGACGCTGATCAAGGAGCTCGAGGAGCGCCTGATCGGTCGCCCCTCGACGTACGCCTCGATCATCGGCACGATCCTCAACCGCGGCTACGTCTACAAGAAGGGCTCGGCCCTCGTCCCGGCCTGGCTGGCGTTCTCGGTCGTCCGGTTGCTGGAGGAGCACTTCCCGCGTCACGTGTCGTACGAGTTCACCGCGGTGATGGAGGACGTCCTCGACGAGATCGCCGGCGGCCGCAAGCACCGGGTGGAGGAGCTCACCGAGTTCTACTACGGCTCCGAGGACGTGCCGGGGCTCCACACACTCGTCACCGAGCTCGCCGACATCGACGCCCGCGACAACGCGACGTTCCCGATCGGCGACCCGGCTGCCGGCGTCAACCTGCGAGTGGGTCGCTACGGGCCCTACCTCGAGGGTCCCGACGACGAGGGCAACCCGGCCGGCAAGCGGGCCAACGTGCCCGACGACCTGCCGCCCGACGAGCTGACCATGGAGAAGGCGATCGAGCTCTTCGCCAACCCCGCCGGCGAGGAGATCGAGCTCGGCGTGCACCCCGAGACGGGCCTGCGCGTGGTGGCCAAGAACGGTCGGTACGGCCCCTACGTCACCGAGGACCTGCCCGTCGACGCCAAGAAGAGCGCCAAGCCCCGCACCGGCTCGCTCTTCGCGTCGATGTCGCTCGACACGATCACGATGGACGACGCCGTCAAGCTGCTGTCGCTGCCGCGCGTGCTCGGCGAGGTCGAGGTCGAGGTGAAGGCCAAGACCGCCGAGGACGGCACCGAGATCCCGGCGACCACCGAGCTGGTCGAGATCACCGCGCAGAACGGTCGCTACGGTCCTTACCTCAAGAAGGGCACCGACTCGCGCTCGCTCACCTCCGAGGAGCAGCTCTTCAGCGTCACCCTCGACGAGGCCGTCGCGATCTACGCCCAGCCCAAGCAGCGGGGCCGCGCGGCCGCGGCGCCGCCGCTCAAGGAGCTCGGCGCCGACCCGGTCTCCGGGCAGCCGATCGTGGTGAAGTCGGGTCGTTTCGGCGAGTACGTCACCGACGGCGAGTTCAACGCCACGCTGCGCAAGGACGACTCCGTGGAGTCGATCACCACCGAGCGCGCCGCCGAGCTGCTCGCCGACCGGCGCGCGCGCGGTCCGGCGAAGAAGGCCGCGAAGAAGGGTGCCAAGAAGGCCCCGGCGAAGAAGACTGCTGCCAAGAAGACGGCTACGAAGACGGCAGCTGCCAAGAAGACCGCGACGAAGAGGACCGCGACGAAGAAGGCCCCGGCCACGAAGACGACGAGGGCGGCCGTGGCCAAGAAGGCCTGACAGAGGTGGTCGGGGTGTCGGTGCCGCCGGGTACCGTCTGGTCCGTGAGCGCTCCCGTCTACGCCCCTGCCGGGGTGTTCGTGTGCTTCGAAGGCGGCGAGGGGTCCGGCAAGTCGACCCAGTCGACCCTGCTGCGCAACTGGCTGACCGCACAGGGGTACGCCGCGGTGCTGACGTTCGAGCCCGGCGACACCGCCGTGGGTCGCGAGGTGCGCCGCATCGTGCTGAGCCCCGAGACCGGGGTGCTCGCCGATCGCACCGAGGCCCTGCTCTACGCCGCCGACAAGGCCGAGCACGTCGAGACCCTCGTGCGCCCGGCCCTGGCGCGGGGCGAGGTCGTGATCACCGACCGCTACGTCGACTCGACGCTGGCCTACCAGGGAGCGGGCCGCTCGCTCGACGTCGCCGAGGTCGAGGCCGTGGCACGGTGGGCCACCGGCGACCTGCGGCCCCACCTCACCGTCGTCCTCGACCTCGAGCCGGAGTCCGGGCTGGGTCGTTTCGAGGGTCGAGACCGCATCGAGGGCGAGTCGCTCGACTTCCACCAGCGGGTGCGTGAGGCCTTCGTGACGATGGCCGGCGCCGACCCGGAGCACTACCTGGTGATCGACGCCCGGGCCGAGGTCGACGAGATCGCCACCCGGGTGCGCTCGGCTCTGGCGCCGCTGCTCGCGCAGGCGCTCCGATGACGCAGGTGGTCGCGGTCGAGCGAGGTGGGGTCTGGACCGACCTGGTCGGCCAGCGGCACGCGGTCGACGTCCTCCACCCGGCCGCCGGTGGCCGCGGCATGACTCACGCCTGGCTCTTCACCGGGCCGCCGGGCTCGGGCCGCTCCAACGTCGCGCAGGCCTTCGCCGCTGCCCTGCAGTGTGAGAAGACGGGCGACCGCGCCGGCTGCGGGGAGTGCCACGAGTGCCACACCGCGATGCTCGGAAGCCACGCCGACATCGCGCTGATCCGTACCCAGAAGCTGTCCATCGGCGTCGACGAGGTGCGCGACCTGGTGCGCCGCTCGGCCCTGCGCCCGGCCGGCGGCGGCTGGCAGATCATCATCATCGAGGACGCCGACCGGCTCACCGAGCCGGCGTGCAACGCCCTGCTCAAGGCGATCGAGGAGCCCACGCGCAGCACGGTGTGGATGCTCTGTGCGCCGACCGTCGAGGACGTCCTTCCCACGATCCGGTCGCGGTGCCGCCAGCTCACGCTCGCCACCCCCAGCTCGGCGGCCGTCGCGGAGTTCCTCGTGCGCGCCGACGGCGTCGCCCCGGCCCTGGCGGCGTACGCCGCTCGCGCCAGCCAGGGGCACATCGGGCGCGCCCGTGCCCTGGCGCGCGACGAGGCCACCCGTAACCGCCGTCGCGAGATCGTGTCGGTCCCGCTCCGCCTGACCACCCTGGGGGCCTGCATGCAGGCCGCCACGAATCTCGCCGACGTCGCGAAGGAGGAGGCCGAGGCCATCACCAGCGACCTCGACGCGCGCGAGAAGGCCGACCTCGACACGACGTACGGCGTGGTCGAGCGCGGACGCCGTCCGCGTGAGTACGGCCCGGCCCTGTCCGCCCTCGACAAGGCGCAGAAGGCCCGCGCCAAGCGTCGGGTGCTCGACGTCGTCGACCGCGGGCTGATGGACCTCGTCTCGGTCTACCGCGACGCGATCGCCGTGGCTGCCGGCGCGGCCGGGGCGCTGGTCAACGAGGAGATCCGCGTTGACGTCGCCGAGCTCGCGCGCACCTCCACCCCTGAGCTCAACCTGCGCCGGATCGGGTGGGTCCTCGAGGCTCGCGAGCAGATGTTGGAGTTCAACGTGCCGGTGGCCCTGGCCCTCGAAGCGATGATGGTGGCGCTCAAGGTGCCGGAGAGAGGCTGACGCCCGTGATGAGCAAGCAGATGACCTGGATCGTGGCCGTGGTCGCGGTGCTCGCGCTCGGGATCGGTGGTGGCGCGACAGCCGCGGTGCTGTTCACCGACAGCTCGCCGAGCTCCGCACCGGCCCCAGCACCCGGCGCCGCTCCCGAGTCGAGCGGCCCGGCCACCGCCGACCCGAACGCAGCCGACGACCCGGTCAACGTGCCGAGCGGTCTGGAGTCCTTCTACGACCAGGTGCTCGAGTGGTCGCCGTGCGGGGCCAACGAGTGCTCCTTCCTCCTGGTGCCCGTCGACTACTCGCAGCCCGACGACGAGGTGGTCGGGCTGAAGCTCGAGCGCGTCCCGGCCTCCGACCGGGCCGACCGCGTCGGCTCGCTGGTCGTCAACCCCGGCGGCCCCGGGGCCCCGGGCACCAGCCTCGTCGAGGACCCCACCTTCGCCTTCGGCGCACCGCTGCTGGCTCGCATGGACATCGTCGCCTTCGATCCTCGCGGCACGGGCGAGTCCGACCCGATCGACTGCGTCTCCGACGTCGAGCTCGACGACTTCCTCGCCGCCGACCCGACTCCTGACACGCCGGCCGAGGAGCAGCAGTTCGCCGATGACCAGGACGCCTTCTTCGCGGGTTGTGTGGCGAGGTCCGACGCGCTCATCGGCCATGTCTCGACCGTCGAGGCCGCCCGCGACATGGACGTGCTGCGCGGAGCGCTGCGCGAGGAGAAGCTGGCCTACCTCGGCTTCTCCTACGGCACCACGCTCGGCGGGGTCTATGCCGAGCTGTTCTCCGAGAACGTCGGCCGTTTCGTGCTCGACGGCGCCACCGACCCCACGCTCGACTTCCGCCAGAACGCGATCAGTCAGGCACGCGGCTTCCAGACCGCGCTCGACGCCTACGTCGACGACTGCGTCGCCGGCGGCGACTGCTTCCTGGGCGAGACCCGCCAGCAGGGTCTCGACACCATCACCGGGCTGCTCGACGACGTCGAGGCCAGCCCGCTGCCCACGTCGGGCGGTCGTGAGCTCGCGATCGGCAACGCCTACCTCGGCCTGCTGACGCCGCTCTACTCGCGTGACAACTGGACCTTCCTCGACCAGGCGCTCCAGCAGGGCCTGGCGGGCCAGGGCGACACGCTGCTGCTGCTCTCCGACTTCTACGCCTCGCGCAACGCCGCCGGCGGCTTCGACGACAACAGCCTCGAGGCCAACCTGGCCATCAACTGCCTCGACGACCCCTCGAGCCTCGAGCCCGCGGACATCCCCGCCGAGTACCCCGCCTTCGAGAAGGCCGCACCGACGCTGGGGCGCGACTTCGCCTGGGCCCTGGTCGCCTGCCACGGCATCGAGGTCCAGGCGAGCGAGCCGTCGCCCACGATCGAGGCCCGGGGGGCCGAGCCGATTCTCGTCCTCGGCACCACCCGCGACCCCGCGACGCCGTACGAGGAGGCCGTCGCGCTGGCGGGCCAGCTCGACAGCGGCGTCCTGGTCAGCCGAGACGGTGACGGCCACACGGCCTACAACAAGGGAAACGCCTGCATCGACACCGCCGTGGAGGACTACCTGCTCGAGGGCGTCGTCCCGCAGGACGGGCTGGAGTGTTGATCACGCACGAGCGCAGCGAGAGCGTGATCGTTGGTCATCGAGCAGCGCGTGCGAGCGAGGGACGAGCTCGCAACCGCGCGTGTCGAGATGCGGTGACGTGCCCGGCCACCGCAAGGACCGTCATGGCAGCCGGGCGAACCACCGCAGCGACATCGCCGCCGCGAGCAGGAGCAGCAGCAGCGAGGCCGCGATGACGTACGCCGTGACGTCGCGCTGCTCGGTGGTGAAGCCGATCGACGACTGGATGTCGGCGTAGACCTGGTCGAGCTGGTTGGCGGTCTCCGCGGCGTACCCGACGCCGCCGGTGGCCTGGGCCAGGGTGTCGAGCGAGGCCTGGTCGACCGGCACCGGCACGACGGTGCCGTCGACGGTGACGGTGCCGTTCGCGGTGCCGTAGGCGATGGTCGAGACCGGCACCTGGGCGTCGACGGCGGCAGTCGCGGCCTGGTCGATGCTGCTGCCCACGGTGTTGGTGCCGTCGCTGAGCAGCACGATCTGGGCCGGGACGTCGGTGCCGCCGCCGGTGCCGTCGGTCGCGGCCGTGGCCTGGATCTGGGCGAGGGAGGTCATCACGCCGTCGCCGATCGCGGTGCCCTCGGCGAGGGTGAGCCGGCCGAGCGCGGAGATCGACGCGGCGTGGTCGGGCGTCGGGGGAGCGAGCACCGTGGCGGACCCAGCGAACGACACCACGCCCACGTTGAAACCGGCCGGCAGCCCGTCGACGAAGCCCTGGGCGGCCTGGCTCGCGGCGGTGATCCGGTCCGGGGCCACGTCGGTGGCCTGCATCGACAGCGACACGTCGACGACCACGATGACGGTCGCCCGCTCCCGTGGCACCTGCTCGTCGACCTGCGGGCGCGCCGCAGCCACGGTGAGGACGACGAGGCCGAGCAGCAGCAGCGTGGCCGGCAGGTGGCGACGCCAACCCGGCTTGACCGGCGTGAGCCGCTCGAGCATCGGCAAGGTGGCGAAGGTGACGGCATACCTGCTGCGGCGGCGCGTCTGCACGAGGTACGACGCCAGCAGGAGCACGACCGGGACCAGCAGCAGCAGCCAGACGGGGGAGGCCAAGCTCAGCGGCGTGCTCACGAGGCGGTTCCCCGCGCGACGCCGTCGTGCTTGAGCGGGCGGCCGTGCACGTGGCGCGCCAGGTCGCGCACCCAGTCGCGGTCGGTGCGGAGCACCACGTGCGAGGCCCGGGCCGAGCGCACCGCCTCGGCGGTGGCGACCCGATGAGCGGCCGTCATCGCGGCGTAGCGGTCACGGACCTTGCGGTCTGAGGTCCACACCTCGCGCCGTCGTCCGCTCTCGGGGTCGACCAGGGTGACCGCCCCGACGTCGGGCAGGGTCAGCTCGCGCGGGTCGACCACCTCGACCACGAGCGTCTCGTGCGCCGCGGCCAGGCGTCGGAGGCCTCGCTCCCAGCTGAACGGACGCTCGATGGCGCCCCGGGGATCGACGAAGTCGGTGATGATCACCCGGACGCCGGGGCGGCTGTGCCGAGCCCCGAAGGCGTGCAGCGCCCGGGTGAGGTCGGAGCCGGAGGCGTCGGCCGCGGGCGCGGCTACGGCGGAGCTCTGCCCCGAGCCCTGGGCGATCCGGCGCCGCAGCGACCGGTGCGCGGCCGCTCGCGACGGTACCGGCGCGGCCCACTGCAGGCCGTCCGTCGTCAGGTGGGCGGTCCCCATCCGGTTGCCCGGTCCGGCGGTGAGCAACGCGATCGCGGCGCACACGCCGGCGGCGACGTCCCGCTTCTCCAGCGCGATCGTGCCGAACGCCATGCTGGGGGTGTCGTCGACGAGCACCCAGGTCTCGAGCTCGTGCTGGGCCAGCAGCCGCCACACGTGGGGGACACCGGCCGAGCGGGCGGTGACGTTCCAGTCGATGCGCCGTACGTCGTCCTCACCGGGGCGGTAGCGGACGACCTCTTCCGGCTCGGAGCCGGAGCCGAGCCGCAGGCCCTGCTGCTCGCCGTGCATGCGACCGGGCAGTCGGCGCCGCACTGCGAGGTCGAGGGCGGCGAAGACGGCCTCCGGGGTGGCGCTGCCGTCGAGGGGCGGGAGGTCCGAGCCGCGGGACTCCGGGCGGGCGGTCACGACTGGTCCACGTACTCCGGGCTCTCGGTCCTCGGCGCCGGCAGCTGGTGCCCGCGGTGGCCGTCCGGGTCCTCGCGCGAGGCCACGCTCGGCTGCGGCACCGCCGCGATGACCTCGCGCACGATGTCGCGCGGGTCGGTACCGTCGGCGACCGCGTCGAAGGAGAGCAGCAGCCGGTGGCTCATGACGTCGGAGGCGATCTCGACGACGTCGGCGGGCAGCACGTAGGAGCGTCCGCGCAGGAGCGCCAGCGCCCGACCCGCGGCCAGCATGCCGAGAGAGGCGCGTGGGCTGACACCGAGCTCGATGGCGCCGCTGAGGTGGGCCAGTCCGTAGCGCTCGGGCGAGCGGGTGGCGACGGTCAGGTTGACCAGGTAGGAGGCGACCGAGTGGTGCACGAACAGGCCGTCCGCGACCTGCTGCAGCCGCTGGACGTCGGCCGGCTCGAGGACCCGATCGGCGTGCGGCGGGTCGACCGACATCCGGTGCAGGATCGTGAACTCCTCCTGGCCGGTCGGGTAGGGCACGTCGACCTTCAGCAGGAAGCGGTCGCGCTGGGCCTCGGGGAGCCGGTAGACGCCCTCGGACTCGACCGGGTTCTGAGTGGCGAGGACCATGAACGGGTCGGGCAGCGGGTGGCTGGTGCCGGCGATCGACACCTGCTTCTCGGCCATCGCCTCGAGCAGGGCCGACTGCACCTTGGCGGGGGCGCGGTTGATCTCGTCGGCCAGCACCAGGTGGGCGAAGATCGGGCCGCGCTCGACGTCGAAGGTCTCGGTGCTGGCGCGCCACACGCGGGTGCCGGTGATGTCGCCGGGCATCAGGTCGGGGGTGAACTGCAGGCGCGAGAAGCTGCCGCCGACGACGTCGGCAAGGGTGCGCACCGCCAGGGTCTTGGCGACCCCGGGCACTCCCTCGAGCAGCAGGTGGCCGCGGGCGAGGAGCCCGACGAGCATCCGCTCGACCATGGCGTCCTGGCCGACGACGACCTTCTTGACCTCCATGAGGGCCCGTTCGAGCAGGTGGGCGGCGTCGGCGACCTCACGCTCGTGTGCTTGCGACATGCGCCTAGTTCACCAGACGCCTGTTCACCTCGTGGCTGGTCACGGGGTCACGATGGACTGGATGCGGGCGGTGGCGAGCTCGATCATCAGTGTGGCCGCGGGCGACAGCGTGGCCCCGGCCCGGTGCACGATCGCGAGGGTGTCGTACTGGCGTGGTCGCAGGCTGACCCACCCGGCGCCCGGAGCGAGGCGGGGGAGCAGCTGCTCGGCGGCGCCGCGTGGGATGACGGAGTCGGCCAGGCCCATGCCCACGAGCTCGACGGCGGTCTCGACGTCCTCGACCTCGATCCTGCTCTGCGGGTTGCGGCCCGTCTCGTGCATCATCTGGCGCAGCACGATGCGGGTCGCGTCCTCCTGGCGCCAGGTCGTCTCGGGCATCACCAGGGACGCCAGCGACAGGCGGTGCGCGGTCACCGGTGACTCGAGGTGGGAGGGGTCGGCGCTGATGTAGACGAGCTCGTCCTTGGCGACCGGGGTCACCTGGAGACCTTCGCTGACGACGTTGGAGATCGCGATCATCGCCGCCTCGAGTCGTCCGCGGCGCAGCTGCTCCTGCACGTCGGTGGAGTTCTGACCGATCAGCTCGACGCGGACGCCGGGGTAGCGCGCCAGCACGTCGCCGACCAGGCCGGCGCCGGCGTAGAGACGGGCGGTGCCGAACATGCCGAACCGGATCGTCCCGGTCTCGAACGACTTCACGCTCTGCACCGCCTTGCGCGCCTCGTCGACGGCGCCGAGCACCCGCTCGGCGTGCGGACGCAGCTCGTCGGCGACCGTGGTCGGGACGACGCCGCGCCCGACCCGGCGGAACAGCTCGACGCCGAGGGTCTTCTCGAGGGCGCGGACCTGCTCCGACACCGACGGCTGGGCGTAGCCGAGCTCCTCGGCCGCAGCCGTGATCGAGCCGTGCTCGTAGGTCGTGAGGAAGCAGGTGAGCTGATGCAGCGAAAGCATAGGTAGAGCCTATGGGTCGAGCAGGAAAGAGAGGCTACCCCTGGGCGCGGAGGAGGGTCATACTTTCAGTATGTTCACTCACACCTGCTCCTCCTGCGAGCGCCGCCAGCTCATCTTCTCGACCCAGATCACCTCCGTCACCACGGTCGACGCCGGCGTCGCCTACCACTTCACCTGCTGGTGCGGTCAGCCGCAGACGGCCGTCGAGGTCACCCACCGCAGCCAGACCGTCACTGCCGCCTGATCCCTCGACCGATGGCCCGGCTCGGCTCGCTGCCGAGCCGCACCTGTCAGCGGAGCGCTGAGAACCGGTCGGCGGTGATCGGCAGGTCGCGCACCCGGACGCCGGTCGCGTGCCAGGCCGCGTTGGCGATGGCAGCAGCCGTGCCGACGATGCCGAGCTCGCCGACTCCGCGGCCACCGAACGGCGTGGCAAGCGTGTCGGACTCGTCGAGCCACGCCACGTCGAGGTCCGGCGGGATGTCGGCGTGCGAGGCGACGTGGTAGCTGGCCAGGTCCTGGGTGACGACGTGCCCGAAGCGCGCGTCGCGCACGCTCACTTCGTGCAGTGCCACCGACAGCCCCATCGTGAGGCCGCCGAGGAACTGCGAGCGCGCGGTCGTCGGGTTGACGATGCGACCGACGGAGTAGGTCCCGTGCAGGCGCGAGACCCCGATCTCGCCGGTCCAGCGGTCGACGCGCACCTCGGCGAAGACGGCGCCGAACGAGTGCAGGGCGTGGTTCTCCATGTCGGGGTAGGACTCGCAGACGACCTGCGAGTGCAGCCCGGGCGCCGGGTCGCGACCGTGGTCGGCGCGGAACTGTTGCGCTGTCTGGACGATCGAGGTGCCCCACGAGGCGGTGCCGGCGGAGCCGCCCGCGACGGTGGCGCTGGGCAGCGACGTGTCGCCGATCGCGAGGTCGATCGCCGCGACGTCGACCTCGAGGGCGTCGGCGGCGATCTGCTGCAGCACGGTCCGGGCGCCGGTGCCGATGTCGACCGCGCCGATGCCGACGGCGTACCGGCCGCCGGCGCGCGACTCGATGCGCGCGGCGTTGCCCGGCATCCACAGGGTGGGGTACGTCGCCGCGGCGACGCCGGTGCCGACGTAGGCATCGCCCTCGAGGCGGGTGCCGGGCTCGGGGGAGCGGTCGCTCCACCCGAATCGCTCGGCGCCCTGCTCGAGGCACTCGACCAGGCGGCGTTGGTTCCACGGGTTGCCGGTCTCCGGGTCGACGGCGGGCTCGTTGCGCACGCGCAGGTCGACCGGGTCGACGTCGCAGGCCACCGCGAGCTCGTCCATCGCGACCTCGTGGGCAAAGGACCCGGGCATCTCACCGGGTGCGCGCATCCACGACGAGACGGCGACGTCGAGGGCCGCGGCGCGGTGCGTCGTCCGCCGGGCCGGGGCGGCGTACATCATCCGGGCGAGGGTCGCGGTCTGCTCGATGAACTCCTTGACCGTCGAGGTCGGGCTGATCGCGTCGTGCTCGATGGCGAGCAGCCGGCCGTCGGGCTCGGCCGAGAGGCGGACGTGCGAGCGCGACTGGGCCCGGTGGCCGGTCAGCGCGAACATCTGCTGGCGGGTGACCGCGAGGCGCACCCACTGCCCGGGCACCGACATCGCGGCCAGGGCGGCGGCGACCTCGGGGGAGTGCGGCAGGCCCTTGCTGCCGAACCCGCCACCGACGTACGGCGCGCGCACGCGGACCTTCGCGACGTCGAGACCGAGCATCGGGGCGAGCGTCTTCGCGACGCCGTGCACCGCCTGGGTGGAGTCCCACAAGGTGAGGGTCTCGCCGTCCCAGTGCGCCGACGCGGCGTGCGGCTCGAGCGGGTTGTTGTGCTCGTGCGGCACGGTGTAGTCGGCCTCGACGACCACCGCGGCTCCGGCGCGCGCGGCGTCGACGTCGCCGGCCGACCAGTCGGTCTCGTGCCCGGCGTTGACCTCTTGCGGCGCGTAGAGCTCGACGCCATCGGCGTCGAGGTCGGCGAGGTGGTCCTCGGCCTCGACCTGCACGTGCACCAGGCGCGCACCCTCGCGGGCCGCCTCGGCGCTCTCGGCGAGGACGATCGCCACGATCTGGCCGCGGTAGTGGATGCGGTCGTCCTGGAGGATGGCCAGCTCGCCGTCCTCGGTGTCGTCGAGGCGACGCGCGCTGGTGTGGTCGATCACCGACACCACGCCCGTCGCGGCGAGAGCGGCTGCGGCGTCCACGCGCAGCACGCGACCCTTGGCGACGGGCGCGCCGACGATCCAGGCGGTCAGGTGCTCGGAGATGCCCTCGTCGGAGCCGTGCTCGACGGCGTACAACGCCCGGCCGGTGACCTTGAGCGGACCGTCGACCCGGTCGTGGTGCGTGCCCATGGCGTGTGCGTCGATGGGACGGGCGGTCATCGGGCTGCCTTCGAGAGTCGGACGAGTGCGCGGGCGGTGATGCCGGTGAGCATCGCGACCTTGTAGGCGCTGTCGGGGCCGGTGGTGGCGGGGCGCAGCTCGGTGGCCACGGCGTCGCGCACGCGCTGCTCGTCGATCGGACCACCTCTCAGCAGTCCTTCAGCCGCGGTGGCCCGCCACGGCTTGTGGGCGGCACCTCCCCAGGCGATCCGGACGTCGGTGACCTGGTCGCCGTCCAGCTCGAGAGCGGCAGCGACGGAGACCAGCGCGAAGGCGTAGGAAGCGCGGTCGCGCGCCTTCTCGTACGTCGAGTGTCGCGCCGCGGGTGAGCGGGTCAGCTCGACCGCGGTGATCAGCTCACCGTGGGCCAGCGTCGTGTCGCGCTCCGGGTGGTGGCCCGGCAGGCGGTGCAGGTCGTCGAGCGGCACGCGTCGCTCGCCGTCCGCCCCGAGGACGACGACCTCGGCGTCGAGCACGGCCATCGCGACCGCCATGTCGGAGGGGTGCACCGCGACGCACGCCTCGCTGGTGCCGAGGATCGCGTTGTAGCGGCCGTAGCCCTCGAGCGCCGAGCAGCCGCTGCCGGGCTCGCGCTTGTTGCACGGCGTCGAGGTGTCCTGGAAGTAGACACAGCGGGTGCGCTGGAGCAGGTTGCCGGCGGTGGTGGCCTGGTTGCGGATCTGGCCCGACGCCCCCGACAGGAGCGCGCGGCTCAGCGCAGGGAACTGGGTGCGGACGAGCGGGTGCGCGGCGAGGTCGCTGTTGCGGACCGCGGCGCCGATGCGCACGCCGTCCTCGGTCTCCTCGACCTCGTCGAGGGGGAGTCGGCTCACGTCGACGAGCGCTCCGGGGGTCGCCACGCCGAGCTTGAGGTGGTCGGTGAGGTTGGTGCCGCCGCCGAGGTAGCCGGCGTGCGGGTCGGTGGAGACCGCGGCGACGGCCTCCTCGGGGGTGGCGGCGCGCAGGTAGGTGAGCTCCTTCAACGAGCCACCCCTGCCTCGGCGCGCGCCTGCTGGATGGCATCGACGATGCCGACGTACGCCCCGCAGCGGCAGAGGTTGCCGCTCATCCGCTCGCGGACCTCCTCGTCACTGAGGTCGACGTCGACCCCCGGGTCGAGGTCGGCGGTGACGTGGCTCGGATGACCCTGCGCGGCTTCCTCGAGCATGCCGACCGCCGAACAGATCTGGCCCGGCGTGCAGTAGCCGCACTGATAGCCGTCGTGGTCGAGGAACGCCTGCTGCATCGGGTGCGGCTCGCTCATCGACCCGAGCCCCGAGGCCGTCACGACCTCGGCGCCGTCGTGGGCGACGGCGAGCGCGAGGCACGACAGGCTGCGACGCCCGTCGAGCAGGACGGTGCAGGACCCGCACTGACCGTGGTCGCACCCCTTCTTCGGGGCCGTCACCTCGAGCCGTTCCCGCAGGGCGTCGAGGAGGGTGGTCCGGGTGTCGATGTCGACCTCGCGGGCGACGCCGTCGACGGTCAGGCGAAGAGTGGGCACGGGGTCACGGTGACGGGTGACGACGCGTCCGCACACCGACCCTCGGGGTGAAGGCCCGCCGGGGCGACGCCGGTTTCACGCCGAGACGGTCGGTCCGTATAGTTTCGCTCGGTTGTCGGTCTCCCACCGGGTCCGACGCCGGCCGCCTTAGCTCAGTTGGTAGAGCGAGTCACTCGTAATGACTAGGTCGTCAGTTCGATTCTGACAGGCGGCTCAGCGAGCAGCCCCTGACCTGCAGCGCTGCGGTTCAGGGGCGGTCCCGCGTCTGGGCGGGGAACGCGGGTTTGAGCCTCGGTGAGGAGGCAGGGGGCCTTGCCCGGTCTTCGTAGACTCGACCCGTGCCGGACCCGAGACTGACGTACGCGAATCGCACCGGGCGGGCACCGGGGCGGGTCGTGCGGACGATGTCGATCGTGGTGCCGGGCGTTGCGCGGGTGTGGAGTCAGGTCGAGCCGTACGCCGAGGCCTGGTACGCCGACAACCTCGAGGCGCTCGGTCGGGCGGGTCGGCGGTGGATCGTGCTCGGGGACTCGCTCTCCCAGGGCATCGGTGCCTCAGCCCACGATGCCGGCTGGGTGGGGCAGCTCGCCCGCCTGCTCGTCGAGCAGGGCTACGACCTCGAGATCCTCAACCTCTCGGCGACCGGTGCTCGGGTGTCCGACGTCCTCGATCAGCAGCTGCCCGCGGTGGAGGAGATCGGGCTGCGGGAGGACGACCTGGTGACGGTGATGGTGGGGTCCAACGACCTCCTGGGAGGCCGAGCGCATCGACGCGCGGTGCCGAGCGCCTACGCCGAGCTGGTCGAGCGGGTGCCGCGCGGGGCCGTGGTCACGAGCCTCCCCCAACCCACGTCCACTGCTCGCCGCGCCAACGTCCCCATCGACGCTGCAGCCGCTGCCGGGCGCATCGTCCTGGCTGACCTGCGGGTGACCGGACCGACCTCGTGGAAGGGGCAGCTCGCGGCAGACCACTTCCACCCGAACGACGCGGGGTACGCCGCCATCGCGCGGGCGCTCGAGCCGGTGGTGCGTGCAGCGCTCGCGCCTTCGTAGGGCGAGCCGGCACCCAGGATCAGGGCGACGGCGCGACCCGAGTCGTGACGTCACGGGCGAAGCCGGCCGCCCGCTCCAACGAGTCCGAGGCCGCCTGCCACCACGGCGACCAGAGCTGCATCATGTGCAACCCGTCCGGCTCGACGTGCAGGGTCGCCGCGACCCCGGCCGCCCGGGCAGCGTCGGCCAGCAGCACGCTGTCGCCGAGCAGGACCTCCCCGTCCCCCACCTCGACATGCAGCGGGGGGAGCAGATGTAGGGGCCCGAGGAGCGGGGACACCTGCGGGTCGTCGTCCGGCCGGCTGCCGAAGCACTGGCGCGCCAGCTCGCGATCACCCTCGTCGTCGACCATCGGGTCGGTGGCCTCGTTGGCCCGTCGCGTCGTCGACAGCCCGGTCCGGTCGGTGTTGGGGGAGAAGAGGACGAGCCCGACCACGTCGAGACCGACCCGCCGCGCCTCGAGGGCGGTGACCAGGGCCAGGTGTCCTCCGGCGGAGTCGCCGGCGAGGACGACGGGCCCGGACGCCGCCGCGTCCGCGACGGCATCCAGGGCGGCATCGAGCTGCCTCGGCCACTCGTGCTCGGGAGCGAGCGGGTAGGCGGGCATCGTCACGCTCAGGCCGGTCAGCTCCGCCAGGGTGCGGCCGATGCGCTCGTGGGTCCGGGGAGACCCGAAGGCGTAACCGCCTCCGTGCAGGTAGACGATCGTGCCGCCGGTTCCGGCAAAGCTCAGCGGCTCGTCGGCTGACTCGTCGCTGTCGCCGTGCGTCGTCGCCCAGCACGAGTCGAGCGAAGGCCCTGCGCTGCTCCTGAGGGCCTCCCTCGAGGGGATGGGCCTGGATCCGGGCGATGATCGCCGCCCGACCCACCGGCCCCGCGAACGGCCCTGCGAACGGCCCCGCGAACGGCCCCGCGACAGGATCAGCCACCTCAGACGTTGATCGTCTGCACCGCGCCGCCGTCGACGCGGAAGTTCGCGCCGTTCACGAACGACGCGCGGTCCGACAACAGGCAGGCGGCGATGAAGGCGACCTCCTCCGGACGACCACGACGCTCGAGGGCGAGGTGGGGGCGCTCCTCCGCGAGGAAGCTCTCGACGGCCTCGTCGACGTCGGTGCCGCGCTCCTCGGCGCGCTTCTCCATCATCCCGTCGGTCATGTCGGTCTTGATGAAGGCCGGCGCGACGCAGTTCACCAGCACGCCCTGCTGGGCGTAGACCTGGCTCATCGACTTGGCAAAGGTCAGGGTCGCCGCCTTCGACGAGTTGTAGACGGCCTCGTCGGGGTAGGGCTGAGCCACGTTCTCGGAGACGACGAAGACCACGCGCCCCCAGCCGGACTCGCGCATGGCCGGGATGAACGTCTTCGCCATCCGGACGCCGCTCATGAAGTCGAGGTTCCAGGCCTCGTTCCAGTCGTCCTCGGTGATGTCGTCGAGCGGGTCGCCCTTCGCTCCGGTCACCCCGGCGGCGTGCAGCAGGATGCCGGGCTGCCAGTCGGTGTCGCCACGCACGCCGTCCTTCTCGACCTTCTGTGCGCCCTCGATGCTGGAGAGGTCGGCCACGACCGAGCGGACGTGCTCGCCGCCGTCGAGCTGGGACACCGTCTCGGACAGCTCGTCCTCGTCGATGTCGGTCAGGATGAGCCGGCACCCCTCGTCGAGCAGGATCTTCGCGGTCTCGAAGGCGATCGCGCCTGCGGCGCCGGAGATGACGGCCGTGCGGCCGGTGATGTCGAGCTTCACTGTGAGGTCCTCCTCGGTTGCGCGGGGGTGACCGCTGCTGGACCTGGAAGTGTAAGGAACCCCGACGGGTGAACCGGCCGGAGAGACCTCGGCTCGAGGGCGTCCCGCTGGTCGGTCAGACGGTGGCGGCGACCGGGACGGGAGCGGGCCGGCGTACCGACTCCATGGTGATCGCCGCGGCGGCAGCCAGCACGGAGGTGGCGGCGAGCACGAGCCAGACGGCCTGGTAGCGCCCGCTCGCCGGGGCTCCGTCGCCGATCACGCCGATCATCACCGCGACTCCGAGCGCGAGCCCGAGCTGGCGCGCCATGTTGACGATGCCCGAGCCGGTCGACGCCTGCGCCGGTGGCAGGGACGACGTCGCGGCGGCGACGAGGTTGGGCAGCGCGAGGCCGACGGCGGCGCCGCCGAGCATCCAGGGCCCGAACATGGTCGACCAGTACGCCGGGGTCTCGCTGATCACGACGGTCTGCCAGACGGCGGAGACGGCGAAGAGCGCCGACCCGACGGCGATGAGGTGGCCGGGAGGTGTGCGCGGGAAGAGACGGGCGGCGAGGATCGCGGTGATCGGGACCATGAGCGGGCCCAGGGCGACGAGGAGCCCGGTCTGGAGGGCCGAGTAGCCCCACTGCTGCTGCATCCACAGGATCCGGCTCAGCAGGGCGATCGCGAAGCCGACGTTGAAGACGATGGTGGCGACGTTGGCCCAGGCGAAGCTCCGCACGCGCAGCAGCGCAGGGTCGACGACGGGAGCGGGGTGGTGCGTGATCGTCCAGGCGAAGAGCACGAGGCCGGCGACGGCGACGGCGAACGAACCCAGCACCCCGGCCGACGCCCAGCCCCACGCGTCGCCCTCGACGAGGCCGAGCACGAGGGCGCCGATCGCCACCGCGAGCACCAGGGCGCCGAACAGGTCGGGGCGCGGCGCGTGGTCGTTGTGACGGACGTCGGGCACGAGTCGCAGCGCTGCCACGACCAGGACCGCGCCGATCGGGACGTTGATGAGGAAGGCCCACTGCCAGGAGATCTGCACGAGCCCGCCGCCCACGGCCGGCCCGAACGCGGCCGCCAGTGCGCCGGTCATCGCCCAGAGCCGCGCTGCGGGGGCGCGTCGCTCCGCAGGCAGCGCGGCGAGCAGCAGGCCCAACGACGCCGGCGTCATCGTGGCCGCTCCGACCGCCTGCAGCGCGCGGAAGACGATCAACCAGCCGATGCTCCCGGAGAGCGCGCAGGCCAGGCTCGCGAGCGTGAACACGACCAGCCCGGCGACGAAGCCCTGCTTGCGGCCGTAGCGGTCGGTGAGCCGGCCCATCGGGATGAGCAGCGCGGCGAACACGACGGTGTAGGCGTTCAGCACCCAGCTCAGGCTGCCGAGCGAGCTGGTGCCGAGGTCGCGCCCGATCTCGTCGAAGGCGACGTTGACGATGAAGAGGTCGATGCCGGCGAGGAAGGCCGACCCGGTGAGGACGGCGGTCACGACGCGCGCCCGGGCGCGTGACGGGGCCTGGCTTGTGGTGGGCATAGCCAGACCGTAGGGGTCTGACTATGGAAAGCGCAAGCCAGGGTCGGTAGGGTGGGTGCATGAGTGTTCAGCTGACCGGCCGTCTCGCCACCCGCGAGGTCCCCCTGGGCGACCGCTGCCCGGTCGACCGGGCCATGCAGGTCGTCGGCAACCGGACCGCGATGCTGCTGCTGCGCGAGGCCTTCTACGGTGCCACCCGCTTCGACGCCCTGGTCGCCAGGGTCGGGGTCACCGAGGCGGTGGCCGCCCAGCGGCTGAAGGAGCTCGTCGCCGAAGGGGTCCTCGAGAGGCAGCCCTACCGCGAGCCGGGCCAGCGCACCCGCTTCGAGTACGTCCTGACGGCGTCCGGTCATGACCTGATGCCAGTGCTCTTCGCGCTCGCCCAGTGGGGCACGCGACACGTGCCCGGCGGTGGTCCGAGGCTCGCCCACCTCGACTGCGGCGAGCCGGTCGAGGTGGTCGTGCGGTGCGCCGCCGACCACGAGGTAGCCGAGGACGAGCTGGTGGTGGGGTCGGCAGCCCGCCGGCCCGGGGTCGGGGCGGGCGCCGGCTGAGCGCGGCGACCGGAGGTGGGTCTCCACACTGGTGGTGCAGCCCCCTCCGGGTGCGGAACGGGTCTCAGTCGTCGTCGTCGTCGACGGGCTCGGGCCCGGGGTCGTCGCTCGTCCCGGCGAGGAGTGGCGTCACGGCCCAGAGGGTCGTGAAGAACGTCAGGGTGACAGCGAACGCGACGGCGGCAGAGGTCGTTGCGAGCACCACGTCGAAGACCAGGGCGATCACACCGGCGCTGGTGACCGCGAGCAGCACCAGGCCGATGCGAGCGGTCCGGTTGCCGGCCGACACCAGCCAGGGGCGCTCGCGCTGACGGAAGAGCATCCGGTGGAACGCCACCGGGGCGACGACGAACCCGGTCGTGAGCACCGCGCCGCACAGGACGGCGAGGTAGAGCGTCACCTGACCGTCGTCGAGGTCGGCGAAGCGGTCCGAGAAGGGCACGGTCAGCAGGAACCCGGTCAGGATCTGAATGCCTGTCTGCACGACCCGAAGCTCCTGGAGCAGCTCGTTCCAGTTGCGGGTCAGCTGCTTGGGTCCGGCGCTCTCGTCCTTGCTGTCCATGGTCCAGTCATAGCGGTTCCTCGGCTCAGCTCGAGGTCACCTTGCCGGTCGCACCCTCCGGAGCACGGAGCACGGAGCACGGAGGGCGTGAAGGCGGGGAACGCATGGACGAAGACCCTTGTCGACCCTGCCACCGGGGCTGGGCGAGACCGGAGGTCGCGCCGGCGTCCTGGATCGGCTCGGTGCGACCACGACGCCTGCCGGCGGGTGTCAGGCCCAGCCGCCCCAGCGCGCTTGCGCCGTGATGCCGGGAGGCAGGATCGTCAGGTCCGCGGCCACCGTGGTCGGAGCCGTGAGCGGCACCTCGGGTCGGCGCGCGGCGCGCCGCTGGTGGCGCAGGGTCGACCAGGACGCCACGACGTCACCGTGGCCGTCGACCACGAGGAGCCGCTCGGCCGCTCCCGGGCCCCGGAGCAGCTCGGTGCCCGCGTTCCACGCCGCTCGGTCGCCGGTCGCAGCACGGACGACGTGGAGGTGGCGCCACGCCGAGCGAGCCGCGGGCGCGACCAGGACGTCATCCCCCTCGAGAGGCAGGATCCGCGGATCGTCGGGCAGCGACCGGCACCGAGCCGCGTCGAGCAGCACGCGTGCCTGCGGCAGGGCGGCGAGCAGGTTGTCGACGCACAGCACCAGCCGGTCGCCGAGGAGGTCCGGTGCCATCGTGACGAGGGGGTCGCCCGCCCCGCCGAGCAGCGCCTCGGGAGCGGCTCCGGGCACCGGGACGAGGCGAGCGACCTCGAGCGTCTCGTGCAGCAACCGACGCCGGCCGTCAGCGTCCGAGCCCCACCCGGGGCGGTCCTCGCGCGAGGGTCCGTCGTGCCACGCCACGGCGTCGCGCACGTGGGAGAGCTCAGCCCCGTGGGTCCAGGCGCGGTGCGCCCACTCCCAGTCCTCCCCGCCGTAGGTCGTCAGCGACTCGTCGAACCCGCCGGTGCCCTCGAAGAACGACCGGCTGCACCCGAGCACGGCCCCGATCACGAAGCGGTACGACGTCTCGTCAGCCAGGCGGAGGTCGTGGGTGCGGCGATAGGCCTCCACGAGCCAGGCTGGCTCGGTGAGCTCGTGGCGTCGCCCGTGTGCCGCGACGTCGTCCCCCGGGGCGAGCCCGGACAGGTCGGCGTGCCGTCGCCGCCCGACGACGACCGCCGCGGCCGAGGCCGCCGGCCCGGCGGCCATCCGCGCCACGTAGTCGGGCTCCGGTGTGGTGTCGGCATCGAGGAAGAGCAGGACGTCGCCGCGAGCGAGGCGTGCGGCCCGGTTGCGGATCCGGGCGACCCGGAAGCCCTCGTCGGCCTGGGTGACGACCTCGATCCCGGCCGGGACCACCGGCGGGTCGCTCGAGCCGTCATCGGCGACCACCACCTGGAGCTGGTCGGCCGGGAACGTCTGCCGGGCGAGCGCCGCGAGCGCGCGGGCCAGCTGGGCAGGTTGCTCGTAGTGCGACACGACGACCGTGACCGTCGGTCGGGTCGTCGCGCGCTCGCCGTCGCCGAGGGTCACCGGTGCCCCCAGAAGTCGAGGTAGGCCGCGGCACAGTCGTCGAGGTGGGGTGCGGTGTCGACCGAGGGGCCCAGGCGCGTCGAGCCCGGGTCGGCCAACGCCGCTGCGACGGCTCGGGCCAGGTCACCGTCGGCGACCGGGGTGAGGGTGCCCGGACGCAGCTGCGCCATCTCGTGGGCGTAGGTCCCGGCCATCACGAGCGGACGGCGTCGCGCCGCGATCCAGCTGTTCATCGAACCCGAGGCCGACACGTGGCGGTGCGCCGCGACCGGAACTGCGACAGCGTCGAGATGAGCCGCGAGCTCGTCGTCGTCGAGCCAGCCGGTCACCTCGAAGCCGACGCCCAGCCCTGCGGCCAGCTCGGCCAGCTCGGGCACCAGGTCGTCGTGGCCGCCGGAGACCTCGCCCAGCGCCCGCACGGTCACCGGCAGACCGGCGCAGGCTCGCACCACCTCGGCGTGGCCCTTGCCGGGGTAGACCCACCCGAGCACGCCGACGACCGGTGACGTCCGGGTTCGGAGAGACCTCGGCTTCCTCGGCCTCCTGCGGCACCGGCTGCAGGGGCAGCACCGGCAGGGGGATGACGGCGCCGGCCGTGCGGGGGGCCAGGTGACGCTCGACCAGGCTGGCCTCGTGGTGCGAGCTGACCACCCACCCGCTCACCTGCTCGAGCACCGCCGCGTAGGCGCGGGCACGGCGCGCGAAGACAGCGCCGTCACCCGGCTGGGGGACGTCGTGCAGGGTCACGGTCGCGTCGTGGTGGCGCGCGAGAGCGGTCAACGCAGTCGCGGCCTGCTCGGCCGAGTCGCCGAAGAGCCGGTCGGTCACGTGCACGTGGACCCGTGCGGGCGGTAGGTGCAGGGCGGCCGCCAGGTCGAGGCTCGGCGCCCCGACGGCGTCGGCCAGCTGCTCGGCGATGCGGACGACGCCGTGACCGGGCGCGCTCGCGACGACGTGCAGCGGGCTCGACGGGCTCGACGGGCTCGACGGGCGGGGAGAGAGTCGTCATCCGCACTCCTGCGGCACCCGGAGCCCGAGGACGGACCGCTCCGGCGCGGAGCGACGCAGCACCTCGGCGAGCACATCAGGGCGGGCGTCGTACCAGCCGGCGTGGGCGGTCTCGACCTCGGACCGGAGAAGCGTGCGACCCTCGACGAGCCAGTCGTCACCAGGCTCGGCGCCGGGGTCGAGCAGTGCTGCGACGACGCGGTGTCGGGGCGCGTGCACCGAGTCGAGCAGCGGACGGGTGACGCCGGGGGGTCGAGCGGGCAGACCGAGCGCGGCGCGCACCCGATGGGCCACCGGCTCGAGGACGACGTTGCCCGGGTGGTTGATGGTGCGCATCGACGCGAACGTCGGGTGCTCGAGCAGGTCGGACACCACGACGTCGAGACCGCACTCGCGACGACGCAGCTCGCTGGTCGAGCGCTCGGCGATCGCACAGACGGCCTCGGGCGTGAGGTCGGCGAGCGCTTCGCGGGGGGCGTCGCGCCCGGCCGCCCGCCACGCGGCGGACGTCGCGGTGCCGAGGTCGTGATAGGGCACCAGGGGTGGCACGGGGTCCGGCAGGCCCGGCGGGTGCACGACCACGTGGTGGGGGTAGAGCCCGGCGTGGCGCACGATCGGCACGACGAGGTGGCGGGCGGTGGGCGGCAGCCGGTCGACCAGCTGGGCGGTGCCGATCGGCAGGCCGTGGTAGTCGACGCCGACCGGCTGACTGACCAGGAGGTCGGCAGCGGCCACGAGACCGTGCAGCGGCTCGACCCCCTCGGGGGTCAGCTCGTGGACGGCGGGCAGTCGCACGCTCCGGACGTCCCCGGCGTCGACGAGCAGGCGTAGCGACTCGGCCTGGCAGTTGCCCCACACCAGGAGCAGCGGTCGACCGTCGTCGGCGGGCACCGCCGGAACGTGCAACATCACCGACCTCCCCGAGTGTCGTCGCGACCTGTCGTGCCCGCCGGTCGCATCGGGCGCGCGGGTGGATCGAACCTCGTCGAACCTACGGGGAGCGCCCAGGGCCGGGCTTCCCCCACAAGGGTGCGGGGCCCGTGGGCCGCTCGCCGAGCGCCGCTGCGGGCCGGACGCCGGGCCGGCGCCGGGTCGTCTGGGAGGTCACCCCTGCGGGCGTCGCCTCCACGTGGTGGCCGACCTAGGTTCGGAGGATGAGCAACCAGATGATCGCGTTCCTGACCGCCAACGAGGGCATCGAGCGGGTCGAGCTGACCGAGCCGTGGTCGGCCCTCGTCGAGGCCGGTCACCAGCCCGTCCTGCTCGCCCCGGAGGCCGGCGAGGCCAAGCTGTTCGACCACCTCGACGCAGCGGGCACCCAGTCGGTCGACCTCGTCGTGGCCGACGCCGAGGTCGACGACTACGCCGCCCTCGTGCTCCCCGGTGGCGTCGCCAACCCCGACGCCCTGCGCATGGACGACGACGCGGTCGCCTTCGTGCGTGACTTCGTCAGCTCCGGCAAGCCCGTGGCGGCGATCTGTCACGCGTCGTGGACCCTCATCGAGGCCGGCGTGCTCGACGGTCGTCGCCTGGCAGCCTGGCCGAGCCTGCAGACCGACATCGGCAACGCCGGCGGCACCTGGGTCGACGAGACCGTGGTCCTCGACGGCAACCTCATCACCAGCCGCAACCCCGACGACATCCCGGCCTTCAACCAGGCGCTCCTGAAGGCGCTCGACGAAGCCTCCTGAGGTGGGCTCGCGGGCTGGTGCCGCGCCAGCGTGCGCGCTGCCTCAGCGCCAGCCGAGCTCGGGCGCGACATGGGTGAGGATCGCCTCGAGCACGTGCGCGCAGTAGTCGACCCCGAGCTGGTTGGGGATCGTCAGCAGCAGCGTGTCGGCCGCGGCGATCGCTTCGTCCGCGGCGAGCTGGCGGACCAGCTCGTCGGGCTCGGCGGCGTAGGTCTTGCCGAAGCGGGACCGGGTGCCGTCGAGCACCCCGACCTGGTCGCCGCCCCCGCCCTGGGCGCCGAAGTAGGCCTGGTCGGTCGCGTCGACGATCGGGAAGATGCTGCGGCTGACCGACGTCCGCGGCGTGCGGTCGTGGCCGGCGTCGGCCCAGGCCTTGTGGAACCGCTCGATCTGCTCAGCCTGCAGGCGGTGGAACGGAACGCCGGTGTCCTCGCTCAGCAGCGTCGAGCTCATCAGGTTCATGCCCTGCCGGGCGGCCCACTCGGCCGTGGCGCGAGTGCCGGCGCCCCACCAGATGCGCTCGCGGAGCCCGGGGGAGTGCGGCTCGAGGCGCAGCAGCCCCGGCGGGTTGGGGAACATCGGACGCGGGTTGGGCTCGGCGAAGCCCTCGCCCTCGAGCACCTGCAGGAACCTGGCAGTGTGCTCGCGGGCCAGGTCGGCGTGGTCCTGACCCTCGCGAGGCGCGTGGCCGAAGTGGCGGTAGCCCTCGACGACCTGCTCCGGTGACCCCCGACTGATGCCGAGCTGCAGCCGCTCGCCGGAGATGAGGTCGGCGGAGCCGGCGTCCTCGGCCATGTAGAGCGGGTTCTCGTAGCGCATGTCGATCACGCCGGTGCCGATCTCGATCCGGGTGGTGCGCGCGCCGACGGCAGCCAGGAGCGGGAAGGGTGACGCGAGCTGCTGGGCGAAGTGGTGCACGCGGAAGTAGGCGCCGTCGGCCCCGAGCTCCTCGGCCGCGACCGCGAGGTCGATCGACTGCAGCAACACGTCGGACGCCGAGCGCGTGCCCGACTGCGGGTGGGCGGTCCAGTGGCCAAAGGACAGGAAGCCGATCTTCTTCATGCTCGGCTCAACACGGGCGCCGGTGGTGATCTTCCCGGCCCCGGCGCTCGGCACCCGCCGACTAGGCTCGACCGCGACGGACCCGCGTCGAGCCGAGGAGTGTCATGTCGTCGCTGATCATGTCTCGCAGAGACCTCGACTTCCTGCTGCACGAGTGGTTGTGCGTCGAGGAGCTGACCTCGCGGCCCCGGTTCGCCGAGCACAGCCGCGAGACCTTCGACGCCGTGCTCGACCTGAGCGAGACCATCGCCGCCGAACACTTCGCGCCCCACAACCGAAAGGCCGACGCGAACGAGCCGACCGTCGGGCCTGACGGCAAGGTCGTGCTCGTCCCCGAGGTCGCCGCCGCCCTGGGCGTCTACGTGAGCTCGGGCCTGCAGGCCAGCGGGTTCGACGAGGAGCACGGCGGGATGCAGCTGCCCCTCACGGTGCACCAGGCGGCGTCCACCTTCTTCCAGGCCGCCAACACGGGCACCTTCGCCTACCCGTTCCTCGCTTCGGGCAACGCCGGTCTGGTGATCGCGCACGGCACCGAGGAACAGGTGCGACTGTTCGCGCAGCCGATCGTCGAGGGCCGCTTCTACGGCACCATGGCGCTGTCGGAGCCCCAGGCGGGCTCCTCGTTGGGTGACATCACCACCCGCGCCGAGGCGCAGGACGACGGCACCTACCGGTTGCACGGCACCAAGATGTGGATCTCGGGCGGCGACCACGAGCTGGGTGAGAACATCGTCCACCTCGTCCTGGCCCGCATCCCCGGAGCCCCGGCAGGGGTCAAGGGCATCTCGCTCTTCATCGTGCCCAAGTTCCTCGTCGAGGACGACGGTTCGGTCGGCGAGCGCAACGACGTCGCGCTCGTCGGGCTGAACCACAAGATGGGCTACCGCGGCACGACCAACACGTTGCTCAACTTCGGCGAGGGGTTCGCGACCCCCGGCGGGCGCAGCGGCGCGATCGGCTACCTCGTCGGCGAGGGCAACCGTGGGCTGACCTACATGTTCCACATGATGAACGAGGCCCGGATCGCGGTCGGGGCGGGCGCGGTCGCCCTCGGCTACACCGGCTACCTGCACTCCCTCACCTACGCCCGCACGCGCACGCAGGGCCGACCGCTCGACAACAGGGACCCGGCCTCGGAGCCCGTTGCGCTCGTCGCGCACCCCGACGTCCGCCGGATGCTCCTGGCGCAGAAGTCGTACGTCGAGGGCGGCCTGGGCCTGATCCTCTACTGCGCGCGGCTCGTCGACGAGGAGCAGAGCGCCGCGTCACCCGACGACCGGGCCCGTGCCCACCTCCTGCTCGAGGTGCTCACCCCGATCGCCAAGTCGTGGCCCTCGCAGTGGTGCCTGGCCGCCAACGACCTCGCCATCCAGGTGCACGGGGGCTCCGGCTACACCCGCGACTACGCGGTCGAGCAGTTCTACCGCGACAACCGTCTCAACCCGATCCACGAGGGCACGCACGGCATCCAGGCCCTCGACCTGCTCGGCCGCAAGGTCGTGATGGACGGCGGTGCCGGGCTGCAGGTCCTGGTCGAGACGATCACCCGCACCACCGCGGCAGCCATGGGCGCCGGCGGCGAGGTCAAGGCGTACGCCGTCGAGCTGGACGCCGCCGTCGAGCGGCTGGTCGAGGTGACCCGACGGTTGTGGGGCACCGGTGACCCTGCCCTCGCGCTGGCCAACGCCTCGCTCTACCTCGAGGCCACCGGCCACGTGGTGGTCGCCTGGCTGTGGCTGGAGCAGCTGCTGGCCGTGGGCGATCGGACCGACAGCTTCTACCGGGGCAAGCGGGCCGCCGCGCAGTACTTCTTCCGCTTCGAGCTGCCGAGTGTGCACCCGAAGCTCGACCTGCTGGCCTCGCTCGACCGGACGACGCTCGACCTGGACGTCTCGACGTTCTGACCGGCGTGGACCTGCAGGCTCGCCGATCGAGCGAGGGCGTCGGGTGTGGAGCTCGAGGTGCGAGGACCACAAGATGTTACTCAGGCGAGGCAGTCTTGAGTGCCGGCGAGCGGTTACCATGCGGTGTTCGATCTTGGGGGTTGTTGTGGCTGCATGGTGTCGTCGTGTCCTGAGTCCCGTGGTGGCCGCGGTGGCTGTTGTCGGGGCTTTGCTGGTCTACGTCGCGGGGGTCGAGGCGGCGGCTGCGTCGTCGGTTCCCGATGTGCGTGGGGTGGCCCTGGCTGCGGTGGCCGGTGAGGTCGGCTCTCGTGGGCCGTCGACGGCTGGTGCAGGGAACGGTGCCACGGCTGAGAAGCCGGAGAGCAAGCTGTGGTGGGACGCCGGCAGCTGGTGGGCGGTCATGTGGGACTCGTCGACCGCGAGCTGGCGCATCGCTCGTCACGACCGGTCCACCACCCCGGCGACCTGGATCTTCACCTCGGTGGTGGTCGACAAGCGTTCCGACAGCCGCGCCGACGTCCTGTGGGATGCAGGCAAGCTCTACATCACCTCCCACGTGCGCGCTGCCAGCAGCACTGCGACAGTGCCGGGCAAGCCCGCACTCCTGAGCCGCTACACCTGGGACGCCTCCGCGAGCACGTACGTCCTCGACCCCGGCTTCCCCGTCGCGGTCAACGATGTCTCCAGCGAGGCCCTGGTGATGGATCGCGACACCAGCGGGCGGCTCTGGGTCACCTGGACCCAGGGCACGAAGGTCTACGTCAACGCCACGGTGACGCCCGGCGACGACCTGAGCTGGGGGACGCCGTTCGTCCTCCCGGCGGACGGCTCGAGCGGTCTCAGCGCCGACGACATCTCGACGATCGTCGCCTACCGCGGCCGCATCGGCGTGCTGTGGAGCAACCAGACCACCAGCGAGGTGCGCTTCGCCGCCCATGAAGCCACCAACCCCGTCGACCAGTGGGGCGCGTCAGTGGTCGTGACCCTTCCCGGCATCGGTCAGGCCGACGACCACCTCAACATCAAGTCGTTGCAGAGCGATGACAGTGGTCGGTTGTACGCGGTCATCAAGACGAGTCTCGACGACCAGGGCCCCGGCGCTCCGCAGATCGTGGTCCTGGCCCGCATCGGCGGGGAGTGGACCCGTGCGACGTTCGGGACCGTCGCCGACTGCCACACCCGTCCCCAGCTCGTCCTCGACGAGACCAACGACCTCGTGCACGTCTACGCCACGGCGCCCGACAGCGGGTGCGCTTACTCGGGCAGCTCCGGGAACATCTTCACCAAGACGTCCCCGATGGCCGCCCTGTCCTTCGCCCCCGGGCGCGGTACCCCGGTGATGAAGAGCCCCATCGCCACCAACATCAACAACGTGACCGGGACCAAGCAGACCGTGACCGCGGAGACGGGTCTGGTGCTCCTGGCCAGCGACGACATCAAGCAGGTCTACTGGAGCTCCGACGAGAAGCTGGGCCCCACGCCCACGCCGACGCCGACGCCCACCCCGACGCCCACCCCGACGCCCACCCCGACGCCGACGCCCACCCCGACGCCGACGCCCACGCCGACGCCCACGCCCGACGCCCACCCCCACCCCGACGCCCACCCCGACCCCGACGCCCACCCCGGCACCGGCGCCGACCAAGGTGATGCTCACCCCCACCGCCGACAGCTGGGTCGACAGCACGCGGAAGTCGACCAACCTCGGCGGCGACCCCATGCTGAACGTCGACGCGAGCCCGCTGGCGGCGAGCTACCTGAAGTTCGACGTCGGCTCGTGGGGCGGTCGCACCATCGAGAGCGCGGTCCTGCGGCTACGAGTGAGCACGAGTGGCTCCGTCGGCAGCCAACGCGTTCGGCTGGTCACCAACGACGCCTGGACGGAACGGGGCCTGACCTGGTCCAACCGCCCGGCTGTCGGCGGCTCGATCGGCACCTTGGGGCCGAGCTCGAAGGAGACGACCTACCACGTGGCGCTGACTGCAGCGACGGTCCAGGGAGAGCTGGGTGGTCTGCTGAGCGTGGCGATCGACAGCACCTCCACCGATGGGGTCGACCTCGCCTCTCGGGAGACCGGCACGCCCGCCGTGCTGATCCTCACGCTGTCCTGAGCAGACGGCTCAGGTCGCCTGGCTGCGGCTGATCTCGGTGACCTCGCGGAAGTAGGCATTGGCGGTGCTCAGGTCGTCGGGGGAGCCGATGGCCTCGACCCGCCCGTCGACCACGACCATGACGCGGTCGCACACGGCGAGGGTCGAGAGCCGGTGAGCGACCAGGAACAGCACGAGGTCCTTCTTGATGTCACTCAGGGTTGCCTGCAGCAGCGCCTCGGACTTGGTGTCGAGGGCGCTGGTGGGCTCGTCGAGGACCAGGACATCGGGTTGCCCGGCGAGCGCACGCGCGACACACAGGCGTTGTCGCTGACCGCCGGAGACCGCCGACGCCCGTTGGCCGATGACGGTGTCGTAGCCGGCCTCCCAGCTCATGATCTCGTCGTGCACCTGGGCCCGGCGCGCTGCCTGCTCGACCTGCGCGTCGGTGATGTGCGCGCGGTAGAACCGGATGTTGTCTGCCACCGACCCGTGCACGAGCTGCGAGACCTGCGGCACGTAGGCCACCCGGCGCTGCCAGTCGGCCAGCAGGTAACCGCGCGCATCCTCGCCGTTGACGGCGAGGACGCCGGTGGTCGGCAGGCGTAGGCGCAGGAGCAGCTGGACGATGGAGGACTTGCCGGAACCCGAGGGTCCGATGATGCCGAGGGCCTGGCCGCGCGGGACCTCGACGTCGATCTCGGTCAGGACCGGGTCGGAGCCGTAGGCGAAACCGACGTCTCGCAGTGCCACCGACTCGACGCGAGCGAGGGGGCGGTCGCCGTCTTCGCGGGCGTGGGCGTCGTAGTTCGCGATGGCGGCCGCGAGGCGGGTCATGAAGGGCGAGAGCATGTTGACGTTGGCGAGGGCCTGCTGCAGCTGTTGGGCGAAGCTGAGGGCGCGCACGAGGATGAGCACGATCGCCCCGAGGCTCGCCACGCTCCCCGAGCCGGCGATCGAGACGACGAGCAGGGCCAGCACGAGCAGCAGCAGCGCGACGCTCTGGAACAACGCAGGCGTGGCGGTGGAGAGGAATCGCGTGCGCAGCAGCGGGCGTCGTACGGCGTCCACCGACCGGTAGAAGGAGGTGCGGTAGTCCTCGGAGACGCCGAAGACCTGGCTCTCCTCGGCGACCAGGACGACTTCTTGCACGCCTTGGGAGTACTCCAGGTTCTCCGCGCTGAGCGCCGTCGCCGAGGCCCGCAGGCGACGCGCGGCGGGCCGGAGCACGAGGAACAGGCCGGCCGAGGCGCCCACCATGATCAGTGCCGTGCCCACGCTCAGGACGAAGGCCGAGGCGATGAGCGTGAGGAACAGAGCCGCACCGCTGATGCCGCTGCCCACAGCGACGATGGCCTGGGTCGTGCTGTTGACGTGGGTGGTCATCAGCGACTGGAAGTAGCCGTCGCGCTCGGCGGCCTGGACCGCCCAGGAGGTGCGCGTGTAGGAGTCGAAGAGCCGCCCCCGCAGCCGGGCCATGGCCGAGGCTGCCATCGAGGCCGGCAGGTAGGCCAGCGCGAGCTGCAGTGCTCCTCGGACCACGCACAGGACGAAGGCCGCGGTGAACAGCACCCAGACCTCGACCATGGCGCTGAGCGGCCCGAGCTCCAGGTCGACTCGCGACGAGGGCTGAGTCAACGCTGCGGCCACGGAGGCGATGAGAGCCAGGAGGGCGGCCTCGGCGACACCGGCGGCCACCGCCAGCACGGCCAGCACGGCGATCTTTCCTCGGTAGTCGTCGAACAGTGGCGAGATGTCCGCCCAGCTGTCGCGGGCCTGGCGCCAGGGCCGCAGGCGGGGGGTACGGGTGGTGGGGTGCGGCACGAAGGTCCTCGGGCTCGGAAGGTGAGGTGATCTGGAGGGTACGGCACGACGCAGGACCCGAGGGCCGATCCGACGATGCGACTCGCGACGTCGATCGACCACTACCATGACCCGGTGCCACCCCGCCCCGGACTCTCACCCGGCACTCGGGTGCTGGAGGTCGACGTCGGCGACGCGAGGCTGGCGCGGGCGCTGGCCGCTGACGGGGTCGTGCGCTACCTCGGACTGGTCCGCCCCGCTCGGCTCGACGCCGTCCGAGCCGAGGCGCCCGAGCTCGCCGACCGCTTCGTGCCGTTGGAGGGTGTCGAGCAGGCTCACCGCAACAGCACCGACGTGCTCGTCCTGCGTGGCCGTTTCGGCCGGCTCCTGTGGCAGCCGGGCCGCGTGGAGCACGTGGCCCAGGTCCTGGTGCCGGCTCGCCAGGGCGGCTCCGCCGAGCAGCGCCTCGCGCGCTGGGCCGGTCGGGGGCTGAACCGCTTCACGCTCGCCGGCCGGGTGACCCTCGGTGAGGAGACCTTCGAGGTCGTGGACGTGACGACCGAGTCCCCCGCCCGCGCTCGGCGCTATCTCTCACCGGTCTGGGGGGTCCCCGGACTGGTGACGAGGCTCGAGGGGGCCGGTCTGGCCTACGTCGTGCTGCGCTGGTTCGAGGACCTGCCGCGGCTGCTGCCGGGCGAGGACCTCGACGTCCTGGTGTCCGACCGCGACGTCGTGGCGATGCAGGAATTGCTCGCCCAGGAACCTGGGACGATCCCGGTCGACCTCTACAGCGAGAGTGGGCTGAGTGGGTCCGACTACCGAGCCATGGCCTACTACCCGCCGGAGCTGGCCGGGCGCCTGCTGGAGCGCGCCGTCCGGCACGAGTCCGGCGCTCGGGTGCCTACGCCGGAGGACCACCTGCACTCACTCGCTTACCACGCGCTCTACCACAAGGGCTACGCCTCGGGCCTGGCCGACGCCCAGGGCAGGACGAGCCCTGACCCCGAGCACGACTACGCGCGGGTGATCGTCGACCTGGCCGCTGCGCAGGGTGTGGCCCTGGTGCCCACCCTCGAGGCGGTCGATGCTCACCTCGCGCGGCGGGGGTGGCGCCCGTCGATGGACAGCCTGCGTCGTCTCGCGCTCGCCAACCCCTGGGTCCTCGACACGCTGGCGGCGGCCGATTCCGGCACCGGTGACACCGGCTCGTCGGAGCCTCCGGAGCCCGCCTTCTTCCTGGTCCGCGAACGGGCCCTGGACGTCATCTCGGTCGACGAGGTCGTCTCCGTCCTGGCCGATCACGGCTTCGACGCGTTGCTCGTGCAGCCCCTGGGGGCGGAGGCGGTCCGTCGTTGTGCCTCCGAGCTGCGCGGGGGCAACTGGGGACGGGGGCCGTTCCCGGTCAGCGGCGGCCCGCCCGCCCTCGCGGTGTTCGCCGTCCACTACGGTCCTCGGCCACCGACCGGGGACCTGCTGCAGCGCTATCCCAGGCTGACCAATCTCGACGTGCTCGACGCGAAGGTCGCGCTGCGGACCCTGGTGGAGACACGCGTGGGTGCGGCCGCGCGCTTCAACGCGGTGCATTCGGCTGATGACCCCCCTGAGGCCTGGGAGTACGTCTCGCAGGCGGTGGGTGCGCACGAGCCGCGACTGCGGCAGCTGGTGGAGCGGCGACGCGCCGACTACCGCACCGACGTCCCGGTCCGACGCGTGCTCAGCCTCGGTCGACGGGCAAAGGTCGAGCTCGTGGAGGGTGCCGGCGGGCCCGTCGTGCGCAAGACCTTCACCCCGGTCGCCGCTCGCCACCTGGAGCGGGAGGTGCGGGCTCGCCACGAGCTGGGGCCCCACATCCCCGAGATCTCCGCGCTGCTGGAGCGGGGTCCCACGTGGTTCACCTCCCCCTGGTACGACGACACGCTCCGAGGAGTGTGGCGTCGGCGGGCCCTGCTGCCGCTGCCGGTGGTCCGCGCGATGCTCGACGTGCTGCGCGAGATCCATGCGTGGGGCTACGACGTGCTGGACGCCAAGCCACAGAACTTCGTGAACGACCGGATCCACGGCCTTCGGCTGCTCGACCTCGAGTTCCTGCACCACTACGTCGGCACGCCGCCGTCGTTCGACGAAGCGTGGTCCTTCGTGGGGGTGCCCCCCGACTTCCCCGGAGACGCACCCCTGCTGCCGGCCGGCTACTCCCAACGGTGGCGGCAGTGGACCGGGCTGCGGCACGCGACCCTCGTGTCGGGGTCCCCGATCCGACAGCGGGTGGAGCGAGCGGCTTTCGTCGTGTCGCCGACGGCCCAGGGGTCGCCCTCCCGTCGGGTCCTCGGATCCGTGCGGACAAGGCTGCGCCGCGCTCGCGCGGACCTCGCTCGAGGCTACGATCGCTGGGGTCGCTGGCGTGAGTCCACGGTGCTGCCCACGACCGAACCGGAGCAAGGAGGGTGATGGCCGACCACGAACCGACGCTCGCACCCTCGGTGACCGTGGTGGTGCCGGTCTTCGGAGACCGAGGGGGACTGTCGGACACCCTCGACGCGCTGCTCGACCAGGACTACGACGGGAGCTACGACGTCGTCCTGGTCGACAACGGAGACAACGCCGGCAGCCCGGTGCTGGGGCCAGGGGCTCCCGCGCTCCCGACGGCTGTCCCGATCCGCGTCGTGCAGGAGCCCGCCCCGGGTTCCTACGCCGCACGGAACGCGGGCCTGCGCACCAGCTCGGCGCACGTGCTGGCCTTCACCGATGCTGATTGTGCGCCCCGCTCGGACTGGCTGTCAGCCGGTGTCGCTGCGCTGCTCGCGGCCCCGCAGCCGTGCTTCGTCGGGGGTCGCATCCACCTGGTGCGCAGCGATCCGCGGCGGGCGAGTGCCGCGGAGCTCTACGAGCTCGCCCTCGGGTTCCCCCAGCACGACTACGTCACGCAGTCCGGGTTCGCTGCCACGGCCAACCTCCTCGTCCGGCGCGCGGTGCTCGACCGCGTCGGGCCGTTCCGGGGCGAGCTCAGCAGCGGTGGGGACCGCGAGTGGGGAGAGCGCGCGACGCGACTCGGGGTGCGTGGGGTCTACGCCGCCGATGCCGTCGTCGAGCATCCATGCCGGCGGACGCTGTCGGAGCTGCGGCGCAAGGTCGTACGAGTCACCGGCGGGCACGCCCAGGTGCGGCGGCTGAGGGGAGAGCCCGAGCCGGCTCCTCGTCAGCTCGCGCGCGAGCTGCTGCCGCCCGTCCGCACCACTGCGCGCGCGGCTCGGCGCGTCCGGGGCGCAGCCCCGATCGCGAGCCCGCGCTTCGTCTTGGTCGCCCTCTACGTGCACTACCTGCAGCTGGGTCTGCGTCTGCGTCGCTCGCTGGCGCCGCAGGCTCCGTCAGCGCTCTCGGGTGGCCGCCGCTGACGCGACCAGCTGGTCGACGCTCTCGTCGAGGCGTCCCACCCGTCGCGCGATCTGGGTCCCGGCGAAGGCCAGACGCACGGAGGTCGACTCCGTGCCGAGGGTCAGGCACGCGGCGGAGGCCAGGCGCAGCACGGAGAGCATGAGCCTGCGGACCCGTGGACCGTCGCTGTGCAGCACGACCCACTCCACGAGAGGGTTCAGTGGCTCGGGCAGCGCGTCGGAGGCGAAGGGCTGATCGGGATGGTGGATGCGATGCAGCGCCCGCTGCCCGCGACCCTGCCGCTCGGCCTCGTCCAGCATGCCGGCCCAGGTGCGCTGGTGCAGGTGGACCGCTGCCGCGGAGTCGTCGTACCTGCCGACCAGGCCCGCCGAACGGGCCGACAGTCCGAAGTGGGCGTCCTCGTGCGCCACTCGCGGATAACGCAGGATCTTGTCGGCGAGGGCGAGGTAGTCCTCGCGGCGGACCGAGACATTGCCTCCCCACAGCTTGGACAGCACGTTGTCGGCACTTGCGCGGAAGGTGTCCTGGGCCTGCTCGTAGTTGCGCTGATAGACCCGGCCGGCCAGGTCGTCGAGCACTCGCCTCTCCCCGACCGTCTCGACCGGCATCGCACCCACGACCACCAGGCCGGCCCTCTCCCGATGGGCCGCGAGGTGGCGCGACACCAGGCCCGGGAGCGCGCGGACGTCGTCGTCGAGCAGGACGAGCAGCTCAGCCGTGCTGGCACGCGCTGCGGCGAGCTTGGCGCGCGCGGTGCCCACGCTGTCGTCCAGCACGACCCACCGCACTCTGGCGTCGCGCTCGGCCAGGCCCCGCAGGACGGCCTCGGCCTCGGCATCCGCCCCGTCGACGGCGACCACGACCTCCGAGGTCGCCGGATCCTCGAGGAGGGGCACCAGGACCTCGCTCAGCCGATCGGCGCGTCCGTGGGTCGGCATGACGACCCCGGCGCTGCGAGGCGGAGTCGTCATCGGCGCAGGGTATACCTGGGTCGACCTCGCCGACGACTCGTCACCTGGTCCGGTGAGACCCACCGCGAACGGGTACCCGGTGACCTGGTCCTCGACCCGGGCAGGAACGCTTCCCGGCCACGACCAGGTGCTACTCCGCGGAACCGGGCAGGAGTGGCTCGGCGGGATCGAGCTCGAGCCCCATGCTGCGCAGCACGCCGTCGAGCGACGACCAGATCCAGCCCGCCAGCAGCTCGACCATCTCGCCCAGGGGCACCCCGCGCGGGTCCTCGACCCAGCGGGACGCAGCGGCGTCGACGAAGCCGACCAGGCCGTAGGAGAGCGGCTGGGTGATCCGCGGGTCGAGACCCAGCAGCTCGGCGAAGTCGTCGAGCAGGCGGGTGAGCAACCCGGAGATGACGCCCTTGACGTCGGCCACCGCGTTGTCGCCGGCAGCCGTCGTGACGGAGTGACGCATCAGGTAGCGGTAGATCGCGTGGTGCTCGGTCAGCCACGTCAGGTGGGTCGACACCGCGGTGCGGATGATCTGGTCAGGGCTGAAGGTCGGGTCCCAGGAGGGGGCCAAGCCGTCGACCACCATCTGCTCGACCCGGGCGGCGATCGCGACGTTGAGGTCGGCGGCGCCGCCGAAGTGGCGGTAGAGGCGCGTGCGAGCCACCCCCGCCTCCGTCGCGATCTGCTCGGTGGAGACCTCGGGACCGTGCGCGACGATCGCGACCAGTGCGGCCTCGACGAACTCGCCTCGCCGCTTCTCCTGCTGACCGCTCCAACGGGTCGCGCGGCCGTCCGGCAGCACAGCGGGGTCGGGCACCACCTGAGGTTACCTGCGCTGCGGCGACGGTCCTGGCGCGAGAAGGGGTACAGCGTGTACCGTCTACCTATCCGCAACGTCGCGTCACACATACCCCCGGAGGCCCGTCATGACCGTGACCACTTCATCCGGCTCGTCCAGCCCCGCGCTCGAGACCTCGCAACGTCTGCTCGACTCCGCCGCCACGCTCTCCTACGACCCGGTGAGCGAGGTCGACTGGGACGCCGAGCTCGATCCCGACCAGTTCGGGCTCAACCCCGAGTGGAGCACGCTCTACGGCACGCCGCTGTGGGACGAGATGACCCACGAGCAGCGGGTGACCCTGACCCGCCACGAGGTGGCGTCGATCATGAGCACCGGCATCTGGTTCGAGATGATCCTGCAGCAGATGGTGCTGCGCGACCAGTACTGCGCCGACTACACGCGAGCCGACTTCCAGTTCGCGCTCACCGAGATCGGTGACGAGTGCCGGCACTCGATCATGTTCGCCCGCGCCTGCGCCAAGATGGGCGTGCGGCCCTACGTCCCGACCGCAGCGAGCAAGGCCCTGGGTCGAGGGTTCAAGACCCTCGCCAGTGCCGAGATCGCCTACGGCGGCATCCTCGTCGCCGAGGAGGTCCTCGATGTCATGCAGCGTGACTGGATGCGGGGCGAGCGGGTGCTGCCCGTGGTCCGGACGACGAGCAGGATCCACGTCGTCGAGGAGTCGCGGCACATGAAGTTCGCGCGTCAGGAGATGCGCGAGCGGATCGCCGGCGCGGGCCGGGTGCGGCGCAGCACCTCGGCGCTGGTCATCGCGATCGCCGCGCACGTCATCGTCTCCGCCATGGTCAACGAGGGCGTCTACGCCGCCGCCGGCCTCGACACCGAGCGGGCGCTGGCGCAAGCCGCGGCCAACGAGCACCACCACACGCTGATGCGAGCCAGCTGCGCCCACCTGATGGAGTTCCTCGACGAGCTGGGTCTGCTGACCCGGCCGGCCCAGAGGTTCTACCAGCGCGTCCACATGATCTGAGATCGGTTCCCATGGCCTTTGTGATCACCCAGTCCTGCTGCAGCGACGCGTCCTGCGTCTCGGTCTGCCCCGTCAACTGCATCCACCCCACCCCCGACGAACCCGACTTCGGCACCACCGACACGCTCTACGTCGATCCCCTCAGCTGCATCGACTGCGGGGCCTGCGCCGACGCCTGCCCGGTCGACGCGATCTTCCCGGTCGAGTCGCTCACCGGCGACCAGGCGGTCCACGCCCAGCTCAACGCCGACTACTTCCCAGCTCGGCCCATCGGTGCCGGCGCGCGTGCGGTCTCAGCCGGGCGGGCCGCAGTGGGACGAGCCGGTCTTCCCCGCGAGCCTGACGCCCGAGGCCGCCGGCCTGCGGGTCGCGATCGTGGGGTCCGGGCCCGCCGCCAGCTACACGGCGTCCGCGCTGCTCACCACGAGCGCCGAGGTCACGATGCTCGACCGCTTGCCGGTTCCCGGCGGGTTGATCCGCTTCGGGGTCGCCCCCGACCACCAGAGCACCAAGGCCATCGCCGACCGCTTCGCCACCGTCTACCGCAACCCCCGGCTCGAGATGGTCCTCCACACCGAGGTCGGCAAGCACCTCTCGCACGCCGACCTGCTCGAGCACCACGACGCCGTCGTGTACGCCGTGGGCGCGACGTCCGACCGGCGCCTCGGGGTCGCCGGCGAGGACCTGCCCGGCAGCCTCGCGGCGCGGGTCCTCGTCGGCTGGTACAACGCCCACCCCGAGATCGCCGCGGACGCCGTCGACCTCGGGCCGACCACCCGGGGGAGGGTGGTGGTCGTCGGCAACGGCAACGTCGCCCTCGACATGGCACGCGTGCTGCTGTGCGACCCCGACGAGCTGGCCGCCACCGACATCGCCGACCACGCCCTCGCGGCCCTGCGCGCCTCCGCGGTGACCGAGGTCGTGCTGGTGGCGCGGCGCGGACCGGACGAGGCGGCGTACTCACTCTCCGAGCTGCGCCCGCTGGTGGCACGCGACGACCTCGACGTCGTCGTCGACGCGGGTCCCGAGGTCGCGGCGTGCATCGCGGCCGCCGACCCCGCCAGTGCCGCCGGGGCCCTGCGTGGCCTCGAGGTGACGCCCGTCGACTGGAGCGCTGCGGTGCCGGCCCGGCGCCGACTGGTGCTGCGCTTCGACACCCGGGTCGATCGGGTCGAGGGGACCGACCGGGTCGAGGAGGTCGTGCTCGTGTCGACCCGCCCCGGACCCGGGGGCGCGGGCACCGTCGAGGAGGTCCGGGTGCCGAGCGGGCTGCTGCTGCGCTCGGTCGGCTACCGCAGCGAGCCCGTGGCCGGCCTGCCCTTCGACGAGGCGACCCACACCGTGCCGCACCGGGCGGGACGGGTGCTCGACCCCGTGACGGGTCGTCCCGTCCCCGGTGCCTACGTCGTCGGCTGGATCAAGCGCGGTCCCACGGGCGGCATCGGCCGCAACCGTGCCGACGCCGCCGAGACGGTCGGTGCGATCGTCGAGGACGCCAACGCCGGCCGCATCACCTCGGGGCGCGGATCGGCGCGAGCCTTCCGTACGTTCGTGAGGCGGCGTCATCCGGCGGCCCTGACGCGCCGCGACTACGAGGTCATCGACCGTCGGGAGCGCTCACGAGGAGAGACCCTCGGACGCCCCCGGGTGAAGCTGGCGAGCCTCGACGAGCTCGTGGCGACCGTCCGGCGTTGACGCCGTCGCCGAGCGTCGTCGGCAACGGTCAACGGGGCTCGGGCCCGCTGACCGGGACACTCCACCGGGACCGGCGCTCGTCGTCGCTCTGCTCCCACCAGGGGGTCGCGCCGCGCTCGCCCAGCGCCACCTTGGTCGCCTGCACGCCGCGCCGCGCCGCGGCCTCCTCGTCGGTGCCGGCGCAGCGCTTGACCTCGCGCCGCCAGGCCATGAGCAGGTTCGTGAGCTCCTGCCGCCGGGGCTCGGGGATCGCCGGGTCGGTGGCGCGCCATCGTCGTCCGGCGATGAGGAGGTGGTGACCGTCCGGCGTCAGCTCCGGTGGGCCTGAGGCGCGGCTCGAGGTGCTCACCCGGCCGGGTCCACCTGCGGGTCGCGCCGCGTCAGCCCGCAGGTCGCGACGCCCTCGAGGACTGCCCCGTCGACGTCGAAGCGGGACCCGTGCAGCGGACAGTCCCAGCTGCGCTCGGCGTCGTTGAACGTCACGATGCCGCCGAGGTGCGTGCAGACTGCCGAGACCCGACGCACGACGCCGTCGACGGTCGAGGCGGCCTCCGGCGCCGGCACGGCGCGACGGACCCGACCCTCGCCCTCGGCGGGCGCTGCCGCGTCGCCGGTGACCAGTGGCTTGACCCAGCCGGCGACGAGGGCGAGCCCGACCTCGCCATTGGCGCGGGCGGCGCTCGGAAGCCCCTTCGCCTCACGCGGCGACCACGTGGCGAAGGCGCGGGACCAGCCGACCTCGTGCCCCATGATGCGTGCTGCGAGGACGTGAGCAGCGGCGACCCCGTTGGTCATGCCCCACTTGGAGTAGCCGCCGGCGAAGAGGAGGTCGCTGCGTCGCGGGAGGAGTGGGCCCGCGTAGGGGAGGGCGTGGTGGGGGACGTAGTCCTGTGCTGACCAGGCGTGGGTCTCGGTGACCTCGCCGAACGCGTCTCGCGTCCAGGAGCGCAGGTCGTCCAGGCGACCTCGTGGCGAGCGCGCGCGACCGGGGACGTGCCCGTTCCCGCCGACGAGGAGGACCGGGCGGCCCTCGCGGTCGACCGCGCCTCGAAGCGACCGCGACGGCTCGTCGGTCGAGAGCAGCATCGCCTCGACCCGCGGGGTCGAGGTGCGGAAGGCGACGCTGTAGGAACGCGCGGGGGTGACCCTGGCGAAGTACCCCCCGCGGTCGAGGACGGGCGCGTTGGTCGCCACCACGACGGTGCCGGCGCGAGCCTCGCCCCGGGTGGTGGACACGGTGACCGGCCGGTGACCGCGCACGCGGTGCACGCGGGCGTCCTCGACCAGCGAGGCGCCCAGCGACGTCGCCTCGGCGGCCAGAGCGTGCAGGAGCGCCACGGGATCGACCTGGCGCTGGTCGGCCAGGTGCACCGCTCCCCGCGTGGGGAACGGCACGGGCACGTCCGCGGACCACTCGACCGGGAGCCCGGCGGCGGCGCCGTGCTCCAGCTCGGTGCGAGCGGCCCGCTCCCCGGCTGCGGTCGTCGCATAGGTGTAGGCCGAGCGGTGCTGCAGGTCGACGCCGTGACCCGCGCAGAAGTCGGTGACCCACGCCTGCGCCTCGAGGTTGGCCGCCACGTAGTCGTGCACCAGCTCCGGGGGATGGTGACGGGAGATCTTGGTGAGCTGGGTGCCCTGGAGCAGGCTGAGCTTCGCCGTGCTGCCACCGGTGGTGCCGCTGCCGAGGCGTCGTGCCTCGATCACGAGCACCGAGAGCCCCGCCTGCCCGAGGAGCACGGCGGTGCTGAGACCGGTGATGCCGGCCCCCACCACGACGACGTCCCACGAGCCGGCGACCTCGTCTGCACCTCCGTCCCCCGCGGGTGTCGCGTCGGGTCGGTCCTGCCAGAAGGAGCGAAGGGTCATGGGTGTCCGTCCTGGGTGGCTGATGACGAGGACCACGCTGCCGCGGGCTCGCACCGCACGACGACACCCGCCAGGGTGACGATCGGCCCGGTGCGGACTTGGGAGGGTGAGGCATGAGCACTCGCACCCGCGTCATGGACGCCACGCCGACCCAGGTCTGGAACGTGCTGGCCGACGGCTGGCTCTACCCCCTGTTCGTCGTGGGTGCCTCACGCATGCGCGAGGTCGACGACACGTGGCCCGCCGTCGGCAGCCGGCTGCACCACTCGGTCGGAGCGTGGCCGTTGCTCCTCGACGACTCGACCGAGGTGCTGGCGAGCGAACCGACGACCCGTCTCAAGCTGCGCGCGCGCGGTTGGCCGGCGGGCGAGGCACACGTCGAGCTGCACCTGGAGGCGCGGGGGACGACCACCGAGGTGAGCATCCACGAGGACGTCGTCCGCGGGCCGGGGCGCTTGGTGCCGAAGCCGGTGCGAGACCCACAGATCTCCTGGCGCAACGTGGAGACGCTGAGGCGCCTCGCCTACCTGGCCGAACGTCGCGAGTGACACGCCGAGGATCGTGACCGCGACGGTCTACCGCGCGCCGATGTGGTCACGGTTGGACGAGGTCGACCGGGCGGCCGCGGTCAGGCACGCCCTGGAGCGCCGGATCGTCGCAGTCGGGGGCCGCTTGTCGTCGGTTCCGCTCGACCTGGAGGAGGCCGTGGAGCAGGTGGCGTGCGAGTGGGACGCCCGACTCTCCGCCCGGCTGCGTCGCTTCGCCGACGTCGAGGACGGGTCCTGCGTCTGGACCCAGGACGACGAGGGGCTGTTCCACCGCGGCGTCATCCGGGGGCCGTGGCGCTACGACGACTCCGCAGCAGCCCGCGACCACGACCTCACCCACGTACGCGCCTGCCTCTGGAGCGACGGGCCGCTCGACCCCCCGGCGGCGGTCGTCGCGACCTTCGCCCGCGGAGGGCGCAACTTCCAACGCATCCGAGGCTGAGCCCGGACCAGCCACCCCGAGAGGGGATGACCGCTGCGGGCCGGGCGTTGCAGGCTCGGCCCATGCCGGCTGACGCACCCACCCACGCCTCGATCGTCGACTTCGGCGGGCTCGAGATCGCCTACGACGATCGCGTGCTCGAGCCGCGAGCATGGACAGCGATGCAGTCGCGCTGGGCCGCGGACCTGCTGGACGGCGACCCGGCGGCACGGATCCTCGAGCTGTGTGCCGGCGCCGGGCACATCGGCCTCCTCGCCACCTCGCTGTCGGGGGCCTCCCTCGTCTGTCTCGACCTCAACCCCGTGGCCTGCGACTTCGCGCGCGCGAACGCCGAGCGAGCCGGGCTGGCCGGGCGGGTCGAGGTGCGCTGCGCGCCGCTGGAGGAGGCCGGCCACCAGGGCGACGGCCTGCCGGAGACCTTCGACCTCGTCATCGCCGACCCGCCCTGGGTGCTGCGCGCCGAGCTCGACCGGTTCCCCGACGACCCGACCCTCGCCATCGACGGCGGGGACGACGGCCTCGACGTCGCCCGGGCATGCGTCGTCCGGGCTCGCGCGGCGCTGTCGGTCGGTGGCGACCTGCTGGTGCAGCTGGGCGACGAGCCGCAGGCCGGAGCGCTCGGCACGTGGGCCGCCGAGCGCGGTTGGCGGACCGTCGAGGTCCGGCAGGGTGAGCGCGGTGTCGTGCTGCACCTCGTCGCCGAGTGAGAGCCCCACGCCGGACGGCGCCGCAGCGGCCCGTCAGTCGACCGGGTTCACGCCGCGGCGGGTGAGCACCTTGTGCGTGCCGTCGCACCAGGGGCGCGACGCGCTGGCTCCGCAGCGACACACCGCCGAGACCGCGCGCGTGCTCTGGTGCCACTCGCCGTCGTCGGTGCGCACCTCGGCCGGCCCACGCACGAGGACCGGTCCGCGGGGGCACGGGTGCAGGCTGATCGGCGCGTCCCCACTCGCGCGCACGTCGGGGTCGACGGCGCTCACGCCGCGTCCCCGGAGCCCCAGTGCGCCAGCAGGTCGCGAGCGGTGCGGGCCTCGAGCTCCAGCGCCGTCCAGGCGCCGAGGACGACGTCCTCGCGCAGGTGGGGCTCGTCGGCCACCAGGACACCGCACACGTCGCGCAGGGCGAGCTGCTCGTGCACGGCATCGGCCTCGACGTGCTCGTCGTAGTAGGCCGCGATCTCCTCGGGCAGCCCGAGGCGACGCAGCGCGCGGGCCAGGGTGCGCGACGGCAACGAGCTGGTGGCCTCGAAGGCGGCCAGGTGCCCGAGCGCGGCGCCGCGCAGCCGACGGTGCAGGCCGAAGAGGGACCCTGCGTTGTTCTGCTCGAGCACCGCGGTGCGGGCCTCGCCCACGTAGCGGCCGTAGTCGGGGCTCAGCCCGGTCGCCGCAAGGCCTCTCGCGAAGAGGTCCTGGTGCACCCGGTCGGCGCGTCCGGCGCCGTACTCGTCGAACTGGATCTCCATGAGCGCGGCCTTGGCCGGCCCAGCGATCCGCGCGACGACGAACGAGGTCGGGTCGGCCTCCTTGAGGTGGTAGATCGAACGCTGGCGCAACAGCTCCCGAGCGTGCTCGGGCGTGCCGTCGCGCAGCAGGTGCTCGGCCAGCGATGGCCCGTCGTGCTGCTCGACGACGCCGACCAGCAGCTCGACGACCTCCTCGGGATCGCTCGGTGGGCTGCCCCCGCACACCGCGGCGCTCAGAGCGTGGGTCTCGAGGAAGGCCTCGAAGTCAGCGCGAAGGCGCTGCTCGAGCTCGTGCTCGAGGTGGTGGCGCACGCCTGCGAGCGCGGGAGCCCACTCCCACCGCTCGTCGACGTCGTCGAAACCGCGGTAGTGCAGCTCGTGGAGGATCCACAGCGAGAGCGCCTCGTCGGCACGGTCGTGCTCCGTGGTGCGCGCCAGCTGCACCGTCGAACGCGGAGGGTGTTGCAGCGCCGTCACCACGCGGTCGCTGAGCGGTCCGACGGGTGCGGGTAGCTGCATGGGTTCCTCCGGGGGACGACGACGGCAGAGCGACAGGGGGTGCTGTCGAGGTTTCCGTGTCGGACAGCAGGACGCAGCCCCCGCACGGGTGATCATCGAGATCGGCCCACCCCCGAGAGGCGCCCGCCACACACCTGAAACGCAGATGCACGACACTGCACCCATGGCTGAGCAGACGACCCGGGCACCCGACCCGGCACCGCGGCGGACGACCGAGCAGATGATCGAGGCCGACCGCCGCGCCCCCGACGTCGGGCAGTTCTCCGGCGGGGTGTCGACCGCCGAGCAGCACGCCGCGCTGCGCGCCTCCGTGCGCCAGCTCGGCACCCTGCTGGGCGAGGCCCTCACCCGCCACGAGGGTCCGGAGCTGCTCGAGCTCGTGGAGCAGGTGCGCGCCCTCAGCCGCGAGCCGGACGACGGCGCCCTCCACGAGCTGCTCTCCGGTGTCGACGCCTCGACCGCGATCGTCCTGGCCCGCGCCTTCACGGCGTACTTCCAGCTGGTGAACGTCACCGAGCAGCTGCATCGCTGGCAGGAGCTGACCACCCGGCCCGAGGGTCCGCTGGCCGCGACCACACGCCGCATCAGCGAGGCCCTCGAGGCCGGCAGCATCGACCGCGACCTCATCACCGACGTGCTGGAACGCCTGGAGTACCGACCCGTCTTCACCGCCCACCCGACCGAGGCGACGCGTCGCTCCGTGCTGGGCCTGCTGCGCAAGATCGCCGCCGTGACCTACCGCGCCGAGGACCCCCGTGGGCGCACGTCGGACCGCTCCGGCAGCGAGCGGCGCCTGGCCGAGCTCGTCGACCTGCTGTGGCAGACCGACGAGCTGCGCATCGACCGCCCCGAACCGACCGACGAGGCCCGCACGGCGATCTACTACCTGCAGACCCTCGCGGAGCGGGTCGTGCCCGACCTGCTCGCCGAGCTCGACCGCAGCCTGGCCTCGCTCGGCGTCGAGCTGCCGGACGGCGCCCGCCCCCTGCGATTCGGCACCTGGGCCGGTGGTGATCGCGACGGCAACCCCCGCGTGACGCCGGCGGTGACCCTCGACGTCCTCGGGCTGCAGCACGACTTCGGGCTGCGCGAGCTGGTGCGCGGGGTGGAGGAGCTGCTGCAGGAGCTGTCGTCGTCCTCGCGGATGGTCGACATCTCCGACGACCTCGCCGCCAGCCTCGAGGCCGACCGCGAGGCCCTGCCGATCACCTACTCGACGATCAAGCGGCTCAACGCCCAGGAGCCCTACCGGCTCAAGCTCAGCTACGTGCGCGTCCGGCTGCTGCGCACCCGCGACCGGCTGGCGAACGGCTCGGCCCACGAGCCGGGCCGCGACTACGCCGGCCTCGACGCGCTCCTCGCCGACCTCGTCCTCGTGCGCGCGTCGTTGATCGACAACGGTGACCGGCTGACCGCCGACGGTGCGCTGCTGCGGCTCATCCGCACCGCGGCGGCGATGGGTCTCGGCCTGGCCACGCTCGACGTCCGCGAGCACAGCGAGAAGCACCACGAGGCGTTGGCCGCGCTCTACGACCGGCTCGGCGAGCTCGACCCGCCGTACGGCGAGCTCGACCGGTCGGCGCGCATCGAGCGGCTCAGCGTGGAGATGGCCGCGGCCCGGCCCCTGACCGGGGCCGGCCTGGCCGGGCTCGAGGGCACCGCCGAGACCGTGGTCGACCTGCTCAGCACGATCCGGGTCGCGCTCGACACCTTCGGCCCCGATGTCGTCGAGACCTACATCGTCTCGATGACCCACGACGTCGACGACCTCTTCGCCGTCGTCGTGCTGGCCCGTGAGGTCGGGCTGGTCGACCTCGGCAGCGAGACCCGCCCGGCGAGCGCGCGCATCGGCTTCGCGCCGCTGTTCGAGACCGTCGCCGAGCTCGAGGCGGCCGGTCCCCTGCTCGAGGCGCTGCTGAGCGAGCCGTCGTATCGCCGCGTGGTCGCGGCTCGCGGCGACGTGCAGGAGATCATGCTGGGCTACTCCGACTCCAGCAAGGACGCCGGCATCGCTGCCTCCCAGTGGCAGATCCACCGCGCGCAGCGGGCACTGCGTGACGTCGCCCGCGAGCACGGCGTGGTGCTGCGACTCTTCCACGGCCGCGGCGGGTCGGTCGGTCGGGGCGGCGGGCCCACCGGCGAGGCGATCATGTCGCAGCCCTACGGCAGCCTCGACGGACCGATCAAGATCACCGAGCAGGGCGAGGTGATCTCCGACAAGTACACGCTGGCACAGCTGGGCCGCGAGAACCTGGAGCAGGCACTGGCCGCGGTGCTGGAGGCGTCGGTGCTGCATCGCACCTCGCTGCTGCCGCAGGACGTCCTCGACGGCTGGAACGCCACGATGGACCGCGTCGCCGGCTCCGGTCAGGTCGCCTACCGCGAGCTGGTGCGCGACCCGGCGCTGGTGCCGTTCTTCGTCTCGGCCACCCCGGTCGAGGAGCTCGGCAAGATGAACATCGGCTCGCGTCCCTCGAAGCGACCCGGGGGTCCGGGCGGCCTCGACGACCTGCGCGCGATCCCGTGGGTCTTCGGCTGGACGCAGTCACGGATGATCCTGCCCGGCTGGTACGGCGTCGGCAGCGGCCTCGCCGCCGCCCGCGAGGACGGGCGCGGCGAGACGCTGCGCGAGATGTACGGCTCGTGGAGCTTCTTTCGGACCTTCCTCTCCAACGTCGAGATGACGCTGGCCAAGACCGACCTCGACATCGCCGCGCGCTACGTGCGCACCCTGGTGCCGAGCGAGGGGCCGGACGCCGCCGACGCGCTGTTCGAGACGATCCGCGCCGAGCACACCCGCACCGTCGAGGAGGTGCTGGCCGTGACCGGGCAGGACGAGCTGCTCGCCGGGGCACCGGCGCTGCGCGCGACGCTCGCCATCCGCGACGCCTATCTCGAGCCGCTGCACGCCCTGCAGGTCTCGCTGCTGGCGCGCACCCGCGCGCTCGGTGAGGACGACCCCGACCCCGACCTGCAGCGGGCGCTGCTGCTCACGATCAACGGCATCGCTGCGGGGCTGCGCAACACCGGCTGAGGTCGGGCGCCTAGGTTCGACGGCGTGAGCGTGAGCGAGTTCGACACCCTGACCGACGCCAACCCGGTGCACCTGGTGGAGCTGGGCCGTGCCCCCGGCCCGGTGCTGCGGCTGCTCACCCTCGGCGCGACGGTGCACGACCTCGAGGTCACGGGCGCGGACGGCGGTCGTCACCACGTCGTCCTGGGTCACGCCACCGCGGCGGACTACCTGGCGTCCGGCGCCTACCTCGGCGGCACGATCGGGCGCTACGCGAACCGCGTCCGCGCCGGTCACCTGGCGCTGCCCGACGGGAGCGAGCACCAGCTCGGCACCCACGACCGCGGCCACCACCTGCACGGCGGTCCCGACGGCTTCGACCGTCGGCTCTGGACCATCGTCGAGCACGACGACGACACCGCGACCCTGGGCCTCGTCAGCCCGGACGGAGACCAGGGGTTCCCCGGAGAGCTCACGGCACGGGTGACGTTCCGGGTCGGCGAGGGTGGAGTCGAGATCGAGCTCGAGGCCACCACCGACGCCACGACCGTCTGCAACCTGACCCAGCACGCCTACCTCAACCTCGCGGGGCGCGACTCGGGCACCATCGACGACCACCTGCTCCAGGTGCCGGCGTCGACCTACACCCCGATCGACGACGAGGGGATCCCGTTCGGCGAGCACGCCCCGGTCGACGGCACGCCGTTCGACCTGCGCGCGCCCGTGCGCGTCGGTGCAGTGGTGCGCGAGGACCACCCGCAGCTCCTCGACGCGCGCGGCATCGACCACAACCTGGTGATCGACTCGGCGCCGGGCGCCGACGGCCTGCGCACCCACGCCGTGCTGACGTCACCGACGACCGGTATCCGCCTCGAGCTCCGCGCCGACCAGCCCGGCCTGCAGGTCTACACCGGGAACAACCTCGACGGCACGCTCCCCTCGGTCGACGACGGTCGCTACCGCCAAGGTGACGGGATCGCGCTCGAGCCGCAGCACTTCCCCGACTCCCCGCACCACCCGCAGTGGCCGTCGACGGTGCTGGAGCCCGGGCAGCGGTACCGGGCCCGCCACGCCTGGGTGATCACGACAGCGCCGCCCGCCGCGGATTCCCGGTCGCTCACCTGCTCGGGGGGAGCAGGCGAGCGCGTGCTGGGCGAGGCTGGAGACATGACCCAGATCCCGACCGACCCTGCGGCAGACCCCACCAGCGACCCCACGGGCGACCCCACGGGCGACCCCGACGTCGTCCCGAGCCTCGACCCCGACCAGCCGTCGGCTGACCCGCAGACGCAGCCGGCTCCGGCACCGGAGGGCTCCTGATGGCCACCGACGCCTCCGGCCAGGAGTTCGAGTCCACCTCGGACACCCCCGAGGTCGAGCCGGACGTCGAGTCCGACCCGGCCCTCGACGACGAGCAGGGCTCGGAGTGGGCCGAGGAGGGCGGGGCGGTCGACGAGGGCCCGGCCACCGACTCCCCGGCGTCGTGAAGAGCGCGCCGCGACCGAGGCGGCCGCCCGTGTGGTCGCGGAGCTGACGTGGGAGCGTCGTCCCATGCGTAACTGGGCAGGCAACCTCACCTTCTCCACCGACGACGTCCGGCGCCCGACGTCGGTCGAGGAGCTCCAGCACGTGGTTGCCGAGGCTCGGCTCGTCCGCGCCCTCGGCACCGCTCACTCCTTCTCCACCGTCGCTGACACGCCCGGCACGCTGGTCTCGACGCGCGACCTGCCGCTCGGCATCGACGTCGACGCCGAGCACCGGGTCGCGGTCGTGCCCGGCGGGGCGAGCTATGCCACCGTGGCCACGGCCCTGCACGCCGCCGGGTGGGCCCTGCCGAACCTGGGCTCGTTGCCCCACATCAGCGTCGCCGGGGCGTGCGCCACCGGTACCCACGGCTCCGGCGTGGCTCTGGGCTGCCTGGCCACGTCGGTCGTCGGGCTCGAGCTCGTGCGCGCGGACGGCGAGCTGTGGCAGGTGCACCGCGGCGACGCGGACTTCGACGGTGCGGTGCTCTCGCTCGGCGCCCTGGGGGTGGTGACCCGCCTGTGGCTGCGGGTCGAGCCGACCTACGACGTCGCGCAGACCGTCGTGCTCGACGTCCCGGCCCGCAGCGCGATCGACGAGGCGGCCGCGATCTTGTCGTCGGCCACGAGCGTGAGCATCTTCAGCGCCTTCGGCGACCCGGCGACGATCGACTCGGTGTGGCGCAAGCAGCGTGTGGACGCCGCCGCGACTGCAGACGTCTCGCAGACCTACGGCGGGCGACTCGCCGAGGCGCCCCAACACCCGATCACGGGCATCGACGCGTCCGCGGCGACCGAGCAGCTCGGGCGACCCGGACCCTGGCACGAGCGGCTCCCGCACTTCCGCATGGCCTTCACCCCGAGTGTCGGCGACGAGATCCAGTCGGAGTTCTTCCTCGACCGCGAGCACGCGGGGGCGGCGCTCGAGGCGCTCACCGCGGCAGCCGAGCGAGTCCGCCCGGCCCTGATGGTCTTCGAGATGCGCACGATCGCGGCCGACACCTTGTGGCTCAGCCCGTTCCGCGAGCGCGACGCGGTAGCGGTGCATGCCACCTGGGTGAGCGACCTGGACGTCGTCCGACCCTGCCTGTCGGCGCTGCAGGAGCTGCTGGAGCCGTTCGACCCGACGCCGCACTGGGGCAAGGTGTCCCTGGGCTTCGATGCCGACCGGATCGCTCGCCTGTTCCCGCTGCTGGCGCAGTTTCGAGCGCTGGGCGAACGACTCGATCCCGAACGCTGCTTCGTCAACGACTACCTGGTCGATCGGGGCGTGCGTTAGCGCACGCGCGGGACTCCGGTGACGGCGGCGATCACCGCACGTGGCACGGCGGCGTCCGCGATCTCGGCGACGTCGACCGGCAGCGGGATGCACCAGTTGTCGCGCTGCTCGGCGTTGGTGCCCGGGATGTTGGGGCGCCGTTCCTCGAGCAGTGCGTCCTCGAGCGAGAGTGACAGCAGCAGGCTGGGGGCTCCACCCAGGCGTCGGTAGGCCGCCGGTACGACCTCGACGAGGTCGTCGCCCTCGGCGACACCGGCGCGACCGAGCCGCTCCAGCAGCTCGACCCGGCCGGCCCGCACGTCGGACGAGGCCATGTCGGAGCTCACCAGCTGGTCGTCGACGTCCGAGCCGCTCCAGAGGCCGGCGATCGTGGGCAGGTCGTGGGTGGTGACCGTGGCCAACGACAGCTCGGGCCAGGTGGCGGGCTCGTCGTCCTCGAACCAGAGCACGCGGTAGCTCAAGATGTTGCGCTCGGCGAGGGCCTCGATGACGCCGTCCTCGACGGTGCCGAGGTCCTCGCCCACCACGACGGCCTGCGCTCGGTGCGACTCCAGGCACACGATGTCGAGCAGGTCGCCAGCGGGGTAGCGCACGTAGCAACCGGCCGTGGCCACCTCGCCGTCCGGGATCCACCAGAGCCGGAACAGCCCCATCACGTGATCGATCCGGATGCCACCCGCACCGGCGATCGTGGCGCGCACCGACTCGATGAACGGGCCGTAGCCGGCCTCGCGCAGCCGCCACGGCGTCAGGGGCGGCGAGCCCCAGTCCTGGCCGGTCGAGTTGAGCGCGTCCGGCGGGCAGCCGACCGTGATGCCGTCGGCCAGCACCCCCTGCCACGCCCACGCGTCGGCGCCCCCGCCGGAGACCCCGATCGGCAGGTCCTGGATGACGGTCAGGTCGCCGGTCGCGGCACGCAGCTGCTCGCTGAGCTGCCACTGCAGCCAGGCGTGGAAGGCGACCTCGTCGGCGCGTTCCTCGACCACCCGGCGCACCGCCGGCCCGTGCGGGTCGCGCAGGTCGCTGGGCCAGTCGTGCCAGTCGGCGCCGTGGTCCTCGGCGAGCACCGCCCAGACGGCGTACTCCTCCAACGCGGTTCCCTGCTCGTCGCGCCACGCGTCGAACCCAGCACCGGCCGCGGCGGCGTCACGCCGGTCGAAGGCGCGGCGCAGCACGCTGCGCTTGCGCAGCCAGGCGGCGTCGCGGTCGACGGTGCGTGGGCTCGGGGCCGGCGGCAGGTCGTCGTCCGCGAGCACGTCGATGACCCCGGGCACCTCCTCGAGGCGCAGGTAGAGCGGGTTGCGGAAGCGCCGGGTCGCCGGCAGGTAGGGGCTCGACTCCTGGGGCAGCACCGGCGCGGCTGCGTGCAGCGGGTTGACGAGCAGGAAGCCGCCGCCGGCGTCCTGGGTCCACTCGCGCAGCGTGCGCAGGTCGGCGAGGTCGCCGATCCCGCAGCTCCCCGACGACAGCGCGCCGTACAGCTGCACCGACCAGCCCCAGGACTGCGCAGGGGGCAACCAGCACCGGCCGGGGGAGACGATCAGGCGGCGGGTGGTCCGGCCGTCGGTCGTCAGGGAGTGGTAGCCGAGCGGGAAGTCGTCGTCGACCACGTCGTCGAGGTGGCGCTCGGTGCCGTCCTCGCAGGTGACGACGCCTGTCAGCCCGGTGCTGAGGCCCGGGCGGGTGACGACCGGTGCGCGGTCCTCGAGATCGTCGGGCGGGCTACCGATGGCGGCGCGCATCAGCTCCATCGTGGCGGCCGGCACCTCCTGGGTCTGCTCGTCGGCGTCGATCCAGACCTGCTGGATGCCCCAGGCGTCGATCGTCGGGTCAGGGGATGCGCTGTTCATGCCCCCAGTGTGGCGGTGTCCCGGATAAGATCGCGCGTTGCCCGGCGACCAGACGAGGAGCTGACCAGGTGGTGGACGACCCGGCTGACGCGGCCGGCGCGGCTGACGCGCTGCTCGACGCCGACCCGACGTGGGTCGACCTCCTCGACGTGACCGCTGAGCACCGGGTCCTGCTCCTCGATGCGGCCGACTCCGGCGCCGCTGCCGCCCTGCGTCGACTCACCCCGCACGTCACCGTCGTGGGCTGCTCGCCCGACGCGACTCCGAGCTCACCCGCGACCCGACCGGTGAGCCCCGGCACGTGCGACCTCCTGGCCTTCGACGGGGTCCGGGTCACCGACGCCTCCCTGCGACGCTGGCGCCCTGCGTTGGCTCCGGGAGCCCGGCTGGTCGTCGTGGGGGACAACCGGGCGAGCCCGCTGCGAGCGCTCGACCGGATGACGCGCGGCAGCGGCGGCCCCGGAGCGCGGTGGAGCCACGTGCCCAGCGTGCGGTGCCTGGTCGAGCACGATCTCGACGTGCACCAGCTCTTCGGGCTCCTGCGCTCGTCAGCAGCACCGGCTGTCGCCTTCGACGCTCTCGCCGGCTCCAGCCTCCACGCGGTGGTCGGCGCGACGCTCGCGCACGTGCACGGGTGGCGTGCCGGGGTGCTCGGGGTGGCCGCCCGCGCGCGGGCGGAGCGGGTGCTGCGGCTCTGCCCGGGCTGGCTGGTGGTCGCGTCCGCGCCCGGCGCCGAGCTCGACCCCGAGCGGGTCGTGGGCAAGGTGAGCAACCGTGACAGCGAGGAGGTCAAGCTGTTGCGCGGCGACCCGGTGGCCTCCATCGAGCGGAGCTACCGCTCGTCGCACCCGGCCGGCACGGCGACCGAGGTCGCGGCCCTGCTCGAGCTCGAACGGGTGGGCTTCGCCCTCGCGCCCCGTGTGCTGGCCGATCCCTCGGCCTTCTCGAGCCGTTGCTCCTGGCTGCGCGGCGACCCGCTGGCGGTCGACCGGCTGCGACCCGACGACCTGGTCGACTGGGTGGGCCGCGCGGCGGAGGTGCTGAGGGACCTGCAGGACCGCACCAGGCGCCCGGACGGCACGGTGCTGGTGCACGGCGACTTCTGGCTCGGCAACCTGATGACCGAGGGTGGGCGGGTCACCGGCGTCGTCGACTGGACCGAGGCGCATCGAGGTTCACCGGTGACCGATCGGGAGTTCCTCGTCAGCAGCCTCGAACGCTGGATCAGCTCGGAGCGGTTACGTCGTCGTCTGGTGGAGGCCGCCGGCCGCGCAGCCGGGAACGAAGCCGGCTGACGGTGCCCAACGTGGCGCGGGCTCCGGACGAGCCGGCCGCGAGCTCGAGCGTCCGGTAGGACCGGTCGGCCCACAGCTGCTTGTAGTAGGAGTCGCCGAGCAGCAGGTCGATGGTGGTGTAGCCGTGCTCGTCGGCCCAGTCGATGCCGGCGCACTGGAGCAGGTGCCCGGGCGAGTAGGACGCGGCCGCGGGATCGAAGCGCCCGATCCAGCTGGACATCGTCGTGGCGCTGAGCAGGATGACGTCGAAGACGACCGGGGCCTCGTCGAGGTAGGCCACGAGAACGAGCACCTCACCGGACGAGACCCCCTCACGCAGGATCGAGGTCGTGAAGCTCTCCCACTCCCCGGCCAGGAGGTGCTGACGCGGCCGGTGGGCCTCGGAGACGTCGAAGACGCGGCGGACGTCGGGCAGCAGGCGCTCCAGGCTCGCGAGGTCGTCGGCTGCTCGCACCGTCAGCTCGATCCCGGCGGTGTCGAGCCGACGACGCGAGGTCCGCACCGTGCGGCGCACCCGACGTCGGGCCCGGTCCTCGAGGTGGGCCTGCGCGTCGCCCCGGACGTCGATCACCGGGCAGGCGTCCCGCTCCGCGACCACGACGGCGTGGCCGTTCGGGAGGTCGTCGTCCTCAGGTAGCGGGGACCCCTCGCGGCACTCGAGCAGGTCGAGCACGTAGCCGCGGTGGCGTGCGGCCCCCCACAGCGCGTGCCGAGCAGCCTCGTGGCCGGGCCGGACCAGGGCCTGGGCCACGGTGCCCAGCCCGTGGCCCAGCCACCGGACCGCGTGCACGTGGGCGACCCGCCGGCGGTGCAGCGGAGCCAGCGCCACGAGCCTGCCCCGCTCGCGCACGGTGACGATGCGCAGCGTGCCCTGACCGAGCTCGCGCCACCAGGTGAGGGCGAAGAGGGGCCGCGCGAAGGGACCCGCCGCACAGGCCTCGGCGAGCTCACGCCACTCCGTGAGGACCGACTCGGCTCCGGCGAGGGTGTCGATCACGTCGGTGGTCAGCTCCTCCGGGAGGAGGGTCGTCACTGCTCGCGGCATCTCGCTCCTGAGGTCTGACGGCGAGGACCAGCGACGTCCGGGCCTCGCCGGTGAGAAGGTGCCGCCGACAGTAGCGGCTCAGGTGCGGGTCGTCTGCAGAACCGGATCTTCCGTCAGCCGGCGGCGGAGACGACGTCGCCGATCGCCGTCGAGCCGTCGTTGAACTCCAGGATGCGGTGCGTGGACCCGCCGGGCTGTGAGACGACTGCGGCGATGACGTCGGCCACCGTGGCCCGGGAGACCTCCGAGGCCTCGACGTCGTCGCCGACCTCGATGCCGCCCGTGCCGGGATCGTCGGTCAAGGAGCTCGGGCGCAGGATCGTCCACGCGAGGCTGCTGTCGGCCAGGTGCTGGTCGGCCTCGGTCTTGGCCTGGGCGTAGGCGTAGAAGTCGTCGTCCTCCGAGACCCCGTGGTCGGGGCCCGCGCCGAAGTACGAGACGATCACGAAGCGCTCGACCCCGCTGCGGGCGGCGGCGTCGATGGTGCGCCTCGCGGCGTCGCGGTCGACGGCCCAGGTGCGCTCGGGGCTCCCGCCGCCCGCGCCGGCCGACCACACGACGACGTCGTAGCCGTCGACCACGGCGGCGATCTCGTCGACCGAGAGGTTCTCGACGTCGGCGACGACCGGCTCGGCACCGTCCGCACGGATGTCGTCGGACTGCTCGGGCTTGCGGATCGCGCCGCTCACGACGTGGCCGGCCGAGACGAGTCGGCTGGTGGCGAGGCGGGCGACCTTGCCGTGCGCGCCGATGATGAGGACCTGGGACATGGTGCTCTCCTAGGGGAAGTGGATGTCGTGCGACGGCGTGCGCCGCTCTCGGTCGTCGTTGTCAACGACGCCGACCCTCGCCGTGTTCCTCGGGGTCGGCCCCGCCCCCTACAGGGCGGTGACGGGTGGTCAGGGCTCGACGGTCCCGTGATCGGTGTCGTAGGTGTCGCCGGTGAGCTTGACCTTGGCGAAGCTGATCAGCGAGGCGATCCTGCCGCCGGGAGTGTCCCAGTACTCGCCGTGCTCGACGTCGACGCGCACCAGGGCGGCGTTCGGGTCCTCAGGTCCTCCCGGCAGCCAGGCCTCGGCAAAGGTGTTCCAGAGCTCGCGCAGCTTCTCGGTGTCGTCGACGATCTGCGCCGTCCCGGTGAGGGCCACCCAGGCGCTGCGCGAGGAGAAGCTCAGCGCGACCCTCGGCTCGTGCACGAGGGCAGCGACGTGGGCGGTGTTGCGAGCGGTGATGAAGTAGAGCTCGGCGCCGGGGTCGACCTCCTGACGCGACATCGGCACGGTCCGCGGGCCGTCGGGCCCGAACGTCGTGAACATCGCGATGGGCATGTCCTTCATGAGCTCGACGAGGTGGGTCAGGTCTCCGCGGTCTTCTGTCATGCACCCAGCATGCGACTCGCCGCCTCGCGTGCTCGTCCCCCGGAGAGGTGAACGCCCGCCGGCGGCGGCGGAGCGGCACCCCGGTCGTAGCCTCGCGACATGCCGCCCCGCTCGCCGTTGCCCCAGCGCCACGGACTCGACGCGGCGTGGCTGCGCACCCCCGACCGCGATGCCGACGGTCGCACGCCGGGTGGTTCGACGTCCATGGGCCAGTGGCTGCGGCACCGACTGCCCGACCGCGTGGGGGTCGACGCGATGCTCGCGGCCGGACGGTTCGTCTATGCCGACCTGCGCCCGGTGTGCGAGGACGACCGCTACGCACCGCACACCTTCGTGTGGTTCCACCGCGACCTGCGCGAGGAGCCGGAGGTGCCGGGCGAGCTGATCGTGGTGCACCGTGACGAGCGGCTGGTGGTCGTCGACAAGCCAGCCTTCCTCTCCACGATCCCGCGCGGCAGCCACGTGAAGGAGAGCGTCGTCGTCCGGCTGCGGGACGAGCTCGGCCTGCCCGAGCTCTCGCCGCTGCACCGCCTCGACCGGATCACCTCGGGGCTGCTGATGCTGGCCACCGAGCGCCGGTGGCGCGGCCCGCACCAGGTGCTGTTCGAGCATCGTCAGGTGCACAAGACCTATCGCGCGCTGGCGCCGTGGCGAGCCGGCCTCGACCTGCCGGTGACGGTGCGCAACCACCTGCGCAAGGAGCGCGGCTCCTGGCAGGGGGAGGTCGTGGCAGGGGCGGCGGTCAACGCGGTGACGACGATCGAGGTCGAGGAACGGCTCGAGGGCTCACCCGACCTCGCGGTCTACCGACTCACCCCGTCCACCGGGCGCACGCACCAGCTCCGCCTGCACCTGCACGGGCTCGGCATCGCGATCGTCGACGACCCGCTCTACCCCGAGGTGCGCGAGACGTCGATCGACGACTTCTCCCGACCGCTCCAGCTGCTGGCTGCCGAGCTGTCGTTCACCGACCCGGTCGACGGCAGGGCCCGCCGCTTCGAGACCGTACGCCGCCTGCCGCTGCTGCCGGCGTCCTGACGAGACCCTGTCCGCCGACGCCGAGGTCTGCCAACCTCGTGGCATGAAGCGACTGGTGGTCTGCTGCGACGGCACCTGGAACAAACCCGACAACGAGACGATCACCAACGTGGAGAAGATCGCCCGCACCGTGCAGAGCGACCCGGCGGCCACCGGTGGCACGAGCCAGCTCGTGTACTACGTGGCCGGGGTCGGCTCGAACAGCTACTGGGCCGACCGGATCCTGGGCGGGGCCTTCGGGTTCGGGTTGTTCGGCCAGGTGGTCGCCGCCTACCGCTTCCTTGCCCAGAACTACGAGGAGGGCGACGAGATCTTCATCGTCGGCTTCAGCCGTGGCGCCTACACCGCGCGCTCGCTGGCCGGGATGGTCGCCAAGGTCGGGCTGCTGACCAAGCTCGGGCTCGGAGCAGGCGGCCAGGCCTTCGACCGCGGTCGGCGCCGGCTGAGCAACGCCCGGGCCCTGTCGGTGCGGGTCGCCAGCAGCGCCGTCAACCACGTCCAGTCCGGCGAGTACGAGCCGTCGAACCTGGCGGCGTACGCCGAGGAGACCCACGGGTTCGCCGGCATCGTCGAGCGGGTGCTCGCGCTACCCGAGAACGGGCTCGACCTGAGCGAGCTCGGCCGCCCACCGTCGGCGGCGCCCTGATGGCCGCCGAATCGATGAGTGAAGTCGGTCTGAGGCCGCTTCCACGAGCCTGACCGCAGGGGCCCGGACCGACGTCACTCATCGATTCGGTTGAACCTGCGCGGACCGAGCCGCCGACGCGTGGTGACGACGCGGTGATGCCCGCGCCGTAGGCTCGCCGTGCCATCCGGCACCCCGTTCCGCAGGCCGAGGAGGCCCCGTGTCACGCGCATCGACCCGCATCAAGACGTTCCTGCCCTCGGGGAGCCGCACCGCCGTCGGCGCGACCGTGGTGGGCGGCGCGCTGACGGGGCTGGCTGCGGCGCCCGAACGGATGGGCCGGGTGCTGCGCAACCGCTACCCGACCGTCGCGGTCACCGGCATGACCGGCGTCGGCAAGAGCCGCCTCGCCGACCGGCTCTCGCGTCGTACGTCGGGCGCGGGCGTGGCCGAGGTCGGCTCGGCGGTGATGGAGCGCCGCACCCGCCGCTCGCGCCGCCTGCACGGCTTCCGCTTCCTGGTGGTGCCCGGCGACAACGCCGCGACCCGCCTCGGCGCCCTCGACGAGGTCTTCCACGACGAGCCGGTCGACGGTGTGGTCCACGTGGTGGCCAACGGCTACGCCACCCCGCGTCGTACGGCGGGCACGACCGGCGCCGCGAGTGCGACCCGCGAGCAGCAGCTCGCCCTCGAGCTCGAGGACTGGGCCATCACCGCGCACCGGATCGCTGCGATGGCCGTGCGGCGCGACCGACCGGTGTGGTTGGTGATCGCGGTGACGAAGAGCGACCTGTACGTCGACGAGCTCGACGACGTCGTGCGCTACTACTCGCCGGGCAGTGGCTCGCCCTTCGCCGACAAGGTCGACGAGCTGCGGGCGCTCGCCGGCGGCGCGCGGCTCTCGGTCGACGTGCTCGCGGTCTCGAGCGAGGGCGGCGACCGCAGGGCGGCGCTCTCGTCGGTGCAGGCCGACGCGATGCTCGACGCCCTCGCAGCCCGTCTCGACCAGCTCGCGGGCCACGTCTGACCTCAGCAGGCGGTGCCCCGGTCGACCGACAGCACGGCTCCCGTCACCGACGCGGCGTGGTCGGAGGCCAGGTAGGCGACGGCGTCCGCGATGTCGCTCGGCGGCATGAAGCCGTAGCGCGCTCCGGAGGCCTCCATCAGCAACGACCAGTCGAGGTCGGAGCTCTCGTGCTCCTTGGCCGCAGCCATGGGCAGGTCGGTCTCGACACCGCCCGGGCACACCGTGTTGACGCGGATCCCGTCGGCGGCCAGCTCGAGGGCGAGCGACTTCATCAGCATGATGACGCCGGCCTTCGATGCGCAGTACGCCGCCTGGTAGGGCTGGGCGCGCAGCCCGGCGATCGACGCGATCGTGACGACGTTGCCCCTGCTCTCGCGCAGGTGGGGCAGGGTCGCGTGGCTCATCAGCATCGGGCCGGTGAGGTTGACGGCGAGGTGACGCTGCCAGGTCGCGACGTCGAGATCGGCGAAGCGCCGGAACTGGTCGATGCCGGCGACGTTGACCAGCACGTCGAGCCCGCCGAGCTGTTCGACCGCGGCAGCCACGGCCGAGGCGACCGAGCCCTCGTCGCCGACGTCACAGGCGACCAGGTCGGCTTCGTCCTCGACCCGCAGGTCGAGCCCGACGACGCGGCCACCCTCCGCCCTCAGCAGCTCGACCACCGACCGCCCGATCCCGCCGGCGGCCCCGGTCACCAGCACTCGCTTGTCGTCGAACCGTCGCATCGTGGCCCACCTCACCTGTTCGAGTCGTCCGCCGGCCCCAGCGGCCGTCGGCATCGTCGCACGCCGGCTCAGCGCCGCGTCGGTTCGCGGGCCTCGGGTCCAGGACCGGGCTGGCAGTGCGGGCACCACCACGTACGACGGTTGGCGGCGTCGCCGGAGACCTCCTCGACCACGAGCACCTTCGTGCCGCAGCGCAGGCACGGTCGTCGCGCGCGACCCGTGACCCAGTGGTCCTCACCGCGGCGGGCGAGGCCGGTGGTGACCTGGTAGGCGCCGGGCGTGGTGGCCGAGTGCCTCAGGGCGGTGGCCGCCCGCGCGACGAGGCGTTCGACGTCGACGTCCCCCACCGGCGTCCAGGGGCTGACGCCCGTCAGGAAGGCGAGCTCGTTGACCCAGAGGTTGCCGAGCCCGCAGATCAGCCTCTGGTCGAGCAGCGCCGAGACCAGGGGTCGCGCAGCGGCGTCGCGCAGGCGGCGTACGGCCTCGGCAGCGTCCCAGTCGTCCCGCAGCGGGTCGGGGCCGAGATGGCCGACGAGGGTCGACTCCTCCGCGGTCTCGACGAGCTCGAGGTCGTGCAGCCGCAGGCCCCAGGCGGTCGAGCGGTTGTCGAGCTCGAGGACCAGCCGGACGTCGTCCAGCAACCGCCGCGGCAGCACCTTGCCCGCCCCGGTGACCGACCACTCGCCGTCCATGCGCAAGTGGCTGTGCAGGGTCGCGCCGCCCGAGAAGCGGGTCAGCAGGTGCTTGCCGTGGGTGACGTGCTCGAGCACCGAGCGCCCGGCGAGGTCGCGGGTGGCCAGCCGCGGCACCCGTAGGTCGCTGCGGACGACGGTGCGGCCGAGCAGCGACCGGTCGAGGCGGCGCGCGAGCTTGTAGACACTGTCTCCTTCCGGCACCACCCCACTATCCCTCGGGGTCCGCGCCTCGGAAGTGGATCAGTGCTCGAGTGTCTCCGCGACCTCGGCCTCGGTCGCCGGCTCGGCCCGTGCTTCGCGGTTCGCCGCGATCAGCGAGGTGGTCACGGTGATGGCCAGGAGGGCGATGATGACGAAGAGCTCGTTCCCTTGTAGTCGTCGGTGACCGGCATGACACGACGGACGACCCGCACGATGCGCATCTCGGAGACCTCGATCTCGTGCTCGTCGCCCTTCAGTGCGTCGCGCAGCAGCTTGGCTCCGGTGACGACGAGCACCAGCCCGAAGACGAGGAAGACCCAGTCGAACGCCGACAGGGCAGCGGCGCCGACGGCGATGAAGAGGCCGCGCAGCACGAGAGCGCCGATGATGCCGGAGAGGAGCACCCGCTGCTGCAGGGCCGCGGGCACGGCGAACGCACCGAGCAGCAGCATGAAGACGAAGAGGTTGTCGACGCTGAGCGTCTTCTCCACCAGGTAACCGGTGTAGTACTCCACCCCGGTGCCGCCGCCGTGCGCCATCACGACGTACCCGCCGAACCCGAGGGGCAGGGCGATGTAGAACGCCGACCAGGCGACGGCCTCGCGCATGAGGTCTCCCTCACCGATCAGCCGAGCCGACCGGCGACCGGGAGCGATCAAGCACCTGCCCCGTCGAGCTCGCGAGCCGGGGCATGATGGCGCGATGAGCTGGTGGGAGGAGCGGGTCGTGCCTCGGTTGGTCGACCGCGCGCTGAAGGGCCGCGAGATCGGTGAGCTCCGCGGCGAGGTGTGCGCCGGCCTGAGCGGGGAGGTTCTCGAGCTGGGCTTCGGTAGCGGGCTGAACCTGCGGCACCTGCCGAGCGCGGTCACCCGTCTCGACGCCGTGGAGCCGTCCGACCGGGGGTGGGCGCTGTCGGAGCGACGGCGCTCGCTGCACGACCTGACGGTGAGTCGCGTGGGCCTCGACGGCCAGCAGCTCGACGTCGCGGACTCGTCCTACGACCACGTGCTGTGCACCTTCACCCTCTGCACCATCCCCGACCCGGCCCTCGCGCTGCGGGAGGTGCGCCGGGTGCTCCGCCCGGGTGGCACCTTCGCCTACCTCGAGCACGGGCTGGCCCCGACGGCGAGGATGGCGCGCTGGCAGCACCGGCTCGACCCGATCGAGCGCCGCATCGCCGCAGGGTGCCACCTGACCCGCGACGTGCCGGCCCTGGTCGAGGCGTCCGGCCTCGAGCACCACCCGATCCGCGAGCAGTACCTGCCGGGGCCACCCACGCCCCTGACCTATGGCTACCTCGGGTCGGCCATCGCGCCCTGACCGGAGCCCTTCGACCCGGCGGGCCGGCTGCCGAGCAGCACGCCTGCGCTGGCCAGGGCCAACACGACGCCCACCACCAGGCCGATCTGGGGGTACGGCGCGTAGTCGCCCCCCATGCTGGTCGCAAGCGCGAACAGGTAGAGGGCGAGCAGCCCCCCGGCCGCTGCGTTCCTCGTGGCCCGGCTGCTGAACAGCACGACCATCGCGAGGACCAGCCCCGGAAGAGCCGGCACCGCCATCATGAGTCCGAGGGCCAGTCCGAAACCATCGAAGTACTCGCCGCGGACGCGCAGGTCCTCGACTATCAGGTAGCCGCCGAAACACGTGAAGCCAGTTGCGACGAAGGCGAGCGCGGCCGAGAGGGTGCGGGCCAGGAGCAGGGGCAGTGACGTGGTCATGAGTCGACCCTCGTCTGCGGTCCGCCTGCGTGGCAGAGCCCTCGTACTCAGGAGGTCCCGGAGACGGAGCACTCCGAGCCCCCTCCGGAGGTTCAGCAGCGAGCGCCGGTGAGCCCCCTGCGGAGGTTGAGCAGCGAGCGAAGCGAGCGTCGACGAAACCCCGCAAGATACCCACCAACCATCCACAGGCGATAGGTCGAAGAAGTTCTCCACATCCCCGTGGTTGAGGGCGAAAGTCGCATCCTGAGTGTCGGTGGTCGGTGCTTGAGTAGACCCATGAGCAAGCGCCTCGACGACACCGGGACGGGTCACCCGATCCTCGGTTTCCTCGACGCCCTCGAGGCCGGGTTGGACGACATCGCCGAGGCGCCGGCGTGGTCGCTGAATGCCGAGGACACGACACAGGCGGTGACCCGCCTGGTCTCCGACCTGGCCCGGTTGGCCGAGGTCGAGACCCGGTTGCTCGGCCAGGCCCACACCCTCGACCTGCACGGGACGATCGGTGCCCGCTCGGTCTCGCAGTGGCTGGCCCGCACCACCCGGATGACCCGTGGCGAGGCCAACCGCCGGTGCAAGCTCGTAGAGGTGCTGAACTCCTACCCGCAGACCCGCGAAGCAGTCGCGGCCGGGCAGGTCCTGCCCGAGCAGGCAACCGTGATCGCAGCGGCGGTCGATGACCTCGACGACGAGTACGCCGCCGAGGCCGTCACGGCCGAGGCGTTCCTCATCGGGAGGGCATCCGAGTTCGACGCCCACCAGCTACGCCAGCTCGGTGAACGGCTCTTCGAGACCATCGACCCCGACGGCGCCGAAGCCCACGAAGCGAAGAAGCTCGCCGACCAAGAGGAACGGGCCCGCAAGAAGACCGAGTTCCGGATGAACACCATCGGCGACGGCATGGCCAGGGGTTCGTTCACGTTGCCGCAGGTGCAGGCCGAGATGCTCCGCAAAGCACTCCTGGCGCTCGCAGCACCCAAGCACGTGCGGGCGAGCGAGGGTGCCGGGTCGTTCGACCACGAAACGCCGTCGGCGCAGCGGATGGGGTGGGCGTTCGCTGAGTACATCGAGCGCTACCCGACCGATCGTCTGCCCAAGATGGGTGGCCTGGCCGCGACGATCATCGTGACCGTGCCGGCCGACGTCTTCACCCAGGGCGCACAGAAGGCCGGACGCACCGAGAACGGCACTGGTCTCTCACCAGGCCAGCTGCTGCGCTGGGCCTGCGAAGCGAAGGTGATGCCCGCGGTCCTCGACACCGAAGGTCACGTCCTCGACCTCGGCCGATCCAGACGGTTCCACACCGAAGCGCAACGGATCGCGCTGATCATTGAGCAGAAGACGTGCCAGCACCCCTCCTGTGACGCCGCTGGAGCGTTCTGCCACGTCCACCACGCCACCGCCTGGAAGGACGGCGGTGGCACGAACACCCGCGACGCCGTCCTGCTCTGCCCCTTCCACCACCACCAAGCCCACACCCAGAGCATCGACTACCCGATCCGGACCTAGAGCAACTCGACGAGCCACCGCCAGCAGTGGCCGTCATCCGGCTGAGCCCGTCGCCATGTGGTCGAAGCCCTGGGTGAACCGAGTACGAGTGTGTGTAGTCGTCGTCACCTTGCCCTTCTCGGTCACTTCTTGCTCGCCGTCTCCGACGAGCGAGGTCATCAGTCGCGGTGGCGAACCCTCAGGGGTTGCGACCACCCGCACGCCCAGCCCGTCCGCGACACCAGGACCGGAGAGCCCGAGCCGGTCTCGCTACCGGCCCTCGCCGGCCGAGGTCGACGGCGCCGCCAAGCGCACCGCAGCACGTGCCATTGAGTCCCTGCCCAACGTGTCGCGTGAACTACACGCAGTACTTCGGCTACGTTCCGCCAGCGGCGAGCATCCTCGCGGAGGCCGATCTCGTCGACGGCGGCGGGACGACCTACCAGGTTCCGCTGAGCCGGGACGGGGACCGGTGGCGAGCCGACTCGGTCGAGGGGGCCGATCCGGAGCGGCCTCTCGACGACCCGAGCGCGCTGGCAGCGACCACGTGCACGTCGGCTTCAGCGGGTAGCCGCGCCGAGGTCAGCCCCGCGCAGCACGCTGCTCGGTCAGCACCCGTGTGATGCCCTGCGCGGAGACCTGCACGGCAGCCACCAGCCGCGCGCCGAGGCTCATCTCCTCGGTTGTGGTGGCGTCAAGCATCACCACCCCCGCCAGCCTCTCCACTCAGCGAAACCCCCGCGACCCCACCCGGGTGGCAACGTCGTAGCGTCACTGCAATCGTGGACGCCGTGGTCCGGAGCGTCCAGCAACCCAGGAACCGGGAGGACGTGTCGTGATCCCCGCCATCACCGCCGTCCGGATGAGCGGCGCCAGCACCCGCTCCGAGCTGCCGCTCCTCGTGCTGGGGCCCTCGCTCGGGTCGTCGGCCGCCGCGCTCTGGACCGAGTGCGCCGCCGGCCTCACCGACCACTTCGACGTCCTCGCCTGGGACCTCCCGGGCCACGGCCACAACCGCGGTGTGCCCGAGGAGGGCTTCACGATGGCCGAGCTGGCCGCGGGCGTGCTGCGAGTCGTCGACGAGGTGCTCGGGCAGCGCTCCGAGCTCGGGGCCGACGCCGGTGGCGCGTTCGCCTACGCCGGGGTCTCGGTCGGGGGCGCGGTGGGGCTCCAGCTGCTCCTCGACGTGCCGGCGCGCGTGACCTCGGCCGTGCTCGTGTGCACCGGTGCGAAGATCGGCACCGCCGAGGCGTGGGCCGACCGGATCGACCAGGTCACGGTCTCCGGCACCTCGGTGCTGGTCGCGGGGTCGGCCGAGCGCTGGTTCGCCCCCGGGTTCCTCGACCGCCGTCGCAAGGTCGGGTCGGCGCTGCTCACCTCCCTCGCGGACGCCGTCAGACACCGGTTACCTGCAGGTCTGCTCGGCGCTGGCGGACTTCGACGTCCGCGACCGGCTGGGTGAGGTCGTCGCCCCGGTGCTGGCCGTGGCGGGCGTGCACGACGTCTCGACCCCGCCCGACAACCTGCGCCTGATCGCCGACGGCGTCCCGGCCGGGGCGCTGGAGGTGCTCGACGACGTCGCCCACCTCGCGCCGGCCGAGGCACCCGAGGCGGTCGCCGCGCTCATCCGTCGCCACGTGCTGGGTGACGACCCGGACGCCGAGCAGGGTGCCGTTCCCTCGGCGAACCCTGAGCCGACCGCGCGGTACGACGCCGGCCTCGCCGTCCGTCGTGAGGTCCTCGGCGAGGCCCACGTCGACCGTGCGTTGGCCGCCACCACCGACCTCACCGCCGACTTCCAGCAGCTGGTCACCGAGTTCGCCTGGGGCTCGGTCTGGACCCGCCCGGGCCTCGACCGCCGCAGCCGGTCGCTGATCACGCTGACCGCGCTGGTCGCGCACGGGCACCACGAGGAGCTCGCGACGCACCTGCGCGCCGCGCGCACCCACGGCCTCAGCGTCGAGGAGATCAAGGAGTGCCTGCTGCAGACCGCGATCTACTGCGGGGTGCCGGCCGCCGACACCGCGTTCCGCATCGCCCAGCAGGTGTTCGCGGACGAGGACGACGCGTGATCGTCTGCGCGAGCGCCGAGCAGGCAGTGGCCGACGTCCGCGACGGCTCGACGGTGCTGGTCGGCGGGTTCGGACCGGCCGGCATGCCCTACGCGCTCATCGACGCGCTCATCGCCCAGGGCGCCACGGGGCTGACCGTGGTCTCCAACAACGCGGGCAACGCCGACACCGGGCTGGCGGCGCTGCTCGAGCGGGGGCGGGTGCGGAAGATGATCTGCTCCTACCCGCGCCAGCACGACTCGTGGGTCTTCGACCGGCTCTACCGGGCCGGGGAGATCGAGCTCGAGCTGGTGCCGCAGGGCAACCTCGCCGAACGCATGCGGGCCGCCGGCGCGGGGATCGGCGCCTTCTTCTGTCCCACGGGAGTCGGCACTCCCCTCGCCGAGGGCAAGGAGCAGCGCGTGATCGACGGCCGCACCTACGTGCTGGAGTACCCCATCAAGGGCGATGTCGCGCTCATCGGCGCCCACCGCTCCGACCGCTCCGGCAACCTCGTCTACCGCAAGACCGCCCGCAACTTCGGGCCCGTCATGGCCACCGCCGCCGAGCTCGTCGTCGCGCAGGTCGTCGCCGTGGTCGCCGACGGCGACCTCGACCCGGAGACCGTGGTGACGCCCTCGATCTACGTCGACCGCGTGGTGGCCGTCGGGGACCCGCGATGACGCGCAGCCGCGAGGAGATGGCCGCCGCCATCGCCGCCGACATCCCAGCGGGGTCCTTCGTCAACCTCGGTATCGGCCAGCCGACCCTCGTCGCCGACCACCTCGCGCCCGGCTCCGGGATCGTCCTGCACACCGAGAACGGTCTGCTGGGCATGGGTCCGGCCGCCACCGGTGGTGCCGACGACCCGATCGACCGCGACCTCACCAATGCCGGGAAGATCCCGGTCACCGCGCTGCCGGGGGCGTCGTACTTCGACCAGGCGGACTCGTTCGCGATGATGCGCGGCGGCCACCTCGACGTCTGCGTGTTGGGCGGCTTCCAGGTCTCGGGCGGCGGCGACCTCGCCAACTGGCACACCGGCGCGCCCGGCGCGATCCCCGGGGTCGGCGGTGCGATGGACCTCGCGGTGGGCGCCAAGCAGGTGCTGGTGATGATGACGCTGTTCGCCAAGGACGGCTCGCCCAAGCTGGTGCCGTCCTGCACCTACCCGCTCACCGGGGTCCGGTGCGTCGACCGCGTCTACACCGACCACGCGACGTTCGCGCTGACCGGGGAGGGCGTCGTCGTCCTGGAGCTGTTCGGCACGTCGTACGACGAGCTGGCCGAACGTCTCGACCTACCGCTGCTCGAGAAGGAGACCCGATGACCGACCAGGACCGCTCCGCGTACCTCTACGCCGCCGCCCGGACGCCGTTCGGACGCTTCGGCGGCGCGCTCGCCCAGGTGCGCCCCGACGACCTGGCTGCGGTGGCCCTCACCGGCGCGCTCGCCAAGATCCCCGGCCTCGACCCGGCGCGGATCGGCGACGTGGTCTGGGGCAATGCCAACGGCGCCGGGGAGGACAACCGCAACGTGGGGCGGATGGCGGTCCTGCTCGCGGGCCTGCCCACGTCGGTGCCGGCGACGACGGTCAACCGCCTGTGCGGCTCCTCGCTCGACGCGGCCATCCAGGCCTCACGCGCGATCGAGTGCGGCGACGCCGACGTCGTGGTCGCCGGTGGGGTCGAGTCGATGACGCGGGCACCCTGGGTGCTGCCCAAGCCGGACAGGGCCTTCCCGGCAGGCAACGTCACCGCTGTCTCGACGACGCTCGGCTGGCGACTGGTCAACGAGCAGATGAGGCCTGAGTGGACGGTCTCGTTGGGCGAGGCCAACGAGCAGCTCGCCGAGCGGTTCGGCATCGGGCGCGAGCGGCAGGACGAGTTCGCCGTCCGCTCGCACCGGCTCGCGGCGCAGGCGTGGGACGACGGCTTCTACGACGACCTCGTCGTGCTCGTTCCCGGCGTCGACCTCGCGCGCGACGAGAGCCTGCGGCCCGACACGACCACCGACACCCTGGCCGGCCTCACGACGTCCTTCCGGACCGCCGAGCAGGGCGGCACGATCACCGCCGGCAACGCCAGCCCCCTCAACGACGGCGCGTCGGCGCTGGTGCTCGCCTCGGCGGCGGCCGGTGCCGAGCTCGGGCTCGACCCGGTCGCCCGGGTCGCCGGTCGCGGCGCCCACGCGCTCGACCCGCAGGACTTCGGCTTCGCCCCGGTCGAGGCCGCGAGCTGGGCGCTCGCCCGGGCCGGGATCGGCTGGGAGGACGTCGCCGCGGTCGAGCTCAACGAGGCCTTCGCCGCGCAGTCGATCGCCTGTGTCGACGCCTGGCTCGGCCACGGTCTCGCCGACCCCGAGCTCGTCAACGCCAAGGGCGGCGCGATCGCGATCGGCCACCCGCTGGGGGCGAGCGGGACGCGGGTGCTGGCCACGTTGGCGGCCCGACTGCGTGAGTCCGGTGACCGCTGGGGCGTCGCGGCGATCTGCATCGGCGTGGGCCAGGCGCTGGCGGTGGTGCTGGAGAACCCGGAGGTCGGCTGACCCGGGCGCTCAGCGCGGCAGGCAGACGCGCACCGTGGCGCCGCCTCCCGGGGTCTCGTCGAGCTCGATCGTGCCCCCGTGGGCCCGCACGACCCGGACGCAGGTCGCCAGCCCCAGGCCGAACCCCGGCACCGATCGATCGAGACGTTCGTGCGCGTCGAACACTCGGGCGCGGTCCTCGGCCGGCACGCCGCGTCCGTGGTCGACGACCTCGAGCACCCAGGCCTGCTCGTCGCGGTGCGCGCTGACCTCCACCGGGCTGCCGGGGGCGTGGGTGGCGGCGTTCGACAGGAGGTTCTGCAGCAGGAGCCGCAGCTGGAGGGCGTCGGCGGCGACGGTGGGCAGCTCGCCGAGCGTGACGTCCACCGACGCGAGCGCCGGCACGTCGTCGAGCACCGACGCGAGCAGGTCGGCGACATCCACCTCGTGGATGGCCAGCGCGCCGCCGACGGTGGCATAGCGCAGCACGTCGGCCACCAGGGCCGACATCCGTGTGACACACCGGTGCGCGCGCTCCAGGAGGGGGCCGACCATCGCGACGTCGGTCGTCTCGTCGCCGAGGAGGTCGATGATGACCGTCAGCGCTGCGAGGGGGTTCTGCAGGTCGTGGCTGACCTGCGCGCCGAGGGTGGTGAGGTGCTCGTTGCTGCGCTGGAGCTCGGCCACCAGCCGCGACGACGCCTCCACGAGCTCTCGCTGCGCGATCTCGGCGGAACAGGCCGAAGCCAGGTCCGAGAGGTTCTCCAGCTCGTCGGCGCTCCAGGTCCGGGGCACGCCGTCGATGGCGCACAGGGACCCGATCACCTGTCCATGGCTGTTGGTGATCGGCCAGCCGGCGTAGGCGATGACCCCCAGGACCGGGATCGCGAGGTTGTCGACCAGTCGGTCCACCGTGCGGGCGTCCTCGATGATCAGCGGCTTCTCCTCGGCGACGACGTACTTGCAGAAGGAGTGCGACAGCGGCGTCTCGCGCTCGTCCTGCCACGGGTCGGGAAGACCCAGGGCCCCGGGAAAGACCTGACGGTAGGCCTCGACGATGCTCACGAGGCCCACCGGGACGTTCAGCGCGCGACGGACCAGTCGCGCGTAGTGGTCGAACGACCCGAGCTCGGGGAGGCTCGGCGCGATGCTCACGGCACGATGATCCCACGCCGGCGTCATCATGGCAGGGCAACGCCGCAACTCCGGCGCGGTCCTGGGACACCGACGATCTCGCCTGCGTCGGTGCGCTCAGCGGTACTGCCGCAGCCACCGGCGGTCGATGAACCGCTTCAGTCGCAGTGCCGGCGCGCCGTACCACCACCAGCGACCGCGCACGGCGAGCCCGACACCGTCGCCGAGGTCGAGCACCGACAGCGCGACGTCCTGCGGCTCATAGGTCGGCAGCACCTCGTGGCGAGCCCGCGCCAGCAGGCTCGCGAGGACCACGGGACCCTGGCGGACGCCGTGCACCCCGATCCGCGGCAGCGGATGCGGGGTGAAGCGGGCGCAGTCGCCGACAGCGTAGATCTCGGGGTGGTCGACGTGCTGGAGCGTGGCAGCGACCGGGACTCCTGCGGCGTCCCCCAGGCCGAGCTCGGCGAGCAGCGGGGGAGCGACCAGCCCGGTCGCGAGGAGCGCGACGTCGTGGTCGAGGTGCTGGTCGTCGTCGAGCGTCACCCGGTCGCGGGTGAGGACGCTGACGGCGACGCCGGTGGAGATCTCGACCCCCCGGTCGCCGAGCAGCCGCACCAGCCGTCGTCGGGCGCCGTGGGGCAGGTCGGCGCCGACCGTCGGCCCGGCCTCGAGCAGTCGCACGTGGGCGACTCCGGGCCGCACCGACAGGTGCGCGGCCAGCTCGAGGCCACTCGCCCCGCCGCCCACCACGGTGATCGTCGCGTGGCGGTGCTCGTCGAGCCGCGCGGCCAGGTCGGCGAGCGCTGCGAGCGGCTTGACCCGCACGACGCCCTCGTCGAGGTCGATGCCGTGGGTGCCGGCAACGCTCCCCAGGTTCAGCGACACGACGTCGTAGGCGATCTCGTCGCCCCCACTGGTGGTGGCCGTCCGGTGCTCGACGTCCAGGCCCACCATCGTGTCCTCGACGAGCGTGACGCCGTGCCGAGTCGTGAGCGCGCGGACGTCGATCCGCCCGGTGGCGGCCGGCAGGTCGCCGGCCGCGGTGGCCGAGGCGACCCCGCTGTAGTCGAAGGTCGCCGGTGCGAGCACCGTCACCCGGTAGCCGGCTGCGAGGAGATCGTCGGCGTGGGCGAGGAGGTGCAGGTGGGCGTGGCCCGCGCCGACGAGCAGGAGGTGGGGCACGCCTCGACCCTACGGGCGTGACACCGCCTCACCGCGGGGGTACCTGGCGTGGGGCAGGCTGGGGGCATGGACCTCCCGCCGGCCGACGAGCCCGGCCGATCGATCGACGACATCGGTCAGGCGATCGCCGACCGGCTCGACGCGCTCGGCCTCGGCGAGCACCTGGGCGCGGCCGGGCTGCCGACCTACGAGCGGGACGCCGAGGGACGGGCGCGCTGGTCGGACCCGAAGACCTCCGAGCCCCTGAGCGCCGAGCAGCTCGAGCAGCTCGACCGGCTGCTGCGCAGCCAGGGCGACGAGCCGGAGCACGGCGTGCCGCTGCCCCTGCTGCAGATCGCGCGAGCAGCGCAGGTGCGTGCCGAGCTGCTCGACAGCGGCTGGCTGACCTACGAGTCGCTCGCCGAGCGGCGCGGGGCCTCGGTCGACGCGACGCGTTTCGCGGTGCACAAGGACGCCGGTGCGCGCCGACTGCTCGTCGTCAACGACGGCGTCCGCACGCTGGTGCCGACCTTCCAGCTGGGTGCGGACGGCGTCGCTCGCGAGGAGCTCGAGCACGTGATCACCCCCCTGCTCGCGGCGGGGATGGACCCGTGGAAGGCCTGGGCGTGGCTCACCCGTCCGGCAGCACTCCTGGGTGGCGCGGTGCCGGAGGTGGCGGTGCGCGACCCCGACGAGGCCGAGCTGGTCGTGCGCGCCGCGGTGCACCTGGCCGCCCGCGTCGTCATCGGCGGCGGACGGTAGCCGGGCCACCAGGCCGCCAGCGGGTCGCCACCAGGCCGCCAGCGGGTCGCCCCTCGGGTCGGCTGGCTACCCTCGTGGCACATGCCCAGGGCCTCGGTCCTGCCCGGCACCCACTTCCCCGGCGCTCGCAGAAGGACGCTCCATGGCCAAGAACTCCGACAGGTCCGCCCGCGGCGAGGCCGCGCGTCAGGTGCTGGAGGCGGAGAAGAAGCGCCGCCGACGCAACACGATCATCCAGGTGCTGGTCGTGACGGTCGTCGTGGCGGCCGTGATCGGCGGCACCGTCCTGGCCCTGAGGAGCTCCGACAGCACGACCGCTGCGGGCGCCGCCGCCAGTGCTCCGTCGGCGGTCACGCCCGACGGGTCCTACGTCGTCGGTAGCCCGGACGCCCCGGTCACCGTGCAGGTGGTCGAGGACTTCCAGTGCCCGGTCTGCCAGCAGTTCGAGACCGCCTTCGGCGAGACCCTCGACGAGTACGCGCAGGGCACCGACGTGAAGGTGGAGTACCGCGGCATCGCCTTCCTCGACCGGGCCTCGACCACGAACTACTCCAGCCGCGCGCTCAACGCCTCGGCGTGCGTGATGGAGGCCGGCGACACCGACGTGTGGAAGGAGTTCCACCGTCAGATGTACCTCCAGCAGCCGGCCGAGGGTGGTGCCGGTCTGCCCAACTCGCAGATCGTCTCGATCGCGAGCGCCGCGGGCGCCGACGACATCAGCTCCTGCGTCGACGACGACACCTACGCCGACTGGGTGACCGCCACCACCAAGGCCTCCAGCGACGACGACGTCACCGGCACCCCGACGGTCTTCGTCAACGGCACGAAGCTCGACGGCTTCGCGCCGGCCGACGTGCAGGCGGCGGTCGACGAGGCCCTCGCTTCGTGAGCCTCGCGAGCCTCTGGTGACGACGACGACCGGCCCGGCGTACGACGACGAGGTCGACGCGGCCGGTGCGGGGCCGGCTGCGCCGACGAGCCCGTTGACGCGGTGGCACGGACTGCTCTTCGTCGTGCTCGGTGCGGCCGGGTTGTACGGCGCGTTCTCGCTCGCGATCGACAAGTACAAGATCCTCGAGGACCCCACCTTCAGGCCCGGGTGCGACCTGAACCCGGTGCTGTCGTGCGGCACCGTGATGGTCACCGACCAGGGCTCGGTCTTCGGTTTCCCCAACCCGGTGATCGGGTTGATGGCGTTCTCGGTCGTCGTCACGCTCGGCGTGCTGGTCACCGGCGGCGTGCTGCTGTCGCGCTGGACGATGGTCGGCCTCGCCGCCGGGTCGCTGCTCGGCGTCGTCTTCGTGCACTGGCTGGCATTCCAGAGCATGTACCGCATCGGCGCCCTGTGCCCGTGGTGCCTGGTCGTGTGGACCGTGACGCTGGCACTGTTCGTCTGGTCGGCGCTGCTCGCCGCACGGATGTTCCCCTCGCTCAGCGGCCCGGCCCGCGCGTTGTGGTCGGTGCGCTACCTGGTGCTGATCTTCTGGTACCTCGGGTTCGTCACTGCCGCGCTCATCCAGTTCTGGGACTACTGGCGCACCCTGCTCTGACCTGTGCCGGGCGGAGACGTAGGCTCGCCGGGTTCGTGGGCTGGTGAGTGGATGAGGGGCAGAGCCTGATGGTCGATGCAGTGTCGCGCGAGATGATCCTGCCCGCGCTGAGGCTCGACGTCCCGTCCCGGCCGTCGGAGCAGCAGGTCTCGGCGTTCCTCGAGCGCACGGGTGACCACTGGACGGCGAGCCCTCGGGAGTGGCTGACCCACCAGGTGGCGCGCCTGGCGGTGGCCGCGGTCCTCCGTTCGCGCCTCGACCAGGCCGCTTCGCTACCCACCGAGCGGCACCCGCTGCCGGGCGACGCGGAGCAGGTGACGATCGGTCAGCTCGTCGCCGCGTTCCGCCCGCACGTCGGCCTCTCCACGCAGGCCTTCCAGCTCGGCGTCATCGAGGCAGCCAACGGGCACGTGCCCGCGGCCGTCGACCCGCTGCGCGAGGGGCTGCGGCGCCTCGGCGTCACCGGTCGCGACCCGCTCAAGCTCATCGCGCTCGGCCTCGACAAGGTGCCGGCGCGCGCAGCCGCAGACTTCTGGAACGGCGTCCGCAGCGCCCCGGCGCTGACCGCCCTGGTCGACGCCCTGGCCGGGTCGACGTCGTCCGACCTGAGCGGGCTCGACCGCAGCGCGCTGGGCCGTGCCGACGCGATCGTGCTCGGCGGCGGCAAGGCCACCGCGGTCACGATCGGCGGCTCGGGTCGCAAGCGCGAGACGGCGAAGGGCGGCGGGTGGCTGACGGTCCCGCTCGCGGTGGGTCGTCCGTCGCGCGGAGAGGCTCGCGCCCCGGGCAACGCAGGCACCGGTGCCGGTGCGCCGAGCGTCGAGCTGGCCCTGAAGTCGTCGGGCTGGGTCGAGGTCTTCGAGACCGCCCTGGACGCCGTCGGCTCCGCGATGGCGCAGATCGACTCCGGCGCACGGCCCCGCCTCGGCGCCCGCAGCGGCCGGCCCGACCCGCTCGCCGACGTCATCGCCCAGCGCCTGGTCGCGGCGAAGGACCGCACCGTGGCCGAGGTCTGCGCCTCCTTGCGCGACCTCGACCCGCTGGCGCTGGAGATGTTCGACCACCAGGTCGTCGTGACGCCCGTGCGCGTGCCGGTGCCGGTCGTCGAGGACGACGCCTTCCTCCAGCTCTGGCTCCCCAGCTCGGCGCTGGCCGGGCCACTCTTCACCGGCAGCCCCGACCTGTTCCTCGGTGAGGGCTCCGACGTCCGGATGGCCGGCGGTCGTCCGCCCGGCGCGAGGCCGCAGGGTGGTCGTGGCCAGCAGCAGGGCAAGGCTGGGCGCCAGTCCGGTGAGACTCGCCAGTCCGGTGAGACCCGCCAGCCCGGTGAGCCCCGCCCTCCGGGCGAGGGACGCCGAGGCGGACGCCGCGGCAAGGGGCGCGGTCCGCGTCCTGCGGGAGCCGAGGGCGCTCCCGCCGCCGAACCCTCGCCACCGGCCGCCCCGCCGGCGCCCGAGCCGGCTCCGACACCCGAGCCCCCGAGCACGTCGACACCAGACGTCTCCTGACGCCCAGCTCGTCCCGTCCCGTCGTCGGGGACGTTCGCTGGTGGATCGACGTGGTCACTCGTCGGTGTGGATGATGACGACCGGTGCCCCGGGCACCCACACGGAGCCCACCACGCGGCCGAGCGAGCCATCGGGGCTGCTCACGGTGATCGACCACTCGGCGTCCGCCTCGAGGAGCGGGGGCAGGTCGAGGTCGGTCACGCCTCCAGCGGTGGTGAGGCGTACGGGTCGCCAGAGCGGGCTGGAGGCGACGACCTGCCACGGTGGCGAGCCCGGTGCGAGGGTCGGGAGGAGCAGCTGCGTGGTCATCGGCCCCGAGGCGACGAGCGTGGCGTCGATCTGCTCCTCGGCAGGTGTCGCCGAGACCCCGGCCGACCAGTCGCTCCACCGGCTCGGCCGGGCGTCGACGTCGCCCCACCTCTGGTGCACCGTTCCGGGCGCGGGCGTCGTCCCGACCACCCAGGACGGCTCGGCGGGCCAGGCGACGCGCGCCCACAGTCGCAGCGGCAGCCATGGTGGTGCACCGGGGGGCAGCGTCAGGTCGAGCTCGCCGCTCCAGCGCCACGGTGTCTCGTCGCTCGTCGTGTCGACCGCGAGACTCGTGACGCCCGCACGGAGCCCCTGTCCGGGGCCGGCGCCGGCACCGTCGGGCCCCCACCACACCTCGGCCGGAACCGGGGTGACGGACGGCGTCCCGCGGAGCGCGAAGGGCGCCGGGGCCGTCTCGCCAGCGGGCCGTGGGTGGGTGAGCGTCACCGTGGCCCGCAGCGTGCGCGTCGTGGTCCGTCGCACCGCGACCGTCGGCCGGCCGGGCGCGTCGTCGAGCGGGGCGGCGACCACGAACGCGCCGCAACGTGCCGGCGGGGCCTCGATGCCCCCGGCGCTGACCGCCGCGAGACGCAGGACCCGCAGGGCGATCGATCGTCCCGGCAGGGGCGCGCGCACCCGGAGGTCTCCCGTGGGCAACGGGCGGATCGCGTCGTCGGGAAGTCGCACGAACTGCGAGCGATCAGCAGACCGGGCAGCAGCGAGGAGTGCGGCCACCCGGGTGTGGCGTGGACCGCTGCCGGACGAGCCGGTGAGTGCCGCTTCGTCGGCGGCGTAGAGACGGAAGCGGGTGGCGTCCGGCACTGCCGGACGAGGCACGAGCAGGTCGACCTCGGCCCGGCCGTCGTTCGGGTCCGGCCCGGCGGCGCCGGCGAAGAGCAGCACCGGGCTGCTGACCTCGACCGCGACGGGTCGCGGGTCGACGACCCGCAGCCGATGGAGCTCGCCCGTCAGGGTCGCCGCGCCCGCGTGGGCGGTGACGAGCGCACTGACGTGGATGGACCCGCCGGGCTCGACCGGGAGCACAGCCGATCGCGCGACCCACCACCGTCCGGCGCCAGCCGGGTGGGTGGCCGCGAAGTCGGGATCGACGTGCAGCGTCGCGTGGAGGGCGCTGGTGCCGCCCAGCGCGACCGTCATCGACGAGATGGCGGCACCGAACGTCGGCGGGCTCGAGGTGAAGGCCCGCACGACCAGCCGACCCGGCGAGGCCGGAGCGCTCCCGGGCAGGGACGTCGGGTCCGCCGGCTCGACCTCCAGGACGACCGTCGGGGGAGCCGTTGCCGGTACCGGCCGCTCGGCGGGCGGGCTCGAGCCGGGGCCGCTCCACTGCCCCCAGAGGTCCTGGGTATGTGCCTCGTGGAGCACCGAACCCGGCGGCAGCACGTCGGGTGGCTCCACCACCTCGCCGCTCGCGGGCAGCAGCAGGAACCGCACGCGATGCTCCCCCGCTCGGTCGAAGCGTCGCAGCGTGATCGGCCCGCCCTGGTGCCCCGAGACCGCCACTCCACCCGCGACGGTGACGAGCTGCGGCGGCCTCGGTGGGAGCGGCATCCTCGCCACGATCGCCGGCACTTGCAGGTGCACCACGCGGTGGGTGTCGGGCAGTGCCTCGGCGAGAGCGACCAGACCGGGGTGCTGGTCGGCGAGGTGGCGGCCGAGCGCTGCCTGTTCCCCGCCGTTCTCGGCCAGGGCCCATGCGAGCTGCAGGGCCGGCGGGGCGTCGGGGAACGGCGCCGGCACCACGAAGGAGGTGCTCGCGGTCAGCGTGTGCAGCAGGAGACCGGCGGAGTCGGGGAGCACGGCGTAGGTGCCCAGGAGCGAGGCCGCCGCAGGGTCGCCTGACACCGCACCGACCCAGGCCATCAGGTCCAGGGCCACGGTCCCGTTCGGGTCGGCCGATCCACCGAGACTGACGCCGATGGGCTCGGGCGGGGTGCCACTGTCGAGGAGGGCGGCGAGGGCCGCGCGTCCTGGCTCGAGGAGTGCGCGACCACGCGCGAGAAGCTCCTCGACGGTGGTCGGGGTGGGTGGGGCCTCGCCGGGGATGGCGCCGGGTGCGAGGGAGTCGAGATAGTCGTGCGGGTGCACGAAGTCCCCGGTCGAGCTGAGGAGGTCGGCGAGTGCCTGGTCGTCCCGCGCCGCAGCAGGCCCGGTGACGCGCCACGACCCGTCGGGCAGGACGGCGGGATCGGCGCTCACCGCCCAGGTGCGAGATCCTGGTCCGGGCCCGAACCCGGGGACCCAGCCGACCACCGCGTCCGAGCCGTGGGCACGGACCAGCGGCGACCCGCCGACGACGGGTCGTGCCGGGAGCAGGCCGATCTCCGGATCGACCCGGCCGGGTCCCGAGGTCGACGTGAAGCCGCGGTCGTCCGTCGTGGTGAGGGTGGTTACCGCGGTGTCGCTGGAGACGGCATGGACCGGGCCGAAGAACGGGTCGGGGAACGACGAGCCGTCGCCCAGCTCGATGCCCCACTCGGACAGGCCGTGGTCGTCGAACGTCCAGGGGCACAACGGCAGTCCCAGGGCAGCCGCCGAACGGACCCGGACCACGACGCGCCGCTCGTCGTCGGTGACGGCGTCCAGTCGCAGCAGACCCGGCGGGACGAAGGGTGGCTCGGTCAGGTTCACGACCGTGCTCCGGCCAGGGAGAGGAGCAGCGACGTCGTCGCCTCGTCGAGGGCGGCCAGGACCCCGCTGTGCGGTGCCCCCCACGACCGCCAGGTGAGGCGCAGCACACCCGCGTCGCCGGGGCCGGACGGCACGAAGAGCACGCGGGTGCCGGCGCGGTCGGCGACTCGACGCCAGGTCGGCGCCGCGCCCGACGGGGAGCCGTCGCTCAGCAGGCTCGTGTCGAGAGCGAGGCCCGTGAGGGTCAGCTCCCGCTCCAGCGGCTCGCAGGCCTCCAGCAGCACCCCGGCGAGCATCGAGCCGCTTCCGGTTCCGGCCGGATCGAGCAGCAGGGTGGTGCGCACCGGACGGTCGAGAGTCGGCAGGACCGCTCCGCGCAGCGCGGCGACGAGGGCGCCGTCCGAACGCTCGTCGGCGACGACGTCGGGACGAGCGTCGACGACCACCCGCGCCGCAGGGGCGCCTGGACGCAGGGGGGCGGGCGTGGGCGTCTCGGGCGCGACGAATCCCGCCTCGGCGAGCAGGTCGCTCGCAGAAGCCCACCGGCTGGTGGTGAAGGACGCGCTCGGCAGCCGGGCGCTGCCTGGGCGGTAGTCGACCGTCCCTCCGGTGAAGGCGAGCGCGACGTCGTAGGACCGGCGCGGGTGCAGCGGGACCGTTCCGGTGAGGCGGACCGGTCCGTGCGGCAGCGCGCAGTCGAGCCTCATCTGGTCGACGGCCGCGCGCTCGACGTCGGTGAGGACGCCGGGGTCGTCGGTGGCCTCGAGTCGGACGTCGCTGAACGGCAGGGGCGATCCGGCAGGCGCGTCCGTCGGCCTGACCTCCAGCGCGGGCGTCAGTCCGTAGGCGTGCGCGACGGTGACGGCGCTGCGATCGAGGTAGGCCGTGATCGGATCGCCGGTGAACCACGGCCCACTGCTGCTCGGCCCACCGGAGCTCGCTCCGGTGCTCGGTCGGTAGCCGCGTAGGTGTCGCGCCAACATCGCCGGGTGGAACACGTCGCTCGCCGTGCTCAGGCGGTCGAGCGGTGGCGGGGACTCCTGGGGCGAGGCCACCTCGACGCGCAGGACCGTCTCGGGCGGCGGGTCGTAGGAGACCGACTGCGCCCCGACGCCGTGGTCGACGCGCCACTGGTGTCGCACCTCGTAGGTGGTGCCGGGAACCAACGGGTTGTCGGGTCCCCAGGACGGCGCCGTGGCCCCTGCGTCGGCTGGGGCGACGACGGGGGGCAGCGGCGTGCGCGCCGTGAAGAGCGGCGCCCGGGACACCTGGTCTGCCAGGTCGAGCGCGCGGTGGGTGACGCCGAACAGGCCGACCACACCGATGCCGACGAACCCGTCGTGACCTCGCTCGTCGGCGAGGCTTCGCCCCGGATGGCGCACCACGACCTCGACGACCCTGCCGAGCTGATCGGTGGGGGCCGTCCAGACGCTGACGTACTCCTCGCCAGGACCCCGGTGGAGGTCCGAGCGTGACCACGGCACGCCCTCGGTCACGACCGCTCCCGGCCGAAGATCGGCGCCGGTGACCAGCACGAGCTGCGCTCGGACCAGGGCGTCCCTCAGGACCAGCAGGGTCGTCACGGGCTCCGGTGCGTTCTCGATCCAGGTCTGGCGCACGACGTCGGGCAGGAGCAGGACCTCGCCGCGCGCGTCCGGCGGCAGGGGGAGCGTGTCCCCAGCCCCTGACGACAGGACCGCAGCGACGTCGTAGGCCACGACGCCGCCGCGCGTCGGAGTCAGCCCGGGGGCCAGCCAGGCGCGGCCGCCGGGTCCGGCCGGCGTGCGTCCGAGCGGCCCGATCGCCGGCCACGTCGTCTGCGTCGAACGGACGGCGACGTAGGAGTGCAGGCCGCTGGGTGGGCCGGGGTGCGGCATCGGCGGCAGGGCCCAGCGCGTCGCGTCGATGCCGAGGGCGTGAGCGCCGAGCGCCCAGCCCGGCTCGGCCATCACCGGGACGCCGGCGCACTCGCGGCGCCGCGAGCCGGTGGGGTCGCAGAGATCGCGAGCACCGCCGTCGACCAGGCGGCCGGTCCACAGCGCCGGGTCGTGGGAGAGCAGCGCCAGGGTGGCCGCGCCGTCTGCTGCGATGGTGTGCTGGCCCGGCTTGCTCTGCCACGTGGCGGCCAACCCGGGCGGCGCGACCGCGCCCGTCGAGACCGCCGCCAGCTCGAGGTGTGTGAGCTGGTAGCGCGCGTGGTAGCTGCTCGCGGACCCGTGGTCGCCGATCTCCCCGCTGCGGGCGAACGACGCGGAGGCCGCGGTGAAGGAGCCCGACGGGTCCCCGGCCGGCGCGGGCGCGTAGCCGAGCTGCAGCGTGGCGTCCGGCCAGCAGACCGGGATCCCGTGGGGCCCCGGCGGCACCACGCAGCCGGTGCTGTCGACGACCGAGGCCGAGACGAGCGGGCTCTGCGGCGCAGCGAGCGCCGGCTCCTGCCGCGAGCCCAAGGAGAGCGACACGCACCCACTGATCTCGAAGAGCCACAGGTCGACCTCGCCGCAGATCCGCATCGTGGCCGCGTAGGTCTCGCCGGGTCCCACCTGCAGGTCGAGGCCGGCGTCGACGCCGAGGGCGAACGGCCCGAGCCGCAGCCGTCCACCGACCCGCGCTCGACCGGCGAGGAAGACCGGACGCGTCGAGACGGCGACGACGGCGCTCGCCCAGATCTCGGCGGTCGCCGGTCCACACACCAGGGTCGTTGCGAGGTCGAACCCCGCGGCCGCCACGAGGCCCTGGGCCGCCGTGGCGACGGGTAGGCCGACCAGGCCGTCGCCGTGGACCATCAGGAACGCCTCGGCGCGCAGGATCTCCGAGGGCAGGATCGTGGGGAGCACCGCGGCGCGGATCGGACCGGGGGCCCGGGAGCGATCCGTGCCCAGGTGGACCGACCAGCCGGGTTCCCCCACCGGCCAGCGAGCCTCCACCGGGGCGATCGCGTCGAGCAGCACCGGCGCGGTCTCGGGGAACCGGTAGTCGGCCACGACGGCGAGCGAGACCTCGTGCGGCAGCACGGCGAGGACCCCGCGCAGACGCGGGCCGATCCCGGGGCCGGCCGCCTCGGTGAGCGACGGGCGGGGCCCGAGGAGCCGACCTGAGAGGGCGGCGACGACCGCGAGGTCGGGGGTGCCGACGGCGAGACTGCCGACAGCCGAGAAAGCGTGACCGAGATCGGGCAGGGTGCCGACCGCGACCCGCAGACCGATGAGGGACGACCCGGCCCGTGCCACGGTCGCGCCCTGCCTTCGCGGGTCCCACGCGACCCGCTCGTCCAGCTCGGCCGGCAGGACCAGGGCCCGGTCGAGACCCAGGCTGCCCCCGACACCGAAGAGGCCGAGACCCGTGTTGGCCAGCGGCACCGGCGCCGGCAGGTCGACGTCGATCGAGGCGAGCAGCGACCCGCCGGGGCCGAGGTCGACGGACGCCGACGCGGCCAGGTTCAGCGGGACCAGTGCTGCTCGGAGGTCGGCGTGCAGCGTGCCGTTGCTCAGCGCCACCGAGCCCGCCCCCCGCACCAGCCCGGGGACCTCGAGGCGAGCGCCGAGGCCTCGCACGGCGATCCGCGGGCCGTCGTCGGCGGGGTCGGTCGGCAGGGTGATCCGCACGGTGGCGCCGTCCAGCGCCACCGGGCCCGCGTCCAGCACGAAACGCAGGTCGACCTCGAACCACGCCGACCCGGTGCCTGAACGGGTCCGGTCGACCTGGAGGAGGCGCTCGGGCGAGAAGACCTTCCACTGGCCGGGGTCGGCGACGTCGATGGACGCAGCACGCCAGTCGAGACGCGGCGTGCTCGTCCAGTCGACGACCACGCCGCGGACCGCGGCTCGCATCGGGGCCACCGTGCCGAGGTCGAGGGCGCCGCCTGCGCTCACGCGGCACTCGAGGGTTGCGTCGTAGTCGATGCTCGCCCGGCTCCGCCTCGCGAGGTCGACCCGAGCACGGGTCACCCGGGCGGTTCCCTGGGCCCTCAGCGGAGCGATGAGGTTCACGGCGGCTGCGATGGCGGCCGCGACTGCGGTGGTGCCGTCGCTCGCCGCTCCGGTCCCGGCGGTCGCGGTGAGCAGCAGGGCAGCCGCGGCGACGTCCTCGCGGGACGAGGCGAGGATGCCCCCGGGGCCGCCCAGGACCTCGACCGCGAGGTCGAGGTCAGGATCGGTGGCGACGGCCGGTCGACCACCGGTGAGTCGCAGCCGGCACCCGGGTTCGAGCGCGGGGAGATGGTCGAGACCCGGGACGACGCTCACGGGGGTGTCGAGCAGCAGGCTCGACGGCACGAGCTCGTGACCGCCGGACCACCCGACGTCCCAGACGATGCCCGCCGCCGTCCCGCTCGCATGGCCGGAGAACCCGGACGGGCCCCATCGGAGGCCCTGCACCGCGACCTCTGCGGAACCCTCGAGGCCCGGCACCCCGGTGATCGAGAGGACCCCGTCGACCTCGACGGCCGGAGAGCTCCCCAGGAGCAGCAGCCGCGCGGTCGAGGGGTGCAGGGCCAGCCCGATCCCCCCCGTGGCGGCCACCGCTACTCCGTCGCCGCCCGGGTCGTCGACCGACAGCAGGAGCAGAGGTGCTCCCGATGGTGTGGTGAGTCGGGTGCTGACCTGCCCGGTGTCGTCGACGGCCAGCTCCAGCTCGCCGGGTGAGCCGGAGAGGGTCACCGACCCTCCTCGCAGGCGCAGCGTGGAGAGGTCGACGGTGAGGCGCACCGACGAGGGGGTGCCGACGACGCGCACGGTGGCAGCGAGGTGCAACGGATCCCGGTCCACGACCACCGGGACCATGACGTCGAGCAGGGGGTCGGGCAGGGGGTCGGGCAGAGCGGGGAGGTCGACGTCGACGCTGTCGAGGAGGGCGCCCAGCCAGCCCGGGGCGCTGAGGGCGGTGAGGACCCCCGCGTGCCGCACGGCCTCCCCGAGCTTCATGCCCTCGCCCGCTCAGGCCCAGTGCTCGACGCTCGTGGTGTCGGTGGCGGAGTCCCACGTGACTCGTCCGCCGACGAAGTCAGCGCTCTGGGTGCCGTCGCCGAGGTCGATCACGTCCGACGTCGGGAACCCGAGCGGGCCGGTCACCCAACCGTCCTCGACCCAGCCGTCGTACACCCGACCCTGCACCACGCAGGTGCCGGTGCTCTCCTCGTCGCAGAAGTGCCCGAACTGCCCGTAGTAGGTGCCCGGCCAGTAGACCCCGCTGGTGCCCAGCACGTTGGAGGGGTTGGGGCCGGGCCCGTTCCCCATGATCATCGTGCCCTCGGGGTCGTCGAGCAGGGCTGCCTTCTCCAGGATGCGCGTCTCGGACGCGTCCCACAGCGAGCACTGGTAGTCGAGCCTCGCCAACGTCCGCGGGCCGACGTTGCCGCTGTACTCGCCCTCACCGGCTCCGGAGAACTGGATGCCGTAGTGCGTCTTGAAGGCGAGCGCGACGCCGTAGGTGTCATCGCCGAACCAGCTGTCGGAGAAGACCTCGCGGTCGGGGAACGAGGGCTCCACGCGCATCGTCCAGCCGAGGTCGAAGAGCGCCCGCTGCACCTGGCGCACGTCCTCGGAGTGGTCGACTCGCTGCAGCTTCTTGGTCCCGGGGTCGGAGTCGTTGAGGATCTCCCACAACCACGGCATTCCCTGGAACCGGGACGAGGTGAACTCCATCGCGGCCTCCTGTCGATCGACGACTTCCGCGCTCACTTTCCTCGCGTCGCCTGGCCGCGCACAAGAGGGACAGCACCCTGGACCCGGCGGCCGAAGGCATGGACAATTCCGCCTCTCAACGAGGTCGGTCAGGGCGTGGTGCGGCGCTGTCGGACCGATCTCGACGCGTGCCTGGGCCACCTCGTCCACGCCCGGACCGGAGGGAACCCGGTCGACCTACATGTGGGTGCCGCCGTCGACGCGGATCTCGGTGCCGGTGATGTAGGCGCCGTCGTCGCTGACGAGCATGGCGACGACCCCGGCGATGCTGTCGGGCGTGCCGAACTTTCCGCGGCCGAGCACCGGCATCAGCTTGGCGAACTTGTCCCAGTCGACGTCGGCCGGCAGGTTCGCCGGAGTCGCGCCGGTGATCGCGGTCTCGATGCCTCCGGGAACGATGCTCACCGCCCGCAGGCCGCGGTCGGCGTACTCGAGCGCGATGGCGTGGGTGAACGACATGATCGCGCCCTTGGTCGCCGAGTACGCCGCCATGTAGGGGTGGGCGAAGAAGGCCGACGTCGAGCTGAAGTTGACGACGACTCCGCCGTGCGGCGACGCCAGCAGCGCCGGGATGCTCTCGCGCGTCATCAAGAACGTGCCGGTGAGGTTGATCGAGATCAGCCGGTTCCAGCGCTCCAGCGACATCTCGTGGGTGTGGTCGCCGTAGTGCACTGCAGCCGCGTTGACGACGGCGTCGAGCCCGCCGCGCTCAGCGGTCACCGTCGCGATGGCCGAGCGGACCGACTCCTCGTCGGCGATGTCGACGGCCCCGGTCACGAGCGCTCCGCCGGCGTCGCCGAGCCCGGACGCCGCGACCTCCTCGGCGAGCCCCGCCAACCCGTCCGGGACGACGTCCAGCGCGGCCACGTAGGCGCCCTCCCGCGCCAGGCGCAGCGCCGTGCCCCGACCGATGCCGGAGCCTGCGCCGCTCACCACGATCGTCCGGCCCGCCAGTCGTTGCGTCGATCGTTCCACCAGTCCGGTCACGGCGCCGACCCTAGTGCGTGCCCGACCGAGATGTCAGGACCGACATTCAGCCTGGGACGACCCGACCGGCCTCGACCTGCCACCGCTCGTCGAGGCGCACCTGGTCGAGCAGGCGCCGGTCGTGCGAGACGAGGAGCAGCGCGCCGGGGTAGGCGTCGAGCGCCTCCTCGAGCTGCTCGATCGCGGGCAGGTCGAGGTGGTTGGTGGGTTCGTCGAGCACCAGCACGTTGACCCCCCGCGCCTGGAGCAGCGCCATCGCCGAGCGGGTGCGCTCGCCCGGGGAGAGGTCGCCGACCAGGCTGGTCACCTGGTCGGCCTTGAGCCCGAACTTCGCCAGCAGGGTGCGGATCTCCGCGGGGTTCATCTCGGGCACCTGCGCCTCGACGGCGTCGCCCAGCGTCAGCGCCTCGGGCAGCACCGAGCGCGCCTGGTCGATCTCGCCGACGGCCAGCGAGGCGCCGATCGAGGCCCGGCCCTCGTCGGGAGCGAGGTGGCCCAGCAGCAGGTGCAGCAGCGTCGTCTTGCCGGCTCCGTTGGGCCCGACGATGCCGATGCGGTCGCCGGCGTTGACCTGCACCGACACCGGACCGAGCGTGAAGTCGCCGCGGCGGACGACGGCAGCGTCCAGGGAGGCGACCACGGTGCTCGAGCGCGGAGCCGGCGCGACGCGGAACTGCAGCGTCCACTCCTTGCGCGGCTCGTCGACCTCCTCGAGCCGGGCGATCCGCGACTCCATCTGCCGTACCTTCTGGGCCTGCTTCTCCGACGACTCCGCCTGCGCCTTGCGGCGGATCTTGTCGTTGTCGGGACTCTTCCTCATCGCGTTGCGCACGCCTTGCGAGCTCCACTCGCGCTGGGTGCGCGCGCGACCGACCAGGTCGGCCTTGCGGTCGGCGTACTCGTCGTAGGCCTCGCGGGCATGACGGCGAGCGACCGCACGCTCGTCGAGGTACGCGTCGTAGCCGCCGTCGTAGACGGCGACCTGGTGCTGGGCGAGGTCGAGCTCGACGACGCGCGTCACGCAGCGCGCCAGGAACTCGCGGTCGTGGGAGACCAGGACGACGCCCGCCCGCAACCCCTGCACCCACGCCTCCAGCCGGGCCAGTCCGTCGAGGTCGAGGTCGTTGGTCGGCTCGTCGAGCAGCACCACGTCGAAGCGGCTGAGCACCAGGGCGGCGAGACCGACCCGGGCAGCCTGGCCGCCGGAGAGCGAGGTCATCAGCGCGTCGGCTCCGACGCCCTCGCCGGTCTCGCTGTCGACCCGCAGCCCCAGGTCGGCGAGCACCCCGGGGATCCGGTCGTCGAGGTCCGGCGCGCCGCTGGCGAGCCAGTGGTCGAGCGCGACGGCGTAGGCCTCGTCGGCCCCGGCGACGTCCGAGCCGAGCGCGCCGGCCGTCGCCTCCATCGTCTCGGTCGCCGCGGCCGCGCCCGTGCGCCGGGCGAGGTAGGCCGCGACGGTCTCGCCGTCGAGACGTTCGTGCTCCTGAGGCAACCAGCCGAGGAAGGCGTCGCTCGGAGCAGTCGACACCGAGCCGCCCAGCGGGGTCGCCGCACCGGCCAGCAGGCTCAGCAGCGTGGTCTTGCCGGCACCGTTGGCCCCGACCACCCCGACGACGTCGCCCGGCGCGACCGTCAGGTCGAGCGCCTCGAACAGCGTGCGGTGGGCGTGTCCACCGGACAGGCCCTTGGCGACCAGGGTGGCACTCACCAGGCCATCGTAGAGCGATCCGTGCCCTACGCTCACGCGGTGGATCTCGCCGCGTCATCGTTCGCCGGCCGCCGCAAGCGGCTGCTCAACCGGGCCGCCCATGCCGCCTGGGCCTGGCTCGACCGCGCCGGCGAGATCGTGCCCGGCACGGGTGCGGCCGACGGGTTCGGGAGCTTCGGCGCGTCCAGCTGCATCGCCTTCCCGGCGGCCACGCTGATGAACGTCGCCTCGATCCATCTCGGCGCGCACACCCTCGTCGGTCGCCAGGCGACCCTGTCGGTGGGGTACGCCCCCGGTGAGAGCCACCTGCCCCCGCGCGCCCTGGTGGTCGGCGACCGCTGCGTGATCGGGGCCCGGGTCTCGATCACCGCACATTCGTCGGTGACCCTGGGCGACGACGTGTGGTGCGGCCAGGACGTCTTCATCTCCGACGCCGGCCACGGCTACCAGCAGCTGGAGGTCCCGATCGGGCGCCAGCTCGGCGAGCACCGCCCGGTCGTGATCGGCGACGGGTGCTGGCTCGGCCACGGCGCGATCGTGTTGCCGGGCACCACGCTCGGACGCAACGTGGTCGTCGCAGCCGGCTCGGTGGTGCGCGGGGTCGTCGCCGACCGAGCGGTGGTCGGGGGCGCTCCGGCGCGGGTGATCCGGCGCTACGAGGAGGGCATCGGCTGGGTCACGCCTGCGGGGGACGTCCGCCCGGTGCTGGAGCCGTGGGACCTCCCCGGGCTCGTCCCGGACGACCCGCAGGCGGTCGGTCTGCGACCGCGGAGGCCTCGACGCTGACGTACGGCGTGCGCCCGGCGAGGCGGGTCACCAGGAGCGCGGTGACCGTCATGGCGAGCCCGAGCCCGGCCAGCACGACCAGCTGGAACTGGGCGGCCTCGACGGGCGAGGCGCCCCCGAAGAGCGCGCCGACGAACGCGCCGGGCAACGTCACGAGCCCGGTCGACCTGGTCTGGTCGAGCCCCGGCAGCAACGACTCGCGAGCAGCGCTACGCCCGATCTCGGCGTGCGCCTGGGACGGCGTCGCCCCCAGCGAGAGCCACGCCTCGACCTCGTCGCGACGTTGGCGCGAGGCACGCAGGAAGTTGCGCCCCGACAAGGTGGCGGCCGTCATCGCGTTTCCGATGACGATGCCGGCCACGGCGATCACGTAGGTGGCGCCGGTGTCGACCAGGCGCAGCGCGAAGATCGCCAGCAGCGCGGCGGCCGCGCCGCACACCACGCCGAGGGCGGCGATGCGTCGTCCGCGGTGCAGCTCACCGATGCGCCCGGCCGCAGTGAAGGACGCGGTGGTGAGCATCAGCGCGACGAAGGCGGCCACGGTGGCCGGTGCGTCGAGGATCCCGCGCAGCAGCAGGGCCACGAGCCCGAGCTGCGCCGCCGCGCGGGCGAGCGCCCACAGCGGCAGCCAGCGCAGGTCGATGCGACCCAGCCGGGCCAGGGCGACCACGACCAGCGGCAGCACCAGCAACCGCAGGCCGAAGCCGAGGAGGTCGGGAAGGTCGCTCACACCCAGCAGTCTCGCGCGCTGCGGGTCGGGACGGGGCGCCGACGCCGCTGGCGGGTGGTCAGATCGCCACAATTGTGGAGTTGTGGCAGGTCGAAGGCCCCGAACCATGTCAGGACGGCACAATTGTGGGTTCTCGACAGGTCGGGATGCTCGGCGGCGGCCCCGGCCCCGGATCTCGGCTCAGGTGCCGCAGTAGGTCGTGTAGGGCCCGAAGCTGTCCGGGGCCGGCTCGGCGTAGCGCTGCAGCCCCGGCCGTTCCTCGAAGGGGTGCGCCAGGACCTCGCCGAGCCGCTCGAACGGTGACAGGTCGCCTGCGGTCGCGGCGAGCAGCGCTTCCTCGACGAGGTGGTTGCGCGGGATGTAGACGGGGTTGGTGCGGTCCATCGCCGCGGCGTCGGGTCCGAGCGCCAGCCAGCGCTCGGCCCAGGCGTCGAAGCCGGCGACGTCCAGCAGCTGGTCGCGGGCGGGGGCGCAGTCGCCGCGGGCCGCCGAGGCCAGCGCCCGGAAGAACCGGGTGTGATCGGCCTGGCCGCGGATCAGCCCGAAGAGGTCGTCGACCAGAGCATCGAGCTCCTCCGCCGACCTCCCGGTCCCGAGGTGCCCGAGGTGCCCGAGGCCGAGCTTCGCGCGCAGGCCCGCCGACCAGGCCGCGGCGTACTGCGGGCCGAACTCACCGAGCGCCTCGACGGCGATCGCGACGGCTGCGTCCTGCTCCGCGGCGAGCAGCGGGAGCAGCGACTCGGCCAGGCGGGCGAGGTTCCACTCTCCGATCGAGGGCTGGTTGCCGAACGCGTAGCGGCCGGCCTCGTCGATCGAGCTGAAGACGGAGGTCGGGTCGAAGACGTCGAGGAAGGCGCAGGGGCCGTAGTCGATCGTCTCCCCGGAGATCGTCATGTTGTCGGTGTTCATGACGCCGTGCACGAACCCGACGAGCATCCAGTGCGCGATCAGCCCTGCCTGGGACGTGACGACCGCGCGGTAGAACGCCAGGTAGCGCTCTGCGTCGTCGTCGATGCCGGCGAGCCCGGGGTGGTGCCGCGCGATCGCGTGGTCGGCCAGGCGCCGCAGCACGCCCGGCTCGGCTCCCCCGTCGCCGGCATCGATCGAGCGGGCGTACTGGAAGCTGCCGACCCGCAGGTGGCTGCTCGCCACCCGCGCGAGGACGGCGCCCGGCAGCGGCACCTCGCGTCGCACCGTGGCCCCGGTCGCGGTGACGGCCAGGGCACGGGTCGTCGGGATGCCGAGGGCGTGCATCGCCTCGCACATGACGTACTCGCGCAGCATCGGACCGACGGCCGCCAGACCGTCGCCGCCGCGCGCGAACGGCGTGCGGCCCGAACCCTTGAGGTGCAGGTCGCGGGTGCGACCGTCGGTGCCGATCAGCTCGCCCAGGAGCAGGGCCCGTCCGTCGCCGAGACGTGGCGCGAAGCCGCCGAACTGGTGGCCGGCGTAGCCCTGTGCCACCGGCGTGGCGCCCCCGGGCACCTCGGTGCCGGTGAGGAGCCCCAGGCCGGCGTCCGCGCGGAGCACCGCGACGTCCAGCCCGAGGTCGTGCGCGAGCGTCTCGTTGAGAGCGAGGAGCCGGGGGGCCGGTGCGTCCGCAGCGGTCCAGGGAAGGGCGAGCTCCGGCACGGCGTCGGCGAAGGAACGGCCGAGGTGGACGTCGAGCAGGGAGGAGAAGTCGGACACCTCTCGAGGCTACGCGGGGCTGGAGGGAACCAGGCGGGTTGCGGTGCGCCGGCCGCGACCACGACGTCGTACGGCGAGCTCGGCATCACGCGTTGAGACGAGGCCGACCCGGACCCCTGCGTGGCGCGCGTCACCAGGAGCGACATGATGGGCCGCGCTCCCGCTCGCGCACCCCAGGAGGACCAGATGCGACTCGGCATGACACTCGACTACGCCGGCGGCTTCGGCGAGACCGTCGAGCAGCTGGTCGACTACGAGGACGCCGGTCTCGACCTGGTCGGCGTCGCCGAGGTCTACACCTTTGACGCCGTCAGCCAGCTGGGCTTCATCGCGGCTCGCACCCGGCGCCTGGAGCTGATGTCGAGCATCTTCCAGATCTACACGCGCAGCCCCTCGCTCACCGCGATGACCGCAGCCGGCCTCGACTACGTCTCGGGGGGTCGCTTCACCCTCGGTCTCGGCGCCTCCGGCCCGCAGGTCATCGAAGGCTTCCACGGCATCAAGTACGACGCCCCGCTCGCGCGAACCCGCGAGGTCGTCGAGATCTGCCGCCAGGTCTGGCAGCGCCGGCCCGTCGTCCACGAGGGCAAGCACTACCAGGTGCCGCTCACCGAGGAGCACGGCGGAAGCGGTCTCGGCAAACCGCTGAAGCTGATCAACCACCCCGTGCGCCCGCGCATCCCGATCTCGGTCGCCGCCCTGGGTCCCAAGAACGTCGCGATGGTCGCCGAGATCGCGGAGGGTTGGCAGCCGCTCTTCTTCCACCCCGAGAAGTGGGAGACCGCCTTCGGCGAGTCGCTGGCAGAGGGCGCGGCCAAGCGCGACCCCGAGCTGGGCACCCTCGACATCCAGCTGCAGACCAGCTTCGCGCTCGGCGAGGCCGACCCGGCAGCGCTCGGCGCGGTGCGCGACCAGCTCGCGCTGTACATCGGTGGCATGGGCGCGCGCGACAAGAACTTCTACAACCAGCTCGCCTGCCGCTACGGCTACGAGGCCGAGGCCGCCGAGATCCAGGACCTCTACCTCGATGGGCGCAAGGCCGACGCAGCGCTCGCAGTTCCCGACGACCTCGTCCGTGCGGTCTCGCTGATCGGTGACGAGACGTTCGTCAGGACCCATCTCGCGGAGTTCGCCGCGGCCGGGGTGAGCACGCTGCTGCTGAAGCCGCTCGCCGGCACCCACGACGCGCGCGTCGCCGACGTACGACGTCTTGCGGAGCTCGCCGCCGAGCTCTGAGGTCCGCGACGGAGGGTGGGAGCGCCCGGGGCATGGGGTCCCCTCGGGTGAATCGCCTCACCCCTGCCTCGCCTAGCGTCGAAGAAGGTCGGAGCAGCCGATCGGATGACGACAGGAGAGGAGTGAGGCCGCCATGGAACCGCTTCCCGAAACAGCAGAAGTCGACCGGCAGTACGGACCTTTCATCTTCCGCGGAGAGGACCTCCTCGAGCAGCTCGTGGCCCTCGGCGAGAAGATCGAGACGGTGGCGCCCGACTGCGTCGGACTGAGCTTGTGTGTCGAGTCCGAGCAAGGTGTCATCTTCACGCTCGTCTCGCACCGCTCACGTGGCGTCGCCACCTCACTGTCCTACACGCTGAGACCGGAAGCCGGCGAGGTCGGCAACGTCCACCTCTACGGAGCGACCCCCGACTCGTTCCGTGACCGCGAGGCCGAGCTGATCGAGCTGCTCGGCGCGAGCGCGGCCTCGGCGCGCATCGACACCGACCTGGGCTTCGAGACCCGTGACGCGGCGCGGCTCGCGCCGTCACTGGTGAGGGAGAGCACGCACCTGTCGTTGGCGACGGCCCTGGTCTCCCGCGTGCGGACGCTGCCCCTCCACGACGCCGACCTGCGGATCCGCGACGTCGCGGACAAGTCGGGGGTCTCGGTGAGCGCCCTCGCCGCAGCCATCATCGCGGTGCTCTCCGACGTGTGAGCCCGATCCCTCCCTCAGCCCCGACATCATTGGGGGGCGGCGGGCGGAACGAGATCAGGAGGACGGCTCCGAGTCGAGGCCGTGGTGGATGACCCAGGCCACCGCCTGGCTCCGGCTCTGCACGCCGATCCGGCGGTAGGCGCCACGGATGTAGGTCTTCACCGAGTTGATCGAGAGGTACAGCTGGCCGGAGATCTCGGCGTTGCTGTGGCCGCGGGCGATGAGCTGCAGCACCTCGGTCTCCCGCGGCGCCAGATGGGGGAGGTCGTCGCTGCGCGCGGGGTTCAGCGTGTAGTCGATGGCGTCGGGGGAGCGGTCACCTTGCAGGTCTCCCCAGGCGGCAGCGTGGACGGCGGCGGCGAGCTCGGGAGCCCCCACCTCGAGGGAGACGCAACCGTCGGCACCCTTGGCGAGGGCCTGGTCGGCGAGATCGGGTCGCAGGTCGCGGGTCACGGCGAGCACCGCGACGTCGGTCTCCTTGACCAGGCGGTCGAGGTCGGAGCCGTCGGTGTCGACGAGCCCGATCACGTCGTAGAGCACGACGTCGACGCCGTGGAGCATCAGCTCGTTGATGCCTCCCGTCCGGCACTCGAAGCGGCCGTCCGACTGCAGCAGGGTGGCGAGGCCGACGCAGACGACGTCGTGCTCGCTGACGACGAGCACACGGGTGGCACGAGCGGTCATGACGCTGATGATAGAGGGTTCGTCCGGGCCGGGTGCCACCCATCGGGAGACCTGCGGCCTCACGCGGCCAGGGCGGTGACCGAGGCCAGGGCACCGAGGACGGCGACCGCGCAGCGCCAGCGGTCGGAGGTCAGCAGCCGGCGGAGCAGGGCATGCTCGGGCGTTGTCAAACGTCCGTGGGTGGGGGCTGCGACGGTGCCCGTGACCAGCACCGCGCCCCAGGCCCCGGCCAGCGCGAGCAGGTTCAGCAACCCCGGCGCGGAGAACAGCAGCCACAGACCCGTGGCGAGGAGAGCGACGTACACGACGCCGACGAGGGTGACGATGGTGCGCGAGTGCCGGTCATGCGCGGCGCGCCAGTCGTCAGGGTGCTCGAGCCCGACGCGCACGAGCGCGGGGTAGACGAGTGCTGTGACCGTGGCCTGGAAGCCGGCGTGCAGTACCGCCGCCAGCGCGAAGGCGACGGCTGCGGGGGTGTCGACGGCGAGCTCCACGACCCGGACCCTAGACGTACCGCGTGCACCGACGGGTGGTCCTCAGGAGAGGAAGCCGACCTTGTCGACCAGCAGCGCGTAACCGACGAAGGCGCCGATGTCGAGCAGGGTGTGCGTGATGACGAACGGCAGCACCCGCCCCCACCGGGTGTAGAGCCACCCGAAGAAGAGCCCCATCGCCGCGTTGCCGAGGAACCCGCCGATGCCCTGGTAGAGGTGGTAGCTGCCGCGGATCAGCGCGCTGGTCACCACGCCGCCGCGGCGTGACAGGCCGAGCTGGTCGGTGCGGGTCAGCAGGTAGCCGAGCATGACCACCTCTTCGAGCACCGCGTTCGACAGCGCCGACAGCACGAGCAGCGGGTAGCGCCACCAGACGTCGGGGAGGTCGGCGGCGACGACGGTGAGGTTGATCCCGATCTCGCGAGTGACCACGTAGAAGGCGATGCCGAGCGCTCCGACCCCGGCCGCCACGGCGGCACCGCGCAGGAGGTCGCGGCCACGTCGGTCGGGCCCGACCATGATCTCGCGCACCCGGTCGCCGGTGCGGTAGAGCAGGTAGACGACCAACAGGGCCGGCATGACGCGGAACGCCGAAGCCAGCAGCTGGAGGGTCAGGTCGAGCCACGGGCGGTCAGGCGCCAGGCTCGGGTTGAGGACGGCGCTCTGGTCGCGCAGCCCGCCCGGGGCGGCGAGCGACTCGACCAGGCTGACGACCGCGTAGATCGCCGAGCGGCCGAGGGACACCGCGAGCACGAGCAGCACCTCGAGGAGGAGCAGGGTGCGCGTCAGGGACGGCGGCCCGCTCGGGCGTACCTCGGGCTGCGTCGTCACACCGCCCAGCCTGCCACCGAGTCCTGAGGGCGGCGTGGGATCAGGCGTCGGCGGCGCGGAGCTTCTCGAGCAGCGGGCCGGCCGCCTCGGCCAGGAACTTCTCCTGGGTCTCGTCGCCGACCTGCACCACGGCGACGTCGGTGAAGCCGGCCTTGGTGAACTCCAGGACCGCCTCGACGACGGCGTCGAGGTCGGGGCCGCACGGGATGTTGTCGGCGACGTCGTCGGGAGTCACGAACTGGGTGGCGCCCGCGAAGCCCGCCGGTGTCGGGAGGTCGGCGTTGACCGTCCAGCCGCCGGCGAACCAGCGGAACTGGTCGTGGGCCAGCTCCTTGGCCGCCTCGGCGTCCGGTCCCCAGCAGATCGGGATCTGACCGATCGCGCGGGCGCCACCGTCACCGATCCTCGGGGCGCCGTCGACGCCGTTCCACGTGGGCACCAGCGTCTCGTCGGGCTCGACGGCGACCAGGTGGTCGGCGAGCGCGGCGAAGCGCTCGATGGAGCGGCTGCCCGAGACGGCGACCGCCAGGTCGACCCCGTTCTCGGGGAGGTCCCAGATGCGGGCGGAGTCGACCTGGAAGTACTCACCCTGGTAGTCGACGAGGTGGCCGCCGTGCAGCTCGCGGATGATCTCGATCGCCTCGACCAACATCGACTGCCGGGTCGCGACGCTCGGCCAGCCGACGCCGACGACGTGCTCGTTGAGGTTCTCGCCCGAGCCGAGCCCGAGGGTGAAGCGGCCCTCGGCCAGCAGCTGCAGCGTGGCGGCCTTCTGCGCCACGATCGCCGGGTGGTAGCGCAGCGTCGGGCAGGTCACGTAGGTCATCAGCTCGACGCGGGAGGTCGCCTGGGCGACGGCTCCGAGCATCGTCCACGCGTAGGAGGCGTGCCCCTGCGACGTCAGCCACGGTGAGTAGTGGTCGCTGCTCACCTCGAAGTCGAACCCGACCTCCTCGGCCTGCTGGGCATAGGAGACCAGCTCACGCGGTCCGCTCTGCTCGGTCATCAGCGTGTAGCCGAAACGTGTCATGCAGGCGATCCTGCGGGCGCCGACACGTGACGTCATCACCCCGAGGGACGGTGGCGACCGGCCGGGCCTTCAGTAGCGTCGAGACATGCCGAGCGACAAGACCCCCGGACCCAGCGTCAAGGACGCTGAGCTCTACGAGAAGCTGCGCGACGAGGGCAACAGCAAGGAGAAGTCGGCACGCATCGCGAACGCCGCCGCTCGTGACGGTCGGTCCGCGGTGGGCAAGCGCGGCGGGTCGTCGGAGGCCTACGAGGAATGGACCGTCGACGACCTGCGCTCGCGCGCCGCCGAGCTCGACCTCGAAGGTCGTTCGTCGATGCGCAAGGACGAGCTGATCGAGGCGTTGCGTGAGCACTGAGCCCGGCGTCCCAGTGCGCCACGAGTTCGCCTTCGCCACGTCGTACCGCCTCGCCGGGCTTGCGTTCGGCATCACGCCGCGCACCGCCTGGGTCGAGATCGGCCCCGCCGGACTGCAGGTGCGCTACGGGCTGTGGCGCCTCGAGACGCCACTCGACAACATCACGGGCGCAGTGGTCACCGGGGGCTTCGGCTTCATCAAGACCGCTGGTCCACCACATCTGTCGTTCTCCGACCGGGGGGTCAGCTTCACCACCAACGCCCAGTCGGCGCTGTGCGTGTCGTTCGGTCGGCCCGTGAAGGGGATCGACCCCACCGGTCTCATCACCCACCCCGGGGCGACGCTGTCGGTCGTCGATCCGCAGGGGCTGCTGGCCGACCTGCGCCGGCTGGTGCCGGGCCTCGACCTCGCCGGCTGACGCCCCGGCTGCCAGGACGAAGTCCGCGGCGCGTCGCGTCCCCGCGCGATTCCCCGGGTCGGCCTATCCTGGTCGACATGCGTGCGCAGGCGGGTGCCGACCTCGACACCCTGGTCGCACAGGTCCTGGACTCCTTCGTCGAGACCTCCGGAGTCCGCCGCGCGGCCTTGGCGCTCACCGAAGGCGGCGGACGGCGCCTTCGTTTCACCGCCAGCGACAGCGACATCGTCGTCGAGCCGGACGGCGTAGCCCACCTGGCGTGGTGTCACATCGACGCCTACGACGACGTTCCGCTCACCGCGGTCGTGCGCACCGGGTCGCCCGTCGTCGGTCGCATCGACCTCCTGGCTGAGGCCTTCCCCGCCTTCGCTCGGAGCCAGGGCGAGAAGGGCGTCCTCGCCGTGGCGGCCTTGCCCCTGCGGAGCGGCGAGACGACGCTGGGCGCGTTGATGCTCTTCTACGAGCTTCCGCAGCAGTTCGGGTCGCATCATCTCGCTCGGCTGGAGGTGAGCGCGGCGCGAGTCGCAGCCGAGCTGAGCGCGGTCCAGCGCTCCGCCGCCGGCGGACTGCTCGCGCCGGAGGGCGCAGCGCCACTCGACGGCTCGGGTGCCGACGAGCGCGGCGAGCTCGAGGAGGGTGAGGAGAAGGTCTTCGTGACGGTCGACCCCGTCCCGGTGTCCGTCGCCCTTGCGAGGCGTTTCGCCCGCCGTCAGCTGCAGGAGTGGAAGGTCGACGACGACGTGGTGGACACCGCGGTGCTGTGCCTCTCCGAGCTGGTGACGAACGTCGTGATGCACGCCACCTCCGTGGCTCGCGTCGAGGTGGCCCGTCGGGCCACTCGACTCACGCTCACCGTGCGCGACAGCGGCCGCCGCCGGGCGAACCACGGTCAGGACGTCGTCGCGGCACCGCTGGGACCCGACCCGCTGGTGGTGCACGGGCGTGGCTTGAGGATCGTCGATGCCCTGGCCGCCGACTGGGGCTCGTCCACCGACGCGTCCGGCACCACGGTGTGGTGCTCCTTCATCCTCTAGGGAGACGACGAACGACCGGCCGCGGGGGTCAGGTCGTGACTAGGCTGACCCCAGGTGCGGTCCACCGACCGCACGCCAGCCAGGAGACGCTTCATGCCCACCGACCCCGTCGTGCTCGTTCGACTCACCCGGGCCCTGGCTGACGTGAACCCCGGTGAGCCCTACCCGCTGCGGTTGTGTCGCGCATTCGTCGTCCTGGTGCAGGGCATCGGCGGAGGCATCTCGCTGGGGGTCTCGACCGCGGAGCGCTCCCTGCTCTGCGCGACCGACGACGTCGTCGCCCGCTTCGAGGAGGCGCAGGACCTCCTGTGCCAGGGCCCGAGCGTCGAGGCGCTGCTGACCCAGCAGCCCGTGGTGCCGACGACGGCCGAGGACCAGTGCGCCCGGTGGCCCCAGCTGGCCGAGAGCCTCCCCGCGATCGCGACGACCCGACTGGTGCGGGCCTTCCCGATGCGCCCGCACCTGTCACCGGTGGGGGTGCTCACCCTGCATCAGCGAACCGACGTCGACGACCCGGTCGCGCTGCGCGTCGTGGAGACGGCCGCGCTGGCCGACGCCGTGGGCACCGCCATCCTCGGCGCCACCGTGTCGGTCGGCAGCAACGAGAGCCTCTGGAGCGAGCGCGACCGGGTCTCGCAGGCCACTGGGATGGTCGTGGCCCAGCTCGGTCTGGCGCCGCCCGACGCCCTGGCGGTGCTTCGTGCTCATGCGTTCGCCCATGCCAGCACGATCTCCCACGTGAGCGCCCTCGTGCTCGATCGTCGTATCGACTTCAGCCCTGCGACCGGGGAGGGTGCGTGATGACGTCACCCGACCTCGGGCGTGACGCACTCGCGGGCCTGGTGACCGCCATGCTCGACCAGCCGGACGTCGCTGACCTGCTGGCCGGCCTGGTGGTCTCGGCCGCGGGGGTGCTCCAGGCCGAGCTGGTGGCCGTCCTCGCTTCCGATCGGGGCCTCACCCACGTGCTCGCGTCGACGACGCACGAGCTCGAACGGCTCGACTCGCTCCTCGGGCACGCTCCAGGAACGACGGACCGCAGCAACGGGGGCCGCCCCGATGCCGGCGATCATCACGCCGTCTTCGACCTGGTCTGGTGTGGCCAGGTGTTCGGCGCCCTGCACGTGCGAGGCGGGCGAGTGCTGAGCGCCGACGGGCAGGTCGTGGCTCAGTCCTTCGCCGACGTCGCGGCCCTCGCCGTCGTGGCGGCGTGTCCAAGCGAGAACCCTGACATCGGTGAGCAGCTGGAGGCGGTGCTGCTCCAACGTGACGTCATCGAGCAGGCCAAGGGGGTGCTCGCCCACACGCTCGGCATCGAGACCCACGAAGCCCACGACCGGCTCCTCCAGCGGTCGCTCGCCTCCGGCCAGGGGGTGGTCGCGGAAGCACGACAGGTCGTGCGCGCCGTCGTGCTCCCCACTGACGGGTGACGTCCGCTCCTCGTCGTGCTGATGCCACGGGCGGGAGCACACGTTGGTAAGGTGAGCCTCTTCCAGCCCAGGCCGAACCCCCGACCTCGCTGACCACTCATGGCACACCTAGGGGGATTCGATGGCAGGACAGCTGCGTGCCACGGCACCCGATTTCACCGGGGGCCGGCATGTGTGAGATGAACGTCGAGGTCACCGCCGCGGTGGAGTCGCTCCACGCGCACACTCTCGCGCAGAGCATCTTCGACACGACCGTGCGCGCCGTGGTCGAGCTGGTCGAGGGGGTCGCACACGCGGCGGTCTCGACCCTGACCGGTGACGGCGACGTCGTCGGGCGGTCGGCCTCCGATCTCCTGGTCGCCGACCCGCGCTCGGTCGCTGACGTCGTCGGCCCGGTGACGAGCTTCGTGCTGGAGAGCCGTGGCGGCGAGGTCACCTCGCTGGCCGTCTATCCGTCGTCGCGGTGCGAGCTCGACGACAGCGACCTGTCGTGCGTGGCGACCCTGGCCCGGCAGGCCTCGCTCGCGCTGGCTCACGCCCGACGTCACCAGAACCTGTTGGCGGCCCTGGAGACCCGGACCACCATCGGGATCGCGTTGGGGATCCTGATGGAGCGGCTCCGGCTCGACGAGGACGCCGCTTTCGCCTACCTCAAGCGCTTGTCCGAGACGCGCGAGCGCAAGGTGCGTGACGTCGCCGCCGACATGGTCGCCGACCACCTCACCTCGCTGCCCCCGCGGCCCTAGCCCCCCTGCGCAAGGCGGCGTTCGTGCAGCCTCTGCTGCGCCTCGGGCAGGTAGGCCAAGCACGGGGCCGAGACACCGGCGTGCTGCTCGTGCAGGTGGAAGATCCAACGGTCCGTGGCCGCCAGGTAGCCGTTGTCACCGCCGCTCCGGTACGTCGACCAGGCGCGGTTGCTCGTCGGCCCGCCCGTGGCCGTGCAGGCGGTGCAGGCGATCTTGTAGGCGAAGCCGCCCTGGGCGTCGAGGTCGATCTTGACCCGGGCCAGCTCACCTGCCTCGACAGCGGCCTTGCGCTCGCGCGCGGCCTTGCTGGCCACCATGGTGTTCCTCCGTTGCCTCGCTCCGACGTCAGAGCACAGCGTAGGGCGACTCGCTCGACCGACCCTGGAAGGCCAGGATCATCGGGTTGACGACCGATCCGTCGCGGATCTCGATCGCCCTGCTCAGCGTCTCGTCGGCGTCCCAGGCGTCAGGGCCCTCGAGCACCGGGCGCAGGAAGGGGATCAGTGCGTTGCTGTTCTCCCACGTGGCCGAGTTCCACAGGAACGACGGCGAGTGATCGACGGCGTAGTAGAGCACGTGGTCGCCCACGATGAAGGTCGGGTCGTCGAACCCCGTGGGACGCGCCCAGTCGAAGCCCATCGCCAGGTCGCACGACACGTCGACGATGACGCTCCCTGGTCGGAACGCTGCGAGGTCGGGCGTCGTGAGGTAGACGAGCGGTTGCGCCGGGTCCTGCAGGGTGCAGTTGACGATGATGTCGTTCTCGGCCAGGTACGCCGGCAGCGGCTCACGACCGCGCTCGGTGATGACGTGGCTCAGGTGCTCGCCGTCCGGCACGTGGTCGAACTGGCGGATCCGCACCGAGTGGATCGGTGAACCGACCGCGGCGACGAGGCGGTTCGTGAGCACCGCGACCTCGTGGACGCCGTGAGCATTGAGGGCGGTCACCGCGCCCCGGGCAGTGGCGCCGAAGCCGATCACCACCGCGCTCAGCCGGCGTCCGAAGTCGCCGGTCAGTCCGGCGATCTCCAAGGCCTGGAGCACCGAGCAGTAACCGGCGAGCTCGTTGTTCTTGTGGAACACGTGCAGGCCGACGGTGCCCTCGCGGGTCCAGTGGTTCATCGCCTCGAACGCGATGAGCGTCAGGCGCTGGTCGATCGCGAGCTGGGTGACCTCTGCGTCCTGCACGCAGTGCGGCCAGCCCCACAGGACCTGCCCGGGGCTGAGGGCGGCCACGTCGCCGTGCTGGGGCTTGGGCAGCAGGACGACGTCGGAGTCGGCCAGGAGCTGCTCGCGAGAGGCGAACCCGGCAACGTGCTCGGACAACGCATGGTCGCTGACGCCGAAGCGCTCGCCGTACCCGTGCTCGAGGGTGATCCGGGCTCGGAGGTCGGCGTCCAGGTGGGGCAGGTGGTCGGGGTGCAGGGGGAGGCGGTGCTCGTTCTCCTTCGCCGACGACCCGACGACTCCCAGGCTCAGCAGCGTCACTTCTTCTTCGTCGGGTTCACGCTGTCGGCGTAGCTCTCACCCGACGCCTTGGAGCGCTTGTCGGCGCGCTTCTCCTTGATCGACTTCGTGGACTTCTGGGTCTTGCTCTGACGAGGCGACTTGTCGCTCAAGGGGTGTCTCTCTGAGAGGAAGCCTGAATGGCTCCAGGTTGCGACAGTAGCCCCTCGACCCCGGGGCGGGTGCCGGCTGCGACCGGCACTCAGGCTCGGGGGTCCGCCAGGACGTCACGCCACGAGTGCTGGGGCTCGTAGCCGAGAAGGTCGCGGGCCTTCTCGATGGAGTAGAAGGTCTCGCTCTCACCCATCTGGCGACGGACCTCGACCCCGTCGTAGAAACGCTCGCGGATCTCCTGGCTGGTGACGGCGACGGACCCGTCGGCGTTCGCGACGTTGAAGACCTCGTAGCCGAGACCGTCCACCTCGAGGCAGCGCTGCACCATCTGGCCCAGGTCGCGGGTGTCGATGTAGGCGAAGATGTTGCGGCGTCGCAGCGACGGGTCCTCGAGGAAGTCAGGAAACATCTCGGCGTACTCGTGCGGCTCGATGACGTTGTTGATGCGCAGGCCGTAGATGTCGGTGCCACTCCGGGCCTGGAACGATCGCGCGGTCACCTCGCCGGCGACCTTCGACATCGCATAGGCGTCCTCCGGCACCGTCGGGTGCTCCTCGTCGACCGGAACGTAGAGCGGACGACGTTCGCCCTGGGCGAAGCAGATGCCGTACGTCGTCTCCGAGGACGCGAAGACGATCTTCGGGATGCCGAGACGGGTGGCGGCCTCGAGCACGTGGTAGGTGCTGAGCGTGTTGGTGGCGTAGGTCCTGGCGTCCGAGGTGAGCAGGATGCGCGGGACGGCGGCGAAGTGCACGACGGCGTCGTAGGCCGGCTTCTGCGGCAGGTCGAGCTCGTCCATCGTGGCCAGCCCGGCCATCGCCGAGAACGTCGCCCCGAGGTCGGTCAGGTCGACCTGGAGGTCGGCCACGTCGGGGTGCCCGAGACCGACGAGGTCGACGTTGGTGACCTGGTGGCCCTGCTCGGCGAGGAAGGGGGCCACGTGCTTGCCGGCCTTGCCGCTGCCGCCGGTGAAGAAGATGCGCATGCACCGACCCTAACCACGCCCGTAGGCTTCCAGCCATGAGTGATCAGACGATGACGGGCCGCACGGTCCTGGTGACCGGAGCGAGCGACGGGATCGGCGCCGAGGCGGCCAAGGTGCTGCATGCCAAGGGAGCGACGGTGCACGTGACCGGCCGTTCCGCCGACAAGCTGCGCCCCGTGGCCGAGGCGGTCGGCACCGAGCCGCTCATCGCCGACTTCTCCCGGCTCGACGACGTGCGCCGCCTCGCCGCGCAGGTGGGCGAGCGCGTCGAGACCCTCGACGTCCTCATGAACAACGCGGGCGGCACGTTCGCGCCGAAGAGGACGACCCACGACGGTCACGAGCCGAACTTCCAGGTCAACCACCTGGCGCCCTTCCTGCTCACGAACCTGCTGCGCCCGCAGCTGGCAGCAGCCGACGGGTCACTGGTCGTCAACACCTCGAGCATCGGCAACCTGCTGGGCAAGGTCGTGCTCGACGACCTCGACTACGAGCACCGGCACGCGTTCGAGTTCCCGGCGTACGGCACCGGCAAGCTGATGAACATCGTCTTCACCCGTGGCATCACCCAGCGCTGGTCGAACGACGGCGTGATGGCGACCGCCGTCCACCCCGGACCGGTCGGTAGCTCGTTCGGGCGCGACTCGTGGTTCGTGGGACTGCTCTACCGCTCGCCCTTGAAGAACCTCGCGACGATCAGCGTCCCCGACGGGGCGGCGCCCCTGGTCATGCTGGCCGAGCGTGGCGCGGACCCCGAGATCAACGGGCGCTACTTCAGCCGCTTCACGATCGACGGTCGCGAGAACAAGCAGGCCCACGACCAGGTGGTCATCGACGGGCTGTGGGAGAAGTCGGCGGCCCTCGTCGGCCTCTGACTCGTCCGACGCCACTCTCCGGAGGCTGAGCGTCGAGGAAAGCCCTCCGGAGGTTGAGCAGCGAGCGAAGCGAGCGCCGGAGGTTGAGCAGCGAGCGAAGCGAGCGCCGGAGGTTGAGCAGCGAGCGAAGCGAGCGTGACGAAACCCCGCAAGATACCCACCACCCCTCCACAGCCGAGCCGACGAAGAAGTTGTCCACATCCCCATCGTTGAGGGCGAAAGTGGCATTCTGAGTGTCGGTGGCAGGTGCTTGAGTAGCACCATGAGCAGGCACCTCGACGACACCGGGACGGGTCACCCGATCCTCGGTTTCCTCGACGCCCTCGAGGCCGGCCTCGACGACATCAAGGACGCCCCGGTGTGGTCGTTGAACGCCGAGGAGACCACCCAGGCGGTGTCGCGGTTGGTGGCGGACCTGGCGCGTCTGGCTGAGGTCGAGACGCGGCTGCTCGGTCAGGCGCACACCCTCGACCTGCACGGGACCATCGGTGTCAGCTCAGTGCCGCAGTGGCTGGCCCGCACGACCCGGATGACCCAGGGCGAAGCAAGCCGACGCTGCAAGCTCGCGACCACCTTGGACGCGCACCCCCAGACCCGCGAAGCCGTCGCAGCCGGGCAGGTGCTGCCCGAGCAGCAGCCGTGATCACTGCGCCCTCGACGACCTCGACGACGACTACGCCGCCCAGGCAACCGAAGCGGAGACGTTCCTGATCGGCAAAGCATCCGACTTCGACGCCCACCAGCTGCGTCTGCTCGGTGAACGGCTCTTCGAGACCATCGACCCCGACGGCGCCGAAGAACGCGAAGCCAAGCTCTCGCCGAGCAGGAAGAACGGGCCCGCAAGAAGACCGAGTTCCGGATGAACACCATCGGCGACGGCCTCGCCAGGGGATCCTTCGCCTTCCGCAGGTTCAGGCCGAGATGCTCCGCAAAGCATTGCTGGCCTTGGCCGCACCCAAGCACGTGCGGGCGAAGGAGGGCGCCGGGTGCGTTCGACCACGAGAAGCCGACCGCGCAGAAGATGGGGTGGGCCTTCGCCGAGTACATCGAGCGCTACCCGACCGATCAGCTTCCGAAGATGGGTGGGGTGGCCGCGACGCTGATCGTGACCGTGCCGGCCGACGTCTTCACCCACGGCACCCCAAGGCCCGGGCGCACCGAGAACGGCACCGGGATCTCACCAGGACAGCTGCTGCGCTGGGCCTGCGAGACCAAGCTCATGCCCGCCGTGCTCGACACCGAAGGGCCACGTCCTCGACCTCGGCAGGTCCAAGCGGTTCCACACCGAAGCACAACGCATCGCGCTCATCATCGCCCAGAAGACCTGCCAGCACCCCTCGTGCGACACCGCCGGAGCGTTCTGCCACGTCCACCACACCAACCCCTGGTCCAACGGCGGCGCCACGAACACCCGCGACGCCGTCCTGCTCTGCCCCTTCCACCACCACCAAGCACACGCCCAGCGCGTCGACTACCCATTGCGGACATAGACCGAGTCTCAAGGAACGATGCGGGGGTGCCCGCCAGCGTGCGGCGACGAGATCTTGTCGGTTCTGCGTCGACGTCTCGCTGGGACGCGGACAGACCCGCGCCGTTCCAGCCAGCCGCAGCTGCTGCCTTACGCCTGCGCGCCGCGCTGCAGCACACCGAGCACGGCGCGCGCCGCCGCGTCCGTGGCTCCGACGTCGACGTACTCCTCCTGGCGATGCCCGACCTGGGCGCGCACCACCTGTCCACCCGAGCGTGCGGCGAGGCTCAGGAAGCGCGTGCCGAGGGCCTCGAGCAGCTCATCGAGGCGCGGCAGCCACACGGCCTCGTGCACCTCGACCACCATGTCGCTCACGGTGAACACCGTCCGGTCGAGATCACGCTCGGGCAGCCAGAAGCGGTCCCCGCTCGCGGGGGACCAGGCCAGCCCGGCTGCGTGCAGGCGGCGGGCGAGGTCGAGGGAGATCACCGCGTCAGCCCCGCAGGCGCACCGACAGGCACGTCACGCAGCCCTCGAGCTTCTCGTACTCCGTCAGGTCGACGGCCACGACCCGCAGCCCGCGCGCGGTGAACAGCTCGGCGGTACGGGGTGCGCTCGTCGACATCAGGACGGTCTGCTCGTCGAGCAGGACGACGTGCGAGCCCGGTTCCTCGGGCACCTCGAGGAAGCGCGGCCAGACGTCGGCGTCGTCGACGAGCGGCGGGTAGCCGACCACCGTGCCGTCGGGCAGGGCAGTGACGGCCGACTTGAGGTGCAGCACCTTGGTCAGCGGCACGCCCACCACGCGAGCGCCGACCTCGCCCAGCGCCTCGGCGAGCTGGTCGAGGCCCGCTTGGTTGGTGCGACCGCCGAGGCCGACCCACACGGTGCCGTCGTGCTTGAGGACGTCGCCGCCGTCGAGCGTTCCTGGCGCCTCGACGCGGGTGATCCGGTAGCCGAGCTCGCGCAGCGAGTCCTCGACCGCGACGGTCTCGGGCTTGCGCTCGTCGGCGCCGGGGCGCGAGATGACGGCGAGGTCGCCGTAGACGACCACGGTGTCCTCGACGAAGACGGAGTCGGGGCAGTCGTCGACGGGAGCGACCTCGATCGTCTCCCAGCCCTCTGCGTGCAGGGCGGCGACGTAGTCCTCCCACTGCTGCCGGGCCAGGTCGAGGTCGATCGGAGACCGCTCGATGTGGGTGACCAGCCCGTCGGCGAGGCGGGGGCCGGGACGTCGTACGAGCGCGCGCTTGTGCATCTGCCGAGGGTAGCCAGTCGAGCTCCGTCCGTTCGTCAGAACATCGCCCCGATCTCGTCGCTCAACCAGCCGCAGTACTCCTGCTCCGACCAGCCGCGTTCGTCGACCAGCCGGGTATAGGTGTCGGGGGCCATGAGGAGCCACAAGGTGTCCTGGGCGCGGTGTCGCCCGAGCCCGAGGGTTCCGTGCGAGCAGAGCCGGTCGAGCAGGTGGCCGGCTCCGATGAGTCGTTGCGACTCAGCCGTCTCCAACAGCTCCCGCATAGCCGGGTCGGTGCCGCAGGCGTTGCGCAGCACGGCGTCCAGGCGTCGATAGCGCCGGTTCACCTGGGCCACGTGGCGTGCCGCAGCGTCGATCGATCCGGCCAGGTCCGCCGCAGCGGCGATGGCGGCCACCGAGGCGCCTTGAGTGACGGAGCGCTGCTCGTCGTCACCGGCCATCGCCACGTCGCGCACGGTCGCGAAGACCTCGACCTTGTTGCCGACGGCGCTGAAGACCGTCGGCTTGCTGACCCCGGCCTCCCGAGCGATCTGGTCGACGGTGGTCGCGCCGTACCCCTGGCTCAGGAACAGACGCTGCGCCGCGGCGAGGACGGCGGCTCGGCTGGCCGCTGCCTGCTGAGCACGCAGCGGAGAGGAGTACGCGCGCTTCTTGACGGCCGACATCCAGCGATTCTAGGATCCCCCTATTCATTAGATGCTCGGTAGACCAATAGGACACGCCGTGAGCCTTGCGTACATCGCCCAGTCGTCAGAGCACCAGCAGCTGGAGTGGATCGACGGGGCGACCCTCTCGATCCTGCTCGATGGCGACGCGACGAACGGCCAGGTCACCGTGGTGCGCAGCCGGCTCGGGGAGGGGGCGGCCTCGCCGCTGCACCTGCACCGCAACGAGGACGAGATGTTCGTCGTGCTGCGCGGCGCGGGCCTCTTCTGGGTGGGGGACGAGCGCCACGAGGTGGGAGAAGGAGGCTCGGTCTTCCTGCCCCGCGACGTACCGCACGCCTACCGGTTCCTGACGCCTGACGTCGACCTGCTGACCATCTGCACCCCCAGCGGCATGGAGGACTTCTTTCGCGGGGCCGGCCGCGACCTGCGCAGCGCCCGACCCGAGGACTGGGCGGTGACCATGGGCTCGCTGGCCGCAGCCGCGGAAGCCGGCGGCCAGGAGATCATCGGCCCGCCCCCGGGCTGACGATCGCGACGGATGGTGCTGTTCGCCCACGACGAACAACGGAACACCACGTCACATCCCCACCGTTGAGCCGGTATGAGCCAATCGCTTCCCGTTCTCTTCGTCACCGACCTCGTCGTCCTGCCCGGCATGGTGGTGCCGGTCGAGCTCGACGACTCCGCCCGCGCGGCCATCGACGCCGCCCGAGCCTCCAGCGACTCCCAGCTGCTCATCGCACCGCGCCTCGACGACCGCTACGCCTCCTACGGCGTGGTCGCGACGATCGAGCAGGTCGGTCGCCTCAGCGGGGGAGCGCCCGCCGCCGTCCTCAAGGCCGTACGTCGCGCCCGCATCGGCAGTGGGGTGAGCGGCCCCGGAGCCGCTCTGTGGGTCGACGTCGACCCGGTCGAGCCCACCGACGAGGAGCCCAGCGAGCACGTCAAGGAGCTGGCCGAGGAGTACAGACGCCTCGTCGTCGCCGTCCTGCAGCGCCGCGAGGCCTGGCAGGTCATCGACACCGTGCACCGCCTCACCGACCCGAGCGCGATCGCCGACACCGCCGGCTACGCGCCGTACCTCTCCGACGAGCGCAAGCGCGAGCTGCTGGAGACCCCCGACGTCGAGCAGCGCCTCGACACGGTCATCGCCTGGACCCGTGAGTACCTCGCGGAGGCCGACCTGACCGACAAGATCGCCGACGACGTGCGCGACGGCATGGAGAAGACCCAGCGCGAGTACCTCCTGCGCCAGCAGCTCGCCGCCATCCGCAAGGAGCTCGGCGAGGGAGAACCCGAGGGCGCCGACGACTACCGCGCCCGGGTCGAGGCCGCCGACCTCTCCGAGGCCGTGCGCGCCGCCGCGCTCAAGGAGGTCGACAAGCTCGAGCGCTCCAGCGACCAGAGCCCGGAGACGTCCTGGATCCGCACCTGGCTCGACACCGTGCTCGACCTGCCGTGGGGCGTGCGCACCACCGACTCCACCGACGTCGTCGCGGCCCGCGCCGTCCTCGACGCCGACCACCACGGGCTCGAGGAGGTCAAGGACCGCATCGTCGAGTACCTCGCCGTGCGCGCCCGCCGCGCCGAGCGCGGTCTCGAGGTCGTCGGCGGACGCGGTTCCGGTGCCGTCATCCTGCTCGCCGGACCTCCCGGCGTCGGCAAGACGTCGCTCGGCGAGTCGGTGGCTCGCAGCCTGGGCCGCGAGTTCGTGCGCGTCGCCCTCGGTGGCGTCCGCGACGAGGCCGAGATCCGCGGTCACCGTCGCACGTACGTCGGTGCGCTCCCCGGCCGCATCGTGCGCGCGGTCAAGGAAGCCGGCTCGATGAACCCCGTCGTGCTGCTCGACGAGGTCGACAAGCTCGGAGGTGGCTCGTACGCCGGCGACCCGTCGGCGGCGCTGCTCGAGGTGCTCGACCCGGCGCAGAACCACACCTTCCGCGATCACTACCTCGAGCTCGACCTCGACCTGTCCGACGTCTTGTTCATCGCGACCGCCAACGTCGTCGAGCAGATCCCGAGCGCCCTGCTCGACCGGATGGAGCTGGTCACCCTCGACGGCTACACCGAGGACGACAAGGTCGCGATCGCGCGCGACTTCCTGCTGCCCCGCCAGCTCGAGCGCGCCGCACTCGAGGCCGACGAGGTCACCCTCACCGACGCCGCCCTGCGCGAGCTCGCCGCCGACTACACCCGCGAGGCCGGAGTGCGACAGCTCGAGCGGCTGCTCGCCAAGACCCTGCGCAAGGCGGCCACCCGTCTCGCGACCGACGACGACCTCGTGCGGGTCGACCTCGACCAGCCCGACCTCACGGCCCTCATCGGCCGCCCCCGCTTCACCCCCGAGGTCGCGGAGCGGACGACGGTCCCGGGCGTGGCCACCGGTCTGGCCGTCACCGGTCTCGGCGGCGACGTCCTCTTCATCGAGGCCAGCGCGCACGACGGCCCGGCGGGGCTGACGATCACCGGGCAGCTCGGCGAGGTGATGAAGGAGTCCGCGCAGATCGCGCTGACCTTCGTGCGCTCGCACGCCACCGAGCTCGGGGTCGACCCCGCCACCCTCGACCGGGCCATCCACCTGCACGTGCCGGCCGGCGCGGTGCCGAAGGACGGGCCCTCGGCCGGCATCACGATGGTCACCGCGCTCACCTCGCTCGCGACCGGACGACCGGTGCGCTCCGACGTCGGGATGACCGGCGAGGTCACGCTCAACGGGCGGGTGCTGCCGATCGGCGGGCTCAAGCAGAAGCTGCTCGCCGCCCAGCGCGCCGGCCTGACCGAGGTGTTCGTGCCGCTGCGCAACGAGCCCGACCTGGACGATGTCCCGGCCGACGTGCTGGCCTCGGTCACCGTCCACCCGGTCGCCGACGTGCTCGACGTCGTCGCCGGGGCGCTGGAGCCGAGGGCCGAGAACGTGGTCTCAGCGGCCTGACGGTGCCGACTGGCAGAATCGTCTCCTGTGACCGAGCAGAAGCTGCCCACCGGTGTCCGGGTGATCGACCGACTGATGAAGGCGAACAGGGCGCTGTCGATCGAGCACATGGATGCCGCCCGCCTCGAGCGGGTGCAGTCCTCGGTCATCCCGGACGCCGGCCCGGCCGCCTGGGTCGCCGGCCTGTTCCTCGGTCATGCCCGTCCCGGGGTCCAGATCACCTCGAGCTCGTTCACCTCCGAGCACGGCGAGGTGCCGGTGCGGATCTACACGCCGAAGGGCCGCGGACCCGGCAGTGGGCCGCTGCCGGTGGTGCTCAACTTCCACGGTGGCGGCTTCGCCCTGGGCAACGCCCGCCAGGGCGACTGGATCTGCTCGACGGTCGCCGCCGACCTCGAGGCGCTCGTGGTGTCGGTCGACTACCGCCTGGCCCCGGCGCACCGGTTCCCCGCGGCGATCGAGGACTGCTACTCCGCCCTGCTCTGGACTGCCGCCCGGGCCGCCGACCTCGGCGGTGACCCCGAGCGCATCGGGGTGATGGGCGACAGCGCGGGCGGCAACCTGGCCGCAGTCGTCTCGATCATGGCGCGCGAGGACGCCGGCCCGACGATCTCGCACCAGGCGCTGCTCTACCCGGCCACCGACCTGACCGACGGACTGCGCGAGTCCGCGTCGTACCTCGCCAACACTCGCGGGATCATCCTCAGCAACGCCGACATGGAGGTGTTCCTGCAGCACTACGTCACCGACGCCGACGACCGCTTCGACTGGCGGATGTCCCCACGCCACGCGCCCGACCTCTCCGGGTTGCCGCCGGCGGTGGTCGTCGTCGCCGGTCTCGACCCGCTGCACGACGCCGGCGTCGAGTACGCCGAGGCGCTCGCCGCGGCCGGCACCCCCGCCCGGGTCGAGGACTTCCACCTGATGCCGCACGGCTTCTTGAGCTCGCCGTACTTCTGCCGCAGCGCGCGCCCGGCGATGGCATCGGTCGTCGCCTCGCAGGCGGCCTCCCTGCGCGACGGGGTGGCCCGCACGGCACTCACCTCCTGACAGGCTGGGGGCATGCAGACAGCAGCTCCCTCGACCACCTCCGCACCCGTCGTCGTGGTGGGCGCCGGCATCTCCGGCGTCGCCTGCGCCCGCGCGGTGCAGGCCGCCGGGCTCCCGGTGCGCCTGATCGATCATGGACGACGCGTCGGCGGACGGATGGGCTCCAAGCGACTGGCCGACCAGCCGGCCGGCCGGTCCACCGATCTCGGGGCCTCCTACTTCACCGTCTCCGACGACGGCCGCGACGCCGGGTTCGGCGCCGTCGTCGCCGACTGGGAGCGGCGTGGTCTCGCGCGAGCGTGGACCGACTCGTTCACCGTGCTGAGCGCCGACGAGGACCCGACGACCAAGTCCGGTCCCGTGCGCTGGGCTGCGTCGGGGGCGCTGCGCTCGCTCGTCGAGGACCTCTGCGGCGACCTGGACGTCGAGCAGTCGGGGGTCGAGCTCGTCGACCGCGACGACGCGGGTCGGCTGACCGTCGACGGGACGCACGCGCGCGCCGTCGTCCTGGCGATGCCCGACGCTCAGGCGGCACGCCTGCTGGGGCCGGGGACCCGCGCCGAGGCCGGGCCTCTCGACCGGACCTGGGAGCCGATCATGGCGCTGGCGGCGTGGTGGCCGGAGCGCACGTGGGACTCCGTGAGTCCCGACGGTCGCTTTCACGGGGCCTTCGTGAACGGCGACGACGCGCTCGGGTGGATCGCTGACGACGGCCGCCGCCGGGGGGACGACGCGCCGACCCTGGTGGCGCACTCGACCCCTGAGCTCGCCGCGCGCCATCTCGAGGACCCCGCTGGAGCCGGCGACCCGATGCTGGCGGCGCTGCAACGCCTCCTCGCGCTCGACGAGCCGACCGGGTCCCACGTGCACCGCTGGTCGCTGGCACGTCCGGTCGGCGAGCGGCCCGAACCCTTCTTCCTCAGCGACGCGGGCCTGGGGGTGTGCGGCGACGGTTGGGGGGCGACCCCGAAGGTCGAGGGTGCCTGGCTGTCCGGGCACCGTCTGGGCGAGGCGCTGGCTGTTCGTCACCGCTGATCTTCGGCGGACACGGGCGTCGCGAAACATGGACAGGTGAGTTGCTCCGGGTCACCCCCAAGGGTGGTTTCTGCCGAGTGATCCGAGAGACAGGCCGATAACCTAGACATGACGTTGAAGTTCGGGGTAGATTCTTCAACATCAGGGTGAGGTAGCGGGAGCGCAGAAGCTCCCACGACGTTCCCACCCGGTCACAGAGGAGTGGTCATGAACAGCACCGCGATCAGCACCGAGTCCCGTCCCACCGCACCCGTCGCAAACCTCGCCGGGCCCCGCCACCCCGGACCGGTCCGAGTCACGCTGGTCGACGACTCGGCGCTCGCGTCCGCGGGGCTGGAGGCGCTGCTGGCGCCGTTCGCGCACCGCGTCCAGCTGGTCGGCAACCGGGAGGCGATCGCGCGCCCGGAGACGCTCGACCTGGTGCTCTACGAGCCGCTCGGGCTGTGCGGCACGGCGGAATCGCTGCTGCGTGACCTCCAGCGCCGGGTCGGGGGTCAGACGGCAGTGTTCAGCTGGGCCGAGGCCGAGAACCTGCCGGTGGCCACCGCGCGCCCCTACCTGTCGAAGAACCTCACGGCCTCACGCCTGGTCGTCGACCTCGAGGACCTCGCCTCCGGTCGGTTCGAGATCGTCGAGGTTCCTGTCGCTGCCGCGCGCGAGGACGTCGCGGAGGACGTCGCGGCGGCAGAGTCCGCCGAGCGACACCTCCCGGATGCCGCACTGCGCGTGCTGACCGCACGCGAGTGCGACATCGTGGAGCTGATCGTGGCCGGCATGAGCAACCGCGAGATCGGTGACGAGCTGTCCCTCAGCGTCAACTCGGTGAAGACCTACATCCGCACCGCCTACCGCAAGATGGGGGTGCAGCGGCGCACCCAGGCGATGCTGTGGGCCCTCGAGCACGGTCTCGGCGCCCGCCCCGAAGCCCTGGTGGGCTGATCGGCGGTCATACTTCCACAGGTTTATCAACAGCCTGTGGAAGTGCGGTGGTCGGGCCTGACCGGCGACGACGGAGCGCGACCGGGAGCACGACCGAAGGCACGACCGAGGACAAGGACCCCAGACGGTGACCCAGCTCGACGACGCCACGCTGAGCATCGGCGACCTCGCGGAGGCCACCGGGATCTCGGCGGCCACGCTGCGGATCTGGGAGACCAGGCACGGCTTCCCCGAACCGACGCGCCTGGCGAGCGGGCACCGCCGCTACGGCGCGGGCGACGTGGCAGCCGTACGACGCGTCGTCGGGCTGCGCGATGCCGGCGTGCGCCTCGACGCCGCCATCGCCCAGACGCTGTCAGGCGACGTCTCGCGCTCTCGCGGGTCTGAGTCCGTCTTCGCCCGCCTGCGCCAGACCCATCCGAGCCTGCTGCCGACCCGGCTCACCAAGAGCACGCTGTTGGCCATGTCGTGGGCGATCGAGGACGAGTTCTGCGCCCAGGCGCGGCGCGGCCACGTCTTCGGGGCGTTCCAGGAGGAGCGCCGCTTCGAGTCCGCGCGGGCCCGGTGGTCCGACATCTCGCGAGTCGCCTCCTCCACGTTCGTCTTCGCCGACTTCGAGTCGCTCGTCGTGGGCCCACCCACGAAGGTCCCGCTGCAGCACGACGCCCCGATGATCCGCGAGTGGGCCGTCGTCTGCGACACGCCCGAGCTCGCGATGGCCCTCACCGCCTGGGAGCTTCCCGGGCAGTCCGGCGTCCGCGACAGCGAGCGCGTGTTCGAGTCCCTGTGGACCGTCGAGCACCAGCCGGTCCGTGAGGCCGCCCGGGTGTGCGCCGACCTCGCCGCGCAGGCGGGCTCCGAGCACGCCGCCGAGGTCGTCGCCGAGCTCGCGGCTCCGGCGAGCACCAGCCATACCGACGTCGGGGCGCTCACCTCGCTCTTCAACCGGTCGGTCTCCTACGTCGACGCCGCTCCGCGCGGCTGAGCCGACCCTCCATGGATGCCGACGTCGTCGTCGTGGGCGCCGGTCTGGCCGGTCTGCGGTGCGCCGCCGAGCTGGTGAGCGCCGGCCACGAGGTGCTGGTGCTCGAGGCCGGCGACGAGGTCGGCGGCAGGATCCGCACCGAGCGGGTCGACGGCTTCCTGGTCGACCGCGGCTTCCAGCTGCTCAACCCCGCCTACCCGGCCGTGGAGCGCTGGATCGACACCGACGCCCTGCACCTCGGCACGTTCGAGGCCGGGGTCGGTGCCCTCACCGAGGACGGCCTGCTCCGTCTCGGCCATCCGTTGAAGGCGCCGCGGCTGCTCGGAGCCACACTTCGAGGCGTCAGCGGCGAGCTCGGCGGCCTCCCGGGGCTGCTGCGCTGGTTACGGCCCCTCGCGCACCGCCCCGGCACGCGCTACCTCGATGCCGTGACGCGGCGTCCCGACACGACCCTGAGCGCCTCGCTCGACGACGCGGGCGTCTCGGGCACGCTGCGTCGCGTGCTCGAGGGTTTCTTCTCCGGCACCCTGCTCGATGACTCCGGCACGTCGTCGGCGGCCTTCGCCCGGCTGCTCACCGCCACCTTCCTCGCCGGCAACCCCGGTCTGCCGGCCGCCGGCATGCAGGCCCTGCCGCGCCAGGTCGCAGCGCCGCTCGGGGCCCGCGTGCGCACGAGCACCCCGGTGCGCCACGTGACCGCGTCGTCGTCGGGCACGGGTTTCACGATCGGCACCGACGACGGGTTGCTCTCGTGCCGGCGAGTGGTGGTGGCCACGGGGCAGGTGGAGGCGGCGGCGCTGACCGACCTCCCCGTACCGCTGATGCACGGTGTCGTGACGCACTGGTACGCGGCTCGCGAGGAGCCCACCACGAACCGGGTGCTGCACGTCGACGCCCGCCGACGACCCACGGGCCCCCTGGTGAACACGGCGGTGATCACCCACGCCGCTGCCACCTACGCGCCCTCCGGGCGACACCTCGTCCAGGCGTCGGCGCTGATCGGGCCGGACCGGGCGACCCCGGGCGAGCCGGCGATGCGACGGCACGCCGCCGAGCTGCTCGGCGACGACGCGTTCGCTTCCTGGGAGAGCGTGGCTCGCCACGAGGTCCCGCACGCGCTCCCGGTGCAGGCCTCGCCCCTGAGCGTCGCGAGGCCCGTCGTGCTCGACGGTGGCCTCGTGGTGTGCGGTGACCACCGTGACACGGCCTCGATCCAGGGCGCCCTGGTCAGTGGTCACCGGGCCGCGCAACGCGCCCACGCCCTGCTCGTCTCCTGAGCAGTCAGGTTGTCGTCAGGTTCCCCGGAGCATGCTGTGACCATGTTCGATCTCATCAACGGCATCCCGTTGCACCCGCTCGTCGTGCACGCGATCGTCGTCCTGCTGCCGCTCGCGACCCTCGGCACCATCGCCATCGCCGCCAAGCCGGCGTGGCGCCTGACCTACGGCCCGCTGGTGGTCGCCTCGGCCGCCATCGCGACCGTCCTGATGCCGGTCGCGACGTCCAGCGGCGAGGAGCTCGAGAAGCGGGTCGGCGACCCCGGCGAGCATGCCGCTCTCGGCGACTCGCTGATCTTCTTCGCGATCCCGCTGCTGATCCTCTCCCTGGCGCTCGTGGTGATCGCACGTCGCAACGCCCGCACTGACAAGGAGGCCTGGTCGTGGGCCGGCCCCCAGGTGCTCAACGTCATCGCCGCGGTCGCGGTCGTCGCCGGCCTCGCCAGTGCGGTGCAGGTCTACCGGGTGGGTGACTCGGGCGCCAGGGCTGCGTGGGGCGACGCGGTCACCTCCTCCGCGACCAGGTAGCAGGGCCGCGCGCGTGCTGAGCGTCGGCGTCTGCGAGGACGACCCGTCGATCCGTCGGGTGCTGGTGCGTGCCCTCCAGATCGCCGGTCACGAGCCGGTCGTGGCGCACGACGGCGGTGAGGCGCTGCGGCTGTTCGGCGCCGACAGTGCCCTGCACGCGATCATCATGGACGTCGGGCTGCCCGACGCCGACGGTCGCGACGTGTGCCAGGCCCTCAAGTCGGCCGGCCAGCACGCCCCGGTGCTGTTCCTCACGGCGCTGGGCGAGCGTCACGAGAAGCTCGCCGGTTTCGGGGCCGGCGGTGACGACTACGTGGTGAAGCCGTTCGACGTCTCCGAGCTGCTGGCCCGCATCGAGGTGCTCGGACGTCGCATCCAGCCGGTCGGCTCGACCGGGCTCGAGCTGGACCCCGCGGCGCACGCGGTCCGCACCGCAGCCGGGGAGGTCGCCCTCACGCCGACCGAGTTCCGGATGCTCGCGGCGATCACCTCCCGCCCCGGCGAGGTCGTGCGTCGGCGGACCGTCGTGGCCGCGGCCTGGCCCGACGGGGCGGCGGTCAGCGAGAACACCATCGACTCCTTCATCCGACGGGTGCGCACCAAGCTGGCGAGCATCGAGTCGCCGGTGGAGATCGAGACCCTGCGCGGGGTCGGGTTCCGCATCCGGTGAGGGTCGGTGCAGGCTCGCTGCGACGCCAGCTCGTGGTGCTGAGCGCGGCGACGACGGCTGGTGCGGTCATCCTGCTGGTGCTGCTCGTGCAGGTGCTCCTGAACCAGACCACGAAGAGCGCCGTGAGCCGGGTGCTCGACGAGCGCATCGGCGCCGTCATCAGCTCCGCCGAGGTGGGCGCCGACTCCGAACGTCTCGTCGTCCCTGCCGCCCGCCTCGACGCCGGCGTGGCCGTCTACGACGGCGACGGACGGCTGGTCGCCGGCGCCCCGCCCAGCTCGGCGGCGACGAGGTACGCCGACCTGGCCGCCGAGGGCCGGAGCCAGAGCGTGACCCTCGACGAGAGCAGCATCATCCGCTCCGAGCCGTTCACCCTGGTCGGCGGCGTCGACGGTCTGGTCATCGTCATCGAACGGATCGCCCCCTACGAGGACGCCGAGCGCTACGCCCTGGTCATCAGCATCGGCACCGGCCTGCTCGCCATCTTGGCCTCGGCCGCCCTGGCGGCGTTCGTGAGCCGCCGGGCGCTGGCGCCGGTGCTCGCGATGGCCGAGACCGCCGAGGAGTGGAGCGAGCGCGACCTGACCTCGCGGTTCAACCTCGGCGCCCCCGGCAACGAGCTGACCGCCCTCGGGCACACCCTCGACTCGCTGCTCGACAAGGTCGCCTCGGCAATCCGCTCCGAGCAGCGGCTGACCGCCGAGCTGGCCCACGAGCTGCGCACCCCCCTCACCTCGATCCAGGGCACCGCCGACCTGATCGCCATGCGCCACGACCTCGACCCCGAGGTCCGCGAGGACGTCGAGGAGCTGCAGGCGGCGTCGCGGCGGATGGCCGAGACGATCACGGTCCTGCTCGACCTCGCCCGCTCCACGTCCGCCTCGGCGACCCCGACGACCTGTCACCTGCGCGCGGTGCTGGACGACGTCGTGGCCGACCTGGGGGAGGGACGCGGGGTGGTGCGGGTGACGGTGCCGGCCGACGTCCGCCTCGGGCTGCCGCACGCCCTGGCGCAGCGGGCCCTCGGCCCGGTGATCGACAACGCCGTCCGCCACGGCGAGGTGGTCGAGGTGGGCGTCCTGAGCTCGATGGTGCACGGGTGGGTCGAGGTGAGCGTCGACGACGACGGTGACGGCGTGGCCCCCCACCTGCGCGAGGCGATCTTCGAGCCCGGCCAGTCCTCCGGCCACGGGTCGGGGCACAGTGCCGGTCTCGGGCTCCCGCTGGCGCGACGCATCGCCCGCAGCGCCGGGGGTGACGTCCGGCTCGACGAGGACGGCGCGGCCGCCCTGGGCGGCACCCGGTTCGTGGTCGAGCTTCCCAGCGCCTGACCCGGGTCCGGTGAGCCGGGTCAGACGAGGCCGGGCGCCAGCGTCGTCACCCCGACCGCCAGCCCTGCGAGGTTGGCACCGAGGAGCAGCACCGTCCACACCAGGGCCGGCACGTGGGTGAGGCGCGCCAGCTGGTCGGGGTCGGCCACCCGGCGCCGGGTGCGGCCGCTGCCGAGCAGCTCGACCAGGGGACGCGGGGCGGCGAGCAGGAGCAGCCAGGCGATCAGGTAGGCGACGCCGGCCTGCACGTCGGGCGCGCCGTACCAGGTCAGCACGGCGACGCCGACCCCGCCGACCAGCAGGGTGAGGACGCCGTACAGGTTGCGCACCCAGACCAGCAGACCGGCGGTGAGCAGGAGCAGCAGCCAGAGCATGGCGACCCCGCGCCCGGCTGCGAGCAGGAGGGCGGCCCCGACGCCGACGAGGGCCGGGGCCAGGTAGCCGGCGGCCAGCATCGCGACCATGCCCGGCCCGGTCGGCCGACCCCGGGAGACCGTCAGGCCCGAGGTGTCGGCGTGCAGGTGGATGCCCTGGAGTCGGCGGCCCACGAGCACGGCGACCACCGCGTGCCCGGCCTCGTGGACGACCGTCACGCCGAGCCGCACGCGCGGCCAGGTTGCGGGGGCCAGCACGAGGGCCAGGGCGACCCCTCCGGCGAGCAGCACGAAAGCGACGTCCGGCACCGGCTGCACCGCGGTGGCGCGGTCCCAGACCTCGGTCAGGAACCCGTGCCGGCCGCCTCTCACGCCTCCAGTGTGACGGCCGGTGTTGAATGGCGGGATGGAGATCCCCGACAGCACCCCTGGACCGGCCGTGGGCATGACCGAGCTGACGGACCCGTTCTCGACCTACATCGGGTTGCAGCTCGCCGAGCTCAGCGGCTCGAGGGTCGTCGCGACCTGGGAGGCCAAGCCCGAGCTGCACCAGCCCTACGGGATCGTGCACGGCGGGGTGCACTGCAGCGTCGTGGAGACCCTGGGCAGCGTCGGGTCGGCGCTGTGGCTGGGAGACCAGGGCCAGTGCGTGGGCGTCAACAACAACACCGACTTCTTCCGGGCGGTGCGCGAGGGTGCATTGACCTCGACGGCCACCCCGCTGCACCAGGGCCGCTCGCAGCAGCTGTGGGTCGTCGAGACGGTCAGCGACGCCGACGGCAAGACGATCGCCCGGGGCCAGCTGCGGGTGCAGAACCTCTACCCGAGGAACTGACCACCCACTGGCTGACGTGCTGGCCCACCCGTCGATCCTTCGGTAGGGGCCGGTGGGCGCTAGGCTGTCGCGAGCACCGAGTCGCCCAGCTCACAGGCTGGCGCGCCCGGTGACTCCGCCCCGGTCTCAGGCTGATCGGCGCGCGACTCCCGTCCCTCGCCCTCCGGCGGTCTTCGGCACCGAAGATCCCGGGTGCAGAGGGGTGGTGCCCTACCGTCTCGGCGCGTGCGCCGTGGCGTCCCGGAGAGGAAGAGCCCGTGGCTCGTCGAGGACAACGTCAGTCCGGCAACACGCGAACGGCACCCGCCAACGGCAGCGGCAACGCAAACGGCAACCGCCGGGCCCCGCGCAACCGTCGCGACCTCGACAACGAGGGCCTGATCCCCGTGCTGGCGCGCGCGGTGCGTGAGGTCGAGCAAGGGGTGCAGCGTGGCGCCGTACGACCCTCGGCTCGCACGAAGTTCCAGGTCGTGGCGCTCCTCGCGCGCGAGGAGCGGATCCGCGTCAAGGCCGACCCCGCCATCTCCGAGGGCCAGCGCGGGGAGCAGATGAAGCGCCTCGACGGCATCGGCACGATCCTGGCCAAGACGGCGACCCGCGACACCACCCTGCTCTCCCTCCTCGCCGAGGACGCCGACGTCTCCTACTCCGCGCTCGAGCTCAGGGCCGAGATGCTCAAGGCCGCCGGGATCGACGTGCCCGAGCCGGTCGAGGAGGAGCCCGACGAGGACGCCGTGCCCGTCGCCGAGCGTCACGTCGTCCCGCAGTCGGTCATCGCCCGTCAGCTCGCCAACCCCTTTCTGGTGCCCGACTTCTCGGCGGCCCCGCCCAAGGTCCCGGGTCGACGCCTGGCGACGTGGGAGCTCATCGGGCCGCTGCTGCAGGCCTTCGAGTACGGCGGCGCGTCGTCGTGCATGGCGTTGCCCGAGCCGGTCACGCTTCGCGCTGCCGGCGACATGACGCTGATGCCGCACCAGGCGCAGGTCGTTGCCGCTGCCGCCGCCGGTCACCGCACCTTCCTGCTCGCCGACGAGCCGGGCCTGGGCAAGACTGCCCAGGCCCTGTTGGCGGCCGAGACCGCGGGGGCATTCCCGCTGCTGGTCGTCGTCCCCAACGTGGTGAAGGCCAACTGGGCGCGCGAGGCGGGGCTCTGGACACCGAACCACCCGGTCACCGTCATCCACGGCAACGGCGGCAACGTCGACGGGTTCGCCGACATCGTGGTGGTCAACTACGAGGTGCTCGATCGCCACGTCGGCTGGCTGGGCGACTTCGGTTTCCGCGGGATGGTCGTCGACGAGGCGCACTTCATCAAGAACAAGACCTCGCAACGCTCGCAGCACGTGCTCCAGCTCTCCGAGCGGATCCGCGCGCGCACCGGCCGACCGTTGCTGATGGCCTTGACCGGGACGCCGCTGATCAACGACATCGACGACTTCCGTGCGATCTGGCAGTTCCTCGGCTGGATCGGCGACAACGCGCCACGGGGCGAGCTGATGGCTGCCTTGGAGGAGCGCGGGCTCACGCCGATCGACCCCGGCTTCTACCCCAGTGCCCGCAACATCGTCATCGAGCGGGGCATCGTGCGGCGCCGCAAGGTCGACGTCGCCTCCGACATCCCTGCCCGCCGGATCGCCGATCTTCCGGTCGAGCTCGACGACGAGGCCGGACGCTCGATCCGCGAGGCCGAACGGGTGCTGGCCCGACGGTTGGTCAAGCGCTACGAGAGCGCCTTGGAGGCGCGCACCTCGGGCGTCACCGTCGAGGGCATCGACCACGACCTCGTGCGCCGCGTCGCCACCTGGGAGCGCGAGGACACCACGACCACCAAGACCGGCGAGAACGTCTTCACGATGATGCGTCGCATCGGCCAGGCCAAGGCCGGCCTGGCCGCCGACTACGCCGCTCAGCTGGCCCGCAGCGTCGGCAAGGTCGTCTTCTTCGCCAAGCACATCGACGTGATGGACGTCGCCGAGGAGACCTTCGAGCGCCGTGGCCTGCGCTACTCCTCGATCCGCGGCGACCAGACGCCGAAGGCCCGCGAGCAGGCGATCGACTCGTTCCTCAACGACCCCGACGTCGCCGTCATCGTGTGCTCGCTGACCGCGGCCGGCGTGGGCCTGAACCTGCAGGTGGCCTCCAACATGGTGCTGGCCGAGCTGTCGTGGACCGACGCCGAGCAGACCCAGGCGATCGACCGGATCCACCGGATCGGCCAGGCCGAGCCGGTCACCGCGTGGCGGATCATCGCCTCGCAGACGATCGACACCAAGGTCGCCGAGCTCATCGACTCCAAGGCCGGGCTCGCCGCGGTCGCCCTCGACGGCTCGGACGCCGAGGTGTCGTCCTCGGTCGACGTCCAGCTCGAGGCTCTGGTCGCCCTGCTCACCGAGGCGTTGGAGCAGACGCTCGCCTGATCAGCCGCCCGTCCCGGTCCCGCTCAGCCGCCGAGGGCCAGGCGGAGCGCGATCGCCAGCATCGTCACACCGATCACCACGTCGAGCACCTGCCACGCCCGCGGGGTCGAGAGCCGGCGGTGCGCCAGGTGGGCGCCGTAGCCGAGGGCGCTGAACCAGACGATGCTTCCCGTGCCGGCCCCGACGGCGAACCACCACGGGGTGGGGCTCGCGTTGGCGATCGAGCCGAGGAGCAGGACGGTGTCGAGGTAGACGTGGGGGTTGAGCCAGGTGAGCGCCACCGCCTTCAGCACGGTCGGCCGTAGCGCAGCGGCGTCCCCGCGGGCTGCCTCGAGAGAGGCCGGTCGTCGCGCGCGGACCAGCGAGCTGACGCCGTACCAGGTGAGGAACGCGACGCCCGCCCACCGGACGACGTCGATGATCCAGGGTGCGCGGTCGACGATCACACCGATCCCCGAGACGCCCGCGAAGATCAGCACGAGGTCCGACAGGGCGCAGACCGCGACGACGGGTCCGACGTGGCGCCGAGCGAGCCCCTGGCGCAGGACGAAAGCGTTCTGCGCGCCGATCGCGACGATGAGGGCGAGCCCGGTCAGCAGACCGGTCGCGGCGGAGGTGAGCATGGTCTCCACGGTAGGAGACCGCCACCGTGAAGACCAACGAATGATCCTGCACCCGGTTTAGCATCGCTTCATGATCCCGCACCCCGATCAGCTGGCCGCGCTCGTCGCGATCATCGACCGTGGCACCTTCGACGCGGCTGCGCGTCACCTTCACGTGACCACGAGTGCGGTGAGCCAACGGATTCGGGCGTTGGAGACAGTGGCCGGTCAGGTGCTCGTGCGCCGCACGACGCCCTGCACGGCCACCGAGGCCGGCGCCTCGTTCGTGCGGCTCGCGCGCCAGACCGCGCTGCTGCACGACGACCTACGCCTGGGAGGCCGGAGCTCGAGCGACCTGCGGGTGGCGGTCAACGCCGACTCGCTGGCGACCTGGTTCCGACCGGTGCTGGACGACGTCGCGGCGTGGGACGGCGCGACCCTGCGGCTCCAGGTCGAGGACCAGGCCTACTCGGCCGACCTCCTGCGCCGCGGCGACGTCCTCGCAGCGGTGACGTCGGAGCCGACGGTGGTGCAGGGGTGCGCGGCCGAGCCGCTCGGCGTCCTGCGCTACCGGGCGGCGGCGTCACCGACGTACGCCGAGCGCTGGCGGGCGCGCGCCGCCGACGGCTCCCGCGGCGAGGACCACGACTGGGCACGGATGCCGACGGTGGTGTTCGACGAGAAGGACAAGCTCCAGCACGACCTGCTTGCCAGCCGCGGGCTGGGACCGCCGCTCGTCGAGCACCGGGTGCCCACCTCGGCCGACTTCCACGAGGCGGTCCGGCGCGGCCTCGGGTGGGGCCTGATCCCGTTGCCGCAGCTCGAGCCCGACCTGGCCGACGGGCGGCTGGTGACGCTCGGCGCCCTGCCCGACGTCGGTATCACGCTCTACTGGCAGCGGTGGCGGCTGGAGTCGCCCGCGCTCTCCCGGCTCAGCGAGGTGGTCCGGGCGGCCGCGCGCGTGCTCGACCACCAGCCGGTGCGCCGACCATCCTCACCGTCATGACGGCGGCCCCGCCCCCGAGGGGAGGCGGACCGTCGTCGTCCTGCAGGTCGCCGTCGTGCAGGTCGCTCAGGTGCTTATCAGAACGCGGCCTCGTCGAGGTCCATCAGCGACAGGTCGGTCGCCTCGGCGATCGCCCGCTCGGCGGAGATCTTCGGCAGGTTGTACTGCGCGAAGAACTGGGCAGCGGCGAGCTTGCCCTCGTAGAAGGCCTTGTCCTTGCCGAGTGCAGCGGTGTCGCCACCGAGCTTCTCGAGCGCCACCTCGGCCTGGCGCAGCAGCAGCCAGGCGCACACGACGTCGCCGAGCGCCATCAGCAGACGGCTGGTGTTCAGCCCCACCTTGTAGATGTTGCGGATCTCGTCCTGCGCCGACATCAGGTCGTTGATCATGTGCCCGACCATGGCGTTGGCGTCCTCGAGCGCAGTGGCGAGCAGCGCCCGCTCGTTCTTCAGCCGGCCGTTGCCGGCCTCGGAGTCGATGAACGTCTGGATCTCGCCGGCGATCACGCCCAGCGCCTTGCCCTGGTCCTTGACGATCTTGCGGAAGAAGAAGTCCTGGCCCTGGATCGCCGTCGTGCCCTCGTAGAGGGTGTCGATCTTGGCGTCGCGGACGTACTGCTCGATCGGGTACTCCTGCAGGAACCCGGCTCCGCCGAGGGTCTGCAGCGACTCGGTGCCGAGCAGGACCCAGGAGCGCTCCGAGCCGTAGCCCTTGACGATGGGCAGGAGCAGGTCGTTGACCGCGCTGGAGAGTCGGTTGGCGTCCGACTCGCCCTCGCCGGCGTGCTCGGCCAGCTGGATCTTGTCCTGCCAGGTGGCGGTGTAGAGGACGAGCGCCCGCATCGCCTCCGAGAACGACTTCTGCACCATCAGCGAGCGGCGCACGTCGGGGTGGTGGGTGATCGTGACGCGCGGGGCGGTCTTGTCGCCCGAGCGGGTCAGGTCGGCGCCCTGCTCGCGGGACTTGGCGTAGTCGAGCGCGTTGAGGTAGCCGGTCGACAAGGTCGCGATGGCCTTCGAGCCGACCATCATGCGGGCGTTCTCGATGACCTGGAACATCTGGGCGATGCCGTCGTGCACCTCACCGAGCAGCCAACCCCGGGCGGGCTCGCCGCCACCGATCGCGGAGTCACCGAAGGTGACCTCACAGGTGTTCGAGACCTTGATGCCCATCTTGTGCTCGACACCTGTGACGTAGACGCCGTTGCGCTCGCCGGTGAGCTCCCCGCTCTCGTGGTCGAAGTGGATCTTCGGCACGAGGAAGAGGCTCAGGCCCTTGGTGCCGGGGCCGCCGACGCCCTCGACGCCGACCGGCCGGGCCAGGACGAGGTGCATGATGTTGTCGCTCATGTCGTGCTCGGCCGAGGTGATGTAGCGCTTGACGCCCTCGATGTTCCACGAGCCGTCGTCGTTCAGCGAGGCCTTGGTGCGACCTGCACCGACGTCGGAGCCGGCGTCCGGCTCGGTGAGGACCATCGTGGCGCCCCACTGCTTCTCGACCATGATCTGGGCGATCCGTCGGTCGCGCTCGTTGCCGTTGCGGTGGACCACGCCGGCGAAGGCGGGGCCCGCGGCATACATCCAGATCGGGGCGTTGGAGCCCAGCACCATCTCACCGAGCGCCCACACCAGGCTGGAGGGAGCCGGGGTGCCGCCGAGGTCCTCGTTGATCTGCAGGCGCCAGAACTCGGAGTCCATCCAGGCCTGGTAGCTCTTCTTGAAGGACTCGGGGATCGGCGCGGTGTTGGTCGTCGGGTCGAAGACCGGCGGGTTGCGGTCGCTGTCGGCGTACGACGCGGCGAAGTCCTCGCGGGAGAGGCGCTCGACCTCACCCAGGATCGACCGGGCGGTCTCGCCGTCGATCTCCCCGAAGGGGCCGGTGCCGAGGACCTCGTCCCGGCCCAGCACCTCGAAGAGGTTGAACTCGATGTCGCGCAGGTTCGCCTTGTAGTGGCTCATCACTGAAACCGCTCTCTCGTCAGGGTGTCGACAGCCGCAGGGGAACTTTGCTACCGACCAGTAACTTGATCATAGGAGCCGCCCTCGATCCAGGCAAGGTGGCGACGACGTGACCTGCGCCCGGGCCCGACCGGGTGAGACGAGTACGTCGACTGACCAGGTGCACAAACGTGACAGACTGAGGTCATGCGCGTCTCAGCCAAGTCCGACTACGCGCTGCGCGCGTTGATCGAGATGGCCGGACGAGCCGACGGCAAGGCCGTGAGCGCCGAGGAGCTCGGACGGCTGCAGGAGATCCCGCACGGGTTCCTCCAGGCGATCCTCGCCGACCTGCGCCGCAGCGGCGTCGTGATGAGCCAACGCGGGCAGTCCGGGGGGTGGCGCATGGGTCGCGCCGCGGTCGACGTCTCGGTCGCCGACGTCATTCGCGCCGTCGACGGCCCGCTGGTCTCGGTCTACGGGCTGCGCCCCGAGGCGGTGAGCTACAACGACTCCGCCGACGTCCTGCAGCACGTCTGGATCGCCGCGCGCCGCTCCCTGCGCCAGGTCTTCGAGCAGGTCTCGATCCAGCAGCTCGCCGACGGCGAGCTGCCCTCGGCGATCACCTCGCTGACCGCCGACGAGGACGCCTGGCAGCCGCACTGAGCGGGCGCTACGCGACCGACGACAGCCTGCGCTTGAGCTTGCGGCGCTTCTTCTCCAGCACCCCGACCCTGATCTGCAACGACTCGTTGCGCCGCGTGAGTCGCTCGATCTCGACGAGTGCGTCGGTGAGGGCGCGCTCGGCGAGGCCCGCGACGACCTCCGGTGCCTCGACGGCGTCCGCCCGAGGAACCAGCGTCGCGAGGTCGCCCACGACGTCGTAGCTGCTGTGGGCCAACAGCTCCACCCACGACTCCCCCAGGGTGCGCAGCACCTCGGCCCGCGAGGCCAGGGTGAGGTGCGGGGGGCGGGGCTTGGTCGCCACCTCGACGTCGTCGATCTTCAGCGAGGCGGTCCCGAACCCGACCACGCGCCCGAACAGCTTCCAGGTCGCCTTGCGAGACCCGGCCACGACGACGTGGACCCGCTCGGGCTTCTTCACCGCGTGGCCCCACGTCTCCAGGACGGCGCCGAGGTCGTGGCGCGGCTCGCCGGGCACCGTCCATGCGTCGGGGGCGTGCACCGTGACCACGAGGTGGACCTCGAACCCGGTGAGGGCGTCGACGAGGAGGGCGACCTGCTCGGGCCGGGCGCCGGCGAGCAGGACCTGGCTGAAGACCAGGGTGTCCTTGCCCTTGAGCCCGCGGCGCACGATCGACGTCCAGGCCCCCTCGACCTCGTCGCGCGCGTATCCCCAGTCCTGGTGGGTGCGCAGCATCTCGAGGGCGGCGCGGAACATCTCCTCGGTGGAGTCGGCCGGACGACGTACGCCGAGCTCGGCGAGCGAACGACCGTGCCGCTCGAGCGCGCCGTCGACGAAGTCGCCCGAACCGTCATCGAGACCGACGTGCACGAACGCCTTGCGCTTCGATGCCATGCCTCCAGGATGGCGCGCCTGCGTGAGCGGGCGGTGGTCAGCAGGTGAACTCGGCGTGTCAGGAGGGGGCCCGACTCCGACTGTTGGGCTAGAACAAGTTCTAGTTCTGGATCTAGGATGGCCGCATGATCACGTCCGACGCCATCATCTGGAACGCCCCCGACGACGACCACCCGGCCCGCGCCGCCTCGCAGCGCTCCTACTCGGCGGTGGCGAAGGGCGACCTGGCCGAGTGGCTGACGGTCTACGCACCCGACGCGGTGCTCGAGGACCCGGTCGGGCCTTCGATGTTCGATCCCGAGGGCAGAGGACACCACGGGCATGAGGGGATCTCGGCCTTCTGGGAGGCTGCGATCGCCCCCATCGCCGAGTTCCGCTTCGAGATCAGCGACTCCTTCGCCCACCACAGCACCTGCGCGAACGTCGGGCGGATCACCACGACCTTCCCCGACGGCAGCTGGACCGTCACCGACCTCGTGATGGTCTATGTCGTCAACGACGACGGCGCCGTGGCCTCGATGAAGGCCTACTGGGAGCCCGAGCGCACGATGGCGACCTTCACGACCCCGGGCTAGGCCGGCCCGGGCACCCCGTCGACGGCGCGGGTCAGCCAGGCGACCAGCGGCTTGAGGGTGCGCCAGTCGGCCCGGACCAGCTCGAGCACCTCAGGGGTGTTGATCACCGCTCCGAACCCGTAGGGCTTGCCCGCGATGATCTGCTTGTGACGCAGCAGGTCGATGCGTGGATGATCGGCGTCGTAACCACGCGGTGAGGTCTTGAGCTGCTCCCCTCCGATCTCGAAGCCGTTCCTCTCGAGCGTGCTGAGCACCCGTTTCAGGGCGCGGCCGGTCTTGTCGTCGTCGATCGCACCTCGGATCGCGGCGAGCCGCTCGCCGCCGGCCTCGTAGAAGCCGGCACCGACCCGGACGCCGCGCGGCGACAGCTCGACGTACCAGCCCATCGACGGGCCGGCGCTCACGAACGCTCCCTGGTGGGTCTTGTAGGGCGTCTTGTCCTTGGCGAACCGGACGTCGCGGTAGGGCCGGAAGATCTTCGCAGTGCCGAACTCGGGCTCGAGCGCTGCAGTCAGCGCGACGAACGGCGCCTTGACGAACGCGGCGTAGTCGTCCTTGTGGGCCTCCCAGAAGGACTTCGTGTTGTCGACCTCGAGGTCGTCGTAGAAGTCGAGCGCTGCGACGGGGAAACCGGTGAACTCCACCCGTGGGAGCCTACGGGTGTCCGTCTTTGCCGGGCTCTGGTACACACGTGTTCTCTGGCGGCGCAGCACTTCTCGGGAAGGCCTGACACGTGATCGGCGGAACCGTCATCTTCATCATCGTGATGAGCGGCGCGGTGCTGCTCGGCGTCGTCGTCGTGCTCGCCTCCGACTCGGTCTTCACCCGACGCGAGAAGCCCCGGTGGGGCGACGACTACGAGGGTGGCTTCGGGAGCGGCTACGACCCGAACCCCAGGGAGTGAACCGCGCCGCGACCGGCGACGGGTGTGGAGCGGATGACGAGATTCGAACTCGCGACATCGACCTTGGGAAGGTCGCGCTCTACCAGCTGAGCTACATCCGCGCGGGCACGCCCGGTGAGGCGAGCCGCTGGGAATGCTACCCCGGTCCGTGGGCTGCGGCCGATCCCGGGTGCGGCGTGTAGGTCGCGAAGCGGGGGAGCAGTCCGTCACCCGACGACCGGCCGGTCAGTCGGCGGTGCACCCACGGGGCGGCCGACGTGCGCAGCCACTGCGAGTGGGCCCGTGCCGCTTCCCGGCGCGAGAGCACCGTGAGCTCGCGCAGGGGGAGCGGCTCGAGGTCGTGGGCGACGCCGAGGACGTCGAGCACCTCGATCGCCATCCGCTGGTGGCCGGCCGGTCCCATGTGCATGCGGTCCTCGTCCCAGAGCCGCCAGTCGCGGTACTCGCGCAGGCGCCAGAAGTCGACGATCGTCGCATCGTGACGCCAGGCGCTCTCGCGGACGAGCTCGTTGTAGAGCGCGAACCTGCCGCGCAGCAGCTTGTACGTCGCACTGCCCCCGGGGTCGAAGGCGGTCCACACGAGCAGGCGCGCCCCCGTCGCGGCCAGTCGCGCGAGGGCGGCGTCGTACAGCTCGACCAGGCGGTCGAGGTCGACGCTGGGTCGCAGGATGTCGTTGGCGCCGATGTAGATGGTGACCAGGTCGGGGCGCAGGGCGAGCGCCGGGTCGAGCTGCTCGTCGAGGACGCCGCGCAGCTTGCGACCGCGGATGGCGACGTTGGCGTAGCCGAAGGCCTCAGCACCCTCGGCGTCGTGGGCGTGCCCGGCCAGCACCTCGGCCACCCGGTCGGCCCAGCCGCGCACCCCGTTGGGTCGCGTCGGGTCGGGGTCGCCGAGGCCCTCGGTGAAGGAGTCGCCGAGGGCGACGAAGCGTCGGTAGGGCACATCGGACATCTGCCCATCCTCTCCGGCCGTCAGCCCGCGAGCGGCATCGAGCCGGGTGCCCCCCAGGGGTGAGGCGGCGCGACGAGCCGGTCGGCAGGATCGTCCGGTTGTCCCCGCCGTGGAAGGGCTGTCGCCGTGTTACCCGTGCACCTGGAACTCCCCGACCCGACCCCGCTGGCCGCGACCATCATCGACGCCGGTGTCGTCGACTACCTGATCATCGCCCTCTACTTCGGCTTCGTGCTCGGCATCGGCGTGATCGCGCGCCGCCAGGTCTCGGACTCGATGGACTTCTTCCTGTCCGGCCGGTCGCTGCCGGCGTGGGTCACCGGGCTCGCGTTCATCTCCGCCAACCTCGGCGCCGTCGAGATCATGGGGATGTCGGCCAACGGGGCCGAGTTCGGCCTCCCTGCGGTGCACTACTTCTGGATCGGCGCGGTGCCGGCGATGCTGTTCCTCGGTGTCGTGATGATGCCGTTCTACTACGGCTCCAAGGTGCGCTCGGTGCCCGAGTTCATGTTCCGACGCTTCGGCACCGGCGCCCACCTGGTCAACTCGATCTCCTTCGCAGTCGCCCAGCTGCTCATCGCAGGCATCAACCTCTACCTGCTCGGCACGATCATCCGTGCGCTCCTCGGCTGGAACCTCACGCTCGCGCTGGTGGTGGCGGCGCTGATCGTGCTCTCCTACATCACCCTCGGCGGGCTGAGCGCAGCCATCTACAACGAGGTGCTCCAGTTCTTCGTGATCGTCGCCGCCCTGCTCCCGCTCACCCTGATCGGGCTGCACCAGGTCGGCGGCTGGGGAGGGCTCAAGGACAAGATCACCGCGAACGCCGGTGTCGGCGACGCGCCGACGGCGGCCGACCAGCTGAACTCGTGGCCGGGAACGGCCCTCACCGGCTTCGGCTCCGACTTCCTCTCGGTGCTCGGCATCGTGCTGGGCCTCGGCTTCGTGCTCTCCTTCGGCTACTGGACGACGAACTTCGTCGAGGTGCAGCGCGCGATGGCGACCAGCTCGATCTCGGCTGCCCGCAAGACGCCGATCATCGGCGCGTTCCCGAAGATCTTCATCCCGTTCATCACGATCATCCCCGGCATGATCGCCGCCGTCGCGGTCACCGAGATCGCCGCCACCAAGGCCGGCGACACGGTGACGGGTGGAGCGGGCGGCACGGTCGAGTACAACGACGCGCTGATCTACCTGATGCGCGACGTCCTGCCCAACGGTCTGCTCGGGATTGCGATCGCAGGCTTGCTCGCCGCGTTCATGGCGGGGATGGCGGCCAACATCTCGGCGTTCAACACGGTCCTGTCCTACGACCTGTGGCAGCGCTACATCGTCAAGGACCGCCCGGACGCCTACTACCTGCGCGTCGGTCGGGCGGCCACGCTCGGCGCCTCGATCATCGCGATCGGCACCGCGCAGCTCGCGGCGAACTTCTCCAACATCATGGACTACCTGCAGACGCTGTTCGGCTTCTTCAACGCCCCGCTCTTCGCCACCTTCATCCTCGGCATGTTCTGGAAGCGGATGACGGCGACTGCAGGCTGGGTGGGTCTGGTCTCCGGCACGCTCTCGGCGATCCTGGTCGCCTTCCTGAGCGAGGACGCGTTCGGGTCGGCGAGCCTCGGGGTCATCGGGATCTCCGGGCAGGGCGCCTCCTTCGTGGCGGCGGGTGCGGCGTTCGTGGTCGACATCGTGGTGAGCGTCGTGGTGTCGCTGATGACGGAGCCGAAGCCGGTCGACGAGCTGCGCGGCCTGGTCTACTCCGAGACGCCCAAGGAGGATCTCGTCGACCCCGACGAGGCGGCCCTGCCGTGGTACCAACGCACCTTGCCCCTCGCCGGCGTCGCGCTCGTCATCGTGATCGCCCTCAACTTCGCCTTCTGACCCGACCCCTCGAGGAGCAGTACCCATGAGTGACGAGTCTCGTCCCCACACCGCCGGCGCCTTCGACATCCGCAACGTGATCGGTGCCCTGCTGCTGGCCTACGGCGTCATCCTGCTCGTCGCGCGCGTGATCTACGGCGATGCGGGGGGCGAGCGCAGCGAGGGCGTCAACGCCAACCTCTGGGCAGGTCTCGCGCTGCTGGTCGTCGGCGGCGCCTTCGTCGCCTGGGCCCGCTGGCGTCCGGTGCAGGTGCCTGCCGCGACCAACGACGACGCGACGGCCGACAGCGACGGATAGGGTGCGGGCGTGCTGCTCTCAGACCGCGACATCCTCGCCGAGATCGACGCCCAGCGGATCGCCTTGTCGCCGTGGGACCCGAGCATGCTCCAGCCGTCGTCGATCGACGTGCGGCTCGACCGCTTCTTCCGAGTCTTCGAGAACCACCGCTACCCGCACATCGACCCCGCCGCCGACCAGTCCGACCTGACCCGTCAGGTCGAGCCCGAGGGCGACGAGGCGTTCATCCTGCACCCCGGCGAGTTCGTGCTCGGCTCGACGTACGAGGTCGTGACCCTGCCCGACGACATCGCCGCGCGGGTCGAGGGCAAGTCGTCGCTGGGGCGCCTGGGCCTGCTGACCCACGCGACCGCGGGCTTCGTCGACCCGGGCTTCTCCGGGCACGTGACCCTCGAGCTGGCCAACGTCGCGACCCTGCCGATCAAGCTCTACCCCGGCATGAAGATCGGGCAGTTCTGCTTCTTCCGGCTCTCCTCGCCCTCCGAGCACCCGTACGGCTCGGAGAAGTACGGCTCGCGCTACCAGGGCCAGCGCGGACCCACGCCGTCGCGGTCGTTCCAGAACTTCTACCGCACGCCGATCTGAGTCCTGCTCAGGACTCCACGGTCGGCTTGATCTCCACGACCGGGTGCGCCACCGCGAGCCCCTTGGCGGCTTCGACCAGGCCGTCGTAGTCGTCACAGCTGACGATGAGGAACCCGGACAGCTGCTCCGCGGAACTGGTCCGCGGACCGGGCGTGACCACCGGTTCGCCGTCCGCCCCGCGGGTGATCGTACGGGTCTCGCTGCTCGGAGCGACCTCGGCTCCGCCGAGGACCGTTCCCCCGATGGCCTTGAGTCGACCGACGAACTCGCCGTCGGTGTCGTAGGCGACCTGACGCTCGGCCTCGGTCGCGGCAGACCAGGCGGCTTCGTCGTCGGCGGGGAAGAAGATGACGTAGTCGGCCATGGGCGCGACCCTGCCACGGCGCGTCGTCGGTGTCACGGGTCAGGCGACGCGGGTCCAGACGCCGGGTTGGCGTTGGATGAAGTGGTCTTGGGGGTTGGCGCCGGGTGGGGAGGGTGCTCGGGATTGGTAGGTGGCGCCGGTGGGGGTGGTGATGGTGGTGGTGTGGGGTTCGATGACCTCTGCCGAGGTGACGTGGTGGGTGATGTGGGGGTCTTGCTTGGTGTAGTTGCAGTTCTCGCAGAGTCCTTGGCCGTTGTGCAGGGAGGTCTCACCGCCGGTGGCGGCGTCGTTGATGTGGTCGGTGTGGCGGATGGGGGCGTCGCACCAGGGGGTGCGGCAGCGGCGGTCGCGCAGGGTGATGAATTCGCGCAGGAGGCCGTGAAAGGTGCGGGAGGTTGATTCCATCGCGACGAGGTGGTCGGTGTCGGCGAAGAGGCGCCGGATGCGGGTGCGGGTGGCGGGTGAGGCGAGGAGGAGTCGGCGGGCCACGGTGGCGGGGATGGGTCCGAGGCCGGGGATCTCGGCGGGTTCGTGTCCGTCGCCGAGGAGGGTCTCGGCGTCGATGATGAGGTCGAGGTGGATGGGTGCGGCGGAGGCGCCGGGGAGTCCGGCGAGGCGTTCGACGAACAGGTCGGCCAACAGCTGGGCGCGGGTGCGCTCGTCGCCTTGGTGGCGCATCAGGTCGGCGCGGGCGCCGAGGGAGGCCATGATCGCTGCCATCTGCCAGTCGGTCACGACGCCGGTGACCTCGCCCATGCCGTCGCGCAAGGCGCGGGCGGTGACGTGACGTCCACGCTGTGCACGCTCGCGGCGTTTGGCGGCTGCTGCTTCGTCGATACGGAACACGACCCGGCGGGCCAGGTCGACCAGGTCACGATCGCCGAGGGTGAGGTTGTCGAGGATCTTCGAGGCGATCTCGCGGTCGGCGGCGCGTCGGTCCTCGAGGGCCAGGTCGGCGGTCTCGTTGATGATGAGCTCGGCGCGACGTTCGTTGAGGTCGCCGGCCTCGAGGAGCCCGAGGATCTCGGGGTGGTCCTCGACCAGGGCGCGGGCGAGCTTGAGCAGGCGTGCACCGCGTGCTGGTGACTCGTGGCGGGCCAGTCCGACCTCGGTGGCCATCGCCCTCTCGCTGGTCGTGGTGCGGACCCCGGTCTCGTCGAGGCGCGCGGTCAGCCTGGCTTGACGGGCGCACAGCGCGGACTTGAGGCGTTCGATCTCCTCCAGCTCCTCGACGCAGCTCAGCGCGTCGTCGGGGAGGCCGGTGGGGAACATGTGTTCGATTGTAGTCGCCACCACCGACACTGAGAAGCCCCCACGCTCAACCTGTGGAGGAATGAACGGAGTGGCCAAGGCTCGCAGCGGCACGCTCTGTCCATGAGAGGCGAGCCGTTGGGTTTGCCCGGATCCGCCGCTGCAGGGAGCAACCATCGGCCTGAGGAAGTGGGACGAGGGCGACACGGAGTGCGTTCGGCTGGCCGGCAGTGATCCGAGCATCCCGCAGGGCACCAGCGTGCCGGCGACGTACACGCTCGACTACATCCACCGGCAGTGGGCGCGGGTGGAGGCAGGGGAGGGGATGACGCAGGCCATCGTCGAGCTGGAGACCGATCGGCGATCGGGCTAAAGTGGGTAGCGCTACGACCGCAGGCGCACGTCGGTGGCCTGGGCTACTGGGTCATCCCGTCGGCGCGTGGACGCGGCGTCGCGTCAGCCGCCGTCGCTCTCGTCGTCCAGTGGGCCATGGATGCCTTGAACCTGCGCCGTCTCGAGGCGTGGGTGCAGCCCGAGAACGCGGCCTCGCGAGCCGTCCTCCTCGGAGCCGGGTTCGAGCTGGAGGGGCGGCTCCGGAACTTTCCTCGCCGTCGAGGGCGAGCCGCGCGATGCGCTGGTGTTCTCGGTCATCGCGCGCGGCGCCGACCCCGCGGTTCGTGATGTCCATGAGTCCTGACGAGGGCGTGGAGACCCCGCTGTCGGGGGGCAACGCGTCCGGCGTGATCGTGCGCAAGGGCAACACGGTGCGCAAGCCGTGGTTGTCGACGACGGAGCGTACGAACGCGTGGGTCCCGACCTGCTCTGTCATAACGACCTCGCGACGTGGAACCTGGTCATCGACGACACTCGCCTCGTCTTCATCGACTGGGACGGAGCCGGCCCCTCGACGCGCTTGTGGGACCTCGCGTACGCCGCCATCTCGTTCGGTGACCTGTTCCCGGACGCCGCTGCGGACGACTCGGCCACGCGCCTCGCCGCCTTTCTCGACGGGTACGACGCCGACGCCGATCTGAGGTCCGCCCTGCCGGCGGCCATGGCGCGGCGGGCCATTGCGATGCACGGCCTGCTCGAGCTCTCTCACGAGAGCGGACGGGAGCCGTGGGGGTCGATGTATGCCGAGGGGCACGGCCGGCACTGGAACGAGACGGCGGACTTCATCGAGCACCACGAGCGTGTCTGGCGGCGTGCAGTGAGGCCTTCGCCTCGACACTGACTTACCAGGACGCCTCAGACGTCGAGACGCTCGGCGACGGTGCGCAGCTGCTCGGCCAGGCGGTGGCGACGGGCTCCGGGGGTACGGGCGCTGCGTGCGGTGCGGGCGTCAGCAGCTCGACGTACGCGGGTGTCGATGACGTGGCGGGCCTCGTAGGGCAGGAGGGTCGGGTTGTCGTTCACGGTGGGCTCCTCGGTGAGTCTGTGATGGGTGGGGTGGATCGACTGGGTGGGGTGAATCGACTGCTCAGACCTGACGCAGGTCGATGTCGCCGCTCGCGGTCTTGGCGACGACCTCGACGTAGGCGGCGCCCGGCTCGGGCTGACCGGCGCTCTCGAGCGTGGAGCGGATGGTGCCGGAGAGGGTGGTGACGTCGGTCCAGACCGGGGTGCCGGCAGGGATGCCGATGCTGAGGTCGCCGGAGGCGCCCTTGGCCCGCACCCGGCCCGACGTCATCTGCTTGATGACCAGGTCGCCGCTTCCGGTGCTGAGGCCGACGTTGCTGTGGGCCAGCTCGATCACCAGGTCGCCCGACCCGGTCTTCACCGACGTCTCGCCGTGGGCCTCGCCGAGCCGGACGTCGCCGGAGCCTGTCGAGACGGAGACCTCGGCGCCGGTGTGCTGCACCGCGACGTCGCCGGACCCGCTCTTGATGCGCAGCGGTTCCTCGGCGCGCTCGACGACGATGTCGCCGGAGCCGGTCTCGAGCAGCGCCGGACCTGACACGTGGTCCAGGCGGACGTCGCCAGAGCCGGTGCGCACCGACGCCTCGCCGATCTCGCCCCGGCAGGTGAGCGTGGCGCTGCCGAGCTTGGCGACGACCTCGCTGCGGGTCGGCAGCGTGACGACGATGTCGAGGCGACGGTCGGAGGAGAAGAGTCCGCCGCGGTGCTGGGCGGCGATGATCGACAGCTCCTCGCCGTCGAGCTCGACGCGGACGTCGTCGGCGTCCGGGCCGGTGATGTCGACGACTGCCTCGTCGGTGTCCCGCGCGGTCACGTCGACCGTGCCCTTGCCGCTCTCGACGTACAGCCGCAGTGGGCCGACGGGGGTGAACCGGTTGGTGTTGACGGCGTGTCCGCTCATGACGGGGTCTCCTGGTCTCGGGGTGCTCGGGGTGTGCAGGTCCGCGGGACCGGCCGGCGGCCGGACCCTGGTGCTGTGCTGGTGCTGGGAGTGGCGGGGTGAGGGGAGCTAGACCCAGCCGTTCATCCGCTTGCTGCCGGCTCGGCGCCCGCCGCCGGGCCCGCTGGACCCGAAGGGGCCGGAACCGAACGGAAAGTTGTCGCCCAGCAGCTGGGGCAGGCTGGAGAGATCGATGTCGACGTTGATCGCGCCTTGACGGGTCGCGGCGCGCACGACGTTCACCAGCCAGGTGTTGAGGGACTGACCGGCGTCGGCAGCGGCGTCCTCGGCCTTTGTCTTCACCGACTCGGGCAGGCGCAGGGTGATGCGCGCGATCCCGCCCTCCTCCTCGTCCTCCGGCGGGGTGGGCGGAGGCAGCGGGGGAGCGGTCGGCATCGGCGCCAGCGCCGGCGACGGGGCGGCGTCGACGACGAAGGCGAGGTCGCGACCGTCGAGGCGGACGTCGACACCGCCGCTCGGCATCTCGGCGGTGATCTCCGAGCACGCCTGGCTGATGGCCTCCATGAGGGCCAGGCGGGCGGCCGGGTCGAGGGCGAAGCCGAGGCGCTCGGCAGCGCCGCGCAGCTCGTCACCGGCACCGTCGGCGGCTGCGAGCAGGTCGCGACGTAGGTGGTCGACGTACGGCGTGAGGTCCATGAGCCTCACTCTGACATCAAAATGACGTCATGTCAACGTCAGATTGACACCACGTTGATGTCGTATGACGTCACCTTGACGCCGTGTGGCCCGCAACGCCACGACGGCCCGCGGTGTCGCCCATCTCGTCGCCCGTCGTCCGTCGCCCGTCTCGTCGCTCTCGACCACCCGGTCGTGGCCGAGCCAGTCCTGCCAGTCGCGGGTGACCCACGCCGGGCCGGGTGTGCCGACGTGGAGGACCGAGCGCAACGAGCTCACGTCGTACGACGCCCGGTCGGGCACGCGGGAGATCTGCTGCCTCAGCGCGGGGCCGAGCGTCCCCCACGTGGCTTTCTCGGTGGCGACCAGGCGGAGCCACTCACCGGCGTCGGGGCGGGTCAGCAGCACCAGCTCGTGCCCGGTCATCAGCCCGCGCATCGCGTAGTGGAACGGGGCGGCGTCGCACAGTGGCCCGGCCACGACCTGCACGGCCTCGCGGGGCAGGTGGGCGGCGACAGCGCCGATCGGGTCGAACCGCGCCGGCTCGGCGGAACGGATGATGTGGGCCTGACCATCGCTACCGCGCGTCGGCGTCGACTTCCAGCACGACGCCGCGAGCTCGGGAAGAGGGTCGGCGGAGTCGGCGTCGTCGACGACCACGGGGTGGTCGACCAGCCAGCCCGGGCCGGCCCGGCTCAGCAAGTCGCCCCGCTCGTCGGGATCGAGCTCGGGCGGGAGCGGCATCGGGGTCGCGCCGGCCTTCCAGGTGGCCACGGTTGCGAGCACGAGGTCGACCGGGTCCGACAGCGAGAGCGCGACGAGGTCGTCGACCTCCATGCCGCCGACCATCCAGCGACGCGCGATCCGATTGGTGGCCAGGTCGAGCTCGCGACGGGTGAGCACGGTGCCGTCATAGCGCACCGCCACCGTCTCGGAGCGCTGATCGGCCAGCCACGTGATGGCACGGCCGATCGACATCTCCCCCATGCGGCTGACCCTACGATGACCCGGACGCCCGCAGACGCCGTGCGGCCACTTCGTTCGCGGTCTGTGGCAGTTCTGTGGGCTCGATGATGACGAAGTCGGCACCGAGCGCCGCCAGGTGCCCGACGAGCCAGGGCGGGTCGTCGGGCGCGCCGACCGGATGCGTGCGCGCCGGCGTGGAACCTGACGTCCGGCCCGGCCTAGGAGGCCTTGCGGGTGCCCTGCGCGGCCGGGTGCCCTGCGTGCCCTGCGTGCTCTGCGTGCTCTGGGTGACGCCGGAGAAGATCGACACCGCCTCGATCCGCGAGCCGATGTCTCGGTAGAGGTCGACGGTGAAGGGGCAGAGCTGGTCGGAGCCGTCGGGTGACGGATCGATCTGGAGCCGCAGCGCGAGCCGCCCGCCGTACGGCGTCGGTACCGGGACGCCGCACAGGTTCGACGGGGGCACCAGGCTGTCGACCGTGAGGCTCGGCATGGCGCTCCGGGTGGGGGACACCCGGGTGGCCGCCTCCTCGACGAGGACCAGCGGCTCGGTCCACGACCGCCGGTCGGTGGCGGCGCGCGCGCTGAGCAGCGCCAGTGACGCACCGTCGAAGTAGACCTTCACCAGCGGGGCGAAGTCGGGCGCTTCGCCGCCACGCACGAAGCCGATGAACGCCCAGGCGTCGGAGCGGAACCCGTACGTCGCCAGGCAGAGCGGGTTGGCGGGCACCGCGGCCCGCAGGGTGATCGTGGCCCCCCGCCCCGGTGAGGTTCCTGGCACCGGGTCGCTGCCCAGCACGAGGTTGCGCGGCTCGCACGCCTCGGCCTGCACGGTCCGTACCTGGTAGCCGACGTCCTGCAGCACCTGCGTCGCCGTCGCCACGTCGTACCCGAAGAGCGACGGCACCGGCGGTGGCTCCCGGGGGCGCCACAGCACGGCGGCGGTCGCGACCAGCACCAGGACCACGGCGATCGCAGCGTAGGTCAGGGCCGGGCCTCGCGGCTCGCGCACCCCGGCGATGTGGCGGGCCAGTGCCTCACGCACGCCGGGGTCGGGGTCCTCGGACCTCTCGATCAGGCGGCGCTGCTCCTCGAGGACCCAGTCGACCTGGTCGGCGGCGACCTTCTCGGGGCAGCCCAGCTCGGCGGCGTGCTCGAGCAGGCGGCCACGACGCGCCGCGACGTACTCGTCATGGTCCATCTCGCCTCCGCAGGACTGGAGGGCCAATCTACGTCGCGACTCCTGACCGTGGCGCGCGATCGGGGCCGGGGGTCAGTTCGCCGGGACGACCAGGACGACGGTCGCCAGCAGTCCGTTGTCCGACATCAGGTAGCCCGTCAGGGGGCACGGGTCGGTGCCGTCTGCGGTGGAGTCGAGGTCGAAGCGCAGGGTGAGCAGGTCGTCGTAACCAGCGGGCGGTGTCGTGCCGCACGGCGGCTCGGTGACTCCGTTGCGCACCGTCAGCTCGGGGAAGCCGCTCGGCGTCGAGGCCACGGCCGTCACGGCGGCTCGCAACGGGCTGAGCTCGGTCGGGTCGAGGCTCGCCGTCCGGGTGCCGGCGTCGTCGATGACCACGACCGTCGGCTCGGCGACCAGCGCGGGCGCCGGGCCGAGGCCTGCCGCCCACCGCAGGAACTGCCAGACCTCCTCACGGAACCCGGTGCCGGGACGACAGCTCAGCCCGGGCGGCTGGGCCACCGACAAGATCACCGTTGCCCCGTCGGCGATCTCGGCGCCGGGCGCCGGCTCGCTGGCGATCACCTGCCGCGGGGTCTCGCACCGGACGACGTCGCGGGACTCGACGCGGTAGCCGGCCTCCTCGAGCACGGCCGTCGCTGCCGCGTCGTCGAGGGCGAACGTCTGGGGGACGCGCGGCGTCGGGGTGGGCTCGACCCCGACCTGGCGGACCACGACCAGCGCTGCCAGAACCGCCAGGGCGACCAGCGCCGCACCAGTGATCGGCCGGACGCGTGAGCTGCGCGCGCGGGGGCGACCGAGCGCTGCGTCCTGCAGCGCCTCGCGCACCTCGGGGTCGGGATCGTCGGAGCGCTCGATCGTGCGCCGCTCCCGGGCCAGCACCCGGTCGACGAGTGCCGTCGCCGCGTCGTCGGCCAGACCGAGCTCGCGGGCGTGCTCCACCAGACGGGTGCGCCGTGCGGCGACGTACTCCTCGAACTGCATCTGGCCTCCGCTACAGGTCGAAGAGGGAGCTCGCCTCGCTGATGTCGGCATCGGTGCGCGGCTCGTGCGTCTCGCCGTTGCTCGTCGGCGCGGGCTCGGTCTTCGCCTCCGGCTCGGGCTCGGGCTCGGGGTCGGGCTCGGGCTGTGGCTCGGGCTCGGCTTTCGCCTCGGGCTCGGGCTCTGCCTCCGGGGTCGCGACGTCGAACATCGACCCGCCGCTCGACGTGACCGTCGGGGCGGCCGGCGGCTCCTCGGCCTCAGCTGCGGGCTCGGGCGTCTCCTTCGGAGCTGCCTTCCGCACCGCTGCGTCGGGGGCGGCGAAGTCGAAGAGCGAACCTCCACCGCCGAGAGGAGCGACAGGCGCAGCGGGCTCGGGCTCGGCCTCGGGCTCGGTCTCCGCGAGAGGCTCTCCGGCTCGGGCTTCTCGGCCACGGGCTCGGGAGCGGCCGGGGCCTCGAGGTCGAAGAGCGAGCCGCCCGAACCGAGGTCGGCCGTCGGCGTCGAGGTCGTCGCCTTCGGCTCGGTCTCGGGCTCGGTCTTGGCCTCGGGCTCGGTCTTGGGCTCGGTCTTGGCCCCCTTCGCCGCCGGCGCCGGCTCGGCTGGAGCCTCGAGGTCGAAGAGCGAGCCGCCGCCGAGGTCGGTCGAGGGCTCCTTCACCTCGGCGGGCTGCTCCGAGGCTTCCTCCTCAGGCTCGGCCGCGGTCGGCGCGCTCGGCTCGGGCTCCGGCTCCTCGGCCGCCTCGGGGGCGGCGTCACCGTCCACGTCGAAGAGCGAGCCACCTGCGGAGGTCGGCTTCGCGGCCTGAGCCTCCTCGGCCGGCGTCTTCTCCTCGGTCGCGGTCTCGCCCTGCGTGGTGGCGGCGTCGTCGAAGAGTGAGGAGCCGCCCGAGGCCTTGGCCAAGGGACCTGCGTCGGCGGTGTCGGTGACGGTGTTGTCCTCGTCCGCGTGGGTGACGTCGCCCGGCTCGGGCTCAGCCTTGGTCTCGACCGATTTCTTCGCAGCCGGCTCGGCGGCACCGTTGGCGCCAGCCCCCTGGCCGGGAGCCAGCTTGGTGGCCTGCTCGCCCTTGACCGAGGCAAGGAGCATCTGCGCGATGTCGAGCACCTCGACCTCCTCGCGCGCCTCGCCCTTGCTCTGCTGCATGGTGAGCCCGTCGGAGAGCATCACCCGGCAGAACGGGCAGCCGACCGCGATCTGGTCGGCGCCGGTCTCGACGGCCTCGACCGTGCGGTTGATGTTGATGCGCGACCCGATGTTCTCCTCCATCCACATGCGCGCGCCGCCGGCGCCGCAGCAGAAGGACCGCTCGGAGTTGCGCTCCATCTCGACGAACTCCGCGCCGGGCAGGATCTCCAACAGCTCCCGGGGCGGGGTGTAGACGCCGTTGTGGCGGCCGATGTAGCACGGGTCGTGGTAGGTGATCGAGCGCTTCTGGGCCCCGGCACCGTCCTTGATCGGGGTCAGCCTGCCCTCGCGCACCAGGCGGTTGAGCAGCTGGGTGTGGTGCACGACCTCGAGCTCGATGCCGAACTGGGAGTACTCGTTCTTGAGCGTGTTGAAGCAGTGGGCGCAGGTCGAGACGACCTTCTTGACCTGGTACTCCTTCAGTGTCTCGACGTTCTGCTGAGCCAGGCCCTGGAAGACGAACTCGTTGCCGGCGCGGCGCGCCGGGTCGCCGGTGCAGGTCTCGCCGTTGCCCAGGACGCCGAAGCTCACCCCGGCCATGTCGAGCAGCTCGGCGACCGCCCGGGTGGTCTTCTTGGCGCGGTCCTCGTAGGCGCCGGCGCAGCCGACCCAGAAGAGCCAGTCGACCGACTCGAGGGAGTCGAGGTCCTCGCCCACCACCTTGACCTCGAAGTCGAGGCCCTTGGCCCAGTCCATGCGAGCCGTGGCCGACATGTTCCATGGGTTGCCCTTGGTCTCGAGGCCCTTGAAGAGCCCGTTGAGCTGGCTGGGGAAGTTCGACTCGACCAGGACCGCGTGGCGGCGCATGTCGATGATGTGGTCGACGTGCTCGATGTCGACCGGGCACTGCTGCACGCAGGCGCCGCAGGAGGTGCAGTTCCACAGCACCTCGGAGTCGATGACGGCCGAGCCGTTGCTGGGGTTGTAGAACCACTCCCCGTCGTCCATGCCGTCGTCGCGCCCGCCGGTGTCGCCGATCAACGGTCGCTCGACCTCGAGCTTCAGGGCGGTGTTGCCCTCGAGCAGCGCCTCGCGCTCACCCTCGGGAGCCAGCAGGTAGGGCGTCTTGGCGTACGTCGCGTCGCGCAGCGCGGTGATGAGGAGCTTGGGGGAGAGCGGCTTCTCGGTGTTCCACGCCGGGCACTGCGACTGGCAGCGACCGCACTCGGTGCAGGTGCTGAAGTCGAGGATGCCCTTCCAGGAGAAGTCCTCGACGGCGCCGACGCCGAGCTTGGCGTCCTCGTCGAGGTCGTCGATGTCGTCGAGGGTGATCGCCCTGCCGTCGGAGGTCAGCGGCTTGACGGCACCCAGGGCGGTGCGGCCCGAGCCCTCACGCTTGAACCAGATGTTGGGCCAGGCGGTGAAGCGGTGCCAGGCGACGCCCATGCCGATGTTCTTCGCGATGACGAGGAGCCAGATCATCGCGAGCACGATCTTGAACAGTGCGATCGCGTAGATGATGTTCTCGAGCGTGCCGATGTTGGCCTCGCCGGAGGGGAAGAGCACGTCCCCGAGGAACGAGCTGATCGGGAAGTGCGCTCGGCTGCCGTGCTCGCCACCCTCGGCGCCGATGAGGTGGTATTCCGCGCCACGGATGAAGAGGATCGCGCCGCCCTCGAGGAGGGCGAAGGCCTCGACGAAGTAGGCCTGCCACATCGTGGACCCGAAGAACCGGCTGTCGCGACCGAGGCTGCGTGGGTGGTGCTTCTGCCGGTAGACGATCAAGAAGACGATGCCGACCGTGCTGAGCACACCCAGCACCTCGAGGAGCCACTCCACCGGGTACCAGTGGCCGACGACGGGAAGCGCGAAGTCGGGCTTGACGAGCTGCACGTAGGCAGCGGCGACCGCTGCGCTGAGCACGACGAACGCCAGGTAGACGAACCAGTGCATGATGCCGACCCACGTCCACTGGAGCATCCGGGTGTGACCGAACGTCTCCTTCAGCATCGTGACCGTCCGCTTCACCGGCTGGTCACGACGTCCGAGCACGGGCTGACCGACGCGCATCACGGCCAGTGCCTTGCGCACGGTCATGGTCACGGCCACGACCGCCCACGCCGTCAGGGCCAAGGAGACGACGATGGCGAAGATCTGGAACATGCGGTGTACTCCCGGGTCGGTGCGTGGTCCGCAGGCTCGACCCACGGTCGAGGCGAGCCTAGGGGGGAAGGGGCCTCGCGTCAGGCTCCCTCCGGGGTGACACGGATCCTACCCGTAGGTAACTTGACGGTCCGGTGGCGGCTCAGGCCCGGGTGCGGGTCACCCGACCTGCTCGGTCGAAGTCGACGTGCACCAGCGTGGTCGAGCCCGACGGCGTCTTGGCGCAGATGCCGTACGACGACCCGAGCCGCTCGTAGGGCTGGCCCAGCAGGGCCATGACCTCGGTGGTCGGCATCCCGCGCTTGATCAGCGCCCGCACCTGGGAAACGCTCTTGCGCAGGTCGGGGTTGCGGCAGCTGTCGGGAGCGATGCCGTAGGCGCGCTCCCACATCTGCAGGTAGGCCTCCGCGCCCCGGCTCATGTCGTCGAAGATCGCCGACGCGTCAGCGCGACCACCGCTGGCGCCGGCGACCTGGGTGAGGTCCTCGATCCAGTCGGGGTAGAGGCCGTACTGCGCGACGCCGTCGGCGTTGATGTCGTACACGCGCTTGCCGGCGTGCTGCTGCTTGATGACGACCCCGCCGAGGCCGGTGATCGGATAGGTCACCACGTTGGCGACGTCAGTGCCGCGCGGGTCGCCCTGCGCGCCGAGCCCGTTGATGTCGGCGCCGTAGCCGATCCCCCAGTAGTAGCGGTCGTCCGCCCAGCCGACGTGGCGACGCCACTTGTCGACGAAGCCGGTCGAGTCACCGGCGTAGGGGGTGATGAAGCCGCCCTCGTGGTAGATGCGGGTGTAGGCGTCGGGGGTGGACCACGAGTGGCTGGAGATGACGCCCTGGTAGCCGAGGTCGTCGATCACGTCGAGCGCGGAGGAGCGCGAGGCCACGCTGAGGTGGTCGGGGTCGAAGACCATCGCACGCTCGGCCAGCTCACGGATGGTGTGCTCGCCGAGCGAGGTGAGGTCGCGCTGGTTGCAGTGCGCGGGCGGCGGGTAGAGCGGGACGGGTGGCAGGACGCCGCCGAAGACGGTGCCGACCGCTCCGAAGAGGGCATCCTGCTGCTCGGCCGAGATCTCGGGGAAGGCGACCTGGGGGCGGTCGGAGTCCTCGGTGTCGGGCGGGTCACAGGTCTCCATGTCCCAGAAGGTGCCGGTCTCGAGGAAGTTGGCACCGTTGATGGCGATGCCGGTCGGGCCGGCGTCGCCCGCGACGCCGGCGAGCGCGTTGTCGAACTTGTTGACCAGCTCCATCTGGCGCACCCCGAGGCGGTGCATCTCGTCGATCTGCTCGGTGATGTCGGCCGCGGTGCAGGCCGGGACGTCGTCGCCGGCCACGTAGGTGAACGTGCAGCCGAAGGGCACGCTGGTCTCGATGCCCATGATGACGGCGAGCTTGCCCTGGTTGATGACCTCGCGAGCCTCGAAGGGCGTCTTGACGATCCGGTAGAAGCCCTTGCCGGGGCCGCCGAACTGGGCGTCGATGTAGTCCTGGAAGCGATACATGTCGGCAGCCTGGAGCCGGATGGAGTCCATGTCGTCGCAGCTGTTGTGCTTGATCGGGTAGATCTGGCAGAGCTGGTTGTTCTCGACCAGCAGGTTGACGAACAGGCGCTGCCCGCCGCGCCAGGAGCGCTCGAGCCACTTGTAGTAGGTGCCTTCGTGCGTCAGTGACTCCGGCGCCGGCCAGTCCTTGAACGTCGGCCAGCCGACCGGGTCGTGGCTCGGCTCACCGGACAGGAAGGTCTCCAGCGCGGCACCGTTGCCGCCGGTCGCGGTGTGGTCGGGGCAGTCGCGCAGGGCGTAGGTGACGCCGTACTTGTGCCACGGTCGACCGCAGTGAGCGTCGCCCCCGAGGAACTCGAAGGCCATGCCGTGGGTGTGGGCGTCGACGAAGCCACGTACCTCCTGGATGTCGCTGACCCCGGCGGTCGGCCGACCCGACACGTTGACCTGCGCCTCGGGGAACCTCGCACAGCCCTTGACGTGCTCGAGGACGAAGGGCTTCGGGTTCGCGTTGGTGAGCAGCCGTCCGTCGATCGCCGTCAGCCCGCGGCCGTTGCCCAGCCGAAGGGTGTAGCGCCGGACCTCCACGCCGCCGCGGGCCCCGATCCTCGTCGGCGCGGCCCGCTTGACGATCCACTCGGCCTGGTTGCTCGGGCTGCCGGCCAGGACGGCGCGACCCTGGTCGCCGGCGACGAAGTCGCGGCCGTTGCCGTAGAGCAGGTAGGCGCCCAGCCGGGTCGCCTGGAAGGTGTAGTGGCTCGCCCTGCGTCGGGGCACCGCCCGGAGCCCGATGGTCTTCCCCGTCTCCTGCACGTAGGCACCACGGGCGGTGCGCAGGGTGTAGCAGCCGCCGGCCATCTCGTAGCGGGTCGAGGGGTAGAAGGCGCGCTCGCGCGCGAGCGACACCGTCGTCAGCTCAGGGTCGGGCCGCGCTCGCTCGGACTCCACGTATGCCTCGGCCGCGCGGGCCTGGCTCGCCGTGGTCGGGTCGGAGGCGGCGGCGGTGACCGCCTCCCCACCCCGCGCGATGTCGTTCTTGAACGCCGGGTCGTGGGTGTGGAGGGGGGTGCCCGGCAGGTCGACGTGCGGCAACCCGCGCTCGGCCTTGCTGGCCTCGTTGGCCTGGCGCAGGGTGAGCCTGGGACCGTCGTCCGAGCCGGTGGCCGGCAGGGCCAGGGCCGCGGCCACCAGGGCCGCAGCCACGCTCAGGGGGAGTCCGACCCGCAGCCGCGTCCGGTTCTCGGGACGGGACGGACGAGGCGCGCGAGGGAGCATGAGGACCTCCGGGTCCGGGGAGGCTGTGACTGAGAGCAGCGTCACAGATGTCAGTACTGTAGGTGCGCCCGCCGACGGTTGTCCTCCGGTCCGGGACTCGGCGTCAAATATCCGCAGATGCGGCATACTGTGAGCGTGAACACCTACCGAGTTGCGGAAGCAGCCACGATCGTGGGCGTCAGCGACGACACCATGCGGCGCTGGATCGACTCCGGCCGCGTGGCGAGCAGCGGCGCGGGTGCGGGTCCGGCTGAGGTGGACGGCGCCGACCTCGCCGCGCTGGCGCAGTCCCTCGCCGAGCAGCCCGACCGCGACGGCACCCGTGCCTCGGCCGTCAGCGCCCGCAACCGGCTCGCGGGCATCGTCGTGGCGATCAAGAAGGACGCCGTGATGGCGCAGGTCGACATGATCTGCGGTCCTTACCGGCTGGTCTCACTGCTCAGCGCCGAGGCTGCCGACGAGCTCGCCCTCGAGCCGGGGTCGCGCATCGTCGCCTCGGTGAAGTCGACCAACGTCGTCGTGGAGACCCCGTGAGGCGCCCGCTCGCGGCCGCCCTGGCGCTCGGTGTCCTGGCCGTCACCGCGTCCGCCTGCTCCGGTGACGACACCACCGAGATCACCGTCCTCGCCGCGGCCTCGCTGACCGAGACGTTCACCGCGCTCGCCGACGAGTTCGAGGCGAGCCACCCCGGCGTGAGTGTGCAGCTCGCCTTCGACTCCTCGGCCACGCTGGCGAGCCAGGCCGTCGAAGGCGCCCCCGCCGACGTGCTCGCCACCGCGGACGCCGCCACCATGCAGGACGCCGTCGACGGCGATGCTGTGGCGCTCGGCCCGACGACGTTCGCCACCAACGTGCTGACGCTCGCCGTCCCGGCCGACAACCCGGCCGGCATCACCGCGTTCGCCGACCTCGACCAGCCGGGAGTCGACTACGTGGTCTGCGTCGAGACCGCGCCGTGCGGGGCCGCCGGGTCCGCACTGCTGCGGGCCAACCAGGTCACCGCCGACCCCGCCAGCCTCGAGACCGACGTCAAGGCGGTGCTGGCCAAGGTCGTCTCCGACGAGGCCGACGCCGGGCTCGTCTACGTCACCGACGCCGCCGCGGCCGGCGACACGGTGCAGAGCATCGAGATCCCCCAGGCCGACAGCGAGGTGCTCAGCTACCCGATCGGTGTCCTCGAGCAGGCGAAGGCGCCCGACCTCGCCCAGGAGTTCGTCGACCTGGTGCTCTCCACCGGTGGTCAGTCGGTGCTCGGAGACGCCGGGTTCGGAGCTCCGTGACGCCGTCCACCCCGGCGCCGCCGCGCGCTGCTCTCGGACGCCCGCCCGCTCTCCTCGTGGCGCCGGCCCTGCTCGCCGCAGCCTTCCTCGTGGTGCCGCTGGTCGCCCTGGTGGCCGACACGCCCTGGGGTGATCTCGCCACTCTGCTCGGCACCCGCGAGGTGCAGCAGGCGCTGCGGCTCAGTGCGCTGACCTCCGGCCTCACCGTCGTCATCTGCCTGCTCGTCGGGACGCCGCTGGCGTGGCTGCTCGCTCGCGTCGACTTCCCCGGCCGCTCGCTGCTGCGCGCCCTGGTCGTCGTCCCGCTGGTGCTGCCGCCGGTGGTCGCCGGGGTCGCGCTCGTCTCCGCGCTGGGGCGCAACGGCCTGATCGGCAGCGCCGTTCGCGACCTCACCGGCTACACGTTCTCGTTCACCACGACCGCCGTCGTGATCGCGCACGCCTTCGTCGCGATGCCGTTCTTCGTGCTCGCCGTCGAAGGGGCCTTCCGCTCGACCGGTGCCGGGTACGACGCCGTCGCCGCCACGCTCGGCGCCGGACGCTGGACGACGTTCTGCCGGGTGACCCTGCCGCTCGCCCTGCCCGGTCTGCTCGCCGGGTGCGCCTTGGCGTGGGCCAGGTCGCTGGGGGAGTTCGGGGCGACGATCACCTTCGCCGGCAACTTCCCCGGCACCACCCAGACGATGCCCTCCCTGATCTACACCGAGCTGCAGGGCGACGTCGAGGTCGCCCGCACGCTGAGCCTGATCCTGCTGCTGGTCTCGGTGCTCGTGCTCGGAGCGATGCGCGAGCGCTGGCTGCGGGTGCCGTGACCGGCCTCCAGGTCGACCTCGACCTGCCCGACCGCCTGACCGCGGCGTTCGCGGCGGACGCCGGGGAAGTCGTGGCGGTGCTCGGACCCAACGGCGCCGGCAAGTCGACGCTGCTCCACGCGGTCGCCGGGTTGCTCGGGGACGTCGGCACCGTCGTGGTCGACGGCGAGACCTGGTCGGCGCCGGGCGTGACCGCTCGCCTCGTGCGCGATCGGCGGGTGGGCCTGGCCTTCCAGGGCCAACAGCTCTTCCCCCACCTGAGCGCGCTGCGCAACGTGGCGTTCGGGCCACGCAGCCGGGGCGCGTCGCGAGCAACGGCGCACGACCTGGCGCAGGGCTGGCTCGACCGGTTCGGTGTCGGCGCGCTGGGCGAGCGTCGTCCCCACCAGCTGTCCGGCGGCCAGGCCCAGCGGGTCGCCCTGGCCCGGGCCCTCGCAGCCGAGCCCGCCGTCCTGCTCCTCGACGAACCGTTCTCCGGCCTCGACGTGGGCGTCGCCACCGAGCTGCGCCTCGAGCTGGCCGAGCACCTGCGCGCCTTCGCCGGGGTCACCCTGATCGTCACCCACGACGCGCTCGACGCCTTCGCCCTGGCCACCCGCGTGCTGGTGCTCGACGCCGGACGCGTGGCCCAGCAGGGCGCGCCCGACGACGTCGCGGCTCGCCCCCTCACCGAGCACGTCGCTCGGCTCGTCGGCCTCAACGTGCTGCGCGAGCCGTCGGGCGACGGCACCCGGCTGCGTGCGTTCCGGCCGTCGGCGGTCGGGGTGTCCCTGGCCCGGCCCGAGGGTTCGGCCCGCTTGACCTGGTCGGGCGAGGTGGCGTCGGTCTCCCGGCACGGCGACGCGTTGCGGTTGCAGGTGGCCACGGGCCCGGAAGGTGCGGGTGGCCCGAGCCTGATCGCCGACGTCACCCCGGACGCCGCCGTCGAGCTGGGGCTCTCGCCGGGACGGGTGGTCTGGCTCGCCGTCAAGGCCACCGCCGTCGACGAGTACACCGCTACCGGCCCGTGACGCCGTCACCCCCACCCCCGTCCGTGACAGGGTTGACGGTGTGACCTCGCCACCGGCCCGTTCCCGGGCGACCCTGACCGACATCAGCTCCCGCGCCTGGGAGCACCCCGCGGATCGGGGCGCCCTGGTCGCGCTGCGCCGGCTCAAGGGGTTCGACACCGTGCTGAAGGCGATGTCGGGCTTCGTCAACGAGCGCTCCGTGCGACTGGTCCACCTCGGCTCGGCGGTGCGGGTCGACGAGCGTCAGTTCGCCCGCCTGCACTACCTGCTCAAGGATGTCGCGCGGGTGCTCGACACCGACGACGTCCCCGAGCTGTACGTCGCCGCGAGCCCGACGCTGAACGCGATGACCATCGGGATGAGCACCCCATTCATCGTGCTCGGCTCCGCCCTCGTCGACCTCCTCGACGACGAGGAGCTGCGCTTCGTCCTCGGTCACGAGCTCGGGCACGCGCTCAGCGGGCACGCCGTCTACCAGACGCTGCTGCGCCGCCTGCTGACCATGACGGGCGTGCTCAGCGCGATCCCCCTCGGGTCGCTCGGCATCCGCGGGATCGTGGCGGCCCTGCACGAGTGGTCGCGCAAGGCCGAGCTGTCGGCCGACCGCGCCGGGCTGCTGGCCACGCAGGACCCCGCCACGGCGTTCCGCGTGCACATGCAGCTGGCCAGCGGGGGGCACCTCGACGACCTCGACAGCACCGCGTTCTTCGCCCAGGGCCAGGAGTACCTCGACGCCGCCGACCTGCGTGACTCGGTGCTCAAGCTGCTGCTCGTCGAGAACCAGACCCACCCGTTCGCCGTCGTACGGGCCGCCGAGCTGCGGCGCTGGGTCGACTCCGGCGAGTACGCCGCCTTCGTGGGCGGCTCCTACCCGCGACGTGCCGGGGACGACGACGCCAAGGTGAGCGATGCCGCCAGGGAAGCTGCCGGGTCGTACTCCGAGGCCTTCGAGCAGAGCCAGGACGCGCTCGGCAAGGTGCTGCACGACGTCGCCGGCCTGGCCGGGAGCATGAAGCTGTGGCTCGACGAGAAGCTGCGCCGTGACGATGTCTGACGGCACGGTGGGCGGCCCCGTTCGTGGTCCTGGCCCGCGCGGCCTGGTCCTCGGCGGCGGCGGGATCACCGGCATCGCCTGGGAGACCGGCCTGCTGCACGGTCTCGCCGAGGCCGGCGTCGACCTGACGGACGCCGACCGCATCGTCGGCACCTCGGCCGGGTCGATCGTCGGGGCCCAGGTCACCAGCGACATCGGCCTCCCCGAGCTGTACCGGCGTCAGCTGCTGGCGCCGGTCGACCTCGGGGACGGCGACGTCGACGTGGCCTCGATCGGCCTCGGCGTGATCGCGACGTTCGCGCTCTCCCTGCTGCGGGCGCGCGGCGACCTCCCCCGCTTCGGACGGATCCTCGGGGCCGCCGCGGTGCGCACCGCCGAGCGAGGTCGCACCCCCTCGTTGGCGGAACGCTACGAGCAGGTGGCCCAGCGCATCGGCGGCCTCACCTGGGCCGAGCGTGACTTCGTCGTCACCGCCGTCGACGTCGCCACCGGCGAGCTGGCCGCCTTCGGGCCCCGTGGTCACTGGCCCGAGGTCACCCTCGAGGACGCCGTCAACGCCAGCTGCGCGGTGCCGTGCGTCTACCCGCCGATCCCGATCGCGGACGCCGTCTACATCGACGGTGGAGCGCGGTCGGGGTCGAACTCCGACCTCATGGACGGGTGCTCGCGTGTCGTCGCGCTGACGCCGTCCGACCGTGCAGTCGGCCCGTTGCGCTCGGCGGCCGCGCAGCTCGGCGAGCTGGGTGTCGAGCACCTCGTGATCACCCCCGACGCGGCCTCGCGGCAGGCGATCGGCAAGAACGTGCTCGACCCGTCCGCCCGGCCGCCGTCCGCCCGCGCCGGCTACGCGCAGGCGGGTGCGGAGGTCGAGCGGGTCCGCGAGCTCTGGGGCTGAGGCCCGGACGCCCGCCTCACCACAGGTCGGGGACGTCGAGCACCAGGAAGCAGATGCCCGAGACGACCGCGCCGGGCTCGGGTGGCTCGGGGTGCTCGGCGGTGGCCAGGCAGACGGTGACCGACCCGCCGACCGTGCTGACCCGGACGGCGTGGAAGCCCTGCTCGAGCTCGGTGGAGACGTGGCTGGTCACGCTCAGCACCGTCCCCGACACGAAAGCCGTCGGCTCCGCGGTGTCCGGGTCGCCGAACAGTCCGTAGGCCAGCAGCGACTCGGTGGCGAACCGGGTCGCTTCCTGCCCCGGCTCGGGCGTGCCGAGGAGGCTCTCGTCGGAGGCGGCGAACGCCTCGGCGTCCGCGTGCACCACGACCTGCAGCCCGAGCGCGGTGATGCGGGCGTCGCGCGGCTCGGTGACCTCGGCGACGATGCTCTGCGCGAGGTCGCACGCGATGCGGGTGACGGTCTGGCCGGCCGCGTCGACCAGGTCGGCGGCCAGGGTGCGGCCGTGACCGACCAGGGCGCCGACACGGACGCCCGCAGCGCCGACCGAGTCGACGTACGACGGCACGAGGTCGACCAGGACACCGGAGTCGTCGTCGCCGTCCTGCTGGCGCACGGTCATCGTGAGCGAGGCGCCCGTGGGATCGGTCCACCGCCGCGCCCGCAGGTCGCCGCTGCTGGCCACGACCCGGGCGTCGGGCAGCAGGCGGCCGACGAGGGCGTCGAGCACGTCGGCGTCGTCGACGGCCAGGCCGATGCAACCAAGGGTCGAGCTCATGGGTCGAGCCTGCCAGAGGGTCCTAGGGCGTGCCTCCCCACCCATGGCCGGCCGGATCGCCGCTCCTGACGCAGTCTCCAGTCCTTCGGAAGTCCTGGTCGACGAGGTCGTGCGTACCCGTCGCACTGACCTGGGTCCGACGTCAGGGCAGGCCGAGTGTCTCGATGATCTGCTCGGCCGCCTCGATCGAGGTGAGGGCGCCGTTGTCGATGCGGTGGTGCGGGTGGCTGAGCGGGAACGGCTGGTCGGGCCCGGTGCTCAACCGGTGTCGACGCGCCGAGTCGACGAGGTCGGCGCGCGCCCAGGCCGTGTCGCGCTTGGAGGCCTTGGCGGCGAGGCGCTCGGCGGTGCCCTCGCGGGTGAGCCGGGTGGCCTCGTCGGCGTACAGCTCGACGAAGTCGACCCGACCGCCGCTGACGACGACCGGCGCGATGAGGTGCTCGACGTAGGCCGCGTCCTGCGGCAGGTCGAGCGCCCAGACGAAGGTGAAGACCAGGCCGGGCAGGTCGCTGGACACGGCTTCCTCGATCACCCGCCTGCGGAACTCGAGCTTGAGCGTCTCGAACGGCGGCGTCCCCCAGTCGAAGACCTCCAGCAACGGCTCGATGGTCGCGTGGTTGTGGAAGAGGCGGTACGGCGTGCGGCGTGCGATCTCGCGGCCGACGCTCATCTTGCCGACGGCCTGCGGTCCGAAGAGGACGACCAGGTGCATGCGACGGAGCCTACGATCAGGTCATGGCGCACCCGCAGATGTTCGAGGACGACGACCCGTCGCTGGCGCGGGTGCGCGAGGTCGCGCTGGCGCTGCCGAGCGCGGAGATGAAGGTCTCGCACGGCCGACCTGCCTTCTTCACCGCGCCCCGCGGCAAGGTGTTCTGCTACTACGGAGGCTCGCTGAAGGTCGACGGCGAGTGGGTGCAGCACGAGCGGAGCGTGCTGGTGCTGCTCGAGGACGCCGAGCGCGAGGCGCTGCTCGACGATGCGCGCGTCTTCGTGCCGGGCTACCTCGGGGCGAGCGGGTGGTTGGGACTCGACCTGCCGTCCCCCCGGTCCGGCGCAGGCTGGGACGAGGTCGTCGAGCTCGTCGACGCCTCCTACCGTCGTACGGCCGCCGCGAAGCTGGTCGCCGAGCTCGACGCCTGATCCGCACCCGCCGGCGCAGCACCAGGCAGGGTGCCTCAGCCCAGCGCGGCGATGGCTTCCGCGATCGAGAGCGTGCGCTCGGCGGACTCGACGTGGAGGTTCTCGACCATCTTGTCCTTGTAGGTGACCACGCCCGAGCCCTTGCCGGACTCCCAGGCCTCGAGCACGCCGCGGGCGTCCTCGATCGCGGCCTGCGAGGGCGCGAACTGCTCGTTGGCCGGGGCGACCTGGCCGGGGTGGATCAGGGTCTTGCCGTCGAAACCCATCTGACGACCCTGCTCGCACTCGGCGAGGAAGCCCTCGGCGTTCTTCACGTCGTTGTAGACGCCGTCGAGGATCGCGACGCCCGCAGCGCGCGCAGCCAGGAGCGCGAGCGACAGCGACGTCATCAGGGGCGCGCGGCCGGGCACGTGCTCGGCGTACAGCTCCTTGACGAGGTCGTTGGTGCCCATCACGAGGACGGCGAGCCGGTCGGAGGCGGCTGCGAGCTCGCGCACGTTGAAGATCGCCTCCGGCGTCTCGACCATCGCCCACAGCCTCGTGTGGTCGGGCGCGCCGGCCTTCTCCATCGCAGCCACCAGGCCGCGCACCTCGTCGGCGCTGTTGACCTTGGGGACGACGATGCCGTCAGGTCCGGCGGCGGCCGCGGCGGCGAGGTCGTCGTCGTGCCACTCGGTGCCGAGGCCGTTGACGCGGATCGTCAGCTCGCGCTCGCCGTACTCGCCGCTGCTGACGGCGGCGCAGGCCGCCTCGCGGGCCGAGGGCTTCGCGTCCGGGGCGACGGCGTCCTCGAGGTCGAAGATGATGGCGTCGCACGCCAGCGTCTTGGCCTTCTCGAGCACCTTGGCGTTCGAGCTGGGCATGTAGAGCACCGAACGGCGGGGCCGGAAGACGGACTCGGTCATCTCAGGACTCCTGGCTCTGCTCGGGGATCGCGTCGTACTGCTCCTTGAGGTCGGGGTCGATGGCTGCCAGCTGCTCGGCGAGCTCGACCATCACCAGACACTGCTTGAGGGAGGCGTCGTCCTCCATCTTGCCGTTGAGCATCACCGCTCCGGTGCCGTCTCCCATCGCGGCGACGACCGCGCGCGCGTGGGTGATGTCCTCGACCGAGGGGCTGAAGACGCGGTTGGCGATCGCGATCTGCTTGGGGTGCAGGCTCCACGTGCCGACGCAGCCGAGCAGGAAGGCGTTGCGGAACTGGTCCTCGCACGCCACGACGTCCGCGATGTCGCCGAACGGGCCGTAGTAGGGGTAGATGCCGTGCATGGCGCAGGCGTCGACCATCCGCGCGATCGTGTAGTGCCACAGGTCCTGCTGGTACGTCGTGCGCTCGGCGTTGATCGCCTCCGGGGAACCGTCGGCAGGGTCTTGGCGCACCAGGTAGCCGGGGTGACCTCCGCCGACACGGGTGGTCTTCATCCGCCGGTCGGCAGCGAGGTCGGCCGGGCCGAGCGAGAGCCCCTGCATCCGGGGGGATGCTCCACAGATCTCCTCGATGTTGGCCACGCCCCGCGCGGTCTCGAGGATCGCGTGCACCAGGATCGGGCGGGTCAGCCCGGCCTTGGCCTCGAGCTGTGCCAGCAGCCGGTCGACGTAGTGGATGTCCTCGGCGCCCTGCACCTTCGGCACCATGATCACGTCGAGCCGATCGCCGATCGCCGGCACGAGGCGGGTGAGGTCGTCGAGCGCCCAGGGGCTGTCGAGCGAGTTGATCCGCGTCCAGAGCTGCGTCGGCCCGCCAGGGCCGCCGAGGTCGGGTGTGCTCTCGGCGATCGAGACCAGTCCCTCGCGGGCAGCCTCCTTGTTGTCGGCCTTGACGGCGTCCTCGAGGTTGCCGAGCAGGACGTCGACGGTGCCGACCATGCCGGGGATCTTGGCCGCCATCTTGGCGTTGCTCGGGTCGAAGAAGTGGATCGCCCTGCTGGGCCGGAACGGGATCTCGCGCACGGGGTCGGGGGCCCCGACGGCCAGGGGGCGGAAGAAGTTCTTGGCACTCTGCGATGCGGACGTCATGGAAGCGGAAGTTACCAGCGGGTCCGCCCAGCCGCGCTCCGGGCGGGGGGCTGCACCTCGGGCGCAGCCCTGCTGGGGCCCCCGCTGGCGAGGGCCGACGCTACCCGCGACCGGTCGAACGTCTCCACCAGCGGCGCCGAGGCGCCTCGACCGCGTCAGCGGGTGGCGACGTCTGCGCAGCGGCGCGGCGCTCCTGCTTGCGCGCCGCCCATGCGGCCACCGTCGCCTCGACGTCGCGCGGCATCGTCACCAGCGGTGGCTGGCCGTCCTGCGGTGAGTAGCGTGCGCGGAGCACGCGCGCGTTGAAGTCGGCGACCTCGCGCCGCACGTCGTCCTCGCGGAAGAGCGTGTCGAGGGTCTCGTCGAGGGCGGCATCGTCCTTGCGCAGCTGCACCGACGGCGGCAGGACGACGATCTTCTCGCGCTCGATGAGCTGGTTGAGCCACCAGTTCGGGTCGTGGTCGCGGTCGAGGCCGGCGATCGGCTTGCCGGCGCCGGGCAGGTTGTCGAACTCGCCCTTCTCCATCGCCACCCGGATCTGCTGGTCGACCCACAGGTGCTGGTTGGCGACGCGCGCCGCCGCGGCGCTCTGGCCGCTGCGCTTTCGCCGCTCCGCCTCGTCGGTGGCGTTCGACTCCTCGGTGGGCCGGGCAGGGTCGGGTTCGGTCATCGAGATCACCTCACGATCAGGCTAACCAGTCCCGGCAACTGCCGGCCTGTGCCTCAGGCCTGTGCCTCAGGCCTGTCTCTCAGGGCCGTCTCTCAGGCTTGGGCCTCGACGGGCGTCCAGGCGCCGCGGTGCACGACGTCCTGCCACGGCGTCCGGGCTCGGGTCGACGGCGAGCCGGTGGACCCGCCGCCCGCCGGGTGCCCGATCGTGATGACGCCGACCGGGTCGAAGGTGTCCGGGATCGAGAACTCCTCGCGCAGCGCCGGCACCCGGCCGGTGACGGTGCCGAAGAAGCACGCACCGAGGCCGGCGTCGGTGACCGTCTGGAGGATCAGCAGGCTCGCCATCGCGGCATCCATGTGCCAGAACGGCATCGGCCAGCGCGCCTCGTCGCGGTCGGTCCAACCCTTGTCGGGCTGGGCGTAGCGGTCGAGGTAGGCGCTCTTGTTGCTGCACGGCACGATCACGACCGGCGCGCGCATCATGCCCTGCAACCAGCGTCCGGGGTCGGCCGGAGAGGTGGCCTTCTCGGTGCTGGCGGCCCAGAAGCGTTGCGTGTCGGCGGGGGTGTCGAGCACCAGGAAGCCCCATCCCTGGCTGAAGCCGGCGCTGGGGGCGTGCGTCGCGTTCTGCAGCGCTCGGTCGACCAGCGCCGGGTCGACCGGCTCGTCGGTGTAGCTGCGGACCATGCGGCGGCGTCGGACGACGTCGATGAACTCCATGTCGGTGAGTATGTCGCGGGCGCCGGAGCGGCCGCTGTGACTGCCGCCACGTCCCCCTGAGGTAGCCGGCGCGCCCACCTAGGGAAAAGGGCCGATGCGCACGCCTACCTCAGTCGACGAACCTCGAACCAGTGACCGGCACCGAGCCGGACCTGAGGTAGCGAGGAACACCGACATGTACAACTTCGATCGCATGATCGTCCAGGCCGAGATGGACTACCGGGGCGAGAAGCTCCGCAAGGGCGCCCGCCGCAAGCGCGCCAACCGCTTCGTCGAGGCCCACCGCGTGCCGTTCACCGGTTCGACCGAGGTCGCCAAGCGCGCCCGGTGAGCCACCCGGTCGGCGGAGGACCAGAATGGGCCACGTGGCCATCCAGTCCAGCACCACCATGGTGGGGCGAGACGCCGAGCTGACCGAGATCGCTTCGTCGCTCGGCGTGCGTCCTGCCCGGCCCGCTGACGACCTCAGCGACGTGCTGCTCTCCGGAGATGCCGGTGTCGGCAAGACCCGCCTCCTGCGCGCGCTGCGCGACCTCGCCAAGCACGACGGCTGGCAGGTCTACGCCGGCCACTGCCTCGACTTCGGCGACTCCGCACTCCCCTACCTCCCCTTCTCCGAGGTGCTCGGCCGCCTCGCGGCCGAAGTGCCTGACGTCCTCACCGAGGTCGCCGCCCGGCACCCCGCGCTCACCCGCCTGCAGCCCGTGCGACGGGTCATGGGCGACTCCGACCAGGTCGACGCCGAGTCCTCGGCCCTCGACCGCGCCGACCTCTTCCGCGCCGTGCTGGCCGTCCTGGAGTCCGCAGCCGCTCGCGCCCCGCTGCTCCTCGTCATCGAGGACACCCACTGGGCCGACCAGTCGACGCGCGACATGCTCAGCTTCCTGCTCTCGCGCGGCGAGGCCGGTGGGTTCGCCATCGTCGCCTCCTACCGCTCCGACGACCTGCACCGCCGCCACCCGCTGCGCCGCCAGGTGGCCGAGTGGTCGCGCCTGGGCGGGGTCGAGCGGATCTCGCTCAACCCGCTGCCGGACGACGCCGTGCGCCAGCTCGTCGCCGAGCTGATCCCCGAGGGCCTGCCCGAGGCCGAGATCGCCGACGTCGTGGCGCGCGCCGAGGGCAACGCCTTCTTCGTCGAGGAGCTGACCAGCGCCGCCGCCGACCCGGGCAGCTTCGTGCCGGCCGACCTCGCCGACGTCCTGCTCGTGCGCCTCGACCGCCTCGACGAGCACGCCCGCCAGGTCGTGCGCGCCGCCAGCGCCAGCGGACGCCGCGTCACCCACGGGCTCCTCGAGGCCACGGCCGACCTCGCACCCGACCCTCTCGACGAAGGCCTGCGTGGCGCGGTCGAGATGAACGTGCTGGTGCCCGAGCGCGACGGCTACGCCTTCCGTCATGCGCTCCTCGGCGAGGCGGTGTACGACGACCTGCTCCCCGGCGAGCGTGCCCGGCTGCACGCCCGCTACGTCGACGCCCTGCGCGACGGCACCGCGCGCGGCACCGCAGCCGAGCTCGCACGCCACGCCCGCCTGGCGATGGACCGCACCACCGCGCTGACCGCGAGCGTGCGCGCCGGCAACGAAGCCAGCGCCGTCGGCGGTCACGACGAGGCGGCCTACCACTACCAGCAGGCGCTGGAGATGATGAGCAGCCGTTCGGCGCTCTCGGGTGACACTCTCGGCGACCACGGGATCGACCTGTCCAAGCTGGTCGTCACCGCCGCCGAGGCACTCACCGCCAGCGGAGACCCCGAGCGCGCGGTGGCCGTCATCGCCGAGCAGCTCGCCCTGCTCCCGACCGATGCGACCGACACCTGGCGGGCCCGGATGCTCAGCGCCCAGTCGGCGGCCCTGCTGATCACCGAGTCCGACGAGGACGTCGTCGCGCTCTCGGCCCGCGCGGTCGCCCTCGCCCCGACCGGCGAGAGCGGGTTGCGCACCCGGGTGCTCACCAACCACGCGAAGATCCTGGCCGCCTTCGGTCACCTCGAGGAGGCGCAGACCGTCGGCATGGACGCCCTCGAGCTCGCCGAGCGCCTCGACCTGCGCGAGCTGGCCTCCGACGCGATCACCACCTTGAGCGGGCTGAAGAAGGCCGGCCCGAAGGAGGGCCTGCGCGCCGCGCTGGAGGAGGCCGTCGTCCGCGCGGCGGAGTCCGACGCCATCCAGGCCGAGCTGCGTGGTCGCTTCCTGCTCGGCCGCTCCTTCGAGGACTGGGGTGAGTTCCCCGAGGCCGAGCAGTGGTTCACCAGCTGCATCGAGCGCGCCGAGGCCGCCGGCCTGCCCTGGGCGCCGTACGGCTTCGAGTCGCGCTGGCAGCTCTCCTGGATCCACCTGGTGCGCGGCGAGTGGGACCGTGCCCTCGCGCTGATCACGGTCGAGGGCCCGGTGCCGCCGCCGATCCCGCGGGCGATGCTCACCGCGATGCGGCTGCAGGTCCTGCAGCACCGCGGGGACGACGTCGCCCACCGGGTCGCCGGGCTGCGCCCGTTCTGGCGCCGCGAGGGCGCGGTCGCGATCCACGCCGCCTCGATCGAGATGGTCGCCGCCGGACGTCGAGGCGACCCGCGCGCCGCCGTGACGTCCTACGACGACGTGGTCGCGGTGCTCAGCACCATCTGGCACGAGTGGTTCAGCGCCCGGATCCGGCTGGCGGCAGTGACCGTGGGGGTCGTCGCCGACGCGCTGGCGCACCTGAGCGCCGCCGAGCGCGAGGCGATCGTGCGCGACCACGTCGAGCGGCTGCGCACCGACGGGCAGCTCGTCCTCGAGCGCTACAGCGACCCGTCGGGCCACTGGGGACCGGAGGGCCGGGCCTGGGTGCGCCGGCTCGAGGCCGAGACGCTGCGGGCTCGTTGGCTGGCCGGTGTCGACGCTCCGGCCCACGACGCCCTCGTCGACACCTGGCGCGAGACCGCGGCGCTCTTCGAGGAGTTCGGACACGTCCACGAGCTCGCGACCGTGCGGGTCAAGCTCGCCGGCATCCTGCGGGCCGGGGGCGACCTGGCCGGCGCGCGCGAGGTCGCCGACCCGGCACGCGAGGTCGCCCGACGCTTGAGGGCGCAGCCGCTGCTCGACGAGCTCGTCTGGCTCGGCTCGACGGCGCCGCCCGCATCGGCCCGTGCCGCGGTCGCCGTCGAGAGGGCCGCTGACCCTCACCGCCCGCGAGCGCGAGATCCTCGGGCACGTCGCCGAGGGCCGCAGCAACGGCGAGATCGCCAAGCTGCTCTTCATCAGCGCGAAGACCGTGAGCGTCCACGTGTCCAACATCCTCGGCAAGCTGGACGCCGGCGGGCGTACCGAGGCCGCCGCGATCGCGCGGCGCGACGGGCTGCTCTGACCCGCGGGACCGGGCGGCGACGGCCGGCGGCTGGGTGCGTCTGGTCGAATGGTCCCGTGACCGACGTCCGCTGCTCCGTCGCCAGCGAGGACGACGCCGAGCCGATCGCCGGCACCGCACCCACCGACACCGAGTGGCTCTTCGTCGAGGACGCCGGGCCGTGGGCGGCCAAGGCGACCGGCCAGCTGTCCGACCTCGTGCCCGGTGGCAGGGCGCAGCTGATCCGTCGACACGGGGGAGCGTCGGGTCCCGGTGTGCGCGTCTTCCGTGCCACCCTGACCGGCGTACCACGCGTGCGCACCGTCGTCGTGGACGACGTGGTCGAGCTACCCGACGTCCTCGAGTCCGACTTCCGCACGCACGACGACCCGCTCTGGCTGGTCTGCACCAACGGACGCCGCGACGTCTGCTGCGCCGAGCGCGGCCGCCCGGTCGCGGCCGCCCTCACAGCACGGTGGCCCGACGAGACCTGGGAGACCACGCACCTCGGCGGCCACCGCTTCGCCGCCACCCTCCTCGCGCTGCCGTACGGCATCGCGCTGGGCCGCCTCGACCCCGGGTCGGCCGTCGCGGCGTGCAGCGAGCTCGAGCACGGACGCCTCCCGCTGGAGGTCGTGCGCGGCCGAGCAGGCTGGACCGCGGAGGCGCAGTGGGCCGACCTGCACGTGCGTCGAGGGTCGGGCTGGACCGCGCTCGCCGACGTCGACCTGCAGTCGGCGTCTGGGCCGGAGGTGCGGCTGAGGACGCCGGACGGCGAGGTCGACCTCCGCGTCGAGGCGCGGCCTGGCCCCACGCGCCGGTCGTCGTGCGGAGACGCTGCGCCGAAGGCGACGGTCGAGCTCGGAGTGTTCAGCACAGGCTGAGGCGCGGTCGGAACCGACTGCCCCGATCCAGCTCGACGACCTCGGCTCCGGGTGGCGCCTCGCCCCGCCTCGCCCCGCCCCACCCCTTCCCGCCCCGCCCCACCTGCAGCGCGCGATGGCGGTCGGGTTGCTGAACGAGAGCGACGTCCGGCGAGGTCCGCAACGACGATCAAGCCCGTCGGGACTCCGACGAGGCAGGCTGGCCCCGTGACCACCGCTGACGGACTCACCCGGATCCTCGAGCTGGCCCAGGCCTGCCTCGACGACCCCGGTGCCGGCGCCGAGGACCTCGCAGCGCGCGCCCACCTGTCGCGCTTCCACTTCGACCGTCTCGTGACGGCCGCCGGCGGCGAGCCACCCGGCGCGCTGCGACGACGGCTCTTGCTGGAGCGCGCTGCCCACCACCTGCTCCGACACCGCGACCGCACGGTCCTCGACGTCGCCGTCGAGGCCGGCTACGGCTCGCACGAGGCCTTCACCCGCGCCTTCGCCCGGGCCTATGGCACCAGCCCGTCGCAGCTGCGCGCCGACCCGCCGATCACGTTCCGCGACCTCGAGCTGCCCGCCACCACCGGCGTGCACTTCCAACCACCCGGCGGCCTGCGGCTGCCGGCACCACAGAAGGAGACCAGCATGGACCTCGTCCTGCACCTCGTCGACCACCACGTCGACTCGCTCACCGCCATCATCGAAGCCGCGTCCGGTCTCTCGGACGACGTGCTCGACCAGCTCATCACGCAGTCGGTCGAGGGGGTGGACGACGACCCCACGCTGCGAGGGCTCATCAACGACATGGTCACCCAGGAGGAGCACTGGCTGAACGCCTTGCGGGGTGAGGGCTGGCCCGACGAGAGCGATCAGACCCTGCCCGGCCTCGCGCGTCGTCACGAGCGCGCGGGCCACGACTACCGGGCGTTCGTCGGACGGGCGGTCGCCGACGCCCAGATGGCCGACACCTTCCTCGACACCACGTGCGAGCCGCTGGTCGCACACAGCATCGGCGGCACCATCGCCCACATCATCACCTTTGGAGCCGTGCGCCGGACCATGGCCGTCGGGGCGCTCTGGAGCGCGGGCGTCAAGGACTTCGACCGAGCCGACCCGAGGCCGTACCTCGACGCGGTCGTCGGCCTCTGAGCCCCGGCCGGTCACGCGGCGTCCGGCAGCAGGTCGACCGTGCCCGCCACCGCCTCGAAGACGTCGCAGTAGTCGGCGTAGTCCTCCCGCGCCACCGAGCAGGTCAGCGTGACGCCCACGCCAGCGGCCAGCCAGGCCCACTGGTCGCAGATGACGTCGGCGGTGCCGAGGCGGTGCGCGAAGCGGCGGTAGGCGACCTCGTGGCCCAGCAGGTCGTACTGGTCGTCGTCCTCGAGGGCGTAGTCGACGAGCAGCTCGGCCAGCTCGGTCAGGGCTGCCTCTCGCCAGGCCGCGAGGTCGGCGCCGTCGTCGGGCACCCGGCAGTAGCGCAGCACCAGCTCGGGCCGGACGCCACTGGGCGGCAGGTGGGTGGAGCGGGCGGCGACGAGCACGCCGCGGTCGGGGTCGGAGCGACGGCGCCAGGTGGGTGGGACCGCGATGCCGAGCCGGCGTCCGGCCGGGGAGAGGTCGGGCGAGGGTGCGGAAGAGCGGTCGCGGCCACTGGAGATCGTCATGGGGAGACCGTGCTCCCTCGTCACGCCGAGGTGCCGCGGTGCGGATGCCGCCTGTGGAGGAGCCGCACGATCGGCCGGGCTGTGCACGCCGGGCGGTTGCCGCCCGTGGAACCCGGCGAGGTGGCCCGTCCCTGACGCACCCCTGGAGGGGCTGTCTCGTCGGGGACTGTCGCGCGGGGGGCGCAGGTCAGCGGTCGAAGGCCGCGCGTACCTCGGACTCCGTCAGCCCGTAGTCGTCGATCGAGTAGCGGTGCGACGGCGCCTTGCCACCCTGCTTCGACTCCCGGTCGATCTCGGCGACGGCGGCCTCGGCCTCAGGGGTGAAGGTGAGGCCGAACTGTTCGTAGACCCCGCGGACGACGGCCAGCGGGTCGGCCACGAGGTCGGCGAACGCGACGTCGGCGAACTGCGACTGGTCGTAGGCCGGCCGTGCGTCGTGGAAGGCGTGGAACCCGCGCGACCACAGGTCGAGCTGGGTGTGGCCGACGACGTCGCCGGCGAAGGTCGTGGAGTGTCCGACGGTCGTCTCGGCCGAGAGCGAGCACGACGAGGCGATGCACACGACCGGGTCGCGGTGCGTGTAGACGATCAGCGCGTCGGGGTAGACCTTCATCAGCGCGTCGAGTGCGGTCATGTGCGACGGGTTCTTCAGCACCCATCTCTTCTCGGGGTCGTTGAGCCCGACCAGCTGGAGGTTCTGCTTGTGGCGGGCGTAGGCGTCGGTCCAGTCCTGGCCGCGCAGCCACTCGGTGTAGCGCGGCACGTTGGCCAGCGACTCGTACGAGTTCGACTTGCCGGTCTGGCGGAGCAGTCGCCAGCACTCCTCGACCGTGGTGGCATCCATGTAGTGGATCCCCATGAAGTCGGGACTCTCGACGTGGTGCGCCGAGAATGCCGTCTGCATGGCCTCGAAGATCGGGTCGTCGCCCCAGGTCTCGCGTGGCGGGCGCGGCTGCGGATACTGCGTCAGCCACATCTCGAGACCCTGCGCCACCGGGTCGGCGTGCAGGAGCCGGTGCAGTGCGGTCGTGCCGGTGCGCGGCAGACCCATCACGAAGATCGGACGCTCGATCGGCACGGCTGCGTGCTCAGGATGCTCGTTGAACCGCGCCTGGGTCAGCAGCCGACCGACCAGCGCCCCCTTGACCTCGGAGCGTTGGAAGTAGTTGCCCAGCGGCGTCAGCCCGGCCTCGGGCGAGGCGAGGTCCTCGACGAGCAGCCGCAGCCCCGCCTCCTGCTCGGTGTCGTCGTCCCAGCCGAAGTCGCTCATGCCGGTGGTGCGCTCGGCGGCCGCGACGATGTCGTCGTACGACCCGACGTCGGGTCGCTCGCGCGCCATGATGTTGTCGCTCATCGTGGTGCCGGGGGTGTCAGAACCCCACAATTGTGGAGTTGTGGAAGGTTCTGGGCCCGAAACCCTGTCAGAACGGCACAATTGTGGGGTTTCGACAGGTCGAGCAGGCCGATCGGCACCACGTCAGTCATGGAACTCGCCGCAGTCGACGGTGAGCATCTGGCCGGTGACGGCCGAGGCGAGGTCGGAGGCGAGGAAGAGGGTCGCGCGGGCGACCTCCTCGGACGACGCGAGCCGCTTGAGGTCGGTGGGCGCCGCCTTGTCCGCGTACACCTGCTCGTGGGTGGTGCCGTCGACGGCGGCGAGGTAGTCGAAGTAGCCGCGGTTGACGTCCTCGTAGATGTACGACGGCGCCACGCTGTTGACGCGGATGCCGCGCGGGCCGAGCTCGGTGGCGAGCGAGGAGGCCAGGTGCGAGAGCGTGCCCTTCGACAGCTTGTAGCCGGCGAACTCGGGCTGGGAGGAGAACTGCACGCAGGAGTTCAGCATCACGATCGACCCCCGGGTGGCGGCGAGGGCGTCGGCGAAGAGGGCCGAGAGCCGCAGCGGGGCGAAGACGTTGGTCTCGTTGACGGCCGCGAGGTCCTCGACCTTGATCTGGGTGATCGGGTCCATCGGTGGGATCGCGAACGCGTTGTTGAGCAGGCAGTCGACGCGGCCGAACTCCTCCAACGTCTTCTCGACCAGCGCAGCGCGCGAGGCCTCGTCGGTGATGTCGGTCGGGACGACGAGCGCCCGGCGTCCGTGCGAGCGCACCACCTCGGCCATCTTCTCCAGCCGCGACGCGGTGCGGCTGACGAGGACCAGGTCCGCGCCCATCCTGGCCGCCTCCTCACCCAACGAGCGGCCGAGGCCGGGACCGACGCCGGACAGGACGATCACCTTGTCCTGCAACAACGGCACCGCCTCGTAGCGCTGCTCGATGGAGGTGTCGTGGGCTGCTGCCAGGCCGAGCTCGCTCAACGTCAGGGTCCTTCGCGTGCGGCGTGAGGGTGGCCAGGCCACCCACGGTCGAGCGCAAGACTAGAACGTGTTTCAGTTTGCGTCGAGGGGTGCCCCGGACGGGCGGTCGGGTGGCCTCACGCGTGCGGGTCGGGCAGCAGGTCGGGCCGACCCAGCACCAGCACCTCCACGTCGCGGTCGCGGTACTCCGCGACCACCCGCGGCAGCGCGGTGTCACGTAGCAGCCGGTGCACGCCGGGGCCGTCGAGCGGCCACCCCACCACGGCGTGGCGCCAGTGGCAGAGCACCACGATCCCGTCGGTGCTCAGCCCGGCACTGATGCGAGCCGCCAGGTCGCCGAGCTCGCCGGGGCTGAGGAAGTAACCGGCCTCGCTGAGCACGACGAGGTCGAAGGTGCCGTCGGGGAAGCCCTCCGGCAGCCGGGCCTGCACGACCTCGACGTGCCCCGACCCGCGCCAGTCGGTCACGCGCGGCGGCCACCGCGGTCGCGCTGGCGTCGATCGCCACCAGCTCGACGCACCGCCGGGCGAGGTCCTCGGCCAGGGCCCCGGTGGAGCAGCCGAGCTCGACCCCGCGTCGGAAGCTCGCGCGCGGCAGCATCGCCGCCACGAGCGCGCGCTTGCGCTGCTCGTAGAAGCGGTGGTCGACGCCCCACGGGTCGCGGGCGACCTGGTGCAGCGACTCGAGCGCGGTGTCGTCGACCTCCTGCTCCCAGTAGATCTCGTACGGCGTCGCGAAGTGCTCGAGGAAGGCGGCGTCGAGCAGCACCTCGTCGCCCTCGTGCTGCGACAGCGCGGTCACCTGCGTGTGGTGCTCGGCGACGGCCGCGGTCTTCAGGGCGAGGCTCGCCGGGTCGAGGTCGAGCCGGAGCCCGTCGGCCCACGGCCCCTGGTCGGGCGAGCCCCAGTGCCAGAACCAGACCGGGTACTCCAGCAGCCGGGCACCGGTGCGCGCGGCCACCGTCGCCGCGGCCCGCCCCACGGCCTCGTGGTCGGGGTGCCCGTCGCTGCGCCAGGGGGCCACCAGCAGGGTGCCGCGACCATCGCCCACGAGGTCGACGACGTAGGAGACGAGGTCGTCCTCGTGGTCACGCACCGCGCCGTCGGGCCAACCCACGAGGTGCGGCTCGGCGCCGGGGGAGAGGACCTCGATCGCGGCACGCAGCTCCTCGGAGCGCGCGGCGGCCAGGCGTTCGCGGTCGTAGGTCGGCGAGCGCGGGTGCGAGCCCTCGCCGCGGGTCGCGACCACCACGACGACCTCCAGCCCGGCCGCGTGCGCGCTGCTGACGAGACCGCCCGCACCCAGCGTCTCGTCGTCGGGGTGCGCGGCGAGGACGACGACCCGCACGACGCCGTCGTCGAGCCGCACCGCCGGCAGGTCGTGGCGGGCGACCTCCGCGCGCCACAGCGCCGCCGGGGTGCCCGGGGTGGCGTGCGTGAAGCTCACCACGGCGGGTCGGTGGTGAAGCGCTCGGCCAGCAGCCGGCCCGACGCCACGGCGTCGCGGGCGGCGTGGTGCTGGCGCAGGTAGAGCGCGAGGTCGGCGACCCGTCCGGCGTGCGCCGGCTCCTGGCTGAGGGGACCCGGCCCGAGGGCGTGAGCGACCTCGGTGAGCACCGTCTCGGCGGTGCTCGACACCACGTGCCGCACCCGGGCGGCCAGCAGTGCGGGGTCCTCGAGGGGCGGTTCGAGGTCGCGCGGGGCGTCGACGATCGCCGCGGCCTCGAGCAGCACCGCGCGAGCAGCGCTGAGCGCGGCGTCGACGACGCCGAGGTGCATCAGCGCGACCTGGTCGGGCTCGCGCGCGGCGAGCTGGGCGTGCAGCCGGCGTGCCACGCCGACCGCCCCGCCGTACCAGACCGCGGCGACGCCGATGCCACCCCAGGCGAACCCGGCGCGGGTGAGGTACCAGCCCGTTCCGCCGACCTCGCGGCCGACGACGGCGTCCATCAGGACGGCCGTGGAGACCACGGCGGTGAGGCCGCGCGGCGCCCACGCGCCGTCCTCGACCGTGGCGCCGGGGTCGGCGAGCTCGATCGCGAAGAGCCCCCGGCGCTGGGGCTCGACCCAGGCGGTCACCAGGGCGTGCGAGACCTCGCCGGCCAACGAGCACCAGGGCTTGCGGCCCGTCAGCCGCCATCCCTCGGAGGTGTCGGTCGCCTCCAGCCGCGGGGCCGGGCCCTCGGCGGCGTACACGCCCCACGAGCTGCCGTCGGGCGCCTGGTCGCCGTTCTCGTGCAGGATCGACAGGGCGTCGAGGTGGGGCTCGACCACTCGGGCGACGGTCAGGTCGGCGGCCGCCACGGTGGCCAGCAGCTCCCACCGGAGCACCGTCCGCCCGGAGGCCGGGTCGGGCGCGAGCGCTCCGAGCCGGGACGCCCACGAGACGGCCTCGCCGACCGGCCGCCCGGCCAGCTCGCGTGCCTCTCGAGCGACAGCGGCGAGGACGTCGAGGGAACCGGACGAGGCGCCCAGCAGGACGGGTCGGGCGGCCTGCTCGTTCGTCGTCATGCGGGGTCGGTCCCTGCGCCCGCCTGCACGTCGCCGCGCACCGAGGTGCCCGGCGCGCCGTCGTCGTCCAACGAGCGCCGCAGGGCCTCGCGGACGCCGGTGAACTCGTAGTCGTCGGCCAGCAGCTCACGGCGTACGTCGTCCTCCTCGCACACCATGTCGTGGCGCAGGCTGGCGATCAGCGACGTGACCTCGTTCTTGTCGAGGCCGCTGATGCGCGCGCACGCCCAGCCGACGACGCGCTCGGGCACGCCCGGCACCACCAGCCGCACCCGGCGCAGCCCGTCGACCTCGGCGAAGGCCTCCAGCAGCTCGGGGTAGGTCAGCGTCTCGTCGCCGCCGACGTCGTAGTGCCGGTTGCGCTCGGACGCGACGAGCGCGCGCCCCAGGAGGTGGACGACGTCGGCGACGGCCACCGGCTGGATCGAGCTGCGCAGCCACCGCGGCACCGGGGTCACCAGCGGCACCCGCCGGCTCAGCCGCTTGAGCAGCTCATAGGAGGTCGACCCGGCACCGATCACCATCGAGGCGCGCAGCACGACGGTCGACACGTCGCCGGCGAGGAAGATCTTCTCGACCTCCAGACGTGAGTGCAGGTGGTCGGAGAGCTCGGCGTCGGGCACCAGTCCGGAGAGGTAGACGATCCGGCTGACGCCGGCGGCCTCGCAGGCGGCGACCAGACGCTCGGCCGCCTCGCGGTCCTGCTGCACGAAGTCGTCGGACTCCATCGAGTGCACCAGGTAGACGACGGCGTCGACACCCTCCACGGCCGAGCGGACCAGGTCGTCGTCGTCGATGTCGAGCTCACGGGTCTCGACGTCGTCGCCCCACGGGTAGTCGTCGGTGCTGCTGAGACTGCGGCTGGCGGCGATCACCCGGTGACCCTGCTCGAGCAGCTCGGGGATCAGCCGGGAGCCCACGTAGCCGGTGGCGCCGGTCACCAGCACGCGCAGGGGCTCGCCTGTCGGTTCTGTGGTGGTCACGTGTCCTCCGTCGTCGATGCCGCCCGACCCGGACGGACCTGCCCAACCTAGGCCGCGCCACCTCGACCTGCGGAGACCGTCACCCACCCAGGTGACCTGGCGGTGCGTCCTCGGCCCTAGGTTCGCCGACATGGCCGGACCGCTGCACCCCGACGGACTCGAGGTGATCCACGTCGTCGTCCCCGCCCACGACGAGGCCGACCTCCTGCCGGGAACGCTGCGCTCGCTGGCCGCCGCGATCGACCACGTGCACCGGCTGACGCCCGTTCGCGCGCGGTTCACGGTCGTCCTCGACGCGTGCACCGACGGCAGTGCGGCCGTGTGCGCCGAGCACGGGGCGGACGTCGTGCAGCTCGCCGCCCGCAACGTGGGCACCGCCAGGGCCGCCGGCACCGACCGCGCCCGGAGGCTCGCTTCGGCCGACGGTGTCGACCCGCGGCACACCTGGATCGCCCACACCGATGCCGACTCGCTGGTGCCGGTCGACTGGCTCACCGACCAGGTCGAGGTCGCCGAGGCCGGTGCCGACGTGGTGCTCGGCCGCGTCGAGCCGGACCACACCGCGACCGAGGCCGTGCTCGCCCGGTGGCTCGACGCCCACCCGGCCGGCCGGGTCGGCGTGCACGGCGCGAACCTCGGCGTCCGGCTGTCGTCGTACGACGCCGTCGGCGGCCTGGCCCACCTGACCGAGCGCGAGGACCTCGACCTCTACCAGCGGCTCCTCGCCGCCGGTGCCCGCTACGGCGCGGCGACGCGTCCGGTGATCACCTCCTCGCGCCTGGTGGGTCGCACCACGGGTGGGTTCGCGGGCTACCTGGCCGGTCTCGCCGCAGACCTCGCCGCGGATCTCGCCCGATCACGCTCTCGATCCGGCGATGATCACCCGCACGGATGGGTCAGCGCACCCGACCTCGTGACTACCGTCGCGTCTGCGCGGTGTTGACGCAGCACACCCGCCGTCGTCGAGAAACAGCCTTCGGACGAGTCCCATCGCACGGCAAGGAACCAGTGATCGTGACATCACCCCTGGTGCGGCCTCGGCGTGCCCTGCGGCCGCTGCGCGTCGCCTCGGTGCCGTCCGGTCACGTCTACGTGCGCCACCTCGCTCCGGAGGCGGGCGGTGGCGCCGCTCGGCTCGACGACCCGCGCCCGCGCGACGCCGGTGGGGGCGCCGGGCAGTGGTGGCCACCGGTGATGCTCGAGCAGGAGTGGGTCGCGCAGCAGGGCGACGCGTTCGACGTCTTCCACCTGCACTTCGGCTTCGACGCCCGCGACCCCGCCGAGCTGGACCGCCTGGTCGGGTCGCTGCGTCGCCGTGGCACGCCGTTCGTCTTCACCGTCCACGACCTGCGCAACCCCCACCACGTCGACCGAGCCGCCCACGACGCCCAGCTCGACGTCCTGGTGCCGGCCGCCGATGCGCTGGTGACCCTCACCCGCGGCGCGGCCGACGAGATCCGGCGCCGCTGGGGACGACGCGCCGAGGTGCTGCCGCACCCCCACGTGGTCCCGTTCGACGTGATGGCACGGGTGCGGGAGACCCGGCAGCGCGACCGTGACGAGCGTGCCGCCGGGGTCGCCGGACGACCGTTCCGGGTCGGGGTCCACCTGAAGAGCCTGCGCGCGTGCATCGCGGGGGACGCCGTGGTGTCGGCGCTGGTGCCGGTCGTGGCCGCCCTGCCCGACGCCGTCCTGCAGGTCGACGTGCACCGCGACGTGCTCGAGCCGGACGGCGTGCGCCACGACGCCGCGCTGACAGCGATGCTCCGTGCCGAGGCGGCCGCCGGACGGCTCGAGCTGCACGTGCACGACTACTTCACCGACGTCGAGCTCTTCGAGCACCTCGCCTCGCTCGACGTGTCGGTGCTGCCCTACCGCTTCGGCACCCACTCGGGCTGGCTCGAGACCTGCCGCGACCTCGGCACCACGGTGGTGGCGCCGTCCTGCGGGTACTACGCCGACCAGGGGCCGGTCCTCGGCTACCGGCACGACGAGTCCGGGCTCGACGGAGCCTCGCTCGCCGCCGCCGTACGCCGCGCCCACCGCGAGCGCCCCGACCTCGGCGCCACCGTGGCGGAGCGACGCGCCCAGCGCGAGGTGGTCGCCCAGGGGCACGAGGACCTCTACCGGCGCCTGCACGCCGCGACGGACGGTCGCTGACGTGCGGGTCTGCCTGATCGCCTCGACCCGGTTCCCGGTTCGCGAGCCCTTCGCCGGGGGCCTGGAGTCGATGACCCACGCGCTCGCCCGCGAGCTGGCGCAGCGCGGGCACGAGGTCGCCCTCTTCGCGGCGCCGGGCTCCGACGCGACGCTCCCGGTGCGGCACCTGATGCCGGCCGAGTTCACGCCGAGCGCGGCCGCGATGGCCGACGTGAACGCGCCGGGGCCCCGCTGGCTGGCCGAGCACCACGCCTACCTCGGACTGATGCTCGCCCTGGCGCGCACCGGCGCCGACGAGTTCGACCTCGTCCACGACAACAGCCTGCACCACCTGCCGGTGGCGATGGCCTCGACGCTGACCATCCCGGTGCTGACCACCCTGCACACCCCGCCGCTGCCCTACCTCGAGTCGGCGGTGCGCCTGGCCGAGAAGGAGTCGGCGTTCGTCGCGGTCAGCGACTTCACCGCCCGGGCCTGGTCGCACGTCGTGCGCAGCGACGTCGTCCGCAACGGTGTCGACCTGGGCCGGTGGCGCCACGGCCCGGGCGGCGGGCCGGCCGTGTGGTCGGGCCGGCTGGTGCGCGAGAAGGCGCCGCACGAGGCGTTGGACGCGTGTCGCGCAGCCGGCGTCCCCCTGGTCCTGGTGGGTCCGGTCCACGACGAGGCCTACTTCCGCGACGAGGTCGCGCCTCGGCTCGGCGGTGGCGCGACGTACGCCGGCCACCTCGCGCAGGACGACCTGGCGCAGCTCCTGCGGAGCGCGTCGGTCGCCCTGGTCACCCCTGTCTGGGACGAGCCGTACGGGCTGGTCGCGGCCGAGGCGCTGGCAGCAGGCACCCCGGTCGCGGGCTACCGCCGCGGCGGCGTGCCGGAGGTCGTCGGCACCCGCGGCGGCATCCTCGTCGAGCCCGGCGACGTCGCCGCGCTGGCCCGCGCGGTGGCAGCCGCCCAGCGCCTCGACCGACACGTCGTCCGACGTCACGCCGAGCGGACCTGCTCCTCGCAGCGCATGGTCGACGGCTACGAGCGCGTCTACGACCGGGTCGTGGGTGGCTCCGAGCAGCTCGACGGGCTGCTCTCCGAGGGTCGCGCGTCGTGACGATCGGCTACTACGTGCACCACGTCGGGCACGGGCACCGCCACCGCGCCACGGCGCTGGCACGTCACCTCGCCGCGACCGGCGGACCGGAGGTCACCGGGTTGTCGTCGCTGCCGCGACCCGGCGACTGGCCGGGCCCGTGGGTCGAGCTGGCACGCGATGACCAGAGCGGTGACCAGGGCGGCGACCAGGGCGGTGACCAGGGCGGCGCCGCGGCGACGACCGCGAACGGTCGCCTGCACTGGGTGCCGACCCACGACGACGGCGTGCGCAGCCGTGCTGCCCAGGTCTCGGCCTGGCTCGAGCGCAGGCGGCCCGAGGTGGTGGTCGTCGACGTCTCGGTCGAGATCGCCCTGCTCGTGCGGCTGCACGGCGTCCCGGTGGTGTCGGTCGTGCTGCCCGGCCGACGCGACGACGCGGCGCACCGCCTCGGCTTCGACGTGGCCGAGGCCCTCGTGGCGTTCTGGCCGCCGGCGGCGACCGCGATGGTGCAGGGCCTGGGCGACGACGCGGCCGGCAGGTTGCACCGCCTCGGTGCCCTGTCGCGCTTCCCCGTGGCGCCGTCGCGCCCGAGCCGCCCGGCCGGCCACCGCGCGGTGCTGCTGCTCGGCAGCGGCGGGAACGCGGACGTCGCGGTGCCCCGCGGGCGGTGGACGTGGACCGTCGTCGGTGGCGAGGCCGGCTGGGTCGACGACCCGTCGCGGCTGGTCCGCGAGGCCGACGTGGTCGTCACGCACGCCGGTCAGAACGCGATCGCCGAGGTGGCGGCCGCCCGGCGTCCGGCGGTCGTCGTCCCGCAGGAGCGACCGCACGACGAGCAGCTCACCACGGGAGCGGTGCTGGCCGGCGACGCCTGGCCGGCCGTCGTGCTCGACCGCTGGCCGGCCGACGACCACCCGCTCGACGCGGCCGCGCGGCTGGACGGCGAGCAGTGGGCGGCGTGGTGCGACGGCCGCGCCGTCGAGCGCTTCGCCGACGTCCTGGCCTCGGTGGCCGTCCGATGACGACGACGCGCCCCGTCGTCGGGGTGGTGACGATCGCGCACGGTCGCCACGCGCGACTGGCCGAGCAGCACCGCTCGCTCGCGCTCGGGTCCCGACGTCCGGACCTCTACACGGTGGTCGCGATGGACGACGACCGGATCACCGACGCGACCGACCGCGGCCTGGCCCGCGAGGTGCTGCACGTCGACGCGCCCGGCGCGGGGTTGCCGCTGGCAGCCGCTCGCAACCGCGGCGTCGAGCACCTGGCCGAGCAGGGCGCCGACGTCGTCGTCCTGCTCGACGTCGACTGCCTGGCCGGCGTCTCGCTGGTGGCGGCGTACGCCGACGCGGTGCGTGCCGCGCCCGACCGGGTGTGGTCGGGGCCGGTGACCTACCTGCCGTACGGCGTCGTCATCGACCACCCGGCAGAGCTCGCCGGCCACGACCGACCCCACCCGGCCCGCCCGGCACCGCGGCCGGGCGAGCAGGTGCGCTCGACGCGCCCGGAGCTGTTCTGGTCACTCTCCTTCGCCACCACGCCGCAGACGTGGGCGCGAGTCGGCGGTTTCGACGAGGCCTACGTCGGCTACGGCGGCGAGGACACCGACTTCGCCCAGCGGGCCCGGGCCGCGTCGGTCGAGTCGTGGTGGCTGGGCTCGGCGCGCGCCTTCCACCAGTTCCACCCGGTGAGCTCCCCGCCGGTCGAGCACCTCGACGCCATCCTGCGCAACGGTCGGCTCTACGCCGAGCGGTGGGGGGAGTGGCCGATGGTCGGCTGGCTGGAGGCGTTCGAGGGCCTCGGTCTCGTGCGGCGTGCCGGTGGCAGCTGGGAGCGCGTCGGGCTCAGCTGAGCGTCGCCTAGCTGATCATCCGACGCGCCACCGCCCGCTGGCGCGCGGCGATGCGGGCGCCGTACTCCTCGGCGGTGAGCGGGCTCGTGTGGGGCAGGCGCGAGGCCACCTCGCTCAGCGCGACGACCTCGATCGTCGGGCCGTCGGCGTCCTGGGTGAGGTCGCGGGAGAGCTGTTGCCAACGCAGCATCAGGGAGCCGGTGCGGTGGCCGGTGGTCTCGAGCCAGTTGGCGACCGGTTGCCCGTCGTACGGCGGGGTCTCGGCCACCACGAACCTCATCACGCCGTCGGGGTCGGTCTCGGCCTGCGCCTTGGTGAGCGAGGTCTGGTGGGTCTCGTAGTCGGTCGAGGCGTACCAGTCGGACCCGACCTGCGCGGCCTGGTAGGTGCAGTCCTCGCAGCGCGGGACCGAGATGATCATCGCCTCGTCGTCGGCCAGCTCGTAGTGGCCGATCGAGGAGCGCTGGGAGTCGAGGCCGCCCGGGGTCGACTGCGGCGCGGTGAGGGTGTTGACCGGCTCCTGGTACTGGAACCACTTCGGGAACTCGAACCACGTCCGGATCGACCCGGTCAGCGAGCGCGCCGCGACCTCGTACTTCTTGGCGAGCGTCGTCGCGGTGAGCGCCTTCGCCGGCTGCGCGATGGTGTCGGGGCGCTCGATGGTGAGGGTGCCGCGCTCCTCGGTGTCCCAGTCGCAGAAGACCTCCCGCACGATCAGCGTCTTCGCCCCCGGCTCGGCGACGTAGGTGAACTCGAAGCTGCCGTCGTCGGCGATGTCGAGCTCGCGGTCGTCGAAGGCCATCAGCGAGGTGGCTGCGGAGTCGGCCGAGTACGACCCGCCCATCACCTGGAACGACAGGTCGGCGCTGGTGCCGCGTCGTCCGCGCACGACGTAGGTGACGCCCTCGCGCAGGTAGGCGTTGAAGTAGACGGCGTCGGGGTTGTCGAGGCCCTGCCGGGAGAACTGGTGGGTCGGGTTGATGAACAGCGGCCGGTCGAGGTCGTGGTCGAAGGCCATCTGCATCGCCATCCGGATGCGTCCGGCCAGGTAGGCGTAGCCCTCGAGGCGATCGGCCTCGGTGCGGATGAACGGAGCGTTCGCGATCAGCTCCTCCGCCTCCGCGATCGCCTCCTGCAGGGGCCTCGTCAGGTCCAGGGACTCAGACATCGGTGCCGCCGCGGGGGTGTCCACACTCCACAATTGTGGAGTTGTGACAGGTTCGAGCACCGAAAACCTGCCACAACCCCACAATTGTGGAGTTGTGGCACCGCGACGCCGTCACGAGTTGACCCTGCTGATGATCGAGTCGGCATAGGAGCTGAGGGCGGCGACCTTCTTCTCCAGCGGCTCGGTGTCGGGCCCCATGATGTAGGGGACGCGGAAGCCCACGATGCAGTCGGTGACGCCCTTGTCCTCGAGGCGCTTGACGCCGTCGACGGTGTAGGCGTCGTAGGAGATCACGTGCACCTCGAAGTCGTCGCGGGTGTCGCCCTCCTCGGCGCGGATCTCGGCGAGGCGACCGAGCAGCCGGTCGAGCTCCTCGCCGTCACCGCCGGCGTGCATCCAGCCGTCGCCCTTGCGCACGGCGCGGCGTAGGGCGGCGTCCGCGTGGCCCCCGACGAGCAGGGGGATCGGCTCCGACGCCCCCGGGCACTGCTTGAGCTCCTCGACGGTGAAGAAGTCGCCGGTGTAGGAGAAGTACTCGCCGGTGGTCAGTCCCTTGAGGATGTCCATGCACTCGTCCATCCGCCTGCCCCGCTGCGCCCACTCGACGCCGAGGGCGTCGAAGTCCTCGGGCCAGGGCGAGAGCCCGACACCGAGGCCGAGGCGGTTGCCCGACAGGAACGCCAGCGAGGACGCCTGCTTGGCGACGAGCACCGGCGGGCGCACCGGCAGCTTGAGCACGAACGGCGTCAGGCGCAGCGTGGTCGTCTGGGCGAAGATGTGCGCGCAGAGGATCATCGTCTCGATGAACTCCTTGCCGTCGAGGAACGCCCGGTCGCCGGTGTCGGTGTAGGGGTACTTCGAGTCCGACTCCTTCGGGTAGATCAGGCTGTCGGCGACGGTCATCGACGTGTAGCCCGCCGCCTCCGCGGCTTGTGCGAGCGGGGCGTAGTACGACGCCTGCGTCATCGCCTCGGCATAGGAGAACCTCATCGGTTGCCTTTCGGTTGTGGAACCCGTGGAAATATAGAACGTGTTCCAGTTTTGTGCCAGAGTGCCCTCTCGTGGACCTCCAGGAGATCAGCGACCGGCTCGAGATCACCGACGTCGTGACCCGCTACACGCGCGGCATCGACTCCGGCGAGTGGGACCGTCTCGACACCGTCTTCACCGCGGACGCCGACATCGACTACACCGAGTCGGGTGGCATCCATGCGGGCTACGCCGAGATCAAGCCCTGGTTGGCCGAGATGCTGCCCGCCTTCTTCCCCCGCCGCATGCACCTGATCGGCCAGGTCGAGGTCGTGTTCGGCCCGGGCGAGGTGCCCGGTACGGCCACCGTGGTGGCGTACTTCGACAACCCGATGCCGATGCACGACGGCGCCGGCGGCGAGAAGATCGTCGAGATCGGCGGGATGTACCACCACGAGATGGTGCGTACCGAGGAAGGCTGGCGCAGCCGCCGACTGCACGAGAAGGTGGTCTGGAAGCGCGGTCTCTGACTGCCGCGTGCTCGTCGCCGGCCGCCGCTGTTTGGCACGGTCGGGTCAGGACGCGACAATGGCCGCGTGGCCGACGACGAGCTCGAACGAGCACCCCGCACGCGCACCGGTGAGGGGCACCCGATCCTGTCCGGGCTCGTGGCCCTCGTCGCCGTGGTCGCCGTGGTCGCCGCCGTGGTCGGTGGCGGCGCGCTGGTGACCAGCAAGGCGCTCGGGATCTCCGACGACGGCTCGATCTCCACCGGACAGTCCGCCCGGCAGACGCTGTTCCTACCCCGCCCGTCCGAGACGGAGGACGCCGGTGACCCCTACATCACGCTGCCGGCGCAACCGCAGCCCGAGAAGCCGCGGAAGAACTCCTTCACCGAGGAACCGGCTCCGGTCGAACCGATCACCCTGATCGCAGCCCAGGCGTCAGTGGCGCCGATGCAGCAGATCGACCTGAACGGCACCTACGCCGCCGGCGAGGGGTCGGTCCTGCGGGTCCAGCAGTTCGAAGCCGGTCAGTGGACCGACTTCCCGGTCACCGCGGGCGTCAACGGCGGGGCGTTCTCGACCTACATCCAGACGGGCGCAGTGGGCCTCAACCGCTTCCGGATGATCGACACCGACAACGGCGCGACGTCGAACGAGGTCAAGGTCCAGATCGGGTGAAGCGCCGAGGCGGTAGGGCCGGCCCCGGCGCCTCACCAGCTGGTTCGACTCAGTCGGGGATCATGTCGAACGTGTCGGGGTTGGGGCCCTGACGGCCGGCCTCGCCCTGGTCGAGAGCGGTGATCTCGGCGACCTCGTCGACGGAGAGCTCGAAGTCGAAGATGTCGAAGTTCTCGGCCATCCGCTCAGGACTCATCGACTTGGGGAAGATGATGTCGCCGCGTTCGATGTGCCACCGCAGCGTCACCTGGGCCGGCGACTTGCCGTGCTTCTCGGCGATCGCGCCGATCGTGGCGTCGTCGAGCACCTTGCCCTGCGCGATGGGCGACCAGGCCTCTACCTCGATGCCGTGACGCAGGGAGGCGCCGCGAGCGACCTCGTTGGCGAAGTACGGGTGCACCTCGATCTGGTTGACCGCAGGGACGACGCCGGTCTCGGCGACGATGCGGTCGAGGTGGGCCGGCTGGAAGTTCGAGACGCCCACCGAGCGGGCGCGACCGTCGGTCACGAACTCGGTGAGGGTCGTCCACGTCGCGACGTACTGGTCGGGGTCGACGGTCGGCAGCGGCCAGTGGATGAGGAACAGGTCGATCTGGTCGAGACCGAGCTTGGCCAGCGTGTCGTCGAAGGCGCGACGAGCGTCGTCCGGGGCGTGGAAGCCGTTGTTCAGCTTGCTCGTGATGTAGAGCTCGTCGCGCGGGATCGCCGAGTTGGCGATGGCGACCCCGACCTCCTGCTCGTTGCCGTACATCTGGGCGGTGTCGATGTGGCGGTACCCGGCCTCGAAGGCACTGGTCACCGTGTCCGCGGTCTGGGCCGGCGGCACCTGGAAGACGCCGAAGCCGAGCTGCGGGATGGTGGTCTGGTTGTTCAGCGTGATGCTGGGGACAGCGGATGGTGTGGGGTTCGTAGCCATGCTGTCGAGACAACCACCTCGGTGTCGACCAGCCAACCATCCCTGGAGGGGAGTGGGGGTGCGCTACGTCACCTGCCACCGTGCCGGGCGGCTCCTCAGGCGAGGCCGCAGGAGTCCTGGGCGAAGTGGATCGCCGCCGAGCTCCCGGTCGGGCTCATCCGCAGCAGGATCTCTCCCGGGTCGCCGTCCAGCGTGAACCGCACGCGGAACGCGGTCGCGTTGCCGCCCTCCATGAACGCGTGGTCGTCGCAGCGGGTGGGGGAGAGGGGCAGCGCGATGCGCCGCGTGACGCCGCTGTTCGAGGCGACGCGCACTCCCGGTGACCAGCCCGTCGGGTCGGTCCGCGACCCGAGAAGGTGGGAGCCGTTGACCCCGTCGATCCTCACCCGGTGACCGTCGGCGCCGGTCGGACGGACGACCAGCGTCAACGTGGCGACCCCGTCGAGGCCGGGGTGGTCCACCGGCACGTCGTCGCTCCACGACAAGGTGACGGCCTCGGCCAGCGCCAGCTCCTGGCAGCGAGTCGCCAGGAAGCGACCGACGACGTCGCTCTCGTCCTCGACGGGCACCCGCTCCCTCCGCCCGTCGTGCGTGACCAGGAGGAAGGACGTCGGCTGGTCACGGTCTGCGGCGCACGGCGGCTGCGCCGGCAGCGGGAACGGGAAGCCGCGCTCGCTCTGTGACGGAGCGAGCCGGAGGTTGCCACCGGTCAGCGGCACGCCCAACCGTGGGTCGCGGAAGTGGACGCCGGTCGGCTCGAGGTCGCGACGGGTGTCGTTGACGAGCACGACCTGGAACTGACCCCGCGCCACGTCGATCGACGACTGCTGCATGAAGGCGCTCAGCTCACCGGTGGGCGGCTCCGAGAGCACCGGGAGCGCTGGGATCGTGCGCAAGGTGGGCGAGGGCGCGGCTGGTGCGGGCGCGCCGGGAGCCTCCTGGCCGGCGACGTCGTTCTCCCGCGCACAGGCCGTCGACAACAGGCCGACGGCGAGGACGGTGACCAGGGTGGTGAGGAGGGTGCGCACATCGGGCTCCGGCATCGGTGAAGGTGCTCCGGACGCTACTCCGCCCCCGGTGCGCGAGGACCTCTCGTACGCGGACGTACCCACCGACGGGTCGACGCGTGCGGTCCCGCCTGCAATCGCCTCACGTGCGAGCAGCGAGCGCAGTTCTGTCTGTACGCCGCGTACCTGGACGGCCAGGGCGACCCGTGAGCACGAGCAGGTTGCTGCCGGCTCCGTTGACGCCCGACATGCAGCTCGACGCCGTCGTCCGTCACCACCCCTCGTGACTCCACGAGCCCCTCATCACCCGGTGGCGCCCGCTGCGCTCTCAGCCCCGTACGCCGGCCGGCTCGTCCGTCAGGGCGAGGTCGACCATCAGGTCGGCGTGGGCGATGGCCGAGTCGATCACCGGCAGCGGCGCCTGCTCGGGCGAGACCAGGAGGCCGATCTCGGTGCAGGCCAGGACGACGGCGTCGGCGCCACGGTCGGCGAGGTCGCGCATCACCTCGACGTAAGCGGCCCGCGAGGAGTCGAGGAAGCGCCCGCGGGTGATCTCGTCGAAGACGACCCGGTCGACGAGGTCGCGTCCCGCGCCGTCCGGTACGACGACGGCGATGCCGTGCTGGGCGAGCCGGTCGGCGTAGAACGTCTCCTCCATCACCCAGCGCGCCCCGAGGAGGCCGAGCGTCGTCCAGCCCTCGACGCCGCGCCGACCGCGGCGACCGCGTCGGCGATGTGGACGGCTGGCACGGTCAACGCCGACTCGAGCGCGGCGAAGTTCTTGTGCATCAGGTTGGTGCAGAGCGCGACGAGGTCGGCGCCGCCCGCCTCGCACCGCACCGCGGCCTCGGCGAGCAGGGTGGCCGACGCGGCCCAGTCGCCGCGCACCTGGCAGTCGCGCACCTCGGCGAAGTCGAGGGACTGCAGCGACACCCGCGCCGAGGAGTGGCCGCCGAGGCGCGTGGCCACCTGTTCGTTGATCCGTCGGTAGTAGGCCTCGGTGGAGTGCCACGACATGCCACCGATGAGTCCGATCGTCTTCACGGACTCAGCCTGAGGCAGGCGGGAGCTGAAAGGAATCCTCGGACTCCTACGGTGGCTCATAAGCACCGCTTGGGTCACAATCGTCCGGTGTCCCTCGATGCCCGACGCGTCCTCATCTTCCGCGACGTCGCCCGCGCCGGCTCGATCAGTGCCGCCGCCCGTGAGCTCGGCTGGACCCAGCCGGCCGTCAGCCAGCACCTGGGCCGCCTCGAGCGGGACGCCGGTACGCCGCTCCTGCTGCGTGGCGCCGGCGGGGTCACGCTCACCGAGTCGGGTCGGGCGCTCCTGCTCCGCGCCGACGTGATCGCCGCCGAGCTGCACACCGCCGACGAGGAGCTGGCCGCCTACGCCCAGCTGCGCGGTGGCCGCGTCCGGCTGGTGGCCTTTCCCTCGGCGGCTGCCACCGTGGTGCCCGACGCGATCAGCGCCCTGGCCGACCGTCACCCCGAGATCACGGTCGGGCTCGCCGAGGCGGAGCCGCCCGAGGCGGTCTCGGCCCTGCTGGCCGGCGACGCCGACCTCGCGGTCGTCTTCGGGTACGACGGCCCACCGGCGGGGCTGGGCCCGCTCGTGTGGCGCCCGCTCACCGACGAGGCCGTCGGGCTCGTCGTACCTCGCGCGTCGACGGCTCCGACCGGCCTGGTCGAGCTCGCCGACGCCGAGTGGATCGGCGGCTGCGTGCGGTGTCGCGTGCATCTCGTCGAGTGCTGCGCTCGCGCCGGGTTCGCGCCCCGGCTGCGCCACACGACCGACGACTACGTGGTCGTGCAGAACCTCGTCGCGCGCGGCCTGGGCGTCACCGTGCTGCCGGCCTCCGCGCTCACCGCCTACCGGCACCCGGAGGTGCAGGTGGTCGACCTGCCCGAGCTCGGACGACGCCACCTCGGCCTCGTGCACCGGCCCGGCGCCGACGCGGTGCCGGCGACCCGCGCCCTGGTCGCCGAGCTGCTGCACGGGGAGCCCGCGCCCACGTGCGGCCGGCGACCCGCCGAGCACCTCCCCGCCTCGGAGTCGGCTCGCGGCTAGCGTCGTCGTTCGACCTGCAACACCCCGTCTCGACCGCGAATGGGAGCCGACTGTGCCTCGCTGGGCCGGCCCGCCGCCGCTGCTCATCGCCCTGACGGTGCTGGGCATCCTGGTCGCGCCGGCCGTGAGTCGTGCCGACGCCGACACCCCGGCGCGAGAGCAGGCCGTCATCGTCGTCGCCGAACCCAGCACGACGCCGACGCCGACGGCCTCCGAGACGACCGCGCTCCCGCCGACATCGGCCGAGAAGGCGGCGACGCCGACGATCGAGCCGCGCCGCATCGGCGTCGCCACCTTCAACCAGTACGTCTCCCTCAGCACCGAGGCTGCCACCGCCGACGCGCTCGCGCTGACAGCGCGACCGAGCGTCGCGATCATCGGCTGGCAGGAGGGGTTCGCCAACGGGCCCGTCTACCAGCGCCTGGCCCTGGAGGGCTGGGCCACGAAGCGCTACGTCGCCACCAAAGGCGCCCGCGAGCTGGCCGTCTCGTGGCGAAAGGACCAGTTCGCCCTGGCCGGCTCCTCGTTGCACAAGCTCGCCGACGGTGTCGCATCCGACAGTGGCCTCTACCCCTTCGGGACCCGCTACGTCCTGCGGGTGACGCTGCGAGACCGGGCCAGCGGCAAGCGCCTGACGGTGCTCGACACCCACCTGCCCCAGCGGGTGGAGGACCTCGACGACCCGGGCACCTTCCGCGCGACCAAGAACGCCCTGCGCGCCCAGCGCCAGCTCGACCGGCTCGCCGACATCTGGGGCCGGGCCCCCGGCCGGTGGGTCATCGGCACGGGCGACTACAACATGGCGGCGCTCGCCGACATGCGCGCGCGCAGCAAGGGCGGCATCAGCGACGCCTACGCCGGCATCGCTCGTTCGTCCTACTCCGTGCTCGGCTTCGATGGCCTCGAACCGACCCACCCGTTCAGCGACCGCTACATCGACTACGTGCACGCCGCCCAGCCCGACCTCGCCGATGGACGCATCGAGATGCTGAGCCAGCGCACGATCGACGGCCTCAACAGCGACCACCGTCCGCTGCTGGTCCGGCTGCGGCTGTCCTAGCCCCCTGAGCTGGCTCGTTGTCCGTGCGGGCGGGGGGGTGGCAGTTTCACCGCCTCAGCGGTGAAACTCCCGCTTCTGTCAGGAAGGTTCGTACCAGAAGCGGGAGTTTCTCCACCTAGGCGGAGAAACTGCCGGCCGCCGCAGACCGCCAGACGCGCCGGGAACAAACCTGCCGACCGGGCCGTTGAGCCCATTACAGACTTGAGTTGAACCGACTCAACTTGTTTGCCAGACTGGGGAGCATGCAGGGCCGCGAGGCGCTGACCACAGATGGCACACCCGATTCATCCAGTGCCCGCGACCCGGGCCGATCACGGAGGTAACACACACATGGCACGAGCAGTCGGCATCGACCTCGGAACCACCAACAGCGTCGTCGCAGTCCTCGAGGGCGGCGAGCCCACGGTCATCGCCAACGCCGAGGGTGCCCGCACCACGCCGTCCGTCGTGGCGTTCTCCAAGTCCGGCGAGGTCCTCGTCGGCGAGGTCGCCAAGCGCCAGGCGGTCACCAACGTCGACCGCACCATCCGCTCCGTCAAGCGCCACATGGGCACCGACTGGAAGCAGAAGATCGACGACAAGGACTTCACCCCCCAGCAGATCTCTGCGTTCATCCTGCAGAAGCTCAAGCGCGACGCCGAGGCCTACCTCGGTGAGCCCGTCACCGACGCCGTCATCACCGTGCCGGCCTACTTCTCCGACTCCCAGCGCCAGGCCACCAAGGAGGCCGGGGAGATCGCCGGGCTCAACGTGAGCCGCATCGTCAACGAGCCCACTGCGGCCGCGTTGGCCTACGGCCTCGACAAGGGCGACGACCAGACGATCCTCGTCTTCGACCTCGGTGGCGGCACGTTCGACGTGTCGCTGCTCGAGATCGGTGAGGGCGTCGTCGAGGTCAAGGCCACCTCCGGTGACAACGAGCTCGGCGGAGACGACTGGGACAACCGGGTCGTCGAGTGGATGGTCAAGACGTTCAAGTCCAACAACGGCGTCGACCTCGCAGCCGACAAGATCGCCAAGCAGCGCCTCCAGGAGGCGGCCGAGAAGGCGAAGATCGAGCTGTCGAGCTCCAGCGACACCACGATCCACCTGCCCTACATCACCCACGGCGAGTCCGGCCCGCTGCACTTCGAGGAGCGCCTGACGCGCTCGGAGTTCCAGAAGCTCACCGCCGACCTGCTCGACCGCACCAAGGCCCCGTTCCAGAGCGTCCTCAAGGACGGCGGCGTCGCGATCGCCAACATCGACCACGTGGTCCTCGTCGGTGGCTCGACGCGCATGCCCGCCGTCGGTGAGCTCGTCAAGGAGCTCCTCGGTGGCAAGGAAGCCAACAAGGGCGTCAACCCCGACGAGGTCGTCGCGGTCGGCGCAGCCCTCCAGGCCGGCGTGCTGAAGGGCGAGGTCAAGGACGTCCTGCTCCTCGACGTCACCCCGCTCTCCCTCGGCATCGAGACCAAGGGCGGCGTGATGACCAACCTCATCGAGCGCAACACCACCATCCCGACCAAGCGCTCGGAGGTCTTCACGACCGCCGACGACAACCAGCCCTCGGTCGAGATCAAGGTCGCCCAGGGCGAGCGTCAGATGTGGTCGCAGAACCAGCCGCTCGGCAACTTCGAGCTGACCGGCCTGCCGCCGGCCCCCCGCGGGGTCCCGAAGATCGAGGTCACCTTCGACATCGACGCCAACGGCATCGTCCACGTCTCCGCCAAGGACACCGCTTCCGGCCGCGAGCAGTCGATGACGATCTCCGGAGGCTCTGCACTGTCCAAGGACGACATCGACCGGATGGTCAAGGAGGCCGAGCAGTACGCCGAGGAGGACGCCAAGCGTCGCGAGGCCGTCGAGTCGCGCAACCAGGCCGAGCAGCTCGTCTACACGACCGAGAAGTTCCTGGCCGACAACGACGACAAGCTGCCCGAGGACGTCAAGACCGAGGTCGGCGCCGACCTGGAGTCCCTCAAGACGGTGCTCGCCAACGACGAGGCCGCCGCCGACGAGATCACCGCCGCGGTGAGCAAGCTCGGTGAGTCCAGCCAGAAGATGGGCGCTGCGATGTACGCCGCCGCCGAGGCCGAGCAGGCCGCCGCCGGCGGAGCCTCGGGCGCGACCGGGGAGGCCGACGACGACATCGTGGACGCCGACGTGGTCGATGCCGAGGTCGTCGACGAGCCCACCGAGGGTGACGACACCGAGGACGAGTCGAAGTGACCTCAGGTCCCAGCGAGTCCACTGGCACTCCGGGCGGTTTCGGCGAGGCGGCCGGTGAGATGCCGAACGAGACCGAGGTCGAGGCCCCCCTCCCCGCAGCCGCGGGGCAGGGGGCTGCGGCCGACGTTCCCGCCGGCGCCCCCGTCGGCGACGCCGCCGACGAGGCCGAGGAGATGAACGAGCTGACCGACTGGATCGAGGAGGGCGGCCCCTTGGAGCCGTCCGACGCCGAGGCCGGGACCGTCGGCGAGGAGAGCGCCTCCGACGAGCTCACCGTCGCCACGATGGCCCTCGAGGAGCGCACGCTCGACCTGCAGCGGCTCCAGGCGGAGTTCTTGAACTACAAGCGTCGCGTCGAGCGCGACCGCGACCTGATCAAGCAGAACGCGACCTACGCCGCGCTCGCGCCGATCACCGAGGTGCTCGACACCATCGACCGGGCCCGCGAGCACGGCGACCTCGACGGCGGCTTGAAGACCGTCGCCGACCAGCTCGAGCGCACCGTCGCCTCCTCCGGGCTCGTGAAGTTCGGCGAGCCGGGTGAGGCCTTCGACCCGACGATCCACGAGGCGCTCTCGAGCATGGGTCCCGATCCCGAGGTCACCGTCTCGACGGTCAAGGTGGTCGCCAAGTCGGGCTACAAGATCGGTGACCGGGTGGTGCGCGCCGCTCAGGTGCTCACCTCCGAGCCGGCTTGATCGCCGGCACCGATCGCACGACCCGCACGACCCGCACGACCCGCACGGAACCGACGAGAGGAGGGGTGACCCATGGCTGAGCAGGAGTTCAAGGCCGACTGGGCCCAGCAGGACTACTACGCCGTCCTCGGGGTGAAGAAGGACGCTGCGGCGGCCGACATCAAGAAGGCCTACCGCAAGCTGGCCAAGGAGAACCACCCCGACTCCCACCCCGGCGACACCGCGCGCCACGACACCTTCAAGAAGGTGGCCGAGGCCTACGACGTCGTCGGGGACGCCGAGAAGCGGCCCAAGTACGACGAGATGCGCCGTCTCTACGGCAGCGGCGGTGGCTTCGGCGGCCGCGGGGGAGGTGGCTTTCCGGGCGGGTCGTCGGGCGGCGGGTTCAACCTCGACGACCTCCTGCGCGACCGGGGCGGCGCGGGCGGCGCGGGTGGTCAGGGCGGCATCGGCGACATGTTCGGCGACCTCTTCGGAGGCGGCGGCGCACGGCGTACGCAGTCGCGTCGACCGCGCAAGGGAAGCGACGTCGAGACGTCGGCGACCATCGGGTTCACCGACGCCATCGACGGCGTCACGATCTCCCTGCGGCTCACCTCCGACGCGCCGTGCCCCTCGTGCTCGGGCACCGGCGGCAAGCCGGGCACCCGCCCGCACATCTGCGGCACGTGCGAGGGCGCCGGCTACGTCACCAACAGCATGGGTGGCGCCTTCGCGGTCAACGAGACCTGTCCCGTGTGCGCCGGGCGCCAGCTCGTCTACGACGAGTCCTGCCCGACCTGCCACGGCAGTGGGCGGGGCTCGTCGGCCCGCACGATCCAGGCGCGGATCCCGGCCGGGGTGAAGGACGGCCAGCGCATCCGACTGCGCGGCAAGGGTGCTGCCGGCGACGACGGCGGCCCGGCCGGTGATCTCTACGTGAGCGTGAAGGTGTCGGCCCACCGGCTCTTCGGCCGCAAGGACGACAACCTGACGATCGACGTGCCGGTCGGTTTCGACGAGCTCGCCCTCGGCGCCGAGATCAAGGTGCCGACCCTCGGGGGCGCACCGGTCACCCTGCGCATCCCCGCGGGGACGCCCAACGGGCGCACCTTCCGGGTGCGCGGCAAGGGAGCCACCACGTCCGACGGCAGCCACGGCGACCTGCTCGCGACCGTCGAGGTGCACGTACCGGCCGTGCTGGACGACGAGGCGCGGGCCGCGGTCGAGGCCTTCCGCGACGCCACCGCGGCCAAGCCGCTGCGCGCGGCCCTCTTCGAGGGCGCGTGATGGACTTCACGCAGGGGCCGGCACCGGAGGCGGCGGTCTACGTCATCAGCGTGGCCGCCGAGCTGACCGGACTGCACCCGCAGACGCTGCGCACCTACGAGCGCCTCGGGCTCATCACCCCGGGCCGCACCGGCGGTGGCGGGCGGCGCTACTCCCTGCACGACATCGAGCTGCTGCGCTCGATCGCCGAGCTGACGTCGTCCGGCATCGGCATCGAGGGCGTGCGCCGGATCCTCGAGCACGAGCACCGTGCGGCGGCCCTGCTCTCGCGCAACGCCGAGCTGCAGGCCGAGCTCGAGCTCACCCGTGAGGCTCTGCGCCAGGCGCTGGCCTCCCGCCGGCCCGAGCCCGGACCGAACCGGCTCCCGGTGCTGCGCGCCGCGACCACCGATCAGTCGGTCGTCGTGTGGCGGCGCAACCGCTGACGCCGGCCCCGTCGCGGTGTGGGTCACCTCACGCCGACCCGGCGCAACCTTCCGGTGCGGACGTGCGTCAATGAAGGTGTGGAGTCCCTCGACCCCGCGCGCCGCTCGCGCGCGCGCCGACGCGTCGTCTCGGTGAGCGTGGCGTTGCTGGCGGTGGCCCTGGTGCTCCTCAGCCCGCTCCTGGGTCGAGCCGAGCCCGTGGGCAGCTACCGACCCCCGCTCCCGCCCGACGCGCTGACCAACGGCTGCTGGCCCCTGCCCGGCGACGTCCGCCTCGGCTTCGGCTACCAGGTGCGCACCGACGGGCTCTACGCCACGAGGGACGGGGCGCGTCGCCAGCTGGTGCTCCACTACGACGAGGTCTCCGGCGTCGACGCCACCCGCAGCGTCGAGGCCGCGTTCGTCGCAGCCGGGGTGACGGACGCCGTGGTCGTCGCGCGCGACTTCACCGACACCGCGCCAGGCGCGGTCGTGCGCGGCCAGATGCTCCTCGACCTGCCCCCGAGCGAGCCGGGGGGAGGTGCGGTGTGCCAGGACCCGTTCTCGACCAAGGACTTCCTACCGCCGCTCGACGACCGCTCGTGAGACCCACCCTCACGGTGTCGGGCCTGCGCGCGCGCTGGGCTGCCCTGGAGCGACCGCAGCGGGTGCTGGTCGGGCTCGTGGCGGGTGTCGTGCTGCTGCGGGTCCTGCTCGTCCCCGTGACGGCGACCGCCCCGGTGTACGGCGACGAGGCCTACTACTTCGACGCCGCGCGAGCCCTGTCGAACCTGGTCCGCGACCTCGTGACGTTCTCGGGGCCCGACACCGCCGAGCTGCGACAGAACGTCGCGGGCAGCGGCTGGTTCATGCCGGGGATGTCGCTGCTCCTGACGCCGCTGTTCCTGCTGGTGCCCGACGCGCCGATCTGGCTGGTGCGGGGCTACCTCGGCCTCGCGTCGACCGGACTGCTCCTGGTCGTCGCGCACGTCGTCCACCGCCACCTCGGGCGGGTGCCGGCCGGCGCGCTGCTGGTGATGCCCGGGCTGGTGCCGATGTACGCCGCCCTCGGGTTCTCCGCCTACGGCGACCTGGTGGCCGGGCTCCTCGTCGTCCTGCTGCTGGTGCAGACCCTCGAGCTGCTACGACGCGTGCAGCGCCGCGAGGCCGTCACCTGGCGTCACGGCGTCGACCTGGGACTGCTCGGCATCGCCGCGGTCTACTTCCGCTCGAGCGTCTCGATCCTGGTGGTCGGGCTGCTCGGCATGATGCTCGTCGCCGCGCTCCTCATCGACCGCTCGCAGTGGCGGCGGGTGGTGCTGGCGGTGCTCGGCGCCGGCGTCGCCTTCGGCGCCGTCCTCGCACCCTGGTCGGTCTACGCCTCGCACGAGCTCGGGGGACGGGTGGTCACCACCACGTCGGTGCCGACGGTGCTGGCCAACACCTTCGGCGACCGCAGCGACATCTGCTACGGCGAGTGCGACCCCGGCAGCAGCATCTGGTTCTCCCCGCTGCGCTACTCCCGCGAGGTGGCCCGCGCCACGGGCATCAGCGAGATCGAGGCGGCAGCCGAGATGTCGGTCTACGCCCGTACCGAGGTCACGCCGCACACCTACGCGCGCGACGTCCTGCTCAACCTCGCCCGCTACCTGCGCAACCCCTCCGGCTTCGCGCTGATCCTCAAGGCGCCCGGCGCTCCCACCGCGAGCGCGCAGGCCGTGGCCGCCCTGACCTACCTGATGGTCTTCCCGGCGTTCCTCGTCGGGCTGGGGCTGCTGCTCGTGGTGACGCGTCGTGACGCGTTCAGCCAGGCGCAGGTGCTGCTGCTCAAGGTGGCGATCGGCGCGCTGATGGTGCAGCCGTTCGTGCACATCTGCGGCTCGCGCTACTGGACGACGCTGGGGCCGCTGCTGGGTCTCTCGGCGGCGGCGCTGCACGCTGCGCGCCGTCCGGCCGACGACGACGTGGCTGCACCGCTCGGCTGGCTGACCCGGCTCCAGGGGTTGCTGTCCGCGGCGGTCGTGCTGGTGACGCTCGGCATCGTCGCGCTCGCTCTGTGAGCCGGCTCGCGGTCCTACCGGGCCCCACTCGGGGCCCCAGAGTTACCGCAACAGTGTGTCGCATCAAACAGGCGGCGGGTGACGACAGGCACTACGCTGCGATGATCGAGCGGCGTGGCCGCCGCCCGCCTGCACGGAGGACGACTCATGGACTGGCTGACCGATCCGTTGGCCTCCTACCTGCGCGACCTCGACTGGGTGGCCTTCCTGACCATCCCGCTCTTCACCGGCGCCATCGGCTGGGCGATCAACTGGTCGGGCCTGATCATGCTCTTCGCCCCGCTGCGCTTCCACGGGATCAAGGTCCCCGGCATGCGCGAGCTCTCATCGGTGCTGCCACGCAAGATCCAGGAGATCCCCGGCGTCCTGCAGGGTGGGATCGGGTGGCAGGGCATCGTGCCGGCCCGAGCGGCCAAGATGGGCTCGATCGCCGTCGACAAGGCGATCGCCAAGCTCGGCACGCCCGGGGAGTTCTACCAGCAGCTCGAGCCCGACAAGATCGCCGAGCACATCGTGGCCACCTTCCGACCGGAGGTGCCCGGGCTCGTCGACCAGGTGATGGCCGCCGAGCACCCGCGGCTGTGGAACGACCTCCCGCGGCCGGTCAAGGAGGCCGTCTACGCCCGGGTCCGGGCCCAGCTGCCGAGTGTCGTGGGCAAGGTGACCGACGAGATCGGCATCCACATCGACCAGCTGTTGGACCCCAAGATCATGGTCATCGACCACTTCCAGGAGAACCCCGAGCTGGTCGTGCGGATCTTCCGCGACTTCGGCCAGCACGAGCTCGACATGATGGTGCGCTTCGGCTTCATCTTCGGGTTCCTGCTCGGAATCCCGGTCGCGGTCGTCGACAGCATCTTCCACCAGTGGTACCTCCTGCCGCTGCTCGGCGTGGTCGTCGGCTGGATCACCAACGCCCTCGGCATGTGGTTGATCTTCGAGCCGCCCGAACCCAGACGGATCCTCGGCATCAAGGCCCACGGGCTCTTCCTGCGCCGCCAGAGCGAGGCGGCGGAGGTCTACGCCCAGATCATCGCCGACGACGTCATCACCCTCGAGCGCATCGGCGACTTCCTGCTCGACGGCCCGCGCGGTGACCGCACCCGTCAGATGCTCGCGACCGCGATGCGACCGGCGATCGACCAGGCAGCCGGTCCGGCCCGGGGCGCGCTGCGGGTGGCGATGGGCTCGGACCGCTTCGACACCATCCGCGACTCCGTCGCCCAGGAGGCGGTCGGTCGCACCCTGACGCCGTTTCGCGACCCCGAGTTCTCGGCGCAGCAGGCCGACAAGATCCGTGAGCTCGTCGCGCGTCGCACCAAGGAGCTGCCGCCACAGGACTTCGTCGACATGATGCGCTCGGCGATCAAGGAGGACGAGTGGATGTTGTACGCCCACGGAGCCATCATGGGAGCCGCCGGTGGCTTCCTGCACCTGGCGATCTTCAGCGTGGGAGGGTCGTGAGCGTGTCCGCAGAGAGCTCCGACGAGAAGGCCGCGCCCCCGGCATCGCCGAGCGGGACGTCGTCCACGAACGGCCGGTCCTCGAACGGCCCGTCGTCCTCGAGCAGTCGGACGCCGGCGCGCCGTCCCGAGCTGTCCGTGCCCGAGATCGTGCCCGAGATCGTCGACTCCTTGCCCGGCCTGGCGCGCGTCGCCGCGCACGCTGCCTGGCACACGACCGAGTGGGGCGTGAAGACGTCCGCTCGCTCGTGGATGCGCGCCGGCAAGGCGCTCACGAACCGCGACGAGGCAGCGCTCCTGGCCCGCGAGGCCGGCGAGGCCGTCTCGGTCGTGGGGCAGCTGGCGCGCGCCGTCTCGTCCGGGGTCCCGATCAGCACCGCTCTGCTCTCGGCCGGGCAGAGCCTCGGTGGGCTCGCCGTCCCGGACGCCGCCGACGACACCCCACCCGTCAGCTCCCGCGAGGAGCAGGCACCGACGCTGCGCGAGCTCGGCCAGGACCTCCTCGAGCGGTCGCGCGACGTGTGGAGCACCGAGCAGGGCCACCCGGCCTACGGGCGCATCCTCACCGAGCTCGCGCCCGACGAGGCGCGGATCCTCCTCCTGCTGCTCAACAGCGGCCCCCAGCCCAGCGTCGACGTCCGCACCGGCGGGCCGGTCGGCATGGTCAGCTCGCAGCTGATCGCGCCCGGGCTCACCATGATCGGCTCACGCGCCGGCCTGCGCTACGTCGAGCAGGTGCCGGCGTACCTCAACAACCTGTTCCGGCTCGGGCTCGTCTGGTTCTCCCGCGAGTCGTTGCGCGACCCGATGGACTACCAGGTGGTCGAGGCCCAGCCCGACGTGCTCGCCGCCATGCACTCGGTGAAGTTCTCCAAGGTCGTGCGCCGCAGCATCCACCTCACGCCGTTCGGTGAGGACTTCTGCAAGAGCTGCCTGATCGAGGAGGAGAAGGTCGAGGAGGCCTTCCCCGAGCACGCCATCCCCCAGCCCGGCGACTCGGTCGACCCGGGCTGAGCGGGTGTGCGGTGCTTGTAACGCACCGTTCGGACGTCCACCACGCTGATCGAGCGGTGTGGTGGAGGTGCGAACGGTGCGTTACAAGCCGCCGGAGCCACCTGCTCGACCTACTCGCCCGACGGGACGTCGGCGGTGATCATCGTGCCGTCGGCACGCAGCATGCCGACCGGGTTCGGCGGCTCGCCGGAGATGCGGGGGCCGTGGCCGTCGAGCGCGACGGTGACCTCGGCGTCCGCGGTGACGGTGACCTTCTCGCCGCGGACGTCGAACACGATCGGGCGGGTGCCGTCCTCGATGGAGAGCGCGACCTCGTCGGCCGAGACGCACACGCGCACCCGGGTGCCGCGCAGCGTGAGGCGGAAGGTGAGGGCGTCCCAGCCGTCGGGCAGACGGGGGTCGAGCGACCAGCGACCGGCGCCGAGGTCGCGGAAGCCGCCGAAGCCCGACACCAGCGCACTCCAGACGCCACCGGTCGAGGCGACGTGGACGCCGTCGGAGGTGTTGGCGTGGCGGTCGGCGAGGTCGACGAACAGGGAGGCGTGGAAGTAGCGCAGGGCCAGGTCGTGGTAGCCGACCTCGGAGGCGATGATCGACTGCACCACCGCGGAGAGCGTCGAGTCGCCGGTGGTGATCGGGTCGTAGTAGTCGAAGTCGGCCTTCTTCTGCTCGTGGGTGAAGTCCTCGCCCAGGAGGAAGAGGGCCAGCACGACGTCGGCCTGCTTGAGCACCTGGAAGCGGTAGATCACCAACGGGTGGTAGTTGAGCAGCAGCGGCCGCTTCTCGACCGGCGTGCGGCCGAGGTCCCACATCTCGCGCTCGAGGAAGTGGGCGTCCTGCGGGTGGATGCCGAGGTGCTCGTCGAAGGGGATCGTCATCGCTTCCGCGGCGCGGGCCCAGTGGTAGACCTCCTCGTCGCTGAGACGCACCCGCTGGGTCATCGCGCGGTGGGCCGAGGGGCGGTTCTCCTCGAGGAAGCGCACGGCCTGGGCGGCCCGGCGCAGGTTGAAGCGCGCCATCACGTTCGTGTAGAGGTTGTCGTTGACCACGGTCGTGTACTCGTCGGGCCCGGTCACGCCGTGGATGTGGAACGCCGAACCGTCCTCGTCGCGCCAGAAGCCGAGGTCGTACCAGAGCCGGGCGGTCTCGACGAGGATGTCGATGGCCTCGTTGTCGAGGAACTCGTAGTCGCCGGTGGCCCCGACGTACTGGCTCAACGCGTACGAGATGTCGGCGTCGATGTGGTACTGCGCGGTGCCGGCTGCGTAGTACGCCGAGGCCTCCTCGCCGTTGATGGTGCGCCAGGCGAAGAGCGCGCCCTTCTGGGCCAGCTGGCGGGCGCGGCGCCGTGACGACTCGAGCAGCGAGTGCCGGAAGCGCAGCGCGTTCCGGGCGGCCCACGGGTTGGTGTAGGTCAGGAACGGCATCACGTAGATCTCGGTGTCCCAGAAGAAGTGACCGCCGTAGCCGGAGCCGGTCACGCCCTTGGCGGGGATGCCCATCCCGTCGGCGCGCGCCGCCGCCTGGATGATCGAGAACAGGTTCCACCGCGCCGCCTGCTGGATCGCCGGCTGCCCCTCGACCTCGACGTCCGAGCGCTCCCAGAACGCGTCGAGCCACGTCTCCTGCTCGGCGGTGTGCGAGGCCACGCCCTCCTCGATCACCCGGTCGAGGGTGCGGGCGCACCGGTCGAGGAGCTCACGGGTGGGGACGACGCGCGCGGAGTGGTAGCTGACGGTCTTGGTGAGCTTGATCGTCTCGCCGGGGCCGGCGTTGACCCGGTAGATCGCCTTGACGATGTCGTCGCCGCGCTCGAAGGCTGCGGTGTGCTCGTTGGAGGTCTCGAGGTGGTGGTCGACGGCCAGGGCGATGGTCATCCCGCTCTGGGCGCACTTGTAGCGCAGCGAGAGCCGGTCGTCGGGCAGGTCGCCGTCGACGAGGTCCTCGGACTCCGGGATCAGCACCCGGGTGTGGATCTGCTCGGCCTTGCGCGGGTCGATGGCCTCGGCGGCCTCGGCGATGTCGACGGCGGCGCCGCGGTCGGCGTCCTGGCGGTTCAGCACCTGCGAGCTGATCGCGATCGGTGCGGAGCCGTCGAGCATCGTGACCTCGAAGGTCATGATCGCCAGGTGGCGCTGGGTGAAGGACACCATCCGGGTGCTGTCGACCTGCACCCGCTTGCCGCTGGGGGTGCGCCACACGACGTGACGCGAGAGCACGCCGGTGCGCAGGTCGAGGGTGCGCTCGTACTCCACCAGGTCGGCGGTCGACAGCTCGAGCGGCTCGTCGTCGACGTAGAGACGGATGATCTTGGCATCGGGGGCGTTGACGATCGTCTGACCGACCTTCGCGAACCCGAAGGCCTCCTCGGCGTGCTGGATGGGCCAGGTCTCGTGGAAGCCGTTGACGAAGGTGCCGTTGGCGCTGAAGTCGCGGCTCTCCTCGTAGTTGCCGCGCAGGCCGAGGTAGCCGTTGCCGACGCTGAAGATCGACTCGGTCACGCCGAGGTCGCTGGCGTCGAAGCGGGTCTCGATCAGCTTCCAGTCGTGGAGCGGGAAGCGGCTGCGGTCGAGCGGGTCGACAGCGGCGGGCGCGACGTGGCTGGCGCCGTGCTTCTCGGCCAGGACGGGGTCGACGGTGCTCACCGCGCCACCTCCGGCGAGCCACCCCGGAGGCCGGCCTCGGTCAGCTCGGACAGGTCGGCGACGACCACGTCGGCGCCGGCCGCGAGCAGGGCGTCTGCACCGACGCCCCGGTCGACGCCGATCACCAGGCCGAAGTCGCCGGCGGCACCGGCGGCCACGCCGCTGGTGGCGTCCTCGACGACGACCGACGCCGAGTCGGGGACGCCGAGCTCGCGCGCGGCCTCCTCGTAGGTGTCGGGGGCGGGCTTGCCGGGCAGGCCTCGCTCGGCGGCGACCCCGCCGTGCACGACGACGCCGAAGAAGTGGGTGACGCCGGCGGCGTCGAGCACGTCGGGCGCGTTCTTCGACGACGACACGATCGCCATCTTCATCTGGCTCGCGCGCAGCTGCTCGAGCAGCGCCAGCGAGCCGGGGTAGGCCTCGACGCCCTCCTCGGCGAGCACCTGCCCGAAGGCGTCGTTCTTGCGGTTGCCGAGCCCGCAGACGGTCAGCTCGGTGCCGGCGTCGTCCGGGCTGCCCTCGGGCAGGGTGATGCCGCGCGAGGCGAGGAAGTCACGCACGCCGTCGTAGCGGGGCTTGCCGTCGACGTGGTCGAAGTAGTCCTGGTCGGTGTAGGGCTGCTGGGCCTCGGCCCCGTCGTGCTCGGCGAGGAAGGCGTTGAACATCGCCGCCCAGGCGCGCATGTGGACCTCGGCGGTCGGCGTGATGACGCCGTCGAGGTCGAAGAGCACTGCTTCGTAGTCGTTCCAGTCCATGCCGGGCACAGTAGTGGCGTTGTGTTTCCGGACCGCATCGCGCGCGACCGGGTGGACAGCGGCTCGGGTGGGCGCTCAGCCGCGGTCGACGTCGGCGCGGAGCGTGATCGTGAACACAGAGCCGCCGCCGGGGCCGGGGGAGTAGGCGATGGAGCCCTGCTGCGCCTCGGCGAGGGTGCGCACGACGTACAGCCCGAGGCCCGTGCCCGTCGCGACCGCACCGTGGGCGCGGGCGAACTCGCGGAACAGCTGTCCGCGGAAGTCGACCGGCACGCCGTCGCCGTGGTCGACCACGTCGATGCACAGGCTGTCGGCCTCCTCCGCATGGGGCCGCACGCGCACCAGGAAGGGCGCCGCCCCGTACTTGAGGGCGTTGCTCAGCAGGTTGGTGAGCATCTGCTCGAGGCGCAGCGGGTCGGCCCGCACGGCTCGGGGGTCCTCGTAGCTGACGTCGACGTCGAAGCGGCTCTCCACGACCCCCTGCACCACGTGACGCGGCTCGACGACCTGCAGGTCGACGCGCAGCGTGCCCCGTTGGATCTGAGCGGCGGTGAGGAGGTCGGCGGTGATCTGGTCGAGGATGCGCGCCTGGCGAGCCACCGAGGCCAGCAGACGGTCCTGCTGCTCGCTGGCCATCTGCTGCCCGTCCCAGGCCAGGGTCTCGGCGATGCCACAGAGCACCGCGACCGGCCCGCGGACCTCGTGAGCCGTCGTCGCGATGGCCCGGCGCAGCAGGCCGACGTCCTCGGCGGCGGAGTCGAGGAACAGCAGGATCGACCAGCCCGTGCGGCGTAGCGTGGCGCGCACGCGAGCGCCGTCGACCTCGGCCTCGAACGAGGCGTCGGAGTCGAGCCGGTGGTAGGACACCAACGCGGAAAGCTCGGGGGCGATCATCGCCAACGGGGTCCCGGCCCTCCCCGACCCGAGCAGGCGTGCGCCCATCGGATTGGCGTGGACGATACGGAAGAGCGGCTCGTCGGCCAGCTCGACGACGCCGTACGGCGCGACCCGCAGCGCCTCCCAGGCCGAGACGTTGCTGGGGGCACCGGCCGAGACCGGTGCGGCCGGTGCGGCCGGTGCGAGCGCTGCGGGGTCGCCCGGCTCGGTCGCGGCGGTGCGGGGGCGGGTCGGGTGCCGGTCGACCTTGTCGGCGCGCAGGCCACGGCTGCTGGGCTCGTCGACCTGGACGACGGACAGGGCGCGGGACGAGACGGGCGCGCCCTCACACACCTCCCTGACGTAGCCGAGGATCGTGTGGAGCGGTGCGCCCTTCTGCACGTAGCCGTCGGCGCCGGCCTTGACCGCGCGCTCCGACATCTGTTGGGCACCGAAGCCCGAGAGCACCACGATCTTGCCGTGCGGGGTGAGCCGCCGGATCTGCGGAAGCGCCTCGATGCCGTCCATCACCGGCATCGCGAGGTCGAGCAGGACGACGTCGGGCTGGTGGCGGCGCACGACGTCGATGCCCTGCTGGCCGTCACCGGCTTCTCCGACCACCTCGAACCCGCCGCGGGTCAGGGCGATCCGCAGCAGGTCGCGGAGGTCGGCGGTGTCGTCGATGATGACGACCCGCGGCGGCGGGGTGGCAGCGGCGAGGGCGTTCACGTGGGGGTCTCCGTGACGTCGACGCGAGCGTTCCTGGGCTCGACGTCCACCAGCGCGGGCGCACTGCGGAGCAGCTTGATGTTGAAGTTCTCCGAGCCGAGGAGGTCGGTGATGATGCGGCTGGCCGACGCGATCGAGGCGTCGAGGGACGCGACGGCCCGCTCGGAGTCGCCGAGGTCGAGGGCCATCTTCGAGACGACCAGGCCCTGCAGGACCGAGTCGTTGATCTCGAGGGCCTGCTGCTCGCGCCGACGCATGTCCTCGAAGAGGGCGGCGCCCTTGATCAGGGCACCGTAGTTGCGGCGCAGCGTCCAGTAGTAGGTCGCCACGAGCGCGCCCACGACGTCCCAGGTGGCGAGGGGCCAGCCCCAGGCGGCCCGCATCGACAGACCCTGGTCGTCGCTGACGAATGCCGGCAGCAGCATGTGCACGGCGTGGCTGCCGTGGTGCACCGCACAGGTCAAGAAGATCGCCGCCGTGGCCGCGGCGAGCGGGTTGCTGCGCAGCTGGTTGCTCTTCACCAGCGGGATGATGATCGCCAGCGAGATGAAGAGATAGGCCACGCCGATGACCGTGTTCGCCACCATGCCGATCTGCCACGTCATGTCAGGACTCCCTCGTCGTGGTTCGCGGAATCAGAGGTGCAGCGGGTCGCCCCTGGCGTCGCGGCCCGGACAGGGCAGATCGGCAGGGCCGTGAGGATCCTGAGTGGATCCGTCATGAGTGAGCACCGACCACGACGAGCAGCACCATGAGCACCGAGGCGGCGCCGACCGCGGCGCGGGTGCTGGGGTGCCAGTCGGACCACCCGGACACCCGGCTCGGGCTCACGCCACGCAGCACCCGCACGCTGGAGACGATGCAGAGGGTCTCCCACAGGGCGCAGGTGACGTCCCACGCGCCGAGAGGATGAGGCTGCGGCAGCAGCCCGAACGGCAGTCCGACGAGGCGGGTGATGACCCACAGCACGATCAGCGCGCCGTGCAGCGCGATGCCCACGCGCAGCGTCACCGCTTCGGGTCGCGACACCAGGGCCGCCACCCACCAGAGCTGGGCGCCGGCCACGAGCAGGAAGAACACGCCGAAGAGGGGTTCCTCGACGAGGTGGGCCGGGGCCACCGCGGCGTGGATGCCGGCTGCTGTCGCGCCGGCGACGAGCGCGAGCGGCAGGCCGAGCACCGGTGCGGGCCTCGGCGGAGGCGGTCCCGAGGTGACGGGCTGAGGGTGGCGGGCGTCGTCGGGGCGTCGACGGGCGAGCGTGCCCGACGAGGCCGCGGACCGGAGCTCGTGCACGCGGGAGGCGTGCGCGTCGGGGCCCGCGCCGTACGACACCTGCCGACGGTCGACTCGCGCCCGGGACGCGGAGGCGGCGCGGCGCTCGATCAGCTGCGGCAGCAGCAGGGCCGCGAGGGCCCAGAGCCCCAGCAGGACGATGACGATGTGGATGCCGTGGGCGAGCATGCTGGCTCCGACGACGGTCCCGGTGCCGGTCATCACCGGCCGCCGGTCGACGGCGCAATCATCACGAGCGCAGCCCTCCTGACGGGCCGCCCCGTGGCGCGCCTCGTGCTCACGCTAGATCCACCTGCGGAGCTCGTGGCCGGTTTTCAGCAATTTTCCTGTCGTGGCCGCTACCGGGCCCGACCGACGCAGCGCGTCCGCGGCGTCCGCTGCCGGAGACCTGGCCGGTGCGACCAGGTCGCTGACCACAGTTGTCGGGCGGCGGCGGCCGCGAACACATCTGGGGGGGCGGCCCGCCACTCCCCGCGGCAGACCGTCCCAGGTGCACCGGCCCGCTGGGGGGCAGGGCCGGTGTACCCATCAAGGCTGTGCCCGTTCGGACGGGCGGATATGTATCGATTCGCCCGATCGGTGCCGAGACCCGCCGTCAGGTCCAGACCAGTCGGCCCGAGCGCCCGACGTTCCTAGTGCTGGTGGGTGATGTCCCCGGAGGCACTCTTGTCGAGGTGACGGCTGATCACGAGGCGCTGGATCTGGTTGGTGCCCTCGAAGATCTGCATGACCTTGGCCTCGCGCATGTAGCGCTCGACCGGGTGGTCGCGGGTGTAGCCGGCGCCACCGAGCACCTGTACGGCGTCGGTCGTGACCCGCATCGCGTTGTCGGTCGCGACCAGCTTGGCGATCGACGCCTCCCGACCGAAGGGCAGGCCGGCATCCTTGAGGCGGGCGGCGTGCAGCGTCATCTGCCGTGCGGTCTGGACGGCGGCCTCCATGTCGGCCAGCACGAACCCGAGGCCCTGGTGGTCGATGATGCGGGCACCGAACGTCTCGCGTTCCTGGGCGTAGGCCAGGGCATGGTCGAGGGCGCCCTGGGCGAGGCCCACCGCGACGGCGGCGATGCCGAGTCGCCCGGAGTCGAGACCGGCGAGGGCGATCTTGAGGCCGTCGCCCTCGGCGCCGAGGCGTCGTCCGACAGGCACGCGGACGTCCTCGAAACGCATCGTGGTGGTCGAGGAGCCGGTCAGTCCCATCTTGCGCTCGGGTGGGTCGGCCGAGAGCCCGGGGGTGTCGGCGGGCACGAGGAAGCAGGAGATGCCTCCCGCGCGTGACCGGGCCCCCGAGTCCGGGCCGCCGGTGCGGGCCATCACCTTGTAGTAGTCGGCATTCCCGCCGTGGGTGGTCCAGGCCTTCGCGCCGTTGAGCACGTACTCCTCGCCGTCGTCGCTGAGCCTGGCGGTGGTCGTCATCGCAGCGGGGTCCGAGCCGGCGTGGGCCTCGGAGAGGCAGTAGGCGCCCAGCAGGTCGCCGGCGAGCATGTCGGGCAGCCACTGCTGCTGCTGCTCGGGGGTGCCGGCGGTGACGAGGCCGAAGCACGACAGGGCGTGCACCGAGACGCCGACACCGACCGAGGCCCAGACCGACCCGAGCTCCTCGAGCACCTGGAGGTAGATCTCGTAGGGGAGCGCGGAGCCGCCGTGCTCCTCGGGGTAGGGCAGGCCGAGGATGCCGGTCTTGCCGAGCATCCGGAAGACCTCGCGCGGGAACTCCTCGTCCTCCTCAGCCTGTGCGACCAGGGGCGCGAGGTCGTCGGTGGCGATCCGGCGCACGAGACGCAGCAGGTCGGTGGCCTCGTCGGTGGCCAGGACACGGCGGGCAGGCATGCGGGCTCCTCGGTGAGCAGAAGACGTCGGTGCCCTCAGCCTAGGAGACTGCTGTTCAGCGGTCTTCCGAGCGCGACCCCCCGTAGCCTCGCCGCGTGGACCGGTTCTTCTACCCTCACCGACCGGCCCGGCGCGGACCCGACCGTCGCGGTGGCCGGCGCCCTGGACGACGGGCTGAGCGCGCGTACTCAGTCGACCTGAGCCCGCGCGACGCGTCTCGAGGCTAGCCATCGGGGTTGCATGGGCCCATGCCCCGCTACGCCGATCCCTCCCGTTGCCCCGACTGCGCCACGGTGCTACCCGTAGCACCCGGTCGGTGCCCCACCTGCGAGCTTCCGCTGACCGGCCCCCTGGCCGGCGAGCTGCTCCGCACGCTGCGCCGCGCCGACGACCTCGTCGTCCAGCTGCGCGCCGGCGCCCCCACCCTCGCCCCGGTGGAGGTCGAGTCGGCGCGTGTAGGCGCCGACTCGGCGCGCGATCCGGGTCGAGTCGGCGCGTCTGCGCGCCGACTCGACGACGATCGCGGCGACCGGACGGCGCACGAGGGTCGCCGGGGGATCGGCGCGCCGTCGGTGCCGAAGATCCTGCTCGGGCTCGGCGCGACCTGCCTGCTGGTCGCGGCCGTCATCTTCCTCGCCGTCGCCTGGTCGGTCATCGGTGTCGGCGGGCGGACCGTCGTCCTGCTGGCCGCGACCGGCGCCACCGGCGCCCTCGGCGTACGGCTGGGACGACGTGGGCTGCGGGTCGCCGGCGAGTCGCTGACCGCCGTGTCGCTCGGGCTGCTCGTGCTCGACCTGGTCGGCGCCGCCGGCGCCGGGTGGCTGGGCACGCTCGGGGGCAGCGGCCTCGCCGTCCTCGTCGGCGTCGTCCTCGCCGCCGCCGGCACCGGGTTCACCGGGCTCCTCGCGGCGCTGCGGGGCGACCAGCGCCGCCTGGTCGTCCCCCAGCTCGCGGTGGTGCTCGGCGCCGTCGTCGCGATGAGTGCCGTGCACGACCTCTTCGATCTGACCACCCTCCTGCTCGTCGTCGAGGTCGTCGTCTGCGCCGGCGTCGCCCACGTCGCGCTCGGCCGCGGCGTCGCGGTCCTGACCGGTGGGATGGCCCTGGTCGGCGCCCTGTGGTGGCTGGCCCTCGCGGCGTACGGCGCCGTCGAGGTGGTCGACGCCGCCGGCTCCGTCACCCTGCGCAGCCTGTGGGTCGACGGCGACGGCACAGCGCTGCTCGCCGCGGCCCTGCTCGCGCTCCTGCCGCTCGCCGTCGTCCCGGGCAGTGCCGCCGCCTGGCACGCCTCGCTGGCGGTGTCCGGCGTGCTCCTCACGGTCACCGCCACGCTCGCGACCTTCGACAACGAGCCCACCGCGGTGGCCGCGACCTGGTTGGTCGCCGTCCTGGTGTGGTCGGCGGTGGCCCACCTGGTGCGTCGTCCGGCCGCTCCCGCCGCGCTGCGCCGCGGCATGCTCGCCGTGCTGGCGCCGTTGGCGCTGTCGGTCATCGTCGCCGGGACCGGCCTCGCAGTGTTCCTCGCGCGGGCCCTCGACAACGTGCTCGGCGTCGGACGCGTGTTCTCCGAGGACGCCGGCGTCCGGCTCGACGACGTCGTCCTCGACGCGCACCCGGCGCTGATCGTGCCGCTGACGCTCGTGCTGCTCGCGGCGGCCTACGTCGCGCTGCCGGTGCGCCGGCTCGTCGTCCTGGCTGCTGCCCCCGCCGTGGCGGTGGCCGGGCTCGCGACCCTGGCGCAGTACGCCGTCCCGCTCTGGGTCGTCGTCGCGGCACTGGTCGTCGCGGGCCTGGTCGTCCTGGGGCTGGGCGTGCTGGGGCTGGTCGTCCTGGCCGACGCGGTGCGCCGTCCTCGTGCGACCTCGACCTCGCTCGTCGAGACGGCGGCCGGCGTGGCACTGCTCGTCGCCGCCATCGTCGCCGCGCTGCCCAGCGCGGGGCTGAGTGCTGCGGGTCTCGGGGTGCTGCTCACCGTGGCAGCCGGGCTGCTCGCGCTCGGCGGCCCGGACGTCGTCGACCGGACGGCCTCCGCCGTCGTCCCGCTGGCGTGGGGCGGCCTGGTCTGGGCCACGACGCAGGCGCTCGACCTGCGCGTCGACGCCTCGGCGCTCGTGGTCATCGTGGGTGGCGGACTCCTCGCCCTCGCCCGCCCGCGCGTGGAGAGCGAGCTCGCGGCGACCGTGGCCGCGCTGCTCGTGGCGCCCGCCGCGATCACCGCGGCGCTCGACCACTCGGTGTCGCTGGCGATCCACCTGACCGTGGCGGGCGCCCTCGTCACGGCCACGTCGGTCGTGCACCGCGACCGCCGGCTCCTGGCGATCCCCGGCGGGCTGCTCCTGGCCGCGGCCACCTGGGTGCGCCTGGCCGACCTCGGCGTCCACGCGCCGGAGGCGTACACGCTCCCGCTCGCCTCGGTGCTGCTCGCCGTCGGCCTCGACCGGGTCCGCCGCGACGCCGGCGCGCCGACGTCCGTCGCGCTGCTGCCCGGGCTGGTCCTGGGCACGGTGCCGTCGCTGCTCTGGGCCCTCGGCGACCCGGTGTCGCTGCGCGCGCTGCTCCTCGGTACGGCGTGCCTGGTGCTGGTGCTGGTCGGTGCCCAGGTGCGCTGGAGCGCGCCCGTCGTCGTCGGCGCCTGCGTCGGTGTCGTGCTGGTGCTCTGGGAGCTCGCGCCGTACGTCGTCCAGACGCCGCAGTGGGTCGCCATCGGCCTCGCCGGCACCCTGCTCACCGTGGTGGGCGTGACCTGGGAGAAGCGGATGCACGACCTGCAGCACGCCGGTGCCCTGCTGGGTCGCCTGCGCTGACTCGGCCTGCGCTGATCGGCCTGCGCTGATCGGCATGCACAGAATGACCTGCGCTGTACCCATGGCCCCGATCGCGCAACCGAGAAGCCCGAGGGGCCCGACGCGATCATGGCGCGTCGGGCCCCTCGGGCTCGTTCAGGTGGTGCGGTGGTGCAGGTGCGCGGTCAGGTCACTCCTTGGCGGCAGCAGCCGCCTCCTGCTCGTCGCTGGCCCCGGTGGTGCTGAGCGCACCGGACTTGTCCTCGAGGTGGGCACGGACGAACCAGTGGAACAGCTCGAGCTTGTCGGTCTGTCCGATGAACATGTCCTCGGTGACCGGGTCGAGCTCGCCGAGCTCCTTGATCGCCTCGCGGTAGCTGGTGATGACGCCCTGGTAGACGAGGTCGAGCGCGCCCAGGTGCTCCTGGGTCGTCGCGCGGCCGATGGAGTACTCGTCCCAGGTGCGGTTCTCGACGATGGAGCCGGGGGTGCCCTGCGGGGACCCGCCGAAGGTCGCGATGCGCTCGGCCAGGTCGTCGGCGAAGGACCGGACCTCCTCGACCTGCGGGTCGATCATCTCGTGCACGGAGATGAAGTGCGGGCCGACGACGTTCCAGTGCACGTGCTTGAGCGTCAGGTGCAGGTCGTTGGCGGCGTGCAGGCGGGCCTGCAGCAGCTCGACGACGCGCTCGGCGTCGGCAGTCGGGATACCGGGTGTGGTGTAGCGGAGCTTGCCGTTGTTCGTAGCCATGCCCTCACGGTAGGAGGGCGCTGCGGGCGATCACGACACCGCTAGGGGTGACAGAAGTCGCCCTGAGAGGGAAGGAAACGCGGTCCACTAGCCTGGTGCGGCGTCCGCGACCGACGTCCGCTCCCTCCTGGTGCGATCCGTGCCGGACGACGACCGCGACGCCGTCCTCGTCGAGGCGCCCCGCGACTCGGTCGACCCGACCAGCGCGACCCCGATCCCCACCCGAGCCGAGATGAGCGAGCGATGAAGACCTTGATGACCTGCCCCTGCGGCGAGCAGATCCGTGGCACCGACGAGGACGAGCTGGTCGAGAAGACCCAGGCCCACCTCGCCGCCGAGCACCCCGGCCGTGAGTACGACCGCGACCAGATCCTGTTCCTGGCGCTCTGATCCAGCTCTGAGCCAGCTCTGATCCAGCTCTGAAACAGGCGGTCACGACCGGTCGGGACGCCGCGGGCGGGAATGGCCCGCACCTGCTGCCGGTGGTTCGCGCGCCACCGGCCTACTCGAAGAACGTCGGCGCCCTGCCGGCCTTCTCGCGGGCCCACCGCGGCAGGATGAAGACGCCCTCGGCCTCGACGGTGACACCGTCCGGGCCGATGAGGCGGCCCGTGACGTAGGTCTTGATGCCCTCGACGCGGTCGATCGACGCCTCGGCGCGCAGGTCGCCGAGGGGGGTCGGGCGGCGGTAGCGCAGGGTCAGGGTGCCGGTCATGCCGGGTCGGCCCCCGGCTCCGGCCGACTCGCCGAGCAGCTGGTCGAGGATCAGCGCCGACACGCCGCCGTGAACCAGGGCCGGCGGGCCCTCGTAGGCGGCGCCGAGGTGGAAGTCGCACCACACGTCGCCGTTGGCGCTCGCGTCGTGCACGATCGTGACCGGCGGAGCGACCGGGTTGCGCAGCCCGACGACGGCGTTGCCCCACGAGCGTCCCCGACCGCCCTCGCCGAACCGGACGCCGTACGAGCCGGGGATCTGCGCGCGCCTCAGCCGGGCGGTGAGCGCCTCGACCTCGGCCTGCACCGCACGGACCTCGTCGTCGTCGACCTCGGTGCGGATCGTCGCGTCGGCGAGGCCGCGCACCGCCTCGGCGAGCGGCCCGTAGACCGCTGCCTGGCGGTCCTGCTCCGCGAGGGAGGCGTCGTCGACGCGGTAGCCGCGGGTGCTCGAGTCGTCGTCCGTGGCCATCAGCGAACCCTAGTGGTGCGCCGGAGTGCGTCAGCGAGGCGCCGGGAGCGGCGCCCGAGGAGCGCCCGGGGCGACCCCGCCCCGCGGGCGACGCGTCAGTCGCGCGGGCGGTAGCGGTCGAGCTCGGACGAGAAGTGCACCGGGTCGACGAGCGAGGCGGTGATGACGAGCGGGTCGCGCCCGAAACGGCCGAGCAGCACCTTCCAGCCGCGACGACCGGGCTTGCCGACGACCTCGATGCGGGTGAAGCGGCTCGTCAGGTCGAACTTCTCCAGCGTCTTGCCCCGCCTGACCTCGAGCTGGCCCGCCCGGATCGCCAGGTAGGTCGGCGACGAGCCGGCGCGGATGGCGTAGAGGCACAGGGTGAGCGTCAGCAGGGTCCCGGCTCCGCCGAGGGTGAGGGGCTGCGGGTCGTCGTAGGCGAGGTAGGCCGCGCCGACGGCGGCGACGAACGAGACCAGCAGCAGCAGGGCGAGCACTCGCCGCGCGAGCAGCCTCGGAGCGAAGTCGACGTTGAGGCTGCGCCCGACCTCGGGCCCCGTCCGGTCCCGGGAGGCTCGCGGCGGCGGTGTGGACGTCGCGGCGCCCCGGGTCGGCGCCGGCGTCCGCACCGGGGACGACGGCGGAGCCGCGGGCCGGTGGCCGGCGTCGGGCTGAGTCTCGGTGCTCGGGCCGAGCGCCTCGCGGACCTCCCGGGCGGCAGTGGCCGCGTCGGTCGTCGGCTCGGAGGGTGCCGGCCGAGGGATCGGCGGCGCGGGGTCGACGACAGGGTCGGGGCTCAGGTCGGCCACCGGCGCTCGCAGCGGGATCGGCGGGGTGGGTGGCTGGGTGACTTCCGCGTGCCCGTCGCGCCGTGCGCGGGCTTCGTCGAGATGGGTCACCGAGGCCTCGGTCGCTGCGGTCGGAGCCGCCACGCCGCGCTCGTCGACCGGCTCGGCAGCCTCGGCCGGCGCGTCTGTCGGGCTCCCGGGCGCGGCTGGGTCCGACTCGTCGTGATGGGCCCGCCAACGGTCGAGCAACGAGGCTGCGCGCTCCTCGGAGTCCGGACCGACGTCGCCCGCCCCCTCCGGCTCGCGCTTGGTCACGTGGCTCAAGGTACGCCGTCCCGATGCCCACTGTCCGGTGCTTCCAGGCCCCGGGAGCGCGGTCGGCCCTCCTCCGAGGGGCGGATGTCGCCTGACATAGTGCGGAAGGAGAAGCGGACCGCGCGGCGGTTCCACCCTGCGCGGCCGATCGACCCACGACGAGCACCACCGAGCAACAGGATGTGACGCGACGATGAGCTACGGACCCTCCGGCATGTATCCCGCCTACCCCGCTCCCAGCGAGGCGGCCCGGCGGCACTACGACGCGATGCTCGCGTTCATGCGCGAGGAGGTGTTCGCGGCCGAGGCCGCCTACGACACGTTCCGCCTGCAGTCGACGTCGCGCGGGCGCCGACGACCACGCCGTCCCGCCGGTCGTCGAGGAGCTCAAGGCCAAGGCCCGCGAGCGCGGTCTGTGGAACCTCTTCCTCCCGCACGCCAGCGGTCTGACCCAGCTCGAGTACGCGCCGATCGCCGAGCTGTCCGGGTGGAGCCTCGAGCTCGCGCCCGAGGCGATCAACTGCGCTGCGCCCGACACCGGCAACATGGAGCTGCTCCACCTGATCGGCACCGAGGCCCAGCAGCAGGAGTGGCTCGAGCCGCTGATGGACGGACGCATCCGCTCGGCCTTCGCGATGACCGAGCCGCGGGTGGCCAGCAGCGACGCGACCAACATCGAGACGCGCATCGAGCGCGACGGCGACGAGTACGTCATCAACGGCCGCAAGTGGTGGACCTCCGGTGCGGCCGACCCGCGCTGCGCGGTGCTGATCGTGATGGGCAAGACCGACCCCGAGGCAGCCACCCACCGCCAGCAGTCGATGGTGATCGTGCCGATGGACACCCCGGGCCTCGACGTCCAGCGCTCGCTGCCGGTCTTCGGCCGCCAGGACCAGCACGGGCACTGCGAGGTCGAGTTCACCGACGTCCGCGTGCCGGTGGCCAACATCCTCGGCGAGGAGGGCGGCGGGTTCGCCGCGGCGCAGGCGCGCCTGGGGCCGGGCCGCATCCACCACGTGATGCGTGCGCTCGGCGCCGGCGAGCGGGCGCTGGCGATGATGGTCAGCCGCGCCCAGGAGCGCACGGCCTTCGGTGGCCCGCTGGCTGAGCAGTCGGCCGTGCGTGAGCGCATCGCCGAGTCGCGCGTCGAGCTCGAGCAGGCCCGGGCGCTCTGCCACCACGCCGCGTTCGTCGTCGACAGCGAGGGCAACAAGGCGGCGCGGCACCTCATCGGAGCGGCGAAGATCGCGGTGCCGCGGGCGGTCTGCTCGGTGATCGACCGCGCCATCCAGCTGCACGGCGGCGCCGGCGTCACCGACGCCACCGTGCTGTCGATGCTCTACGGCTGGCACCGCGCGATGCGCATCTTCGACGGCCCGGACGAGGCGCACCTCACCACGCTGGCGCGCGCCGAGCTCACCCGCGAACCCCTCTTCGACCTGCCGGCGACGATCCACGACCAGCTGCGGTGAAGGCGCTCGTCTGCGAGGGCGGCTCCCTCGACGTACGCGACCTGCCCGACCTCGTGCCGGGCAAGGGGCAGGTGGTCCTCGACGTCGTGGCCTGCGGCATCTGCGGGTCCGACCTGCACGCCCGCCACCACGCCGACGACATGGCGCAGGCCGCGGCGGCCGCCGGCTACCGCGACTTCATGCGTTCCGACGAACGCGTCGTGATGGGTCATGAGTTCTCGGGCGTGGTGACCGCTCGCGGCAGGGGCGTCACGCTGCGTGAGGGCACGCCGGTCGTGGCGATGCCGATCGTCCGCGGCGCCGACAGTGCCGGCGGCGTCCACCTCACCGGCCTCACGACCAAGGCGCCGGGCGGGTACGCCGAGCAGGTGCTGGTGCAGGAGGCGTTGACGTTCGAGATCCCCCACGGGCTCTCGCCCGTCACCGCGGCCCTGACCGAGCCGATGGCCGTCGCCCTGCACGCCGTGCGGCGGGGTGCGGTCGCGAAGAACCAGGTCGCGGTCGTCATCGGGTGCGGTCCGATCGGGCTCGGCGTCATCGCGATGCTCAAGGCCCAGGGCGTGCGCCGGGTGGTGGCGAGCGACTTCTCCGCCGGTCGACGGGCGCTGGCCTCGACGATGGGCGCGGACGTCGTCGTCGACCCGGCCGAGCAGTCGCCGTACGAGGTCTGCTCCGAGAAGTACCTCGACGCGCCGGGTCTCCTCGAGCTCGCCGTCAGCACGATGGAGAAGCTGCGGGCCGTGCCGTTCCTGCCGTGGCAGCACGTCTTCCGCGCAGCCGAGCTGGCCGGCGCGACGCCGAAGGGCCCGGTGGTCTTCGAGTGCGTCGGCGTGCCCGGGATCCTCGACGGCGTCATCGCCGCCTCGCCGGTCTACGCACGCGTCGTGGTCGTCGGCGTCTGCATGGGCGAGGACCGCATCCGACCCTCGATCGCCATCAACAAGGAGATCGACCTGCGCTTCGTGCTCGGCTACACGCCGGCGGAGTTCCGCGAGTCGCTGCACCTGATCGCCGAGGGCACCGTCGATCCGACGCCGCTGATCACCGGCACCGTCGGGCTCGACGGGGTCGCCCAGGCGTTCGCCGACCTCGCCGACCCCGAGACGCACGCCAAGATCCTGGTGAAGCCCCGAGGATGAGCGACATGGGTGAGCCGCAGGAGGTCCCGGTCCTCGTCGGTGTCGCGCAGTGGTCCGAGCGCCTCGGTGAGGACGGCTACGAGGCGCTGTCGCCGGTCGACCTCGCCGCCCGGGCCGCGGGCCTGGCGATCGACGACACCCGCGCCGGCGCCGGCATCAGGGCCGGCCTCGACGTGCTGGCCTGCACTCGTCAGTTCGACGAGTCCTTCCCCGGGATGCCCGCGCCGCTGGGGCGCTCCGACAACTTCCCGCGCTCGGTCGCGGGGCGGCTGGGCGTCGACCCGGCGCGGGTGATCTACGAGGTGTCCGGCGGTCAGTCGCCGCAGCACCTGGTCACCGAGCTCTGCGGCGACCTCGCCGCGGGGCGGGCGCGGGTGGCGATCATCGCCGGGTCGGAGGCGCTCTCGACCGTGCTCGACCTGGCGCGCCGCGACGACAAGCCCGACCTCACCGAGCAGGTCGAGGGCCAAGACGGTGATCGGGGCGCCGGGCTCGAAGGTCTCACCTCGCGCTACCAGGCCGGTCACGGACTCATCGACGCGCCCACGCAGTACGCCCTCTTCGAGAACGCCCGACGGTCGAGGCTCGGGCTCTCCCGCGCTGATCTCGCCGCCGAGATGGGCGCGCTCTTCGCGCCGTTCAGCGAGGTCGCGGCCGCCAACCCGCACGCCGACGTGCGCGAGGCGCGCTCCGCCGCGGAGATCACCACGGTCACCGAGGCGAACCGGATGATCGTCGATCCGTATCCGAAAGCGGTCGTCTCGCGCGAGAAGGTCAACCAGGCCGGCGCGCTGGTGCTGACCACCGAGCGGGTCGCCGCCGAGCTCGGCATCGACCGCGAGCAGTGGGTCTACCTGCGCGGCCACAGCGACCTGCGCGACCGCGAGCTGATGCGGCGCCACGACCTGAGTGTCGCGACGCCCGCCGTGACCGCCGTCGAGGCGGCTCTCGAGCTGGCCGGCATCGAGCAGGCCGACGTGGCGACGTACGACCTCTACTCCTGCTTCCCGGTCGCGGTGTCGATCGTCGCCGACGGCCTCGGCCTGGCCCACGACGACCCGCGCGGGCTCACGGTGACGGGCGGGCTCCCGTACTTCGGTGGCCCCGGCAACTCCTACTCGCTGCACGCGATCGTCGAGACCGTCGAGCGGTGCCGGGCGACGCCGGGGTCGTTCGGGCTGGTCGGCGCCAACGGCGGCGCGCTGAGCAAGTACTCCGTCGGGGTCTACTCGACCGAGCCGGGCGCCTGGCAGGTCGGGCACGACACGAGGCTCCAGGCCGAGCTGGACGCCGTCCCCGACCACCCGGTCGCGCTCGAGGCCGACGGGTGGGCGAGGGTCGAGACCTGGACCGTCCGGTACTCCGAGGGCGAGCCCCGCGGCGCCGTCGTGGTCGGCCTGCTCGACGACGGACGACGGTTCCTCGCCAACGCCGTCGACGGCGACCGGGAGGTGATCGACCTGCTTCTCGGCGAGGACGCTCACCACGCCCGGGTCTTCGCCCGATCGCTGCCGCAGGGCAACCGCGTCGCCCTCTCCGAGGAGCGGATGGCCGAGCTGCTGCCGCCGATCCCGGTGGGCCTGCGCGAGGCCTACGAGCACGTCGTGGTGCACCGCGACGGGCACGTCCTGGAGATCACGATCAACCGCCCGCAGGTGCGCAACGCGCTCACGCCCGACGGCAGCCAGGAGCTGTCCGACGTCCTCGACGCCTACGCCGCCGACCGCGACCTGTGGGTCGCGATCATCACCGGCGCACGCGGCGACGACGGCAAGGGTGCCTTCTGCGCCGGCAACGACCTCCTCCACACCGCAGCCGGCGGAGCGCTGTGGATGCCCAAGACCGGTTTCGGCGGGATGACGTCGCGCCGCGGCCTGCACAAGCCCGTGATCGCCGCGCTCAACGGACACGCCTTCGGCGGCGGGTTCGAGCTCGCCCTGGCCTGTCACCTGGTCGTGGCCGAGGAGCAGGCCCAGCTGGCGCTGACCGAGGTCAGGGTCGGGCTGGTCGCCGCGATGGGCGGGCTGGTGCGGCTGCCGCGCGCGCTGCCCCCGCACGTGGCGAACGAGCTCATCCTCACCGGACGCCGGATGGGCGTCGAGGAGGCGCAGCGCTGGGGCCTGGTCAACCGCGTCGCCCCCACCGGCGACGCGCTGAGGGTCGCGCGCGAGCTGGCCGCCGAGCTGATGGAGAGCTCGCCGACCTCGGTGCGCCTCTCGCTGCAGCTGATGGAGGAGGCCACGTCGTACGCCGACCCGGTCGACGCCGCCACCGCCCCCACCGACGCCCTCGACAAGCTCCTCGTCGCCCGCGACACCAGCGAGGGCATCACTGCGTTCGCGTTCAAGCAGAAGCCGCGCTGGCGCAACCTGTAGGCGCCCCGGAGGCCGAGCGAGCGACGCGGGCGTTGCGAGGCCCGGCGAGCCGGCGAGCGGCGGCTCCTCGCTTGTAACGCACCGTCCGAACCTCCACCACACCGCTTGAACGGCGTGGTGGAGGTCCGAACGGTGCGTTACAAGCAGCGGTGACGTCCGAGCCCAGCGCCGGCTGCCATGATCAGGACCACCCCGACGACGAGGAGTCCCGATGGCTGACCCGACCGACGCGCCCGGCGAGCAGGACGCCGTCCTGGTGGAGCGCCGCGACGGCGTCCAGGTGGTCACGATCAACCGGCCGCACGCGAAGAACGCGCTCAACGGCGCGGTCGCGCGCGGCATCGCCGCGGCGGTCGACGAGCTCGACTCCGACGACGAGCTGCGGGTCGGGGTGCTGAGCGGCGCGGGCGGGACGTTCTCGGCCGGCATGGACCTCAAGGCGTTCCTCACCGGCGACCTGCCGATCCTCGAGGGGCGCGGGCTCGGGGGCATCACCGAGCAGCCGCCGCGCAAGCCGCTCATCGGTGCCGTCGAGGGGTGGGCCGTCGCGGGTGGCTTCGAGCTGCTGCTGGCCTGCGACCTCGTGGTCGCCTCCGAGACCTCCCGCCTCGGCGTCCCCGAGGTCAAGCGCGCCCTCGTCGCCGGCGCGGGTGCCGCGATGCTGCTGCCGCGCCGCATCCCGCAGGCGATCGCGCTGGAGATGCTCCTGACCGGCGAGCCGATCACGGCCCAGCGTGCAGCCGACCTCGGCCTGGTCAACCGCCTCACGCCCGAGGGCGGTGCGCTCGACGGCGCCCTCGCCCTGGCCGCGACGATCGCCGCCAACGGACCCCTTGCCGTCGCGGTCACCAAGCAGATCGCACGCACGTCGTTCGACTGGACCCTCGAGGAGGGCTGGGCGGCGCAGTCCGACCTGATGGCGTCGGTGTTCGTCTCCGAGGACGCCCAGGAAGGCGCGACCGCGTTCGCCGAGAAGCGGCCTCCGGTCTGGAAGGGCCGCTGAGGTGCGGGAGATTCTCCGCTGAAGCGGTGAAACTCCCGCTTCTGTCATGAAGCTTCGTGCAGTAAGCGGGAGTTTTGCACCATCAGGGTTACCGGACGGGCACCGAACCCCCCGCCGCGCCCGCGGCCACCCGAACCCCCCGCCGCGGCCGCACCCACCCCGCACCCCCACACCCACCCCGCACCTACGACACGATCGCGCGCAGCAGCAGCACCAGCACCACGATCCCGAGCACCAGCCCGGCGACGAGCGGCAGCACCACCAGCCCGAACGCCGTCGCCAGGTAGCCCGCGCTGGGCGGACCGGCGTCGGGGTGCCGAGCGACGGCCTCCTCGAGCAGGCGGAGGTTCTTGCGCGAGGCGCGGTGAGCGACGTCGGCGAGGTCGCCGACCACCGGTACGAGGCCGAGGGCGGCGTCGAGGAGCAGGTTCCAGCCCATCCGCGCCAAGGTCGCCACGGGCACCCGAGCCTGCACGGCGTCGTACACGATGATCCCGGAGATGGCCGAGCCGGCGAGGTCGCCGACTCCGGGCACCAGGCCGATGACCGAGTCGAGGCCTACGCCGATCTGTGTGCCCGGCACCCGCACCGCGTCGTCCATGATCCGCGCGACGAGCCGGCTTCGGCTGATCGACGGGCCGGAGGGTGTCGTGGCGTCGTTCACCGGCTCAGTCTGACCGACGCCTGCCAACGACGCCCGCTCGACCTTCGTTCAGCGCGGCAGCGCCGCTGCTGCTGCCGCGAGGTCGGTGATCGCGCCCCAGTCGCCCGAGGCGATGGCCCCGGCCGGCGTCAGCCACGACCCACCCACGCAACCGACGTTCGGCAGTGCGAGGTACGTCGGCGCGGACTCGAGCGTGATGCCGCCGGTCGGGCAGAACCGCGCCGCGGGCACCGGCGAGGCGATCGACTTCAGGTACGGCGCGCCGCCCGCGGCCTCGGCAGGGAAGAACTTCATCTCGGTGACGCCGGCCTCGAGCACGGCCAGCGCCTCGGAGACCGACGCGGTGCCGGGCAGGAACGGGACGCCGGTGGCGAGCATCGCCTTCATCAGCGTCGGGGTGGCGCCGGGGGAGACGAGGAAGCGTGCGCCCGCGGCGACGGCCGCCTCGGCCTGCCCCGGGGTGACGATCGTGCCGGCGCCGAGCAGGATCTCGGGCACCTCGTCGGCGATCGCGCGCATCGCCTCGAGCGCCACCGGCGTCCGCAGGGTGAGCTCGATGGCGGGCAGGCCGCCGGCCACCAGCGCCCGCGCCACCGGGACGGCGTCCTCGACGCGCTCGATGACGACGACCGGCATCACCGGCACGACGTCCAGCACGGAGGTCGGCATGGCGATTGCGGCTTCAGACGGGCTGGACAACAGGTGCTCCTAGTGATGGGAGGGACGGGGTCGAGAAGATGCTGGCGCCCTCGTCGGCCGGGCCGACCGTGGCGCGGAACGCGGCGAAGAGGGTGCGGCCGGTGTCGGCCCACTCCTCGCCCTGGGGCGCGCGACCGGTCGACTCGCGCTCGTCGAAGCCCTCGACTCCCTCGAGGTCGAGCACGCCGTTGATCGCGTCGACGAGGATGAGGTCTCCGTCGCGCACCCGCGCCAGCGGTCCGCCCAGGGCGGCCTCCGGCGTCACGTGGATGGCAGCCGGGACCTTGCCCGAGGCGCCCGACATCCGGCCGTCGGTGACGATCGCGACGTGCTGGCCGCGGTCCTGCAGGACGCCGAGCGCGGGGGTGAGCTTGTGCAGCTCGGGCATGCCGTTGGCCGACGGACCCTGGTAGCGGATGACGGCCACGAGGTCGCGGCCGTCGAGCCGACCCTCCTCGAACGCGGTGAGGAACTCGCCCTGGTCGTCGAAGACCATCGCCGGCGCGCGGACGACGCGGTGGTCCATCGAGACCGCGGAGGTCTTGATGACCGCGGTGCCGAGCGGACCGGTGAGCAGGCGCATGCCGCCGTCGGGGGCGAACGGGTCGGCGACCGGGCGCAGGACGTCGAGGTCGAGCGACGAGGGCGTGCCCTCGACCCACTCGACGACGCCGTCGCGCAGGACCGGCTCGGTCGTGTAGTGGCGCAGGCCGGGGCCCATGATCGTCCGGACGTCCTCGTGCAGCAGGCCCGCGTCGAGCATCGTGCGCACCAGGAACCCGATGCCGCCGGCGGCGTGGAAGTGGTTCACGTCCGCCGAGCCGTTGGGGTAGATCCGGCAGAGCAGCGGGACGACGGCGGAGAGGTCGGAGAGGTCCTGCCAGGTGAGCAGGACGCCGGCCGCGCGGGCGATGGCGACGAGGTGCAGCGTGTGGTTGGTCGACCCGCCGCTGGCGAGCAGGCCCACGCAGGCGTTGACGATCGCCTTCTCGTCGACGATCTCGCCGATCGGGGTGGGCGAGCCGCCGGCGTGGGTGATCGCGACGGCGCGCGCGGCCGCGGCCTGCGTGAGCGCGTCACGCAGGTCGGTGCCGGGGTTGACGAACGACGAGCCCGGCAGGTGCAGCCCGAGCATCTCCATCAGCAGCTGGTTGGAGTTGGCGGTGCCGTAGAAGGTGCACGTGCCGACCGAGTGGTAGCTCTGCGCCTCGGCCTCGAGGAGCTCCTCGCGACCGACCTTGCCCTCGGCGTGCAGCTGGCGCACGCGGGCCTTCTCCTTGTTGGGCAGGCCGGAGGCCATCGGACCGGCCGGCACGAAGACCGTCGGCAGGTGGCCGAAGGCCAGGGCGCCGATGAGCAGGCCGGGCACGATCTTGTCGCACACGCCGAGCATCAGCGCGCCGTCGAACATGTCGTGGCTGAGCGCGATCGCCGCCGACATCGCGATGACGTCGCGGCTGTAGAGCGAGAGCTGCATGCCGGCGCGACCCTGGGTCACGCCGTCGCACATGGCCGGCACGCCGCCGGCCACCTGGGCGATGCCGCCGGCGCGGATCGCGGCCTTCTTCAGCACCGGCGGGTAGTCGCCGTAGGGCTGGTGGGCCGAGAGCATGTCGTTGTAGCTGGTGACGATCGCCAGGTTGGGCTTGGTGCCGCCGCGCAGGACCAACTTGTCCGGCACGTCGGCCGAGGCGAAGCCGTGCGCCAGGTTGGCGCAGCCGAGCTTGCCGCGGGCGGGGCCCTTGTCGTCGGAGGCACGGATGCGACGCAGGTACGTCGCGCGGGAGGCGGCGCTGCGCTCGACGAGCCGCGCGGTCACCTCGGCGACCACGGGGTGGATGGAGATGTCTGGGTGACTCATTCGTCGGACTCCTGCCAGCTACGGCCGTCACGCTCGAGGAGCGTGGCGGCGGCGGTCGGCCCGCTGGTGCCGGCCGGGTAGCGCTTCGGACGGTCGGGCGACTCCGCCCACCGCTGGAGGATCGGCTCGACCCACGTCCAGGCCGCCTCCACCTCGTCGCGACGCATGAACAGCGTGGGGTTGCCACGGATGACGTCCATGATGAGCCGCTCGTAGGCATCGGGCGAGCGCTGCGTGAAGGCCGTCGCATAGCTCAGGTCGAGCGAGACCGGCCGCAGCCGGATGCCGCCGGGGCCGGGCTCCTTCGCCGTCATGTGCAGCTTCATGCCTTCATCGGGCTGCACCTGGATGTGCAGCCGGTTGGGGCCCACGGTGCCCTCGCTGTGCGGGAACATCGCGTGCGGCGGCTCCTTGAAGACGACGACGATCTCCGAGACGCGGCGGTCCATCCGCTTGCCCGTGCGCAGGTAGAACGGGACGCCGGCCCAGCGCCAGTTCTGCACCTCGGCGCGGATCGCGACGAAGGTCTCGGTGTCACTGCCCGGGTGGCCGAGGTCGTCGGCGTACGACGTCACGGCGGCGCCGTCGACGAGGCCCTGGCCGTAGCGGCCGCGGACGGTGTCGCGGTCGACGTCCGTGGGACCCATCGGCTTGAGGGCCTGGAGCACCTTGAGCTTCTCGTCGCGCACGGTCTCGCGCCCGACGTAGGTCGGCGGCTCCATCGCGACGAGGCAGAGCAGCTGCAGGAGGTGGTTCTGCACCATGTCGCGCAGCGCCCCGGAGGTGTCGTAGTAGTCGCCGCGCTCGCCGACGCCGAGGGTCTCGGCGACGGTGATCTGCACGTGGTCGACCCAGCGGGAGTTCCACAGCGGCTCGAGGAAGGTGTTGGCGAAGCGGGTGACGAGGAGGTTCTGCACGCTCTCCTTGCCGAGGTAGTGGTCGATGCGGAAGATCTGCGGCTCGTCGAACACCTCGCCGACGGCTTCGTTGATGCGGCGCGCGGAGGCGAGGTCGGTGCCGATCGGCTTCTCCATCACCACGCGCGAGGAGGCGTCCACGACGCCCATCTCCTGCAGTCGCTCGCAGATCGGGCCGAAGAGGGCGGGTGCGACGGCGAGGTAGAAGACCCGCACGGCGTCGCCGTCGTGTCCGGTGTCGCTCTTCAGCAGGCCGTGGAACTGGTCCCAGCCGGCCGGGTCCTGGGCGTCGAGGGTCAGGTGGTGCACCCGCGCGAGGAGTCGCTCGACGACGACGGCGTCGAGGTCGTCGGAGGCGACGTGCTCGCGCAGGCACTCGGCGACCAGCTCGCGGTAGCCGACCTCGTCGAAGTCGGTGCGGGAGACGCCGATGATGCGGGTGGCGTCGGCGAAGTGGTGCTCGCGCTCGCGCTGGTAGAGCGCGGGGAGGATCTTGCGCAGCGCGAGGTCGCCGGTGCCACCGAAGATGGTGAAGTCGCAGGCGGGCAGGGCGGAGGAGCTGGGGTCGAGCTCCGAGATCGGGAGGGTCACGGGTACACGCTAAGCCCGAAGACGCCTCTCAACAAGCAAACTTAAGACTTTTTAGGAACAAAGTGCGGTCGCAGTCCTCCCGCGAAGGCAGAAGTCGCCCCTAGACTGGGGTCGTGACCTCCACTGCCGGCGAGCTGCTCGACCTGGTGCGCACCGGCGCGGCCGGCTCGCGCTCCGACCTGCGCCGGCTCACCGGCCTGTCGCGCACCGCGGTCTCGACCAGGGTGGCGGCGCTCGCCGACGCCGGCCTGGTCGTCCTGGGTGAAGAGCTCGCCTCGACCGGTGGTCGCCCCGCCGCCGGGGTGTCGCTGAACGCCGCGGCCGGCGTCGTGCTGGCCGCCGCCGTCGGGCGCTCGCGCTCGCAGGTCGCGGTCTTCGACCTCGGCGGCCACGAGCTGGCGTCCTCGTCGCTCGACCACGACAGCGGCATCGGCCCCGACGCGGTGATGCCGCGAGCAGTGGCCCGGCTCGACGAGCTGCGCCGCTCGCTCGGTGCCGGCGACGGCGCCCAGGGCTCGACGGTCCCGGTGTTCGGAGTCGGCGTCAGCCTGCCCGGCACGGTCGACCCGACCCGCGGGGTCAGCATCGACTCGCCCGTCATGCGCGGCTGGGACGACGTCGCCCTGACGCCGTACCTCGCCGCGGTGCCCGACTTCGCCGACGTCGCGATCTTCGTGGGCAACGACGCCGACGTGCTGGCGCGCTCCGAGCGGATGGGCCATGCGCTCGACTACTCCGACCTGCTCGTCGTCAAGGCCTCCACCGGCTTGGGGCTCGGCATCATCTCCGAGGGCCGCGTCGTCTCGGGCCACCGCGGCGCCGCCGGCGAGATCGGGCACACCAAGGTCGACGAGGCCGCCGACCTGCCGTGCCGCTGCGGCGACTCCGGCTGCCTCGAGACCGTCGCCGGTGGGTGGGCGCTGGCTGCTCGCTTCACCGCGGGTGGTCGCCCGGTCGGTCACGTGCGCGACCTCGTCGCCCACGCCCTGGCCGGTGACGCCGAGGCCAAGCAGCTGCTGCGCGAGAGCGGGCGGCGTCTCGGCGACGTCCTCGCGGTCGCGATCAACCTGCTCAACCCCCAGGCAGTCGTCATCGGCGGCGACATGGCTGCGGCGTTCGACGTGTACGCCGCAGGGGTGCGTGAGAGCGTCTACGCGCGCTCCTCGGCCCTGGCCACCCGCGACCTGCACGTGCTGCCGGCGACCTTCGGCGATCGGGCCGGTCTCGTGGGCTGCGCCGCGATGGCGCTCGACCAGGTGCTGCGACCGCGTGCCGTCGACGCGCGGCTGCGCGCGCGCTGACCCGTCACGTGCCGGTGGAGGCGAACGGCTGCTCGGTCTCGACGTGGCGCCACGCCCCACCTGCGTGGGTGATGGCGAGGCGCCTCGGTGGTGGCACGGTGGCCATCCCCTAGCCCTCGGAGCGTCCCATGGCCAGCACGTCCTCGCCCACCCCCGCCGACGCCGTCCGCACCGTGCGCAAGGCGGTGCGCAAGACGGTGGAACAAGCCGCAGACCTGGCCCGTGCACGGTTGTCAGGCGCGCCGCCCGAGACGCCAGGCGCGCCCGGCACCGAGCCGCCCAGCCTCGAGGAGCCCACCAAGCCGCGCGGTCCGCTCCCGCCCAAGCCCGACCAGGCCGGTCCCGCACGTCGTACCCCTACTGGCGCACCCACCGAGGTGCCGGCAACCGACGTCGCGCAGCAGGGCTCGTTCCTCACGACAGCCCACGGCGTCCGGCTGCGCGAGACCGACCACTCGCTCAAGGCGGGGGAGCGCGGCCCGACGCTGTTGCAGGACCACCACCTGCGCGAGAAGATCTCGCACTTCGACCACGAGCGGATCCCGGAGCGCGTCGTGCACGCCCGCGGTGCCGGGGCTCACGGTGTCTTCGTCGGCTACGGCAACGCCAAGCCGATCACGAAGGCCGCGCTCTTCGGCAGGGGCGTCGAGACCGAGGTGTTCGTGCGGTTCTCGACGGTGCTGGGCTCTCGGGGCTCGGCCGACACCGTGCGCGACACCCGGGGCTTTGCCACGAAGTTCTACACCTCGGAAGGCACGTGGGACCTGGTCGGCAACAACATGCCGGTGTTCTTCATCCAGGACGGCATCAAGTTTCCCGACGTCATCCACGCCGGCAAGCCGCACCCGGACCGCGAGATCCCCCAGGCGCAGTCGGCTCACGACACGTTCTGGGACTTCGTGTCCCTGCACACCGAGGCGCAGCACCACGCGATCTGGAACATGTCCGACCGCGGCATCCCGCGCTCGTACCGCACGATGGAGGGCTTCGGGGTCCACACGTTCCGGTGCGTCAATGCCACCGGTGAGACGGCGCTGGTCAAGTTCCACTGGAAGCCGAAGCTCGGTGTGCACAGCTTGGTCTGGGAGGAAGCGCAGCTCATCGCGGGCAACGATCCCGACTTCCACCGCCGTGACCTGGCGGACGCGATCGAGGCCGGCGCGCACCCGCAGTGGGAGCTCGGGGTGCAGGTCATGCCGGACACGGCCGACGAGACGTTCGAGGGTATCGACCTGCTCGACCCCACCAAGCTCGTGCCCGAGGAGCTGGCGCCGGTGCAGCCGATCGGGTTGTTGACGCTGACCCACAACCCCACCAACTACTTCGCCGAGACCGAGCAGGTGGCCTACAGCGTCGGCAATCTCGTGCCCGGCATCGACGTCACCAACGACCCGCTCCTGCAGGCGCGTCTGTTCTCCTACGTCGACACCCAGCTCACCCGCCTCGGTGGACCGAACTGGAACCAGCTGCCGATCAACAGGCCGCACACCGAGGTCAACGACATGCTGCGCGACGGGTTCCACCAGAGCGCGGTGCACGGCGGGATCGCACCGTACCGGCCGAACTCCATCGACGCCGGGTGCCCGTTCCTGGCAGGCGGGGCCAAGGACGCCGCCTTCGAGGACCTCGCGGTCCGCGTGGCCGAGTCGACCAAGGTCCGCGCGCACTCCGCGTCGTTCGACGACCACTACAGCCAGGCACGACTCTTCTGGCTCTCGATGAGCCCCGTCGAGCAGGACCACATCATCGCCTCGTACACCTTTGAGCTGTCCAAGGTGTTCGAGGAGAACATCAAGGTCCGCCAGCTGCAGGCGTTGGCCGCCATCGACCCCGACCTGTGCGCTCAGGTGGCGACCGGGCTCGGGCTGCCGGCACCGAGGTCGACGCAGGCGCAGGAAGATCCGGCTCAGCTGAGTCCCACGCTCTCCCAGCTCGGCGGCACCTGGCCGACCGACGGCCGGATCGTCGGCGTGATCGTCGACGCGGACGGCGACCTGAGTGGGGTCGGCGCCGCGCTGGCCGCCGTTCGCTCCGCCGGCATGGTCGGCCTCGTCGTCGCGGTGCACGGCGGGACCCTGGAGCTCGGCGGCGACGGCGGCTCGACGAGCGTGCACCGGACCTTCACCTCCACCCGCTCGGTGGAGTACGACGCGGTCCTGCTCGCGGGCTGCCCCGCCCCCGGACCTGACGCCCGGCCGCGGCGCGACGCCAAGGCCGACTCCGACCAGCAACCGCTCGACCCCCGCGTGGCCTTGCTTCTCGACGAGTGCTGGCGACACGGCAAGGCGATCGGTGCATGGGGCGACGGCGTCGCCGCGCTGCGCGCCGCAGGCATCTCCGTCGACACCCCGGGCGTCGTCGTCGACCCGTCCCACGAGGCCGACGGGGCAGACGGGGCCGACGGGGCAGACAGGGCCACCGCGGTCGCCGAGGGCGTCCGCGAGCTACTGGGTGCGCACCGCGTCTGGGAACGGTTCGCGAACTGAGGTCGCTACGCGTTGGCGCACTCATCGAGAACGTTCGCCGGCAGGTCGAGGAGGAGGAGCAGGAGTGGTTGGCGAAGATGCGCAACGGGCTGGGTCGCAGGGTGTGGCCGGAGCTCAGCCAGGAGCTGCCGGGCGCCGAGAAGGGCGCCTTCAGGAAGGCGCCGACCCAGCCTGGCCGGCCGAGCGCATTGCGGACGACCGTCGACGCGCTCACCAGGGAGGGCGTCGGTTGGCCGGTGCCATCAACACCGTGATCCTCGACCTGGACGGCACCCTCGTCGACTCGGTCTACGTGCACGTCCTGGCCTGGCAGCGCGCCTTCCGCGACGTCGGGGTGCAGGTGTCGGGCGCGACGCTGCAGCGCTTGATCGGCATGGGTGGTGACCGGCTGGTCACCGCAGCGGCGGGACACCGCGTCGAGGACGCGCTCGGGGACGAGCTCAGAGCGAGGCACCCGGTCCACCTCGACGAGCTCTTCGACCGGATCTCGCCGACGGACGGAGCTCTCGAGCTGCTGGAGGCGCTGCACGGCCGGGGCTTCACCACCGTCCTCGCGACCTCGAGCGACGCGGAGCTCACCGACCGTCTCCTGGGCGTGGTGGAGGGCGCCCGCGCGCTGATCGGTTCGATCACCACCGGGGCGGACGCCGACAGCAGCAAGCCGAGCGGTGACCTGGTCGAGGTGGCGCTCGGCGATCGGGACGCCGCGCGCGCGGTGATGGTGGGCGATGCCACCTGGGACGTGGAGTCCGCCGCGGACGCCGGAGTGCCCTGCATCGGCCTCCTCACCGGCGGCGTCAGCGAAGCCGAGCTGCGCGGCGCCGGCGCGGTCGCCGTGCACGCCGACCCGCGCGAGCTGGCCCGGCTCGTGAGCGAGACCGGTCTGTTGTTCGGCTGAGCACGGGGGTCGGGCCTGCGGAGGTGGACCCCGCCGCATCGCGTTGTCGCCATCACCGGGTTCCTGCGCGCAGGGTTGTGAACGCACGGCTGTGCATGGGTCCGGTGCGCTTCGGTGGGCCCCGTGGGACTCGAACCCACAACCTAAGGATTAAAAGTCCTCAGCTCTGCCAATTGAGCTAGGGGCCCGAGCGCAGGCACCGCCCGCGCAGCGTGAACTCTATCGACAGTCTCGGCGTTGCTCGAAGCGGCGGAGTCCGTAGGGCTACGGGGCATGCTGGCGAGCGCCTCGTCGAGCGCCTCGTCGAGTCGTTCCGGGTCGGTGGCACGAGCGGACCGCACACGCTCCCGCAGGATTCGTCGGGTACGAACAGTGCCACCGGCCGCTGCGCTTGATACTGTCGGTCACGCAACAGGTGCAAGTTCCAGCAGGTCTGACGCCCGCGGAGTTTGTGATCCAACGGCGTTTCTTCTCATGGGTAGCTCAACTGCTCAACACGGGTCGGAGCGCAGTGTCACCGCACCTGCTGTGGGTCGTCGAAGTGACGGCTCCCCGCCCCGAAATAGGAGTATCGAGCACATGGCTCAAGGCACCGTGAAGTGGTTCAACGCCGAGAAGGGTTTCGGCTTCATTGCGCAGGAGGACGGCGGCGACGACGTCTTCGTGCACTACTCGGCGATCCAGACCCAGGGCTACAAGTCCTTGGACGAGAACCAGAAGGTCGAGTTCGACGTCACGCAGGGCCCCAAGGGCCCGCAGGCGGAGAACGTCCGTCCTGTCTGACCCTGCTGGTCACCTGACCAGTTCCTGACAGTGAGGTCCCGCCGTAGGCGGGACCTCACTGTCTTTTCTCGGCTGGTCGAGGTGTGAACCAGTCGCACCCGGGGAACGCCGACCCGTACGGGTCGGAAATGACCCGGAATGACCACATCGTCGGAACCACCCGGCACGTAGGCTTGGCGCAGAGTGCACCCGCACCCGCGCCACGTCGAAGACCAGCGGAGGTTGGCACCATGCACGATCAATTCGATGTCACTCTCGAGGACGTCGATCTCCTCGGCGAGGTCGAGCTGACCACCAACCTGATCATCGCCGCCAGCGAGGCCGAACAGATGCTCAGCGGTGACGAGATCGACCGCATCCTCGGCGTCCTGCCCGAGGCTCCCTAACCACGCCGCGGAGCCTGAGCGCACCAGGGCACGACGTCAGCAGGTCGCGAACAGCACCGGACCCGAGCTCAGGTCCGAGAGCACGTACGCCCCCGGGGTGGGTGCCAGCTCCAGCCTCACGACGTCACCCGACGCCGTCGCGCTCCTCAGCGTGAACCGATCGGCGAAGTCGCCCCCTTGGCCGGGAGCCGGACCGGTCGCGAGCACCGCGCGAGTCTCGGCGTTCGTCCGGGCCTGCTCCTCGTTGGCGAACGACATGACGACGCGCACACTCCCGTCGGCGTCCTGGCCGATGGAGAAGCCGGTGATCGGGTTGACCTCGCCGGCCGCGGCGATCAGTGCCTTGCCGGCGGCGACGTCGGTCTCGTCGGCTCGTGCGAGCGCCAGGGCGCTGCAGACCTGGTCGCCGGAGTAGAGCGACGCCGCCAGCGGGCTGCCCGCCGCGCCCACCACGCCTGCCGGCAGCGGCTCGGAGTCGGCGGAGTCCGCAGCCCCCGTCGCGGCGTCGAGGCCTGCGCTGGTGTCGCTCGCGAAGATCATCGACGCCTCAGGGTCGAGATGGATGAAGATCAGCTCGGGGGTGACCTGCGAGGTGATCGCGTCGGTCTCGGGGTCGGAGACCCACGTGTCGTCGGCGGCGTCCTCGTAGCCGGCCCTGCTGAGCGAGGAGGCCACGACGTCGAAGTCGACGTCCGGCCCGGCGTGCATCGTCAGGGAGGCGAGGCCCAGCTCCTGGTTGAACAGCTCCCAGTCGAGCGTGGCGGGGGAGAAGCCGAACTGCTCCTGCATCACCACCGCCGAGGAGCCCAAGGCCGAGGACGGCGTCAGGTCGGCCTCGAACCCGCGGTCGAGCAGGTCGTCGACGGCCGACCCGGGCGAGGCCGCGGTCAGGTCGAGGCCGACCTGACGCCGTACGCCGGTCCAGTCGGTCCAGGAGAACCGCTGGGTACCCGGGGGCGCCAGCCGCAGCGCAGTGGCGAGACGCGAGCGGTCGGCGTCGCCGTGCGAGGACCGCAGGAAGACGACTGCTGCCGTGGCCGCCACCGCCAGGGCGACGACGATCGCCGCGACGATCATCAGGCGTGGGCGCATCACGGAGGTGCCGGTTCTCCTCGATCGGGGGAAGTGGTGTGAGACTAGCCTCCGTGCCCGCACCCTCCGTCTCGGATGCGTCTGCCCCCGACCCCCACGACGTCCTCGCCGCAGGGGTGGTGGTCTTCCGACCGGGTCGGCGCGTGCTGCTGGTGCACCGTCCGAAGTACGACGACTGGTCGTTCCCGAAGGGCAAGCTCGACCGCGGCGAGCACCGCACCACCGCCGCGGTGCGCGAGGTCGCCGAGGAGACCGGGCTGCACGTGCGCCTCGGGCCCCCGCTGGCCCAGCAGCGCTACGCGCTGACCGAACGCCCCGGTCGGAGCAAGACCGTCTTCTACTGGACCGGTCGCGCGGTCGGTGACGACGACGTCAGCAGCTACCGGCCCAACGCCGAGATCGACGCCGTCGAGTGGGTCGACCACGACGAGGCGGTCGCGCGCCTCACCTACGACTACGACCGCGACACCCTCGCCGAGGCCCTCACCCGCCGCCGCAGGACCCGGGCGCTGGTGGTGCTGCGCCATGCCAAGGCCCGCTCGCGCACCGGCTGGGGGCGCGACGACCGCGAGCGCCCCCTGCTCGCGCTCGGCCAGGACCAGGCCGAGCGCGTCGTCCCCCTGCTGGCGGCGTACGGCGTCACCCGCGTGCTGTCGTCGTCGAGCACCCGCTGCCTGCAGACCGTCGAGCCGTACGCCGCCACCACCGGCTGGGACGTCGAGTCGCGCGGTCGCCTGACCGAGGAGGGTGCGTCGTCGAGGGGCCTGTCCCGGGTGGTCGAGGACGTGCTCGCCGACACCCGCTCCACCGTCATCTGCACCCACCGTCCGGTGCTGCCCGCGCTCTGCGACGCCGTCGGCGTCGAGCCCGTCGAGCTCGAGCCGTCGGAGATGGTGGTGGTGCACCTGCGCAAGGACACAGTCGCTGGGATCGAACGCCACCTCCCGCGCTGAGTCAAGGCGTCTCGGGCGAGTTCACGTGATGTACCTCGCACGCGGTGCCGATCGTGACCAGATGGCAGGGCCTCGTTCACCGCTCGTTCACCCGCGACCACCGATCAGGCCACTTCGCCTCCCCACAGTGGGCGCGTCACCCCACTGAACTCTTGAGGAGAACCGAAGTGAAGATCGCTTCTGCCCGCCGTGGCGTCCTGCCCGGCATCGCAGCACTGGCCATCGCCCTGTCGGCCTGCAGCGCCGGCAACAGCACCTCCAGCGACACCTCCGGCGACTCCGCCGGCAGCGGACTCTCGGGCACCCTGAACGGCGGTGGCTCCTCCGCGCAGGAGAAGGCGCAGAACGCCTGGCGTGCCGGCTTCCAGACGGCCAACCCCGACGCCACCGTGACCTACGACCCGGTCGGCTCGGGCGACGGTCGCAAGAACTTCATCAGCGGGGCCACGGCGTTCGCCGGCACCGACTCCGCGCTCGACGACGACGAGGGCGAGCTCACCGGCGCCCAGGACCGCTGCGGCGGCGACGTCATCCAGGTGCCCGGCTACGTCTCGCCGATCGCGGTCGTCTTCAACCTCGAGGGCATCGACGCCGTCAACATGTCACCCGCCACGATCGCCGGCGTCTTCGCCGGTGAGATCACCACGTGGGACGCCCCGGAGATCGCCGCCGACAACGACGGCGTCGACCTGCCCAGCACCAAGATCACCGTCGTCCACCGCGCCGACGACTCGGGCACCACGGAGAACTTCACCAAGTACCTCCAGGCCACCGCCGCCGACACCTGGACCTACGAGCCCGACGGTGTCTGGCCCGACGCGCTCTCCGGCGCGTCCGGCGAGGGCACCTCCGGCCTCATCGACCTGGTCAGCCAGGGCGACGGCTCCATCGGGTACGCCGACGACTCCGCCGCCGGTGACCTCGGCACCGTCGCCGTCGGTGTCGGCGAGGAGTTCAACCAGCCGTCGGCCGAGGGTGCTGCCCAGGTGGTGGCCGCCTCGCCGCGCACCGAGGGTGTCCCGGCGACCGACATGGCCGTCGACCTGGCCCGCGACACCACCGAGGCCGGCTCCTACCCGGTCCTGCTGGTCTCCTACCTGCTGGCCTGCTCGTCCTACGACGATGCCGAGACCGCCGACCTGGTCAAGGGCTACCTGACCTACGTGCTCTCCTCCGACGGCCAGGACGCCGCCGCGTCCGAGGCCGGCTCCGCTCCGCTCGACACCGACCTGGCCTCCGAGGCCCAGGGTCTCGTCGACGCGATCTCGGGCTGACGCATTCGCGCGTTCGTCACTAGCCTGTGCAGGGCGGTCGGGCCCCGACCGCCCTGCACCGCATTGACCAGAGTCATCACCGCGTGATCCGGAGGAGTTCCGTTGGCTACGACCAGCACCGAGCCTGAGTCACCCGAGCGCGCCGAGGCGCAGACGCGGTGGACCAGGCGCGGCGGCGGCGGGGACCGGATCTTCCTGGGGCTCTCGCAGGCCGCGGCGATCGCGATCATGGCTGCCCTGGCCGGCGTGTTCGTCTTCCTCTTCATCGAGGGCTTCGACGGCCTGAAGCTCCCGGCAGCCAGCTACGCCAGCGGGGGCGGCGCGAGCTCGTTCCTCGGTTACGTCTGGCCGCTCGTCTTCGGCACCGCGTTCTCGGCCGTCATCGCGCTGATCATCGCGGTGCCGCTGGCCGTGGGCGTCGCGCTGTTCATCTCGCACTACGCGCCGCGCTCGCTGGCCACGCCCATCGGCTACGTGATGGACCTCCTCGCGGCGGTCCCGAGCGTGGTCTACGGACTGTGGGGCGGAAGCGCCCTCGCGGTCGCGCTGAAACCGGCCATCGCGTGGATGGGCGACCACCTCAACTGGTTGCCGTTCTTCGACAAGGACAACGTCGCCGTCAACGGCCGCACGATGATCACCGTGGCGTTGGTGCTCGCGATCATGATCCTGCCGATCATCGCCGCGATCTGCCGCGAGATCTTCGCCCGGACGCCGCGCCTGCACGAGGAGGCTGCGCTCGCCCTGGGTGCGACGCGCTGGGAGATGATCCGCTACGCGGTCTTCCCCTACGCCCGCTCCGGCATCATCTCGGCGGTGATGCTCGGCCTGGGTCGCGCGCTCGGCGAGACCATGGCCGTGGCGATGGTGCTGCCCTCGAGCTTCATCGTGAGCTTCAACCTCATCGGTGAGTCGAGCCCGCGCACCATCGCGGCCAACATCGCCTCCAACTACAAGGAGAGCACCCCCTCGACGCAGTCGCTGCTCATCGCGACCGGCCTGGTGCTCTTCGCCTTCACGTTCCTGGTCAACTTCGCCGCGCGCTACATCGCCGGACGCTCGGAGAGGGAGTTCGCCAAGTGAGCATCGACGAGATGCCGCTCACCGCCTCGATCGGCTCGGTGCCGTTGACCGGTCCGCGGCTGCCCACCTGGGCGCCGCAGGCCGCCGGCGGCCTGAGCGTGGCGATCGGGCTGCTGGTGCGGCTGACGATGACCGGCTGGATCGGCGCCGTCTTCGTCGGCGTCCTGGCCTTCGTCGTCCTGCTGCCGCTCTGGGCGGCGGTCGTCGAGGGCAGCCGCGGGGCGGTCGACCGCTTCGTCACCGCGCTGGTGTGGGCGTCGTTCGGCGTCGCGATGATCCCGCTGGTCTGGCTGCTCTACACGGTGGTCGATCGCGGTGGCTCGACGATCAACTACAGCTTCTTGACCTTTGACATGCGCAACGTCATCGGCGACACCCAGGGCGGCATCTACCACGCGCTGATCGGCACCCTGCTGGTCACGCTGGTCGCCGCAATCATCTCGGTGCCCATCGGACTCTTCACCGCGATCTACATCGTCGAGTACGGCAAGCGCAACCGGCTCTCGAAGCTGGTGACCTTCCTGGTCGACGTGATGACCGGGATCCCCTCGATCGTGGCGGGCCTCTTCGCGCTGTCGCTCTTCGTGCTGCTGGTCGACCCCAGCTATCGCTCGGGGTTCGCCGGCTCGGTGGCGCTGTCGCTGCTGATGATCCCCACGGTGGTGCGCTCCACCGAGGAGATGCTGCGGCTCGTGCCCGAGGACCTGCGCGAGGCGTCGTACGCCCTGGGGGTCTCGAAGTGGCGCACCATCTCGAAGGTCGTGCTGCCGACCGCGTTCGGCGGCATCGTGACCGGCGTCGTCCTCGCGGTCTCCCGCGTCATCGGCGAGACCGCCCCGCTGCTCGTGGTCGCCGGCACGTTCGACTCCGTCAACACCAACCCCTTCGACGGGCGCATGCAGACGCTGCCCGTCTTCATCTTCCAGCAGTACAGCCTCGCCACCGACAAGGGTCGGGCCTACGCTTGGGGCGGTGCGCTCGTGCTCATCGCCTTGGTGATGGGCCTCAACCTCATCGCTCGGATCATCGGCAAGGTCTTCGCCCCCGCAAAGGGCTGAGAGGGACTAGGACACACCATGGCCAAGAGCATCGACGTCTCCGACCTCAACATCTACTACGGGGACTTCCTCGCGGTCGAGGGGGTCAACATGACCATCCGGGCGCGCGCGGTCACCGCCTTCATCGGCCCCTCCGGATGCGGCAAGTCGACCTTCCTGCGCTCGCTGAACCGCATGCACGAGGTCATCCCCGGCGCCCGCGTCGAGGGCAAGATCGTCGTCGACGGACAGTCCCTCTACGACCCCTCCGTCGACCCGGTCGCCGTGCGCCGCCAGATCGGCATGGTCTTCCAGCGCCCCAACCCGTTCCCGACGATGTCGATCTACGACAACGTCCTCGCCGGCGACCGCCTCAACGCCAAGAAGCGCAAGAAGGCCGAGGCCGACGAGATCGTCGAGAAGTCGCTGCGCAGCGCCAACCTCTGGTCCGAGGTCAAGGACCGCCTCAACAAGCCCGGCATGGGCCTCTCGGGTGGTCAGCAGCAGCGCCTGTGCATCGCCCGCGCGATCGCCGTCGAGCCGCAGGTCCTGCTGATGGACGAGCCCTGCTCGGCCCTCGACCCGATCTCGACGTCCGCCATCGAGGACCTCATCCACGAGCTGAAGTCCGACTACACGATCGTCATCGTCACCCACAACATGCAGCAGGCCGCCCGCGTCTCCGACGAGACCGGCTTCTTCAACCTCAAGGCCACCGGCGAGCCGGGCCACCTCGTCGAGTTCAACCCCACCAGGAAGATGTTCTCCAACCCCGACGACGAGGCCACCGAGGCCTACATCTCGGGCCGTTTCGGCTGACGTTTCGAGCGGGTCGCCTGGGGTAGTCCCTGACGGAAATCAAGGTTGACAGCCCTGAAACGTTGATTTCCGTCAGGGACTACCCCGGCCACGCGGCACCTGTGGAGGACGGCCGCCGCGTCCGGGCTGTCGGGACGACGATGAGGTGTGTTCTCGCCCGCCCCGTTCGACTCGCGACGTCCCGGGTTGTTCCTGCCCGGGCGGCTGGACGAGCGCGGCGTCGCCGGCCCGACCCGCTCGCAGAGCCAGGGCAAACGGGTGCGCCGCACCTCACGGGGCTACTACCTGCCCAGCACCATCGCGCCGGAGCCGACCGAGCAGCGGATCGTCGAGGCCTCGGTGGTGGTGCCGCCGGGTTGTGCGATCACCGGGTGGGCCAGCCTGCACTGGCGCGGAGGCCGGTGGTTCTCCGGGACGACGGCGAACGGCGCGCCGCTGCCGGTGACCATCGCGATCGGCACCCGCGACATCAGGGCGCAGCGCGGTATCGAGATCAGCGCCGAAGGACTCGATCCACGCCGCGTCGAGTGGGTCGACGGGCTGCCGGTGACGTGTGCGACGTACTCGACGAGCTTCTTGATGCGCTACGCGAGCGACCTGCGCCGTGCGGTCGTCGCCCTCGACATGGCGGCGTACTCCGACCTGGTCTCGATCGAGGAGCAGCGCGACTTCCTGACGCCCGGGCAGAACGGCTGGACGGGGGTCCCGCAGGCCCGGTGCGCGGTCGAGCTGGCTGACGAGAACGCGTGGTCGGTCCAGGAGGTGCTCATGCGGATGGTCTGGCGCCTCGACGCGGGCATCGTCGGGCCACTGCGGTGCAACGCCCCGATCTTCGACCTCCGCGGCAACCACCTGGCGACGCCCGACCTGATCGACCCCGCCTCGGGGGTGATGGGGGAGTACGACGGCGACGGTCACCTGACTCGCAGCCAACGACACCTGGACGTACGTCGAGAAGGCTTGCTGCGCGCCCACGACCTCGAGTCGGTCGTCATGCTGGCGCCCGACCTGCACGACCCGCGCGACTACCTGCGCCGCTTGGCCGAGGCCCGGCGGCGAGCCGCGACCCGGCGCGTCGCCGACCGCACCTGGACCCTCGACCCGCCTGCCTGGTGGATCACGACGTCCACCGTCGCCGCCCGTCGCGCCCTGACGCCGTACCAGCAGCGCAGGTTCCTCGGCTACCGGCGCCTGGGGTAGCACCCGGCAGCGGGGTGGTGGGGTGTCCGGTTGGGGCGTTCGGTTGGGGTAGTCCCTGACGAAAATCAACAAACTGTCGCCGGAATCCTTGATCTGCGTCAGGGACTACCCCGACCAAACGACGCCGCCGCCGCCGCCGCCGAGGAACGGCAGCAGCAGCGGAGAGGGGCGGTGGGTCAGGTGGGCACCACGCGGGAGAGCACCTCGTAGCAGAACCAGGCCACCAGGCCGGCGGCCGGGAAGGTGAGGATCCAGGCGGTCAGGATGCTGCGGGCCACCCCCCAGCGCACGGCCGAGAAGCGCTTGGTCGCCCCGGCGCCCATGATCGAGGAGGTGATGACGTGGGTGGTGGAGATCGGCGCGTGGAAGATGAACGCCGTCGTGTAGAGCACGCTCGCGCCGACGGTCTCCGCCGCGAACCCGCGGGCCGGGTCGAGGTGGATGATGCGGCGCCCGAGCGTGCGCATGATCCGCCAGCCGCCCGAGTAGGTGCCGAGCGAGATCGCGCTGGCCGCGAGCAGCACGACCCAGATCGGCAGGTTCTCGATGTCGTACGACGTCGGGTAGGCGATCACGAGCGTCAGCAGGATGACGCCCATCGTCTTCTGCGCGTCCTGGAGTCCGTGCCCCAGCGCCAGGGCCGCCGCCGACAGGGTCTGGGCGAGCCGGAACCCGCGGTGCACCCGGTGCGGGTTGCGGTGGCGGAAGATCCACATGATCGACAGCATCACCACGAAGGCTGCCGCGAAGCCGAACAGCGGTGAGACGACCATCGGGATCAGGACCTTGTCGACGATCGTCGCCCACTTGATGCCGACGCCGCCGCCGAGGGCGGCGCCCACGAGCCCGCCGATGAGGGCGTGCGAGGACGACGACGGGAGACCGAACCACCAGGTGACGAGGTTCCAGACGATCGCGCCGAGCAGGCCGGACATCACGATGACCAGACCCTGGTTGGCGTCGACCAGCAACCCGCCCGCAGGGTCCTCGATGGTGATCACGTCTGCGACGGTCTTGGCCACCTCCTGCCCGAGCAGGGCGCCGACGAAGTTCATCACCGCGGCCAGCACCAGCGCGATGCGAGGGGTCAGGGCCCGGGTCGACACCGAGGTGGCGATGGCGTTCGCGGCGTCGTGGAAGCCGTTGGTGTAGTCGAAGGCGAGCGCGATGGTGATGACGGCGATGACGATCGCCAAGGTGAGTGACACGCGGTCAGTTCTCCTTGACCGCGATCTGCTCCACGATGTTCGCCACCGTCTCGAAGGCGTCGACGGCCGACTCGAGCGACTCCACGATGTCCTTGAGCTTGAGGACCTCCATCGTCTTGTAGTCCCCCGAGAACAACCGGGCGAGGGTGCGACGGTGGTTGCGGTCCCCGGTGTTCTCCAGCCGGTTGACCTCGATCCAGTACTCGTCGAGCGACTGCATCGAGCGCAGGTTGGGCATCGCCTCCGCGGTGAGCTCGGCGCAGCGGCGCAGCACCTCCACCTGCTCGGACAGCTCGGTCGGCAGCGACTTCACCTCGTACAGCAGGATCAGGTCGACGGCCTCGTCCATCTCGTCCATCACGTCGTCGAGCCCGGAGGCGAGCGCGTAGATGTCCTCGCGGTCGAACGGGGTGATGAAGGTGGAGTTGACCCGCCGGATGATGGCGTGGGTCGTCTCGTCAGCGTCGTGCTCCGCGGCGCGCATGCGCGCGGCCACGTCGTGCTTGTCCTGACCCTCGGCGACGAGCATCTCGGCCAGGATGTCGGCACCGACCACCAGATGTCCGGCGGCCTCGGTGAAGAGATCGTAGAAGGCCGAGTCGAGCGGCCGGAAACGCAGACCCACGTGTACTCCTGGTGAGGCGAGGATGAACCGCGGGCCATGCTAGGGGGTGGCGGCCGGGGACCGCACTCAACAGCAGGTGCCGGCCCCGCGCCGGTCGGTCAGGACGACGTCCGCCGCCGCCGCTGGCCCTCGATCATCGCCTCCTGCAGGTGTACCGATCCGCCGTTGTTCGACCAGGTGCCGTCGCTGGCGAGCTCCCAGGCGCGGGTGTCGGCATCGAAGGCGGTGTCGAGCAGGGCGCCGACCGAGGCGATGCTCTCCTCGTGCGGCAGCCGCACCAGGACCTCGACACGACGATCGAGGTTGCGGTGCATCATGTCGGCCGAGCCGATCCAGGCGGCCGGGTCGCCGCCGCCGCTGAACCACGCGATCCGGCTGTGCTCGAGGAAGCGCCCCAGGATCGAGCGCACCGAGATGTTCTCCGACAGCCCGGGCACGCCGGGGCGCAGCGAGCAGATGCCGCGCACCAGCAGCTCGACCTTCACGCCCTCCTGCGAGGCGAGGTAGAGCGCGTCGATGATGCCTTCGTCGACGACCGAGTTGGCCTTCATCCGGATGCCCGAGGGGCGCCCGGCGGCGTGGTGGCCGATCTCGGCGTGGATCTGGTCGACGAGCCCCGAGCGCACCGAGTCGGGGGCGACGAGCAGGTGCTCGTAGGAGGCGTTGCGCGACCACCCGCTGAGGTTGTTGAAGAGGTGGGCGACGTCCTCGCCGATCTCGTCGTCGGTGGTGATCAGACCGAGGTCCTCATACATCCGGGCGGTCTTGGAGTTGTAGTTGCCGGTGCCGATGTGGGTGTAGCGACGGATGCCGCCGTGCTGGTCGCCCTCGTCGCGCACGACCATCGCGAGCTTGCAGTGCGTCTTGAGCCCGACGATGCCGTAGACCACGTGACAGCCGGCCTGCTCGAGCTTGCGCGCCCAGCGGATGTTGGCCTGCTCGTCGAAGCGCGCCTTGATCTCGACGATGACCAGCACCTGCTTGCCGGCGTCCGCGGCGTCGATGAGGGCGTCGATGATCGGGCTGTCGCCCGAGGTGCGGTAGAGCGTCTGCTTGATCGCGAGCACGTGCGGGTCGGCGGCGGCCTGCTCGATGAAGCGCTGCACCGACGTCGCGAACGAGTCGTACGGGTGGTGCAGCAGGACGTCGTGGCGGCGCGCGACCTTGAACACGTCGACCGGCGCGGCCGACTCGACCTCGGCCAGGCGGTGGTGGGTGGTCGGCACGAACGCCGGGAACTTCAGCTCCTCGCGGCTGAGGTCGGCGATGCTGTGCAACCCACGCAGGTCGAGCGGCCCGGGCAGCTTGAAGACCTCGTCGGTGCTGATGCCGAGCTCGGAGACCAGCAGCTCGAGGACGGCGTCCGAGATCGACTCCTCGACCTCGAGGCGCACCGGTGGGCCGAACCGACGCCGCAGCAGCTCCTTCTCGAGCGCGGCGAGCAGGTTCTCGGCGTCGTCCTCCTCGACCTCGAGGTCCTCGTTGCGGGTGACGCGGAAGGTGTGGGCCTCGAGCACCTCCATGCCGGGGAAGAGCCGCTTGAGGTGGGCGCCGATGACGTCCTCGAGCGGCACGAACCGCGCGCCGCGACCCGACGAGCCCTGGGCGCCGAGCGGGATGAACCGGTCGAACGTCTGCGGCACCTTCACCCGTGCGAAGTGCTCCTTGTCGGAGAGCGGGTTGCGGATGACGACCGCGAGGTTGAGCGAGAGCCCCGAGATGTAGGGGAAGGGGTGCGCGGGGTCGACGGCCAGCGGGGTGAGGACCGGGAAGATGCGGTCGCGGAAGAGCCGCTTGCAGACCTTCTGCTCCTCGCGGTCGAGGTCGTCCCAGCGCACGAGCTCGATGTCCTGCTCGACGAGCGCCGGCACGATCTGGTCGCGGAACAGCGCGGCCTGGCGGCCGCTCAGCTCGCGGGTCGTCGTCCAGATCTGCTCGAGCACCTCACGGGGCATCAGACCCGAGGCGGCGCGGACGGCGAGCCCGGCGGCGATGCGGCGCTTGAGGCCGGCCACGCGGACCATGAAGAACTCGTCGAGGTTGCTGGTGAAGATGGCCAGGAAGCGGGCTCGTTCGAGCAGCGGCTGCGACTCGTCCTCGGCGAGCTCGAGCACGCGTTGGTTGAAGCGCAGCCACGACAGCTCGCGGTCGAGGAAGCGGCCCTCGAAGCCCTCGACGGCGGCGACCAGCTCGTGGTTGGGCTCGTAGATCGCGTCGACCTCGTAGGCCTCGTCGGGCACCCCCGTCGAGGACGACTCCGTGGCGGATCCGAGGGCTCGGCCGGGGGAGGCGGGGGCGCCGCTGCCGGGGACGATCTCGAGTGACATGCGCCCACTCTCCCACCGTCGCGTGAACAGTGGGCGAACCGGACGATAGGTTGCCGGGGTGAGCCTGACCGACACCCTCGAAGCCCTGTCCCTGCGCGCGACGATGGGGCTGCCCGAGGCGGTGCAGCGCCGTCTGGGCGGCACGCCGATCACCCTCGACGGTCAGACCCTGGCTCCCGAGACCCAGCTGATGCTGCGGCTGAAGAAGGTGGCGAAGCTGCCCGCCGCCGAGCTGCTGCCGGTGGTGCAGGGGCGCGTGGTGGTCGAGCACGAGGCGGCGATGGCCGGGGGCACCCAGCCGATCGGCTCGGTGCGCGACCTGCCGGTCGGCGACCTGGCGGCGCGTCTCTACGTGCCCACCAACGCAGTGCACGAGCCGGCCCCGCTGCTGGTCTTCTTCCACGGCGGCGGGTTCATCTACGGCGGCCTCGACTCGCACGACGCGTCGTGTCGCGTGCTGGCCGAGCGGGCCGGGGTCCGCGTGCTGGCCGTCGACTACCGCCTGGCTCCCGAGGCGCCGTTCCCGGCAGCCCACGACGACGCGCTGGCGGCGTACCGCTGGGTGGTGCGCCACGCCGCTGCGCTGGGCGCCGACCCGCAGCGGTTGGCCGTGGGCGGCGACTCCGCCGGCGGCACCCTGGCTGCGGCCACCGCGATCGCAGCCGCGAAGGAGGGCTTGCCGCTGGCGTTCCAGCTGCTCGTCTACCCGGCCGTCGACGCCCGCCGCGCAACCCGCAGCCTCGAGCTGTTCTCCGAGAACTTCTACCTCACCACCGGCTTCATGGACCTCGCCAACGCCAGCTACGTGCCGAACGACGCCGACCGCGACGACATCCGCGTCTCACCGCTGCGCCACGACGTGCCGGCCGGCCTCGCGCCGGCGTACGTCTGCACAGCCGGCTTCGACCCGCTGCGCGACGAGGGCGAGGCCTACGCCCGCAAGCTGATCGAGGCCGGCGTCCCGGTGCAGATGCACCGCTTCCCCGACCTCATCCACGGCTTCTTCAACATCGTCGGCGTCGGCCGCCGCTCCCGCGCCGCCGTCCTCGACATCGCCGACGCCCTGAAGAACGGCCTCGCTGCATCTTCGGTGGTCGAGTAGCCGGGCTGCGAGCTTGCGAGCGACCGGCGTATCGAGACCCAGTGACCCAGCTGCTGACCGTCCCGGTGGTCGAGTAGCCGGGCCGCGAGCTCAGCGAGCTGACCGTCACCGGTGGTCGAGTAGCCGGGCCGCGAGCTCGCGAGCGACCGGCGTATCGAGACCCCGCACCAAGCCGCAGACCTAGACCCCCGGCCGGTACCGCCGCACCTGCGCCATGAATGCATCGGCGTCCACCATCGACGCATCGACATCCACCGGCTCCAACCCGCGCCGGTAGAACCGCGCCCGCCAGTCTGAGTCGCCCGGCTGACCGGTGATCTGCAGCTTCAACGAGTCGCTGGAGAGGTCGAAGGTGAGCGAGGCGTCACCACGTCGCACGAGGACGACGCCCTGGTCGACCCAGACCTCGACCGGCACCACCCGCGTCGCCCACGCGACGCGGGCGAGCAGTCCGGCCGCCAGGAGGGCCCCGAGGCTGAAGAGGCTCAGGAAGCCGTTGTTGGCCAGCGAGAGCAGGGCGACGAGGAAGACCACGAGCGCGGTGGCTCCCAGGGCGATCGGCAGCATCAGTCGGTCGCTCCCGTCGACGGAGCGCACGAGCCCGTCGGGAGCCACGCTCGCGTCCTCGAAGAGCAAGATGTTCTCGTCGTCCGGCCTGACCTGAGAGGCCGGTTCCGCCCCCACCGGTGCGGCCCGCTCAGCCAGCCGAGCCCGTGCCTGTCCGAGCTGCTCGGCGAGGTCCTCGGCGATCCGCTCCGCTTCGGCGATGCGGCGCTCGAGGTCCCGGTTCTCGGCTCGCAGGGCGTCCACGTCGTCGGGGTCGGCGTCCAGCGGGTCAGCGGACGTCACAGGTCGGGCCGCCACTGGCGCAGCGCCTCGTGGAAGAGCACCGGGTCGACCGAGCTGGTGTCGACCTCGATGGGCGCCAGCCCGCGGCGCACGAGCCGCACCGCCCAACCGCTGGCACCGGGCGAGCCGACCATCTCGACCTCCGTGGCGGCTGAGGCGAGGTCAAAGGTGTGGTGGGCGTCGCCGAAGGTCAACGACAAGAGCCCTTCCTCCGACAGCGCCACGGTGCTGGAGCGTCCGATGCGACGGTAGGCGAAGAGGGCGGCAAGGGCGGCCAGGACTCCGATGCCGATGGCGACGTTGGAGAGGTCGCTGATCGAGCCGGTGACCGCCAGGACGACGATCGCGGCCACGCCCGCCACGGCGAGCACTGCCGCGACGATGCCGGCCGCGCCACGACGGCGCGCGACGTACGCCTCGTGGGTGGCGCCGGGGACCATCTCGAAGTCGACGACCTGCTCCGGCAGGTCGGCGAGCGCCTGGTTGTGCGCGTCGATCCGGAGATCGGGCTCCTCGGTCTCGTCCTGCTCCGACCCCTCTTCGGGTCTCGGGCTCCGACTCGGGCTCGGCGACGGGCTCCGGCTCGGCACCGGGGGAGTCCGACAGCGCCTCGGTCTCCTGCTCGACCTCGGCCTCGGCCGACACCTCGACGTCCTGCTCGACGAGTTCCGGCTCCGTGGCGGGGGAGGACCCCTCCGGCTCGACCTCGGCCGACACCTCGCGGTCGGGATCCGCGGCGGTGGGCTCAGGAGCAACGTCAGGCGGGGTCGGGTCCTCGCCAGGCGCAGTCTCGGCGGGCTCCGCGACGACCGGGTCGTCGACGACCTCGACGCCTGGCTCGTCGGCCTCGAGGTCCGGCTCGTCATCCGGCTCGGAACCGGGTCCGGTGTCCGGTTGTTCGCTGGGCTCGTCCGGGTCGGAGGGCTGGTCGTCCGGGACGATCGTCAGCGGCTCCGGAGCGACGGCGGGACCAGTGGGGTCCTCGTGGGTCGTCGCCGGCTCGATGGCCTCCGGCTCAGCCGGCAGTTCTGCGCTCGCGGGGGTGTCGATTGTGGGGTCGGCTTCCGGGCCCGGCTCGGGCGCGAGCGTCGCGGGAGCGGGCTCGTCGCCGACGCCCGAAGAGTCGCCGACCCGGCCTCGGCTTCGCGGTCTTCGAGGCCTTGGTGGCCCCCCGCCTGGGCCCGCGCACCGTGAGTCGAGCGATCCGCTCGGCTTCTGCCTGGTCAGCGTCGACCGCTGCCGGCTCGTCGTCGGCGGGCTGTACGTCGGGCTCGGGATCATGCTCCGCGGGTTCGTCGTCGGTAGAGACCGTCTCGGCCTCTGGTTCGGGCTCGTCGTCGAGGATGACGACGTCGGCGTCCGGAGCTGCGCCGGCGTCCGACGGCGCTTCGTCTGTGGCGATCCGGTTCTCGGCCTCGACCTGTTCGGCCTGGACCCGCGCGATGTCGGCCTCGGCTTGCTCGGCGTCGACCCGTTCGGCTTCACGTCGCTCAGCCTCGACCCGTTCGGCTTCACGTCGCTCAGCCTCGACCCGCTCCGCCTCAACCCGCTCCGCCTCAACCCGCTCCGCCTCCAGAGCCCGCACCCGCGCGGCCTCCTCGAGCTCGGCCAGCTTCTCCGCGGCCTCGCGGGCAGCCAGGAGGGCCGCGTCGCGGTCCTGCTGCGCCTGACGGGCTCTCTCGGCGTGTTCGGCCGCCGCCTCGTCGGCACTCCGGGCGAGGGCCTCGGCCGCGGCGACCGCGTTCCGCGCGGCATTGACCTCGTCGTCGTCCACGGGGGCGATGGTCTTGGCCGGTGCGGAGCCGGCCCCAGTGCCGGCGTCCGGCATGTCGGCAGGCTCCTGGCCGATGGCCGGGCCCGCGACAGCGGCCACGCCGATCGGCGTCCGCACGATCGTGTCGATGTCGGCCACTGCAGTTGTCTTGACGAACTCCTCGTTGCTGACCTGCAGCTCGGGGGCGGGGGTCTCTGGGCGGCGCCTGCGCCGCTTCCGGCCGCGCTCGCCGTCAGTGGTGACGTCGCGCTCGGAGCTCATGGACGGATGTTATCGAGCCCGGGTCCGCCCCGGGGCATCCGTTCAGCGGGAGTACTGCACGTGCGTATCCCGCGGGTCGTGCGTGAAGCCGGTGGAGGAGTAGAGCGTGACCGCCGGGTGGTTGTCGGACTCGACGTAGAGCAGCACCTCGGCGACCCCCAGACCCGCCAGGTGGTGCAAGCCGGCCAGGGTGAGCACCCGGCCCAGCCCGCGACCCTGGGCGTGCGGGCCGACGGCCACGACGTAGACCTCGCCGGTCGAGGAGTCGTGCTGCTTGGTCCAGTGGAAGCCGAGCAGGCTCGAGTCGTCGTCTGCCTCCACCGCGACGAGCAGTCCGGCCGGGTCGAACCACGACTCGGCCATCCGCTCGGCCAGCTCCGCGGCGTCCATCTGCCCCTGCTCGGGGTGATGGGCGAACGCCGCGGCATTGATGGCCAGCAGCTGGTCGGCGTCGCCGTCGCGGTAGCCGCGCACCCGGATGCCGTCGGGTAGCGCGAGCGGGGGGAGCGACTGCGAGGTGGGACGCCGCATCACCCACAGATCGCGCGTACGCCGCCAGCCGCTCCGTTGCGCGAGCCGCGCCGCGCCCGGGTGGTCACCGTGCGACCAGGCGTGGGCGGGCTCGACTGCAGCGGCGAGCTCGAGCAACCGTCCCCCGCGGCCCTCGCGGCGAGCATCGGGAGCGACGGCGAGCGTCAGGTCGCCGTCCCGCACCAGCGCGAACGCCTCGCCGTCGACCCACAGCCGAGCCCCTTCGAGCCCGTGGTGCTTCAGCCGCAGCATCGCTTTCTCGTCGAGCGGGTCCTGCCCGTCCGCAGCCAGACAGGCCTCCCGGACCGATGCCACGAGATCGAGTTCACTCACAACCCGACCCTAGGCCCCGGAGGCTGAGCAGCCGAGCCCCGCAACCACGTCCCGGAGGCTGAGCAGCCGAGCGCCAGCGAGGCGTCGACGAAGCCCGCGAGCCGGGCACAGACCGCAACCCACCGCGCTGGGCTTCGTCGACGCTCGCTTCGCTCGCTGCTCAGCTTCCAGACGGCGAATCCAACACCAGCGTCACCGGACCATCGTTCACCGACGCCACCTGCATGTCCGCCCCGAACACCCCACGCGCCACCTCAGCCCCCAGCCGCTCGAGCTCTGCGCACACGGCGTCGTACAACGGCTCGCTCACCGGCCCCGGAGCCGCAGCCGCCCAGGTCGGACGCCGACCCTTCCGCGCGTCGCCGTACAACGTGAACTGGCTGACCACGAGCACCGGCGCGTTGACCTCCGAGGCGGACACCTCGTCGCGCAGCAGCCGCAGGTCCCAGATCTTGCGGGCGATCCAGGCGACCTGAGCGGGGCCGTCGTCGTGGGTGACGCCGAGGTAGACGAGCAGTCCAGCGCGCTCGATCGAGCCGACGACCTGGCCGTCCACGGAGACGGAGGCGGTCAGGACTCGCTGCACGACGGCTCTCACCCGAGCATTGTCCGCAACCGACTAATCTCGCGCTCATGACGTGGAGTCGTACGACGGCGCCGGTCGCCGTGCTCGTGCTCCTCGCAGCCGGGTGCTCGGGCCAGAGCGCCGCGGACGACCCGCGGCCGGACCCGTTGCGCGTGCTGTTCGCCGGCGACTCGATCACGGTCGGCTACTACGCCTCCGCGCCGAGCGAGTCCTTCGCAGCGCTGCTCCTCGACGACTGGGGCGTCGATCGTGAGGTCGACGCCGTCCGCGCCGAGGAGTCCGGCGCCCGCACCTGGCGGATCACCCGCCAGGTCGACGAGATCGCGCCGACCGACCTCGACATCGCGGTCATCGAGGTCGGCGCCAACGACGTCGGCAAGACGCCGGTGCGGGAGTACGCCGAGGACGTCACTGCCCTGGTCGACCGCGTCGCCGACTCGCCCGACGTCACGACGGTCTGCCTCGGCCCCTGGAACAAGCCAGAGGCCACCCGTCCGTACGACCGCGCGGTGGAGCAGATCTGCGACGGCGACGGGCGCATCTTCATCCGCATCAGCGACCTCTACGCCGCCGACGGCATGCGCGGACCCATCGGCACCGAGACGACCTTCGGCCCCCGCGACGACTTCCACCCCAACGACGCAGCCCACGCCGAGATCGCCCGTCGCATCCAATCCGCCCTCGCCACCTCGGACATCGAGTAGCCGACCAAGCAACGAGCCCCTCGCTCATCGAGTAGCCGGCGACGAAGCCCCTCGCTCATCGAGTAGCCGACCAAGCAACGACGCCCCTCGCTCATCGAGTAGCCGGCCGAGCGACGAAGGAGCGAGCCGGCGTATCGAGATGCCTCCGCAGCCCACCCACCACCCCCTCTGACACCATGCCGCCATGGCAATTCCGCCCGAGGCCCTCCTGATCACCGTCGCCCCCACCGGCGCCGAGACGACCAAGGCCGACTGCCCCCAGCTGCCCACCACCCTCGCCGAGCTCGTCACCACCGCGCAGGAGTGCGAGGCCGCCGGCGCCGCGATGATCCACGTCCACATCCGCGACGACGACCACCAACCGTCCCTTGATCCAGAACGACTTAAAGACACCGTCGCCGCGCTGCGCGAGAGCACCGACCTCGTCGTCCAGCTCTCCACCGGCGGTTCCGTGCATGACCCGCTCGACGCCCGCCTCAAGGTGCTCGACGCGAAACCCGACTCCTGCAGCCTGACGATGGGCACCACCAACTTCGGCGACGACGTCTTCAGCAACCCGTGGCCGTTCATCTGCGATCTCTACCAGCTCAGCCAGGAGCGTGAGGTCGTGCCGGAGTTCGAGCTCTTCGACCTCGGCCACGTCACCGCCCTCAGCCGACTCCTCGCCAAGTACGGCCTCCCGTACGGCGGCAAGGTGCACGTCGACTTCGTGATGGGCGTGCCTGGCGGGATGCCCGGCACCGCCGACGCTCTGGTCGCCGGGGTCGCCGCGCTTCCGCCCGAGGTCACCTCCTGGGGCGCCACCGGCATCGGGCGCACGACCCTCCCGGTCGGTCTCGCGGTCCTCAGCAAGGGCGGCCACCTCCGGGTCGGCATGGAGGACGTGCTCACCCTCAGCCGAGGCGTCCCGGTCGAGACCAACGCCCAGCTGGTCGAGCGGGCGGTCGTGATGGGCGAGCTGGCGCAGCGGCGCCCGATGACGCCCGCCGAGGCGCGGGAACTGTTGGCGTGCCGTTCTTTCATGACGCAGCAACGCCGCGTCAGCAACCGGCCGGGCGAGACGCGGTGATGCTGGCGCGGCGTTGTCGTCTGGTGTGTCCGGACCTACTTGCGGGTGGCGACGTAGCTCACGCACTCGCCCTGGTTCTTGAAGGTCGGGTTGTTGAAAGCCTTGTAGCCGTCCTTCTTGCACTGGTCCTTGTTGGTCGGTGCCGCGGTGTCGGAGACGCCATCGCCGTCGGCGTCCTCGCTCGAAGTCGTAGGTCGTCGCGTCGAACGTGAAGGCGTCGACATTCGAGGTGAGGCCAGGGTTGCCGCTCCCTTGGTTGATTCCGATTGCCTCGAGCACGGTGGCGTCGGGGTTGTTGACGAGGATCTCGTCCCAGCTCTTGTCGCAGGCTTCTGTAGCGCCTGCGCACTGTCCGTTGATCGGCCCTCGTCGACCACCACACCCCCGCGCCGTCAGCGGTCCAGTTCTGCCACTGGTTTGAGACAACCTCGCCCTGGGCGGTGTTGTAGACCGGCTCGAAGACAAGGGTCGAGAATCCCCCGCTGACGGCAGGACCGTTGAAGTCGATGATCACGTTCAGTGCTGCCACCTGCTGCCCACTTCCCGCGCTGCGGTAGGTCGAGTAAGAGATCTGGTCGACGTCGGACAACTTGGTTCCGACGTGGTCGTAGTTGAACAGAAACACTTTGTCACCGCCTGTGACAGTAGACAGCTGCAAGCTTCCCGTCCGAGACGCGCGAGCTCATCGGTTGCCGCTGACCCGAGAGCAATCCCCTACGATCCCCCCGTGAGCAGTCGTCGGGAGCCCATCAAGCTGGTCGACATCGGCCTCGTCCTGCTGACGCTCATCACGATCGGCATCGTCGTCCTCGCCATGCGGACCTCGAACCCGACGTCATCGGCCTCCGACACGTCGACCGCGCCCGCCGCGCCCACCGACAGCTCGTCGACAGCAACCGAGCAGGGCATGCCCCTCGTGGTCGTCCTGGGTGACTCGTTCACCAACGGCGGTGAGGCCTTCGTCGGCCAGACCTGGACCGACCTGGTCGCCGCCAACCGCGGCTGGACCGTCGAGACGAGCGCGCCGGGCGGATCCGGCTACGTCAACGCCGGCGGGGGTCAACCGATGACCGCGCGCGTCTCCAAGGTCGCTCGACCAGTTCCCGGACGCCGATCTCTGGGTGATGGCCGCCGGGGCGAGCGACATCGCTCGGCAGGTGCCTCTGGGCGACATCGTCGACGCCGCAACCCAGGTGCTCGACGTCATCGAGGCTCGCTCAGATGCGCCCGTGGTCATGACGTCTCCCTTCTGCCGTCGCCGCCCCGAGCAAGGCGACGCTGAAGCTGGACGATGCGTTGCGAGGCGGTCTGCGCCGCGTCCGCCGCGTGCACCTACGTCGACGCCACCGCGTGGTTCGACACCGGCAAGACGGACCTGATGGCAGCCGACGGACTCAACCCCACGCAGAGCGGCCAACGCGTCCTGAGCAAGAAGTTCCTCGACGTCCTGCCCGAGCTGGGTCAGTAGACCAGCGCCTGCACGTCGGGCTGCAGCACGAGCTCGGTGAAGGCCGCAGCGCCGGCGATCGACGCGCCATCGAGCAGGTCGTCCTCGCTGAGCGAGCGGCGAGCCGCGCACTGCGAGCACACCCGAACCGAGCCTGATGCCAGCACGGCTGCCACCAGGTCGGCGGCCGGCATCGCGTGCTCCAGCCCGAGATCGGGCGACCGGTCCGAGGTGGCGAACCAGACCGCCTCGCCGGTCAACCACAAGGACACCTCCGCGCCCAGTGCGACCGCAGACGCAGCGACCGTCAACGCCTGGTTGGCCCGCTCGGGGGCCTCGGCGCCACAGGTGAGCTTCACGGCCAGGGGGCGGGTCACGTCCGTCAGCCTAGGCGCCCCGGGCGGGCCACTACGATGGAGCCGTGTTCCACATCCCCAGCAACCTGCACCCCCACTGCGGCCCGGTGGCCTGGCTCCTCGGCACGTGGGGCGGCAGCGGTCAGGGCGACTACCCCACGATCGAGCCGTTCTCCTACAACCAGGAGGTCGTCTTCCAGCAGGACGGCCGCCCGTTCTTCCACTACTTCGCCCGCTCGTGGATCGTCGACGAGGACGGCGCCAAGGTGCGCGACGCCGCCCAGGAGACCGGCTTCCTGCGATGCCTCGAGGGCGGCAAGCTCGAGCTCGTGCTCGCCCACAACACCGGCTTCGCCGAGATCTGGTACGGCGTGGCCGAGGGCGGCAAGGCCGAGCTGCACACCGCCGGTGTCGGCTTCACCGAGACCGCCAAGGAGGTCGTCTCCGGTCACCGCCTCTACGGCAACGTCGAGGGCGACCTGCTCTACGCCTACGACATGGAGGCCATGGGCCAGGAGCTGCAGCCCCACCTCTGGGCTCGCCTGCAGCGTCAGTGACCGGCCACGGGCACGATCACGATCACCCCGAGCTACCGGGTGTGAGCGACTGGCGCGACGAGCTGCGCTCCCGCGGGTTCCGGCTGACCCCCCAACGCGAGCTGGTGCTCACCGCTGTGAAGGACCTCGGCCACGCGACTCCCGACCAGGTGCACGCCCACGTGCGGGAGTCGTCGTCCGCGGTCAACCTCTCGACGGTCTACCGGACGCTGGAGGTGCTGGAGGAGGTCGGGTTGATCCGGCACGCCCACCTCAGCGACCGGGCTCCGACCTACCACTCGGTGCACGGCCACGAGCACTTCCACCTGGTCTGCCGGAATTGCAAGCGCGTCACGTCCGTTGAGACCGATGTGCTCGGCCCGCTTCGCACAGCGCTGGCGGCCGAGCACGGCTTCGAGATCGACGAAGGGCACCTGACGGTGTTCGGCACCTGCCAGGGAGGATGTGCACCATGAGCGACACGATCGGTACGACGCCCAGCCCGCTGCTGGCGCTGCCCGGGGCGGTCGCCGGCAACGGCATCGACGCCCCCGTGGCGGCGCACTACGGCTCGTTCAACACCGAGCAGCGCGCCCTCGAGGCGGGGGAGGGGTTCGTGGACCTCTCGCACCACGACGTCTTCCGCATCAGCGGCCCCGACCGGCTCACCTGGCTGCACAACCTGACCACGCAGTACTTCCTCGACCTCGCGCCGGGCGTCGAGACCCAGGCGCTCATCCTGAGCCCCAACGGCCACGTCGAGCACGAGTTCCGCGGCACCGACGACGGCGAGGCGTTCACCGCCTGGACCGAGCCCGGCGCCGCCGCCGCCCTGATCGCGTTCCTCGAGCGGATGAAGTTCATGACCCGCGTCGAGATCACCGACGAGACCGAGACCCAGGCGCTCACCTGGCGCCCCGCCACCGGCTACCGGCTGGTCCCGCGCGACCAGCTCACCACGTACGCCGAGGCAGCCGGGCCCGCGGCCGGGCTGTGGGCGTTCGAGGCGCTGCGGATCGCTCGCGGCGAGGCGCGCTTCGGACTCGACACCGACCACCGCTCGATCCCCAACGAGATGGGGTGGATCGGACCCGCCGTCCACCTCGACAAGGGCTGCTACCGCGGCCAGGAGACCGTCGCCCGCGTGCACACCCTCGGCCGACCGCCGCGTCGCCTGACGCTGCTGCACCTCGACGGCTCCGAGAACCGGCTGCCTGCCCACGGCGCCGACGTCCTGCTCGGCGAGAAGGTCATCGGGTACGTCGGCACGTCGGCGCGCCACCACGAGCTCGGCCCGATCGCCCTCGCGGTCCTCAAGCGCAACACCCCCATCGACGCACCCCTGCTCACCGACGGCATCGACGCCGCTCAGGAGATCGTGGTCGACCCCGAGGTCGGCCTCCACGTCCGACCCCGACTCTGAGCGCCGTGTCGCCGCTCTGGCAGCGCCGTACCGCGGCGGCCGTCGTCGCTGACCTGCTTGACCTATCGTGGTCGCGAACCTGATCCTCGACACCCGCGAGGGCGAGGGCCGGGTGCATCCTTGTGCTCGGCCCCGACCACGGTGTGCACACCGGCGACATCCCGGTAGTGCTCGCGTGGCTGATCGGGATGGCGGCCTGCGCGTGGATCGCCTTTCGTGACGACCACGAAGCCAAGTCTTAACCTGCGCGTGGAGCGGTCGTAACGCTTTCAGGTCCATGCTGGCGACATGAGCTGGGGCAAGCAGCTGCGCCGAAGAATCCGGTGCAAGGTGAAGTACGGAGTGGCCTGCCCCCACCACCCCGCCCACCGCTGAGCCCGAGGTCGAACAGGGAGCACGCCGAGCCAACCCACCGGAGGCTGAGCAGCGAGCGAAGCGAGCGTCGACGAAGCCCAGCGAGCCGCCCACCAACCACCGGAGGCTGAGCAGCGAGCGAAGCGAGCGTCGACGAAGCCCAGCGAGCCGACTCACCAACCACCGGAGGCTGAGCAGCGAGCGAAGCGAGCGTCGACGAAGCCCAACGAGCCGCCCACCAACCACCGGAGGCTGAGCAGCGAGCGAAGCGAGCGTCGACGAAGCCCAGCAAGCCGCTCACCAACCGCACGCGTCAGGCGTCCTGCGACTCCCGCTCCGCCATCCGAGCAACATCCGACGCAGCCGAGTCCTTCTCCTTCGCCGGCAGCACGAACCGGTACCCCACGTTGCGCACCGTCCCGATGAGCGTCTCGTTCTCAGGCCCGAGCTTGGCGCGCAACCGACGCACGTGCACGTCGACGGTGCGGGTGCCACCGAAGTAGTCGTAGCCCCACACCTCCTGCAGCAGCTGCTGGCGGCTGAACACCCGGCCCGGGTGCTGGGCGAGGAACTTCAGCAGCTCGAACTCCTTGAACGTCAGGTCGAGCGGGCGCCCGTGGATCTTCGCGGTGTACGTCGCCTCGTCGACGACGACCTCGCCGGAGCGGATGACGTGAGCGTCGGGGTCGGCGGCGTCACGCGCGGCGTTGAGGCGACCGAGCGAGAGCTTGATGCGCGCCTCGAGCTCGGCCGGGCCGCAGGTGTGCAGGACCACGTCGTCCATGCCCCAGTCGTGACTGACGACAGAGAGCCCGCCCTCGGTGACGATCAGCAACACCGGGACGTCGGTTCCGGTGGTCCGGATAAGGCGGCACAGGTCGCGAGCCCCGGCAAGATCCTGGCGACCGTCGACCAGCAACAGGTCGGAATCGGGGGCCTCGAGCAGTGCGCTGCCCTCAGCAGGCAGGATCTTGACCTGGTGACCCAGCAAAGACAGGCCGGGCAATACCTCGGCTGAAGGTTGAAGGGCGCTGGTCAGCAAAAGCAGCGTGCTCATCGTGGTCTCCTCCCACAGGGGTGAGACCGAAACACGTCAGTGGGCTCCGGCCGGTTGATCTGGGTGAAGAATAGGTGAAACGCGCACGACACAGGAAGTAGGTCCGTGTGAGTGAGACCCAATTCATCTCAGTTCGTTACTGGGCGTCAGCACGCTCGGCGGCGGGCACGGACGGCGAGACGCTCACCGTCGATGCCCCGATCACCCTCACCGAGGTTCTGAAGCGCCTTGGCGCGGCACACCCGGGAAGCCGCCTGCTCGCGGTCCTCGACGCCTGCTCCGTCCTCCTCGGCGACCGCCCGGTGTCGACCGAGGACCCGGACGACGTGCTGGTGCCCCCCGGCTCGACCCTTGAGTTCCTCCCACCCTTCGCCGGTGGCTGAAGTCGGAGGCTGAGCAAGCCGAGCGTCGACCATCGGAGGCTGAGCAGCGAGCGCAAGCGAGCGTCGACGAAGCCCCCGTAGGCCGATCGCCAACCGCAACCACACCCAGGAGGAATGACACCGCCACCCCACCGGTTGAGCCAGACATGAGCACCGGAGCCTGGGTAGCGATCGCGGCCGTCGTCGTCGCGCTGGCCTTTGGGCTCTACCGCGCCCGCACCGACGGCCGCTTCAGGGGCTCATCTCCCGCAAAGACCACGGAATCGGTCGACGAGTCAGCGACAGGCGAGGCCGGAGCCGCTCCCAGCCTCCTGGCCGGCACCCCGTGGGCCGACCAGGTCGGCGACCGCGCAACGCTGCTCCAGTTCTCCTCCGCGTTCTGCGCGCCGTGCCGCGCAACGCGCCGCATCCTCACCGACGTGGCAGACCAGGAGCCTGGGATCGCCCATATCGAGGTCGACGCCGAGGAGCACCTCGACGTCGTACGCCGCCTCGGCATCATGCGGACCCCGACCACGATCGTCCTCGACCCCGTGGGCCGCGAGCTCGGCCGCGCAGTCGGCGCGCCGAGTAAGGCTCAGGTCCTCGCGTCGCTCCCAGACGACGCGATGAGTCCACATGATGGACGACGGTCTCATGATGCGGACGTCACGCAGGCGTCAGCCGGACGCCGATCCTACTGTGGTGCCCATGTTGACGACCTGGCTGACGAAGCGCCGAGCAGTGGACTACTGCTGCACGCGCTCGTCGCTGTGTCGCTACTCCTGACGCCAGAAGCATTTCCGTCTCTCCCGCCAGGAGTAGTTGCATGTCCACGATCAACCAGCAAGCCGACCTCTGCCAGCACCGGCGCCGGGCATCGACCCGCGTGGCCCGCAGTTCACGCGCCTCGATCACTGCGGTGGTGCTCGGTCGTCGTGCTGGTGACCGCGCCCAGCGCGTTCGCCGTCAGCGCTGCTGGCCGTGCAGACCGCGCTCTTCGGCGTGGGCGCGGCGCGCGGGGTGCAGCGCACGCCGCTCGCATGGCTCTTCCGCACCGTCGTGCGTCCGCGTCTCGGCGGCGCCCGACGAGCTGGAGGACCCGGCCCCGCCGCGCTTCGCGCAGACGGTCGGCCTGGCCTTCGGCGTCGTCGGCCTGATCGGCTTCCTCGTCCGGCCTCGACACCCTCGGCCTGGTAGCCGTCGGCTTCGCCCTCGTCGCCGCCCTGCTCAACGCAGTCTTCCGCTTCTGCCTCGGCTGCGAGCTGTACCTCCTCCTCAAGCGCCTCGGAGGCTGAGCAGCGAGCGAAGCGAGCGTCGACGAAGCCCCCAACCACCGCTGCAGCAGCGAGCGAGCGTCGACGAAGCCCACACCTCCGGAGGCTGAGCAGCGAGCGAAGCGAGCGTCGACGAAGCCCCGCAAGACAACAGACATCCGTCACCACAGATCACCAACCGAAAGGTCACCCATGACCCGCGAAGACTCCCTCGTCTCGACCCAGTGGGTCGAGGACAACCTCGACACCGCCAGCATCGTCCTCGTCGAGGTCGACGAAGACACCAGCGCCTACGACAAGGGCCACATCAAGGGTGCGGTGAAGCTCGACTGGAGCACCGAGCTCCAGGACCAGGTGCGCCGCGACTTCGTCAACAAGGCCCAGTTCGAGGAGCTGCTGTCCTCCAAGGGCATCGGCAACGACGACACCGTCGTCCTCTACGGCGGCAACAACAACTGGTTCGCCGCCTACGCCTACTGGTACTTCACCCTCTACGGCCACGCCGACGTCAAGCTCATGGACGGCGGCCGCAAGAAGTGGGAGCTCGACTCCCGCGAGCTGACCGCCGACGTCACCGAGCGCGCCACCACGTCCTACACCGCCCAGGAGCAGGACTCCTCGATCCGCGCCTTCCGTGACGAGACCGTCGCCGCGATCGGCACCCAGAACCTCGTCGACGTGCGCAGCCCCGACGAGTACGCCGGCCGCCTGATGGCCCCCGCCCACCTCCCGCAGGAGCAGGCCCAGCGCGCCGGCCACATCCCGACGGCCGCCAGCGTGCCGTGGAGCAAGGCTGCCAACGACGACGGCACCTTCAAGTCCGACGACGACCTGAAGAAGATCTACTCCGAGGCCGGCGTCGACTGGAGCAAGGACACCATCGCCTACTGCCGCATCGGCGAGCGCTCCTCCCACACCTGGTTCGTCCTCAAGGAGCTCCTGGGCCAGGACAACGTCAAGAACTACGACGGCTCCTGGACCGAGTACGGCTCCCTCGTCGGCGTCCCCGTCGCCCTCGGCGACGAGCCCGGCGAAGCCTGAGCACTCCGAAGGCTGAGCAGGCGAGCGCGCAGGTTCGTCGAGTAGCCCGGGCAAGCGACGAAGGAGCGGCCGGGCGTATCGAGACGCCACCACAGAATCCATCACCACCTCCGGAGGCCGAGCAGGCGAGCGCCAGCGAGCCGTCGACGAAGCCCGGGAAGACACCAAACCCCCACCGGAGGCTGAGCAGGCGAGCGCCAGCGAGCCGTCGACGAAGCCCCGTAAGTCATCGAACGATCCCCACCACCACAGAAACGAGACCCACCATGTGCGGAGCAACAGAAGGCGGACTCTCCCTCGACGGCGTCAACGTCGCGAAGGAGGCCATCATCCAGGGCCAGGTGCTCCGTGCGGGCGAGCCCGTCGGCAACGCCTACGTGCGCCTGCTCGACCGCACCGGCGAGTTCACTGCTGAGGTTCCTACCTCGGCCAGCGGTCACTTCCGCTTCTTCGCCGGTGAGGGGAGTGGACCCTGCGCACGCTCGCCCCCAAGGCGGACCCGGTCGACAACACCGTGCAGGCGTCAGCACCGGGTCCATCGCCGAAGTCACCGTCGCCATCTGACGCTGAGCCTGCCGCAATCACTGATCCACACAGGCGCGTAAGGCGATGCGCCCGACGTCGCTGCTACCGCGACCTCACCGATGGGCTACTCCAGAGCGCGGCTCGCGTCTGCAACGTCCATGGAATCGTTGGCACCAAGCTGCACTACCGCCGATCCTGTGTTTAGATATACCCGTCTGCATCCCCTCCGACCCGGCAACCGCCATGGGAGAACCACATGAAGAAGCTGATCGTCGGCCTGCTGGCCGCGTTCCTGATGACCTCGGGCCTTGTGGCCTTCTCCGGCTCGAGCGCCTCCGCGGCAGAGAACGACTGCACCCGCTACTCGAACTGCGTCGAAGACCAAGACCGAGACCAAGGACAAGGTCAAGGGCAAGAAGGCCAAGATCAAGACCGAGGTCGACATCAAGGGCAGCAACGCTGACCCGCAAGGGCAAGGTCACCTGCACCCTCACCAAGGTCAAGAGGAACGGCAACATGAAGGCCATCGACATCGTCTTACGGAAAGTTGAACGAGCAACGGCCAGTCGTGAAGTTCAACTTCGAGGGCCTGAAGAAGGGCAAGTACGCCTACGCCACCGAGTTCGAGAACAACGAGAAGAAGGGCTTCAAGTACTCCACCGACACGGGCACGTTCCGTATTCGCGATGGCTTGACGTCCAGCTGATACGGCCCGGAGCTTCGGCCCCGGGCCGATTTGCTTTTCCGAATGACTCGCCTTCACACTCTGTGACAGGATCTAGTGCATGCTCACCCGGCGCCGTGCTCTGCTCGCAGTCTCGCTCGTTCTCGTGGCGATTGCAGCATGGACCGTCTGGTTAGTATCCGCACGGCTCAAGACCTTCGCAAGAAGCCGAAGCAAGCGTCAGAGCGTCTCCGAGCCGCTGTGGTGGCACAGGACCGAGTCGCACGGTTCGGCCGCGATAGGCGACCTGCAGGCAGCTGCAGCGTCCGCAAGGTCGCATACCGACGGACTCTGGTGGGGCGCCATCACCAAATCGCCGTATATCGGGGACGACGCCGCAGGAGTACGTGCTTTGAGCGCCTCGATTGACGTATTGGCGTCGGGGGCTCTAGCGCCGCTGGGCAACGCTCTTGACGCTGCGGACTCGATAACCGATGAGGGACGAATCGACGTCGATGTTGTCGAGGAGATTGGGAAGAATGTCACCGCCGCGAGCGCAGCCTTCAGCTCGGCGGCAGATCTAGTACAGGATCAAGTCAGTTCCGACTTCATAGGCGCGCTCCAAACCCGGTACAACGACTACACCGGAACGATCTCGGAACTCGCAGATGACCTGTCCTCCGCCGAGACCGCCTTCGACGTGCTTCCATCTATGCTCGGCGCGGATGAGCCACGGCAGATATCTATTGATCTTTGAGAACAACGCTGAAATTCGCGCTACCGGTGGTCTCCCCGGGTCGTGGGCGCTCATCAAGACCGACGACGGCAAGCTCGACATGACCCTTCAAGGCAGCGCGAACGACTTTGATTTCTATGCTAAGCCAATCGGCGACATCACGCCGGCCGAGAAAAATGTGTACGGAGCCGAGATGGGTCGCTTTTTCCAAGACCCGAACTTCACCCCCGACTTTCCTCGCGCCGCCGAGGTGTTCAACGCATTCTGGCAGAAGAAGTATCCGAATGAGCCGCTCGACGGCGTCGTCTCGATTGATGTGGTCGGACTCTCCTACCTGCTCGATGGTCTCGGTCCCGTGCAGGTCGGCGACCTGACCCTGACGGCGCGCAATGTCGTCGACGAGCTTTTGAGCCGCGTCTACCTCGAGCCAGATCCGGCAAAGCAGGACGAGGTCTTCCGCACGGTGGCGCGTACGATCTTCGAGTCGGCGATCGGCGGACCGCAGGACCCGATCGCTGTCGTGGAGGGTCTGGCCGAGGCGACCCGCGAGGGCCGCTTTCATGTCGCGCCCTTCCGACGCAGATGAAGTCAGTATTCTCGCCGGCACTCGGGTGGCTGGCGAACTCTCAGGAGTTGACGGCGCCACCCCGCACGTGGATATAGCACTCAATGACGCAACGGGCGCGAAAATGTCCTACTACCTGCGCTATAACACGAGCATAACGTCTCTCTCTTGTGTCTCAGGCGTCCAACGACTTCAGGCAACGATCGCGCTGTCGCAAACCATCGGACCCGCCGACGCTGCTTCGCTTCCTCCCGTACGTAACTGGGATGCAATCAGCCGGCGCAGCTGCTGGCGAACAAGTTGTTCGTGTTCACGTCTTCGCGCCCTACGGGGGTCTATCGGCGAGATGAAGATTGACGGCAGAGCAGGCACTGCGCCGGACGTCACGATTATCGACGGCCGTCCGGCCGTCACGTTTCCATTCTCATCGATTCGCCCAACGACGTAGTGGTCAATATGGAGATGACGACGGGCGCGAGTCAGAGCAGCAGCGGAGTCCTGTCAAGCACTCCCAGCGTCGTGCGTGGTGGCTCAACCCAAAGTTTCGCTAGTTCGTGTTGATTCACGGTGAGCGCCGAGCGCGGGTCTTCGTGCGTCTACGCAATCCGCAAGCTCCACGCACAGCTGGTCCGTGAAGACGTCGTCGGGCTCCGCGGGCCCGCCGGGAGCGTCCTCAATGACGCGCGCTCGGTCGCGCGGTGCACGACCCGGCGCCTCATGCGTGAGCTGGGCCTACGCGGCAGCTCTCGACCAGCCTGCGCACCGACCTCGCGTTGGGTGCGCTGAACATGGGTCTGTGGACCCGTCACCACGACGGGCACGACACCGCAAGCCCGTTGCATCACTCCGACACCAGAGCGTTCGAGCCGATCCCTGGCCGTGCGCTACACCCAGCGCTTGCGCCGAGGCCAGGAGTTGAGTTTCGGCGCGTCGCCGACAGGTGGGACGGCCTCTCCCGAGCTAGGGCCGGAGCACGGTCCCGGGGTGGCGCCCGCTCACCAGTCGGCATGAACCTCCGCGGGTCCTTTCGCTTGAACAGTCGAGAGCACCTAGCATCACGTCGTGAGGAACACCGTCCATCGTCTGAGGAGCCGGCGCGCAAGGGCACGGATGCAGCGACCTTCGCCACTGGTCGCCATCATCGGAACTCGCGGCTACCCCAGCTTCTATGGCGGCTTCGAGACTGCTGTGCGGCAACTGGCCCCGGCGTTCGCCGACCGGGGATGGCGGGTCCGCGTCTATTGCCGGCCAGGCGATGAGCAGCCTCTGGAGGCAGCCGATCCACGCGTCGAGCGGATCCTCACCAAGGGGTTTTCCGAGCAAGGCGTTCAGCACGCTCACCTTCGGCCTCACCTCCGCGCTCCACGCGATCGTCCACAAGCCGGACGTGGCGCTGGTGATGAATGTGGCCAACGGCTTCTGGCTCCCGCTGCTGCGCTGGCGAGGCATCCCCACGGTCGTGAATGTCGATGGCCTCGAGTGGGAACGTGAGAAGTGGAGCCCGCTGGCCAAGGCGATCTTCCGCTGGGGTGCGCGTTTCACCGCTCGTTTCGCCGACGAGCTCATCTTCGACGCAGAGGCCATCGGAGATTACTGGCGGCAAGAGCTCGGCCGCGATGGCGTCTTCATCCCGTACGGCGGCGAATGGCTGGAGGACACCTCGTCCAACGAGGGCCTGCCTCCAGGATCGTTCGTCCTCCTGGTGTCGCGATTCGTGCCGGAGAACAGCATCAGCGTCTTCCTCGAATCCGCCAGCCAGGTCATCGAGGAGCTGGACCTGGATGTCGTGTTGGTGGGCTCGGCGCCCTCCGGTGACCCGCTCCAAGAGCAGGCACGGGCGCTGGCCGCCGGCAACCCGAGGATCCATCATCACGGCCACGTCAGCGACGACACCGAACTTTTCGGGCTCTGGAAGGACGCGGCCGTCTACTTCCACGGCCACACGGTCGGCGGCACCAACCCGGCGCTCATCCAGGCCATGGCGCTCGGATCGCGCATCGTCGCCCGAGGACACCGTCTACAACCGCGAGGTGCTCGCCGACGTCGCGCACTTCTGCGATGACACCACCGAGTCGGTGCGTGTCCGCGCTCGCTTCCTCACTCGCTGACCCCCGGCCGCTGGATTCCATGGCACAAGAGCGTGCTGCCGAGCACTACACCTGGGACCTGGTCTGCGACCGCTATCTCGAGTTGCTCAATCGCCAACTCAGGCACTGAGAAGGCTCTTCTTGCCCGCGGTGGGGGCAGTAAAGGACACGACCTGAGCGCATGTGGTTCCTGGACGGGGGCCGCAGCGTTCTCGCAATTGACCGGATTATCATCCGGCTGAGCTGCTGCCGGCGCTGACGGTTGTGAACGCGTAGCACGAGCCGTCACATCAGGCTCGGTTGAGGTGTGTCGGAGTTAATTCGGCATCGGGCGGATCAATACCCGCATCGGAGGAGCGGTCATGGTTGTTGTCGTTGCTGTCCTCGACGGTAGTCGAGGCGTTCCTGGCGGGCACGCCCAAGACCGTGGCGACGACATTGTCAACGACGGCTGAAACTTGACCCCTTTCCGTCGGTTGAAAATTGACCCCCTCTGGGTTGGTTTCTGATGTTCTCGACTGGTTAGTCGAGGGTCTGGTGGGTGGTGTCCAGCACGACTGCGAGCTGGCGGTCGAGGTGGTTGGCTTGGTTGAGGCAGTCGGCGGCGGGCTCGGCGTCGGGGTAGGCGGCGAGCTGGGTCAGGACCTGAGGCAGGGCTGCGACGAGGTCGGTGAGCGCACCGGTGATGTCGTAGAGATCGCCGGCACTCAGGTCGGTGATCGCGGGCCGGGTCAGGCGCGCCAGGTCGCTGATGGCCCCGACAGCTTGGTCGAGCATCACGACGGGCCCGGCGGGTGTGGTGCTCATCAGCGGTCCTCCCCGAGGCTCGTGGGGGCCGCGGGGACGCGGCCGAGGTCGCGGTCCTTCAGACGGTAGGAGTCGCCCTTCAAGGCGATGACCTCGGCGTGGTGCACGAGCCGGTCGATCATGGCTGCGGCGACGGTGTCGTCACCGAAGACCTCGCCCCACCGGGCGAACGACTTGTTCGACGTCACGATCAGGCTCGCGCGTTCGTAGCGCGATGAGACGAGCTGGAAGAACAGGTTGGCGGCTTCGGGTTCGAAGGGGATGTAGCCGACCTCGTCGATGACCAGCACCGGGTACCTGACGAGACGGCGTAGCTCGTCTTGTAGCCGTCCGGCGTGATGGGCTTCAGCGAGCCGGTCGACCCACTGGCTGGCGGTGGCGAACTGCACGCGGTGCCCGGCCTGGCAGGCTCTGATCGCCAGCCCGGTCCCCAGGTGGGTCTTCCCGGTCCCGGGTGGGCCGAGGAGGATCACGTTCTCCTTGCCGGCGACGAAGTCGAGGGTGCCAAGGTGGGCGATGGTCTCTCGTTTCAGACCGCGGGCGTGGTCGTAGTCGAAGTCCTCGAGCGACTTACGTGCGGGGAACCGGGCGGCGCGGATGCGGCCCTCGCCGCCGTGGGACTCTCGTGCGGATACCGGCTCTTCACAATCCGGGTGTAGCTGCGGT
>CAVUNE010000002.1:0-190399 GCA_963742775.1 uncultured Actinomycetota bacterium | reverse complement strand
CCTGTCAGCCCGACCGAAGATCGCGTGGAGGGGTCGGGATATCGACGGAAGTCGCTATCCCGGTCTCCTGCTCCGGCGTCACTGCTGAGTGGATCAGGTCGTTTACCGGCCGGGCGGTCGGCCCGATGATCTCCGGTTGCTGATCACCGCGTGGGGAGAGAAGATGACCGCGTGGTGGACCTGATCTCGTTGACGTACCTGAGCCTGGCGACATCGCCACTGGACGAGGATCAGCTCAAGGACCTCTTGGCAGAGTCGCGGGACAACAACGCCCGGTCCGACGTGACGGGAATGCTTCTCTACGCCGACCAGCAGTTCATCCAGACCATCGAGGGCCGACGCCACGACGTGGAGGCGACGATGGAACGCATCCTCGCCGACCCGCGCCACCACCACGTCGACATCACCCTCGTCGACGACATCGAGTCGCGGTCGTTCCCGGAGTGGACGATGGGCTTCAAGGTCCTGACCCAGGAAACCGCGGACGAGATGCGCGGGTTCACCGACTTCCTCGATCCGGAGAGCGAGCGTTACCGGCAGTCCGAGGAGCTCGGCCGGGCGGGGGTGTTCCTCCGAGCCTTCCGGGACGTCATTCCTGAGCCCTGAACGTCGGCCGGACCGGTTCAGGCGCGGGAGAAGCACATCCGCGCGACCAGGCCGTGCGGCTCGTTGTCGTCCAGCGTGAGCGTCCCGCCATGTGCCGCCGCGATCGCGCTGACGACGGCCAGCCCCAGTCCGACGGAGCTGACCGAACCCTCAGGTGCCTCGCCGCGCTCGAAGGGCTCGGTGAGCCGGTCGCGTTCCTCGATCGGGATTCCCGGGCCTTGGTCCCTGACACAGATCTCGAAATGGCCGTCCAGCAGCTGCAGCCCGACGGCGACGCAGGACCCCGGCGGGGCGTAGGTCAAGGAGTTGGTCAACAGCTCCTGCGTTGCTCGTACCAACAGAGCTTCGTCGACGCAGGCCGTCAGGTCGTCGGGCAACGCGAGGTCCAGGGCCACGCCGCGTGAGGTTGCGCGCTGGCGCTGGTCGTCGACCGTCGTTCGTAGCACGGGGACGACGTCGATCTCGCTGGAGTCCACGCTGCTCACCGCCTCGAGGTTCGCCAGGTGGGTCAGCTTCTCTGCCAGCGAGCCGAGCTGGTGGGCTGCACGGACGATGGCCTCGATCGATCGGACCGTGGGCGCCGCCAGCGCACCGTCGCCGGCAGTCTCGGACAGGAGCTCGGCATGGCCGAGGATCTTGGTGAGGGGTGTACGCAGCTCGTGGCTGACCGTCGTGACGAGGCGATCGCGCAGCTCGGCCTGCTTGCGCATGCTGACCCACTCGAAGGTCACGTCCTGCACCAGGGCGATCGCGCCACGGATCTGGTCGTCGGCGCGGCGCAGCGGGTTGGCGCTGCAGCGCAGGTAGACCGTCCAGCCGTCGGGCCGGGTCAGCGAGCAGATCTCGTCGATGACCATCTCGCCCCGCCGCGCGCGAGCGAGTGGCATCTCCTCGGGCTGGAGTCGGCGCTCCCCGGTCGCGTCGTGGAGGGGGAGGGACTCGAAGTCCCAGGCTCCCGTGTCACCGCTGCGCCCGACCATGCGCTCGAGTGCCGGGGTCGTCAGCGTGACCTGACCTTCGGCGTCGCTGACCGCGAGTGCCATCGAGGAGTGGCTCGAGAGCATCTCGAGTAGCGCGCGCTCCATGCCGCTGTATATCACGGTCGATTCGCCGGTGAGGGTCCTTCGGGACCAGGGTCACCCGGAGGTCTGTGTGATCCGATCTGCGCCGGTCCGGCCCCGGCGGATCACCCGGAGGTCGGTGCACCGTTCGCTGCTCGCCGGCCTCAGGGCTGCCGAGCAGGCGGCTGGTCCTGCGTGGGCCGGGCTGGGCCTGACCCCGGGGAAACAGTCGCCGAGAGTCTCTTCGCCTCCGACGACGAGGCGCAGGACGGCCGGGTGCGCGAGCGGGCCCTGGCAGAAGAGTCGTTCAGCACCAGTCGCTCCACGCAGGGTCGCCTGGTGCGCACGATGTTCGACCCTGTTCATGGCGCCTCCGGCGCCCTCGAAGGAGTGATCGGCGTGGCGACCGACGTGACCGAGCACCAGCGTGCGCGTCACGAGATGCTCCGGTTCAAGGCCCTGGCCGACAGCTCCCACAACCTGATCGCCATCGCCACGACCGACGGCACCGCCGCCTACCTGAACCCCCGGGTCATCGGTCTCGGCCTTCCGGCCGCAGGCGGCGACGTGTGGCGCACCACCGCCGACCTGGTGGGCGACGGCGTCGTCGCCGAGATGCGCCGAGAGGTCGAGAGCAACGGTCGGTGGTCGGGTGACCTGCTCGTGCAGGGGCTCGGGGGCGTGAGCGTGGTGGCGACCCAGGTCTTCCCACTCGCCGACGCCGACACCGGCGAGGTGCTCGGCACCGCGTGCATCGCGCAGGACATCAGCGAGCTGCGCGCGACCGAGGAGGCCCTGCGGGCCATGAACGAGGACCTGGTCAAGTTCAGAGCCTTGGTCGAGACGTCCAGCGACTTCATCGCGATCGCCGGGCTGGACGGCGCGGTCCGCTACCTCAATCCGGCCGGCCGTGCCCTCGTGGGCATGATGGAGCGCGACGTGAGCCAGACCACGATCAGCGACTACCTCACCCGAGATCGTCGTCGACGAGGCTCCCGGAGGTGGTGCGCGGTTCGTCGTCCGACTTCCCCTGGCCGTCGCGGACAGCTCGGCGAGCCTGGCCGGCTGAGCCCGGCCGGCCCAGCCCCTCCGGTCCGGCTGTCACCGGCTCGTCCCGAGCCCGGGCAGCCCCGTCAGACGACCCGGGTCAGCTCGGGGACCCCCGTGTGACACCGCGGCTCCTCGACAGCCAGAATCAGTGCTCCACGTACCACTGTCGAGACGGCCCAGTTCGTGACCGTCGTAGAACGGAGCTCTTCGTGAGCCATCCTCATCCCGAGCTGCAACGACCGCCCAAGCTGCCCGCCCAGGGCCTGCGCGTGGTGGCCCTCGGCGGCCTCGGCGAGATCGGTCGCAACATGACCGTCTTCGAGTACGCCGGTCAGCTGCTCATCGTCGACTGCGGCGTGCTCTTCCCCGAGGAGCACCAGCCCGGTGTCGACGTGATCCTGCCCGACTTCAGCTGGATCAGGAGCCGGCTCGACAAGATCGTCGGCATCGTCTTGACCCACGGCCACGAGGACCACATCGGGGGAGTCCCCTACCTCCTGCGCGAGCGGGGCGACATCCCCGTCATCGGCTCCCGCCTCACCTTGGCCCTGATCCGCGAGAAGCTGAAGGAGCACCGGATCGTCCCGAACCTCCACGAGGTCAAGGAGGGCGATCGTGAGGAGAACCGGTACGGCCCCTTCGACCTCGAGTTCATCGCGGTCAACCACTCGATCCCCGACGGCCTGGCGGTCGCCATCCGTACCGGTGCCGGGATGGTCGTGCACACCGGTGACTTCAAGATGGACCAGTTCCCCCTCGACAACCGGACCACCGACCTGCGTGGCTTCGCGCGGCTGGCCGACGAGGGCATCGACCTGCTGCTCATCGACTCGACCAACGCCGAGGTTCCGGGCTTCACGACGTCCGAGCGCGACCTCAACCCCGCGATCGAGCAGGTCTTCCGCACCGCTCCACGGCGCGTCATCGTCTCCAGCTTCGCCAGCCACGTGCACCGCATCCAGCAGGTCCTCGACCAGAGCCACGCCCACGGGCGCAAGGTGGCCTTCGTGGGTCGCTCGATGGTCCGCAACATGGGGGTTGCGCAGGACCTGGGCTACCTCAAGGTGCCCCAGGGTCTCATCGTTCCTCTCGCCCAGCTCGAGAAGCTGCCGGCGAACAAGGCCACGCTGGTCTGCACCGGATCACAGGGCGAGCCGATGGCCGCGCTGTCGCGGATGGCGAGCCGCGAGCACAAGATCCGCGTCGGTGAGGGCGACACCATCCTGATGGCCTCCTCGGTCATCCCGGGCAACGAGAACGCCATCTCCACCGTGATCAACGGCTTGACCCGCTGGGGCGCGCACGTGGTGCACAAGGGCAACGCGAAGGTGCACGTGTCGGGCCATGCCAGCGCCGGCGAGCTCGTCTACTGCTACAACATCATGGAGCCGGCCAACGTGATGCCGGTCCACGGTGAGTACCGCCACCTGCGGGCCAACGCCGACCTCGCCATCAGCACCGGGATCGACAAGGAGCGCGTCGTGCTCGCCGAGGACGGCGTCGTGGTCGACCTCGTCAACGGCTTGGCCAAGGTGACCGGGAAGGTCGCGGCCGGCAACGTCTACGTCGACGGCCAGGTCGTCGGCGGGGTCACCGAGGCCACGCTCAAGGACCGTCGCACGCTCGCCGAGGAGGGTGTGGTGACGGTCCTGGCGATCGTGGACGCCGACTCCGGCGAGCTCGCCGACCCACCCGACTTCCTGGTGCGCGGCTTCGAGCACGAGCCGCGGGCCTTCGACCCGGCCACCGACGTCATCGAGAAGACCCTGGCGCGCGCCGCGGCCGAGGGCATCGGCGACTCCCGCCAGCTCGAGCAGATGATCGGGCGCGACGTCGCACGCTGGGCGCAGCGCACGTTCCGCCGGACGCCGCTGATCATCCCGATCGTCATCGACGCGTGAGCCATGACGACCGAGCCGGTGAGGCCAAGGCCGGCGATCTGGCCCTGTTGATCGCCTTCGGCGCCGGCCTGAGCTTCGCGGGGCAGGTCGTGACCCTTCCTCCGCACGCCTGGACGCGCGCTCGACCCGGTCGTCAGATGGTGACGACCAGGTCGGCGCGTGCGCGGCCACGGGCGACGAGTCGGGCATTCGGCTCGTCGACCTGCTCGACCCAGGCCGCTGCTGCGGCCGGGGACTTGCCGAACCGCACGTGTCGCTGGATCAACCGGGCCCGACGGACGTCGTCGGGCTGGTCGACGTACCAGCAGGCATCGAGGAGAGGCGCCACCTGCGTCCACCCGTCGTTGTCGTGCAGGAGGTAGTTGCCCTCGGTCAGCACGAGCCGGGCCGACGGCGGCACGACCAGTGCTGCAGCGATCGGCTGCTCGAGCTCGCGCTCGAAGCCGGGCGCGTAGACGGGGTGGACCAGGTCGGTGCGCACACGCGACAGCATCGCGGCGTAGCCGTCGACGTCGAAGGTGTCGGGCGCGCCCTTGCGGTCGCGACGCCCGAGCCGGTCCAGCTGGGCGTCGGCGAGGTGGAAGCCGTCCATGGGCAGGTGGGCCACCCAGTCCCCGACCGCGCCGCTCACGCCGCTGCGCTGGGGCCGCTCCTCGCGCAGCGCTGCCAGCAGCTGCTCGACGAGCGTGGACTTGCCACCGCCGGGAGCGCCCACGATGCCGATGACACATCGTTCCTGCTCTGCCGTCGCGGCGAGGAGCCGGTGGGCGCGGACCACCAGGTCGTCGAGGCTCACGAGGCGTGCTTCCGGATCCCGTCGCTCAGGTAGCGGTGCGCGTGGGTAGCCAGGTCCATGCCGTCGTCCCACAGGTTGCGCCAGATGGCGAGGTCGACCGACAGGGTGGGGGAGACCACCGCGGAGGAGAACGACTCAAAGGTGATCGGGCCGGTGTAGTGGATGTCGGCCAGCGCAGCGAAGAACGCGTCGAAGTCGATGTGGCCCTGGCCGAGGTAGCCGCGGTGGTTCTCGCCGACGTGCACGTAGCCGAGCCGCTCGCCGACCAGGCGCACCGGCGTCGAGAGCGAGTCCTCCTCGATGTTCATGTGGTAGGTGTCGAGGTGGATCGTGACGTTGTCGGCGCCGATGTCGTCGGCCAGTCGCAAGGCGTCTGCAGCGGTGTTGATGACGTTGGTCTCGTAGCGGTTGCAGATCTCCAGGCCCAGGGTCATGTCCCACTCGGCTGCCTGGGCGGCCAGACCGGCGAGCACCCGGACGACGTTGGCCCGACCCTGCGTCGACAGCACCGCGCCGTACTTGCCCAGCGCGGAGTAGAGGGCGCCGGTGAAGTGGGAGGCCCCGAGGTCGCGGGTGATGCGCAGCGAGTCGTGCAGCAGCGTCTCGCCTCGCTCGACCACGGCGGCGTCCGCGCTGGAGACGTCGGCGTCGAAGGCGAGGCCGCGCGAGCAGGCGACGCCGAGGCCGGCGTCGGCCAGGGCCGTGCGAGCGGCCTCGACGTCGAGGTGGGTGGCGTCGTGCAGCGACAGCTCGAGCAGGTCGTAGCCGGCCTCCTTGGTCTGTCGGACGGCGGTGGCGACGTCGTCGACGCCGGTGCCACCGACCCAGACCAGGGCGTGGACGCCGAGCGGGTTGGGCAGCCCGGTGGCGCGATGGACGGGGAGGGCAGCAGGCATGGGTGTTCCTCGAGTCGGTGTGGGTGGAGAGGACGGGACGGGGCGGATCGCTCAGGCGGCGACGGCGCCGGTGATCAGGCCGACGATCTCCTCGCCGCTGGTCGCATCGATGCGTCGGCCGGCGACGCAGCGCCCGGCTCGCATCACCCAGACCTGCTGGGCCAGCCGCATCACCTGGGCGAAGTTGTGGCTGATCAGGAGCACGGCGTGCCCTTCGTCGCGGAGCCGGTTGATCAGCTCCTCGACGCGCGCCGTCTCCTGGACCCCCAGGGCGGCGGTGGGCTCGTCCATGATGACCAGCCGCGACGAGAAGCCGGCCGCGCGACAGATCGAGACGGCTTGGCGCTGCCCGCCGGAGAGTCGTCGTACTCGCGAGGTGACCTCGGGGACGTTGACGGCGAGCTCGCTGACCATGCGCTGGGCCTCGCGGCGCATGCCGCGCCGGTCGAGCATCCCGAAACGGGTCAGCTCACGGTTGAGGAACAGGTTCTGCCAGACCGTGAGGTCCTCGACGAGCGCGAGATTCTGGTGGACGGTCTCGATGCCCTGCGATCGTGCGGCCTCGGGGCTGGAGAACGACACCGACGCGTCGTCGAGCAGGATCTCACCGGACTGTGGCTTGTGGACCCCGGAGAAGCAACGCACCAGCGTCGACTTGCCGGCGCCGTTGTCGCCCACCAGGGCCGTGATCTCGCCCGGGGCGATGGTGAGGCTGACCTGCTGCAGCGCTCGCACCGAGCCGAAGCTCAGGGAGACGTCGCGCGCCTCGATGATCGGAGTGGTCATTTCTGGAACCTCATCAAGAAGGCCGCGGCCACGACCACGACACCGACGGACAGGGGTTGGTAGTACTGCGAGACGCCCAGGGTGGTGAGGCCGTTGAGCAGCACGGTCAGCAGCAGGGCGCCGAAGACCGGGCCCAGGATGCTGGCCTTGCCGCCGAAGAGGCTGACCCCGCCCAGGACGACCGCCGCCACCGAGTTGAGCAGGTAGGCGGTGTTGGCCGCCGGCGGCGTCGAGCCCAGCCGGGCGACGACGATGATCGCCGCGAGCCCGGCGAGGAGCCCGGCGATCGAGTAGACCGCCAGCTTGACCCGGGTGGTGCTGATGCCGGTGGCCGTGGCGGCCTCGGGGGACCCGCCGGTCGCGAGCACGTGGGTGCCGAACCGGGTGTGGAACAGCACGACGTGGGCCACGACGGCGACCACGATCGCGACCACGACGATCCAGCTCACGACGCCGACGGGGCCGTCGAGGGAGATGGTGAAGAAGAACTTCTCGGTCACCGTGACCGGCTGGCCGTCGGAGAGGATGAGCCCGAGGCCCGAGGCCGCCGAGAGCATGCCGAGGGTCACGACGAAGTCGGTGATCTTCGCCTTTGCGACCAGGAACCCGTTGATCAGCCCGGCGAGCAGTCCGGCGACGACGGCGCCGACGAAGCAGAGAGCCAGCGGCTGACCGGCCGAGTAGAGCTGACCCAGGACCACGATGCCCAGCGTCATCACCGACGCGATCGACAGGTCGATGCCCGCTGTGGCGACCACGAACGTCTGGGCGACCGCCAAGATGATCAGGGCCGCCGAGGCCGAGAGGATGCCCGCGATGTTGCCCGAGCTGAGGAATGACGGATCGAGGACCGTGAACACGACCAGGAGCAGGACCAGGCCGATCAGCGAGGCCCGGTCGGCCCAGAAGCTCAGCTCGCCGAGCCGGCTCCTCCACGAGTCGGGCGGGCCCGCGTCGACGGAGGTGGCGCCCCCACCCTTCCCCGGCGGAGACGCTGCGGATCGGGCGTCGCCGGATCGGCCCTCGGTACGTGCCACGGACATGGTGATTCTCCTAGCTGGTGTGGACGACAGCGTCAGCGACGCGAGCGGAGGCGGGTGTCAGCGGGCTCACTTGATCAGGGCTTCGAAGGGATCGTCGTAGGTCTCGAAGGGCGCGGGCGCCGTCTCGAGTGCCTTCGCGACGTTGTCGCTCGTCACCAGGGCGATGGGTGCGGTCACCTCGGCCGGGATGTCGGCGCCGGAGAGCGCGGCCTGGCAGGCGTGCACGCCCATCTCGCCGATCGCGTACGGGTACTGGGCGACGACGGCGGAGATGTCGCCGCTCTCGACGCCCTTGAGGCCGTCCTCGACACCGTCGACGCTGATGATCTCGACCTCACCGGTACGGCCGACGTCGGAGACCGCGCGGGCCACACCGAGGGCCATGTCGTCGTTGGCGACGAAGAAGCCGGCGAGGTCGGGGTTGGCGCGCAGCAGGGTCGTGGCTGCGGTCAGCGCCTCGTCGCGCGACCAGTTGGCGGCGACGGTCTGGATGATGTCGACACCGTCAGCGGCGGCCTCGGTGAAGCCGTCGAGCCGCGCGTTGCTGGTGACGTCGCCCGCGATGCCACCCACCAGGGCCACGCTGCCACCGTCGGGGAGGAGCTTCAGCATCTCCTCGCCCGCCAGGTTGCCGGCGTCGACGTTGTTCGTGCCGATGTAGGTGGCGGGAGCCGCGTCGGCCTGCGCCGCCGCGTCGGCGTCGACGGGGCTGTCGATGTTCACGATCGGGATGTCCTTGGCCGCCAGCTGGGCCAGGCCCTGCACCAGGTTGGTGCCGTCGATGGGGTTCACGATGACGCAGCCCGGGTCCTGACCGGCCACGACCGTGAGCTTGTCGAGCTGACCGGTGGTGTCGGCCACGTCGGCCGCTGCCTGGACGTCGATGCTGTCGTCGGTCGCGTCGATGCCGGCCTCCATCTGCTGGAAGAACGGGTTGTCGAGCCCCTTGATCACCGCCGCGATCGAGCCGGACGAGTCGCTCGAGCCGGACGAGCCGCCGACGGCGGAGCCGGCGTCGTCCCCGCCGCACGCGGTCAGGGCGAGGGAGAGCGTACCGACGACGGCGACGGCGGCGAGACGGGTGCGGGTGGTGCGACGCTCAGGCATCTGAGTTCCTCCGGGTAGGTGGCCGGCCGAGTGGTCGACCGGATGTGGTGGTGGTCTCATTGGAGCCTGATTAATGCGTTGTTGTCAATCATTAATAACGGCTATTTCGTTTCTGACCGAGAATTAATAGGGTGGGCCCATGACGTCGACGACATGGGGGCGACCCGTCGCCGGACCTACGGGTCCTGGCGACCTGCTCGCGCTGCTGCGCGCCGGCCCACCGCTCACCCGCGCCGAGGTCATGTCGTTCACCGGACTGTCCCGCTCGACGGTCAACCAGCGCATCGACCTCCTCCAGGAGGCCGGCCTGATCGTCGAGCGTGAGCCGGGCGTCGTGCCGGGTCGTGGCCGCGGTCGCCCGGCTGGGTCGTTCGCGGTGAACGTCGACCGGGGGGTGCTGCTGGTCTGCGACGTCGGTGCGACCGGCATGCGTGCGGCCCTGTGCGACCTCAGTGGCGAGATCGTGCACGACCGCTCGGTCACCTGCGAGGTCACCGACGGCCCGGTCGTGGTGCTCACCGCCGCCGAGAACCTGTTCAGTGGGCTCCTCGCCCACGCCGGACGCACCGCCGTCGACGTCCTGGGCATCGCCCTCTCGGTGCCCGGCCCGGTCGACCACGAGCAGGCCACGGTCATCAGCCCGCCCATCATGACCGGCTGGGATCGTTTCGACCTGCGCGGCTGGTTCGCCCGCACCTACACCTGCCCGCTCCTGCTCGAGAAGGACGCCACGGCGATGGCCTGGGGGGAGTACCGCAGTCACTACCCCGACTCCGACACGATGCTGCTGCTGAAGCTCGGCACCGGCGTCGGTGCCGGCATCATCGCCGGTGGACGGATCCATCGGGGTGCCGACGGCGCCGCCGGCGACATCGGGCACACCCAGACCTTCGAGCCCGGTGAGGACGGCGGCCCGCTGTGCCGGTGCGGCAACACCGGGTGCGTGGAGGCCCGCGCGGGCGGGTGGGCGATGCTGCGTGACCTCGCTGCGGCCGGACGCGACGTGCAGACGGTCGACGACCTCGTGGAACGGATCCGCGTGGCCGACCCGGTCGCGGTCGGCCTGGCGCGCACCGCGGGCCGGGTCCTGGGCATCGCCCTGGCCGAGACCGTGAGCATCCTCAACCCTCGGGTGATCGTCGTGGGCGGCCAGCTGGCCGAGGCCGAGGAGCAGATCTTCGCCGGGCTGCGCGAGATGATCTACTCCCGCTCGCTGCCCCTGGCCACGCGTCGTCTCGAGCTGCACCGCAGCCGCCTCGACGAGCGGGCCGGCTCCGTGGGCCTGGCGCTCCTGCTGGCCGACCACATCCACGACCCGCAGCGCATCGACCGGGCCCTGCTCGGCTGATCGCTCGGCTGCCGGCTCAGCTGATCGGCACCAGGGCGAACAGGTCGTCGCCGGGCAGTCCGTCGTCGGCCACCGCGGTGACCTCGGTGGAGAGCAGGAAGACGTTGCCGCGCACCGTCGACATGAACGCCGTGTCGGCCGCGTCGCGCCCGGTCGCGATCCGCACCAGCGACGTGCGCGGAGCCAGCGCGGTGGCGTCGACGGCGTACCAGCCGCCGGCGACGTAGGCCTCCACCACGGCGTGGAAGTCCATCGGGTCGCAGCCCGGCGCGTAGACCGCCGCCATCCGCGCCGGGATGGTCAGCGCACGCAGCAAGGTCATCACCAGGTGGGCGTAGTCACGGCACACACCGGCACCGGTGAGCAGGGTCTCGGAGGCGCCGTCGGTGGGCCCACTGCTGCCCGGTGCGTACTGCAGGCGGGTGCCGACCCACGACGAGATCGTCGGGAGCAGCTCGTCGTCCTCCAGGTGGCCGAACTCCGAGGCCGCGAAACCGCCGAAGGTGTCGGAGGTGGCGTAGCGGCTCGGGCGCCGGTAGACGGAGAGATCGAGCAACGAGACCGGGGGTGGCGGCGCGGTGCCGGTCACGGAGGCCTCGTAGGTGATGGTCGAGGGGCCGTCGGGGAGCCGGACGAGGTGCTGGACGCCGTCGTGCTGGGCGGGCACCTCGGTCACGTCGAGCTCCCGGCCGTGGTGCACGATGCTCAACCGCTCGGAGACCTCCAGGCCGGGAGTGCGCGCCACAGCCACCTGGAGCTCGATCTCGGTCTCGCCCTCGGCCGAGACCTCGAGGTGTGCGCTCATGCTTCTCGTCGTCACGCCGCCATCCTCGCAAGGTCACGTCGAGGCTCGATCCCGGGGTGCGGGTGTGCCGCGGGTACGGTGGCGCCGTGCTCCGACGTCCCGCTCCTGTCTCCGGCCGTCGACGACTCGTCCTGGGGTCTGCGGTGCTCTCGCTGCTGCTGTTCGCCGGGTGCGGCGGCGCGCCCCAGGTCGACCTCGCGCCGACCGGGGCCGACGCGGCTGCGAGCGCCGACACCGAGGCGATCGCCGCCGCTGCTGCGGTCGAGGAGAGGCGCGCCGACCAGCGCCGCGCCGCAGCAGCTCGCCGGGCCACCCAGGAGCAGGTCGCGCAGGAGCGGGCTGCCGCGAGGTCGGCGGCGGCGCGGGCCCAGCGCCGTGCCGAGGCAAGGGCGGCCGAGGAGTCACGTCGCCAGGCTGCCCGAAAGAAGCGGCAACGCATTCGCGACCGTGCCCAGGCCGCTGCGGCGGTCGTGGCGAGCAACCCGCTGGCCGGCCGCACGTGGGGCGTCTACCAGGGTCCGCGCGAGCCGACCTCAGCGCCCTACCAGCAGGCCACCGGTGCGACCCGCGAGGCGTTGGGGAAGATCGCGCTCGAGCCCAAGGCGGCGTGGTTCGGCGCCTGGATCCCGGACGACGCGATCGCCGCCGACGTGGCGGCGTACATCGCGGGCACCCAGCAGGGCGACCCGGACGCCCTGGTGCAGATGACGATCTTCCGGATGGTCCCGTGGGAGGGCGATGCCTGTCGCCGGCTGCCCTCGGCGGCCGAGCAGGCGTCGTACCGCCGCTGGATCGACAGCTTCGCCGCCGCCGTCGGTGACACCCCGACCGCGATCGTCCTGCAGCCCGACGGACCCTTCGCGCTCTGCGCTCCCGGGGGCCCGGGGGTGCCCGCCTCGCTCGTGGCCTACGCCGCGCGCGCCCTGGCGGCGCTGCCGCGCACGAGCGTCTACATCGAGGTCGGCGCCGCCGACTGGCCGGCCCCCGGCCAGGGCGGCGTCGCCGAGGTGATGCGCTTCCTGCTGCCCGCCGGCATCGAGGTGGCCCGCGGGATCGCTCTCAACGGCACCCACTACTCCGCGACCGAGGACGAGGTCGAGCGGGGCACGGAGATCGTCGAGGAGCTCGCGGCGCGCGGCATCGCCGGTAAGCACTTCGTCGTCAACACCTCCAGCAACGGCAACCCCTTCCTGTTCGGCACCTACACCGGTCCGGACCCCGACGACGCCTTCGTCTGCCAGTCGCCCGACGACCACCGCACCTGCGTCACGCTCGGAATCCCGCCGACCACCGACGTGGCGAACCCCGCGTGGGGGCTGTCGGACCAGGCCAGGGCCGACGCGACGGCGTACGCCGACGGCTACCTGTGGTTCGGCAGGCCGTGGCTCTACCGGCAGAACTCCCCGTTCGTCATGCAGCGCGCACTCGAGCTGGCCAGCTCCACTCCCTACTGACGCCTACTGACCGGCTCGCGCTGCCGGCCGTGCCCGCAGGTGCGCACGCTCGCCCTGGGGCCCGAGCAGGATCAGGATCTCGGCGACGTCGCGACCGGCGTTGACCAGGGCCCAGGAGAGCCGGTCCGCCCGGGAGACCGACCAGGGGCACGGTCGGGACCACGGGCGCGCGTCGCTCAGCTCGGGCCGGGCGCTGGACCTGGGGTGCGGGGAGGGCGGCGACGCCGTCTGGCTGGCCCAGCAGGGCTGGGACGACGACGGCCGTCGACGTGGCTCCGACCGCCCTGGCCCGTACTCGCGACGCCGCGCAGGGTGCCGGCATCCACGTGAGGACCGAGCAGCGCGACCTCACGCAGTCCCTGCCCGCCGGCACGTTCGACCTGGCCGGCAGTTCGACCTGGGGAGCGCGTGCTTCCTGCAGTCACCGGTGGAATGGGACCGCGACGCGGTGCTGCACCGCGCGGCCGCGAGCGTCACGACCGGTGGCGTGCTCCTCGTGGTCGACCACGGGTCGCCGCCGTCGCGGAGCTGGCACGGCGGTCACGACTTCCGACCGTCGACCTGAGGGACGCGACCCGCTCAGACGGAGGCCACCCGGGGCGCGACCTCGGTGCCGAGCAGCTCGATGCCGCGCAACAGGGCGGTGTGGGAGAGGCGCGGGTTGGTCATCTGCAACGAGAGGCGGTCGACGCCGCCGAGCTGGTCGGAGACCCGGGCGAGCTTGGCCACGATCTCGTCGGGGTCGCCCAGGAAGAACGCACCGTCGGGCCCGCTGGTCGCGTCGAACTGTGCCCGGTTCGGGGGCGGGAAGCCACGCTCGCGCGACACGGTCGTGAACATCTCGTGCCAGCCGGGGTAGATGGTGTCGGAGGCCTGCTCACGGCTCTCGCCGACGTAGCCGAAGGCGTGGACGCCGACCTTCAGCGACGCCGGGTCGTGGCCGGCCTCGGCGCCGGCGCGACGGTAGAGGTCGACCAGCGGAGCGAACCGCCGCGGCTCGCCTCCGATGATCGCCACCATCAGCGGTAGGCCGAGGAGACCCGCGCGCACGAACGACTCCGGCGTCCCGCCGACACCGATCCAGATCGGCAGCGGGTCCTGCACCGGGCGGGGGTAGACGCCCTGCCCGGTCAGCGCCGGGCGATGGCGTCCCGACCACGTCACGTGCACTGAATCGCGTAGCCGCAGCAGCAGGTCGAGCTTCTCGCTGAACAGCTCGTCGTAGTCGCGCAGGTCGAGACCGAAGAGCGGGAAGGACTCGGTGAACGAGCCGCGCCCCACGACGAGGTCGATGCGCCCCTGCGAGATCAGGTCGAGGGTGGCGAACTGCTGGAACACGCGGACCGGGTCGTTGGCGCTCAGCACCGCGACGGCGCTGCCCAGCCGGATCGTCGAGGTGCGGGCGGCCGCCGCGGCGAGGATCACCGGGGGAGCGGAGTCGTAGTACTCCTCGCGGTGGTGCTCGCCGATCCCGAACGAGTACAGGCCGGTGCGATCGGCGAGCTCGATCTCCTCGAGCAGATGAGCCATCCGCTCCGCGGGACCGACGACGTGACCGGTCTCGGGATCGGTGACCTGGGAGACGAAGCTGTCGATGCCGACGTGCACGGGGTCCTCCGGGGGGTTTGAGGGGCTGGGTCACCGGCTCCAACCTCGCGGTGCACCCCGACATTCCGGGGCAGGCCCGACGACGTCCGGTGGCGCCCTCCTAGACTCCGACGACCACGCCCTCGCAGAAGGACGGAACGCCTCGTGTCACTGCTCGCCCAGCCCCTCACGCTGCCCAGCGGACTCACCCTCCCGAACCGCATCGCGAAAGCGGCGATGACCGAGAACCTCGCCGACGCGAGCAACCAGCCGACCGGTCGTCACGAGCGCCTCTACCGGCGTTGGGCCCAGGGCGGCAGCGGCCTCCTCGTCACGGGCAACCTGATGGTCGACCGCCGCTACCTCGAGCGCAGCCGCAACATCGTGGCCGACCGACACCTCGACGTCGTCCGCCTCGGGCGCGTGCGCCAGGCGGCCGGTGCCACCGCGATGATCGCCCAGCTCAACCATCCCGGCCGCCAGACCAACCGCTTCATCGCCCGCACGCCGGTGGGTCCCAGCGCCTCGGGCGCGGTGCCGATGATGGGCCTGTTCGGCAAGCCGCGCGCCCTCGGCACCGACGAGGTCGAGGCGATCGTGGCGAGCTTCGGCACCGCGGCCGCGCTGTGCGAGCAGGCCGGCCTCGACGGCGTCCAGGTGCACGCCGCCCACGGCTACCTGCTCGCCCAGTTCCTCTCCCCGCACGTCAACCGTCGCACCGACGCCTGGGGTGGCGACGTCGCCGGACGCGCGCGGGCGCTGCTCGAGTCGGTGCGGGCTGCGCGGGCGTCGACGGGCGACGGGTTCACGGTGGCGGTCAAGCTCAACTCCTCCGACTTCCGTCACGGCGGCTTCACCGAGGACGACGCCGAGCAGGTCGTCCGGCTGCTGGTGGAGGAGGGCATCGACCTGATCGAGGTGTCGGGCGGCACCTACGAGAACCCGGCGCTCTTCGGGATCGGCACGGACGCCGCCGGCACACCCGAGGTCGAGGCGCCGGTGCCCGCCGACGTCAAGGAGGCCTACTTCGCTGCCTTCGCGCAGCGAGCCCGACGAGCGGCTCCCGACGTTCCGATCATGCTGACCGGCGGCATCCGCACCCGCGCCACGATGGAGGCACTGCTGGCCGGAGGAGCAGTCGACCTGATCGGCCTCGGACGACCGGTCGCGATCGACCCCGACCTGCCTCGCGCCCTCCTCGCCGGCTCGCCCGGCGTCCAGCTGCCCTCCTACACGCTCCCGACGGTGGCCGGCATGGCCGGGGAGTCGGAGTGGTACGAGGCTCAGATCGGCCGCCTCGGCGACGGCCGCGAGGTCAAGGCCGACCTGCATCCGGCGCGGGCGGCGTCCGGGTTCGTCGGTGGCGAGCTGGTGCGCGGCCTGCGAGAGCAACGTTCACGCAGGCGGCTGACCCAGCGTCCGTGAGGCCTGCGTCGCGGGCGGTCTGGACCGGCGTCGCGTGGCTGGTGCGGATGTGTCAGTCTCCGCCCATGCGACGTATGCGTGCCGCCCTCGCGGCCCCCCTGGTGGTGCTTGCCCTGACGGTGTCCGGCTGCTCGGTGACCGTGGCCCAGTCGGACCTCGAGACCGAGGTCGGGCGCGACGAGGAGGGCGTCACCGACGTCTCGTGCGCCGGAGACCTCGACGGCACGGTCGGCGCGACCCAGGACTGCACCGCGACCTTCGACGACGGCACGGACGTCGATGTCGTCGTGACGGTGACCAGCGTCGACGGTAGCGACGTCGGGTTCGACATCGCCGCGGTCGACCCCGAGCAGTAGCGCCAGCGCGCTAGCGACCGGTGAAGACCGGTGTCCGCTTCTCCTGGCGCGCCAGCGCTGCCTCCTTGAGGTCGTCGCTGGCCCAGCAGGCCGCGAACGAGCGGGCGACCTCGTCGTCGTCGGCTCCGTTGAGCACGGCCTTGTTGTGGGCCAGCGTCAACGGCGCGAGCGTGGCGATCTCCTGGGCCCACTCCACGGTGTCCTCGAGGGTGCCGGGGCGGTCGACGAGACCGCACCCCACCGCCTCGTCCCGGTCGATGATCTCGGCGGCGATCATCAGCCGGCGCGCCATGCCGCCGCCGGCCACGTTCGCCAGCATCCGCATGGTCCACGGGTCGACCGCCATCGCGTTGCGCGCCGTCGGCACCCCGAAGCGAGCGGTGGCGTCACCGACGCGCAGGTCGCAGGCCAGCGCGAGCTGGGTGCCCGCGCCGATCGCAGGGCCGTTGACGGCGGCGAGGATCGGGACCGGTAGGGCGGCGAGCCCGTGGAGCATCCCGTAGAGCGCGTTCAAGAACTCCTGGCCGTAGACACCGTCCAGGTCGGCCCCGGAGCAGAACGAGGAACCCGAGCCGGTGACGACCAGTACCCGGGCGCCCTGCTCGACGCCGTCGGCAGCTGCGGTGTGGATGGCACGACAGAGGTCGAGGTCGAGAGCGTTGCGGCGATCCTCCCGCTGGAGCTCGAGGACGGCGACGGATCCGTGACGGGTCGTGGAGAGCATGCCCGGGAGCCTAGTGGCCGCTCAACCGCCTGACGGGTCGGAGGTCTCGACGCCGGGGGAGTCGGTGGCTTCCGGCGCGGCGACCTCGGGCGTCGCGGGCGGTGTGCCGACCTCGACGCGCGGCTGCACGACCACCTCCCCCGAGGTCTCGAAGCGGTAGATCTGGTAACCCGTCACGAGCCGCGTCTCCTCGTCGAGGAAGACCACCGGGAAGGAAGCCTCCTGCTGCGGCTTGGTCCACGGGGTGGAGAAGTTGTTGATCGTCGGGGTGTCGACCGCGCCGCCGGAGGTGTCGAGCTCCATCAGCAGGGTCCACGTGCCGTCGGAGTTCCAGAGCACGCGAGGCTCGATGGAGCGGTGCCAGTGGCCGTAGAAGACCGCGCCCGCCGCGACGTCGTCGACCCCGTCCTCGCCGTCGTCGGGTGCTGCGGTCGCCGAGGCGTCGTTCGTGGTGAGGAGCCGGTTGACGCTGTCGACGCCGAGGAAGGCCTGGGCTGCGTACGCCTCGTGCACGAGCACCAGGTCGGGTCGGTCCTCCCCGTCGGCACCGGCGGCCTCCTCGCGCAGCCGCGCGCCGAGGTCGGCCTGTCCCTCCTCCCCGCGCAGCCGGCTGGCACCGAACAGCTCGCTGCGGCTGGGGTCGCCGTCGCCCAGGACCCGGACACCGCCGATCTCCTGGGTGGACCCGTCGAGGACCGTCATGCCGGAGTCGGCCATCTGCTCGGTGCTCACGTCGGACTCGTGGTTGCCGGTGACCGCGGCCACCGGGCCGTCACCCATGACCGCCCGCTCCTTGCCGATGCAGGTGCCCTCGGCCGCGGTGCCGTTGGTGGTGAGGTCGCCGGTGATGCCCATCAGCGCCGGGACGTCGTCGCCGTGCTGCTCGTGCAAGAGGTCGACCACCTGCGTCTGGAGGCGGATCATCGTGGTGTTGCAGTGCATGTCGGACTGCATGATGATCGCGGTCTCGCCGTCGCGTGGTCCGGTCATCAGGCTCCGCTGCGCCTGGAGGTCCGCCTCGGCGGCCGAGCGGTACGCCGCCTCGGCCGCCTCCTGGCGCTCGACCAGGACCTTCGCCTTGGCCAGAGCGCCGCTCGTGAGAGCCCTGATGACGGGGGAGTCGGTCGTGGCGCCTGCAGCGAGGGTCCCGTCGAGGACGTCGAGCGGGTAGACGCCCGTGGTGGGTCCTCGACGTCCGTCGGAGCCGAGCACTTGTGCGGCCCCCATCGACGTGGTCGCGACCAGCGCGAGCGCGATGGCCAGGCCCAGCCGTCCCCGCCGGCGCGGGCTCGACGTCGGCTCGACGGCCACGAGGTAGGAGAGCCCGAGGATCAGGAGCCCACCGCCGAGGGTGAGGACCACGAAGGAGCCCACGAGCTCCTCGCGCAGCTCGCTCTGCACGAGGCCGACGTACTCGTCGATGGCGGGGCCTGGATCGTGGAAGATCCCGGTGTAGAGCTCGAGCATCTCGGGGCTGACGTAGTTGGCGAGGTCGCCGTCACCGGCGCCGGGGTCTCCCGGACCGTCGACGGTCGCCACGACTCCGAAGGGGCCCACTGCGCGCGGTACGTAGATGGTCCCGGCGATGCCGAGGCGCAGCTCACTGTGTCCTCGCGTCGACAAGGTGAACTGCGTCGGGGTGGTCCCGACCTTCTCCTCCACCACGGTGTGCGTGACAGCCCACGCGACAGCGAGCGGGAGGGCGAGCACCGCTGCGACGACGAGGCTGCCGAGCAGCCTGGCGACGACACGCCGCCGGCCGCCGGACCGTGCGGAGCCCTCGGACGTCATCCCCGCACGATCTCGACCGTCGGGTCGGCTCAGGTGAGCGCGTCGAAGACCGGCGTGAAGTAGCCGGTCAGCGTGCGCGCGAGCCTGGCACCGAGGTGGATGTCGTCGTAGTAGGTGTTGGCGCCGCCGACGTGCGCCAGGCACGTGCTGGCGGTGCAGTAGCCGGGGGTGGCGTCGATGAGGAGCGGCCGCCCGGACAGGGGGCGCATGAGGTTGCGCTCGACCCAGCGACGGTTGTCCTGCTCCCGGCTGAGTGCCTCGTCGCGCCGCAGGTCGCACTGGTAGGGCTCCTGGCCGGCCGCGCACTCGGGCGCGTCGTCCGGGACTGTGGCGGCCTGTCCGATCAGGTCGACGTGGATGCCGGTGCGGCCGAGGCGCGCGAACATCCGGGGGGACTCCTCGACGGCGAGGGTGCTCATGTGCTGCTGGTAATCGGTCAGCCCTGACAGGATGCCGGCCCGGTCGGCCTCCTGCTGGCGACGGTAGGCGTCGCGGTAGCCGGCCCAGAAGCCACCGACCACCACGCCGAGGTCGTCGCCCAGGCGACGGTGCAGCTGCGTGAGCCACTGCAGCGTGCGCACGTTGTGGTTCTCGCAGATGCTGCGCGAGAAGCCGCGGCTGCGGGGCAGCGGGAGCGCCGCCGGGCAGCTGCCGAGGACGACGAGGGTCAGGTTGACCCGGTTGGCCCTCGCCTCGCGTCTCAGCGCGGGCAGGTACATCCAGGTGTGGGAATCACCCCACGCGACCAGGGTCGGCCGCGTCGACCCGTAGCGGGTGATGCGGCAGGCGACGTCGCGCAGCGTGACCCCGTCGGCCTCGTAGCAGCCGCTCGGCATCCGCGGGAAGTCCGCGTTGACCGCGGGCGGGACGCCGCGCCCGAACGCGGCCGGACCGACGGCCGGGCCGGCTGGGTCGGCCGAAGCGGTCGGCGAGACGCCGACGCCGGAGGCGAGCAGCGCCGAGACCATGAGGGCCAGGGCGAGCAGGTTGCTGAGACGGCGCCGGCGCCGAGGGGCGCGGACGAGCGTGGTTGGAGTTCCCATGTCAGGTGAATCGTGCCACGTGGACCCGCGAGGAGGCGAAGGATCAGCCGAACGAGAGGTCGGCGTCGGACCACCAGGCCCGCATCGAGGTGATCAGGCCGTCGTCGGCGAAGGTCATCACCTCCAGCGGCTCCATCACCGCCGTCCCGGCCCCGGTGTCGGTCTCCACGCGGAAGTGGAACGCAGCCTCGCCGCCGCAGGTCCGGATCGTGTGCAGGGTGGTGCTCATCGCCAGGGGCTCGATGGTGGCGTAGAAGGCCCGGATCGCCTCACGACCCTCGAGGGCGGTCGAGCCGACAGGGTCCTCGAGCGTGGCGTCGGCGGCGTACAGCGCGGCGATGTCGTCGGCCGAGCCGTCGGCGACCAGGGCGAGGTAGCGCACGACGGTGGCAGCGGCGTCGTCGTTGCTCAGCGTCATGCGCCAGTTCTACAACAGCCCCGTCGACGGCGCCAGGGTCAGCGGCGCAGGTCAGCGGCGCAGGTCAGCGGCGCAGGTCGCCGATGCTCGGGCGGAAGTACGACGTCAGGGCCTTCGTGCGGGTGGCGCTGAGGTGGAGGTGGTCGTACCAGGTGAAGATGCCGTCCACGCTTCCTGCGCACACCAGCGCGTTGCAGTAGGCCTCCGAGGGAGTGATGTAGCGCGGGGACCCGGCGAGCTTGGTCATCTGCCCGCGCAGCCAGCTGTCGGTGCTCCCCTCCTCGCGCATCGCGCGCCATCTCGAGATGGTGCAGGCGTACGGGTCGTTGCCCGCGGCGCAGTCCTCGACGCGGTCGGGGATCGTGGCCGCCTGGGCGATCACGTCGACGTCGGTCCCGAGCTCGCCCAGCCGGGTGAACAGCGCGGGGGTGCCCTCATGGCTCAGCGCCACCATCTGTCGGGTGTAGTCGCTGTAACCTGCGTCGCCGGTGACCCCCTCGAGAGCGATCTCGCGATAGGCGATGCGGAAACCGCTCCAGTTCGAGCCGAGGATCACCTTGACGTCGCGTCCCCGCTCCTGCAGCTTCGTGACATAGGCGAGCGCGTTGATGTTGCTGCGCTCGCACTTGCCGGAGTAGCCGGTCTCGGGGGTTGCGGTGGTCGCGATCGGCGGACAGCTCCCGGCCACGAAGCTGACGAAGTTCACGTGCTGGCCGCGGACCGCGTTGCGCATCGCGGGGAAGTACATCCAGGCATGGGAGTCGCCCCACAGCACCACCGTCGGTCGCTTCTTCACGAACCCGTTGACGTGGCACGCGGTCGGCTCGCCCGAGGTCTGGGCCGGGCCGAAGCAGTCGGCGGGCATCGAGGGCGAGTCGACCTCGTCGTCGGGCAGGGCCTGGGCCGGCACCGAGAGGCCGAAGGAGACGACCAGGGCCGCCAGGAGCGAGAGAGCCAGCAGGACGACGGCAGCAGAACGCGGTCGTGCGGCGATCAGGTCGGGAGCACGCATGATGACTTATCGTGACACACCGGTGGAGCCCGACGGTGGTCCCGAGGACCAGGAGCGCAGGGTGCTGGAGATCGTCCCCGACGGGCCCGAGGGATGTTTCGTCGTCCGCATCGACGGTCGGGACCAGTCCTACGTCGACCTCACCGACCCGACCCACCTGGCCTTCGACTACGTGCGTCGCATCGGTGACGTGCTGGACGCCGTGGCCCCGCCCGGCGTGCCGCTCCGCCTCGTCCACGTCGGGGGAGCGGGCCTCACCCTGGCGCGCTACGTCACCGCCACCCGCCCGACGTCGGCACAGATCGTCCTGGAGCCCGACCCCGCGATGACCGAGCGGGTGCGTGCCGAGCTCCCGCTGCCTCGGCGCAGCGGCATCAAGGTCCGCCCCGTCGACGGGGTCCGCGGGGTCGCCGCGCTGCGCGACGACATGGCCGACGTCGTGGTCGTCGACGCCTTCGACGACGGCGAGGTACCGGGTGAGCTGCTCGAGGTCGAGCACCTCGCTGAGGTGGCGCGGGTGCTGGCGCCCGACGGGTGCTACGTGCTCAACCTCGCCGACCGGGCGCCGTTCACGCTGGCCCGCGAGGCGGTCGCCGGGCTGCGTGAGGTCTTCGGGGCGATCATGGTCAGCGCCGAGCCCGCGACCCTGCGCGGACGTCGGCCCGGCAACCTGCTCGTGTGCGCCGGTGCGCGCAGCGTCCCGCTCGAGGCACTCCGATCGCGCGCGGCGTCGTCGGCGGCTCCCTACCGGGTGCTCGACTCACAGCGGGTGAGCGACAGCCTCGGCGGCGGGAGTCGCGCGGAGGAGCACGTCGGCTACAGCGACGACATGACCCCGACGGGCGCGGGTGAGAAACCGGGGAAGACCGCGGCACGGGAGGCCCCGAGCCGCGTGGTCACCACCTCGGACAGGACGCTGCGGTAGTCGGTGGTGACCGGGACGTCGGCGTCCAGACCGGCGCTCAGCAGCGGCATCGTCCCGTAGTAGCCACCCTTGACCCCTGCCCCGGCGAGGAACATGACGTTGCCGTGGCCGTGGTCGAGGCCGTAGCTGGCGTTCTCCTGCACGCGGCGGCCGAACTCGCTGAACGCGACCAGCGTGACCTTGCGGCGCTGGTTGCCGAGGTCGCCGAAGAAGGCGGCCAGCGCCTGCGCCAGGTCACGGGCGTTGCTGCGCATCGAGCCCCACTCGAGGGTGCCGAGACCGGAGTGCATGTCCCAGTCGCCCTGGTCGACGGTGATGACGCCGACCCCGACGTCGCCCCGGATGATCCGGGCGACCTCGCTGAGCGCTCGACCGAGGTCGGTGTCGGGGTAGGCGCTCACCGTGTCGACGGTGTCGCGCACGGGCGCGAAGTCGCTCGCCGAGGCGAACGTCGAGCGCATCGCGTTGCCGAGCGTGCCGCCCTGCGCGTCCCAGAGCGAGTGCAACGACGTCATCCGGCTCCCGTCGTCGCCCTCGACCCCGGCGAAGCCGACCGACTCGACGTCGGAGGCCGACATCACCGGCTGCGCCCCGAAGAGGGAGGTCGGCACCACGCCGGTCCCGACCGCGAATCCCTGCAGCGGCGAGCTGCCCGGAAGGTTCCCGACGAGCCGGTTGAGCCAGCCCTCACGCACCGCCGAGCCGGGGGCGGCGTCCTCGATCTCCTCCATGGCCGAGAAGTGTGAGCGGTTGGGCGCCGGGAGACCCGTGGCGTGCACCGTGGCCAGCTCGCCGGCGTTCCACAGCGGCAGCAACGGTGCCAGCTCGGGATGCAGCCCGAAGGTCCCGTTCGGCGCCAGCAGGCTCGCCGGCGGGATGCCGATCCGGGGACGCGCGAGGCCGGTCCTGAAGACCGGGTCGTTGTAGGGGACCACCAGGGAGAGCCCGTCCGCGGCCCCCCTCAACGAGAGCACCACCATCACGGCACCGGCCGAGGCTGCCGAGGCCGGGGCCGCGGTGACGACCGCGCTGCCGAGCACTGCCGTCGCCCCGACGGCCAGGCCGCCGGTGAAGAGACCGCGGCGGCTCACGCGGGCGTACTCGGTGCAGCAGGCGCTTGCCGGCACGCGGGGGTCGGGGGTCGGGGCAGAGCTCATGTCGCGGGGGATCCTCACCGGGTGAAGTGTTCGGGGGAGTCGAGGACGGTGACCAGGAGCCGGTGGAACCCCCACCGGACCACGGGGTGCTCCACGTCGATCATCGTGGACGCAACGACCTTCCAGTCGTCGGGACACACCTCGACGCACGCCTTCAGCAGTGCCGCGCTCGATGCTCGCCCGAGCAGCTGCTGGGAGAGGTGGTCGACGAGCTGGTCGAGACGAAGCCGCTTCCTCGGCAGCCAGGACGCGGGGCTGCGATAGGTGATCCCCTGGCTGGGCCACCAGGTCCCGGCCATGGCCCAGTGGGTGCCCATGGACGCCAGCAGCCGCGCTGGTGACGACCACGACTGGTTGTCCATCGGCTGCCCGTCGGGCCGCGGCCAGTCGAACGGGACGGCCCCGATCGCGAGCGACTGCCAGAGGATCGTGGTGGCCGCGTGGCCGCTGTCGCCGGCCGGGGGGTCGGCGAGGTCGACCTGGAGGACTCGGTAGGTCGCGACGATCTCCTCCTCGGGGGTGCGGACCTTCTTGCCGGCGGCTGCTGCGAACTCGGGGGAGGCGACCAGGGCCTGGAGGACCGGGGTGATGGCGGTGCCGTTGCGCAGGTAGACGTCGGCCAACCGGGCGACCAGCGCAGCCGGCGGGTCGTCCTGCACGAACTTCACGCAGAGCTTGCGTGCGATCCGCTGGGCCGTCGCCGGGTGGCGCGCCAGGTAGGCCAGGAAGGCGTCGAGGGCAGGCCGCCCATCGGCTGCTGCGTTGTCGGAGTGGAAGCCCAGCACGGTGACCGGACCGGTCCAGTGCTCCAGCACGGAGTACCCGGCCACCCACGAGTGCCACATGTCGACGAGGTAACCCGTCAGCAGTCGGGCCGAGCCCTTGACGTCGTCCTCGGCGTAGTTGCCGTAGCCCACGGTGTGCAGCTCGAGAAGCTCGCGGCCGAGGTTCTCGTTGGGGTGCGCCTTGGTCGAGACCGCGTTGTCGAGGTACATCCCCATCGCCGGGTGGGTGATCGCCGTCCGGAGGAGGTCCTCGAACGTGCCCAGCGCATGACGCCGCAGCGCCTGGTCGTAGGAGAACCGGTAGGTGAAGGTGGCGTCGTTGTGCACGGGGACGTTGAAGTGGTTCATCCAGAAGTCGGCCATCATCTCCGCGACCGGGCGGTTCGTCATGATCCGACGGACCAGGATCCAGCGCTGGTAGTCGGCCATCACCTGCCAACCGCCCTCGACCCCGGTGATCTCGCGGGTCCAGAGATCCTGCGGTGAACGGACCAGACTGGGCCACCAGTGCAGGAGGGCGTCGGCCTTCGCATCGGCGATCCTGCCCGGTGCCAGCTGTTGCTGGAACCAGGACCGGGCGCCCCCGGCCTGCAGCACCTGCGCGGTCAGGGCAGGGGTGTTGCCGTAGGAGAAGCGGTTGACGAGATGACGGTCGGCGGTGCTGAGCAGCCGGGCGCCCCGGTGGCGGCGCGAGGCGGGTGCAGCCTCGGCGGCGACGACACCGACACCGCCGGTGGACAGCGCGCCGCCTGCCGCCGCGCTGCCCCGCAGCAGGGACCGGCGGGTGGCGTGGGCGTGCGTCTGGGTGGCGGTGCTCGACATGGGGGGGCTCCGTGCGGCTCGCTGAGTGAGCCGGTCGTCTCGGGTTCTCCAGGTTAGGTCTGCGCCAGGCGTCGGGTTCGGCCTGCTGCACCAAATGGCCACGATTGACCAGAGGATCTGACCGACCGGCCACCGATACGCCGACCCGAGCGGCGTCCGGCTACTCTGACCTCTCCCTGACGACCCAGACGAAGGACTGCGAACCGCCCGATGGACGGCTCTCAAAGGACGAACTCGCTCGATCGCTACCGGCCCCGCCGGCCTCCGTCGCCCGGGCCGCGCTGATGGCCTGGTTGCTCCTCGCTGTGGCCCTCCTGCTCATCCTCATGTGCGGGCTCTTCGTCGCCGCTGAGTTCTCGTTGGTCACCGTCGACCGCGGCCAGGTCGACCGCGAGGCGGCGAGCGGTGACACCGCAGCACTCGGCGTCCAGCACGCCCTGAAGTCGTTGTCGACCCAGCTCTCCGGTGCCCAGGTCGGCATCACCGTGACGAACCTCGGCATCGGTTTCCTCGCCGAGCCGGCCATCTCCGAGCTGCTCGCCGCACCACTGACCGCGGCCGGGCTGCCCGAGGGGGCGGTGACCCCGACGTCCCTGGCGGTCGCGCTGTCGCTGAGCACGGTCCTGACGATGCTGTTCGGTGAGCTCGTTCCCAAGAACGTCGCGATCGCGCTCCCGATGGCGACCGCGCGGGCCACCCAGCGGCCGATGCGTCTGTTCACCGCGGTGAGCCGCGGACCCATCCACGTGCTCAACGGCTCGGCGAACGCCATCGTGCGTCGCCTCGGGATCGAGCCGCAGGAGGAGCTGCGCTCGGCCCGCAGCTCGACCGAGCTGGCCTCGCTGATCTCGCGGTCGGCCGACGAAGGCACCCTCGACGCCGATACCGCCGAGCTGATGGAACGTTCGGTCGAGTTCGGCACCCGCACCGCCGGGGAGATCATGACGCCCCGGGTGCGCACCCGCTCGCTGGAGACCAACGACCGAGCGAGCGCCGTCATCGACCTGACCCGCCAGACCGGCCACTCCCGCTTTCCCGTCCTCGACGAGGACGACGTCGTCGTCGGCACCGTCCACGTGAAGAACGCGGTCGCCCTGCCGCCCCACGAGCGGTCGACGACCAAGGTCAAGCACTTGATGGCCAAGCCGGTCGTCGTACCGGACTCGCTGCGCCTGGACCCACTGATGGCTCTCCTGCGCGCCGACGGCTTCCAGATGGCCGTCGTCCTCGACGAGTACGGCGGGCACGCGGGGATCGTCACCCTCGAGGACGTCATCGAGGAGATCGTCGGCGACATCTCCGACGAGCACGACCGCCTCGGTGCTCGCGCGCGGCAGCGGCGCGACGGCTCCTGGTCGCTCTCGGGCCTGCTGCGTCCCGACGAGGTCGAGGACCTCAGCGGCATCGAGCTCCCCGAGAGCGAGGACTACGACACGATCGCCGGGCTGGTGCTGCAGGTGCTGGGCCGGATCCCTCGAGCCGGCGACATCGCCGAGGTCGCCGTGCCCGACCGCACCGACACCGAGCAGCCTCGCCAGCTTCTCGCCGTCCTCGCGGTCGAGCACATGGACGGCCTACGGATCGACCGGCTGACGCTGCGCCTGCTCGACGACGTGGGAGCAGACCATGAGTGACACCGCGGCCGTGCTCCTGGCCGTCGTCCTGCTGGCGCTCAACGCGTTCTTCGTCGGCGCCGAGTTCGCGCTGATCTCGGCGCGACGCAGCCAGATCGAGCCCCAGGCCCAGAACGGCTCCCGCGCCGCGCGCACCACGCTGCGTGCGATGGAGAACATCTCGGTGATGATGGCCGGCGCGCAGCTCGGCATCACGATCTGCTCCCTCGGCCTCGGTGCGGTCGGCGAGCCGGCCCTGGCCCACCTGATCGAACCGCTCTTCGAGCGCGCGGGCGTGCCCGAGGGCCTGCTGCACCCGGTGGCCTTCGTGCTGGCGCTCGTCGTGGTCGTGGCGCTGCACGTCGTCCTCGGCGAGATGGTGCCGAAGAACATCGCCATCGCGGGCCCGGAGCGCGCAGCCTTGGTGCTGGCACCGGCGCTGGTGGCGGTGGTCGCGCTGCTGCGACCGATCATCGTCGGGCTCAACGCCATCGCCAACGCGACCCTGCGTCTGCTCAGGGTCGAGCCCAAGGACGAGGTCAGCTCGACCTACACCCGCGAGGAGGTCGCGGCGCTGGTCGAGGAATCGCGCGGCGAAGGTCTGCTGGAGGCCGACGAGTACGACCGCCTCGCCGGCGCCCTGGGCTTCACCGAGAAGGCGGTCGAGCTGGTGCGGCTCGAGCCCCACACCCTGGCCACGATCGTGCGGGGCTCGAGCCCTGCCGACGTCGAGGCCCTGTGCGCTGCCACCGGGTTCAGCCGCTTCCCGGTCGCGAGCGCGGACGGCGAGCTGCTCGGCTACCTCCACATCAAGGACGTCCTCGAGCCCGACGAGCAACGCCGCTCGGCGCCCATCGACGACAAGTGGATCCGGCCCTTCGCCCCGGTGGCAGCCACCGCGCCGTTGCACGAGGCGCTGGAGGTCCTCCAGCGGCGCGGCGCCCACATGGCGCGCGTCGTCGACGAGGAGGGCCGCACCGTCGGCCTGGCGACCCTCGAGGACGTCATCGAGGAGCTGGTCGGCGAGATCCGTGACGGTGCCCACCTCGAAGAGACGTCCTGAGCCGTGACGCTGCGACCCCTGCTGCGCGCGTGCAGCCCCACCCGGCCGGTCGAGGCCCGTAGGGTGGGCGATCGTGGCAGGTGACGCGGCACCCGACGCCGAGCGCGCGACGACGCTGGTCTGGACGCTGCCCAACGGGCTGAGCGCGCTGCGTCTGGCCGGGGTCCCGCTCTTCCTCTACCTCGTCCTGGGGCCGGAGGAGGACGGCTGGGCGCTCGCGCTCCTCGTGACCTCAGGCATCACCGACTACCTCGACGGGTGGCTGGCGCGCAAGCTCGACCAGCAGTCGGTGCTGGGGCAGATCCTCGATCCCGTGGCCGACCGTCTCTACATCCTCGCTGTCGTCGTGGCGCTGGCTCTGCGTGACATCATCCCGTGGTGGGTGGCGGTGTCGCTGCCCCTGCGCGATGCCCTCATGTGGGGGCTCGTCCCGCTGCTGCGCACCCGTGGCTACAGCGCTCTTCCGGTCCACTTCCTGGGCAAGGCCGCGACGTTCAACCTGCTCTACGCCTTCCCCCTGCTGCTGCTCGGCGACGGCGACGGCACCGTGGCCACGCTCGCCGAGGTCTTCGGCTGGGCCTTCGCCGTGTGGGGGATCGCCCTCTACTGGTGGGCCGGTGTCCTCTACGCCTGGCAGGTGCGTCGGCTCCTCGCGACCACGGACCGGGTGTGAGCCGGTGAGCGCCCCCGTGGTCGCGCCCGACGAGCTCGTGCTGCCGGCCCGGGTGCATCTTCCGCTGCTGACGATGATCACCCAGCAGGCCCTCGACGAGGACTACCTCGTGGCCGCCGAGCGGCGCGCTGCCGGCGCCCCTCGCCCCTCACGCAGGCGATCACGGCGAGTCGCAGGCCTGGTGGTCGCGCTGTTCGGGATCCTGGTCTCGACCGCCTTCGTCCAGACCGCGCGCAACGCCGACGTCGACGACGCCGGTCGGACGACGTTGATCAGCAGGCTCGAGGGCGAGCGCGACCTCCTCGCGCGCCAGCAGCAGCGGCTGGCGGACCTGCGCGCCGGCAACCTCACGCTCGAGGACCGTCTCGGTGCGCTTGCCGACACCGAGCAGGAGGCGCTGGTGCGCAACCGGCGCCTCCAGGTCAGGACCGGCTTCCTGCGCGTCTCCGGACAGGGCGTGCGGGTGATCGTCACCGACCTTCCCGACGCCGACCCGGTACAGCTGGTCCAGGACTCCGACCTCGCCCTGCTCGTCAACGGGCTGTGGGAGGCCGGGGCCGAGGCGATCGCCATCAACGGTCAGCGGCTCACCGCGCGCAGCGCCATCCGCACGAGCGGCCAGGCGATCGGCGTCAACGAGCGCGGCATCGCGGGCCCCTACGTCGTCGAGGCGATCGGTGACACCCGTACCTTGTCGGCCCGGCTCTTCGACACCACCACGGGTCTGGTCTTCGCGGGCAAGGCCGAGTTCTACGGCTTCACCTACGACGTGGAGAATGAGCCCGACCTGTCGCTGCCGGCCGGACCCCCCGGCTACCTCGATCAGTTCTCGGCCTCCCTCGAGGTCACGCCGCCCGACGTCGAGCAGCAGCCGCCCGCCAAGCCCAGCGCCACCACCGACCCAGAGAGCGAGGGTGACTCGCCGTGATCGCCGCTCTCGGACTGCTCCTCGGTGTCGTGCTGGGACTCGTCTTCCACCCCGAGGTCCCGCTGGGACTCGAGCCGTACCTCCCGATCGCCGTCGTGGCCGCCCTCGACGCCGTCTTCGGCGGCCTGCGCGCCTACCTCGACGGGATCTTCGACGACAAGGTCTTCGTCGTCTCCTTCATCAGCAACGTCGTCATCGCCGCCGGTATCGTCTACCTCGGCGACCGGCTCGGGGTCGGTGGTCAGCTCTCCACCGGGGTGATCGTCGTGCTGGGCATCCGGATCTTCTCCAACGTCGCTGCCATCAGGCGGCACCTGTTCCATGCCTGACACTTCGACGCCACCCAGCGAGACCGGACGCCACCGCCTCTGGAAGGCGTTGCGGCACCCTTCGAAGGCCCAACGGGTCGTCGCGGTCCTCCTCGCGCTCGTCGGGTTCGCCGCGGTCGTGCAGATCCAGGCCACCGAGGACTCCTCGAGCTACTCCGGACTGCGCGAGCAGGACCTCATCGACGTGCTGAACGGGCTGTCCGGCACCACTCAGCGCACCCAGACCGAGATCGACCGCCTCACCGCTGCGCGCTCCGACCTGCGCTCGGAGACGGGCCGACGCCAGGCGGCCGTCGAGCAGGCTCAGCAGGAGGTCGACAGCCTCAACGTCCTGGCCGGTGTCGTGCCGGTCACCGGCCCGGGGGTGCGCATCACCATCACCGAGCAGAGCGGCACGATCGCGGTCGGCACGATGCTGGACACCATCCAGGAGCTGCGCAGCGTGAGCGCAGAGGCGATCCAGATCAACGGCGAGGTGCGGGTGGTCGCCCAGACCTCCTTCGAGGACGGCGTGGGCGGCCTGCTCATCGACGGCACGCTCGTCGAGTCGCCCTACGTCATCGACGCGATCGGGGTGTCCAACGCCCTCGCCAGCGCGATCCGGTTCCCGCTCGGGCCCTTGAAGCAGATCGAGGGCGACGGCGCAACGGTGGAGGTCGCCGAGCTGGCCTCGCTCGACATCGACGCCATCCGCCGCCTGGTCCAGCCCGAGTTCGCGACGCCCGACCCCTGAACCCCGCAGGGGCCCGTCGACGAGTAGCGTGATGGCGAACGCGAGCCGCCCCGATGGAGGAACTGTGTATCCCGAGGACCTGAAGTACACCGCCGAGCACGAGTGGGTGCGCACCCCTGGTGAGCACGACGGCTCGGTGCGCGTGGGGATCACCGAGTACGCCCAGGAGGCTCTGGGCGACATCGTCTACGTCTCCCTTCCCGAGATCGGTGACACCGTCGAGTCCGGAAGCACCTGTGGCGAGCTGGAGTCGACCAAGTCGGTCAGCGACATCTACGCCCCCGTGACCGGCGAGGTCGTGGCGCGCAACGAGTCGCTCGACGCCACTCCCGAGCTCGTCAACTCCGACCCCTACGGTGGTGGCTGGCTCTTCGAGGTCGTGCCCACCGCCGACTCCGCCGACGAGGCGGTCGGCGCCCTGATGAGCGCCGAGGTCTACACCGCGTCCCTCGACGGCTGACTGGTAGGTTCGGGCTCAACGCTCACCCTCAGCCCGGTAGTGAGGGTTGCTCACCAGCGACACGCTCCCCCTGGAGGAAGCACCGATGCCCTTCTGCACCAACTGCGGCAAGCAGAACCCCGACGACTCCCGGTTCTGCGCGCAGTGCGGGACCCGCATCGCCGGAGCCGACGCCCCCTCGGGGTCCACGGAGCCGTCGGGGGAGTCGACCGCCACGATCCAGATCGGGGCGGCCGCCGACAAGGTCGAGACCTCCGACCGGGCACTCAACGTCGTCGATGCCGCCGCGGTGGACGCCCTGCCGCCCGGCCACGCGCTCCTCGTGGTCCAGAAGGGTCCAGGTGCGGGCAGCCGGTTCCTCCTCGACGCCGACGTCATCAACGCCGGGCGTCACCCCGAGAGCGAGATCTTCCTCGACGACGTCACGGTCTCGCGCCAGCACGCCGTCTTCCGTCGCGACCAGGACTCCTTCACCGTCGCCGATGCCGGCAGCCTCAACGGCACCTACGTCAACCGCGACCGCATCGAGACCGTCCGGCTCAAGGACAGCGACGAGGTCCAGATCGGCAAGTACCGCCTGGTGTTCTTCTCCGGGCACGACGCCCGGCTCTCCTGACGGCAGCGGCGATGGTCAGCCCGGTTCACCAGGAGAAGGCCGATGCACCCGGCGGACGGCTCAACATCGGCCAGGTGCTCGACCAGCTGCGCCCTGACTTCGACTCGATCACGATCCCCAAGATCCGCTTCCTCGAGGACAAGGGGCTGATCAAGCCCGAGCGCACCCCCGCGGGCTACCGCAAGTTCTGCGTCGGCGACGTCGACCGGCTCCGCTACATCCTGACGATGCAGCGCGACCACTACCTGCCGCTGCGGGTGATCGGTGAGCACCTCGACGCCCTCGACCGTGGCCTGCAGCCGCCCCCGATCGAGCCGGTCGTCCCGACGGTGCCGACGGTGTCGGTGACCGCCGACGGGCTCCCGAGCCCTGAGTCGTTCCGGCGTCGCGACAGCGTGCGGCTCTCGCGCAAGGAGCTGCTCAAGATCGCCGACATCGACGAGGAGCTCCTGCTGGCGCTGGAGCAGTTCGGGTTGGTCGCCGCGCGCAGCGGCACGGCCCACTTCGACACCGACGCCCTGGTGATCGCCCAGACGGCGCGAGAGCTCGCCGAGTTCGGCCTGGAACCTCGCCACCTGCGTGCCTTCCGGGCCGCGGCCGACCGGGAGGTCGGTCTGGTGCAGCAGGTCGTGGCGCCGCTGACCCGCGGTCACGACGCCGCTGCCGAAGCACGGCTCGAGGACGCCATGAGCCAGATGGCGATGCTCTCGGTCCGCCTGCACGCCACCTTGGTGAAGGCAGGCCTGCGTCGTCGCTGAGGCCCGCACCGGTCGGCCACGGCCCCCCGCCGGGGGCCTTGGCTCGGGGGTAGGGTGAACCCGTGCGAGAAGTCGATGTCATGGGAGTCAGGGTCGAGATGCCCTCCAACCAGCCGATCGTGCTGTTGCGCGAGGTGACGGGGGAGCGCTACCTGCCGATCTGGATCGGCGCGGTCGAGGCGACCGCGATCGCCTTCGCCCAGCAGGGCGTGATCCCGCCGAGGCCGCTGACCCACGACCTGATGAAGGACGTGCTGGAGGCCACCGGGAACCCGCTGGTCGAGGTACGCATCACCGACGTCAAGGACGGTGTTTTCTTCGCCCTCCTGGTCTTCGACTCCGGTGTCGAGGTGAGCGCCCGCCCGTCCGACTCCATCGCTCTCGCGCTGCGCACCGGTGCTCGCATCGTCTGCGACGAGGGCGTCCTCGACGAGGCCGGCCTCGCCGTGCCCGCCGAGCAGGAGGACGAGGTCGAGAAGTTCCGCGAGTTCCTCGACCACGTGACGCCCGAGGACTTCGACGCCGATCTGTGACCCTCAACCCGAGGGTGAGGGTTGGCGACACGCCGGGCGTGACCTTTGACCGGCCCGCCCGCTCGTCGTACCTTGAACTGTCTTCGTTGTAACTCCACGCATGTGGTTGGCCTTCCGGCCGCCACCGTCACGCTTCCCGGAGCTACGTCTTACGGAGTAGACCCCGCGGAGGACCGTGTGAACGAGCAGAACCAGCCTGGTGCAGGATCGGCGGTGGCGGCAGACAGCGACGCCGCGCTGGCTCAGGAGCGCGCGGTCGAGTCGGCCGGCGAGCAGGGCCTGCTGTTCACCGACGACGTCTCGCCGCTGCCCAGCGACGTCGGCTACCGCGGTCCGACGGCGTGCAACGCCGCCGGCATCACCTACCGACAGCTCGACTACTGGGCCCGCACGGGGCTCATCGAGCCGACCGTGCGCGGCGCCAAGGGGTCGGGCTCGCAGCGCCTGTACTCCTTCCGTGACATCTTGATCCTCAAGATCATCAAGCGTCTGCTCGACGCGGGCATCTCGCTGCAGCAGATCCGCACCGCAGTGACGCACCTGCGTGAGCGCGGGACCGATGACCTCACCCGCGTGACCCTCATGAGTGACGGCGCCTCGGTCTACGAGTGCACCTCGAACGACGAGGTCATCGACCTCCTCCAAGGTGGCCAGGGCGTCTTCGGGATCGCGATCGGCGGCGTGTGGCGCGAGATCGAGGGCACGCTGGCCGAGCTGCCCAGCGAGCGTGCCGACGCACCCGCCGCCGCGGCGGTCTCCGCGGCCGACGAGCTGGCTGCTCGTCGCGCGGCCCGCAAGATCGGCTGACTCCCCGCCGCAGCCCGCTCACCCGTCCCCCGACCCCGTCCGCGTCGTGGCCCTCGAGGCCACGGCGCGGTCGTCATCAGGGTGAGGGAGGTGGCTGGTAGGTTGAGCACGCTGGCTATCCCGCGCGGGAGAGTCTTCACCCAGCTGCACCGAAGCGCCGAAGGGGCAATTCCTCCCCGGAACCTCTCAGGCACCCGGACCGCGCGGAGCAGGCAACTGTGGAGCCCACCGGGCGACAGAGGGGGAGGAGGTCCGGCGCGACGCACGCCGGTCCACTCTGTCCGACGCAGCCACCCGGGAGCCTCCGTGTCCGATCACCTCGATCGTCCAGCCCACCTCCGATCAGCCCAGTTCGCCGATCGCCACATCGGTCTCAGTGCCGACGCGGTCGCCACCATGACCTCCTACCTGGGCTACGACTCGCTCGAGGACCTGATGGCCGCCGCGGTGCCCGGCGGCATTCGCAGTGCCGCTGCCCTCGACCTCCCGCCGGCGGTCTCGGAGGCCACCGCGGCCGCCGAGCTCCGCGCCCTGGCAGCCGCGAACCACCCCGCGGAACCGATGATCGGCCAGGGCTACCACGCCACGATCACCCCGCCTGTGGTGCGGCGCAACGTCCTGGAGGACCCGAGCTGGTACACCGCCTACACGCCGTACCAGCCGGAGATCTCGCAGGGACGACTCGAGGCGCTGATCAACTTCCAGACGGTCATCGGTGACCTGACCGGGCTGCCCACCGCCAACGCGTCGCTGCTCGACGAGGCCACGGCTGCCGCCGAGGCGATGACCCTGGTCCGCCGCGGCAACCGCAAGGCCTCCGGCCCGTTCGTGGTCGACGCCGACGCCCTGCCACAGACGATCGACGTCATCCGCACCCGCGCCGAGGGGATGGGTATCGAGGTCGTCGTCGCCGACCTCGGCTCCGGGCTGCCCGACGGCGAGCTGTCGGGGGTCCTGGTGCAGTACCCGGGCGCCTCCGGAGCCGTGCTCGACCCCCGTCCGCTCATCGAGGCAGCCCACGAGCGCAACGCGCTCGCGGTCGTGGCGGCCGACCTGCTCGCGCTGACCCTGCTCGAGGCGCCCGGCGCCCTGGGCGCCGACGTGGTGGTCGGCTCGTCGCAGCGCTTCGGCGTCCCGCTGTTCTACGGCGGACCGCACGCCGGTTACATGGCCGTCGCCGCCGGTCTCGAGCGGCACCTGCCCGGTCGCCTCGTCGGGGTGTCGATCGACAGCGAGGGTCGTCCGGCCTACCGGCTGGCGCTGCAGACGCGTGAGCAGCACATCCGCCGCGACAAGGCGACGTCCAACATCTGCACGGCCCAGGTGCTGCTGGCCGTCGTCGCCTCGATGTACGCCGTCTACCACGGCCCCGAGGGGCTGCGCGCGATCGCTCGACGCACCCACCACCACGCAGCCTCGCTGGCCGGTGCCCTGACCCGGGCCGGCGTCGAGGTGGTCAACGCGACGTTCTTCGACACGCTCACCGTGCGCGTGCCCGGGCGTGGCCACGACGTCGTCGCCGCCGCGCGCGCGCTCGGCATCCAGCTGCGCAACATCGACGACGACACCGTCGGCATCAGCACGTCGGAGTGCACGACGTCGACGAGCATCACCCGCGTCCTGGAGGCGTTCGGTGTGAGCGCCGACGCCACGACGGACCTGACGGACGGTTCGTCCGAGGCGCTGCCTGCCGCGCTGACCCGCACGACCGACTTCCTGACTCACGAGGTCTTCTCCAGCCACCACAGCGAGACCCAGATGCTGCGCTACCTGCGGCGTCTCTCGGCGCGCGACTACGCCCTCGACCGCGGCATGATCCCGCTCGGGTCCTGCACGATGAAGCTCAACGCGACGACCGAGATGGAGCCCGTCTCGCTACCCGGCTTCGCCGACCTGCACCCCTTCGCCCCGGCCGAGGACGCCCAGGGCTACCGCACCCTGGTCGACGACCTCGAGGGCTGGCTGGCCGAGGTCACCGGCTACGACCGCGTCTCGATCCAACCCAATGCCGGCTCGCAGGGCGAGCTGGCCGGGCTGCTGGCCATCCGTGGCTACCAGCACGCGCGCGGAGAGACCCAGCGCGACGTGTGCCTCATCCCGAGCTCGGCGCACGGGACCAACGCGGCCTCGGCGGTGATGGCCGGCATGAAGGTCGTCGTCGTCAAGGCCGGGGACGACGGCACCGTCGACCTCTCCGACCTGCACCAGCAGTGCGAGAAGCACGCCGACACGCTCGCTGCCATCATGGTCACCTATCCCTCGACGCACGGGGCCTACGAGGACACCATCGGCGACCTGTGCGACCTCGTGCACCGCTACGGCGGGCAGGTCTATGTCGACGGAGCCAACCTCAACGCCCTGCTGGGCTACGCCAAGCCCGGTGACTTCGGCGGCGACGTCTCGCACCTCAACCTGCACAAGACCTTCTGCATCCCCCACGGCGGTGGCGGCCCCGGGGTCGGACCCGTCGCGGTGCGCGAGCACCTCGCGCCGTTCCTGCCCTCGCACGCCCAGCACCCCGAGCCGGCCAAGCGTGAGGGCATCGGCCCGATCAGCGCGGCGCCCTACGGCTCGGCCGGCATCCTGCCGATCTCGTGGGCCTACGTGCGCCTGATGGGGGCCGAGGGTCTCACCCGCGCCACGGCCAGCGCGGTGCTCTCGGCCAACTACGTCGCCAAGCGCCTGGCCGAGCACTTCCCGGTGCTCTACAGCGGGCACGGCGGGCTGGTGGCCCACGAGTGCATCCTCGACGTCCGAGGCATCACCAAGGACACCGGCGTCACGGTCGACGACGTCGCCAAACGACTCGTCGACTACGGCTTCCACGCCCCGACCATGTCGTTCCCGGTGGCCGGCACGCTGATGGTCGAGCCCACGGAGTCCGAGGACCTCGGCGAGATCGACCGCTTCTGCGACGCGATGATCGCCATCCGCGCCGAGATCGACCGGGTGGCCGCGGGGGAGTGGACGCCGCAGGACTCCCCGCTGCGTGGTGCGCCCCACACCTCACGGTCGCTGGTGGGCGAGTGGGACCGCGCCTACTCGCGCGAGCTGGCCGTCTTCCCCACCGGGATCGACCCCGACAAGTACTGGCCGCCGGTCGGTCGGGTCGACCAGGCCTACGGCGATCGCAACCTCGTGTGCGCCTGCCCGCCGCCCGAGGCCTTTGCGGAGTGAGCGAGCGGTGAGCCTGCAGGCGCGCGTCGAGCGGCTGCAGGCCGACGGCCGGCTGCCGTCGATCGTCGCCGGGCTCGTGCGCGACGGCACGGTGGTCGCTGCCGGCGCGGTCGGCTCCGACGTGGAGACGGCCTACCGCATCGGGTCGATCACCAAGACCTTCACCGCCGTGCTGGTGATGCAGCTGCGCGACGAGGGTCGCCTCCACCTCGACGACCCGGTGGGACGATTCCTTCCCGAGACCGGGTATGCGGCCACGACCATCGCCGACCTCCTCGGCCACACCGGCGGGATGCAGAGCGAGCCGTCGGGCCCGTGGTGGGAGCGCTCGAGGGGAGGCGACGTCGAGGCACTGTTCCGGCGTAACGACGGGTCCGGGGCGATCGCCGGCGCAGGGGAGCTCTTCCACTACTCCAACCTCGGCTACGGGCTCCTGGGCGAGGTGGTGGCGCGCGAACGCGGTGCCTCCTGGTGGGACGTCGTGCGCGAGCGCCTGGTCGAGCCGCTCGGTCTGCGTCGCACGACCTACGGCCCGGTCGCCCCGCACGCGCAGGGCTACAGCGTCGAGCACTTCACGGGTCGGCTCGCGCTCGAGCCCCACACCGACACCGGGGCGATGGCGCCGGCCGGGCAGGCGTGGAGCACGATCGCCGACCTCGCCACCTGGACGACCGTGCTGAGCGGTCGACGTCGCGACGTCCTGGCGAGCGACACCGCCGCCGAGATGGCCGTCGACCGGTTGGGCGCCGGCTACGGGCTGGGGCTGCGCCTCGTCGACGTCCTCGGGCAGACGTGGCTGGGTCACACGGGGTCGATGCCCGGCTTCCTGGCCAGCCTCTTCGTCGACCCGGTCAGCGGCAGCGGCGTGGTGGCGTTGGCCGGTGCCACCACCGGACTCAGCTGCGAGGACGTCCCGGTCGCGCTGTCCTCACCCGACGGGTCGGGCGCAGCAGACGGACCGATCCGGCGCTGGGAGCCGACGGTGGAGGTCCCGGCGGCAGCAGCAGACGCCCTCGGACTGTGGTTCTGGGGCAACACCGCCATCGAGCACCGGTGGCACCATGGCGGGCTCGAGCAGTGGCACCTGCAGAGTGGCCGCCCGGGCAGCCGCTTCGAGCTGAGGGGCGACGACCTGGTGGGGGTGCGCGGCTACCACCACGGCGAGACCCTCCGTGTCGTGCGCAGCCCGGGCGCGCACGGCGACGCCGCTCGGGTCACCCACCTGGAGTGTGCGACCTTCCTGCACACCCGGGTGCCCTACGACCCCCGGGTCAGCGTCGGCGCTTGATCTGGTCGACGGTGCCGTCACCGACCACCACGACGGCGCCCTGGTCGCGCACGTAGGCGACCCAGAAGACCCGCGTGCGCTGCACCCCGATCGTGATCCGCCCGCCCGCAGGGACCTCTCGCTGACCGTCGACCCCCTGCCCCTGGTTGCTGGCCCAGAGGATCGTCAGCGGCACGGTGTTCGGGTTGGTCGCGGTGATCTGCGCGCGTCGCCGTTCCTTCTTCGCGACCGTGGGGGAGTCGAGGCGCTCGACCGTCAGCGTGACCGTGCCGGTGGCCCGCTGTTCGCCCTGGCAGGCGTCGTAGGTGAAGCGAACGACCCCGGAGAAGAGCGGGTCGGTCACCAGGGAGACCTTGCTGGGGTCGGTGCGATCGATCTCGGCGAACAGCGCCTGCTGGGTGCCGTCGTCGACCGAGACGCCGCAGAGCGTCGGGTCGGCGCCGCTCAGCAGCGTGGTGTCGTCGTTCTCGAGGACGTCGACGACGTACTGCCCGCCGGAGTAGACCCGGTAGGCATCCGCGTTGGCCACTGGACGGGACGGGTCCTGCGGCTGGGAGGCGGCGGCCGCCCCGGACGTCGCCAGCACCGCGGCGAGCATCCCGGCGGCCAGGGTGCCCGCCATCCGGACGGGGCGTCGGCTGCTGTTGGTCATCGGTCAGCGCTGGTTCAGGCCAGTGACGGAGCCCTCGTCGGCCAGGAAGCTGTCGGGGTCGTAGGCCGCAAAGGCCAGGCGCTGGCGACCGGTGCGGATCTTGGCCGTGGCTCCCGACGCCAGGGTGACGCGACCGTCGGTGGTCTCGTCGGTGAAGCCGGGTGCCCCGAAGCGCACCTCCAGCTTGTCGGGGCCGGTGTTGACGAGCTGCAGCCAGCCAGGCCGCCTGAGGCGAGTGACCTCGATGGGATCGACGCGCTTGCTCGGGATCGTGAGGTCGCTGACGATCCCGGCGCCACCGTCGGCCCCCATGTCGGAGAAAGCGGTGTAGCTGATGTCGCTGGAGATCACGTGGACGATCCTGGACACGTTCGGGTTCAGGTTGAAGCTCCCGCCGTCGAAGCTGACGTCCAGCGGGACGTCGCCCGGGTTCGTGAACCGCACGCGCCCGCCTTTCTTCTGGGCGACCGCCTGCAGTGGGCCAACCTGCTTCACCTCCACCGTCAGGGTGCCCGGGGTGCTGAGCTGCCCGTCGCAGGCGCGGTAGGTGATCTCGTAGGTGAAGGGCGCGTTCACGGTGGTGCTCACCTCGACGGTGGGTTCGCCCGTCCTGGCCCGGCCGATGGTGACGGCGAGCACGTCAGGGTCGGGGTTCTGCACCTCGCAGATCGTCAGGACGTCGCCGTCGGGGTCGCTGTCGTTGCGCAGCACGAGGGCCTGGCTGGTGTAGGAGTACCCCCCGTTCACCGGCTTCCCGTAGATAGTCAGCGTGTCGTCGGCGGTGAGGGGCGCGCGGTTCGGCTCGACCGCACCGGAGGAGGGCGTCGCCGACAGGGCGAGCGCGAGACCGGCACCCGTGGCGGCGAGGGCCGCGACGAGGCCACGCGGACGCAGGAGCGGACGGCGGCGGGAGCAGGACGACATGAGAGGTTCCCCCAGGAGTGGCACAGCGCGGATGACGCGGTCGGAGGAACTCTAGGCTGCGGCCCCACGGCCCCTCCCTCACAGGGCCTGCGACACGCTCGACATGTTGAAGTCGGGCACCCGCAGGGCAGGGGTGGCGGTGCGGGAGAAGTAGTCGTCGCCCCACTCCCGGCTGAAGCTCGGCGCCGTGCTCGAGGCGTGCGTGAAGCGGCGGAGCAGGTCGACCGGGCTCTCGTTGAAACGGAAGTTGTTGACCGCGCCGGTGATCTCGCCGTCCTCGACGAGGTAGACCCCGTCGCGCGTCAGGCCGGTCAGCAGCAGCGACTGGGGGTCGACCTCGCGGATGTACCAGAGGCAGGTCAGCAACAGGCCGCGCTGGGTGCCGGCGACGAGGTCGTCGAGCGAGGCGGTCGCTCCCTCGACCTCCAGCACCAGGTTGTCGACGGCCGGTGTGACCGGCTGCTCGGTCAGGCGCGCGGAGTGCCGGGTCTGCAGGAGTGCGGTGAGGACGCCGTCGCGGATCCAGTCGGTGCGCCCGAGCGGCAGACCGTTGTCGAAGACCGAGGAGTCGTTGCTCGACGACGACGCGAGCGTGAAAGGAGCACACTCCAGGCCCGGGTAGCCGGGGTCGGAGTACAGCTGCACCCCCGGCGCTGCGAGGCGCTCGCCGATGCGGGTACCGCCGCCGCGGCGGCTGTAGACGGATTGTCCGTCGAACGCGTCGCGCGCCCCGGCGTACCAGTAGGCGTCGATCATCAGGTCGGCCACCGCCGAGGGGGGGAGGATCGTGTCGTAGCGACCCGCGGGCAGGTCGACCCGTCGCTCGCCCCAGGCCAGGCGGGTGGCGACCGTGTCGTGCATCGTCAACGCGTCGACGTCGGCGAAGTCGCGGGTCGCGCCGCCGACCCACGCGCTGTTGGTGAGGGCGGCGTTCTTGGCGGTGCAGCCGTAGTGGCCGGTCGGCTGCACGTGCCGCAGCCGCAGGCCGCTGGTCGAGCCGACGTACGTCGTGCTCAGCTCGTGGTTGACGAACCCGTAGAGGACCTGACCGGCCGAGCCGGCGCGACCGAAGGCCTCGCCGAGCGCGGGCGCGAAGGCGGCGTAGACCCCGATGTCGGTCGGCACCGGAGCCTCGTCCCAGTCGCGGGAGGCGTGGGTGTCGCTCACGAGCGGCGCGGCATCCTCGGCCGGGGAGCCGGCTCGGGCTGCCGCGTCGGCGGCCTCCACGAGCGCGCTCACCTGGGCCTGGTTGCTGGCGCTGCCGGTGACGGAGCCGGTCGCGACGCCGCCGCCGGGGCCGGCAGAGCGCACGAAGGAGATGATCGTGACGCTCACGCCGTGCATGACGCCGTTGGTGGTGAGGGTGTTGTTGGCCCACCGCAGGTTGGCGCTGGTGGTGTCGCGGACGATCGCGACGCAGTCGTCGGACGTCGAGGTGGCCACGGCGTGGTCGACCAGCGACTGGGGAACGAGTCGGGGTGCTCATGTCGTGCCCTCCTCGAGGGTGTTGAGGATGCGGACGCCGCGGAACAGTGATGTGGGGCAGCCGTGGCTGACCGCGGCGACCTGACCGGGCTGGGCCTTGCCGCAGTTGAACGCGCCGCCGAGCTCCCACGTGTCCGGACCGCCCACGGCCTCCATCGAGTTCCAGAAGTCGGTGGTCGTGGCCTGGTAGGCGGCGTCGCGCACCTGACCGACGAGCTCGCCGTCCTTGATGCGGTAGAAGCGCTGGGCGGTGAACTGGAAGTTGAAGCGCTGCATGTCGATCGACCACGACTTGTCGCCGACGACGAGGAGCCCGTCGTCGACGCGGCTGATGAGCTCGTCGGTGCCAGGGGCGTCGGCGCCGCGGTCGGGCTGGAGGCTGACGTTGGCCATCCGCTGGATCGGGATGTGGCCGGGGGAGTCGGCGTAGGCGCACCCGTTGGAGCGACCATCGCCCGGCAACAGTGGAGCGATCGCCCGGTCGAGCTGGTAGCCGACCAGGACGCCGTCCCGGATGATGTCCCACGACTGCGCCTCGACACCTTCGTCGTCGTAGCCGACCGTGGCCAGCCCGTGCTCGACCGTGCGGTCGCCGGTGACGTGCATGACCGGCGAGCCGTACGTCAGCGTGCCGAGGAGGTCGGGGGTGGCGAAGGAGGTCCCGGCGTAGTTGGCCTCGTAGCCGAGCGCCCGGTCGAGCTCGGTGGCATGGCCGATCGACTCGTGGATGGTCAGCCACAGGTTGCTCGGGTGGATCACGAGGTCGTAGGTGCCGGCCTGCACGCTGGGGGCCTTGAGCTTCTCGGCGAGGAGCTCGGGCACCTGCTCGATCTCGGCGTCCCAGTCGTGGACGCCGCCGTCGGCGATGCTCCGGAGGTACTCCCAGCCTCGTCCGGCCGGCGGGGCGAGGCTCGCCATCGAGTCGAAGGTGTCGTCGCCGGCGCCCATCGCCTCGAAGCCCGGCATCAGCCGCACGCGCTGCTGGGTCGTGCTCGTGCCGGCCAGGTCGGCGTAGTACTTGTTCTCCTGCACCTGCTCGCAGAAGGCGCGGGCGTGGTCGACGGCCGCGCCGGTGCGCAGCCGCTCGGTCCAGTCGACGAGCACCGCGGCCTTCTCGGCGACCGACACCTCGAGCGGGTTGACCTCGTAGGCGCTGACCCACGAGGCGTCGGGGTAGACCGGCTCGGCGGCGAAGTCGACCGGACGGCTGGTCATGGCGGCGGCGACCTCCGCGACGCCGACGGCGGTCTCGGCGACGCGCACGGCTTCGTCGGCGGTGAGCACCACCCCGGAGGCGAACCCCCACGACCCGCGGTGGATGACGCGCACCGCGAAGCCGAGGTCCTCGGTGTCGCTCGCGTTCTGCAGGACGCCGTCGCGCACCGACAGGCTCTGGTAACGGACCCGCTCGAAACGGAAGTCCGCATGGGAGACACCCAGCGCGCGGGCCCGCGAGAGGGCGGCGTCGCCCAGACTCCGGAAGGGGAGGTCGACGAAGGTCGGGTCGAGGCCACTCATGGGGCGAACCTACTGCCCGGGCCCGGTCGACGGGACGGGAGCCGGGAGCGCGAGCAGCAGGTTCTCCACGACCTCGGCCAGGGCGGGGTGGATCCAGTACTGCCGTCTCGCCACGTCGTGGGCCGACTGGTCGAAGCTCATCGCCTGGATGATCGGCTGGATCAGGTTCGAGGCCTGCGGCCCGAGGAAGTGCGCACCCAGGATCATGCCGGTCGCGGGATCGGCGAGCACCTTGGCGAAGCTCGTGGTGTCCTCCATCGCCCAGCCGTACGCCGTGCCGCCGTACTGCTGGCGCGCGATGACGTGCGCGACGCCCTGCTCGAGAGCCTGGTGCTCGGTGAGGCCGACGCTGGCGACCTGGGGGTTGGAGAAGACGGCGCTCGGCACCACGTCGCGGCGCGCGGATCGCAGGTCGTCGGGGTGCAGCAGGTTGTGCTGCACCACCCGCGACTCGTGGTTCGCCACGTGCTTGAGCTGCCACGCGCTCGACACGTCGCCCAGCGCCCAGATGCCGTCGGCCGTGGTCTGCTGGTGGGCATCGACGACGACCAGCCCGTCGTCGTCGACCTCGACGCCGGTGTGGTCGAGCCCCAGGTCGTCGGAGTTGGGCAGGCGCCCGGTGGCCACCAGCACGAGGTCGACGTCGACGACGCTGCCGTCGGAGAGGTGCGCACGGATGGCGTCGCCGTGCGGTTCGAACCGCGAGACCTCCGTGTCGAGGCGCAGGTCCCAGCGGTGCTGGGCCGCACGGGTGAAGGCCGCCGAGATCTCGGCGTCCGCGGCCCGCAGCATGCTCGCAGAGCGATTCGCGATGACCACCTGCGCGCCGAAGGCACCGAAGACGTGCGCGAACTCGGCGGCGACGAAGCCACCACCGATCACCAGGATGCGCTCGGGAAGCTCGTCGATGCGCATCACGGTGTCGCTGGTGTGCACGGTGACGGTGTCGATGCCGTCGATGTCGGGCAGCATCGGGCGCGACCCGGTCGCCACGACCACCTGGTCGGCGGTGATGGTCTCGCCCGTTCCGGTGTCGATGGTGCGGCGGCCGGTGAAACGGGCGTGACCCTCGAAGAGGGTCACGTTGATGTTGCCCTCGGAGCGCCAGCGGCGTCCGCCGGCCGAGATCGGGTCGATCCGTCCGAAGATGCGGTCGCGGATCTCGGGCCACCGCACCCGGTCGACGTGAGCCTCGATCCCGAGCGTGTCGCCGTGCGCAGCGCTCAGGGCCAGGTCGGCGGGGTAGACGAACATCTTCGTGGGGATGCAGCCGACGTTGAGACAGGTGCCCCCGAAGACACCCTTCTCCATGATGGCCACCCGACGGTCGTCGAACCGTTCGTCGACGATCGAGTTGCCGGATCCGCTTCCGATGATGGCCAGGTCGTAGTGAGAGCTCACCGGTCCATCGTGCCGGAGGCCCGGTGGCGGACGGCCGACCCCCCGCGCGCCTTGCTCACGACGAGCTGGGTCGGGATGCGGTCGCGCATCTCCGCGACGTGGCTCACCAAGCCCACGACCCGGCCCCCGTCACGCAGCGAGTCGAGGGTGTCCATGACGTCGTCGAGGGTGTCGGCGTCGAGCGAGCCGAATCCCTCGTCGACGAACAGCGTGTCGAGCGCGGCACCGCCGCTCTCGTTGGCCACCACGTCGGAGAGTCCCAGCGCCAGGGCGAGGGAGACGACGAACGTCTCGCCGCCGGACAGGGTCGCCGGGTCGCGCGTCTCGCCCGACCAGTCGTCGCGCACCAGCAGGCTGAGGCCGCCGCGGGTCTCACCTGCGCCACGGTGACCGGTGTGCTCGAGGCAGTAGCGCTGGTCGCTCATCCGAGCCAGCCGTTCGTTGGCGGCGGCGACCACCTGGCTGAGTCGGTAGGCCAAGACGTAGGCCGACAGCCGCATGCGGAGCAGGTTGTCGGACGACTTGCCCTCGACGAAGCTCGCGAGCCGGGTGGTCAGGCCGAGGTCGTCCCGTAGCGGGATCCAGGGAGCGGCCGCCAGCGCGAGCTCGTCGGCGAGACCGGCGAGGCGCTCGCGCCGGATGGTCGTCACGTGCAGCGCAGCCGCCGCCGCGTCACGGCGTGCCGAGGCGTCGGCGTGACACGCCTCGACCTGGTCGAGGTCGGGCGCGTCGTCGTCGGCGAGGTCGTCGACCCCGGGCTCGGTCAGCACCAGCATCACCGCGTCACGTCGCCGACGGTGCTCGTCGACGACCTCGGCGAGCAGGTCGACGGACTCCTGCCCCAGGGCCGCGGCTGCGGCCTGCTCCGCGTCGTCGAAGCCGGCCTCGTGCGCGGCGGTGCGGATGGCGCGCTGGACGTCGAGGCGCTGTCGCTCGGCGATCGCGGCCTGCTCGAGGCAGACCATCGCGGCTCGGCCCAGCGTCTCGGTCTGCGCGGCGTCGGCGAGGAGGCGGCTGAGGTCGCCGTGCCCGGTGGGTTCGAGGACCTCCTCGAGCTCGGTCTCGAGCGCGGCGACCTCGGCCTCGAGCGCGTCGCGCTCGCCGCCCAGGCGGGCCCGGGCGGCCGTCAAGGTCGTGTGGGCGTCGGTGCGGTGGGTGAGGCTCTCCTCGGTCTCCCGCAGCTCCTGGAGCAGGCTGTCGAGCCGGTCGGCGCGCACGGAGGTGGAGCGTAGGAGCGTGGCGAGGTCGGCGAGCGCGTCGCGGACCTCGGCGGCCGACTGCTCGCCGGCGCGTGCAGAGGCAGCGGCGAGGCTCGTCTCCAGCTCGTGGACCTTGGCGGCGAAGGCGTGCTCGACCACGGTCGCGTCGTCGGCGCCGGCCCGGGCGACCTTCTCGGCGCGTGCGTCGGGCGCGCCCGGGGCGGCCGCAGCCCTGGCCGGGTGCTCGGCCGAGCCGCAGACCGGACAGCTGCAGCCGCTGGCCAGGGCGCCGGCCAGCTCAGCCGCCATGCCCTCGATGCGAGCCTGGCGGAGCACGAGCAGCTCTTCCTTGAGCGCGAGGGAAACCTCGCGGGCCGCCAACCACTCGCTCCGGGCGTGCTGCACCTCGGCTCGCAGCCGCACGACGAGGCCGTGGGACTCCAGACGTCCGCGCAGGACCTGCTCGCGATCGACGAGGTCGACACGGCGCTGCGCTGCCTCGCGAGCGTCACCGACCTCGGCGCGCAGGGTCTCGAGGCGCTCGGGCAGCCCCGTCCGGTCGTCGGCGACGGCCTCGAGCTCGACCTCCGCCTGGTGCAGGCGGCGTCCCAGGCTCACCAGCTCGCGCCGGGCGCTCGTGAGGCGCCGGGCGCGTGGCAGGGCGGCTCGGGCGCAGACGACCGAGGCCGAGGCGCTCTCGACCAGCCGCGGGAGCTCGTCGGAGGAGGGCGCGCTGAGCAGGCCGAGGTGCTCGGCGAGCTCGGCGAGCGAGGCGTCGGCCCGCGTCGCGGCACCGGCCGCCGCACTGGTCGACGAGCGGGCCTGCCGCACGAGCGGCACCACCGCCGCGGCGCGGCGGGCAGCCTCGAGCCGGCGTACGTCGTGGGCGTGGTCGTCGGCGCGTTCGTCGAGGGCGTCGCGCTCGCGCCGAGCGCTGTCGTAGCGTCTGCGCCGGGCGACCTGGTCGCGGGCAGCGTCGAGGACGGTGCGGGCCGCGGACTCGTCGGCCGCGGCCGCGCCCGCCTCGATCTGGTGCCGTTGCAGCTGACGAGTGACGTCGTCGACCAGCGCAGCGGCCCAGGGCAGCAGGTCACCGTCGTCGGCGACCTGGCGGAGGTCGCGCACGTCCCACGTGTCGGGAAGAGGCCGAGCGGCGGCCTCGCTGATCCGGCTGACGACGTCGGCCGCTCGCAGGTGTGCCTCGGCATCTGCGCGCACGAGGGCTACTCGGCGCTCGCGCAGCCAGCGCTCGACCTCGGCGAACCGACCCGTGCGGAACAGCTCCTCGAGCAGCTGGTGCCGCTCGTCGGACTTCGCCCGCAGGAACGTCTGGAACCGGCCCTGCGGGAGCATGGCGACCTGGGTGAACTGGGCGAGGTTCATGCCCACGAGGCGGGTGACGAGGTCGCCGGTCTCGTCGAGCCGGCTCGACAACGGCGTCCACGCGCCGTCGCAGCGCTCGGACATCGTCACCGACGCCTGCTGCGTGGTGAGGCCGGCGCCGCGCTTCTTCGGGCGCTCCCACGCCGGGCTCCGCTCGACGCGGAACCGACGCCGACCCAGGGTCACCTCGAGCACGACGCGGGGGGCGACGTCGGGTGCCGCCTGGTCGCAGCGCAGCCGCTTGGCCGCGCTGCGATCACCGGGAACGTCGCCGTAGAGAGCGAAGCAGACGGCGTCGAGCACGCTGGTCTTGCCGGCGCCGGTGGCCCCGGACAACAGGAACAGCCCCGCCTCCGACAGGGCGTCGAAGTCGACCCGGGTGCGCTCGGCGAAGGGCCCGAAAGCCACCATCTCGAGATGGTGCAGCCTCATCGCGGCGGCAACGGGTCGCCGGCACGGAGCAGCATGTCGCCACGGTCGCGGTCGCGGCCGCTGCCCTCGGAGTCGCAGCAGGCATCGACCGCCTCGTCGAGGAGCCGCGCCTCGGCCGGTGACGGCGCCTCGCCGCGGAGGTCGGTCATGAAGGCGCGCGCGACGTCATGGTCGCGGCGGGTGTGAAGGGCGGCGGCCGACGGCGTGCCGTGAGGTGCGCGCGTCGCGGAGAAGCCCAGCACGAGGGCGTGCGGGAAGCGCGTGCGCAGACGGTCCATCGCGCCGACCGGGCGGGTCGTGTCGGTGAGCGTCACCTCGACCCAGGCGTGCTCGTGCGCCGACAGCGAGGGGTCGACCAGCAGGTCGTCGAGCGTGCCGCTGAGGCGAGCCAGAGGACGCGGGACGGGGGCCGGGACGAACCGGGCGTCGAGGGCGGTGCCGGGGGCCCCGAGGTCGACGACCCACGACCCCTTGACGTGGGTGGTCTCGGAGAACGAGTAGGCCAACGGTGAGCCGCTGTAGCGCAGGTGCTCCTCGATCACGTGGGAGCCGTGCAGGTGGCCCAGGGCGACGTAGTCGATGCCGTCGAACAGCGAGGTCGCCACCCGGGAGACGCCGCCGACGGTGATGTCGCGCTCGGAGTCGCTCGGGGTGGCGCCGGCGACGAAGGCGTGCGCCATCACCAGCGACCGGACGCCGGGCCGGGCAGCGAGGTCGACGCGCACCCGCCGCATCGCCTCGGTGAGCGCGGCCTCGTGCGAGCGACGCTCGAGCTGCCAGGGCTCGGCGACGGCGTGCGGGTCGAGGTAGGGGATGCCGTGCACGACAAGGGGTCCGTGCTCGTCGGCGAGCTCCAGCGGGACGCCGATCCGCGCGGCGTCGGTGCGCAGGTGCACGCCGGCGGCGTCGATCAGGCGCGCCGAGAACCCGAGCCGTTGAGCCGAGTCGTGGTTGCCGCTGGTGATCACGACGGTGGCGCGCGAGTGCGCCAGTCGGACGAGTGCCTCGTCGGCCAGGCGGACCGCGTCGACCGGTGGCAGCGCGCGGTCGTAGACGTCGCCGGCGACGACGACGAGGTCGATCTGCTCGGCGTCGACGACCTCGAGCAGGTGGTCGACGTAGGCGGCCTGGTGGCCGAGCATGTCCTCCCGGTGGAACGACCGACCGAGGTGCCAGTCGGAGGTGTGGAGGATGCGCATGGCGCTCACGCTAGGTGGGGCCGCCGACACTGCGACGGACCCACGCCGCGGGCCGCTTCAGCAGTAGCGCACCGTGCGCGCCGGGCCGGTGAACCCGAACATCGCCAGCCCGCCCTCGCGGGCCAGCGAGACCGCGAGGCTGGTCGGCGCGCCGACCGAGACGAGGCTGCCGATCCCGGCGGCCAGCGCCTTCTGCACGAGCTCGTAACCCACCCTGCCGCTGACCAGCAGGCACGCCTCGGCCACCGGATCGCCGGCGAGCACGCGGGCCCCGGTGACCTTGTCGACGGCGTTGTGGCGCCCGACGTCCTCGCGGACGACGAGCACCTCGCCGGCGGCGGTGACCAGGGCTGCGGCATGGACCCCTCCGGTGCGCTCGAAGAGCTTCTGCCCGCCGCGCAGCGCGTCGGGCAGGCGGCGGACGACGTCGGGAGAGGGGAGGTCGCCCGGCCACGGCGCCACGCGGCGATCGAGGGCCTGGTGGACGCTGTCGCTGCCGCACACCCCGCAGGCCGACGACCCGGCCGACAGCGCCTCCTGCTGGTGCGGCAGGCGCGGCGGGGGAGCGGCGAGGGTGACGGTGACGACGTTGAAGTCCTGCTCGGGCGTGAGGGTGACGTCGGTGCAGTAGGCGACGCCCGTGATCCCCTCGCGGGCCGGCGCCAGGCCCTCGTGCACCGTCCACCCGGCGGCCAGCTCGAAATCGTTGCCGGGGGTGCGCATGGTGACCCACACGCGCCGAGCCTCGGCGCCGGGCCAGGCGACCCGCAGCTCGAGCGGCTCCTCGGTGATGAGCCGGTCCTCGCGGCTGCGCGGTGCGTCGGCGTCCGCGCGCAGGTCGCTCACCCGGACCCGCACGGTCGGCCCGGGACGGCGGGAGCGCTTCTCCACCATGATCCTCAGCCCTTCGGGTAGACGGCGCGGACGGCGAGGCGACGCTCGAGGTCGTCGATCTGGTCGACCAACCGGCGACGGACGGCGCCGGGCACGACGCCGTCCTCGAGCAGGGGCCGGAGCAGGTCGAGGGTCGCGTGGTCGGCATGGCTGCGGGGGAAGAACGCCTCGGCGACCAGCGCCTGCACCCAGCCGCTGTGCACCTCGGAGATCGCGGGGAGCGTGGCGACGTAGCGCTCGACGTACGGCGCGGTGAGGTGCTCCTGACCGCCGCGCCACATGCCGCGACCGGCGGCCTCGAGCTCGTAGTTGGCGACGGGGGCCTCGCCGGTGAACCGTGCCCACGCAAAGGCCTTGGCCCCGCAGGTGGGGAGCGAGGCGACGGCCCGGCTGTGCAGGACCAGGGTGGCGGCCGTGGTCTGCGCCGTCAGGGCTGCGTCGAGCGCGGTCTCGTCGGTGCCGCCGGAGACCGCGAGCTGGGTCAGCAGGCGCCAGCGCAGGTCGACGTCGAGCCCGATGCCGCTCGGGAGGTCGCCGTCGAGCCAGGAGTGCAGGAGGGCCGCGTCGTCGGTGGTGCTGACCACCCAGCGGAACGCCGAGAGCTGCAGCTCGGAGCCGGCCTCGGACTCCTCGAGCCGCGTGCGCGCCGCGGCGCGGACCCGGTCGAGGGCCCCGCCGCTCGCGGCCGGGACGACCTCGCCCAGCACCCAGGGCTTGGTCTGGCGGGCGGTGTCTTCCGTGTCCTCGATCGGCAGCCGGGCCGCGAGCAGGTCGACGACGTCGTCGGGGTCGATGCGGGCCAGCGAGTAACCGCTCTTGACGTTGTTCCACACCGCGGCCTGCACGGCCGGGTCGTCGAGACGGGGGAGCGCGGCGATCAGCGCGTGCATGGTCGCGGTGTCGGGCACGTAGACGCCCCAGCTCTGCTCGAGCGGGTCGATGACCAGGGCGCGGGACGCCGCGACGAGGTCGGCCGGCAGGGCGGTCTCCGGAGCGGACACCTCGACCGTGGCGTCGACGTCCTCGTCCGGTCCGGCAGCGAGACCGAGGACGTGCAGGTGGTGGGTGCGGTTCGCCGTACGGTCGGCGGGCGGCGTGCGCACGAGCACCCCGCGGTCGCGGTCGATGGTCAGGACATCGGCGCCGGCGGTGCGAAGCCACTGGTCGACGACGCCCGAGAGGTCGCCGGCCCCGCAACGCTCCCAGCTGGCGAAGAGGTCGTGCATCGTCGCGTTGCCGAAGCGGTGCCGGGTGAAGTGGTCGATGGCGCCGGCGAAGAAGACGTCGTCACCGAGCCCGGTGGCCAGCTGCTTGAGGATGCTGGAGCCCTTGGCGTAGGAGATGCCGTCGAAGTTCTGCAACGCCACCAGGGCGTCCTCGGCGCCGTTGCCGGCGACCGGGTGGGTGCTGGGGCGCTGGTCGGCGCCGAGACCCCACTGTCGCCGCGACCAGGCGACGTGCGTCCACGCGTCGTCGTACCGGGTGACGTCGGCGGTGACGCGGTTGCCCATGTACTCGGCGAACGACTCGTTGAGCCACAGGTCGTCCCACCAGGTCGGCGTGACGATGTTGCCGAACCACTGGTGCGCCATCTCGTGGGCGACGGTGGTGGCGCGCTGGACCCGCTGACCACGGGTGACCCGGGTGTCGAAGACCATCTGGTCGCGGAAGGTCACGCACCCGGGGTTCTCCATCGCGCCGGCGTTGAACTCCGGCACGAACGCCTGGTGGTAGTCGCCGAACGGGTAGCGGATGCCGAACAGCCGGTGGAACTCGTCGAAGCACTGCCCGGTCATCGTGAACAGCTCGTCGGCGTCCGCCTCGAGGGCCTGCGACAGGCTGGCCCGGCAGCTCAGGCCGAGCGGGATCCCGTCGTGCTCGGAGCGGATGACGTGGTACGGCCCGGCGACCAGGGTGACGAAGTACGTCGACAGCGGCTGCGTCGGCCCGATCTCCCACCGACCCGGCTCGACCTCGGTGGCGGGGGCGTTGCCGACGACGATCCAGCCCTCCGGCGCGGTGACGTGCAAGGTGTACGGCGCCTTGAGGTCGGGCTGGTCGAAGCAGGCGAAGATCGTGGGGGCGGCGTCCATGAAGCTCATGGCGTAGACGTAGGTCCGGCCGTCGGCCGGGTCGACGTGACGGTGCAGCCCCTCGCCGTCGTTGCGGAACGGCATCGTCGCCTCGACCACGAGCACGTTGGTGCCCGCGACGGTCTCGAGGGGGAAGCGTCCGCGGTCGAGCAGCGCGACGTCGAGGGTCCGGTCGTTGAGCCGCACCGATGTCAGGCGGGTCGGTTTCACGTCGACGAAGGTCGCCCCGCCGGTGCTCTCGAAGGTCAGCCTGGTGGTCGAGGCGAAGGTCCGGTCGTCGCCGACCAGGTCGAGGCTGAGGTCGTACGACGTGACGTCGAGAAGGTCGTGACGCACACACGCCTCGGTCTGACGCAGGCTCTGGGAGGCGCTCACCGCTCCACCCTACGGAGTGCCCGAGACGCCTCAGCGCGGGCTGGCGAAGTCCTGCACCCAGTAGTGCCCGAAGGTCGAGCGCTTGCGGTAGGCGTGGCCGAACCCGACGTGCACGTAGGAGCCCATCAGGGTGCGGCAGTGACCCGGGCTCGCCATCCACGCCGCCAGCACGCCGGCGACGTCGTCGTACCCGGCAGCGATGTTCTCGCCCCAGCGCGTCCACCGGTAGCCGGCCCTGCGCAGACGCGTGCCCGGGTCGGTGCCGTCCGGCGCGTCGTGGTCGAACCAGTCGTTGCGAGCCATCTTCGTGGCATAGCGCTGCGCGGCCTTGTCGAGCCGCTTGTCGCGGTGCACCGGAGCCGCCGCGGGGAGGAGGGCCTCGCCGCACTTCTGGGGCTCTGACCGCAGCGCGTTGACCAGGGTGATCATCGTCTTGAGCCCCACGGAGGCAGCAGGCCGGCGGACCGGGGGAGCGGCGGCCCCCGCCCTCTGGGTCGCGGACCTCACCGTGGTGTAGCCGTCGTCGACGGCGCTCGTGCCCGGAGCCACGGCTGCGGCCGGCACGACGCCGCACGCCAGCACGGCCCCGACCAGGGCAGCCAGCACACGCGATCGCAACAGGGGACAGGACACCTGGTCATCCTGCCTCGGGCGCGCAGCAGTGGCAGGCGTTTCGTCGACTCGACGTGCGGGTGAACATCCGCCCGCATCTTCGGATTCGTCGCGAAAGATCCGATAGGGCATGGTAATCGAACACCTGTTCTAGTATCCTGGCTGCATGTCCTCACTGGCGGAACTGGCCCCGACCCCGGGTGCGTTGCTGGGCCGGCTGAGCTTCGCGCGTCGCATCGCTGATGACGCGGAGGTCGAGATTCTCGAGATCGCTGTCGAGTGGGCCCACTCCCACCCCGTGCTCGAGGGTCAGGAGGGGTGGGACGCCGCACGGTCGTGGCGCGTGGGGCCGTCCCCGGTGTGGCAGCCCGGCGAGTACGACGCCTCGGTCGCGAACGCCGACGATCTCGATGTCGTGGAGTGGTGCGGGATCCCGCCGATCGCCTGGGACGCGCCGGCCGCCTTCGCGGCAGCGACCGGGCTGAGCACCACCGCCGGCAAGGCACTGATCCGTGATGCGTTGGTGCTGCGACACCGGTTGCCGCAGATCTGGGCCCGCGTCCTGGCCGGTCAGGTGCAGGCCTGGCGCGCCCGCAGTGTCGCCCAGGCCGTCCTCGGCGCCCACGCCGACGTCGTCGCCGCGATGGACGCCGCCGTGGTCGCCATCGCTCACAAGGTCGGCGCCACCACCCTCGCGCGGATCCTGGACGAGCAGATGCTGCGCTTGCACGCCGAGGAGCGCGAGATCAAGCAACTCGAGGACCTCGACGCCCGTTACGTCCACCTCGAAGAAGGCTCGATCAACGACACCGGCGTCGCGGATCTCATGGCCCGCGGTGACTTCAAGGACCTCCACGACCTCGACCAGACCCTCAACGCTGTCGCCGCCGCACTCAAGGACCAGGGCTGCGAGGAGTCGCTCGACGTGCGCCGCTCGATGGCCCTCGGTGTCCTCGCCGACCCCGCACACGCTCTGGCCATGCTCGACGGGCTTTCCGGCGCGGACGCGCCTGCGCCGGCGCGCAAGAACCTCGTGCTCCACCTGCACCTCTCCGAGGCGGCGCTCTCCGGGCGCGACGTCATCGGCCGCAACGCCACCACCGGGCACCCGATGCTCGCCGAGCAGATTCGCGCCTGGTGCTCGCGCACCGACACCCACGTCGTCATCAAGCCCGTCATCGACCTGGCCGACCACGCCGGCGCGCACGTCGAGGCCTATGAGATCCCCGACCGCCTCAAGGACCTGGTCTCCCTGCTCCACCCCCAGTGCGTCTTCCCCTGGTGCACCCGACCCGCAGCCCGCTGCGACGCCGACCACACCAAGCCCTACCGAGAAGTCCAAGAAACCTGCCTGCACAACCTCGCACCCCTGTGCCGACATCACCACCGGCTCAAGACCCACGCCAACTGGACCTACCGACCCCTCGACGCCGAGCACGACCCCGGCACCTATCTGTGGACCGACCCCCACGGCATCACCTACCTCCGCCAACCCACGGGCGCCACCCAGCTGGCCACGCGCTGATGAGGGTGTGCCTCGTAGCCTCAGACTCATGACCTTGAACCATGTCCGTCGCGGCAGCGGCAGCCCACTCCTCCTCGTGCACGGTCTAGGCGCGGGCTGGCGGTCATGGACCCCGATCCTCGACAGGCTGGCCGAGCGGCGCGAGGTGATCGCCGTCGACCTGCCCGGTTTCGGCGAGACCCCTTCGCTCACCGGTGAGGTCTCGATCGCGACCTTGACCGACTCGGTCGCGGAGTTCATCCACGAGCAGGGTCTCGGCACGGTGTCCACCGTCGGGCAATCGATGGGCGGACGGATCGTGCTCGAGCTCGCTCGCCGCGGCGTCGGCGGAGACACCGTCGCCCTCGACCCAGGCGGCTTCTGGACAGACCGGGAGCTCGCCGTCTTCAGCGCCACGCTGCGGCCCTCCATCAAGCTGGTCGGGGCGCTGCGATCGCAGCTGCCCACGCTGCTGGGCAACCCGATCACGCGCACGGCGCTCCTCGCGCAGCTCTCCGCCCGACCGTGGGCACTGTCGGGCGAGACCGTCCTCGCAGACGTGCGCGGGCTGGCAGACGCGCCGGGCACAGGCCCCGCCATGGACGCACTGACGAAGGGCCCGAAGCAGGCAGGGGCCCCGGCCGGCACCCTGCCCGGCCGGGCGACCATCGGGTGGGGCCGCCGAGACCTGGTGACCGTGCCGCGCCAGGCCCCGCGCGCCGTCGAGGCCTTCCCGGACGCGGTGCTGCACTGGTTCGAGCGGTGCGGACACTTCCCCCAGTGGGACGCACCGGAGGAGGCAGTCCGGCTCATCCTCGACAACACAGCCTGAGGCCGCACCGACTCGGCATCGCCTGTCTGCCGACGCTCAGCGAAGCGCGTTCAGCTCGTCGAGGACGCGGTGGCCGCGTTGGACCATCCCCGGGACGACGTCGTGGCGTCCCTGGCGGACGGGGACCTCGAGGCCCACGAGGATCTGCGTCGCTGCGAGCACCGTCGCCCCCTCCCAGCCGACCAGGGCGAGGATCCTCGTCCAGAGCTGACTTCGGACGCCGTCCAGCGGGTCCTGGAAGGTCTGCCACACGAGGGTGATGAGATCGGTGGCTCGCGTGCCGCTCCCTGCGTTCCCGATGTCCACCACCGCCACCACGACTCCGTCCCGGACCAGGACGTTGCCGGGACTCAGGTCCGTATGGACCATGTCGGGGGCTCCTCGCGGCGGTGAGGCGACAACGCACCCGAGCCGCAGTCGCTGAACCAGGTCCGACACGGCGGGGGAGTAGCCCGTGAGCCCGGCCACAGCCGTCGTCAGGCTCGGCGCCAGGTCTCGACCGTGTTCCTGACCGGTGGCGAGCCGCCAGGCGTACGACCAGTGGTCGTGGGGCTCCGAGGCTTGACCGGCCTGGAGCTCGACGATCTCCATCAGCTGCTCGACGACGGGGGAAGTCAGCTCTGGCGCCGGAGCTGCGTCGACGAAGTCCATCAGGTGCCACACGTGCGTCCCAGTGGCTCCGACGCCGAGCCAGGCCGGGGTGGGATATCCGCGCTCGCGCAGGTGCTCGACCACTCTTCGGGCCCGCATCGTCTCGTCCAGGTGGCCGCGCTTGGCATGGGGCAACACCTTGAGCACGGCGTCAGCCCCGCCGGCGAGCTGCACGCGCAGGGCACCACCGTTGACGCCTCCGGGAAGGCGGCTGGCACGAGTGACCGCCGACCCGACCGTCCTGGCCACGTCGTTCAGCAGGTCGATCGGTAGCGGGTCGAGATCGGCGCCCGGATCCATCGGACCGGAGCTGCTGCGCTGCGCCACCTCTCGATGCTACGCGCGCGGCGCACAGCCCGCCGGCGCTGGCTCCGTCTCGGCGTCGCCCTCTGGCTCAGTGGCCCCGCGCTCGGCCCCACGATGCGCGCACAGTGGCGCAAGGCTACGGAGGCGGGGCCTCAGCGGCGCGTCGAATACGCCCACGACTCCGTCGCTGCCCTCGCCGACCGGCCGGGTCGACCGGGTCGACCGGGTCCACCGAGCATCGTCAGCCTGATCGAGGCCGCAACGGGTGCGACGGGTCAGAGCCTGATCAGCATCTTGCCGGTGTTCCTCCCGGTCGCTAGCCCGAGGAAGGCCTCGACGGTCTCGTCGAGACCGTCGGCGAAGGTCTCGCGGTAGGTGATGTCGCCCGAGGCGAGCCACGGTCCGACCGTGGAGTAGAACTCGCCGGCGAGCTTCTGGTGGTCGGTCACGATGAAGCCCCGGAGCGTGAGGCGCTTGGAGATCGCCATCATCAGGTTGCGCGGGCCCGGGAGCGGCTCGGTCGAGTCGTAGCCGGCGATCGCGCCGCAGAGGGCCAGGCGGCCGAAGTCGCCCATGTGGAAGATCGCCGCCTCGAGGTGGTCGCCCCCGACGTTGTCGAAGTAGACGTCGACCGGCGCATGCTCGGCCAGCTGCCTGACCACCGGGCCGGCCTTGTAGTCGAAGGCGGCGTCGAAACCGAGGTCGTCGGTGAGCCAGGCGACCTTCTCGGGCGTGCCGGCTGACCCGACGACCTTCCCGGCGCCGAGCTTGCGGGCGATCTGGCCGGCGATCGAGCCCACGGCTCCGGCGGCGCCGGAGATGAAGACCGTCTCGCCCTGCTTGAGCCCGGCCACCGCGGTCAGACCGGCGTACGCCGTCAGCCCGGGCATGCCGAGCGCACCCAGGAAGGCCGAGGCCGGAGCGACCGAGGTGTCGACGGCGCGTACCTCGCTCGCCGGGAGCAGGGCGTGCTCACGCCATCCGGCCATGTGCTGGACGACGGTGCCGACGGGCACGTCGTCGGACGCCGAATCCTCGACCACGCCGACGGCGCCGCCGTCGAGCGGGGCGTCGAGCGCGAACGGCGGCACGTAGGACTTGACGTCGTTCATGCGCCCGCGCATGTAGGGGTCGACGGAGAGAAAGGTGTTGCGCACCAGCACCTGACCCTCGGCCGGCGCCGCGAGCTCGGTCTCGACGGTGCGGAAGTTGTCGGGGACGGGCGTCCCGTGCGGACGGGAGGCGAGGTGGATCTCACGGGTGGTGGTCATCTGATCGAGTGTGCCAGCCCGTGGCCGCGGTGGACTCCCGACCCCAGCAGGGGCCGAGCGCCGGTCGCGCCGAACGCGCGCGTGACGTGACAGGGTGAGCCCATGGCTCCACCGGACGACGTCGTCATGCGCCAGGAGGGACGTCGATTCGTCGTCACCGGGGCCAACAGCGGCGTGGGGTTCGAAACTGCGCGCGCCCTGGCACGCGCCGGTGCGGACGTCGTCCTGGCGTGCCGCAGCCTGCAGAAGGGCGAGCAGGCGGCCCGTGACCTCGCTGGTCTCGACGGGTCCGTGGAGGCCCTGGAGCTCGACGTCTCCGACCTGTCATCCGTGCGCGCGTTCGCCGCCACCGTGGGTGACGTCGACGTGCTCGTCAACAACGCCGGGATCATGGGGGTGCCCCAGGCGAGGAGCGCCGACGGAGTCGAGCTGCACCTCGCGACCAACCACCTCGGCCACTACGCGCTCGCCAACCTGCTCCTGCCGCGCCTGACCGACCGGGTCGTCGTGGTCGGCTCCATCGCCCACCGCGGCGCCGACCTCGCCCTCGACGACCTCGACTGGACACGGCGGGGGTACTCCGCGTTCGGGGCCTACGGCGCCTCCAAGCTCGCGAACCTGCTCTTTCTCGGCGAGCTGCAGCGTCGGCTGACGGCGGCCGGGTCGACCCTGCGCGCCACCGGCGCCCACCCGGGCAGCACCGCCACCGGCATCACCGGCCACACCGGCCGCGGCTGGGCCACGACCATCGGTTCCTGGGGCCACGGCCTGGTCGGCATGTCACCGGCCGACGGCGCGCTCTCGACGCTGTACGCCGCCACCCGCGACGTGCCGGGCAACACCTACGTCGGGCCCGAACGCCTGCGCGAGATGCGCGGTCGGCCGACGGCCGTCGGACGCAGCCGCGCGGCCCTCGACCCCGATCTCGCGCGCGCCCTGTGGCAGCGTTCTGAGGAGCTGAGCGGGGTGGGGTTCGGCCTACCCGTCAGCCCACCGTGACCGACGACAGGTCCACCCGGGTCTTCGGCGCACCGTCACCGCCACCGCCCTTGACGCCCGCCGCCGCGACCTTCGTCAGCACCTTCACGCCCGCCGACGAGATCGACCCGAAGACGGTGTAGGAGGCAGGCAGCGGCGAGTCGTCGTAGACCATGAAGAACTGCGATCCGTTGGTGTTCGGCCCGGCGTTGGCCATCGCCAGCGTGCCTCTGTCGTAGGTCTCGGAGCCGCTCAGCTCGTCGGCGAACGAGTAGCCCGGCCCACCGGCCCCGGTGCCGGTGGGATCGCCGCACTGCAGGACGAAGATGCCCGAGGTGGTGAGGCGGTGACACGTCGTGGCGTCGAAGTAGCCCTGGTCGGCCAGGGAGATGAAGGAGTTGACCGTGCACGGCGCGTTCGCAGCGTCGAGGGTGACGTCGATGGTGCCGACCGACGTCTTGATCGTCGCCGGGACCTTCGTGGTCTCGGCGGGCTCGGCCGGTGGCACGTCGGCGGAGCCGGACCCGTCGGCACTGTAGGTGCAGGCCGCCTCGGTCGCGGGCGACGTCGGCTGCGAGGGGTCGCCGGGCGTGGCGTCACCGATCTCGAGGAAGCTGATGTCGACCGGGTCGGCGGGCGCGCCGTCGCCGCTGCCGTCGGCCGTGCCTGCGTCGGCGATGCCGCCGAGCACGGCGAGCCCGTCGGCGTCGACCTGTCCGAAGACGGTGTAGGACGCCGGCAGCTGGGAGTCGCCGTAGACGAGGAAGAACTGCGAGCCGTTGGTGTTCGGGCCGGCGTTGGCCATCGCCAGGGTGCCCGCGGGGTAGGTCTCGGAGCCGCTGAGCTCGTCGTCGAAGGCGTAGCCCGGCCCACCGGCCCCGGTGCCGGTGGGGTCACCGCACTGCAGGACGAAGATGCCGGACGTCGTGAGGCGGTGGCACGTCGTGCCGTCGAAGTAGCCCTGGCTGGCCAGGGACGTGAACGAGTTGACGGTGCAGGGTGCTGCGGCCGCGTCCAGCGTCAGGCCGATGTCGCCCCGGTTGGTCAGCACCGTGGCGTCGACGGTGCCGTCGTACGCCGCGGTCGCTGCCGGCGGGTCGACCGTCGTCGAGGCCGCCTGGGCGTCGCCGTAGGTGCAGGCGGCCCCGTCGCTCGTCACCGGCTGCGCCTGGTGCGTGCGGTCGGCCGTGCTCGGGTCGGACGCGGTGACGTCGCCGTCGTCGCCACCGCCGCACGCCGTCACGCCGAGCACCAGCACCAGGGCGGCCAGGACACCGCTGAGTCGCTTCACCATGGCGCCGATCGTAGGCGAGGGGTCGCGACACCCCGGTCCCGGCTGCCGCCCGCACTAGGGTCGTGACCATGCAACTGGGAGTGCACTACGCCGGCTTCACCCACCCCGACTGGCAGACGACCCTGGAGGACCGGCTCACCGAGACCGCCGTCGTCGCCGACCAGGGAGGTGTCTCGCTCCTGACCGTCATGGACCACTGGTTCCAGATGGAGAACCTCGGTGGACCCGAGCAGCCGATGCTCGAGGGCTACACGACCCTCGGCTACCTCGCGGCCGTGACCGAGCGCGTCCGCCTCAGCCTGCTCGTCACCGGAGTCACCTACCGGCACCCGGGCCTGCTCGCCAAGACCGTCACCACCCTCGACCGTCTCTCTCGAGGTCGCGCGATGCTCGGCATCGGTGCCGCGTGGTACGAGCGCGAGCACGCCGGCCTGGGGGTGCCGTTCCCCTCGACCTCCGAGCGCTTCGAGCGGCTCGAGGAAGCCCTGCAGGTCTGCCTGCAGATGTGGAGCGACGACGACGGCCCCTACCACGGGCAGCACTACCAGCTGGCAGAGACCGTCAACGTGCCGCCGCCCTACTCCCGGCCGCACCCGCCGGTGCTCGTCGGTGGCTCGGGGGAGCGCAAGACCCTGAAGCTGGTCGCGCAGCACGCTCAGATGTGCAACCTCTTCGCGGAGTCGCACGACGTCGTCGCGCACAAGCTCGACGTGCTGCGTGGTCACTGCGACACGCTGGGGACCGACTACGACGGCATCGAGAAGTCGATCATCGTCATGGACGACGCCGCTGGCGCTCCCGACGTGTTCCTGGCCGACATGGAGCGCTACGCCGCCTTGGGCATCGACACCGTCTGCGTCGCCCCGGGCGGCGAGGACCCGGTGGCGTGGACGACGTCGGTCGTGGAGCAGGTCGTGCCGAGGTTGACGTCGATCTGACCTACCTGATCGCGGTCACCATCTGGGTCGGCGCGCCGTAGCCGGAGAAAGATTATGGGAAGACCTGGTGCGGCGGGCGTGATCAATGGCAGAGTGCGACGTACCCCCCCGGTATTTCCCTTTCCTCCCCCCAGGAGATCCCCCCATGATCCTTCGCCTCGCCACCCTGCGCGACCAGCTCGACCAGAGCCTCGGTCGCGACGCGCGTCGTCTGCGTCAGGTCTCCCGCGACTCCGGCAGCTGCACCGAGCGCGACATCGAGCTGCTGCTCCGAGCACACGGCGTCTGCGCACAGAAGACCTCACTGGCCCTCGACAGCCTCCGGGTCAGCCCCGTCACGCCGCCGCTCGCGTGGGTGTTCGCCATGGACCACGACGGCACCGCACTCGCCGACATGTTGATCACGTCGGTCGCCGAGGACGCGTTCGTCGGCGCGGGCGACCAGGCTCCCGACCTGGGGATGACGGCTTCCTGACCGACCCCGACCAGACGATGGTCAGGGGAGGGTCCGGCAGGGCATCGGAGCGGTGTTCCCCGTTCGACCTGACATAATGTCACTTATCGGCGATGTGTCGACCTACTGCTCGCCACGTCCGGTGGCTCCCTGCAGGCGGTCGATGTGCTCGGAGGCCTCGGCCTTCGTGAGGTCGGCGGGCAACGTCTCGCCGGCTTCTCGGGCCAACGTGTCGAGATAGCTGCGCTGGGCGCCGGTCATGTCCTCGTCTCCGGTCACCCAGTCCTGGGGGTCCTTCTCGGTGGTGTTGCCGTCGTTGCCGCCGTTGTCCCCGGTAGCGCCGATCATCTCGGGCTCGTCGGGCACGGTCGAATCTGTGTTCGAATCAGTCATGGGTCGAACCTACGCCGCGCTCGGAGCCGAGGGATCCCACCTTGGGGTGACCCCGGCGCTCAGTACTTCGCGAAGTTCTGCGTGTAGTAGGGCGTCTCGTCGTCGCTCTCGGCGAACCCGATGCCGATGTGGGTGTAGTCGCCCAACATGTTCGCCCGGTGGCCGGGGCTGTTGTACCACGCCGTGGTGACCTCGGTGTAGGCGTAGCCGTAGGCCACGTTCTCGCCGGCTCGGGTCCAGCCGGGAGGGATCTGCTGGGCGTAGTCGGGGTTGTGCGACATCACCTGGTCGGCCGCCATCTGCTTCGACCACGCGGTCGCGACGGTGTCGACGGCGGCCATCTCCTCCAGCGGTGCCAGTCCGGCGTCGACGCGGTAGTCGTTCACCTCGCCCAGGATCTGTGCCCGGACCTGGGCGAGCATCCCGCTCGGTGTGCCCGGAGCGCCTGAGGCGCCGTCGCCCGAGGGCACCAGCCGCACCGGGCGTGAGGTGAGGAGCCTGCCGTCCGTGCGGGTGCCGCTCACGCGGTAGGTGCTGGTGTGCTCGGTCGCCCGCACGGTGAAGCGGTACGTCGTTCCCACCGCACGGCTCGTGGCCACCCGGTGCCAGGAGCCCTCGGTCTTCTTCTGCAACCGGATCGCGGGACGCACGTCGCCGTCGCGGCGTCCGCTGAGCTCGACGGTGTCCCCCGGTGCCGGGCTGGCGACGCTCGAGACCAGCGTGAGGTCGCCGGACTCGCGAGCGACAGCGGGGCCGGCGACGCCGGCAGCGACGCCGGCGGTCAGGCCGAGGGCGAGCAGGGTGGGCAGGACCTTCTGCACGGCCGACGTCATGGCCGTGATTCTAAGGGGGACGCGCCGGATTTTCCTCGTGGTCGAGAAGTTCGCGTCAGGGCGCCACGTACGCCGCCAGGTGCTCCCCCGTGAGCGTCGAGCCGGCCTCCACGAGGTCACGGGGCGTGCCCTCGAAGACGACCCGCCCGCCGTCGTGACCCGCTCCCGGACCGAGGTCGATGATCCAGTCTGCGTGCGCCATCACGGCCTGGTGGTGCTCGATCACGACGACCGAGGTGCCGGCGTCCACGAGACGGTCGAGCAGCGCCAGCAGCAGGTCCACGTCGGCGAGGTGCAGCCCCGTCGTCGGCTCGTCGAGCACCAGGACCCCGGCGCGTGCGAGCTTGCCACCCAGGTGCGTGGCGAGCTTGAGCCGCTGCCGCTCCCCGCCCGAGAGCGCCGTGAGGGGTTGACCGAGGCTGACGTAGCCGAGGCCGACGTCGAGCAACCGTCCGAGGACGGCGTGCGCGGCCGGCACCCGCGTCTCCCCCGTGCCGAAGAACGACTCCGCGTCGGCGACCGACAGCGCCAGCACCTGCGCGATGTCGCGGCCGCCGAAGGTGTGCTCGAGCACCGAGGCGTGGAAGCGGCGTCCCTCGCAGTCCTCGCACGTCGACGAGACGCTCCCCATCACCCCCAGGTCGGTGAAGATCACCCCGGCCCCGTTGCACGTCGGGCAGGCCCCCTCGGAGTTGGCGCTGAAGAGCGCCGGCTTCACGCCGTTGGCCTGTGCGAAGGCCTTCCGGATCGGGTCGAGCAGGCCGGTGTAGGTCGCCGGGTTGCTGCGTCGCGACCCCTTGATGGCGCCCTGGTCGACGACGACGACGTCGTCGCGGCCACTGAGCGAGCCGTGGATCAGCGAGCTCTTCCCCGACCCCGCCACGCCGGTCACGACCGTGAGGACCCCGAGCGGCACGTCCACGTCGACCTCGCGCAGGTTGTGCGCGCTCGCGCCACGGATCTCCAGCTGTCCACGGGGCGGGCGGACGGCGTCCTTGAGTCGCACCCGGTCATCGAGGTGCCGCCCGGTCAGGGTGCCGCTCGAGCGCAACCCGGCCAGCGAGCCCTCGAAGACGATCTCGCCCCCGCTCCGGCCCGCACCGGGGCCCAGGTCGACGACGTGGTCGGCGATCGCGATCGTCTCGGGCTTGTGCTCGACCACCAGCACGGTGTTGCCCTTGTCGCGCAGCCGCAGCAGCAGCTGGTTCATCCGGGCGATGTCGTGGGGGTGCAGCCCGATCGTCGGCTCGTCGAAGACGTAGGTGACGTCGGTCAGCGACGAGGAGAGGTGCCGGATCATCTTGGTGCGTTGGGCCTCGCCACCCGACAGCGTGCCCGAGGGCCGGTCGAGCGAGAGGTAGCCGAGGCCGATCTGCACGAACGAGTCGAGGCTCTCCCCCAGCGCTTCGAGCAGCGGCGCCACGGACGGCTCGTCGAGGGCGTGCACCCAGCTCGCCAGGTCGCTGATCTGCATCGCACAGACGTCGGCGATCGACACGTCCCCGATCCGCGACGCGCGCGCCTGAGGGCTCAGTCGGGTGCCCTCGCACTCGGGGCAGCCGGTGAAGACGACGGCCCGTTCGACGAACGCCCGCACGTGGGGCTGCATCGCCTCGACGTCCTTGCTCAGCATCGACTTCTGGATCTTGGGGATCAGACCTTCGTAGGTGAGGTTGACGTTGTCGACCGTGAGCTTGGTGGGCTCCTTGTGGAGCAGGTCGTGCAGCTCGCGCTTGGAGTACCGCGCGATCGGCTTGTCGGGGTCGAGGAACCCGCAGCCTCGGTAGATGCGTCCGAACCAACCGTCCATCGAGTAGCCCGGGATCGTCAACGCACCCTCGTTGAGCGACAGGCTCGCGTCGTAGAGGGCGGTGAGGTCGAAGTCGGTGACCGACCCACGGCCCTCGCAGCGCGAGCACATTCCGCCCAGGCGGTTGAACGTGGCCTTCTTGGTCTCGGTGCGCCCCCCGCGATCGACGGTGATCGCTCCGCTCGCCCGCACCGAGGGGACGTTGAAGGAGTAGGCGCTCGGTGGTCCGACCGGTGGCTGCGCCAGCCGGCTGAAGAGGATACGCAGCATGGCGTTGGTGTCGGTGACCGTGCCCACCGTCGAGCGCGGGTGGGCGCCGAGGCGCTCCTGGTCGACGATGATCGCCGTGGTCAGCCCGTCGAGCAGGTCGACGTCGGGACGAGCGAGGCTCGGCATGAACCCCTGCACGAACGAGCTGTAGGTCTCGTTGATCATCCGTTGCGACTCGGCAGCGATCGTGGCGAAGACGAGCGAGCTCTTGCCCGAGCCCGAGACACCGGTGAACACGGTGAGCCGGCGCTTGGGGATCTCGAGATCGACGTCACGCAGGTTGTTCTCGCGCGCCCCGCGCACTCGGATGCGATCGTGCCCGTCGGCTGGGTGGCTCACCCGACGCATCGTGCCACGGCGCTTCGTCGCCGGGTCCGGACCACGCTCAGGCGACGGCCTCGCCGGCGTCCGAGCGCCAGGCCGAGACTCGAGCGAGGTACTCCGCCGGGGCGTCGAGCATGAGAGCGTGCCGGTGGTCGTCGAGCACCTCTCCGGACCAGTCGTCGCGCCGGGCCAGGACCTTGCGCAGCACCCGCGCCGGCACCAGGGCGTCCTCGGTGCCCCCGAGCACCAGGGTCGGCACGGTCAGGGTGTCGACGGCCCGGTAGACCCGGCGCGGGTCGAGCCACAGCCGCGCGATCGAGCGCGTCGACGCGGTCAGGGCCTGCTTGTGGTCGAGCGCCTCCTGCTCGTCGCGCGGACGGCTGTCGGCCGCCATCACGTCGAGGAGCGCAGGCCGGATGCCGGTGGGGTCGGTGAAGATGAGACGCATCAGGTGGTGCAGGCGCCGCGACGGCACCGCCATCGGCAGCATCCCGCTCAGCGTGGTCCGCGGAATGGGCAGGAAAGCGAGCGGGTTCGACGGCGGCAGGGCCGGCGAGACGAGCACGAGCCGCTCGACCCGATCGGGGTGCTCGGCGGCCAGCAGGGTGCCGATGAGGCCGCCCATCGAGTTGCCGTGCAGGGCGAAGGTGTCCCATCCGAGGTGGTCGGCCACGGCCAGGACGAGCTCGACGTGGCCGTCGACGGTGAGCGCACTCGCCGAGGCGGCCGGGGTGTGCCCGAAGCCGGGGAGGTCGAGGGCGAGCACGGGCCCGTAGCAGCGCAAGCCGCCCATGACATCGATCCAGTTGGACGCCGAGCCGCCGAGACCGTGCACCAGGAGCTGGGGCTGAACCCCCCGCGAGGATCCCTCCGCACCGGGCTCTGCGTCGGCGCGGAGCACCCGCACCGATCGTCCCTCGACGTCCAGGACGTCCTCACGGATCCCGGCCCAGGTCGGGTCGAGGCGTCCCCAGTCTGTTGTCGCCATGCTGACACTCTGCCATCGCCGCACCCCCGGTGGAGAACGGTCCGACCCCCCGGAGGTCAGCTGGACGCCACCCACCTGGGTGGTTCTCCTAGTCATCTCGGACCAGATCGGTGCCGAACGATGGCATCGGACGTCGCAGCGACCTAGCGTCGCTCACACACCACGACCAGGAGAGACCATGTTCGACACCGCCCCCGAGATCACCCCCCACCACCTCTCGCACGACATGCCGTGCCCGCAGTGCGGCCACGGACGCCACACCTTCCTGGCCTGCTCGGACAGCTGCGGCTGCGTGCCGTCGGAGCGTCGCCAGGCGCTGCTCACCGCCTGAGCCGGCCCGTCGGAGGAACCCGGATCAGGGCTGCAGCATCACCTTGATCGCGCGACGCTCGTCCATCGCGGCGTAGCCCTCGGCCACGTCCGCGAGCGGCAGCGTGAGGTCGAAGACCAGGCCGGGATCGATCTCCTGGCGCGTCACCAGGTCGAGCAGCTCGGGCAGGTAGCGGCGCACCGGGGCCATCCCGCCGGCCAGGCCGACGTTCTTCTGGAACATCCGCCGCACCGGCAGCTCCACCCCGTGGGGCACGCCCACGAAGCCGACCGTGGCGCCCGGACGGGCGACGGCGAACGCGGTGCCCATCGACTGGTCGGTGCCGACGCACTCGAGCACGGCGTCGGCGCCCACGCCGTCGGTGATCTCCTTCACTGCCGCTGCTCCCTCCGTGCCTCGTTCAGCGACGAGGTGGGTGGCACCGAAGGCGGTGGCGATCTTCTGGCGCGACTCGTGTCGCGACATGGCGATGACCTTCTCCGCCCCCATCGTGGCGGCCGCCAGGACGCCGCAGAGCCCGACAGCCCCGTCACCGACGACCACGACCGTGCCGCCCTTGCGCACGCCGGCTGCCACGGCGGCGTGCCAGCCGGTGGGCATGACGTCGGAGAGCGCGAGCAGGGAGGGGATCATCGAGGCGTCGGGCACGCCGCGGGTGGCGACGAGGCTGCCCTCGGCCTGCGCGACCCGGACGTACTCACCCTGACCGCTGGTCGTCATCCCCAGGTTCACGCACGCCGACTGCATCCCGGCTCGGCAGTGCGCGCAGGTGTTGTCGCAGTGGTCGAAGGGGACGACGACGAAGTCGCCGGCCTTGAAGGACGACACCTCCGAGCCCACGTCCTCGACCACGCCCACGCACTCGTGGCCGATCGTGTCACCGGCCGTGATCGGGTTCTCGCCCCGGTACGGCCACAGGTCGGACCCGCAGATGCACCCGGCAACGACCTTCACGATCGCGTCGGTGGGGGCGGAGATGACGGGGTCGGCCACCTCGCTGAAGCGGATGTCGCGGGCGCCGTGGATCGTGGTTGCCTTCATGCCCACGATCTTGGCAGCAGCGAGGGGGATCGCCGAATAACTCATATATGAGTTACGATCCGCCCGTGTCTGAAGACTACAAGGGCCGGATCGGCAACCTGATCCGCGACGCCCGCAAGCACCGCGGCCTGACCCAGACCCAGCTCGCCGAACGGCTCTCGACCAGCCAGAGCGCGGTCAACCGCATCGAGAAGGGTCACCAGAACCTCTCCCTCGAGATGCTGGCCCGCATCGGGGCCGCGCTCGACTCCGAGATCGTGGCCGTCGGCGCCGGTCCGACCCACCTGCGCATCCAGGGGCCGACGACCCTGTCGGGCTCGATCGACGTGAAGACCTCCAAGAACGCCGGCGTCGCGCTGCTGTGTGCCTCGCTGCTCAACCGCGGACGCACGACACTGCGCAAGGTCGCCCGGATCGAGGAGGTCAACCGGCTCCTCGAGGTGCTCGGGAGCCTCGGCGTCCAGACCCGCTGGCTCAACGACGACAACGACCTCGAGATCGTGCCGCCCAAGGACCTCGACCTCAGCCGGATCGACGAGGCCGCCGCCCGCCGTACCCGCTCGGTCATCATGTTCCTCGGGCCGCTGCTCCATCGAGCCGACAGCTTCGACCTGCCCTACGCCGGCGGCTGCAACCTCGGCACCCGCACCGTCGAGCCACACATGACCGCCCTGCGGCCGTTCGGCCTCGACGTCAAGGCCACCGACGGCAGCTACCACGCCCAGGTGAACCGAGCCATCGAGCCGACCCGCCCGATCGTGCTCACCGAGCGCGGCGACACCGTCACCGAGAACGCCCTGATGGCCGCCGCGTTGCACCGGGGCACCACCACGATCCGCAACGCCTCGTCCAACTACATGGTCCAGGACCTCTGCTTCTACCTGCAGAAGCTCGGTGTGGGCATCGAGGGCATCGGTACCACCACGCTGCGCGTCACCGGCGTCGAGAGCATCGACGTCGACGTCGACTACTCCCCCAGTGAGGACCCCATCGAGGCGATGTCGCTGCTCGCGGCCGCGATCGTCACGAAGTCGTCCATCACCATCCGTCGGGTACCGATCGAGTTCCTCGAGATCGAGCTCGCGGTGCTCGAGGAGATGGGCCTGCAGTACTCCATGTCCGAGGAGTACGTCGCCAACAACGGCCACACCCGCCTGGTCGACATCGACACCCGTCCCTCGCAGCTGCACGCGCCACTCGACAAGATCCACCCGATGCCGTTCCCCGGGCTCAACATCGACAACCTGCCGTTCTTCGCGGTCATCGCCGCCGTGGCGGAGGGACAGACCTTCCTGCACGACTGGGTCTACGAGAACCGGGCGATCTACCTCACCGAGCTCACCAAGCTCGGCGGCCAGGTCAAGCTGCTCGACCCGCACCGGGTGATGATCGAGGGCCCGACGTCGTTCTCGGGGGCCGAGCTGATCTGCCCGCCCGCACTGCGTCCCGCGGTCGTCATCCTGCTCGCGATGCTCGCGGCCAAGGGCACGTCGGTGCTGCGCGGCACCTACGTGATCCACCGCGGCTACGAAGACCTCGCCGAGCGGCTCAACACCCTCGGCGCCAACATCGAGACGTTCCGGGACATCTAGTCGTCCGAGGCACGAGGACGACAGATGGCCCCGGAACGTCATTGGTGGTCGAGCAGCGACCGAGGCTGAGGAACGAAGCCTCGACGGAGCGTGTCGAGACCCGGCAAGCTCCGAGGCAACGCCGCAGTGAGCCCGCGGCCTCACCCGAGACACGTCCCGGACCCGCAATACTCCTCACGTGAGCTCACCCACCACCGGTCGCGCCTACCTCGACGTGGTCCTCGACCAGCCCGGTTCGGTGCTGGCGTTCGCGCACCGCGGCGGGGGTGGTCACCCGGAGATCAGTGGGCTCGAGAACTCGCTGGCGGCCTTCGAGCACGCCGCGGCGCTCGGCTACCGCTACCTCGAGACCGACGTCCACGTGAGCGTGGACGGCGTGCTCCTGGCCTTCCACGACAACGTCCTCGACCGGGTCACCGACGCCCAGGGCGCAGTCGCCAGGCTGCGCCACGACGAGCTGCGCGAGGCGCGGATCGGCGGGAGCGAGCCGATCCCGACGCTGGCCGAGACGGTCGAGGCGCTCCCGGACGACATGGCCTTCAACATCGACATCAAGTCGTGGGGCGCGGTGCGGGCGCTCGCCGACTTCATCGCGGCGCGCGGGCTGGAGGAGCGGGTGCTCGTGGGGTGCTTCTCGCTGTCGCGGATGCGTGAGTTCCGCCGGATCACCGTGGGCGCGATCGCCACCTCGGCCACGCCGCCCGAGGTGCTGGGCTTCCTGGCCGCCCCGAACCAGGCCCTGGCCAGGCTCGCCGGCCGCGGCTTCGACGCCCTGCAGGTCCCCCACCGTCACCGAGGACTGCCGATCACCACGGCGCGCCTGGTCGAACGGGCCCACGCCCTCGACAAGCACGTGCACGTCTGGACCGTCGACGAGGCCGACGAGATGCGCGAGCTCGTGGCCCTCGGCGTCGACGGGCTGATGACCGACCGCACCGACGTCCTGAAGTCCGTCCTCGTCGAGGACGGCCGCTGGAGGGAGAGCACGACATGACCGTAGGAACCTCGGGGCCGCACGGGTTCGCCGACCTCGAGCCCCTCCACCGGGTCCGCGAGCAGAAGGCCTGGAGCTGGTACGACTGGGCCAACTCCGCCTACTTCACCACCGTGCTCAGCGTGCTCTTCGCGCCGTACCTGGCGACCGTCGCCGGTCGTGCCGCCGGTTGCGGCGAGGAGGTCGAGGGCTGCTCCCGCACCCTCGGCGTCCTCGGTCTGGGGGTCTCCCCCGGCTCGCTGCCGTTCTACCTCACCAGCTTCGCCACGATCCTCAGCGCCTTCGTGCTCCCGGTGGTCGGCGCGCTGGTCGACCGCTCGCCGCGCAAGAAGCTCCACCTGGCCGGCTTCGCCTGGGCCGGCTCCGCTGCGGCCTCGCTGCTCTTCTTCCTGCGCGACGACCAGTGGCAGCTCGGTGCCGTGGCGGTCGTGGTCAGCAGCGTGCTGGCCGGCTGCTCACTGGTGAGCTACTCGGCGATCCTGGTCGACATCTCCACCGAGGACGAGCGGGACGCCGTCTCCTCCCGCGGCTGGGCCTTCGGCTACCTCGGCGGCGGCACCCTGCTGCTGGTCAACCTCGTGCTCGTGCAGGTCGGGCCCCTCGGCCTCGACAAGGAGCTGGCAGTCCGTCTCTCGCTGCTCTCCGCGGCCCTGTGGTGGGCCGGTTTCACGATCATCCCGTTCGTCCGCCTGCGCAACCGGGCGCCGTCCGCGGCGGAGGTCGTCGAGGGGGGCCTCCTGGCCCGCAGCTTCGGTCAGCTGTTCCGCACCCTCAGAGACCTGCGCAGCTACCCGATGACCCTCACGTTCCTGCTCGCCTACCTGTTCTTCAACGACGGCATCCAGACCGTCATCTACGCCGCGTCCACCTATGGCGAGAAGACCCTGAAGTTCGACACGAGCGTGCTGATCGGCACGATCCTGCTGATCCAGTTCGTCGCCTTCGGCGGCGCCCTGCTCTTCGGCCGCATCGCAGCGCGCTACGGCAGCTACCGGCCGATCCTGTGGGGCACGTTCGCCTGGATCGCCATCGTCGTCCTGGCCTTCTTCCTGCCGGAGAAGAACGTGGGCCTGTTCGTGCTGGTGGCGGTCGGGATCGGGCTCGTGCTCGGTGGCACGCAGGCGCTGGCCAGGTCCTTCTTCAGCCTGCTCATCCCACGTGGCCGCGAGGGCGAGTACTTCGCCCTCTACAACGCCGCCGAGCGCGGCACGTCGTGGCTCGGCACGCTCACCTTCGGACTGGTCTTCCAGCTCACCGGCTCCTACCGGCCGGCGCTGCTGGCCCTGATCGTCTTCTTCGTGATCGGCGCCGGCTTCCTGCTGCGCCTCGACGCCGAGCGAGGGATCCGCGAGGCCGGCAACGTGGTGCCGGCGTCGTTCCCGGGCCGCTGAGGGCCCCCGGAGGAACTGGCAGGCGTGGAATGTTGGGCAACTGGGTACCGTTGACACGACGTCGGGCGCTCCCGCCCGGCGTCAGACCACGCCGACAAAGGTTGGAGGTGCCTCATGGCAGAGCGCACTCTGCGTGGCGCACGGCTCGGAGGACAGAGTTTCGAGGATGAGCGGGGCATCGAGTTCGCCGCTCGTCAGCAGGTCGGATACCGCTGTCCCCAAGATCACGAGTTCGAGATCACCATGTCGGTCGAGGCCGACATCCCCGCCGTCTGGGAGTGCCCGCGCTGCGGGGCCGAGGGTCTCAGCACCGCCGGGATCCAGAAGGAGGTGAAGGCCGAGAAGCCGGTCCGCACCCACTGGGACATGCTGCTCGAGCGTCGCTCCGAGAAGGAGCTCGAGGACATCCTCAAGGAGCGGCTCGACCTGCTCCGCGGCGGCCAGATCGGTCCGGCCCACCTGCACCGCGCGACCAAGAAGCGGCGCGCCACCGCTTAGCGATCGCCTGATCGGGGATCAGTCCTCGACCACCTCGCCTCGGACGACGGGTCCCTCGGACCCGGCTCCGGGGCGAGTGGCGTCTGCACCGTGCGACTGCCCGCCGTACGACTGCCGACCCAGAGGTCCGGCCGTGCTCAGCGGGCCGGCGGCCGTCAGGCGGCGGGTCACCAGTCGCGCCAGCACCTGGCGGAACAGCGGACGCGTCAGCGGCAGGATCAGCAGCACTCCGAGGACGTCCAGGACGAAGCCAGGGCTCAGCATGAGGGTGCCGCCGATGAGGATCAGCGCGCCGTCGGCGAGCTCGTCGGCCGGCATCCGGCCACTGTGCAGCGCAGTGCGCAGGGCCTGGAGGGCTCGTCCTCCCTCCCGCTTGACCAGCCATGAGCCCACCGCACTGTCGAGGACCAGCAGGAGGATCGTCCACCACGCGCCGATGACCTGGCCGACCTGGATCAGGACGTAGATCTCGACGACGGGCACCACGACGAAGGCGAGGAGCAGGAACCAGCCGAAGCGACGACGACGAGCCATGCGGCTCAGTCTAGGCGGCGACCACGGCGGTCCTCGGCACCTGCCCGGCCGTGACGGTTCCACGACCTGAGCAGCTGGTCGCGGCGCTCGCGAAGGCCCCACCCGGTGATCCGCTTGAGCGACTCACCGGCCACCCGGCCGCTCATCTTGGAGTCGCCGCGCACCCGCTCGACGAACTCGATCGGCACCTCGCGCACGACCAGTCCGCAGTGCAACGTGCGCCGGACCAGGTCGGTCTGGAACACGTACCCGGTCGAGCGGACCGCTGACAGGTCGATCTTCTCCAGCGTGGTGCGGCGGAAGAGCCGGAACCCGGCGGTCGCGTCGTGGACGTCGATGCCGAGCAGCAGACGCACGTAGCGGTTCCCGCCGCGCGAGAGCAGCTCACGACGCACCGGCCAGTTGGCCACCGAGCCGCCCGGCACCCACCGCGAACCGAGCACCAGGTCGGCGTCGTCGATCCCGGCGATCAGACGGCCGAGCTGCTCGGGCTGGTGTGACCCGTCAGCGTCCATCTCACCGACCAGGTCGTAGCCCTGCTCGAGCGCCCACGCGAACCCGGCGAGGTAGGCGGCCCCCAGGCCCCCCTTGGCGGTGCGGTGCAGCACGTGCACGCGTGTGTCGCTCGCGGCCAGCCGCTCGGCCAGCGCACCGGTGCCGTCGGGTGACTCGTCGTCGACCACCAGGACGTCGACGTGGGGTTGCGCCAGGCGCAGGCGCCCCAGCACCCAGGCGAGGTTGTCGACCTCGTTGTAGGTGGGCACCACCATCACGATGCGGGGCACGGGGTCGTTCCCGGGCGCAGGCGTGAAGGCACCCGGCGGTGGACCGTCGATCCGAGGAGGAGGCCGAGACCGCTGACGACGGCGCTCAGCAGCGGCAGGATGCCGCCCACCCGGATCCCCGGCGTCACCCCGGTGCGGAGGTCGACGGTCTCGACGATCACGTCCTGGGTGAGCCGCTGGGAGCGGTCGACGACGGAGCCGTCGGGTGCGATCACCCCCGAGATGCCGTTGGTGGCGGCCACGACGACGTACTTGCCGGTCTCGATCGCGCGTGCGCGCGTCATCGCGAACTGCTGCTCGACCTGGTCGGTGAAGATGAAGCTGGCGTTGCTCGTCTGCACGGTCAGCAGCTCGGCACCCTCCTCCTGCTGGGTGGCCAGACCGCCGTCGTAGGCGATGTCGAAGCAGATGGAGTCGGCCACCGGGACTCCTGCCACGACGAGGGGGGAGGTGCGCGTGCCGCTGTACATGTCGCGGCCGACCCGCGCCAGCTGACCGCTGTCGGTGAGCCCGAAGCGCTCGAAGAGGCTGCGGAACGGGATGTACTCCCCCATCGGCACCGGGTCGCGCTTGGTGTAGCGGTCACCGGCGCCGGTGACCGGGTCCCACACGATGCCCTGGTTGAGGATGTTGTCGGGGCCGCCGTCGACGATCGCCCCGACCATGATCGGGACGCCGATCGCCGCCACCGCGGAGGTCACCTGGTCGTTGGTCGGCGCGTCGAGGAAGGGGTCGATCGCGGTGGAGTTCTCCGGCCAGACCACGAAGTCGGGGGCTGGACGTCGTCCCGCGGCCACGTCGTCGGCCAGCGCGACCGTGGCGTCGACGTGGTTCTGGGTGACGCCGCGCGGGTCGAAGAGGATGTCGTTGCCGGAACCCGGCACGCCGCCCTGGACCACGGCCACCGTCACCTGGGAACGCGTGGGGAGCGTGACGGGCAGCACGGACGGCACGACGGCGATCGAGGCGAGCCCCACGAGCCCGACCGCGGCGTAGCGCCTCTCCTCGCCCCGGACGGCCACGAGCAGACGGGCGAGGAGGAACCCGAGCGCCGCGACGAGGACCGACACCCCGTTGACGCCGAGGTAGGCGAGCGCGGGCGCGAAGGGGGTGTCGACGACCCCGAACCCGAGCCGGCCCCAGGGCATGCCGCTGAACGGCCAGGTGCTGCGGGTGAACTCCATGACGAGCCAGGCACCTGCCAGCCAGAACGGCCAGGAGCGCAGTCGGTGCAGCACGGTGGCCGCGGCACCGAGGAGGCCGTGGAAGAACGCCTCGATACCGGCCAGCGCGACCCAGGCCACCGCGCCGATCGACGAGCTCATCCAGTAGATGTGGGGGAAGTAGAAGCCGATCCCGAACACCAGCCCCACGACGAATCCTGCGCGGGGGCGCACGTCCCTGGTGGTGAGGGCGAGGGCTGCCAGCGACAACGGCATCAGGTAGGCGATCGCCGTCGGCTCGAAGGCGAGCGAGAGGACCCCGCCGGCGACCAGGGCGACGAGGATCCGGGCGAGCACCTCCGAACCGTACCGGGGCCTGCAGGGCTCCGGGAGGACCCGCCCGCCCCCTCGGCCGTCCACCACGCACGACGGGCTGCCGTGGTGGGGTCGTTGTCTCAGGTGTGGGGGGCCCTCCCGTGTCGCTCTCATGGAGCGGACCGACCACCGCGAACCAGCGCGTCAGGATGTTGGCGCTACACCCTCACGACCCCGGCCACTCGGACGTCGGTCCACCTGCCACGACCTGCATGAGCGGACACCGAAGAATCGCCGCGCCGCCGACGGGTGTCAACCGGCGGTTGACCTGCGACGACGTGCAACGTCGCAGGTCAGCGCGGCCCGTCCGGACCCGAAACAGACCATGAAATAGTCACCGGCGGCGGCGTGTCGTGACACGACATGCCGCCGCCGGCGACTAAGGAACGACGACGGTGCCGCGGGCGGTGGTGGCGACCACGGGCGGGTCGAGGATCTCGGCCGCGCCGGCGCGAGCGGCGGTCGCTGCACCGCGCGCGACGACGTGCACGGTGAAGTCCATGACCCGCGACCGGGTGCCGGCGCGAACCAGCACCGCGGTCACCTCCAGGACGTCGCCGGCGAGCACCGGCGCGGTGAACTGCACGTCGGAGTAGGACGCGAAGAGGCCTTCGTCGCCGTCGGTGCGGATGCAGAGCTCGGTCGCCACGTCGCCGAAGAGCCCGAGGCTGTAGGCGCCGTCGACGAGGTTGCCGGCGTAGTGGGCGTGGGAGTAGGGGACGTAGCGGCGGTGCACGACCGTGGTGCCCTCACGGGGGTCGCTCATGAGGCGCTCCTCTCGCGGGCGGGCGCGGTGGGTGCAGTGGATGCCAGGCGGTGGGTGATGAAGGAGGCGACCTCGCCGGGGGTGGTGCCCCGGCTGAAGATGCGGTCGACCCCGAGCTCGTCGGCCATGGTCTCGTCGAAGCGCGGACCCCCGACGATCAGCAGCGGGCGCCGGTCGGAGGGGTAGGACTCCCGGAAGGCGGCCGACATCTCCCGGGTGTTGAGCAGGTGGGCGTCGCGCTGGGTGACGACCTGCGAGACGAGGACGGCGTCCGCGCGCTCGGCGCGGGCCCGTTCGACCAGCTGCGGCACCGAGACCTGGGCGCCGAGGTTGACCACCTTCAGCTCCCGGTAGTACTCCAGACCCTTCTCGCCGGCGAAGCCCTTGATGTTGAGGATCGCGTCGATGCCGACCGTGTGGGCGTCGGTGCCGATGCAGGCCCCCACGACGGTCAGGCGTCGGCGCAGGCGGCGCTTCACCGCGGCATTGACCTCCTTGGGCGTCAGCAGCGGGTAGTCACGCTCCACCACGACGACCCGGCTGGGGTCGACGACGTGGTTGACCCGTCCGTAGACGACGAAGAAGGTGAAGTCCGGCCCCATCGGCTTGGCGTGCACCACCAGGGCGGGGTCCATGCCCATCTTGTTGGCCAGCTGGGCGGCTGCCCCCTCGGCCACCTTGGAGTGCGCCATCGGCAGGGTGAAGCTGAGCTGCACCATGGCGTCGCCGCGGGTGTCGCCGTACGGAACGATGGGGCCGGGCAGGGGGTCGCTCGTGGGGTGGCTCATGGGGTGGCCTCCAGGATCTCGCTCGCCGGGTTGTAGTAGTCGGGCGCCTTGACGGCGACGCCGTCGAGGCCGCGACCGGCGTCGGCGGGGCGTTTCATCAGACCGAAGGTGCCGTCGGCGATGGCGTTCAGCATGCCGTCGTCGACGATCCGGTCGAGCAGCTCGATCGACTCCCCCAGCACCTGGCGCGCCCGGGTGGCGATGAAGCCGTCGGGGCTGGGGTGGAAGTCCTCGTGGAGCGCACCGGCCGCGTCGAGGACGTAGCGCACGTTCTGCAGGGCGACGTCGCGGTCGGAGAGCCACGGCGTCACCACGGCCTCGGTCATCATGCCGACGAGCAGGATGCTCTGCCCGGTGAGGGCGCCGGCGAGGTTGAAGAACCCGTCGAGCAGGTTGCCCTTGAACACGTCACCGGTCATGTGGCGCGTCGGCGGCATCCACTTCAGCGGCGCCTTCGGGAAGATCTCGCGGGCCAGCAGCGCGTGGGCGAGCTCCATGCGGAACGAGTCGGGCAGGGCGGGATCGATCTCGAAGGCGTGGCCCAGGCCGAGCTGCCAGTCCGCGAGCCCGGCCTCCTTGGCGAAGTACTCGTTGAGGAGCTGGCTGGTGGTGACGGTGTGGGCGGCCTCGACGGCGTCCGCGGTGGTGAGGTAGTTGTCCTCGCCGGTGTTGATGATGATCCCGGCGCGGGCATGCACCTGGCGACTGAAGCGCTGGTCGACGAAGGTGCGCACCGGGTTGATGTCGCGGAACAGGATCCCGTACATCGAGTCGTTGAGCATCATGTCGAGGCGCTCGAGGCCGGCGAGCGCCGCGATCTCGGGCATGCACAGGCCGCTGGCGTAGTTGGTCAGCCGCACGTAGCGCCCGAGCTCCTTGCTCGACTCGTCGAGGGCCGCCCGCATCAGGCGGAAGTTCTCCTGCGTGGCGTAGGTGCCGGCGAAGCCCTCCCGGGTGGCGCCCTCGGGCACGAAGTCGAGCAGGCTCTGGCCGGTCGAGCGGATCACGGCGATCACGTCGGCACCCTCGCGCGCCGCCTGCTGGGCCTGCGGGATGTCCTCGTGGATGTCACCGGTGGCGACGATGAGGTAGATCCACGGCTGGCGTGGGGCGTCGCCGTGACGCGTGATGAGCCGCTCACGCTCGCGACGACGCGCGTCGACCGTGCGGATGCCGGCGCCGACCTGCTTGCGGCTCGACGCTCGCGCACGCACGGCGTCCTTGCCCTCGGGCACGCGGAAGGTCACCGACCCGGCCGCTGCCTTCTGGGCCAGGACCATCAGGTCGTCCCCCTCGCCGCGGAGCAGGGCGTCCCACACGGGCAGGGCGACCCCGTGCTCGAGGCCGACGTCGGCGCGCACGACGTCCATCAGGCGGTTGACCCACGGCGTCCCCTCCTCGTCGGCGCCGCGCAGTCCCGCGAGGCGCAGCGTGGCGCGCTCGACCGAGACGGTCGTGTGCTTCTTGGCCATCGTGACGATCGGGCGGCCGGCCTTGCGGGCCAGGCTGCGCGCGTGCTTGACGGTGGCGGGGTCGAGGTCGAGCTTGCCCCTCGATCTACGGGTGCTCATGAGGCCTCCTGGTGGTGGACGGTCTGTCCGGCGGCGACCAGGCGCAGCAGGCGGGGCAGCGCGACGTCGTCGTGGAGGATCGGCAGGGCCTGGTCGTCGCGCCCGCCGGGCGTCTCCCACACCGCGAGGTCGGCGGGTGCTCCGGGTGACAGCGTGCCGGCGACGTCGTCCCACCGGGCGGCGAGGTTGCCGCCCCGGGTGTGGGCGCCGAACGCCTGCGCGCTCGTCAGCCGCTGCTTCTCGTTGTGGTGACAGGTGGCGGCCCGCACCGCCGCCCACGGGTCGAGCCCGGTGACCGGTGAGTCGGAGCCGAGGGCGAGCACGACCCCACCGTCGTGGAGGTCGCGCAGCGGGTTGGTCTCGCGCCACCGCTCCCCCAGGCGTGCGGCGTACATGTGGTCGGGTCCGCCCCACAGGGCGTCGAACATCGGTTGCACGCTGGCGACCACCCCGAGGTCGGCGAGCACCGCGATCGTCGTTGCCGAGGGCATCTCGACGTGCTCGAGGCGATGGTGGGCCCGGCGTACGGCCGCGGCCCCCAGCGTCTCGGCAGCGCGGGCGAACCCCTCCCCGATCGCGTCGAGAGCGGCGTCGCCGATGCAGTGGAAGCCGGCCTGGATGCCGGCCTGCGTGCAGGCCACGACGTGGTCGCGGACCTGCTCGGCGCTGACGTAGGCGTGGCCGCAGGTGTGGGAGGCATCGGTGTAGGGCGTCGAGAGGGCGGCGGTGCGTGAGCCGAAGGCTCCGTCGGCCACCAGGTCGCCCGCGAGCCCGGCGACGCCGAGACGGCGTGCGGTGTCGATCGCCATCAGCTCGCCCCAGTAGACGACGGCGTCGAGGCCGGTCTCGACGGCGGCCTGGCGGACCAGCTCGATCTCCGACTCGGGCCCGATGTGGGGGGCGGCGTTCTCGTGGAAGCCGGCGATGCCGTGAGCCGCCATCGCCCGGCAGGCGGTGCGGGCGGCCTCGAGCCGGTCGTGGTCGCCGATGAGGGTCTCCAGGGTGTTGCGGACCGCGTGGTGCGCGTCGCGCTCGACCCGCCCGTCGTCGCTCCACCCGGGAACCGCGGTCAGGCCCGGCACGAGCGAGGCCAGCGCGGGCGAGATCACCGAGGAGTGGCTGTCGACCCGGGTGAGGTAGACGCGCCGGCCGGGAGCGGCCCGCTCCAGCTCGGCACCGGTGGGGGGGCGCGGCTCGCTCCACCCGGTCTCGTCCCAGCCCTGTCCGACCACCACGCCGTCGTCGGGGTGCGCAGCGGCGAAGGCAGCCACGGCGTCGAGGCAGGCACCGAGGCTCTCGAGGCCGGTGAGGTCCAGCCCGGTGAGGGCGAAACCGGTGCGCACGGTGTGCACGTGGCTGTCGACGAAGGCCGGGGCGACGAGGGCGTCGGCCAGCTCGATCACCGTCGGGGCGCTCGCGCCCGTGCCGATCCAGGCCTCGGCCTGGTCGTCGCTACCGACGAACGCGACCCGGCCGTCGTCGATGCCGATCGCCGATGCCGCCGTGCCGCTCGCGCCGGTGGCGCCGGTGGTGCCCGTGACCACCTGACCCCCGCGCAGGACGAGACGCTCACCCATGGTCGAGCCGCCGCTCGAAGAGCGCGCGCACGCCGGGGTCGTCGCGCAGCAGCTCGAGGGCGTAGGCGGCGTGGCCCGGGACGTAGCCGTTGCCGACGAGCATCCGCACGTCGGCAGCGAGCCCCTCGGCGCCCAGGGCGGCGGCGGAGAAGGACGTGGCCATGGAGAAGAAGATGACGGTGCCGCGATCGGCGGTGGAGAGCACCGCACCACCCTCGCAGCCGGGGACGTCGACGCACACCACCGTGACGTCGGCGGGTCCACCGGCGTCGGCCACGGCGTCGCGCAGGGCGATCGGGTCGCGCGCGTCGGCGATCGCGACCTCGTCGGCGATCGCTGCCTCGCCCAGCAGGTCGGCCTCGGCCCGGTGCGGCACGACGCCGATGGTGCGGCTCGCGCCCGCGCGCCGCGCTGCGGCCAGGCTGAGCGAGCCGGACTTCCCGGCGCCACCGATCACCGCGACGACCGGGGCGGTGCCGGCCGCGACGTACTCCTCGACGACGCGCGCGGTCAGTGCCGGGGCCCCGCACACGTCCATCACCGACAGGCTCAGGTCGACGGCGAGGTCGTCGGGGAGCCGGGCGGCGATCGAGCGCCCGAACAGCACGGCGTACCCGTTGCACGTCACCTGCTCGCCCAGGCCGTCCCAGGACGAGAGACCGTCCTCGACGACCAGGGGCGTCAGCGTCAGCGAGACGAGGGTCGCGACCCGGTCCCCGGGCGCGAGGCCGAGCGGCGAGCGCGGCCCGACCTCCTCGACGGTGCCGACCAGCATGCCGCCCGAGCCGGTCTCGGGGTTCTGCATCTTGCCGCGGGTCTCGATGATCGAGAGCACTGCGGCCCGCACCGCGTCGCCGTCCGGCGCTCCGTCGACGCAGTGGGTGCGCTCGAGCTGGCGGAAGGAGGCGGCGTCGAGGTTGAGCTTCTCGACGCGGATGCGGACCTCGTCGTCCCAGAGCTCGGCTCGGGTGTCGAGCCGCTCGGCGGCTTGAGGTAGCACCGACGGCACGTCGAGCACCCGGTGCAGCCCGGTCGGATCGCTGGCCTGGCACGGCGTCATGCCCTCGTTCCTTCCTCTGACTGGTGACCTGACAGGAAATCCTGCGGCGAGGTGATGTGCGCACAGGATTATCTACGCGTACTCTACTGATCGATGTGGCGTACGCCACCACCGACACCCTCAGGAGCCCAGATGAGCATCGAGTCCTCGATCGGTCTGGAGACCGGTCAGCCCTACCCCTACCAGCGCGTCGAGCTCGTCGAACCCGACTGGACCCGCTTCCCGGGGTGGCGCGACGTCTCCACCGAGCAGTGGGCATCGGTGCAGTGGCAGCGCGCCCACTGCGTGAAGAACGTGCGCCAGCTGCGCGAGCTGCTCGGCGACCTCGTCGACGAGCGGTTCTACGCCGACCTCGAACGCGACCAGGCCGAGCGCGCCACCATGTCGATGCTCGTGCCGCCGCAGATGATGAACACGATGGTCCCGCACGTCACCCCGCGCGGGCCGGGTTCGCTGACCGAGGCGCTGTACGCCGACCCGGTGCGGCACTACATGATCCCGGTGTTCACCGACCGGCGCACCGACTTCTCCTCCCACCCGCACGCGACTCGTGACTCGCTGCACGAGCACGACATGTGGGTCGCCGAGGGGCTCACGCACCGCTATCCCACCAAGGTGCTGGCCGAGCTGCTGCCGACGTGCCCGCAGTACTGCGGCCACTGCACGCGCATGGACCTCGTCGGCAACTCCACCGCTGTGATCGACAAGCTCAAGTTCGTCGCCAAGCCCCACGACCGGCTCGCCTCGATGATGGACTACCTACGACGCACGCCGTCGGTGCGCGACGTGGTGGTCTCCGGCGGCGACGTCGCCAACATGCCGTGGCCCCGCCTGGAGGACTTCCTCACCCGGCTGCTCGAGATCGACAACATCCGCGACATCCGGCTGGCCACCAAGGCGCTCGTCGGCCTGCCGCAGCACTGGTTGCAGCCCGAGGTGCGCGAGGGGATGGCGCGCGTCGCCGGCACCGCCCGCGATCGCGGGGTGTCGATCGCGATCCACACCCATGCCAACCACGCGAACTCGATCACCCCGCTCGTGGCCGAGGCGTCACGGGCGATGCTCGACGCCGGCGTGCGCGACGTCCGCAACCAGGGGGTGCTGCTGAACGGGGTCAACGCCGACCCGCACGCCCTGCTCGACCTGTGCTTCCGCCTGCTCGACGGCGCACAGATCATGCCCTACTACTTCTACATGTGCGACATGATCCCCTACTCGGAGCACTGGCGGGTCTCGGTCGGCGACGCCCAACGCCTCCAGCACCACATCATGGGCTACCTGCCGGGGTTCGCGACGCCGCGGATCGTGTGCGACGTCCCGTTCGTCGGCAAGCGCTGGGTACACCAGCTCAGCAGCTACGACGAGGTGCGCGGCATCTCGCACTGGACCAAGAACTACCGGACCTCGATCGAGATGGACCCCGCCGGGGCACCGGACGCCCTCGAGCGCACCTACGAGTACTACGACCCGATCCACACCCTCCCCGCCGAGGGTCGGGCCTGGTGGGCCGCGCACGCCGACCTCGACACCTCCGCGCTCAAGGCGGCCGAGGTCGCCGAGGCGTCACGCCGGATGGCAGCACTGCAGGCGTACTGACCCCGCCCCCTGGGTCGGCGTCCCGGGGCGTCGGCTCCGCCGGGTGGCGCCGCGGGACGCCGTTTGGTCCCAAACGACACGTGTGCGGGCCTCGATGCTGCCGTTTGGGACCAAACGGCATGATCTCGCGGACGTCACCTGCCGGTGACGGGCCGGTTCTCGTAGTACGTCGAGAGCACGATCACGGTGCGCGTCGAGACGTTCGCGGCTGAGCGGACCCGGGCCAGCAGGTCCTCGAGGTCGGAGGGCTTGGTGACGCGCACCTTGAGGATGTAGGACTCCTCCCCCGCCACCGACCAGCACGACTCGATCTCGCTGATCCGGCTGAGCTGCTCGGGCGAGTCGTCGGGCTGCGACGGGTCGATCGGACGGATCGAGATGAACGCCGTCAGCGGCAACCCGATCTCGTCGTGGTTGACGGTCGCACCGTAGCCGAGGATGAGCCGGCGCTGCTCGAGCCGCTTGACCCGCTGGTGCACCGCCGACGTCGACAACCCGGTGGCCTTGCCCAGGTCGGTGAACGACATCCGACCGTCGGCGGCCAGCAGCTCGAGAATCCGCCGGTCGGTGGGTTCGAGGTCCGTGGTGGTCACGGCGCCAGGGTACGACCGAACGCGCGCGGCGCAGGAGGATGTTCCGCTCCCTGGTCGGGTCGCCGCAGGACCTGATCGTGGCAGGATGCCGCCGTGAGCGAACCCGGACGCCTGATGCTGCTCGACACCGCCTCGATGTACTTCCGCGCCTTCTTCGGCGTCCCGGAGTACGCCGCCCCCGACGGCACCAACGTCAACGCGGTTCGCGGACTGCTCGGCTACATCGCCCGCCTCACCGAGGAGTACCAGCCCACCGACCTCGTCTGCTGCTGGGACAACGACTGGCGCCCGCAGTGGCGCGTCGACCTGATCGCCTCCTACAAGGCACACCGCGTCGTCGAGGAGGTCGCGACGGCGCCGGACGTCGAGGAGGTGCCGGACCCGCTCCAGGCGCAGCTGCCGATCATCCTCGACATCCTGGGAGCCTTCGGGATCCGGGTGATCGGGGCCGACGGTTACGAGGCCGACGACGTCATCGGCACGTTGGCGACCGACGCCGGTCAGCCGGTCGACGCCGTGACCGGCGATCGAGACCTGTTCCAGCTCGTTGACGATGAGGCTGACGTCCGGATCCTCTACATCGGCAAGGGCGTGGGCAAGCACGAGCGGGTCACGGAGAGCTGGATCACCGACAAGTACGGCGTGAGCGCGGCGCAGTACGCCGACTTCGCTGCGATGCGTGGCGACGCCTCTGACGGGCTGCCCGGCGTCGCCGGCGTCGGCGAGAAGACCGCCGCCACCCTCCTGCAGCGCTTCGGCGACCTCGACGGCATCCTCGCTGCCGCCTCGGACCTGAACTCCGCGATGGGCCCGGGCCCCCGGAGCAAGATCAAGGCCTCGCTCGACTACCTGGCCGTGGCGCCGGCCGTGTGCGCGGTGGCCCGAGACATCGACCTCGACCGCTCCGACCTCGCGCTGCCGCGCGTACCCGCGGACCCCGACCGGGTGCTCGCCCTCGCCGAGCAGTGGGGCCTGGAGTCACCCTGCGAGCGGCTCGTCAAGGTCCTCTCGACCCGTTGAGCCCGGCGTCGTTTGGTCCCAAACGACATGACTGCGGGCCGAGATGTCACCGTTTGGTCCCAAACGGCACTAGTCGGACCCCCGACCGGGACCGGGCGCGGCTAGTCCGCCAACCCCGAGTACGCCACCACCCCGCGCCGCATCGCACGCACCGCTTCGCGGGCCGTCGCGCGCAAGGGCGTGTCTCCGGCGGCGTCGGCGACCTGCCCGGCGAGGTCGAGGAGCTGCTTCATCCGGCGCACGAAGTCGCCGGCCGACATGTCGGAGTCCCCGATCAGGTCGTCGAGGTCGTCACCCTCGGCCCAGCGGTAGGCGATCCACGACATCCCGGCGTCCGGGGGTCGGAGGAAGTCGAGGTGGTGCTCGCGCTCGAGGCCGTCGAGGTCGGCCCACAGCCGCTGGGTCTGGTCGAGCACCTGCTTGACGCCCTCCCCCGGCACGCGTGGCGCGCGGACGTCGTCGGCTCGGCGAGCCTCGTACACCAGCGCCGAGAGGGCTGCGGCGAGCCCGGAAGGCGACAAGTCGTCCCACAGCCCGTGGCGCAGCGCCTCCGCGGCGAGCAGGTCGACGTCGGAGTAGAGCCGCATCAGCCGCTTGCCGCGCTCGGTGACGTCGTCCCCGTCGAGGTACTCCAGCGCGGTCAGCACGTCGCACACCCGGTCGAACTGCCGCGCGACCGTGTTGGTGCGCTGCTCGATGCGGCGCCGCAGGGTGGCGGCATCGCGGTCGAGCTTGAAGTAGCGCTCCGACCAGCGGGCGTGGTCCTCGCGCTCGGAGCAGCCGTGGCAGGGGTGCGCGCGCTGCTGCTCGCGCAGCGCCGCGATCTCGGACTCCGCCTGTGTCGACAGGCCGACCGCCCCACCGCCGCCGGCACGGGTCGGGGGCGGGGTCAGGTCGTGGGTGCGGTCGCGCAGCGCGGAAGCGAGGTCGCGGCGCATCTGGGGGTTGCGCCCGTTGAAGCTCTTCGGCACCTTCATCCGCGCCATCGCCGCCACCGGCGTGGGGAAGTCCAGCATCGCGAGCCGGCGGGCCTGGCGCTCCGCGGTGACGACGTACGGCCGGGGCCCCCCGTCCTCGGCCGACGACCAGCCGGGGTCGATCACGACGGCGTAGCCGGAGAACTTGCCGGCCGGAACCATGATCACGTCGCCGGGCTTCAGCGCCTTCAGCGAGGCGGCGGCCTCGTCGCGCCGGTCGGTGCGGCGCGCTCGGCTCGACGACTTCTCGACCTCGCTGATGCGCCGCCGGATGCCGGCGTACTCCATGAAGTCACCGAGGTGGCACGTCGCCGCCTCGGCGTAGCCGGTCAGCGCGTCGTCGCTCTTCGTGAGCTGGCGGGCCAGCCCCACGACCGCCCTGTCGGCCTGGAACTGGGCGAACGACTGCTCGAGCAGCTCGCGCGAGCGCGACCGGCCGAACTGGTGGACGAGGTTGACGGCCATGTTGTACGACGGGCGGAACGATGAGCGCAGCGGATACGTGCGCGTCGAGGCCAGTCCGGCCAGCTCGCGGGGGTTCATGCCCGGCTGCCACAGCACCACGCCGTGCCCCTCGACGTCCAGGCCACGGCGACCGGCACGCCCGGTCAGCTGGGTGTACTCCCCCGGAGTGATGTCCGCGTGCGTCTCTCCGTTCCACTTCGACAGCTTCTCGATGACGACGGTACGAGCCGGCATGTTGATGCCCAGGGCCAAGGTCTCGGTTGCGAAGACGACCTTGCACAGCCCCCTCAGGTAGAGCTCCTCGACGACCTGCTTGAACGCCGGCAGCATGCCGGCGTGGTGCGAGGCCAGCCCGCGGGTGAGCGCGTCGAGGAAGTCGTGGTAGCCGAGCACGTGCAGGTCGTCGAGCGGCAGGTCGCGGCAGGCGGACTCGACGAAACCGCGGATCTCGTCGCGCTCCTGGGGGGTCGTGAGCCGGATGCCGGCGTTGAGGCACTGGGTGACCGCGGCGTCGCACGCGGCGCGACTGAAGATGAAGACGATCGCCGGGAGCAGCTTCTCCTGGTCGAGGCGCTCGATCACGTCCGCGCGGCCCGGGATCCAGACGCGGCGCCCGTTGCCGGCCTTGTTGGTGCCGACGCCTCCCCCACGCTGGTCACCCCGCTGGTTGCCCCGCTGGTTGCCCCGCTGGCTCCCACGTTGGCCCTTCGGCGCGCGCCGGTCCTTGATGCGAGTCGATGCCCAGTCGTCGCGGGCGATCTTCATCAGCTCGTCGTTGACCGGCGCACCCTCCTTCACGAACCCGGCCGCTGCGTCGACATCGGACGAGGCGAAGAGGTCGAGCAGGCGGCGTCCGACCATGACGTGCTGGTAGAGAGGCACGGGACGTCGTTCCTCCACGATCGTGGTGGTCTCGCCGCGCACCGTGGCCAGCCACTCTCCGAACTCCTCGGCATTCGAGACCGTCGCCGACAGCGATACCAGCGTCACCGACTCGGGCAGGTGGATGATCACCTCCTCCCACACCGCACCGCGCGCCCGGTCGGCGAGGTAGTGCACCTCGTCCATCACCACGAACCCGAGGCCCAGCAGCGTGCGGGAGCCGGCGTAGAGCATGTTGCGCAGCACCTCGGTCGTCATCACGACGATGGGCGCCTCGCCGTTCACCGAGTTGTCGCCGGTCAGCAGCCCCACCTGGTCCGAGCCGTAGCGGTCGACCAGATCGGCGTACTTCTGGTTGGACAGCGCCTTGATCGGTGTCGTGTAGAAGGCCTTGCGCCCGCCCGCCAGGGCCAGGTGGATGGCGAACTCGCCCACGATGGTCTTGCCCGAACCGGTCGGCGCCGCGACGAGGACCCCGCGGCCGTCCTCGATGTCCTTGCACGCTCGCGCCTGGAAGTCGTCGAGCGCGAAGTCGTAGAGACCGGTGAACTCGGCGTAGACGGGGTGAGCCTGGCGGGTGCGGGAGGCGGCGTACCGCTCGGCCGGGCTGGCCGCCTGATGGTCGGGGACATCGTTGCGGCCGGACATGGGTCGAGCCTAGTGCGGCCACTGATGGCCGCTCGGGTGAGGCGGGTGCTCAGCCACCGAGTCGGAGGTGGACGGCGAAGGACGCCGGCGACGCCCCGAGTGCCTTGGCGAGACGTCCCACGGCGTCCAGCGCCAGGTCGGCGGTGAAGCAGGTTCCGGGCACGAGCAGCGTCAGTCGTTCGTCGTACGACGCCAGGTGCACCTGTCCGTGGCGCCACGCCTGGTGGACCCGCAGGCGGACGTCCTCGGAGGCCACGGGTGAGGGGTAGGCCTCGTCGACGGCCATCAGGTCGCACGCCAGCTCGGTGCCGTCGCTCGCTTCCAGCGCGCCGCGGACGCGGTGTCCGCCCGCCAGAGGATCGACGCTGGTCCAGGTGACCGGGCCGGAGCCCAACACCTCGGGCAGGTCGAACGGGTCGACGTCCTCGGGGTGCGGGGTCACAGAGGAGAGGCGACGTCGGGGTCGAGGTCGGCGAACCCACGCCGCTTGGCGCGCCGGCGGTCGTTGAAGCGGCAGATGATCTCGGAGATCCCGAAGAGCACGACCATGGGGATCGCCATCAAGGTCATCGTGAAGGGGTCAGCGGACGGTGTGGCGACGGCCGCGAAGACGAAGACACCCACCACGATCCAGGGTCGGTAGGCCCCCAGCGCCTTGCCGGACACGATGCCGGCCAGGTTGAGCAGCACGACGAACAGCGGAATCTCGAAGGCGATGCCGAAGACGAGCAGGGTGCGGCTGAAGAAGCTGAGGTAGTCGTCGAAGTCGACCAGGTTCGTGAGGCCGTCGGGGTTGAAGCCGATGAGGATCTCCAGGCCCTTCGGCAGCGTGACGTAGCCCAGGAACACCCCGGAGAGGAACAGCGGACCCGCGATCGCGGCGAAGACGCGAGTCCACTTGCGCTCACGAGCATGCAGGCCGGGCAGGATGAAGGCCCAGATCTGGTAGAGCCACAACGGGCTCGTCAGGACGATCGAGGCGAACGCGGTGAGCTTGAAGTAGATCAGCAGACCTGCGCCGGGTCCGTTGCTGGTCAGCAGGTTCGAGTCCTCGGGCAGGCGCAGCTGCGCGGTGGTGATGGGTCCGTAGACGAGGTCGTAGACCTGCTGGAAGAAGATCAGCGACAGCGCCGCGCCGGCGATGATGATCAGCGCGACCTTGAGCACCCGCGCGCGGAGCTCGCGCAGGTGGTCGGACAACGCCATCCGACCGTCGTCGCCGACGGGATGCACGGGACGGCCCGAGAAGACGTTGACGACGCCGGTGATCGACATCAGTGGTCGCGGGTGTGCTGGTGAGGGCGGTAGGCCCTGCTCAGCTGTTGTTCTTGTCGGCCGGGGACTCCGGAGCCGCCGGCGTGACCGGGGTGGTCTCGTCGGTCATGGCGGTGGGCAGGGTCTTGCCCGGCTTGTCGTCATCGTCGTCGTCGCGCAGCCCCTTGGTCTCGGCCTTGAAGATGCGCAGCGCCTGGCCGGTACCGCGGGCCAGGTCGGGGAGCTTGGCAGCACCGAAGACGAGGATGACGATCGCCAGGATGACGAACCATTCCGCGCCCTGCGGCATTCCGATCAGCGGGTTCAACATTGAGGCCCTCATCCGTTGGTGGTGTGCGTGGAGATCTCTGGTGATCCTACGCGCTGGTCGTGTCGTAGAGCCCCAGCGCATCCTGAGCGGCGGCTGTGAAGTCGACGTCGAAGTCGGCAGGTGCCACCACCGAGGCATTCGGAGCCAACCGCAACAACAGCTTGGTCAGCCACCGATGGTCGGCGACGAGCAGGTCGACCTGGAGGTGCTCGCCGTCCGCACGGACCGCCTGGACCGGGTAGTACTCCACGATCCACTGCGCCGCCGGAGCCAGGCGCAGCGTGACCAGCGTCGTCGCGTCGTCACCGCCCACGAAGATGCCGTCGCTGAGGTCGCGCGGCGCCTGCGGCTCGGTCACGACGGGCTCGTCGAGGACGGTGGCCGTCGAGATCCGGTCGAGACGGAAGAGTCGAGGCGCCTCGGCGGAGTGGCACCACGCATCGAGGTAGGCCAAGGAGTGGTGCGAGACGACGCCGCGCGGGTCGACGACACGGTGTGACTGCTCGTCGCGCGTGGGCACGTAGTAGTCGAGCTCGACCTGCACCTGGCGCTTGACGGCGTCGCGCAGCCGTCCTGCCAGCGCAGCGAGCTCGGCATCGCGGCCCGGCTCGTCGAGCGCTGCATCGAGCGGGACCTCGGCAGGGCCGTCGGCGGCGGCGCTCTCGAGCTTCACCAGGACCCGGTCGACGATCTCGATGGTGCTGCTCTCGGCGCCGGCGCGCAGTGCCCGCAGCGCGACGATGATCGCGGAGGCCTCGGTCGGGGTCAGGCGCATCGGGCGTTCGAGGTAGTCAGCGTTGCTGACCCGGATGACGCCCTCGCGGTGCAGCTCACCGGACTCGCTCTCGAGGGCGTCGAGGTCGACGTCGATGAGGTCGTTGGGATAGCCGCCGGGCATCCCGCACATGAAGAGGACCTTGAGGTCCTTGAGGACCTGTTCGGGTGAGACCTCCAGGGCGGCGGCGGCGTCGACGAGTCGGACCCCGCCGTGTGCGTGCAAGTAGGGCACCAACGTGAGCAGCCGGGCCACCTGGTCCTTGGCCCCGCTCTGGATGCTCATGCCAACGCTCCGGTGAGCCGGGCGACGACCGCGTCGCGCAGACTCGCGGGCTCCTCGACGAACACGTTGGCACCGTAGCCGAGCACCTCGTCCTCCAGGCCGACGTTGCTGCGCGTGAGGACGAGGCGGTCCCAACCGCTCCCCGAGTCGGGGCCCGGCACGCCGGCCTCCACGCTGTCGGCCATGCGGCGCAGGGGCATCGCCGCGCCGTCCCGGACCAGGACGACGGCCCGCTCGGTGCTGGGCGCCGGCGCCAGGCGCCGCGTGGTGGCTGAGATGTCGAGGTCGGTCGGGATCTCGTAGGCGCCCGGTCTGCCGGTACGGCGTGCCTCCCCCTGCACCCGAGACAGTCGGAAGACCCGCTCGGCGTCACGGTCGGTGTCGAGACCGAGGACGTACCAGCGTCCGGCGTAGCGGGTGACGCCCCACGGCTGGAGGTGACGCAGTGCCGGTCTTGCTGAGCCCGAGCGCCAGTAGTCGAACTCGACCGCGCAGCGCTCGGTCAGCGCTTCCAGGAAGACGTCGAAGGCCGGTTCGTCGGCGACCAGGCGGGGCTGGGCGATGTCCAGGGCGGTCAGGTCGATGTCGATGCCGGCTGCCGTGAGCTTGCGCACCGCCTCGGTCGTCGCTCGAGCGAGCCGCTGGTGTTCCCAGACCCGCGTGGCGAGACCGACGACGGCGGCCTCGTCGGGGGCCAGGTCGATCTCGGGGAGCGCGAACGCGTCGGGGCGGATGCGGTAGCCGGGCTCGTCGTCGAAGTAGGCGTCCATGTGACCGACCTCGACCGGCACCCCGAGGCTGCGCAGCTCCTCCTTGTCGCGCTCGAACATCTTCTCGAAGGCGTCGGTGGTCGCGTCGGGGTAGAGGATGGCGCGGATCTTGTCCTTCGCCACGAAGTGACGCTGGACGAGCAGCATGATGAGCAGCTTCATCAGCCGCTCGGTCTTGGCCGCGGTGCTCACGAGGACGCCACCGCGCTCAGCCTGCGGCCAGGACGTCGATCACGAAGTAGAGCGTGGAGCCTCCGGGGATGTCCTCACCCTGGCCGTCCTTGCCGTAGCCGAGGTCGGGCGGGATCTGGAGCATGACGCGCGAGCCGACCGGGACGCCGACCAGGGCGTCGTCCCACCCCTTGATCACTGCGCCCTGCCCCAGCGCGGTGGTGAAGGTGTCGCGGCCGTAGGAGGAGTCGAAGGGCTTCGCGGCGTCGTAGACCGAACCGAGGTAGTTCACGACGATGAGGTCGTCTTCGGCGACGGCGGCGCCGTCCCCGGAGTAGAGGAGGGCCTTCTTCAACGTGCCGTCCGGGGCCGTGACCCCGGAGAAGTCGAGCCCCGAGGGCTGCTGGTCGGCGAAGGTGATGGCCGGCACCCAGCCGGGACGCTGCTGGTTCGGCTGACCGTCGGGGCCGGTCTTCACGACACTGTCGATGTCGATCACCACCATCAGGGCGTCCTCGTTGCCGACGTCGAGGATGTTGCCGGAGACTCCCAGGATCTCGGCAGCGCTGACCGTCGAGACCTTCCGGGTGCCGACGGTGTCGCCCGCGACGACCTGTCCAGCCACGAAGACGTCGAGCAGGTACGTGGCGATCTGCTGGTTGCTCGGCTGCGCCGACGTCGGCTGGGGGACCTCCCCGCCGACCGGGAACACCGTGGGGACCTGGTCGGCGGCGTAGGTGTCGAGGGTCTCCTGCTGAGTGAAGCCGTTGCCCACGTAGTAGTTGACGACCACCTGGTCGCCGTCGGCGAGCGCCGGCCCGTCGCCCTCGGTGACGACGTCGGTCTCGGCGGACCCGGCGTCCATGCGACCGGCCCAGGTGACCTCAGGGGTGCTGCCGACGTCACCGCTGACCTCGAAGGCCGCGGCCCGGTCGAGCGTGCCGCTGGTCACGGTGATCTCGTCACCGCAGGCGGAGCCCGCTGCTGCGACCAGGGTGAGCGCGATCAGCAGCGTCGCTGGACGGCGGTGGGCGCGAATGCGTCGGAGCACGGAGTGACAACCTTTGGTGAGTCGGTCGGGAACGGCGCGCCGAAGCCTACAAGCCCGAGCGCGAGACCTTTCACATGCCGTCGATGAGACGCTGGACGCGCTCGTCCTCGGCTCGAAAGGGGTCCTTGCACAGCACGGTGCGCTGCGCCTGGTCGTTGAGCTTGAGGTGGACCCAGTCGACGGTGAAGTCGCGTCGTTGCTCCTGGGCCTTGCGGATGAACTCGCCGCGCAGGCGGGCGCGAGTGGTCTGCGGCGGCACCGACTTGGCCTCGAAGATCTTCAGGTCGCTGGTGACCCGAGCGACCGCGCCTCGGTTCTCGAGCAAGTAGTAGAGGCCGCGCTTGCGGTGGATGTCGTGGTAGGCCAGGTCGAGCTGGGCGATGCGCGGGTGGCCCAGCGGCAGTCCGTGCTTGGCGCGGTAGCGCTCGATCAGCTTCCACTTGATGACCCAGTCGATCTCGCGGTCGACCAGGCCCAGGTCGTCGGACTCGACCGCCTTGAGACCACGCTCCCACAGGTCGAGGGACTGCTCGATGATCGGCGTGCTGATGCCGCGCCGGTCGACGAAGTCGCGGGCTTTCGCGAGGTACTCGCCCTGGATGTCCAGGGCGCTGGCCTCGCGTCCGTTGGCCAGACGGACCTTGCGACGACCGGTGACGTCGTGAGAGATCTCGCGGATCGCGCGGATGGGGTTCTCCATGGTGAGGTCGCGCATCACCACGCCCTCCTCGATCATCCGCAGCACCAGGTCGCAGCTGGCGACCTTGAGCATCGTGGTGGTCTCACTCATGTTGGAGTCGCCGACGATGACGTGCAGGCGTCGGTACTTCTCGGCGTCGGCATGGGGCTCGTCACGGGTGTTGATGATCGGGCGGCTGCGCGTGGTCGCGCTGCTCACGCCCTCCCAGATGTGCTCGGCGCGCTGGCTGACGGAGTACGACGCCCCGCGCGGTGTCTGGGTGATCTTGCCGGCGCCGACGACGATCTGGCGCGTCACCAGGAACGGGATCAAGATGTCGGCGAGACGGCTGAACTCCCCCGCGCGCCCCACCAGGTAGTTCTCGTGGCACCCGTAGGAGTTGCCGGCCGAGTCGGTGTTGTTCTTGAAGAGGTAGATCTCGCCCTGGATGCCTTCGTCGTGCAGGCGCTGCTCGGCGTCGAGCATCAGCCCCTCGAGCACCCGCTCGCCTGCCTTGTCGTGCGCGACCAGCTCGGAGATGTCGTCGCACTCCGGCGTGGCGTACTCGGGGTGGCTGCCGACGTCGAGGTAGAGCCGGGCCCCGTTGCGCAGGAACACGTTGCTGCTGCGTCCCCAGCTGACGACCTTGCGGAACAGGTAGCGCGCCACCTCGTCCGGGCTCAGGCGCCGCTGCCCCTTGAACGTGCACGTCACGCCGTACTCGTTCTCGATCCCGAAGATCCGCCTGTCCACGTCCTCAGCCTAGAACGTCTGTGGGTGGCGGCGCCGCGTCCTGGGGTGGGTGTTGCCGTTTGGGACCAAACGGCATCGTTTGCGCCGCCTACGATGCCGTTCGTGACCACTCGGCGACGCCCATCTCGCGATGCCACCGGTTCATGACACGTTCGCGCCCAACTGGGGAGTAGAGCGACTCCCCTACCAGGGTCTGCCAGGCACGGAACCTGCGCATGACGTGTGGGCGTCCGAGATCACGGTCGATCTCGTGCATCGTCACGAGGGCGTGATTGAGAAGATCATCGAGGGTGAAGCCGCGCCGTTCCAAGCCGGCGCGCTGCAGCCCCCTCTCGCGTCGCAGATCGTTGCGGTGCACGACCTTGTCGCGGTGGACTTCGCCGTCGTACTCGTGAAGTCGTGTGGTGCCGACGATCCATAGATCAGCGACGGCCACGAGCTGACCGGCATCGTCGAAGAGGCGGCGTTGCGGTTCGAACGCGACCTCGATGACCTGGTGGAACTTTTGCAGTAGCGTCTCGCCGGCGGAGTCGGACTTCCCGGTGCTGCGGAGCCAGGCCTCGCGCAGCAGACGAACGCCTGGTCTGCGAGACGCCAGGAGGGCGTCCATCTCCTGACGATCGACGTCGCCCACACGGCGCGCGCTCTCCAGCAGAATCGAGAGATCCAGCAGGCTCAGGTCACGAGCACACCTCAGCAGGATCTCCTCGGTGGCCTCGACGGGCAGCCCGTCCGCGTGGTCACCTCGCGAAGTTCGACGGAGACGGGCGCACAGCAGTCCTGGGCGGCGTGGACGTCGGTCCCCGCTGGTGGCCGCGAAGACGGGCGTCTGCTCCGGCAGCTTCGGCAGATCCCATCGGCGCAGGCGGGCCGCGGTGAGACCGGTGAAGACCGCGTCTTCCGGCAGGACCAGCAACCAAGCTCGAAGGTCTCGACGCCACTCGACGTCCGGAGCGAGCCCCGGCCGGTCGGTGAGGAACACGCCGTGCGAGACACGGCGGTGACCGCGAATCCGCATCTGACCGCGGATGGGGGCGTCACGAGATGTCGTCATACGGCCGAGACTGCGCGACTCGGACTCCAGACAAACACCCGCGCTGCTGGCCTGTGGACGGGAGCGTGGATCGACTGCGCACTCGTGCGTCCCGAGTCTTGCTCGCCGGTGTCCGCGCGCCTGCGTGCCGCGGTTGTTTGGTCCCAAACGGCATCAACAGCCGGGTCGAACCTGTCGTTTGGGACCAAACGACGTCATCTTCGACCGGAAGCCGGCAAAGCGGTGAGGCACGAGAAGATCGACCGGGTGGCCGGCCGGTCTCAACGGGCGCTGCGAGCGATCACAGGAGGCCGAGGTGGTCGAGCGCGAGATAGGTCTGCTCGGACGTGCCGAGGGTGCCCGACGGCAGTCGACGGCGGAGCTCGGCAACGGGCAGCAGGACGACCTCGATGTCCTCCAGGGGGTCCAGGTCCTGAGCGCCGTCGAGGACGCAATCACGGGCGACGACCGTGTGCCGGGGGCGCGTGTGCCCGGGCGGGTCGATGCTGGCGACGAGCTCGCCTCCGGTGCAGACGTATCCCGTCTCCTCCCGCAGCTCGCGCAGTCCGGCATGCACCGGCGGCTCCTCCTCGTCGACCAGCCCACCCGGGAGGGAGAGCACGAGGCGATCGGCTCCCGGGCGGTACTGCTGCACCATCACCACCTGGTCGTCAGGGGTCAGGGCGAGGACCGAGACGGTGGCGGGCGTGTCGAGGATGTCCCAGACGGCTTGCCGGCCGTCGGGAAGGACCAACGGACGACGAACCACGCGCACGAAACCGTCGTAGGCGACGACGTCCGGCCCGTGCTGTCGCCAGCGGCCCGGCTCGTCAGTCACCGGGCGGGGCGACGGGCGGCTCGCCGGTCACCGGGTCCTCGAGAGGCGGCACCGAGCCGCTGACCTGGTCGGTGGGGTCTCGCGGGTCGTCGAAGGTCGGAGCGGTGCTGCCGCCGCTCCCTGCAGTTCTCGAACCCTCGGAACCAGGCGCGGACGACGTGCCCGCGCCGCGGTCGCCGAGCAGCTCGTCGAGGCGCGCCGGGCTCAGCCGCACGAACTTCCGCGTCTGGGACCGAGTACGGTCGAGCACCGCCACCTCGAGGTCCCCGGTGGGGATCACGCGATCACCGCTGTCGGAACGGCCCAGGGCCAGCACCGCCTCACGCAGCGCGGTCTGCAGGGGCACGCCGGAGACCTCGGCCGCCGACAAGCTCGCGGCGACGGGGTCGACGTGGCCGCCCATGACGGCGAAGCCGTGCTCGTCAGCGACCTGGCCGTCGTAGGTGAGTCGGAAGATCTGGTCGTCCTCGACCGAGTCCCCGACCTCGGCCACGAAGATCTCGACCTCGTACGGCTTCTCGCCACCACTCGAGAAGATGGTGCCCAACGTCTGGGCGTAGGCGTTGGCCAGGCCGCGCCCGGTGACGTCGCGACGGTCGTAGGCGTAACCGCGCATGTCAGCCAGACGGACGCCGGCGATGCGCAGGTTCTCGAACTCGTTGTAGCGCCCGACCGCGGCGAAGGCGATGCGGTCGTAGATCTCGGAGACCTTGTGCAGCGCCTGCGACGGGTTCTCGGAGACGAACAGGATGCCGTCGGCGTACTGCACGGCCACGACCGAGCGTCCACGACCGATCCCCTTGCGCGCGAAGTCGGCCCGGTCCTTCATCAGCTGCTCGGGCGAGACGTAGAACTGCTGACTCATCGTGCGTCCTCTCGGCCGAGGCCTGCGGCAGGCCCGTCAGGGCGCGTCATCCGCCCGGCGATGACGCGGTCGGCGATGGCCGCCACGTCGTCGTCCGGGATCCGGTTGCCGCCCTCGGCGGTGATGACCAGCACGACGGGGAAGATCCGTCGCGTCAGGTCGGGTCCGCCGGTGGCCGAGTCGTCGTCAGCGGCGTCGTACAGCGCCTGGATGATGACCTCGACGCACCCCTCGGCGTCGAGGTCGGGCCGGTAGAGCTTCTTCAGCGCGCCGCGCGCGAACATCGAGCCCGAGCCGACCGAGTGGAAGGCGGTCTCCTCGTAGCGCCCGCCGGTGACGTCGTAGCTGAAGATGCGCCCCTGCAGGGCCCGGACGTCCCACCCGGCGAACAGGGGCACGACGGAGAGACCCTGCATGGCCATCGGGAGGTTGTTGCGGATCAGGGCCGCGAGCCGGTTGGCCTTGCCGTCCATCGAGAGTCTGTTGCCCTCGATCTTCTCGTAGTGCTCGAGCTCGGTCTGGAACAACCGGACCATCTCGACGGCGAGCCCTGCGGTGCCGGCGATGCCGACAGCGGAGAACTCGTCTGCGGCGAAGACCTTCTCGATGTCGCGCTGCGCGATGATGTTGCCCATCGTGGCCCGCCGGTCCCCGGCCATCACGACACCACCGGGGAACGTCGCAGCCACGATCGTCGTGGCGTGCGGGGCGAGATCGCCGGCGCTCCCCGGCGGCAACGCGTGGTGACCGGGAAGCAGATCGGGGGCCTGCGCGGCGAGGAAGTCGGCGAACGACGACACGCCGGGCTGGAGGAACGCGGCCGGCAGGCGCGGGTCCGTCACTGGCCGCCCTTCTGGATGAAGGACTTCACGAAGTCCTCGGCGTTGGATTCCAGCACCTCGTCGATCTCGTCGAGGATGTCGTCGACGTCGCTGTCGATGGCTTCCTTGCGCTCGGCGAGGTCGCTCTCGGGGGCCACCTGGGTGGTCTCCTCGGTCTCCTGGGACTTGCGCGGCTGCTTCTGCTCCTGGGCCATGACCCGACCCTATCCAGACACTGCGACACTTTCGACGGAGATCCCACCGCGGACCTGTCTCGTCACGCAGCCGTCGTGCCTGCGACGAGGACCCGCGCAGGTCAGCGGGTCAGCGGGCAGGGCAGTGAAGAGCTGCTCGGCGGAGTCGCACCGGTCGAGCAGCTCTCCGACGTGCGCCTTGCTGCCGCGCAGGGGGTCGATGGTGGGCACGCGTTGCAGCGACTCGCGCCCGGGCAGGTCGAAGATCACCGAGTCCCAGGATGCCGCGGCCACGTGCTCGGCGTACTTCTCCAGGCAACGACCGCGAAAGTAGGCGCGGGTGTCGGTCGGCGGGTCGTGCATCGCGTCATCGACCTCTCGCCGGCTCAGCAGCGTCTCCATCCGTCCGGCGGCGACCAGGCGGTGGTAGAGCCCCTTCTCCGGGCGGATGTCGGAGTACTGCAGGTCGATCAGCTGGAGCTTGGCGTCGTCCCACTCGAGACCGTCGCGCGACCGGTACTGCTCGAGCAGCTTCAGCTTGGCGACCCAGTCCAGCTCGCCCGCGAGCGACAGGGGATCGCGCTCGAGGCGGTCCAGGACCGACTCCCACCGCCTCAGGACGTCGACGGTCTGGGCGTCGGCGTCCGCACCGTACCGGTCCTCGACGTACTTGCGTGCCAGGTCGAGGTACTCGAGCTGCAGCTGGACGGCGGTCAGCGTGCGGCCGTCGTGGAGCGTCACCGTCTGGCGCAGCGTCGGGTCGTGGGAGACCGCGCGCAGTGCTGCCACGGGGCCCTCGATCCCGAGGTCGCGGTCGATGAAGCGGTCCTCGATCATCGCCAGGACCAAGGACGCCGTCCCGACCTTGAGGTAGGTGGAGACCTCGGAGAGGTTCGCGTCGCCGATGATGACGTGCAGGCGTCGGTACTTCTCGGGGTCGGCGTGCGGCTCGTCGCGGGTGTTGATGATCGGGCGCTTCAGCGTCGTCTCGAGGCCGACCTCGACCTCGAAGAAGTCGGCGCGCTGGCTGATCTGGAAGCCGTGGTCACGACCGTCCTGCCCCTTGCCCACCCGGCCGGCGCCGCAGATGACCTGACGGCTCACGAAGAACGGCGTGAGGTGTCGCACGATGTCGGCGAAAGGCGTCGAGCGCCGCATCAGGTAGTTCTCGTGCGCCCCGTAGGAGGCGCCCTTGTTGTCGGTGTTGTTCTTGTAGAGCACGATCTCGGGCCCCCCGGGGAGCGCGGCCGCGCGCTTCGTGGCGTCGAGCATGACCTGCTCGCCGGCCTTGTCCCAGCGCACGATGTCGAGGGGCGTGGTCACCTCGGGGGTGGAGAACTCCGGGTGCGCGTGGTCGACGTAGAGCCGGGCCCCGTTGGTGAGGATCACGTTGGCCAGGCCGAGGTCCTCGTCGGTCAGCTGGGACGGATCAGCCACCTGGCGCGACATGTCGTAGCCGCGGGCGTCGCGCAGCGGCGACTCCTCCTCGAAGTCCCACCGTGCGCGCCGGGCGCGCACGGTGGCCGAGGCGTAGGCGTTGACGACCTGCGAGGAGGCGACCATCGGGTTGGCCATCGGCTGCCCCACGACCGAGATGCCGTACTCGATCTCGGTCCCCATCACCCGACGCACGCTCATGAGATCGAGCCTACGCTGCGCCGTGACGCGTCAGGACCCGCTCTGCTCCTCGCGCAACCGCGGCAGGGTCGTCAGCTCGGGGCGGATGCCGTGCTTGTCGGCGTAGAACTCGCGGATGCGGTCCATGTCGCTGCCGACGTCGCCGGTCAGGTCGAACGTCGGACCCCAACCGACCGTGCGCGACGGGCTGTCGAGGTAGGCGAGGGTGACCGGGATCCCGGTCTGCTGCGAGATCCGGTAGAAGCCCGACTTCCAGAACTCGGTCTTGCTCCGCGTGCCTTCCGCGGCGAGTCCGAGCAGGAACGTCTCGTCGGAGTCGGCGTCGTCCAGGAGTGCCCGGATGGTGGCACCGGGATTCTCCCGGTCGAGCTCGACGGCACCGGTGGCGCGCATCAGGTACCCCAGCGGGCCCTTGAAGAAGGAGTCCTTCACGAGCAGCCGGATCTGCACGCTGCTGTCCCACGCCAGGAGCATGGTCAGCACCCAGTCCCAGTTGGACGTGTGGGGAGCGCCGACCAGGATCCCTCGGCTCGGCACCTCACCGGCGGTGCGCCAGCGCGCCAGACGCAGCGCGAGTCGGGCACAGCTGCGGCGGACGAAGAAGTGGCGGCGCATGAGGTGACCGTACCGGGCCCCGACGAGGGGGCCCGGCACGGCGACGGCGTCGGCGCCGGGTCAGCGTGCGCTCAGAGGTACTGACCGGTGTTGGGGACGGTGTCGATCGAACGGCCCGGCTCGGTGCCCTGCTTGCCCGTGATCAGCGTGCGGATGAAGACGATCCGCTCGCCCTTCTTGCCCGAGATGCGCGCCCAGTCGTCGGGGTTGGTCGTGTTGGGCAGGTCCTCGTTCTCCTTGAACTCGTCGACACACGCCTGCAACAGGTGGGAGACCCGCAACCCGCGCTGCTCGTGGTCGAGCAGGTCCTTGATGGCCATCTTCTTCGCCCGGTCGACGATGTTCTGGATCATCGCTCCCGAGTTGAAGTCCTTGAAGTAGAGGACCTCCTTGTCACCGTTGGCATAGGTGACCTCGAGGAAGCGGTTCTCCTCGGTCTCGGTGTACATCCGCTCCACCGTGGCCTGGATCATCCCGGCCACGCAGGCGTCACGGTCGTCGTTGAACTCGCGCAGGTCGTCGGCGTGCAGCGGCAGCCTGGCGGTGAGGTACTTGCTGAAGATGTCGCGAGCCGACTCGGCGTCCGGGCGTTCGATCTTGATCTTCACGTCGAGGCGACCGGGACGCAGGATGGCGGGGTCGATCATGTCCTCGCGGTTCGAGGCCCCGATGACCAGCACGTTCTCCAGCAGCTCGACGCCATCGATCTCACTCAGCAGCTGCGGGACGATGGTGTTCTCGACGTCGGAGGACACCCCCGACCCTCGGGTGCGGAAGAGCGAGTCCATCTCGTCGAAGAACACGATGACCGGAGTGCCCTCGCTGGCCTTCTCGCGTGCGCGCTGGAAGACCAGGCGGATGTGCCGCTCGGTCTCGCCGACGTACTTGTTGAGCAGCTCGGGACCCTTGATGTTGAGGAAGTACGACTTCCCCTCCTGGCCGGTGCGCGCCGCAACCTTCTTCGCGAGCGAGTTGGCGACTGCCTTGGCGATCAAGGTCTTGCCGCACCCGGGAGGGCCGTAGAGCAACACGCCCTTGGGCGGCTTCAGCTCGTGCTCGACGAAGAGCTCGGGGTGCAGGTACGGCAGCTCGACGGCGTCGCGGATGGTCTCGATCTGCCCGAACAACCCGCCGATGTCGCTGTAGTCGATGTCGGGGACCTCTTCGAGGACCAGCTCCTCGACCTCGGACTTCGGGACGCGTTCGTAGACGTAGCCGGCGCGCGAGTCGAGCAGGAGCGAGTCTCCTGCTCGCAGCTTGAGCTCCTTGAGCGGCTCGGCCATCCGGACGACGCGCTCCTCGTCGGCGTTGGCGATGACCAGCACGCGCTCGCCGTCGGCGAGCACCTCCTTGAACATCACGACCTCGCCGACCTGCTCGAAGTCGAGGGCGGCCACGACGTTGAGGGCCTCGTTCAGCATGACCTCCTGGCCCTTGCGCAGCTCATCGAGGACGACGGCCGGGCTCACACTGACGCGCAGCTTGCGGCCGCCGGTGAAGACGTCGACGGAGTCGTCCTCGTTGCGGGACAGGAAGGTCCCGAAGCCGGCCGGCGGCTGTGCCAGCCGGTCCACCTCTTCCTTGAGGGTCATGATCTGGTCGCGGGCCTCGCGCAGCGTTTGAGCCAGCCGTTCGTTCTGAGCCGTCACCGCCGCCAGCGATCGCTGGGTGTCGGCCAGGCGGATCTCCAGCCCGCGGGGCTGCGACGGGCCGTCGGACAGCCGGCGACGGAGGTCGGTGACCTCGGCCTCCAAGAAGCGGACCTGCGACATGAGCTCCTGCGGGCTGCGCCCGGCATCGCCTCGGTTGGCACCATCATCCGTGTTCGACATAAGGACCACCTCCTGTCCTGACGACCCTACCTGCGAGAACGGTCCACGGAAGGGTGCGCCCACGCGCCGCGGGTCACGATCTCGCCACCTCGTCGTGACTCCGTACGAGGCAGGAGCGGACGCAGGTGTTGCCGTTTGGGACCAAACGGCAACGTCGCGGCCGCGGATGCTGTCGTTTGGGACCAAACGGCGCCCTTCAGGACCGCCGGTACCGAGCCGCGAACCCCGCGAGAATGGTGTGCGGGTAGGAGACGGTGGCGGCGGCACCAGCCGCGCGGAGCGTGTCGGCCTCGGACGGGTCGAAGTAGCCGTAGGTCGCGTACGCCTCGATGCGGGCGAGCAGGCCGTCGAGGTCGAGCTCGGGGTGGAACTGCGTGGCGTAGACGTTGTGCCCGATGCGGAATGCCTGGACCGGGCAGGCCGGCGAGGTCGCCAGGCGTACGGCGTGCGCGGGCAGCTCGGTGAGGCCCTCCTTGTGACCGCCGTACGCCGTGAACGACTCCGGCAGGTCGGCGAAGAGCGGGTCTGCGGCACCCTCGGGCGTCACCTCGACCGACAGCGGACCGACCGGCTCGGGGTGGGAGCGGTCGACGAGGCCGCCCTGGTGGCTGCCGAGGGTCCCGATCCCGTAGCACGCACCGAGGAAGGGGAAGTCTCGCGACACCACCTCGTCGAGCAGGGCGTGCAGGTCCGTCTCAGCGCGCTGCTGGCGCTCGGACTTCAGCGCCTGCTCGTCGGAGTAGGTGAAGGAGCCCCCTCCGAGGAGCACCCCGGAGTAGTCGTCGAGGTCGATCGAGAGCGGGGCCGCGCCGAGCTCCACGCGGTGCAGGTCGTCCAGGTCCACACCGAGGTAGCGCGCGAAGGCCTCGTGCTCGTCGAGCGCTGCCGGCGGTTCCGCCCGGATCGAGAGCAGGAGGAACGGCTTCACGCCGACGGGCTGGGGTCGACCGGCGGGATCCCGTCGGGTCGCGGTCCGGAGTAGTCCTCGCCGTAGGCGCCGGGGGCCGGGCGACGGGTCTTGCGCGGCGCCTTCTGCCCGGGACCCATGCGGCGAGCGGTGACGAGGAACGCGGTGTGGCCGATCATCTTGTGACCCGGGCGCACGGCGAGGCCCTCGACGTGCCAGTCGCGCACCAACGACTCCCAGGCCTGCGGCTCGGTGAAGCCGCCGTGCACCCGCACGGTCTCGGTGAAGCGCGACAGCTGGGTCGTGGTGGCGACGTAGGCGCACACGATGCCGCCGGGGCGCAACGCGTCGGCCGCGGCGTCGAGGCACTCCCACGGCGCGAGCATGTCGAGGATGATCCGGTCGCAACGCATCCCCGAGGCGGGCAGCTCGGTGGCGAGGTCACCGAGCGTGAGGGTCCACGCGGGGTGGCTCGGGGCGTCGGGGGCGTCGCCCACGCCGAAGAACTGGTTGACGTTGCGGCGAGCGACGTCGGCGAACTCCTCGCGGCGCTCGTAGGACTGCACCCGCCCGTGCGGTCCCACGGCACGGAGCAGCGAGCAGGTCAGGGCACCCGACCCGACCCCGGCCTCGACGACGTCGGCGCCGGGGAAGATGTCGGCCATCGCGACGATCTGGGCGGCGTCCTTGGGGTAGACGACCGCGGCGCCGCGCGGCATCGAGACCACGAACTCCGACAGCAGGGGCCGGAACACGAGGTACTCACCCCCCGACGTGGACGTGATCGTGAAGCCTTCGTCACGACCGATCAGGTCGTCGTGGTCCATGCCGCCGCGGTTGGTGTGGAACGTCTTGCCGGCCTCGAGGCAGATGTTGTGCTTGCGGCCCTTGGTGTCGACCAGCCGCACCCACTCCCCCGCGCGCAGCGGTCCGCGGTGCACTCCCGACCAAGCCTCGTGGGGTACGTCGACGTTGTCGTTCGGCTGCTCGGGCTCGCTGGTGGACACCGCGGAACCGTACCGGAGTCGCGCCGCCCGGCGGCAGTCGCCGAACTGACGCGTCAGCGGCGGCGGACCACGCGGTCGAGGTCGCTCAGCGCCAGCACCCCGACGAGCAGGCCGGCGGGGTCGACGAGGAGGTACTCGGCCACCGGCGACCGACGGATCGCGCTGAGCAGCTCGTCACCGCTGATGTCGGCGGGCAGCCGGTGGTCCTCGGCGATCGGCCGGGTGACGTCCGAGACCGGGACCCAGGGGCGCCGCTCGTCGGGCACACCTTCCAGCGCGGTGTCGCTGACGACGCCGAGCACCTGACCACCCGAGTCGGTGGTGACCAGCCCCGGGGCGTCGGCCTCCCGGGAACGACGTACGGCCTCGGCCAGCGGCAGGTCAGGGGGGACGGCGAGCGTGCGGCGCACGAGGTCGCGCACGACCACCGCACCGACCTGCAGACGCAGTCGGGCCACCGTGAGCTCGTTGGTCGCCATCGCCCACAGCAGCAGTGCGACGGCGACGCCGACGATCGTGTCGCCGGTGCTCAGCTGCCCCCGAACCACGGGGACGACGACCAGGGTCAGCAGCAGGACGCTCGCGGCGACCACCCGCCCCCCGTGGGCCGCGACGACCGACCCCCGTCGAGGCGAGCCGGTGAGCTTCCACCCGGCCGCCTTCACCAGCCGGCCGCCGTCCATCGGTGGCGCCGGCACGAGGTCGAGCAGCCCGAGGATCAGGTTCGCCAGGATGATGACCTCGAGCGCGACCGTCAGCAGGCTCTCGTCGAGACCGGCCCGCAGCAGGAGCGCCAGGCCGCCCAGGGACAGGGAGGCGAGGGGACCGACCACGGCGGTGACGAACTCCTCGCGTGGCGTGAGCGCCTCGCCCTGCACGACCGTGCGGCCCCCGATCAGGCTGAGCGTGATCGAGTCGACCTGGTGCCCGTAGCGCTGGGCCACCATCGCGTGCGCGAGCTCGTGGAGCAGCACGGCGAGGTAGACCGACACCCCGATCGCCAGCGCCACCAGGTAGGTCGGCGCGACCGCGAGACCCGGGCTGACTCGCTCGATCTGCGGCACGAGCGCGAGCGTCAGCACCGCGACCAGCACCAGGGTCGTCACCGAGACCCGCACCGCGACACCGGCGAGCGAGCCCACCTGAACGGTGCCCGGGGTCACCGCGGGCTGGGACGCGGGGTCAGGCATGCACCCAGCCTACGGCGCGGCCCCTCCGCCGATTGGGTGTGCCGCTCACGAGCGACGGCGTTGTCGGACGGCGCGCCTAGGGTAAGGACATGAGCAGCCCCGCACCGCCGACGCCGGTCACGCCGGCCGACGTCGCCGCAGGCAGGTCGGCGGGCACGGCTGTCGACGGTGTGGACGTCCTCGGCTCGCTGTCGCCCAGCCGAGCCGGTGACTTCCTCAGCTGTCCGCTGCTGTTCCGCTTCCGCACCATCGACCGTCTCCCGGAGGAGCCGTCACCTGCCGCGGCCCGGGGCACGGTCGTGCACAAGGTCCTGGAGGACCTCTTCGACCTGCCTGCGACCGACCGCACCCCCGGCCGGGCCGACGAGCTCGTGGAGCCGAGCTGGCACGCGGTCCTGGCCGCCGAGCCGAGCCTCGCGCAGCTCTTCGGCACCGGGCAGGACGACGAGGCAGCTGCCGCTGAGGTCGCGGAGTGGCTCGCGTCGTGCCACACGGCGTTGGCGGCGTACTTCGCGCTGGAGGACCCACGTCGTCTCGAGCCGGCCGAGCGTGAGCTCTACGTCGAGACGGTGCTCGGGTCGAAGCTCTTGCTGAGAGGGATCGTCGACCGCATCGATGTCGCCCCCGACGGCGCCATCCGCATCGTCGACTACAAGACCGGACGGTCCCCGGCCGAGGGCTTCGAGGCGCGAGCCCTGTTCCAGCTCAAGTTCTACGCCCTGGTGCTCTGGCGGATGCGCGGGGTCGTGCCCGCCATGCTGCAGATCGTCTACCTCGGCAACACCGAGATCATCCGCTACGAACCCGACGAGCTCGATCTGCTCGCCACCGAGCGCAAGGTCGAGGCGGTGTGGCGCGCCATCGAGACCGCCCGCGAGAGCGGCGAGTGGCTCCCCCGGCGGAGCCCGCTGTGTGGCTGGTGCTCCTTCCAGTCGTTGTGCCCGGAGTTCGGTGGTACGCCCCCACCCCTGCCGCAGAGCCTCGACAGCCCGACCCTGCACCCGCCCTCCGGGTAGCGTTCACGGCCACGTCCGGCCCGAGCGTCAGAGGCCGTGGCGCTCGGCCCACAGCGCCGCCTGGGTGCGGTCGGCGACCCCGATCCGCGCAAAAGCCGACGTCAGGTGCGACTTCACGGTGCGCTCGCTGATCTCGAGCCGTCGAGCGATCTGCTTGTTCTGCAAGCCGTCCTTCACCAGGGCGAGGATCTCGCTCTCGCGTGCCGTCGGCTGGGCCACCCCGGTCGTGGAACGAGCGCCGATCAGCGCGCGGGCCGCCTTGGGGTGCAGCGGCGACTCACCGCGTCGCACCGTACGGATGCCGTCGAGCACCTCGTCGGGGTCGGCGTCCTTCAACAGGTAGCCCACCGCACCGGCCCCGAGGGCACCCTCGATGCGTTCGCTGTCGGAGAACGACGTCAGCACCAGCACGTCGCCCAGCTGCTCGGCAACGATGTGCTGGGTCGCCTCGACGCCGTCCATGCCGGGCATCTGCAGGTCCATCAGGACGACGTCGGGCCGTGTCTCGCGGCAGACCCGGATCGCCTCGACACCGTCCCCGGCCTCCCCCACCACCTCGATGTCGGGCGCGGTGGCCAAGAACTGCGCCAGGCCGGCGCGGATGACGGCATGGTCATCGGTCAGTACCACGCGGATGACCGTCGGGAGCGCGGCCGGGGTGCCCAGGATCTCGTGCTCAGTCATCGATGCGCACCTCCAGCCGGACGGTCGTGCCGGTGCCCACCGCGGAGTCGACCGACAAGTTGCCCCCTCGATCGGCGACGAGGGTGGTCATGCCTGTCAGACCGTAGCGGTCGCGCGGGCGCGGCGCGGTCGCGTCGAAGCCCGTCCCGTCGTCGACGACCTCGAGAACCACCATCTCGTCGTCGCGTGAGACCGAGACCCGCAGGCTCGAGGCCCGCGAGTGCCGCAGTGCGTTGCGGATCGCCTCCTGCGCCACACGGAGCAGCAACGACGCCTGCTCGTCGGAAGCCCCGTCGACCCCCGTGACGCTCACCGACGCGACGATTCCCTGGGCCGCGGCGGGTGCAGTGAGGTCCTCGAGGGCAGCCGGCAAGCCTTCGGCCGAGCTCTCCGGAGGCGGGATCTCCGACATCAGCGAGCGCAACGACTTCAGGGCGTCGCGCAGCGTCGCGTTCGACTCGAGGATCGCCGCGCGGACCGGTGGCGGGGTGTCGGGAGCTCGGCTCAGCGCTGCCAGCGAGAAGGCCGTGCCGGCGAGCTCCTGGACCACGCCGTCGTGCAGGTCGCGCGCGATGCGGCGACGTTCGGCGTCGGAGGTGTCGAGGCCCGACTGGAGCAACCGTTCGCGCTCCTCACCGGCTGCTGCGACCCGGCGGGTCAGGACCCGGATGATCGGGGTGACCATGATGAGCAGGACGATCAGCGCGCCGATGGTGATGAAGCGGAACGGCCGGTAGATCTCTTCGCGACGCACATTCAGGTTGTTGAGCGAGTAGAACGCTTCGAAGAGCAGGGGGGTCCCGTTGGGTGCCAGCAGGCGCGTGTAGATCCGGACTGTTCCTTCTGGGCCCCCGGTGGGGTTCTCACTCGCCGGAGTTCCCTGCGGTACCAGAGCTTCCCCGCTGCCTCCGTCGCGAAGAACCTGCGACTGGCCTGCGTCCAGGTCGAAGGTCGCTCCCACCAGCGAGAGGTCGTTGCTGTAGACGATCCCCCCTCTGGTATTCCAGATGTTGACGCGCACGATCGAGCCGACCACCAGGGACCCCTTGACGAGCCGTCGGGTCACAGCGCGGTCGATTCTGTCCAAGCCAGCCGAGCTTCCGCGGGAGAGACCCTTCAGCGATGGTTTCCCGATCGAGCCGACCAGTACCTGGTTGATCGCACGGGCCTCGCTCCGGGCCTCCCGGTCGGCGGCTCCTTCGGAGATCAGACCGGTGCCGACGATCAGGACCACGAGCGTGACGAGCCCGATTGTCAGGAACTGGACTACGGGACTGCGCAGCAACGACTTCAGAGGTCCATCGTCCCGCGGCAGACGTCGTGGGTGACGCTGTTCTCGGCGCGGAACACGACGCTGTCCACACCCGGCGCGTCGATCATCCGGCGGACCACCCGGAAGGATCGGTCGGCGTCACGAGCCTGTGACTCACCACGAGCTGATACCTCGTCGTTGTGGATCAGCTTCCAATTCCACTCGTCCAAGTCGTTGCTGAACACAGCGAACGTGACGGTGAGCCGGTAGTCGTCACTCGGAGTCAGATTCATCCGAAATTCAGCCGTACTGCCGGAGGGTCCACATGCGCTCCGGCCGTCGTCGTCGCCCGCCATTGCCGGGGGGGCAAGGACGGTCGCCGCTGAACCCAGCAAGAAGCCGAGCACGACGACAAGACGGAACCGGAGCGACATGTGGACCTGCTTTCATCGAATGGAGGGCCACTCCTCCGATGGCGAAAGCGTGCCAACGACGGTGGGTCCACCACCAGTGTCCGTAAGTACTAGTACTCGCGGGGGCTTTTCGGCGAGGGAGGAGCAGATGGCTCACCGTAGAGCACGCAGGCCACCTCGACCTCCCCCGCGCGACGCAGCGCGGGGTCCGTGCCGTCGACGAACGAGACCCGCAGCTGCCCGGACGACGCCTCCAGGAGCTCGACCCCCGACCACAAGGGCTCGTCGGGGTCCTCGTTCCTGATGCGCTCCATCAGCTCGACGGCTCGGTCGGCGTCGCGCACCTTGAGCCGGACGTCGGTGCGTGGCTCGTCGAGTCGGTCGAGGTCGCCCACCAGGTCCCGCTCGGCGGCGTAGTCGGCGGAGTCGTCTCGTGTCCAGTGCTGCTCGAGCAGTGCGCGCAGGTCGCGTGACTCCCAACCGCAGGTCGCGACAGCCTCCGGGCAGCGCGGGTGGAAGGAGCAGCCCAGCGGCGGGACCGCGGCGTCCGGGATCTCGCCGCGCGGGAGGTCGCGCGGCACCATGCGCGACGGGTCGGGCTCCGGGATCGCCTTGAGGAGCGCCTTCGTGTAGGGGTGGCGTGGGTTGGCGAAGATCTCGGCGGTCGGCCCGATCTCGACGACGCGGCCGAGGTACATGATCGCGATCCGGTCGCAGAAGAACTTCGCGCTGGCCAGGTCGTGGGTGATGTAGAGGTAGGTGAGCCCCAGGTCGGTCTTCAGGTCGACCATGAGCTGGAGGATCTTGGCCCGCACGCTCATGTCGAGCATCGAGACCGGCTCGTCGGCGACCAGCACCTCGGGCTCGAGGATGATCGCGCGGGCGATGACGGCACGTTGTTTCTGCCCCCCCGACAGGTCGGCGGGGTACTTGTCGGCGAACCGCTCGACCGGCGCCAGCCCCACCCGCTCGAGCGCGGCGTGCACCCGTTGGGTCAGGTCGGCCCCGGAGGCGACCTTGTGCACCACGAGCGGGTGGCCCACGGCCTCGGCGATGGTCATCGACGGGTTGAGCGCGGCACTGGGGTCCTGGAAGACCATCTGCAGGTCGGTGCGGAGCTTGCGCAGCTCCTTGCCGCGCATCTGCGAGACCCGGCGCTCACCCTCGGGAGCGTGGTAGGTGATCGAGCCTCCGGTGGTCGGAGCCAAGCCGAGCAGCGCCCGACCCAGGGTCGTCTTGCCGCTGCCCGACTCGCCGACGACGCCGAGGACCTCACCTCGGCGCACGCTGATGCTGACGCCGTCCAGCGCCTTGACGGTGCGCGTCCTGCGGCCGAGCAGTCGCGACAGCGCCCCGCCCTGCAGCTCGTAGTGGACCTCGAGCCCGTCGGTCTCGATCACGGTCGCCGAGCGGGCGCTCCCGGTCGAGGGGGCGGCGTCTCGGGGTACCTCAGGCTTCGTCGGCAACACCGATCTCCTCTCGCTCCAGGGGCGCGGACTCCGCCGCCGTCAGGTCCAGCCCGTCGGTCTGCTCGGCGTCCCAGCAGGCCACCCGGGTGCCGGCGCCGGTGACACGCACCCGTGGCTCCCGGGTCGCGCAGATGGCCATCGCGTCAGGGCATCGCGGGTGGAAGTGACACCCGGACGGCGGGTCGGTGAGGTCGGGCGGGGCGCCCTCGATGTAGTTCAGCCCGGTGGTCGACAACGAGATCGTCGAGCGCAGCAGCTCGCGGGTGTAGGAGTGCCGCGGCCGGCTGAAGACCTCGCGTGCGTCGCCGATCTCCACGATCTTGCCCGCATACATCACCGCGACCCGGTCGCAGGCCTCGGCGATGATGCCCAAGTTGTGGGTGATGAGCAGCAGCGAGGTGTCGTAGGTCTCGCGCAGACCGTGCAGGATCTTGATGATCTGAGCCTCCACGAGCACGTCGAGCGCGGTCGTCGGCTCGTCGGCGACGACGAACGCCGGGCGCAGCACCAGCGTCAGCCCGATCATCAGCCGCTGGCGCATGCCCCCGGAGAACTCGTGCGGATAGGCGCGAAGCCGGGTCGGTGGGATGCCCATGACCCGGAGCGCCTCGAGCGAGCGCCGCTCGATCTCGGCCTTGGTGATGCCTTTCTCGTGCACCTTGAGCGTCTCGGAGAAGTGCTCGGAGATGCGCATCAGCGGGTTGAGGCGGGTCAGCGGCTCCTGGAAGATCATGCCCAGTGAGCCGCCGCGCAGGGCGTACTGCTCCTTGCGGCGCAGGGTCAGCATGTCGTCACCGCGAAAGCGCAGGGCACCGTCGCGCGCGGCGCCGTCGGGCAGCAGGCCGAGCAGTCCTCGACCGAGCGTCGACTTGCCGCAGCCCGACTCCCCCACCAGCCCGAGGATCTCGCCGGGTCGGATGGCGAACGACACGCCGTCGACCGCGCGCACCGGCCCCGTCGGGCCTGAGTACCAGACCCGGAAGTCGTCGGCCTCGATGACCGGGCCCGCCTCGCGCAGGCCAGTGGGTGCAGCCTCGTCACGCAGCTCGAAGCTCACGACGTCGCCTCCTGGGCGTGGGGTTCGGCATCGCGCGCGGGAAAGGCGAACGGGCGGTTGCGGCGGCGTCGCAGCGCGGGGTTGACGGTCTCGTTGAGCCCCTCCCCGACCAGCGTCAATGCGGTGATGAGCAAGATGATGGCGATCGCCGGGAAGAACGACGGCCACCACACGCCACCCTGGGCGTAGGAGAGCCCGCGCTGGATGTCGTAGCCCCACTCCGCGGCCTCGGTCGGCTGGATGCCGAGCCCGAGGAAGCCGAGCGCCGCCAACGTGCCGAGCGCGTCGGCCGCGTTGAGCGTCGCGATCACCGGCACCGACTGCACGACGTTGCTGAAGAGGTACTTGCGCATGATCGTGAAGGGCCCGGCCCCGATGGCTCGCGCGGCCTCGACGTAGGTCGCCTCGCGAGCCGAGACCGTCGTGTTGCGCACGACGCGGAAGTACTGCGGGATGTAGATCGCCGTGAGCGACAGCGCCGCCGGCACGATGCCCCCACCGATCTTCTCGCTGAGCAGGAAGGAGAAGACGATGGCCAGCAGGAGCGAGGGGAAGGAGTAGATGGCGTCCATGAAGAACACCAGGAGCCGGTCGACCCAACCGCCGACGAACCCCGACACGAGACCCAGCGGGACGCCGATGAACCCGGCGAACGCGACCGAGGCGACGATCACCAGCAGCGCGGTCCGCGAACCCCACACGACGCGTGAGAAGACGTCGTAGAACTCGCCGTTGGTGCCGAGGAGGTATGACGAGCCGGGGTGCGCGACCTTGGGCAGCTTGACGCCGTCGACACGGGTCTGGGCGAAGTCGTACGGGGCGATGAGGGGTGCGAGGACCGCGAGGACGACGAATGCCAGGGTGATCACGATCCCGATGAGCAGCGCCCATCGCCCGACGCCCTTGGTGTTCCAGATGGTGCTCCACAGACGCCTCATCAGTACCTCACCCTCGGGTCGACGAGCGCGTTGATCACGTCGACGACCAGGCTGGTCAGCACGACGACGATCGCGAAGAACGTCACGATGCCCTGGACGGCGATGTAGTCGCGCTCGTTGATGTACTTCAGCAGGGCGCTGCCGATGCCGGGCCAGCCGAACGTGCTCTCGGTCAGGACGGCGCCGGACAGCGTCAGTGCCACCTGGAGCCCCACGACCGTGATGACCGGCACCAGTGCGTTGCGGAAGGCGTGGCGTCGTACCACCTGTCCCTCGCGGATGCCGCGGGCACGGGCGGCCTCCACGTAGTCACCCTGCAGCGCCTGGATCACGTTGATGCGCACCAGGCGCACGATGACTCCCGACAGCAGGAAGCCGAGCGTCAGGCACGGCAGCACGTGGTGCTGGAGCACGTCGAGGAACGCGGTCGTGTCGCCGGCGAGCAGCGTGTCGACCACCAGGATGTGGGTGCGGGTGTAGTCGCTCGAGGTGGCCAGGATGAAGGGGTCGAGGATCCCGTTGGTCGGCCAGCCGCGGGCGAACTTGTTGACCAGGACGACCAGCAGGATGCCGACCCAGAACAGCGGCGCCGCATAGCTCACGACGCCGTACAGCCGGATGCCGACGTCGAGCGGAGTGTCGCGGTAGCGTCCGGCCAGCCGCCCCAGCGGGATGCCGACGAGCAGGGCGATGACGAAGGCGCCGACCGTCAGCGTGAGGGTGGCGCCGCCGAGGTCGCGGACGATGTGGAGGACCGGGGTACCGGTGCGGAAGGTGCTCCCGAAGTCGAAGCGCGCGACGTTGCCGAGGTAGTCGAGGTACTGCACCAGCAGTGGCCGGTCGAGACCGGCCGCCTCGCGGCGCAGCGCCAGCGTCTCGGCGTCCAGCCGGTCGCCGCCCGCAGCACTGACGGGGTCACCGGGGGCGACGCGCAGCAACAGGAAGACGACGGAGAGCAGCACCCACACGAGCGGGATGACGAGCAGCACTCGGATCGCGATGTAGCGAGGCAGCGAGCCGGACGACGAGGCCACGGAGCTCCTTGGTGTCGGATGACGAGCGTGACACACCGCTGGGCCGGGTGGGCACCCGATCCTGGGTGCCCACCCGACCACTCAGCGGGTCACTGCTTGGAGATGTCCCAGATGCGGAAGATGTACGTCGGGTCGAGCGTCTCCTCGACCCCGGTCATCGCGTCGGTCGAGACGGCGACGTTCTTGCCGTTCCAGGACGGCAGGACCGGGACGTCGCGGGCGACGAGGTCCTGCAGCTGGCCGAACTCGTCGGCGCGCGCCGCCTCGTCGGTCTCGCCGAGCTCGGCGTCGAGCAGCGCGTTGACCTCCTTGTCCGAGTAGCCGTTGTCGAAGAAGCCGCCGTCGCGGATGAAGGGCGACAGGTAGTTGTCGGCGTCGAGGAAGTCGGGGTACCAGCCGAGCATGTACAGGTCGTAGGCACCCTTGCGGTAGTTCTCCTTGTACTCCTCGTACGGGTCGTCGACCACGGTCACGTCGAAGAGGCCGCTGCTGTTGAGCTGCTCGGCGAAGGTGTTGGTCTCGCTGACCGAGCTGTCGCCGTACTTGTCCGGCGGGAAGCCGAGGGTCATCGTGACCGGGGTCTTGATGCCCGCGTCGTCGAGCAGCTTCGTGGCGGCGTCGACGTCGGGTGCGTCGCCGTAGACCTCCTTGAAGGACTCCTTCTGGCCCGCGAACCCGGGCGGCACCATCGAGTAGGCCGGCGTGGTCGTGCCGTCGTAGACGTCCTGGGTGATCTCGGAGCGGTCGTAGACGTAGGCCGCAGCCTGACGGACGGCGAGCTGCTTGCCGACCGGGGTCTTGGTGTCCCAGACCCAGTAGCGGAACTCCGAACCCTCACCGTTGAGGACGCTGAGCCCGTCGGTCGAGGACAGGTCGGCCAGGTCGACCGGGCCGAGGGTGCGCCAGGCGACGTCGACCTGGGCGGTGCCGATGTCGGCCCGTAGCGAGCTGGGCTCCTTGTAGAGCTTGACGATGACCTGGTTGGCCTTGCCCGACCGGGTGCCGGTGTACTCCGGGTTGGCCTCGAAGACCGCCTGCTGCTCGACGATGTACTGCGAGAGCGCGTAGGGGCCGGAGCCGACGACCTTGTCGCTGTCCATCAGGGCGTCGGCAGGGAAGGTGTCCTCGTCGACGATCGACGTCGCCGCGGTGGCGAGCACCTTGGTGAAGGTCAGGTCGGGCTTGTTCAGGTGGAAGATCACCGTGGTGTCGTCCGGGGTCTCGATCGCGTCGGCCGCCATCTGCGGGGTCTTCGCGTCGGGGTCGGTGATCGATCCGAGCAGCGTCGAGGCGCCGTTGGGGTCGGCGATCGCGATGTTGCGCTCGAAGGAGAACTTCACGTCCGAGGACGTCAGCGGGTTGCCGTTGGAGAACGTGTTGTCGGCTCGCAGGAGGCAGGTGACCGTCGTCGGGTCGTCGTACTCGCAGGAGTCGGCGGCATCGGCAGCGGGCGCGTCGCCGCCGGCCGGGATGGCGAGCAGCTGCTCGTAGAGGGAGTACTGGAGGTTCCACGAGCCGATGTCGTAGGCGCCGGCCGGGTCGATCGACACGATCGGGTCGGTCGTGCCGAGGATCCACGGCTGGCTGGTGCCGGCATCGGCCGGCGCGTTCGCGTTGTCGGGGTTTGCGTTGCCGGACGAGCCACCGTCACTGCCGCCACAGGCGGACAGGGAGGTCAGCAGGACACCGGTTCCCAGCATGGAGAGCAACCTGGTCTGGCGATTCACGTGCAGCCACCTCGGGTGTAGGGGCCCTGACGAGCGAGGGCCTGGTGGCGGAAACGTATCGCCACCTGCACGTGGGCGCCATCATCCGATGCCCCGGCTCAGGTCGCGATCGTGCAACGATTGACGCCGGATGGCCACCCCGGCCGCGGATCTTGTGGTGTTCGGGCCCAAGGGGATGCGGTTCGCAGCCGTGGATCGCGCGGATCAGCTGTCGGGCTCGGCGTACGGGTCGAGGTTCCCGCACCGCGCGCACCCGCACGCGTGGCGGCGTCCGTTCTCTGCTGATAGACCTCGGCGCCGTCGAGGTTCCCCCGTTCGACGGCACCCGGGATCCAGCGCAGGAGAGCCTGGCGCGAGATCAGCGCAGCAGGGCGCCGAGCTCCGCGACCGTCGTCCCCGCCAGCGTCGTGCGGAACACCCGTCGACCAGTGGCCTCGACCGGCACGTGGTGGGGCACCGCCAGCACCAGGCAGCCGGCAGCCTCGCCGGAGCGACATCCGGTGTCGGAGTCCTCGATGGCGACGCATGCCGCTGGGTCGACCCCGAGACGGGCCGCTGCCGTCAGGTAGGGCTCGGGGTGCGGCTTTCCGTGGGTGACCTGGTCACCGGTCACCACCGTTTCGAAGGACCCCGGCGGCAGCGCGGCGACGATCGGTGAGGCGAAGCGCTCGTAGGACATCGTCACCAGCGCACACGGCACGCCGGCCGCGACGAGGTCGGCGAGCAGCTCGCGAGCACCGGGTCGCCACGGCACCTCGCCTGCCAGCCGCGCCACGACTCCGTCCAGCAGTCGTTCGACGACCTCCTCGGCTCGGAGCGGCAGGTTCATGTGCTCCTTGATGAAGCGACCCGAGGAGAGCAGGTCGTTGCCCACCAGCTGGAGCGCCAGCTCGTGGCTCCACGACGCGCCGTGCTGCGCTGCCAGCTCGAACTCGGTCTCGATCCAGTACGGCTCGGTGTCGACGAGGGTGCCGTCCATGTCCCACAGGACCGCCGCCGGGCGTGGGCCCGGAGGTGGTGCCGTTTGGTCCCAAACGACACCATCTGGCTGCGGAACGTTGTCGTTTGGGACCAAACGGTCCGCGGGGAGCGGCACGTTCAGTCCTCCGGCTCGTAGCCGAGGTTGGGCGAGAGCCAGCGCTCGGCCTCGGCCATCGTCCACCCCTTGCGCTCGGCATAGGCCGCCACCTGGTCGCGGCCCACGCGGCCGACCACGAAGTACTGCGACTGCGGGTGGCTGAAGTACCACCCCGACACCGAGGCGCCGGGCCACATGGCCATCGACTCGGTCAGGGTGATCCCGGTCTGCTTCTCGACGTCGAGCAGGTCCCACAGCGTGAGCTTCTCGGTGTGGTCGGGGCACGCGGGGTAGCCGGGCGCCGGTCGGATGCCGGCGTACTTCTCGGCGATCAGGTCCTCGTTGGAGAGGGTCTCGTCGGTGACGTGGCCCCAGAACTCGGTGCGCACGCGCTGGTGGAGCCGTTCGGCGAAAGCCTCGGCGAGCCGGTCGGCCAGCGACTCGATCAGGATCGCGTTGTAGTCGTCGAGGTCGTTCTTGTAGGCCAGGACCCGCTCCTGCAGACCGATGCCAGCGGTGACCGCGAACCCGCCGACGTGGTCGTCGAGGCCGGCCTCCCCGGGCGCAACGAAGTCGGCGATCGACTTGTGCGCGACGCCGTCGCGGTGCTCGCCCTGCTGACGCAGGTGGTGCAGCGTGGCGCGGACCTCGGTGCGGCTCTCGTCGGTGTAGAGGACGGTGTCGTCCCCATCACCGGCGGCCGGTAGGAAGCCGTAGACACCGCTCGCCCTGAGCCACTTCCCCTCGATGACCCGGTCGAGCATCGCCTGGGCGTCGTCGTAGAGCTTGCGCGCGGTCTCGCCGGCCGTCGGACTGTTCAAGATGTCGGGGAACTTGCCCTTCATCTCCCAGGCGTTGAAGAAGGGTTGCCAGTCGATGTACTCACGCAGCTCGGCGAGGTCGTAGTCCTCGAGGAGGTGGATGCCGGGTTGGCGCGGAGCCGGCGGCGTGTACGACGTCCAGTCGATGGGCGTGGCGTTGGCGCGCGCCGTGTCGTAGGGCACCAGCTTGCGATCGCCCTTGTTGGCGTGACGTGCCCGAAGGGCGTCGTAGTCCTCCTTGACGTCGGCCATCAGGGTCTCGCGCCTGGTCTCGTGGAGCAGGGCAGCGGCTGTCGGCACAGAGCGCGAGGCGTCCTTGACCCACACGACCGGGCCGTCGTACTTCGGGTCGACCTTGACCGCGGTGTGGGCTCGCGAGGTCGTGGCGCCGCCGATGAGGAGCGGAATGGTGAGCCCCTGGCGCTGCATCTCGGTGGCGAGGGTGACCATCTCGTCGAGCGAGGGGGTGATGAGGCCGGAGAGCCCGATGATGTCGGCCCCGACCTCGGCGGCGGTGTCGAGGATCTTCTGCGCAGGCACCATCACCCCGAGGTCGATCACCTCGTAGTTGTTGCACTGCAGGACCACGCCGACGATGTTCTTGCCGATGTCGTGGACGTCGCCCTTGACCGTCGCCATGACGATCGTCCCGTTCGTCTCCTTGTCGCTGCTGGCGACGCCGCCGGCGGCGACGAGGTCGGCCTTCTCCTGCTCGATGAACGGGATCAGGTAGGCCACGGACTTCTTCATCACCCGAGCCGACTTGACGACCTGCGGGAGGAACATCTTGCCGGCCCCGAAGAGGTCGCCGACGATGTTCATGCCGTCCATGAGCGGGCCCTCGATCGCCTCGATCGGTCGTCCGCCGCGATCCGCGATCTGCTGGCGCAGCTCCTCGGTGTCGGACTCGACGTGGGCGTCGATGCCCTTGACCAACGCGTGCGCGATCCGCTCGCCGACGGGCAGCTCGCGCCACTCGGCGGTGGCGACCTCGACGGCCTCACCCTGCTTGTTGTGCGTCTCGGCCACCTCGAGCAGCCGTTCGGCGGCGTCGGGACGGCGGTTGAGGATGACGTCCTCGATCCGCTCGCGCAGCTCGGGCTCGACCTCGTCGTAGACCACGAGCGCGCCGGCGTTGACGATGCCCATGTCGAGGCCGGCCTCGATCGCGTGGAACAGGAAGACCGCGTGGATCGCCTCTCGCACCGGGTTGTTGCCGCGGAAGGAGAAGCTGACGTTGGAGATGCCGCCGGAGATCTTGGCTCCGGGGAGGTGGTGCTTGATCCACCTGGTCGCCTCGATGAAGTCCAGGCCGTAGGAGGCGTGCTCCTCGATGCCGGTGGCCACCGCGAAGACGTTGGGGTCGAAGATGATGTCCTCGGCCGGGAAGCCGACCTCGTCGACCAGGATCCGGTAGGCGCGCTCGCAGATCGCCTTGCGTCGCTCGAGGTTGTCGGCCTGACCGTCCTCGTCGAAGGCCATCACGACGGCGGCGGCGCCGTACTTGCGCACCAGGGTGGCCTGCTCGCGGAACTTCTCCTCACCCTCCTTCATGGAGATCGAGTTGACGATGGCCTTGCCCTGGACGTTCTTGAGCCCGGCCTCGATCACCTCCCACTTCGAGGAGTCGACCATGATCGGCACCCGGCTGATGTCGGGTTCGCTGGCGATCAGCTTGGTGAAGCGATCCATGGCCGCGACCCCGTCGATCATCCCCTCGTCCATGTTGATGTCGATGACCTGCGCGCCGTTCTCGACCTGCTGCAGCGCCACGGCGAGGGCGGTGTCGTAGTCGCCGTCCTTGATCAGGTTGCGGAACTTCGCGGAGCCGGTGATGTTGGTGCGCTCACCGACGTTGACGAACAGGCTGTCCTCGTCGATGTGGAACGGCTCGAGGCCCGACAGGCGCATGGCGGGGGCGACCTCCGCGACGTCGCGGCGCGCCTTGTCGGCCACTGCGGCGGCGATCGCCGCGATGTGGTCCGGGGTGGTGCCGCAGCAGCCACCGGCCAGGTTGACGAAGCCGGCCTCGGCGAACTCGCCGAGCATGGCAGCGGTCTCGTCGGGGGCCTCGTCGTACTCGCCGAAGGCGTTGGGCAGCCCGGCGTTGGGGTAGCAGGAGACGAAGGTGTCGGCCAGGCGGCTCATCTCGGCGATGTAGGGGCGCATGTCCTTGGCCCCGAGGGCGCAGTTGAGCCCGACCGCCAGGGGCCGCGCATGGCGCACGGAGTCCCAGAACGCCTCGGTCACCTGCCCCGACAGCGTGCGTCCCGACGCGTCGGTGATGGTGCCGGAGATGATCAGGGGCCAGCGGCGTCCGCGCTGCTCGAAGAGCGTCTCGACGGCGAAGATCGCAGCCTTGGCGTTGAGCGTGTCGAAGATCGTCTCGATGAAGAGGAGGTCGCAACCGCCATCGACGAGGCCGTTGGCCGCCTCCAGGTAGGCCTCGACGAGCTGGTCCCAGGAGACGTTGCGCGCACCGGGGTCGTTGACGTCAGGGGAGATCGACGCCGTGCGCGTCGTCGGCCCGAGGGCGCCTCCGACGTAGCGCGGCTTGTCGGGGGTCTGGGCCGTCATCTCGTCGCACACCCGCCGGGCGAGCAGCGCGGCCTCGAGGTTGAGCTCGTAGGCGAGCTCCTCCATGCCGTAGTCGCCGAGCGAGACGCGGTTGGCGTTGAAGGTGTTGGTCTCGATGATGTCGGCGCCGGCCTCGAGGTACTCGCGGTGGATGCCGGCCACGATGGCGGGCTGGGTCAGCGTGAGCAGGTCGTTGTTGCCCTGCAGGTCGCTGGGCCAGTCGGCGAAGCGCTCGCCGCGGTAGCCGGCCTCGTCGGGACGGTCGCGCTGGATCGCGGTCCCCATGGCTCCGTCGAGCACCACGATCCGTTCGTGGAGCAGCTCGGTGAGCTCGGCGGTGGCGTCGGGGCGGTGATGGGACAACGGGTCTCCTCGGTCAGGCGACGAGTTGAGGTTCGTCAGTCCACGTCGTGGACACGATTCTCACATCGTGACATCGCCGCTCGGTGCGGGTGAAATCCTCAACAAGCAACGACCCTCTAGGCTTCCCGGTGTGATCGAGATGGAGGACACGCCCGAGCTGATCGACCCCCTGGTCATCGCGGCCTTCGAGGGTTGGAACGACGCCGCGGACGCCGCCTCGTCGGTCGTCGACCACCTGATGCAGGTGTGGAACGCGCGGGTCGTGGCCTCGATCGACCCCGAGGAGTTCTACGACTTCCAGGTCAATCGGCCGATGGTCGGCACCGACGAGAGTGGGCACCGGCGCCTCACCTGGCCCAGCACGCAGATCGCGGTCGCCTCACCGCCCGACCTCGACCGCGACGTCATCCTGATCCGAGGCATCGAGCCCAACATGCGTTGGCGACAGTTCTGCGCTGAGCTGCTCGCCGCCTGCGACGAGCTCGGTGGAGAGCTCGTGGTGACGCTGGGCGCCCTGCTGGCCGACACGCCGCACACGCGGCCGGTGCCGGTCACGGGCACCGCGACCGAGCCCGAGCTGGTCGACCGGCTCAAGCTCGAGCAGTCGACCTACGAGGGACCGACCGGCATCGTCGGGGTGTTCCAGGACGCCTGCGCGCGTCTCGACATCCCCGCGGTCAGCTACTGGGCCGCCGTCCCGCACTACGTCGCCCAGCCCCCCTGCCCCAAGGCCACGCTCGCCCTGCTGGGCCAGCTCGAGGACCTCCTCGAGGTCTCGATCCCGCTGCTCGACCTTCCCGAGGACGCCCGGGCCTGGGAGCGCGGTGTCGACGAGCTGGCCGACGAGGACGAGGACATCGCCGACTACGTCCGCTCGCTCGAGGAGTCCCGCGACACCGCTGACCTGCCGGAGGCGTCCGGCGAGGCAATCGCCCGCGAGTTCGAGCGCTACCTCAAGCGGCGTGGGGACGACGGACCCGCGACTCCCCCGACGCCGAGCTGACGTTTCCCGGCGGACCTGTCGTCGGGCGGGAGGCGGTTGCCGAAGGACGCCGTTTGGTCCCAAACGACAGACCTGCGGGCAGGAAACGTGTCGTTTGGGACCAAACGGCACCGTCCGGACAGCGCCGGCACCGTCCGGACAGCGCCGGACAGCGTCGCCGCACCGTCCGCACCGCCCGCGGCAGAACCGGACCCGAGCGACTCAGAGCGCGATGCCGAGCGCTGCGTCGACGACCGCGATGATCGCGACGGCTGCCTGCGGGTCGGAGGTGTCGGCCAAGTCGCCCTCCCCCAGGGTCGCGGTGACCCAGGCGTCGACGGCGGCCGCGGCGCGCGGCGCGTCGAGGTCGTCGGCCAGGGCGTCGAGCACCTCGGCGACGACCGGCCCGGCCGGCGCGCCCGCGCCCAGGGCGACCGCCCGACGCCACCGGGTGATGGTGTCGAGGGCGGTGAAGAGCTCGGCGTCCTTCCACTCCCAGTCGCTGCGGAAGTGGTGGCGCAGCAGGGCGAGGCGGATCGCCATCGGGTCGATGTCGCTGTTGCGCAACGCGGAGACGAAGACCAGGTTGCCCTTCGACTTCGACATCTTCTCGCCGTCGTAGCCGACCATGCCGGCATGGCTGTAGACCTGTGCGAACGACGCGCCCTTGACGGCGACCTGGGCGTGTCCGGCGCACATCTCGTGGTGCGGGAAGACCAGGTCGCTCCCGCCGCCCTGGACGTCGATCTCGGTGCCGAGGTTGGCCATCGCGATGGCCGCGCACTCGATGTGCCAGCCCGGGCGACCCGGGCCCCAGGGGCTCGGCCACGACGGCTCGCCCTCGCGCTCGCCGCGCCACACGACGCAGTCGAGCGGGTCGCGCTTGCCGGCGCGCTCCGGGTCACCGCCGCGCTCGTCGAAGAGTCGGAGCATGGTGTCGCGGTCGTAGCCGGACTCGGCGCCGAAAGCCGGGTCGGCTGCGACCGAGAAGTAGAGGTCCTGGTCGACCTGGTAGATCGCCCCGGACGACTGGAGCACCTTGATGAGGCCGGTCACCAGCGGGATCGACTCCACGGCGCCGAGGTAGGAGGTCGGCGGGAGCACGCGCAGGGCCTGCATGTCCTGGCGGAAGAGCTCGGTCTCCCGCTCGGCCAGCTCGACCCAGTCGACGTCGACCTTGGCGGCACGCTCCAGGAGCGGGTCGTCGACGTCGGTGACGTTCTGCACGTAGTGGACGTCGTGACCCGCGTTGCGCCAGGCACGGTTGAGCAGGTCGAAGCCGACGTACGTCGCCGCGTGCCCCAGGTGGGTGGCGTCGTAGGGCGTGATGCCACAGACGTAGAGGCGCGCCGCGCCGGTCGGCACGGTGGTCACCATCTCCCCCGTGGCCGTGTCGTGCAGCCGCACCGCCGGGGCGACGACAGCCAACGACGGGATCTCCGGGAGGTTCCAAGCACGCATGCGCGCAGCCTAGGCGGTCAGCAGGCCCCGACCCCCACGGCCCCTGGGCGCCGCCGGCGACCCCGGCGACCACCGGTCAGAATGGAGGCCACGGGATCGAGGGCCACTGGCCGCGGGACACAGGGAGCACCCCGTGGTCGACGAGCCTGCGGCATCGGCGCCCGAGCACGACGATCTCGGCCTCGGTGAGGTGCTGGGCGAGAGCCTCGCCGAGGCTCCCACCGAGAGCGTCGACCACGCGCTCGATGCCGGCGACGTCCTCGTCGTCCAACGGCTCACCGGTCCAGCCCCACAGCACCGTGCGGAGCTTGACCTCCTGGTGGAAGGTCAGCCCGTGGTCGACGCCATAGCGGTGCCCCGAGCTCATCTCGAGCACGTGGCCGCCCTTGCGGTCGGCGTTGTTGGTGATGACGTCGAAGACGGCCATCCGCCGCAGTGGCTCGGTGTCCTCGTGGACGAGGGTCACGTCGCGGTCGAGGTCGTCGACGGCCTCGAAGGCCGTCCGCCACCCCTGCGGCACCTCGTGCGGGTGCACCAGCATCACGGCGTCCTGCTCGGGGTCCGGCTCCTGCCACTCCTGGATCATGCCGAGGCCGTGGGGGCCCTCGCCGAGCCACGTCCGCGGCACGACGTCCCACCCGGTGGCCTGCGAGACGAGGTAGGCCGCGACCTCGCGGCCGGCCAGGGTGCCGTCGGGGAAGTCCCACAGCGGGCGCTCTCCGGCAACGGGCTTGTAGACGACCTGGCGCCCGTCGAGCTCCCCGAGGAAGGTGGCGTTGGACGCCGGCATGATGCGTCCCTGCACCTCGAGCCCACTCACGCGCGCGCCGTCACGGGTCGCGGCGGCGGAAGCCGTTGGCGCGGACGCAGAGGTGCCCGGCGGGGTCGATCGGGTTGCCGCAGAACGGGCAGCTGGGGCGTCCGGCGTCCAGCACCTGCTCGGCGCGCTTGACGAAGGACCGCGCCACCGCAGCGGTGATGCGCACGAGGAAGACCTCCTCGGGGTCCGGCTCCTCGAAGTCCTCGTCGACCTGCTCCGGGGAGACGACCGCTGCCTCGGTGTAGGGGAACACCTCGATCACGATGCGTTCGTCGGACGGATCCCACGACAGCGTCATCGTGCCTGCGCGGAACTCCTCCTCGATGGGTTGCTCGAGCGGAGCGGAGTCCTCCAGGGCGAGCGGCGCCACGGCCGGCACGAGCGACTCGCTCGCCCGGTTGCTCATCACCTCGTCGAGCAGCTCCTCGACGCGTTCGGCGAGAGCGGACACCTGCTGCTTCTCCAGGGAGACGCTGGTGACGCGCGAGCCGGTGCGGGCCTGGAGGAAGAAGGTGCGCGCTCCGGGTTCACCGACGGTGCCGGTCACGAAGCGCTCCGGGGGGTCGAAGCCGTGGACGATCGGGGCCATGCCACTCACCCTATGACCGACCCGTGGACGACGCGGACCCGGCCGATCCGGAGACCGGTTTCCGGGTCGAGGTGGCGGTCGCGGTCGCTGTCGACCTCGCGGTCGCCTTCGCCGGTGCCCTCCTGGTGGGCTTCGCAGCCTCCGCCGGCGCAGCCGGGGCCACGTCGGGGCCGGCACCGCCACCGACGACGGCGTCGCCCGACGCCTTCGAGCGCCGCGAGCCCTTGCGGGCCGGCGGCGGTGGCCGCAGCCAGGACAGGTCGCCCTCGTGGGTGTTGGAGGCGAGCACGTAGGGCCGGGCACCGGTGTAGCGGATGATCGACACCGAGGCCGGGTCGACACCGATGCGCTGGAAGAGGTCGAGGTGCATGCCGAGCGCGTCGGCCAGCACCGACTTGATGATGTCGCCGTGGCTGACCGCCACCCACACCGCGCCGGCCCCGTGCTCGGCCTCGATCCGGGCGTCGTGCCCCCTGATCGCAGCGACCGAGCGCGCCTGCATGGTCGACATCGACTCACCGCCCGGGAAGACGGCCGCGGAGGGTTGCGACTGCACGGTCTTCCACAACGGCTCCTTGGCGAGGTCCTTGAGCGCGCTCCCCTGCCACTCGCCGTAGTCGCACTCGGTGATGGCTTTGTCCGGGGCGACCCGCAGCGAGTCGGACTCCTGGGCTGCCAGGATCGCCTTGGCCGTCTGTCGGCAGCGTTCGAGCGGGCTGCTGATGAGCTCGGCCAGCGGCACCGCGGAGATCCGTGCGGCCGCACGCTGAGCCTGGGCCGTGCCGGTGTCGTCGAGCCGCACCCCGGCGGTGCGTCCGGCGAGCACTCCGGAGGCGTTCGCGGTCGTCCTGCCGTGCCGTACGAGGATCACCGTTGCCATGCGGTGGACTCTAGGACACGCCTCCGCCTGCGGCCCCCCGCGGATCGGTGCCCCTACGGTGGCCAGGTGATCGTCGACAGCGCCGTCTACCGCGACGGCACCCGTCTCACGGTGGACTGTGGCCCGCACGACTACGCCGAGCTGCGACGCAGCGCCTCGGCCGACGACGGATTCGTGTGGGTCGGGCTGTTCGAGCCCAGCGAGCGTGAGCTCGCCGAGGTCGCCGAGGCGTTCGGCCTGCACCGGCTCGCAGTCGAGGACGCCTTCAAGGCCCACCAGCGTCCGAAGGTCGACGTCTACGACGACAGTCTCTTCCTGATCTTGAAGTCACTCTGGTACGTCGACGACGACGATGCGGTCGAGACCGGCGAGATCAGCCTCTTCGTCGGGCACGACTTCGTGATCACCGTTCGCCACGGCGACGGCTCCCAGCTCAAGGACGCGCGCTCCCACCTGGAGGCCTCCTCGGCGCTGCTGACCCATGGGCCCTCGGCGGTGGTGTACGCCGTGTGTGACGTGGTCGTCGACGCCTACACCGCGGTCGTCGCCTCGCTCGAGGTCGACGTCGACGAGGTCGAGGAGTCGGTGTTCTCCGAGGAACGCACCCGCGACTCGGCGCGCATCTACACGCTCAAGCGCGAGATCGCCGAGGTTCGGCGCGCGGTCCTGCCGCTGCGCGAGCCGATGAGGCGCTTCGCCCAGGGCACGGTCGCGGGCGTCAGCGAAGAGGCAGCACCCTACTTCCGCGACGTCGTCGACCACCTCACCCAGGCCGCCGAGATCGTCGACAGCCTCGACGGCCTGCTCTCCACGGCCTTCGACGCCCATCTCGCCTCGATCTCGGTCCAGCAGAACGACGACATGCGCAAGATCTCGGCGGGCGCCGCCATCGTCGTCGTCCCCACGCTGATCGCCGGCATCTACGGCATGAACTTCGACTCGATGCCCGAGCTGCACTGGGCCCTGGGCTACCCCTACGCGCTGGTGCTGATGTTCGGCGCGTCAGGTGTCCTGTGGTGGTTCTTCAAGAAGGCCGGCTGGCTCTAGGCGATGAGCACCCCGGTGGCGAGCAGGGCCATGGTCGCCAGCCCCAGCACCACGCGGTAGGCCACGAAGGGGGTGTAGGAGCGCGTCGAGACGTAGCGCAGCAGCCACGCGATGGCGGCATACCCCACGATGAACGACACGACGGTCGCCGCGATCGTCGGTCCCCAGCCGTAGTCGGTCTGGCCGGCCTCGACGGGCTCGCCGATCGCGCGCAGCTCGAAGAGCCCGGCCCCCACCACCGCCGGGATCGCCAGCAAGAAGGCGTAGCGGGTGGCCGCCTCGCGCTCGTAGCCGAGCGCGCGCCCCATCGACAAGGTGGCGCCGGAGCGAGAGACGCCCGGCACGAGCGCCATCGCCTGCGCCGCGCCCATCAGGACGGCGTCGCGCAGGGTGATCTGCTTGATCTTCTTGGAGTCCGCGCCCAGGCGGTCGGCGAGACCGAGCACGAGACCTCCGAGGACGAGTGCCGTGGCGATGATCCACAGGTTGCGGAAGTCGCTCTCGATGACGTCCTTGAGCACCAGGCCCAGCACCACGATGGGCAGCGAGCCGACGATGATGAACCAGCCCATCCGGGCGTCGAGGTGGCCGCGCAGCTCGGGCCGGAACAACGACCTGACCCACATCGAGGCGATCCGCCAGATGTCGTGGCGGAAGTAGATGAGGACGGCGAGCTCGGTCCCGATCTGGATGACGGCGGTGAAGGCCGCGCCCGGGTCACCCCAGCCGAACAGCTCGGGGAAGATGCGCAGGTGAGCGCTGCTCGAGACCGGCAGGAACTCCGTCAACCCCTGAATCGTCCCGAGCACGACGGCCTGGAGCATCTCCCACACGGGACGAGACTAGTGACCGCACCGCGTGCCGCCGTCGGCGGCTCGCCAGGTGCTGGTTAGGTTTTCGTCATGCAGCAACGACGGATGGGCGCCACCGGGCTCAAGGTCTCGAGGATCGGTCTCGGGACCATGACATGGGGTCGCGACACCGACGAGCACGAGGCGCGCGAGTCGCTGATCGCGTTCGCCGAGGCGGGCGGCACCCTGGTCGACACCGCAGCCGGCTACACCGACGGCGCCTCCGAGCGACTCGTCGGCCAGCTGATCGGCGACGTCGTCAGCCGCGACGAGATCGTGCTGGCCACCAAGGCCGGCGTCTCTCGTCGCACGGGCGAACGGGTCACCGACACCTCCCGCGGTCACCTGCTGTCCTCCTTGGACGCCTCGCTCGAGCGCCTCGGCGTCGACCACGTCGACCTGTGGCAGGTGCACGTCTGGGACGACGAGACGCCGATCGAGGAGACCCTGAGCGCCCTCGACCTCGCCGTGTCGTCGGGTCGCACGTCCTACGTCGGGGTCAGCAACTACAGCGGGTGGCAGACCGCGCAGGCGGCCACGTGGCAGCGGGCGGTGCCGGGTCGCGTCGCGCTCGCCGCCACCCAGGTGGAGTACTCGCTGCTCAACCGCTCGGCCGAGCGCGAGGTGCTGCCGGCCGCCGGCGCCCTCGGACTCGGCGTCCTGCCCTGGTCACCGCTGGGGCGGGGCGTGCTGACCGGCAAGTACCGCAGCGGCACGCCGGTCGACTCGCGCGGCGCCTCCCAGTCCTTCGCCGGCTTCGTCGGCGCCTATCTCGAGGAGCCGAGCGGGCGCATCGTCGAGGCGGTCGCCCGCGCGGGCGAGGGGTTGGGGTGGACGCCGCTCGAGGTCGCCCTGGTCTGGGTGCGCGACCGGGCCGGGGTCACCGCCCCGATCATCGGCGCCCGCACCGCCGCCCAGCTTCGCGGCTCACTCGGCACCGAGGACAAGGTGCTTCCCAGCGAGCTCCTCGCTGCGCTCGACGACGTGTCGCAGGGGGCCGTGTGAGCCGGGTGGAGCGCCGCGCGCCGCGCACGGGCGTCGAGTGGGAGTTCGCCAAGGTCAGCTTCGACCGCGACTTCCCGCGTGGCGTCGTGACCAAGCTGCTCGTCGAGCGGGCAGAGCACGGTGGCTGGGAGCTCGACCGCGTACGCATCGGCAACGACGGTGTACGACGCGTCATCTTGCGACGCAAGATCATCCGCGCCGTCCGCACCGCCTGACGACACCCGCCGTTTGGTCCCAAACGACAGGTCCCGGCCCCCGAATGTCGCCGTTTGGGACCAAACGGCGACCTCTACGGCGCCTACGCCTCGCCGAGGAACCGGTCGAAGACGCGGGCACCGAACTCGAGGGCGTCGACGGGGACCCGTTCGTCGACACCGTGGAACAGCGCGGTGAAGTCGAGGTCGGCGGGCAGGCGCAGGGGCGCGAACCCGTAGGAGCGCAGGCCCAGCTTGCGGAAGTGCTTGGCGTCGGTGCCGCCCGACATCGTGTAGGGCGCGACGATGCCCTCGGGGTCCTCGGCGAGGATGGAGCGTGTCATGGCGCCGACGAGGTCGCCGTCGTACGGCGTCTCCCAGGGCTGCTGGTGGGAGACGAAGTCCCACTCGATGCCCTCGCCGCACAGCTCGCGGAGCGTCTCGAAGAACTCGTCCTCGTAACCGGGCAGGAACCGGCCGTCGATGCTCGCGCTCGCCTCGGTCGGGATGACGTTCACCTTGTAACCGCCACCGAGCTGGGTCGGGTTGACGGTGTTGCGGATGACGGCGCCGAGCATGCGCGCGGCACCACCGAACTCCTCGATCAGTGACTGGGCGTTCTCCGGCGTCGCCTCGGTGCCGGCGAGGTCGGCGACGGTCGCCAGCAGCACCTCCATGGTCGGGGTCAGCCGCACCGGCCACTGGTGCGCGCCGATGCGCGCCACGGCGGCCGAGAGTCGAGTGATGGCGTTCTCGGAGTTGATCATCGAGCCGTGCCCGGCGCGACCGCGCGCGGTCAGCTTCATCCAGGCCATGCCCTTCTCGGCGGCCTCGATCAGGTAGAGCCGGCGTCCGCGCACGGTGGTGCTGAAGCCGCCCACCTCGCCGACGGCCTCGGTGACCCCGTCGAACTCGTCACGGTGCTGCTCGACCAGCTGCTCGGCACCGTGGTGGCCGCCGGCCTCCTCGTCGGCGGTGAAGCACAGCACGATCGGACGCTCGGGCACCGCGCCGGCACGCTCGCGAGCGCGCACCGTGGAGAGCAGCATGGCGTCGAAGTCCTTCATGTCGACCGCTCCGCGCCCCCAGACGTAGCCGTCCTGCACCTCACCGCTGAAGGGGTCGACCTGCCAGTCCTCGGCAGCGGCCGGCACGACGTCGAGGTGGCCGTGCAGGAGCAGCCGACCGCGGCTGTGGTCGTCTCCGCCCCACGTCGCCACGACCGATGTGCGCCCGGGCGTCGACTCGTACAGACGGGCCTCGATCCCGACCTCGTCGAGCAGCCCGGCGACGTACTCCGCCGCCCGGCGCTCCCCCGGACCCTCGGTGCCGCTGGGGTCGCCGTAGTTGGTGGTGTCGATGCGGATCAGCTCACGACACAGGTCGACGACCTCATGCGCCGGGTCGTACGCCGTCGCCGCCGCGGGTGCCTGGTCGGGGGAGACATCACTGCTCATGGCCCCATACTTGCACCCGTCGCGCGCCTCCCCGATGTGAGCACCGGGGGCGGTGTTTGCTACGGTTTCGACGCACTCGTCCGGGTGGCGGAATTGGTAGACGCGCTAGCTTGAGGTGCTAGTGCCCCATTAGCGGGCGTGGGGGTTCAAGTCCCCCCTCGGACACTCAGAAGGCCCCGGCTCCACGGGGCCTTCTGTTCATTTTGCCCGCCCGGGGGCCGGCATCGGTTGCGGCGAAGTCTTGACTCGTTCAAGAAAGTCCGGCAGGTTCGGGGGATGCCGACCACCGCCGCGCTCGAGCAGTCCCTGCGTGCGGCAGACCTACGCGTCACCCGCCCGCGGGTGGCGGTCCTGGCCGCGGTGCACGCCCACCCGCACGCCGAGACCGACGTCCTCATCGAGGCCGCCCGCCGGCAGGTGGGCGAGGTGTCCCACCAGGCCGTGTACGACGTCCTGCGGGCCCTCACCGCGGCCGGCCTGGTGCGCCGCATCCAACCCGCCGCATCCGTGGCTCGCTACGAGGCCAGGGTCGGCGACAACCACCACCACGTGGTGTGTCGTGCGTGCGGCTCGATCGCCGATGTCGACTGCGCGGTGGGCGAGGTCCCGTGCCTGACCGCCGATGACGACCACGGCTTCACCATCGACGAGGCCGAGGTCATCTACTGGGGTACCTGCCCCGATTGCACCAGAGCGTTCCCGACGACCAGCGCGACCACCTGACCACGACACGTCTTCGCAACCACCGCAACCGAAAGGTCACCGCATGACCGAGAGCCAGCACGAGACCCGCGAGCAGTTCATGAACACCGAGGAGGCCGGCGGCTGCCCGATGGGCGAGCGCTTCAAGCATCCCACCGAGGGCGGCGGGAACCAGAGCTGGTGGCCCAACCAGCTCAACCTCAAGATCTTGCGCAAGCACCCGGAGGTCGCCAACCCGATGGGCGCCGACTTCGACTACGCGCAGGCCTTCGCCGGTCTCGACCTCGAGGCACTCACCCGCGACGTCGACGCCCTGATGACCGACTCGAAGGAGTTCTGGCCCGCCGACTTCGGCCACTACGGGGGGTTCTTCATCCGGATGGCGTGGCACAGCGCCGGCACCTACCGGGTCAGCGACGGCCGCGGTGGAGCCGGAGCCGGCATGCAGCGCTTCGCCCCCCTCAACAGCTGGCCCGACAACGGCAACCTCGACAAGGCGCGCCGGCTGCTGTGGCCGATCAAGCAGAAGTACGGGAAGTCCATCTCGTGGGCCGACCTGATGGTCTTCACCGGCAACCGCGCCCTGGAGACGATGGGGTTCACGACCTTCGGGTTCGCCGGTGGTCGCGCCGACGTGTGGGAGCCCGACGAGGACGTCTACTGGGGCCCCGAGCAGACCTGGCTCGGCGACGAGCGCTACAGCGGCGACCGCGAGCTGGAGGGCCCCCTGGCTGCGGTCCAGATGGGCCTCATCTACGTCAACCCCGAGGGTCCCAACGGCAACCCCGACCCCCTGGCATCGGCCCGCGACATCCGTGAGACCTTCGGCCGGATGGCGATGAACGACGTCGAGACCGTCGCACTGATCGCAGGCGGTCACACCTTCGGCAAGACGCACGGCGCAGCGAACCCCGAGGACTACGTCGGTCCCGAGCCCGAGGGCGCCTCGCTCGAGGAGCAGGGCCTGGGTTGGAAGCAGGGCTTCGGGTCCGGCAAGGGCCGCGACGCCATCACCAGCGGCCTCGAGGTCACGTGGACGTCCACGCCGACGCAGTGGAGCATGAAGTACCTCGAGAACCTCTACGCCTACGAGTGGGAGCTCACCAAGAGCCCTGCCGGTGCGCACCAGTGGCAGCCCAAGGACGGTGGCGCGGCCAACACCGTCCCCGACCCGGAGTCCGGTGAGCTCACCCGCCCGCCGACGATGCTGACCACCGACCTCGCGCTGCGCGTGGACCCGGCTTACGAGGAGATCACGCGACGCTTCCTGGCCAACCCCGACGAGTTCGCCGACGCTTTCGCCCGAGCCTGGTACAAGCTCACCCACCGCGACATGGGGCCCATCCAGCGCTACCTCGGTCCGCTGGTCCCGCAGGAGTCGCTGCTGTGGCAGGACCCGGTCCCCGCGGTCGAGCACGAGCTCGTCGACGCCGCCGACGTCGCCTCCCTCAAGGGGCAGGTCCTCGCCAGCGATCTCACGGTCTCCCAGCTGGTCTCCACCGCGTGGGCAGCCGCCTCGACGTTCCGCGGCAGCGACAAGCGCGGAGGCGCCAACGGCGGACGTCTCCGCCTGCAGCCGCAGAGCGGCTGGACGGTCAACTCCCCCGACGAGCTCGCCATGGTCATCGGCGTGCTGGAAGGCATCCAGGCGTCGTTCAACGCGGCCCAGAGTGGCGCCAAAGCGGTCTCCTTCGCCGACCTCGTCGTGCTCGCTGGGTGCGCCGGTGTCGAGAAGGCTGCCCAGGACGCCGGCTTCGACGTCCAGGTCCCCTTCACCCCCGGTCGCACCGACGCCACCCAGGAGATGACCGACGTCGAGTCGTTCTCGTGGCTGGAGCCGCACTCCGACGGCTTCCGCAACTTCGAGGGCAAGGGTCAGATGCTCCCCGCCGAGTACCAGCTCGTCGACCGGGCCAACCTGTTGACGCTCAGCGCCCCGGAGATGACCGTGCTGGTCGGGGGCCTGCGGGTCCTGGGCGCCAACCACGACGGTTCCGACCTCGGGGTGCTGACGACCGCCCCGGGCACGTTGACGAACGACTTCTTCGTCAACCTCCTCGACATGAGCGCCACGTGGAGCAAGGCGTCGGAGAACCCCGACACCTACGAGGCGCGCACGGCTGACGGGAACCTCGTCTGGACCGGAAGCCGGGTCGACCTGCTGTTCGGGTCGAACTCGGAGCTGCGAGCGGTCTCCGAGGTCTACGCCAGCGCGGACGCCGCCGAGAAGTTCGTCGGCGACTTCGTCGCAGCCTGGGACAAGGTGATGAACCTCGACCGGTACGACCTGGTCTGAGCTGCAGACCTCCTCCGGTTGAGGGGGCTCCACAAGGCACTCGACGCCTCCACAGGGCACTCGGCGCCCCGGTCTTCACGACGGGGTGACGGGTGCCCTGTGTCATTCGTCCGCGGCGTCGACTATCGGGGGCTCAAAGTAAAATTTCTAGCGTTCGGCGCATAGCTCGGAGCCGAGCGGTTACCGGTCGGCTGCGTCGCGGATGCACGGCGGTGGCAAGCGCTCGACACGAGGACTGTTCATGACGTCGAGACCAACCGCGAACTCCCCTCGCCGCAGGGTCGCTCCTCGGTTGAGCGTCCATTGTCCACCGGTGCTTGCCGTCGTTAGCGCAGGTCAGCGCGGTGATCGGGCTCGGCGCCCAGGGCTGCGGCCCGGGAGTAGCACGCAGCGGCAATCGATCGCGGGTGGACCGCGCGCGCGGACTGGTGAGGGGTCCGGGGACGGTCGTCGCGCCCTGGTTCCGTCTCGGGCGGGGTCGGTGGCCGGCACCCCTGGACACGCTGACAGGACGTTCGGGGCGGTTCGCGACCGATCTGCCCTCTTCCCAGATCGGCGAGATCCGGCACAATCTGTGGCGAGTCAACTTCAGTTGACAGGATCTGACCGCCGTCCCGCGCCACCCACCCGGTACCCCTCACCCAGGAGAAAACCCATGACGAAGTTCCGTACCGCCCTCCTCGCCCTGACCGTCACCCTCACCCTCGCCGGAGGACTCGGCGCCGCCGGCCCGGTGGACGCCAAGGCACCCCTGGGGAAGTCCTCGCTCATCAAGACGACCAACGTCCGGGGCGGCGAGGGCTGGTGCTGCTGACGCCACGACCACGACTAGTGCGCGGCGGAACTGCTGTGCGGACGCCGGAGTCCTGCAGTCGAACCTGCTGAGCGAAATGCGTAGGCGGCTTCTCGGATCAGGTCGTGCTGGTCGAGCAACGCACCGAGTTCGAACCAGAGCTGGCCGACGTGAGTCTCGTCGCTCATCGGAGTCAACTGGTCGCTGACCTGGCGGAAGGTCGAGACAGCCTCTTCACGACGACCCGCGGCACTGAGCGCCTGTCCCAGGATCAGAAGAGCCTCGACGTTGAGCAGCGGTGATACTCCCCGCGTCTCCTCGAGGGCTGAGCGGGCTGTCCGCTCAGCCAGGTTCAGCTCACCCAGCAGCAAGTAAGCCCTGGCTTTTCCGACGTGGATGCGACCTCGGTCCGCGGCGCTGATCGCACTCGTGAGGCCGTCCTCCTCGGCCCGGCTCAGGATCGACAGAGCCTCCGCGGGCATGGGCGGCTCACTGGAGAGGTGCAGGATCCCGTAGGTGATCTCGAGTCGCGTATGAGTCCGCGAGTCATCGGCCGACTCCAGAAGTCCCAGGGCCTTGCGGGCCAGCGACAGGGCGGCCTCGTAGTTGCCTTGTCGCGACTCCATGATCGAGGTGTTCCAGAAGGCGGCGGCCTGCGCCTCGGGAGAACGGAGCTCGTCGGCGTTCGAGAGCGCACGCTCGCAGATTCGCCGCGCGTGATTGATGTCCCCTCGCTCGTAGTGCGCGGCTGCGACAGTGACGGCGAGCTTGAGTCCTTCGGAGGTTCCGACCAGCTTGCGTTCATCGATCAGCGCGGCCGCTCGATCGCCGATGTCGGCCGCCCGGGCGAAGTCGCCGCTCTCCAAGTAGCAGCGGCTGAGGGCCGTCAGAGCGATGATGCGTCGCAGAGAATCGTCGTCTTTCGAGACCGCCGTCTCGAACGCGTCAATCGCCTCGGACGTTCGACCAAGAGATTCGAGCACCTGCCCGCGCAGCAGTGCCGCCCTCGCATGGAGATCCAGCGGTACTGCCGTCGTCCGCGACGATGCAGCGAGGACTTCGTCGACTCGCCTCGCAGCAGCATCGGGGGAGCCGGTGCGGAACTCGATCTCCGCGTAGTCGAGCTCGACGTTCAATCGCGCAACTATCGTCGGCGTCGTACATCGTGACCGACGTCGTCGGGGGCCAGGAGCTCCTCCGGCGTGCACTGCAGTCGCTCGGCGAGGGCGACGAGCAGGTCGGCGCCCGGACGGCGCTGCCCGGCCTCGATGCGGGAGATGTAGGCGGTGGACATGTCGGTGCCGGCGGCATCGCCCTGGGTCAGGCCAGCGCGTTGGCGAGCGTGGCGAATCCGACGCCCGAGCAGCCCCGCATCGATGGTCTTGACCAGGACCCGGAGCTCGGCCATTCCTCCTGCTGCATCCCTCACGGGTGCCATTGTGCCCGAATGTGTCTCAACCATGCTTCGATCGTGGCACAATTTTGCTCAGGAACCGGCCGACAGGCTGGATCGGCGATTGCCGAGGAATGGTCGCTCAGGAGAGTCGCCAGGTCGTCCCGACCCAGGCAGGATCGGAATCAGCCTCTCCCTGCACGTCCCCCTCGGCCTCGGTGGCTCGTGAACGCCCGACGAGAGAACGCGCGATCGACTCGTCGATGGACAGGTAGTCCCGTCCCGGGAGCAGGTCCGCACGGACGTCGGTCTCGGCGCACACCATGTCGTGCGACAGGCTGTGCACCAGCGCGCGCACCGTCGTCCGCGGCACCCCGGTGAGGGCGGCCACGACCTCGCCGACCAGGGCAGCCGGTACGAACGGGACCGCCACCTTCGGCCGGTTGATGTCGGCGGCCAGGGCGAAGCGGGCGAGGAGCTCGCTGTAGCTCACGACCTCGTCGCCCCCGACGTCGTAAGCACGATTGCGCGGCTCGCCCTCCAGCGCTGCGGCGATCAGTGCGACCACGTCGGTGACTGCGATGGGTTGGATCCGGCTGTCCATCCAGGACGGGATCGCCGCCACCGGCACCCGGTCGCTGATGCGTCGCAGCACCTCGAACGAGAGCGACCCGCCCCCGATGACCATCGAGGCCCGCAACACGGTCGTGGGGGTCGCACCCGCCAGCAGGATCTGCTCGACCTCGAGTCGCGAGCGCAGGTGGTCGGACAGCTCGCCCTCGGGCACCAGCCCGGACAGGTAGACCACTCGCCCCACCCCGGCGTACTCGCAGGCGTCGGCGACGTACTCCGCAGCCTCACGATCGCGCTTGAGGAACTCGCCCGACCCCATCGAGTGGACCAGGTAGATGACGGCGTCGACGTCGCGGATGGCGAGGTGGACCGACACGGTGTCCTCGACATCGAGATGACGCCGCTCCACCAGGTCACCCCAGGCGTAGGCCGACAACGCGTCGGTGTCGCGCGCGGTCGCGACGACCTCGTGCCCCTGCTCGAGGAGGACGGGGATGAGCCGGGAGCCGACGTAGCCGGTGGCACCGGTGACCAGGACGCGCATGGCTCGACGCTACGCGACCCCGCCATACTCGAGCCCATGGCTCACGCACCGACCTTCCGGCTGGCCTTCGTCACCGGCGCCACTCCCGACAAGTGGGCCCGCACGTGGCGCGAGCGGCGACGCGACCCGCTCGAGCTGGTGCCGGTGGAGGAGGGCGAGCAGGAGTCCGCCCTTCGCGAGCGACTCGTCGACATGGCATTGGTCCGACTGCCGATCGATCGCGCCGGCCTGCACTGCATCCCGCTCTACGACGAGGTGGCCGTCGTGGTCGCCGGGCGCGACCACTTCATCGCCGCTGCCGAGGATGCGGTGACGCTGGCCGACCTGGACGACGAGCAGCTCGTCGTCCCGCACCGCTCCGGTTGGACGCCGAGCGCTGCTCAGCTCGCCTGGTCGCCGATGACCGCTGCGGACGCCGTCGAGACCGTGGCCGCCGGGACCGGTGTCGTCGTGCTCCCGAAGTCGGTGGCTCGGCTGCACGCGCGCAAGGACGTCGTCCAGCGTGAGGTCCTCGATCTGGCCCCCACGACCATCGGCCTCGCCTGGCTGATCGAGCACGACGACGAGCGCACCCAGGCCTTCGTGGGCGTCGTGCGCGGACGCAGCGCCAACTCCAGCAGGACCTGAGCGTGACGCGCCGGCTGGTCGCCTACCAGCTGGTCGCGAGCGGACGACCCTCGTGGAAGCCGGCCGCCGACTGGACGCCGACCAGGGCCCGCGCGTGCAGCTCGGCCAAGCTGGTGGCTCCGGCATAGGTGCACGCCGACCGGACCCCGGAGCAGATCTGGTCGATGAGGTCCTCGACCCCGGGCCGCTGCGGGTCGAGATACATGCGCGAGGACGAGATGCCCTCCTCGTACAGGCCCTTGCGGTCACGGTCGTAGGCCGACTCGGCGGACGTGCGGTTGGCGACCGCCCGGGCCGAGGCCATGCCGAACGACACCTTGTAGGCGCGCCCTCCGGCGTCCTCCAGGAGGTCGCCCGGCGACTCGTTCGTGCCGGCGAACCACGAGCCGACCATGACCGACGAGGCACCTGCTGCGAGCGCGAGCGCGACGTCGCGCGGATGGCGCACGCCGCCGTCGGCCCACACGTGCCCGCCGAGGTCGTCCGCGGCGCCAGCGCACTCCAGCACGGCGGAGAACTGCGGGCGGCCCACCCCGGTCATCATGCGGGTCGTGCACATCGCACCCGGGCCCACGCCGACCTTGACGATGTCGGCTCCTGCGGCGAGCAGGGCCCGCGTGCCCTCGGCCGACACGACGTTCCCGGCTGCTACCGGCACGTCGGGGCTGAGTGCCCGCACGGCGCCGAGGGCGTCGAGCATCCGCCCCTGGTGGCCGTGGGCGGTGTCGACCACCAGGCAGTCGACGCCGGCGTCCAGCAGGGCAGCCGCCCTGGCGTCGACGTCGCCGGTGACGCCGACGGCCGCGGCGATGCGCAACGCTCCCCCGGCGTCGACCGCGGGAGCGTAGAGGGTCGCGCGCAAGGCCCCGGTGCGAGTCAGGACGCCGGCGAGCCTGCCGTCGGCATCGACCGCAACGGCCAGGGCGACGCGCGCCTCGTCGATGCGGTCGAAGGCCTCCCGCGGCTCGGTCGCTGCGTCGATGACCACGGCCGGGGGTCGCATGACCTGGCCGGCCTGGGCGAACCGGTCGACGTCGCGACAATCGGCCTCCGTCACGACCCCCACCGGGCGCCCGTCGACCACGACCACCGCGGCGCGGTGCGCGCGCTTCGGCATCAACGACAGAGCCTCGGCGACCGTCTGCTCGGGTCGCAGCTGGATCGGGGTGTCGAAGACCAGGTGACGCGACTTCACGAACGCCACGACGTCGGCGACCACCGAGACCGGGATGTCCTGCGGAATGACGGTGATCGCACCACGACGCGCCACGGTCTCGGCCATCCGCTTGCCGGCGATCGCGGTCATGTTGGACACGACGATCGGCACCGTGGCGCCGGTGCCGTCGCGCGTGGTCAGGTCGACGTCGTACCTGCTGGCGATCGCGGACTCCCGCGGGACCATGAAGACGTCGTCGTAGGTGAGGTCGTGGGCTGGCTTGGCGTCATCGAGGAACTGCACGTCGGCCAATGCTACGAGGTGCCGGGCTCCTAGGGTGACTGCATGCAACGAAGTCTGCGCAGCGCGGTGGCTCGGGCCCCCGGACGCGTCAACCTCATCGGCGAGCACACCGACTACAACGCCGGCCTGTGCCTGCCGATCGCGCTTCCCCAGGACACCGTCGCCCGGGTGTCGTTGCGTGCGGACGACGAGATCAGGCTGACCAGCGACCAGCAGACCGATCCCTGGACCGGGACGCTGGCCGACTGCGCCCCCGGCGGACCGTCCGGGTGGGCGGCATACGCGGTGGGCGTCCTGTGGGCCCTCGGCCAGGAGGGGTACGACGTGCCGCCCGGGCTCGACGTGCACGTGTCCAGCACCGTTCCGCTGGGTGCCGGCCTCTCCAGCTCGGCCTCGCTCGAGGTGGCCGTCGCGGTGGCGGTCCACGCGCTCGCCGGGCACGCTCTCGACCTCTCGGAGCGGCACCGCCTGGTCGAGGTCTGTCGCCGCGCCGAGACAGAGGTCGTGGGCGCTCCCACCGGTGGCCTCGACCAGAGCGCCTCCTTGCTCTGCGGGACCGACCACGCCCTGCTGCTCGACTTCCGCGACGGGTCCGCGAGCCCGGTGCCCCTCGACCTCGCCGCGGCCGACCTGGTGGTGGCAGTGATCGACACGCGGGTCTCGCACGCGCTCACCGACGGCGACTACGGCTCGCGCAGGAGCGAGTGCGAGGAGGCGGCACGCCACCTCGGCCTCGCGACCCTGCGCGAGTGCGACGAGGCCGCGGCCGAGGCCATCGAGGACCCGGTGCTGCGACGTCGCGCCCGCCACGTCGTCAGCGAGAACCGCCGGGTGCGCGACAGCGTGACGGCCATCCGGGACGACGACTGGGCCGCGCTCGGGGCGCTCCTCGATGCCTCCCACACCTCCCTTCGCGACGACTTCGAGGTCTCCTGCGCCGAGCTCGACCTCGCCGTGACGGCCGCGACCGGCGCCGGCGCGCTCGGCGCCAGGATGACCGGAGGCGGCTTCGGCGGGTCGGTCATCGCCCTGGTGGCCCCACACCTGGTGCCCGCGCTGAGGACCGAGGTCGACGCAGCGTTCGCGCGCGCCGGCTTCGACCGGCCCGGCCACCTCGACGTCCGAGCCTCGGCAGCCGCGCGTGTCGTCGAGCCCGAGGCCGCCTGCTCAGCGGTGGTCGAGCACGACGGCCGGTCCTGAGCCGGCTGCGCGGGGTGCGGGTTCCGAGATGACGGACCCGCCACAGTCCAAGAACACCGCCGCCTAGCTGGCGATGTCCAGCAGGCCTGTGTCGACGAGCTCCTCGCCGAGCACGACCCGTTCCGCTCGGTGTCACGACGTACGTCGCACCGGGGTGTGGCGTAGATCATGCGCCGTTCACCCGCGCAGGTGGCCATGCTCGGGCCGGGTCCACGCTCTAGTGGTGCCATGGCCATTCCTCAGACACTCACGAAGATCCTGACCCTGCCGTTCACCATCGCCGGCCGCCTGCTCGGCGCGGTGACCGGGAACCTGGGCGGTGGCGCGTCGACATCTCCGACCGACGTCGCCGTCCCTTCTGCGCCTGCCCCGGCAGCGAGCAAGCCGGTCCCGGACCCGTCCGCGCCCCAGACGGCGAAGAAGCCCGCTACCAAGAAGGCCGGCCGCCCAGAAGCCGGCCGCCCCGAAGCCCGCTGCCGAGAAGCCCGCCGCCCCCAAGCCCGCCGCCGAGAAGCCGGCCGCCCCCAAGCCCGCCGCCGAGAAGCCCGGCCGCCCCGAAGCCCGCCGCTGAGAAGCCGGCGCCGAAGCTGACGCAGCCGCAGGTCACCCCCGACCCGATGCCCTCGGTCACCGACATCGACTCCGGTGCGAAGGCCGAGGACGTCGACGTCACGCCGGCCGACATCGCGAAGTCGATGGGTTCGCAGCTCGACCCGTCGGGCGACACCACCGCCTCCTGACGAGACCGCCGGACCCGCGAGGTACGGCAGGACGGCCCCGGCGCAGGTGCGTCGGGGCCGTTCAGGCGTCGCGGAGCATCTCCTACTTCAGCTGTGCGCTCGACAGACCGAGGATCCGACGAGCCACGATCAGCTGCTGGATCTGCTGGGTGCCCTCGAAGATGTCGAGGATCTTGGAGTCTCGCGACCACTTCTCGAGCAGCTCGACCTCGCTGTAGCCGATCGCGCCGGCGAGCTCGACACAGGACAGCGTGATGTCGGAGCCGACCCGGCCGGCCTTCGCCTTCGCCATCGAGGCCTCCAGGGAGTTCGGCTCGCGGTTGTCAGCCATCCAGGCGGCCTGCAGCGTGAGGAGGTAGGCGCCCTCCCAGTCGGCCTCCATCTGGAGGAACTTCGCGGCGGCGGCGGACTGCACGATCGCCGGGCGGTCGTAGTCGACCTCGACGCCGGCCTGCGAGAGCAGGTCGCGGGTGAGGTCGAGCGAGGCCCGTGCGCAGCCGATCGCCATGGCGGCGACGAGCGGCCGGGTGTTGTCGAAGGTCGCCATCGCACCGGCAAAGCCCTGCTTGGTGTCGATCTCGGGCGAACCGAGAAGGTTGTCCTTCGGCACTCGACAGTTCTCGAAGATGATCGTGGCAGTGTCGGAGGCCCGGATTCCGAGCTTGTGCTCGAGCCGGTCGACCCGCATGCCCGGGGTGCCCTTGGCGACCACGAACGACTTGATCGCGGCCCGACCGAGGTCACGATCGAGGGTCGCCCACACGACGATGTGGTCGGCACGATCACCCGAGGTCACATAGATCTTCTCACCGTTGATGACGTACTCGTCCCCGTCGAGCACCGCAGTGGTGGTGATGTTCGCAGAGTCAGAACCGGTGCCGGGCTCGGTGATCGCCATCCCGGCCCAGACGCCGTCGAGGCGGGCGAGCTGCTCGTCGTCGGCGACCGAGGCGATCGCCGAGTTGCCGAGACCCTGGCGCGGCATCGACAGCAGCAGGCCCACGTCGCCCCAGCACATCTCGGCGATCGACAGGACCGAGGCGAGGTTGGCTCCGTTCTTGACCGTGGTGTCGCCGTCCTTCTCCTCTCGACGGACACCGGCGGCCCCGGCTCCCTCCCCCGCGCCCGAGTCGGAGAGCCCATCGATCATCGAGGCGAGCATGTCGAGCTCGTGCGGGTACTCGTGCTCGGCGCGGTCGTACTTGCGCGAGATGGGTCGCAGCATGTTCATCGCGACCTGGTGGGCCTGGCCCACGAGGGGTCGGAACTTCTTCGGGTCGTCCAGGTTGATGACCATTACACGGCGTCCTGACGGTGTGGTTGACGAGAAGCGGGCAGCGGGGGGAGGCAGGAGCAGCCTGGGGTGTTCACACGAGCACCGCGCCTTCCATGATGCCGATGGCCCGCAGGTCGCGGTACCAGCGCTCGACGGGGTGTTCCTTCACGAAGCCGTGGCCACCGAGCAGCTGGACACCGTCGAGGCCGATCTGCATGCCCTTGTCGGTGCAGAGCTTGCGGGCCAGCGCGACCTCGCGGGTGAAGTCCTTGCCGGCCGCGGCACGTGAGGCGGCCTTGTAGGTCACCAGCCGCATCGCCTGCAGCTCGATCGCGATGTTGGCGACCATGAACGCCACCGACTGGCGGTGGGCGACCGGCTCGCCGAAGGCCTCGCGCTCCTTGACGTACGGCGTGACGTAGTCGAGGACGGCCTGCGCGGTGCCGAGCGCCAGTGCGCACCAGGCGAGGCGCGAGAGGCGCACGCACTCGCGGTAGGTGGAGCCGTCGGTCTCGCCGAGGACGGCGTCGGCGCCGATCTCGACGTCGGTGAGGGTCAGGCGCGTCAGCGAGGCTGCCCGCACGCCCATGGCGGGGTCACCCTCCACCGACAGACCGTCGCACGCGGCCTCGACGAGGAACAGCACGGGCGCGCCCTCGAGCAGTGCGCCGACGACGAACAGCTCGGCGTCGGCGCCACGGGGCACCAGCGACTTCACGCCGTTGAGCGTGAAGCCGTCGGCGGTGCGCACCGCGGTCGTGATCGGTGAGAGCACGTCGAAGAGGACGGTCGGCTCGGTGAGTGCAAGGGCGGCGGCTGGGGCGTCTTCCCCGGTGAACGCCGGGAGGTAGGTCTGTTGCTGGGTGTCGGTGCCCCACAGCCCGAGAGCGGTGGCCACCGCACCGGGGGCGAGGTTCGCGACGGCCAGACCGAGGTCACCCTTCGCGAGCGCCTCCGCCACGAGGACGCCGGCCATGGCTGAGCGCTCCTCGGAGATGCCACCGAGCGCCTCGGGCACCCCCAGGATCGGCAGTCCGATGTCGAGCCCGGCCTTGAGCACGGACTGCGGCGCGGAGCAGGTCTCGTCGGCCTCGCCGGCGGCGGGGCGGAGGACCTCGTCGGCGTACTCGCTCACCACGTCGACGAGCATCTGCTCGTCCTCGGTGGGCGTCAGGTCGAAGACGCCGGTGCGCTGGGTCGGGGCCACCCGCGCGCCGGGGCGCCCGACCTTGCCGGCCCTCGCGAACGTGCGTCCGGCCACGGTGGCGGTCTTGAAACCGCTGCTGGTGATCGTGAAGACCGCCTGCTCGGTCTGCTTGCGCAGCCCGACGCGGTCGATCAGGTCGCTCTGGGCGAGCCGGTTGAGGCCGGCCACGAGGTAGCCGATGGGGTCACGCGACTCAGTGGTCGCGATGCCGTGCCGGCCACCGGGGCGCAAGGTGTGGAGAAGGGACATGCAGATAATGTAACTGTGAGTTACACATCGCGCTACACCTGACCTGGTGGGAGGCGTCACAGCGCATGAGCACGGCACTTCTAGGATGGAGCCCATGCCCGACGAGCCTGACGAGACCCCCCTCGCCCCGCACGGACCACTGCCCGAGGGTGGTACCGCCCGGGCGATCACCCGCTGGGGCACTCCGGTGATGCACCGACCGCAGCGGGCGGTGACGTCGTACGACGCCGCCCTGCGCGCGCTGGCGGCCGACATGGTGGCCACGATGTACGCCGCTGACGGGGTCGGGCTCGCTGCGTGCCAGGTCGGCGAGGACGTCGCGATGTTCGTCTTCGACTGCCCCGACGGCTCCGGCACCCGCACGGTCGGTCTGGTCTGCAACCCCGTGCTCACCCTCCCCGAGGACGACGCCCGTCGCCTCGACGAGACCGAGGAGGGCTGCTTGTCGTTCCCCGGCGCCTTCGTCGACCTCGCCAGGCCCGACACCGCGTCGGTCACCGGTACCGGTCTCGCCGGCGAGCCGGTGAGCTTCTCCGGCGACGGGATGCTCGCCCGCTGCCTCCAGCACGAGACCGACCACACCCGCGGCACCGTGTTCGGCGACCGGCTCGCCACCAAGGCGCGCAAGAAGCTCACCAAGGCCCACGACAAGGTCGCCGAGGAGTTTCCCCTCGACTGGCCCGCCGCCACCTGACGCCGTCCCGTCGACCCCAGCAGACGCCGAGTCGGCGCGTAGACGCGCCGACTCGACCTGGGACTCGCGCCGAGTCGGCGCGTAGACGCGCCGACTCGACCTGGGACTAGCGGCGCGCGGTGAGGTAGCAGGCGATGGCGCAGGCCGCGGCGACGTTGAGGGAGTCGATGCCGTCGCGCATCGGGATGATCGCGCGGCGGTCGGCGGAGTCGTGCCAACGCTGCGAGAGGCCGTGGCCCTCGGAGCCCAGCACGAGCGCCACCCGGTCGAGGCCGGCGACGCAGTCCTCGATGGGCACCGCGTCGTCGGCCAGGGTCAGCGCGACCGTGGTGAAGCCGGCGCCCGCCACGTCGCCCAGCGCCGTCGACCAGTCGGGCAGACGCGTCCAGGGCAGCGCGAAGACTGCCCCCATCGCGACCTTGACGGATCGGCGGTAGAACGGGTCGGCGCAGCGCGGCGAGAGGAGCACGGCGTCGAAACCGAGAGCCGCCGCCGAACGGAAGACCGCACCCACGTTGGTGTGGTCGACGAGATCCTCGAGCACCAGCACCGAGCGCGCCGCGGCGAGCACCGAGGAGACGCTGGGCAGCGGCTGCCGCGCCAGGGAGGCCAGGGCGCCGCGGTGCACGTGGAAGCCGGTGACCTCCTCGGCCAGCGCCTCCGCGAGCACGTAGCAGGGCGCGTCGGACGTGGCGAGCACGTCGGCCAGCCCGTCGAGCCACCGCGGGGCCATCAGGAACGACCGGGGCACGTGACCGGCCTCGACGGCGCGACGCACCACCTTCTCGCCCTCGGCGAGGAACAGGCCGTGCTCGGCCTCGAAGCTCTTGCGCAGCTGGACGTCGCGCAGCTCGCGGTAGTCGGCCAGCCTCGGGTCGGTCGGGTCCGTGACCTCGACGACCTCAGCCACCGTTCGGCTCGCTTGCGACGTGCGGGTAGCGCTCGGGGTGGGCGACGGCGACGACCTCGCCCACCACGATGATCGCCGGCGGCCGGACGTCGTGTGCCACGAGGTCGTGGGTGAGCTCGCCGAGCGTCGAGAGCACGGTGCGCTCCCCCGGCATCGTGCCATCGCTGACCACCGCGACCGGAGTCGTCGCCGGCCGTCCACCGTCGATCAGGGCAGCAGCGATCTGGGGCCCGTGCTCGACGGCCATCATGAGCAGCAGCGTGCCGCGCAGGCGCGCAACGGCCGACCAGTCGGTGAGCGAGCGCTCGTGACCGGGGGGCAGGTGGCCGGAGATGACCGAGAAGTCGTGGGCGACGCCGCGATGGGTCACCGGGATCCCGGCGATCGCCGGGACCGCGACCGGGCTGGTGAGACCGGGGATGACGGTCACCTCGACGCCTGCCGCCCGGCAGGCCAGGACCTCCTCGTAGCCGCGGCCGAAGACGAAGTTGTCACCCCCCTTGAAGCGCACCACCCGGTGCCCGGCGAGCGCGCGCTCGACGATGACGCGATTGATCTCCTCCTGGAGGGCAGAACGTCCGCGGGGCAGCTTGGCGACGTCGATGAGCTCGACGTCGGACGGCAGGTCGCCGAGGAGCTCGCGCGGAGCCAGCCGGTCGGCCACGACGACGTCGGCGGTCATCAGGGCGTTCCGGCCGGCGAGCGAGATCAGGGTCGGGTCGCCGGGGCCTCCTCCGACGAGGGTCACTCCCGGGGTGCTGCCGCGGCGCGGTGCCGACGCGATCACACCGGTGCGCAAGCCCTCCAGCACCTGATCGCGCACGAGGACCGACCGGCGGGGGTCTCGCGACCCCAGCACCGCGATGGTCACGCCGCCCTCGCGTCCCACGGCGGGGGTCCAGGCCGTGGCTCGGGTGGCGTCGTCCGAGCGCACGCAGAAGATCCGCCGCTCCTCCGCAGCCCGCGAGACCTCGTCGTTGACTGCGGAGTCGTCGGTCGCCGCCACGACGTACCAGGCGTCGTCGAGGTCGGCGGCCTGGAAGGCGCGCGCCTCCCACCTGACCTCGCCGGCGCCCACCAACCCCTCGATCGCCGGCGTCACCTGGAGCGAGACGACGACCACCTCGGCGCCGGCTGCGATCAGCTGCGGCACCCGACGCTGTGCGACGTGACCGCCGCCGACGACCACGACCCGACGATCGGCGAGCCGGAGCCCAGCGGGGTAGGCGTAGAAGTCGTCCATCCACTCATCATTCCGTCCGGGGGCCCCGTCATCCCGTCTGGGGGTGTGGCCCCGCTACCGGGAGCTCGCTGCCCCGGTCGTCGGGAGCCGCGAGATGATCAGCACGGCCCGGTCGTCGTCGCCGCGCTCGACCTTCCTCACGATCCGTTGCGCCGCGCCCTCGTGCCCGCGCAGGTAGGCCTGCCGACCGATGTCCTGGAGCCAGGCGATCCCACTGTCGAGGTCGGTCTTCGGTGACTCGACGACCCCGTCGGTGTAGAACATCAGCGCGTCCCCGTGCCGCAGGGTCCCGTGGCTCGCGTTGAGCTCGGGCTCGGGCGCGATCCCGAGAGCCAGCCCGCGTGAGTTGTCGACGTCCCACTCGCCGGTTCGTGCCGCCCACCGCAGCGCCGGCGGGTGCCCCGCGCTCAGGATCGTGTAGTCGCCGGAGTCCAGGTGCAGGCTGAGGTGGACGGCCGTCGCGAACGTCTCGTCAGCGTGCTGGCGGAGCAGGAAGTCGTTGGCGGCGTCGAACAGGTCGCGGTCGTGCATGGCGCCGATCAACCCGCCCAGGGCTCCGGCCAGGAGCAGGGCAGACGGTGCCGCGGTCACGCCCTTGCCGACCACGTCGACGAGCACCAGCTCGAGGCGCTGGGAGGGTTCGTCGAGGTCGGCGACCATGAAGTCGCCGGCGTAGCCGACGCCGTGGGCGCCGATCATGGCGCTTTGCGCGTGCCACCCCTGGGGCAGGGGCGGCACCCGGCCCTGGGCGGCGAGCCGGTCGCGCAGGTCCGCGAGCAGCGCCTCGCTGAGCGGGGTGGGCAGCCCGCTGCGCTGGCGGCTCGCGACGTAGAGCACGAGGACCGCCGAGAGAAGGAGCAGGACGACCACGCCGGAGAGCGGTCGGGCATCAGCCCTGCCGACGTCGAGGCGCGTCACCACCGCCGCCACCACGATCACCGCGGTGAGCACCGTCAACGGCCAGAAGCGAAGCAGCAACATGCCGAGCAGGAGCCAGAAGAAGTATCCGGCCAGGGGGAACATCTCGTAGCGCACCAGCGACACGCCGAACCAGGCAGCGACCGCGGCGAGCAGGGCGAGCAACACCCACTGCTGGCTCCGCCGAGTGCCCGACCTCCACGCCTTGGTCGCCTCGTGCACCCAGCTCACCGACGAACCGTACCGGTCGACGCGCCGGCCCCGGGGCCGAACGCGCTCACGCGCCGTGACCGGTCGAGCACCGGGCCACCGCTGTGGGGTGCGCCCCTCGATGCAGGCACAATCACGACCATGCGTGACCGGCAGGTGCCCGACATCCTGGGCGAGCCCTGGGAGGCAGAGACGATCGGTCTTGCCGACGACTCCGAAGGTCCGGTGGTGGCCACCTTGGTGCGCCGACGGGCCGAGCGGCCGAACGGACGCGCGGTGCTGCACGTGCACGGTTTCGCCGACTACTTCTTCCACACCGAGTACGCCGAGTGGTGGCTCGAGCGTGGCTACGACTTCTACGCCGTCGACCTGCGCAAGTACGGGCGGTCCACGCGACCGCACCAGACCCCGACGTACGTCGGTGACCTGCGCGAGTACTTCGCCGAGATCGACCTCTCGTGGTGGCGCATCGTGGAGCGCGACGGGCATGGCGAGGTCGTGCTCTCGGCCCACTCGACGGGCGGGCTCACGGCGTCCCTGTGGGCCGACGACCGCCAGGCGCCCGAGCTCGTGGGGCTGGTCCTGAACTCCCCCTGGTTCGACCTGCAGGGGCCGGCCTGGATGCGCTCACGCCTCGCCGGCGCCGCGCTCGAGGGTCTCGGCCGGGTCCAGCCGCTGCGCGTGCTCGGCCGCGACGTCAGCGGGGTCTACGGGCGCAGCCTGCACGTCGATCACGGCGGCGAGTGGAGCTATGACCTGGGCTGGAAGCCCATCGACTCCTACCCCGTGCGGTTCGGGTGGCTGCGCGCTGTACGCCGTGGGCACGCCCAGCTGCACGCCGGTCTCTCGGTGCTGGCGCCGGTGCTGGTGCTGAGTTCCGCCTCGACCCTCTACACCGCCGAGCTCACCGACGAGTCGCACACCCACGACATCGTGCTCGACGTGCCGCAGATCCGCCGCTGGGCCACCTCGGTCGGTCCACACGTCAGCTACGTGGCCGTCGAGGGTGCGATCCACGACGTCGTCCTCTCACGACCCGAAGCCCGAGCCCGCGTCTACGACGAGCTCGGCCGCTGGCACGACGCCTACCTGTCGTGAGCATCGCGACACCGCACCTGGCCTGGGGCACTAGGGTCCCGTCCATGAACTCTGTGACGGGCCTCTCCCTCGGCCGCATCGGCATCGGCCTCGCCTCCCTGCTCAAGCCCGACCTCGTCGACTCGACCATGGGCACGACCACGAGCAACGCGCTGCTGACTCAGTGGTTCGGCTCCCGCGAGGTCGCCCTCGGCGCCGCGACCCTGCTCGCGAGCGGCAGCGCTCGCCGCACCCTGGTGCTCATCGGCATGGCCGTCGACGGCGCCGACGCCGCCACCGCCTACCAGGCGGTCGAGAAGAAGGCGATGCCACGCACCACCGGGCTGGCCTTCGCCGGGGTGGCCGCGGGCGCCGTCCTCTCGGGCCTGCTCGGGCTGCGGGTCACGCAGGCCGTGAGCCTCACCCGCGCCGAGAAGTCGGCCCTCGCCCGGGCCTGACGCTCAGACGGGGCCCCGGCCCCTTCGTCCAGGTCCCGGTGGCCGACACCCGTGCCGGGGGACGAGACCGCACGGTCGCTCCTACGGCCTCAGGCCACGAGCAGCGCCACGAGGGCGACGACCCCCACCACCACGATCACCGCGCGCAGCACGATCGGCGGGAGTCGTCGCCCGACGCGCGCCCCCAGCAGTCCTCCGACCGTGGCGCCGACGGCGATGAGCCCGGCGATGGCCCAGTCGACGTCGGCGACGAAGACGAAGACGACGCCGGCCACGAGGTTGACCGCCCCCGCCAGGACGTTCTTCACGGCGTTGTTGCGCTGGATGTCCTGGGGCACGCCGATCCCGAGCACGCCCATCAGCAGCACGCCCTGGGCGGCGCCGAAGTAGCCGCCGTAGACGCCGGTGCCGAGCACGGTCGGCCAGACCCAGGCCGCCTCCTTCGACGAGGGCGCCTGCTCTCGCGCGGCCGACCGGGCGGCGACCCGTGCGGCCAGGCGCGGCTGGAAGATCACCAGCAGCACCCCGGTGGCGATGAGCACCGGGACGACGGCCCCGAACGCGTCGTCGGGCAGCACGAGCAGGAGCACCGCGCCGACGGCAGCGCCCAGCACGGACGCCGGCAGCAGCCGGAGCACGAGACCCCGCTGGCCGCTCAGCTCGCGCCGGTAGCCATAGGCACCGGTCAGCGATCCCGGCACCAGCCCGATGCTGTTCGACACGTTCGCGGTCACCGGTGGGACGCCGAAGGCCAGCAACGTCGGGAAGGTGAGCAAGGTGCCCGACCCCACGACGGTGTTGATCGTCCCGGCCCCGACCCCGGCGAGCAGGATCGCGGCCGCCTCGAAGAACGTCACCTCACGCGGTGGGTGGAGCCGGTGGCACCTCGCCCGGCGCCACGGCGGGGTCGGGAGCCTCGGGTCCGCCGGCGCCTTCGGCCGGCGCGTCGGCAGTCGGAACCGGCTGGTTCGGGTTGGCGGCCGCGGCGGCCTCGGCGATGGCCTGCTCGACAGCCGCGCTCGTGCGACGCCGCTCGGCGTCCGCGGTCGGGTCGCCGTCGAGGGCCGGGGTCCCGGTGGAGCCCATGTCGACGCGCTGACGGACGCCGTCGGTCTTGTCGGGGATGCCCTTGAGCTCGTTCATCGTCGAGCCGAGACCCTCCATCGCCTTGCCGATCTCGCTCGGGACGATCCAGAGCTTGTTGGCGCTGCCCTCGGCGATCTTCGGCATCATCTGCAGGTACTGGTAGGACAGCAACGACTGGTCGGGGTTGCCGTCGTGGATGGCCTGGAAGACCGTCAGGATCGCCTGGCCCTCGCCCTGGGCGCGCAGGATCGAGGCCTCCCGGTCGGCCTGGGCGCGAAGGATCAGGGACTCGCGATCACCCTCGGCCGTGAGGATGGACGACTGCTTCTCGCCCTCGGCGGTCAGGATGGCCGCCTGGCGACCACCCTCGGCGGTGAGGATCTGGGCCCGCTTGTCGCGGTCGGCGCGCATCTGCTTCTCCATCGAGTCCTTGATGGAGGGCGGCGGGTCGATGCCCTTGAGCTCGACGCGGTTCACCCGGATGCCCCACTTGCCGGTCGCCTCGTCGAGCACGCCGCGCAGCCGCGTGTTGATCTCGTCGCGGCTCGTCAGCGTGCCCTCGAGGTCCATGCCGCCCACGATGTTGCGCAGCGTGGTCATGGTGAGCTGCTCGACGGCCTGGATGTAGTTGGCGATCTCGTAGGTCGCCGCCACCGGGTCGGTGACCTGGAAGTAGATGACGGTGTCGATCGAGACCACGAGGTTGTCCTGGGTGATGACCGGCTGCGGCGGGAAGCTCACGACCTGCTCGCGCAGGTCGATCTGGTAGCGCACCTTGTCGATGAAGGGCACCACGATGTTGAGGCCGGCCGACAGGGTGACGCGGTACTTGCCGAACCGCTCGACGACGCCGGCGCGCGCCTGCGGGACGATCCGCACCGTCTTGGCGAGCAGCACCACCACGAAGAGCAGCAGCAGGCCGAGAAGGATGAGGGCGACGTCCATGGTTCTCCTCGTGCTAGGGGATCTGGGGACAGGGGGCGGGACGGCTCAGGAGCCGAGGCGAGGCACGGGGTGCACGTAGGCGGTCGCTCCGCGGATCTGGAGCACCTCGATCGTCTCACCCTCCGCGATGGTGAGGGACTCGTCGTACGGAGCAGCCGTCCACACCTCGCCGCCGAGCTTGACCCGCCCGACCTGGAGGCCGCTGATCTCCTGGGTGACGGTGCCCTGCTGGCCGAGGAGCTTGTCGTGACCCTGGGTCAGGGTCGGGCCGTCGTGCAGCTTCTTGGCCATCGACGGCCGGACCAGCGCGAGCATGCCGACGGCCGTGGCAGCCGCGACGACGAACTCGAACACGATCGGCACCGGGGTCAGCGCCACCACCATGCCTGCGACCGCGCCGACCGCCAGCATGATCATGACCAGGTCGAGGCTGAACATCTCGGCGACTGCGAGCAGCGTGGCGGCACCCAACCAGGCGCTCCACCCGTACTCGTTCCAGTCCATGGACCGACTCTACCCACGAGCCATCAGCCCGACCGCTCGACCGCGCGTCAGCGGTGCCGCACCTGACGGCGCGCCGCGTAGCGACCGTCCTGCTGGGTCAGCACCAGCGGCATGCCGAAGGCCGCCGACAGCGAGCCCTCGGTCAGGACGTCCACCACCGGACCCTCGGCGACGACCTTGCCCTGGCGGAGCAGCAGCGCGTGGGTGAACCCGGGCGGGATCTCCTCGACGTGGTGCGAGACCAGCACCGTGGCCGGTGAGTCGGGGTCGTAGGCGAGGGTGGACAGGGTCGAGACGAGGTCCTCGCGGCCACCCAGGTCGAGCCCGGCGGCGGGCTCGTCGAGCAGGAGGAGCTCCGGATCGGTCATCAGCGCTCGGGCCACCTGGACCCGCTTGCGCTCGCCCTCGCTGAGGGTGCCGAAGGTCCGGTCGGCGAGGTGCTGGACGCCGACCTCGACGAGGAGGTCCTCGGCGCGCCGATGGTCGTGATGGTCGTAGTCCTCGTTCCAGCGACCCACCACGCCGTACGCCGCGGAGATGACCACGTCGCGCACCAGCTCGTGTCGCGGGACCCGCTCGGCCAGGGCCGCACTGGTCAGCCCGATCCGCGGTCGGAGCTCGAACACGTCGACCGCGCCGATCAGCTCGCCGAGCACTCCTGCGGCGCCGCCGGTGGGGTGCAGCTGCGCGGCGGCGACCTGGAGCAGGGTGGTCTTGCCGGCCCCGTTGGGGCCCAGCACCACCCAGCGCTCGCCCTCGCGGACGACCCAGGTGACCCGGTCGAGCAGCAGCGAACCACCGCGCCGCACACTCACGTCGGAGAACTCGAGAACCGCAGCCATGGCGCCACCCTAATGGCCCGTTCTCAGGCCCTCCTCCGCCGACACCGGCGCCGCTCGGCGCCCGCACCTGCGGCTATCGTCGGTGCACGTGAACGACGACGACCTCGCCACGCTGACCCGGCTGCCGGTGTCGGGGCGGCTGGCCTGGTGGGGAACCGCCTGGTTGGCCGGACGGGTGGGGCCTGATGACCTCCTCGACGCCGTGCTCGCCGACGACGTGACCCACGTGGTGGTCGGGCTCGACGACACCTTCGGCGCGAGCGTCACGGACGGACTGATGAGTGCGCTCGGACGCCTGCGCAGCCAGGGAGCCAGTGGCCTCGGGGCCGCCTTCCCCGCCGAGGGCGACCTCGCCGGGCTCGGCGGGCCGGTGCCCTTCAACGACGCCGCCCTGGAGGTCGGCGAGGCCGTCGTGGCCGTCTCGACCGGTACCGGGCTGGTGCCCTCGCGCGTCGGGCCGACGATCGAGTGGACCGTCCTGCCCGCCCGACGCCGTCAGCTGCCGGACGTCGGTGAGGCAGATCGTGAGCTGCGCGCGGTACTGCTCGACTCCGCCCAGCGGCTGGCCGCGCTCGAGGTGGCGCGCTGGCGCCCCGAGGTCGCGGACCGGCTGATGAACCTGCGCCACCGCCCCGCGCTGATATCGCCCCCGGGGGTGCCGACCCGTTGCGTCGACCTGGCCTCCCGAGGCCTCCAGGCGCTCGAGATCGCCGACCTGGCGCTCGAGGACGACGGTGCCGCCCTCACCGTGCACGAGATCGGGCAACGCCGTGGGGCGCTCGCCCCCCTCGCCCGCGCCGGCCGACGTGCCCTCGTCGCGGCGTGCTCGCCGGAGGTCTGGCCCCCGACCTGAGCACCGCAGGCGCCGAGCCCAGTCGCTGCCGCTGCCGCTGCCGTCAGGCTCCCCAGACCCCGAGCTCGTTGCCGCTCGGGTCGGTGAAGTGGAAGCGGCGTCCGCCGGGGAAGTCGTAGGGGCCCTCGACGACCTCGCCCCCGGCTGCCCGCACCGACTCGACGCTCGCGTCGACGTCCTCGGACCACAGCAGCACGAGCGGGCCGCCGCGCACCGGTGCGCGCGACGCGTTGAGCCCACCGACCTCGGCGTCGCCCTCCACCCACCGGATGCCGGCGTACTCGGGGCCGTAGTCGGTGAAGCGCCAACCGAACGCCGCGGCGTAGAAGGCCCGGGTCGTGGCGAGGTCGACGACGTTGATCTCGACGTAGTCGATGGCGTGGTGGACGTGTTCGCTCATGCGGACAGCATGGCCCCAGGCGCCGACACCCGGGCGCCGACACCCGGGCGCCGACACCCGGGTGGCGCGATAGCCTCGCTGCCGATGAGCGCCGATCACCCCGACACCCTCCTGATCACCCTGACCGGCAAGGACCGGCCCGGTGTGACGTCGGCGGTCTTCAGCACGCTCGCCGGTGCGGGGGTCGAGGTGATCGACCTCGAGCAGATCATCCTGCGGCGCCGCCTGATCCTCGGCGTGCTGGTGAGCGCCCCCCGCGACTGGAAGAAGCTGGCCGCCGCGGTCGAGGCGGCCGCCGCGAGTCTCGACATGGTCGTGGAGATCGAGCGGGGCTCGGGCGACAACCGGACCCGCCGCGAGGGCCGCTCGCACGTGACCGTGATCGGCACCCCCCTGCGCGCGGCGGCGATGGCGGCCATCGCGGGTCGGATCGCCGACACCGGCGGCAACATCGACCGGATCGAGCGGATGGCGCGCTACCCGGTGACCGCCATCGACCTCTTCGTCTCGGGCGCGGACCCCGACAACCTGCGCCGGCTCCTGGCCGCCGAGGCAGCACAGCAGAACGTCGACATCGCCGTGCAGCCCGCCACCATGATGCGGCGCGGCATGCGGCTGATCGTGCTCGACGTCGACTCCACCCTGATCCAGGGCGAGGTCATCGAGATGCTGGCCGCGCACGCCGGTCACGAGGCCGAGGTCGCCCGGGTCACCGAGCAGGCGATGCGCGGCGAGATCGACTTCGAGGAGTCGCTGCGGCGTCGGGTGCGGCTGCTCGCGGGGCTCGCGGAGTCCGTGCTCGACCAGGTCTACGCCGAGATCGTCGTCGCTCCGGGCGCACGCACGATGGTGCGCACGCTGCGGCGCCTGGGCTACCGGTTCGCGATCGTCTCCGGCGGCTTCAGCCGGATCACCGACCGTCTCGCCCTCGACCTCGGCATCGACTTCTCGCGCGCCAACGAGCTGGAGATCGTCGAGGGCCGGCTCACCGGTGAGATCGTCGGGGCCGTGGTCGATCGAGCCGGCAAGGCCTCGGCGCTGCGGGAGTTCGCCGCCGAGGTGGGCGTCAGCCAGGACGCCACCATCGCGATCGGCGACGGCGCCAACGACCTCGACATGCTCGAGGCCGCCGGGCTCGGCATCGCCTTCAACGCCCGACCGGTGGTGCAGCAGGCCGCCGACACGGCGGTCAACGTGCCCTACCTCGACGCCATCCTCTACCTGCTCGGGATCTCGCGCGAGGAGGTCGAGGCGGCGGATGCCGACGCCGGTTTCGTCACCCCGGCTCCTCCGCTGGTCGCGCCGCGCTGAGGCTGTCGGGCTCAACCCCGCCCCACGTGGAGCGCCACGAGACGGGCGCACGCAGGCGCCAGGTCTGCCCAGGGCCCGGCCCAGGTGAAGATCGTGGTCGCACTGGTCGGATAGCCCAGGGCGAGCTCGTCAGAGGCCTCCACCTCGCCCTCGCCGTCGTCCAGGAGCTGGGCGAGGTAGGCGACGGTGGGGTTGTGCCCAAGGACGACGACGCACTCATGGGCGTCGTCGAGCAGTCGGAGCAGGTCGATCGCGGTGTCGACCCCGGCGGCGTAGAGGCCGCGGTCGTACGTCGCCTCCACCCCGGCCCACGCGGCGCCGGCGCCGGCTCGGGCGTGGTCCCACGTCTCGCGGGTGCGCAGGGCACCGGACACCACGGCGTGGTCGGGCACCAGGCCACGGGCTGCCAGCCACGTGCCCGTGGCGACGGCGTCCCGCTTGCCGCGCACGGCCAACGGACGCTCGTAGTCGCTCGGACCGGCCTGCTCGGCCTTGGCGTGGCGCATCACCACCAGCGTGCGCGAGGACATGGGCCCACCCTAGTCGTGGCCGCCGGACGACGGCCGCGGACGCGTTCGCGCACCCCCGCCCGACGCCGCAGGCGCTGGGGTGAGCCGCGACGCGACCAGCCCCTAGGGTGGTCGCCATGTCACCCGGCCCTCTCATGATCATCGGCGGCGCCGAGGACAAGCTGCGCAGGCGCACCATCCTCCAGGAGTTCGTCGCTGCCAGCGGCGGTGCCGGGGCGCGCATCGCCGTCGTCCCCACCGCCTCCGCCCTGGGGCCCGAGGTCGTCCAGGTCTACGACGCGCTGTTTCGTCGCGAGGGCGCCGGAAGTGTCGTGGCCGTGCGCCCCGACACCCGCGACGACGCCCACGACCCCGAGCTCGTGAGGCTGCTCGACCAGTCGACCGGCGTCTTCATGACCGGCGGCAACCAGCTCAAGCTCTCGGCGATCGTGTCCGGGACGCCGGTGGGCGAGGCCATCGTCGCCGCCCACGAGCGGGGCGCGGTGGTCGCCGGCACCTCGGCCGGAGCCAGCATCCAGTCGAGCCACATGGTGGCCTTCGGCGGGCCCGGGGCCACGCCCAAGCAACGGATGACGCAGGTCGCCGCCGGGCTGGGGCTGCTGCCGTCCTCGGTGATCGACCAGCACTTCGACCAGCGCAACCGCTACGGCCGTCTGCTGATGATCGTGTCGCAGTCGCCCCAGCTGCTCGGGATCGGCGTCGACGAGGACACCGCCGCCGTGGTCGAGCACGTCACCGAGGCCGACGGCTCGGAGCACGAGATCCTGTCGGTGATCGGCAAGGGTGCGGTGACGATCCTCGACCCGGCCCGGATCACCACGAATGCCTACGAGGCGAAGCGCTCGGCTGCCCTGCTGGCGAGCAACGTCGTCCTCCACGTGCTGCCCGAGGGCTCGTCGTTCGACATCACCACCCGCACGCTGGTGCCCCCGCGACCAGCGGTCGAGTCGTCAGTGGCCGCCGAGCTCGCCGAAGCGGGCCGCGACCTGCGTCAGCAGGCCCGCGACATCGCCGCCGGCGACGCCTCCCCCTCGATCCTGCGTCGTCGCCTGGCGCGCGCCCGACCTGCTCCCGACCCCCTGGCCGCCTCCGAGGACGGACTCCGCTCATGACCGAACGCCCCACCCCCGACCTCGACATCCTCGAGACCCGCGTCTACCGCGGGGCGAACATCTGGTCCTACGACCGGGCGATCCACCTCGTGGTCGACCTCGGCTCGCTCGAGCAGTACCCCACGAACACGGTGCCGGGCCTGACCGAGCACCTCCTGGCGATGCTGCCCGGTCTGCGCGAGCACTCCTGCTCGCGCGGCAAGCGCGGTGGATTCGTCGAGCGTCTCAACGAGGGCACCTGGCTGGGCCACGTCGCCGAACACTGCGCGCTCGCGCTGCAGCAGGTCGTGGGTCACGACGTACGTCGCGGGAAGACGCGCGCCGTCAAGGGACGACCCGGCGTCTACAACGTCATCTTCGGCTACATCGACGAGCAGGTGGGCCTGGCCGCCGGTCAGCTCGCCGTCCGGCTGGTCAACCACCTGGTCGAGGCCGATCCCGCCTTCGACTGGGAGACCGAGCTCGACGACTTCATCCGCCGCGCGCAGCGCACGGCGTTCGGCCCCTCGACGCAGGCGATCCTCGACGAGGCCGTCTCGCGCGACATCCCCTGGATCCGCCTCAACCAGCACTCGTTGGTGCAGCTGGGCCAGGGCGTGCACGCCAAGCGCATCCGCGCCACGATGACCTCGGCCACCTCGGCCATCGCCGTCGACATCGCCTCAGACAAGGACCTCACCACGCGCCTGCTCGGAGCTGCCGGTCTCCCGGTGCCCAAGCAGGACACCGTGCGCTCCGCCGACCAGGCCGTGCGCGCCGCCGAGCGCATCGGCTACCCCGTCGTGGTCAAGCCGCTCGACGGCAACCACGGGCGCGGCGTGTGCCTGAACCTCGAGAACGCCGACGACGTGCGGGCCGCCTTCCCGATCGCCGAGGCCCAGTCGCGGCGCGGCATCGTGGTGGTGGAGTCGCAGATCGTGGGCAAGGACTACCGCTGCCTGATCATCGACGGACGCGTCGCCGCCATCGCCGAGCGGGTGCCGGCCTCGGTCACCGGCGACGGCACCTCGACGATCGAGCAGCTCGTCGACACCGCGAACGCCGATCCGCGCCGCGGCGTCGGCCACGAGAAGGTCCTGACGCGGATCAAGGTCGATGACGCCGCCATCGAGCTCGTCCGCGAGCAGGGTCTGGCGATGACCGACGTCGCCCCCGACGGCCAGGTCGTCAAGCTGGCCCTGACCGGCAACATGTCGACCGGCGGCATCTCCATCGACCGCACCTTCGAGGCGCACCCCGAGAACGTCGAGATCGCCGAGGAGGCCGCGCAGATGATCGGCCTCGACATCGCCGGCATCGACTTCATCTGCCCCGACATCACCGAGCCCGTGCGCGAGACCGGCGGCGCGATCTGTGAGATCAACGCGGCACCCGGTTTCCGCATGCACACCCACCCGACGATCGGCGAGCCGCAGTTCATCGCCAAACCGGTCGTCGACATGCTCTTCCCGCCCGGCGCGACGTCGCGGATCCCGATCGTGGCCGTGACCGGCACCAACGGCAAGACGACCACGTCGCGGATGATCAGCCACGTCTTCAAGGGCATGGGCCGCAAGGTCGGCATGACCTCCACCGACGGCGTCGTGATCGACGAGCGGCTGCTGATCCGCTCCGACGCGAGCGGTCCCCGCTCGGCGCGGATGGTCCTGCAGAACCCGCGCGTCGACTTCGCCGTCTTCGAGGTCGCCCGCGGCGGCATCCTGCGCGAGGGCCTCGGCTACGAGCGCAACGACGTCGCCGTGGTGCTCAACGTGCAGCCCGACCACCTCGGCCTGCGAGGCATCGACACCGTCGAGCAGCTCGCCGACGTCAAGGCCGTCCTGGTCGAGGCCGTGCCGCGTGACGGGCACGCCGTCCTCAACGCCGACGACCCGCTGGTGCGCGACATGCGACGCCGCTGCTCGGGCCAGGTGGTGTGGTTCTCCATGGAGGAGCCGGGCTCGGAGGTGCGCGACATGATCGATGCCCACTGCCGCCGCGGCGGCAAGGCGCTCGTGCTCAACCCCAGCGAGCGGGGCGAGATGATCGTCGTCAAGCACGGGCCCCGCGAGATGCAGCTCGCGTGGACCCACCTCCTGCCGGCCACGTTCGGCGGCCGGGCTCGGATGAACGTCCAGAACTCGCTCGCCGCCGCCGCCGCCGCGTTCGCCGCCGGCGCACCGCTGCACGACATCCGCCAGGGTCTGCGCACGTTCTCGACGAGCTACTACCTCTCCCCCGGACGCCTCAACGAGGTCGAGGTCAACGGGGTCAACGTCATCGTCGACTACTGCCACAACGCCCCCGGCATGCGCGCGCTCGGTGACTTCGTCGATCGGGTCGGCGACAGCCTCGAGTCGTCGCACGAGCTCGCCCGGCCCTCCCGGATCGGCGTCATCGCCACTGCCGGTGATCGGCGCGACCAGGACATGCGCGACCTCGGCGAGATCGCTGCCCAGCACTTCGACGTGGTGGTGGTGCGCGAGGACGTCTCCCTGCGCGGACGCCGGCGTGGCGAGGTCGCGGCGCTCGTCACGGAGGGCGTGCGCACCGCGATGGCGGCCGGCTCGCGCTGCAAGCAGGTGGAGGAGGTCCACGACGAGATCGAGGCCGTGCGGCATGCGATGGCGCGAGCCAACCGCGGCGACCTGCTCGTCATCTGCGTCGACGAGCATGCCGCGGTGATGGGCGAGCTCGAGAACTGGTCTCCCCAGGCCCAGGCCGGGTCCGGTCTCTCGGACGACGCCCCGAGCGCCGACCCCGACTACGACCGTGCCCCCACGGACTCCTGAGGCGCCGGCCGCTCGCCCGACCCGCCGCGGCCGGCGGCACGCCTGCGTGCGTGCCGCGGTGCTGGGCCGCCGATGAGGATCGTCGACCTCGGCGCGGTGCCCCGCCGGCGCATCGAGGCGCACGACAGCATCGGCTTCGACCTCGGGGCCCTCGGCATCACCGCCGACGCCGCGCTGGTGGTCGTCCGGCTCGAGCCGGGCGGACGCATCGGACGCCACCCGGCCGCCGGGCGCCAGCTGCTGGTGCTCCTCACCGGTGACGCCCGGGTGGCCGGCGCCGACGGTTCGCCCGTCCACCTCGCGCCCGGGCAAGGCGCCGTCTGGGAGCCTGACGAGGCGCACGAGACCCGGTCGGTCGGCGGGTTGACGGCCCTGGTGGTCGAGGGCGACCTCGACCTGGGTGCACCCGGGCACCACGTCGACCCCGGCGACGTCTGACTCGGTCTGTGCCCGCCGCGAGGCCGCCCGCAGCGGGCGGCGGCTCAGCCGAGCTCGCCGTCGGCGTACTGGCGGCGGATCACCTTCTTGTCGAACTTGCCGACGCTGGTGCGTGGCACGGCCTCGACGAAGGCGAAGCGCTCGGGCAGCTGCCACTTGGCGAAGTCGGTCGCCAGGAAGTCCCGCAGCTCGTCGGCCGTGACCGACGCCCCCTCGCGCAGGACGACGGTCGCCAAGGGACGTTCGTCCCACCGCTCGTCGGGCACCCCGATCACGGCTGCTTCGACGACGGCCTCGTGCGCCATCAGCTTGTTCTCGAGGTCGACCGACGAGATCCACTCGCCACCCGACTTGATGACGTCCTTCGCTCGGTCGGAGAGCAGGATGTAGCCGAGTGCGTCGATGCTCCCGACGTCGCCGGTGCGAAGCCAGCCGTCATGGAACTTCTCGGCCGCCGCCGCGTCGTCGGGCTTGTAGTAGGAACCGGTCACCCAGGGGCCACGCACCTCGAGCTCGCCGACCGCCACGCCATCGTTGTGCAGCACGGCTCCCGCGTCGTCGACGATGCGTCCCTCGACGCCGCACAGCAGGCGGCCCTGGGTGCCGCGGTAGCGCCAGGCCTCCTCGCCCTCCGCGCCCACGGGCGGGATCCCCGCCGAAGCCACCGGCGAGGTCTCGGTCATGCCCCAGGCCTGCCGGATCTCCAGCCCGTGGCGCTCCTGCAGGGAACGCTGCAGCGACACCGGCACAGCCGAGCCGCCGCAGAGGATGAGACGCAGCGAGTCGAGGCGGACGTCGTCGTGCGCGTCGAGGTAGCCGAGCACGTCGTTCCAGACCGTGGGCACGGCCCCGGAGACGGTAGGTCGGCTGTCGTTGATGAAACGCACCAGGGGCTCGGCCTGCAGCCAGCGGTCGGGCATGCACAGCGAGGCGCCGCTCATCAGTGCCGAGTAGGGCAGCCCCCAGGAGTTGGCGTGGAACATCGGGACGATCGGCAGCACCCGGTCGTGCAGCGACAACCCGGCCGCGTTGCCGCTGTTGACCGCCATCGAGTGCAACCACGCCGAGCGGTGGCTGTAGACCACGCCCTTGGGGTTGCCTGTCGTGCCCGACGTGTAGCACATGGCCGCAGCGTCGCGCTCGTCGAGCGCGGGCCACGCGAACTCGCTCTCGTGGGCGGCGAGCAGGTCGTCGTAGACGTGCACGGCGGGCCCCGCCGAGCGCAGGGCGTCGAGGTCGGCGTCCGCGGCGCCGGGGCCGGCCACGAGCACGTGCCGGACCGTCTTCATCTCGCCCAGGTGGGGGGCGAGCGCGTCGACGAGGGAGGCATCGACGATCACGACCTCGTCCTCGGCGTGGTTGGCGATGTAGACCAGCTGCTCCGGGAACAGCCGGATGTTGAGGGTGTGCAGCACCGCCCCCATCGACGGCACCGCGAGGTAGGCCTCGAGGTGCTCGGCGTTGTTCCACGCGAAGGTCGCCACCCGTTGATCCGCGTCCACCCCGAGGCTGCGCAGGGTGGTGGCCAGCCTCCCGACCCGCTCACCCACCTCGGCGTAGGAGCGTCGCCGGCTGCCGTCGGGGGTCGCGGTCACGACCTCGGAGTCGGGGTGCACCGAGGTGACATGACGACGGATCGCCCCGATGGTGAGCTGGTCGTCCTGCATGGTGCTGCGCATGGTCGGGCCTCCGGATCTCTCGGGGTGGCTCTGGGTGGCTCAGGGTGGCTCTGGGGTGGCTCTGGGGTGGCTCAGGGTGCAGCGTTCGACCATCCTGCCACCGCAGCATCAGCCGACGACGGTCACCGCGGCGCGGAAGTCACGAGTCGTCCGGGCCGCCGACTCGGTGTTGATGCCGTCGATGCGATAGGTGGCGGTGCCGATGCCGCCGGAGTCGGCCCACCCGCACACGATCAGGTCGACGTAGGGACCGAGTCGTGGCAGCGTGCCACACGCCATGGCGCCGCTGAGGTCGCCCGGGACGACGTCGACGACGTCGGTGATGCCGGTGCCGTCGAGGTAGTCGTCGAGCGCAGCCTCGGGGCGACCGATCAGCTCACGAGCCAGGTCGCTGTCGACGGAGACGTTGATGCCGTTGTAGACCAGGACGTCGTCCCCCGGACGGCGGTACTCGCCGTAGACCGCCCGCAGCGACTCGTCGGCCCGCCCGATGCGCTTGCGCAGCTCGGCCTCCTGCTCCTCGGCGCTGGGCCCGGTCTGCAGAGTCCAGTCGCCGGCCCGCTCCGGGGCCGCCAGCGAGCGGTTCCCCTGGTCGCCGGCGGCCGGCACGTTCTCCATCCGGTCGGGCACCTGGTCGGTCAGGACGACGAGCGCGACGGCCGGCAGGACCACGATAGGAGGGTAGAGCCACCAGCTCCAGGCCGAGGTCGAGCGTGAGGCGACCAGGGCGCAGACGACTCCGACCGCGAGGGCCGGCACCACCACGGTCGCGAGCGACGCCGGCACCGAACGGTCCGGGTGGCTGGAGAGCGCGAAGGGAACCAGGGCCACAGCGGTCAGGCCCGCCCACGCCAGCGCCATCGACCAGGCCGAGCCGTGGGGCCGGTGCTCCGGGACCGCTTGACTCTCGTCGTCCGCGCCGTCGACATCATCGTCGTGCGGGTCGGGGCCGGGGAGCATCGCGGTGTCGGCGGGCTCGGCGATCTCGGGCATGGGTGCATCCTCCCCCACACCGCAGGCCGCAGCGGTGGGCGGTGCGGCGCGGCGTGCGGCGACTCTGCGGGATGCGGGTCGAGGAGTCTCAGGACGGCGCGGGCTCGGCCGCCGCGCGCACCTTGCCCGCGAGCGTCGCGCTGTCGTCAGCAGTGCCGCCCTGCGCGGCGATCCAGTCGTAGCAGCCCTGCCGGTCGGCGTGACACATCACGCCGACGACGTCGCCCGGCAGCGCCTGACCGACCAGGGCCGACAGCACCGCGACCTCGGTCGGGTAGGCCGGCACGGCACTCACCCCGACCCGCTCGGCCCCGGTGCGCATCAGGGCCTCGAGCTCGCCGGTCGTGCGCCCGCGCAGGTACTTCTCCTTGTGGCCGATCGCCACGACGTCGCTGTCGCGGGCAGCGATCTCCCCGAGCTTCTCGATCAGCTCGTCGGTGCGGTCACCCACGACGCCGAGACCGAGCAGCAGGCGGCCGCCGGGGCGGCGTACCCCGTTCATGATCTCCATCAGGGCCTCGAGCCCGGCCTCGTTGTGGGCCAGGTCCATCACGACCGACAGCGAGCCGTCGTCGGGGCCGTGCCCGGGCAGGCTGAAGAAGTTCATCCGGCCCGGGTTGTGGTCGGCGTCGGGGGTGAAGGTCCGCAGGCCCTCGATGACCACGGCTCGAGGGATTCCGATCGCCAGCGCGGCAGAGGCCGCGGCGAGGGTGTTCTCGACGTTGAAGCGCGAGAGCCCGGCCAGCGTCATCGGCACGTCGACCAGCTCGACCAGGGGGTCGGGGTCGGCGTTGGCGCGCAACACCGACACCCAGCCGTCGATGACGACGGTGGCCCGGCCGCGGTCGTTGAGGGTCTCGCGCACACCGGGCGACTCGACGTCGCGGGAGAAGACCCACGGCTTGGCGCGGATGGCGTTGCGCATGGCATAGACCCGGGGATCGTCGGCGTTGAGCACCGCCCAGCCGCCCTTGCGCGTGATTCGTGGCACCACGGCCTTGACCTCGGCCAGCTGGTCGACGGTGTCGATGCCCTGCTGGCCCAGGTGGTCGGCGGTGACGTTGGTGACGACGGAGACGTCGTTGTGCACCAGCCCGATCCCCTTGAGCAGGATGCCGCCCCGGGCGGTCTCGGTCACCGCCAGCTGCACCTCGGGGTGTGCCAGGATCCGGCCGGCGCCGCTGGGGCCCGAGTAGTCCCCCTCCTCGACGTGCACACCGTCGATGTAGATGCCGTCGGTGTTCGACCACCCGACGAGCAGCCCGTGGGAACGGGCGATGTGAGCGATCATGCGCGACGTCGTGGTCTTGCCGTTGGTGCCGGTCACCGCCACCACCGGAACCTGCGGCCTGATCGTCGTGGGGCCCTCTCCCAGCACCGATCCGGCCACGCGCTCGGCTGCGGCGCTCACCGCGGCCTCGAAGTCGGCGTCCGGCACGGCGTCCAGCACCGCCGCGATCGCGTGACCCATCTCCTGGGCACGCGTGCGGTGCGCCCAGGGGAAGGCCACCACCACATGATGGGCGTCGCTGGTCGAGCGCACCCGGACGGCCAGGCGCAGGGTGCCGGCCTCCTGGGCGACCGCACGCACCAGCCGGCCGACCGCGCGCAGCGCGAAGCGCTGCCGGAAGCCGGTGTCGGGGGCGCCGGGGCGCGCGTGCTTGAGACCGATCCGGCGGGCGAAGCGCTCGGCCGTGACCTCCGACGCCGTCGAGAGGCCACCGATGTCGAGGGTCAGCTTGATGGCAGCGCGCGGGAAGTAGAGGTTGGGTCCTTCGAGGACGCGGAGCTCGATGAGGGAGGAGGCCGTCACCGAGTCGACGCTAGTGCGACGCCGCCCGCGAACGCACGTCCTGGTGGTGGCCTCGGCCGACCGAACGGGTGCGGCAGGGTCAGGCCCCCGTGGCGTGGAACCCTCCGTCGACGTGCACGATCTCGCCGGTGGTGGCGGGGAAGAAGTCCGAGAGCAGCGCGCAGACGGCCTTGGCCGTCGGCTCCTGGTCGGAGTTGTCCCAGCCGAGGGGCGCCTTGGTCTCCCACATCGCGTCGAGCTCCTCGAACCCGGGGATGGCCTTGGCGGCCAGCGTCTTGAGGGGCCCTGCGGCGACCAGGTTGACCCGGATTCCGTCGGGGCCGAGGTCGCGGGCCAGGTAGCGCGAGCAGGACTCGAGGGCCGCCTTCGCCACGCCCATCCAGTCGTAGACCGGCCAGGAGACGCTGGCGTCGAAGGTGAGCCCGACGATCGAGCCGCCCTCGCTCATCAAGGGCCGCGCCGCCATGGCGAGGGACTTGAGGGAGTAGGCCGAGACCTGCAGAGCCTGCGCGACGTCGTTCCAGGGGCCGGTGAGGAACTTGCCGCCGAGCAGGGTCTCGGGGTTGCCGTAGGCGATCGAGTGGACGACGCCGTCGAGGTGGGCGTCGGCGCCCAGGTGCTCGCGCACCTGTTCGGCCAACCCCGCCAGGTGGTCGTCGTCGGTCACGTCGAGCTCGAGCACGGGCGGCGTGGTCGGGAGCCGCTTGGCGATGCGTCGCGTGATGCCCATCGCGCGTCCGAAGTTGGAGATGAGCACGGTGGCGCCCTGCTCCTGCGCCACCTTCGCCGTGGCGAAGCCGATGGAGGAGTCCATCGTCACACCGGCGACCAGGATCGTCTTGCCGTCGAGAATGCCCATGTCAGTGCCCCATCCCTAGTCCGCCGTCGACGGGGATGATCGCCCCGGTGACGTATGCCGCGCCGTCGCTCGCCAGCCAGGTGACCGCCGAGGCGATCTCGGCCGGGTCGGCGTAGCGACCCAGCGGCACCTGGCCGCGGATGGCGCTCCTCTGCTCGTCGCTCAGCACGGCGGTCATGTCGGTGTCGACGAAACCGGGTGCGACGACGTTGGTCGTGATCGATCGCGAACCGAGCTCGCGGGCCAGGGAGCGCGCCAGTCCGACCAAGCCGGCCTTCGAAGCGGCGTAGTTGACCTGGCCCGGCGAGCCGAGCAGCCCGACGACCGAGGAGATGAAGATGATCCGGCCGCGGCGCAGCCGCAGCATGCCCTTGGCGGCCCGCTTGGCCAGCCGGAAGGTGCCGGTGAGGTTGGTGTCGATGACCGTCGACCAGTCGTCCTCCGACATCCGCAGGATGAGCGTGTCGTGGGTGACGCCGGCGTTGGCGACGAGCACCTCGACCGGCCCCAGCTCGGCCTCGATGGTCGCGAACGCGGCATCGACCGCTGCCTGGTCGGTCACGTCGCAGGTCACGTCGAGAGCGCCCTCGGGCGCCCCACCGCTGCGCGTGGTCACGGCGACCTTGTCGCCCTGGGCGAGGAAGGCCTGCGCGATCGCCCGCCCGATACCGCGGTTGCCCCCGGTGACGAGGACGACGCGTGGTTCGCCCGCTGGACCGGCGCTCTGCTGGGATGCACTCACGCTCGTCGACGCTAGCGATTACCGCGGGGTAGACCTACTGAGGGTCGCCCCGCTCGGGTCGTCCTACGGCGCACGCGGCCGCACGGGGGTTGCCGTTTGGTCCCAAACGACAACCTTCGGGGCGTGGGAGCTGTCGTTTGGGACCAAACGGCGACGTGTGGACCCGCAGAGCGGGGCCCGGAGGACGACGGCTACTCGTCGTCCTCCAGGCGGAAGCCCAGCTTGAGCCCGACCTGGTAGTGCTCGACGCCGTCGTCCTTCACCTGCCCGCGGATCTGGGTGACCTCGAACCAGTCGAGGTGACGCAGGGTCTTGCTCGCACGGTTGATGCCGTTGCTGATGGCCTGCTCGATGCTCTCGGGCGAGGTGCCCACGATCTCGGTCAGGCGGTAGGTGCGGTCTGTCATGGGTCTCACCTTAGGGTGATCGGCGCGGCCGTAGAGTGAAGACATGGCCCGGAACTATCAAGGGTCCGGGGAAGCGATCCGGATCACCACTGCAGCAGCGAACCGCGCCGACGACATCCGTGCTCGACAGAAGCGCTACCTGCTCTCGATGAGCCTGCGGACCATCTGCTTCGTCGGAGCCATCGCCGCCTCGTTGGCGGGGATCGACTGGCTGTGGCCGTTCCTCATCGCCGGGGCGATCATCCTGCCCTACGTCGCGGTCGTCATGGCCAACGCAGCGGCGAACCTGTCCGACGGCTTCAAGCTGCGCGAGGCGGACTTCAGCCGCCCCGAGCTCGAGTCCGGTCGCAGCCGCTACTCCGAGCTCTGAGCCGGCTCCCCTCCCCGACTCTCGGAGCAGGGTGGCAGGCTGGATGCATGGAACCTGACGTCTGCTCCGCGAAGGGCTGCTCGGCTCCGGCGTCGTGGGAGCTTCTCTGGAACAACCCCAAGCTGCACACGCCCGAGCGCCGCAAGGTATGGCTCGCCTGCGACGAGCACCGCGAGTCCCTCTCGGCCTTTCTCGGGGCACGCGCCTTCCTCAAGGATGTCGTCGCCCACTGAGCGCCCGGCCGGCGGCCGACAGCGGCGGGTCAGCCGCCGATGGCGGACATCGAGCGTGTGGGCTGCAGGAACGACTCGTCGTCGATGCCGTGGCCGGCAGCCTTGCCGCCCATCGCCACGACCCAGAGCCGGGCGAGCTCCTCGTCCGAGGCGCCCGAGCGCAGCGCACCGCGCAGGTCTGACTCGGAACGGGCGAACAGGCAGTTGCGGATCTGACCGTCGGCGGTCAGCCGGACGCGGTCGCAGTCCCCGCAGAACGGGCGGGTCACCGAGGCGATGACGCCCACCGTGGCCGGTCCGCCGTCCACGAGGAACTTCTCGGCCGGGGCGCTGCCGCGCGGCTCCTCGGCCGGGCTCAGGTCGAACTCGCGGTCGAGCGCGGCGAAGATCTCGTCGGCGGTGATCATGCCCTCGCGCGACCAGCCGTGCTGGGCGTCGAGGGGCATCTGCTCGATGAAGCGCAGCTCGTAGGAGCGCTCGATGCACCAGCGCAGCAGCTCGGCGGCCTGGGTGTCGTTGATGCCGCGCATCAGGACCGCGTTGACCTTCACCGGCCCCAGCCCGGCCGCGGCAGCAGCCTCGAGGCCGGCGACGACGTCGTCGAGACGGTCGCGACGGGTGAGCTCGTGGAAGGTCTCGCGTCGCACGCTGTCGAGACTGACGTTGACCCGGTCGAGTCCGGCGTCGGCCAGGGACTGCGCGGTGCGCGCGAGACCGAGCCCGTTGCTGGTGATCGACAGCTCGAGGTCGGGGCTGATCGCTCGGGTGCGGGCGACGATGTCGACCAGGCCACGACGCACGAGCGGCTCGCCACCGGTGAACCGGACCTCGTCGACGCCGAGACGCTCGACGGCGATCCGCACCAGGCGCACCACCTCGTCGTCGCTGAGGACGTCGTCGTTCGGCAACCAGTCGAGACCCTCCGCCGGCATGCAGTAGGAGCACCGCAGGTTGCAGCGGTCGGTGAGGGACACCCGGAGGTCGGTCGCGACGCGTCCGTAGGAGTCGGCGAGCGGAATGACCTGCATGGGGCAACCCTACGGGTCGGTAGATATCCTTGAGCCGTGCGCTCGTTCCGGTTCCTCCTCAGCAGGCGCTGGGCGATCTTCGCGCTCGTCGTGGTGCTGCTGGCCTACGCGGCCTGGTGGTTGGGCGAGTGGCAGTTCGGACGCCTCGAGGAGCGCAAGGCGAGCAACTCGGTCATCCGCGTGAACGAGGCGCGCGAGCCGGCGCCGGTCGATGCGGTGCTCACCCGAGGTGAGCCTGTCGGCGAGGCGCAGGAGTGGCGCCGGGTGACGGCCACCGGCGTCTACGACCCTGCCGGCACCGTCATCGTCCGCTACCGCAGCGGGCCTTCGGGCGAGCCCGGCGTCGACGTCGTCGTCCCCCTGGTGACGGCCTCCGGGAACGCCCTGGTGGTCGACCGGGGCTTCCTCGCGATCGACACGCGCTCCGCCGACGTCGGTGACGTTCCACCGCCGCCCACGGGTGAGGTCACTGTCACCGGCTGGGTCCGTGTGGACGGCACCGGCGACAGCACCGCGGTCGAGAACCTCTCCACCCGCGCCATCAGTGCGGCGCGCATCGGCGAGGCCGTCGACCAGCCGACCTACGGCGGCTTCGTCGACCTGGTCTCCGAGACGCCGTCAGCCCCGAACACGCTGGTGCCACGTGCCCTGCCCGAGCTCGACAACGGCCCGCACTTCTTCTACGGCCTGCAGTGGTGGTTCTTCGGCGTCCTGGCCGTCTTCGGGTTCGGCTACCTGGCCTACGACGAGCGCGCGCGCGGCCCGCGCGGCGAGCGGCTGCACCGCCCCCAGCGCCCGGTCAAGGAGCGCCAGACCAACGTGCCGGCGGCCTACCAGCGCAAGTAGGGGCCGGTGAGGTCTCGGACCGTCAGGTGGTGACCGGCGCGGCCGTGACCTCGTCGGTGAAGAACTGGGTGCGGTAGAGGTCGGAGTAGAGACCGTCGCGGTTCAGCAGCTCGGCGTGCGTGCCGGACTCGACGATCCGACCATCGTCGAGCACCAGGATCTGGTCGGCGTTGCGCACCGTGGACAGGCGGTGGGCGATCACCAGTGACGTACGCCCCTCCAACGCGGCGTCGAGAGCTCGCTGCACGGCGGCCTCGGACTCGCTGTCGAGGTGGGCCGTTGCCTCGTCGAGGACCACGATGGCCGGTGCCTTGAGCAGCAGGCGCGCGATCGCGAGACGCTGACGCTCGCCGCCGGACAGCCGGTAGCCGCGATCGCCCACGACGGTGTCGAGGCCGTCGGGCAGCTCCCGGACGAGGCGCTCGACCTGAGCCGCCGAGAGCGCGTCCCAGATCTGCTCGTCGCTCGCCCCCGGACGGGCGTAGACGAGGTTGGCGCGGATCGTGTCGTGGAACATGTGGGCGTCCTGGGTCACGTAGCCCACGACGTCCTCGAGGGATTGCAGGGTGACGTCGCGCACGTCGTGCCCGCCGACGCGCACGGCGCCGGTCTCGGCGTCGTACAGGCGCGCCACGAGGTGGGTGATCGTGGTCTTGCCGGCCCCCGACGGCCCGACCAGGGCGATCATCTGGCCCGGCTCGGCGATGAAGGCGACGTCGGTCAGCACCTGGGTGTGGTCGCGCGACTCGGTGCGCGCCAGGGCCTCGAGCGAGCCGAGCGAGACCTCGTCCGCCTGCGGGTAGGTGAAGGAGACGTGATCGAACTCCAGTCGCGCGGCCGAGGCGGGCAGGACGACGGCGTCCGGCTTCTCCTGGATCAGCGAGGGCAGGTCGAGCACCTCGAAGACGCGCTCGAAGGAGACCAGTGCGGTCATCACGTCGATCCGCACGTTGGAGAGCCCCTGGAGCGGGCCCAGGAGGCGGAGGAGCAGAGTTGCGAGGGCGAGCAGGGTGCCGACGGTCAGCGTGCCGTTGATCGCGAGGTAGCCGCCGACGCCGTACACCAGTGCGGTGGCGAGCGCCGGGACCAGCGTCATCGCGGCTCCGAACACGCGGGTGATCAGCGAGATCCGGATGCCGAGGTCGCGCACGTTGGCCGCCTTGACGCCGAACAGGTCGTCCTCCTCGCCGCGACGGCCGAAGAGCTTGAGCAGCATCGCGCCGCCGACGTTGAACCGTTCGGTCATGACGTTGCCGAGGTCGGCGTTGCCGTCCATCTGGCGCCGGGTCAGCCCCGCCAGTCGCGCCCCGACCCAGCGCGAGGTGAAGAAGAGGATCGGGAAGAGCAGCAGGCACAGCAGGGTGACCTGCCAGCTGAGGAAGAGCATCGAGACACCGACGACGACCACCGCGATCGTGTTCGAGACGGTGCTGCCGAGGGTGGAGGTGAACGCACGCTGCGCGCCGATCACGTCGTTGTTGAGCCGGGAGACCAGGGCGCCGGTCTGGGTGCGGGTGAAGAAGGCCAGCGACTGACGCTGCACGTGCCCGAAGACCTGGGTGCGGAGGTCGTAGATCAGCCCCTCGCCGATGCGCGAGGAGAACCAACCGCCGAGGATCGCCAGGCCGGCGGTGAACAGCGCGACGCCGACCATGATCAGCGCAGCCGTCAGGACGACCTGCTTGTCACCGGCGATGATGCCGTCGTCGACGACGTACTTGACCAGCAGCGGCAGGACCACGACCATCGCCGCGTCGATCACGGTGACGCCGAGGAAGACCGAGATCAGGGTGCGGTGCGGTCCTGCGAACGACAGCACCCGGCGTACCGTCGAGCGCTCGATGCGGTTGGAGACCGCGCTGCGGTCGGAGCGAAGATGCCGCCAGGCGGCAGCGTTGGGGTGCATGGAGGACACGGGTCCACCTCCTGGGTGACCGAGCTCGAGATGTGCGGCGCTAGGAGGTCGGGGTCATCAGGGCAGCCAGCTCGCGGAACCGTCGCGCCTGGGCCTCTCGCTCCAGGCGGCACTGCTCGTCGAGCTCACGCCCTGCCGCTCCCGCCAGCAGCGCCTTGGTCTCACGGACCGCACCCGGGAGAGGTGCGGTGAGGGCTGCGACGAGGTCGTCGACCACGCCGTCGAGCTCCGCCTCCGGCACCGCGGTGAGAGCCAGGCCGATGGCGACGGCCTCGCTCGCGCCCACCATGCGCGCAGTGGCGCAGATCTCCAGCGCCCTCGCGTAGCCAACGGCCTCGACCAGCGGTTTTGTTCCCGCGAGGTCGGGCACCAGGCCCAGGGCCGACTCCTTCATGCAGAGCTGGGCGTCGTCGGCGAGCACGCGCAGGTCGCACGCGAGTGCCAGCTGGAAACCGGCGCCGATCGCGTAGCCGCGCACCTTGGCGATCGAGACGAACCGCGGGTCCTGCAGCCACACGAACCCGTCCTGGTAGGAGCGGATCGTCGCCGAGATCTCGTCGTCGGCCAACGTGAGCAGGTCGGCGACGCTCTCCTGGTCGTCAGCACCCCCTGGTGTCAGCAGGTTGCGGTCGAGACCGGCCGAGAAGGTCGAGCCCTCGCCCTGCAGCACGACGACGCGCACGTCGTCGCAGACCTCCTCCCCCAGTGCCGCCAGGGTGCGCCACATCGTGGGCGTCTGGGAGTTGCGGGAGGCCGGTCGGTCGATCGTGATGACCGCGACCGCGCCCTCGACCTCGTAGCGGAGTCCGGCGGCTGCGAGCGTCTCGGGAGTCATGGTCTGAGTCTAGGGAGCCGCCCTCGCGCCGGTGGCCCGGCCCGCAGGGTCGCCGTTTGGGACCAAACGACGACACCGACGCCCGACAACACGTCGTTGGGGACCAATCGGCATCACCCACCCCCGGGTGCCGGAGGGCGAGTGCCGGACCGTGCGGTCAGGCGAGCGAGACCAGGTCGGCGTAGCCGTCGTTCCAGAGGTCCTCGTCGCCGTCGGGCAGGAGCAGCACGCGGTCGGGCTCGAGGGCGCGGACGGCACCCTCGTCGTGGGTCACCAGGATGATCGCGCCCTCGTAGCTGCGGATGGCCTCGAGAACCTCCTCGCGCGACGCCGGGTCGAGGTTGTTGGTCGGTTCGTCGAGCAGCAGCACGTTGGCGCTGGAGACGACCAGCGAGGCGAGCGCGAGACGCGTCTTCTCACCGCCCGACAGCACAGCGGCCGACTTGTTGGCGTCGTCACCGGAGAAGAGGAACGAGCCGAGCACCGAACGGGCCTCGGTGTCGGTGAGCTGCGGCGCGGCGCTCTGCATGTTCTGCAGGACCGTTCGACTGGTGTCGAGGGTCTCGTGCTCCTGGGCGTAGTAGCCGACCTTGAGGCCGTGCCCGGCGGTGACCGAGCCGGTGTCCGGCTGGTCGACACCGGCGAGGATGCGCAGCATCGTCGTCTTGCCGGCCCCGTTGAAGCCGAGGATGACGACGCGCGAGCCCTTGTCGATCGCGAGGTCGACGTCGGTGAAGACCTCGAGCGAGCCGTAGGACTTCGACAGCTCGGCCGCGGTGATCGGCGTCTTGCCGCAGGGCGCGGGCGAGGGGAACTTGATGCGGGCGACCTTGTCGGCCTGGCGCTCGCCCTCGAGGCCGGCCATCATCTTCTCGGCGCGTTTGAGCATCGACTGCGCTGCTTGGGCCTTGGAGGCCTTGGCGCGCATCCGGTTGGCCTGGTCGGTGAGCGTCTTGGCCTTGGTCTCGGTGTTGGCCCGCTCGCGCTTGCGTCGCTTCTCGTCGGTCTCGCGCTGGGTCAGGTAGTTGTGCCAGCTCATGTTGTAGACGTCCATGACCATGCGGTTGGCGTCGAGGTGCATGACCTTGTTGACGGTCTCCTCGAGCAGGTCGTTGTCGTGGCTGATCACGATGAACCCGCCCTTGTGTGCCTTCAGGAAGCCGCGCAGCCAGACGATCGAGTCGACGTCGAGGTGGTTGGTGGGCTCGTCGAGGATGAGCACCTCGGCGTCGGAGAACAGGATCCGGGCCAGCTCGACCCGTCGGCGTTGGCCACCGGAGAGGGTCTTGAGCTGCTGGTCGAGGATCCGGTTCTCGATGCCGAGGCTGGCGGCGATCGTGGCGGCCTCGGACTCCGCGGCGTACCCGCCGCCGGCCTGCATGGCGTCCTCGGCGCGGGTGTAGCGCTTCATCGCCTTCTCGCGGACGGCGGGGTCCTCGCTGCCCATGTCGATCTCGGCCTGGCGCAGCCGGCGCACGACGTCGTCCAAGCCTCGCGCGCCCAGGATCCGGTCGCGCGCCAGCACCTCGGGGTCGCCCGTGCGCGGGTCCTGCGGGAGGTAGCCGACCGCGCCGTTGTTCGTGACCGACCCGCCGGCGGCCTGGGCCTCGCCCGCGAGGATCTTGGTCAGGGTGGTCTTGCCGGCGCCGTTGCGGCCGACGAGGCCGACCTTGTCGCCGGGGCCGACCCGGAACGAGACGTCGTCCATCAGCAACCGGGCGCCGACGCGTACCTCGAGCTGGTGGGCGGTGATCATGGCGTGCAGACGTCTCTCTGTGGTGACCGATGGGTCGGGGCAGGTCAGGTGCGGGGCGGTGTCACGAGGCGGGCGGGCTCCCCTGCGTTCGCGACCGGCCGGGGCGACACGACGGGGGGCGTGCGCGAACGGATCGCCGCGGCGAGCCCTAGTCTGTCAGCCATGCGATTCAACCCGAAGTCCCGGCTCGATACCGGACGGGTATCCGATGCCGGTCGAGGACGTTCCCGCGGCGGTTCGCGGGGCGGATCCGGGTCGTCCGGCGGACTTCCCCTCCCCGGCGGGGCTGCCGCCGGGGGCGGCGGTGTCGTCGCCGTCATCATCGCAGTCGTGGTCTTCGTGCTCAGCCAGGGTGGTGGTTCCAGCCTCCCCGGCGTCGGCGGCGGCGGCTACGACACCAGCGCCTTCGCCGACACCGGGCGGTACTCCGGTTGCCAGACCGGCGAGGACGCCAACAACAGCGCCGACTGCGCCCGCGTGGCCGTCGAGAACTCCCTCACGGACTTCTGGGCTGACGAGCTGGGGGCGGAGTTCCGGCCCGAGAAGGGCATCGTGACCTTCACCGGCGGCATCCGGACCGGTGGGTGCGGCGATGCGACCTCCGACGTCGGACCGTTCTACTGCTCGGCCGACGAGACGATCTACCTCGACGACAGCTTCTTCCAAGACGTCCTCGTCGGGGCACTGAACGGCCCCAGCGGCGCGTTCGTCGAGCCCTACGTGCTCGCCCACGAGTACGGCCACCACATCTCCAACCTGATCGGCACCCTCGCCCAGGTCACCGGGGAGACCGGCCCGCAGAGCAGCGGCGTACGCCTCGAGCTGCAGGCCGACTGCTTCGCCGGCGTCTGGACCTCCCACGCGACCCAGACCGAGGACGCCGAGGGCAACGTGCTGCTGCTCGACCTCAGCCAGGACGACATCGACACCGCGCTCGAGGCCGCCAAGACCGTGGGCGACGACTACATCCAGAAGCAGAGTGGCGGTCAGGTCAACGAGGAGGTCTGGACCCACGGATCCTCTGACCAGCGCAAGAAGTGGTTCATGACCGGCTACGACCAGGGCACCATGGCGGCCTGCAACACCTTCGACGTCAGCCGGGTCTGAGGGCTTGCGGGTTGCGGGAGTTTCACCGCTGAAGCGGTGAAACTCCCGCTTCTGTCATGAAGGTTCGCACCAGAAGCGGGAGTTTTGTCGAACGGTGCTCGACCAAGGGATGCGGTCGGAAGTTTCTCCGCTGAAGCGGTGAAACTCCCGCTTGTGTCACGAAACTTCACACCAGAAGCGGCAGTTTCCTCCCCACGACCACGACCACGGGCACGGGCACGGGCACGACCACGGGCACGGCCTACCACCCGAGGAGCGCTTCGATCTGCGTGAACTGTCGTTGCAACGTGCGTAGGTGCGGCGCCACGGCCGGGTGGCGGTACTTCGAGGCCAGGGCACCCTCGCCGGTGGCCACCCTGGCCAGGGCCCACTCCGCGCGGCCCAGGGCCGTGTAGACAGCGGTGATCTGGGCCCCGAGCAGGACGTCGTCGCGGGCGGCGACGCCGTCGGGCAGGCCCATCAGGTAGGCCTCGAGCAGCGGCTCGAACTCCTCACGGGCGCCGAGGGAGAAGAAGCCGAGGTCGCCCCCGGCCGGTCCGACACCGAGGGTGGCCCAATCGATGGCCAAGGCGTCGTCACCGCGGCGTCCTGGGACGTTCGCGAGGGTCGGGTCACCGTGTTGGGGCACCTGAGGGAGGGTGTCGAGCGCGTCGAGGAACGTGCCGCGGCGCGCCCACAGTGAGTCGGCGATGTCGGCGACCGTGGTGCGGGCCAGGGTCGGCCACCCGCCGGCACGGTGCTCGGTGGCGGCCAGCCGCGAGCGCAGCAGGCCGCGAGACAGGAACGTCGGTCGCGCCAGCGCGGACCCGGCGAAGCGCCCCAGCGACATCGCGACGAACAGCCCGGTGACCGCGGCGTCCTCGACCCACTCGCGGGTGACGGTGATGCCCTCGGAGTCCTCGTCGACGGTGGCCGATGCGGCGCAGAGCCCGGCGGTCGAGGCGGTGATGCCCGTCGCGAGGACGTCGGCCTCGCGACGCCAGTAGGCGAAGTGGCGCGGGTCGCTCAGCTGGGCGGGATCGTGGCGCGAGGGCGCCGACAGACGCTTGACGACCACTGGGCTGTCACCGACCGCGGCACGCCACACGCCCACGGTCGATGGACCCGCACCTCCGGGCAGCGCGACCCAGCCGGGCTCGGGCTCCCACATGACGGCGACGCTACTTCACCCGGGGCGGCAGACGGTGCAGCTCGACGTCGTCCAGCGCGCCGTGCGCAGCGGTGAGCGTGACGTAGGTGCAGAACGGCTGACGCCGGCGATCGGTGGGCGAGCCGGGGTTGAGCAGCCGCAGCCCGCGCGGGGTGGTGGTGTCCCACGGGATGTGGCTGTGGCCGAACACCAGGACGTCGTCGTCGGGATGATCGAGCTCGCAGCGTGCCTCACGACCCTGCCGGGGGCCCGTCTCGTGCACCACCGCGAAGCGCACCCCCCCGATCGTGGTCCGCGCGACCTCGGGCAGCCGACGGCGCAGCTCCGGTCCGTCGTTGTTTCCCCAGCAGGCCACGAGCCTGCCGGAGCGCTCCTCGAGACGCTCGAGCGTGGCCACGTCGACCCAGTCGCCCGCGTGCACGACCACGTCGGCTGCATCGACCTGCTCCCAGACCTGCGCGGGCAGGTCACGGGCGCGCCTCGGCAGGTGGGTGTCGGCCAGCAGCAGGACCCGGGTCATGCGTTGACCACGTCGACCTGGACCGCGCTCGCGTCCACCACCGCCTGCTCGAGCACCCCGCGACGGGGGTCGGGCACCGCCAACCACGGCCCGGTCACCCGCAACGTCGCGAGCCGTGCGTCGCCGAGGACCTCGTCGACAGCAGGTCGGTCTCCGCCGGTGACCACCGGACCACGGCACCCGCCGAGGATCCGTACGGCGTGCTCGGCTGCCGCCTCATAGGCCTGGCGCGCCTGGTTGTCACGTCGCCGGGCGAAGCGCTGCTGCGACTGACCGCCTGCCTTGGTGCGGCCCTGCACGTGGCGTCGGCCGGTCTTCGACTCCCCCAGCTCGGTGCCCGCCAGCCGCGCCATCGCGAAGCCGCCCTTGCGCACGAGCAGCACGCCCCAGTCGTCGGGGACGGCAGCCGCGGCGGCCAGGTCCGCCGGCGCGGCCGGGCCGTCGTACACGGCGCCGAAGGGCAGGCCTGCGGCGAACCGTGACTCGTCGTCGGCCACGCCGACGAGCGCGCCGTCGACCACGGCGTACGTCGTGGCGCCGTGGCCGCGCTCGAAGTTCTCGCACCACCGCGCCCACCGGACCGGGGGGACGAGGACGAGGGGCACGGCTCGAACCTACTGCGTCGCAGCCCCGCGACCTCGTCAGCGTGCGGAGGGACCCAGCGCGTGCGGCACCAGTGCCGCACTGCCGGTGCGTTGCGCAGTCACGGGGCAGGTCGGCTCATCGCCTCCGACTGGCCGGCCCCCACGAACGACCAGGTCCTGAGTCAGGGCTACGGGTCGACCTGCGGGTCGGGCCGGCGATCGGGCCGGCGGGGCAGGTCGAGCGTCCAGTAGCGGCACCTGTCGTGCTCCTCGTGCTCGACGCCGCGCTCGTCGACCCACGACCAGTCGTCGACGGGAGCGAGGGTGGGATGACGCACCCAGCCGAGCCGCCGGTAGAGCGTGGTGGCCGCCTCGTTGTCGGGCTCGACCGCCAGGCCCACCACGCTCGCCCCCCGGGCCTGCGCGAAACCGGCCGCCGCACCCATCAGCGCGGTCCCGACCCCTCGCCGGCGAGCCCGCTCGGCGACGCCGAGCGCGCTGACCTCCGGATGGGCACCCAGCCGATCGGCGACCGCGGGATACTTCGAGACGTCGAGCACGAGCACGTGGCCCACGACGTCCTCGCCGTCCCAGGCCAGGAGGTAGGACGCCGTACCGTCCTGCTGGCGCTCCCATCGCGTGTGGTGGAACCCGTTTCCACCGGTGGGGAGTCCGCGCTCCGCGGCTTCGGCGTCGGTCCGATCGGCGCACGGCCGCACCTCGACGGCTAGGTGGTCGCGCTCGAGCGAGCGGTGGAACCACACGGTCTGCCAGTGCCACTCCGGGCCGGACTCGCGCCACGTCTCCGACCACCCGAGGGCGCGGTAGAAGGCCAGCGCCTCCGGCTGGTGATCGCCGACGTCGAGCAGGAGGTCGGTCAGACCGCGACGACGCGCCGCGCTCTCGAGCGCGTCCATGAGGCGACGCCCGACGCCGGCCCGGCGTACGGCCGGGTGCACGCGAAGACGGACGAGGCGGCCCAGGTCGGTCCGCCCGCGCACCGGACGCAGGCCACCCACCCCCACGAGGTGCCCATCCTGCAGCGCGACCAGCAGGTCGCCGCCGACCGCCAGCACGGAACCGGCCGGGTCGACCAGGTCGGGCGGCCCCGTCGGAGGCACCCGCCGGGGCGGGAGGGGCACCGGTACGCCGGCATCCTCGGTGACGCCTGAGTCGGGCAGGTGGGCCAGAGCCCACAGGCCGGGCAGGTCGTCGGGCTCGAACGCTCGGACCTCGATCATCGGCCCACCCTGCCAGAGATCGTGGTCAGCGGGCTGGCTTCACCCGGCCTGCCGGCGTAGTGGGCGGCGGTGGGGTCGGTGCCGGGTGCCTCATCGTGGTCTCGACCCGCCGTCGCGGACTCGCAGGATCACCCGCGGGCTCGCTCGTCGATCGGGCTCGGCTCAGACGTTGAACCCGAGGGCGCGCAGCTGCTCGCGGCCGTCGGGGGTGATCTTGTCGGGGCCCCACGGCGGCATCCAGACCCAGTTGACGGCGACGTCGTTCACGAGGCCCTCGAGCGCAGCGTTCGTCTGGTCCATGATGACGTCGGTCAACGGGCAGGCCGCCGAGGTGAGGGTCATGTCGAGCACGCAGTTGCTCTTCTCGTCGAGGTGCACGTCGTAGACGAGGCCGAGGTCGACGACGTTGATGCCGAGCTCGGGGTCGACGACGTCCTTCATCGCCTCGGTGACGTCGTCGACGCTGACGGTGGCGACGCCACCTCCGGCGTCCTGGGCCTCGGGGACGTCGGGAAGATCGGAGTGGTCAGCCATGGGGTGCCTCCTCGGCGGTGGGCTGGATGGAGATCAGGACGGAAGGTGGGGTCAGGACCGCACGGACTGCGACTGCGCGGTGGCGTCCTTCCACGCCATCCACGACAGCAGGGCGCACTTGACGCGAGCGGGGAACTTGGCGACGCCGGCGAAGGCGATGCCGTCCTCGATGACGTCCTCGTCGGGCTCGACCTTGCCCTTGCCCTGCATCAGGGTCAAGAAGTTCTCGTGGATCGCCAGTGCTTCCTCGACGCTCTTGCCGATCACGAGGTCGGCCATCACCGAGCACGACGCCTGCGAGATCGAGCAGCCCAGGGCGTCGTAGGAGACGTCCTGGACGACGTCGCCGTCGAGATGCACGCGCAGCGTGATCTCGTCGCCGCAGGTCGGGTTGACGTGGTGCACCTCGGCCTCGAACGGCTCGCGCAGGCCGGCGTGCAGCGGGTTCTTGTAGTGGTCCAGGATGATTTCCTGGTACAGGCTGTCGAGGTCGTGCTGTGGCTGGGTCATCATCGGTCCAACTTGAAGTAGGAACGGGTGTATTCCAGGCCCTCGACCATCGCGTCGATCTCGGCCGGCGTCGTGTAGAGGTAGCCCGACAGCCGTGTCGAGCTCTGCACGCCGTAGCGGGCGTGGGCCGGCTTGGCGCAGTGGTGCCCGGCGCGTACGGCGATGCCGCGCGCGTCGAGCACCTGGGCGATGTCGTGCGGGTGCACGCCCTCGAGCTCGAAGGAGATCGCGCCTCCTCGCTCGGTCACGTCGAGAGGACCCATCACGCGCAGGCCGGGCACCGTGGCCAGGCCGTCGAGGGCGTAGGCGGTGATCGCCTGCTCGTGGGCGTGGACGGCGTCCATGCCGAGGTCGGTGAGGTACTCGACCGCAGCGCCGAGCCCGATCGCCTCGACGATGGGCGGGGTGCCGGCCTCGAAGCGGTGCGGGATCGGGGCGTAGGTCGAGACCTCCATGCGCACGGTCTCGATCATGTCGCCACCGCCGAGGAACGGCGGCAGCTCCTCGAGGAGGTCGCCGCGCCCCCACAGCACGCCGATCCCGGTCGGACCGACGACCTTGTGGCCGGTGAACACGATCACGTCGGGTCGATCCGCAGGCGCCATCGACGCGAGGTCGATCGGCATCTGCGGTGCCGCCTGCGAGGCGTCGACGACGACGATCGCCCCGACCTGGTGGGCCCGACGCGTCAGCTCGGCGACCGGGTTGATGGTGCCGAGCATGTTCGAGACCCAGGTGAAGGAGACGACCTTGGTGCGCTCGTTGATGAGCTCGTCGAGGTTCGAGAGGTCGAGGTGACCCTCGTCGGTGAGCCCGAACCACCGCAGCGCCGCGCCCTTGCGCTGCGTGAGCAGCTGCCAGGGGACGATGTTGGAGTGGTGCTCCATCTCGGTGATGACGACTTCGTCGCCGGACCCGATCGCGTGCTCCCCGGTGGCCCAGGCGAGCGAGTGGGCGACCAGGTTGAGCGCCTCGGAGGCGTTCTTGGTGAAGACCACCTCGTCGCGGCTGGGAGCGCCGATGAAGCGGGCCACCTTGTCGCGCGCACCCTCGTAGGCCTCGGTCGACTCCGCGCCCAGCTGGTGCATGGCGCGGGAGATGTTGGCGTTGTGGTGCTCGAGGTGGTCGACCATCGTGTCGATGACCACCTGGGGCTTCTGCGAGGTGTTGGCGCTGTCGAGGTAGACCAGCGGCGCCCCGCCCCCGAGCGTGCGCTCGAGGATGGGGAAGTCCTTGCGGACGATGTCCAGCTGGGGCAGCAGGCCCTCGATCATCGCGTCCTCCTGGTTCCGATCTCAGTCACGGGCGGGGTGGGGGTGGAGCATCACAGGGCGGCATTGGCCTTGAGGTACTTGTCGTAGCCCTCAGCCTCGAGCTGTTCGGCCAGCTCGGGCCCGCCCTGCTCGGCGATCTTGCCGTCGACGAAGACGTGCACGAAGTCGGGCTCGATGTAGCGCAGGATGCGGGTGTAGTGCGTGATCAGCAGGACCCCCTTGCCGTCCTGCCGACGGAAGCGGTTGACGCCCTCGGAGACGATCTTGAGCGCGTCGATGTCGAGGCCCGAGTCGGTCTCGTCGAGGATCGCCATCTTCGGGTTCAGCAGCTCGAGCTGGGCGATCTCGTGACGCTTCTTCTCGCCGCCCGAGAAGCCCTCGTTCACCGAGCGGGTACCGAAGCTGGGGTCGAGGTTGAGGCGCTCGAGGCCGGCGTTGACGTCCTTGACCCAGGTGCGCAGCTTGGGGGCCTCACCGTCGATGGCGGTCTTGGCGGTGCGCAGGAAGTTCGACACCGACACTCCGGGCACCTCGACGGGGTACTGCATCGCCAGGAACAGCCCGGCACGGGCCCGCTCGTCGACACTCATCGCCAGTACGTCGTCACCGTCGAGGGTGACGCTGCCGCCGGTGATGTCGTACTTGGGGTGCCCGGCGATCGAGTAGGCCAGCGTCGACTTGCCCGAGCCGTTGGGGCCCATGATCGCGTGCGTCTCGCCGTCCTTGATGGTCAGCGTGACGCCCTTGAGGATCTCCTTGGCACCGTCGTCGGTCTTGACCGAGACGTGCAGGTCCTTGATCACCAGTTCGCTCATGATGGTGTGACTCCGTTCAGGGTGGTGGCGGTGTCGACGTAGACACCGTCGTCGCGGACCTCGACAGGGAAGGTCGCGACAGGTTCGGTGGCGGGGAGGCCGGTCGGCCTGCCCGTGCGGAGGTCGAAACGGGAGCCGTGCAGGAAGCACTCGACCGCGCAGCTCTCGACCTCACCCTCGCTCAGCGAGACGGCGGCGTGGCTGCAGAGGTCCTGGAGGGCGTAGAACCGCTCGCCGTCAGGGCCCATGTGCTTGGCGAGAGCGACGTCGTAGTCTCCGACCGTGACGCCGAGCGCCTCGTCGGCCCGCACGTCGCTCGGTGCGCACACCAGCTCGAAGGCCATCAGACGTCTGCCTTGAGCACGTTCTTGGCGAGCTCGTCCTCGACGGTGGCGGTGAGCTGCTCCTCGAGCGACGGCACGCCGACGCGCTTGATGAGGTCGTCGAAGAAGCCGTGCAGCACCAGGCGGCGCGCCTCCTTCTCGGAGACGCCGCGCGAGCGGAGGTAGAACAGCTGCTCGTCGTCGAAGCGCGCCGTGGCCGAGGCGTGACCGGCCCCCTCGATCTCGCCGGTCTCGATCTCGAGGTTCGGCACGGAGTCGGCCTGGCAGCCGTCGGTGAGGACGAGGTTGCGGTTCTCCTCGTAGGTCTCGATGCCCTCGGCGACCTTGCGGATCAGCACGTTGCCGATCCAGACGGTGTGCGCCCTCGCGCCCTGCAACGCGCCCTTGTAGAGCACGTTGCTCGTCGTCTTGGGCTGGTTGTGGTCGGCGAAGAGCCGGTGCTCGAGGTGCTGGCCGGCATCGGCGAAGTACAGGCCGAGGAGCTCAGCGGAGCCCCCGGGGCCGGCGTACTCGACGTTGGCGTTCAGCCGGACGACGTCGCCGCCGAAGGTGATCATCGTGTGACGCACCATGGCGTCGCGCCCGACCAGGATCGCGTCGCGGCCCAGGTGCACCGCGTCGTCGTCCCAGTCCTGGAGCGAGACGACGTTGGCCGTGGCGCCGTCGCCGACCAGCACGGACGTCGTCGCGCTGTAGCGCGCCGAGCCCGAGTGGACGAGCACGATGGTCGCCTTCGAGAAACGACCGATCCGCAGCACCAGGTGACCCCAGACCAGGTCGTCGGCCGACTCACCGGTGAGGCGGACGACGATCGGCTCGTCGATCTCGACCTCAGCCGGGACGTCGAGCAGCATCGCTCCCCCGCCGTTCTCGACCGCGAGGGCCGAGGGACGGTCGTTCGGGGCCAGCTCGCCCATCTCGCGCGCCTCGGCGGCAGTGATCCGGGCGAGGGTGACGCCCTCGGGCAGCGTGGTGTCCCACGTCAACGAGGACTCGGACGCCTCACCGTCGAGGATTCCGCGCAGGCGCTTCAGCGGCGTGAAGCGCCAGATCTCCTCCCGCCCGGTCGGCAGCGGGTGATCGGCGAGGTGGTAGGAGGGCGGCGGGTTGAGGTGGGACACGGTGAGGTGCCCGTCCTTCTGGCCGGGGCCCTGTTCGAGGGCTGACTCCACGCTCTCGCGGGCAACATCAGTCACAGTCACTACGGGGTGCTTTCTGGTCGTGGTCGAGACGGGAAGGGCGGGTCGGCAGGATCAGCCGACCCCGCCTTCCATCTGCAGCTCGATGAGGCGGTTGAGCTCGAGGGCGTACTCCATCGGGAGCTCCTTGGCGATCGGCTCGACGAAGCCGCGCACGATCATCGCCATCGCCTCGTCCTCGGCCATGCCGCGGCTCATCAGGTAGAAGAGCTGGTCGTCGGAGACCTTCGAGACGCTCGCCTCGTGGCCCATGGAGACGTCGTCCTCGCGGATGTCGACGTAGGGGTAGGTGTCGGAGCGGCTGACCTGGTCGACGAGCAACGCGTCGCAGAGGACGTTGGACTTCGACCCGTAGGCGCCCTCGTTGACCTGGATCAGGCCGCGGTACGACGTGCGCCCACCGCCACGGGCCACCGACTTCGACAGGATCGAGGAGGAGGTGTGGGGGGCGGCGTGCACCATCTTGGCGCCGGCGTCCTGGTGCTGGCCCTCCCCGGCGAACGCGATCGAGAGCGTCTCACCCTTGGCGTGCTCGCCCATGAGGTAGACGGCCGGGTACTTCATCGTGACCTTGGAGCCGATGTTGCCATCGACCCACTCCATCGTGGCGCCGGCCTCGCAGACCGCGCGCTTGGTCACGAGGTTGTAGACGTTGTTCGACCAGTTCTGGATGGTCGTGTAGCGGCAGCGACCGCCCTTCTTCACGATGATCTCCACGACCGCGGAGTGCAGCGAGTCGGAGGAGTAGATCGGAGCGGTGCAGCCCTCGACGTAGTGCACGTAGGCACCCTCGTCGACGATGATGAGGGTGCGCTCGAACTGGCCCATGTTCTCGGTGTTGATGCGGAAGTAGGCCTGCAGCGGGATGTCGACGTGGACGCCCTTGGGCACGTAGATGAACGAGCCGCCCGACCACACCGCGGTGTTGAGGGCGGAGAACTTGTTGTCGCCGACCGGGATGATCGTGCCGAAGTACTCCTGGAACAGCTCGGGCTGCTCCTTCAGGGCGGTGTCGGTGTCGAGGAAGAGGACGCCCTGCTCCTCGAGGTCCTCACGGATCGAGTGGTAGACGACCTCGGACTCGTACTGCGCGGCGACGCCCGAGACGAGGCGCTGCTTCTCCGCCTCCGGGATGCCGAGCCGGTCGTAGGTGTTCTTGATCTCCTCGGGGAGGTCGTCCCACGTGGCGGCCTGCTTCTCGGAGGACCGCACGAAGTACTTGATGTTGTCGAAGTCGATGCCGCCGAGGTCGGAGCCCCAGGTGGGCATGGGCTTGCGACCGAAGAGCTTGAGGCCCTTGAGGCGCAGGTCGAGCATCCACTGCGGCTCGGACTTCAGCGCCGAGATGTTGCGCACGACCTCCTCGCTGAGTCCTCGCTGGGCGTTCGCGCCGGCGGTGTCGGTGTCGCTCCAACCGAACTCGTAGCGGCCGATGCCCTCGAGCTCGGGGTTGCGCTCGTCGATGGTCGTCATCAGCTGACCTGCTCCTTCTGAGTACGCGGGTGGGACGCACCGGCAGCAGTCGCCGCCGGCGTGGTGGAGATGATGGAGGGGATGCATGTGGTGCAGACGCCGTCGCCGTGGGCGATCGTCGCCAGCCGCTGCACGTGCCGGCCCAGGACCGAGGCGATCGCCGCGGTCTCGGCCTCGCACAGCTGCGGGAACTCGTGGGCCACCGAGGAGACGGGGCAGTGCTGCTGGCAGAGCTGGACGCCGGCCGGCGACTCACGGACCCCGGCGGCGTAACCCTCGTCGGAGAAGATCCGAGCCAGCACCTCGACCGGGCCGAGCTCGGGGTGCTCGGCGGCGACGGCGCCGAACCGCTCCTCGACGAAGGCGACCCGCCGCTGGGCGAAGTCGCGCACGGCGTCCTCTCCCCCGGTCTCGGCCAGGAACCGCAGCGCCTGGGCGGCGAGGTCGTCGTACTGCTTCTCAAAACCCTCGCGACCCGACAGGGTCAGCGCGAAGACCTTCGCCGGGCGGCCACGCCCGCGCACGCCGACCGGGCGGGCGTCGCGCGCCTCGAGCGCTCCGTCGTCGACCATCTGGTCGAGATGACGGCGTACCGCTGCCGGCGTCAGGTCCAGACGCTCGGCGAGGACGACCGCGGTGGAGGGCCCGTCGTTCAGGATCGACCGAGCAACGCGCTGGCGCGTCGTGAGGTCTCCCTGGCTCAATTCCACAACATCAGTGTGCCGTTAATGGGTGGGGGCATTCAAGCCAGGCTCCCCTAACCCGCCTCGGACCGCGGCGCGAGATCCTCCCGCTCGAGGCCGAGACCTGTGAGGATTCCGGCGTGACCCCCGCTCCCATCGTGCCCGCCCCACCCGTCGCGGCCGGTTTCGGCCTGCCGTGGCACGTGCCGGTCGACGACGCCGTCGCCGAGATCGAGCGGGCGCGGGCGACGTACGGCGACACGTTCGTGGTGGCACCTCCGGACGCCGCCACCCGGGACCGGTACCTCTTCACGTTCTCCACGGCGGGGGTCGAGTCGTTCTACGCACTGCGCGAGGACGAGGCCAGCAAGGGCGTCGCGGACTACCTGATGCTGCGCCGCAAGCTCCCGGACTCGATCTTCGAGGCCCGTCGCACGCTGCCCGGGACACTGTTCCGTCGAGACGACGTCGCCGGTTACCTCTCGAACCTGGACGTGGCCCTCGACGCCACGGTCTCCGAGCTGGGCCGCTCGGGCCGCGCCGACGTCTTCGACCTGACCCGACGGCTGGGGCACCGGATGGGCCTGGCCTCCTGGGTGGGCGACGAGGCCGCGCACGGCGAGGCCTTCGAGCGACTCGTCGCCGCCTTCGACCAGCTCGACGGGTCCGACGCGTTCGTGCACCCCGACGCGATGGCGGCCGTGGCCGCGTCCGGCAAACGCACGGAGGAGGCCGCGCTCGAGGAGGTCGTGGCCGTGGTCGGCGCCCTGAGCGAGACCGCGGACCCCGGCGTCGACAGCCTCTTCGGTCGCATCCTGGCCGCCTGGGCCGCCGAGCCGGCCGCCGCTCGGCGTCGCGGGGTCGCCCTCGACGTCGCGCTGATCCACGTGGCCTCGATGTCGAACCTGCACGCGGCGCTCGGCTGGGCGCTCGTGGACGTCGCGGCGCACCCCGCGGCCGCGGCCCGCGTGCGGGACGGCGACGCCGACTTCGCTCAGCGATGCGCGCTGGAGTCGACCCGCCTCGCCCAGCGCTCGATCATGGCGCGGACGGTGCTCACCCCGGTGCGTCTCGACGTCGGCGAGGTCAGCTACGCCGTGCCTGCCGGGTGGACGATCGCGACCTTGCTGCCACTGCTCAACACCAGCGCCGCGCCCGGCCTGGTCTCCTGGGACCCCGAGCGCTGGGACCGTCACCGACTTCGCCCGGACGAGGGACTCGCGTCCCCGCAGCTGGTGACGGCCTTCGGTCACGGCCGGCACACCTGCCCCGCCCAGCCGTTCTCGCTGGCTGCCATGGCGGCCGCCCTCCAGCACCTGCTCGGTACCTACGACCTCACGCCGCGCTGGACGTCGTACCCGGCCCCGGTGGCAGCCCAGATCGGCGGCGTCGCCCGGGCTGCGGGTCCGGTCCGGATGGACTACACCGCGCGGTAGGTCGGGGGGGTCGTTCAAGCGGCGGCGCGCTCGCCGGCCGACGGCCGGGTCGAGCGCAGCCACGCCAGCCCCAGGAACGGCAGGACGAGCGGCAGGAAGCCGTAGCCCTGACCGAAGTGCGACCAGACGGTCTTGTCGGGGAACAGCTCGGTGTCGACGTACGACAGCACGCCGACCGTGAGCACGCCGACCAGCTCGACGGCGCACGCCGCCACCGCGACCCGCCAGGCGCGGACCCCGCCGAGCAGCAGGCAGGTGGTGGCGACCAGGTAGATCAGAGCCGCGACCAACGAGAGCGAGTAGGCGACCGGCGCGTTGCCGGCCTCGGTGCTCAGCTGCAGCGCGGAGCGCCCGGTCGCGGCGACCGCGAACACGCCGTACCCGAAGACCAGGACCCGCCCCGGGCCCGCCGAGAGGTCACGCACCGAGGCCACCCCAGATGTCGACCAGACGAACCTCGAGCGCGAGCACGGTGAGGGCCGCGACGACCAGGACACCGGTGCCCGAGCGGGTGCGCTCGGCCAGGGACCAGAAGGCGCCGATCGGCAGGGCCAGCACGATGCCGACCAGGTAGCTCACGAACAGCACGCCGGAGACGTCTCGATCGGTGCCCGCCAGGCGCACGCAGCCGACGACGAGCTGCACCAGGAGCACGACCTCCGCGAGCGCCAGCAGCGCGAAGGTGCGGTCCTGCGCGACCTGGTCGCGCACGACGAGGATCAACGTCCACAGCGCGGTGACCCCGCCCAGCACGAACACCGCACCGGCGATCCAGTCGTTCACGACCCTCACCCTAGGCGCATCGGCACCTCGCCCGCCGGGGGGTGCTCGGGGCCTCCTAGACTCGGGGTGTGCCCGACTCGCCAGCTGTCCTCGTCGACGGCCTGGTGATGACGTACGGCGACAAGGTCGCGGTTGCCGGGCTCTCGCTCACCGTCGAGCGCCACTCGATCACCGCGGTCCTGGGGCCCAACGGCGCCGGCAAGACCACGACGCTCGAGACGTGCGAGGGCTACCGCAAGCCGCAGCAGGGCAGGGTGCGGGTGCTCGGCCTCGACCCGATCGGCGAGCGCAAGCAGCTGCTCCCCCGCATCGGCGTGATGCTCCAGAGCGGTGGGGCGTGGAGCGGGGTGCGCGCCGTCGAGATGCTGCGCCACGTGGCCCGCCTGCACGCCGACCCCCTGGACCCGGCGATCCTCGTCGAGCGCCTCGGGCTCGACGACTGCGGGCGCACCCCCTACCGACGACTCTCCGGGGGGCAGCAGCAGCGTCTGGGCCTGGCCATGGCCCTGGTCGGCCGGCCTGAGCTGGTCTTCGTCGACGAGCCCACCGCCGGGCTCGACCCGGCCGTGCGGCGCACCGTGTGGGAGCTGCTCGAGGAGCTGCGCGCCGACGGCGTCACCGTCGTGCTCACCACGCACTACATGGAGGAGGCCGAACGCCTCGCTGACCGCGTGCACATCGTCGACAAGGGATCCCTCGTCGCCTCCGGGACGCCGCTCGAGCTGACCCGGGGCGGCGCTCGGGCCACCATCCGCCTGGTCGTGACCGAGCCGTTCCCGCCGGCTGCGCCGACGTCGCTGCGCGAGGCCCTCGGGGCCGGCACCGAGGTCACCGCCCTCGACGCCGTCTCGCTGCTCGTCACCGGACCAGCCGACGCCTCCACCCTGGCGAAGGTGTCGCGCTGGTGCGAGGAGAACGACGTCCTTCCCGAGTCGCTGACCTTGGGTCAGCGCAACCTCGAGGACGTCTTCCTCGAGCTGACCGCCCGCCCGGTCACCTCCGGGGTCCGGCAAGGAGTCCTCGAATGAGCACCTTCACGCCCGCCCCCGGCGCAGCCCCGTTCGTGCGCCAGGTCACCACGCAGGCCTCGATGGAGGCACGGCTGATGCTGCGCAACGGCGAGCAGCTGCTGCTCGCCGTCGTCATCCCCGTCATCGTGCTGGTCGGCGGCGTGCGTGGCGCCGAGCGGGTCAACCTGTCCTACGGCGTCGACACCTTCGCCCCCGGGGTGCTGGCGCTGGCCATCATGTCGACCTCCTTCACCTCGCTGGCGATCGCGACCGGCTTCGAACGCCGCGGGGTAGGTGCGCTACCTCAACGACGCGGCGGCCGCTCGCACCGCGTCGGTCACCGCGTCGACGATCGGGCTGTCGAGCTTCCAGCACTGCCAGTACAACGGTACGTCGAGGTGCACATCGGCAGACGCGAACGAAGGATCCATCGGCCAGTCCAGGCGGCGGCCGCTTGCTCGGGGTACATGCCCCACCCGAGACCAGCCGACACCGCAACGCGAAGCCCTCGGCCGTGGGCACGTAGTGGACGGGCCTCGGAACGACTCGACGGAATGCCTTGCGTACCAACATGTCCTGCAGTGCGTCGTCGCGATTCCACGCGATACGACGGCGCCAACGCAGCGGTCTGTGCGGTGAAGCCGTCGGACAGATGACGTTCGACGTAGGCGGGGCTCGCCACGGGTAAGTAGCGCATCACGCCGAGCGACTTCACGCGGCACCCCGGAACCGGGGTGCGCTCGGTGGTCACCGCCCCCATCACGGCGCCCTCACGCAGGAGCCGGGCCGAATGGTCCTGGTCCTCGATGCGGACGTCGAACAACACGTCGGGCAGCCGAGAGAAGGACGGCGGTGAACCACGTCGACATCGAATCGGCGTTGACGGCCATGGCGATCCGGGTGTGCTGCGCATCGTCGGCCGTACCGCATCTCGGCCAGCGCCTCGGACTCCAGCAACGCCGTCTGCGCCGCCAGCCGCAACAGTGGCACGCCGTTGGTCGTTGCGGTGCAGGGCTTCTCGCGGACCACCAGCACCTGACCAACGCGCTGTTCGAGCGCCTTGATCCGCTGACTGATCGCCGACGGCGTGACGTGCAGCCGCTCGGCAGCGGCATCGAAGCTGCCCAGCTCGACGACCGCCGCGAAGGCCGCAAGCTGCTGGCCATCCAGACTCACATTAGCGATTCTAATGGCAGATCAAGAATCATTAGCTGTACTGCGTGGAGCGCGAGCCCGTAGCGTCGAGGCATGCACTCACCCTCTGGTCGTCGGCTTCCTGGCGTCGTTCGCCCTGATCGCCGCCATCGGCGCGCAGAACGCGTTCGTCCTGCGCCAGGGCATCCGCCGCGAACACGTGCTGCCGGTGGTGGCCATGTGCACCCTGTCCGACGTCGTCCTGATCGTCGCGGGCATCGCAGGCGTCGGCGCGCTGATCGCGCGCACCCCGGCGCGCTGAACGTCGCCAAGTTCGGCGGCGCCGCGTTCCTCGTCGGCTACGGCCTGTTGGCCGCCAAGCGCGCCTGGAGGCCCACGTCGTTGACGCCGTCGGACGCCGCGCCCGCGCGGCTGGCCGGGGTACTCGTGACGTGCGCCGCACTGACGTTCCTGAACCCGCACGTCTACCTCGACACCGTCGTCCTGCTCGGCGCGCTCGCCAACGAACAACGCGACGGGCGCTGGCTGTTCGGCGTCGGCGCCGTCACCGCCAGCGCGGTCTGGTTCGTCTGCCTCGGGTTCGGCGCCCGCCGACTGTCCGGACTGTTCGCCAAGCCGTCGACCTGGCGGGTGCTCGACTGCGTCATCGCCGCCACCATGATCGGCCTCGGCGTGCTGCTCGCGACCCGTAGGGCTGGGTGACGACCCCGAACAGGCCGCCGGGGAAGCAGATCACGCCGTTGCACCACGTTCCGTAGGAACCGAGGCCGGGTTGCACCGGCGGCGGGGCGTCCGTGCCACGGATGTCGCCCTGGGCGCAGACGACCGTGCCGCTGGAGTCGTTGCAGCCGGCGACGGCCGCCGGCGCCCCGACGAGCGCGGCCGCGGCCATGCCGAACGTCGCGACGGTCACGGCCCAGCGCAGGTGTATTCGCATGATCACTCCCAAGGTGCCCCACAAGCATGCACCCGCACGAGACATCATGGTGACCATGAGCCCAAAGAAGTCGGTCTTCATCACCGGCGCGGCCGCGGGCATCGGCCGCGCGACCGCACTGAACTTTGCGAAGAACGGCTACGTCGTCGGCGCCTACGACCTCGACGAGGTGGGCCTGAAGACGCTGTCCAAGGAGATCGAGGACCTCGGCGCCACGGCGGTGACCGGTCACCTCGACGTCACCGACGCCGACGAGATGGCCCAGCGGGTCGGCGAATTCGCTTCCGCCGCAGGCAACCGCCTCGACGTGATGATCAACAACGCGGGCATCCTCATCGCGGGTCGCTTCGAGGAGATCGCCGTCACGGCGCATCACAAGGAGATCGACGTCAACACCAAGGGCGTGGTGAACGGCCTGCACGCGGCGTTCCCGTTCCTGCGGACCACGCCCGGAGCGGTGGTGGTGAACCTGGCGTCGGCGTCGGCGATCTACGGTCAGGCCGAACTCGCGAACTACAGCGCCACCAAGTTCTTCGTCCGCGCCATCACCGAGGCGCTCGACCTGGAATGGAAGCGCTACGGCATCCGCGTGATCGCGATGTGGCCGCTCTACGTCCAGACCGCGATGACCGCCGACGTCAGGACGGGCACCACCGACTCGCTCGGCATCCGCCTCACCGCGCAGGACATCGCCGACGACATCGTGGCCGCCGTCAACCCGTCCTTGGCGCGACGGCTGATCCACCAGGTGCACTTCCCCGTCGGATCGCAGGCCAAGACCCTGGCCGTGGGCGCCCGGTTCTCACCGGCGTGGCTGACTCGCCTGGTCAACAAGCGCCTCGCCCACAGCTGACCCCTTACCAGCCACCGAATTGACACGTGTCAAGTCGGCTTCTAGTTTGGCGGAATGCCCCAGACCGACACCGAGACGCCCTTGATCGGCATCGCGACCCGGCCCCACCCCGCCCGCCTGATCGCTGCCACCTACCCGGTGCACGGATCGGTCGAGGCTCGCTACGGCGACATGGACGCCAACGGACACCTCAACAACCTGGCCCTGGAGTCCCTGCACGAGAATGCCCGCGCGCTGCTGAACGCACGCGTCATGCCCGGCATCTACGACAGTTCGGCACGGCGGATCCGCCTCGTCTCGGCGACCAACGTCGTGCACTTCCTCAAGGAAGCCCACTGGCCCAACACCATTGGCACCGGGATCGGAGTCGGCAGACTCGGCCGCACGTCGTTCGTCGCCTCGACGGCGCTGTTCATCGGCGAGGACTGCATCAGCCTGTGCGACACCGTTCTGGTGACCCTCGGCGACGACGGCCCCACCCCGATCCCGGATTCCGCTCGCGCACCAACTGGAAGCGCTCACCCTCTCGGGATAGTCAGCTCTTCTTGCTGGGGATCACGATCACGACGATGAGAGTGATGATGCTGAAGAAGAGACCGAGGATGCCCCAGCCAATCGCGCTGCGCCCCTTGGTTCCTGCGATCACCGCGCAGATGACGGCGGCGATGACGCTGCCGATCGCCACGAAGATGCCCTTGATGCCGCGAAGGATGAACCCTGCCGCTTCGACGTTGTCCGAAGCGAGTAGTACGACGTTGTTCAGCATTGCCGGTGCCTCCGCGATGAGCTGTGATCCGGCGTCGTTCGCCGGCCTCACCGGGTACCCCCGTCGCCGCACCTGAATCAGGTTGCGGCGCATCCTCAGGAACCTCCCAGCGCAACGCCACGAATTCGTTCCGACGTCGACCGACGTTCGCCGCAGCGTCGTCCGCGCCCTGTGAACTGACGGGCGTCCGATCACCGCGCCGGAAGGACCCACCCATGTCAGAGAACGACGCCACGATCACCGCACCGTCACCGCCCCGAGGCCCACCAGGGCGCTCGTCATCCGCCACGTGCTGGAACGGCAGCTCGGAGCTGGCCACGGCCTCGGCGCCGAGCTGGTGGGCGCCACCACCGAGCTCTCCGCCTCGATGGCGCACGCACCGGCGGCCGTCGTCGACGAAATTCGCAGCGGCGCAACGCTGCCCGCCGCGCTCGCCAACACCGGCGCAGAGGTGCGTCAGGTCGCCGCCAGCACCGGCACCCGGATGCGCTCCGCCATCGGTGAGTACGTCGGAAACCAGGCCACCCTGCCGAACGCCGTCGTCGTCGGTGCCGCCGACGTCGCCGAGACCGTGCTGCGCGCACAGGGCACGGTGGCCGCCACGGCCGTCGACTCCGCCTTCACCCTCGCCACCACCGCCGTCCGCGGTGGAGACGTCAGCGACGCCCTGAGCCGCGGACGACGCGAGATCGCCGACCGCACGCTTGCCGCTCGCACCGACGTCACCGGCGCGTGGGACCGTGCCGCCGACGAGATCCGCGGAGCCGTCACCGACTACGACGAGTACCTCGAGGCCCTGTCCGACGACGACTGACCCGGTGTGTTCGGCACGCCATCGCCGGAAGGCGAGTTACGCTCGCCGCGTGCCACCACCATGGTCCCGACGGACGTTTCCTGGCGATGACCGCCGGCCTTGCCCTGACTGCCGTGGCCTGCGGTCCGACAAGCCGGGCACGGTCGCCGACGACGGTTCGGTCACCGTCAAGCACGCCTTCGGCGAGACCAAGATCCCGCGGCGCCCGAAGCGGGTCGTCAGCGCCGGGTTCACCGAGCAGGACGACCTGCTGGCGCTCGGCGTCGTGCCCGATCGCCGTCACCGACTGGTTCGGCGGCGAACCGTTCGGCGTCTGGCCGTGGGCGCTGCCGAAACTCGGCGCCGCGCAGCCCGTCGTGCTGAACCTCGTCGACGGCATCCAGGTCGACCAGATCGCCGCGCTCAAACCCGATCTCATCGTCGCCACCAACGCCGGCCTCGACGCGGACACCTACGCCAAGCTGTCCGCGATCGCGCCGACCATCGCGCAGTCCGGCCAGCGACGCGTTCTTCGAACCGTGGAAGGACCAGGCCACCGCCATCGGCCAGGCGGTGTTCAAGTTCGACGAGATGACCACAGCTCATCGCCGCCGTCGACGCCAAGTTCACCGAGGTCGGCAAGAACAACCCGACGTTCAACGGCAAGAAGGTCGTCGTGGTCAGCGCGACGCGCCTTCCAGGACGCAGCACGACGTCACCCCGCCCGGCTGGCGCACCGAGTTCCTCACCCAGATGGGCTTCGCGATCCCGGACGAGGTCAACGCCTTCGTCGACGGACGACCGGGCTCAGGTTCCGCGCGACCGCTGGCCTCGGTCCTCGACGGCGCCGACGTGCTGATCTGGACGACCGAGAGCGACGAGGAGCAGGCGGCGCTGCTCGCCGACCCGACGTTCGCCGCGCTGAAGGCGACCACGAGCAAGCGCAACGTCTTCACCGGCAAGGAACTCGCCGGCGCGATCGCGTTCGCCTCGGTGCTGTCCTACCCGGTGGTCGCCGACCAGCTGCCGCCGATGCTCGCCAAGGTGCTGACCTGACAAGATGACCGGGTGACAACGCCCGAAACCTCGAGCACGACCGGCCCAGCGATTCGCCCAGGTCGGGTCGGCCTACTATCCGGTCCTCGTCGCCGTGTTCACCGCCCTGGTGATCATCTCCAACGTCACCGCCACCAAGGGCGTCGCGTTCGGCCCGATCCTCACCGACGGCGGCTTCATCGTCTTCCCCCTGACCTACGTCATCGGCGACGTGCTGTCCGAGGTGTACGGGTTCAAGGCGGCCCGGCGCGCGATCGTCCTCGGCTTCTCGATGAACGTCCTGGCCGCGCTGGCGTTCTGGGTGACCATCTACCTGCCCGCCGCCGACTTCTACGAGAACCAGGCAGCGCTTCGAGAACGTCGTGCACGCCTACACCCAGCTGATCGTCGCGGGGCTCGCCGGCTTCATCGTCGGGCAGACCATCAACGCCTGGGTCGTCGTCGCGATCAAGGAACGCACCAAGGAGAAGCACCTGTGGGCGCGGCTCGTCGGGTCGACGTTCGCCGGCCAGCTCGGTGACACCCTGGTGTTCTGCAGCATCGCCGCGAGCGCCATCGGCATCACCAGCTTCCGCGACTTCGCCGTCTACACCGCGCTGGGCTGGGTCTACAAGACCGCCGTCGAGGTGGTCCTGCTGCCGATCACCTACCGGGTGATCGCCGTGATCAAGCGCCGGGAGCCGACCTACCAAGCCGCGGTCTAGACCTGGGAACCACCTACGGCACCGTTCACGACTACGGAGACCGGGCGCTGCTGCTCGACCTCGACGGCACGGCCGAGGTGCTGGCGTGGTGCGACGCGGTGCGCGAGGCCGACCTGCCCGGCGTCCTCGACGTCGTGCCCGCCGCCCGCACGGTGCTGTCGTGCTCGCGGGGCCGCGACATCAGGCGCCGACCCGGGCCCGCCTCGGCGGAGCTGCACGTGGAACGCTCCGACATCGACGCCGCCCCGCCGACCGCGAGCCGACGTCACGATCGACGTCGTCTACGACGGCGACGACCTCGACGAGGTGGCCCGGCTCACCGGGCTCTCCCCCGACGACGTCGTCGCGGCCCATACCGCCGCGCCGATGCGCGTC
>CAVUNE010000001.1:0-30081 GCA_963742775.1 uncultured Actinomycetota bacterium | reverse complement strand
TTTGAACCTGCGACCCCTTGACCCCCAGTCAAGTGCGCTACCAAGCTGCGCTACAGCCCGAACACCTGCGGTGTGCACCGCGAGGCGATCGGAAGACTACCGCAGCGGTCGTGGGCACTCCGAATCGCCTCCACCTGGCGAGCCGTGCCTCCGGGTCGAGTCTCAGCCGAGCTGCGCGGCCAGGGCGACGAGACCGTTGGCGGTCAAGGTCGGGGCGGAGAAGTGCTCTGGGTAGGGCGCGGTGTTCCGATCGATCCAGGTGGTGGACAGACCCGCGCGTGCTGCGCCGTCGACGTCCCACGGATGCACGGCGACCAGCATCGCCGTCGTCGCCGTCACGCCGCACCGGTCCAGAGCGTAGGTGTACGACTGCGGAGCCGGCTTCCAGAGGCCGGCGTCCTCGACGCTCAGCACGAGCTCGACCTGGTCGCGCAGACCGGCTCGGTCGAGCAGCCCCTCGGCCACCGAGGCGGAGCCGTTGCTCAGCGTCACCAGCCGGATGCCGAGGTTGTGCAGGGTCCTGATGCCGTCGGGCACGTCGGGGTGCACCGAGAGGTTCGTGAAGCCGTCCATGACGTGGGCGATCGCGTCGTCCGCATCGCGATCGAGGTCGACTCCGGCGAAGGTGCTTCGCAGACATGCGGAAGCGATGCGGGCGAAGGGCTCACTCGCACCCACTGACGTCAGGGCGAAGCCGTCGCGCAGGACCTGGGCGAACCAGGTCGCCGCCAGGTGACCCGGTGCACCGACGTCCTCGAAGCGCCCGGCCAGCGGCGCCATGTCGGACAGCGTCTCGTTGACGTCGAAGACGATGACGCTCGGCGGTTCCATGCTGCCCACCGTAGTCGGGAGTCGTCAGCGGAAGTCACGTGAGGACTGCCGCGCCTGGAGCGCCGCCCCGGCTCCGGGGACGACGGTGTCGAGCGGGACGACACGGTCGGCCACGAGGTTGGTGACGCCCTCGCTTCGCTCGAGGACTCCTCGGACAACGACGGCCACGCGGTTGCGCGCGGCCTGACGGTAGACCTTCATCACCCCGATCGAGCAGATGACGTTGAGCATCCCGGTCTCGTCCTCGAGGTTCAAGAAGGTCGTGCCCAAGGCAGTTCCTGGCCGCTGACGGTGAGTCACGAGCCCGCCGACGTGGACGCGTCGTCCGGACTCCGTGCGCTGGAGGTCGTCGACCGAACGCAGACCGGCCGCGCGTAGGTCGGCTCGCAGGTGCTCGAGGGGATGCCCGGCCGGCGAGGTCCCGGTGGCCCACAGATCGGCCAAGGTGATCTCCTCCGAGCTCATCGCGGGCAGCGTCGGTGCCGCCGGGGCGGGGGTCGATCCGGCCAGGTGATCGTCCGCCTCGGCGAACCCGGCCGCCCACAGCGCGGCCCGGCGGTCGAGCCCGAAGCAGTCGAAGGCGCCGGCCGTCGCCAGGGCCTCGAGCTGCGCAGAGGTCAGCGCAGCGCGGCGGGACAGGTCAGTGACGTCGTCGAAAGGAGCGTCATGGCGGGCTGCGACGATGCGCTCGGCGACGTCGCGACCGATGCCCCGCACCGACTCCAGCCCCTGACGCACGGCGAGCAGACCGTCGCGCCGGTGCGCCGGCACGGGGTCCGGCGTGCCGGGCACCCACTCGGCCCGTTCGAACGTCGGTCGGCAGCACTGCGACAGACCGCTGGCGCGGGTGGGCGACACCCCGCTCGCCCCCATGGTCTCGACGGCCTCGAGACCGGCACGCGCTCCGGAGAGCGACACGTCGGGTCGTCGCACGTCGACCCCGTGCCTGCGCGCGTCGCCGATCAGCGACTGCGGTGAGTAGAAGCCCATCGGCTGGTTGCGCAGGAGCCCGACCAGGAACGCGGCCGGGTAGTGCAGCTTGAACCACGAGCTGGCGTAGACGAGCAGGGCGAAGCTCAACGCGTGCGACTCGGCGAAGCCGAAGTTGGCGAACGACAAGATCTTGACGTAGATCGAGTCGGCCACGTCACCGGTCAGCCCGCGGCGCGCCATCCCGGCGTACAGCTTCTCGCGGATCGACTCGATGCGTTCCACCCCTCGCTTGGAGCCCATCGCCCGACGCAGCAGGTCGGCGTCGTCGCGGGTGCAGTCACCCAGCGCCACGGCCATCGCCATCAGCTGCTCCTGGAACAACGGCACCCCGCAGGTGCGCTCGAGCACCGGCACCAGGTCGGGGTGGTCGTAGGTGATCGGTTCCTTGCCGGTGACTCGACGGATGTAGGGGTGCACCGCACCGCCCTGGATGGGCCCGGGCCGGATCAGCGCGATCTCGATGGCAAGGTCGTAGAACTCGCGCGGTTGCAGCCGTGGCAGGGTGCCGATCTGGGCCCGACTCTCGACCTGGAAGACCCCGACCGAGTCAGCACGGCACAGCATGTCGTAGACGGCCGGCTCCTCCTTGGGCATCGTCGCCAGCGTCCAGGTCTCGCCGAGGTGCTCGTCGACCAGGCGGATCATGTGGTCCAGCGCCCCGAGCATGCCCAGGCCCAACAGGTCGAACTTCACCAGCCCCATCGACTCACACGAGTCCTTGTCCCACTGCAGGACCGTGCGGTCGCGCATCCGACCGCGCTCGATCGGGCACACCTCGCCGATCGGACGTTCGGTGAGCACCATGCCGCCGGAGTGGATGCCGAGGTGACGCGGTGCACCCATCAGCTCCTCGGCCAGCGCCACCACCGGGGCCGGGACGTCGTGGGCTTCCGGGTCGCCCTGGTCACCGGCGACGACCGACTTCCAGCCGTCGATCTGTTTCGACCAGGCGTCCTGCTGGCCCTGGGAGTGTCCCAGCGCCTTGGCCGCATCGCGCACCGCCATCCGAGGGCGGTAGGCGATCACGTTGGCGACCTGGGCGGCGTTGCGCCGCCCGTAGGTGTCATAGACCCACTGGATGACCTCCTCGCGCCGGTCGGAGTCGAAGTCGACGTCGATGTCGGGCTCCTCGTCGCGGTGCGCGGAGATGAATCGCTCGAAGGGCAGCCGGTAGAAGACCGCGTCGACGGCGGTGATGCCCAGGGCGTAGCAGACCGCCGAGCTGGCCGCCGAGCCCCGGCCCTGGCACAGGATGCCGCGCGAGCGGGCGAAGGCGACGATGTCGTGCACGATCACGAAGTAGCCGGCGAAGTCCTTGCCGGCGATGACGCTCAGCTCGTGCTCGAGACGCTCGCGGGCCTGCGGTGCGTGCGGGGTGTGGGCATAGCGTTCGGCGAAACCCCGTTCGGCCAGCTCGCGCAACCAGGAGTCGGCCGTGTGCCCCTGAGGGATCTGGCGCTTGGGCAGGCCGGGCGAGGCCTTGCGCAGGTCGAAGGCGAGCTCGTCGGCCAGCTCGACCGTGCGCTCGACGGCTCCGGGGTAGGGCGCCAGGGCCAGTGCGGTCTCGGCGCCGCTGCGCAGGTGCGCGGACGCGGACAGGTCGAGCCAGCCGTCGAGGTCGGCCAGGCTGCTGCGAGCGCGCACCGCGGCCATCGCCGAGGCGAGCCGGTGCTGGCGGGGCGTGGCATGGTGCACGTTGCCGGCGGCGACCGTGTCGAGGCCGTGGTCGTGGGCGAGCGTGGCCAGGGCGGCGTTGGTGGCGTCGGAGCCGGGGCGTGGCGACAGCTCGACGAGCACGTGCTCGAGCCCGAAGGTGGCGCTCAGCCGGTCGAGCGCCTCAGCCGCGGCGCTCGGGCCACCGACGTCGAGAGCCCGGCGCACCGCGCCCTTGCGACACCCGGTCAGCACCGTCCAGTGCCCGCGACCGAGCGCCGCGAGCTCATCGAGGTCGTAGACGGGCCGTCCCTTCTGGTTGCCCCGCAGGTGCGCCTCCGTCATCGCCCCCGAGAGCCGGTGGTAGCCCTCGACCCCGCGGGCCAGCACCAGCAGATGGGTGCCCTCGGGGTCCGGGACGCCGTTCTGGGGGGCCCCCAGCCCGAGGGAGAGCTCTGCGCCGTAGACGGTGAGCAGGTCGTGGGCCGCAGCCGCCTCGGCGAACAGCGGCGCACCGTGGAACCCGTCGTGGTCGGTGATGGCCAGCGCGTGAAGACCGAGGCGGACGGCCTCCTCGACGAGGTCGGCTGGCGAGCTGGCTCCGTCGAGGAAGCTGAAGTGGCTGTGACAGTGCAGCTCGGCGAAGGGAGTGACCTGGGAAGGAGTCGAGATCTCTCGCTTCACCACCGCGCGTCGCTTGCGTGAGACGGGTCCGTCGTCGGCGCCGGGCAGTCCGCTGAGGCGGCGTTCGAGCTCCTTCCAGCTCATGTCGGGGTTGTTCCAGCCCATCAGTCGTAGCCCGCTTCCAAGCTCCACCCGTCGCTCCGACAGACCAGCAACCAGGCGCGGCCGTCAGCACCGACCACCTGGAAGCGGGAGGCGACCCCGGCTCCCCCGGCCCACCAGGAGTCGTCGGTCGGCCAGGGTCCCGCCCAGGCCGTGACCGGCTGCCAGGGCAGCAGCGACCCCTTGCCGTCGGGACGGCTCAGTCGGAAGCGGGACGGCGGCGCGGTGACGGCTCCGCGCTCGGTCACCGCCACGGCGCGCCCGTCGTCGCCGACGACCTCGGCCGGCAAGGGGCCGGCGAAGACCCTCACCGGTGGTGGCCCCGGCACCGCCCCCGGCCACGGGCGGTCGAGAGGTCGAAGCTCGACGGCACGCTCACCCCACGGCACGCTGGCCTGCCGGGCAGCCGGACTGCGCCCTCCCTGCAGCACCGGGCGACGCACGGCATCGAAGCCGACCATCGCCTGCACGCGAGCCACGCCCCGCTCGACCCGATCATCGGAACCGCCGCCCAGCAGCGTCTCGCCGTGTGCCGCCGCGGGCTCGACCGCATCGGGCACGAAGCGCACCAGATCGACCGCAGCGCCCACCTCCCCGGACTGCTTGCGCGCCCGCAACGACCCGCCCACAGCCGCCGACTGCAGCTGCCAGTGGACCCGATCGACCAGGTCGCGCGCGGTGAAGAAGCGGGGGTGCAACCAGGTGCGTGCCGACATCAGGGTGTTCTCGGCCTCGACCTCGACCCGCACCCCCGTTGCCACGAGATGCAGGCCTGACAAGCGCTCGACGAAGCGCTCGGCAGTCGTGCGGACGCTGAAGGTGACTGCTTCGGCGGAGTCGAGGGCCGGTTCGAAGACGACGGCCTCGTCGAGCTCGGGCGGTACGGTGCGCGCCTGGAAGTGGGCGGGGTCCTGGCCCCGGGCGCGCCGCCAGACCGTGGCGCCGTAGCAGCCCAAGCGGGCTTCGACGGACTCGCCCGGAAGCGCGGCGACGTCACCCAGGGTGCGCAGACCGAGACGCCGCAGGAGGCTGACGGCCTCGCGTCCGGGCGGGCCGTCGGCCTGGAGCACCTCGACGGGCAGGTCGGCGAGGAAGTCACCCGAGGCTCCTCTCGGCACGACCCGCCACGCCTGGGCAGCCATGGTGCGGGCGGCCTGCTCGGCGGTGAACAGGTCGTCGGCGACACCCAGGCGTACGTCGGGGACCCCGGCGTCGACGACAGCCTCGCTGACGGTGGCGGCCGCGTTGTCCTCGCTGCCGAAGTAGGAGCCCGGCGCACGCACGGCCAGCAGCCCCGGGCGCAGCGCCGCCACCCCGGGCCGGAGGTCTTCGACGGTGCTCAGCACCCTCTCGAAGTGGCGGGCATCGCGCTCGGCGTTGACTGCCAGCAACGTCAGGTCGGGACAGCGTGCCTGGGCGTCTCGACGGCGCTGTCCTCGACGTACGCCCTCGGCACGGGCGGCCGAGTTGCAGACCTCGACGACGTGACCCGAGAGCACAGCCGCCGGCTGAGTGCGGCGCAGGCCCTCCTCGGCGAGGGCAGCGACCACCGACCAGTCGGGGCACCACACCACGAGCACCCTCACGACGGACTCATCCGATGGCCTCGCGGACAGGCCTCACGACTGGGGATGACGAGGCCGCGTGCTCGAGCCCGGCACCGAAGACGAGGTCGCTCGTGCGCGCCGGGCGGACGCCGCGTCGCACGGCGACCCGCACCGCGCGCTCGTGCAACCAGCCTCGCCCGGCCTCGGGACCGCTCCAGCGCGACTCCTCCAGGTTCAGCCTCGCATCGCAGCGTGGCCAGGCGCCCCACACCACCAGCACCGACGAGCGAGTGCGCAGCCGCGACTCGAGCACCTCGGCGGCCCGAGGTGCCACCGAGGCCGGGGGCCGCAGCACGACGACACGCAGCACGTCGACGAGCGCGGCGGTGACCTCCAGCCAGTGCTCGCCGGGGTCAGGAACCAGCACCGTACGCGACAGCTCGATGCCCAGCCCGGCTGCTGCCTCGACGCCGAAGTCGGGCCAGCCCGCGAAACCGACCCACTCCCCGGCCCGGGAGGCACCGGCCGCGAGCGCCAACGCCAGTGCGGCCGAGTCGACGCCGTAGGTCGCTCCAGCCTCCAGGGACACGAGGTCCGCCAACGGGGCCAGCGTCGGCACCGGCTGCCGGGCGGGACGGCGTTCCATGGCGGCCACTCGCTCGCGCAGCTGCTCGACGACCGAGCGCCCCGGGTCGAGCGTCGAGGCTGGGAGAGAGGTGGTCACCCAGCCACTATCGAACACATGTTCGAACGGGTCAAGTGGCGATACAGCCCACGTGGAAGACTAGGCGTTCTCCTGGCTCTCCCCCGCGTGTCGCGGCCCCGTCGTCTCGGCTGCCCTCACTGCCACCGCTTCCTTCGCCAGAGCCGTCAGCGCTTGCGCTTCTCGCGGACCCGCTGCTGCAGGATGATCGGGGTTCCCACGAAGCCGAACTGCTCGCGCAGCCGACGCTCGATGTATCGCTCGTAGGACGCCTCGAGCTTGCCCGAGGTGAAGAGCACGAACGTCGGCGGGGCCGAGGTGGCCTGGGTGCCGAACATGATCTTCGGCTGCTTGCCACTGCGCACCGGGTGCGGGTGCTCGGCGACCAGCCGGCCCAGGAAGTTGTTGAGCTGCCCGGTCGAGATCCGGGTCTCCCAGCCCTCGAGTGCCTTCTCGATCGCTGGTACCAGCCGGTCGACGTGCCAACCGGTCTTGGCGGTGATGTTGATGCGCGGTGCCCACTGCACCTGCACGAGGTCGCGCTCGATCTCGCGGTCGAGGTAGTAGCGACGCTCCTCACCGACGAGGTCCCACTTGTTGAACGCGATGACCAACGCTCGGCCGGCCTCGCGGATGGTCTGGATGATCCTCAGGTCCTGCTCGGAGAGCGACTGCCCACCGTCGACGACCAGGACGGCCACCTCGGCACGGTCGATCGCGGTGGTCGTGCGCAGCGAGGCGTAGTACTCGTGGCCCGACGCCTCCTTGACCCGCTTGCGGATGCCGGCGGTGTCGATGAAGCGCCAGGGCGTGCCGTTGAGCTCGATCAGCTCGTCGACCGGGTCGACGGTGGTGCCGGCGACGTTGTCGACGACGACGCGGTCCTCGCCGGCGAGCTTGTTGAGGAGCGACGACTTGCCCACGTTGGGCTTGCCGACGATGGCGATGCGACGAGGACCGCCGATCTGGCGATCGCGCTCCGGCGGCGGCTCCGGCAAGGCGGCCAGGATGGCGTCGAGCATGTCGCCCGAGCCGCGCCCGTGCAGCGCCGACACCGGTACGGGCTCCCCGAGGCCCAGGTTCCAGAGGCCGTGCGCCTCGGACTCGGTGCGCTGGTCGTCGACCTTGTTCGCGGCCAGGACGACGGGCTTGCCGGCGCGGCGCAGGATCTTGACGACTTCCTCGTCGGCATCGGTGATGCCGACGGTCGCATCGACGACGAAGAGCACGGCGTCGGCCAGCGTGACCGCGACCTCGGCCTGCGCGGCGATGCGCTGGGCCAGGCCGCGGGCGTCGGGATCCCAGCCGCCGGTGTCGACGACGGTGAATGCGCGCCCGTTCCAGTTCGCGTCGTAGGAGACCCGGTCGCGAGTCACTCCGGGGACGTCCTCGACCACGGCCTCACGACGTCCGATGATGCGGTTGACCAACGTCGACTTGCCGACGTTGGGTCGTCCGACCACGGCCAGGACGGGCACCGGCCCGAACGGCAGGTCTGGTTCAGGCTGGTCGGAAGGGCTGTGGTCGTCGATCGGGGTGCTGCTCATGCTGACGTCTCCGTGATGCCCCCGCCGGGGTCGAGTTCGTGCTGCCCCGCGGGCAGTGGCCCGGGCAGGGAGAGGCCTGTGCTGCGACGCGCGGCCTCCAGGTCGGCGAGCATCCGGCTACGGAGCCGGTGGGAGGTCTCGCCCACCTGCTGGCGCGTCCGCGGCCACTCGGCCTGCTCGACGGTGAACGGCGTACCGAACACGAGGTCCATGGTCCCACGCCGGCGCGGCAGCGACGAACTCGCGCCACCGGGCTCCCGGGTGCCGAAGAGAAGCACCGGGACGACGACCGCACCGGTGACGTGCGCCAGGTAGGCGGCTCCACGATGGAAGCGGTCGAGCTCACCCGCCCCGCGGGTGCCCTCGGGGAACACCCCGACCACGCCGCCGTCGCGCAGCACCCGCACCGCGGCCTTCACCGCGGCCGGGTCGTAGTGCAGGCGGTCGAGGGGGATCTGCCCGGCCGCGGAGAGGAAGCGACCGAGCGGGCCTTCGAACATCTCGACCTTCGTCAGCGCGTGCACCGGCCGCGGCGTGTAGATCGCCAGGAGCGGACCGTCGATGACACCCACGTGGTTGGCGGCCAGGATGACCGGTCCGGCGCTCGGCACGTTCTCTGCGCCGTGCACCACGACCCGGTAACGGCGCCGCAGGAGCCACGAGCAGAAGGGGCGGGCACCGTGCAGCAGCCAGCGGCTCGGACGTCGTACGCCGTCGGTCCGCGGTCGCGCACCGTGCGGCGAGGTCACCGACCGGCCTCCCCGGCCTCCTCGACCAGGCCGACGAGCAGCCCGACCACCTCGTCGAGCGTGTACGACGTCGTGTCGAGGTGCGCGGCCCCGTCGGCCATGACCAGCGGTGCGGTGGCCCGGCCGGAGTCGATCCGGTCGCGCTCGCGCAGCGATGCCTCGGTGGCCTCGACGTCGCTGCCGGCGACCTCGGCTGCCCGGCGGGCGGCGCGAGCGCCGGGGTCGGCCGTCAGGTAGACCTTCACCTGGGCCTGGGGCCACACCACCGAGCCGATGTCGCGGCCCTCGACGACGATGCCGCCGCCGGTGGTGTGCTCGCCGATGATCGTGCGCTGCAGCTCGAGCAACCTGGCCCGCACCGCGGGCACCGTGCTGACCGGGGAGACCGCTGCGTTGACGGCGTCGCTGCGGATGGGAGCCGAGACGTCGGTGCCGTCGACGGTGATCGTCGGGCCCGACGGGTCGGTCCCCGAGACGAGCGCCGGCTCGTCGCAACGGGCCGCGACGGCGTCCGTGTCGTGCACGTCGACGTCGTGCTCGAGCATCCACCAGGTGACGGCACGGAACATCGCGCCGGTGTCGAGGTAGGACAGCCCGAGGCGAGCAGCCACCCCGCGGCAGGTGCTCGACTTGCCGGACCCGGAGGTCCCGTCGACGGCCACGACCAGGCCCACCAGGCTCGTCGTCCCTCCGGAACCCGTCTCGCTCGACTGCGACATCCGGCTCGGCTCAAGTGCACTCACGGGCGATGAGACTACCGGGCCGCCCGGAGAGCTAGTGCTCGTCGGGCACCGAGCGCACGCGGGTGAGGTCGGAACGCAGCGCCGCCGCGCCGTGGAGGTAGACGTGGGTGATGTCGGCGCGCGGCAGGTCGGTCTCGACGTGCGCCATCATCCGCACCACCCGTGGCATGGAACCGGCGATCTCGAGCTCGCGCGCACAGATGAGCGGCACCTCGCCGAAGCCGAGCTGCCGCGCGGCGTAGGCCGGGAACTCGCTGACCAGGTCGGACGTCGCGGTGAAGATGACCGAGATGAAGTCGTCGACCCCCAGACCGTTCGATGCCATCACGTCGAGGACCATCTCCGAGACCCGTTCGAGCATCTGGTCCCGGTCGTCGTCGTCGAGCTGGGTCGCTCCCCTGACTGCGCGCATCACCACCCGGCCAGCCTAGAGGGCCAGGTGGATCGGCACTACATGCGGACGCTGTCGAGCAGGGCGCCGAGCTCGTCGAGCGTGAGCTCGCGCAGCTGGCCGGCCTTGAGCTGACCGAGGTCGATGGGGCCGAGCTCGGTGCGCGTCAGCTTGCGCACGGGGTGTCCGAGGTGCTCGAGCAGTCGGCGCACGATCCGGTTGCGTCCCTCGTGGATCACCAGCTCGACGATCGACTTCTCCCGCGTCGCGGCGATGATCCGCACGCGCGAGACCTGCACCGGCCCGTCGTCGAGCTCGACGCCGGCCAGCAGCTCGTCGGAGGTGTCCTTGGTGACCTGGCCGTCGACCTCGGCGACGTAGGTCTTGTCGACCTCGTAGGAGGGGTGCGCCATCTTGTTCGCGAAGTCGCCGTCGTTGGTCAGCAGCAGCAGGCCCGAGGTGTCGGTGTCGAGCCGACCGACGTGGAAGAGCCGCTCGTTGCCCTCGGCTGAAGGCTCGCGGACCTCGGCCAGGACGTCGGTCAGGGTGCGACGTCCCTCGGGGTCCGACATCGTCGAGACGACCCCGCGCGGCTTGTTGAGCACGAGGTAGACGTGCTCGGAGATCGGGGGCAGCCGCTGGCCCGACACCCGGATCACCGCGACCCGCGGGTCGACCTTGGTGCCGAGCCGGGTGACGACCTCGCCGTCGACCTCCACCTCGCCGTCGAGCATCAGCTCCTCGCACTTGCGACGGGAGGCGACCCCGGACTGCGCCAGCAGCTTCTGCAGCCGGATCAGGCCGTCCTCGTCGACCGCCAGGTGCCCGGGCGACGGCGGTGACGGATTCTCGGGGGGTTGCTGGCTCATGGCGTGTCCTCGGTGGGGGTGGGGGCCGCCTCGTCGGGAGCGCGTGAGTAGGACGACATCGCGGCGAGCTCCTCCTCCAGGTCGTCCATGTCGGGCAGGTACGGCGCCAGCTCGGGCAGGTCCTCGAGGGCGGTGACCCCGATCCGCTCGAGGAAGTAGGACGTCGTGCGGTAGAGCGTCGCGCCGTGCTCGCCGTCGCGCCCGGACTCCTCGACGAGGCCCCGGGTGATCAGGGTGCGCATCACCCCGTCGACGCTGACGCCGCGAATCGCGGAGACCCGCGCGCGCGAGACCGGCTGCTGGTAGGCCACGACGGCGAGCGTCTCGAGGGCAGCCTGGGTCAGTCGCGCCTGCTGGCCCTCGAGCACGAAGCCCTCGACGACCGCGGCGAACTGCTCGCGTGTGTAGAAGCGCCAGCCGCCGCCGACGTTGCGCAGCTCGAAGCCGCGACCCTGCTCGTCGTACTCGCCGGCGAGCGCGCGCAGCGCGGCGGCGACCTCCTCGGCCGGGTAACCCACGACCGTGGCCAGGCCCAGGTCGTCGAGTGGCTGGTCGGCGACCATCAAGATCGCCTCCAGCGCCGGACGCAGCTCGGCCAGCGGAATGGCGAGCAGCTCGTCGTCGAGCTCGGGGGCATCGGTCATGAGGTCTCCTCGGGCAGCGGGTCCGACGCGCGTTCGGCCGCAGCGTTCGCGGCAGGGGGTGCTCCCTCGAACTCGTCGATGTCGTCGAGCGCAGTCTCGTCGTCGCCGGTCCAGCGCACCGAGAGCTCGCCCAGGGCCCGGGCCTGCTCGAAGGCCACGGCCCCCTCGCGGAAGAGCTCCAGCAACGACAAGAAGCGGGCGACGGTGGTGAGGGTGTCCGGCGAGTCGCCGCAGAGCGCCCGGAAGGTGAGCGTGCCGGCTCGGCGTAGCCGGTCCATCACGATGGCGCCCTGCTCGCGCACCGAGACCGCCGGTGCGTGGATGTGGCTCAGCGACACCTCGGGCACGGGCTTGGGCACCAACGCCCTGGCGGCGAGGACGGCGAACTGCTCCAGGCCGATGCCGATGAGCACCTCGGGCAACAACCCAGCGAAGCGGTCCTCGAGGCCGACCGCACGGGGGTGGCGGCGCGACTCGTCGGCCAGCCGGACGCCGAGCACCCCGGCGACCTGCTTGTAGGCCTTGTACTGGATGAGCCGGGCGAAGAGCAGGTCGCGCGCCTCGAGCAGGGCGAGGTCCTCCTCGTCCTCGACGTCGCCCTGGGGAAGCAGCCGGGCCGCCTTGAGGTCGAGCAGGGTCGCGGCCACCAGCAGGAAGGACGTCGTCTGCTCGAGGTCCCAGACCGGGCCGCCGGCCTTGACGTGGGCGATGAACTCGTCGGTGACCTGTGACAGGGCGACCTCGGTGATGTCGAGCTTGTGCTTGGAGATGAGGCTGAGCAGCAGGTCGAAGGGACCCTCGAAGTTGCTGAGGCGCAGCGAGAAGGCGGGGGTGATCTCCGGGGCGTCGAGGTCGCGGGTCGACACCGTCATCGGTCGTCGCGCAGGCGCTGCACCAGCAGGCTGTCGTCGGCGTTCGTCGTCAGGTCGGCGAGCACCAGCGCGACCGCCTCGCGCACCAGTCGTCCGCGGTCGACCGCGAGACGGTGCTCGCCGCGCAGCGTGAGCCTCGCCTGCTCGATCGCCATCAGCTCGTCGGTGGTGACGTAGACGGTCATCTTCTCGTCGTGGCGGATGCGTCCGCTCGCGGCCGGCTTCGACGGCTCGGGCGGCTCGGGAGCGTCCGGAACGGCGCGCACCGCCGACTCGACGGCCTCGTTGCCGGTCGGGCGGAACAGGTCGTCGGCCGCCGGGAGGCTCACTCGGCGGGCCATCGCGACAGCACCTCCTTGGCGAGCTGGCGATACGACTCGGCACCGGCCGAGGTGCTGGCGTAGGTGGTGATCGGTTCGCCGGCGACCGTGGAGTCGGAGAACTTGACGGTGCGCCGGATGACGGTGTGGAAGACGGTGTCGCCCCAGGCCTGCACGAGGCGCTCCATGACCTCGCGGCCGTGCAGCGTGCGACCGTCGAACATCGTGCCGAGGACGCCCTCGATCTGCAGGCGTGGGTTGAGACGCTCGCGGACCTTGTCGATGGTCGTCTTCAGCAGGGCCACGCCGCGCAGCGCGAAGTACTCGCACTCCAGCGGCACGATGACGCCGTCGGAGGCGGTCAGCGCGTTGACGGTCAGCAGGCCCAGCGAGGGCTGGCAGTCGATGAGGATGACGTCGTAGTGCGCCAGGGCCGGCGCCAGGACCCGCTGCAGGGTCTGCTCGCGCGCGACCTCGTTGACCAGCTGCACCTCGGCCGCCGACAGGTCGATGTTCGAGGGAAGGAGGTCCATCCCGGGGACGCCGGAGGGCACCACGACGTCCTCGAGGCTCACGTCGGCCTGCAGCAGCAGGTTGTAGATGGTCAGGTCCATCTCATGGGGGTTCAGGCCCAGGCCCACCGAGAGCGACCCCTGCGGGTCGAAGTCGACGAGCAGCACCTTGCGGCCGAACTCGGCCAGCGAGGCCCCGAGGTTGATGGTGGTGGTCGTCTTGCCGACCCCGCCCTTCTGGTTGCACATCGAGACCACGCGGGCCCCGCCGTGCACGGTGAGCGGCTTCGGCTCGGGCAGGTCGGGCATCGGGCGGCCGGTCGGTCCCAGCACCGGCCCCATGGGGTGCTGGGCGGGGTGCTGGGCGGGCTGCTGGGAGGCGACGGCGTCCTGGACCACGGGACGCTCGAACGGCAGCATCGCGGCGTCCTGGCTCGTCCCGGCCGAGACCGGCGCCGCGGGTACGGCGACCCGCGGTGGCATCTGTGGTGCCCCGTACGTTCCCTCGCTCATGCTGGTGGCTCCCTCTGGGTGGCGTGCTGGTGTGTGCTGGATGTCGCCGGCCGGTGCCTGACCAGTGAACAATGTCGACACGACGACATCGGGGCGGCTCGCCGACCCTAGGGCGTAAGTCGTGCAGGTCCTAGACCGCCCGGCCCCCGAGGTGGTGCCGACGACACATCTGTGGAGAGCCGGCCCCGACCTGTGGGCGAGACGACGCTCGTCCCCCACAGCTCCTCCCCTGCTGTGGAAAACCCTGTGGAGGATCGGCTGGGGTCAGTCCGACAGGCAGCGCAACGCCACGGTGGCGAGCACCAGCTCGCCCGCCTCGTCGGAGGCGTCGAGGTCGGCGACCGCCTCGATGACCCAGTCGTGGTCGCCCGCCGGGTCGGCGATCGTCTGGGTGACGCGCCACAGCCGTGCGGTGACGTCCTCGACCCCGGCCGGCTCCCCGGTCGCGGCCTCGATGCGCAGCAGGTCGGGTCCGCGGGCGTCACCGTCGGTGAGCACCGTGTCGTGCTGGGCGTAGTACTCCTCGATGGCGGTGTCCCACGCCGAGCGGGTGACGACGACCTCGCGGGGCGGGTCGGTGCGATCGGCGGCGGCGCGCTCGAGCGCCATCAGCCCGTCGAGGTCGTCGCGGGCCACGAGGTCGACTCGCCGCCACATCGCGTTGCGCACCATCACCCGAAACGCACGATCCTGCTGGGAGATCGGCCGAGGCGACGACGGTGGCGGGGCGCCGGCCCCGAGCGTCGCGCGGTCGGGGTCGGTGAGGGCCTCCCACTCGTCGAGCAGCGAGGAGTCGGTCTGACGGATCGTCTCCGCCAGCCACTCCAGGAGGTCGTCGAGCTCCGGGGTCCGGTGCGCCTCGGGCACGGTCTGGCGCAGCGCCCGGTAGGCGTCGGTGAGGTAGCGCAGCACCAGTCCCTCGGAGCGCGCCAGGGCGTAGCGCGAGCAGAAGTCGGTGAAGCTCATCCCCTGCTCGTAGAGCTCGCGCACGACCGACTTGGGGCCCAGGGCGTCCTCGGACAACCAGGGATGGCTCTGCCGGTAGAGCTCGTACGTCGCCTCGAGCAGCTCGGCGAGGGGTTGCGGCCACGTGACCTGGTCGAGCAGCGCCATCCGCTCGTCGTACTCGAGTCCGTCGGCCTTCATCTCGCCGATCGCCTCACCTCGAGCGGCGTGCTGCTGGGCGAAGAGGATCTGGCGTGGAGCGTCGAGGACCGACTCGATGACCGAGACGATGTCGAGGGTGTAGTCCTCCGACTCCGGGTCGAGGACGTCGAGGGCCGCCAGGGCGAAGTGCGAGAGCGGCTGGTTGAGCGCGAAGTCGGCCGGGAGGTCGACGGTGAGCAGGTAGCGGCGGCCGAGCTCGTCGACCTCGTCGAGGCGGGTGATCGTCTGCGACTGCAGAAGGCTGCGGGCCAGACGCAGCGCCCGCCGGCTCAGCCGCAGCTGCTGCTTGCGGGGTTCGTGGTTGTCGGTCAGGAGGTCGCGCAGCACCGCGAAGGCGTCCTCCTCGCGGGTCAGGACGTTGATGAGCATCGCGTTGTCGACGCGCATGCGCGAGACCAGCTGCTCGGGCACCCCGGCGACGAGCTTGTCAAAGGTCTGCTCGGTCCACACCACCGTCCCCTCGGGGGGCTTGCGCAGCTGCGCCTTGCTCTTGCGCTTGGCGTTGGCGCCGGGGGCGGCGTTCTTGGCCTCCGCCTTGGCCTTGGCCTTCTCGTTCTCGATGGTGTGCTCGGGCGCCTGGACGACGACGTACCCGGCGGTGTCGAAGCCGGCGCGTCCGGCCCGGCCGGCGATCTGGAGGAACTCGCGGGTCCGCAGGACCCGCGAGCGCGAGCCGTCGTACTTCGCCAGGGCGGTGAAGAGCACCGTGCGGATCGGCACGTTGATGCCGACCCCGAGGGTGTCGGTGCCGCAGATGACGGTCAGCAACCCGGCCTGGGCGAGCTGCTCGACGGCGCGGCGGTAGCGTGGCAGCATCCCGGCGTGGTGCACCCCGATGCCTCGTCGAAGCAGCTTCGAGAGCGTCTTGCCGAACCCGGCGCCGAACCGGAAGCCGCCGAGGTGCTCGGCGATCGCCTCCTTGTGGGTGGTGCTCTGGGCCGCGGTGACGATCTTGTTGTTCAGCAGGTTGGTGGCCTGCTCGACGGCGTCCTTCTGCGTGAAGTGCACGACGTAGACCGGCGACTGGTGGGTGGCCACCAGCTCCTCGAGGGTCTCGCCGAGCGGCGTCAGCGCCCAGGTGAACGTCAGCGGCACGGGTCGCTCGGCGTCGTCGACGATCGCGGTCTCGCGACCGTTGCGGCGGCTGAGGTCCTCGGCGATCTCCGAGACGTCGCCGAGGGTCGCCGACATCAGCACGAACTGCGCCTGCGGCAGGGCGAGCAGTGGCACCTGCCAGGCCCAGCCGCGGTCGGGTTCGGCGTAGAAGTGGAACTCGTCCATGACCACGAGCCCGACGTCGGCCTCGGCGCCCTCACGCAGCGCGATGTTGGCGAGGATCTCGGCGGTGCAGCAGATGATCGGCGCGTCGGCGTTGACCGCTGCGTCACCGGTGAGCATGCCGACGTTCTCGGCCCCGAAGACTGCGCACAGCTCGAAGAACTTCTCACTCACCAGCGCCTTGATCGGGGCGGTGTAGAACGACACCCGGTCGTCGGCGAGCGCGGCCTTGTGGGCGCCGAGAGCGACCAGCGACTTGCCCGACCCGGTCGGGGTCGCCAGCACGACGTTGTTGCCCGCGAGGATCTCGAGGATCGCCTCGTCCTGGTGCGGGTAGAGCTCGAGGCCCCGTGAGGTCGCCAACGCGGTGATGTCGTCGTAGACGGCATCGAAGTCGGTGACCTGCCCGGTCGCGGCGCTCACCCCTGAGCCCGCGGGTGGGAGGCGGCGAAGACCTCGCGCAAGGTCTCGACCGTCACCAGCGTGTAGATCTGCGTGGTCGTCACCGAGGCGTGGCCGAGCAGCTCCTGCACGACGCGGACGTCGGCCCCGCCGTCGAGGAGGTGGGTGGCGAAGGAGTGGCGCAGCGTGTGGGGCGACACGTCGCGGGTCACGCCGGCGCGGTCGGCGGCCTTGACGAGCACCGCCCAGGCCGACTGGCGCGACAGCCTGCCGCCGCGGGCGTTGCAGAACAAGGCCCCCGCCGGCCCGCCCCGGCCGCTCGTCACGCCTGCGCCGACCAGCTCGCTACGACCGCGGACCAGATAGGCCTGGACGGCCTCGCGAGCGTAGGAGCCCATCGGCACCAGGCGCTGCTTGCCGCCCTTGCCACGCAGCAGGACGGTGGCGTCGAGGCCGGACTCGCCCCAGTCGAGGTCGTCGACGTCGAGGCCGACGGCCTCCGAGATCCGCGCCCCGGTGCCGTAGAGGACCTCGAGCAGCGCACGGTCGCGCAGCGCGAGGGGCGTACCGGGGGCCCCGGCCGCCTCGAGGATCGCCTCGACGTCCGAGAGCGGCAGGGCCTTCGGCAGCCGCTTGGCCGGCGTCGGAGGCTTGACGCCGGACGCCGGGTCGAGCTCGGCGAGACCGTCGGTCACGGCGAACTTGTGGAAGCCGCGCACGGCCACGACGGTGCGCGCGGCCGAGGTCGCACTCAGTGCCTGGTGATCTTCGTCGCCCTCACGCAGGTGCACCAGGAACGCAGCGACCCTCGCCTCGGTGATCTCGGCCAGCTCGCTCACACCGGAGGCCTGCAGGAACGCGAGGTAGCGGTTCAGGTCACGGCGGTAGGAGGTCAGGGTGTTGACGGCCAGGCCCTTCTCGACGTTGAGGTGGTCGAGGTAGGTGCGCACGGCGCGCACCAGCTGCTGCTCGCGAACAGCGCGCTGGAGGTCGGGCTGGGTGGGTGCGGTCACAGGCCGGCGGGTCCTCGGGGGTGTTCGGGTCCTAGGACGTGAGGACGTTGTCGAGTGATGTCGCCTCGATGCCGACGGCCTCGCCGACCGGGGCGTTGGTGAGGTCGCCGGCGTGGGTGTTGAGGCCCAGCGCGAGGCTCGGGTCGTCGATGCAGGCCCGCAGCCAGCCCTTGTCGGCCAGGGCGACCGTGTAGGGCAGCGTGGCGTTGGTGAGGGCGTAGGTCGAGGTGCTCGGCACCGCACCGGGCATGTTGGCCACGCAGTAGAAGATCGAGTCGTGCACGGCGTAGATCGGGTCGTCGTGCGTGGTGGCATGGGTGTCCTCGAAGCATCCACCCTGGTCGACGGCGATGTCGACCAGCACCGAGCCGGGCTTCATCTCCGAGACGAGCTGGTTCGAGACCAGCTTGGGTGCGGCCGCACCGGGGATGAGCACGGCGCCGATCACCATGTCGGCCTCCCGCACGTGCTGCTGGATCGCCAGCTTCGACGAGGCCAGGCCGTGGACCTTGTTGTTGTAGCGCCAGAACGACATGCGGAGCTTGTCGAGGTCGGTGTCGAGCAGCGTGACGTCGGCGCCCATGCCGAGCGCGATGTTCGCGGCGTTCTGGCCCGAGACCCCGGCCCCGATGATGACGACCTTGGCGTTGGCGACGCCGCCGACCCCGCCGAGCAGGACGCCCCGGCCACCCTGCGCCTTGAGCAGCGCGTGGGCGCCGACCTGGGGCGCCAGGCAACCGGCGACCTCCGACATCGGGTAGAGCAGCGGGAGTCCGCCCGAGGGCAGCTGCACGGTCTCGTAGGCGATCGCAGTGACCTTGCGCGCCAACAGCTCCTCGGTCAGCGGCTTGTCGGCAGCGAGGTGGAGGTAGGTGAAGAGCGTGACGCCCTCGCGCATCCGGTGGTACTCCTCGGCGACCGGTTCCTTGACCTTCAGCACGAGGTCGACCCCGCCGTCGACTCCCCACGCGGCGTCGGCGTCGGGCACGATCGTGGCGCCCGCTGCGACGTAGTCCTCGTCGGTGATGGCCGAGCCGGTGCCTGCGCCGCTCTGCACGAGCACGCCGTGGCCGTGGGCCGTCAGCTCGTGGACGCCGATGGGCGTGATGGCGACGCGGTACTCGTGGTTCTTGACTTCCTTGGGGACTCCGATGTTCACGGGTCCGAGACTAGACCCCGGCGCCGACCAGGCCGCGGGCACGCGCCAGCAGCACGCACTGGATCACCGGGCCGTCGGCCACCCGACCGGTCAGCACGGCGTCGTACAGGTCGGCGAACGGCACCCACTCGGTGGTCATGTCCGCCTCCTCGTGGTGCAGCTCGAAGTCACCCCGGTCTGCGGGGCTCAGCCCGCGGGCGAGGTAGAGGTGGTGGATCTCCTGACTGATGCCGGGCGAGGCGTACGACGACGCGAGGTGCGTCCAGTCGGTCGCCTGCAGCTGCGCCTCCTCGCGCAGCTCGCGGTGCGCCACCGCCAGCGGGTCCTCCCCCGGCTCGCCGTCGCAGAGACCGGCCGGGATCTCCACGAAACGGCGGCCCACCGGGTGCCGGTACTGGCGCAGCACGAACACCCGCTCCCCGGCGTCGACGGCGAGGACCACCGCGGCGCCCGGGTGCTCCAGCGTGAGGCGACGGGCTACGTGGCCGTCGGGGGTCTGCACCCGGTCGGCGCGCAGTGCCACCACCCACTCGTCGCGATGCAGGTCGTGCGACTCGATCACGGGCCACTGCTCCGGGGCATCACACAGGGTCTCGGCCATGGCGCGAACCTACTCGCCCGATCGGCACCTACGGTGGGAGCCGTGACCTCCCACTCCGACGTCGACGACGTCACCCGCGCGCCCGAGCAGCCGGCCAGCCTCACCGAGGGCGAGGCCGCCGAACGGGCCGCTCTCCTCGCGGTGCAGCGCTACGACATCGACGTCGACCTGTCCGGACTGCTGGACGGCGAGAGTGTCGTCAGCGTCTCGACCATCGCCTTCAGCTGCACCACGCCGGGAGCCTCGACGTTCGTCGACTGCGTGGGCGAGGTGCACCGAGCCACCTTGAACGGCACCGAGCTCGACCTCGCCACCGTCTCGGCGGGCCGTGTCCCGCTCCCTGACCTGGCCGCCGACAACCGGCTGGTGGTCGTCTGCGTCCAGGCCGACACCGGGAGCGGCGCGGGGATCCTGCGCACCGTCGACGAGTCCGACGGCCTGGTCTACGTCTGGACCTCCTTCGAGGCCGACGACGCCCGGCGGCTGTGGGCCTGCTTCGACCAGCCCGACCTCAAGGCACCCCACTGCTTCGTCGTCACCGCCCCGGTCGACTGGAGCGTGCTCAGCAACCTCGGCCCGGACTCCGTCACCGACGGTCCTTCGGGCCTCGTCGCCACCCGGGTCTGGCGCTTCCCACCGACGCCGCCGCTGTCGACGTACGTCGTCGTCGTCAACGCCGGTCCGTTCCACGAGATCCGCGAGGACCGCGGTGGCTACAGCCTGGGCCTCTACTGCCGCCAGTCCCTGCGGCCGTTCCTCGAGCGCGACGCCGGTGACCTCTTCACCACCACCGAGCAGGGCCTGGCCTTCTTCGGCGAACGCTTCGGCGTGCGCTTCCCCGAGGTGCGCTACGACCAGGTCTTCGTGCCCGGCATGGGCGGCGCGATGGAGAACTGGGGCTGCGTGACGTGGACCGATGCCGTGCTCTTCCGCAGCGACCCGACGCCCGGCCAGCAGCAGCTCGTCGCCGAGGTGCTGCTGCACGAGATGGCCCACATGTGGTTCGGCGACCTCGTCACGATGACGTGGTGGGACGACCTCTGGCTCAACGAGGCGTTCGCCTCCTGGGCTGCGACGTGGGCGGCAGCGCACGCCACCCGTTGGACGGCGTCCTGGTCGACGTACGTGATCGGCAGCGAGCCGTCGGGCTACGAGCTCGACCAGAGCGTCGCCACCCACCCGATCCGTGGCCAGGTGCCCGACGTCGCAGCAGCGATGGCCACGTTCGACTCGATCACCTATGTCAAGGGCCAGGCGGTCCTGGCGCAGCTGGTCGCCTACGTGGGCGAGGAGACGTTCGTCGAAGGGTTGCGCGCCTACTTCCGCGACCATGCCTGGGGCAACACCCGCCTCGTCGACCTGATGCGTGCCGTCGGTGCGGCGGCAGGCGAGGACCTCACCGCCTGGACCGCTGCCTGGCTCGACCGCGCGGGCACCGACCGGGTCACGCTGCTCGACGGTGCGTTGGGCGTCACCTCACCCGACGACCTGCCGCCGCGCCCGCACCGCCTCGACGTGGCGTCGTACCGCCTCGAGGGCGAGACCCTGCGGCACGTCGGCACGATCGAGGTGACCACCGGTGCCGAGCCGCTCGCCCTCGACCTCCCCGAGGCCGACCTGCACCAGGTCAACCACCGCGACCTGACGTTCGCCGCCGTGCATCCCGACGGCGCCTCGACCCGCGCACTGCTCGAGCACGCGCCGCGGTTGGGCGACCAGCTCGACCGGGCCGTGGCCGTCTCGACGCTGTGGGGGTTGCTCCGTGACGGCCACGTCTCCCCCGGTGCTGCGCTGACCTCGACGCTCGGCGTCGCCCGGGCCGAGCGCGACGGCGCGATCGTCGCGCCGCTGCTGGAGCTGTCGCTGAGGATGGCCGACACGTGGAGCGCGCCGGGCGACCTGCCGGCGCGGCTCGCGGAGGTCGCCGACACCGCGCGTGAGCTGTCCCGGCGTCCCGGCCAGCGCACCGACGCGCTGCGTGTCCTCTCGGCCTGCGCCTCCAGCGCCGACGACCTCGATCTGCTCGCGGCGGCAGGGCAGGACGACGTCGACCTGGCCTGGCGGGTTCTTGCACGCCGCGCGAGCCTCGGCGTCGCCGACCTCGAGGACGATGTCCGCGACCTGCTGGGGCGCGACCCCGACCCTGACGCACGCACCAGCGCCCTCGCGGTCACCGCGGCCCGGCCGGATCCCGGAGCGAAGGAGGAGGTCTGGCGCGCGGTGTTCGAGCACCGCACGGTCCCGCCCGGGATGGCCCTGATCCAGGTCGGCCGCTGTTTGTGGCAGCAGGACCAGCGTGAGCTGTTGCTGCCTTACGCGCACCGCTTCCTCGACGAGGTGTCGGTCCCCGTCGGCAGCGGCGGCATGCTGACCTTGCTGAGCCTGATCGGGGCGATGCAGCCGCGCGTCACCGACGAGGACTGGACCGTGCGCGCCGGCGAGCTCGCTGCCCGCGAGGGAACGCCCGGAGTGGTCCGTCGCGCGCTCGTGCTCGGCATCGACCGCCACCGCCGCACCGCCCGCGCCCATCTGCTCTGACGTCTCGGGTCGAGTCGGCGCGTCTACGCGCCGACTCGGCGCACACCGCAGCTGGGGCGACCGGGAGGGACCGGGAGCGACCGGGAGCGAGCCACGGGCTACTCGGCGTCGAGGTCTTCGCGGCGCAGGCCGGTCTCGTCGATCGGGAAGCGCAGCTCCTTCTGGCGCTCGATCGCCGCGCCGACCAGGCCCTTGAAGAGCGGGTGGGGCCGGGTCGGGCGCGAGCGCAGCTCGGGGTGCGCCTGCGTGGAGACGTAGTAGGGATGCACCTCGCGCGGCAGCTCGACGAACTCGACGAGGCCCAGGTCGGGGTTGGTGCCGGAGAAGACCAAGCCGGCCTCGGAGAGCTGGTCGCGGTAGGCGTTGTTGACCTCGTAGCGGTGCCGGTGCCGCTCCTCGATGCGCTCCTCGCCGTACTGCTCGCGCACGACGCTCCCCGCCGACAGCTCGGCCGGGTACAGCCCCAGACGCATGGTGCCGCCGAGGTCACCGGCGCCCTCGACGTAGTCCTTCTGCTCCTCCATCGTCGCGATGACCGGCTCGGGGCAGTCGGGGTCGAACTCGGTGGAGGCCGCCTTCGCGAGGCCGGCGACCGAGCGCGCGTACTCGATGACCATGCACTGCAGGCCGAGGCAGAGTCCGAGCGTGGGGATCGTGTGGGTGCGGGCATAGGTGAGGGCGCCGAGCTTGCCCTCGATGCCGCGGATGCCGAAGCCGCCGGGCACGCAGACGCCGTCGACGTCGCAGAGCGCCCGAGCGGCCCCCGCGGGGGTCTCGCACTCGTCGGAGGGGACCCAGCGCAGGTTGACCTTCGCCTCGTGGGCGAACCCGCCGGCCCGCAGCGCCTCGGCTACGGAGAGGTAGGCGTCGGGTAGGTCGATGTACTTGCCGACCAGCGCGATCGTGACCTCCTCCTTCGGATGGTGCACCCGGCGGAGCAGGTCGTCCCAGACGGTCCAGTCGACGTCACGGAACGGCAGGTCGAGACGGCGCACGACGTAGGCGTCGAGGCCCTCGCGGTGCAGCACCTTGGGGATGTCGTAGATCGACGGCGCGTCGGCGCAGCAGACGACAGCCTCCTGGTCGACGTCGCACATCAGCGAGATCTTCTTCTTGATCGACTCCGGAAGCTCGCGATCGGCCCGGCACACGACCGCGTCGGGCTGGATGCCGACCTGGCGCAGCGCCGCGACCGAGTGCTGGGTGGGTTTGGTCTTGAGCTCCTTGGACGGGCCGATGAAGGGGACGAGGGAGACGTGGAGGAAGAAGCAGTTCTCGCGCCCGATCTCGTGGCGCACCTGGCGCGCCGACTCCAGGAACGGCAGGGACTCGATGTCACCGACGGTGCCGCCGACCTCGGTGATGACCACGTCGATGTCGGGACCCCCCATCGCGAGGATGCGGTCCTTGATCTCGTCGGTGATGTGCGGGATCACCTGGACGGTGTCGCCCAGGTAGTCGCCGCGACGCTCCTTGGCGATGACGCTCGAGTAGACCTGCCCGGTGGTGACGTTGGCGATCTGGCTGAGGTCGGTGTCGAGGAAGCGTTCGTAGTGACCGATGTCGAGATCGGTCTCGGCCCCGTCGTTGGTCACGAAGACCTCACCGTGCTGGAACGGGTTCATCGTCCCGGGGTCGACGTTCAGGTACGGGTCGAGCTTCTGCATCGTCACGCGCAGCCCGCGCGAGCGGAGCAGGCGGCCCAGGCTCGAGGCCGTCAGTCCCTTGCCCAGGGAGGAGGCGACCCCTCCGGTGACGAACACGTGCTTGGTCTGAGCTGATCCCGGCTGCCTCACGGAACTCCATGCTATCCCAGAATCCTGGCCAGGTCGCCCGGACCCGGCGAGCACCGCTCAGCCGCGGGCGCGGGCCACCTCGAGCAGCTCGCGCGCGTGGGCGAGCGCGGTGTCGGAGTCGGAGAGACCGGCCAGCATGCGCGAGAGCTCCTGCTCGCGAGCGGCATCGTCGAGCACCGTCAGCCCGGAGCTGGTGACCGTCCCGTCGCTGGCCTTGCGCACCAGCACGTGGCGATCGGCGTACGCCGCCACCTGGGGCAGGTGGGTCACGACCAGCACCTGGGACGAGCGCGCCAGCTGGGCCAGGCGGCGTCCGACCTCGACCGCGGCGGCTCCCCCGACCCCGGCATCGACCTCGTCGAAGACGAACGTCGGCACCGGGCTGGTGCCGGCGAGGGAGACCTCCAGAGCCAGCATCACCCTCGACAGCTCACCGCCGGAGGCACCCTTGTTCAGCGGTCGGGGGTCGGCGCCGGCGTTGGCAGCCAGGAGGATGGCGACGTCGTCGGCGCCGTGCGCGGCCGGCTCGGTCGGGCTCACCGCGATGCTGACGACCGCGTGCGGCATCGCCAGCAACGTCAGCTCATCGGTGACCTGCCGCTCCAGCGTGGCCGCCGCTTCGGTGCGGGCGGCCGACAGGGCAGCGGCGGCGACGACGAGACGCTGCCGGAGCCGGTCTCGTCGGGTGGTGAGAGCGGTGATCCGCTCATCGGTCGAGTCGAGGTCGAGCAGTCGCGTGGAGGCCTGCCCCGCCCACTCGAGGACCTCGTCGATGGTGTCGCCGTACTTGCGGGTGAGCGCGACCAGGGCAGCGCGTCGCTCGGAGGTGGCAGCCAACCGAGCAGGATCGGTGTCGATGCGACTGGCGTACGAGGCGACGTCGGCCGCGACGTCGGAGACCAGGTAGGTGATCTCCGCCAGTCGGTCGGCGAGCCCGGCCGCCTCGGCGTCGTGGTCGCGCACGGCGTCCAGGAAGCCGCGCGCCGCCGACGTCGTGGCCAGGGCGTCGGCCCCCCCGGAGTCGCTCGACAACGCCTCGCGCGCCTGCTCGGCGGCCGTGCGCAGGGTGTCGGCGAAGCCGAGCCGCGACTCGTCGGCAGCCAGGGTGTCGTCCTCGCCGGGCTGCGGCTCGAGCTGCTCGATCTCGGTGAGACCGAAGCGCAGCAGGTCGGCCTCGCGGGCTCGTTCGCGCGCACTGGCGGCGACGTCCTCGAGCTCCTGCGTGGTCGCTGCGAGCGCACGGTAGAGCTCGACGTACTCACCCAGGGCTGCGGCCACGGGGGTGCCGCCGAACCGGTCGAGAGCGTCGCGCTGGGCGCGGGGCAGCAGGAGCCGGTGCTGGTCGGACTGGCCGTGCACCGCCACCAGCGGCTGGGCGACCTCGACGAGGGTGGCGACCGGCACCGACGCCCCACCCACGAAGGCCCGGGAGCGACCTTCCGCGGCGACGTTGCGGGCCAGCACCACGACGCCGTCCTCGACCTCTCCGCCGGCGTCCTCGACGGCATCGGCGAAGTGGGTCAGCTCGCCCACCCGGATGACGCCCTCGACGCGCGCCTGCCTGGCTCCGGTGCGCACCGCCCCGCTGTCGGCTCGGCCGCCGAGCAGCAGCCCGAGGGCGGTGACGACCATCGTCTTGCCGGCGCCGGTCTCCCCGGTGATGACGGTCAGGCCTGGGCCCAGCTCGAGCACGGAGGCGTCGATCACCCCGAGCTGGCTGATCCTGATCTCCTCGATCACGTCGCTCGCCGTTCGTCGGTGGTCGCGGCCCCGAGGAGACGGCGCTCGCCCTCCCCGCGCCAGCCCTCGATCGGCAGCCGGAACTTGGCGACCAGGCGGTCGGTGAAGGGAGCCTCGTGGAGGCGGGCCAGTCGGACCGGCTCCGCCCCGCGGCGCACCTCGATGCGGGCTCCCAGGGGCAGGTCGACGGTACGACGACCGTCGCACCAGAGCACGGCGGCACCTTCGGGACGAGCGACGACCTCGATGGCGATCACCGAGTCGGGGCCGGTGACCATCGGGCGGGCGAAGAGGGCGTGCGCGCTGATCGGCACGAGGCACAGCGCCTCGACCTGGGGCCACACGATGGGTCCGCCGGCGCTGAAGTTGTAGGCCGTCGACCCGGTCGGGGTGGCGCACACGACGCCGTCGCAGGCCCAGCGCGAGAGCGGACGGCCGTCGATCTCGACGAGGACCTCGATCATGCGCTCGCGCGCGGACTTCTCGACGCTCGCCTCGTTGACGGCGAAGGTGCTGGAGATGAGCTTGCCGTCGAGGGTGACCCGCACGTCGAGGGTGAGGCGGTCCTCGACGGTGTAGCGCGCGCCGACGATGGCGGCGACGGTCGAGTCGACCTCCTCGGGCTCGGCCTCGGCCAGGAACCCGACGTGACCGAGGTTGACGCCCAGGACCGGGGTGCGGTCGCTGTGGGTGATCTCTGCAGCGCGCAGGATGCTGCCGTCACCGCCCATCACCAGCGCGAGCTCGCAGTCGCGACCGGCCTCGGACTCGGACTCGGTGAGCTCGAGCGCCGGCGAGAAGTCGCCGGGCTCGACGCCGAGGTCCTTGGCCTCGCTCGCCAGCAGCCGCACCACGATCCCGTGGGCCGTCAGACCGGCGACGAACGAGCGCGCGACCTGCCGCGCCTCAGCACGGCCGGTGTGGGCCAGGACGAGGACGCGACGTGGGTCGGGAGGGACGGTCACGTGCCCAGCCTCTCACCCGCCACCCCCAGCGTGAGGCTGCCGTGCACAGCAGCGGCGATCGCGTCGTCGGCGAGACTCGTCACGCCGTGTCGCAGCCACAAGAAGAACTCGACGTTGCCGGACGGACCGGGGAGCGGGCTGACCGTGACCGCGCAGGCGCCCCACCCGCGACGCTCGGCCGCCTCGGCGATCGAGGTGACCGCCTCGATGCGCAGCTCCGGCTCTCGCACGACGCCACCCCTGCCGACGCGGTCCTTGCCGACCTCGAACTGCGGCTTGACCATGAGGACCAGGTCACCGGTGGGGGCGGTGACCCCGATGAGCGCGTCGAGGACGAGCGAGAGCGAGATGAACGACAGGTCGCCGACCACCAGGTCGACAGGCTGGCCGATCAGGCCGACGGTGAGCTCTCGGACGTTCTGCCGGTCGTGCACGATGACCCGCTCGTCACTGCGCAGCGACCAGGCCAGCTGGCCGTAGCCGACATCGACGGCCACGACCTCTCGGGCCCCGTTTCGCAGCAGCACATCGGTGAAACCGCCGGTCGACGCACCCGCGTCGAGGCAGCGTCGTCCGGAGACCTTCAGCCCTCCCGGTGCGAAGGCAGTCAGGGCGCCGGCCAGCTTGTGCCCGCCACGAGAGACGTAGTCGGGCCGATCAGGGTCGACCACGACCACGATCGCGACGTCGGTGGTGACACCCGTCGCGGGCTTGGTGGCCACGGCGCCGGCCACCTTGACCCGGCCTGAGTGCACCAGCTCGGCCGAGTGCTCGCGCGAGCGGGCCAGTCCCCGTCGCACCAGCTCGGCGTCGAGGCGCAGTCGTCGCGGAGGCATTGCTACTGCGCCGCCGCGGCACCGCGGTCGTCGAGGGCTGCTCGGAGCTCGGCGTGGGCCTGCTCGTAGACCCCGACGTGCTCGGACAGCTCGCGCGACCCGATGGCCGAGACCACCTCGACGACGCCGTCGACCCGGGGCAGGCCGGTGGTCCCGGGACGTTCCAGCATCACGTCGGGATCGTCGTCCCAGGACTCGGCTCGCGGCTCCTCGCTCATGCAGGCGAGGCTACCGGGCGGGCCCGGTGGTCCGGCGGCTCCACGTCGGCCAGGTCGATGACGCCTCCCCCGTCGTCCAGGTGCGACCACGCGGCAGCCGCCACGCAGCGCCACCAGTCGCCGGTGTCGCCAGAACCCGTGCACCGGAGCCGGCTCCTCTCGACCGTGCAGCTCCATCCGCCCAGCTGCCACGTGCCGTCGCCCACCGTCGGCGCGCCGTGCGTCTCGCGCAGGGCGCCGAGGTCGGGCCCGAGGTACGTCGGCCGCTCCTCCGGCGCGGCGGCGACCAGCTCCGGCAGCCCGGTCACCCCGGTGAGCACCAGGAGTGAGTCGATACCGATGGCTCGCGCTCCGGCGATGTCGGTGTCGAGCCGGTCGCCGATCATCAGAGGTCGATCGCCACCGACCCGCCTGATCGTCTCGTCGAGCAACGGTCGCGCCGGCTTTCCGGCGACGACGGGCTCGACGCCGGCGAACCGGCGCAAGGTGTCGACGAGCACTCCGTGGCCGGGGGCGACACCGAAGGGTGTCGGGATGGTGGAGTCGGTGTTGCTCGCGACCCACCACAGGCCGTCCCGGATCCGGACGGCTGCACGCATGACCGCCGACCACCGCACGTCAGGCCCGTAGCCGGTCACGACCGCTGCTGCCTCGGTGTCGACGTCGACGGGCTCGAGGCCTACGGCGCGTACTGCCTCGAGAAGGCCTTCACCACCGAGGACCGCGACACGGGCCCCTCGCCCGAGGCGGTCGCTGAGGACTCGAGCAGCAGCTTGGGCCGAGGTGACGACGTCGGAGACGTCGGCGGGGACGCCGAGGTCGGTCAGGTGCTGGGCCACGGTGCCGGGCGTGCGAGCAGCGTTGTTGGTGATGAAGGCACAGCGCAGGCCGTCGGCCCGAACGCGTTCAAGGTGCTCCGCAGCGCCTGGAACCGCCTCACCCCCTACGTAGACGACACCGTCGAGGTCGAACATCGCAAGGTCGTGAAGGCGGCTCAGCATGTCGGTCGAAGCTGTCAACACCCGCCCAGTCTGGCACGCAGCGAGGAGCCGACCAGTATCCTGAGCTGGATGGACGTCGGGACGGTGATCACCCCTCCTTACGTCGCCGGACCCCTCGTGCTCGCGCCCTTCCGGGCTCTGCGCCTGACGCCGTCCCGGGTTGGCGACCCGGCCTCGGCCCGCCTCTTCGCGCGACCGTTCCACGCGGTTGCGAGGCGGCTCGCCACGTGGGAGGAACGCGGGTTCCTCACCCACGACGGAGCACCGAGCCTCTACCTCCACGAGTACACCAGTGGCGGGGTGACGATCCGCGGGCTCGTCGGTGCCCTCGACGTGTCGCGCCGGGCCACGGATCCCGCGCAACGCGCGATCCTTCCCCACGAAGGGATCTACCCGGGCCAGGCCGACGATCTCGCCGACCGGATGCAGCAGATGGAGATCAACCCGGCTCCGATCCTGCTGGTGCAGGAGTCGCCGACCGCCCTGCGGTGCGTGCTGGCCGAGCAACGCGGGATAGCACCGTCGGTGACGTTCGTCGATCGCAGCGGCCACACCCACCGGATCTGGACCATCACCGATCCGGAGGTGCTGGAAGCAATCGCTGTGCTGCTCGCTCCCACCACTGCCGTCATCGCTGACGGGCACCACCGCTACGCCGCCTACCTCAGGCTCCAACAACGTCAGCCCGGCGGCAGCCGCGACCGAGGCCTTGCGATGATCGTCGACCAGGGCGACACCCCGCTCTTCCTGGGCGCGATCCACCGGGTGCTGCACGGATCGAGCGTCGACGACGTCGCTGCTGCAGCCGCGTCGGTCGGGATCCCGACCGCGCCTGCCGACCACGTCCAGGCACTGGCCAGTCTCGCACCGGGGACGCTGGTGGCCACCGACGGCGATCGATGGCTCCGCCTCGACGTCGGCACCCGAGACGACCGGGTAGAGGTCGAGGTCCTGCACCAGCAGCTCGTGCCGGCGCTGTCGCACGGTCCGGTCCGCGTGACTCACCACCACAGGGCTGCCGACACCCTCGAGCACGCCGGGGTCGACACCGGGACCGCGATCTTGTTGCCGGCGCCGAGGTTCGACCAGGTGCAGCGGGTGGTGCTCGCAGATCGACTCTTCCCCGAGAAGGCGACGTCCTTCCAGCCGAAGCCGCCTCTCGGCGTGCTGCTCAGGCATCTGCGCGACGAAGACGACGCCCCGACGTCACCTCCACCTCCACCCGAGACGCCGTCCCTGCCGCCGTCCTGAAGAAACGACGTCGCAGGGCACCCGACACCTCGACCACGTCACCCACGACCCAGGACGAAGCCGAGCGTCGCACCCGCCCACTCCACGAGACGCACTCGAGGGAGTCGACGCCCTGTCGGGTGGCTCCGGCCGTCCCACTGCCGACAAGATCACGAGCAACAGCTACCCGGAACGTGCACAGCACATCACCACTGGGCATCACCCGCTCCACGGCCGGGGCAGGCAGTCGACCTACCAGGTGCACCTCGTTGAGCATCTGCATCTGCGTGATCTCGTGAGTCGTCACCGACCTCACCTCCTGCTCACCACCGTGGCGCAGCTGCTGGCGACAGTGCTCGGCAGATGGCAGAGCTGTGCAGGACAACCGCCCGGGAACGGCTTGGGGACACTTCGTGGTTGTCAATCGAGGCAAAATGACAACAGGGCGACCCTCGCGGGTCGCC